>NZ_CP028962.1:0-3139806 GCF_003366075.1 Burkholderia sp. IDO3
TTCGAATGCGACGGCCTCGCCGCGTACCGCACGGTGCCGCTCGCGGTCGTGCTGCCCGACACGGTCGAGCAGGTGCGCGCGGTGCTGCGCGTCGCGGCCGCGCACGGCGTGCCGGTCGTCGCGCGCGGCGCGGGCACCGGGCTGTCGGGCGGCGCGATGCCGCTCGAAAAAGGCATCCTGCTCGTGATGGCGAAGTTCAACCGGATTCTCGACATCGACGCCGATGCCGGCATCGCGCGCGTGCAGCCCGGCGTGCGCAACCTCGCGATCTCGCAGGCGGCCGCGCCGTACGGCCTCTACTACGCACCCGATCCGTCGTCGCAGATCGCGTGCTCGATCGGCGGCAACGTCGCCGAAAACGCGGGCGGCGTGCATTGCCTGAAATACGGGCTCACGGTGCACAACATCCTGAAGGTCGAGATCGTGACGATCGACGGCGATACGCTGACGCTCGGCGCCGACGCGCTCGACGCACCGGGCTTCGACCTGCTCGCGCTGTTCACCGGCTCCGAAGGGATGCTCGGCATCGTCACGGAAGTGACCGTGAAGCTGCTGCCGAAGCCGCCGAGCGTGAAGGTGCTGATGGCGAGCTTCGACGACGTCGCCGAAGCGGGCGCGGCGGTCGCGCGCATCATCGGCGCGGGCGTGATTCCCGGCGGGCTCGAGATGATGGACAACCTCGCGATCCGCGCGGCCGAGGATTTCATCCACGCGGGCTACCCCGTCGACGCGCAGGCGATCCTGCTGTGCGAGCTCGACGGCGCGGCGGCCGATGTCGAAGAAGACGCCGAACGCGTCGCCGCGCTGCTGCGCGACGCCGGCGCGTCGGAGATCCGCGTCGCGCGCGACGAAGCCGAGCGCCAGCGCTTCTGGGCCGGCCGCAAGAACGCGTTCCCGGCGGTCGGCCGCATGTCGCCCGACTACTACTGCATGGACGGCACGATCCCCCGCCGCGAGCTGCCGCGCGTGCTCGAAGGCATCGCGGCGCTGTCGGCCGAATACGCGCTGCCGGTCGCGAACGTGTTCCACGCGGGCGACGGCAACATGCACCCGCTGATCCTGTTCGATGCGAACCGTCCCGGCGAGCTCGACCGCGCGGAAACGCTCGGCGGCAAGATCCTCGAGCTGTGCGTCGCGGTGGGCGGCAGCATCACCGGCGAACACGGCGTCGGGCGCGAGAAGATCAACCAGATGTGCGTGCAGTTCAACGCCGACGAAATCACGTTCTTCCACGCGGTGAAGGCCGCGTTCGATCCGCAGCGCCTGCTCAATCCCGGCAAGAACATCCCGACGCTGCATCGCTGCGCCGAATTCGGCGCGATGCACGTCCATCACGGCAAGCTGCCGTTTCCCGAACTGGAGCGCTTCTGATGCGACGCGAACGCGAACCCGAATCGATCGACGACAGCGCGGCGCTCATCGCACAGGTCGACGCCGCGATCCACGCTCGCCAGCCGCTGCACATCCGCGGCGCGGGCACGAAGGCGTTCGTCGGCCGCGCCGTCGAAGGCCGCGCGCTCGACGTGCGCACGCACCGCGGCATCGTCGCGTACGACCCGACCGAACTCGTCATCACCGCCCGCGCGGGCACGCCGCTCGCCGAGCTCGAAGCGATGCTCGACGCGGCCGGCCAGATGCTGCCGTGCGAGCCGCCGTCGTTCGGCGGCGCGGCGAGCGTCGGCGGGATGTTCGCGGCCGGGCTGTCCGGGCCGCGCCGCCCGTGGGCGGGCGCGGTGCGCGATTTCGTGCTCGGTTGCCGCGTGATCACCGGCCACGCGAAACACCTGCGCTTCGGCGGCGAAGTGATGAAGAACGTTGCGGGCTACGACGTGTCGCGGCTGCTCGCCGGCAGTTTCGGCTGTCTCGGCGTCGTGACCGAGGTGTCGCTGAAGGTGCTGCCGAAGCCGCGCTCGACCGGCGATCTCGCGTTGCCGCTCAGCGCGGCCGAAGCGGTGCAACGCGTCGCCGGATGGCGGCGCGCGGGGCTGCCGCTGGCCGGCGCCTGCCATGCGGACGGCGTGCTGCGCGTGCGGATCGAAGGCGGCGAGGGCTCGGTGAAAGCCGCGCGCGACACGATCGGCGGCGAGCGGATGGACGATCGCGACGACGGGTTCTGGGCGCGGCTGCGCGACCTGTCGCTGCCGTTCTTCGACGATCCGCGCCCGCTGTGGCGCGTGTCGGTGCCGGCCGCCGCGCCGCTCGACGCGCTGCCCGGCGCGCGGCTGGTCGACTGGGGCGGCGCGCAGCGCTGGCTGAAGAGCGATGCCGCGCCGGCCGACGTGCAGCGGTTCGCCGCGCAGTGGGGCGGCCACGCGACCTGCTTCACGCCGGGCGTCACGCCCGAGCCGTTCCAGCCGCTGCCGGCCGCGCTGTTGCGCGTGCATCGGCAGTTGAAGGCCCAGCTCGACCCGCATGCGATTTTCAATCCCGGCCGCCTGTACGCGGACGTCTGACGCCACCCGATTCCGAACCGCCGATGCAAACCAATCTCAGCGAAGCAAGCAAGGCCCTCGACCGGGCCGACGAAGCGGAAGCGATCCTGCGCGCATGCGTGCACTGCGGCTTCTGCAATGCGACCTGCCCGACCTACCAGGTGCTCGGCAACGAGCTCGACGGGCCGCGCGGGCGCATCTACCTGATCAAGCAGATGCTCGAAGGCGAGCCGTGCGGCGAACGCACGCAGCAGCACCTCGACCGCTGCCTGACCTGCCGCAACTGCGAAACGACGTGCCCGTCCGGCGTGCGCTATCACACGCTGCTCGACATCGGCCGCGCGGAAGCGGAGAAGCGCGCACGCCGCCCGGCGCGCGAACGCCTGCTGCGCGCGGGCCTGCGTCACGTCGTGCCGAGGCCGGTCACCTTCGCCGCGCTGCTGAAGGCCGGCCGCGCGCTGCGCCCGCTGCTGCCGGGCACGCTGCAGGACAAGATCCCGGCCGCCGTGCCCGCCGCCACGCCGCGCCCGCCGGTACGTCATGCGCGGCGCGTGCTGATGCTGGAAGGCTGCGTGCAGCCTTCGCTGTCGCCGAATACCAACGCGGCCGCCGCGCGCGTGCTCGACCGGCTCGGCATCAGCGTCACGCCGGCGCGCGAAGCCGGCTGCTGCGGCGCGACCGAATATCACCTGAACGCCCAGGACGCCGGCCTGGCCCGCGCACGCCGCAACATCGACGCGTGGTGGCCCGCGATCGAGGCGGGCGCGGAAGCGATCGTGCTGACGGCGAGCGGCTGCGGCGCGTTCGTGAAGGAATACGGCGACCTGCTGCGCTCCGACCCCGTCTACGCGGACAAGGCGCGGCGCGTCAGCGCGCTCGCACGCGATCTCGCGGAAGTGATCGCGGCCGAACCGCTCGACGCGCTGGCCGATGCCGCGCCGCGCCGCGTCGCGGTCCATTGCCCGTGCACGCTGCAGCACGCGCAGCGGCTCGGCGACGCGGTGGAGCACATCCTGACGCGGCTCGGCTTCGATCTGACGCATGTCGCCGACGGCCATCTGTGCTGCGGCTCGGCCGGCACCTATTCGCTCACGCAACCCGAACTCGCGACGAAACTGCGCGACAACAAGCTCGACGCGCTCGAAGCCGCACGGCCGGACCTGATTGTCACGGCCAATATCGGCTGCCAGACTCACCTGAACGGCGCGGGCCGCACGTCCGTGCGCCACTGGATCGAGCTCGTCGACAACCGACTCGTCAACTGACCGCTGATTCCGGAGGACTTCCATGAAAACGAAACCCGAACTCGAACTCGCCGACGTCGAACGCATGCTCGCCGCGGCCCGCGCGGAGGCCGAGCGCAACGGCTGGGCCGTGTCGATCGCCATCGTCGACGACGGCGGCCACCTGCTCGCGTTCGCGCGCCTGGACGGCGCGTCGGCCGCCAGCACGGTCATCGCGCAGGACAAGGCGCGCGCGGCGGCGCTCGGCCGTCGCGAGACGAAGGCGTATGAGGATATGATCAACGGTGGCCGCACGGCGTTTCTGAGCGTGCCGCTGACGGGGTTGCTCGAAGGCGGCGTGCCGGTCACGGTGGACGGCCGCATGGCGGGCGCGATCGGTGTGTCTGGCGTAAAGTCCGAGCAGGACGCGCAGATCGCCCGCGCCGGCACACAAAGCGTCGCGGGATAACCAGCCAGGCCACGCGCGCGCATTTTTCCCCGGGAGGAATCACGATGATCGACCAAGCAGGACTGCAAGTCGCGCCAGCGCTGAGCCAGTTCATTGAAAACGAAGTACTGCCGGGCACCGGCATCGACAAGGCCGCGTTCTGGAGCGGTTTTTCGGCCCTGGTGCACGACCTGGCGCCGCGCAACCGCGAACTGCTCGCGGAACGCGACCGCCTGCAACAGGAACTCGACGCGTGGCATCGCGCGCACCCAGGCCCGGTGCGCGACCATGCCGCGTATCGCGCGTTCCTCGAACAGATCGGCTACCTCGTGCCGGCCCCGTCGAACGTCGCGGCAGCCACCGCGAACGTCGACAGCGAGATCGCCACGCAAGCCGGCCCGCAGCTCGTCGTGCCGCTGTCGAACGCGCGCTATGCGCTGAACGCCGCGAACGCCCGCTGGGGCAGCCTGTACGACGCGCTGTACGGCACCGATGCGCTGCCCGAAGACGGCGGCGCCGAACGCACGTCGGCCTACAACCCGACGCGCGGCCAGCGCGTGATCGACTACGCGCGCAACGTGCTCGACAACGCGGCGCCGCTCGCGAGCGGCTCGCACCGCGACGCGCTGCGCTATCGCGTGCAGGACGGTCAGCTCGCCGTCGAAACGGGCAAGGGCGTCACGCACCTCGCGCAGCCGGCGCAGTTCGTCGGCTACCAGGGCGCGGCCGATGCACCGTCCGCGATCCTGCTGAAACACAACGGCCTGCACCTCGAGATCCAGGTCGACGCATCGACCCCCATCGGCCGCGCCGATCTCGCGAACGTGAAGGACGTCGTGCTCGAAGCCGCGGTCAGCACGATCATCGACTGCGAGGATTCCGTCGCGGCCGTCGACGCCGACGACAAGGTCCAGCTCTACCGCAACTGGCTCGGCCTGATGCAGGGCACGCTCGTCGAGGAAGTCGCGAAGGGCGGCAAGACCTTCACGCGCCGCCTGAACGCCGATCGCGAATACACCGCGCCGGCCGGCGGCACGCTGTCGCTGCACGGCCGCTCGCTGCTGTTCGTGCGCAACGTCGGCCACCTGATGACGATCGGCGCGGTGCTCGACCGCGACGGCAACGAGATTCCGGAAGGGATCCTCGACGGCGTCGTCACCACGCTGTGCGCGCTGCACGACCTGAAGGCCAAGCGCAACTCGCGCACGGGCTCGATCTACATCGTGAAGCCGAAGATGCACGGCCCGGTCGAAGTCGCGTTCGCCGATACGCTGTTCGCGCGCATCGAGGATCTGTACAACCTGCCGCGCAACACGCTGAAGATGGGCATCATGGACGAGGAGCGCCGCACCAGCGTGAACCTCGCCGCGTGTATCGCCGCGGCCGCCGCGCGGGTCGCGTTCATCAACACCGGCTTCCTCGACCGCACCGGCGACGAGATGCACACCGCGATGGAAGCCGGCCCGATGATCCGCAAGGGCGACATGAAGTCGTCGGCGTGGATCCAGTCGTACGAGCGCAACAACGTGCTGGCAGGCCTGTCGGCCGGCCTGCGCGGCCGCGCGCAGATCGGCAAGGGCATGTGGGCGATGCCGGACCTGATGCACGCGATGCTCGAACAGAAGATCGCGCATCCGCGCGCCGGCGCGAACACCGCATGGGTGCCGTCGCCGACCGCCGCCACGCTGCACGCGCTGCACTACCACCTGGTCGACGTGCAGGCCGTCCAGCAGGCACTCGAAAAGACGCCGTACGCGAGCGAGCGCGACGCGCTGCTCGAAGGGTTGCTGACCGTGCCGGTCGTCGAGCGCGCCGCATGGAGCGAGAGCGAGATCCTGAGCGAAGTCGAGAACAACGCGCAGGGCATCCTCGGCTACGTCGTGCGCTGGGTCGAACAGGGCGTCGGCTGCTCGAAGGTGCCCGACATCCATGACGTCGGCCTGATGGAAGACCGCGCGACGCTGCGCATCTCCAGCCAGCACATCGCGAACTGGCTGCGTCACGGCGTGATCACCGAGGCATTCGTGCTCGACGTGTTCAAGCGGATGGCGCGCGTCGTCGACCAGCAGAACGCGGGCGATCCGAACTACCGCCCGATGGCGCCCGGCTACGACCAGTCGACCGCGTTCAAGGCCGCGTGCGCGCTGGCGCTGCAGGGCACGTCGCAGCCGAGCGGCTACACCGAGCCGCTCCTGCATCAGTTCCGGCTCGCGTTCAAGGCGCAACAGCACGGCGGTTAAGCCCGCGCACGCGGGGTTTCGCGCATGCGCGCTTCGCGAAACGGGCGGCCATCACGGCCGCCCGTTTTTCATATCCGGTTCATGCAATCGCTGAAACGGATAATCGGTACGTATCGCACGACTTCGCCGTCCGGGTTCATCTGAAGTTAAAGCGTGAAAATCGGCGCAAGCCGCGCGCGCCATGCCCGCAATGGCGCCGACCCTTGCACTGCAACGCTTTGCGGGTTATCCGCAAGTATCGGTCAGCGCGATAATTTGATCCGGATCAACGAGTCGCGACATTTTCCGCGCGCGCGAATACGCGCGCTATACTCGGACCCATTCGCGCCGCCCGGTTCGTCGGATTGTCGAATCGCGGCAGATCGTGCCAGTGAATAAATGATTTAGCGGTTTATCCGGCCCGCAATTACCGATAATCGACGCCCGCTTTCCCGGCCGGTCGGGAGAAATCCGCACGGGGCGCCGCGTACCGGATCGCCGCCAGCGAATCATACGAACAATCGCATCGGCCCGCCGCCCGGCGGCGATGCCACTCGATCCTCGGACCATGGCAGAAACCGACTACGCAATGCCTGGCGAATCCGGCCTGTCAGGCCGTACCGCCGCCCGGCTGCGCCGGCTCCTGCTGCCGCACCTGATCTTCTATACCGGGTTGCTGATCGCGCTGCTGCTCCTGCTGCTGTGCTGCATCGTGCTGTACGAGGGCCGCATCGACGCCCTCGACCGCGCGCGCACCACGCAGCAGAACATCGCGCTGATGGCGTCGTGGGACATCGAGCGCAACATCGAGCTCTATTCGCTGTCGCTGGACGCGGTCGTCGAAGGCGAGAACGACCCCGAGATCGTCCGCCTGCCGATGGCGATGCGCCGCCAGGTGCTGTTCGACCGTGCGACGACGGCCAAATATCTCGGCGGCATCTACGTGCTGAACGCGAAGGGCGACATCTCGGTCGACGGCAAGAGCGACGTGCCGCGCAAGGCCAACTTCGCCAACGAGCCGTACTTCGCCATGCACCGCGACCACCCGGACGTTGGCCTGTACGTCAGCGATCCGTATCATTCGCGGCTGCGCGACGGCTCGCCGAGCATCGCGCTCAGCCGCCGGATCACGCGGCCCGACGGGTCGTTCGGCGGCGTCGCCGTCATATCGATCCGGCTCGAGTATTTCCAGAACCTGTTCTCGCGCCTGGCCCTCGGCGATCGCGGCTCCGTCGCGCTGATCAATACGGATGGCCTGATGCTCGCGCGCCAGCCGTACGACCCGACGATCGTCGGCCGCGACATCAAGCGCGCCAGCACGTTCCGGCAGTTCATGACCGCCAACGAGGGCAGTTTCCTCGATACCGCGTCGATCGACGGCGTGCAGCGCCTGTACGTGTTCCGGCACCTCGATCACCTGCCGCTGATCATCATGGTCGCGCGCTCGGAAGCCGACATCTTCGCCGCCTGGTACGACCGTGCCATTCCGATCGGCTCCGCGATGGCCGTGCTCGCGCTCGGCTTCGTCGGCCTGTCGCTGCTGCTCGACGTGCAGTTGCGCAAGCGTCACCGCGCGGAAACCGAGCTGCAGGCGCTCGCGCGCACCGACGGCCTGACCGGGCTCGACAACCGCCGGATGCTCGACGTCACGCTCGCGCGCGAATGGCGCCGCGCCGCGCGCTCGCAGCACGCGCTGTCGCTGCTGTTCGTCGACGTCGATCACTTCAAGCGCTACAACGACACGCAGGGCCACCAGGCCGGCGACGACGCGCTGTCGGCGGTCGGCCGCTGCATCGCCGGGTGCCTGCGCCGGCCGGCCGACTACGCGGCCCGCTACGGCGGCGAGGAATTCGTCGTGGTGCTGCCCGACGTCGACACGAACGGTGCCGTGTCGATCGCCGAGACGATCCGCACGGGCATTCTCGATCTCGGCATCCGGCACGATGCGGACACGTCCGGCTGCCTGACCGCGAGCATCGGCGTGACGACCTGCTATCCCGAACGCGACGACAGCATCCAGGCCGCGCTGAAGCTCGCCGACGACGCGCTGTACCGCGCGAAGGCGCGCGGACGCAACCAGATCGTCGTACAGAACGCCGCGGGCACCGAACCCGAGCCGCGCCGGGCCTGACGCCGGTCGACCTCCCGCGCGGGCCGCCGCCGTCCGCACGCGAAATCGCCGACAATGTCGGCTCGCCGCGCCCCTCGCGCGGCGCGCGCCCGCCGGACCGCGCCCGCCACACCACCATGAGACTCAAGGCAAAGATCTTCCTTCTGGCCATCGTGCCGTTCCTGCTCGCGATCGCCGGCATCGGCTTCGGCGTGCGCCAGCAGGCGACGTCGCTCGCGCGCACGCAGCACGCGACGATTCAGGCCGCGTACCTGTCGAGCAAGGAAGTCGAGCTCAAGCATTACGTCGAGCTCGCGACCAGTGCGATCATGCCGCTCTACGACGCGAGCGGCCGCAACGCGCGCGACGACGGAATGCTGCGCACCCAGGCGCTCGCGATGCTGCAAAAGATGGATTTCGGCCCCGACGGCTATTTCTTCGTGTACGACCTGCACGGCAATTCGCTGATGCATCCGCGCGAGCCCGAGCGCGTCGGTCACAACTTCTGGTCGATGCGCGACCCGCGGGGCGCGCTGACGATCCAGCAGCTGATCGGCGCCGCATCGCACGGCGGCGGCTTCGTGCGCTACACGTGGCAGCGGCCGTCCACGGGCAAGGCCGCGCCGAAGCTCGGCTACGTCGTCGCGCTCGAACGCTGGGGCTGGATGGTCGGCACCGGCATCTATCTCGACGACGTCGACACCGCGCTGCAGCGCATCGACGCGCGCGCGTCCGCGAACATCGAGCGCACGATGAGCTGGCTCACCGCGATCGCGCTGACCGGCGCCGCGGCGATCGCGGTGTGCGCGCTGGTGCTCAACGTCAGCGAGTCGCGCAGCGCCGATGCGAAGCTCAAGCAGCTCGCGCAGCGCGTCGTCGAATCGCAGGAGCAGGAGCGCGAGCGGCTGTCGCGCGAGCTGCATGACGGGATCAGCCAGATGATGGTGTCCGCGAAGCTGATGCTCGAATCCGCGCTCGCGCGCTTCGAGCGCGGCGCGACGCGCATGCCCGAAGCCGAGCAGGCGCTCGCGTCGGGTGTCGGGCGGCTCGGCGACACGCTGCGCGAAGTGCGGCGCATCTCGCATGCGCTGCGTCCGGCGATGCTCGACGATCTCGGCCTCGCCGCCGCGCTCGAACAGCTCGTGCGCGAGCTCGGCGCCGAAAGCGGGATCGACATCGGCTATACGCAGGTTGCGCACAGCGGCGCGCGGCCGTTGCCCGCCGCCGTCAATACGGCGCTGTTCCGGATCGCGCAGGAAGCGCTCAGCAATATCGTGCATCATGCGCAGGCGTCGCGCGCGGCCGTCGCGCTCGACGTCGGCGCGCATTCCGTCATGCTGACCATCGCCGACAACGGCTGCGGCTTCGACGCCGAACGGTCGCAGACCGATGCGCGCCGCGGCATCGGCCTGCGCAACATGCGCGAGCGCCTCGATGCGCTCGGCGGCATGCTGACGATCACGTCGCAGGTCGGCCACACCGTCGTGGCCGCGCGCGTGCCGCTGCGTGCCGCCTGACGACGCGCCCATCACCGGAGACCTTTGCCCATGAGCGCCCCCGACACCGCCCGGCCCGCCGCCCGCCTGCTGCTCGTCGACGACCACCCGCTGGTGCGCGACGGCTTGCGGATGCGGCTCGAAGCGGCCGATCTGTCCGTGGTCGGCGAGGCCGGCAACGCCGACGAAGCGCTCGCGCTCGCCGCGTCGCTCGAACCCGATCTCGCGCTGATGGACGTCGGGATGAACGGCATGAACGGCATCACGCTCGCCGGCGTGTTTCACGAGCGCTTTCCCGGAATTCGCGTGCTGATGCTGTCGATGCACGACAACATCGAATACGTGACGCAGGCCGTGCGCGCCGGCGCGAGCGGCTACCTGCTGAAGGATTCGCCCGCGAGCGAGATCGTGCGCGCGATCGGCGCGGTGCTGGCCGGACAGACGTTCTTCAGCGAAGGGCTCGCCGTGCGGATGATCCAGGCGAGCGCGGCCGCGTCGCCGCTCGACCGGCTGACGCCGCGCGAACGCGACATCCTCGACGCGCTGGCCGAGGGATTGTCGAGCAAGCAGATCGCGCAGCAGACGGGGCTGTCGGTGCGCACGGTCGAGACGCACCGGCTCAACCTGAAGCGCAAGCTCGAGATCGAAGGGCAGGCGGAGCTGATCAAGTTCGCGGTCGAGCATCGGCGGCGGTAGGGCGGCGTCCGGGTCGTGCGCGCCCCGCGCAATTCATCTCCCAGTTTTCATACTTGTCCAATCGACCTCGCCCCGAGGGACATGAAATCCTTTCGCTTGCCGAAACGAGCACTGTGCTCGTGATTCGCATGACGCTGACATGAACCCGTTATGCGGAAACCGGCATCACCGCAGGTATCGGTGATCTCGACCGAGGAGCGAAATCATGATGCGCCGCATCGCCGTTGTCGGCGACGAGTTGGAAACCGGGGGACACATTCTTGCCTATGCAGGGCCGAAATTCACGTTCGGCGATGCCGGATATCAAGTTGCGCTGATCGGCGGGCTCGCATTCTGCGAAGCGTGTGAAAGCCCCGGTCAGATCACCAAGGCCGGCGGGCCGAAGCGCATCGAATTCATGGGCGAAACGGCAGCCGACGGCGACATCGTTTTATGCCGATGCGCGACACCGCCACGCATCGTCGCGCTTCTCTCCGGCAACTCATGGTGCGATGACGAGGCGGAGACGGAAGGTAGCGTTTCCTCGGAAATGAAGCGCGAAGGCAATATCACGGCGATAGCCGCGGGCGTCTACGACGAATGCGTTCGCGCCGTTGGAAACGGCGCATCGCCGGACTATCCCTACATCATCGAGACATCGGACGGGCGCGTTCACTCGGGCCGACTCGATGCCACCGGGTATCTGCCGCGTATCCATACGAGCAACGAGGATACGTACGCGGTCTATTGGGGCGACGAAGCGCTCGCACGACTGAGCGGAGACGAGTAATGCCAAACGGAAAAACCGTCGTCACGACGACCGCTGTTCAAAACTCGCACAAGGACGTCGAGCTGAAGTCCATGACGTTTTCCGAGCTATGGAACAACTACGCTCACGGAAACCCGTACGACGATCCCAGCGGACAGTACAAGAACCAGTGCGCAATCCGGATGAGTGCGACCCTGCACCGGGTCGGTATCGAAATGAAGTCGTTTTCGCAAAAACGGGTTCGCCCGATGCCGGGCAAACCAACCCTGGGTCGGCTTCTGCTAGACGGTAAGCCGACCGCCACACGTGCATACGAATTCGCCGAGTGGTTGAAACTGCGGCCCATCGCGGGCGTGCTGGCGCCCGAGAACATCACGGGCCCGAATTGGGCGAGCAAGATATCCGGTCGGACCGGAATCATATTCTTTGACGGCTATTGGCTACAGGACGGCGATTCCGCAGACAACTTGAGCGGCGGTCACGTCGACCTCTGGAACGGAAGCAAACTTACCGGCTTCGGATCAGGCGTGCGAATTTCATGGAATATAGTCATCCCGGGCATCTGGTCGGATTTCCGAAACTCGAAAACCATCTTGTTTTTTCCCGTCAAATGAAACTCGTGACTGTAGTAGCAGGCGCACTTGTCGGTGGAGCGCTCGCGACAATGATCTGCTGGGGAGCGCTCTACGTTTACGGTGCTTTCGTCCTGCGTGGCGAGGGAAGCCTTTTCGATACAAATCCCGAGATCGCGAATCTGTTTTTCGTCGGATGGAGTGTGCTGACTGCCATCGGCGCAGCGATCGCCGCGATCATCGTGACGCGCATGAGAAGTTGATCGGTCACGGTCATTCCGATCGCGAGGGCGACACGCACGACACCGACGCAACGCTCCGCTTTCGCCTATCTTGACGCCGCAGCACCAACATCGCCGCAATCGCAATGCTGAGGATCCCGGAACATCCCGTCGCGATCGAGAACCCGTGCGACATCGCGTCCCGATATGCGCCGAGCATTTCCGTGCGCCCCGCCGCAAACACATGCTCCATCACCGCCTGCCGCGCCAGCGTACCGGCTTCGGCATGACCGGCCGCCTGCATCGCCGCCATCATCCGGTGCACCGCGCCGACGCTCATCAGGCTGCCGAGCACCGCAATCCCCATGCTCATCCCGGTCTGCCGCAGCGCATTCATCGTCGCCGAAGCCATGCCCGCGCGCTCGGCCGGCGCAAGATCCATCACGGCCATCCCCGTTGCCGGCACCGCGAGCCCCATGCCGATGCCAAGCAGCGCCAGCGCGAAGCCGACCGGCACGTAAGGCGTGCCCGCACCCAACCCGGCCATCGCCGCAAGCACGATTCCGGTCAACCCATATCCGGCCACCATCAGCCGATGCAGCGGCACGCGCGCCGCGATCCGCCCGAACAGCATCGACGTGATCGCCGTCATCACGAACTGCGGCATGAGTTGCCAGCCGGCTTCGGCCGGCCCGCGCCCCTGCGCCTGCTGCAGGAACAGCGACAGAAAAAACAGGCTGCTGTACCCGGAAAAGCCGAGCACGAACGAGGCGAGATTGGCCCGCACCAGCCGCCGATCGTGAAACAGCCACACGGGCAGCAGCGGCCGCGCGACACGCATTTCGACGCGAACGAACGCGACGAACGCCAGCGCCGCGCCCGCGAGCGGCGCGAGCACCTTCGTGTGCGACACGCCGGCCTCGCCGATGCCGATCAGCCCGTAGGTCAGCAGGCCGAGCCAGATCACGCTCAGCGCCTGTCCGAGCGGATCGAACACCGCATGCTCGGGGTGCCTGCGCTCCGGGATGCCCCACGCGCCGAGCAGCACCGCGCCGATGCCGATCGGCACGTTGACGACGAAGATGTTCTGCCAGCCGCCGTGCTCGACCAGCAGGCCGCCCAGCAGCGGCCCGAGGATCAGCGCGAGCGCGCTGAACGCGGACCAGCCGCCGATCACGCGAGCCCGCTCGCGTGCGTCCGGAAACGCATGCGTGAGGATCGGCATCGCGCCGGGAATCAGCAACGCGCCCGCAAGCCCCTGGATCGCGCGCCCGACGAGCAACGGTTCGAGCCGGCTCGCGCACGCACAGACCACCGACCCCGCCGTGAACAGGACCACGCTGCCGAGCCACACGCGCTTGTGCCCGTAGCGGTCGCCGAGCGGCCCCGCCGACAGCATGAACGCCGATAGCGCCAGCGCATACGCGTTCACGACCCACTGCAGGCCGCCGATGTCGGTGTCGAGCGCGGTCTGCAGCGTCGGCAGCGCGACGTTGACGATGCTGATGTCGAGCGTGGCAAGAAACGTCCCCAGGCAAGCAGCCAGGACGAGGGCGGCGCGGCGAGAGCGAGGCATGGCGGTCGGCCCGCAACGGGCATATTGATGAGAATTATTCTCATCTTATATTTCGACTGACCGTCGGTCAATGGATTGAATTGGCTGCGCCCGAGCCGCTGCCCTAAACTGCGGGCTTTGCATGAACGGGCGTTGAGCCACGCGATGACGGACAGGACCAGTACCAGGACCACGACGACAAAAGACGATGCCCCGGCGGGCAAGACGCCGCGCACGAAGCCGGCGGAAGTCCGCCTCGACGAGTTGATGGCCGCGGCCGAAACGCTGTTCCTCGCGCAAGGCGTCGACGCGACGACCATCAGCGAGATCGTCGAGCACGCACAGGTCGCGAAAGGGACGTTCTATCACTACTTCGAATCGAAGTCCGACATGCTGGCCGCGCTCGCGCAGCGCTATACGGCATCGTTCCTCGAGCGGCTGCAGCAAGCGGTGGACGCGTGCGCGGAAGGCGACTGGCTCGGCCGTCTGCGCGCGTGGATCCGCACCAACATCGAGACGTACGCGGCGACCTACCGCACGCACGACATCGTCTACGCGAACCATCACCACCACGATCGCACGAATGCCGACCGGAACGCGATCGTCGAACAGCTGCGCGCGATTCTCGAAGGCGGCGCACAGGCCGGCGCATGGCGGCTCGCGCATCCGACGGTCACCGCGCTGCTGATCTACGCGGGCGTGCACGGCGCGACCGATCACATCATCGCGGCGCCGGACACCGATCGCGCGACGTTCGTCGAAGCCGTCGTCGCGGACTGCCTGCGGATGCTCGGCATCGACGCATAGCGCGCGGCGCGGCCGACAGGCCGCGAACCCGCACACGAAAAAGGGCGCCGCGGGGCGCCCTTCGTGCATGAACCGCGGACCGCCCGACGGCGATCAGTTCGTCCGCGAGTTGTGCTTCTGCAGATACGTGATCAGCCCGTCGATGCCGCCCGACGCGAGCTGGCTCTTGAACTGCCCCTGGTAGACCTGGATCAGCCACGCACCCGACATGTCGATGTCGTAGATCTTCCAGTCGTTGCCGACCTTGCCGAGCCGGTAGCCGACCGACTGGCTGTCGCCCGGCGTCGCCACCGTCGACTGCACCAGCGCATCGGCGCCCGACGCGCCGCCCGCCTTGAACGAGAACTTCGCGTCCTGGCTGCCGAGCTGCGCGAGCGACGCGGCATAGGTACGCGTCATCAGCAGCTTGAACTGCTTGTACAGCTCCTGCTGCTGTTGCGGCGTCGCCTGTTTCCATGCATCGCCCACGGCGATGCGGGTCGTGCGCTCGAAATTGGTCGCCGGCAGGAAGCGCTGCTCGACGACTTGCGTGACCTTCGTCATGTCGCCGCCGCGCGCGGACGGATCGGCCTTCATCGCGTTGACGGTGCCTTCGACCGCATTGCGGACGACGTCGACCGGCGCGCTCTGCGCGAAAGCGGAAACCGACACGGCGGCCGCCGCGACAAAAGCAAACAGATGACGTTTCATACGGATATCGCACTTGATGAGAAAAAACGGCCGGCCGATTGCATCGATTGCATCGGCCGGTGGGTCGAAGTATAGCGGCCCCGGCGCCGGCCTGTCGTGCAGTGACCGACTGTTACCTTTGAGCCCCTTTTGTCACACGGGCCGCCGCGGCGCGATCCCGGCCGATTTATGTAAATATCCCCATACCCGTCGCCGGCCCGTCCGCACCGATTCCCGCGCCGCGGAGCAAATATCCTTCCCGCCCCATCACGCGCCAACGTCGCGACCGACGCCACGTTGCGCCGGTATACTCGTTCCTTTGCCCTTTCCAGCCCCACCGCACCGCCACATGGTGACCTCTCTCATCGTCCGACTCGTTGCATGGTCGGTACGTCGGCCCGTCTGGGTCGTCGTGCTGTCGTTCATCATCGCCGCCTTCAGCGGTGTCTATGTCGCGCAGCACTTCAAGATCAATACCGACATCAGCAAGCTCGTCGATGCCGAGCCGCAATGGGCCGCGCTCGGCCAGGCCGTCGACAAGGCGTTCCCGCAACGCAACGGCACGATCCTCGCGGTAGTCGAGGCGCCCGCGCCCGAGTTCGCCGCGGCCGCCGCGCACGCACTCACCGACGCACTGCAGAAGCAGGCCGACGCCGGCCGCATCGGTCAGGTCGCCGAACCGGGCGGCGGTCCGTTCTTCGAGCACAACGGGCTGCTGTTCCTGTCGCAGCAGGAAGTCTCGGACACGACGTCGCAGCTCGCGAGCGCGCGTCCGCTCGTCAACGAACTCGCGAAGAACCCGAGCCTGACCGGCCTCGCAACCACGCTGTCCACCACGCTCGGCCAGCCGCTGCTGACCGGCCAGGTGAAGCTGCCGGCGATGGCCAAGCTGCTCGCGCGCAGCGCGGCCACGGTCGACGACGTGCTGGCCGGCAAGCCGGCCGCGTTCTCGTGGCGCGCGCTGGTCGACAGCGATGCCGCGCGGCAACCGGCGCGCGCATTCGTCACCGTGCAGCCGGTGGTCAACTACGGCGCGCTGAAGGCCGGCGCCGAAACGACCCAGGTGATCCGCGACACCGCGAAATCGCTCGGCCTCGCGCAACGCTACGGCGCGGTCGTGCGCCTGACCGGCGAACAGCCGCTCGCCGACGACGAATTCGCGTCGGTGGAAGACGGCGCGGCGCTCAACGGCGCGCTCACGCTGCTCGTCGTGCTCGGCATCCTGTGGCTCGCGCTGCGCTCGAAGCGGATGATCGGCTCGGTGCTCGTCACGCTGTTCGTCGGCCTCGTCGTGACCGCCGCGCTCGGCCTCGCGATGGTCGGCTCGCTGAACATGATCTCGGTCGCGTTCATGGTGCTGTTCGTCGGCCTCGGCGTCGACTTCTCGATCCAGTACGGCGTGAAATACCGCGAGGAGCGCTTCCGCGACCCGCGCATCGATCACGCGCTGATCGGCGCCGCGCACTCGATGGGCATGCCGCTCGCACTCGCCACCGCGGCGGTCGCGGCGAGCTTCTTCTCGTTCATCCCCACGGCCTATCGCGGCGTGTCGGAGCTCGGGCTGATCGCGGGCGTCGGGATGTTCGTCGCCCTGCTGACCACGCTCACGCTGCTGCCCGCGCTGCTGCGCCTGTTCGCGCCGCCGGGCGAATCGAAGACGCCGGGCTTTCCGTGGCTCGCGCCCGTCGACGATTTCCTCGATCGCCATCGCAAGCCGATCCTGATCGGCACGCTCGCGGTCGTAATCGGCGCGCTGCCGCTGCTCGCCTTCCTGCACTTCGACTTCAACCCGCTGCACCTGAAAGATCCGCACAGCGAATCGATGGCGACGCTGCTCGCGCTGAAGGATTCGCCCGAAGCGGCCGTCAACGACGTCACGCTGCTCGCGCCGTCGCTCACCGATGCCGACGCAGCCGCGCAGCGCCTCGATGCGCTGCCGGAAGTGGGGCGCACGACGACGCTGTCGACCTTCATCCCGCCGGACCAGCCGGCCAAGCGCGCTGCGATCGCCGCGACCGCGAGCGACCTGCTGCCCGCGCTGACGCAGCCGGCCGCGCCGCCGGCAACGGACGCGCAGCGTGTCGCCGCGCTCAAGCGCGTGTCGGACCTGCTGAGCTACGCAGCGGAAGATCACCCGGGCCCGGGCGCCGCCGCCGCGCAGCACCTGTCGGGCTCGCTCGCGAAGCTCGCGGCCGCCGACAGCGCGACGCGCGACCGCGCCGAGCGCGCGTTCTCCGACACGCTGCGCATCGCGCTGAACCAGCTCGCGACGCTGCTGCAGCCGCAGGACATCACGCGCGAATCGCTGCCGATGCAGCTCGTGCGCGACTGGATCGCGCCGGACGGCCACGCGCTCGTGCAGATTTCGCCGAAGGTGCCCACGGGCGTCGACCCGAACGACGACACGATGCTGCGCCGCTTCGCGAAGGCGGTGAAGGCGGCGGAGCCGGGCGCGATCGGCGGCCCGATCTCGATCCTGCACTCGGCCGACACGATCATCAACGCGTTCCTGCACGCGGCGCTGTGGTCGATCATTTCGATCACGATCCTGCTGTGGATCACGCTGCGCCGTTTCGGCGACGTGCTGCGCACGCTGATACCGCTGCTCGTGTCGGGCCTCGTGACGCTCGAGATGTGCGTCGTGCTCGGCATGTCGCTCAACTTCGCGAACATCATCGCGCTGCCGCTGATGCTCGGCGTCGGCGTCGCGTTCAAGGTGTACTTCGTGATGGCGTGGCGCGCGGGCCAGACGGGCCTGCTGCATTCGAGCCTCACGCACGCGGTGCTGTTCAGCGCCGCGACGACGGCGACCGCCTTCGGCAGCCTGTGGCTGTCGCATCATCCGGGTACGTCGAGCATGGGCAAGCTGCTCGCGCTCGCGCTGACCTGCACCCTGATCGGCGCCGTGGTGTTTCAGCCCGTCCTGATGGGCAAACCGCGCGTCAAACGCGCCAAGAACCAATCGCAAGGAATCAATGAATAAGGTGCGAATCATTGCGGCGACCGTCGCTGCCAGCGCGGTGCTGAGCGGCTGCGCGACGGGCCCGAACCGCAACCCCAACGACCCGCTCGAGCCGATGAACCGGGCGATGTACAAGTTCAACGACACGGTCGACACGAACATCGCCGTGCCGATCGCGAAGGGCTACCAGAAGATCACGCCGACGCCGATGCGCACGGCGATCAGCAACTTCTTCTCGAACCTCGGCGATCTCGGCAACATGGCGAACAACCTGTTGCAGCTGCGCATTACCGATGCGACGCAGGATCTGATGCGCGTGGCGATGAACTCGCTGTTCGGCGTCGCCGGCCTGATCGACATCGCGACGCCGGCCGGGCTGCCGAAGCACCACCAGGATTTCGGGCTGACGATGGCGCGCTGGGGCGTGCCGTCCGGCCCGTATCTCGTGCTGCCCGTGTTCGGGCCGAGCACGTTCCGCGACGGCGTCGGCCGTGCGGTGGACGTCCGCTTCAACCTGCTGAACTACATCGAGCCGGCTGCGCGCAACCCGATGTACATCGCGCAGTTCATCAGCGCGCGTTCGGACCTGCTCGGCGCGACCGACCTGCTGAAGCAGGCGGCGCTCGATCCGTATTCGTTCGTCCGCGATGCCTACCTGCAGCAGCGCAAGTCGCTGACGTATCACGGCCAGTCGTCGTCGGCCGCGCTGCCGAACTACACCGAGCCGGGCGAATCGGGCGCGGTGCCAGCGGCCACGCCGGCCGTGCCGGGGCTGCCGAACTATGAGGATCCGGGCGAGTCGGGCGGCGCATCGGGCGCCGCGCCGGACAATGCGCCGGCCGCGCCGGGCTTGCCGCAGTACGACGATCCGGGTGCGGACAGCGCGGCGCCCGCGAGCGCACCAGCCGCGGCGTCCGTGGCCGCACCGGCATCCGCACCGGCCGGTGCGACGACGGCGCCGGCCGCCAACGGCGAGCCGATCGCACCGGCAATGCCGACGCTGCCCGCGAGCAGTCCTGCCGCGCCGTAACGCGGCGCCGCACCCGCGAGCAGGACCCGGAGCGCTGCATCATGCAGCGCTCTTTTTTTTTGCGTGCCCGAAAAAGAAAGGGAAAGGGGAGAAGCGGCGAACGCCGCTCAGACGATCCGCAATGCGCCCGCACGCTCGAACGCGTGCCGCGCCTGGATCAGCGTCGTGCGTGCCGCACGCGCGTCGCTGGCGACCTGCAGCAGCGGGCCGAGCTGCGACGGCTGCTTCAGCAGTTCGCGCAGGATCGGCAGGATGGCCGTGCTGCCGTCGTCGCGCAGGCCGGCCGTCGCCGCGCGCGGCAGCGTGCGCCACGCCGGGTCGACGATCGCGCGGCACACCGCGAACGGCACGCCGCGCGCCGCCGCGAACGCGGCCGCGATGTGCGACTCCATGTCGACCGCGAGCGCGCGCTTCGCATGATGCAGCGACGTCTTGTCCTGCTCGCTGATCACCGGCGCGCCGACAGCCGCCATCGTGCCGAGCGTGACGCGCGCCCACACCGGCGTGTCGTGCAGCGCCGCGACGAGCCGCGCGCTCCAGCCCGTGTCCGTCCGCACGCGGCCGAACGGCCCGTCGACCGCGTCCGCGATCACGAGCGCGCCGGGCGCCAGATCGGGCGCGAGCCCGCCCGCCGTGCCGAAGCTGACGATGCCCGCGCACCCGCGTGCGGTCGCTTCGGCCAGCGCACGTTCGAGCCGGTCGGCCCGCGCGGCGAACACCGCCTCGACCCCGTGGCCGCGCGCGATGCGCGCCTCGAACGCCATCCCCGTGACGGCGATGACGGGCAACGTGCCGTTGCGCTGCGTCGCGGCCACGCGTCAGATCCCGACCGTCACGCGCGTGGCGTTCGCGCGCTTCAGGTTGCGATAGCGCGCGAGCGCCCACAGCGGGAAGAACTTGCGATAGCCGTGATAGCGCAGGTAGAACACGCGCGGGAAGCCGGTCGCCGTGAAACGCGTCTCGTCCCACAAGCCTTCGTCGTTCTGCCGGGCGATCAGGTAGTCGACGCCGCGTGCCACGGCCGGGTTGTTCACCTCGCCGGCCGCCATCAGGCCGAGCAGCGCCCAGGCCGTCTGCGACGCGGTGCTCGGCGCCTGCTCGAAGCCGCGGTAGTTCAGCTTGTAGCTGTCGCCGTCCTCGCCCCAGCCGCCGTCCTTGTTCTGGATCGACAGCAGCCACTGCGCGCCGCGCTTCATGCGCGGATCGTCCGGCGTCAGGCCGGCCGCGTTCAGCGAGCACAGGGCCGTCCACGTGCCGTACACGTAGTTCATCCCCCAGCGGCCGTACCAGCTGCCGTCCGGCTCCTGTTCCTTCAGCATGTAGTCGAGCGCGCGGCGGGCCGGTTCGCTGTTCAGCGGCGTCTCGCCGAGCTGCGACAGCATCGACAGGCAGCGGCCCGACACGTCGGCCGTCGGCGGATCGAGCAGCGCGCCGTGATCCGAGAACGGGATGTTGTTCAGGTAGTACTGCGTGTTTTCCGGTTCGAACGCGCCCCAGCCGCCGTCGCTGCTCTGCATGCCGACGACCCATTCGCGCGCGCGCGCCATCGATTCGCGATACGTGTCCGTGTGCCGGAGCTTCTGCGCCCGGTCCATCGCCATCACGACCACGGCCGTGTCGTCGACGTCCGGGTAATGCGCGTTCGCGTACTGGAATGCCCAGCCGCCCGGCCGCACGTTCGGGCGGCGCGAGATCCAGTCGCCGCGCACGTCGAGGATCTGCAGCGGGCGCAGCCAGTCGAGGCCGCGCATCACGGCCGCCTCGGCGCGTGCGTCGCCGGTTTCGAGCAGCGCATGCGCGGCGAGCGACGTGTCCCACACCGGCGACAGGCACGGCTGGCAATACGCTTCGTCCTCGTGCACGACGAGCAGCTTCTCGACCGACTGGCGCGCGATCGCGCGATTCGGATGATCTTCCGCATAGCCGAGCACGTCGTACATCATCACCGCGTTGGCCATCGCCGGATAAATCGCACCGAGGCCGTCCTCGCCGTTCAGGCGCTCGTCGACGAACGACACGGCCTGACGGATCGCGCGCTCGCGCGTGTAGCTCGGGAACAGCCCGTCGGCCGCGCGCAGCGCATGGTCGACCACGCGGAAGAACGCGAACCAGCCGGGGCTCTGGTGGCCCTGGCGCGGCAGCAGCCCGGCGTTGACGGGCGGGTCGATGAACAGCTCGTCGATGCGCACGCCGCGCGGATTCTTCGCGAGCGGGCGCTTCGCGTTCAGCACCAGCAGCGGCACGATCACCGTCCGCGCCCAGTACGACACCTTCGACAGATGGAACGGGAACCACTGCGGCAGCAGCATGATCTCGACCGGCATCATCGGCACCGCGCGCCACGGAATCGCACCGTACAGCGCGAGCTGGATGCGCGTGAACACGTTCGACATCTCCGCGCCGCCCATCGCGTGGATCGCACGGCGCGCGCGCTGCATGTGCTCGGCGTTTTCGTCGTCGCCGATCACCTTCAGTGCGAAGTACGCCTTCACGCTCGCGCTGATGTTCGGCGCGCCGTCGGTAAACAGCGGCCAGCCGCCGTCCGCCTGCTGGATGCGGCGCAGATAGCGGCCGATCTTCTGTTCGAGCTCGAGGTTCGGCGTCTCGCCGAGATAGTGGACGAGCAGCACGTATTCGGCGGGAATCGTCGAATCGGCCTCGAGTTCGTAGACCCAGTGTCCGTCCGCTTTCTGTGCGGCCAGCAGCGCGTCGGTTGCGCCGGCAACGGCCGCGTCGAGCCCGGCCGGCGTGGTGCCGGCGGACAGGGTAGCTATATCGGTGAGATCGTTCATCGGTCCCTCTGTTGCTCTGTTGCTTACTGTGTCTGGAGCACGTCCGCGGCCAGCTGGCCGGAGCGGATCGCGCCCTCGATCGTGGCGGGCAGGCCGGTGGCAATCCAGTCGCCCGCCAGCACGAGATTGGTCCAGCGCGTTCGCACGGCCGGACGCTTCATTTCCTGCGACGGCACCGCCGCAAAACCCGCGCGCGGCTCGACGACGAGCTGCCACGCGGGAAGGGTGTCCGGGTTCGCGCCGCTCACGCGCGCGACGTCTTCCCAGATGCGCCGCGCGAGCACGTCGCGCGGCATGTCGAGCCAGCGGCCCGCGTCCCGGATCGTCGCCGCGAGCGGGCCGCCACCGGTACGCACCGCGTCGACCACGCCGTTGACGACGCTCGTCTGCAGCGGGCTGCCGGCCGGCGCCTCGACCGCGAAATAGGCGGTCACGACCGCGCCGAACGTGTCGGGCGCGGTCAGATCCGGTACGAGCGGCTGCGCGACCTCGGGCGGCACGGCCAGCACGACCGCGTCGCCCGGCGCGAGATCGATGCGCTCGCCGCCGATCGCCACCGCGTCGACCGCGTTGCCGTGCGCGCCGAATTCGAGCGCGTCGAGCCGCGAGTTCAGCCGGATCTGCGCGCCGCCATGCTGCAGCATCCGCAGCGCCGGTTCGACGAAGGCGCTGCCGAGCCCGTGGCGCGCGACGCGCGGACGGCAGCCGGGGCCGCCCGCGGCGAACGTGCCGCACAGCGCCGCGCGCGCGAGCTCGGCGCTCGCGTGACGCGGCTCGACATTCAGCACACCGAGGAAAAACGGCCTCAGCCAACGTTCCCACAGCACGCCGTCGCATCGCATCGTCTGTGCGAGTGAGCGGCCCGTGCGCGCGAACGCGAGCGACGCGAGCACGAGGTAATCGAACGGTGTCGTCCCCGGCGCGCGCGCTGCCGCGTCGAACAGCCACGACGGCCAGCGTCCGTCGCCGAAGCGCAGCGTCCAGCGCTGCTGCGACGCGACGTCGACCATCGCGAATTCAGGCAGCGCGGGCCCCGCGAGCTGATCGGCCGCGCCGATCGCGCGCAGATAGCGCTGCATGGCGGGTTGCCCCGCGAAAACCTGATGCAGCCCGCTGTCGAGCGTCGTGTTCAGCGTCCCGTCGAACCACGAGCGGCAGCGGCCGCCCGCGTGCGCATGCGCGTCGTGCAGCACGATGCGCCGCCCGCGGCGTTGCAGCTCGACGGCAGCCGACAGGCCCGCGAGTCCTGCACCGATCACGTGGACGGTTCTGGGCATCGGCTCAGAACAGCGCGTAGCGCGCGGCGATCATCAGCATGCGCGCCTTCGGCTTGCGAAGCGGCGCGCGCGGCGCGGCGAAGCCGCGCGCGATCGCGGCGTCGAGAATGCAGCGGTACGCGCCCGACATGATGCGCGGCGCCTTCACCTGCGCGCGCGTGCAGGTGTCCATCACCGCGTCGGCCTGGCGGAAGTGCTCGATTGCGCGCTCGACGAGCGTCGCGCACACGCGCGGCAGCGCCGGATCGCGCACGATCGTCGCCGGATCGGTGATCGCGATGCCTTCGCGCGCGAGCAGCTCGCGCGGCAGGTAGCAGCGGTTGATCGCCGCGTCGTCGTCGATGTCGCGCAGGATGTTGGTCAGTTGCAGCGCGCGGCCGAGGTGGTGCGACAGCGTGATCCCTTCCGCTTCCGGAATCCCGAAAATCCTCACCGACAGACGGCCGGCCGCGCTCGCCACGCGATCGCAGAACAGGTCGAGGGTCGGCTCGTCGGGCGCGCAGATGTCTTCGGCGGCGTCCATCGCCATCCCGTCGATCATCGCGTGGAAGTCGTCGCGCTGCAGGTTGAATGCGCGAATCTCGCGCTCGAGCGCCACCAGATGGCGCGGCGGCCGGCCGGCGAAGCATGCGTCGATGTCCGCGCGCCAGCGATCGAGGCCCGCGTTGCGCTCGGCGCGCGGCAGGTCGCTGTCGGCGATGTCGTCGACCGCGCGGCAGAACGCGTAGACCTGGAACATCGCGTCGCGCTGCACGGCCGGCAGGATACGCATGGCCAAATAGAAAGAACTGCCCGATGTGACGGCAGCGGCGTCGGTTTCTTGTTCGTCCACGACGAGATTGGAAACGGCCAAGACGAGCTCCACGGAGACACCCACGCGGGGCGATTGAAGAAGCCATGCCCGGCTGGGTTGGTCAGGGCGTCAAATGCGTGCGAGATATGCGAACGATCGACGCAGACAGGCACAAATTACCGGCCGGAAGCCGGAATTGGGCGAAAGTATAGCAATCTTTGAAGTTCGATGGCGGACACGCGCCATGCCTGGCGGGCCGCCCGGGGCAGCGCCGGGCCGGCGGGGCCGGCCGCGGCGACGGCGGCGAACGGCGTCGCGCCGCCCGTCAGCCGTAGACGATGTCGCGCTGCAGATCGAGCGCGATGAGCCCCATTTCCCGGGTCAGTTGAAGCATCGAGCGACGTTCGAGACGCGAACCCATGAAGCTCGTCACGTGCCCGTCGGATTCCGCCGTGAACTGGAACGACGGGCCGCCGGTGCCGAACCATGCGCCCGGCACGTCGGGCGACTCCTGCCAGTCGATCTGCTCGAATACGCGCGCGATTCCCGCGCGCACCGCGTCGCTCGGGCCGATCGGCGGCGCAATGTCGCCCAGGTCGTCGAGGGAATAGGGGCCGGGCTTGTCCGGCTTCCGATAGAAGAGGTAGTCGACGTTCATGAGGCGTAATCGGGAACAAAGCGTCAAATTAACGCGCTTCCGCGCAAAATCAAATCAGATATGGACGAAATGTGGCCGGCACGAGACAAAAGGGCCCGATCGTGACAACCGATACGAATGCGTGCTTCATCGGGTCGGCGCGTTGATGCTTGAACGCGCGCGGCATCGTCTAAGATGAACGTCCTTCTCAAAAAAATACGGACACCATGGAGACGAACGTAACCGCCACCCCGCAGTCCGGCCATCCCGTTTTCGTGCTCGTGCACGGCGCGTGGCACGGTGCGTGGTGCTACGCGCACGTCGGGGCCGCACTGGCCGCGCGCGGCTATCTGTCGATCGCGCGCGACCTGCCGGCGCACGGCATCAATGCCCGCTTTCCCGCGTCCTATCTCGAACGGCCGCTCGACAAGGAGGCGTTCGGCGCCGAGCCGTCGCCGGTCGCGAACACGACGCTCGACGACTACGCGTCGCAGGTGATGCAGGCCGTCGACGACGCTTACGCGCTCGGACACGGCAAGGTCGTCCTGGTCGGCCACAGCATGGGCGGCCTTGCGATCACGGCCGCCGCGGAGCGCGCGCCGGAGAAGATCGCGAAGGTCGTCTATCTCGCGGCGTTCATGCCCGCGTCCGGCGTGCCGGGCCTCGACTACGTGCGCGCGCCCGAAAACAAGGGCGAGCTGCTCGGCCCGCTGATGCTCGCGAGCCCGCGCGTCGCGGGTGCGCTGCGGATCGATCCGCGCAGCGGCGACGCCGCGTATCGCGAGCTGGCCAAGCGCGCGCTGTACGACGACGTGCCGCAGGCCGACTTCGACGCGGTGGCGAACCTGATGACCTGCGACGTGCCGGCCGCGCCGTTCGCGACCGCGATCCCGACGACCGCCGCACGCTGGGGCGCGATCGACCGTCACTACATCAAGTGCCTGCAGGATCGCGTGATCCTGCCCGCGCTGCAGCAGCGCTTCATCGACGAGGCCGACGCGTTCGCGCCCGGCAACCCGACGCACGTGCACCAGCTCGACAGCAGCCACTCGCCGTTCATGTCGCAGCCCGCCGTGCTGGCCGGCGTGCTGGCGGACATCGCGAAAAGCTGAGCGCCGCAGCCACCGCCGCCCGCGCGAAGCGGCGGCGCGACGCTCACGCGTACGCGATCGAGCGGTCGCGCCCGAGCCGCTTCGCGCGATAGAGCGCGGTGTCGGCGTCGTTGACGAGCGCGTCGCTCGCGGGCGCGCCCGCCGTCGCGGCGGCGGCGCCGACGCTCGCCGTCACCGGCACGCTGACGCCTTCCGCGTCGACCGGCGTGCTGCCGATCGCATCGCGCACCTTGTCGGCCACCTGCATCGCCTCGTCGAGATTGGTACACGGCAGCAGCAGCGCGAATTCCTCGCCGCCGAAACGGCCGAACGTGTCCTGCACGCGCACGATCGACGCGACCCGGCGCGCCGTCTCGCGCAACACCGCATCGCCGACCGCATGCCCGAACCGATCGTTGATCGTCTTGAAGTGGTCGAGATCGAACAGCAGCACCGACAGGTCGCCGCCGTAGCGCTGCCAGCGCGCGAACTCGTCGCCGAGCCGCGCCTCGAAGAAACGCCGGTTCGCGATGCCGGTGAGGCCGTCGCGATTCGCGTGCTCGCGCAGCATCGCGACGGCCTCCTCGCGCTCGCGCTGCATCACGCTCACGTGCGTGACGTCCGAGATCGTCACGCACACGGCTTCGACTTCGCGGCCGCGCGTGAGCGGCATGAACGTGCAGTCCTGCTGCATGTAGTCGACGCCGCCCGTGATCGGCCGGTCGTGCTCGAAGCGAAACAGGTAGGGCCGCTGCTCCCACGAGCTGAACGCGAAACTGCCGAGCTGGAACACGCTCTCGAGCTTGCGTTCGAGCCATGCGCGCGGCAGGTCGGGAAAGCAGTCGAACAGGTTGCGGCCGATCACGTCGTCAGCCGCGATGCCGCTGTGGTCCTGCATGAAGCGGTTCCACATCAGCACGGTCATCGAGCGATCGAGCACGAACAGGCCGAAGCCCACCCGTTCGATCACGAGGTCGCTCAACGACGCGGCGGCGGTCATAGCGCGGACAGCAACGCGTCGAGCGCGTCGCCTATCAGCCGGATCGAATCCTCGGCCATCAG
Source organism: Burkholderia sp. IDO3 (assembly GCF_003366075.1). Lineage (NCBI taxonomy): Bacteria > Pseudomonadati > Pseudomonadota > Betaproteobacteria > Burkholderiales > Burkholderiaceae > Burkholderia > Burkholderia sp. IDO3. Next base: position 26,841 of record NZ_CP028962.1, read on the forward strand.
CATCACGAAATGTGCGCGAAACGCACGATCCTCGAGCCCGAAGTTCACTTCGAGCAGCAGCGCCACGCGCCACGCGAGCGCGTTCGGCTGGAACACGTCGTCGAACGACACGTTCGTGCCGAGCAGCCCCGGCGGGAAGAACACGGGCTTGCGGCCGAGCTCGTCGAGAATCGACGCGACGCATGCGCTCATCAGCACGTTGGCGACGTCGAACACGAGTTCGTCCTGGGTCGCCATGCCGCCGTACGCGCCGTCGCCGAACGTGCGATCCATCAGCGATATCAGCCGCGCGACGCCCGCGCTTCGGCACAGCACGATCGCCTCGCCCTTGATGTCGGAACGAAATCCCTGACGCACGGCCGTCACGTTCTCGTGAATGCCGGTCATCTCGCGCAGCGCGGCGCCCGCGTCGGCGGCCTTCACGACGCGCACACGCGGCACCGACAGCTCGATGAAATGCCCGAGCAGCAGCGCGAGCCGCGCGGCGGCGCGGCCCATCGCGAGGTTGGCGATTTCCTGCAACGCGTCGCGTTGCTCCGCCGTGAACACCGAGTCAGGCATACAACCCATACTCCTTGAGAATGGGCAGCAATGCCTCCGACGTCACGGGCTTGGCAACGAATGCGATCGCGCCCAGCTCGCGCACGCGGACTTGCGCCTGCGGCTGGATATCGGCGGATACCACGATCACGAACGTGTTCAGATCTTCGTGGCGCAGTGTCTCCAGGACCTGATAGCCGGTCATGTCGGGCATCGTCAGGTCCAGAAACATCACGGAAGCTTTGCCGTCACGATAGAGCGCCAGCGCCTCGCGACCATTCGCCGCATACGCGACGTCGACGTCCCAGTCCCCCGGCAGCGCCTTTGTCAGAAGTTTGCGAGCGAGCAGGGAATCGTCGGCAATCACAATCGGCAAAGGCATGGCGTGAAGCGGTATACGGAATGGTCTCTCTCGCGTTAACGACCGCACGGCGCGCTTCTTGAGCCGCGATGCAATCAAGCGCGGGCAGCCACCGTGCGGCCACGCGGGCGCCGCGCACGAACACGCGACGCACCGCGCGGCAAACGCCGGCGGGCGCATATATCTGTCATAAGGAAAGCAACGCGCGATTCTCTGAGTAAACCGGAGGCGATGCAACTCGTCATTTTCACCATTTCGAACAAAATCGATCCGATCGTCCGGCATTCCGAAAACAGCCACGCCTGTTTTCAAGATAAGCACGCAAAATTTTTCTTTGTGTACGTTTGCGCTTCCGGATTTGTCGCGTTTTCAATCTTTCATTTGGCCCCGGCCGGAATCGTCAGGCCATGCCCGCGCGCGGCGTCGCGGCGGGCGTGCGCAACTCGTTTATGATTGCATGCAACCTTCGCTTCACCCGCTTCCTTCGATGACGTCCGAACGGCCCGCCGACTCCCGCATACCCGCCTCCCCGCCCGCCGACGACTGGCAGGACGACGGCAGCTACGCGTCCGGCGCGCCCGAGCACGATTTCGCGGTTCGGCGCGTCACGCTGATCGTGCTGCTCGTCGCGGCGATCGTGCTGCCGTGCATCTACGTGTCGGTCATGGCGTACAACGACCTGAAGGCGCGCGAAGCCGCGGCGAGCGACGTGACGATGCGCACCGTGCGCGTCGCCGAGGAACACGCGCTCAAGGTGTTCGACCTGACCGAAAGCCTCGACGCGCGCATCGTCGACCTCGTGCAGGACATGGACGACGCCACCGTGCGTCACGACGAGTCCGACATTCACGAAGCGCTGAACACGATCGGCGGCGGCTATCCGCAGGTGGCGGCCGTATCGATCTTCGGCGCGAGCGGGATGCTGCTCGCGAACAGCCTCTACTATCCGGCGCCGTATGCGTCGATCGCGAACCGCGACGATTTCGCCGGCATCCGCGACGGCAAGGTGATCGAACATATCTCGCGGCTGATGATGGGGCCGCTCAAGCTCGAGAACATTCCCGTGTTCAACACCGGCGTCGCGCGACGCCACAGCGACGGTTCGTTCGCCGGCATGGTGTCGATCGCGCTGAAATCGTCGTATTTCAACGCGTTCTACCGCGACCTGCTCGGCGGCGCGAGCACGCCGATGACGATGGCGCTCGCGCGCTCCGACGGCGCGGTGATCGCGTCGTACCCGCCGCCGCCGGCGCTCGCGCATACCGATCGCGTCGCCACCTTCGGCAACCCGCACAACGACCCGCGCTCGGGCGTGGTGCGCGTGCGCCATGAAGGCGCCGGCAGCGAGATCGTCGCGTACCGCCAGGTCGGCAGCTATCCCGTCTACGTCACCTGTGCATACCGGACCTCGGCAATCTGGCGCGAATGGTACGAACACCTGAGCGTGCTGTTCATCTCGATGTTCGCGCCGTCGATCGCGCTGTGGTCGGTGATCTGGCTGTCGCTGAAGCGGCTGAAGGCGGAAGAGCAGGCGTGGGACCGCTGGCAGGCGGAAGCGTCGATGCGGCGCTCGATCGAATCGGCGTACCGGCAGTCGCGCAAGATGCAGGCGCTCGGCAACCTGGTCGGCAGCGTCGCGCACGACTTCAACAACCTGCTGATGATCATCTCGAGCAACGTGCAGATCGTACGGCGGCGCGGGGTTCCGCATCTCGACAAGGAGCTCGGCGCGATCGAACGCGCGCTGAAGAACGGCCAGTCGCTCACGCGCCAGCTCCTCGGCGTCGCACGCAAGCAGCCGCTGCACAACGAGACGATCGACGTCGGCCAATGGGTCGGCACGTGCCGCGAACTGCTGAAGACGTCGCTCGGTTCGAAGTCGTCGCTGGTCGTCGCAATCGAGCCCGGCGTATGGCCGATCCGTATCGATGTCGCGGAGCTCGAGCTCGCGGTGATCAATCTCGCGGTCAATGCGCGCGACGCGATGTCGGCCGGCGGCCGCTTCACGGTCGGCGCGCGCAACGTGACGCTGCGTCGCGAGGACGGCTTTCCGCTGACCGGCGATTTCGTGCAGATCTCGCTCGACGATACGGGCTCGGGCATGGCGCCCGACGTGCTCGCGCGCGCGTTCGAGCCGCTGTTCACGACGAAGGCGCACGGAATGGGAACGGGGCTCGGGTTGCCGCAGGTGTTCGCGTTCTGCGAGCGCTCGGGCGGCCTTGCGACGATCGACAGCGCGGTCGGTGCCGGGACGTCGGTACGCCTGTACCTGCCGCGCGCGCGCGTCGAGGACATCGTCGCGCGGCCGCAGCCTGCCGCGCACGATGCGGGCGCGCTCGCCGGGTTGCACGTGCTGCTCGTGGAAGACAACAGCGAAGTCGCGGCCGGCACCGAGGCGCTGCTCACGCTGCTCGGGCACCGCGTGACCTATGCGCCCACCGCCGACGACGCGTTGCGCCTGATCGAAGGCGCGGCCGCGAACGATACGTTCGATCTGGTGATCTCGGATATCCACATGCCGGGCAGCCTGAACGGCATCGACCTCGCCGAAGCCATCGATAAGCGGCCGGGGAAACTGCCCGTGATTCTGGTCACGGGTTATGCGGAAGAACTCGACCGCACGCGTACCGTCAACGTGCGCGTGCTGTCGAAGCCGTTCGACATCGCGCTGCTCGACGAGATCCTGCTCGGGATTCGCGAAGCACGCGATGCGCGGCATGCCGGCGCCTGAACCGCGGCATGCGAGTCAGGCGCCGGCGGCGTGAAGGAGGCGGCGCTCAGGCCGCCTTCAGCACGCGGACCCAGTCGACGTAGCGATCGACGAAGCCCTGCAGGAACTTGCGGGTGTCCTCGCTGACGATCTGGCCTTGATCGTCGATGCGGGCCGGGTCGTGCTTGATGAACATCTCGGGCTGGCCGAGCGTCTTCACGTCGAGATACGCGAGCACGTTGCGCAGGTGCTGCTGCGCGAGCGCCGTGCCGACCGCGCCCGGCGACGTGCCGAGCACCGCGCCCGGCTTGCCCGACCACGAGTTGTGGCCCCACGGACGCGAGCCCCAGTCCAGCGCATTCTTCAGCACGCCCGGAATCGACCGGTTGTATTCGGGCGTGACGAACAGCAGCGCATCCGACGCCTCGATCGACTGCTTGAAGCGCTTCGCGACTTCCGGATAATCGGTGTCGTAGTCCTGGCTGTACAACGGCAGCTCGCCGATCTCGACGAATTCGAACGAGAAGTCGGCAGGGGCGAGCGACACCACGGCATGCGCGAGCGCGCGATTCCAGGAACCGCGACGCAGGCTGCCGACGACGACCGCAACACGATAGGACATGGCTTTCTCCTTCCGGTGAGTGAGGAATCGAATCGATTGATTCTGGACAGGCAACAAAGGTCTGTTTATAGGCAAGCCAGCCCGCGAGCCGTCCCACGGGGCCATCCGGCCGACTTTCCACAAGGTTTTCCACAGAAATTGTGGATAACTTCGCCGTTATGATCTGACGTTACAAACCGCCCGTGTCGCGACGTCGCGGCACGCGACGCGGGGTTCCGGCAAGCATAGCGCAGCGCACCGGCCGCGTTCGTGAATTCGCGACGGAACATACGTTGCGGGCCGACGCGGCGCCCAGTAAGCTGCTCGCACGGCGACGCGCCCGCCCTGTGGCGCACTCGCGATCGCTTCATGAGGCTTCCGATCCACCATGCCGTCCGCGTACGACGATCCCGCCTATCTGGCACAACTGCGGCACGACCTGCTGCGATTCGCACGACTTCAACTCCGCGACGCCGACACCGCAGAGGATGCCGTGCAGGAAGCACTGACCGCCGCGTGGTCGCACGCCGGGGAATTTGCCGGACGGTCCGCGCACAAGACCTGGGTGTTCGGCATCCTGCGCAACAAGCTGATCGACGTCCTGCGCGCACGGCAGCGGATGGTGAGCCTGTCCGCGCTCGATGCGGAACTCGATGGCGAAGCCGTACTCGATCGCGAGTTGTTCAAGGAAAACGGACACTGGGCCGCGCATACGAAGCCGCGACCGTGGCCGCGCCCCGAGACGCTGTTGCAGCAACAGCAGTTCTGGACGCTGTTCCAGGCCTGCCTCGACCATCTTCCCGAGCAAATCGGACGCGTGTTCATGATGCGCGAATTTCTCGATGTCGCGATCGCGGACATCTGCAGCGAATTGACGTTGACGACCAATCATTGCAGCGTGCTGCTGTATCGGGCGCGCACGCGCCTGCGCACCTGCCTCAGCGAAAAAGGACTGACGACCGAAGATGCTGCCGGGGAAATGTAGCAACGTGACGCGACTGCTGTCGGATGCGCTCGATCGGCGTTTGACGCTGCACGAGCGGATGCAGGTGCACGTGCATTTGCCGACTTGTAGCGGATGCCGGGCTTATCGCGGACAAATCGGGATGCTGAGGATTGCCGCGCAGGCGGCGGCGGGGCGGGATGGGGTGGACGCGATGGGGGATTAGCGGCGCGGCGCGGATATCGTTCCGGCCGGGCGGTGTGGGGGCTCGGTGACGAGCTGGTTTTCGCGGCGTGCGGTGATGTTCGCTGCGAGATCCGAGCGACGGGTGGTCGGTGGTCTGCGGATGTACTTGGGGAATCCGGTGCGCTTGGCCGTTGTCGCTGTGTGTTGCTGGCGGCTGCGGTTTCCGGGCTGCGGAAAGGGCGGTATGGCGAGGCGTCGGCGAGGCGTGATTTTGGCCGGCTGATCCGGTGCGCTTTTTAGGTGTCGCTGGTGTCGCTGGTGAGCGATGCCCGGGCAGTGCGTCGCGGAAAGCGATCTCAATCATCAACCCGGTGCGCATGCGCCGGGCTGATGCAATCGGAAAAATACGCCGAACAATAATTATTCGAACAGCGCGCGCACCGATTCAGGCGGCCGCCCGATGGCAGCCTTGCCTCGATACACGACGATCGGACGCTGCAGCAGAATCGGATGAGCGGCAATCGCTTCGTATGCCTGGACATCAGTGAGATCCGCGCGAGCCAGATCCAGCGTCTTGTACGGCTCCTCGCCATCGCGAAGCATGTCGCGCACCGGACGGCCCAGCTGACGATGCAGTACTTCAAGCTCATCGACGGTCGGCGGCGTCTTCAGATACTCGACTACGTTCACCTGGGTGCCGGTCGTGTTCAGCGTATCGACGAGCGCGAGCGTCTCGCGGGACTTCGAGCATCGGGGGTTGTGATAGATCGTGATCATCTTTCAGGCCTGGATGGTAGAGGCCCGTATTGTAGCCAGTCTGATTACGGGCGTTTCGGTGGAGCAGGGGTGAGGTTGAGGAGGGGCCCGGATTCGCTGCGATTGAGGAGCGCATCGCCGGAACTGTGCGAGCGAAGCGTGCTTGAAACGTTTATGCGCATAAAGTGTGTTGTGCGGCCGAGCATCAAAACGCTCGCGGCAGACGAAGGGGCGCGGCTAACAATGGCTCCGCGCGATGACGTAGCGAGAGCGGTAAAAGCGGATGGCCTCGCCACGCGCAAACGCCATCACGCGGGCTGACAACTACACCACGCCGATACGGCCATCGGTCAGGATCGTGTCGAACATGAGGATGGCCAAGCACGCCGTGCCTCGCGGAGTTTATGCGCATAAAGCTGCATGCATCCGGGCAGGTCTAGCGGCTATCTCTTCGCGTGATCTGTGCTTGAGTCTCGCAGCAAGCTGCGGGCAGGGCTCGATAGCATCCCGAACAGCAGCGCACGCGACTCTATGCGTCATCGTCAACGTGCAACCGTTGCGGTCGCCATCTTCAACAGGTTTATGCGCATAAACGCTGAGATGACTGGCACGCAGCCACCGCGCCATCCCGAGCATCCCGAGCATCCCGAGCATCCCGAGCATCCCGAGCATCCCGAGCATCCCGAGCATCCCGAGCATCCCGAGCATCCCGAGCATCCCGAGCATCCCGAGCATCCCGAGCATCCCGAGCATCCCGAGCATCCCGAGCATCCCGAGCATCCCGAGCATCCCGAGCATCCCGAGCATCCCGAGCATCCCGAGCATCCCGAGCATCCCGAGCATCCCGAGCATCCCGAGCATCCCGAGCATCCCGAGCATCCCGAGCATCCCGAGCATCCCGAGCATCCCGAGCATCCCGAGCATCCCGAGCATCCCGAGCATCCCGAGCATCCCGAGCATCCCGAGCATCCCGAGCATCCCGAGCATCCCGAGCATCCCGAGCATCCCGAGCATTTCAGCAGCCTGCGCAGCGCAGACGCACCCGTCGAAGCTCAAGGTCGAACGGCGGATCCCGCCGGCGAATATCCGCCGCCCCCTCCAAAGTTTATGCGCACAAACTCGCCTTCCAGGGCAGTAGACCTCCTGAGCACGCGAAAGGGCAGATGCCTCCACATCGCAGCGAGCAACTGGCTTCTCCGACATGAAACCACCCCTTCTGCCGATCCACTATCCTGCCACTCATCGACCGTTCATAGCCGCACAACCGCGACACCTCGGCCACCCGATATTCGCCGCCTCGTTTATGCGCATAAACCGATAGCCCGAATGGCTAATGCGTAGTTGGTGAACGACAATTTCATTGAAATATAAATATCGTCCTGTAGAATTCCAACGACCAAAAACAGGAGTGAAAATTGGCCGCAGAAATCATTGCAGTCACTCAACAAAAAGGTGGCGTCGGCAAAAGCACGATTGCCATGCACCTCGGCGCGGCATTCCACGAGAAAGGGAAGCGCGTCCTCGTCATCGACGCTGACGGTCAAAACACACTGGTTCACTGGTCAAGCGCGTCCGGCGATAGCGACACCGGCATTCCTTTCCCGGTCGTCAACCTCGCAGAAGCCGGCGGCCAGATCCATCGCGAGATCAAGAAGTTCATCAACGACTACGACATCATCGTCGTCGATTGCCCGCCGTCGATCACGGAGAAGGTATCCGGCGTCGTACTGCTGGCCGCTTCGATTGCCGTGATCCCGACTTCGTCGTCGCCGGCCGATTACTGGTCGAGCGTCGGGCTGGTCAAGCTGATCCAGCAGGCGCAAGTGATGAACGAAGACCTCCGTGCCGTCTTCCTGCTGAACAAAACCGAAGAGAAGCGGATGCTGACGCGCGAGCTCAAGCGCGCGCTCGAGGAACTCGGCTTCCCGTTGTTGAAGACGCAAATCCCGACCCGGGAAGCGTACAAGCAGGCGATGGCGCTCGGTCAGACCGTGCTGCAGATGAACGATCGCGGCGCCAAGCTGGCCGCTGCGGAAATCCGCGCATGTGCCGACGAAATCGTCGCCATGCTGCCCTGACTTTATGCGCATAAAGGAGTCACATGAAGCCCTCCCAATTTGCAAAAGGATTCCAGGCGCGCCCGGATATCACGACGAGCGAGAAGCGTACGGCGCTTGATCGGCTGAATGCCATCGACGGCATCGTCAAGTCCGAGACTGCTACACCCGCGCCGACGAAGTCGGCGAAGAAGGACATCGCACCGCCGCCCGTTCCGGAAGTCGTGCCCGACTCGCTGTCCGACGAGTCGGCGCAATATCGCGCGTGGCGTCTCGAGAACCGCTATGCCCCCGGCCAGGTGATCGAGCTGCCGCTGAAGACGATCAAGCATAGCCCGTTCAATCCGCGCCACTTCTATCTGAAATCGTCGATCGCCGAGCTCGCGGTCAACCTCGCGAAGCAGGGGCAACAGCAGGCGATTCACGTGATTCCGGACTACGACAATCCGGGCACGTATTTCGTCAGCGACGGCGGCCGCCGCGTGCGCGCACTGAAGGAAGCGAACAAGGAATCGGTGAAGGCGATCGTGATCGACGTGCCGATCGGTATCCAGAGCTACAAGCTCGGTTACGACCTGAACGTGCAACGCGATTCGCAGACGGTGTTCGACAACGCCGTCGTGTGGCGCCGCTTCCTCGACAACAAGCATTTCCAGAGTCAGAAGGAGCTGTCCGAACATCTTGGCCTCGACGAATCGACGGTCGCCGTTGCGCTGTCGATCGGCAAGCTGCCGGAAGCCGTCATGCAGGAGATGGTTGCGCGTTCCGATCGCTTCGGTTCGAACATGGCGTATCAGGTCGGCCGCTATCACAATGCGCGCGGCACCGAAGCCACGCTGCGACTGATCAACAAGATCGTGTCGGACGACCTCAGCACGCGTCAGGTGTCGGACATCGTCAAGGGCCGTGTCGCGGCACAAGAGACACCGAAGCCGGCGGGGCGGCAGCGCTATGCGCAACGTCTGGAGATCAAGCTCGGCGGCAAGTCGGTCGGCGACCTGAAGTCGTATGGCGAAGACCGCATCGAACTGCGCCTGCGCGGGCTTCCGAAGGAAAAGCGCGACGCGATCCTCGAGCAGCTCGAGCGGATGCTGTTGTCGGAGTGATGGAAGCGGCCGGCAGGGCCTGGCGACGCGCCGGGCCCGCGCGGTAGGCGGGGGTGGCCGGCGGCGGCCCGTCAGCGGGCCTGAGCGGGCCTCAGGCGGCCCGCGATTGATTCAGGGTGAACGACAGCAGGTCGCCGTCGGTCGGCTCGCCCCAGGTCTTCTGGGCCAGCCAGTCGAAAAATGCCGTCTCGGCCAGCTTGGACTCGAGGCCGCGCTTGCGCCAGTCGTCACGCAGGTGCGAGCCCATCGTCGGCAACACCTCCGACTCGAACGACTCGCGCGCCACTTCGCGCTCGGCGTCGCCCTGCTCCTCGTACAGCACCTTCGCTTCCTTGCGGCGAAACGCCGAGAATTCGCTCAGCAGACGCGCCTTCAAATCGTCCGGCTGCGCCGCGACGACCTTCGCCGACGGCGTGCCGGCCGGCAGCGCGTCGACGGACTCGACCGGCGGCGCATAGCCCTTCTTCAGCGCATCCTTGAACAATGCGGGCGCACTGCGCACCGGCGGCAGCGTCGTGCTGCGCATCCGCTGCTCGGTCATCTGCAGCGCCGCGCGAATCCGGTTTTCCTCGCTGTCCGCGTAGAGCGTCTGCGCTTCCTTGAGCGGAATCCCGAGCTTCACCATCCGGTCGACCAGCGTGCTGTCGAACACGTTCGGATGCTCGTCGAGCGCGAGCATCGGCTGCTTGCGCTCGGTCACGCGGAACTGGATCTCCGCGACCCGCCGCCCTTCACGATGCTCGATCAGCTCGACGAAGATGTTGGTGACCGCGTTGACCTCGGCGATCGCCGGACGCAGATAGTCGCGCTTGAAGTACTTGTACTCGCGCTTCGCCTCGTCACCGGCTTCCGTGTCCGGCGTGCCCGACAGAATCGGACGCCACCATTCCCACGGCTCGCGCATCGTCAGATGGCTCGGGTTCGTCAGATAGCGCACGCAGATTTCGTACAGCGCCAGACCGGCGCTGCTGCGCAACTGGCTCTGGAACTGCAGGCTCAGGCGTGCGTACTGGACCGGGTCGAGCAGCTTCTTCTTGATCTTCGGCGCGAACGAGAATTCGACCCACACGCGTCGAGTAGCCGGATCCTCGAGAATTTCGGCATCGGCGATCAGCGTCGAGATGCCCCACTTGCGGCCCGGCTTCTGGCTCGACGTGCCCGTGCTCCATTCGACCTGGACCGACACCATGCGGCGCAGGTGTTCCTTCACCAGCGCGGTGTCGTTCGAATCGAAGGCGGAATTTGCGACGATGTCCGACAGCAGCGCGCGATAGGTATCGCCCGAGTCGTCGGCCTGCTGCGCGACGGCGAGCAGGACGTTGAACAGCTTGCGGGTCAGGAGCGTGATCTTGCCGCTCTTCGGCTGAATTGCGATCGCCTCGACGGCCTTACGCAATTCGGCTGAACTGGCACTCACCACATCCACATCGGTTTTCTTGGCGCGCTTCGTGGCCATGCGTCGGGTCGGAAGAGAAGTTTCCCGGAAGGATAGCGCCTGTGGTGATGTGCGTCCAGAACGACATACTCACCATAGCCGGTGAAGCGCGCGTGCAAAGCAGCACTCACCCCAGCGGCCTCCCGAAAACGCTCACCGGTCCGAAATCAGGGCGTTCCGGACTCTTCCAGACGTGTCGCGGGATGCGCCGGTTCACAGATTTTTGCCTGTGCACGACACGTGCGAAACCGGCTCCCGTATCACCTCACCTTTCGATTTGTCGTAATTTTACGACTGCTTCGACATGCGCCGGTCACAGCGTCGCCACTGCATGTCACGACATCGCTTCGGCGGCCCTGTGCAAGCCTGTATGCATGTACAGGCGCGGCTGGCCGGCCGATCGCGATCATCTCCGGCATCCGGAAACGCGGCCCGAAAAGCGGCTCCGAAGCGTGGAGCCAACCTGCTTCACAGGCCCGGGCGCGCATTGTACAGCGCACAGAATGCGTTCGGTCCCGAAAATCCTCACCCAATCAACCCGTCATTCTGTGATCCGCACGCCAACGAATCCCCGACACACGCGGGATTGGCCGCCAAGACCTCCCGAAAAGCCTCACCTTATTGAAAAAAGCGGCGCTGCAACGGACGCAAAAGCGACTCCCGAAAAATCTCACCGTAACCGTCTTGGTATCAAAAATCTCAATGGCGTCCGATACTTAGGCGCAACTGGCGTTCCGCGGGGTCCAGTGATCTTCCCCCGAAAAATCTCACCTTTCCGGCATCGAAGCGAGTACGACAGCTGTGTGTCGACTCCCGAAAAACCTCACCTGTGCCAAAAAGTGGCACAGAAAAAATCGGATTTCGGCCAGTCCTGGCGGGCATTTCACCGAATTCCTCGGGTCACAGGTCCTGAAAAGCCTCACCTTTGACCAATTTTCGGGCAAACAGCACTCCCGAAAATTCTCACCTGTGAGCGTGCCCGCCGGCTGTGATTTATCTCCTGAAAAACCTCACCTCAACGGGATCCGGGCAGGAAAACCCGGATTTCCCTCCCGAAAAGCCTCACCTTTCGGGCTTCACAGGCTCCACTGGGTGCTTTTGCCGTGCAAAATGGCGGCCGGTTCCCGGAAATCCTCACAGCAAATCCGCTGCGAGTCCCGTGAAACCTCACCTTTCTGGAAAAACGCCTAAAAGATGGGCAGAATCGGGGCAGGAAGAAGGTCCCGCAAAATCTCACCTATGTCTGCACAGGCAGAAATCTGTGCATGCCGACACAGTGCGGGTTCTGCGGCTGTGCGCCCCCGAAAAGCCTCACCTTTGGGAAAACGCGTGTTTCACTGTGATCCCGAATCCGCTCACGATCTTTCCTGCATCGGCTCACGCAGCTCCCCGAACCCCATCACTTCTGCTCCCGCAAAAGATCACCTTGATTCCCGTAAAACTTCACCTTGTCGCCCGGAAAGCCTTGCTACATAAGGCTGTGCCGTGGCGTTAACGTTTTTAACTAAGGGTTCAAGGGTGTTTACTTCTAATACTCTCAAGACATACGTTCCCGAGTTTTCCACAGACACACCAACCCCTGAACACCCACAGGCTGCGATATCAGTCGTCATGTGAAACAAATGCCCTTTTTGGGGGCATGCAGGAAAATGCTTGCAATACAATGACTTGACGGACTTTCTTCGCTTTGTTTCACGGAATTTGAAGCATGGCTCGCCTGGATCGGCTCACAGACCCGATTTCTGTGCAAAGCGACGTAAATTCGCGACGGTCGACGAAAACAAGTATCAAAAGATACGTATTTCGTTATGATCGCAACATATCAATGTCTGTGAGCCATGCCATGACGCTGGATGAAATCCGCCACGCCATCCGGGAAGAACTCGAATCGCTACGCGCGAGCGGCGCTCGACGCCAGGAATTGTCGCTGCATGCGTGCAAGCGTTTGTTTTTCGATCTCGGCATTCGGCCGTCAGCTGCCAACGTCCGGGATCTGACCCAGACCGGCAGCGCCAGCGACATTCCGAAGGACATCGATCATTTCTGGGAACGCATTCGCTCCGCGTCCAAGGTCAGGCTCGACGGCGCGGCAATTCCAAAAGCTGTGGAGGAAAAGGCGGGGGCGTTGCTCGGTGCGCTCTATGAAGAAGCGTTGAAAGCCGCCCGGGAGAGCCTCGACGTCGACCGCGAACAGATTCGCGCAGGCGTGACCGATGCGGAGCAGCGTCTGCGCGACGCCACGGTTCGCCAGGAAACGCTCGAAGAGGCACTGGCTCGTAGCGAAACCCGCAACGACCAGTTGCAGACGCGCGTGACCGAGCTCGAAGTCCAGCTCGCGTCGCAATCGACTCACGGTTCGGCAAACGAAGCGACGCTGCTCACCACAGTCGCCCGACTGGAAAAGGAACTGGCCGCAATGGCCGGCCGCGTCGACGCCGAACAGACGCAGAACGCGGCGCTACGCGATCGCATCGATACGCTGCAGGCCGAGTTGCAGCAGCGCACCGAACACTATGCGCAGCAGATCAAGGACGCGGTGGCCGAAGCCGAACGCCGCGTCAAACCAATGCTGGTCGAACTCGATTCGCTGCGCAGCATGGCATCGACCTACCAGAGCGGCCTGCGCGACGTGCAGCGCAAGGAATTCGATTTCCTTCAGCAACTGAGTTCGGCCAAGGCCCGCGCGGACCGGCTCGAAGAGCAGTTGCGGACCCAAAGCGACGAACTGGAGCGCGCGACGCGCGATGTGAGCACGCTGCGCGCGAGCCGCGGGATGAGTCCGGAGATTTCGGCGCTGATTCAGCGGCTGGCCGATGCCGGTCAACTGGACGCGGACGCGTTTTCCGCGATCGGGACGTCGCTGGATCATGAGATTCCGGTTCCGAACCAGTGCCCGCATTGCGATGGAGAGCCGGAGCTGTCACATGGTGACGACGGCTTCGAAGTGTCGTGCCCCGAATGCGAACATGCGTCGGGGGCATGGCCTTCCCGATTCGAGGCTGTCGTGCGCTTTGCCCGCAGCTGAGCCGGCGATTGCCGGCGCGGCTTCACAGGTGAGATTGTCCGGGAAGCTTGAGGTGAGGTTTTTCGGGAGCCGAGAAACGGTGAGGCTGCGCCACACAAGGCTGCTCACGGATCATGTCGCGTGAGCAGCCTGCTCCGAATCAGTGAGTTTCGTCCTGGTCGGACGCATCACCGTTGGCGAGATCGTCGCGCCAGTTTTTCCATGCGCGATGCAGGCGGTTCGACGAGATCGGCCGCATGAAACCCAGCCATTTGCCGACCCGCTCGGGCGGTACGTCGTGTTCGAACAATTCGGCCGCGTAAGTGTTGCGCAGCGTTTGCGGACTCGCGCGCGCGGTGCGCGACGACGTGAGCCCGGCGGATTCGACGATCGCATCGATCGCGCGGAGCATCGTCGCCTTGTGCATCGGCCGCCCGGCATGCGATGCGGGGAATACGAGTTCGCCCGGAATTTCCTGACGCTTGCGTTCCACGAGCCACGCTTCGAGCAGCGCGATCGCGAACGACGCGAGATGGGTTTCGCGCGCGAAATCGGGATGCGTCGACTGGATCTGCAGCGAGGTGCCGCTCGTATTGATGCAACTAATCGTAAGTGCGCGTGCTTCGCCGGTTTTCACGCCGGCGCCCAGAAACGCGGCGACGAGCGCGCGATCGCGCCGCTCCTTCCAGTACGCGGAGCCGGACACGCCGATCGGCGAAAACAGGTAAGCCAGCAACTTTGCGCGCTCGGCCGGTGTCAGGAAACCGGTCGGCTCGTTGTCGCGAGCTTTTCGCCAGGTCGCTTCGCCATCCTGAGCAATGAAGCGGGCGGGGTTGGTCGACGCGAACTCGGTACGCCGGATATGGTCGAGCACGCGCTCGATCAACCGCAAATAGCGCATGCGTTGCGTTTTCCGGATCGGGAGCTCACCAACGAAGTGAGCGATCGACGCGGTATCGACCGTAGCGAGGTTTTTCTGATGAGCACTCAGCCAGGTGAGAAACGCGCCCCATTGCGCGCGATAGACATCGGCCGACGAGCGACGGTAGTCCTGCATGGCAAGCCATGCGTCGAACGCGGTTTCGGGCGAAAGGATCCAGTCGGACGCGCCGCGGTCGAACAGGTCCTTTTCTTCAGGCCGTACGGGGATGTCGGGGGGCGTGGGAAGAGACATGTCATTTATTCCGTTAGTTGCGTGTATGGTAGCCCTTTCCGCAACGTCGCGGGCAGTAAGCAGGATGCTGGAGCAGGCCGCCGCGCTGGACGGCCCCGAGCCTGGCGTCAGTCGCCCCAAGCCTTCGACGGGCGGTGAGCGCGCTCGCGAGACGACGCGTTCTGCGACGCCGCCGCTGCTTCATAGGCGAGCACCGCGAACGAGAAGACGGCGGGGAGTGCGTTCGATCGGCCGAAGTCGATCGGATCGTCCGTTTCGGGAAAGGTCATGTCCGACGGGCGTTCGAACAGCTGGCGCATGCCGGCGTCATGCCGGCTGGCAAAGCCGAGATCGGCGAGCGCCTCGGCTTCGATGGCGTGCAGCAGACGCCACGACAACGGGACGCGCTGCCGGATATAGCGCCCGGCAATATGGTGGACGATCAGTTCGAGGTCGTGCGCGGCAGCCCTGAAGCTGAGCGCGGCCAAATCTTGTTCTTCTGTCATCGCAGGCTCCTGTCGACCGAAGCAGGCGCCTCGGTGCGCCGACTCCGGCCATGCATGGCGGAATGTTCGTATACTGTACAAACATACAGTATTTTCCGCAACTGGCCTTTCGGCCAGCTATCCGCATCGTCAGCGATGAATCACGATCAGGAGTGCGCGTGCTTCGGCCTTGCCGGGGTTGCGGATGGCGTGCGGCGTGTCGGCCGGATAGCGTGCGGTGTCGCCCGTTTTCAGGCGCCGGCTCGCGTCCGCGGCTTCGATTTCCATCGCGCCCTGCAGCACGGTCAGGTGTTCGCGCGTGCCGGGTTCGTGCGCGTTCGATACGAGCGCGCCGCCGCCCGGCAGCGTCAGCTCGTACCACTCGAACCTGCCGGCCAGATCGATCGGGCCCCACACGCGCAACTGGTAGCGGCCGTCGTGGCCGGCGAGCGTCGGAATGTCGTGCGGGCCGTCCACACGGATCGTCTCGGGCGCTTTCGGTTGCGAGAACAGTTCGTCGAGCGTGATGCCCAGCGCGTTCGTGAGCCGCCACGCGACCGCGATCGTCGGGTTGGCCTTGTCGCGCTCGATCTCGGAGAGCATCGATTTCGATACGCCGGCCGCGCGCGACAGGTCGTCGAGCGTGAGCTTGCGCTCGTTGCGCAGACGCTGGATCTGCTCGCCGACGCGCGGCGGCGTCACGGCCGGCTGCTGCGGTGCGGCGTCGGCACGCGTGCGCCGCGACGCGGGGGAACTTGCCATTTGATTTCCGTTCGCTTAGAGTTGTTCGATATTTCGAATTCTAGTTCGGAATATCGGATAAATGCGGTCAACCGAACGACCGACTATAACAGTAGCAGGCCGTTGCGCTGCCGCCACGAGTGGCGCGCGACGGATTGCGAAACCCTGTCAGGAGCTTTGCGATGCGTGATGCCTTTCTCGCCCAGGTGCGCGGGACGCTCGACCAGATCCGCGCGGACGGCTTTTACAAGACCGAGCGCGAGATTGCGAGTCCCCAGGCCGCGGCCGTGCGGCTCGCCGGCGGTGCCGGCGTGCTGAATTTCTGCGCGAACAACTATCTGGGTCTGGCGAACGATCCGCGCCTGATCACCGCGGCGCAGGCCGGGCTCGATCAGGACGGCTTCGGCATGGCGTCGGTGCGCTTCATCTGCGGCACGCAAACCGTGCACAAGCAGCTCGAGCGCGCGCTGGCCGCGTTTCTCGGCACCGAGGACAGCATCCTCTATTCGAGCTGTTTCGATGCGAACGGCGGCCTGTTCGAGACGTTGCTCGACGAGAACGACGCGGTGATCAGCGACGAGCTGAATCACGCGAGCATCATCGACGGCATCCGTCTGTGCAAGGCGAAGCGGTTTCGCTACAAGAACAACGACCTGTCCGACCTCGAGGCGAAGCTCAAGGAAGCCGACGCAGCGGGCGCGCGCCACAAGCTGATCGCGACCGACGGCGTGTTCTCGATGGACGGCATCATCGCCGACCTGAAAGGCATCTGCGACCTCGCCGATCGCTACGGCGCGCTCGTGATGGTCGACGATTCGCACGCGGTCGGCTTCATCGGCGCGCATGGCCGCGGCACGCCCGAGCATTGCGGCGTCGACGGCCGCGTCGACATCATCACCGGCACGCTCGGCAAGGCGCTTGGCGGCGCATCGGGCGGTTATGTCGCGGCCCGCCGCGAGATCGTCGAGCTGCTGCGTCAGCGTTCGCGCCCATACCTGTTCTCGAACACGCTGACGCCGAGCATTGCCGCGGCGTCGCTGAAGGTGCTGGAACTGCTCGGCAGCGACGAAGGCGCGACGCTGCGCGAGCGCGTGCGCGAGAACGGCGTGCGTTTCCGCGAACAGATGACGGCCGCGGGCTTCACGCTCGTGCCGGGCGCGCACCCGATCATCCCGGTGATGCTCGGCGACGCGCAACTCGCGACGAACATGGCCGACCGGTTGCTCGCCGAAGGCGTCTACGTGATCGGCTTCTCGTTCCCGGTCGTGCCGCGCGGCCGTGCGCGCATCCGCACGCAGATGAGTGCCGCGCATACGCCCGAACAGGTCGATCAGACGGTCGCCGCGTTCGTGCGCGTCGGCAAGTCGCTCGGTATCGTCTGACGGAGGCGCGATCATGAAAGCACTGGCAAAGCTCGAGCGCGGCCCGGGCCTCACGCTCACGCGCGTGAAGCGCCCCGAAGTCGGACACAACGACGTGCTGATCAAGATTCGCCGCACGGCGATCTGCGGCACCGACATCCATATCTGGAAGTGGGACGACTGGGCCCAGAAGACGATTCCCGTACCGATGCACGTCGGGCACGAATACGTCGGCGAGATCGTCGAGATGGGGCAGGAAGTGCGCGGCTTCGCGATCGGCGATCGCGTGTCCGGCGAAGGTCACATCACGTGCGGTTTCTGTCGCAACTGTCGCGCGGGCCGCCGGCATCTGTGCCGCAACACCGTCGGCGTCGGCGTGAACCGCGAGGGCGCATTCGCCGAGTATCTGGCGATTCCCGCATTCAACGCGTTCAAGATTCCGCCGGAGATCTCCGACGATCTCGCGTCGATCTTCGATCCGTTCGGCAACGCGACGCATACGGCGCTGTCGTTCAACCTCGTCGGCGAGGACGTGCTGATCACCGGCGCGGGCCCGATCGGCGTCATGGCGGTCGCGATCGCGAAGCACGTCGGTGCGCGCAACGTCGTGATCACCGACATCAACGACTACCGCCTCGAACTCGCGCGCAAGATGGGCGCGACGCGCGCGGTCAACGTCGCACGCGAGTCGCTGCGCGACGTGATGGCCGACCTGCGGATGACGGAAGGCTTCGATGTCGGCCTCGAGATGTCGGGCGTGCCGAGCGCGTTCACGAGCATGCTCGAGGCGATGAATCACGGCGGCAAGGTCGCGCTGCTCGGCATTCCGCCCGCACAGACGGCGATCGACTGGAACCAGGTGATCTTCAAGGGGCTCGAGATCAAGGGTATCTATGGTCGCGAGATGTTCGAGACCTGGTACAAGATGGTCGCGATGCTGCAAAGCGGCCTCGATTTGTCGCCGATCATCACGCACCGCTTCGCGGCCGACGATTTCGAGCAAGGCTTCGCCGCGATGCTGTCCGGCGAAAGCGGCAAGGTGATTCTCGACTGGACGACCTGAATGCCGAAGGGCGGCGCGGCCGTCGCGTCGCCTGCCCGCCCGTATCGGCGTTCGACTTCCCGGCCGTCCGCAGGTCGGGTGCGTGCATAAGGTGAGAAGATTCGGGAGCGCGGTTCAGCCGTCGAATCGGCTCCGCTTCGACGGCTCGATATCCTCCACCGCACACGAGTCGCGCCGTAGCGCGCGCATCCTTGCTGCCGGTTTTCGCGCCGTTGCGCTGTGATTCACCGCGTTTTCGTCGAGCGCCGCCGAAGCCGCTCGCCCGTCATTCGCCGCGCGCCATCCAGTTCCGCGCGTTCGCCTTGCCCGCCGCGCGCCCCGCCGTGCCGCCGAACCATTCGACGAGAAAGTCGATGAACGCCACGACCTTCGCCGAAGCGTTGAGCCGCTCACCGCATACCGCATGGACGTCCGCGCCCGGCAGCGACCATTCCGGCAATACCACCGCCAGCGCCCCCGAGCGCAAATGCGGGTAGACGTCCCACTCCGAGCGCATCAGCACGCCGTGGCCTTCGAGCGCCCAGACGAGCGCGGTCTCGCCGTCGTTGCTGCTCAACGCACCGCGGACCTTGATCGTTTCCTGCTTGCGCCCCCGGCTCAGGTGCCAGGTCCCGTAGGCCGCATCGTTCTCGCGCAGCACGATGCACTTGTGCGCATGCAGATCGCGCGGCGTGGCGGGTGTCCCGGCCTGCTTCAGATAGGCCGGCGACGCGCATAGCAGCCGGCGGTTCGGCGCGATCCTGCGCGCGACGAGCCGCGAATCGGGCACCTCGCCGAACCAGATGCCGACGTCGTAGGCCTCGTCCGCGAGGCGAATCGAACGATCGGTCAGCGTCAGTTGCACTTCCACTTCCGCATAGCGCCGCGCGAACTCGGATATCGCCGGCGCGATGTGGCGCCGGCCGAAGCCGAAGGTCGCGTTCACGCGCAGCAGCCCTTTGGGTATTGCTCGCGCGCTCGACACCATCCGGTCGAGTTCCTCGAGTTCGAGCAGCAGCCGCGCCCCGTGCGACAGATACAGCTCGCCCTCCTGCGTGACGCTGATGCGCCGTGTGGTGCGGTTCAGCAGCCGGACCCCGAGCCGGGCCTCCAGCCGCGCCAGCCGCGCGGTGACCGCGGGCGGCGTGACGCCGACTTCGCGCGCCAGCGCCGACAGGCTGCCGTGCTTGACCAGTTGCACGAAAAACGCGAGATCGGAGATGGAATCCACTGGCAGACCTATTTATAAACTGAAGTTAAAAATAGATTAAATGAAAATGCATTATATGCATCAACCATCTCTATAGACTAGTTCCCATAGCAAGCCAGCTTGCACCCAACGTCCTTCACTGACGTATTCCCTCGCCCCATTTCATCGGAGGAGATGTGTCGCGCACGCTGTATCAGAAACTCGTCGATTCGCATACTGTCGCGAAGCTCGACGCGGAGCACGTCCTGCTTTACGCGGATCTGCACATCATGAACGAGTACACCAGTCCGCAGGCGTTCAACGGCCTCGTCGAGCGCGGCGTCGGCGTGTTGCGGCCGGGGCAGCAGATGGGCGTGGTCGATCATGTGATTCCGACGCGGCCCGATCCGGTCGGCAAGCGCGTGATCGCGATCGACGCGGCCGCACGCCAGGCGGCGAATTTCACGCGCAACTGCGCGCGATACGGCATCAAGCTGTTCGACGTCAACGATCCGCTGCAGGGCATCGAACACGTCGTCGCGCCCGAATCGGGCCTGATTCGCCCCGGCATGGTCGTACTGTGCGGCGACAGCCACACCACCACCTACGGCGCATTCGGCGCGCTCGGATTCGGCATCGGCACGTCCGAGATCGAGCACGTGCTGGCCACGCAGACGCTGTCGTATCGCGTCGCGCATACGATGCGCATCCGGATCGACGGCCGGTTGCCAGCGGTCAGCACTGCGAAGGATCTCGTACTGTGCGTGATCGCGAAGATCGGCGCGCAGGGCGCGCGCGGCTATGCGGTCGAATACGTCGGCGACGCGATTCGCGCGCTGTCGATGGAAGCGCGGATGACGCTGTGCAACATGACCGTCGAGGCCGGCGCGCGCGCGGTGCTGATCGAGCCGGACGACATCACTTTCGCGTACCTGCGCGCGCATCGCGGCAACCTGGACGAAGCGCGGATGGAAGCGGCGATCGACGCATGGCGCACGCTGCGCACGGATGCCGGCGCCGGGTTCGACCGTGAAATCGCGATCGACGCCAGCGACGTCGCGCCGTACGTCACGTGGGGAACGAGCCCCGACCAGGCGATTCCGGTCGACGGCCTGATTCCCGCGCCGCAAGACGGCGCGGACCGCGTCGCGAGTGCAGCCACCGCCCGCGCGCTGGACTATATCGGTCTCGCGCCGGGCGCATCGATCGAGGGCACGCCGATCGACCGGGTGTTCATCGGTTCGTGCACGAACGGTCGTATCGAGGACCTGCGCGCTGCCGCCGCGATGCTGCGCGACGGGATGCGGGTCGCGCCGACGGTGCGCGCGATGATCGTGCCGGGCTCCGGCACGGTGCGCGCGCAAGCCGAACGGGAGGGGCTGTCGGAGATCTTCATCAGGGCCGGCTTCGAATGGCGTCAGCCGGGTTGTTCGATGTGTCTCGCGATGAACGACGACGTGCTGCGCCCCGGCGAGCGCTGCGCGTCGACCACCAACCGCAATTTCGAGGGCCGCCAGGGGCGCGACAGTCGCACGCATCTGATGAGCCCCGCCATGGCCGCCGCGGCAGCGATCGCCGGGCGCATCACCGACATCCGCAAATGGGAGCACCGCGATGCCTGATTTCTCGCGCATGAACGGCGTGGCCGCGCCGCTGCCGATCGCCAATCTCGACACCGATCAGATCATGCCGAAGCAGTTCCTGCTCGGCACCGACAAGTCGGGCCTTGCCGCCGGCCTGCTGCATGACTTGCGCTTCCTGCCGGATGGCAGCCCCCGCGCCGGCTTCGTGCTGAACATGCCCGCTTATGCCGGTGCGAAGGTGCTGGTCGGCGGCGCGAACTTCGGTTGCGGCTCGAGCCGCGAACACGCGGTGTGGGGGCTGCAGCAAGGCGGCATCGAAGCGGTGCTCGCGCCGAGCTACGGCGAAATCTTCTACTACAACGCGGCGAACAACCGGCTGCTCGCCATCGTACTGAAACCGGAAGAGATCGACGCCATCACCGCGGAGATCTCGAACCCGGCGACCCATCGCATCGCGATCGACGTCGCGGGGCAGACGGTGCGCACCGCATCGGGCCGCACCTATGCGTTTCGCATGGACGAACGGCACCGGCAGATGTTCCTCGACGGCCTCGACGTGCTCGGCGCGTCGCTGAGGATGCTGCCGCAGATCGACGCATTCGAAGCGCGCCATCGCGCGGACAACCCCTGGGCGAGCGTACTGCCGCTGTCCGGCGACGCGGGTGAACGGCCCGCGCATCGCGAATGAACCCCTGTCTTCCAACTACAACCGATATGGAGAACCCCCGCATGAAACCCCTGATCGGCCTGATGCTCGGCGACGTCACCGGGATCGGCCCGGAACTGATCGTCAAGCTGCTGTCGCTTGCCGAGACGCGGCAGAAAGCCGACGTCGTGATCGTCGGCGACGAGCGCGTGCTCGAACTCGGCATGAAGGACGCCGGCCAGCGTATTCCGTACGTGAAGATCGCGCACGTGAAGGACGCGGTGCACGATGCGGCGGCGGTGCCGTTGATCGACCTGCACAACATCGACCCGGCCCGCTTCCCGCGCGGCGAACTGAACGCGGAATCGGGGCGCCTCACCGGCGAGACGCTCAAGGTGATGACCGACCTCGCGCTGGCCGGCGAGCTGGACGGCATCTGCTTCGCGCCGCTGAACAAGGCAGCGCTGCATCGTGGCGGCTGGAACTACCACGACGAGCACCAGATGTTCGCCGACTGGACGGGCCACGTCGGGTACTTCGGCGAAGTCAACATCATTCCGCAGTTCTCGACGTTTCGCGTGACCTCGCACGTCGCGCTGCGGCAGGCCGTCGACATGGTGAAGCCCGACCGGATCGAAGGCGCGCTCACGCTCGCTCACGACACGATGCGCGCCTTCGGCAAGACCGCGCCGCGCATCGGCGTCGCCGCGCTCAACCCGCACGGCGGCGAAAACGGCCTGTTCGGCGACGAGGAGATCCGGATCATTCGTCCGACGCTGGAAGCCCTGCGCGAGAAAGGTCTCGCGAGCGAAGGCCCGTTCCCGTCGGATACGGTGTTCATCAAGGCGCGCCGCGGCGACTTCGACGCGGTGGTGATCATGTATCACGATCAGGGGCAGATCGCGACGAAGCTGCTCGGCTTCTCGCAGGGCGTCACGTTGACCGGCGGCCTGAAGACCGTCTACGCGACGCCTGCGCACGGGGTCGCGTACGACATCGTCGGGCGCGGCGACGCAGACGTCGGTGCAACCGCGGCCGCCTTCGACGTCGCGACGCGCACCGCGAGCGCCCGGAAGGCGTCGCGCGAGGCGCTCGCGCACTGAACGAGATACGCGGCGTCCGCACCGCCCGCATTCCGCCCCGCTGCGCCGCCTGGAGACGGCGCGCGCAGCGCATCTGCAACAACGCGTTTACGCATTGCCATAGAGGTCAGTCATGCCCATGTTCGAAAATTTCACCAAAACGACGATCAAGACCAGCGGAGCCGAAATCGTGACGGTCAAGGGCGGCGAAGGGCCGCCGCTGCTGCTCATGCACGGCAACCCGTTCAATCACCTGTCGTGGCACAAGATCGCGCCGCGTCTCGCGAAGGAATTCACGGTCGTCTGCACCGATCTGCGCGGCTACGGCGACAGCTCGAAGCCGCCCGGCGGCGGCGATCATTCCGACTACTCGTTCCGCGCGATGGCGCAGGATCAGGTCGAGGTGATGGAAACGCTCGGCTTCACGAAGTTTTTCGCTGCCGGCCACGACCGCGGCGCGCGGGTGCTGCACCGGATGTGTCTCGATCACGGGAGCAAGGTGCTCAAGGCGGCGTTCATGGACATGCTGCCGCAGCACCATCTGCTGAACAACGTGACGCGCCAGTGGGGCAAGTTCTCGTGGCACTGGTTCTTCATGGTGCAGGACTACCCGACGCCGGAGACGATGATGGGCGCGGATCCGGAATTCTTCATCCGCCGCAAGCTGTCGAAGACCGATCAGGGCACGAGTTTCTTCGGCCCCGAGGCGCTCGCCGACTACATCCGCTGCATCAAGAATCCCGACGTGATCCACGCGATGTGCGAGGACTACCGCGCGACCTTCGGCATCGATCTCGACATGGATACCGCCGACTACGACGCCGGGCGCCGCGTGGACGTGCCGTCGCTGATCCTGTGGGGCGAGAAGGGCGGCGTCGGACGCAATCACGATGCCGCGCAGGTGTGGAGCCGCTACGCGAATCGCATCGTGCGGACCGCCACCGTCCCGTCGGGCCACTATCTGCAGGAGGAGTGTCCCGACGAAACCTACGAGGCGCTGAGCAGCTTCTTCCGGGCGTAGGCTTCGCGTCGGTTGTCCCGACCACGCATGCCGGCCGTCGCGACGCGACGCCGGCGCGCGGGTCCCACATAAAACAATGAATGGAGGAAGACATGTCCCTTTCGCAGCCGCAGCGAAGCAGGGCGAGGATCACGTTCGTCCTGCTCTGCATCATGGCGTTCATCATGTACGTCGACCGGACCAACATGTCGGTCGCCGCGCCCGTGATGAGCAAGGAACTCGGCTTCAGCAACACGCACCTCGGCTTCATCTTTTCCGCGTTCGCGCTCGCATACAGTTGCTTCATGATCCCCGGCGGCTGGCACAGCGACCGGATCGGCTCCCGCAAGGGCCTGTTGCTGTACGGCTCGCTGTGGGCGATCGCGACCATTGCGACGGGGCTGGTCGGCAGCCTGGTCGCGCTGGTTGCGGCACGTTTCTTCGTCGGCGTCGGCGAAGCGCCGATCTATCCGACGGCCGCACGGATGATCGCCCGGGTGATCCCGGAAGAGCGCCGCGGCGCGGCACAGGGCGTGATGCATGCCACCGGGCGCATTGCCAACGCGCTCGCGCCGCTGATCGTCACCGGCCTGATCGTCGCCTTTTCATGGCGGCTCACGTTCATCATTCTCGGCGCGGTTACGCTCGTCTACATGGCCGTGATGTATCTGGGGCTCAACGAAGCCAGGCGGCATGACGACGCGTCGCCCGCCAGCCCCGCGCCGGTACGCAGCCCGGTCGACTGGCGGGACATGATGCGCCGGGTGTGGCCCGCCAGCGCGGCATGCTTCTGCCACGGATGGGTGCTCTGGTTCTTCCTGAACTGGATTCCCACCTTCTTTTCGCAGCGCTACGGGATGAAGCTGTCGCACAACGCGATCTTCTCCGCGCTCGTACTGCTCGGCGGCTCGCTCGGCACGGCAGCCGGCGGGATACTGACCGACTGGCGTTTCACCCGCACGGGCAACCGGTTGCGCGCACGCCGTGAAGTCATCATCTTCGGGTTCCTGTCGTCGATCGTCTGCCTGCTGCCGCTGCTGTTCACCCGCGACGTCACCATCAGCTCGCTCTGCCTGGGCTTCGCGTTCTTCTGCTCCGAACTGGCCGACTCGCCGTTGTGGGTGGTCGGCACGGAAGTCTCGCGCGAGCACTCGGCCACGTCCAGCGCGTGCACCTTCACCGGCATGGCGCTGGCGGGCGCCGTGTCGCCGATCGTCGTCGGCCTGCTGCTCGACGTGTCGCACGGCAGATGGGTGGTTGCATTCGCCGCGTCGATCGTCGTGCTGCTGCTCGGCCCGCTGTTCACGTTGTGGATCCGGCTCGACGATACACCGCCTTCCGCGGGCCGCGCGGAGGAACCGGCAAAGCAGGCCGGCCCCGACGCCGCACCCGCGATGTCCCGCTAGGCCGTCGTGCCGGGCCGGTGA
The DNA here is from genome assembly GCF_003366075.1 of Burkholderia sp. IDO3. NCBI lineage: Bacteria > Pseudomonadati > Pseudomonadota > Betaproteobacteria > Burkholderiales > Burkholderiaceae > Burkholderia > Burkholderia sp. IDO3. The sequence continues at coordinate 52,249 of NZ_CP028962.1, forward strand.
AGATCGGCGGGATCCGCTCGGGCCGCCGGCGGCCGAGGGCGGGCGGCCCGGGAACGGTACACGTTTGCTAATACGATCGAGCCCGGCTCGACGCATTCGTCATTAAATTCAGTACAACTACTCGATAGATCGGCGATCGCTCCATCTCCATCGCGCGGTGGAACGGCAGTCGACACAACCAGGAGACAGTGATGAGCAACAGAGGGGCAACCCGCGGCATGAAGCCGCTTTGGGCGGGGATCGTCGCGGCGTCGTTGAGCGCGGGCGCGCATGCGCAATCGAGCGTGACGCTGTATGGCGTCGCCGATGCCGGTGTGGAGTTTCTCACCGGTGCGCCCGATGCGGCCGGCCACGCTTCGCATCTGGTGCGCGAGGAGTCCGGCGGCGTCAAGAGCAGCCGGATCGGACTCAAGGGCACGGAAGATCTGGGCGGCGGCCTGAAGGCGATCTTCACGCTGGAAGGCGGCATCGACATTACCCAAGGCAAATCGCAGCAAGGCGGACGCATCTTCGGCCGCCAGGCGTTCGTCGGTCTCGACAGCCGTTACGGCGCGCTGACGTTCGGCCGGCAGCGCGTGCCGATGTACGACTTTTCCGTGCGCTACGACCCGCTCGACTATGCCGTCTACGGCCTGAAGCAGACCGACGGGCAATTCACGGGCCGGGCCGACAACTCGGTCAAATACCACGGCCGCGCCGGCGCGGTCAGCTTCGAGGCGCTGTACAGCACCGGATACGACGCGACGATCGCGAACGGCGGCCAGGTGCCCGGAGAATTCAAGGTCGGTCGGGAAATCGGCGCCGCCGTCCAGTACGCCGCCGGCCCGTTCGCGGCGATGGTGGTCTACGACATGCGCAACGGCACGTCCATCGCCACCCAGTCCGGCAAGGAGCAGCATTTCGCCGCGGCGGCGACCTATCGGATCGGCAAGGCCAAAGGGTTCGTCGGCTACCGGTGGCTGAGCAGCACCCTGCCGCTGGACTCGAGCACGCAAGCCCATGCCAACGAGTTCTGGGGCGGCCTCGAATATCACGTGTCCGCGCCGCTCACGCTCGCCGGCGCCGTCTTCTGGACCGACATCACGTCGGCCGGCCAACGGCCGCTCTATCTGGCCGCGACCGCGAAATACCAGTTGTCGAAGCGGACGGCGCTCTATTCCGAGATCGGCTACGTGAAGAACAGCCACGGCTCGAATCTCGGCCTGAACGGCTACGATACCGACGTCGTTGCCGGCCACAATCAGACGGGCGCGATGCTGGGTATCGTTCACTACTTCTGAACCCGACGGGGGGCGCTCGGCCTCCAGGGGATTCCTTCCCCCGGCGGCCGCGACTTCCGCCTGGCGCCGTGTCATTGCCGATCGTCGACGGCCCGACGAAGCCCCCCGCCCGAGCACCTTTTCGTTACCCGTTCACCCCTTCCGCCGGAAGGGCTTTCCGATGAATCGGTTGACGGAGGAGAATGATCGTTCTACCGTTAACCCATGAACACACATGACCCCCTGCCCGTCGAGCCGGACGTGCGCGCCCGGCTGCTCGACGCGGCCGAAGCGCTGATCTACTCGGGCGGAATCCACGCCACGGGCGTCGATGCGATCGTGAAGCTGTCCGGCGCGGCGCGAAAGAGCTTTTATTCGCATTTCGAATCGAAGGAAGCGCTGGTCGTCGCGGCGCTCGAACGTCGCGACGCGCGCTGGATGCGCTGGTTCGTCGACGCGACGCTGGCGCGCGGCAAGTCTGCGCGCGCGCAACTACTCGGCATGTTCGACGTACTGCGCGACTGGTTTTCGCAACCCGACTTTCACGGCTGTGCGTTCCTGAATGCGTCCGGCGAGATTGCCGATGCCGACGATCCGGTGCGGGTCGTCGCGCGCATGCACAAGGCGCGGTTGCTGGCGTTCGTGCGCGAGCGGTTCGACGCGTATGCCGACGAAGCCGGGATCGAGCGTCGCGGGCTCGCCCGCCTCGCGCGTCAATGGCTGGTACTGATCGACGGCGCGATCGGCGTGGCGCTCGTCAGCGGCGATGCCAATGCCGCGCGCGACGCGCGCGCAACCGCCGACCTGCTGCTCGATACGGTTTCCCGATCATCGAAGTAGTCCGTCCCGACGGCCGTGCTCGTGCGCGGCCGGAACCCTGAACAGGAGCATCCCATGTCCGTTTCCCCGGAAGTTCGTCCGCCCGTTCCTCCTTTCACGCTCGACACGGCGCGCCAGAAAGTGCGCGCCGCGGAGGATGCATGGAACACGCGCGATCCGCAGCGCGTGTCGCTTGCCTATACGCCGCAGAGCCGGTGGCGCAATCGCGCGGAGTTCGTGACGGGGCGCGACGAGATCGTCGGCCTGCTGCAGCGGAAATGGACGCGCGAGCTCGACTATCGGCTGATCAAGGAGCTGTGGGCGTTCGGCGGCAATCGCATCGCGGTGCGGTTCGCGTACGAATGGCATGACGATGCCGGCAACTGGTTTCGTTCATACGGAAACGAGAACTGGGAGTTCGACGAAAACGGCCTGATGGCGCATCGCCATGCGAGCATCAACGATTTGCCGATCCGTGAAGCGGACCGTTTGTACCACTGGCCGCTCGGTCGTCGCCCGGACGATCATCCCGGCCTGTCCGATCTCGGGCTGTGACACGCACGATGGTGTCGCGCCCGATCGCCCGTCGAGCGCGATGCCTGTGTTCAAAGGTGAGGAAATACGGGGGCAGCGCGTTGAGGTGAGCGTTTTCGGGAGAAGGCGCTTTCCGTGCCTGCGGTGTGGTGTTTTACGCGCGGCACCTCACCGATCGATCTTCGCGTGAGGCCGTGCGATTGCGCTGACGGAAGTATCGGACGCACGCGCATTCGCAAGACATGCGGTGAGGTTCGATCGGTGGGTATCCACACTCGATGCAACTCACCGCTCGACTTCAACGCGATATTCATCGCACCGATGGGCCGATGCACAACCGTGCGTGTCATCGAATCGCGTGGCTCACCGTTCGACATCGATACGCATGCACCGATACATACATCGGAATCGGAACAGGTGCGCAGCGGCATGCCGTGTCGCTCACCGCTGAACACGGCATGCATCGACGCCCATCCAGCTGCGCATCGTCCGCGGCGATCGTTCAGCCGGCGATTCGCGCCGCGATCGCCTCGCCCACTTCCCGCGTCCCTGCCTGACCGCCGAGATCGCGCGTGCGCGGCCCCGTGCGCAGCAGGTCCTCGATCGCCGCGACGATCGCGTCGTGCGCTTCGCGCTCGCGTCCCGCGCCGTTGCCGAGGAAGTCGAGCATCATCGCCGCCGACCAGATCATCGCGATCGGATTCGCGACGTACTGGCCCGCGATGTCGGGCGCGGAGCCGTGCACCGGCTCGAACAGCGACGGGAACGTGCGGTCCGGATTCAGGTTCGCCGACGGCGCGATGCCGATCGTGCCCGTACAGGCCGGCCCGAGGTCGGAAAGAATGTCGCCGAACAGGTTCGATGCGACGACCACGTCGAAGCGGTCCGGCTGCAGCACGAAGCGCGCGCACAGGATGTCGATGTGCTGCTTGTCGACGGCGATCCCGGGATAGCGTTCGGCCATCTCGGCCGCGCGCGCGTCCCACCACGGCATGCTGATCGCGATGCCGTTGCTCTTCGTCGCGACGGTCAGGCGCTTCGCCCGGCGCTGCGCGAGATCGAACGCGAACTTCAGCACGCGCTCGGTGCCGTGGCGCGTGAAGATCGACTGCTGCATCACCACTTCGCGCTCGGTGCCTTCGAACATCGTGCCGCCGACCGACGAATATTCGCCCTCGGTGTTCTCGCGCACGATCATGAAGTCGATGTCGCCCGCCTTGCGGCCGGCGAGCGGCGACGGCACGCCATCGAACAGGCGCGCGGGCCGCAGGTTGATGTACTGATCGAATTCGCGGCGGAATTTCAGCAGCGAACCCCACAGCGAAATGTGATCGGGCACCGTCGCGGGCCAGCCGACCGCGCCGAACAGGATCGCGTCCATGCCCGACAACTGCGCTTTCCAGTCGTCCGGCATCATCTTGCCGTGCTGCGCGTAGTACTCGCAGCTGGCCCAGTCGATCTGCTCGAACTCGAAGCGGATGCCGAAACGCGCCGTAACGGCGTCCAGCGCGCGCAGCCCCTCGGGCATCACTTCACGGCCGATGCCGTCGCCGGGAATCACGGCAATCTTGTAGGTTCTGTCGCTCATGCAAGTCTCCTTGGCTGGTCGGGCCGCCGGCAGCATGCGCAGCGGAACATGCCGCCATTTTATTTATTTCCATTCGGATTAAAATCCAGCGAAAGGTTAATCGACTTTCCACGAATCGTGAATAAATCGCCGAATCTCGACGACCTGCGCGTGTTCAGCCTGGTCGTCCGTCTGACGAGCTTCAGCGCGGCCGCCGAGCAACTCGCGGTGTCGCCAGCCTATGTCAGCAAGCGCATCGCGTTGCTCGAGGCACAACTCGGCACGCGGCTGCTGCATCGGTCGACGCGCCGCGTGACGGTCACGGAGGCCGGCGAGCGCGTGTTCGCGCGCGCCGAGAAGATTCTCGACGACGTCGACCATCTCGTCGAAGACGTGTCCACCACGCGCACGGTGCCGCGCGGCACGCTGCGCATCTCGAGCAGCTTCGGCTTCGGCCGGCATGTCGTTGCGCCGGCGCTGCTCGACTTCTCCACGCGCTACCCGCAGCTGAACGTGCGGCTCGATCTGTTCGACCGGCTCGTCGACGTCGCGGGCGAAGGCTACGACCTCGACGTGCGCATCGGCGACGACATCGCCGATCACCTGATCGCGCGCCGCCTCGCGGCGAACTATCGCGTGCTGTGCGCGTCGCCCGACTATCTCGCGCGACGCGGCACGCCGCGCTCGCTCGCGGATCTCGCGTCGCACGACTGTCTCGCGATCAAGGAGCGCGACCATCCGTTCGGTGTCTGGCGGCTGAACCTGCGCGGCGAAACGGCAACCGTGAAGGTCGGCGGCGCGCTGTCGACGAACCACGGCGAAGTGGCCGTGCAATGGGCGCTGGCCGGGCGCGGGATCGTGTTGCGCTCGATCTGGGAAGCGGGGCCGCTGATCGAACGCGGCGCGCTGTGCCGCGTGCTGCCGGAAGCGCACCAGCCGGCGAACATCTGGGCCGTGTATCCGGAACGCGTCGCGGCGTCGGCGAAGGTGCGCGTGTGCGTCGATTTTCTGGCCGAGACGTTCGCCGGCCTGAACGCCGCGGCGAACGACGATACGGGCTGAAATCGGCCAAAGGTGAGCTTTTACGGGGGCAGGTTCCGGGTATCGTCTGACGCGCGTTTACGGTTCGCAACAGCGTCGTGAGCCGTAAACGCGATGGCGTTGCCGATCTGCTTGCCGAGGGCCGGCTCGCGACGAGGTCGACAGGCGACCTACGCCGCTTCCGCCACGCTCGTCGCGCCGAGCATCAGGTCGAGATTCTGCACGGCCGCGCCGGATGCGCCTTTGCCGAGATTGTCGAACACGGCGGAGAGCAGCACTTGACCGTGTTCGTCGTTGACGAACACGCTGAGCCGCAGGTCGTTCGTATCGTTCAGCGTCTCGGGATCGAGATGCGTGATCGTGCGCGCGTCCGCGAGCGGCGTGACCTCGACATGGCGCGCGCCGGCGTAATGGTGCGCGAGACATGCATGCAGCAACTCACCGGTCGTGCCGGCCGGGAGAAGGCGCAGGTCGATCGGCACGGTCAGCACGATGCCTTGCCGATAGGCGCCGTAAGCCGGCACGAACAGCGGACGGTGCGCGAGCCCGGCATGCAGCTGGATCTCGGGCACGTGCTTGTGCGCGAGCGCGAGGCCATAGACCTGCAGCGGTTTCGCGCGAGCCGCGCCGTTCGACTCGAATGCGTCGACGGCGCTGCGCCCGCCGCCCGAGTAACCGGACACGGCGTGGACGCTCACCGGGTAGTCGCGCGGCAGCAGGCCAGCCTGTTGCAGCGGCCGAAGCAGGCCGATCGCGCCCGTCGGATAGCAGCCCGGATTGGTGACGCGCCGTGCGCGCGCGATCTTCTGCGCGTGCCCCTCGACCATCTCGGGAAAGCCGTAGACCCATTCCGGGTCGGTGCGGTGGGCCGAGCTCGCGTCGATCACGCGTACCGCCGGATTCCGGATGAAGCCGACTGCTTCGCGCGCGGCGGCGTCGGGCAGGCACAGAATCGCGATGTCGGATGCGTTGATCGCTTCGGCGCGCCGCGCGGGGTCCTTGCGCTCCGCGTTCGGCAGCGTGACGAGCCGCAGGTCGGTGCGATCGCGCAGGCGCTCGTGGATCTGCAGTCCGGTCGTACCTTGATCGCCGTCGATGTAGACAGTGGGGAAGCTCATGATGGTCGCGCTCCTTGCTTCGGACGTCGGGAAAACCGTATCGTCCGTCGAACGCCTAGAATAGGAAAAGTTGAATTTCCTGATTGCCGGATTCAGTTTTCCTGAACGAGAGGTGGGCATGCGCGAGATCAGCCTGGACCGGCTGCGTACGCTGGTCGCAATCGCCGACCAGGGATCCTTCGTGGCCGCGGCGCAATTGCTTCATCTCGCGCCGCCGACCGTCAGTCTTCACGTCGCCGAACTCGAAAGCCGCGTCGGCGCGCCGTTGCTGTCGCGTACGCGCGGCAACGTGCGGCCGTCGACCATCGGCGAAGTGCTGGTGGAGCGGGCGCGCCGTCTGCTGGCCGAGGTCGAGTCGACACTCGACGACGTGCAGCGGCAGGTGCAGGGGCTGACCGGACGCGTGCGCCTCGGCGCGTCCACCGGAGCGATCGCCCATCTGTTGCCGCAGGCGGTGGCCCGGTTGCGCGAGCAGCATCCGGATATCGATGTCCAGATCGCGGTGCTCACGTCGTCCGACACGCTGGCGCGCATCGCGCAGGGCACGCTCGACGTCGGGCTGGTCGCGTTGCCGCAGCCGGCGGTCGCGGGGCTGTCGATCCGCGCGTGGCGGCGCGATCCGGTGCTGGCCTTTCTACCCGCCGACTGGCAGTTCCCGGCACGTGTGACGCCGGCCTATCTGGCTGCGCGTCCGCTGATTCTCAACGATGCGACCACGCGCCTGTCCCGGCTCACGACCGAATGGTTCGCGCTCGGCGGCCACCGGCCCGAACCGCGTATCGAACTCAACTACAACGATGCGATCAAGAGCCTGGTTGCCGCGGGTTACGGCGCGACGCTGCTGCCGCACGAGGCGGGTGCCCCGCTGCCCGACGCACGGATCGTGATGCGGCCGCTGCGTCCTGCGTTGTGGCGCGAACTGGGCATCGCGCACCGGGCCGGGCCGGTCGAGCGGCCGACACAGCATGTGCTCGATGCGTTATGGGCGCTTGGCGCGCGATAGGGGGCGGTGGTGCGGGTGGGTTCGCTCGCCATCGTGCGCGAGCGGGGGGCGTTGTGCTGGACATGTGCCGCAGGCGGGGAGCGGCCGGACGCAGCATGCATCGCGCGGAGCCGCGCCGGCGCTTGCCCGCTGCCGCAGTCCGTTACAGCCGGTTGTCCTTCGCGAGCATCAGCACGCGCGCCCAGCGCTGCGCGTCGTGCTTGTCCATCATCGGCAGTTTCCATTCGCCGCGTACGCCATCGCGCACGCGCACGACGAGATGCCAGCGGCCGTCGATCGGCGCGGCCTCGCAGCCGTCGAGTTGCGACAGCGTATAGCGGCCGTCCGCGCCGTCATGCGACAGCCACAGCAGCCCCTGCGTCGCGGACACGCGCAACTCGCCCCATGCGCGATGCACGATGTGGGTCCAGCCTTGTTCTTTCGTGTTCGGTGCGATGTCGCGGCGGCGTTTGATCCACCACGCGATCAGCGCGATCAGGATCGCGGCGGCGAGCACGGCGGCCGCGATCGCGACCGGCTGGCCGAATTGCGCGGCGATGACGTGAAACAGGTGAACGGCGCCCCATCCCAGGGCGATGAGCGCGAATAGCGCAATGAAAATCGGCATGTCGAATCGGTAGGAAAGACGGCCCGGCGCATCCATCGCGCCGGGCCGTCGCACACGGCATTACCGGCGGCGGTGAATGTCGTGCGTAACGAAGCCCGCGTCGTTGACGGGCAGCGCGAGGCCGTCCTTGACCGCGAGCGTCTTGCGGATGTCGTCGAGACCCGCGGACCAGTGGTCGCGCATCGTCGACAGACCGAACTGATAGTCCTTGTAGTGGTGCTCGTACGCCTTCTGCTGATAGATCAGGTGCTGGATGTTGTACTTCTTCCCGCTCGACATCGCGTCAGCCTCGATGCACCACGGGTCGTTCTTGCGCTGCTCTTCCGGCACCTGGTCGAGCACGTGACGCAGCACGTTGCGGTAGCGCTGTTCGCGCTGCAGCGTGTCGGTGACGAAACGCGTGCGGCTCGAATACTGCACGTCCTTCGTGCGTTCCGCGACGTCGGCCATGGTACGCGGCAGCGGCCCGCGCGCGCTCCACAGATCGACCTGGAACGCGAGCGTGTCGCGGCGCGGACGCGCGCGCAGCACTTCCATCAGCGGCGTGTTCGACACGACGCCGCCGTCCCAGTAGTACTCGCCGTCGATCTCGACCGGCGGGAACGCGGGCGGCAGCGCGCCGGACGCCATGAAGTGCTCGGGCGCGAGGCGAACACGCGAGTTGTCGAAGTACACGAAGTTGCCGGTGCCGACGTTGACCGCGCCGACCGACACGCGGGTCTCGCCCGAGTTGATCCGGTCGAAATCGCACAGCTTGAGCAGCGTCGCGCGCAGCGCCGACGTGTCGTACCAGCTGATCTTTTCCGGATGATCGGCCACGCCCGGCAGCGGCGGCGGGAAGCGCGGCACGAAGAAGCCTTGCTGGCCCTGCATCATCGCGCTCGCGGCTTGCGACGCCGTGAAGAACGTGCGGACCTGGTCGATGCTGTTGAACAGTGCGAATTCGAACGCGGCCGGAATCGCGGGAAAGAACGCCGGCTGGCAGATCGTTTCCCAGAATTCGCGCAGCCGTTCGACGCGATGTTCGGGGGCATTGCCCGCGATCAGCGCGGTGTTGAGTGCGCCGATCGAGATGCCGGCGATCCAGTCGAGGGGAATGCCCGCCTCGTGCAGACCTTCGAACACGCCGGCCTGATACGCGCCGAGCGCGCCGCCGCCTTGCAGGACGAGCGCGATCGTTTCGTACGGCAGCGACCGCGCAGCGGCCGGCGCGCCGGCTTCGTGATGCAGGTCCGCCGCATCGACGGCCTGCTTTTCTGTACGCGCGTGCGGTTTCATCAATGACTCCGAGAAATCCCGCCATGGATGGCGGAGAGGAACGGAGTGACGCCGATCGGCGGCACTCCACGTTCCATCGTGACAATGAGCGGTGATGCGGGAGTCGCCTCCCCGTCGGGGAGGGGAGGCGGGGGCGTTACTGCATGAACCAGCCGTGGCTGACGACGAACGACTGGCCGGTGAGCGCGGCGCTCGGGAACGCCGACAGGAACAGCACCGTCTGCGCGACGTCCTGCACCGTCGTGAACACGCCGTCGACCGTGTTGCCCAGCATCACCTTCTTGATCACGTCCTCTTCGCTGATCCCGAGCTCCTTCGCCTGTTCCGGAATCTGCTTGTCGACCAGCGGCGTGCGCACGAAGCCCGGACACACCACGTGCGAGCGCACGTTGTGCTTCGCGCCTTCCTTCGCCAGCACGCGTGCCAGACCGAGCAGGCCGTGCTTGGCCGTCACGTACGCCGACTTCAGCGGCGACGCTTCGTGCGAGTGCACCGAACCCATGTAGATCACGACGCCGCCGCGATCGTCCTTGTACATGTGCTTGAGCGCGGCCTTGGTCGTCAGGAACGCGCCGTCGACGTGGATCGCCTGCATCTTCTTCCAGTCGGCGAACGAGTAGTTCTCGATCGGGTTGACGATCTGGATGCCGGCGTTCGACACGAGGATGTCGACCGAGCCGAACGCCTCGGCCACCTTGTCGATGCCGCTGTTGACCGCGTCCTCGTTGGTCACGTCCATCGCGACGCCGATTGCCTTGCCGCCTGCCTTGTTGATCTCGTCGGCAACCGCGTTTGCGCCGTCCTGGTTCAGGTCGGCGATCGCGACGGCCGCGCCCGCTTTCGCGAGTTCGAGTGCGATTTCCTTGCCGATGCCGCTCGCGGCGCCCGTGACGACTGCGGTCTTGCCATTCAGGTTGCTCATTTCGAATTTCCCGTGGTGAAAGGATTGACAGGGAGAAAGGACTGCGGACGTGTTACTGAGCCAGGTAATCGTAGACGACTTCGCCCAGCCCGAGTGTCAAATCTGCTACGAGGTGGCGTGCCTCGACGATCTCGAGAACCGGCAGATCGGCCACCGGCGCGAGCGCGTGCGGCGCCAGCTCGAGCGATGCGGGGCCCGTCCACGCGCCCTTCATCTTGATGTCCTGCATGTAGTAGCGCACCAGTTCGCACACGCGTGCGGTGCCGTCGACGTGCGGGATGATCTTCAGCAGGAAGTTCGGGCCGGCGAGACGCTTCAGCTGCTCGTCGATGTCGAGTTCCTTGTGCTTGTAGCCCATCGTGCCGGTCGCGACGCGCACCTTGCCGTAGTCGAGCGTGCCCAGGATGTGATCGGTGTTCACGTGCAGCGTGGGCGATGCGAGCTTCTTCGGGAAACCCCACAGCTCGCGGCCGCCGGCGATCGGCGGGTGATCGTCGAGATACATCGCGAGCGTGTAGCCGCCGGCCTGGCCGTTGTATTCGACGGGAATCACCTGGCCGCTTTCGGTGTAGTCGCCGAAGCCGGTCGAATCGGCCATGCGAATGAATTCGTAATGAACGAGCGGCTCGGTGATCTGCAGCGGCTCGGGGACAATTTCACGGAGACGATCCGGATCGGTGCGATACGTGATGATCAGAAACTCACGATCGACGAAACGGTACGGGCCCATCGGGAACGCGGGGCTGGTCAACGGCATCGCAAACGCTTTCGATCGGACATCGCTGGGTTTCATGCGGACTCCTTGTTGTTGATCGCTTCGTGGATGAGTGGTCGTAATCGTATGCCTGTGCGTTGCCGTTGTGCGATGCCGCATCTGGAATTAATTGTTGCCGATTTCGACGTATCAGCGATGTAAATGTTGAGGCGAGCGACACAAACGGCGTGGATTGCGCCCGGCGGCCCGATCTTCGCATGCGTCAATGACGCCACGATGTGAAAAGGGTGAGCCTTTACGGGATAAGTGGTGAGGGTTTCCGGGAGAAGGTCGCGCGGGAATGTGACAATTGTGTGAACTTGTGTTGCAGTGCGGGCTCTAAGTGCGTTCGCCGCGACGAACCGGCCCCGGCCCCGGTTCAGGCGATCCGGACACCGGCGCAGGTCGCCCGGCGCATTAAGCACCCCTTAAGCGAGTGAGCACTAGCATCGTTCGCATCCGACCGGCGCGACCGGTCCCCCCACTTACGTTTCACGCAACCGGATTCATGCAGAACCTCAATCTCACCCTGTTTTCCGCCATCAATGCCGGCGCCGCGCCGAACCCCGGCGTGGCCCGCCTCGCGATCTTCGCCGCCGACTGGCTCGTCTATGCGCTGCCCGTCATGCTATTGCTGACCTGGATCTTCGGCGAGCGGCCGACGCGGCGTCAGGCGATCGAAGCCGGCGTCGGCACGTGCCTGGCGCTCTTGCTCGCACAGGTGATCGGGCATTTCTGGTTCTCCCCGCGGCCGTTCATGGCCGGCGTCGGCACGCAACTGATTCCGCATTCGCCGGACAGTTCGTTTCCGAGCGACCACATGACGTTCGCATGGAGCCTCGCGGTGGGCATGCTGCTCGCCGGTACGACGCGGCTGACCGGGTTCGTGATGGTCGCGCTGGCCGTGGCGATCGCATGGGGCCGCGTGTATGCCGGCGTGCACTGGCCGTTCGACATGGCCGGCGGCGTGCTGGTCGGCACGGCCGGCGCGCTGGCCGCGCACCTGTACGGGCAACGTATGGTCGAGCCGCTCGAACGGATCGGCGATGCGGTGCACGCAGTCATGATGGGGCGCGAGCGCGCGCCGTAAGCGGGGCAAGCAGGAGAAGTACGGGCCGGACGCCGTCAGCCGGGCGTCTTGGCCGATTCGGCCGAAGCGGACGTGCCGCCGCCCGCTTCGTGCAGTTCGGGCGTCTCGCCCGGGTGTTGCGCGGCGTCGCGTTCGAGCGAGCTTTCCTTCAGGATCGCGCACATCGCGACGAACAGCGCGAGAACGACTGCGGCCAGGCCGCAATATCCGGCGATCTTCAGGTTGCGAAGGAACGGCGACGCGTGGCTTTCTTTTGTCATGACCGGGCGCTCCTGTACGGGCTGCGGCGGCTGTCGTCCGACAGCGGCGTCGCAGACATACATATATACCAGCCGCGCCGCCGATGCCAACCCCGCCGGCGCGCGCCCTTTCGCGGTCAGTCTTCCAGCGTCTCGTGCACGGCCGCCGCGCCGCACTTCCAGTATGCCGCCGCGCGGATGCGCGACTTGTGGACCCCGCGCTCGCCGGTCAGGTGCAGGCGCACCGCGCGCATCGACTGCGCTTCGCCGGCCGCCCACACGTAACCGTCGCCGGACGGCGGCAGCGGCAGTTCGCGCACGGCGTTCAGCAGCACGTCGTCGTCGTCCGTCTCGGCTTCGGCGCGAAAGCGCCAGATTTCATGCACGTCGGCACGCGTATCGAACGCGATCTGCGCGCTGCGATCCGCGACCTCCAGCACCACCGCTGCGCGCGAGCCGGCCGGCAATTGCTCGAGACGCCGCGCGATCGCGGGCAGCGCCGTATCGTCGCCGATCAGCAGATGCCAGTCGAAATCGATCGGGACCACGAACGACCCGCGCGGGCCGCCGATGCCGAGCCACTGGCCGACGCGTGCCTGCGCGGCCCACTGCGATGCGGGGCCCGGATGGTTCAGCACGAATTCCAGATCCAGTTCGCAGGCGGCGCGGTCGAAGCGGCGCGGCGTGAAGTCGCGCGCGACGGGCTTCGGTTCGCCCTCCGGAAATTCCGGGCCGTTCGCGCCGAGTGTCGGCAGTGCCGGCCGATCGGCGCCGGGCGCCGGGAAAAACACCTTCACGTGATCGTCGAACGACGACGATTCGAAATCCGCGAGGTCGGGGCCGCCGAGCGTGACGCGCAGCAAGTGCGGCGTCACGGCGTGCACGCGCACGACCTGCAGCAGGCGGAACTTGAGGGTATGGCGCACGCGGGTGACGGCGCGCTCGGATGTGTTTTGCATCAATCCGTTCTCCTATGGTTTGACGGGGCGGCGCGGGTTACGCGCCGGTGCCGCCTTCGATTTCGGCTGTCGCGCGACGCATGATGGCCGCGATGCGACGCTGTTCGTCGGCATCGGCGGCGCTCTTGTGCAGCAGCGCGCGCTTCAGGGCGAGCCGAGCCTCGACGAACTCCGGCAGCCAGCCGGGCTGTGCTTCGTCCGGTGCTTCGTTGCCCGCCGCTTCGCCGGCGAAGGCGCGGCGCATGAACTCCATCTTGCGCGCGAGATGCGTGAGGCGCGCGAACAGGGTGTCGACGCGTTCGCGCTGCGCATCGAGATGCGCGCGGCCGGCGTCGGTGAGGGCGTAGCGCTTGCGGTTGCCTTCCGCCTGCGACGCGACGAAGCCGACTTCCTCGAGATACGTGAGGGCCGGGTACACCATGCCGGGGCTCGGGCTGTAGAAGCCGTTCGAGCGCGTGTCGAGCGCCTTGATGAGCTCGTAGCCGTGGCTCGGCTGCTCGGCGACGAGCGCGAGCAGGAGCAACTGGAGATCGTCGGAGCTGAACTGGCGGCCGCGCGGCATGCCGTCGTCGCCGAAATCGCCAAAGCCGCCGCGTCTGCCACGGCCGCCGAACGGGCCGCCACCGAACGGATCGTGGCCGCGCCGATGGCGGCCGATCGCGTGCCAGAGACCGGCGAACCATTCAGGGCCGGCATGCGCACCATGTCCGTCGCATCGGGCATGGCCGCGGGAGGGGTTGTGTCGCATGATCGTGTCCTATATGTCGTAAAACATATCTAAAGATATATATCGAAAGATAGGGTGTCAAGGGGGATTATTGGGGGTTCGATGGTGGGGTTGCTTCGGCGGCCCACGCCGCCCGCCCATGCACGTGAATCCTGCATCCGGTGCACGGACGTACCAGCAGCGCCAAAAGCCTCGTCCTACAGTGGGCCAGATAAGCCGATCCCGCCGTCATGCGCGGGATCGGCCCTCGATCTGGAGACGAACGACATGGCAGCCGAATACACCCTCAAACACCGGATCGCGGGCGAGCAGCGCGAAGCCGCCCGCGGCGAATGGTTCGAGAAACGCGAACCGTGCACGGGTCAGTTGCTCGCGCGCGTGGCGGCCGGCACCGACGCCGACGTCGACCTGGCCGTGCGCGCGGCCCGTGCGCAATTCGACGGCGGCGCCTGGAGCCGGTTGCCAGGCGCCGCGCGCGCGCAATTGCTGCACGGGCTGGCCAACCTGCTCGAGCGCGACGCCGAGCGCTTCGTCGAGCTGCTGGCGCGCGAACAGGGCCGCCCGGCCATGGAGGTGCGCATGATGGATCTGCCGATGTCGATCGACACGCTGCGCTACTTCGCCGGCTGGGCCGACAAGCTCGAAGGCCGGCAGATTCCGACCGGCGGCTTCATGGGACGTCCGACCGTCAACTACACCGTGCGCGAGGCCGTCGGTGTAGCCGGCCTGATCGTGCCCTGGAATGCACCGCTGATGATCGCGTGCTGGAAGCTCGCGCCTGCGCTCGCGGCGGGGTGCACGGTCGTGATGAAGCCGTCGGAAGACGCCCCGCTCGCCGTGGGCGCACTGGCGGACCTGGCCGCGGAGGCCGGGTTTCCTCCGGGCGTCGTGAATCTCGTGCACGGCATCGGCGCGTCGGTCGGGGCCGCACTGGTCAATCATCCCGGCGTCGACAAGATCAGCTTCACGGGCAGCACCGAGGTCGGCCGGACGATCGCGCGCGAAGCCGGCGCGACGTTCAAGCGGCTGACGCTCGAACTCGGCGGCAAGGCGCCGCAGATCATCTTCGACGACGCGAATCTCGAGCAGGCGGTCGCCGGCGTCGCGATGGGGCTGTTCGTCAACCAGGGGCAAACCTGCGCGGCGGGCACGCGCGTGCTCGTGCAGCGCCGTCTCTACGACGAAGTCGTCGGCGCGCTCGCGCACGCGGCGCGCTCCGTGAAGGTCGGTACGCCGTTCGATCCGCAGACGCAAATGGGCGCGCTGATCAGTGCGCGTCACGCCGATCGCGTGAAGACGCATATCGTGGCGGCACTGCGCGACGGCGCAACGATGGTCGCGGGCGACGAGCCGGTGCCGTCGCAGGGCTTCTTCGTGCGGCCGACGGTCTTCGCGAACGTCGATCCGGCGATGCGCATCGCACGCGACGAAGTGTTCGGCCCGGTCGGCACGATCATGCCGTTCGATACGGAAGACGAGGCGGTCGCGCTGGCGAACGACACCGTCTATGCGTTGTCCGCCTCGATGTGGACGCGCGACCTCGCCACCGCGCACCGCACCGCCGCGCGGCTGCGGGTCGGCGCGGTCGCGGTGAACGCATGGAGCCCGCTCGACGCGCGGCTGCCGTGGGGCGGCTTCAAGGACAGCGGCGTCGGGCGCGACCTGTCGCAGAGCGGGCTCGACGCGTACCTGGAAGAGAAGGTCGTCACGATCGCGATGTAGCGGTACGCGCGCCGACGCGCGGACCCTCCGACCACACAACCACAAGACCACGGGCGTTGCATCGCGCGCCCGCTTACCCCTATCGACTGACATGACTACACAAGACCTGACCTTCAATTACGTCGTCATCGGCGCGGGTTCCGCCGGTTGCGTCGTTGCCGCGCGGCTGATTCAGCAGAACGCCGGCTCGGTCCTGCTGCTGGAGGCCGGCACCCGCGACGACAATCCGTTTCACCGGATTCCGGGCGGCGTGATGATGGTGTTCCAGAAGAAATCGTGGCCGTACATGACCGAACCGCAGCCGAACGCGAACGATCGCCGGATGATCATCGCGCAGGGCAAGGTGCTGGGCGGCGGCAGCTCCGTCAACGGAATGATCTATATCCGCGGGCAGCGCGAGGATTACGACGACTGGGCGACGCAGTGGGGATGCACGGACTGGCGCTACGACGACGTGCTGCCGTACTTCATGAAGGCGGAAGCGAACGAAAGCCTGGGGCCGGCGTATCACGGCCAGACGGGGCCGCTACCCGTCAGCGAGAACCGCTACCGCCATCCGCTGACGGCCGCGTTCATTCGCGCCGGACAGGAAATGGGGCTGCCCTACGTCAACGATTTCAACGGCGACGTGCAGCAGGGCATCGGCTATTACCAGACGACGACGCGCAACGGCGAGCGCGCGAGTACGGCGCGAACGTATCTGGCGTCGGTGCGCAACGATGCGAAGCTGAAGGTGGTGACGGGCGCGCTCGTGCACCGGATCAAGACGGATGCGGGGCGCGCGGTCGCGGTCGAATTCAGCGAAGGCGGCAATGCGCCGGTGTCGGTGCAGGTGCGCGAGGAGGTCGTCGTGAGCGCGGGGGCGATCGGGAGTCCGAAGGTGCTGATGCTGTCGGGCATCGGGCCGGCGGAGCAGCTCGCCGCGTTCGGCATCGAGACGGTGACGGCATTGCCGGTCGGCAAGAACTTCCACGATCATCTGCACATGTCGGTGCAGGCGTCGATTCGGACGCCGACGAGCCTCTATGGCGAGAACGAAGGGCTCAGGGCGATGCGCCATTTCCTGCAGTGGAAGTGCTTCAGGAGCGGGTTGCTGACCAGCAACATCCTCGAAGGCGGCGCGTTCATCGACACGCTGGGCACCGGGCGCCCCGACGTCCAGTTCCATTTCCTGCCGCTGCTCGACAACTTCGACAATACGCCGGGGGAGAAGCCGCCGGCGGGCGAACACGGCATGTCGGTCAAGGTCGGCCATCTGCAGCCGAAGTCGCGCGGGCAGGTGCAATTGCGCAGCACGGATCCGGCGGATCTTCCCCGGATCGACGCGAACTTCCTGAGCGATCCGGCCGATCTCGAAGGGCAGATCCGCGCCGTTCAGGCGGGGCTCCGGATCCTGTCGGCGCAGGCGCTGCGCGCGCACGTGAAGGACATCGTCGCGCCTGCGCGGGTCGATCCGGACGATCTGCCGGCGATCGAGAAATTCGTCCGGCAGGACATCAAGACCGTCTATCACCCGGCCGGCACGTGCCGAATGGGCACGGACCCGCGGACGTCGGTGGTGGACCAGAAGTCGCTGCGCGTGCACGGCTTCTCGAACCTGCGCGTGATCGATTGCTCGATCTGCCCGCAGGTGCCGAGCGGCAATACCAATGCGCCGGCGATCATGATCGGCGAACGCGGCGCCGATCTGCTGCTCGGCCGGTGAACGGTGCGGCGCAGGGACGACCTGCGCCGCCGCCGCGTCGGCCGCAGCCGGCGCGGATTTGCTCGGGTCACAGCGGAAACACGGCCTTGAGCCAGAATGCCGCCCCTTCGGGGCGGTTCCGCACATCGGTTTCCATCTGGTATTTGGCGGTCACGAACCAGCCCTTCCCGCTGTCGTACTTGATCGACGGCCCGATCGCGAACGACTGGCCGCGATTGCCGGCGATGGTCTGCCCGCCCTGCGCGTCGTCCGTCATCTGCCGGTAGTAATAGCCGCCCGCGCCGACCGTCAGTCCGTTGCCGAACCCCCAGCCCGCCGAGTAGTCGACGATGAATTCCTGGCCGGACTGGTAGTCCGTCGCGTGATTGCGCTGGTTGAACGTCCACATGAGCTTGGCATCGAACGTCGGCCCGGTGCGGCCGCCGTACGAGATGCCGGCGATCGGCTGGATCGCCCAGTAATTCCGGCCGATGTTGGCGAGGTCGTTCTTGTCGTACTGGCCGGTCGGCGCGAAGACATCGACGGCGAGCAGCGTGTGGAGCGTCGGCGTGATATGCCAGCCGAGCGCCGGCCCGAACGTCATGTCGCCGACGCCGGTCTGCCGTTGCGATTGCCCGCCCGCGTGCACGTCGAGCGTGACGAGCGGCAGCAGCGCGTGCATGGCGAGCGACGCTCCCGCGAACGTGTACGGGGTCACCCACACGATGCGCGGCGTCACCGCATACGCCGTGATGCCGAAATCCGGCGGCGCAACGTTGCGGCCTTCGTTGTCGCGCAGTTCGCCGGCGTGGTAGCGCTCGGCATAGATCAGCGCATAGAGCCCCGGCGGGGGCAGCGCGCAGCACAGGTAGCCTTCCGCACCGGTCGGGTACACGGAGCCGCCGCCTTCGGTGGCATGGGCGCCGTGTGCGGCGGCGAGCGCGGACAGAATCAGGGAAATACGTAGCCGTTTCATCGTTTGTCTCCTCCGGCGGCGCACGAGCGGCCGCCATTCGTCTCCGGGCGGTGTTCGCGACAGCGCAAGCCGGGTGCAAGGTGTCCGAACGGAAGCAGGTTTCCGCCCGTCGGCAGGTTGCCGCGTCGCGCCATCGGCCGCATGTGTTTGCGTGCAGAGCCGTCAGGAGTGCCGTGCAACTAGGTGAAATCTTCAGGGTGTCCGGTGGCGATCCGGCCGCGGATGGGAGTTGTGCGAATTTTTTTTCCGGCCGGCGCGTCGTACGCTACGTCTCGATCCCCTCGATGGATGACGACCGTGCGTCGCCATGCGACCGGAAAGTCGGGCGAGTCGATCATCGTGCCTGGCGTATTCACGCGCAGGCGGCGACGCAATGAACGGACTTGCAAGCCGGACCTTTCTGGAGGCCACTGTCATGATCGATTCGGGATCTCATCCGCCCGCGCCGGGCGCGGACATTGCAGGCTGGTCGGAGCGCATCCGGCATCGGTTCTTTCCGCTGGAGCTCAATGCCGGGTCGTCCGGCGAATTCGACGCGAGCGTCGACGTGTTCGATCACGCGCGCTGCCGCGTGGCGCGCATTGCGGCCGCGGCCCATAGCGCGTCGATCGGGCGCGCCGCGTGCGGGGCGCTCAAGCACCGCTACGTCAAGGTGATCTGGCAACTGGGCGGGGTCGCGCGACTCGAACAGGGCGCGTGCGAAGCGGTCGTGCCGCAAGGGCATTTCACGCTGTACGAGGCGAGCCGCCCGTACTGGATCCAGAGCGAAACGCATGGCGAGTTCGTGACGATGCTGTGCGAAGTCGCGGATCACGATCCGCTGCTGGAACTGGCCCGCCGCGCGCTCGGCCGCGCGATGCCGACGGCGGGTGGCGCGGCAGTCGCGCTTGCCGCGCTGCAGGCGATGATCGGCGAAGGCCGGCGCATGAACCCGCGCAGCCGCTTCGGCGTGCTCGGACTGGTGGCGACGCTGATCGCCGAGGAAATCGATTTTGCGGACGGGACGGCGCCCGCTTCGCGGCGCAAGGTTCGCGACACGTTGCTGCGCGACGCGCAGCAGTACATTCATCGGCATCTGGACGACAGCGCGCTGTCGCCCGACTGCCTGGCGGCAGCCTTGAAGGTCTGCCGACGCACGCTCTACCAGGCGTTCGAATCGATCGGCGAGAGTCCGCAGGCGATGATCCAGCGGCTGCGGCTCGAAAAGTGCTACGAGGTGCTGTCGCAGACCGGAGCGGACGGCGCGAGCATTACGCGCCTCGCGTTGCAGTCGGGCTTTTCCGATCCCGCGTATTTTGCCCGGCTGTTTCGCCGGCGCTTCGGTATCACGCCGTCGCAGTGCCGGGATGCGGCGATGCAGGAGGCGGGCGGCGCGGCGTCGATGCGCTGATCGTCGACCGGTGCGTCGAGTTTCGGCGGTACCGCGCGATGACGCGCGTCACTCCCCCGGCATCGCGCGGTATGCGACACGATATGCCCCTGGACTACACCCGAACCGCGCCTTGAACGCCCGCCCGAAATGCGTGATGTCCGAAAACCCGCACGCGATCGCGAGTTCCAGCAGCGTGCGGTGGGTATCCGCCGGATCTTCCAGCGCGCGCCGGCTTGCCTGCAACCGGTATTCCTGAATCAAGCTCTGCGGCGTCCGCTCGGTCGCGGCCAGCGCGCTGTACAGCGTGCGCCGCGACACGTTCAGCGCGCTCGCCAGCTTGTCCGGCGACAAATCGGGATCGCTGTAGTGGTGCGACAGATAGAGTTCCGCATTCATCCGCAGCGTCGCGCTGCGCGTATCGGCGCCCATACGCGAATCGCTCGCCTCGCGGCGGATGACTGAATCGAGCAGCATCAGCGTCGACTGCTCGAAGCCGAACAGGCTTTCCGGATCGTTCGGCACCTGCCCGTCCATCAGGTAATGGATCGATTGAAGCGCCAGTTGCGCATTGCCGACGGTCTGTCGCACCTGCACGCCCGCCCGCTCCACGAACCAGCGCCACATCGTGCCGCTTCTCGGCGGCGTCAGCGCGGCGACGAAGCGCGACGCGTTCGCCGATTCGATCATGTACGGCTGCGTCGCATCGTAGATCACCCACTCGCCGGGATTGACGGTCGACGTCGCGTTGCGCTGCGTGACGCGGCTTTGTCCGGCGATCTGGAACAGGATCTTGTAGCAGTCGCGGTCGGCGCGCGACGCGAGCGAGCGGTCGCGATCGACGCGGATCGCCGTTGTATCGACGTCCGCCATGCGCAGGCCGCCAACCGTGGCAACGCGCACCGACATCCGGAACTGCGGGCCGGTGTCGTGAAAGATCAGCGGCAGGAAGCTGTCCGCGATCAGGTCGCGCAGGTTCGTGCTGCTGTTGCTGGCGTCGACGACGAGTTCGTGTGCCATTGCCGGAAGAGGAAGTGGGCCGGGGAACGCGTCAAGGGTAATGCAAACGGCCGCGACGCGGGTTCAGACGGCGCCATTGTCGGGAGCCCGGCCCCACGGCGTCAATCGTGGTTTCTCCACGTTTTGCCGCGACCTCAGTGCACCCCATCGCACCGCATCGATCTGCACGCTCAAGCCAAAAGTGTGCACGCAACGCCGATCGGCGCGGGCGACGCGTCCCTAGAATCGACAGGCGGTCGGCAAGCTGTTCTGTCGAATCGCATGGGCTGGCTCGTGCGATGAAGCGTAACCACCGATTTTCAAGGAGACCGTGCCGAAGGCCGGGCAACGGACGCATGCGGCGGCGGCGCGCGCCGGCGGCCGTCGTGCGGACGACCGCGGGCGCATGTCAGGATGTCCGATAGCACTTTCGACGACATCGTCGTTGGCGCCGGCTCGGCGGGCTGCACGATCGCGACCCGCCTCGTCGAGCGCCGCAAGGGCGCGTGCTCGGCGGCATCCCGAGCGGCAACACGAACGCGCCGACCATCGCGCTCGCCGAAAAAGCATCGAACCTGATCGCCCAAGCGGCCTGATCGGGCCTTTCACACTCACCTTCACATTCAACGGAATTTCCGGAGGAACACAGATGGCACTGGTTCGGATGCTGGACGAAGTCAAAACGTTTCTCGCGCGCGAACACGGTCACTACATCGACGGTCGCGCGGTGGCCGGCCGCGGCGAACGGATCGACGTGCGCGATCCGTCGACGCGTGCGGTGATCGGCTCGGTCGCCCAGGCGACCGACGACGACGTCGAAGCCGCGATCGCGTCGTCGCATCACGCGTTTCGCGGCGAATGGGCCAGCCTGACGCCGGCTGATCGCGAGCGCATCCTGTTGCGCTTCGCCGACCTGATCGACGCGCACGGCGAAGAGATCGCGCAGATCGAAACCGCGCAGTCGGGCAAGCTGATCGGGCTGTCGCGTGTGATCGAGGTCGGCTGGTCCGCGCGCTGGCTGCGCTATTACGCGGGCTGGGCCACGAAGATCGCGGGCGAAACGCTCGCGCCGTCGTTTCCGAGCATGAACGGCGAGCGCTACACGTCGTTCACGCTGCGCCAGCCGCTCGGTGTCGTGTTCGGCATCATTCCGTGGAATTTCCCGGTGATGATCCCGGTGTGGAAGTTCGGCGCGGCGCTCGCGACCGGCAACACGGTGCTGATCAAGTCGTCGGAGTTCACGCCGCTCACGATGCTGCGCATCGCCGAGCTGGCGACCGAAGCCGGCCTGCCGCCCGGCACGCTCAACGTGATCAACGGCACGGGCCAGGTCGGCTCGAAGGTGATCCGCGATCCGCGCGTGGCGAAGGTGTCGTTCACGGGGTCGGTGCCGACCGGCCGCATCATCGGCGAGGAAGCCGTGAACGCGAACTTCACGCGCTTCACGCTCGAGCTGGGCGGCAAGAATGCCGCGGCGTTCCTGCCGGACACGCCGGTCGACAAGATTCTCGACGGCATCGTCGAGGCCGGGTTCCTGCACAGCGGGCAGGTGTGCGCATCGGCGGAACGCTTCTTCGTGCATCGCTCGAAATTCGACGAGGTGGTCGAGAAGATGAAGGCGCGTCTCGACAGCTTCCAGCCGGCCGACCCGATGGACGACGCGGGGATGATCGGCCCCGTCTGCAACGAACCGCAGTTCCGCAAGTGTCTCGACGCATTCGAGCTCGCGCGCACGGAAGGCGACACGATCGTGACCGGCGGCGGCGCGTATGCGCGCGACGGCTTCTACGTGAAGCCGACCATCGTGCTGCCGAGCTCGCTGGAATCGGCGTCGTATCGCAAGGAGATCTTCGGGCCGGTCGGCGCGTTCGTGCCGTTCGACGACGAGGAAGCGCTGATCGCGATGATGAACGACACGCCGTTCGGGCTCACCGCGAGCCTGTGGACGAACGACCTGTCGAAGGCGCTGCGCTACGTGCCGCGCATCGAAGCCGGCACCGTGTGGGTGAACATGCATACGCTGGTCGACCCGGCCGTGCCGTTCGGCGGCGCGAAGGGGTCCGGCATCGGACGCGAGTACGGTTCGTCGTTCATCGACGCCTACACCGAGCCGAAGGCGGTGACGATTCGCTTCTGACGGCGTGGCGCCAATGGAAATGCCCGCCCGGGGCGACCCGGGCGGGCATTTTCGTCAAAGGGTGCGGCGCGTCAGAACCGCGTACTGAACCCCACCCGCGCGATCGACTGCACCGTGCCGCTTGCCGCGCCGTCGGCATCCATCACGCCGTTGATCTGCGCATTGCTGCCGTGGCTCGCGCGCTGATACACGCCGGCCACATACACCATCGTGCGCTTGGACAGCCAGTACTGAACGGCGGCCAGCAACTGATGCGCGTGCGCGTTGTCGAGCGTGTCGTTGCCCTTCATGTACGTGTAGCTCGCGCCGACCACCCAGGCCGGCGACGGATGCCACGCGGCGCCGGCTTCCGCCGACCATGCGCCCGCGCCGTTCCACGCGTTGTGCACGGTCGTGAAGAGCGCCTTCGCGGTGACCGTGCCGAGCGTGTAGTGCGCGCCCGCGCCCCAGTTGCGCACGCTCGTGGCCGGCATCCCGTCCGCCGCGCCGTATTTCTGGTTCGTATAGGCGGCGCCCGCGCCGAACGGGCCGTTGTCGTAGCTCGCGCCGACGCTGACCGTGTTGTTCGCGCCGACCGACCCCGCGACGTTGCCGAAGCCGTACAGCGCGCCGAAGGTCAGCCCCGAGATCGATGCGCTCGTGTACTTCACGGAATTCGCGACGCGGTTGCTGCCCGCGACGCGATCCCAGTCGAAGGCGCCGGTCGGGTTGTTCGGCAACGCGAGCTTGTCGAACGGCCCGTTGCGAAAGCCGTACAGCCCGACGAGATCCTGCGCGATCTCGTTGCCGCTCGCGGCCAGCGCATCGACCATGAACTCGTACTGGTTGCCGAGCGTCAGCGTGCCGTAGCGGTCGTTCTGCAGCCCGACGTAGGCCGTGCGCGCGAACAGCCCGCCGCCGATCATCGAGCCGTTCGCGAGCGAGAACTGATTGACGAGCCGGAAGATCGCGCGCGTGCCGGCGCCGAGGTCTTCCTTGCCCTCGAAGCCGAGCAGGTTCGGGAAGAATATGTTGTCGTCGAATTTCGCGTTGCCGTGGCCGCCCTCGTTGCTGACATAGCTGATGCCGGCGTCGAGCAGCCCGAACATCGTCACGCTGCTCTGCGCGAACGACGCGGCCGGGATCGTGCAGGCCGCGAGGGCCAGCAAGGTCTTTTTCGTCATCTCCAATGTGCTCCTCACATGTTTCCGGTCGTGCCGGAATATTTTTGATGGGACTACTGATTGATATGAAGATAAGGTGTTGCGAAACTACCGATTCGATCGCGCCCGGAACCGCACCGGTCGATCCCGCGGGCGTCGGCGATGTCGATCGGTCGCCGATGCCCGCGCGTACTGCGTCGGCTAGACCGTCGAATACCCGCCGTCCACCGGCACGATCGCGCCGGTGACGAACGACGCGGCGGGCGAACACAGGAACAGGATCACGTCCGCAACCTCGTCGGCCGTGCCCCAGCGCCCGAGCGGCGTGCGATCGAGAATCCGCCGCGAAGCCTGCGTGTCGGCCATCAGCCCGCTGCTGAGCGGCGTGTCGATCCAGCCGGGCGCGACCGCGTTTACGCGGATGCCGCGGTCGGCCCATGCCTGCGCGAGCGAGCGCGTGAGCTGCGCGATGCCGCCCTTGCTCGCGCTGTACGCCGGGCGATCCTTGCTGCCGAAGTACGTGTACATCGATGCGACGTTGACGATGCTGCCGCCGTTCGCCGACAGCGCCGTCAACGCGGCGTCGGACGCCCGCATCACCGACGTCAGGTTCACGTTCAGCACGAACTCGAACTGGTCCATCCGGTATTCGTCCGCGTGCCGACTGATGCCGACGCCGTTGACGAGCGCATCGACGTGCGGCAGCGCGCCGATCGTGCGTGTCAGTGCGTCGCTGTCGGTCACGTCGAGTTCGACGCGGCGAACGCCCGGATGGACGGGCGCATGCGGGCCGGTGGCATCGAGCCCGAGCGCGACGACCGATGCGCCCGCTTGCGCGAACCGCAACGCGGTGCGTGCGCCGATGCCGGACGTGCCGCCCGTCACGACGATGGTCTTGCCGTCAAACGACCACTGGCGGCTCATGTTCGATACTCCCGATGGTGTGAAGGGGGCGCGCCGGCCGGTGCGATGGCGCAACGAGGATCTTGATCTGGGCGCGATCGGCGAGCAGCGCATCGAAGCCGTCGGCGACGGCGTCTTCGAGCGACACGGTGCGCGTGACGATCGACGTGAGGTCGAGCGCGCCCGACCCGACGAGCCGAAGCAGGTCTTCGTACACGTGCCGGTAGCCGACGCTGGCCGTGAAGGTCAGCTCGTCGTTGACCGCGCGGAATGCGTCGAAGCCCACATGCGGCATCAGGCCGACCATCACGAGACGACCGCCCTTGCGCAACCCTTGCATCGCCGCTTCGAACGTGGCCGGCAGGCCGGCCGCCTCGAAGCTCACGTCGACGCCGAGCCCGCCCGCGGCTTCGCGGATCGCGTCGCGCAGCACCGGCGCGTCGAGCGAGCGTGCGTCGAACGCATGCGTCGCGCCGAAGCGCGCGGCGGCCGCGAGCCGTTCCGGCGACACGTCGACCGCGACGATCGTCGTCGCGCCCTGCAGCTTCGCGAGCATGATCAGCAACAGCCCGATCGGCCCGAGCCCGAACACCGCGCAGGTGTCGCCGAGGCGCAGCTCGCCGCGCCGCAGCGCGTGCAGCGCGACGGCGGCCGGTTCCATCACCGCCGCCTGTTCGAGGCTCACGTCGTCGGGCAGCCGGTGCAGCATGTAGGCCGGCACGACCGCGAAGTCGGCCATCCCGCCGTCGCCCATCAGCCCGGCGAAGCCCATCGACACGCACAGGTTGTACGACCCGGAGCGGCAGTACGCGCACTGGTGGCAGCGATACTCGGGCTCGATCGCGACGCGGTCGCCCGGGGCCAGTGTCGTCACGCCCGCGCCGACTTCGACGACGGTGCCGCTGAACTCGTGGCCGAGCGTGAGCGGCGCGGTGCGGCCCGACAGCGGATGCGGCGTGCCGACCGGAATCGCATGCGGGCCGTCCGCATATTCGTGCAGGTCGCTGCCGCAGATCCCGCAATAGGCCACTGCGACGCGAACCTCGCCGGGCCCGGCACGCGGCGTGTCGAGATCGGCCAGGCGGATGTCGCGCGGGCCGTGCCATTGAAGTGCACGCATGTCAGCGTCCTCCGAGGTTCTGGGTATCGAGACGGGCGCCGGCACCGGCGAGCGCGCGCTTGCGCAGCACGGCGGGCGCGGTTTCGACGAGACCGAACGACAGCACGCACGCGAGGATCGCGCCGGCGGCCGACGTCCACATCGCGAACTGCAGGCCGTACTTGTCGGCGGCGAAACCGGCGACGGTCGGCGCGACGAAGCCGCCGATCAGCTCGCCCGCGCCCATGATCAGGCCGAGCGCGCTGGCGATCGCGCGCGGCGGCACCGTTTCGGCCGGGATCGTCGCCATGAACAGCGTGAAGCAGCCGAGGCCCGTGTACGTGACGAACACGAGCGCGCCGAGCGCCCACAGCGCATTGACGTGGATCAGCACGATCGGGCAGATCGCGGCGATCAGCGCGAACGCGATCATCGTCGGCTTGCGGCCGATCCGGTCGGAAATCGCCGGCACCGCGAAGCCCCAGAACACCCACGCGGCGCCGAGGCAGGTCATCACGACGCCCATGTCGGCCGGCGACAGATGGCGGCTCTCGACGAGGAAGACCGGCGCGAACGAGATGATCACGACGAACCACGTGAGGAAGAAGCAACTGATCAGCACGCACAGCAGGATGTTGCGTTCCTTCAGCAGCGCCCAGCGGCTGACCTGCACGCCGGGCGTGGCCGTGCTGTCGGCCTGTGCATGCCGGACGCCGCCGGGCGGCACTTCCCGAACCCAGCGCCAGATGCAGAACGCGATCAGGAAGCCGGGAATGCACGACACGTAGAACGCTTCGCGCCAGCCGTACGCCGTCGCGATGCCGATCACGACCGGCGGCCCGATCATCGCGCCGAGCAGGCCGGCGGCCGAGCCTTGCAGCAGGCCCATGTTCAGCCCGCGGCGGCTTGGCGTCGAGCTCTCGACCATCAGCGATTGCGACAGCGGCAGCACGGGGCCTTCGGCGATGCCCATCAGCGCGCGGAACGCGATCAGGCTCGCGAAGCCGCCGACGAGGCCCGACAGCGCCGAGCAGACGGAAAAGCCCAGCACGGCCGCGATCAGCAGCGGCTTGCGGGTGCCGCGCGCGTCGGACCAGGCGCCGGTGGCGGCGCCCGACAGCGCCCACGTCAGCGCGAGTGCGGACGACACCATGCCGAGCTGCGTATTCGACAGGTGCAGCTCGGCCGACATGAACGGAAACAGGAACGACAGCGCGAGGCGGTCGAAGAACACGAAGCCGAACGTCATGAACAGGATCAGCAGCAGCCTGTTCTCGTACGTCCATGCGGGTTTGGGGGAGGAATGGGATGTCATGGGCGGCCTCGTCGCGCGTCAGCGGAACAGCTTCTCGATCGCCTGCGCGCCGAGGCCGACTTTCTCGTAGTGCGCCTTGCACATCGCGATGTACGAATGCACGTCGAAGTAGCCGTCGGGATTGCCTTCGTCATCGAGCCAGATCAACGGGCCCTTGACGATGAAGAACGCGCGCATCGGTTCCGGATGATCGAACGCGACGAGCGTATGGCCTTCGCCCGGCGTTTCGTACACGAAATCGCCGCGCGTCGCGGTCCATTCGTGCTCCAGATAGCCCCACTTGCCGGACAGCGTGTACGCGAACACCTCGTGCGGGTGGTAGTGCCGGTTCACGAGCCCCGCTTCCTTCGCCATCAGGATGTCGCACCATTTGTTTTGCGACGGCGAGATCCACAACGGCCGCGACGAAACCGTTTCGGTGAACGGAACGTAATAGCGCTCGTCTTCGGTGGCCGCGTTCTGGATGTAAGCTTCGGGCAGCGCATCGGGCTTGAACGGATTGGCAATCGGCGCGATGTTTTGCCAGAATTCGGATACGGCTTTGTCGACCACGGTTTGTCTCCTTGCAGGTTGGTGTCGTGGGGACGACTTTAGCCAGCCGGTGCGCGGCGCTCTTGACTGGGCTGGACGAATTGCTTGATCGGGCCGGACATCGCACCGCACCAACGACAAGACGCACCCTTCCCCAATCCGTGCCGCTCCGCACGACAGGCGCCAGCAGGAGGCGACGTGACGAATTCGACCGTTTTTTCACGCACGCGAGGCTCGACGGCCGACGTGCCGGCGCGCGACCGGATGGCGTACTGGGATGCGTTCAACGCCGAGACGCTGGTCGGGCTGCGCTGCTCGTCGCTGTCGCCGGCCGGGCTCGAGGTCGAGAAAACCGATCTCGCGCTGCCGGGGCTGGGCGTCGCGGACATCAGCGGCCGCGATCACGTGATCGAACGCAGCCCCGCGCTGGTGCGCCAGTTGCCGAAGGAGTCGCTGTTTGCGTGCCAGATCCTGAGCGGGCGCGCGTATTTCATCCAGCGCGACCGGTGCCTGCTCGCGGAAGCCGGCGACGTGGTCGTGTACGACACCCGCGTGCCTTATCTGTTCGGATTCCTCACACCGATGCGGCAACTGCTGATCGACATTCCGGTCACGACGTTCGACGACCGCTTCGATGCGGAGCTGGCGGCGCTGCCGCTGCGGATCGCGCCGAAGCCGGGGGCGGGCGCGATGCTCGGTGCGACGCTGCGCGCGAGCGTCGAGCGCTTCATGAAGGAGCCGGTCGAGGGCGAGGCCGCGCGCTTCGCCGAGCACACGCGCACGCTGGTTGCCGAACTCATCGACGTCGAAGTGAACGGTGCGGGCGCATCGCGCGCGTCGCTGTCGTATCTGCTGACCGCGAAGCAGTACATCGCGACCCATCTCGGCGAGCCGGAGCTCGGGCCGCAGGCGGTTGCCGATGCGGTCGGGCTGTCGTTGCGGCACCTGAGCCGGCTGTTTGCCGCCGAAGGCGAGTCGATCACGCAGCACATCTGGTCCGAGCGGCTGTCGCATGCGCACCGCGAGCTGACCGATGCGCGGCTGCGCAAGACGAGCATCGGCGAGATCGCGTTTCGCTGGGGCTTCTCGAGCCAGGCGCACTTCAGCCGCGCGATTCGCGAACGCTACGGCGCGTCGCCGATGACGCTGCGCAGCGCCTGTTGATGCAGCGAAACCGACGTCGAAGCGGCGCGTGATTCACGCGCCGCTTTCATGTTCATTGCCGCGCGGAGTGCGCCGTCAACCCGCCAGCAAGAATTCCGCGCAGCGCTCCGCGATCATGATCGTCGGCGCGTTCGTGTTGCCCGACACGATGCGCGGCATCACCGACGCATCGCAGATCCGCAATCCGTCGATCCCTTGCACCGCGAGACGCGGCGTCACGACCGCGCTTTCATCGCTGCCCATCCGGCACGTGCCGGCCGGATGGTAGACGGTTTTCGCGCGGTGCCGCACGTAGTCGGCCAGCGCGTCGTCGGTCAGCGGCTCGGCTTCGCGGACGACACGCGCGAGCGACGGCGCGCGAAGGATGTGCCGCGCGAGCGCGACGCCGCGCACGAGGCCGTCGACGTCGGCGGGGTCGGAGAGCGCGCCGCTGTCGAAGCGGATCGGCGCAGCGGGATCGTTGCCGCGCAACTGCACCGAGCCGCGCGAGCGCGGCCGCAACAGGCACGGGTTGATCGACAGGCCGTGACCGGGCAGCGGTTCGCGATCGACGTCGCCGACGAGCGTCGGCAGCACGTGGAACTGGATGTCCGGACGGCCTTCGCCCGTCGTATCGACGAACGCGCCCGATTCGACGACGTTCGACGTCAGCAGGCCCGTGCGGCTCAGCATCCACTGCAATCCGTGGCGCAGCGCCTTCAACCCGCGATCCTCGCCGAGCAGGCTGATCGGCGCATGGCTGTAGCCGTAGATCGACACTTCGAGATGGTCCTGGTAATTCGCGCCGACCTCGGGGCTGTCGTGCAGCACGTCGATGCCGTGCGCATGGAGATGCGCACCGGGCCCGATGCCCGACAGCATCAGCAGCTTCGGTGTACTGAGCGCACCGGCGGCCAGCACGACGTCGGCGCGCGCGGCCGCCGAACCGGTTGCGCCGCTTTCCGTGCGCCATTCGACGCCGGTCGCGCGCCGGCCGTCGAAGCGCACGCGCGTCACGCGGCAGCCGGTCAGCACGCGCAGGTTCGCGTGACCGAGCGCGTCGGCGAGATAGGTCGCCGCGGTGCTGCCGCGCTGTCCGTCGAAAATCGTCGTGTGATAAAAGCCGGCGCCGTGTTGCGCGGCGCCGTTGAAATCGTCGTTGTACGCGATGCCGGCTTCCTGCGCGGCCTTCACGAACGCGAGGCTCAGCGGATGCCGGAAACGCGTGTCGCCGACCTTCAGCGGCCCGTCGGTGCCGTGGAACGGCTCGGACAGCCGCAGGTGCGATTCGGCGCGCTTGAACACCGGCAGCACGTCGTCCCAACCCCAGCCGGCGCAGCCGAGCGCGGCCCATTCGTCATAGTCGGCGCGCGTGCCGCGCACGTACAGCATCGCGTTGACCGAGCTGCCGCCGCCGAGCGTGCGGCCCTGCGGCACGTAGGTCTTGCGCCCCGCCGCGCCGGCTTGCGGCTCGCTTTCGAACGTCACCGTGCGCTGCGTACCGAGCACGCGGATGAACGTCGCCGGAATCCGGATGAACAGGCTGTCGTCCTTCGGGCCGTCCTCGAGCAGCAGCACGCGCCTGCCCGCTTTTACCAGTCGATGTGCCACCGTGCAGCCGGCCGAACCGCCGCCGACGACGATATGGTCGTACGTCTCCATCCCGCTTCTTCTCCTTGCTGTCGGGCGGCGGAACGAGCACCGCCGCGCAAGAAGCCAGCTTATCGATGGGCATGCGGACCTATTTGACCGGGACGGCCGCCGTGCTTGCCTCGCAGGGACACGGCGGCGCCGGGCGCGAACGGGCGCTAGCGGGCTTCGGCCGGCACGCGCGTGTCGCTCGGCGTCTCGCCGAAGCGCGCGCGATAGCTGCGGCTGAAGTGCGCGCTGTTGTTGAACCCCCAGCGGAATGCGATTTCGCTGACCGTCAGGTGTTTCAGCGACCGGTCGCGCAGGTCGGCGCGGCAGCGTTCGAGACGCCGCGCGAGGATGTAGCGCGTGAGCGGCATCCCTTCGATCTCGAACACGCGCGCGAGTTGGCGCGGCGACAGGTTGAGCGCGCGGCTGACCGACTGGCTGTCGAGATCGTCGTCGGCGAGATGGCTGTCGATGAACGTCTTCGCGCGCGACAGCGTATGGGCGGTCGACTTGGTCGGCGACGCGTCGCCGTCGCGCAGCCGCAGCATCGACTGCATCACGTCGAGCATCGTCGCGGCGCGCCGTTCGCGTGCGTCGGGCGTCGCTTCATAAGGCTCGGCGAGCATCGCGTACATCCGCTGCACGGCCCACGACGTGACGCCGTCGCCGCGGTCGATCTTGACGACGCTGCGGTAGCGCCACGGGCCGACGCGCGCCTCGAAGATATCGCGCGGCACGTCGAGCACGGTCATCGCCATGTTGGCCGGGAAGCCGTGGCCGTACGGCATCGACGTGTCGTACAGCACGATGTCGCCGGGCGCATGCTGGATGCATTCGACGTCCTGGAACGTATAGCCTTGCCCTTCGTGCATCAGGCAGACGAATACGGCGTCGCGCTGGTCCGCGTGGATGTTGTGCGGCGTGCGCACGACCGCGTGCCGGTTCGCGACGATGTCGCATACGCCGAGCAGGCCGAGGTCGCGCCTGCGCAGCGTCGCGTCGATGCCTTCGGACGATTTTCCGCTGCACTCGATGCGCACGAGCGAGCGGGCGACGTGGTCGACCCAGAAGTCGACGCGTTCGTCGCCGCGTACGGCGCGCGTCGAGATCGTGACGCTTCCCGTGCTGATGTCCGGCATGACGTTCTCCCAATGACCGCCCGAGCGGCGCAGTCTCGGGCACGTCGCGGGGCGCGGTCAATCGGTGAAAGACCCGGGGCCGGGCCGGGACGCGCGAGGGGCGGCGGATTGCGGGCGGATGTCCTTCCGGGTCAACGATGGTGGCCGTGGCAGGCAAGACATGGGCGCGTATTCGGGCTAGGGCCTGTTCACGCTAATAACGGGCTTGCGAACGTGCCTTTCCGCCCGTCCCCCAAGGGGACTTCCTCCGGGCGCAGGCAAGGAGAGAGGAGGCGCAATAGCCGTAGCTATTGCAACGACGAACGACGCCGCCATGCGGGCGGAAAGGCACGTTCCCCTATTTGGAAAATTCATTCGTGGGGCTGGCCCCCAGAAGGGCCGATCGCGGCGTCATGCTCCTCGCGAATACGTCGAGTATTCGCTTCGTCGCATTCCTTGCGCTCGGCCCTTCTGGGGGCCAGCGCAAGCCCGTTATTAGCGTGAACAGGCCCTAGGTTGTCCGGTTTGACGCGGGCTTACTTCGACGAACCGGCCGGCAGTCCGAGCGAAACGTCCTGCTCGTAGCCCATCTTGCTGTCGCGGAACTCGACGGTCACGTGGCCGTCACGCTGTGCATCGGTGACGTTCGCGTAGATCGACGTCATCACCATCCCCGCATCGCATCCGAGCGCGATCGTGCGATCGGTGCGGCCCGTCGCGATGTTCACCGCGCGCAGCGATCGCATCGCGATCCCGCACTGGTCGGACAGCGTGTAGACGCCGACCAGCATGTGCGTTTTCGTACGGGACCACATCGGGACGTCGACGGTGCCGTCGAGCTGCAGGTGATCGCGATCGTTGTCGTTCAGGCGCCCGACTTCGTTCAGCGCGACCGGGAGCGTCTTCCGGCCGTCGTCCCAGAGGCCGGTTGCCGTTTTGCCCGTGACGGCGATCGCGATCGGGCAAGGCTTCGGCCGCGACGGCGATGCGGGCGGCACGACCGGCGATTCGGCAGTCGAGGCGGGCGGCGACGCCTCGCACAGCGTCATGCGGCCGTCGGGCTCGCGATGGCCCCGCAGCGGAATCGGCGTGCGATGCGCGTCGTAGTAGTAGCTGCCGTCGACGCGCCAGCGGCCCGCGTCGTTGTGGTCGAGCGCGTCGTAAGTCTGCAGCGACACGTGGACGGGGGCGCGGCCGATCGTGCCGGTGTAGTTCACGACCTCGTACCAGCCGGCATGGGATACCGCCGGCGCGAACGCGAACGCGAGCAGCGCGGCGACGGCCGCGGAGGGCAGGCGGGCGTAACGGGAGCGGCGGGTGTTCCGGGGCATGGGCGGTTCCGTGCGTGGTGTTCGTCCGGGCACGGATACCGGTTCGATCAGGTCGAGCCGCCCGGCCGTCGGGATGCACGCCATTGTATCGAGCCGCCACGCGAGAATTTCATGCGCCCCGCATGCGGCAATACCGGAACGCAGATGACGCAGGCCGGCCGCGGAACCGCTGCACGACGCGATTCCACCGACCGGCCTGTGCTGTTGCAGACGGCCTCAGGCCGCGCTGGCCTCGTCGATCTTGCGGATATCGCCGTCGTCGAGCTGCACGCGGATCGCTTCGCCGAGCAGCGCGAGCTGTTCGAGCGACGTCGCACTGGCGATCGGCGCGGTGATCGTCGGCCGGGCGATCTGCCAGGCGAGCGCGATCGCGGCCGGCTGCGTGCCGTGCTTGGCCGACACGTCGTCGAGCGCCTTGAGGATGCGCAGCCCGCGCTCATTGAGATAGCCGGCGACGCGACTGCCGCGCACGCTCTTCTTCAGATCGGCTTCGCTGCGGTATTTGCCCGACAGGAAGCCGCTCGCGAGCGCGTAGTAGTTGACGACGCCGAGCTTCAGGTCGCGCACGACCGGTTCGAGATCGCGCTCGTATTCGGCGCGGTCGATCAGGTTGTATTCCGGCTGGATCACCTGGTATGCGGGCAGGCCGTCGCGCTGGCTGATGTCGGCGGCTTCGCGCAGGCGCGCGCCGCTGTAGTTCGATGCGCCGATGATGCGCACCTTGCCTGCTTCGATCAGCGTCTGGTATGCGGCGAGGGTTTCTTCGAGCGGGGCCGTGTCGGCGAGATCGCGGTGCGAGAAATACAGGTCGATGTAGTCGGTCTGCAGGCGGCGCAGCGAATCGTCGGCGGCCTTCAGGATGTTGTCCTTGGTCAGCCCCGCGCGCGCGGCGAGCATGCCGACCTTGGTCGCGATCACGACCTGTTCGCGCTTGCCGGAGCGCTTGAGCCACTTGCCGATGATCGTTTCCGATTCGCCGCCGCTGTTGCCGGGCGCCCAGGCCGAATAGACGTCGGCCGTGTCGATGAAGTTGATGCCGGTGTCGGCGAGCGCGTCGAGCAGCGCGAACGATGCGTTCTCGTCGACGGTCCAGCCGAAGACGTTGCCGCCGAAGGCGAGCGGTGAAACCTGGATGTCCGACGTGCCGAGGGTGCGTAGTGCCATGTTTCTCTCCGAAATCTGCGAGGTGACGGGATCGAACTACGGGATGGGACGAGATGACGGCGACGAGACGGCGGGGCGCGACGCGCTTGCGCCGTTGTCGCGGGACTCGGGACATTCTCGCCGATCGCTCGAAATCGTGCAGCCGGCCCGCCGCCGTGGAGGCGGAGGAATCGCGGCGGATAGCGGACGCGTCGTCCGTTGCGTGGTGATCCGGTCGGCTGCGTTCGATCTGGAACTGAATTTCGTCGCGGATGCGGGCGGGAGAAACGGAGGGAGGGTTGCTGCGTGCGGGCGGCAAGCCGCTGCCCGGGCTTCGATCGGCGAACGTGCTATCGCAACTGCACCGCCGCCAGGAACAGCACCATCCCGCCGATCGCGCCGTCCAGCACGCGCCACGCGACGGCCTTGCGGAACCACGGCGCGAGCAGTCGCGCACCGTATCCGAGCCCGAGGAACCACACGACGCTGACCGACATCGCGCCGACGGCGAACGCGAAGCGCGCGCCTTCCGGCTCGCGCGCGCCGGCCGTGCCGATCAGCAGGAAGGTGTCGAGATACACGTGCGGGTTGAGCCACGTGAACGCGAGCGTCATCAGCACGATCGCGGCCGCGCTTTGCGGCGGCGGCGCGACGGCGTCGCCGCGGACGTCGAGCGTTTCGTGCCCCGGCTTGAACGCGCGGCGCAGCGCGTTGATGCCGAACCACGCGAGATACGCGAGACCGACGTACAGCACCGCGTGGACGAAGGTCGGATAGCGTTCGACGAGCACCGACGCGCCGCCGACGCCCGTGCCGATCAGGATCATGTCCGACAGCGCGCACAGCAGCACGATCTTGCCGACATGCGAGCGCATGATGCCTTGCCGGAGCACGAACGCGTTCTGCGCGCCGATGGTGACGATGAGCGACGCGCACAGGGCCACGCCGTGAGAAAAAGCGATCCAGTTCATGATGGGGAATTGACAGCAGTAGACGGGGGAATCGGTTGGCGCTAGTCTGCGGTCAGCCCCGGAATAAGAGAAGCTAATTTACCTAATGTCGATTAAGGAAATCTAATGCTGGACTACGCGTTGCTCGACGCCCTCGCGGCGGTGATCCGGCACGGCTCGTTCGAACGGGCGGCCAGGGAGCTGAACGTCACGCCGTCGGCGGTGTCGCAGCGGGTGAAACTGCTGGAGGAGCGTGTCGGCAGCGTGCTGGTCAAGCGCGGGCAGCCGTGCGTCGCGACGACCTCGGGCGCGCTGCTGTGCCGGCATACGGAGCGCGTGCAGTTGCTCGAGGCCGAACTGGGCGGCCGGATGCCCGCATTGCCGGGCCAGATCGCGAGCGCATGGCCGACGCTGCGCGTGGCCGTGAACGACGACAGCGTCGCGACGTGGTTCATCGACGCGGTCGGGCCGTTCTGCACGGAGCGCGAGACGTTGCTCGACCTCGTGATCGACGATCAGGACTACACGGCCGCGCGCATCCGCGACGGCAGCGTGCAGGGCGCGGTGACCGCGCAGGCCGAGCCGATCCAGGGGTGCAGGTCGACGCGGCTCGGGCGCATCCGCTATCGCGCGGTGTGCTCGCCGGCGTTTCACGACCGTTATTTCGGCGCGGGCATCACGCGCGATGCGCTGCGCCGCGCGCCGTGCGTGATGTTCAATCCGAAGGACGGGCTGCAGGCGCGTTTCATCCGGCGCGTGACGCGTGCGGAGCTCGATCCGCCGCAACACTGGATACCGCACGTCGCCGGGTATCTACGCGCATGCGAAACGGGGCTGGGATGGGGAATGTGTCCGGACCGGATGGTCGATCGCCAGCTGGCAGCGGGCGAACTGGTCGACATGTCGCGCGGGCGGACGGTCGACATCGAGCTTTACTGGCAGAGCTGGCGCCTGTCGATCGGCTGGCTCGACGATTTCAGCGCGGCGCTGAAGGCGCGCGCCGCGCTGTTTCTCGACTGATCGGACGGGGAAGGCATGCGGCGCGTATCGCACGCGCCGGGCCGGGTCAGACGTGATGCAGGCCGTCGAAGTCGACGATCTGCACGAGGCGGCCCTGCATTTCGATCAGGCCGCGCTTCTGGAATTTCGACAGCGTGCGGCTGACCGTTTCGAGCGTCATGCCGAGGTAGCTGCCGATGTCTTCGCGTGTCATCCGCAGGTTGAATTCCGACGGCGAGTAGCCGCGCTTCAGGTAGCGCTGCGACACGTCGAGCAGGAACGCGGCGACGCGCTCTTCCGCATTCAGCGAACCGAGCAGCATCGTCTGCGACGTTTCGCGCACGATCTGCTCGCTCATCAGCTTGTGCATGCGTAGTTGCATCGTGCCGGCTTCCGAGCACAGCGACTTGAGCGCGCTGTACGGAATCACGCAGACCGAGCTGTCTTCCAGCGCGACCGCGGTGCGCGGGTGCGTGTCGTCGCAGATGCCGTCGAGGCCGAGCGCTTCGCCCGCGAGGTGCAGGCCGGTGACCTGTTCGCGGCCATCATGGCGCGTGGCGACGGTTTTCAGCGAACCCGAACGTACGGCATACAGGTTGTCGAACGCATCGCCTTCGCGGAACAACGCTTCGCCGCGCTTGACCGGGCGAGCCGCGCAGATGACCGATTCGAGGCGGCTGAGCGCTTCGGGGGCGAGGCCCTGCGGCATGCACAGATGACGCATTGCGCACGACGAGCAATGAGGGGCCTGGCGGGGAGCCCAGTTGCCTGCATGGGAAGGGGCGGCGGGGCGTGTGGCGACGGGCGTCAGCATGATCGTTTACTCCGGCGTTGAATCGACAGAATCATTGTCCCACCGCAAATTGGTGCGGTCGGGTGACAAAACGTCGCGACCGCGCGCGCATGCCGGCCGTTGCGTGAGCACGGTGCGCGCGCGAACATGTTCAGCCCTCCTGCTCATCCGTGTGCGAGGCGGCCGGGATCAGCAGCACGGGCAACGTCGCGTGGCGCACGCACTGTTCCGCGATGCTGCCGAGCACGAGGCGGCGGAACCCGCGCCGGCCGTGCGTGCCGAGCACCAGCAGATCGGCGCCGAATGCCTTCGCGCCATCGAGGATCAGCGTCGAGACGTCGTTGAGCGACGACGCTTCGCTCATCAGCGTCTCGCCCTTCACGCCCGCCGCCTGCATCAGCTTCGTGAAATCCGCCGCGAGCGCGTTGCCTTGCGCGACGAGCTGGTCGCGCAGCACGGACGGATCGTAGCCCGGCACGTTGTAGTAGATCGCGGCGTTCTCGACGACGTAGAACGGCTGCAGTTCCGCGCCGTGTTCCTTCGCGAGTGCGAGTGCGGCATCGAATGCGTGGCGGGACGTGTCGCTGCCGTCGATGGCAACCAGAATGCGCTTGTACATAGTGTCTCCGAGTGGCGGGTTGAACGGAAGTCGGCCGAACGGCCGGGCAGACCGTGCGTTGCTGCGAGGCAGAGTAAACCAACGGCAGGGACTTTGCATCGACATGCCGGTCGTCTCGATCGGCACGCGCGATCGCGGCGCTTGTGTCGTTGCAGCGGCGCATGCCGATCGCGAGCCATGCGCGCGCCGCATGTTGCGCTGCGTGACGGGTGCGGCGGCGTGCGACGTCGCGCCGGCCGGCCGTCCGGGCGGCGCGTTGCGGCAGTCTGCGGCGAGATGACGGCGGACGAACACCGTGCGGATACCGCATCGTGACGGCAGCGGCCGCACAGGCGTCGCGCGATGGTCCGGGGTGCGGCACCGTCCGCCGATGCACGACAACGTCCGCTTTGGCGAAGCCGAATCGCGCGCGTGCCTCCATTGGATCGCAACCGAACTGCGAATAACCTGATTTCGATCAACATCGATGCATTCACATCGATCGAAAGCGCGCGGCGCACCCGCGCGTCGCCGCGAACCGGCGCCGGTATCGACACCGATACGGAAGATCGTCCGCGTGCGCGCCGAACACAAGCCGGGCCCGCGCGAACCATCGGCCCGCGCGCCGCTCCGGCAAACGAACGATCGATTCAAACGCCGCGCGCTACCTCGGCACCGCGGCGATCTCGATGACGCGTTCGGGCCGGCGTCCGTGCCCGGGCCAGTACGCGCTGCCGTACATCCGGTGAACCGGGCCGAACAGTTCGTCGCCTGCGTGCGGCGGTGCATCGAAACCTTTCTCGATCACCGTGTAGCCGGCCCGCAGCGCGAACGCCGGGTGATTGCCGCCGGGGCGGCTGTCGAAGCCCGCGAAGCCGTCGCCGGCTTCGGGCATTGCGTTGACGAGCGATGCGTTGCTGCGCGTGATTTGATCGGGCGAGATCGCGCCGCCAGCAAGACGCGACGCTTCGCGATTCTTGCCGTCGGTGTCGACGGTGCTGTCGTGCGTGTCGTCGTTGTCGAGTTCGATGCTGCGCGGATGCGCGGTGTGCGCTTGAGCTGACGATTCCATCGCGGCTCTCCTGGCGGCGAAGCGCTCCGGATCGAAGCAAGTCCCGTTCCGGGCACGACGGGAAAAGGCGCGCGGGCGATCGCCGCGGTCGCGCGGCGCGCATTGATTTGTCGTGATTTATTTCAGCTAGAACACGCGTTTTCTACAGAGTATGATTCTTTTCCTGCGAAGCGGCGAGAGGGGAAGCGATCTCGCCGTCTCTGCCCGCGCCGGGGGCCGCAGCACCCTTAAAGACGGGTAGTGAACAACAAAGCAAGGGACTAGAGGTGGCGGATTCATGCAAGCGACTACTGCCTTCACGCACCGCGGTTATCTGTTGAATTGCGCGCCCGCGCGCGCCAGTGACGGGTCGTTCAAGCCCTATGTCGTGATCTCCCGATCGAGCGACGGGGAACTCGTTGCCAATCGTTTTTTTCCGATCGAACTCCAGTTCAACGACGAAGGCGCTGCGATCGCGCACGCGCGCGACTGGGCCGTGCGCTGGATCGACGCGAGCAGCATCGCGATCTGACGCCGTCGCGCACCGGCCGCATTGGCCATCCGGCCGATCCACCGCGGGCCGCTGCCGGACGAAAAACGCGGTAATCTTGCGGAACCCGTCACTTTATTAGCGGCCGTGCGACTGCGCGCGGCTGCCTGCATTGGCATATGTCGACATCACCCGCCCGTCAGTGGGGCCTCGAAGAAATCGTCGCCGGTTTGCGCGAGTCGCGCGAGGAACTCCATCGCACGCGTCATCCGCGCGGCATTCGCGAACTGCCGTCGCGCGACGCGATCTGCAAGATTGTCACCGGCCTGCGCGCGTCGATGTTTCCGACGCATTACGGTGCGCCCGATCTTACCGACGAAAGCGTCGACTATTACGTCGGCCATACGCTCGAAAGCACGCTGCGCGTGTTGTCCGAGCAGATTCGCCGCGCGCTGCCGTTCCTGCCCGAGCATGTGGACACGCCGTTCGCGGCACTCGACGAGCGCGCATTCGAGATCGCGCGCGAGTTCGGGCGGCAGTTGCCGTCGGTCCGCGCACTGCTGGTCAGCGACATCCAGGCCGCGTACGCCGGCGATCCGGCCGCGCAGCACATCACCGAAATCCTGCTGTGCTACCCCGGCGTGCTGGCGATGATGCACCATCGGCTCGCGCATGCGTTGCACCGGCTCGGCGTGCCGCTGCTCGCCCGGTTCATCAATGAAATCGCGCACTCGGCTACCGGCATCGACATTCACCCGGGCGCGCAGATCGGCCCGAGCTTCTTCATCGACCACGGCACCGGCGTCGTGATCGGCGAAACCGCGATCATCGGCGAGCGCGTGCGCGTGTACCAGGCCGTCACGCTCGGCGCGAAGAGCTTCCCGGCCGACGGCGAAGGCACGCTGGTCAAGGGCAACGCGCGGCATCCGATCGTCGAGGACGACGTCGTGATCTACGCGGGCGCGACCATTCTCGGCCGCGTGACGATCGGGCGCGGCTCGGTGATCGGCGGCAACGTGTGGCTCACGCACAGCGTGCCGCCTGGCACGAGTGTCGCGCAGGGCAAGGTTCGGGAAGGCGGGAGCGGCGAGAAGCCGTAACGCGGTGCGCGAACGCCCGGGCGCCGCGCCGTACGACGCAGCGGCATGGGGCGGACGCAGCGGACGAGCTGTGCGAATGCTCGGGCGACGCGCCGCACGACGCGGCGGACGAGGTGGAATGGAGCGACGACCTGACCGCCGCCAGCGAGCGTCGCGCGTGAGCGGCGCAAAGCCGCGCGACCCGGCGCACGCAGGCGGCGCGCAGCCGCCTTCGCTCACCGAGCCTCAGTGCTTGCTGGCCGGCGAGCGGTGCTTGTACAGCACGTCCTGATCGACGCGGATCAGGTTCTGCCCCGCATCGACGACGAAATCCACGCCGTTGTACGCGCTGCCCGTGAGCAGCAGGATCGCGCTGGCGACGTCGTCGGGGCCGGCGATGCGCGCGAGCGGCGTCGATGCGCGGCTCGCGTGTTCGAAGTCGGCCTGCGTCTGGTCGTCGCTCGGCAGCATCAAGCCGGGGAACACCGCGTTCACGCGCAGCACCGGCGACGACGACAGCGCGAGCATCTGCGTGAGGTTGCCGAGCGCGGCCTTCGCGACCGTGTAGCTGAAGTGGTCGCGGTGGAAGTTTTCCTTGATCTTCTGGTCGACCACGTTGACGACGACGCCCTGCGTGCCGGCCGCGCGGGCCCGCTCGTAGAACGCGCGCGTGAGCAGGATCGGCGCACGGCAATTGACGGCCCACGCCTGGTCGAACGCCGCGAGGTCGAAGCTCGGGAAGTGATCCTGCCAGAACACCGACGCGTTGTTGACCAGCACGTCGAGGCGGCCGAAGCGCGCATAGGCCTGGTCGATCAGCGCGGTGATCTGCGCGGCATCCGACAGGTCGGCCTGCAGCGCGGCCGAATCGTGCCCGCGTTCGGCGATCGTGCGGGCCGCCGCTTGCGCGGCATCGGCCGAGCGGTCGTAGTGCACCGCGGTGCGATAGCCGTGCGCGGCGAAATACTCGGCGAACGCGCGCCCGGCCCGGCGCGCGGCGCCGGTCACGAGCACGACGGGCGCGTTCGCCGCTTGCTTCGTAGACTGCATTACGTATTCGTCAGGTTGACTGAAGAAGGATTCGCGACGATCGACAGGAATTCGCGCCGCGTCGACGGATCGGTGCGGAAGGTGCCGAGCATGCGCGACGTGACCATCTCGACGCCCGGCTTGTGCACGCCGCGCGTCGAGATGCACTGGTGCGCGGCTTCGAGAATTACGCCGACGCCCTTCGGCTGCAGCACGTCGAACAGCGTGTCGGCGATCTGCACGGTCATTTTTTCCTGGATCTGCAGGCGCTTCGCGAACGCGTCGACGAGGCGCGCGAGCTTCGAGATGCCGACGACGCGATGGTTCGGCAGATACGCGACGTGCGCGCGGCCGATGATCGGCACCATGTGGTGTTCGCAATAGCTCTCGAAGCGGATGTCCTTCAGCACGATCATCTCGTCGTAGCCGTCGACTTCGCTGAAGGTGCGCGCGAGGATGTCGCGCGGGTCGAGCGCGTAGCCGGCGAAGAACTGTTCGTAGGCGCGCACGACGCGCGCGGGCGTGTCGAGCAGGCCTTCGCGGGAGGGATCGTCGCCGGCCCAGCGCAGCAGCACGCGAACGGCATCCTCGGCTTCTTCCCGGCTCGGTCGGGATGCGGCCGGCTCGGGCCGCGCGGATTTTTTACCCATCAGGTCGCTCCATCGAATTCAGCCGCCCGCGGCGGCGCGATCCGGTCATTGTTTCATGCTTTCGCGGGTCGTGCGTGCGGCCGCCCGCTCACCCGTCGTTCACCTTTCCTCACTTCGGCCATTCGTCCTGTTCGTCGTTGAACAGCGACGCGACGACCCCGCGCAGCCACGCGGTGCGCGGGTCGTTGTGGAACTTGCGATGCCAGTGCTGCTTCAGGTCGAAGCGCGGCAGCGGCAACGGCGGCTCGACCGGCACGATGAACGCGTGCTCGGCCGCATACGCATAGCCGATCGCGTGCGGCACCGTCGCGATCAGGTCGGTGCGGCTCAGGATGAACGGCAGGCTCATGAAGTGCGGCGTCTCGAGCACCGCGCGGCGCTGCATGCGCTGCTTCGCGAGGTATTTCTCGAGCACCTCCTGGCTGCGTCCTTCGGCGCGCACCACCGCGTGGCCGCACGAGAGGAACTGCCCGGCCGTGAACGGGCGCGCCTGTTCGAGCGGATGGCCGCGCCGCATCAGGCAGACGAACCGGTGCGTAAACAGTCGCTGCTGGAAGAAGTTGTTGCCGTCGAGATCGGGGAAGTAGCCGACCGCGAGATCGATCGAGCCGGCTTCGAGGCCGCGGCCGACTTCGTCGTGCGCGAGCGAGACCGAGCGCAGGTTCGCGTACGGCGCGTGTGTCGCGAACGCCTGTAGCAGCTTCGGCAGGAACACGATCTCGCCGACGTCCGACAGCGCGATCGAGAACGTGTGCGTGCTCGCCGCCGGGTCGAAGTCGTGCGGCGCGACGAGGCCGCGCTCGATCTGCGCGAGCGCATCGCGCGCGGCCGGCAGCAGGGCGAGCGCACGCGGCGTCGGCTCCATTCCGCGCGACGTGCGTACGAACAGCGGATCGCCGAAATACTCGCGCAGGCGGCCGAGCGCCGTGCTCACGCGCGGCTGGCTCACGCCGAGCAGGTCGCCGGCGCGACTCACGTTGCGCGTGTCGTCGAGCGCGACGAGGTAGGGAATGAGGTTCAGATCGAGGGCATCCATCGCCAGGCCACTATCGGAAAGACGTATACAACTTATCTCCAAAATCGCGTTGCCGCATAGTCGGGAAAGCGCTCAAATTGTTTCCATTACTCGAACCAATGTTCAGGAGACGAACAATGCGCACCCAAGTCGCCATCATCGGCGCCGGCCCGTCCGGCCTTTTGCTTTCCCACCTGCTGCGCCTGCAAGGCGTCGATTCCATCCTCGTCGAAGCGCGTTCGCGCGAATACTGCGAGAACCGCATCCGCGCCGGCGTGCTGGAGCAGGGCACAGTCGACACGCTGAACGAAGCCGGCCTCGGCGACCGGATGCGCCGCGAAGGGCTCGAGCATCACGGCATCGAGCTGCTGTTTTCGGGCCAGCGCCACCGCATCGACCTGAGCGCGCTTACCGGCGGGCGCGCGATCACCGTCTACAGCCAGCATGAAGTCGTGCGCGACTTGATCGCGGCCGGCGACGCGCATGGCCACCCGATGCATTTCGACGTCAGCGACGTCGCGCTGCACGACGTCGAAAGCGAGCGCCCGTTCGTCACGTTCAAGCACGCGGACGGCCGCGCCGAGCGCATCGACTGCGACTACATCGCCGGCTGCGACGGCTTCCACGGCATCGCGCGGCAGACGATTCCCGCCGAGCGGCTGAATACGTTCGAGCGCGTGTACCCGTTCGCGTGGCTCGGCATCCTTGCCGAC
Organism: Burkholderia sp. IDO3; assembly: GCF_003366075.1. NCBI lineage: Bacteria > Pseudomonadati > Pseudomonadota > Betaproteobacteria > Burkholderiales > Burkholderiaceae > Burkholderia > Burkholderia sp. IDO3. The sequence continues at coordinate 95,783 of NZ_CP028962.1, forward strand.
GCGGCGCCGTCGCTCGACGAGCTCGTCTATGCGCATCACGCGAACGGTTTCGCGCTGTTCTCGATGCGCTCGCCGACGGTCACGCGCCTGTACCTGCAGTGCCAGCCCGACGAAAACCTCGCCGAATGGTCCGACGCGCGGATCTGGGACGAACTGCACACGCGTTTCTCGAACGACACCGGCTGGACGCCGACCGAGGGCCGGATCACGCAGAAGAGCGTGACGCCGATGCGCAGCTTCGTGTCGGAGACGATGCAGCACGGGCGGCTGTTCCTCGCCGGCGACGCCGCGCACATCGTGCCGCCGACCGGCGCGAAGGGGATGAACCTCGCGGTGGCCGACGTCCGCGCGCTGTCCCGCGCGCTCGGCGCGCGCTACCGGAACGGCGACGCGGCGCCGCTCGAGCGCTATTCGGCAACCTGCCTCGAGCGCGTGTGGCGCGCCGAGCACTTCTCGTACTTCATGACGAACATGCTGCACGCGTCGCCGGACGACACGCCGTTCGTCGACCGGCTGAAGCTCGCGGAACTGAAATACGTGACCCGCTCGCGGGCCGCCGCGCAGTCGCTGGCCGAAAACTACGTCGGGCTGCCGTTCGACGATGCGGCGACCCCCGAGGCATCCCGCCTTGACAACGCGCTGTGCGCGACTCTATGATCGGCCCATCGTTCGCTAATCGAATCTAGGTTCGAATGGCGAACAAATGCCGAAGGCCGACGATGGTCTCCGGCGCGGCACGCGACACGCGCGTGTCCCCTCGACAGGCCGCGCATCGTGCCGCGGGTTCGTATCAGGAAGAGACATGGTCAACAAGATTTTCGAATCGCTTCAGTCGGCTGTCGCCGACGTCCACGATGGCGCGACAATCATGATCGGCGGTTTCGGCACGGCAGGCATGCCGTCCGAGCTGATCGACGCGCTGATCGAGCAGGGCGCGCGCGGCCTGACGATCGTCAACAACAACGCGGGTAACGGCGAGACCGGTCTCGCCGCGCTGCTCAAGGCCAAGCGGGTGCGCAAGATCATCTGCTCGTTCCCGCGCCAGAGCGACTCGCAGGTGTTCGACGCACTGTACCGCGCGGGCGAAATCGAGCTGGAGCTCGTGCCGCAGGGCAACCTCGCGGAGCGCATCCGCGCGGCGGGCGCCGGCATCGGCGGCTTCTTCACGCCGACGGGTTTCGGCACGAAGCTCGCGGAAGGCAAGGAAACGCGCGTGATCGACGGCAAGTCGTATGTGTTCGAGACGCCGATCCACGCCGATTTCGCGCTGGTCAAGGCGTACAAGGGCGATCGCTGGGGCAACCTGGTGTATCGCAAGACCGCGCGCAACTTCGGGCCGATCATGGCCAGCGCCGCGAAGGTCGCGATCGTGCAGGTGTCGGAAGTCGTGCCCCTCGGCGGCCTGAACCCGGAACACATCGTGACGCCGGGCATTTTCGTGCAGCGCGTCGTCGAAGTGCCGCAGGCCGCGCATGCGGCCGAGCTGGCCGCCGAACGTGCCGCATCGCAAGCCGCCTGACCGCCAGAGGAGACCCGACATGAAACGACTGACCCGCGATGAAATGGCCAAGCGCGTCGCCCAGGACATCCCCGAAGGCGCGTACGTGAACCTCGGCATCGGCGTGCCGACGCTGGTGGCGAACCACCTCGATCCCGCCAAGGAAATCTTCCTGCACAGCGAGAACGGCCTGCTCGGCATGGGCCCGGCGCCCGCGCCCGGCGAGGAAGACGACGAACTGATCAACGCCGGCAAGCAGCACGTGACGCTGCTCACCGGCGGCGCGTATTTCCATCACTCGGATTCGTTCGCGATGATGCGCGGCGGCCACCTCGACTACTGCGTGCTCGGCGCGTTCCAGGTGTCGGTGAACGGCGACCTCGCGAACTGGCATACCGGCGCGCCCGATGCGATTCCGGCCGTCGGCGGCGCGATGGACCTCGCAATCGGCGCGAAGCAGGTGTTCGTGATGATGGAGCACCTGACGAAGCAGGGCGAAAGCAAGATCGTCGCGGCGTGTTCGTATCCGGTGACCGGCGTGCAGTGCGTGAGCCGCATCTATACGGATCTCGCCGTGCTCGACGTGACGGTCGACGGCCTCGCGGTGAGCGAGATCTTCACCGACCTGTCGTTCGACGAACTGCAGAAGCTGACCGGCGTGCCGCTGATCGACGCGACGCGCAAGGCCGCGGCCTGAACCGCGAGCGTGCCGGCCCGCTCGTTCGAGCGCACGCCGGCACGCTTGGGTAGACAATAGGCGCACGCCGTTTCCCTACTCTGATGCCATGCTCGAAGACAGCGCCCGCCTGACCTCCCTGATCTGCGGCACCGAGCCGCTCAACCGGATCTGGTCGCCCCGCGCGACGATCCAGCGCATGCTCGACGTCGAAGCCGCGCTTACGCGTGCGCTCGCCGCGCGGCAGGTGATTCCCGCCACCGCGGTTGCGCCGATCGAACGCGCATGCAATGCCGATCGGCTCGACGCCGACGCGCTCGCGCACGGCGCGGCGCTCGGCGGCAATCTCGCGATTCCGCTCGTCAAGCAGCTCACCGCGCAAGTGAAGGCCGACGACCCCGAGGCCGCGAAGTTCGTGCACTGGGGCGCGACGAGCCAGGACATCATCGATACCGCGACCGTGCTGCAGTTGCGCGATACGCTCGACGTGCTGGAGCCGCTGCTCGACGAAGCGTGCGCGTCGCTCGCGACGCTCGCGCGCACGCATCGCGCGACGCCGATGATCGGCCGCACGTGGCTGCAGCAGGCGCTGCCGATCACGCTCGGTCTCAAATTCGCGCAATGGCTCGATGCGCTGCTGCGCCATCGCGCGCGCTTCGCCGAATTGCGCGAGCGCGTGCTGGTGCTGCAGTTCGGCGGCGCCGCCGGCACGCTTGCGAGCCTGCGCGAACACGCATCCGGCGTGAGCGCCGCGCTCGCCGCCGACCTGAAGCTCGCGGTGCCCGCCGTGCCGTGGCATACGCAGCGCGACCGCATCGCGGAAGCCGCGTCGTGCTTCGGCATGCTGACCGGCACGCTCGGCAAGATCGCGCGCGACGTGTCGCTGCAGATGCAGACCGAAGTCGGTGAGCTCGGCGAACCGGCTGCCGCCGGCAAGGGCGGTTCGTCGACGATGCCGCACAAGCGCAACCCGGTCGGCTGCGCGGCCGTGCTGACCGCCGCGGTGCGCGCGCCGAACCTCGTCGCGACCGTGTTCGCGGGGATGGTCCAGGAGCACGAGCGCGCGCTCGGCGGCTGGCAGGCCGAATGGGATGCGCTGCCCGATCTGGCTCGCCTGACCGGCGGCGCGCTCGCGCAGATCGCCCAGATCGTCGCGGGCCTCGACGTGAACACCGAACGCCTCGCCGCGAACCTCGACCTGACGCACGGGCTGATTCTCGGCGAAGCCGTGATGCTCGCGCTCGGCGACCGGATCGGCCGGCTCGATGCGCACCATGTCGTCGAGCACGCGTCGAAGGAAGCCGTGCGCACCGGCGCGACGCTGTTCGACGTACTCGCCGCCGACGCGACCGTGTCCGCCCACCTGTCGCGCGACGCGCTCGCGCGGCTGCTCGATCCCGCACATTACGTCGGCGAGGCGCAGGCCTACGTCGACGCCGTGCTCGCGCTGCACGCGCGCGCGCAATAACCAGGAGAACATTGATGCCCTTCGCCACTGTCAACGGCGTGAAACTGCATTACCGGATCGACCGTGCCGCGCGCGACGACGCGCCGTGGCTCGTCTTCTCGAACTCGCTCGGCGCCGACCTGCAGATGTGGGCGCCGCAGATCTGCCCGCTCACGCAGCACTTCAACATCCTGCGCTACGACACGCGCGGCCACGGCCATTCCGAAGCGCCGGCCGGCTCGTACACGGTCGACCAGCTCGCGGGCGACGTGATCGGCCTGCTCGACCATGTCGGCATCGATCGCGCGCATTTCTGCGGGATTTCGATGGGCGGCCTGACCGGCGCCGCGCTCGCCGCGCGCTTCCCGTCGCGCATCGTGCGCGCCGTGCTGGCGAACACCGCCGCGAAGATCGGTTCGCCGGAAGTGTGGGCGCCGCGTGCGCAGAAGGCGCGCGCCGAAGGGATGGCCGCGCTGGCCGACGCCGTGCTGCCGCGCTGGTTCACCGACGCGTTCGTCGGGCGCGAGCCGCGCCTGTTCGACGCGATCCGCGACACCTTCGTGCATACCGACAAGGACGGCTATGCGGCGAACTGCGACGCGCTGAACGCGGCCGACCTGCGCGAGGAAGTGAAGGGTATCGCGCTGCCGGTGCTCGTCGTGACCGGCGAGAAGGACATGTCGACGCCGCCCGACCAGGGCCGCGCGCTGGCTGCCGCCATTCCCGGCGCGCGTCACGTCGAATTCGACGCCGCGCACATTTCGAACATCGAGTACGCCGACGGTTTCAACCGCGCGCTGCTCGAATTCCTGACCGCGTAAGGCACCGACGATGGATGATCAGCAACGTTACGAAGCAGGGATGAAGGTGCGCCGCGCGGTGCTCGGCGACGCGCACGTCGATCGTTCGATCGAGAACCGCACCGAGGTGACCGACGAATTCCAGAACCTGATCACCCGCTATGCATGGGGCGAGATCTGGACCCGCGACGGCCTGCCGCGCCATACGCGCAGCCTGTTGACCATCGCGATGATGGTCGCGTTGAACCGTGGCGAGGAACTCGCGCTGCACCTGCGCGCCGCGCGCAACAACGGCGTGACGCGCGACGAGATCAAGGAAGTGCTGCTGCAGACCGCGATCTATTGCGGCGTGCCGGCCGCGAACTCCGCGTTCCACCTCGCGGACAAGATCTTCAAGGAGCAGGATGGGGCCGCCTAGGTGCGGCTGAATGACACGACCGGCTCGCGCCGGACGTGACCCGATCGCGACGCCTGCCGCAGCCGGCAGGTGTCGACGATGCATGACGCGCCGGCGGCGAATCGGCGCGCGAACAAGGAAAGACGCGGCCATGAGGCCGCGTTGTTCATATCAGCGTTACATGGGACCGGGAGAGCGCGCAAGCGCCAACGCCGGTCGACAAGGAGACTCGCGATGAATCGCGCACCCGTGGTCGATGTCCAGACCTTCATCAACGAGCAGCCGTTCGGCGGCTTTCAGTGGCTCGTATTCCTGATGTGTTTCGTGATCGTGCTGCTCGACGGCTTCGATACGGCCGCGATCGGCTTTATCGCACCGTCGCTGCTCGGTGAATGGAACCTGACCAAACCCGATCTCGCCCCCGTGCTGAGCGCCGCGCTGTTCGGCCTTGCGTGCGGCGCGCTGGTGTCGGGTCCGCTGTCCGATCGACTCGGGCGCCGCTCGCTGCTGGTCGGCTCGGTGCTGCTGTTCGGCGTCGCGTGTTTCGTGTCCGCGTTCTCGACGACCATCGGACACCTGACGATCCTGCGTTTCGTGACCGGCGTCGGCCTCGGCGCCGCGATGCCGAACGCGGTCACGATGATGGGCGAGTTCTGCCCGGACAAGCGCCGTGCGACCGTGATCAACCTGATGTTCTGCGGCTTCCCGCTCGGTGCGGCGTTCGGCGGCTTTCTCGCCGCGTGGATGATCCCGCATTTCGGCTGGCGCAGCGTGTTGATGCTCGGCGGCGTGACGCCGCTGCTGCTCGGCGTGTTGCTGCTGTTGAAGATGCCCGAATCGGTGCGTTTCATGGTGGCGCACGGGAAGAGCGTCGACCGGATCCGCGCGACGCTCGCGCGCATCTCGCGCGATGCGATGAACGCCGGCTCGTTCGCGATGACCGAAGCGGCGCCGCAAACCGGCAGCCAGGGCCTCGGCGTCGTGCTGTCGCGCTCGTACATCGTCGGCTCGGTGATGCTGTGGGTCGCGTACTTCATGGGCCTCGTGATCTTCTACGCGTCGATCAACTGGATGCCGATCCTGTTGAAGGATGCGGGCCTCACGCCGAAGAGCGCGACGCTGATCTCGGCGCTGTTCCCGCTCGGCGGCGTCGGCGCCGTGCTGTGCGGTGTGCTGATGGACCGCTTCAACGCGAACCGCGTGATCGCCGTGTGCTATGCGCTGACCGCGATCAGCGTGTATGCGATCGGGCAGGCCGCGGGGAACGTCGGGTTGCTCGTGCTGGTCGTGTTCGTGGCCGGCGTGCTGATGAACACCGCGCAATCGTCGATGCCGGCGCTCGCCGCCGCGTTCTATCCGACCGAAGGGCGCGGCACGGGCGTGGCGTGGATGCTGGGCGTCGGCCGCTTCGGCGGGATCGCCGGCTCGTTCCTCGTGGCGGAACTGACGCGCCGGCACTTCTCGTTCGCGGGTGTATTCGCGACGATCGCGGTGGCGGGCCTGCTCGCGTGCGTCGCGTTGCTGATCAAGCAGATGGCACGGCCGCACGGCGTCGCGCAGCCGACCGGCAAGATCGAATCGCTCGGGCATTGAGCGGGCGCGGGGCCGGGGCGATGCGCCGGCCCGGTGTGCCGAGGTTGCCGCAGTGGGTCGCAAGACGGCCGACACGCAACGACAGGGCGGGTCGCTTCGGCGGCCCGTCGTTCATTCCGGCCGTCGCATCGTTACTCCTCCGCGTCGTGTTCCTTGACGAAGTTGCGCAGATACGCGCGCAGCGCGGCTTCCTGGCTGCGATGATCGGCATGATTCGCGGCGCCCATCTCTTCCTCGTCGCCGAACAGTGTGGGCGGCGCGCAGTACGTACCCACTTCGACGTTTTCTCGCAGCACGCGGATGTCGTGCGTGAGCGGGTGATACTCGGCCATCCAGTGCATGCCTTCGATGTGTTCGCCGGCTTTCAGCATTGGCTTCATCGGCACTCTCCATGCAGCGACGGTGCAACCGCCGAAGCGGCTGCACGCGCCCGTATCAAAAGGGTACGCCTGCATGGGATGAAGCTCAACGGGTGCGCTGTGAGCGCTTACTGCGGGAGCAGGTGCGCGACGAGCGGATACAGCGACAGGATCAGCAGCACGGCCATCGTCACGTTGAAGATGCGCAGCGCGCGGCTGTTCGACAGGAAGCGGCGCAGGCCGAGGCCGAACGCGGCCCACAGGCTGATGCACGGAAAGCCGATCAGGATGAAGACGACGGCCATCCATGCGGCGTTCATGCCGTAGTCGGCGGACAGGCGGATCGTCGTCGCGGCGGTCAGTACCATCATCCATGCCTTCGGATTGACCCACTGGAACGCGGCGGCTTCGAGGAACGTCATCGGCCGCGGCTTGGCGCCTTGCGCCTTCACTTCGCCCGACGTGCCGATGCGCCACGCGAGGTACAGCAGGTATGCGACGCTTGCGATTTCGAGGATCGTGTACAGCACCGGTACGCGGCGGAACGCTTCGCCGAGACCGAAGCCGACACACAGCATCAGGATCGCGACGCCGATGCTGATGCCGAACAGGTGCGGCATCGTGCGGCGGAAGCCGAAATTGACGCCCGATGCGAGCAGCATCGTGTTGTTCGGGCCGGGCGTGATCGACGTGACGAGCGCGAACAGCATGCCGGCGGGCAGCGCGCTCAGGGTGAGGAATTCCATCGCGGATTCTCCATTCGTGTTCGGGACTGGGATGGAGTCAGTGTAGCGACGGTTTTCGGTACAGTACCGGTACAGTTTGTTTGACGATTGCCGGTACGGGGTGGGGGTGGGGGTGGCTGGGGCGGGGTGGTTCCTGTTTTGTTGTTTCGTAGACAACTCGGGTTCAGTTCTTTGAATGAACGGTGCAGCGTGTGGTGGCAGTGATATCGAAGCCGTCTGCGCAATGCATGCCGAGATGGCGAGCGAGCGTTGACTCCCGATATCTCACTGCAATCTTGTTTTGAAAATCAGTTGCTTGATACTTTGAGCTGCAGAAAATCGCTCAAATTACGGTAGGTTCTAGTGAATGTGTCCGATTTCGGCGCGGGATTTGCATTCTCGCCGATTGAATCGAGAGCCTTATCCGTAATGTCGGAGATCATTCCGAAAACTCGACCTGGCTCCTGCGGGTTACGTGTCAGGTACGCCACCAAGCGTATTTTTCGAATCTCACCGCCTGATCTGATGATTCTGAACTCGCTAAAATACTCCAGCCTGGAGGTCGAAGGTCCTTGATCGATCGACGTTACGCAAACCGCTTGCTGCATATCTTCAGGATGCACAAGCGCGCCAAGTTCATCAATGGACCGGGAATCGTCCGTGATATTGAGACACAGAATTTTGCGACAATGGTCGTCAAGAGCGATGCGCTTTACGTGGACATCGAATTCAAAAAATCCAACATCGCCAAACCGCGTAACGATATTCAGCCGATCCTGAAGTTGCTGATTTACATCTCGCGACTCGATTTCCCTGGTCACTTCCCGCGAAATGCAGAGAATCGTTGTCACTTGGCCGGCTGGGCCCATCACAGGGGTCAACATATTATCCCAATGCTGGATCCGGCCATTGGAATCTACGCTGCGTCCCGGGAATCGACCGGACTTGCCTTCCTTTGCCAGATTCAATGCAACCCTGCCGGCGGGTTGAATGTCTGCCGGCAACAAATCTAACCAGGGCATGCCAAAGGCAGAATTTTCCGGGATACCCAGTGCCTGGCAGCCTGCTTTGTTCATATGCAGCAACATGCCATCAGTCGCAACCAGCTTGATGCAGTCGACGCTGATGTCCAGCATATCGCTCTGAATGGATGCTCGTCTCTCCAGGGAAATCTCCCGGGTCTTGATTTCATCTATATCGAAGAAAATACACAGCCACTCCAGATTTCTGGTTGGCTGAAGGGTAGCGATATACCAGCGTTTGCTGTCGATGTCGCTGCCGTTTAATCGGCATTCGAACGAGATGCAATTTCCCTTCACCAGCGCTGCGCAGAAATTGGAGACTGCGCGATATCTGTCAGAGGGGTTGATTAACTCGGCCCAGGGGTTGTATTTCTGCGGATCGATGGACGGGTTTATCAATTTCCGCCACGGTTCGTTCAGCGAAACAACATAGCCTCGACCATCGATAATGCACGCCGGCAGGCAGATCGTGGACAAAACCGCCTTCGGGTCGGAAACGGGTTTGTCTTTGGGTTTGTTGTTCTCTATGTTTCTGAGGTCATTTATCGTATCTGCAATCATGGGTGTCTTCTCCATTTAATGCTCGATCGTGAAAATTTTATCGATGAATGTCGGAAAATACGAGGTATTGTCTTCGTTGTGCACCGGTCCGACTTGTGGGATGGAGAAACACTTTTTTAGTCACATTCCGAGATGCGAATGAGGGTGATCTGTTTTTAAAAAATGAATTAAATAATTTTGATCGATTCGGTTGTAAATAAATTGAAGGAATCGTCAGAATTGTTAATACATTCAGGCTATTTGGGCGGGATGTCAAGTGGCGCGCGGTAATTTGTGTTTGTGTCGAGCGCGTCTTTATCGTGGGCCCGCATAATAGTCAGACAAATGCGACAATTGACGATTAATTGACAACCAGACGTTGATAATTGGTGCGGGGATAAAGCACGGGTTGATATTGACTCTGCGGGTGTCAGAGGCGGGATTTTCGTTCGCGTGCTTCCTCGGCGTATTCGAGGTGCATGCAATGGTGGGGATGTTGGGTTTCGCGATGCTGGCGGTCGGGTTCGTATTGGCGAGGCTGGGAACCGACCTCGGGCGCTGGTGTTTTATGGTGCGTCGATGGCGCCGGTCGGTCCGGCATGGCTGCATGCCAAAAAATCACCTGGCGCACAGCTGAGCGGTTCGTGCCGGCCGCGACCACCGCTACGCAAACGGCTGCAGCGCCTTCGGTATCTGGTATTTGCCGTTGCGGTACGGGATCGTGTAGTCGACACGCTTCACGTCGGTGGCGCGCACGCCGCAATCCTGCGACGACGTTCCTTTGTTCGGGCTTGTGTAGGTCGATGACGTTTCCGACGCCGTCAGCGGCGGAGGGGCACCGTTGACGGCCGCCCCGACGGCCAGTTTCCGATTGATCTCCTCGATCTCGCCCGCGCAATCGTCGAAGATCCCGCCCGTGCGCCAGTAGACCAGCAGTCGGTCGAGAACCGGCGTCACGCGCGAGCCCTCCATCACGTACATCGACATCACGGCTTCCTTCGTGCGCGCCGTGGTGTCGATGTCGCCGTTGACCACCACGATGCCGAACCCGATCCGGTTCCGGTCGAGCGGATAGGGCTTGACGTCGATCGCAAGCCGGTCGAGCACGCGCCAGCTGCGGCGATCGATTCCGTTCTCCTGTTCACCGTGGGCGATCACCCTGCCGGTCGCACTGTCGGCCACGATCACGCCGAGGTCGGTGGAATGTCCGCCGAATGGCAGTGCGGCGATCGTCAGCTTCGGATCGGCCGGCCACGCGAGACATGCCACGTGCGCGGCGTCGACCGTGTGGTCCGGAAAGAGCTTGCCCCATGAACGGGTGAAGTCGTGGCAGTTCGCATGCGCGAGCGAGGATATGGCGAGGCCGACGGCAAAAGCGAAGCAGGCGCGACGTTTCATTGGGGTGGGTGCCGTGCGAGACAGGAGGTCGGCAGTATGAAACCGATCGATTGCGTTGTCACGCCGGCGGCCGCTTCGGTGGTGAGGCCCAGTGTGTCGACGCGGCGATCCGCGCGGAAGGTGCCGCGGCCAGTCAGGCGCGACGATCCCCGAACCCTGGCCCGCACCACCTCCATGCTTTCAAAATTGAAAGAATGTCCGGCGTTTGCGATAGAATGCCCCCCCTGTTCGCCGTGGCGGTGTCCACGGACGGGCTCCGGCACCCGAAACGGGCATGCGCCGCACCCGCGGCTCTCCGTCCCCGATTCCACGCCGACGATCTGCCAGCCGTTGGAAACACATGTTCTGTAATTTGGATTGCTAATGAAGAAGAAGCACAACATCACCCGGTACATCGTCATCGCGATGGCGCTGGGTATCGCCGTGGGCTACGCCTGTCATAGCGCGTTTCCCGACCCGAAGATGGCCAGGGAAGTCGCCGGCTACGTGTCGCTGCTGTCCGACGTGTTCCTGCGCCTGATCAAGATGATCATCGCGCCGCTGGTGTTCGCGACGCTCACGGTCGGCATCGCGCAGATGGGCGACGGCGGGTCGGTCGGCCGCGTGGGCGTGAAGGCGTTCGGCTGGTTCTTCATCGCGTCGTTCACGTCGCTGGTGCTCGGCCTCGTGACCGCGACGATCCTCCAGCCCGGCAGCCACCTGAGCCTGCCGCTGCCGGCCTCCGATGCGGCGCTGGGCCTGAAGACGGGCGCGTTCACGCTGAAGGACTTCGTCGTCCACCTGGTGCCGAAATCGATTGCCGAGGCGATGGCGAACAACGAGATCCTGCAGATCGTCGTGTTCTCGATCTTCTTCGGCACCGCGCTGTCCGCGCTCGGCGACGCCGGCAAGCGCCTGACCGGCGTGATCGACGATCTCGCGCAGGTCATGCTGAAAGTGACGGGCGCGGTGATGTGGTTCGCGCCGGTCGCGGTGTTTGCCGCGCTGGCGTCGACGATCACGACTGAAGGGCTCGGCATCCTGCTCACGTTCGCGAAGTTCATGGCGAGCTTCTACCTGGCGCTGGCGCTGCTGTGGGGCGTGCTGACGCTCGCCGGCGTGGCGTTCCTCGGCAAGCGCGCGTTCTCGCTGATCCGCCTGATCCGCGAGCCGTTCCTGCTGTCGTTCGCGACGGCGAGCTCGGAAGCCGCGTATCCGAAGCTGCTCGACGCGCTCGACCGCTTCGGCGTGAACCGCAGGATCTCGAGCTTCGTGCTGCCGATCGGGTATTCGTTCAACCTCGACGGCTCGATGATGTACTGCACGTTCGCGGTGCTGTTCATCTCGCAGGTGTACGGGATCGACCTGCCGCTCGGCACGCAGATCACGATGCTGCTGATGCTGATGGTCACGTCGAAGGGGATGGCGGGCGTGCCGCGCGCCTCGCTCGTCGTGATCGCGGCGACGCTCAGCCAGTTCCATCTGCCGGAAGCCGGGCTGCTGCTCATCATGGGCGTCGACATGTTCCTCGACATGGGCCGCTCGGCCACCAACGCGGTCGGCAACTCGATCGCGGCCGCCGTGGTCGCGAAGTGGGAAGGGCAGCTCGGCGATCCGCGCGACGACGCGGATTCGGAGTCGGACGGCGGCGGCGAGATCGAGCAGGTAGCAGTGCGGGAAACCGCGGCGTCCGCGTGATTTTCCCGTTGTCGTGAAGTTCGCCGGCCTGGATTCGACCTGGATTCAGGCCGGTACGATATTCGCCATCGGTCATTTCTCTACCCCGCATCCGGCGATTTTCCCGATTCGCCGAAAACTCCCTCCGCCATTTCAATACGCCAATACGCCGCATTCGAAAACCGCGGTGATATGCCGGTCGGCGCAAGCTGGACTTTTCCGATATCCAGCAAGCCGCGCGCGTAAGTGACCATTCACTTTCGCGCAGTCGCGTGCGCCGTCGGCCGGCCGGGCCTGCAATTTTTTTTCATTTATATAACGCTATTCTCGGCGGTGCCGATGATCGGATGCACGCCCGATGTAATACCGACCGCGCCGGATGATTTAGCGGAAGTATTGACGCATTGCCGATTTCAAACCATCCGGCCGTCCCTCATGTGAATGATTCCACCATTCAGGAGAGCATCAGCCATGGTCGCCAGACAACCGATTCGGGCCGTGCTGCTCGCCGCCGCGATCGCTGCGATTGCGCCGGCCGGATACGCGCGCAACACCACCGACTGGATCGCGAACACGTACGGCACGCTCGCGGCGCACGTCGGCAACGTCGCGCGCTCGATGTGGGTCGCGCCCGAAGGCGTGATCTACACGTCGTCGATGTGGGACGAGGATGAAGGCGGCGTCGCGATCTACCAGAACGGCAAGAGCATCGGCTCGATCGGCACGCATTCCGAATTCCAGGGCAGCGCGATCACGGGCAATGCGACGTCGCTGTTCGTCGCGCTGCAGCCCGGCAGCGGGTACGGCAGCGGCGCGGTCGGGCGCTACAACCGCGCGACGCGGTTTCGCGACAAGCTCATTCAGATCACCGCGGCGACGAATCAACCACGCATCGACGTCGTCACCGGGCTCGCGACGGCCGGCTCGCTGCTCTATGCGAGCGATTTCTACGGCAATCGCGTGCGGGTGTTCACGACCGACGGCGTCTGGCAGCGCGACATCGGCGTGAGCGCGCCGGGCGCGCTCGCGGTGGACGGCGCGGGCAACGTGTGGGTCGCGCAGAAGGGCGCGGGTTCGATCGTCGAATTCAGCGCGACCGGTGCGCCGCTGAACACGATCCGGATGGCAGCCGGGGCGCAGCCTTCGGCGCTCTGTTTCGATGCGGCGACGGGCCAGTTGCTGGTCGGCGACGAAGGCCCCGACATGAACATCAAGCGCTATGCCGTGTCGGGCCGGCCCGCGCTGGTCGACACGTTCGGCGTGCGCGGCGGCTATCTCGACACGACGACGGGCATCAAGGGGCAGGTGGGCGCGAAGCGCTTCACGCGGGTCGCCGGCATCGGCAAGGACACCGCCGGCAACCTGTACGTACTCAACAACCCGTGGGGCGGCAGCTGGGATCTCGGCCGCAACGGCGCGACCGACCTTCATGCGTACAGCAGCGCGGGCAGCCTGCGGTGGACGCTGCAGTCGCTGAACTTCGAAGGGATCGCCGCGCCCGATCCGGTGACGGACGGTGCGCTGTTCTACAGCGCCACGCACGTGTATGGCGGTACCGCGGGCGGCACGTTCGTCGCGAACACCGTCGATCCGTTCGCGTATCCGTCGGACCCGCGCATCGACATGAACGATACGCAGCGCGACGAGCACTTCGGGCTGCTGACGTCGGTCGGCGCGAACCGGATTCTCGTCGCGGCGGGCCAGAATCCGCCGGTCTACGCCTTCTTCCACTTCAACGCGGCCAATGGCAACGTCGCGATTCCGGACGGCTCGATCCCGGGGCCCGCGTTCAACACGACGCGGCGCGTGTCGGCCGGCTTCAGCCTCGACAGCAAGGGCGGCGTATGGGCCGGGCTCGACAAGACCGGCGCGATCTATCACTACCCGCTCGCGGGCTTCGACGCGAGCGGCAAGCCGTCATGGGGGCCGGGCGTGCCGACGCCGGTGCCGGCCAGCATCCAGCCGCTGACGCGCATCGTCTATCTCGCCGACAGCGACACGATGGTGCTCGCGCAGGGCGTCGTCGGGAGTACCGACTGGACGTCGATCGGCACGCGCATCGAGGTGTATCACGGCTGGCTCGCGGGCAACACGACGAAGCCGAACCCGGTGATCACGCTGCCGCACAGCGGCGCGAAGTCGATCGACGCGGCCGGCAATCACCTGTTCGTCGGCTACTGGTTCAGCAGCAGCGGGCCGCTGTGGCCGAACATCGATGCATTCAACCTCGACACCGGCACGCTCGACACGACGCTCGTCAACGCGAGCCCCGCGACGGTGGATACCAGCAGCGCGATCGATGCGATGTACAGCGTGCGCGCGTATCGCCGCTCGAACGGTGAGTACGTGGTGACGAAGAACAACGTGAAGGGGAACAGCATCACCGTTTATCGGTGGACGCCGTAAGCGGCGGGCGGCGTGTCTTCGAATGGCAGGCGGCCGGAGAGGCGGCCTGCCGCAATGTACGCCTCGTCCGTACGACGCGTCAGGTCAGTTCAGTTCGGCCCGCTTGCGCGTGACGCGATAGCGCATCTTGCCGTTGCGCAGATGTCCGATGGTCGTCACGAGCCACGCGCCGTCAGCAGACAGGCTTTCGTCCCAGTTCGCGATTTCGACGAGATGGCCGCCTTCATAGCGCCACGTTTCCGACGAGTGGCTGCAGCAGCTGTTGCGGTGAGCGGAGGTAACCTGCTTCCTGCGCGCATCGAAGCCGATCTGCGGCAGGTCGGACAGCGCCTGGTCGAACACGAAGCGCCGGGATTTCGGGTCGAACAGGAAGAAGTTGTCGGTGCTGTTGGGCCCTGCGCCGCCGGAGCTGCCGCCGATCATCAGGTCCGGATGGCCGTCGAAATTGGCGTCGACCAGTGTGAGGCTCGTGTCGCTCTCGCCCCATGGGTCCGCGTAGAAATCGCGGATGACCTGCACGCGTTTACCGGTTGCGCGATCGAGCACCTCGATGGCGACTGCCGTCGCGGGATCGTTGTCGCTCGCTCCCGCCGTGAAGGCGACGCGGAAGCGGAACTGCTTCGTGGTCGCCTGCTGACCGACCCATTTGACGTCTTCGAGATCGTCACGATCGATCCAGCCGTGCGTGGGCGTGCCGTCCTGGGCGAAGCGCTCGACTTCTTCCCATTCCGGGCCGGATGCGACGACGACCACGTAGCTGCCTGCGGGAAGCATGCCGGACGATGCGCTTCGGTGCGCGCCCGGGAAGAACGGCACGTCTTTCGTCAGGTACTGCACGCTCTGATACGCGCGCGGCGTCGCGAGCACGAAGCGGTCGCCATGGTGCTTGATCGCGTAACGGGGATGCGATTCGCCCTTGTCGTCGTAGTCGGTGCGCAGGTACTTCCGGTCGCTGCCCCAACTGACCGTGAACGCATTGGTCGACCAGTTGAATGCGGCGTCGTCGCCGGAGATGTTGGTGCGGCAGAACGGCTGCACGTCGGAGTATTCGTTCCAATCGGGAAACGCGTACGCGGGGCAGAGCTTGTTCGGGCTGTTGACGTCGTAGTGATACCCGCCGTCGACGAGGAACAGCACGCGATTCTGCGTGCGACCCGGATCGCGGGCGACCACCGCGTAGCTGATCCGAGCGGCTGGCGGCAGCGCGTGTTCGAACGAGTCGTCGTCGATCTCGCCGTAGCTTGCCGGTTTCGCTTTCGGCATCGCGAGGTAACCGTCCGGATCGAGCCGGTAGATGCCGGGTTCGAGCAGGGTCGGCGTGGCGGCGCGGGCCCCGGCGGAGAGAAACGGGACGGTGAGCAGAAGTGCGAGGATCGAGGACTTCACGGTGTCGGGTGTCCGGACATGAACGGGGAGGGGAACGGCGGACGATTCTAGTGGATCGGTGCAAAGGATCGCGCCCGCTCATCGCCGGGCAGGGGCGTCCCGGCGTGCGACGGCGAACGACGTCATCGGGCTTCGGGTACTTCCGGAACATTGTCACTGTCCGGCCGGAGGTTCGCGAATCGCTGGTCGATCGCTCGCATGGCCTGAACGTTCGGCAGTGCTTCCAGTCCGTCCACGAGCGTCGAAAGCAGGTCGCGCACGCGTTGCGGGCACGTGTCCTTCTCCATGTGATGCGTGGCCGCGTCGCTTATGTCGGTGAGGAGATTCTCATAGACTTTCGGGTAGGAATGGCCCGCAAATGTATGGACGATCTTGCCGTCGTGATCACCGACGACAACGAATTCCCGGGCGATCGTAACCATCGCCTTGAGACATTCGCGGATCGCTCCGATCAGCCAGGTATTGGGCGCGTTCGAGCGCGAGTTGTTCCGTTCGATCGCTCGCCATGCCGTCAGGATATTTCTGAAATATGGGGCGCGCTCGAGCCGCTTCTCGTCCCTGGCGTGTTCGAGCAGTTCCTTCAGGCGCCGCTGTACGTATTCGGCAATATCGTCCGGAATCCTGTCATTGGTGCCGGTTTCTGAAGTCGAGCCTTCGGGCGGCAGGCAACATTCCGCATACACGTCGGCGGCGAAAATTGCCGAAATGCGCTTTTTGAAAATGCTACGCACCACGTATCTGGCGTAGGACTCGTTCATTCGAAGTGTCTCCAGCAATTGGGCAACGAGTTCCAGGAGCCGGGTGCGGGGCGAAACGGATACCGCATCAGGGGCGGAAAATTTGCGCAGAAACCGTTCGCCGATGGCGAAGATGGCTTCCAGAAGGGGCGCGGCGATGACGGACTGAATTTCCTTCTTTGCCAGCCGAAGCGTCAACTGCTCGAACAGATCGATCGTGATCGCGCCGCGATGCGGGTTATCCGAGAAAATGAGGTCGGACAGCAACCCGGCTACGGTGTCGACATCCTGGTCGGGCCGCAGCAGGTCATCGATGGCTGTTTCCGCGACGAACGGCCGGGAAGGCTGCAGCGCGAAGTACGCGTCGAAGTTGTGCTTCGTGGAAATTCTCCGCCGGCTCGCGTCGTGGAGACGGAATGCCGGGTCTTCGTGGCTTCGGGCGTGAGAGAAGTCGCTGCCGAACAGTATGGACAGTATCGACGTCGTATCGGCGCTCGTCCCGCGTGGAAGCGTACTGATGAACATATCGACGTGCTTTTTCCGGGCGCTGTCGGTGGCCAGCCTGAAGCTTCCTTCCCGGAAAATGAAATCGTGGTTGTCGCGGATCCATTCGAAGACATCGGGCTCGAATAGCCGCAATCCTTCCATGGCCAGCAAGTCGTCCGGATCGAGCTCGTCCTGGAGGATGGTCCACGAAAACCTGATCGCGTTCGACAGGCGATGGACATCACGAGGCTTCCTGACCCATCGCGTCACGCCTCGGGACATGAGCGTCCGGTAGCGCCAGTCGCCGGCGCGCTTGCCGATGATCCGTTTCAGATCGTCCTCTACGATGCGAACCAGCACGGTCCGCGATGGCACCGGCAACTCGATCTCGTGCTGGAGTATTTTTTCTGCGTAGCCGGCGCCGTCCCCCACATCGAGCGTGTCGAGTGCGGCGTGAAGCTTGGCCCGGTCGTAGGCCAGCAGGTAGACCACGTTCGGAAGCTGTCCAACGGTCTTGACCATCTGCATGATCGTGACCATTTCCTCCTGTGTCAGCCGGTCGATGTCGTCGATGGTCACGAAGATGCGGATTCCGCTGTCCTTGAGCTTCTCTTTCAGCGTCTTGTGTGCGGCCTGCAGGGACGGCTCCTCGAGATACTTCTCGAGCAGCTTGGCGGCCGGCGCCTTGGCGAGTTTCGTCGCGTTCGTCAGCATGCCGCCGGCCAGCGTGCTGTCGAGCGCGACCGCGACCTTGGCGATGGCGTCGATGACTTCACCGGTTTTTCCGTCGGCGGACCGGGCCATGAAGCGAAAGAACTTCTTCGCTTTCGTTTGGGGAAACGCCGACTCCGACAGCACCTTGATGAACGCGGCCAGCAGATCCTGGTGACCGGCGACTATCCACGGCTTGAATTCGACGATCCGGATCTTGTCTTCGTCCGATGTCGACCCGTCGGTCGTGGTCCCGAGGCACTTGACGACGAAGTTGAGGAACGTGGATTTGCCGCTTCCCCACGGTCCATGCAAGCCGAGGACGTAGCCGTTGTGCGGGTGGTCGAGATTGCGGATGAAACCGGCGACTTTCCGGGCGAGCGGCGCGACGTCGAGCTTGTCGTCGTCGAGTTCCTCTTTCGGGATATCGTCGCCGAAAGTACGCCATTGCGTGGCCGAATCAGTCGTTCTTGTGCGCGCTTGTGTCATGTCCCGTGGTCTCTCTTTCCGGGCCGCGAGTCCATGCGTTGCGCAGGGCGGATCCCGGTTCTCTGTTGTTTGAATGTTGTCGTCGCGCCGGCGCCGGGCCGCGAAGAGGGGCGAGACAGCGTATCGACCCTCACGGGAATTGTATGAGAGAACAGCGGTGCACGGAACGGGAATTCCGACCGGCTGCAAGTCATGCACGCGTCACGGCAGCGCGCCAGCCGGCGTGACGGGCGCAGCGCGACGGCCTCGCCGATACCGAAGAAGATCAAGGGCGACAGGGCGATCCTCACGCGTACCAGAGCAGGTTCGTGCCGGTTGCCGTCTCCGACGCGAACCGGAACCCGAGCCGCTCGTAGAGCCGCCGTGCCGGGTTGCCATGCAGCACGCTGAGCGAAACGGGTACATGCTCGCGTGCGGCTTCGGTCAGCAGTTCGCGCAGCACGGCTTCGCCGATGCCGTGCCCTTGCCGCGACGGATGAATCTGGATCTGGTGAACGTGCCATTCATCGGCGGCGCGCGTCACTTTCAGCAAGCCGATCGGGTTCGCATTGGCGCGCGTGCCTTCGCAGACGATCATCGCGTCTTCGAAGTTCGCCGCGATGCGCCGGTGGTGCGCTTCGTCGTCGGTGGGTGCACCGACGCGTTGCAGGTGTTCGGTCATCGTGAGCCGGCGCAGCGTCAGCAGAAAGGGCAGGTCGGACGGGGACGCGAGACGAAGGCGGATCGCCGGTTTCATGATCGACGTGGATGCGCTCGGGGGGCGAGCTTCGACGTCGATGATTGCAGTATTCGCGAAGCCGGTCAAAGGCCCGGCAACGGAATCTGCCGCCCGGCCGGGCGATGTTCGAGGACATCCGTGACTTCGTATTCGGTTTTCGCTCCGTCCGATGTTTGCCACTGCTGCATACGGACATTGCAGACGAGCACGTCACCCTTGGTGAAACTGATCTGGCTGTTGTTCACGCGCGACAGGAAGCCGGCATCCGTGATCGCCGCGTGAATCGTCGACGCGCCGTCGTACAGCCGCCATGTGTTGTCGTCCTTGAATGCGAGCGACACGATCGAGAACGCCATCTTTCGATGTTCGTCGAGAATGAGCGCGTCGGCTTGTCCGGGCGCGTGAAACCATGCGATCTCGTCGCGGGTGACCGTCTCGAACACCTCGGTGTCGGTGCCGGTGGCGAACATCACGATGCCTTCGCGTGCGAGCGGGGCAAGCACTTGCTCGGTTGCCTGTCGGACGCCGACGTCCCGAAGCAGGGTGAGGACGGACAGATCGATTTCGAGTTGCTCGTCGTCCACGTACAGCAACGCGGTGTGCTCCTGCATTCGTACTTGCCGGATCGGGCGCCCGCGCAACCACTTGAGGACGGCGAAGAGACCCTTCCTCGCTTTGGGCGCGGCGATGCCGAGCGCGGTCAGGATCGTGACCGCGTTGGCAAGCGCCGTGCTCTCGTTGCCGCTCAGGATGTCGCGCATGCGGCCGAGAAGCGAGGTCGCGAGCGTGAAGTCGATGCCGAAGCTGCCGGTCTTGAAGCTGCCGCGCACGTTCACCTGCGGTCGAACCTGATCGCCGCACAACGCACGGGCCGAAGCTTCGAGCAATGCGCCGATCGCAAGCAGTGCGGGCGCGAGTTCGCGCACATCCATTTCGGAAGATTCGAGTGCGGGACCGTCGTAAGTGACGCGAAACTGGCTCATGTCGTCGAAGGGGGCGATATCGGCCCGGCCGGTACGGTTTTCATTGCGTGTGGTCATGCGAAACATGAACTGGAGACGTGGACGATACCGGAAATGATTTCTTTCGGGTGCCTTTCATATTAGGCGGGGTCAGCCGGCGGCGCGCGCTTTTGGCCATCGGGCCAGGGCGGCTGCGTCACGTGCGTCGACGATGTCCGGTAAGCGCCGAATTGCTTGGGATTTGTCCGGTATGCGAGGCAGGCCGTGCGGCGAATCACGCCGCGTCCGGCCTCCGCGCGATCCGCTCGCGAATCTCCGGCGACGCGAGGCACGTCGCCACGGCTTCGTAACCGGGTGCGCCCGGGTAAGGCGCCACGCGGGAAGGCGGCGCGTGATTCGCCGGACACAGGATGATGGCTTCATCGGGCCCGACCGCCGACAGGTCGAGGATCGCCGACGAACGTGTCATCAGGAACAGCGGCCGCACGTCGGTCGCGGCGCGCGCACGCAGCCACGCGATCAACGCGTGCTGGGTCGGCCGGTCGAGATCCTGTTCGATCATGTCGACGACCAGTGCGCTCGGGCCATCCGCTTCGAGGCACGCCAGCAGCGCGGTCAGCGCCGGCGATTGCGTCGCGCCGGCGGCGGCGAGCGACGCCGATGCGCGTTCGACGCGCGCCTTCAATACCGGATCGGCACGCAGCGCGCCCGATGCCGCTGCCGCGGCGTGGTCCAATCGATCGAGTCCCGCGAACACCGCGCCGGGCAGCGCGTCGGCGAGCCGCATCGCCAGCCGGGTCTTGCCGCTTCCCAGCGAGCCGATGATGTAGTTCAACGGCCGGATCCCGCGAAACTCGAACCACTCGCCGCCCCACGGCCACGGCAGGCTGAACGCGATACCGGCGCCGCCGTCGTCGAGCAGCCGCGTCAGTTCGCCGCCGTCAGGCATCCGGCCGCGTGCCAGGCCGGCGCGGATCGCGCGCACGCGGTCGAGCTTGCCGACGAGATCCTGAATGCCGTGGTCGAGCGCCGCTTCGTGAGCGGCGAGCGCTTCATCGAGACTGCGCGCGTCGCCGTCGAGCACGCTCGCGACTTGCGCGACGCTCAGGCCGAGCGCACGCAGCGCGACGATGTCGGCTGCGCGCGCGAGGTCGTCGGGGCCGTACATGCGGTATCCCGCCGGCGTCCGCTGCGGCGCGACCAGACCGTGCCGCTCGTAGAGCCGCAGCGCCTTGACCGATACGCCGAGCCGCGCGGCGGCGGCCGACGCGCTCAAGCGAAGCGTGGACGTGCCCATTCGTCACCCCTGTCTGCCGTCGATTCGTTGCACCCAGCATAAAGGCGACCCCAAGGGCCGGGTCAAGCCCGGTCACGCAATCCGGTACACGCGCATCGCGTTGCCGTGCCAGATCGCGGCGCGCGCGACGTCGTCGAGGCCGGCCATCGCGCGTGCGAACGTGCGCAGCAGCGCCGGATACGACACGCGCAACCCCGCCACCGGAAAATTGCTCGCGAACAGGCAGCGCTCCCAGCCGAAGATCGCGATCGTGTCGCGGATGATCCGCGCGTTGTCCGCGTCGCTCCACACGGCATCGCGCAATCCGAGCTCGGAGATCTTCACGCTCACGCGCGGCGATGCCGCGAGCGCTTCCATCCCGCTGCGCCAGCGCGCGAGCCCGGCGTCCGACCGATCCCACGGCAACCCGGCATGTTCGAGCACCACGTCGACACCTGGCGCTTCACCCAGCAGCGCGGCTGCTTCGCCGAGATGCCAGAACGGCACGCGCAGATCCCAGCTCAGGCCGTGCGCGGCAAGCCGTTCGAGCGCGGCCGGCCAGCGCGGATCGCGCAGCGTGCCCGGCCCGTCGACGTCGGCATCCGGCGCCGAAGCGGTGCGCGGCTTGAAGCGCACGCCGCGCACGCGCGGCCACGCGGCCTGTTCGGCGAGCCGCTCGTCCGCGTCGCCGGCGAGCAGGTCGACCCACGCGACGACCGCCGACGGCAGCCCGTGCGCGGCCGCGACCTCATGCAGCCAGCGCGTTTCCGCGAGCGCTTCGTCGTGCGCGCGTTCGGCCTCGACGTGCACGCTCGCGACGATCGGCGCGCCCTGTGCCGCATGCCGCAAATCGGCCACGCCGAAATCGCGGCACAGCGCCGCGTAGTCGCCGAACATGAAGCGCGCCGGATCGTATTGCGCCTGCAGCCACGGATAGCGTGCTCCCGTGCCGAGCTGCCACAGGTGGTGATGCGCGTCGACGAGCCTGGCCGGCCGCGCATTCGGCGACGGCGGTGCGTCGCCGCGTGGCTCAGCGCGTGCCTGCGAGCACATACGACGCATCCGGTTCGCGCAGCGTCGGCAGCGCGCCGACGAAGCGCCACGCATCGAGATCGAGCTCGCGCACGTAGTCGTCCTGGAACGACACGTACGCGACGCGCCGCGACGGATGGAACGACAGCGCGGTCGGATTCGCGGGCAGCGCGACGCGTTCGATCTCCTCGAGCTGCCGCGCGTCGAACACCGAAATCGACCGTTCGCCGGAATTGGTCAGCAGCAGCAGATCGCGGCCGTCCGGCGCGGTGGTGCGGTAGATGCGGTTCGGATCGCTGCGCGTCTTCACGCGGCGGCCGCAGGTCATCGTGTCGGTGTCGATCTCGACGAGCGTGTCGTCGCCGCGATTCGCGACGAACAGCGTGCGCTCGTCGCTCGACAGCGCATTGCCTTCGGGGCGCGGGCCGGGCATCACCGCGCGCGGCGCGACGGTCGCGTCGCGCGGATGAAACTGCGTGACGGTGTTCGACAGCAGGTGCACGCCGTAGGCGCGGCGCGCATCGCGCGTGAGCGTCACGAGGTGGGTCTTCACGCCGCCGGACGGCACGGCCATGTTCGGCACCGGCTGCCGGGTCGGCTCGTCGAACACGAGCAGCATGTCGTGCGCCTCG
Source organism: Burkholderia sp. IDO3 (assembly GCF_003366075.1). Taxonomy (NCBI): domain Bacteria; kingdom Pseudomonadati; phylum Pseudomonadota; class Betaproteobacteria; order Burkholderiales; family Burkholderiaceae; genus Burkholderia; species Burkholderia sp. IDO3. Next base: position 118,729 of record NZ_CP028962.1, read on the forward strand.
CTCATCGCGTATAGCCGGCCGTCGCGGTCGCTCGCCATCCCGTGCGGCCGGTAGTACGGCCACAGGTCGAGCATGCGCGTGTGCGTGCGCTCGACGAGATCGATCTCGGCAATCCGGTGATCGCCTTCATGGCCGCGCGACCACGCGGTCTCGATCCCGAAGATGCCGACGTATGCGTAGCGGTTGTTCACGTCGACGGTGAATTCGTGCGGGAAGTTCGGCAGCACGACATGCTTGAGCGCGGCTTTCGTTTCGAGGTCGTAGAAGCTGAAGGTATGGGCGCATTTCTGCACCAGCAGCAGGATGTCGTTCATGGTGAGTCTCCGTTGTTTCGTGCGCGTGCCGGCATCCCGGCGCGCACGTATCAGGCGTATCAGTCTTCGCAGCGCCCGGGCAGCGTCAGCGCGAGCAGGCCGGCCACCGCGAGCGTGACCGCGAGGCTGTACACGCCGGCCGCGGCGCTCACGTGCTGGGTCAGCACGCCGACCGCATACGGGCCGCAGAAGCCGCCGAGATTGCCGAGCGCGTTGATCAGGCCGCGTGCGCTGCCGGCCGTCTCGACGCTGCACAGCTTCGGCGGAATCGCCCAGAACACGCCGGCCGCCGCCTGCAGGAAGAAGCCGCAACCGATCAGGAACGCGAACGACACGAGCATCGACGCGTGGGTGAGCACCGACAGCGCGAGGCACGCGGCGAAGCCGACCAGCGGCAGCAGCACGAACAGGCGGCGCTTGCCGGTTCGGTCAGACAAATACGACGTGCCGAACATCCCGATCATCATCGCGACATACGGCAGCATCGCGAGCAGGCCGACTTTCCCCATCCCGCCGTGCGTGAGGTTCTTGAGCAGCGTCGGCAACCACATCGTATAGCCGTAGATGCCGACCTGATAGCAGAAGTTGATCGCGATCAGCAGCCAGATCGTCGGGTTGCGCAGCATCGCGCCGAACGACGCGGCGGCCGGCGTGCCGGCGGCCTGCTTGCGCGCCTGTTCCTCGCGCAGCGCGTCGAGGATGTACGCTTTTTCGCGCGGCGACACCCAGCGTGCGGTCTCCGGGCTGTCGTCGGCGAACATCATCCACGCGACCAGGCACAGCACCGACAGTGCGCCCGCGATGAAGAACAGGTGACGCCAGTCGTACGCGGCGAGGATGAAGCCGGACAGCGGCGCGGTGATCATCCCGGCGAGCGGCACGAACATGATGACCATCGCGTTGGCGCGCCCGCGTTCGCGGTCGGGAAACCAGTGGCTGACCATGGTCAGCACGACGGGCAGCATTCCGCCTTCGGCCACGCCGAGCAGGAAGCGCAGCGTCAAAAGTTGCCACGTATGGGTGACGAGCCCGGTCAGCACCGACAGCAGCGCCCAGCTCACGAGCGACCACGCGATGAATCTCTTGCCGCTGCCGAGCGCGGCGCGCCGGCCGGCCGGAATCTGCAGGAACAGGTAGCCGAAGAAGAAGATGCCGCCGGCGAGGCCGGCCATGGTCGCGTCCATGCCGAGATCGGCGTTCATCCCGCCGGGCATCGCGAACGCGATGTTCACGCGATCCATGTACGAAATGATGCAGGCGAGCAGCAGCGGCGGAATCACGCGCAGCCAGCGGCGGCGCGGAACGGTTTCGCCGGCATCGTAGGCCGGGTTGGCGGGGTTCAGCAGGTTCATGGTGTCTCCAGTCCATGTGATGAGCGGCGGCGGCCTTCTGTCGGGCCGCCGTCACGCCGATGCGCAACGCACGCGCGTTGCGGGTGCAGGCAAATGTCGGGTCAGCGTCCCCAGCGCAGCACGAGCGGATCGAGCCGCCGCGCCGCGTCGAGCAGGCCCGCGCGCACCTGCGGGTGCAGGTCGGGCCACGGCGCGCGCGGCCGGTCGCACGCGATCACGCCGCCTTCCTTCATCAGCGCCTTCGCGCTCAGGAAGCCCGACTGGCGGTTCTCGTAGTTGATCAGCGGCAGCCAGCGCGCGTAGTGCTCGCACGCTTCGTCGCGACGTCCGGCGAAATACGCGTCGGTGATCCGGCGAATGCCGTCCGGATACCCGCCGCCCGTCATCGCGCCGGTCGCGCCCGCATCGAGATCGGCGAGCAGCGTGATGCCTTCCTCGCCGTCCCACGGCCCTTCGATCGCGTCGCCGCCGAGCGCGATCAGCTCGCGCAGCTTCGACGCCGCGCCGGGCGTCTCGATCTTGAAGTACGACACCGCGTCGATCTCGCGTGCGAGCGTCGCGAGCAACGACGCCGGCAGCGCGACGCCGCTCGCCGGTGCGTCCTGGATCATCAGCGGAATGTCGAGGCCGTCGGCGACGTCGCGGAAGAACGCGCGCACCTGCGCTTCCGGCACGCGGAAGGTCGCGCCGTGATACGGCGGCATCACCATCACCATCGCGGCGCCGAGCGCCTGCGCGTGGCGGTTGCGTTCCGCGCAGATCCGCGCGCTGAAATGCGACGTCGTGACGATCACCGGCACGCGGCCGGCGACGTGTTCGAGCGTGGTGCGCGTGATGAGGTCGCGTTCGTCGTCGCCGAGCGCGAACTGCTCCGAGTAGTTCGCGTGGATGCAGATGCCGTGCGAGCCGGCGTCGATCATGAAGTCGAGGCAGCGGCGCTGGCCGTCGAGGTCGAGCGCGCCGTGCGCGTCGAAGATCGTCGGCGCGACCGGAAAGACGCCCTGGTAGCGTGCGTTCATGGCGGCCCTCACTCGACGATGTCGAACTGGTCGAGGAATTCGGTCTTCAGCGTGAGGCCGAGACCCGGCACGTCGTCGCGCAGTTGCAGGAAGCCGTTCTCGGCCACCGGCTCGCCGTCGAAGATGTAATAGAACAGCTCGTTGCCGACTTCCACGTCGAACATCGGGAAGTACTCGCTCATCGGCGATGCGAGCGTGCTCATCGTCAGGTGATAGTTGTGCATCTGGCCCGCGTGCGGAATCACCGGCACGCTGTACGCCTCGCACAGCGCGTTGATCTTGTGCGCCATCGTGATGCCGCCGACGCGGTTCGTGTCGTACTGGACGACCGACACGGCCTTGCGGTCGAGCAACTGCTTGAAGCCGTACAGCGAGAACTCGTGCTCGCCGCCGGAGATCGGGATGTTCGTGAGCTGGTTCAGCTCCGCGTAGCCGTCGAGGTCGTCGGCGATCACCGGCTCCTCGAGCCAGCGCGGCTGGTACTTCTCGAGCTTCGGCAGGATGCGCTTCGCATACTCGAGGTTCCAGCCCATGTAGCACTCGAGCATCAGGTCGTTGTCGTAGCCGATCACCTCGCGGATCGCCGCAACCGATTTCAGGTTCTCCATCACGCCCTGCTGCCCGTGCGCGGGCCCGTAGCCGAAGCGCATCTTGAACGCGCGGAAGCCTTCCTTCAGGTACTTTTGCGCTTCCTCCTGCATCGCCTTCAGGTCGGTGCGGTACAGCTTCGAGTAGTAGCAGGGGATCTTTTCCTTGGTGCGCCCGCCGAGCAGCTTGAACACGGGCTTGCCGACGCTCTTGCCGAGAATGTCCCAGATCGCGATGTCGACGGCCGAGATCGCCGCCATGCCGATGCCCTTGCGGCCCCATGCGTGGGTCGCGCGGTACATCCGCTGGTTCAGGTATTCGTAGTCCCACGGATCCTGGCCGATCACGAGCGGCGCGAGGTACTGGTCGATGATCGCCTTCGCGACGTGCGGCGCGAGCGCGACGTTGCCGAGGCCGACGATGCCGTCGTCGGTCTCGACTTCGACGACCGTCCACGCATGGAAGCGGAACGTGCTCATCGTCTCCTGCGGCGCGTACAGCAGGTCCATCGCGTTCGAGCAGAAGTTGCCTTGCGGCGGGACGGTCTTGCCTTTCCACTGGAATACGCGGGCGCGTACGGAACGGATCTTCATGATGGTGTCTCCGGAATCGATGTTGTCGTGTGTAGAAGGCGTGCGAGGGTCACGCGGAAACGGTGGACGTGCGGCGCGCGGCACCCATCCGGCACGCGATCTGCAGCGCCTGCCAGGTCGCGCCGACGTCGGCGCTGCCGCGGCCCGCGATGTCGTACGCGGTGCCGTGCGCGGGCGTCGTGATCGGCACGGGCAGCCCGCCCTGCACGGTCACGCCGCGCGAGAAGCCGAGCAGCTTGATCGCGATCTGCCCCTGGTCGTGGTACATCGTGACGATCGCCTGGTAGTCGCCGGCCTGCGCCTTCAGGAAGATCGTGTCGGCCGGGAACGGGCCGTGGAACGGCGTGTCGGTCGGCCACGCGCGCGCCTGCAGCTTGCGCACCGCCGGCTCGATGATGTCGACTTCCTCGCGGCCGCAGCTGCCGCCGTCGCCGCCGTGCGGGTTGAACGCGGCGATCGCGACCTTCGGTGCGGCGACGCCGTTCGCGAGCAGCGACCGGTAGATCAGTTCGGATGCCTGTTCGATCCGCTCGACGCTCAGCTGGGCCGCCGCATCCTTCAGCGGGATATGCGACGAGATTCGCGCGGTCCACAGCTCGCCGAGCGTGTTGAATTCGCAGAAGTAGCCGGTCACGCCGAGCGCGGCGGCGAAGTGGTGCAGCTCGTCGTCGTGCTGGAGGCCGCCGAGCTTCATTGCGTACTTGTTCAGCGGCGCGAAGCAGATCGCGTCGATGTCGCCGGCGAGCGCGGCGTCGAGGCACTGGTCGAGCACGGTCAGCGTCGAGCGGCCGCCGGCGGCGCCCGCCTGGCCGACGGTGACCTGCGCGGGATCGATCGTGTCGACCGCGACGAACGCGGCGCGCGCGGTGGACGGCCGGCCGCGCACGGCGGCGAGCGACGCGACGGGTTCCACGTCGACCGTCACGCCGGCCACGCGCTGGCCGGCTTCCCACAGCCAGCGGTCGCCGATCAGCACGAGGTTCGCGCGGGCGGTCGCGTCGGGCCGCGCGAGCAGTTTCGCGATCAGCTCGGCGCCGATGCCGGCGGGGTCGCCGAGCGTCAGCGCGACGACGGGCAGGGGAGCGGCGGTCGTCATGCGGCGCCTCCGTGGCGGACGGCGGTCGGGTGCTTGTTCATGCTGTGTCTCCGGTGGCGGCGCGTGGCCGTTGGTCTATGGGGTTCATGCTAGGTAGACGGAATGAGTCGGTAAATTGAAAACTCTTGATGAATCGATAACCTGGAGTAATCAAAAATGGGCTCGATCGATCGACGAGACTCGACTCCCCAATTGCTGAACCGGCTGCGGATGCGGCAGATCGCGCTGTTGCTCGCGGTGGACGAATGCTCGACGCTGCGCGCGGCGGCCGGCCAGCTCGGCCTCACGCAGCCCGCCGCGACGAAAATGCTGGCCGAACTGGAAAGCGCGCTCGGCCAGCGGCTGTTCGACCGCGTCGGGCGCGGGCTCGTGCTGAACCGGGCCGGCGAGCGCGTGCTCGGCTATTTCCGCGGGATCCGCGGTAGCGTGGAGGCGCTCAACCGCGAGCTCGGCGAGCTGCAGCTCGGCAGCGCGGGGCGGCTCGCGATCGGCAGCATCATGGCGGCGTCGCCGGGGCGGCTCACCGAGGCGCTGGTGCAGTTGAAGGCGCGCTATCCGCTGCTCGCGATCGACATCGCGGTCGACACCAGCGACCGGTTGATGCCGCAATTGCGCGAAGGCGTGCTCGAAGTGGTGATCGGCCGGAACGTCGGTACCGATTGCGATTTCCGCGTGGTGGACGACGAGGCGCTCGCGATCATCGCGGGCCGCGACCATCCGCTCGCGGGCGCGGGGCCGGTCGAATTCGACGCGCTGCTCGATTACGCGTGGATCCTGCAGCCGGCCGGCAGCCCGGCGCGCGAAGTGGTGGAGCGCGAATTCCGCGCGCGTCACCAGCCGATGCCGCGCGGGCTCGTCGAAACAGGCTCGATCCTGACGACGATGAACCTCGTCGACCGCTCGCACATGCTCGGCGTGATTCCGCTGACCGTCGCGCGGCGCAACGCCGAGCACGGGCTGGTGGCGATCCTCGATTACGTGCTCGACCAGAAGCTGCCGTCGTACGGCAGCCTCGTGCGGCGCGACCGGCCGCTGAGCATTCCCGCGCAGCAGTTTCTCGCGCTGTTCCATCGGGACGGGGCGGGGGATGACGGCGATGCGTAATGGCGTGGTTTGTCAGCCGAGGCGGCCGAGCCAGCCGCGCCAACCGCGCTGGCCGGTCAAGCCGGTCAAGCCGATCAAGCCGATCAAGCCGAACCAGCCGAACCAGCCGAACCAGCCGAACCAGCCGAACCAGCCAAGCAGGCCAAGCAGGCCAAGCACACCAAGCACACCAAGCACACCAAGCACACCAAGCACACCAAGCACACCAAGCACACCAAGCACACCAAACCACTGCCATCACGGAACGCGGTGAAGCGGGATGGCGACACCGGCGAGGCGACTGAGGCAGGCGAACCCGACGCGCGCCGCTTCAGCGCGCCGACGGCGCGGCCGGCGCTTCGACGAGCGACGGCGCGGCTTCCGACAGCGCGCGATCGGGCCGGATCCGCAGCGCGGCGACGATGCCGATCAGCAGCATCGCGACCGAGCCGATGAACGGCACCGTCCAGCTGCCGGTTCGGTCGACGAGATAGCCGAACAGGATCGGCGACAGAATCCCCGAGACCGCGGAACCGGCATTCATCATTCCGCTCGCGATGCCGGCGTGTTTCGGCGCGATGTCGCTCGGCACCGCCCAGATCGGCCCGATCGTCAGTTCGAGACACAGGAACGACCCGGACAGGCACAGCGCGACGCCGGCCGTCGAATGCACGAACGCGAGCGGCAGCAGGCACACGAGCGCGCCGGCGAAACTCGCGACGATCACGCTCTGGCGCGACAGCGCGAGGTTGCCGGTCTGGCGGTAGATGCGGTCGCACAGCCAGCCGCCGACCGTGTCGCCGACCACGCCCGCGAAGAACACGCCCGACGCGAACAGCGCGGTCGACTTCAGGTCGAGGCCCTTGCCGTTCAGGAAGAACGTCGGCAGCCACGTGAAGAACAGCCATGCGGTCCAGCCGTAGCAGAAGTACACGAAGATCGTCGGCGCCATCCGGCGGAACAGCGGCCCCCACGGCGTCGGGCCGGACGGCGGCGCGGGCCGTGCGACGGGGCGCGTGCGGCTGTCATCGTCGCCGAGCGGGTATTCGCGGAAGCCGGCGATCCACCAGGCGAGCCACACCAGCGTCACCGCGCCGATCACGAAGAACGCCGCGCGCCACGACAGCCACGTCATCAGCGCGGCGACGATCGGCGGCGTGACCGCGTTGCCGAGCCGCGAGAACGAATGCGTGAAACCCTGCACGACGCCGCGCCGTTCGCGCGAGAACCAGTGCGTGATCGCCCGCGCCTGCGCGGGCAGCGTCGCGCCTTCGCCGATGCCGAGCAGCAGGCGCGCGGCGAACAGCAGCGCGAGGCTGTGCACGAGGCCCGTCATGAAGGTCGACGCGACCCAGATCAGCCCGCAGCCGATCAGCGTGATGCGTGCGCCGAAGCGGTCGGCGATCCAGCCGCCGAAAACTTGGCAGACGGCGTACGAATATGCGAAGGCGGAGAAGGCGACGCCGAGTTCGGTGTTCGATAGCCCGAGTTCGGACTTGATCGCACCGGCCGCGGTCGCGAGGTTCACGCGGTCGACGTAGAGGATGAACGAAAGCGCGCACAGCAGCCACAGCGTGTGGCGCCGTTGACGATGATCGGTATTCATGTGTCTCGCTCCAAGGTCGTGCGCGGGGTTGCAACGACACCGCGTTCACGGGCCGGGCCAGCATCGCGCGCCGGGCGATGCATCGTCTAATGAATCTTTTGGATCAATTGATAACCTGAGGCATTCGGTGTCGCCGCGCCCGGGCGCGGACCTGCCGCGGGTTTGCCGCGAGCGCTTGCGGCATGATGCGGAATGGTCGTGCGGCGGGCGCGCGCATCGACGCGGATGCCGATGCTGCCGGTGCCGCCGCGCTGCGATGATGAAGTGACGAAGCGGTATCGCACAGTCGGGAATGGACGGACATGGAACAACAACTTGCACGCCACCGGGACAGCCGTTTCTGGCAACTGCCGCCGGTGAAATGGTGGATCCAGGGGCATGGCCGCGACGGTTATTCGTTCCGGCTGCTGCTGGTGCCGCTCGTCACCGTGTTCGTGCTCGAATTCGTTTGCGTAATGCTGGACGCGCTGTTCGGCGCGCTGCTCGTGAGCGGCACGATGACGCTGCTGCTCGGGTTCGCCGGGTTTCACGGCGCCAAGCGCGAATGGCTCGCGCCGTCCGCGACGGCGCGCGCGCTCGTGAAGGCGCGCACCAAGCAGGCGGCCGAGCGCTTCTCGTCGCTCGGCGCGGGGGCGACGGTGCTGGCGATCTTCGTCGGCGCGACGTCGCTGTCGCTCGTGCTGTCGGGCCAGCCGATGCTGGACAGTGTGTCGAAGGACACGGTGTCGATCTTCATCGCGTTGGTGTTCCTGCCGGTGTACGTGTCCGGCGCGGTACGCAAGCTGGCGATCGCGCGTGTCGAGGAGCTGGAAGCGCTGCGTCAGGCGACCGTGGGCACGCGGCTGAAGTTCGACCGGGCCGGCGCGGTGCGGGCCGTCGTCGTGCAGGGGCGGGAGGCGAAATCGACCGTGTCGGTCGCGGAATACACGCTGCTGGGTTTCGAGCCGCCGCTTGAGCGCGTGGGGCGCGAGACGGGCACGCGACGACTTCGACGGGATCGAACGGCTTGACCGCATGGTCGGCGGTGCCGATGCGCAGGCCGGCGAGCGCTGCCGGGTTTGCCGTTCATCGCTTGCTTTTTTTTTGTAAAGAAGCCACGACGACGAAACAGGAAGGCGCGCGACCGTTCGACGGCACGCGCCTTCCTGCCTAGATGCGACCCAGCAGCACCAGGATCACGACGATGATGACGATGAGCCCGACGGTCCCCGATGGCCAGTAGCCCCAGCTTCGGCTGTGAGGCCATGACGGAAATGCCCCGACGAGCATCAGAATCAGGATGATGATAAGGATCGTACCGAGCATCGCACCCCTCCTGGACGTGTTCGACATGACGGTGGCGGCTGCCGCAATTCGCGTACCGCGACGCGGGGTGCGGACGAAAGCCGGCGCAAGCACGTTGTCTGTCCAGGGTGAATTCACGCGATGAATACTGACTGATTCAGAAAATAAATTTCAAAAATATAGATCCGGTCGCTATGCTGGGCCTTCGGTTTCCCTCAGGCGGGCAGGGCAGGCAATGGCTGAACTCTTTCTGGTACGGCACGGGCAGGCGTCGTTCGGCACGGACGACTACGACCGGCTGTCCGCCGCGGGCGAGCAGCAAGGCGTCTGGCTCGGCGAATACTTCGCGCGGCAGGGTCTCGCATTCGATCGCGTGATCTGCGGCACGATGCACCGGCACGCGCAGACGGTCGATGCGATCCTGCGCGGGATGGGCCGTGAAGGCGCGCCGGTCGACCGCCATCCCGGCCTGAACGAATACGATTTCCACGGGCTGTTCGCGGCAGCCGCCCGCGACTATCCGGAGATCGCGCGGCTCGCGGCCGGCTCGATGAACGCGCACTTTCGCGCGCTCCGGCAGGTGCTGTACCTGTGGGCCGACGACAAGCTCGGCGACGCGGCCCCCGAAACCTGGGCGCATTTCCAGCAGCGCGTCGCCGACGCGCGCGCCGCGATCCGCCACGGCGGCGGCCGGCGCGTGCTCGCGGTGAGCTCCGGCGGCCCGATCTCGGTGACCGTGCAGCAGGTGCTCGACGCACCGCCGTCGAGCGCGATCGCGCTGAACCTGCAGATCCGCAACAGCAGCCTTTCGCAGTTTTTCTTCAACGCCGAAGCGTTCCACCTCGCGTCGTTCAATGGCATCCCGCATCTGGAGGATCCCGAACGACATGCGCTGCGAACCTACGGCTGACCCACGAACGATCGCGACGATGACGAACCCTTCCCAGCCCCTCGACGTAGCCCGCCTCACGCGCTATCTGGAAGCGCACGTAGCGGGTTTCGAAGGCCCGCTCGACATGGAGAAGTTTGCCGGCGGCCAGTCGAATCCGACCTTCCTGCTGCACGCGAAGAGCGGCCGCTACGTGCTGCGCCGCCAGCCGCCCGGCGAGCTGCTGAAATCCGCGCATGCGGTCGATCGCGAATTCCGCGTGCTGAGCGCGCTGTCGGGCACCGCGGTGCCGGTCGCGCATCCGTATCACCTCTGCGAAGACCGCGACGTGATCGGCAGCCTGTTCTACGTGATGAGCTTCGAGGACGGCCGGATCTTCTGGGATCCGGCGCTGCCGGAACTGCCGAAGGACGAGCGCGCGACCTGCTACGACGCGCTGCTGCGCACGATGGCCGCGCTGCACGACGTGGACGTCGACGCGGTGGGGCTTGCCGACTACGGCCGCCCCGGCAACTACTTCGAGCGGCAGATCGGCGTGTGGACGAAGCAGTATCGCGCGGCGGAAACGGAGCGTCTCGACGCAATGGAGACGTTGATCGACTGGCTGCCGAAAGCGTGCCCCGAGGATATCGGCCGGCCCGCGCTGGTTCACGGCGATTTCCGGATCGACAACCTGATGTTCGCGCGCGACGGCTATCGCGTGCAGGCCGTGCTCGACTGGGAACTGTCGACGCTCGGCAATCCGCTCGCCGATCTCGCGTATTTCTGCATGTGCCTGCGGCTGCCGTCGGGCGGCCAGGTGCGCGGGCTCGCGGGCCAGGATCGCACGGAACTCGGGATTCCCGACGAAGCGGCGATCGTCGCGCGCTATTGCGAACTGCGCGGGATCGAACCGATCCGCGACTGGCATTTCTATCTGGCCTTCAGTTTCTTCCGGCTCGCGGCGATCGCGCAGGGCGTGAAGGCGCGCGCGCTGCAGGGCAATGCGTCGAGCGAGCAGGCGTTGCGTGTCGGCGCGATGACGGGCCGGCTGGCCGAACTGGCCGTGGACGTGATCGGCACGCAGCGCTGAACGCCGGAATCGCCGCAGCCGCCGGGCGGTGGCGCGGCGGCACGGTCAAACATATCAATGGAGGAGCACGACGACATGGCAACGAATCTGTTCGACCTGACGGGAAAGATCGCACTGGTGACGGGCGCAAGCCGCGGCATCGGCGAGGAAATCGCGAAGCTGCTGGCGGAGCAGGGCGCGCACGTGATCGTGTCGAGCCGCAAGCTCGACGACTGCCAGGCGGTTGCGGACGCAATCGTCGCGGCGGGCGGCCGCGCCGAAGCGCTGGCGTGCCACGTCGGGCGGCTGGAGGATATCGCGGCGACGTTCGAGACGATCCGCGGCAAGCACGGCCGACTCGACATCCTCGTGAACAACGCGGCCGCGAACCCGTATTTCGGGCACATCCTCGATACCGATCTCGCCGCATACGAGAAGACGGTCGACGTGAACATCCGCGGCTACTTCTTCATGTCGGTCGAGGCCGGCAAGCTGATGAAGGCGAACGGCGGCGGCGCGATCGTCAACACTGCGTCGGTGAATGCGCTGCAGCCGGGCGACCGGCAAGGCATCTATTCGATCACGAAGGCCGCGGTCGTCAACATGACGAAGGCGTTCGCGAAGGAGTGCGGGCCGCTCGGCATTCGCGTGAACGCGCTGCTGCCCGGCCTCACGAAGACGAAGTTCGCCGGCGCGCTGTTCGCCGACAAGGACATCTACGAAACCTGGATGGGCAAGATCCCGCTGCGCCGCCATGCGGAGCCGCGCGAGATGGCCGGCACGGTGCTGTATCTCGTGTCGGACGCGGCGAGCTACACGAACGGCGAATGCATCGTCGTCGACGGTGGCCTGACGATCTGAGCGCGCGATGAAACTCGACAGCTACGCCGGGCAGGCCGTGATGATCACCGGTGCCGCGAGCGGCTTCGGCGCGCTGCTCGCGAGCGAGCTGGCCGCGATGGGCGCGCGGCTCGCGCTCGGCGACCTGAACGCTGCAGCACTCGAACGCGTGGCCGCACCGCTGCGCGCGGCCGGCGCCGACGTGATCGCGCAGCGCTGCGACGTGCGGATCGAAGCGGAGGTCGCGGCGCTGGTGCAGGCGGCGGTCGCGCGCTTCGGGCGGCTCGACGTCGGTATCAACAACGCGGGCATCGCGCCGCCGCTGAAGGCGCTGATCGATACCGACGAAGCCGATCTCGACCTGAGCTTCGCGGTGAACGCGAAAGGCGTGTTCTTCGGGATGAAGCACCAGATTCGCCAGATGCTCGCGCAGCGCGAAGGCGTGATCCTGAACGTCGCGTCGATGGCGGGGCTCGGCGGCGCGCCGAAGCTGGCCGCCTATGCGGCGTCGAAGCACGCGGTGATCGGGCTCACGAAGACGGCCGCGCTCGAATACGCGCGCCACGGCATTCGCGTGAACGCGGTGTGCCCGTTTTACAGCACGACGCCGATGGTCACCGACAGCGACATCGGCGAGCGCCAGGACTTCCTCGCGCAGGGCTCGCCGATGAAGCGGCTCGGCCGCCCGGAAGAAATCGTCGCGACGATGCTCACGCTGTGCGCGAAGGAAAACACGTATCTGACCGGGCAGGCCGTCGCCGTCGACGGCGGCGTCTCGGCCTTCTGAACCGAACGAACGGAACACGGAATCTCGAGGAGTCGATCATGGATTTTGGCTACACCCCGAAAGTGGAAGAACTGCGCGAACGCGTCGGCGCGTTCATGGATGCGCACATCGTGCCGCGCATCCGTCAATGGAACGAGGAAGTGCATGCGGGGCAGTACCCCGTGTCGTTCATGGAGGAGTTGAAGGCGCGCGCGAAGGCCGAAGGGCTGTGGAACCTGTTCCTGCCGCACCTGAAGGACGACGAGCCGGGCACGGGCCTGACGAACCTCGAATATGCGCCGCTCGCCGAGATCATGGGGCGCGTGGGCTGGGCGTCGGAGGTGTTCAACTGCAATGCGCCGGACACTGGCAACATGGAGCTGCTGCACATGTTCGCGACGCCGGAGCAGCGCGAACGGTGGCTGCTGCCGCTGCTGCGCGGCGAGATCCGCTCGGCGTTCGCGATGACGGAGCCCGACGTCGCGTCGTCGGACGCGACCAACATCACGACGCGCATCGAGCGCGACGGCGACGACTACGTGATCAACGGCCGCAAGTGGTTCATCACGAACGCCGCACATCCGAACTGCAAGATCTTCATCGTGATGGGCAAGACCGACCCCGATGCGGAAACGCACCGGCAGCAGAGCATGATCCTCGTGCCGCGCGACACGCCGGGCCTGACGATCGTGCGCAACATCACGGTGGTCAACCACTACGCGCCGGAAGGGCACTGCGAGATCACGTTCGACAACGTGCGCGTGCCGGCGCGCAACCTGCTCGGCGAGGAAGGCAGCGGCTTCGCGCTCGCGCAGGCGCGCCTCGGCCCGGGCCGCATTCACCACTGCATGCGCTCGATCGGCGCGGCCGAGCTCGCGCTGGAGCTGATGATCGACCGCGCGCAGTCGCGCGAGGCGTTCGGCAAGCCGCTGAACCGGCATGGCACGATCGGCGAATGGATCGCGCGCTCGCGCATCGAGATCGACCAGGCGCGCCTCTTGGTGCTGAAGGCCGCGTGGATGATCGACAAGGTCGGCGCGAAGGCCGCGCGCAAGGAGATTTCGATGATCAAGGCGCTCGTGCCGACCGTCTATACGGACGTGTGCGACCGCGCGATGCAGGTGTTCGGCGCGATGGGCCTGAGCCCCGACACGCCGCTCGCCGATCTGTGGACCTGGGGCCGCGCGCTGCGCTTCGCCGATGGTCCGGACGAGGTGCACCTGCAGGCGATCGCGCGCATGGAGATCAAGGATGCCGTGCGCGGATCGACCGAGCCGTACCTGACGCGCCCGCCGCGCGGTTGAGCGGCGCGACGTGGACGAACGAACGGCGCGCGCCGTAAGATCTCGGCAAGGAGATTCGGCGATGCGCCTTTCGAAGATTGATCTGAACCTGTTCGTCGTATTCGAGGCGATCTACAACAAGCGCAACCTGACGCGCGCGGCGGAGGTGCTGAACCTCACGCAGCCGGCCGTCAGCAACGCGCTGGCGCGGCTGCGCAAGACACTGAACGATCCGCTGTTCGTCAGCACGCCGGCCGGGATGATGCCGACGCCGATGGCCGAGAACATCGTCGGCCGCGTGCGCGAGGCGTTGCAGCTGCTCGATTCGAGCGCGCACGAAGGCGACGTGTTCGACCCGGCTTCGTCCGAACGCGTGTTCCGGCTCAGCATGAGCGACCTGACCGAGGCGCTGCTGTTGCCGGCGCTCGGCGAACTGCTGCAGACGCATGCGCCCGGCATGCACGTGCGCAGCTATACGATGGACCGCCGCGAAGTCGCGACCGCGCTCGCCAACGGCTCCGTCGACATCGCGATCGACGCGCCGCTGCTTGCCGATCCACACCTGCACCAGGCGCTGCTCGTGCGCGACCGCTACGCGTGCATGATCCGCGACGACCACCCGTTCAAGGGCGACACGCTGACCCTGGACGACTACCTGTCGATGGGACACATCCACGTGTCGAGCCGCCGCCAGGGCAGCGGACACGTCGATGCGGAACTGACGCGGCTCGGGCTGCGCCGCAACATCCAGATGCGCGTGCAGCACTACATGGTCGCGCCGCTGATCGCGATGCGTGGCGATCTCGCGCTGACGGCGCCGCTGCGGCTGTTGCGGCGCTATCCGGCGCGGATTCTCGAACTGCCGTTCGAGATGCCGGGGCTCGAATACTTCTGCTACTGGCATCGCAGTGCCGATCAGGACCAGGGGAGTCAGTGGCTGCGGGAGCAGTTGATGACGCTGATGGGCGGGATGGGCGAGGTGCAGTGATGCGCCTGCGGCGGCCCGCCGTCACCGGGCCATTGCGCGCCGGGTGGCGTGCCTGAGCGTCGGCGCGGCCGTCAGCCTTGCAGCGCGCGCTGCAGCACGCGTGCCACGTGCACGGCCTGCGTCTGCGCGCCGTCGCGGATCTGGTGCCGGCAACTCGTCCCGTCCGCGACGACGATCGCACCGTTGGCCCGCGCGCGCACGGCCGGCAGCAGCGACAGCTCGGCCATTGCCTGAGACGCATCGTAGTGCTCGGCTTCGTAACCGAAGCTGCCGGCCATCCCGCAGCACGACGATTCGACCGGCGACACCTTCAATCCGGGAATCCAGCGCAGCACGGTCTGCACCGGCGTGAACGCGTCGAATGCCTTCTGATGGCAGTGGCCGTGCACCAGCGCCTCGGCGGTTCCGTCGAGCGCACGCAGCGGCAGCGACAGCCGGCCGGCCGCTTGCTCGCGAACCAGAAACTCCTCGAACAGCAATGCATGACCGGCGAGGCGGGTCGCTTCGTCGCCGTAGCCATACGCGAGAAACTCGTCGCGCATCGACAGCAGGCACGAAGGCTCCAGCCCGACGATCGCCACGCCGCGTTCGAGATACGGCCGCAGCGTATCGAGTGTGCGTTTCGCTTCAGCCTTTGCTTCGTCGACGAGGCCGGCCGCGAGGAACGTGCGGCCGCAGCACAGCGGCCGTTCACCTTGCCGCGCGTTGAAATGCACGGTGTAGCCGGCCGCTTCGAGCACGGCCCGCGCGGCGCGCGCGTTGTCCGGCTCCTGGTAGTTGCTGAACGTATCGACGAAGAGCAGCACTTCGCGGGTGATCGAACCGGCTTGCGGGTCTGGCGCCGGCATCGAAGCCGCACCCGCACCCGCCAGGAACGGCCGCGCAAACGTGGGCAGCGCGCGCTGCGGCGCGAGGCCGATCCACCGCTTCATCACCGGCGCAACGACCGGCATGCCGTTCGCGAACGCGAGCGCGCCGCGCATCCTCGAAGCCCACGGCGCATAACGCGGCAGATACGCGACGAGTCGTTCGCGCAGTGTCGTGCCGTGCGTGCGGTTCCGCGCATGGCGCGCTTCGATCTTGAAACGCGCCATGTCGACGCCGGTCGGGCAATCGCGCTTGCAGCCCTTGCACGACACGCACAGATCGAGCGCGGCCTTCACGTCGTCGCCGGCGAGGCCGTCGGCACCGAGCTGGCCCGTCACCGCAAGCCGCAGCGTATTCGCGCGGCCGCGCGTCACGTGCTGCTCGTCGCGCGTCACGCGATAGCTCGGACACATCGTGCCCGCGTCGAATTTGCGGCAGTGGCCGTTGTTGTTGCACATCTCGACGGCCGACGCGAGCCCGTGCGTGATGTCCGTGCCGCTACCCGGTTCGGTTTCCTCTCCGGTCAGCGGGTTGCGTGTGACGTTCCAGGCCGACCAGTCGAGCGCGGGCTGCAGCGGCAGCGCCGCATAGCCGGGCGCGAAACGGAAGTGCTCGCGCGCATCCATGCGCGGCGGATTGACGATCTTGTCCGGGTTGAAGCGGTTGTCGGGATCGAACAGCCGCTTGATCTCCGCGAACGCGGCGTTCAGGCGCGGGCCGTACTGCCACGCGACCCATTCGCCGCGGCACAGCCCGTCGCCATGCTCGCCCGAATAGGCGCCCTTGTACTCGCGCACCAGCGCGGCCGCTTCGCCGGCGATCTCGCGCATCCGGGTTGCGCCGTCGCGCCGCATGTCGAGGATCGGCCGCACGTGCAGCGTGCCGACGCTCGCATGCGCGTACCACGTGCCTTCGGTTTCATGCTTGTGGAACACCTCGGTCAGGCGGCGCGTGTATTCGGCGAGATGTTCGAGCGGCACCGCGCAATCCTCGATGAACGACACCGGCTTGCCGTCGCCCTTCATGCTCATCATGATGTTCAGCCCGGCCTTGCGCACGTCCCACAGGGCCTTCTGCGCGCCGGCGTCGGTCATCTTCACGACGCTGCCGGGCAGGCCGAGATCGGCCATCAGCTCGGCGAGCCGGTCGAGCTGCGTCAGTTGCGCATCGCGCGATTCGCCCGCGAACTCGACGAGCAGGATCGCCTGGGGCTGCCCGACCAGCGCCCGTTCGATCACGGGCCGGAACGCCGGGTTTTCCATGGATAGCGCGATCATCGTGCGATCGACGAGCTCCACGGCCACCGGCTTCAGCTTCACGATGTGCTGCGCGGCATCCATCGCCTGATAGAAGGTCGGGAAGTTCACGACGCCGAGCGTCTTGTGCGCGGGCAGCGGCGCGAGCTTCAGCGTGATCTGGCGGCTGTAGGCCAGCGTGCCTTCCGAGCCGACGAGCAGGTGCGCGAGATTCGCATGGCCGTCGTCGGTATAGGCGCGCGGGTTCTGACAGTCGAACAGGTCGAGGTTGTAGCCGGCCACGCGGCGCAGCACCTTCGGCACGCGCTCGACGAGCTCGTCGCGCTCGCGCGTCGCGATCCGCTCGACGCCGTGCAGCAGGTCGAGCGTGCGGCGATCGGTGACCGGCTGCGCGAGCGAGCCGAACCGGCAGGCACTGCCGTCGGCGAGGATCGCGTCGATCGCGAGCACGTTGTGCACCATGTTGCCGTACTCGATCGAGCGCGATCCGCACGAGTTGTTGCCGGCCATCCCGCCGATCGTGCATTGCGCGCCGGTCGATACGTCGACCGGAAACCACAGCCCGTGCGGCTTCAGCCACGCGTTCAGGTGATCGAGCACGATGCCGGGCTCGACCGTCACGGTGCGCGCCTGCGCATCGAATTCGACGATCCGGTTCAGCCACTTGCTGTTGTCGACGACGAGCGCCTCGCCGACCGTCTGCCCGCACTGGCTCGTGCCGGCGCCGCGCGCGAGCACCGGAATCTTGCGGTCGCGTGCGATGTCGAGCGCGATCCGCAGGTCGTCCTGGTCGCGCGGCACGACCACGCCGAGCGGCATGATCTGGTAGATCGACGCGTCGGTCGCGTAACGGCCGCGGCTGGCGCGGTCGGCATGGACGTCGCCGCGCAGTTCGGTGCGCAACTGCTCGAACAGCGGCGACAGCGCGGCGCGTTGCGACGGCACGAGATGGACGGGGCGAACCAGCGAAGGCGAGACGGCGGATTTCATGGCGGCGGTCGGTTGTCGGTTGAAGGCGGGTCGTGCAAGGATCGGGCAAGGATCAGGCGAGCGTGACGCTCACGGGCGGCAATCCCGGGATGCAGCCGGCGGCCGTGCCCGCGGCCCGCGGGAAAAACATGCCCGTGTACGAGCCGGTCGTGACGACGGTGCCGGCCGGCAGCGCGATGCCGCGCCGCGACGCGTGATTCACGAGCCACGGCAGCAGGCGGCGCGGATCGCCGGCCGGGTTCGTGCCCGACGCGGCGCCGACGATGTCCTGCCCGTCGAACGCGAACGCCGGGCCGGGCGCGACGAACGGGAAATCGGCGCGGTAGCCGGTCATCTCGCCGAGCACGAGCGCGCCGTGGTTCTGCAGGTCGGCGAGCTGTGCGGCGGGCGCGACGTCCGGCCATTCGCGATAGCGGCTCGCGACGATCTCGATCGCGGCGCCCATCTGCGCGATGCCGTCGAACACTTCGTCGTCGGCATATGCGTCGGCACGCGGCGCGAATGCGCGGCCGAAGCGGAACGCGATTTCCAGTTCGAGCCCGAGCGGCCGGAACGCGCCGCGCGGCAGCGTGACGCCGCTCGCGTGCCGGCAATCGTCGGGCAGCGACGCGCACTGGATCGGTCCGTCGGGCTGTTTCGCGCCGACTTTCCACGCGCCGATCGCGGCGCGGCGTTCGGCGAGGATGTGCGCCTGCACCGCATAGGCCGTGTCGGCGCTGGCGGGGACGAGTTCGGGCGGCAGCGTGGCGAACGCGATGCCGTGTTGCCAGCCGGCGACGAGCCGGGCGGCCAGATCATGGGTAGCGTGTTGGGTCATGGATGACGAGAGGGAAAAGGGGGGCGCCGCGATGCCGGCGGCGCACTGATCGGCATCAGGCCGGCGACCGCTTGGCGGCGGGTTGCTCGGTGCCCGATTCGGTGAAGCGGCTGTCGGGCTGCATGCGGAACGCGAGCAATACGCCCACGCCCATCAGCACCATGCTGCCGATGAACGGCAGCTCCCAGTTGCCGAAGCGGTCGATCACGTAGCCGGAGATCACCGGCGACAGGATCGCGGCGAGCGCGGAGCCGGAGTTCATCATCCCGCTCGCGGTGCCGGAGTGTTCCGGCGCGATGTCCATCGGCACGGCCCACATCGGGCCGATCGTCATCTCGGCGAAGAAGAAGCCGGCCGAGAGGCACGCCATCGATACGTAAAGATGATGCGTGAACAGCAGCGGCAACAGCGACAGCAGCGTGAACAGCATGCAGATCGACACCATCCAGCTGCGCGCGCGCTTGAGGTTGCCGGTGCGCGTCAGGATGCGGTCGGTGACGAGGCCGCCGAGCGTGTCGCCGATCACGCCCGCGAAGAACACCGCCGATGCAAAGATGGCCGATTTCTTCAGGTCGAGGTCGTAGCTGTGCAGGAAGTACTGCGGGATCCAGCTCAGGAACAGCCACAGCGTCCAGCCGTAGCAGAAGTAGACGATCGTGACAGGCATCATCCGGCGGAACAGCGGGCCCCACGGCACCGTCGCGGGCTTCGGCTTCGGCGGCGGCAGCGTGTCGAGCTCGGCCTGCGTGATGCGCGGGTGATCCTTCGGGTGTTCGGTGTAGACGAGCGCCCAGATCGCGACCCACACGATGCTGATCACGCCGCAGATGTAGAACGATTCGCGCCAGCCGTACACGGCCATCACCGCGACGACCGCGGCCGGTGCGACCGCATTGCCGACGCGCGAGAACGCATGCGTGATGCCCTGCGCGAAACCGCGCTTCTCGCGCGGCACCCAGCGCGACATCGCCGAGGTCGCGGCCGGGAACGTCGCGCCTTCGCCGAGCCCGAGCAGCAGCCGTGCGGCGAGCAGCGACATCAGGCCGCCGGCCATCCCGGTGAGCAGCGTCGCGACGGCCCACAGCAACCCGCATGCGAGCAGCGTGCGGCGCGCGCCGAAGCGGTCGCTGACCCAGCCGCCGATGATCTGGAATACGAGGTACGGATACGCGAACGCGGAGAACACGAGGCCGATCTCCGTCCGGTTCAGCCCGAATTCCCGGCTGAACCCGGCGGCGGCCGTGCTCACGTTCACGCGATCGAGGTACGTGATGAAGTACATCACGCACAGCATCACCAGCACGATGCTGGTCGCTCGGAACAGCTTCATGTTGCGTCTCCTTGATGTTGTCTGGCTTGTAGCTGCAACCGCGCCGGCTCTGGGGCCGGTTTGCCGCGGCAGCAGCGCGGCCGCGCATCGTGCGCGGGCCGCAACGGGGAACGGGCGGCGTGCCGACGGCGACGCGCCGGCGCGCGCGATCAGGCCGCCGCGCGCAGTGCGGGCGTGTGGGTGCTCGATGCGATGAAATCCATCGCCGCGACGATGCCGCTGCCGGCGAGCGGCACGCCCGCGAGCGTCAGCCCCATCTCGCAGCCGGCGAGCGTGGCCATCAGCGTGAGGTCGTTGCAGTCGCCGAGATGGCCGATGCGGAACATCTTCCCGCGCATCTTGCCGAGCGCCTGGCCGAGCGACATGTCGAAGCGCTCGTAGATGAGCTTGCGCACCGCGTCCGCGTCGACGCCGTCGGGCATCATCACGCCGGTCAGCACCGGGCTGTAGACGGCCGGGTCCGCGCACTGGATTTCGAGGCCCCATGCACGCACCGCGCGGCGCGTCGCCTCGGCGAGCCGCTGGTGGCGCGCGAACACGTTGTCGAGCCCTTCGCCGAGGATCATGTCGAGCGCTTCGGCGAGCCCGTACAGCAGGTTCGTGTTCGGCGTATACGGCCAGTAGCCGTTCCGGTTCGCTTCGATGATCTCGTGCCAGCCCCAGAACGCGTGCGGCAGCGTCGCGTGCCCGCTCGCCGCGAGCGCCTTCGGCGACACCGCGTTGAAGCTGATGCCCGGCGGCAGCATCAGCCCCTTCTGCGAACCGGACACCGTCACGTCGACGCCCCATTCGTCATGGCGGTAATCGGCCGATGCGAGTCCCGAGATCGTGTCGACCATCAGCAGCGCCGGGTGGCCGGCCGCATCGATCGCGCGGCGCACCGCGGCGATGTCGGACGTGACGCCGGTCGACGTCTCGTTGTGCACCACGCACACGGCCTTGATGACGTGCGCGGTGTCCGCGCGCAGGCGCGCTTCGATCATGTCGGGCTGCACGCCGCGGCGCCAGCCTTCAATGCCCGGCAGGCCGAGGAATTCGGGTTTCAGGCCGAGCGCCTCGGCCATCTTCTTCCACAGCGTCGCGAAATGACCCGTCTCGTACATGAGCACCGTGTCGCCGGCGCTCAGCGTATTGGTCAGCGCGGCTTCCCATGCGCCCGTGCCCGAGGCCGGATAGATGACCACCGGCTGCGTGGTCTTGAAGATCTTCTTGATGCCGGCCAGCACCTTGAGGCCGAGCGCGCCGAATTCGGGGCCACGGTGGTCGATGGTCGGATAGCTCATCGCCCGCAGGATGCGGTCGGGCACCGGGCTCGGCCCCGGAATCTGCAGGAAGTGGCGGCCGGACGGATGGAAGTCGAGATGCAGCATGGCAGTTCTGTCTCCTTGGTTGCATTTTGAATTTTGCATGCAAAATACTTTAGCAGAGCGATCGCCACGAAACCAAGTATTGATTTCGCCGAAGATGCCGGTGTTTACCCGACATTCGCGGTGCGATATTCGGGTCGGGCGAGTTGCAGTAGAATCGCGTGAAGCAAGAAGGAAGGACTTTGCATGCAAGATTTGAACGAACTGGAGCATGCCGGCGGCGCGCCGGCACTGCCGAAACTCGAGCGGCAGCGGTTGCACGACACGGTGGTCGAGCACCTGCGCAAATTCATCGTCGAGGGCGTGCTGACGCCGGGCATGCGGCTGAACGAGCGCGAGCTGTGCGAAACGCTGGGCATCTCGCGCACGCCGTTGCGCGAGGCGTTCAAGGTGCTGGCGGCCGAGGGGTTGCTCGTGCTGTCGCCGAACCGCGGCGCGAGCGTGTACCGGATGAGCGAATCGGAGATCCGCGAGACCTTCGAGCTGATGTCGGGGCTGGAGGCGTTTTCAGGCGAGCTGGCCTGCGAGCGCATCACGCCGGCCGAGCTCGCGGAGATCAAGGCGCTGCATTACTCGATGCTCGCGTGCCGGCTGCAGAACGACCTGCCGGGCTACTACAGCCGCAACCAGGAGATCCACGACCGCATCAACGAGGCGGCGCGCAACTCGGCGCTGCGCGCGACGTATCAATCGATCAATCGCCGGATCATGTCGATGCGGTTCCGCTCGAACCAGCACGTCGAGAAATGGGATCGCGCGGTGCACGATCACGAGGAGATGATCAAGGCGCTGGAGGCGCGCGACGGCAAGGCGCTCGCCGCGATCCTGCGGCGGCATCTGCTGGAGAAGCGCGACGCGGTGTTGCTGCTGCACGGGGCAGCCGACGCGTAGCGGGTGTGCGTCGCATGCGGCCGCCGTCGCGTCGCGCCGGCGTGCGCGGCTCAGAAGGCGGTGCGCAGGCCGAGTCCAGCCGAATCGCCATTCCCGTAACCGCTCGCGCGGTCGCGCATGAACGCGACGTAGACGTCGGTCCGTTTCGACAGCCGGTAGTCGTAGCCGAGCGCCCAGGTCGTGCGTGACGGGCGGTCGCGGCCGTGGCTCTTCGCGGCCATGACCGATGCGAGCACCGTGCCGAAGCCGAGCGGCACCGCCGCGCCGATCTGCCCGCTATGCGTGCCGAGCCCGCCGCCGTCGATCGCGTCGTGCACGTACTGGTAGAACGCGGTGAACTTCACGAACTTCAGGTCGTAGCCGACGCCGGCCAGCACGGCGTCCTGCTGCGTGAAGCCGGCGATGGACGTGGTCAGGTCGCCCGGCGCACGGTCGTACTTCGCCTGCTGGAATGCGAGCGTCGCGCTGAACGCCTGTTGCCGGTCGTACGTGATGCTGCCGCCCCACTGGTTCGCGCCGGCGTGGCCCGGTGCGTTGCCGGTCGCATAGATCAGGCTCGCCTGCAGTGCCTGTGTGCCGGGCGTCGAATACAGGACCGAATTGCTCCAGCCGTTGTCGCCGACGAGGCCTTGCCCCGCCACGCCCTTGTACATCTGGTTCAGCGCCGGCGCAAAACCAAACGACGTCGAGAACGGGTTGAAGCGCACGACGGAGATGTAATACGGCGTCGTGTTGCGCCCCGCGCGCAGCACGCCGTACGGCGTCGCGACGCCGACATACGCGTTGCGCCCGAAGAACGTATCGCCGCCGAAGCGGCCGGCGCCGCCGTTCGATGGCCGCATGAATGCCTCGAGCGCGAACTGCAGCGCATAGCCGTCGCCGAGATCCTCGCGCCCGCCGATGCCCCAGAAGCTCGTCGTGAAGCCCCCCGAATTCATCGCATAGGCGCGTGCGCTGCCGAGGCTGCGTTGCGTGCCGACGTAGACGTCGGCGAGCCCGTACAGCGAGACGGACGACTGGGCCGCCGCATCGTCGGCGATCGCGCAGGCGATCAGCGCCGTGCCGACGGTCGATATCAGGTGCTTGCGCCGGCGGGTATTCCGGTTCGAATGAATAGTCATACTGATCGAATTTTATGAAGGAACGAAATGGAAGGGGCGCCGCCGCGTTGTCGAACGGCGCGTGACGAACGGCGGCGCAGATGCCGCAGCCGGCCGTCAGCCGTCGAAAACGTCAGAACACGTGCCGGATCCCCGCGCGCCCGACCGCCTGCTTCTGGTTGCCGGACGGATTGAAGCCCGCGATCTGCGCGACCGGCGCGTCGCCCGCCGCCTTCTGGAACGCACCCATCACGTAGACGCTCGTGCGCTTGGACAGCGCGTACTCGACGCTCAGGTTGAACTGGTGGTATTTCGGCTCCGCGTTCGTCGCGTGGTCGCGGCCCGTGGTGTACGTATAGCCGGCGCCGATCGTCACCGCGGGCGTCGGCGTGACGAGCGTCGACAGCTCGTAGTTCTGGAATGTCGCGTCATGCCCCGCGCTGCCCTGCTGGAAGTTCGTGTTCGTGAAGTCGGCCAGCAGCTTGAGCCACTGAACGACCTGGTACGACGCGCCGACGCCGAACACCTTCTGCGCACGCGCCGCGTCGAGGTAGTTGCCGTAGATCGCGTTCGTGAAGCCCGGATAGTTCTGGTAGCCCTGCGTCGACACGCCCGGGTTGTTGATGCGCAGATAGCCGATGCCGAAGCCGACCGGCCCCGCCGCGTAGTTCGCGCCGACGCTGAACGTTGCGTTGTCGGAGAAACGGCCGGGCTGCCCGCCGAATGCATAGAGACCGCCGAACGTGATGCCCGCGATCGTCGGGCTGCGGTACTTGACCGCGTTCGAGATCGGGAAGCCGTTGTCGGTGTTGTCCATGTCGTTCGGGTGCGCGAAGTAGTAGCCGCCGACGTTGCCGTTCAGCGTGAACGGCTCGACGTAGTCGACGATCGAGTCCCACTGGCGGCCGAGCGTGAGCGTGCCGAGCTTCGCGTCGTTCAGCCCGACGTAGGCATTGCGCGAGAATGCGAGCCCGCTGCCGAGGCGGCCGGCGTTGAGGTCGAAACCGCTTTCGAGCCGGAAGATCGCGCTCAGGCCGCCGCCGAGATCCTCGGTGCCGCGCACGCCCCAGCGGCTGCCGGCCGTCACGCCCGACGCGAGCTGCACGAGATGCTTGCCTTGCACGTTCGACACGTAGTCGACGCCGTCCTCGACGATGCCGTACAGCGTGACGCTGCTTTGCGCGTGAGCGGTGGCGGCCGCGGCGAGCGGCAGCGCGAACAGGATTCTTTTCATGATGCGGGTCCGTGTAGGGTGGTGGTGAGACGGCGAGCGAGCGGTGCTTCGATCCGGTTGCATACGGGAACGTAGGGACGTGCATGCCGCCGCCGCGATCGGGCGACGATCGCGGCGGCGGGTGCGGCAACTAAACGGTGAAACGCGGGAGGGGCGGTGCGCCGCTCAGTCGCGATACGCGCGCAGCAGCGTATCGGCGGCGCGGAAGTCCGGCGTGAGCGGGCGGTCGCGCTGGAGGAACGCGACCTTCGCGCGCAGTGCGCGATAGAGCGGCTGCGTGGCCGGCGCGAGCGCGAACGACGGCTGCTTGCGCTGGCGCAGGTCGATCGCCTGCGCGGCTTCGATCAGTTCGAGGCCGAGCAGCGTGTAGCTCGCGTCGATCTGCTTCTGCACGCGCTGCACGACGTCGGGCGCGTTCGTCGCGACGTCCTCGATGCCGCCGGCGACCGGCAGGTAGTCGAGCGACACCGGCATCGCGAGCGACTTCACCGTCATCGCGAGCGCGGTCGGCGGCTTCTCCATCGCGCCGAATGCGTGCACGGTCTCGTCGGTGCCGAGGAAGCGCGACAGGCCGGTGAGGTGCGGGTCGTTCAGCTTGACGATGCGCTGCGCGGATGCGAGCGCGTTGTGGCCGAGCGCGAGCCCGAGCTGCTCGAACGCGAGCACCCACGGCAGCGGCTCGAAGTTCGCGCTCGGCAGGACCGCACCGCCGCCGTCGACATAGCCGGCCGCGTCCTGCGCGCGGTTCGACTTCGGCGTGACGCCGACCGCGACGCCCGGGTTGTCGTCGCTCGAATTGAGCTGGATCTGCAGCAGCGCGCGCGCTTCGTCGTAGGTGCGATCCTCTTCGCCGAGCAGATAGACGCCGGAGCGGAAGCTGAGCGGATCCTGCAGCGGCCGGTCCGGATCGCGATTCCACAGGCTGCTGCCCGCGAGCAGCGTGCGCAGCGTCGCGCCCGCGCGCAGCGTGGCCGGGAACGGCCGCAGCGCCAGCGTGTCCTCGCGGAACGGCGACACGTTGCCGTTCAGCCCCTGCAGGCTCAGCGCGAACACGACCTTCGACACGTGCGCGAAACGCGCCATGTCGGTGAGCGCCAGCGCCGCCATGCCGGCCGAATACGCGTTGGAGCTGAGGATCGCGAGCGCGTCCTTGCCGTACGGACGGATCGTCGCGATGCCGGCCGACTTCAGCGCGTCGGCGGCCGAGAGCTTGCGGCCCTGGTAGTACACGTCGCCTTCGCCGAGCATCGCGAGCCCGACGTGGCTCAGGATCGTGATGTCCGCTTCGCCGATCGAGCCGTCCGCCGGCATCGCCGGCGTCACGCCGCGATTGAGGAACTGCGCGTACGCATCGACGATCGCCGGCTGCACGCCGGCCCCGCCGTCGAGCATCGCGTTCAGGCGCGCGGCCATCGCGGCGCGGGCCACGCGCACGCTCATGTCGGGGCCGACGCTGCCCGAGTGGGCATGGATCAGCCCGATGTTGAAGCGCGTCGACGCGTCGATAACCTCCTGGCTCAGCTTGCCGTGCGCATCGACCATTTCGCGATCCTTGTTGAGGCCGACGCCGACCGTCAGCCCGTAGATCTGCTGGCCGGCCGCAGCGGCCTTCAGCAGCACGTCGTGCGCGGCGGCGACCCGCTGGCGGGCAGCCGGCGCGATCGACACGGCTTCGCCGTCGGCGATGCGCGCGATCGATTCGGGGGTGGCGGAGCGGCCGTCGAGCGTGACGTCCGCGAAGGCCGGGACAGCAGTGAAAAGCGCGAGCGCGAGCGCGCTCCGCATGAGGAAGCGTGGCATGAAGCAGTTCTCCGGTTTCAGGCGTGACGTGACGTGGAAGACAGTGCGGCGATCGATACGAGGGCGATGGCGCTGGCGGCCATCACGTACCAGGCAGGCGCGAACGGGTTGCCGGATCGCTGCGTGAGCCACGCGAGAATCGCCGGCGCGAAGCCGCCGAAGATCGTCGTGGCGATGTTGTAGGACAGCGACATGCCGGTTGCGCGCACGCGGGTCGGGAACAGCTCCGACAGGGCGGCGGGCGCGACGCCGGTGAAGATCGCGACCATCACGCAGAACGCGCTTTGCACCGTGACGAGCGCGGCGAGCGTGTGCACGTCGGCGAGCCAGTGCAGCAGCGGATACACCGATACGAGCATCAGCGTGGCGCCGGCCGCGAGCACCCTGCGCCGGCCGAAACGATCCGACCAGCTGCCCGCGCACACGCAGGTGACGGCCATCAGGCAGTTGCCGACCAGCGACGCGATGAACGCTTCGCGTCCGTCGAAATGCAGCGCACGCTGCACGTGCGTCGGCATGTAGATCACCAGCGCATACACGCACACGGCCCACAGCACCGAGAATCCGGTCCCGACGACGAGCGCGCGCGGATAGTCGCGCACGACCTGCAGCAGCGGCGTCTTGTGCTCGGCCGGCGCGTGGGCGGCACGTGCCATCTCCGCGCGGAAATGCGGCGTTTCGTCGAGCGTCTTGCGCAGCCACAGGCCGACCGGCGCGATCGCGAGGCCGAGGATGAACGGAATCCGCCAGCCCCAGTCGCCGATCTGTTCGCGCGACAGCGTGAGCGTCACGGCGGTCGCGACCAGCGCGCCGAGGATGTTCGACGCGGCCATGCTGGCCTGCAGCCACGATGCGTAGCGGCCCTTGCGGTCCGCCGGCGCGTGCTCGATCAGGAACGCCGCGGCGCCGCCGACTTCGCCGCCGGCCGAGAAGCCTTGCAGCAGGCGGCCGCACAGGATCAGCAGCGGCGCGCCGACGCCGATCGCGGTGAACGGCGGCGCGAACGCGATGATGCCCGTGCCGGCCGCCATCACGAGGATGGTCAGCGTCAGCGCGGCCTTGCGGCCCGCGCGATCGCCGTACACGCCGATCGCGAGCGCGCCGAGCGGCCGCGCGATGAAGCCGATCCCGAACGCCATGAAGGCCTCGACCAGCTCGGTGCCCGTGTCGCCGCGATGGAAGAAATTCTGCGCGATGTACACGGCAAAGAACGCGTAGACGGAAAAGTCGTACCACTCCAGCGCGTTGCCGATCGACGCCGCGGCGATCGCGCGCCCGGCACTCGATGCGGGGGGCGACACGGCGTCGGCCGTGTCGAGGGGAACCGCGGTTTGCTTCACTTCGATCTCCTGTCGTCGTGCGGAACGGCCTTACAGCCGGATGTGCGGAATCTGCTTGCGTTGCGCTTCGTCGAGCGCTTCTTCGTAGCCGGCGTCCGCGTAGCGGATCACCCCGAGCGCGGTGTCGTTGGTCATCGACAGCGTCAGCCGTTCGTCCGCCGCCGCGCTGCCGTCGGCGACGACGGTGACGCCCGCGCTCGTCATGTAGCCGCTGTAGCCGCCGCCGCCCGAATGGATCGCGACGAGATCGGCCATCGACGCGCAGTTCATCATCGCGTTCAGCAGCGGCCAGTCGGCCACCGCGTCGGAGCCGTCGCGCAGGTTCTCGGTCATGATGTTCGGGTGCGCCATCGCGCCCGCGTCGAGGTGGTCGCGCGTGAACGCAACCGGCCCGGCCAGCACGCCGTCGCGCACCATCGCGTTGACGGCGAGCGCGAGCCGCGTGCGCTCGCCGTGGCCGAGCCACGCGATGCGCGCGGGCAGGCCTTCGAACGGCACGCATTCGCGCGCTTTCCGGATCCAGTTCGTGACGATCCGGTTGTCCGGAAAATGTTCGAGCAGGTAGTCGTCGATGATGCGGATGTCGTTCGGGTCGTTCGACAGCGCGATCCAGCGGAACGGGCCGATCGCGCGGCAGAACAGCGGGCGCAGGAACGCCTCGGTGAACACCGGGATCTCGAACGCGCGCGCGACGCCGCCGTCCTTCGCATGCGTGCGGATCAGGTTGCCGTTGTCGAACACGATCGCGCCGCGATCCTTGAAGCCGAGCATCGCTTCGACGTGCCGCACGATCGACGCGCGGCTCGCGTCCATCAGCCGCGTTCGGTCGCTGTCGCGCAGCGCGCGCACGTCGTCGAGCGTGTAGCCCGACGGCACGTAGCCGTACACGAGATCGTGCGCGGCCGTCTGGTCGGTGACGATGTCGGGCACGACGCCGCGCGCGAGGATCGCCGGGAACACGTCGGCCGCGTTGCCGAGCAGGCCGACCGAGATCGGCTCGCGCCGCGCTTGCGCGTCGCGGATCAGCGCGAGCGCCTCGTCGAGATCGCGCGCCTGCCGTTCGAGAAAACCGATCTGCAGCCGCTTGTCGATGCGCGTCTGATCGATCTCGACGACGAGCGTCGCCGCATTGGCCATCCGCCCCGCGAGCGGCTGCGCACCGCCCATCCCGCCGAGGCCGGCCGTCAGGATGAAGCGCCCGCGCAGGTCGTTGTCGAAATGGCGCTCGGCGATCCGCGAGAAGATTTCGTAGGTGCCCTGGATCACGCCCTGCGAGCCGATGTACTGCCAGTCGCCGGCCGTGAGCCCGCCCCAGCAGATCAGGTTGCGTCGCTCCAGTTCGTAGAAGTGCTCGGCCTTCGCCCACTGGCCGATCAGGTTGCAGTTCGCCATCACGACGAGCGGCGCGCTCGCATGCGTGCGCAGCAGCGCGACGGGCTTGCCGGACTGGACGACGAGCGTGTGGTCCTCGTCCATCGTCTTCAGCGTGCGCACGATCGCGTCGTGCGACGGCCAGTCGCGCGCCGCGCGCCCGAGCGCCGCATAGACGATCAGTTGATCGGGGTCCTCGCCGACGGCGAGCACGTTTTCAAGCAGCCGCAGCAGCGCTTCCTGGCGCCAGCCCTTGCAGCGCAGCGTGCTGCCGGAGGTGACTTCGAAGGTGCGGGTCGTCTGGTTCATCGTCGTGCCTCCCGTTCAGCGCGCGAGCGCATAGTCGGCGATCGAGATGCCGAGCGCGGCTTCGACCGGCGGGTACACCGCCGGATCGAACACCGACGACGACAGCGGAATGTGTGCCTTCGCGACCCGCAGCACGTGGATCTCCATCCCTTCCTTCAACCGGCCCGCGCTGACGGGGCGGCCTTCGGCGTCGAGCGTCGTGATCACGTCGGGGTAGGTCGCGATCCGTTCGCCGTGCGCGTCGTCCACCGCCATGTGTTCGTTCATCACGTGAATGGCCGCGCGCTGCGCGCCGCTGCCGACGTAGACGAGCCCGACGTCGAATGCTTCGCGCGTGTATTCGAGCGTATTGCGCTCGACCTTGCCGCTCGCGATGATCTCGCCGTGCGTGGCCGCGCAGATCGCATCGATCACCGCGCTGCCGCCGCGCCGTTCGGCGTCGATGATCGCTTCGCCCAGTGCGAGCGCGCGGCTGATGCCGCCGAGCGCCGCATGCTGGCGCACGTACGACGCGCGAATCGGGTTGCGGCAGCTCGCGATGAAGCCGCCCGCCATGTCGGCCGCCTTGCGCAGCACCGGCGACACCTTCGCGGTCGCGCCGCGCACGACCACTTCCATGTATGCATGCCGTTCGCGGTTGCCGCCGGCCGCTGCCTGGATCATCGGCGTCGTGCTCGACGCGAGGCCGAGCGAGCCCATGTCGCCGGTCGGATGCGCGCGGATGTCGCCCACCGCGTCGACCACCTTGGTGCCGAGCAGCGCGGACGGCAGCCACGCGTTCAGCGTGCTGGACATCCCGTTCTGCCCGATGATGAGCCCCGCGAGCGGCGCGCCGAGCGCGTCCTGCACGAGCTGCGCGGCCTTCACGTAGTCCGAGCCGAGCATTTGCCAGTCGGTGAGGCCGCCCGGCGCGCCGATCGCGGCGGCGGTGGCGATCCACGCGTCGTCGGGCAGCTCGTCGATGCTCACCAGTTCGGGGCGGCCGATCGTGACCGCGAGCGTGCCGAGTTCGCGGCCGTGGTCGGCCCAGCCGCCGCCGCCGCATGCGAAAACCGAACCGCCCTTGACGGCGGCTTCGACGTCTTTCGAAGACAGAATGCGTCCCATGTGTCGTTTGTCCTGAGAGGGGAAAAGGGCTGTACGCGCCGGCCGGAAAGCCTTGTGTGGCGGTACTGTCCAAACGATTCTAGGGACGCCGAATATTGAGCGTTATTGCTATTTTATGGAGACTTCATAACGCAATGTTAAGCGTAGGGTAATCCCGGTGACGCTCGAGCGACGGGTCGCGAACGGGGTGATCCGCCGCCTCCGGTGCGACGACGAAATGCAGGCTGGACAAGGATTCCAGCCCGTTCAGATAACGAAATTCATGCGTCCGCGGAAAGCGCGTGCAGCGTGTCGATGAATTCGTGCGCGAGGCGCGACAGCGGCGCGAGCACCGGGTGCAGCACGCTGACGGGGGCGGCGATGGTCGGCACGATCGGCTTCACGACGATCTGCGGCCATACGGGCCCGGCAACCGTCAGTTCGTCGATCAGCGCGATGCCGGTGCCGGCCTGTGCGAGCGCGCACGCGACGTGCGCCTGCTGCACTTCGATCTTGACCTGCGGCACGAGCCCTTCGTCGCTGAACAGCCGGCGCACCAGTTGCCCGAGCGGAATGTCGCTGCCATAGCCGATCAGCGGCTGGTTCGCGAGATCGCGCACGGCCAGCGTCTTGCGCCGCGCGAACGGGTGCGACGCGGGCACGGCCGCGACCATCCGGTTTTCATAGAGGCGCTGGCTCTCGACGTTCGGATGCGTGTCCTGCAGGAACGCGATGCCGAGTTCGACCTGTTGCGTGAGCACGGCCTGCAGCAGCACGCTCGGGATCATCGTGTGCAGGATGATGCGCACGTCGGGAAAGCGCGCGTAGAACGCCGCGATCGCGCGCGGCAGCAGCGATTGACCGAGGTTGGGGCTGCACGCGATGCGCAGGTGGCCCATCCGGTTCTCGATCAGGTCTTCCGCGATTTCGTTCACGCGCTGCACGCCCTGGTACACCGCATTGACCTCGACGAACAGCCGCTGTGCTTCCGGCGTCGGGTAGAGCCGCCCCTTGATGCGCTCGAACAGCGCGAGGCCGAGCCGTTGCTCGGCATACGAAATGAGCCGCGAGACGGCCGGCTGCGACACGTGCAGCAGCTTCGCGGCGCCGCTGATCGAGCCGGTCAGCATGATGGCGCGAAACACCTCGATCTGGCGCAGATTCAGACGCACAGCCTTAACTCCATGTTATGTGGGGACGATAAATCGGCATGAGACATTCTGGCAGAGCGCTGCCTAAACTGCTCGTGATCAAAAAAGCAGGAGGCGAAGATGAGCGAATTCGAACAGGTCGTGCGCGGCCGGCTGGTCGATGCGCACGAGGTAGTCGACGACGGCTGGCTCGCGATCCGGGATGGACGGATCGCCGCGCGCGGCACGGGCGTACCGCCGGCGGCGCGCGATACGGTCGATGCGCGCGGGCAGTGGGTGCTGCCGGGCGTCGTCGACGGGCAGGTTCATGCGGCCAGTCAGGCGAACCAGGAGGGGCTCGGTCACGCGTCGCGTGCGGCCGCCGCCGGTGGCGTGACGGTGATGGTCGACATGCCGTACGACGATCCGGAGCCGGTTGCGTCACGTGCGCAACTCGACCGCAAGATCGCGGAAGCCGAGCGCGACTGTCACGTCGACGTCGCGCTGTACGGCACGCTCAACGCGAAGCACGGCCTCGAAGCGGCGGCCGGTCTGATCGACGGCGGCGTGTGCGCATTCAAGTTCTCGACGTTCGAGGCGACGCCCGGCCGGTTCCCGCGCGTCGAGGAGGATGTGCTGTACGAAGCATTCCGGCTGATCGCGCCGTCGGGTCTCGCATGCGGCGTGCACAACCAGATGCAGGACCTGACGCGCAAGAACGTCGCGCGCATGATCGAAGCGGGCGACACGGGCTGGGATGCGTTCCTGCGCGCGCATCCGCCGCTGATCGAGAACCTCGCGACCGCATTGATCTACGAGATCGGCGCGGAAACGGGCGCCCGCGCACACGCGGTGCACGTGTCGACGTCGCGCGGCTTCGAACTGTGCAACATGTACCGGCGTGCCGGCCATCGCTCAAGCATCGAGACCTGCGTGCAGTACCTGATGCTCGACCACGAAACGCATACGAAGCGCTTCGGCGCGAAGACGAAGCACTACCCGCCGATCCGGCCGCGCGCCGAACAGGTGCTGCTGTGGACGCACATCGCGCGCGGCGAATGCACGTTCGTGTCGTCGGATCACGTGAGCTGGGGGCTGGAACGCAAGGGCGACCCGAACGTGTTCCGCAACGCGTCGGGCGGGCCGGGGCTCGAAACCCTGCTGCCGGCATTCTGGACCGGCTGCGAGCAGCACGGCATCGCGCCGACGCGGGTGGCCGAACTGCTCTCGACGAACCCGGCGCGGCATTTCCTGCTCGACGATCGCAAAGGGTCGCTCGATATCGGCGCCGATGCGGACTTCGTGATCCTCACGCCGGAACGTTACGCGTTCGATCCGTCGCGCAGCCTGTCGGCCGTGCAGTGGAGCGCGTTCGAAGGGATGGAATTCACGGTGCGGATCGCCGCCACCTACTGTCGCGGCGCGCTCGTGTATGACGGCGAGCGCATCGTCAACCCGGCAGGTTCGGGCCGCTTCCTGAAGCCGCACGGCAGCCGGTCGATCGCCACGCAACAGGAGCCCCACGCATGAATCCGACGTCTTTTCCGCCGCTGAACGCCGAACGCCTGAACGCGCGCGTCGAGCAACTGGCGCGCTTTACGCGGCCCGATGTCCCGTGGACCCGCCGCGCGTTCTCGCCGCTCTTCACCGACGCGCGCGCATGGCTTGCCGCGCAGTTCGCCGAAGCCGGGCTCGCGGTGTCGATGGACGCGGGCGGCAACCTGATCGGCCGCCGTGAAGGCAGCGGCCGTTGCACGAAGCCGCTCGTCACGGGGTCACACTGCGACACGGTGGTCGGCGGCGGCCGTTTCGACGGCATCATCGGCGTGCTCGCCGGCATCGAGGTCGCGCATACGCTGCACGAGCAGGGGATCGTGCTCGACCATCCGTTCGAGGTGATCGACTTCCTGTCGGAAGAGCCGAGCGACTACGGCATCTCGTGCGTCGGCAGCCGCGCGCTGTCGGGCGTGCTCGATGCCGGCATGCTGCGTGCGACGAACGCCGAAGGCGAAACGCTCGCCGACGCGCTGCGCCGCATCGGCGGCAACCCCGACGCGCTGCGCGAACCGCTGCGCGCGCCGGGCAGCACGGCCGCGTTCGTCGAGCTGCATATCGAGCAAGGCCCGGTGCTCGAGACGCGCGGCTTGCCGATCGGCGTCGTGACCAACATCGTCGGCATTCGGCGCGTGCTGATCACCGTGACCGGGCAGCCCGACCATGCGGGCACCACGCCGATGGACATCCGCCGCGACGCGCTCGTCGGCGCCGCGCACCTGATCGAGGCCGCGCATGCGCGGGCGTCGGCGCTGTCGGGCAATCCGCATTACGTGGTGGCGACGATCGGGCGGATCGCGATGACGCCGAACGTGCCGAACGCGGTGCCGGGGCACGTCGAGCTGATGCTGGAGGTGCGCAGCGACAGCGACGCGGTGCTCGACGATTTCCCCGAGACGCTGCTGGCCGGTGCGGCCGCGCGGCTCGACGCGCTACGGCTGAGCGCGCGTGCCGAGCACGTGAGCCGTGCGCGGCCGACCGATTGCCAGCCGCTCGTGATGGACGCGGTCGAGCAGGCGGCCACGCAGCTCGGCTATCCGAGCATGCGGCTGCCGAGCGGTGCGGGGCACGATGCGGTGTACGTCGCGCCGACCGGGCCGATCGGGATGATCTTCATTCCGTGCCTGGGCGGCCGCAGCCATTGTCCGGAGGAATGGATCGAGCCGCGGCAACTGCTCGACGGGACGCGCGTGCTGTACCAGACGCTCGTGGCGCTCGATCGCTCGCTGGCCGGCGCGGCGTAGCGTAAGGGGCGCAGCGCGGGGGCCGCTATCGATGGGTGCGGCCCGCTTCGCTCAAAACGAATCGTCGTCGAAGCGCGAAGAGACCGGCCGCCGCTTCATGTCCTTCAGCCAGTCCCGGACCTTGTCCGGATCCTCGAACTCGCGCAGCGCGACGGTCAGATCCTGATTGCCGCGCTGCATGCCGGCGATGTCGCGCGCGAGCATGCGCACGACGGTATCGGGTGCGACCTTGACCGACGACGCGATGCCGTACGTCCGCCGGAAATCGCGCTCGACGTGCTCGATCTCACGATCGAGTTCGCGCAGCTGTTCCTCCAGGATGCCGTTGTAGCGCGCGAGCCGCGCTTCGCCGAGGCCGTCGATCGCACGGCGGTCGATCTGTTCGATCTCCAGCTGCAGTTCGAGCAGCTGCAGCAGATTGCCCTTCTCGTAAGCGTGGTTGACCCGCTGCATCAGCACGGTCTTGCGCTGCTGTTCCTGCGGATCGGTTTCGCGATCGGGATGCAGCGCGCTGGCGAGCTTGCGATAGATCTCGCGGATCGACTTGCTCGATTCGGCCTGCTCGGCTTCGATCCGGGCCTGCGCGGCCGATTGCTTCGGTGCTTTCTTGCGCTTCGCGCGCTGCGCCTCGCGGGCCGCGTGCGCGGCCATGTCGCGCTCGAACTGGGCGTCGAGTTCGGCCTGCATCCGCTCGGCGAGTTCGTCGGGCGACAGCGCGTCGAGATCGTTCGCCGGCGCCGGGTCAGGTTCCGGTTTCGGTTTCGTCGGCGCAGGCTCGGCTGCTGCGTCGCCGACGTTCGCGGAGGCGCGATGCCGGTCGTACATGGCCTTCAACCCGGCATCGTCGCTGACGTGCAGCAAATCGCGAGCCATATCGGCGATCAGGTCGGACAGCGTACGTTGTTCGGCCTTGCTCAAGCCCTTCTGCAGAAACGCATCGTCGAGCAGATGGAGCAACCGGATCCGCAGCGCCGTCGATTCCCGTTCGAGCGGCAACAGCCCGTCGACGAACTTCTTCTGGAACGCCGGCGTGATGGCTTCCCACGCGCCGAGACGCTCGCGCCGCTTTTCGATCTGCTTGACGAGCGTATTGAACGTTTTCTGGGCTGTCGACAGGCTGGCTGTCTCGTGACCGGGCGCAATGGCGACCTCGGCACCGCGACGTGCGGTCATGATGAATATCCTCCGGCCGCGGCGGATGGCGCGGCAGGCCGGTATTCTAGCCGGACGGGCTCGCGTGCCGGCCCGCGGTGCACCGATGCGGCTGCGTTACAGCACCGCCATCGATTCCGTCATGTTCTGCTTCATGTAGTCGAGGAAGCGCTTCTGGAACAGCATCGTGTGTTCGTGCGCGGCCCGCTCGGCCGCATCGGCATCGCGCCGCGCGATCGCGTCGATCAGTTCGTCGTGGTCGCGGCCGAGCTTGGCCGCCGTCGGCGAACTCACCGTGAAATCGAAATGCAGATGCAGCAGGCGCTGGCCTTCGCCGAGCAGCCGCTCGTAGTAGCCGATGAAGTACGGATTGTTCGCGGCGTGCGCGATCGCCATGTGCAGCGCCTTGTTGGTCTCCGACATCGCCTGGAAGTCGCCGCTCGCGACGGCTTCCATGTAGACGTCGTCGGCCTTGCGGATCTTCGCGAGGTCGGCATCGGAGCGCTGCGTGGCCGCGAGCCGCGTGACCGCGCGCTGGATCAGGTCGAGCGCCGAGATGTATTTCGGGAATTCCTCGATTTCGAACGGTGTGACGAGCGTCGTGCGGTTCGGCCCGGCAAGCGATGCTTGCCGCGGCGCCCGGCGGCGCGTTATCGCTTCACCGCGGCGACGGCCGGTGCGCCCGAAGACGTGCCCGGTGCGCCGCTCGGGCCATATGCGGCTTCGCTGCTCTTGTGCTCCGCGACGCGTTTCGCGGCCAGGCGTTCCTGGGCGGCGATCAGGTCGTCCGGATAGTTGTCGCTCTCGCCGGTTGCCGGATCGTAGCCGACCGATTCGAGGTCGAGCAGTTCCTGGCGAACCTGTGCGCGCGTGAGCGTCGAGTGCGACGACTGCGCGTAGGACGCGGTCGGTGCGGCGAGCAGGACGGTAGCGGTAGCGGCGACAGTGGCGATGGTGACGATGATGGATTTCACGATTTCCTCAGAAGGTTTCGTTGCGGTTCGGCGCGAGTGCGATGGCCTGAACCGACGTGACAAGTTTAGGAACCCGGATCGCCGGGATATACGGCCAATCCTGGCGAGCTCTGTTCCAGATCGAGTGAAAGTGGGCGACGCGCGACGCGACGTTCACGCATCGGCAATCGCCGCGTCGGCGACCCTCGTGTCGGGCATGCGGTTCGCGTTGAGCGTGCCGGCGGCACGCGGCGCGCCGATCGACGGCAGCCTGAATCGTTCGGCCGCGAGGTCGACGAACGCGCGCACCTTGCCGGGCAGGAACTCGCGGCCGGGGTACACGAGCGACACGGTCACGCCGTCGTTCACGATCCGGTAGTCGCCGAGCACGCGCGTCAGCGTGCCGATGCGCAGGTCGCTGGCGACCGCGTATTCGGGCAGCAGCGCGATGCCGCCGCCGGCCAGCGCGAGCTGGCGCTGCATCAATGCGCTGTTCACGGTGAGCGGCGCATCGAGCTGGATCGCATCGAGCGTGCCGTTCGGGCCGGCCCATCGGCAGGTTCTCGGGCCGGCCGAAAGACCGACGATCCGGTGGCCGTCGAGGTCGGCCGGCCGCTGCGGTGCCGCCGCTTCGAGCAGGTAGCCCGGAGACGCGACCGCGACGAGCGGTGCATGCACCAGCGTGCGCGACACGACGGACATCGACGTGATCATCGAGTCGGCGACGATGCCGGCGTCGAAGCTGCCGCCGAGCAGATCCACTTCCGATTCGGTCAGCGTGATGTGCAGCGACACGTCCGGATGACGCGACTGGTATTCGGCGAACAGTCCGGCGAGCTCCGCCGACATCAGGCTGTGGAGCACGACGACGTTCAGGTCGCCGGCAATCTGGCTCGATGCCTGCGTGGCGCGCGACTCGATTTCCGACAGATCCATCAGCAGCGCGCGGCACCCTTCCGCATAGCGGACGCCAACTTCGGTCAGTACCGTCTTGCGCGTCGAGCGTTGCAGCAGTTTCACGCCCAGGTGCGCTTCGAGATCGCCGACGTAACGCGTGACCAGCGACGGCGAGAGATTCAGCTGGTGCGCGGCATGAGAGAAATGATGCGTGTCTGCAACCTTGAGAAAGACCCGCATCGCACTGAACAGATGGTTCACGACGATTCCTGTAGCTGGGCGTTGGAGGCGGTGCGATCAGCTGCCGAAGTAGACGTTGCAGAAGCTCACGGGGCCGACGCAGTCGGCGTCCGCGGCGCGCTGGCGGCCGGCCGGCGCAGGGCGAAGCGGGACGACGGCCTTCGTCGCGGCGGCGGCGCGCGCATTGCCGACGTCGTTCGAGCGGGCGGCGAGTTGCGCGGTGTAGACGGGGGCGGCTGCTTGCGATGCCGGTTGTTGTTGCTGCTGTTGCGCGTATGTACTGGTGGTTGCGGCGACGCCGGAAAATGCAATGAGAACGGTGGCGACAGGTACCGTGACAAACTTAAACATTTAGGATTCCGATAATATATATAAGGTATTTTTCCTGTTCGATTCGGTATGTCGGCGTATCGCGGAAAGATCGTGCGGACGGGGCGCTGGCGCCCGCCGCGTCGGGATTCGGCGCGGTCGGATTACCTTGAATCGATGACGAAAGGATGAAGGAAAACCCTGATCGTGTCCAAGGCGAATTTCCGATCCGGTCGATAAGGCAAAGCGATTGTCGATCGATGAAAGTTATTGCATCAATGCAGGATTGAAAATACGGAATCCAAAATTACCAGGACGCGTGCGTGCGTACGATCGCCGCGCCCGTCATGCGGGCGCGGCGTCGGGCCGACTGGACGATTCGTGCGGGATTCGCCGCCCGTCGGGCGACGAAGCGGAGGTCACGCGTGATCGCGTGGCGTCAGCGTGCGCAGCGACGCCAGGCTGCCGTGTTCGAGCATCTCGCGCACCAGCGCCGCGAACGCGGTCGACGCGACGGTGCGATATGCGCCCTTGCGACGCAGCAGCGCGACCGTGCGGACCGGAAACGGCGGATCGAGCGGCACGTACTGCAGGTCGCGATGCTCGAACTCGATCGTGCCGGGCAGGATCGTCGCGATCTTGCCGCGGCTCACGATCTTCAGCACCGCGCTGATCGAATTCGCCTGCAGCGCGACGTCGGGCTGCATGGCGTACGACTGGAAATAGCTGTCGACATAGAAGCGCGACACGAAGCTCGTCGTCAGCAGCGCGAGCGGCGTGCCGGCGAGCTG
Organism: Burkholderia sp. IDO3; assembly: GCF_003366075.1. Taxonomy (NCBI): domain Bacteria; kingdom Pseudomonadati; phylum Pseudomonadota; class Betaproteobacteria; order Burkholderiales; family Burkholderiaceae; genus Burkholderia; species Burkholderia sp. IDO3. The sequence continues at coordinate 157,509 of NZ_CP028962.1, forward strand.
CGTCGGCGTGACGGGCTCGCGCTGCGCGGTCAGCGGATGCGTGCGGCCGACCACGAGCATCAGTTGCTCGGGAAACAGCGCCTCGGCCTCGATTTCGTCGGAGCGCACGTCGACGAAGCCGAACGCGAGATCGACCTGATCGTCGCCCAGCGCGGTTTCCACCGCATCGAGCGACATCTCGGTGATCTCGATCACGATGCCCGGATAGCGCTCGTGGAACTGCTCGATCACGGGTGCGACGAGATATTCGGTGAAGGTCGGCGTGAAGCCGATCCGCAGTTGCCCGCGCGACAGGTCGTGCACGTCGTGCAGCGCGCGCTGCGCGGTCAGCAGGTCGTTGTGCGCGCGGCGCGCATATTCGAGGTAGACGCTGCCGAAATCGGTGAGCTGGACCATGCGCCCGCTGCGGTCGAACAGTTGTGCGCCGAGTTCGTCCTCGAGCTGGCGCACCTTCTGCGACAACGCCGACTGCGACACGCTGAGCGCTTCGGCGGCCCGCGTGAAGTTGCGGTGCTCGTCGATCGCCAGCAGATAGCTGATGTTGCGAAGCAGGGGGCTGCGTTGGGTGAACTTCATCTTGCGCGGATTGAGTCGCGGGTCGCGTGGGTCGGGCATGGCGACATTATGCGCTGGTTGCGACGCGGCGGGCCGCGCTCGCGCGGTGCGCGGGAAGACGTCGGCGCGCGTGGCAACGCCGGAGTCGGGCATGGTTGCCGCTACCGGCGCGAGCGCGGTATCGCGTTCGATCGTCAGGTCGTCGGACATGCTCATTGCCAGCCGCCTCCGAGCGCCAGGAACGTCGAGATCTGGTCGTTGTTCACGTCCTGCTGCGCGGCGGCGACGGCCGTTTCGGCGGCCAGCCACGTGCGCTGCGCATCGAGCGCCGCCAGCCCGCCGACCCGGCCGCCGCGCCGCAGCTCGTCGGTGCGGTCCATCACGTCGCGCGCCGCGTCGCGCGACGCCTTGAGGCGTTGCAACCGGTCGAGCGCACCCGCGTAGGTATCGAGCGACGTTTCGGTTTCGCGCAGCGCGGTGAGCACGGTCGCGTCGAAATGGGCAAGGCTCGCGCGGCTGTCGGCATGTGCGGCTTCGATGCGGTCGCGGATCGTGCTGCGATGCAGGTCCCACGTGACCATCGGGCCGATCGCGAAGCGGTTCGTCAGCGGCGTGAAGAACGCGGCGGCGCCGCCGGTCGAGCCGATGCCCGCGCCGAGCTTGATGTCCGGATAGAGCGCGGCCGTTTCGACGCCGATGCGCGCCGTCGATGCCGCGAGCCGGCGCTCGGCCGCACGCACATCGGGGCGGCGTTTCAGTAGCGCGCGCCCGTCGCCGGCTGGAAGCGGTTTCGACAGTCGCAGCGGCGTGCTGCACGTCAGCAGCGTGCGATCGTAGTTTGCCGGCGGCCGCCCGGACAGCGTCGCGAGACGGAACGCCGCGTTCAGCCGGCGCGCCTGCAACGGCGCGAGCTGCGCGCGGCTGTTCTCGAGGCCGCCCTGGTCGCGCTGCTGCTCGAACGTCGGCGCGCGGCCGTTCGCGATCAGCTGGCGCGTCAGCGCGAGGCGCTGCTGCTGGACTGCGATGGAACGCTGCAGCACGTCGATCTGGTTGCCGGCATTGCACAGGTCCGAATACGCGCGCGTCACTTCGGCGGCGACGTTCACGCGCACGAGATCGCGCGCCGCGGCGACGGCCTCGTTGTCGGCGGACGCCGCCTCGATCCCGCGCCGGATGCCGCCGAACAGGTCGAGGTCGTAGCTCATCGTGAGCCCCATGTTGTAGATCTCGTGACGCGGCGGCTCGACGTGCGACAGCACCGAGGCCGCCGACTGCTGCGTGTAGTTCGTCGAAGCGTCGACGCCGACGCTCGGCTCGCGCGCCGTGCGCGTCGCCGCAAGCAGTGCGTTGCTGCGTTCGAGGTTCGCCTGCGCGGCGCGCAGGTCGACGTTGCTCGCCAGCGCCTTTTCGACGAGCCCGTCGAGCACCGGATCGGTATAGAGGCGCCACCAGTGATCGGGCAGCGGATCGGCCGACGCAATCGATGTGCCCGCAACGAACGCGCCGTTCGCGGCCGGTGCGTTCACGAGCGCGTTCGACGGAACGCGATAGTCGGGGCCGACCTCCGCGCACGCGGCGAGCGCGATGCACAGCGCGGCAAGGGCGGTCGTGCGCAGGCTCACCATGGCAGGCTCCTGCGTACCGTCACGTCGCCGGCCCGCGCATGAATCTCGACCGACGCGGTCTGCCCCGGCACGAGCCGCACGCCGGGCGGCACCGCATCGATCGCGACGCGTACCGGGATGCGTTGCGCGAGCCGCACCCACGTGAACGCCGGGTTCACGTTCGCGAGCTGCGCATCGCCGCCCGCCCGCTCGCGGTCCTCGACGCCGCCGGCGATGCTCTGCACGTGGCCGCGGATCTCGGTTGCGACACCCATCAGGTAGATGCTGGCCGGATCGCCGACATGAATGGCCGGCAGCTTGGTTTCCTCGAAGTAGCCTTCGACGCGCAGCGACGCGTCGTTCACCAGCGCCATCGCGCCCTTGCCGGCGTTCAGGTAGACGCCCGGCAGCAGCCCGACGTTGGTCACGGTGCCGTCGATCGGCGCGCGCACCAGCGTGCGCGCCAGGTTCAGCGCGGCAAGATCGCGTGCGGAGTGCGCCTGCGCGAGCGCGGCGCGCAGTTTCTCGACGCGCGTCGTGCCCTGCTGCGTCGATTCTTCGGCGACCACATCCGGCATCGCGCGATTGCGGCGGTCTTCGCGCACCGCTTCGTCGAGTTCGGCCTGTTCGCTCGCGATGTTCGCATCGGCCTGTTCGAGCGCGATGCGGTAGCGCGACGGATCGATCACGAGCAGGACCTGGCCTTTCGTGACCTTCTGGTTGTCGTGCACGCGCACGTTGGTGACGAGGCCGCTCACGTCGGGCGCGATCGGCACCACGTCGGCGCGCACCTTGCCGTCGCGCGTGAGCGGCTCGATCTGGTAGCGCACCCACAGCCCGTAGATCGCGCCGAGGATGCCGAGGATGATCGCGACCGTCAGCACGGTGCGCAACAGGGGGATGATTCGCTTCATGGTCAGGAAAGGAGGCGATACGGGAAACAGGCGTCGGCGAGACGGGCGATGCCCCACCACAGCACGAAGAACGTCGCCAGCTCGAGGAGTGCCGGTTGCCACAGCAGCACGCGCAGCGGCAGGCGCAGCAGCACGCCGCGCAGCAGGAACGTGACGGCCAGCGCGACGACGGCCCATGCGAGTGCGGACGGCATGTAGATGCCGAAAATGTGGATCTCTTCGATCATCGCGTCGCTCCTTCGACGAGTTGGACATGCGGGAACAGGTTGCAGCGCATGCCGACCAGCGCGAGCAGCGTGGCGTCGTCGCGGCCGGTGGCGTTGCGCGCGGCGGCGCCGATCGCGCGGTTCAGCGTGCGCATCAGCGCCGCCGTCGCCGGAATCGGGTGATGCGCGTCGGCGCGTGCGCGGTACAGGTTCGACACCGCTTCGAGCGCGGCTTCGATCGCGATGCGCGTCTGCGCATCGCCTTTGTCGAGGCCTTCGCGTACCTGGATGATGTTGCGGCCGATGCGCAGGTCGCTCAGCCCGTCGACGGCATGCAGCGCGTCGCCCGGGTTCGCGAATGCCATGCGCGCGGCCACCTGGCCGAGCCGGTCGACCGCGCGCGCGGTCCACGCGGGCGCGTCGAGCGGCCGGTGCGGGTCGGCCATCTGCGCGAGATCGGCCCAGTTCTGACGCACGATCCGGTACGCGGTCCAGCGCGTGCTGGCCGAGCGGAAGAGTTTGGTCACGACCAGCGTCGTGACGATGCCGCCGACCTGTGCGAGCCCCGTATTGAGGAACAGCGCGAAGTCGGCCTGGAAACGATCGAGAAAGCCCATGGCGACGATGAAGCAGGAGAACATCGGAAGCGCGCGCGCGGTGCGCGCGGGATCGGCCTGGATGTAGCCCATCCAGACGAAGGCCGGCGCGAGCGTCAGGATCAGCATTCCGGCGCCGTCGACACGTGGCAGGATCACGAACAGATACAGCGCGGCGAGCGGAAAGGTGACGAGCGTCGACATCAGGTAGCGGCCGATCACCGGCGCGGGATCGTCCTGCGCCGCGAACGAGCAGGTGACGAGCGCGGCGAACGCGGCGGTGGCCGAACCGTTTGGCCACGCGAGCAGGATCCACACCGCGCAGTAGATGACGATCGCGGTGGCTGTCGCGGCGCCCGCGAGCAGCGCGAGCCCGTGGTCGCGCGCGAGCCGGAAGCGCTGCGTGCCGTCGACGGGCGGCAGATGGCGTTCCAGCTCGGCATCGCTTTCCGCGAAGGTCCGCACGAGTCCGCGCGCGGCGTGCAGCGTGTCGATGAAATCGGCGGTGCGGTCGAACAGGTTCGCGGCGAGCAGCGACGTCCAGGTCGGATCGAGCAGGCGCTCGGCCGCCAGCGTGCGGCAGCGCGCGGCGAGGCCGACGTCGAGCGCTTCGCCGACTTCCTGCGACGCCTTCAGATCCTCGACCACGGCATCGACCAGCGCGGCGGTGTCCGCATCGACCGCGTTCAGCGCGCGCAACTGGTCGAGCCGGTTCGCGGCGGCCGATGCGATCGACAGCAGCGCGGCGAGGCGGTGTTGCAGCGCGGTGACCGTATCGCGCGTCGCGAGCGCGAAGCGCTGGTCGAACGGCAGCGTCGTCGCGATCATCCCGAGCTCGGTCACGTCGGCCGCGAGCTTGCGGCGATGCTCGTGTTCGAGCCGTGTGTGCTGCGTACCGAAGGCGTCGACCGTCCAGCGGCACGCGTCGCCCAGAAACGACAGCGCGCGCTCGTGAATCACCGGCCGGCTGTTCGCGGGCTTCAGCAGCATGTGCGTGATCGTCACGCACAGGATCGCCACCGTCATTTCCTCGACGCGCGACACCGCGGTGATGAAGATGTTGGTCGGATCGTCGAGATACGGGAAGCAGATCACGGCCGAACTGAACGCGGCCATCTGGAACAGGAACGCGCGCGGCGTGCGGTCCAGCACCGCGAGATAGATGCAGAAGCCGATCCACAGCGCGAGACACAGCACCAGCAGGGCCGGCGAGTTCTGCAGGTTGGGCGCGACCACGACCGTCACCACCGCGCCGGTCGCGATGCCCGCGAGCCGGTAGATGACCTTCGGGCGGAATGCGCCGGCCATCGGCTGCGCGGTCACGTACACGGTCAGCAACGCCCACCACGGGCGCGGAAAGCTGACGGTAAACGAGATCAGCAGCACAAGCGCGGCGGCGATAAAAGTGCTGATCGAGAAAAGGAGCTTTCTCGGATCGATAGAGAATGGATCGCGCGGCCGTAGCGGCGCGACGGTGGTTTGCGACACGTCGGTTTCCTTGGGCGAGACAGGCGAAGAGCGTTGCTGCGGCTGGGTTACGGCGTCGGAGGCGGCGTGCCGCGCGTCATGTCGTGCGGTGCCGGTTTGCGGCATGCGCCGTGGCGGAGGGCGGTGGGGTGTGCGGGAGTAGGAGACCGCACGAAAAGGAGGTGTGTTGCAGGTATTTCAAGCACGGCGTGCGCGCCTTTTCCTTTTGATTCAAGCGCATGGCGACGCCACGTCGATGGCCGCGGGCACCACGAAAACTCGGTTGCGAAGGATCAGGGTTTCGTTCGATTGCGATGGACGAAATTGTGCGCTGCGGCGTGCGCGGCGTCCAAGTCGGATTTCTGACCGGGTCGATCGGTTTTACTTATCGCTCGGCGCAAGAGCCGGCATGAATGCCGATCGGCGCGGATGTGCCGTCATGAAGGGCATGGCGGGCGAGAAGCGGTTGCGAGCGCAACCGTGTGACGGGACGGGGCCTCGCGATGCGGCCGGGTCAGTCGCCGAACAGTTGCCCCTGCCCCGAAATCACGCGTTCGAAATCGTCCCGCAAAAACGGCAGGATCGCATCGGCGACCGGCTGCAGCTGGCGGCTCACGTAGAACGCGTAGTCGATCGGCGAGCGCATCGTCTCGAGCGGTTCGGGGCCGGCCGTCGTCATCACATAGCTGATCCAGCCGCCGCGCTGATACTGGAGCGGCCGGCCGCGCGCCTGGTTGAATTCGTCGGCGATCCGCGCCGCGCGCACGTGCGGCGGCACGTTGCGTTGATATTCGCTCAACGGCCGGCGTACGCGCTTGCGATAGATCAGTTGCGCGTCGAATTCCCCGGCGAGCGTGCGGCGCACGTAGTCGCGCACGAAGTCCTGGTACGGCTCGCGCTTGAACACGCGCCGGTAGAGTTCGCGCTGGAATGCCTGCGCGAGCGGCGTCCAGTCGGTGCGCACCGTTTCGAGCCCCTTGAACACGAGGTCTTCGCCGCCGTCGGCCGCGAGCGCGAGGCCCGCATAGCGCTTCTTGCTGCCTTCCTCCGCACCGCGCACGGTCGGCATCAGGAAGCGGCGGTAATGCCGCTCGTACTGCAGTTCCAGCGCGCTCTCCAGCCCGAAGCGATCGTGCAGGTGCGCGCGCCACCAGCGGTTCACGTGCTCGACCAGCGCGCGGCCCTTGCCGGCGGCTTCGTCGTCGTCGTGCGCGCGGCCGAGCCACACGAACGTCGAATCGGTGTCGCCATAGATCACTTCGTATCCCTGAGCTTCGATCAGATCGCGCGTGCGATGCATGATCTCGTGGCCGCGCATCGTGATCGACGACGCGAGGCGTGGATCGAAGAACCGGCAGCCGGTCGAGCCGAGCACGCCGTAGAACGAGTTCATGATGATCTTCAGCGCCTGCGACAGCGGTGCGTTGCGCTGCCGCTTCGCTTCGTCGCGGCCTTCCGATACGCGCCGCACGATGTCGGGCAGGCAATGCGCGGTGCGCGAGAAGCGCGCGCCGAGAAAACCGGGCACGGAGGTGTCGTCGCCCGGCTGCGCGAGCCCTTCGATCAGCCCGGCCGGATCGATCAGGAACGTGCGGATGATCGACGGATACAGGCTCTTGTAGTCGAACACGAGCACCGAGTCGTACAGGCCGGGCCGCGAATCCATCACGAAGCCGCCGGGGCTGTTCTGCCCCGTCACGTCGCCGAGGTTCGGCGCGACGTAGCCGAGCCGGTGCATGCGCGGCAGGTACAGGTGCGTGAACGCCGCGACCGAGCCGCCGGTGCGATCGGCCGCGAGCCCCGTGACCGTCGCGCGTTCGAGCGCGAAGGACAGCAGGTCGGCCTTGTCGAAGATGCGCGTGACGAGCTCGCAGTCCTTCAGGTTGTAGCGCGCGAGCGCGGGCTTGTCGTGATCGAAGCGGCGCTGGATCTCGTCCATCCGCTGGTACGGATTGTCGATCGACTTGCCTTCGCCGAGCAGCGACTGCGACACGTATTCGAGGCTGAACGACGGGAACGTCCACGTCGCCGATTTCAGCATGTCGATGCCGTCGAGGATCAGCCGGCCCGCCGCGCCCGCGAAGAAGTGGTCGGGCTGCTGGCCGTGCGCGCGCCAGTCGAGCACGCTGCCGCCGCGGCCGAGTTTCAGCGGCACGCCGTACTGCTCCGCGTGTGCGTGCAGGATGCGCAGGTCGAACTGCACGAGATTCCAGCCGATCACCGCATCGGGATCGTGTTCGTCGAACCACGCGTTGAGCCGCGCGAGCAGCTCGGGCCGGCTGTCGCAGTAGTCGAGCCGGAAGTCGAGCGAGGGCGCGGGCGCGTCGCCGTTCGGCGGCCCGAGCATGTAGACCTGCCGCTGTCCGCAGCCTTCGAGCGCGATCGAATACAGCTCGCCGTGGACGCTCGTTTCGATGTCGAGCGACACGCAGCGCAGCGCCGGACGATAGCCGGTCGCGCTTTTCAGTTCGCCGTCGGCCAGCGTGCCGTCGCGGCCGGGCACGCCGCGAAACTGCACGGGCGCCGTGATGAAGCGCTCCATCATGTAGCGGTCGGGCGGCTGCACGTCGGCTTCGTAGACGTCGACGCCGGCCGCGGCGAGGCGCTTCTGGAGCCCGGACAGATGACGGTAGCGCCGGCAGTAGAGGCCGACGACCGGGCGCTGACGGAAATCGCGCAGCGCGAGCGGGCGCAGCTCGGCGTCGCGTTCACCGGCCAGCGCGCGTTCGGCGAGCGCCTGCTGCTCGACCGGCACGAACGCGACGGCTTCCTGCGGGCGCAGCCGCACGCGGCGCGGGCCGTGTTCGGTTGCCAGCCAGAACTCGATCTCGATGCCGGACGCGGTGTCCCGCCAGTGGCGGGTGAGGATGAAACCCTGCTCGAACTCCGTCAAAACGCTTGCTCGTCGTGGATGCCCAGGCGGCGGATTTTAGCGCTGTCGTGCGGTTCCCGCCGGAGTACGTGCCGATGGCATCAGGTGGCGGGAAGCCGTCGCGCGATTCGCCACGCGGTGCGTGTCGCGTCGGCTGGATGAAGCCGCCAGCGTCGCGCGACGACCGTATGGCGCTTGCTCGTCACGTATTCGTCGACGTCGGGTTCGAGCGCGTCGTGTTCCCGCTGCGATAGCGTTGCCACCGCACCCGAGCCATCCGCGAATTCGATCACCGCGGGATGCGGCGTTGCGACAGCGTCGCGGGATTCGAGGCGTTTCTTCGGAACATACATTGGCTATGCATGTATATTGAAGCCACGTACCGGAAAAAACCCCCGACCGCATCATGGTGCGGCCGGGACAGAAAACACCTTCTCTTGGCACGAGGATGGTGCGCGGCAAGTATAAGATGCGACGCGCGATTGAAAAATATTGCTAATCAAAAAAGGCGTCATTTTGTAATTGACTCCGATCAGGAGATATTCGCGTAGCGCGGCCGGCATCGGAATTGACCGTCGATCTGCCGCGAACGTCGTCCCACCCGCGTCGCGCGGGTTTCTTTTTCAGGGTCAGGCGTTACCCGAGGGCGGCGGACGTGCCGATTCGCACGTCGGGCCGGCCGCGCGTCAGAAGTCGTCGCGCATCTTGTGGAGCAGGTCGCGCGGCGACTGGCGCGTGTCCACTGCGGTCAGAACGTCGGTCAGAAACCAGGGCAGGTTCAGTTGCGTATCGGAATCGCCGACGCACACGCGAATCGGCGGGGCTTTCGACGTGGCGCGGGAGCTGGAGGACGGCACGCAATTCCCCGCTGGCCGGGCAACCGGTGGGGCGGCATGGTCCGCGCCGGTATCGGCGGCGGCCGGTAAGCTGGCCGCGGCGAGCAGGATCAGGGCGATGAGCGGGGCGGTGCGTTTCATTTGAATCTCCGGCGATGTTCGTTCGACATCGCCGGGCAGGCCGAGTTCGGGGATCTCCGCGCCATCCGCCCCTGTCTTTCCGCGTCGTCGGCGACGCGGCTTCATCCACGCGCGACGTTCGCGGCGCGTGTCGGTTGGCGGCTGCGCCACTGTTGCGGCGATTCGCCCGTCCAGCGGCGAAACGCGCGCGTCAGCGCGCTGTGTTCCGAATAGCCGAGCAGCCACGCGACTTCCGCGAGCGTCAGGCGCGGATCGTTCAGGTAGTCGATCGCGAGCCGCCGCCGCGTGTCTTCGCGCAGCGTCCGGAAATTGAGCCCGAGTTCGGCGAGCCGCCGATGCAGCGTGCGCGACGACACGTGCATGTCGGATGCGACCTGTTCGATGCTCACTTCGCCGCGCGTGAGCAGCCGCGCGACGGCCTCGCGCACCGACTGTTCGAGATCGTCGGTCTGCCGCAGCTCCGCGAGCAGCGCGCCCGCCTGCCGTTCCATCATCTGCAGCAGCGCATCGTCGGGCTGGCGCAGCGGCTGCGCGAGCAGGTGCAACGGAAACGCGAGCCGGTTGACCGGCTGTCCGAACCGCACCGGGCAGCCGAAGTAGTCGGCGTAAGGCTGCGTGTCGACGGGCGGCGGATGCACGAAGCACACTTCGGCCGGGCTGTCGCGCGTGCCGGTGATGTTCCGCGCGAACTGGACGATCGCGGTGAGCGCCACTTCGTCGACGAGCGCGCCGAGCGGTTCGGGCGCATCGTGCCATTCGATCGCGACCGACGCCGCTTCGACGCGCACTTCCATGCGCGCGACGTTCGCGATCAGGTGTTCGTATTGCTGCCAGCGCGCGAGCGCCGCGCCGGCGTCGCGGCACGCATGCAGCGCATAGCCGAGCGCGCCCAGATGCGCGGGCGAGATCCGCTGGCCGACATGCAGCCCGAGCAGCGGATCGCCGAGCGCATCGGCGGCGCGTTCGAGCAGGCGTCGCCAGTGCGCGCTCGCGTACAGCGTGAGCCCGCGATCGTCCTCCGGCGGCCGCGCTTCGCCGAGCACGCGCGCCGCGTCGCGCCCTTGCTCCGACAGATAGTCGAACAGCAGCCGGACATAGGTGCTCGAGTAGTAGACGCGCTGCGTCGGTAGCGGGGAGGCGGCGGGCATGGCGGAAAGTGTCAAAGAATCGTCCGCAAGTGTCAACGCGGGCCGACCCGTGCACGACCATACTGGCCGTCAATTCCCGACAGAGGCGATCGATATGCCGGCAGAGTGGATGACGTGGCTGCATGCGTTCATGGGCCACGACGTGGACTGGAAACAGGTGCTGCTGATCGGCATGACGCCGGTGTTCCTGGTCGCGTTCATGATCGAGTTCGCGATTGCAACGAAGCGCGGCCGGCGCGAGCAGTTTCGCTGGAAGGAGATCGTCGCGAACCTGTCGCTCGGCGCCGGCTATCAGGTCGCGGAGACCGTGATGGGGATCCTGTTCACCGGCGCGATCTTCGCCTGGGTGTATCGGCATCGCCTGTTCGACGTGCCGGTGAACGGCTTCACGATCGTGCCGATCTTCGTCGTCGTCGAGTTCTGCTACTACTGGTTCCATCGCACGTCGCATCGCGTGCGCTGGTTCTGGGCCGCGCACGTGCCGCATCACAGCGGCGAAGTGATGAACTTCACGACCGCGATGCGGCAGTCGCTGCTGAATGCGTTCGTCGGCGTGTTCGTGTTCTATCTGCCGCCGGTGTGGCTCGGCATTCCGCCTGCGGTCGTGCTGTTCCTGCTCGCCGTCGATCTCGCATACCAGTACTTCGTGCATACCGAAGCGATCGGGCGGCTGCCGCGCTGGTTCGAATACGTGTTCGACACGCCGTCGAATCATCGCGCGCACCACGGTCGCAATCCGCGCTACATCGACAGGAACTACGGCGGCGTGCTGATCGTCTTCGACCGGATGTTCGGCACGTACGTCAAGGAAACGGAGCCGGTCGACTACGGCATCACGCAGCAGATCCGTTCGTACAACTTCCTGGTGCTGAACCTTCACGAGTTCGTCGACATGTGGCGCGACGTGTTCGCGCCGGGGCCGCTCGCGCAGCGGATCCGCCATCTGTGGATGCCGCCCGAGTGGGAGCGGCCCGGACACCGGCCGATTCATACATGGAGCGTCGAGCGAAAGGGCGACGGGGAAGAGGATGCGGTCGAGGTGGCCGACGTGAACGAGGCCGCCGAACACCGCGCGTGACCGCGATGCGCGGCGGATCGCGCGTGAAACGTTAAGAATCGTTTGAATCGCCGGTTCGATGCTTGCGATGCGCAACGCGCTCCTTTACTGTGCCGCCACGACGACGCCGACATCGGGCGTCAAGCCAGATCGCAAGGAGCATTCGTCATTACCGCATCGAATCGTCGCACGCATGTTCGTGCATTTCTCGTGGCGTCGGTCGCCTATTTCAATCTCTCGTACCCTGCGTCGGCGGCCTATACGGAGTCCTGGATGAGCGACCAGGACGTGAAGGCGTACTCGCGGCAGGTCAAGCAGGCACCCGTTGCAACGCGCCGCCCGGCCGCGGCGAAGCCGGCGCAGCGGCCCGCTGGTTCGCAATCGACCGCGCCGGCCGCCGCGCACGCCGACGCGAAGCCCGCGTCAAAGGCGCCGGCGGCTGCCGTTGCCGCGAAGGCCCGGAAGGTGCAGCATGCGGGCAAGGCCGACCCGAAGCAGCAAGCCGCCGCGAAGTCGACGGCCACGCGGGTGGCACGCACGGGCGCCGAGACCGTACATTGAGGCATACGCGCCGCGCGTCGCGGCATCGAACGGATGCGGAGCACATCATGTCGCTGATGGATCGCCTGTTGTCACGCGGTGTGCAGAGCGCGTCGTCGCGACGGCGCGTGATCGTGCGAGTCTGGCTCGACGAGCACGGGCGTGTCCGCGATCTCAAGGTCAGGCACAGTTGCGGCGACGCGGCGCTCGACGAGAAGGCGCTTCATGCGATCGCCGTGATGCGCTTCCCCGCCGGTCATCTCGGCTCCGGCGGGAAATCCGCGAAGCGCTGGCATGATCTCGATTACGCGGTGGACTGACGACGCGCCGCCGCGCATCACGGATATCCGTAACAGCGCTTCAGCCCCGCGTAGTCGTAGAAGTGGCTCGCCGGTGCGATCTTCGCGCCGTCGCACGCCGCCTGGAAATCCGTCTCGCGCTCGTTGTACAGCATCTTCACGATGAGCCGCGAGCCGTTGCGATACACGTCCCACTGCATGTTCGCGGCCATCGGCGACACCTGGTCGCCGCGCCACGGGTTGTTCGCATACGTGTAGGTCTGCGCCTGCGGCGTCGGCACGAACACGTTCTTCAGGTTCATGATCGACGCAAACGGAATCACGATCTCCGCATGCGTGAAGCGCAGCTTCGCGGCACGCGTCAGGTCGCCGCGCGCGATCGCGTCGACTTCGTTGAAGAAGTCGTCCTGCAACACCTTCGCCATCCGGTACGTGACCGGATTCGCTTCCTGGATGCCGGGCCCCTTCTGGTAATAGTCCTCGGCGTCCTGCAGGTATGCGAGCGTCTGCGCCTGCTCCGCGCCGATGTATCGCTCCATCGTGACGCCGCCCGTTTCGGCCGTCATGGCCGGTGCGACCTGCAGCAGGTTGTACAGCACGTTCACGGCGTCGACGGCCGACGCGATCTTCGTCTTGCCGTCGCCCTTCAGCGTATTGGTGAACTTGCCGTCCGACGACGTGAACGCGTAGGTGCCCGTGTTCGCGAACGTGTAGCCGTCCGTGCCGAGCTTCGCGACGAACGCCTGCGACACGAGCGCGGACAACACCGTCTGCGCGACTTGCGCGACCTGCGGATCCGCCTTGATCGTCTTGAGCTTGTCGGCCACCGTCGCATCGCTCGAATAGGCCTGGTATGCCTGGCTCGCCTGATAGGTCGCGTAGTACGGATCGGACGTATCGGTCACGAGATCGGTGGCCGGCTTCAGCGAGTGGAAATACAGCAGGAAGCGATTGGTGCCGGCGGGCTGCGCGACCGGCGCGCTCGCGGGATAGCCGGCCGGCGCGGCCGGCAGCGTGATCGCGGCGGCCAGTGCCGGTTGCGCGGCGACGAGCGCGGCCGAGAAGTAGGTCGAGCTGTCGACCGCGCGGTCCTGCCCCGAGTTGACGACGACGATCTGCCGGCCGCCCGACGAGAACAGCGCCGGCAGCCGCTGCGCGAGACGCGCGGCGAGTTGCTGGTGCTCGCGGATGCCGGTTTGCGTGAGATTGCCGTAGCCGGGCGTCGAGATTCCCTGTACGCCATAGCCGAGCAGCGCGTTGGCCTTCATCATCGCGTACGTGTCGGCTTTCAGTTGCGCGCCGAGCGCGGTCAGCGCGCCGTCGGCCTCGGCCTTGACCAGCATCGAATAGATCGCGCCGTCGTACTTGAAGCCCGACAGCCCGCGCGAGCCGTGCCGCGCGACGAGTTCCGCATAGACCGGCGTGTAGCCGGCCGGCGGCGCTTCGTAGGTGGCCGCGTCCTGCTGCGGACGATACGGCGTCTTCGTCTGGTAGTAGGTCGCGGGTGTCGGCGTGGGCGTGGGCGTCGGCTGCGGTTCGGTCGGCGTGCCGCTGTTGTCGGTCGACGTGGCGGGCGGATTCGACGTCTCGCCGCCGCACGCGGCAAGCAGCAGGCAGGCAAGGGCGACGGCGGAGGCGGTGCGGGAAGGGCGTGTCATCGTGGCTTGAAGCGGGCGGGACGGCGCGGATGCGCGCCGTCGCGGTTCCGGGAGGAATCGGTCAAGCCCGGAAGTGTCGCAAGCGACTTTGACAGCAAAATGTCAGGATTCGGTCGGGCAATCGTCGGCATGCCGACGGGATGCGACCGGCCGGCGGTTGCCGGCCCGTGTGCAGGTGCTCAGGTCAGTGCACGCCTGCCGACGCGATCGACCGCACCGTGTCGGTGATGCGCACGCAGCGCGACAGGCCGAAGACTTCGGCTTCGCGGCGTTCCGGTTCGCTGCTCGCGACGGCGACCGCACGTTCCGGCGGCACGCCGAGCGCCTGCAGCGCGACGTCGAACGGATGCTGATTTGCTCTGGAGTCCTGCTGGTTTGCGTCGCTCACGACGACCGAGAAGCGGTCGAGGTTCGCGCGGCCGAACTGGCCTTCGAACATGTCGCTGAGCCGGTCGGCCGGCAGCGTCGTGACGAGACCGAGTCGATAGCCTTGCTCCGATGCGCTGTCGAGCCACTGGATGATCGCATCGCGCTGGTTGCGCGATTCGTGCGAATCCGGGGTCGCTTCGATCTGTGCGAATGCGGCGTCGAGACGGGTGACGATAGCTTCGATGACCACGGTGATTCTTCTCCTGAGACGTGAAGATCCGTTCGCGGACGGGAATGCCGCATACCTTAGCGTCCACCCGGAATATGCGACCAATTAATATTTATATGCGACTCATACGATTCGACTAATGAATCGAGCGGCAGGCCAGCGCCGGCGCGGGATGCGCGCGATGCGGGCCCTGCGCGTGAATGGCATCGTATCGACGGGCTTCAATGTGATGCACCAAACGCGTGCCCGATTCGAATGCACCGGTTGTGTGCATGTAAAAAAACGGCATACCGGGCGATGAACCCGATACGCCGTCATGTGCCGTGCGCGTGTGCGCGCGATCAATGCAGCTTGATCGACGGCTGGTTGCGGCTTTGCAGCCAGTGGCTCAGCGACTGGAACAGCGCGCGCTTCAACCCGTACACGCTGAACAGGTGCTTGCGATACAGGAACTTGTACAGGCCGATCGCAGCGAGCCCGTCGACGATCAGCGAGCGCGAGCGCACGCCGAGGTCGCCCTGGTACACCGCGCCCGCCTGCCCGAGCGACACGACCGTACCGGCGTCGCGGAACGTGAAGCCCGTCACCGGCTTGCCGGCATGGCGCCGCACGAGTGCTTCGCCGAGATACACGGCCTGCTGGTGCGCGACCTGCGCGCGCGGCGGCAGGAACCCGTCCGCATCGGCCGACGGACACGCGGCGCAGTCGCCGAACGCATACACGTGCGGATCGTCGGGCGTCTGCAGCGTGTCGGTCACGAGCACCTGGTTCGACCGGTTGAGCGCGATGTCGCCGAGTTCCCGCAGGATCGCGGGGCCCGCGACGCCGGCCGCCCAGATCGTGATGTCGCTCGCGAGGCGCTCGCCGGTCGCGGTCGTGACCGCGTTCGCGCCGACTTCCGCGACGCGCGTATCCGTCAGCACGTCGACGCTCAGCGTGCACAACTGCGCGTGCATCTTGCCGGACAACCGCGCGTCGAGCGCGGGCAGGATGCGCGGGCCGCCTTCGATCAGCCGGATGTGCACGTCGCGCGCGGACACCAGCGCCTTGAAGCGATACGTCGTCAGCTGCTGGACCGCGTGCCGCAGCGCCGCGGCCAGCTCGACGCCGGTGGCGCCCGCACCGATCACGTTGATGCAGATCGGCGCCGCGCGCCGCGCGGGCTGCTGCTCGGCCAGGTGATTCGCCTTCGTGCACGCGGCGAGGAACTTGCGGCGGAAATCCTCGGCCTGGTCGAGGTTTTCGAGCGGCAACGCGTGGCGCGCGGCGCCCGGCACGTTGAAGAAGTTCGTCACGCTGCCGACGGCCAGCACGAGATCGTCGTAGTCGAGTTCGCGCTGCGGCAGGATTTCCGTGCCGTCCGCATCGTGCACGGCGGCGATCGTCGCCGTGCGGGCCGCGCGGTCGACCTGCTGCAGCGCGCCCTGCACGAAGCGGAAGCCGTGGCGCTTCGCCTGCGCCGCGTATTCGATCGTGTGCGATGCCGGATCGCGATGGCCGGACGCGGCTTCGTGCAGCAGCGGCTTCCAGAAGTGCGTCGGGTAGCGGTCGACGAGCACGACGTCGGCTTGCCCGCGGCGCCCGATCGTGTCGCCGAGGCGCGTGGCGAGGTGCAGGCCGCCGGCGCCGCCGCCGACGATCACGATGCGCGGCACGCGCGGTGCGCGATCCGTTGCAAGGGTAGGCGTGATGTTGTCCATGTTGTGGCTCCCGCTGATGACGATTCGGATGACATTGCTCAAGAACCGACGATATAGTTTCGAACCCACTCGAACAATTTAATGTTTATAAGCGACTCATATGTATTCACTTATAGGAAAGACCGCGACGTTCCGGCAGCTGAAGGCGCTGGACATGATTGCGCGGCTCGGCAGCGTGTCGCGCGCGGCCGAGGAGCTGAACCTCACGCAGCCGGCGGTATCGCTGCAGGTTCGCCTGCTCGAGGAGGCCGTGGGCGCCGCGGTGCTGCAACGGGTGGGGCGCGGCGTGCAACTGACCGCGGCCGGGGAGATCGTGTCGCGCTATGCGCGCGAGATCCTGCATCTGTGGAGCGAGGCCGGCGACGAAGTGGCCGCGCTGACGGGCGATCTCGGCGGCACGCTGCGGATCGGCGCGATCACGACGGCCGAGTACCTGATCCCGCCGCTGCTGGTGAAATTCACCGCCACGCGGCCGCACGTGAAGACCTATTTCAAGGTCGGCAATCGCGACGACATCATCCGGATGCTCGCCACCCATGAAATCGATCTCGCGGTGATGGGCAGCGCGCCGAAGGAGCTGCGCACGCACGCGGTCGAATTCGCGAAGCATCCGATGGTGTTCGTCGCGGCGCCGGGGCATCCGCTGATGCAGCGCAAGCGCGTCGTGCTGAAGGACCTCGAATCCGCGCACCTGCTCGTGCGCGAACGTGGCGCCGGCACGCGTTCCACCGTCGAGAGCCTGTTCAAGACGGCCGGCTACCGCTTCCATGTGGGCTCCGAACTGTCGAGCAACGAGGCGATCAAGCAGATGGCGGAGGCCGGGCTCGGCATCGCATTCCTGTCGTTGCACGCGTGTGCACTCGAACTGCGCGCGGGGCTGCTCGGGCAACTGCCGTTTCCCGGCAACCCGATCGTGCGCGAGTGGTACGTGATCACGCTCGCCGACCGGCGGATCTCGCAGGTGACGGGGCTGTTCCGCGACTTCCTGATCAAGCAGGGCGCACCGGTGATCGACGGCGCGACGGCGGCGCCGCAGGAGCGGCGGCGCAAGTAGGCGATCGGCGCGCGCCGGGCGTGTGGCGCGTCAGCCGATCCCGAAGTCGTCGTTGCTGTCGGGAATCGATGCGAGCAGCCGTTCGAGCCGGTACCAGCCGAGCAGGCGCAGGCATTGTGCGGCAATCGCGGTTCGGAGGCTGCCGAAGCGGGAGTCGGAACGGGGCGGGGACGCAACGCGGGCGGCGCCGGACGGCGGCGCGGCGAACGCCGTGCGAGGCGGGCAGCAATCGGACATGACGGGCTCCGTAGGTGTCGGATGAGGCGATCGTAGGCGTCGCCGCACCCGCTGGCGCGCACGCAAGGATGGGCCGGAGCAGAAACGGATGATCTTTTTCCGCAATGCGCGGGAATGGCCGGCCAGGCCCGGCAAGCGTCCCGAAAAAGCGTCACAATGCGCGATCGACACCGATCGGGTGGAGGGACACCATGAGCGATCCGATTCTCGCCGCGCCCACGGACAACGGCGTGCCGGTCAGCCTGCGTTCCAGCCGCGGCCTGGGCTGGCGCGGCTTCGGCGCGGCGCTGCTGGAGATCCGCGCGGGCACGTACCGGATTCCCGCCGCCGATCATCACCGCATCGGCGTGCATATCGGTCCGGCGGTTCGCGCGGATTGCGTGTGCGACGGCGAGCGCGTGTCGCGCATCCAGGCGCATGGCGACGTCGACGTGATTCCGGCCGGCCTGCCGGGCCAGTGGACCGACAGCGCGGACTGCCGGATCCTGCACATCGCGCTCAGCGACACGTTCGTGCGGCGCACGTTCGAGCAGCTCGAACTGAAGCCGTCGCAGGCGCAGATCCGTCGCCGGTTGCAGGTGCGCGATCCGCGCCTGCAGCACATCGCGTGGGCGATGGCCGCCGAACTCGAAGCGGAGGATGCGTCGGATCCGCTCTATGCGGAAAGCCTGTGCACGGCGCTCGTCGCGCGGCTGGCCGACAGCCAGCCGGCGTTCCGCGAGCGTCGGCGCACGCTCGCGCCGAAGGCGGCGGCGCGCGTGATCGACTATGTCGAGGCGAATCTCGAGCGGCGCATGACGCTCGCCGAGCTCGCGGCGCTCGTGTCGATCAGCGTGCCGCATTTCAAGGTGCTGTTTCGCGAGACGCTCGGGATGCCGGTGCACCAGTACGTGGTGCGGCGGCGCGTCGAGCGCGCGAAGGCGTTGCTGCTCGAAGGGCGGCTGAGCATCAGCCAGATCGCGCTCGAAGCCGGCTTTGCGCATCAGAGCCACATGGCGAACTGGATGAATCGCGTGCTGGGGGCGACGCCGACGGAGATCGCGCGGTCGGGAGCGCGGGGCGGGCTGAGGCTTGCGCATGACGGTGGGAACCGTTGAGCAACCGCGGCGGCAGGCGGGTGCGCCGCGCGGGCCGGCGGCCGGGGAATCCGCTGGCCGTCGGGCATGGGCATGCCGGCAAAAATCGGTTTGTTCGACAATGACTGCGCCGGCCATGCAGCGGACGAACCCGACAGCCGCCTGATCCGTCATCCTTTCCTGTTCCGTTTTATCCATCCCTGCGCGCCATCGCGGCCGCGCGTGCCGACAATCACCTCACCTTCATCCCCCGGGAGCGGATCGTGTTCGTGATTTTTGGTGCATCAGGCAACGTCGGCCTGTCGACTGTAACGACCCTGCGCCGCGCAGGGCACCCCGTGCGCGCGGTGCTGCACGACGCACGCCACCGCGAACGCTTCGCGCAGCTCGGCTGCGACGTCGTGCTCGCCGATTTGACGGATGCCCCGGCGGTCGCCGCGGCGATCGCGGGCGCGCAAGCGGTGCAGATACTGTGTCCGGTGCCCGTCGCGGACAGCGACCCGGCCGTGACAATGGAGCGGACGATCGACATCGCGACCGGCGCGCTCGTCGCGAACCCGCCGCCGCTACTGCTCGCGCTGTCGGACTACGGCGCGGAGCGCGACGGCAACACCGGCATCACGCGGCTCTTTCATCGTATGGAAGAGAAGCTGAAAACGGTGCCGACCCGGCTCACGCTGCTGCGCGCGGCCGAACACCTGCAGAACTGGGCACGCGTGCTGCCGGTCGCGCTCGGCACCGGCGTGTTGCCGAGCTTTCATCATCCGGTCGACAAGATGTTTCCGACGGTGTGGGCGCCCGACGTGGGTGTCGCGGCGGCGCGGCTGCTGCTCGATCCGGCGCAACCGGGCAACGGACCGCGCATCGTCAGCATCGAAGGGCAGCGGCGCGCGAGCGTGCGGGATATCGCGGCAACACTCGGCGCGGCGGCCGGGCGCGAGATCGTCGCACGCGAACTGCCGCGCGACGCATGGACCGCAACGCTGCTGCGCGCGGGGCTCGGCGAACGCCATGCGCAGTTGATCGTCGATCTCTACGACGTGCACAACGCGGGGCAGATCGACGTGGAGGCCGGCGTGTCGGAGCGGGTTTATGGTGAGACGCCGTTGGCGGAGGCGCTGGCAGGGCTGATGCGAGAGCACGCGGCACCCGCGTGACGCAGGCAGCCGGCATGTGGCGTGGGTATTGACCGACCGGGATTGGCCAGCGACGAATCCAGGGCCCGGACTTCCGGGAGCACTTTAACCATGCCCCGAAATCCTGCGTTTCACCCACATGCGCCCGGGCGGCTCGAAGTACGTCCCGAACCGCACGAGCCCGGCCTTCTTCAAATGACACGTCATCTCGAAACTCACCAGCACGCCAGGATCATCATTTTCGAGGATGTCGACGTCGATGGAGCGGATGCGAGGCTCATATTTCAGGAGCGTCGCCTCCATCTGCTGCTTGAGCATGTGGGCTGATGCGGGCAGCGCCTTGTAGATGTTCGTCAGATCCGGCAGACCATAGTCCGGCAGGTGTTTCAGCGCGCCGGCACGCGAGTTCAGGATGCGCTGCACATTTTGCTGGACGCTCATGCACTCGAGTGTCCGGTCGTCGTGAACGTCAAGCGGCTCACCGCCGATCCGGCCGAGCAGGACGTCGTAAAGCGAGGGGCTGGCGTTCATTGTGTCGCAGTTCCGATGTTGTTCAATTTCCACATTCGGTCCTGTTTAGACGGCCCAAAACGCGGTCGAGCAGCGGCCGAAGGCATGCGATCAGCAACGCAACCGCTGCCACGGCCAGGAAGAGCCAGAGCGCCGCCCATGCAAGCCAAATGATTGATTCCAGGCCGCCAGCGTTGCTACCGCTGACGCCAGCCCCAGCAATCGCGATTGTCAGGAGGAGCGGAAGCGGAGCGGTAACGGCATAGACGAATGCATAGCGAAGTAATCGTCCCCACGACAGGAAGCACCAGATCTTCGGAGGCTCGCGCCACATGCGGAAAATTGTGTAGGGAATGTGTATCAGGTTGAACGTGCAATACAGCCATCCAAGCAACAAAAGCAACGCAATCACTTCCATATGGTGTCCTTGACGTTGAACCGTGGTGGAGTGGGTTTGGCCATCATTGAGGTAGGGAAGATGTCTGGTTCGAGTAATCTGCGGTGATGTGCCGATCGACAAAATCGATCGTCAGGTTCCCCTCGGCCGAACTCGACAGCACGATCTTCTCCGGTGGGGCACAGGTGGTCATGCGCGCAAGCAGTTCGCGCGACACGCTCGGCAGGATTCGCTGATCGAGGAACGCATCGACATTGCGCGCACCGGACTCGCGCGCGAGGCAAAGCTCGGCCATCGCGTCGATCAACGACTCGTCGCACGCCAGCTCGACGCCGTGTTGCCGGCGCAGGCGGTCGGCGACCTTCGACAGCTTGAGCCGTACGATCGACGCGAGCGCGGCGGCGTCGAGCGGCCGATAGACGAGCGGCTGGAAGCGCGCGAGCAGCGCGGGCTGGAAGTGCGCCACAAGCTGCGGGTGGATCGACTCGAGCAACGTCGCGTGAGAAATCTCGGGATCGTCGGCGGTCATCTCGTCAATCCGTGCGCTGCCGAGATTGGACGTCATCAGGATCACGCAATTGCGGAAATCGATCTCGCGCCCTTCGCCGTCGCGCATCATGCCGCGGTCGAACACCTGATAGAACATGTCGAGCACGTCGCGGTGAGCCTTTTCGACTTCATCGAGCAGCACGATGCCGTACGGCCGCTGCCGCACGGCTTCGGTCAGGATGCCTCCGCGGCCGTAGCCGACATAACCGGGTGGCGAACCTTTAAGTTGCGACACCGTGTGTGCTTCCTGATATTCCGACATGTTGATCGTCGTGAGCGCAGCCTCGCCGCCGAACAGCAGGTCGGCCAGGGCCAGCGCCGTTTCGGTCTTGCCGACACCCGATGGTCCTGCGAGCAGAAAGACACCGAGTGGCGCATGTTCATTCTTGAGGCCAGCCTTCGCGGTGCGCAGGCTCTCGGCGAGCGCAGCCAGTGCGTCGTCTTGTGCGACCACGCGCCGGGCCAGTTGCTGTTCGAGATTCAGCAGGCTCAGTAGTTCGTCGTCGACGAGGTTGCCGACCGGCACACCCGTCCATTCCGCAACGACACGTCCGATGGCCGCCGCATCGACATCGACAGAGATCAACGGCGCCTTGCCTTGCCGGTCGGCCAGTCGGCGTTTGATATCGTCGAGCTGGCCGTGGCGGGTCGCCGAGCGGTCTTCGGCGATTTCGGCGCGATACTGGTGAACGAGGCGCACCAGCTCGAGTTCGCCGGCATGGCGCGCCTGCAAGCCCGTCAGGATGTTCCGCGCCTCGGACAATGCGCTCTCCAGCGTCGCGCGCCGAGGCGCAACGTCATCGATACCGGCCCGCGCGTCCGCGTCGAGCGTCGCCTGTTCGAGTTCGAGAGCGGAGACCGCGGCACGCGCGCGCTGCAGTTCCGCGGGCGGCGATTCGAGTCCCATTCGCACCCGTGCGGCAGCGGTATCGATCAGGTCGACGGCCTTGTCCGGCAGTTGCCGCGCGGGGATATAGCGTCGCGAGAGCTTCACTGCCGCGATGAGCGCATCATCCCGAATGTGCACGTTGTGATATTCCGCATAGCGGCTCTTCAGGCCCCGCAACATCAGGCACGCCGCATTGTCGTCGGGTTCGTCGACCTTGATGATCTGGAAGCGACGCTCGAGCGCGGCGTCGCGCTCGAAGAATTCCTTGTACTCCGACCAGGTCGTTGCCGCGATCGTACGCAGTTCGCCACGTGCGAGCGCCGGCTTGAGCAGGTTGGCAGCGTCCGCACCGCCGGCGGCGTTGCCCGCGCCGATCAGTGTGTGCGCCTCGTCGATGAAGAGCAGGATCGGCTCGGGCGAAGACTGGACCTCGTCGATGACGTTCTTCAAGCGCTGCTCGAATTCCCCCTTCACGCCGGCGCCGGCCTGCAGCAGGCCCAAATCGAGCGTCAGGATGCGCACGTCACGAATCACGTTCGGGACGCTTGCCTCGGCGACACGCAGCGCGAGGCCTTCGACGAGCGCGGTCTTGCCGACGCCCGGTTCGCCGACGAGAATCGGATTGTTCTTGCGCCGACGCGCGAGCACGTCGACCATCTGCTGGATTTCGCGATCGCGGCCGAACACCGGATCGATGGCGCCGCGTCGAGCCTTGTCCGTCAGGTCGATCGTGAAACGGGAAAGGGCGTTGCCGTCGGTGGTGTGCCGGGGTGCGAGCGTTGCTGCCGCGACGGGCGAGGCCGATGCGGGCGTCTGATCGGCTACAGGAGCGATCGGGTGGTCATCCGCTCCGGCGTCGATATCCTCCGGACGCAAGCTCTCGCACGAACGATGGGCAAGTCGCGGCAGGACGCGCTGGATCTGCGTGCTGCTGACGGACAGCAGCGGCCAGGCGTTTTGTGCACGCAATACATGGGGCCGATCGACGATCGCCTGCAGCAGATCGCCGGATCGGATGGTCGCGTCGTCGGTCTCGGACGCTGCATGGAGCCATGCGTCTTGCAGCATGGTTGCCAGTTGCGGAGAGAGGGCCGGTTTGCCGCGAAGGTTGCGTGGAAGGTGCTCGATCGAGGCGAGCAGCGCATCCCAGACGGTGTCGATGTCGATACCGTAATGCCCCAGAATTGCAGGGATGTCTCCGTCCCCGGCTTCGATCAGTTTCAGCAGCCAGTGCTCGACGGTGATCTCGTCGGCGAGACGCGTCTGGCATAAGCTCACGGCCGCTTCGAGCGCCTTCGCGCAGTGTGGATTGAGTCGACGGAGCAGGTGGGTCGTGTCGCGCGGAGTCATGTCGATGTCTGAAGAGGGAGGAGGCGAGGAGCGGCCGTTGGCCGGGCCCGGTGTCTAGGACAGGAAGACCAGCCTGAACCGGTCAGGCTGGCAAAAGAACCGCTCGCGGAGCCGGCGGTTCGACCATCGGCAAGGATCAGGACCGCTCGTTCCAGGTGTCCTTGTGGATAATGTTGCCGTCCTTGTACGACCAGGTGATCGTTTCGTAGCGAAGCTCCACGTTTTCGAGGTGGTTGTGCTTCTCGTAGTCCGGGTTCTTGATGTCATGCATGACCGGATTCACGGCGACGATCTTCACGTTGTCGAGCTTCGTGTTGAAGTACTCCTTCTCCTTGCCCGCGTCGTCGATCTTGTACCACTTGATCTCGACCGACTTGAGCGTCTGGCCGCTCGTCACGGCCTTGTACAGGTACGGCGTCGACGCGTCGGTTTCCTTCGTCAACGTGATCGGCTTGTGGACGCGCGTGCCTGTCAGCTTGCCGGTGTTGCCGTCGGTCGGGATATGCACGCCGTGGTCGAACGCAACGAGTTCGACGCTGCCTTCGCGGTCCTGAACCGTCACCGAACCCTTGATGTCGGCGCCGCCGTCGTCCTTGAGCCACATATAGGCCGGAATTGCCATTTCCTTACTCCTTTTCTTCTACTGTTACGCACTACTGAACTCGCCGGGAGCTAGCCCTTGAGCTTGAGAATCCCGAAGCGGATTGCTTCGGGGGCTGAACCTGAATGGCTACTTTTCCGTGTCCGGCACCAGGGTAATTTCCACGCGACGGTTTCGCGCGCGACCGTCGGGTGTGTCGTTGCCGGAAAGCGGGCGCGTCATGCCGTAGCCCTGAATCGCAAACCGGGTCGCGGAAATGCCGGATGCGTCGACCAGCCAGTCGCGCACGGCCTCCGCGCGCGCGGTCGACAGCTTCAGGTTGCTGTCCGGATTGCCCACGTTGTCGGTGTAGCCGGCGACGAGGATGCGTTTATCGGGATGCGCGTTGATCATGTCGAGTGCGCCGACCATGGCACGGTTCGACCCCGGCTTCAGCAGTGCCTTGCCGCTGTCGAACAGTGACATGCTGTCGAGCGAGACGACAGCAGGCGGGGGCGGAGGCGGCTCGTAAGATGCGATCGCGTTGTTCAGCACCGGCATCAGCTGTGCGCCCCGATACATGCCGAACGACAAGCGCAGCGGAATACCGGTGCGCGCGTAGCGGTCGAGTTGATCCCGATCGGCCACGAGCGCCTGCAGCGCGTCCCGCTTTGCGTCATCGTGCTTTACCGGGATTGTCGAATAGCGGCCGAGATCGGCGGCGATACGATCCAGCAGTGCTTCGTTGTTCCTGGCTGCGCCCCAGAATGCGACGGCAGCGGTGCAGGCGAGCAGGGTCAGGGCGTGGCCCACGGCGGCCTGACGAGGAGACATCCAGTATCGCCGCGGCATCGCCTCGATCAGCGACTGCGGAAGCGGCCACGGCGTCGGCGAGGCGGTGGAGGTTACACGCGCCACGCGCGTCCGCATTTCGACGTCGCGTTCCCACGGGTTTCGGGGCGCACTTGCCGGTCCGCAGTCGATCCAGCCGGCGCCGAACAGCGCCCACTGCGCCGCCGGCTGTTGTCGGTCCGTCAGTGCGCCGAAAATCACGCGCTGCGTCCAGCCGACGATGGAGGCCAGGGCGGCGGCGCGCGTTGCCGCAACGCGATCGCCGGCCGCGCGCTCGACCTCGTTTTCCGCTGCGCGGACCACGGATTCGAAACGTTGGCCACCCGTCAGGCGCGCGGCCGACGACACGCCGTACCACACCGGCGTCGAGAGGTCGACAGGGGCGGTGGTGAGCCGCTGGTAGACCGCGACGTAGCCGGGTAGTCGCGTACCCAGCATGCGGGCGGCATCGGCGACGGCCTGCCGTACGGCACGCAAGTTTTGCGTCAGCGTGTCGGTTTCCGCGTGCAGCGCAGGCGCGACGGACAGCACGACGCCGTCCGGCGCCCGCCCGTCGCGCCACTGCCTGACCGCAACGGCCAGGCGCGGCAGATCCTGGGGGCGATCGACGCGCAGCCAGATGCCGCCGTCGCCGAGGTGCACGTGCCGGGCCTCTCCCGTACGGTCGAACAGTGCGGGCAGACCGTCGCCGGTCACCAGCACGAGCGGCATGCGCGTGCGCAGCGTGACCGGAATGTCAGCCGTCGCTGCGCCCAGCGCGGCCAGCACATGCGCGCTCTGGCTACGCGCGTGGCCAAGCCTGCACGTACACCACACCATTAGCGCGAGCGCGACCATCCCGGCGATGGCCGAAAGTGTCCAGGCGACGCTGGACCCGAGCGGAAGCACCAGCCAGATCACGGCGAGCCCCAGCACAGTTGCGAACGTGACCATGAACCGGGATGGGTAGCCGAGCCCTTCGTGGCCGCGATCGGGCGGCCGCTTCGATTCTGCAGAGAGAGCAGGCAAGTCGGATTTCACGGGCGAATGGCCTTTGTCGCGACAAGGTGCGCGAGTTGCCCGTCGAGTACGGTCGACCAGACGCCCCATACGATCGCGGCGGCGATGCACGCGAGTCCTGCGATCGCCCATGGAGACAGCCGGTAGAACCAGTCGGACACGCGCCGTTCGACACGATCCGCGATGAATGGCCGATCCGGGGCAGGGCGCAGCGTTTCCAGCCTGGCATTCAACGACGCGATCAGCGCAGTCCGCTTGGCTTCACCGTCACGGGCGTACCGGCCGACGAATCCCATCCCGAGGATGGCCGAGTAGCACTCGAGCAACGCGACGGGCGGCACTGGTTCGCGCATGCGCGCGTCGATCCGCTCGAATACGCGTTCACCGGCTTCGTGCAGGTTGAACTGCTCCACCTGTAGCGGCTCGCGCTCCCATGCGGCCCGGGATTCACCGGGCAGGTGTCGCAGCGCTGTCTCGTCGAGCAGCCCGCACTGCGCAATCAGTACCTCGTTGCGCACGTCGTCCGGAAATCCCCGTTGCTGGAGGGCGCTCGAGAATTGTTCGACAAGCTGCTTGCACCGGATCCTCAATGTGACCGCGTCCTGAGCCCGTCCGCCCGAGGCGAGCGTCGTCACAAGCAGCGCGGTGTCGCGCAGCAGATCGCGCATCCCATCGCTGGGCGGGCTGCTGGCGCCCGCCGCGTTCGGCATCAGGGCGGTGTCGTTTCGGTTGGTAGTCAGGGCGTTCATGAACGCAACACGGCGTAAAGTTCGAGCGAAGCGTCTGGTACCGACGCGGGCAGGTAGATCTGGCAGGCTCGCGCGGCAAGCATCTTCGCGTGCACGGCACTGGACGCGTCCAGCGCGAAATACTGATTGTCCAGACGCACCGGGATCGCGCCCGGCACGCGCTGGACGGCCTTGAGCGGGACGCCTAGCAGAGCCGAATTGATGATGTGTTCGACGTCGTCGGGAGCACCGATCTTGCAAAGCCGTGGAAACTGTTCGACCAGCTCGAACGCGGGCATCGGCGCGTTGACCGACAGATACCAGTCGGCGGCATCCGCGACGATCCGTTCGTCGAGGAACTGGCCGGTCCAGGTGGTCGGCCCCTTGCGGGTGAGGCCGATCGATACGACCCGCGACGGAATGATGGCGTCGAGCAGATTGCGGATCAGCGATTCCAGTCTCGCGAACACCTCGTCGGCTCGCGCATGGTCGTACGCCGGAATGTCGGTGAGCTGCGCTTCGGTCGAGAACGTCATCAGTGCGCTCGTCAATTGCGCGAGTGTCGTGTACAGATGCTCCGGAGGGCGACCCGGATGCGCGGCGAACAATCGCAACTGCGGCCATGCCGCGTGGATGCAATGCAGCAGCCAGAAGAGTTGCACATCGGCCACGCCGTATTCCGCGACCTCGGCGATGCGTTCGCTGCGACGCGTACCGAGCGCGAGCGTCTTGGCGTGCAGGATGTCTGCCAGACGATTGATCCGCTCGATGTGCAGTGGATGGCCGCCGAGCGTGAGGCACGGCGGCACGAATTGTCGATCGACCTGGAACTGGCCGCCAGATCCGCGCGTCAGTCGCGCGATCGCACAGACCGTGTCGTCGGCGTGCGACTCGAAGTCGAACACCAGCCGCACTGCATGCCGTTCGACTGCGATTTCCGCGTCGCCGGCTCCGTTCAGGTCGCCGACCTTGACGAATTCACGGTAAGCGCGCCGTGGGCGAGCGAGCGACGTCTCGTCGAAACGGCAGTTGCTGCCATTCGCATCCGATAACGCGAGCGCTGCGAACACAACGACGCTCTGCATGTCCGCTGGCACACCTTGCGTCAGATCGCGCGCAGACGGGAGTGTATCGGCGACGGTCGTATCGATCGGGGTGCCGTCCGGAAAACACAGCCTCAGGCGGGCGAGTTTCAGGCGCCCTGTCGACAGCGCTTCTTCGTCGATCTCTACGCCAAGCGTTCCCCACGGCTGCGCCATAGCCGCGCAGGCGTACTGACGTAGCGCAAATTCAGCCCATCTATCCTGTTGCTGAAAATGCTGCTGCGTCAGGATGAGGCCCTCGTGCCATAGCGGCTTCGCGATTCGCATGGTCTCTCGTGTGGTGTGTCTGTTCGTTATTCGGTTCAAGGGCGTAACCTATACATGACATTTTTTGTAATGTACAACCTATTTTTTAAAATCCAACTAGTTTGGTTTACTAATGGAAATTTTTGAAATGTGAACAAATGAGATGATTCGTTAACCGATTATTTTTGGGATATATGGTTTTTTTGATGGATTTTCGTGTCACTGGAAAGGGTGGTGTGTGAGCAGTTGGAAAGGCGCCGGCGGCCCGCCTGATAGTGGATTTGGGGAGGTGTGAATGAGTTGAAGTGGCGTCTTTATGGGCTCGTATGTCAATTATCTCGAAAATAGGCGATGTCTTTTGAATTTGTTAATTGTCTCGGGATGTTTGCGATTTTTTGCATTTGGTGATTGTGGTTTTTGAGCGACGTGCTTTGACTGTCTAAGCATTTGCCGTGTATAAGTCCCATGCGATTCCGTCGTGTGGGCGGAGGCCATGCGATGAAATATCGATCGAGACATCCTGCGCATTGAATCCGATGCGTGATGTATCGACGAGACCATCGTGTTGAATGCGCCGTGCTCCTGTCCAACGCTTGACCATCACTAAATAAGGATTGCAAATGGATAGCTTCCAGAGGGAAATTCCAAAGAGCCGTGTCTCGATTACGCTGGATTTGCATACGGGCGGGGCCCAGAAGAAGGTCGAGTTGCCGTTGAAGCTGCTCGTCGCGGGCGACTTCAGCGCGGGCCGTGAACAGGCGCCGCTGGCCGAACGCAAGAAGGTCAATATCGACAAGAACAACTTCGATGCAGTCCTGGCCGACTACGCGCCGGATCTCAAGATTGCCGCGGAGAACACCCTGACCGGCGACGGCTCGGAACTGCCCGTCAATCTCTCGTTCCGCTCGATGAAGGATTTCGAGCCCGAGCAGGTTGCTCGCCAGATTCCCGAGCTGCAAGCGATGCTGGCGATGCGCAATCTGTTGCGCGACCTCAAGTCGAATCTGCTCGACAACGTCATGTTCCGCCGTGAGTTCGAGAAGATCCTGAAGGACCAGCGCCTCTCCGACAAGCTGCGTGGCGAACTGGGGCAAATCGCCACGGCCACTCTGCAACAGGAAGGCCATGCGTGAGCGCGGCCGGCCCAAGACGGCCGTCACCGCCTCCCGCAACCAGGCAGCCATACCAAACGTGACTGAGAGACACATGAACCAGAATGAATCGCGCCAGGGCGCTACGGAAACGATGGTGCTCGAAAACGACAGCGTCTACGCCACGCTGTGCAACAAGATCAACCTGAAGCCGGTCGCCGAGGCGCGGCCGATGGAAGCATTCCGCGACAACGACGCATTGTCGGAGGCATCGGCCGACGAACGGGTCGCGCGCGGCATGGACGCGCTGCTCAACCTCATCGCGAAGGAAAGCAAGCCGGTCGACCGGCTCGACAAGTCGCTGCTCGATTTTTACATCGGGCAGCTTGACCGGCAGATCGGCCGTCAGCTCGACGCGGTCATGCATGCACCGGATTTCCAGGCGCTCGAAGGTCGCTGGCGAGGCCTGAAGATGCTCGTGTCGCGCACGGACTTCCGCAGGAACGCCCGAATCGAGGTGCTGGATGTATCGAAGGATGCGCTGCAGCGCGACTTCGAGGACTCGCCGGAGCTGATTCAGAGCGGCCTGTATCGTCTCGCATACATTGAGGAGTACGACACGCCGGGCGGACAGCCCATCAGCGCGATGATCAGCGATTTCGAATTCGCGAACTCGCCGATGGATGTCGCGCTGCTGCGCAATATTTCGAAGGTTGCGGCTGCGGCGCACATGCCGTTCATCGGCTCGGTGGGTGCGGCGTTCTTCGGCAAGCATTCGATGGAGGAAGTCGCGTCCATCCAGGACATCGGCAACTACTTCGATCGTGCCGAGTACATCAAGTGGAAGAGTTTCCGCGACACCGACGATGCGCGCTATGTTGGCCTGACGATGCCGCGCGTGCTCGGCCGCCTGCCGTACGGCAAGGATACGACGCCGGTGCGTGCGTTCAACTACGAAGAGGCGGTGAAGGGCCCGGACCACGACAAGTATCTGTGGGTCAACGCGTCATTCGCGTTCGCGGCCAACATGGTGCGCAGCTTCGTCAGCAACGGCTGGTGCGTGCAGATTCGCGGCCCGCAGGCAGGCGGCAAGGTGGAAGACCTGCCGGTTCACCTGTATGACCTCGGCACCGGTGTGCAGCCGAAGATTCCGACCGAAGTGCTGATTCCGGAAACGCGCGAGTTCGAGTTCGCGAATCTCGGCTTCATTCCGCTGTCGTTCTACAAGAACCACGACTTCGCATGCTTCTTCTCGGCCAGCTCGACGCAAAAGCCGGCGTTGTACGAGACGAAGGAGGCGACGGCCAATAGCCGCATCAACGCGCGCTTGCCGTACATCTTCCTGCTGTCGCGCATCGCGCACTACCTGAAGCTGATTCAGCGCGAGAACATCGGTACGACCAAGGACCGGCGTCTGCTCGAACTCGAGCTGAACAACTGGATCAAGGGGCTCGTGACCGAAATGAAGGATCCGGGCGACGAGCTGCAGGCGTCGCACCCGCTGCGCGAGGCGAAGGTGACGGTCGAGGACATCGAGGACAACCCGGGCTTCTTCCGCATCAAGCTGTTCATCATCCCGCACTTCCAGGTCGAGGGCATGGATATCGGCTTGTCGCTCGTGTCGCAGATGCCGAAGGCCAAGGGCTGATCCGACGTTTCATGCATGACCCGCCGGGGCGCCGATGGCTGCCCCGGCGGTACCGTTGTGTTCGTGCACCTGAGAGAAAACCATGTCGATGATCCTGCCGTCGCAGGCTTATGAATTGAAGCTGGCGCCGCACCCGGCGCCGACGTCCGTGCTGCGGTTTACGGGCCGGGACGCCGTGAGCGAGTTGTACCGCTACGACATCGAATTCACGAGCCCGATGGCGGGTATTCCGATGGATCAAGTGGTCGGCCGCCCCGCGAAATTCATCGTCGCACCGGTCGATCCGAACCTGGACTATCTGCGCAGAATGTTCGGCGAGAACGCCGGGCAATTCAGCACGATGTCGCCGGCATATACGATCCACGGCGTCATCACGCAGTTCGACGAGTTCGGCAGTTCGGCCGATCAGACCCACTATCGGGTGCGGCTCGAGCCGAAGCTCGCCGACCTGAACCGGGGCGCGACGAGCCGGCTGTTCCAGAAGCAGTCCGTCGAGGAGATCGTGACCGACACGCTGCGTCATTACGGCTACCGGGCCGGGGTCGACTTCCTGTTTCAGCTGCGCGGCGAATACAAGCGGCGCGAATACATTACCCAGTATCACGAAACGACATTTGTCTTTATCCAGCGTATTTGCGCGGAAGAAGGGATCTGGTTCCGCTGGGAGCAGAAGAAGGATCACGCGCTGCTCGTGTTTGGCGACGATCTGGATGCCTACGCACGCAAGCAACGCATCGTGTCGTACCGGCGAGACGCCGGGCTCGAGAGTGCCGGCGCGGACGCGATCAAGACGCTCGAGAAGCGGACCCGGCGTGTACCTGAGGCCGTGCGGCTGCACGACTACAACCATCGGCAGGCCGGTGTGTCGCTGCTGGTCGAGGAAAATGCCGCGCGCGACGACACGACGACGAGCGGTGTTGATTACTGTTGGGGCGAGCATTACGAGACGCCGGAAGAGGGTAAAGGTGTGGCCCGCCGGCGTCACCAGGAGCATCTCGCAGCGCAGATCGCGTTCAAGGGCACGGGCAATCCGTTCTGGCTCGAAGCGGGTGAAGTCATGCGGATCGAGCCGAACCTGGCGGACGCGAAGCACGGGATCTTCATCACGGCGGTGGAGTCGCAGGGCGGGCGCGATCAGTCGTATTGGATGACCTTCGAGGGGATTTCGTCTGATCGTGTGTGGCGCACGTCGATCGATACCATCGAGCGACCGGCCATCGATGGCATTTTGCCCGCACGCATTACATCACCCGGTGATTATAAGTATGCCTATCTGACTGAACAGGGCTGGTATGTAATCAAGCTGCCGTTCGATCTCGATGAGTGGAGCCCGGGTGGGACAAGCCGGCCTGTGCGGTTCGCGAAGCCGTATAGCGGTGACAACTACGGGCATCACTTTCCGCTAATCGATGGGGCGGAGGTGGCCGTTGTGTTCACGCAAGGTCATCCGGATCGGCCTGTGATCATCGGGGCGATGCATGACAGCGTGCATCCGGATCTTGTCACCAGTCAGAACCATACCCGAAATCTGATCCGTACCGCCGCGCAGAACGAACTGCGGATGGAGGATAAGGAAGGTGTCGAGCACGTTCATCTGACGACGCCGTTTCAGACCAGTGAGCTCAATCTGGGGCATATGGTTGACGGTGAACGCGAGGAACGTGGGCGTGGCGCGGAGCTCCGAACGGACGGCCACGTCGCCATTCGCGGTGCAAAAGGCGTTCTAGTCACGGCAGAGGCCCAACCGGCAGGCAATGGTCAACAGCTCGCGATGGAGCGTGCGCAGGGATTACTCGATCTGGCGCTTCAGCAAATGCGTGGGCTCGGAGAGGCCGCGCAAACCGCGCAGGCCGTGGCGGCCGACTATGACCGCCAGCGCGTGTTGCTTGACGAGACGTTGAAAGAACTCAAGAAGGCAGGGGTTCTCGTGAGCGCCCCGGACGGCATGGGTCTCGCTTCAGGAACGGATCTTCAGATTACCGCGAACGACAATTTGATTGCCACTACCGGCGGGAATGCCGATTTCGGCGTCATGAAGCGGTTTACCGTGTCAGCCGGCGAACTCGTATCGATCTTCGCGCAGAAACTTGGCTTGAAGCTCTTTGCCGCCCGGGGAAAAGTTGAGATCCAGGCACAAAGCGACGACATGCACCTGATGTCCGACAAGGACATGCGAATCACGAGTGCGAACGGGCGGGTCACGATCGAGGCGAAAGAGGAGTTGCTCCTCAAGTGTGGTGGATCGTACGTCCGCATCGCTCCGACGGGCATTGAGGACGGCACGCGTGGCAATCG
The DNA here is from genome assembly GCF_003366075.1 of Burkholderia sp. IDO3. NCBI lineage: Bacteria > Pseudomonadati > Pseudomonadota > Betaproteobacteria > Burkholderiales > Burkholderiaceae > Burkholderia > Burkholderia sp. IDO3. The sequence continues at coordinate 190,440 of NZ_CP028962.1, forward strand.
CACGATCAAGTCGGCCGCGTTCAGTCGGCAGGGGCCGAGTTCGCTCGCTGAAACGATGAATACGTGGAAGCACGCGAGGTTTGACGATTCCTATGTCGTGCGAAACCCGTCCACCGGCGAGCCGCTGACCAATGTGCAGGCCGAGATCAAGCGGGACGACGGCAGTGTGCTCAAGGTGTTGACGGACGAGCTCGGTAAGACGCCGCAACAGAAGAGTCTCTTCACCGAGCATGTTCGCATTCGGCTGCTGGACTGAATTCACCGACCTATTTTTCGGAGCAACATCATGACAGATGCTACATCCGTTTTGCATCATAGCGTGGTCGACGAAAACGGAGACCAGTACAGCATCGCGACACTAACTTCCACGGAAGATCAGCGCGAAAAAATAGTGCTTGCCAAGCCTTACGTGATCCCGATTCTCTTTCTGCCCGGGATCATGGGAACGAACCTGCGCAAGACGGTTGGCAAGGCCAGCGTCTGGCGACCGCCCAACAAGGATCCGCGCGGCGCGGCCGATCTGATCGGACAGTTGTTCAGCTACCTGTTCAAGAGTACAAACGAACGTGCCGGCGATCTGGTGACCAACTCGGTAGAGATCGATCCCAGCGGGCCTATCGATGCTGGCGAGAGCGGCCTGCCGAAGAATGTGCTGGTCGCTCGTGGTTGGGGCGCGCTGATGCGCTCCAGCTATCACCCGTTCATGGCAAAGCTCCAACATCTACTGAACGATCTGTCTCGGTACGACTTTCAGCGTTGCGAGGCCGATCTCCGGAAATGGGCCGCTGAAGCTGGGCAGGACGCGCCGACCGAATGGGGCGCTAAAGAAGGCGATGCCCTTACGCGTGAAGAGATCCTGCATGCGGCCAACTATCAGTTCGATGTCTGGGCAGGAGGATACAACTGGCTCCAAAGCAACCGGGACTCCGGCGCTGCCATCAAGGAGCTCATTGAGCAAACCATCCTGCCGTTCTACAACGAAGGCAAGAGCGTCATCGTGAAGGACACGCCGGATGGCAAGGGCGGCTCGAACTGTACCAACGAGCGCCCGGCGCCCAGCCGGCCCATGGCAGAGAAGGTGATTGTCGTGACTCATTCGATGGGCGGGCTGGTCAGTCGCGCCCTTACCGAGCTACATCAATGCGACAAGGTGCTGGGCGTATCACATGGTGTGCAGCCGGCGACGGGGGCACCAGCTACCTATAAGCGCATGCGGTCCGGTTTTGAAGGCGCGGAGCAAGTGTTCCTCGGGCGCAATGCGGCCGATGTCGTGGCGATTCTTTCTAAATCACCGGGCGGGCTGGAACTGCTGCCTACAGCGGATTACAACGACGGTAGGCCTTGGCTCAAAGTTCGCGACAAAGAGACCGGTAAAGAGATTCTCGCTCTGCCGCAGAACGGCGATCCGTATAACGAAATTTATTGCTCGCCTGCGTGGTATGGGTTGGTGCCGGAGGGGAATTTGGGGCTGATGGATCCCATGCAGAAGAAGGCGCAGTCGCAATCGACGGGTAGTTCCAAGTCTGAGGACGATACATCACGTAACGACCTGAATGGGATCATCGCGGACATCCGCGAGTTTCATGCTGAGATTCGTGGACGTTACAAGTCTCCGACTTATGCGCACTACGGCGCGCAGGGCAGACGTGAGACAGAGAAGGACTCGGGCGGCCTCTTTGGTACCGGGATATTGGCGAGCAAGAACCGTTTCAGTTGGGGCGAGGTGTCATGGGAGGGGCGCGGCGTGGACGGTCTTGACGTAGTCGGAGTGGCCATTGCGAGTGATGATGGAAATGGCACGCTTAAAACTACCTCTGGCGTCAAGCTGGCCATCAGCGAGCCCGACTGTCCCGGTGACGGCACCGTCCCAGTGTATTCCGGCGAGGCGCCGAGTGAGGCGGGCATTGCCATGAGTTTTGCCCACGGGCAGGGCAATCCCGGTAAGTCCAATGAGCATTTCGGTTACGACCATCAAGACAGCTATGGCGACGAGCACGGGCGATCGCTATACGCCAGCATGTATGCCATCGTCAAGATCGCCCAGCAAGCCCGCTGGCACAAGAAGGAGTCTTCATGAGACAAAATTGGAGAACACGAGCAATCGGGCGACATCTTGTAGATGTGCCGATTGAGGCGGTAGTTTTTGAGACGTACAAATACAACAACGTGCAGGTTGAGTTACTGCCGGAGATCACAACGAAGACAAGTTTTGATTACATGGTTTCCCAGAGAGAGAGCGAGCTTCGTGCTGCACCGCACGTCAAGTACGGCAGCATATTTGTTGATCGAGTACTGCACGCCAATGATTCAGTGACCTTGATCTCGTGGAATCGCCCGACGAACGACATACAGTACTTCTTCGACACCTACATCCGTGCAGACTCCAGAAGCTTGAAGTACTCGGGAACGGTGTCGCCGGACCGCAAAGCGACGGCGCTGGCTTTACGGCAGGAACTGTCACGCGAGTGGCACGAAATTACATCCGGCGAACTGCCGGAAGGTATCGGCTTTGTGGCAGGCGATACCATCTTGGTCGACAACGATTTCAACCGCGAAAGCTGGGAATTGAACATTCGGTTGCCAAATAGACCTGATGTCTGGTTCCGACTAACCGCTTATGCGCAAAAGATCGTTGGACCCACCCTGCGCGCCCGCGCGGGCGGCATTTTGCCGGCCTTGCTCGGGACGGTTGCAGGTGTAGGCCAGTTGCGCAACCGCGCCAGGCCGGTCGGGCCGATCGAAGCCGACGAGATTCTGGTGGCTGGCACGCAGGACGGAAAACGGACCTACGGCTTCAAATGGGAAGCGCCCGGCAAGGCGTACTCGCTGGCCGAACCTAACTTGAACGCATCGCTGCGTGTGGACGAGAGCGCATACCTCACGAACAAGGAATCGTTCGCCGACGACGGCGAGGCACTCGAGCTATGGGATGGCGTCGTGAACTCGATTCGTCTGCGTCCGGGGGCGGTATGAAAACGTTGTCTCGCCGCGAAGTTTTGATGACGCTTCTTGTCATGCCGGTTGTCACGATGTTTCCTCGCGTCTCGGTGGGCGCACCGCGGATGATGACAGTGAACGAGGCGATGCGTTTCTTGTGCGATGAGGTGTTTCCGTCGCCGTGTCAGAAGCAAAGCGAATTGCATCGTGCTTCCGAGCGCCGACACAAGACGGGAGTGGTATGAAGCAAGACTGGAAAACATGCGCTATCGGACGGCATCTGGTGGATGTGCCTAATGAGGCGACAACCGTCGAGTCATACAAATACAACGGAGTAAGGATTGAGTTGCTGCCTTCGATTACGACGCAGGCAATGTTCAATAACATGGTTTCGCAAAGAGAGAAGGACCTTCGAGCTGCGAAGCACGTCACGCACGGCAACCTGTTTGTCGAGCGAGTACCGCACGACACTGGCTCAGTGACGTTGATCTCATGGAGTCGCCCGACGGGAGAAATACTTTATCTCTTCGACACTTACTTTCAGGTAGGCTCAAAATACATGTTGTATTCAGGGGAGGTTTCGCCAGACCGCAAGACGGTCGCGTTGGCTACGCGCCAAAAACTTTCCGGCGAATGGCACGAAATCCCGTCCGGGGTGTTGCCAGAAGGGATGGGCTTCGTGGCGGGCGACGCTATCTTGGTAGCGAAACGCTTCAACCTTGAAAGCTGGGAGTTGAACATTCGACTGCCGGACAAGCCCGATGTTTGGTTCCGGTTGACGGCCTACGCGCAGGAACGAGTAGGCCTAGGCTTGCGTGCCCGCGCGGGCGGTGTTTTGCCCGCATTGCTCGGGACGGTGGCAGGTGTAGGCCAGTTGCGCAATCGAGCCCGGCCGGTCGGGCCGATCGAAGCCGACGAGATTCTGGTGGCTGGCACGCAAGACGGAAAGCGGACCTACGGCTTCAAATGGGAAGCGCCCGGCAAGGCGTATTCGCTGGCCGAACCCAATCTGAACGCATCGCTGCGTGTCGGCGAGAGCGCATACCTCACGAACAAGGAATCGTTCGCCAACGACGGCGAGGCACTTGAGCTATGGGATGGCGTCGTGAACTCGATTCGGTTGCGTCCGGGGGCGGTATGAAAACGCTGTCTCGGCGGAAAGTTTTGATGACACTTCTTGCTATACCGGTTGCGGCGATGCTTCCTCGCACGTCGTTAGGCGCACCGCGCGTGCTCGTGTATGACCGTGAGGACCAGTATTCAACGTGTAATTAATCCTGCCAAGTAAACTGCGACAGTGCGATCCCTATTCGGTCGTGCCGTGCGTCAGCAATCTATGCAAAAAGCTCGCGTAGCCTTCGAATGAGTTGAATACGAGGGTGCATATAACCCGCTTCCGTGCCGACTTTTCGGTCTCCGCGCAATTACGCGGTTGGTAAGCAATGTCAAGGGCACGTCCATGGAATACACATCATGCTGAAGACTGGTTGGTTGGTCTGCGCAGTATTTTTGACGAGTTGCAGTGCCAAGGACATAAAGTTAACGGAACAGGAACAGAGGACGGTAGCGGAGATGACAACGAGTATGAAGCCGCGCTGTGTTGGGCGCTATTTGATTGACCTACCGAACAATGTGCTGCCCATTGGCGATGCAAATTTTGAGGGCGTGAGGGTCCATGCGAAGTCCATGTCGTTAGAGCAGTTTAAGAGCGATATGCATCAGCGAGAATCAGAGATGAAGGCGACAAAAAGTGCGCTTGGATATAAATTCTTTTTCGATGGTGGCGTTGTGCGCGGCGTTGAAAATTCGCAATATTTCGTGTCGCTTGGCGATTCTGGGGCGGTAAGTGACATCGAGCGTGTAATTGAGGTGTGTAAGTGGGATCGAGGGTACGGGCTTTACCTGCGTGTTTTGGGGGTTGATTCAATTCATGCGGAATACACAAAAAAATATCAAGGCACCCCATATGGAATTGTAGATCTGAGGAACAATGTCCCCGAGAAGACGCAGTTGGCTTTCGATCTGATTGAGAAGTTACAAGCTCGTTCCGAAGATGAGATTCCGACTATGCCTGGCACGTGCTTCGTCGGAGGGTTCATGCCGGGCAAGGCAATTTCGGAAAAGGAGAAGGTTTCGACTAGCTACGTACTTGCGGACAAGGTGGATGTGTCATTCACTTGGGACAGTTTCGCTGGTTTACAGGCGACCAGCACATTGCTGCCTCGCATACGGAGTACGGACGTCCAGGATGCGTTGAAGACGGCTCAGGGACGTGTGATTCGATCCGGGAGTATCGAACTGCCCAGCGGCATGAAAGTGGACGAGGCGTTGATATCGTCACTCACGCAGGTAAATATGCAGGGAAGTCGTGGCTCGCTGGAAACGAATTACCAGGGTAGCCCGCAAGCGCCTTACATCGTTTTCGACATGCTAACCGCGAGTCCGAATTTTCTGGCACAGGCCGATACAGTCAAACGATCCTCACTCACGGAGGGGGAGGCCCTAGCCTTGTGGGATGCGGTGTCTCGTAGCCTTCGGCCTCGTCCCAATGCTTTTTGAGAAATGATCGATGCCTATTGACTTCGACAAACTGCCACCAGAGAAACCAGTACCGGACCGCCCTCCGTCGCGCCTCGTCTGGACGATTGTGTTTTTCGTCATCGTGCTTGCGGGCATATTCGCGGTGCTGCTTCTCTGGCCCAAAGGCGAATCGACGCAATCCCTCTGGTTCCGGATATGCATCACGGTGTATCCGGTTGGAATTGCGACCTTCGTCGTGTTACGGCGCTATAGCGTTTTCGAGGGCCGACGTTTGGACGCGATCGCATGGAACGAAGCTCGAGAGAAATACCTGAATCGCGTGTTCGAGGAGGCCAGCCGCCCCCTTGCGCTGATTGCTGCGGCATACCGATTCACGAGTGATGCGAAAGAAGACGCGTTCGAAAAACTGCTGGGTGGTTCAATCAAACTCGAACCGCGAATCGCGCTGAAACACGATGCGCCGCCTGTGAATGCGCGCTGGTTTGATCAGCCCGAAACAGACGAGGATGGCAATCGGTTCAATAGTGACGATGAGCGGCAACGCCACGTGCGCGAGTGGGTGTTCGGAGCGTTGATCAGTGATGTTGCCGGTGCCATCCGTGCGTTGCCGTCGGAGTTGAACCTGGCGATTCAGTTGGTGTTACCCGGCGTTGCGAATCTGGACGAGGCGTTAGCGTCGTGGGACAAGCAATGGGCGAAATCCGATCTCCAGCCATTGAAAGCCGAGGTTGCGCACGATTCGCCCGATTTGATGGCCTTCGACGCGTGGCTGGATCGAATCCACCAGACGCGTGATCAGGAAGCGCGCCTGCTCGTCTTCGTGCGGTTGAATCCGGTTCTTCAAACGCTTCCGCCGGACGGTAGCGCGGAAGCCGGTGTCGCGCTACTCGTGGTGCCGGAACCAATGCAGCGTCGCTTCAAGATCGACTCGATTGCAAGGCTGCATCGGCCAAATGACACCGACAACTGTCCGTCGGATGTTGCCCTTGCACGCGCATTGCGCTGGGGGCGCATGGAACCCTCTGCTTTGAGTCGTATTTGGCAGTGCGCCCTTGACCCAGCCGCGACAAACGCAGTGACAGCCGCAGCGGTCAAGGCGGGTATCGCCGCGAAGGTGGCAAACATCGACTACATGGTGGGGCACGCAGGTGAAGTCGCATCCTGGCTTGGCGCAGCTTGCGCAGCCAAGGCGGTTGCTCGGGATGGCACGCCCCAGCTTCTGGCAACGACCGGGAAGACGGGGGGGTGCTTCTCTGTTTTGCGGAATGGCGATCCGCAATGACGGAGGCCCGAGCGGGTCCCTGTCTCTACATCCTCACATAGCCGCGCAGTGCACAACTTATCTCTGAATTGGGGAGGACAGATCATGGTCAGGCGGTACGACATTCTGAAAGGCGACAAGACAACATCGAATGGCATTGTCTTGGGCGGCGATTCGAACGACAGAATCGGGAATCGCGAACAGGCTTACGAGCGTGATGATGTCTGGTGTCCCACATGTCATACGACGGGGCACATCGTATGCGACGGCCCTCGCTTCTCGATGAAGGGCCCTGACGGCAGAGAAGGCGCCCTGAGCGATGATCTGTGCGTATGCAAGTGCGATCCACTGCCGCGCTTGCTTCCCTCGCAATACGCCTCCTATGTCGATGTCTGAGCGTAAGCGTCCTAACCGATCGAACATTGGCCACGACCAATTCCAACGAAATGCGTGGCGGCATTCGTCAGGGCAATCTAGATTCAATTTCTATTCCAAATGCGCAAGTTCCGGATCGACACTCTAAGCATCGTCATAGCGGTTATCCTGCCTGGATTGCTGATCTGGTTCGCAGGCGATACCTGGGTGGGCCTGCAATCGGTCGAAAGGCGTGCGGGATGGATCGTCGTGCTTTGCATCGTATTCGTCGTGCTGTTCCTATGGAATAGCTTCGATTCGTCATCTCGCCCGGCGGTAGCAGCACGACGTCTTCTGCATTGGGTCAAGAAACAGACAAGCTCGTCATCCGAGCGGCGCGATACGGGAACCCCTGATGGCGGCACACGCGTTGCGGCTTTACGTAGCCGTCTTCGCGACCGCCACGGATGGCGCTGGCGCTATCGCGAACGATGGGTGCTCGTTGCCGGCGACGTACCGCTGGTGCAACGCCTGGCACCGGGTCTCGTCGACGCGGGATATCTGATCACCGGCGATACGGTCCTGCTGTACGCCAATCAAACCCGCGACACGCTCGATACCGCATGGCTCGACCAGATCCGCCGCTTGCGCCGTCGTCGCCCGGTCGATGCAATCGTCGCAGTCACACGCAACCGCAATTCTGTCGATGCGCCGTTCGACACCGACAATCTTTCTCAGCGACTCGCGCGCCACGCGCGCGCGCTGCGCTGGGCCGCGCCGGTCTATCTGCTCAATGCGACGGATTTCGGCAGCGAGGCGTCGAGTCCCGACGAGGCGATCGGCTTCACGTGGTCCAACGCACGCGTCAGCGCCGAGGCGATCGACGCGTCGCTGCAAGCCCTCACCGACAACCTGGCGGATGCCGGTGTCGTGCGCCTGACGAAGGACGCAGGCGATCGTTTTCCCGCCGAACTGTCGCAGCATATTTCGAACCTTGGGCGCGCACTGTCGGGCCTGGTGCTGCAAACCTCGCAGTCACGTATCCGGCGGCACGCAGTCCACGGCCTGCTGTTCGCACCGCTATTCAAGGAGCGGGAACTGACGCCGCCGCAGGCACCCGCCGGCGCGAGCGACGACGAACCGCCGGTCGGCCCGCGACACCGCACGATATGGCAAACCGTCGCCGAACACAGTCGCAAGATCCACGGCCGCCGCGCAGGCTTCTCGTTGTCGACCGCGGCCGCGTGGTTCACAACCGGCCTGATCGGCTGCTGGATCGCCGGCACGATGCTTTCCGGTTTCGTCAACCGTGCAACGATCCGGAGCACCGCGGACACGATCGCGACACTCTCCACCGTGCAGGACCGCACGCAGGCCTTGCAGGCCCTGAACATTCTGGATCGCCAGATCGACACGCTCGAAGTCCATCAGCGCGAAGGCGCGCCCTGGGCATCGCGATTCGGCCTGAATCGCGACGGCGCACTGCTCGACGCGTTGTGGCCGAGCTATGCCCTCGCGGCGAACCGCATCCTCGTCGCCCCTATTCGTCAGAAGCTCGAAGCGCGTCTACAGCAGCTTGCAGCCCTGTCCGACGCTCAGATTGCCGACGGCGGCAACGCACAGATCCAGGCCGCCTACGACACGCTCAAGGCCTACCTGATGCTCGCGAAGCCGGAGCGGGCCGTGGCTGCGTTTCTGACGCCGCAGCTTGCCGCGACGGCCGTACCCGCGCGTCCGTCCAATTCGTCCTTGTCGCCGGGCGCCTGGGAAGACCTGCGTCTGCACGCCATCGCGTTCTTCGCAAACCATCTCGGCCAGGCCCCCGCTTCGAATGCTGCCGCGTTCGCGATCACACCGGACGGCAACCTGATTGCATCAGCCCGCCAAACGGTGATTGGTGTGCGGGGCATCCAGAACTCCACGGATGCGCTCTACCAGCAGATCATCGATGAGGCGACGCCGAAGTATCCACCGGTCTCCCTCGCGACGCTGCTCGGCGACACGACGAGTCGAGGCCTGTTCAATACGACCGCGACCGTTCCCGGCGTGTTCACGCGTGCGGCCTGGGAGGAACGGATCTCGAAGGCGATCGACGATGCCAGCGCACAGCGTGACGTGTCGGGCGACTGGGTGCTGCGCCCGGAAGGTAGTCCCCGTGGAGAATCCGACACCAACGCCGGCAACCCGCCCCCGTCGACATTGAAAGCCGAATTGCGTCAGCGCTACTTCGATGACTACGCGCGCACGTGGGCCCTGTTCCTCAACAGCTTGCGCTGGCAATCCGCGCCAACGCTGTCAGCCACGGCCGACCAACTGACGCTGCTGGGCGACTCGCAACGTTCGCCGCTCATTGCACTGATGAACGCGATCGTCTACCAGGCAGGCGCGGGTGCGAATGCGCAGTCGCTCTCCGCGAGTCTGATCAACAAGGCGCAACAACTGGTCGGCGCCGACGAGAAGGATCCGTCGAAGCAGGCTCAGCCGCAGCTTGCGCCGCTTGCGTCAGCCTTTGGCCCGATCCTGCGCCTGACCGGTAGCGATCTGGTGTCCGGCGCGCCGGCCAACGGCAAGACCGCCGCTCAACTGGCCGCGACCGGCGACCTCAGTCTCGCACGCTATCTCGAGCGGGTCACGGCGATGCGTCTGAAGGCATCGCAGATCGTCTCCGGTGCCGATCCGGATGCGATCGCGCGGCTGGCCGCTCAGTCGGTTCTGCAGGGCAAGACGTCCGATATCTCGGATAGCCGCGATTACGCGAGCCGTGTGGCCGCGAGCCTGGGCGAACAGTGGGCAGGCTTCGGCGCGCTGTTTCGGGCACCGTTCGATCAGGCGTGGCAGGTCGTCGTGCAGCCTGCCGCGTCGAGCCTGAACGAAATCTGGCGGATGGCGATCCTGGCCGACTGGAACAAGTCGTTCGGCGGCCGATATCCGTTCTCGGACGCCGACAACGATGCGTCGCTGCCCGAGATGGCGCGCTTCATGCGGCCCGACAATGGCGTGATCGCCCAGTTCGTTGCAACGCAGCTCGCCGGCGTGATTGAGCGGCAGGGCGACCGGTGGGTCGTCGCGCAAGGGGCCGACCAAGGCGCGCTCACGATCGATCCGGTTTTCCTGAGCGGCCTGAACAAGCTCACGCGGCTCTCGACCGTGCTGTTCCCGTCCGGAGATGCGCGTGTGCGATACGAAATGCAGGCAGTGCCCGCACCGGGCGTCACCGACATGAAGTTCGTGCTGTCCGGGCGCGAACTGCGCTACTTCAACCAGAAGCAGGAATGGGTGCCGTTCGAGTGGCCGGGCCAGTCGCTCGAGAACCTGTCGCATATCGAATGGCAAACCGAGCAGGGCGGATTGCGCACGGCGCTCGACGCGCAGGGGCGCTTCGGCCTGATCCGGTTGCTGGAGCGTGCGAAAGTCGCGCAGCAGGACAACGCACGTTACTTGCTGACCTGGATGCCGGATACGAGCCAGGGCATTCCGCTGAAGGTGCAATTGCGCAGCGAGGCGGGCGCCGGGCCGCTCGACGTACTCCAGTTGCGCAACTTTGCGCTACCGGCGCGGATTTTCGTGACCGGGGCGGCGAGTACCGGGTCGAAGGGGGCGACAGCCAGTCCGCCGCCGTTGCCTGCTGCGGCAATCGCAGCGGCAAAGCATGCGGCGGTGCCGCTGCCGCCGGGGCTTCCGGGCGCGATGTCGTTGCAGGATGAGCCACTGCCGGCGACGCCGGACCCGGCGCCTCGTCGAACTACCGCGGTAGACGCGCCTCGGGCAGACGTGCAGCCCGCTACGTCCGGCATGAAGTCGCCCAGGGCCAATCCGGGGATGACAGTGTCGTCGCTGGCGACGACTGCGATATCCGCCGACGCATCCGCCAAACCGTTCGGACACGCCCTTCGGTTGCTGGGCGACGCATTTGCGTTTTGAGACCTGCCATGACACTTGCCAATTTCGTCAAGACACTCGTCGGCGGTCCACGCATCGATTCGCTGCAGGAAGCGCGCCGCAATACCTGGGCGGCATGGCTTGCCCCGATACCGGGGGAGCACGCGTATGGCCGCGATCCCGGCTACGAGGATGCATTCTTCGAATTGAAGGACGAAGCGACAAAGCTGTCCGGAATCGACGACGGACTGATCATCCGCGCATGCGAACAGCTTCTCAAGGAAACCGGAAAGGATCTGCGTCTGGTCGGTTACTACGCATTTGCGCGGCTGCGTCAGGATGGTCCCGCCGGGTTCGCCGACGGACTTGAGCTGGCCGCTTCACTGGTCGACCGGTTCGGCGAGACCTTGCTGCCTGCCCGGGCCGAGGCAAAGCGGGCGGCGCTGGAAATGCTGTCGACCGCGCGAATGATCGAGACGCTGGACAGCCGCGGAGACTTCGCACCCGTGGATCTCGAGCGCGCGATGGCGGCGCTCGACGTGCTCGTCACCCGCACGGCTGCGTGGCCCGATGCCGCCCGTCCGAGCCTGCATCCGCTTGCGTCCCGCTTCGGGAACAAGGATGAACCGGTGCGCAACGTGAGCCCGGACATGGCGATGGCGCAGACGTCCGCTTCCACAAGTGCATCGAGCGGATCGATCGCATCGGCGCGCGATCTGCTCGATCAGGCCCGCGCGATGTCGGCATGGCTGCGCGATCAGGAAAATGGCTATTTGCCGTCAGTGCGTATCGCACGCAGCGTTCGGTGGGACACCTTGCACGATGTGCCGCCGTCGGATGCCGCGTTGCACACGCGCCTGACACCGCCGCGCGCCGAGTTGCGCCAGCAGATGAAGCGGCTCGTGCTGCAGAAGCAGTGGCACGAACTGCTCGAGCGCGTCGAAGGTGCGTTCATGGAAGGCGTGAATCATCTCTGGTTCGACCTGCAGTACTTCCAGCACGTCGCGCTCGATCACGTCGGCGCGCCCTACCACACGTGGAGCGAATTGCTGCGCGCGGACTTTGCGTTGTTTCTCGAGCGATTGCCGGGCGTCGAGCGGCTTTCGTTCAGCGACGGCACGCCATTCTCCGACGACACGACGCTCGAGTGGATCGCCCGGCACGCCGTCGTGCGCGACCTCGAAGCGGGCGAGACCGTTGCGCCGCTGCCCGTGTCCGCGGATAGCGAAGGCGATGCCGGCGACTGGCCGGAAATCGAGGCGCAGGCTCGCGAGCTGATCGCACGCGACGGCGTCGAGGCCGCGTTCGCATGGCTCGACGCGCTGCCCGGCATGAAGACCGAGCGTCACCGCTTCCTGCAGCGACTCGTGATGGCGCGCCTGGCCGATCATGCCGGTCGACCCGATACGGCCCTCGCGTTGCTGGTCGAACTCGACACATCGTCGCGCTCGCTGCCGGTGATGCGCTGGGAGCCCGCGCTGGCGTTCGAGGTCAAGCAGCAACTCGTGCGGGCGTTGAAGGCGACGAGCAACCGCAAGGACGCCGACAAACCGACGCTCGCGCGCCGCATCGGCGAACTGCAGGCGGAACTTACCGTGCTCGACCCGGCTCGAGCGCTGACTCTTTCGTAACGGGAATCCATGGCAAACGACGATCCTATCCTGCGATATTACGAAGCGGAAATGCGCTATTTGCGCGAGTCCGGCAAGGAATTCGCGAAGGCGCATCCTGATCGCGCACGGCTGCTCAACCTCGACCGTGTCGGCGATCGCGATCCGTACGTCGAGCGACTGTTCGAGGGTTTCGCATTCCTGACCGGGCGCCTTCGGCAGAAGCTCGACGACGAGTTGCCGGAGCTGACGGAAGGGCTGGTCAGCCTGCTATGGCCGCACTACTTGCGAATGATCCCCTCGTTGTCGGTCGTGGAACTCATCTCGCTGTCGGAAAAACTTCAGAAGACCGAAATCGTGCCGGCGGGCGTATCGATACGCTCCGCGCCGATCGTCGTACCGCCGCCCGCGGGCGCGGAAGGTTCATCGCCGAAAACCGTGCAGTGCGTTTACCGGACCACGCAAGCGGTCGCGCTGCAACCGGTCACGGTGACGCATGCCGGGCCGGCCGTGCGTCACGATGGCCGCTCGGTGATCCGGCTCGGTTTCTCGCTCGGCGGGTCGGCGCGCCGGACGGAAACGGATCTGTCCCGGTTGCGCCTGCACCTGAACGCGGATTTGCCGACGGCGTTTGCGATGCACCTTGCCCTCACGCGCCAGGTCGACACGATTCACTTGCGCATTCCCGAGATCCGCGACGGCGAGGCGATGCCGCTCGCCGGTGTCACGATCGAGCCGGCTGGCTTCTCGACCGAGGAACGACTGTGGCCGAAGGCCGATGCGGCCTTCTCCGGCTATCAGTTGCTGCTCGAGTACTTCACGTTCCGCGAGAAATTCCTGTTTGTCGACCTTTGCGGACTGGACGTCACGAAGCTGCCCGAACGTACCACCCGGTTCGAGCTGGAGATTGTGCTGACGCAGACCTATCCGTCGGACCAGCGCTTCAGCGCGGAAAACGTGCGGCTATTCTGCACGCCCGTGATCAACCTGTTCGAACTGGACGCCGAGCCGATCGAGATCGATCACCACGAAACCGAATATCGTGTGGTGCCGGCTGGTCATCAAGGCGAGCATGTCGAAACGTATTCCGTCGACGCGATCGAGGCTTTCGACCACGAAACGGCCGAGCGATATGAATACGTGCCGTTTGCGACGTTTCGTCACCGCGGCGGTATGCTGCGCCACGAGGCGCCGGAGCGGTATTTCCATTCGCGCGTGCGCTCGGGTGCGGCCGGGTTGCACGAAACGTGGGTGGTGCTTGGTGGCCATGCATGGGAAACCATGGATGCACTGCCCGAGGAAAGCCTGTCGTTGCGCGTGACCGGCACGAACGGAATGCTGCCGCGCAAGGGGCTACGGGAAGCCAGTCTCGACGAAATCGCGACCAGTTCGCAGAACATTGCCGGGGTGCGCAATCTCGTCTCGCCGACGCTGCCGCTGTATCCACCGACGGAAGACCGGTTCCAGTGGCGCGTACTGTCGCATCTGGCGCCGAATTTCCTGTCGATGATGGACGCGGAAGTGCTGCGCGGGGCGCTTGCGCTCTACGACTGGACGAACGACGAACTGAACCGTCGACGGCTCGCGGGCATCCTGTGGGTGTCACAGGCGCTGATCGAGGAGGTGTCGGGTGGTTCGGTCGAGCGAGGCGTGCTGATCGAGGTCACGCTCGACAGCCATGCGTTCGCCGGGGATGGCGACGTGATGCTGTTCGGCGAACTTCTGCATCGGTTCTTCGCGCTCTACGCGGACATCAACCTGTTCACGAAGCTCGCGATCGTCAGCCTGCCGTCGCAGGCCCGGATCGAATGGCCACGCAGCAAGGCCGAGCGGGCGCCGCTATGAAACTGCACCTGCACGACTTCCCGAATCTCGACCCGCTGGTCGCCTCGCTCCTGACGCGTGCACCGCGGATGAACTTCATGCAGCTTTGCCGGTTGCTTGAGGTGCGTTTTCCCGATCGGCCCGGGTTCGGCACACGGGATGCGCTCGATCATGAACCGGTGCGCTTCCGGCCGCGGCCGCGAATGGGTTTTCCGGCAAGTGAAATCGCGTCGGTCGAGTTTGACGACGGATTGGACACGTTCGGGCCTGGTTCACCTCCGACCGTGCGCACGACTTTCATGGGACTGTACGGCGTGGATGCGGCGATGCCGTCGCACATGATCGACGAAATCGTGCTGCGCGAGGAAGGGCACGAGGTGGTCGAGGCGTTTCTCGACCAGTTCAATCACCGGTATGTCACGCTGCTGTATCGCGCCTGGCGGAAGTATCGCTATCCCGAACACTTCCGGCCTGGCGGCATCGATGTGCATTCGCGCAACCTGCTGTGTCTGGCCGGGTTCGGCTGGGGCGACAAACCGAAGCGTGCCGGCCTGCCCGATTCGCGGATGCTGGCGCTGCTGGGACTCCTGATTCAACGCACACGCACACCGGAGGGGCTGGCGGGCGTCGTTGCGCTGGCCATCCCGCGAGTCGAGGTTCGGGTCGACGAGTTCTGGCCGGTCGTGACGTCGACGGGGCGGCCGCGGCCGCTTACCGGTGCCGGGCCTGCTGTCGGGATATCGGAAACCTGCCGGCGTAACGGGTTGGGTGGAGGCTACGTATTGGGAAAGCGGATGGCGTATCGAAGCCGGGCGGTACGGGTGACGTTGCGTCCCGCGGATGCGCGGCAGGCGCAGGACCTGTTGCCCGGTGCAGGGCTGCATCGCGATTTGATGGCCTTTGTGCAGCTATATGTCGGCGTCAAGGCGGATGTACACCTGCGTATGGAAGTGTCGTCGCGATACACACCGGTGCCAGCGATCGGTCAGGGAAATGCCGGGCCGGCGCCTCGGCTCGGATGGACGACCGTGCTGCCCGCTGACGAGGAACGTATCGTCAATATTGCACTCGGCCTCTACGAAGCGTTCCCGGTACCGGGGCCCAATCCACACATTACTGCCTTGCCTGCATGACGGCGAACATGCGTCGCTAACGAGATAAAGATCCGTGAAGACTTCCGACAATTTTCCAGGAACACCAATGTCCATCCGTTTCGCTGTTTCAACGGTCTTGTCCGTTCTGCTGCTGTCTGCGTGCGGCGCCTGGCAGTCCGTCTCGGACACCTCTTCCAGCGCGTATCGCGCGGTGTTCTTCAAGCAGGTCAAGGTGCTCAACGTCGATCTGTCCGCTCGGGAGGCATTGAACCCCGACGACGCCGGTCGAGCGACATCGGTCGCGGTGCGCGTGTATCAGTTGAAGGACCGCAAGATGTTCGATGGCGCGTCCTACGAGGACCTGCTGAAGAGCGACCGGACGATCCTTGCACAGGACCTGCAGGCGAACCTTGCCGCCGTGCTGAACCCGGGGGCGTCGGCAAGCCTTTCGCAGCCGATGCAGGCCGATACGAAATACATCGCGATCGTGGCGTTCTACCGCAACCCGGGCAACGGTGACGGGTGGAAGTACGTGATCGAAAAGCAGAAGCTCGATGCGGACAAGCCGTTGAAACTCGAACTTGTCGATCAGCTTCTGCTGGCCAGCGGCGCCCGCCGCGACACAGCGAGGTAATGCGTGGCTAGCGGAGTGCCGTGGCGCTCCGAAATGCAAAGGACATGGTCTGACCCGCGCACCGGATGAACCGCGAAATCCGGCGAACCCGCGCCCGGGAAGGCGTTGCATCGAGTGATTGAGGGTGGCACCGTGCGCCTGCTCAAACGTCCCGACGCCCCCGCGTCCTGCTCGTCACTACATACGCCACCGACCCGATCACGATCCCCCAGAACGCGGAACCGAGCCCGAGCCACGTCATCCCCGACGCGGTCGCGAGGAACGTGATCACCGACGCTTCGCGGTGTGCTTCGTCCTCGAAGATCCCGTGCACGTTCGACCCGATCGCGCCGATCAGCGCGAGCCCCGCGAGGATCGCGACGAACGCCTTCGGCAGCGCGAAGAACAGCGTGACGATCGTGCCCGCGAAGAGCCCTCCGATCAGGTAGATCACGCCGTTCGCGATGCCCGCGATATAGCGCCGGTCCGGATCCTCGTGCGAATCCTTGCCCGTGCACAGCGCCGCGGTGATCGCCGCGACGACGATCGTGATCCCGCCGAAGCACGCGACGACGAGCGACATCACGCTGGTCGCGGTGATGATCGGCCGTGCGCTCGTGTGATAGCCCGACACGCGCAGGATCGCCATGCCCGGCAGGAACTGGCCGGTGAGACTCACGACGACGAGCGGCAGCGCGAGGCTGAGCGTCGTGCCGAGCGTCCATTCGGGCGCGATGAAGATCGGCCGCGCGATGCTCGGCGACACGTTGCCGAGATGCGTCATTCCGAGCAGCGTCGCGAGCGCGGCGCCGGTCAGCAGCACGAGCACGATGCTGTAGCGCGGCAGCACGCGCTTGAAGATCACGTACGCGGCGATCATCCCGAATCCGAGCACCGGCTGCGCGGTGGCGGCGGAGAACGCGTGCATGCCGAACGGCAGCAGGATGCCGGCCATCATCCCGCACGCGATGCCGCGCGGAATGTGGCGCACGAGCCGGTCGAAATAGCCGGTGATGCCGATCACGAGGATGATCAGCGCGGCGGTGATGTACGCGCCGACGGCCTGGTTCAGCGTCAGTTGCGGAAAGAGGCCGACGAGCAGCGCGGTGCCGGGCGCCGACCACGCGGTGATCACCGGCACCTTCAGCTTCCAGCTCGCGAACAGGCCCGACACGCCGGCGCCGATCGAGATCGCCCAGACCCACGACGACACCATCGCATTGGACGCATGCGCGGCCTGCGCGCCCTGGAAGAAGATCGCGAGCGGGCCCGCGTACGAAATCAGGACCGCGAGAAAGCCCGCGGTAATCGCGGAGACGGACCAGTCGTTGCCGATCGAGCGGATCGCGCCGGGCGAGGTGTTCGGTTGCATCGTCATAGGGGTAACGCGCGCGGCCGGGGGCCGGATCCACGGCGGAAGGTTGTCTGATAGCCCGGAGGTGCCGATATTTTCGGCGTTGTCGATGGAATTGACAATTCATCGACAGATATCAACACTGTTTACTTTTGATAAACAGTCAGGGCGAACGAGATGGACAGATTGCTGGCGATGCGGCTCTTCACGTGCATCGTCGATTCCGGCAGCTTCACGCGCGCCGCGCAGCAGCTCGGCATGCAGCGCGCGTCGGCGACGCAGATCATGAAGCAGCTCGAGTCGCATCTCGGCGCGCGGCTGCTGGTGCGCACGACGCGGCACGTGAGCGCGACGGTCGACGGTGCGGCTTACTACCGGCGCTGCGTGGATATCCTGGACGGGATCGACGAGGCGGAAGCGTCGTTCTCGCACGCGGCGCGCCATCCGCAGGGCGCGCTGAAGGTCGATCTCGCGAGTTCGTTCGCGCGGCTCGTCGTGATTCCGGCGCTTCCCGAATTCTTCATGCGCTATCCGCAGGTCACGCTCGACATCAGCGTCGGCGATCGCCGCGTCGATCTCGCGCGGGAAAGCGTCGACTGCGTCGTGCGGATCGGCGAGCTGACCGATTCGTCGCTGGTTGCGCGCCGCGTCGGCCTGCTCGAGCAGGTCACGTGCGCGAGCCCCGGCTATCTGGCCGCGCATGGCCGGCCGCGCAACTTCGCCGATCTCGCGAAGCATCGGGAAGTCGCGTATGTGTCGGCGTCGAGCGGCAAGCGCGTGCCGCTCGTGTTCGGCGCGGACGGCAACGCGCGGACGACGGAACTGCCCGCATCGGTATCGGTCAACAACGGCGATGCATACGTGACGGCCTGCGAGGCCGGGCTCGGGATCATTCAGGTGCCGCGCTATCACGTGGCGGAGAAGCTGCGCGGCGGCACACTGACGGAGATCCTCACGCGGCTGCGCCCGTCGCCGTTGCCGCTGTCGGTGCTGTATCCGCATCGCGGCCATCTGTCGCCGCGGCTGCGGGTGTTCATCGACTGGATCGGCGAGCTGGTGCGCGAGCGCGCCTGGTGACACCGGCGATGCAGGCCCGGCGAGCCGTCACGTACTGATCCGGGGATAGCCGTCGACGGCGGCCACGTGCGCGCCGTTTCCGGTCGACAGCGACGCCGTGCCGCGATCGAACGGGTGCACGGGCGTGTCGGTCGGCGTCCACGCATGGCGTGTCAGCAGCGCGCGATAGCCGCGAATCACGAAGCCGCCGTTTTTTTCCGCATACGCCGCGCGCCGCATCCGGTACGCGCGCGGCAGGTCGTACCACGGCAGCTTCGGCAGGTCGTGATGGACGAGGTGATAGTTGTTGTTCAGGTACAGCAGCCGCATCGCGAAGCCGGCTTCGTTGATCGCGATGCGCGCCTTCGGGTGCGGCGCGGCGCGATGCTCGAACAGCGAGCGGATCATCGCGAGCGACAGCGCGGGCCACGTGATCGCCAGCAGGTAGTACCACCACGGCACGCCGATCGACCACTGCAGCCAAGCGAGCAGGGCGGCCACGCTCGCCGCGTGCGTTAGCCACATCGGCAGATAGCGGAAGTCGCCGCGTCGAAGCGCGGCGAACGCATCGACGAACATTGCCGCGATGCTCGTCGGCGGACCGAATACCAGTCGTCCGATGAAGGTTGTACGCGCAACCGTGAGTGCGCGACGCCAGCGCGGCAGCTGCACCCACCGGTCGCGCGACACGTAGTTGGTTTCCGGATCGACGCCCGGCACGGTCAGGTCTTCGTCGCGGTGATGGTCGAGGTGCGTGTCGCGATACAGCGTGTACGGATACCAGACCGTCAGCGGCGGATAGCCGAGCAGCCGGTTCACGAATGGGGAACGCGTCGGATGGCCGTGCAGCAGTTCGTGCTGCAGCGACATGTGCCACGCGCCGAGCAGGATCAGCGGCGGCGTCGCGGCCGCGAGCGACAGGCGCTCCGCGCGCACGAGCAGCAGCACGGCAAGCCAGCCGCCGTAGATCGCGACGACGAGCAGCCAGGTCGGCCACTCGGTGCGGGCAGTGAAGCGGGCGTCCAGCGCGGCGATCGCGCGCGCGTGGTCGACGTCGAAGTATTCGGCCATGTGCTGACGGGGACGGAACGGAGGCGGTGCGGGACGCGGAGGGTCGGGCGGGGCCGGATCGGGCGCGGTCGCCGGATTTACCTGCCGGCTCGCGGCGCGTGCCGGCGCGTATTCGTATGCGAACGATATCGGGCCTGCGTCGTGAGCCAAACCAATCGATTCGGATTTGCTTATCGCTGCTGCGCCGATAAGCTTTGGCGCGCGCCGTGCCGGCTTCGACGCCCGTTACGGTATGCGAACCGGTTGACGCCGCGCGCCCGACGATGCGTAGAATGCCCGCGTGAGCCCCTGGATCGCCGCACTGCCGATGTACAACGTGACGCCGCGCCACGCCGCACTGTGGCGCGCGCTGCTGCGCGACGCGCTCGATGCGTTCGCACGTACCGGCGGCCCCGCCGGCGTTGCGCTGCCCGACGAGCCGTTCGGCGATCTGCACGCGCTGTGGCGGCGCGGCGACCTGCTGCTGTCGCAGACCTGCGGCTATCCGTACCGGATGCTCGGATTACGCGATGCCGTGCGGTTGATCGCGACGCCGGCTTTCGATGCGCCGGGTTGCGACGGCGCGCACTACAGCAGCGTGCTGGTCGTGTCGGCGCGGGTGCATGACGGCGGCGCGACGACGCTGGCCGGCTGTCGCGGGTTGCGCGCCGCATTGAACGGGCACGATTCGCACAGCGGGATGAACGCATTCCGGCATGCGGTCGCGCCGCATGCGCATGACGGGCGCTTCTTCGGTTCGGTGCAGGCATTCGGCTCGCACCTGGGCGTGCTGCAGGCACTGGCCGCCGGCGACGCCGACTGTGCGGCGATCGACTGCGTGACGTTCGCGTATGTGCGCGACGCGCTACCCGAGCGGTTGAACGACATCCGGATCGTCGGCACGACGGCGACCGCGCCGGGATTGCCGTTCATCGCGTCGAAGGCGCTCGACGGAGCGCGCGTGCACGCGTTGCAGGCGGCGCTCGATCATGCGGTCGCGGCCGATCCGCAACGGGCGAGCGTGCTGCGGCTGACGGGGTTCGAGCGGCTGTCGCCCGACGCGTACGACGCGATCGCCCGCTTTGAGCAGGACGCCGCCGCGCACGGCTATCCCGAGCTGGCGTGAGCGGGGCATCGTCCTAAAACGGCAACGTACCGGGCGGCGCATTGCGCACCACCGCGAGCGTCGTGCCGATATGGTCCTCGAGCGCGAGGGCGGCGCGCGCATCGGCGCGGCGCATCGCGGCTTCGAACAGGCACGTGTGCTCCGCATGCACGTCGCGCTTCGAATCGCCGAGCCCGATGCACACGCGCCGGTAGCGTTCGCTCTGCTGCGACAGCATGCGCAGGATCAGATAGGTCCATGGCGTCGCCGCCGCCGAGATCAGCGCTTCGTGAAAGCGCCGGTTGCACGCTTCCCACGCGGCGCGGTGCTCGATTGACACCGGCTGCTCCCACGCCGACAACTGGTCGAAGCTCTGGCGCACGCGTTGCGCCCATGCATCGTCGCCGCGCCGCACCGAGTCGCGCAGCGCATCGACCTCGATATGAATGCGCAGCCGCGTGATCGCTTCCAGATCGTCGACCGACATCGGCGTGACGCGAAACCCGCGCTGCCCTTCGGCCACGACCAGCGCATCGCTGACGAGCCGCGTGAGCGCCTCGCGCAGCGTGCCGGCCCCGACGCCGTACACGTCCTTCAGGTGTTCGACGCGCAGCTTCGCGCCGGGCGGGTAATGCCCTTCGATGATGTGCTGCCGGAGCTGGTGATACGCATGCTCGCTGAGCGTGCGGGCGTGCGGTTCGGTGTCGTCGGCGGCGGCCGGTTCGAGCGCCGGCAACGCGGCGTCGTCGAACGGATGGGCGGGCAGGATGGTGTTCATGTCACGCGTCCTCCTGATCCTGTTTGCGGTTGAGGCGATAGCTGAGCTGTGCGCGCGTCAGGCCGAGCAGGCGCGCGGCGGCCGACAGGTTGCCGTTCGCGCGGTCGACGGCTTCGTGCAGCAGCGCGCGCTCGAGGCCGTCGAGCCCGCCGCTGCCCTGCAATTGATCGAGGATCGTCGCGCAGTCGATCGACATCGCGGGTGCCGGCCGGATCTGCCCGGCCCGGTCGACCGTCGCGCCGCCGGGCGAGCCGACGCCGGGGAACAGGTCCTTCGCGTCGACCGGCCGGTTCGGGCGCGACAGGATCACCGCGCGCTCGATCAGGTTCTCGAGCTCGCGCACGTTGCCGGGCCAGCGGTAGCCGCGCAGCGCGTCGTACGCATAGTCGGTCAGCGTCGGCGCGGGCTTGCCGTGCAGCGCCGCGAAGCGTTCGAGCATCGCGTCGGCGAGCGGCGCGATGTCGTCCTGCCGTTCGCGCAGCGGCGGAATCAGCACCGGGTACACGTTGATCCGGTAATAGAGATCGGCGCGGAAGGTGCCGTCCCGCACGGCCTGTTCGAGATCGCGATTGGTCGCCGCGACGACGCGGACGTCCACCTTCCTGCCGTCGGTCGCGCCGAGCCGTTCGACCTCGCCTTCCTGGAGCACGCGCAGCAGCTTCGCCTGCACGTCGAGCGGCAACTCGCCGATTTCGTCGAGAAACAGCGTGCCGCCGTCCGCGCGCTCGAAGCGCCCGGCGCGCGCGGCCTGCGAGCCGGTGAACGCGCCTTTCTCCGCACCGAACAGTTCGGACTCGATCAGCGCATGCGGAATGGCCGCGCAGTTGATCGCGACGAACGGCTTCGCCGCCCGCGGGCTGAGGCTGTGCAGCGCGCGCGCGAAGCGCTCCTTGCCGACGCCCGTTTCTCCGGTGAGCAGCACGGCGACCTTGGTCGGCGCGGCCGTCTCCAGCAGCGCATAGGCGGCGCGAAACGCATCGGAGCGCCCGACGAGCCGGGTCCGGCCGTCGTCGGGCGTCATCTCCAGGCGCAGCGATTCGACCTCGGTCTGCAGGTCGCGGATCGTGTTGATCAGCGAGTCGGCCTTGAACCACGACGAAATCTCTTCCGCGTCGGGCCATTCGTCGGCCGGCTTGCCGACGATCGTGCAGTGCGGGTCGTGCATGCCCACGCAGGACGTTTCCTTGAACAGGATCGTCCGGCCGATGAAGGCGCTCGTGTAGCCGGTCGCATAACCGATCAGCATCCAGCACACGGGTTCGGGCTGCGGCCCGAACGTGCGGCGGTGTACGTCGGCCTCCCACGAGTGTTCCCAGCGGTATTCGCAGTAGAACGCGCCCGTCGCGGGATCGGCCTCGAAACGCAGCGGCGTGACCTGCACCGCGCCTTCGAGCATGTGCAGCTGGGGGCCGACATGGAACATGTCGAACAGCGATGCGCCGCTGCGGATCTCGCGGGCGAGCGCCGCGTCCCGTTCGCCGGCGGCGAAGCCGACCCGGGTGAAGAAACGCCGGGTCTGCGCGGGGCCGGCGCTTTCCATCAGTTCCTGGCGCAGCGTCGCCAGTGCGCCGGCATGCAGCAGCACCATCCGCTGTCCGGCCAGCCAGATGCGACCGTCGCTTGCCGAAAAATGGATCAGCTTGCGCAGGTCGGTGTCCGGCGGCAAAGGGGGCAGGCTGGGCCGCGTCATGTCTCCTCCATCGAGATTTCTCGTGATTTCAATAATTTTGGCGATCGGTGCCGCGACGGGTACATCGATTTGATCATTTCATCAAATGCGCCGAAGCGGGTTGCTCAAATGATGAAGAGGGCCGCCAGATATGAGGTTTGGCGCGATCGCCGACGCCCGTTTTCCGTTCTGGTTAACCGCTATTGTGGGTCGCGAAATTGAACTTCGCGTCAGGGCTTTCCCTGAATTATCGAGATTTTTTGTCACCTCGGCCGAACGTGGCACGGATGCTGCATTGAAGTCCGGCATGGAGGCGACACCGATCATGAATCAGCACCCCACCGATCTTCCCCCGCTCGATCCCGGCCGCAAGTGCGTCCGCGTGACCGGCACGAACATCCGCGGCTTCGTCGAATTCGAGTTGTCGATCGGCGGCGCGCCGGAACTGTTCGTCGAGCTGACGTTGTCTCCTGCCGCCTTCGATGCGTTCTGCCGCGAACAACGGGTGACGCGGCTCGATGTCGAAGCGAACCCATGACCTTGAGGAGCAAGAAGTGACCATCGAGCTGAAGACAGTCGACATCAAGCCGCTCCGGCACACCTTTGCGCATGTCGCGCAGAACATCGGCGGCGACAAGACGGCGACGCGCTACCAGGAAGGCATGATGGGCGCGCAGCCCCAGGCGAACTTCCATTACCGGCCGACCTGGGATCCGGACTACGAGATCTTCGATCCGTCGCGCTCGGCGATCCGGATGGCGAACTGGTACGTGCTGAAGGATCCGCGCCAGTTCTATTACGCGTCGTGGGCGACGGCGCGGGCGCGCCAGCAGGACGCGATGGAGTCGAACTTCGAGTTCGTCGAATCGCGCCGGATGATCGGCCTGATGCGCGACGACGTGGCCGCGCGGGCGCTCGACGTGCTGGTGCCGCTGCGCCACGCCGCGTGGGGCGCGAACATGAACAACGCGCAGATCTGCGCGCTCGGCTACGGCACCGTGTTCACGGCGCCCGCGATGTTCCATGCGATGGACAACCTCGGCGTCGCGCAGTACCTCACGCGTCTCGCGCTCGCGATGGCCGAGCCCGACGTGCTGGATGCGGCCAAGGCGGCCTGGACCCACGACGCCGCGTGGCAGCCGCTGCGCCGCTACGTCGAGGACACGCTGGTCGTGACCGATCCGGTCGAGCTGTTCATCGCGCAGAACCTCGCGCTCGACGGCCTGCTGTATCCGCTCGTCTACGACCGCTTCGTCGACGAACGGATCGCGCTCGAAGGCGGCTCGGCCGTCGCGATGCTGACCGCGTTCATGCCCGAGTGGCACACCGAATCGAACCGCTGGATCGACGCGGTCGTGAAGACGATGGCTGCCGAATCCGACGACAACCGCGCGCTGCTCGCCCGCTGGACGCGCGACTGGTCCGCGCGCGCCGATGCGGCGCTTGCGCCGGTCGCGGCACACGCGCTGCAGGACGCCGGCCGGGCCGCGCTCGACGAAGTGCGCGAGCAGTTCCAGGCGCGCGTCGCCAAGCTCGGCATCGCGCTCTGACGACGGGAACCCTCCCTTAACCCAAGGAAAGCCAGCATGTCCAACGTATTCATCGCCTTTCAGGCCAATGAGGACTCCAGACCGATCGTGGAGGCGATCGTCGCCGACAACCCGCGCGCGATGGTGGTCGAGTCGCCCGGCATGGTCAAGATCGACGCGCCGGACCGGCTGACGATCCGCCGTGAAACGATCGAGGAACTGACCGGCACGCGCTTCGACCTGCAGCAGCTCCAGGTCAACCTGATCACGCTGTCCGGCCACATCGACGAGGACGACGACGAGTTCACGCTGAGCTGGTCGCACTGAACGCCGCGCAACGCGCACCGACAATACCGGAGACACGAATGGACACGCCAACGCTCAAGAAAAAGCTCGGCCTGAAGGACCGCTACGCAGCCATGACGCGCGGCCTCGGCTGGGAGACGACCTATCAGCCGATGGACAAGGTTTTCCCGTACGACCGTTACGAGGGCATCAAGATCCACGACTGGGACAAGTGGGTCGATCCGTTCCGCCTGACGATGGATGCGTACTGGAAATACCAGGGCGAGAAGGAAAAGAAGCTGTATGCGGTGATCGACGCGTTCACGCAGAACAACGCGTTCCTCGGCGTGAGCGACGCCCGCTACATCAACGCGCTGAAGCTGTTCATCCAGGGCGTGACGCCGCTCGAATACCTCGCGCATCGCGGCTTCGCGCACGTCGGCCGGCACTTCACCGGCGAGGGCGCGCGCATCGCGTGCCAGATGCAGTCGATCGACGAGCTGCGGCACTACCAGACCGAAACGCACGCGATGTCGACGTACAACAAGTTCTTCAACGGGTTCCATCACTCGAACCACTGGTTCGATCGCGTCTGGTACCTGTCGGTGCCGAAGTCGTTCTTCGAGGATGCGTACTCGTCGGGGCCGTTCGAGTTCCTGACCGCGGTCAGCTTCTCGTTCGAATACGTGCTGACGAACCTGCTGTTCGTGCCGTTCATGTCGGGCGCCGCCTACAACGGCGACATGTCGACCGTTACGTTCGGCTTCTCCGCGCAATCGGACGAATCGCGCCACATGACGCTCGGCATCGAATGCATCAAGTTCCTGCTCGAACAGGATCCGGACAACGTGCCGATCGTGCAGCGCTGGATCGACAAGTGGTTCTGGCGCGGCTACCGGCTGCTGACGCTGGTCGCGATGATGATGGACTACATGCAGCCCAAGCGCGTGATGAGCTGGCGCGAATCGTGGGAGATGTACGCGGAGCAGAACGGCGGCGCGCTGTTCAAGGATCTCGCGCGCTACGGCATTCGCGAGCCGAAGGGCTGGCAGGACGCCTGCGAAGGCAAGGATCACATCAGCCACCAGGCGTGGTCGACGTTCTACGGCTTCAACGCGGCATCGGCGTTCCACACCTGGGTGCCGACCGAAGACGAGATGGGCTGGTTGTCGGCGAAGTACCCCGACTCGTTCGATCGCTACTACCGCCCGCGCTTCGATTACTGGGGCGAGCAGGCGAAGGCCGGCAACCGCTTCTACATGAAGACGCTGCCGATGCTGTGCCAGACGTGCCAGATCCCGATGCTGTTCACCGAGCCGGGCAACCCGACGAAGATCGGCGCGCGCGAGTCGAACTACCTCGGCAACAAGTTCCATTTCTGCAGCGACCACTGCAAGGAAATCTTCGATCACGAGCCGCAGAAATACGTGCAGGCGTGGCTGCCGGTGCACCAGATCCATCAGGGCAACTGCTTCCCGCCCGATGCGGACCCGGGCGCGGAAGGCTTCGATCCGCTCGCCGCGGTGCTCGACTACTACGCGGTGACGATGGGCCGCGACAACCTCGATTTCGACGGTTCGGAAGACCAGAAGAACTTCGCGGCCTGGCGCGGCCAGGCCACGAGCAACTGACCCGCAACCGACAGGCAACCGACAAGCAATCTTGACGAGGGCCCGCGAAGCGCCGATGCGCGAACGCGGGCCGACAGGAGACAAACATGGCCGTCATCGCGCTCAAACCCTACGACTTCCCGGTGAAGGATGCCGTCGAGAAGTTTCCGGCGCCGCTGCTCTACGTGTGCTGGGAAAACCATCTGATGTTCCCGGCGCCGTTCTGCCTGCCGCTGCCGCCCGACATGCCGTTCGGCGCGCTGGCCGGCAACGTGCTGCCGCCCGTCTACGGCTATCACCCCGACTTCGCGAAGATCGACTGGGCGCGCGTCGAGTGGTTCCGTTCGGGCGAGCCGTGGGCGCCGGACCCGGCGAAGAGCCTGGCCGACAACGGCCTCGGGCACAAGGACCTGATCAGCTTCCGCACGCCGGGCCTCGACGGCCTCGGCGGCGCGAGCTTCTGAGCGCCACGCGGACGAGCGAACCATCATGAGCCACCAACTTACCATCGAGCCGCTGGGCGTCACGATCGAGGTCGAGGAAGGACAGACGATGCTCGATGCCGCGCTGCGCCAGGGCATCTACATTCCGCATGCGTGCTGTCACGGGCTGTGCGGCACCTGCAAGGTCGCCGTGCTCGACGGCGAGACCGATCTCGGCGATGCGAACCCGTTCGCGCTGATGGATTTCGAGCGCGAGGAAGGCAAGGCGCTCGCGTGCTGCGCGACGCTGCAGGCCGACACCGTGATCGAGGCCGACGTCGACGAGGAGCCGGATGCGGAAATCATCCCGGTCAAGGACTTCGCGGCCGACGTCACGCGCATCGAACCGCTCACGCCGACCATCAAGTCGATCCGGCTGAAGCTGTCGCAGCCGATCCACTTCCAGGCGGGCCAGTACGTGCAGCTCGAGATTCCCGGCCTCGGGCAGAGCCGCGCGTTCTCGATCGCGAACGCGCCGGCCGACGTCGCGGCCACCGGCGAGATCGAGCTGAACGTGCGGCAGGTGCCGGGCGGGCTCGGCACGGGCTATTTGCACGAGCAACTGGCGGCGGGCGACCGCGTGCGCCTGTCGGGCCCGTACGGCCGCTTCTTCGTGCGCCGCTCGGCCGCGCTGCCGATGATCTTCATGGCCGGCGGGTCGGGGCTGTCGAGCCCGCGCTCGATGATCGCGGACCTGCTCGAAAGCGGCGTCACCGCGCCGATCACGCTGGTCTACGGTCAGCGCAACGCGAAGGAGCTCTATTACCACGACGAGTTCCGCGCGCTGGCCGAACGCTATCCGAACTTCACGTACGTGCCGGCGCTGTCGGAAGGCGCGCCGGACGCGGGCGGCAATGTCGCGCAAGGGTTCGTGCACGACGTCGCGAAGGCGCATTTCGACGGTGACTTCTCCGGGCACCAGGCGTACCTGTGCGGGCCGCCCGCGATGATCGACGCGTGCATCACGACGCTGATGCAAGGGCGCCTGTTCGAGCGCGACATCTATCACGAGAAGTTCATTTCGGCGGCCGACGCGCAACAGACGCGCAGCCCGCTGTTCCGGCGGGTGTGACATGGACGCGGGCCGCATATGCGGGACGGTCACGATCGCGCAGACCGACGAGCGCTATGCGTGCGTGTCCGGCGAGTCACTGCTGGCCGGCATGGCGAAGCTCGGCCGGCGCGGCATTCCGGTCGGCTGCCTGAACGGCGGATGCGGCGTGTGCAAGGTGCGCGTGCTGCGCGGTGCGGTGCGCAAGCTCGGGCCGGTCAGCCGTGCCCATGTGAGCGCGGAAGAAGAGCACGACGGCTATGCGCTCGCGTGCCGCGTCGTGCCGGACGGCGACGTCGAACTCGAAGTGGCCGGCCGGCTGAAGAAGCCGTTTTTCTGCGGCACGGCATGTGCCGGCACGACGGCGATCAACAAGTAACCAGGAGGAGACTCACCATGGGTGTGATGCGTATTGGTCATGTCAGTCTGAAGGTGATGGACATGGAAGCGGCGCTGCGTCATTACGTGCGCGTGCTCGGCATGCAGGAAACGATGCGCGACGCGGCGGGCAACGTCTACCTGAAATGCTGGGACGAATGGGACAAGTATTCGCTGATCCTGTCGCCGTCCGATCAGGCGGGGCTCAAGCATGCCGCCTACAAGGTCGAGCACGACGCCGACCTGGATGCGCTGCAGCAGCGCATCGAAGCGTACGGGATCGCGACCGAGATGCTGCCCGAAGGCGCGCTGCCGGCGGTCGGCCGTCAACTGCGGTTCCTGCTGCCGAGCGGGCACGAGCTGCGCCTGTTCGCGCAGAAGGAACTGGTGGGCACCGCGGTCGGCTCGCTGAACCCCGATCCGTGGCCGGACGACATTCCGGGCTCGGCCGTGCACTGGCTCGACCATTGCCTGCTGATGTGCGAACTGAACCCGGAGACCGGCGTGAACCGCGTCGAGGAGAACACGCGCTTCATGGCCGAGTGTCTCGACTTTCATCTGGCCGAGCAGGTGATGGTCGGCCCGGGCAACACGATCCAGGCCGCGACCTGGATGTTTCGCAGCACGACGCCGCACGACATCGCGTTCGTCGGCGGCCCGCGCAACGGCCTGCATCACATCGCGTTCTTCCTCGACGACTGGGCCGACGTGCTGAAGTCGGCCGACGTGATGGCGAAGAACAAGGTGAAGATCGACGTCGCGCCGACGCGGCACGGCATCACGCGCGGCACCACAATCTACTTCTTCGACCCGAGCGGCAACCGCAACGAGACGTTCGCGGGGCTCGGCTACCTCGCGCAACCCGATCGCCCGGTCACGACGTGGACCGAGGAGGAGCTCGGGCGCGGGATCTTCTTCCACTCCGGCGAGCTGAACGAAGCGTTCACGACCGTCTACACCTGATCTCCAAGGAGCACGGCGCCATGCATCGAAACGATACGAACCGGAGCGTCGACGTACGCACGATCGACTGGCTCGCCGCGTCGCGCGCGGCGCAGGCGGCGGCCGAGGCCGCCGAGCGGCTCGGCGTGCGCGTGAACGTCGCGGTGGTCGATGCGGCCGGCCTGCTCGCGGCCTTCGTGCGCATGCCCGGCGCGCCGCTGCATTCGATCGACATCGCGATCGACAAGGCGTACACGGCCGCGAGCTTCGGCTTGCCGACCGGCGCGTGGCACGACGCGCTGGCGACGCACTCGGACGCGGTGCGGCAGGGCCTCGTGCTGCGCGCGCGCTTCGTCGCGTTCGGCGGCGGGCTGCCGATCGTCGACGACGGCGCGTTGATCGGCGGCATCGGCGTATCGGGCGGCAGCGAGGCGCAGGACGAGCAATGCGCGCACGCGGGGCTCGACGCGGCCGGCTTCGGCGGCCCGTGAAACACGACGCGCGAACAGGCTTCCCACCCCCACGGATCACGGATTCACGACTATCGGTACCCACATCATGTACGACACCGAACCCCTTGCCGCGACACGCGGCCCCGCCGGCGGGCAGCCGGAACCGCGGCTCGTCCGCAACTTCATCGACGGCGACTATCGCGCGGGCGAACGCTGGTTCGACAAGCGCTCGCCGCTCGACAACGCGGTGATCGCGCGCGTGGCCGAAGCGAGCCGCGCCGATGTCGACGCCGCGGTACAGGCGGCGCGCGCGGCGCTGGCCGGGCCGTGGGGCGGCCTGAGCATCGCGCAGCGCGTCGAGATCCTGTATGCGGTGGCCGACGGCATCACGCGCCGCTTCGACGATTTTCTCGAAGCGGAAGTGGCCGACACCGGCAAGCCGGTGAGCCTCGCGAGCCATATCGACATCCCGCGCGGCGCGGCGAACTTCAAGGTGTTCGCCGACGTGGTGAAGAACGTGCCCGGCGAAACGTTCGAAATGGCGACGCCGGACGGCGCCGGCGCGCTCAACTACGCGATCCGCCGCCCGGTCGGCGTGGTCGGCGTGATCTGCCCGTGGAACCTGCCGCTGCTGCTGATGACGTGGAAGGTGGGGCCGGCGCTCGCGTGCGGCAACACGGTGGTCGTGAAGCCGTCGGAGGAGACGCCGCAAACGGCCGCGCTGCTCGGCGAAGTGATGAACGCGGCCGGCGTGCCGCGCGGCGTCTACAACGTCGTGCACGGCTTCGGGCCGGGCTCGGCCGGTGAATTCCTGACCACCCATCCGGGCGTGAACGCGATTACGTTCACCGGCGAGACGCGCACCGGCGCGGCCATCATGAAGGCCGCGGCCGACGGCGCGCGGCCCGTCAGTCTCGAGATGGGCGGCAAGAACGCGGCGATCGTGTTCGCCGACTGCGATTTCGACGCGGCCGTCGAAGGCACGCTGCGCTCGTGCTTCGCGAATACGGGGCAGGTCTGTCTCGGTACCGAGCGCGTCTATGTCGAGCGTCCGCTGTTCGAGCGCTTCGTCGCCGCGCTGAAGGCCGGCGCCGAGCGGCTGCGGCCCGGCCGCCCGGAAGCGGAGTCGACCGGCCTCGGCCCGCTGATCAGCCAGGAACATCGCGACAAGGTGCTGTCGTATTACCGCCTGGCAGCCGAACTCGGCGCGACGGTCGTGACGGGCGGCGGCGTGCCCGACATGCCGGACGACCTGCGCGACGGCGCGTGGGTGCAGCCGACGATCTGGACCGGCCTCGGCGACGATTCGCCGATTGCGCGCGACGAGATCTTCGGGCCGTGCACGCTCGTGATGCCGTTCGATTCCGAAGCCGAGGCGATCGGCCGCGCGAACGCGAATGCGTACGGGCTGTCGACCGCGATCTGGACCAGCAACCTGTCGCGCGCGCATCGCGTCGCGGCGTCGATCGACGTCGGCATCGCATGGGTCAACTCGTGGTTCCTGCGCGACCTGCGGACCGCATTCGGCGGCGCGAAGCAATCGGGCATCGGCCGCGAAGGCGGCGTGCATTCGCTCGAGTTCTACACGGAGCTGCGCAACGTCTGCGTGAAGCTCTGACCCACCCGTTACTGACCGGAAGACTTTTATGGACTCCACGTTGATTACCACGCTGGGCGACCGGCTGTACGACGCGATGACGTCGCGCACGCCCGTCGCGCCGCTGACGTCGCAGCACGAAGACCTGTCGGTCGACGACGCGTACCGCATCCAGCAGCGCTTCGTGCAGCGCCGCCTCGATGCAGGCGAGACCGTCGTCGGCAAGAAGATCGGCGTCACGTCGAAGGCGGTGATGGACATGCTCGGCGTGTACCAGCCCGACTTCGGCTACCTGCTGTCGGGCATGGTGTATGGCGAAGGCGAGTGCATCGCGCTCGACACGCTGATCCAGCCGAAGGCCGAAGGCGAGATCGCGTTCGTGCTGAAGCGGGACCTGCTCGGCCCGGGCGTGACGAACGCGATGGTGCTGGCGGCGACCGAATGCGTGATGCCGTGCTTCGAGATCGTCGATTCGCGCATTCGCGACTGGAAGATCCGCATCGGCGACACGGTGGCCGACAACGCGTCGTGCGGCGTGTTCGTGCTCGGCGACCGCGCGGTGAGCACGCGCAGCGTCGATCTGTCGACCTGCGGGATGGTGCTCGAGAAGAACGGCGACGTGATCGGCACCGGCGCCGGTGCGGCCGCGCTCGGCTCGCCGGTGAATGCCGTCGCGTGGCTCGCCAATACGCTCGGCCGCCTCGGCATTCCGCTGAAGGCCGGCGAAGTGATCCTGTCCGGCGCGCTCGCGGCAATGGCGCCGGTCGGACCCGGCGACAACTTCCGCGTGTCGATCGGCGGGATCGGCGCGTGTTCGGTGCGGTTCGCGTGAGCGTCGCACATTCCCCATTTCAGTCAAACGAGGCATTCCCCATGACCCGAAAGATCCGTTGCGCGCTGATCGGCCCCGGCAACATCGGCACCGACCTGCTCGCCAAACTGATGCGCAGCCCCGTGCTCGAACCCGTGTGGATGGTCGGCATCGATCCCGATTCGGACGGCCTGAAGCGTGCGCGCGAACTCGGCCTGAAGACCACCGCCGAGGGCGTCGACGGCCTGCTGCCGCACGTGCAGGCCGTCGGCGTGCAGATCGCGTTCGACGCGACGAGCGCGTACGTCCACGCGGAGAACAGCCGCAAGCTGAACGCGCTCGGCGTGCTGATGATCGACCTGACGCCGGCCGCGATCGGCCCGTACTGCGTGCCGCCCGTCAACCTGAAGGACCACATCGGCTCCGGCGAGATGAACGTCAACATGGTCACGTGCGGCGGCCAGGCAACCATTCCGATGGTGCGCGCGATCTCGCGCGTGCAGCCGGTTGCGTACGGCGAGATCGTCGCGACCGTGTCGTCGCGCTCGGTCGGCCCCGGCACCCGCAAGAACATCGACGAATTCACGCGCACCACGGCGGCGGCCGTCGCGCAAGTGGGCGGCGCGAAGCAGGGCAAGGCCATCATCGTGATCAACCCGGCCGATCCGCCGCTGATCATGCGCGATACCGTGCATTGCCTGACGGAAAGCGCGCCCGACGAAGCGCGCATCGTCGAATCGGTGCACGCGATGATCGCCGACGTGCAGCGTTACGTGCCGGGTTACCGGCTCGTCAACGGGCCGGTGTTCGACGGCAACCGCGTGTCCGTCTATCTCGAGGTCGAAGGCCTCGGCGACTACCTGCCGAAATACGCGGGCAACCTCGACATCATGACGGCCGCCGCCGCGCGCACCGCCGAAATGTTCGCCGAGGAGCTGCTGGCCGGGCGCCTCACGCTGGCGTCGGCCGCGCAGGCGGCCTGACGCGCGCAGATGCGACTTCCACGACCGGACAAAGAGGAAACGGCAATGAATCTCAAAGGCAAACGCATCACCGTCCACGACATGACGCTGCGTGACGGCATGCACCCGAAGCGTCACCAGATGACGCTCGACCAGATGCGCTCGATCGCGACCGGGCTCGACGCGGCCGGCGTGCCGCTGATCGAGGTCACGCACGGCGACGGCCTCGGCGGCTCGTCGGTCAACTACGGCTTTCCCGCGCATACCGACGCGGAATATCTCGGCGCGGTGATCCCGCTGCTCAAGCGCGCGAAGGTGTCCGCGCTGCTGCTGCCGGGCATCGGCACCGTCGATCATCTGAAGGAAGCGCATGCGCTCGGCGTGCATACGATCCGGGTCGCGACGCACTGCACCGAGGCCGACGTGTCCGAGCAGCACATCGCGATGGCGCGCCAGCTCGACATGGACACCGTCGGCTTCCTGATGATGAGCCACATGAACAGCCCGGAAGGACTGGTGAAGCAGGCGAAGCTGATGGAGTCGTACGGCGCGAACTGCATCTACATCACCGATTCGGCC
The DNA here is from genome assembly GCF_003366075.1 of Burkholderia sp. IDO3. Taxonomy (NCBI): domain Bacteria; kingdom Pseudomonadati; phylum Pseudomonadota; class Betaproteobacteria; order Burkholderiales; family Burkholderiaceae; genus Burkholderia; species Burkholderia sp. IDO3. The sequence continues at coordinate 224,243 of NZ_CP028962.1, forward strand.
GGCTACATGCTGCCCGACGACGTGAAGGCGCGCCTCGGCGCGGTGCGTGACGCGCTGCAGCCCGATACCGAACTGGGCTTTCACGGCCACCACAACCTCGCGATGGGCGTCGCGAACTCGATTGCCGCGATCGAGGCCGGCGCGAACCGGATCGACGGCGCGGCGGCGGGGCTCGGCGCCGGCGCGGGCAACACGCCGCTCGAAGTGTTCGTTGCCGTGTGCGAGCGGATGGGCATCGAGACCGGCATCGACGTGTGGAAGATCCAGGACGTCGCGGAGGATCTCGTCGTGCCGATGATGGACTTCCCGATCCGCATCGACCGCGACGCGCTGACGCTCGGCTATGCCGGCGTCTACGGGTCGTTCCTGCTGTTCGCGAAGCGGGCCGGCGAGAAGTACGGGATTCCGGCGCGCGACATTCTCGTCGAGCTGGGCCGGCGCGGGATGGTCGGCGGACAGGAGGACATGATCGAGGACACCGCGCTGACGCTCGCGAAGGCGCGCGCCGCGCAAGCGAAGCGGGAGGCCGCATGAACCTGTCGATTGACACGATCGAGTCGCTGGCCGCGCATCTCGACGACTGCATGCGCGAAGCGCGCGACACGCCGAAGATCACCGACCGTCATCCGGAGATGGACTGGGACGACGCGTACGCGGTGCAGGATGCGATCCGCCGCCGGCAGCTCGCGCGCGGTGCGCGCATCGTCGGCTACAAGGCCGGCCTGACCTCGCACGCGAAGATGCGGCAGATGGGCGTCGACACGCCGGTGTTCGGTTTCCTGACTGACGTTTACGACCTGCCCGACGGCGGCGAGTGCGACACGTCCGCGCTGATTCATCCGAAGGTGGAGCCGGAGATCGCGTTCGTGACGAAGGCCGAGTTGAAGGGACCGGGCTGCCATGTCGGCGCGGTGCTCGCCGCGACCGACTTCGTCGTCGCCGGGATCGAGGTGATCGATAGCCGCTACCGCGATTTCAAGTTCGACCTGAAAAGCGTGGTGGCCGACAACACGTCGGCCGCGCGTTTCGTCGCGGGCGGCCGCCCGCTGGCGGTGGACGGCGTCGACCTGCGCACGCTCGGCATCGTGCTCGAGAAGAACGGGCAGCCGGTGGCGTTCGGCGCCGGCGCGGCGGTGCTCGGCCATCCGGCCGCCGCGATCGCGATGCTCGCGAACCACCTGGGCGCGCGCGGCGAATCGATTCCCGCGGGCAGCCTGATCCTGTCGGGCGGCATCACGGAGGCGGTGGCCGTCGCGGCCGGCGACAACGTGACGCTGCGCGTGCAGGACATCGGGTCGGTCGGCCTGCGCTTCATCTGAACCGAACAAGGAGGCCATCGTGCCGGTAGCGCATCTGTACATCCTCGAAGGCCGTAGCGACGACAAGAAGGAACGCCTGATCGCCGAGGTCACCGAAGCCATCCATCGCTCGCTCGACGCACCGATCGAATCGGTGCGCGTGATCATCACCGAGATGCCGAAGGAGCATTTCGGGATCGGCGGGCAAAGTGCGAAAAAGCGCGGACGCTGACGCAGCGTGCGCCACGGAAATCGACTGGAGGAGCGTCATGTCAAGCAACCCTGAAATCGGCCGCCGGATCGTCGCGGGCGGCCTCGACACCAACTATCACGACGTCGGCGACGGGCCGCCCGTGCTGCTGATCCACGGCTCCGGCCCGGGCGTCACGGCTTACGCGAACTGGCGGCTTACGATGCCCGCGCTCGCGACGCAGTTTCGCGTGATCGCGCCCGACATGGCCGGGTTCGGCGAAACCGAACGGCCGAGCGGCTACGCCTATTCGATGGACAACTGGGTCGATCACGCGCTCGGCCTGCTCGATGCGCTCGGCGTCGAGCGCGCGCACGTGATCGGCAATTCGTTCGGCGGCGCACTGGCGCTCGCGCTGGCGATCCGCGCGCCCGAGCGGGTCGGGCGGCTCGTGCTGATGGGGGCGGCGGGCACGCGCTTCACGCTGACCGAAGGGCTCGACGCCGTCTGGGGCTATACGCCGTCGATCGCGAACATGCGCGGTCTGCTCGACATCTTCGCGTTCGACCGCACGCTCGTGAACGACGAGCTTGCGAAGCTGCGCTACGACGCGAGCGTGCGGCCCGGCTACCAGGAGGCGTTCGCGAACATGTTCCCCGCGCCGCGTCAGCGCTGGGTCGATGCGCTCGCGAGCGACGACGCGAAGCTGCGCGCGCTGCCGCACGACACGCTGATCGTCCACGGCCGCGAGGATCGCGTGATTCCGCTCGACAGTTCGATGAGGCTGCTGGCGCTGTTGCCGAACGCGCAACTGCACGTGTTCGGCCGCTGCGGGCACTGGACGCAGATCGAGCACGCCACGCGCTTCAACCGGCTCGTGATCGAGCACTTCAACGAATAGGCGGAACGGTAGGGCGATCAGGGCGGACATAAAAAATCAATTCAGTAGAACGAATATTGGAGACATCGATGAAACGAAAGGCTGCATTCGGACTGGTCTCGCTCGCCGCCTGCGCGGGCATGGCGCTGAGCACGGGCGCACGGGCGACGGAGGGCGGCGGCGACACGATCGGCGAGGGCGCGGAGGCGTTCTTCGCCGGCGCGTTGCCGCCGGCCGGGCTCTACGGGTTGCTGTACTACACCCATTACCATGCGTCGCACTTCAACGATTCCCACGGCAACAGCTCGGTGCCGGGCTTCAAGCTCGATGCCGACGTGCTGATTCCGCGCGTCGTCTGGATGTCGAACCTGTCGGTGCTCGGCGGCCGTTACGGCGCGTATGCGGTGCTGCCGATGGAGCATCTGGCGCTGGATGCGGGCGGCGCGTCGTTCGATCGCACCAATCTCGGCGACCTGATCGTCAGCCCCGCGTTGATTGCATGGGGTTCGGGCGCGCTGCGCACCGTCGCGGCAATCGAGTTCGTGTTCCCGACCGGCCAGTACGACATGCATGCGGCGCTGAACACCGGCAAGAACTATTACACCGCGCGGCCGGTATTCGGCGTGTCGTGGTTGCCGAACGACAAGGTCGAGGTGTCCGCGAAGATCACGTACAGCTTCAACTCGCCGAACAACGACACGCATTACCACTCGGGGAACCTGTTCCACTTCGACTACTCGGCGAGCTATGCGGTCACGCCGAAGGCGCGGGTCGGCCTGTCGGGCTACTTCATCAAGCAGACGACCGACGACATGCAGAACGGGCAGGCCGTCGGGGGCGACGGCTTTCGCGGACAGGCGTTCGCGATCGGGCCCGGCTTCCGTTACCAGTTCAGCAAGGTCAGTCTGGAAGCGCGCGTCGTGAAGGAGTTTTTCGTGCGCAACCGGCCGGCCGGCGAGGCCGTGTGGGCGAAGGCCGTCATTCCGTTCTGACGCGCCGGCGCGCGCGGCCGGCGCGGCGGGGAATGGGGCGCGGTGCGGCAGTATCTGGCGATGCTCGGCGGGCGTGCCGCATAGGCGCTGCGGCCCGCCCGTCCGGCATCACCTCGTCACGCTTCGTCCATCAACCGGACCTTGACCCGCTTGCCCTTGATCTTCCCCGCATTGAGCTTGCGCAGCGCGTCGTGCGCGACGCCGCGCTCGATCGCGACATAGGTCGAGAACTCGGTCACGTTGATCTTGCCGATCTGCTTGCCGTCGAAGCCGGCGTCGCCGGTCAGCGCGCCGAGCACGTCGCCGGGGCGGATCTTGTCCTTGCGTCCGCCGAGGATCTGCAGCGTCTCCATCGGCGGCAGCAGCGTGCCGTCGCCGGCCGGCTTCAGTTCCGCGAGCGGATGCCATTCGACGTCGCGCTTCTGCGCCTGCTCGATCGCGCCGACGCGGCCCATCTCGTCCATGCTGGCGAGGCTCAGCGCCCAGCCTTCCTGGTCCGCGCGGCCGGTGCGGCCGATGCGGTGCACGTGCACTTCGGGGTCGGGCGTCACGTCGACGTTGATCACCGCTTCGAGTTGCGCGATGTCGAGCCCACGCGCGGCGACGTCGGTTGCGACCAGCACCGAGCAGCTGCGGTTCGCGAACTGGATCAGCACCTGGTCGCGCTCGCGCTGGTCGAGCTCGCCGTGCAGCGCGAGCGCGTGGAAGCCCTGCGCGTGCAGCACGTCGAGCAGGTCGCGGCATTGCTGCTTGGTGTTGCAGAACGCGATCGTGCTGACCGGACGGTAGTGGTTCAGCAACTGGCCGACCGCGTGCAGCCGATCCGTTTCCGCCACTTCATAGAAGCGCTGGCGGATCTTGCTGTCGTCATGGCGTTCCGCGAGCTTCACTTCCTTCGGATTGCGCAGGAACTGCTGGCTCAGCTTCGCGATGCCGTCCGGATAGGTCGCCGAGAACAGCAGCGTCTGGCGCGTCGTCGGGCACATCCGTGCGACCTTCGCGATGTCGTCGAAGAAGCCCATGTCGAGCATCCGGTCGGCTTCGTCGAGCACGAGCGTGTTCAGCGCATCGAGCTTCAGGTTGCCGCGGTCGAGGTGATCCATGATCCGGCCCGGCGTGCCGACGACGATATGCGCGCCGTGCTCGAGGCTCTGCGCCTGCGGGCGCATCGGCGTGCCGCCGCACAGCGTCAGCACCTTCACGTTTTCCTCGGCGCGCGCGAGGCGGCGCACTTCCTGCGTGACCTGGTCGGCAAGCTCGCGTGTCGGGCACAGGATCATCGCCTGCACGTCGAAGCGGCGCGTGTCGAGGCGCGAGAGCAGCGCGAGCGAGAACGCGGCGGTCTTGCCGCTGCCCGTCTTCGCCTGGGCGATCAGGTCATGGCCGGCCAGCGCGATCGGCAGGCTCGCGGCCTGGATCGGCGTCATGTCGACGTAGCCGAGCTGCGCGAGGTTCGCGAGCGCGGCGGGCGTCAGCGGCAGCGCGCTGAACGGCGTGGCGGTCGGTTGGGTCAAGAGAGATCTCCGAGGTAGGGACGGCCTTCCATCTGCTCGTAGACGACGTTGCCTTCGTCGTCTTCGAAGCGCTCGAGATAGTTGCGGGCGCCGCACAGCGGGCAGCGGAACAGCAGCCCCTGGCCTTCGTCCTTGATGACGACGTCGGACGTTTCCCACTGCGTGCCGCAGCTCTGGTTTCGGCAGGTAAACACGGTCTTTCTCCAGCTGAATTCGGTTGGTGACGCGCCCGGGCGGGCGCGGCAACGGCGGGCGGCGCTCGCGCGGCTCGGGCGCGGGCCGCACCGGCGGTTGCTCGGATTGCGTCGATGCGGGTGATGGATCGGGCGGCGACGGGGTCGCGCGTGCCGCAATTCTAGCGGAAGCGGGCACCCGCGCGGGTGCCTTCACCGTTGCGCATCATGAAAAACGGCCACCCCGAAGGGCGGCCGTGCGAGGCGGCGAACCGGTGCCGGGCGCGTTACAGCGCCATGTCGGCGGCGGCCTTCGCGGCGCGTGCCGGAGTCGCGCCCGTCGCTTGCGACGGCACGTTCACGTCGATCCGCGGCGGCGGCGCGAGTTGCAGCACGTCGCTCGTGTAGGTCCATTCGTCGACGACCTTCGCCGGGCTGTCGTTCAGCTTCGTGCCGTAGCTCGGCACGATCTGGCGGATCTTCTGCTGCCACTCGGGCGTCGCGACCTTGTCCTTGAACACCTTCTGCATCAGGTTCAGCATGATCGGCGCGGCGGTCGACGCGCCCGGCGATGCGCCGAGCAGGCCCGCGATGCTGCCGTCCTGCGCGCTGACGATCTCGGTGCCGAGCTTCAGCACGCCGCCTTTTTTCGGATCGCGCTTGATGATCTGCACGCGCTGGCCGGCTTGCCACAGGCGCCAGTCTTCCTTCTTCGCGTTCGGGAAATATGCCTTCAGCGCGTTGAAGCGGTCGTCGTCCGACAGCATCAGCTGGCCGGCCAGATACTCGACCAGCGGGAATTCGTCGACGCCCACGCGCATCATCGGCGCGACGTTGTGCAGGTTGGTGCTCTTCGCGAGGTCGAAGTACGAACCGTTCTTCAGGAACTTGGTCGAGAACGTCGCGAACGGCCCGAACAGGATGATCTTCTTGCCGTCGATGATCCGCGTGTCGAGGTGCGGCACCGACATCGGCGGCGAGCCGACCGACGCCTTGCCGTACGCCTTCGCGAGATGCTGCTTCACGACGTCGGGGTTGTCGGTCACGAGGAACGAGCCGCCGACCGGGAACGCGCCGTAATCCTTCGCCTCGGGGATGCCCGACGCCTGCAGCAGGCGCAGCGCGCCGCCGCCCGCGCCGATGAACACGAACTTCGCGTCGACGGCCTGCGGCGGTTCATCCGAATGCAGCTTGACCCACGACACGTGCCACGAGCCGTCCGCGTTGCGCGAGATCTCGCGCACCTCGCTCGACAGCGACAGCGTGAAGTTCGGCTGCGTCTTCAGGTAGCCGACGAACTGGCGCGTGATCTCGCCGAAGTTCACATCGGTGCCGATCGGCGTCCAGGTGGCGGCGACCTTCTGCGCGCGGTCGCGGCCTTCCATCATCAGCGGCACCCACTGCTTGATCCGGTCGTAGTCTTCCGAGTACTGCATCCCGCGGAACAGCGGGCTCGCCTGCAGCGCGTCGTAGCGCTTCTTCAGGAAACGGACGTTGTCGTCGCCCCACACGAAGCTCATGTGCGGCGTCGAGTTGATGAACGAATGCGGGTTCTTCAGCACGCCCTGCTTGACCTGCCACGCCCAGAACTGGCGCGAGATCTGGAACGACTCGTTGATCTCGATCGCCTTCGAGATGTCGATCTTGCCGTCCGCCTTCTCCGGCGTGTAGTTCAGCTCGGCCAGCGCCGAGTGGCCGGTGCCCGCGTTGTTCCAGCCGTTCGAGCTCTCCAGCGCGACGCCGTCGAGGCGTTCGACCATCGTCATCGACCAGTCGGGCTGCAACTCGTGCAGCCACACGCCGAGCGTCGAGCTCATGATGCCGCCGCCCACCAGCAGGACGTCGACCTTCTTCGTATCGGCGGCATGCGCGGACGACGCGGCGACGCACAGCGCGAGCGCCGACAGTATTACCCGTAACGTTTTGATCACAGCAGATCCTCTTTTTCAACTTGAATGCATCGGCTTGCCATCCCGCCTGGCGATGCTCGATCGCGACCGGCTCGCGCATCCGGAGATCCGGAGCGCGAATCCGGAATTCCGGATCGACCCGGTTCGCCGTTGTATTTGCGCACGCGAAATCGTTGCGCAGGACACCTTCGGATCGGCGCCGGCCGGTCATGCCGTTGCGCGCGTCGCAGGCGTGCGCGACGCGCATCGGCCCTTGCCGCAAGCCTCGCCGTTCGGCGTTTCGGGTTGCGTGAAAAGAGGCCGCGCGCGACGCGTCGAGCGGGGGCGGGACAGAAAGGGGCGCGTAATGTAACCGAACTCGATTGGCGTGTCGCCGGTGCCAAATAGCCCTGATTTTCGTGGGGATTTTTACGTGTCCGGGTTTCCGGAATGACTGTGCGCGGTACGGGAAAATTCGCCGGCACGAGGGCGTGCCGCGCATGCGACCGGTGCGCCGCGCGCACCGTCGGTTCTTCATCCGGTCGCGGCGTTGCACCGCGACCGGTTACCGTGTCACTTCCCGCCGCCGTTCCGGCAGAACTGCTCGTACACCTGCGCGGAATTCGCGAAGCCATGCGCCTTCGCGAGTTCCCACGGACGCTCGCATTGCTGCGTGCGTTCGCACCATGCGTAACCGGCCGAGCCGATGCAGCCGTGCGCATCGCGATCGCCGCCGACGATCGGCGGGGCGGCCTGCGCGGTCTGTGCAGTTTGCGTGTCCTGCGTGTCTTGCCCGGCGACATTGGGCGGGAGCGGCGCAGGCGGTTGCGTCGCGCATGCGCTCAATGCGAGCGCGACGGCGATCGCAGCGGCAATCGACGAGGAAGGAATGAAGGATTTCATTACGTAGCGCTCCATGGGATGACGATCGACAACGGATGCCCGCGCACGGGCGAAGAGGCGTTCACGCATCCGGCACCGGCACGCGCGACGAGAACTTGATCTCGCGTAACGCGAGGCTCGACTGGATCGACGACACGCCGGCCTGTTTTCGCAGCACGTGTTCGACGAATTCCGCATACGCGTCGAGATCGGCCGCGACGACCTGCAGGATGTAGTCGGCCGCGCCGGTGATCTTGTGGCACGACGTCACTTCGTCGTGACGCCGCATCACGTCCTCGAAGTGATCCGAATCCTGGCCCGAATGCATGTTGAACGTGACCTGCACGAACGCGAACACGTTCATCCCGAGCGCGCGGCGGTCGAGGTTCGCCTGGTAGCCGGTGATCACGCCTTCGTCCTCGAGCCGCTTGCGCCGCCGCCAGCACGGCGTGACGCTCAGCGACAGCCGCTCGCCGAGCGTCGCGTTCGACAGCGCGCCGTCTTCCTGAAGCAGGCGCAGCATCGCGCGGTCGACGCCGTCCAGCTCCGCTGAAGCGCGATTTTTGCTCATTCCAGGGTCTCCGTAGGCGGTTTTCTCAAAATTGTACGAAACGAAGAGGTGAAAAGCAAAGCTATTGCCGGTTGGCGTCAATAGACTGTTGCCACCCCTCACAGCCCTCACTGCAACGGTCAACCATGCTCACGGTCTACAGCAGCGATCATCATCTGCATCGCGGCGTCGAACTGAAAGACGGCGCAATCACCGATTCGTTCGAGAATCCCCTTCGCGCCGAAACGGTGCTCGCGCAGGTTCGCGCGGCCGGCCTCGGCGACGTGATCGCGCCGCGCGCGTTCGATCGTGCGAGCTATGCCGGCGCGCACAGCGCGCGTTATGTCGACTTTCTCGCCGGCGCGTGGGACGAATGGACCGCGACCGGCCGCACGTGCCAGGCGCTGCCGCTCGTCTGGCCGGTGCGCGCGATGCCGGCGGCGGCGACGCTGCCCGAATTCATCGACGGCAAGCTCGGCTTTTTCGCGATGGATGCCGGCGCGCCGATCAACGCCGGCACGTGGGACGCGGTGAGCGCGAGTGCGAACTCGGCGCTGACCGGCGCCGACCTGCTGTCGAACGGCGGCGCGCGCGCGGCGTTCGCGCTGTGCCGGCCGCCCGGCCACCACGCGGGCCGCGAATACATGGGCGGCTACTGCTACCTGAACAACGCGGCGATCGCCGCGCAGCACGGCATCGCGAGCGGCGCGGCGCGCGTCGCGGTGCTCGACGTCGATTTCCATCACGGCAACGGCACGCAGGACATCTTCTACGACCGTTCCGACGTGCTGTTCGCCTCGATCCACGGCGAGCCGTCGGTGTCGTACCCATACTTCTCCGGCTATGCGGACGAGCGCGGCGCCGGCGCGGGCGAAGGCTTCAACCTGAACCTGCCGCTGCCGAAGGGCACGCAATGGCGCACCTACGCGACGGCGCTCGACCAGGCGGCGGCCGCGATCGCCGCGCATGCCCCCGACCTGCTCGTCGTGTCGCTCGGCGTCGACACGTTCGAGCACGACCCGATCAGCCATTTCCGCCTGCGCTCGCCGGACTATCTGCGCATCGGCGAAACGCTCGCGCGCCTGAACCTGCCGACGCTGTTCGTGATGGAAGGCGGCTACATGGTCGACGAAATCGGCATCAATGCGGTGAACGTGCTGCTCGGATTCGAAGGGCGCGCGTGAGCGCATCTCGCGTTGCCTCCCCTGAACGAGGGTCCTGATCATCAACGAAGAGCGATAACGAAGGAGACGAACATGAATCGGCATCAGAAGCAGACGGCATGTGCGGCCGCGGTCGGGCTGGCGTGCGCACTGTCCGCGGTTTCCGCGCGGGCGGATGAAATCGTGCGCATCGGGCACGTGGCGCCGCTGACCGGCGCGATCGCGCACCTCGGCAAGGACAGCGAGAACGGCGCGCGGCTCGCGGTCGAGGAAATCAACGCGAAGGGGCTCGTGATCGGCGGCAAGAAGGTCACGCTGCAGCTCGACGCACAGGACGACGCGGGCGATCCGCGCCAGGCCACGCAGGTCGCGCAGCGGCTCGTCGACGACAAGGTGGTCGGCGTGGTCGGCCACCACAACTCGGGCACGTCGATTCCGGCGTCGCGCGTCTATCGTGACGGCGGCGTTGTGCAGATCTCGCAGGCCGCGACCAACCCGATGTACACGCAACAGGGTTTCAAGACGACCTATCGCGTCGTCGCGACCGATGCGCAGCAGGGGCCCGCGCTCGCCAGTTACGCGGCGAAGAACCTGGGGATCAGGACGGTCGCCGTGATCGACGACTCGACCGCCTACGGGCAGGGCCTCGCGACCGAGTTCGAGAAGGCCGCGAAGGCGTCGGGGATGAAGGTCATCTCGCACGACGCGACCAACGACAAGGCGATCGATTTCCGCGCGATCCTCACGAAGATCAAGGGCGAGAACCCCGACGCGATCATGTACGGCGGCATGGACGCCACCGGCGGCCCGCTCGCGAAGCAGGCGCGCCAGCTCGGCCTGCGCGCGAAGGTGCTCGCCGGCGACGGCGTGTGCTCGACCGACCTGCCGAAGCTCGCGGGCCCGGCGTCGGACAACGTCGTGTGCTCGGAAGCCGGCATCGCGCTCGAGAAGATGCCCGGCGGCGCGGCGTTCGTGAAGCGCTACGAAGCGCGCTACCATCAGCCGATGCAGGTGTATGCGCCGTTCTCGTACGACGCGGTGTACATCATCGTCGACGCGATGAAGCGCGCGAATTCGACCGATCCGGCGAAGGTGCTGGCCGCGATGCCGACGACCGACTATCACGGCGTGATCGGCGAAACGAGCTTCACGCCGCAGGGCGACCTGAAGCACGGCGCGATCTCGGTGTTCACCTACAAGAGCGGCAAGAAGGCGCTGCTCGACATCGTCAGGATGTAATGGCGACGGGGCGCGCCGCGCCCCGCTGCGTCACGATGCCTGCGCGCGACGCGGTTCCGCCGGCGGCCGCTGCTGCTGTTCGGCGTCGTGCACGATATGCAGCTCGCGCGTGCGGATCGGCAGCGCGCAGTCCGCATCGGCGAGCGTCTTGCGCACCTGGCGCGCGAGACGCCAGCGCATCGCCCAGAACTTGTCGGTATGCGTCCACACGCGCATGTTCGCGATCGCCGTGCTGTCGTCGAAGCGCATCACCATCACGTCCGGCGCGGGATCGTGCAGCACGTCGGGGTCGGCCGCGGCCAGCGCGCGCAGCGCGTCGAGTGCGCGATCGATGTCGTCGTGCACCGACACTTCCACTTCGAGATCGAGGCGGCGCGTCGGATTGCGCGTGTAGTTGCGGATCGCGCTGCCCCACAGCGCGCTGTTCGGGACGTACTCGCAGATGCCGTCCGGCTTCGTGAGCCGCGTCATGAAGAGCCCGACCTCGTCCACCGTTCCCGCGACACCCGTGCCGCCGTCGATGTAGTCGCCCACCTTGAACGGCCGCAGCAGCAACAGCATGATGCCGGCCGCGATGTTCTGCATCGTGCCCTGCAGCGCGAGTCCGATCGCGAGGCCGGCCGCGCCGAGCACCGCGACGATGCTCGCGGTCTGGATGCCGAGCTGCGACAGCGCGCCGACGATCGCGACGATGCGGATGCCCCACACGGCGACGTCGCAGAGAATCGGCCGCAGCGTGTCGTCGACGCGCTCCTTGTTCGCGAGCAGGCGGCTCAGCCAGTTGCCGATGCGCTTCGATAGCCACCAGCCGACGACGAGCAGCGCGAGCGCGCCGCAGAGCCTGATCGAGAGCGTGGACAACGCGTTCCACAGGAACGTCCAGCGTTCCGGATGAAGATGGTCGAGAAACATGACGGGATTCCGGTTTGAAGAAGGAGCGTGCGACACGCAGCGTGTCGGCAGCCCTCGACTGTACACGGCATGCCGAGTGTCGCGCGAGCGCAGGAGGCCGGATTTCCGCGCGTTCCGGCGATGCAATCGCGATTTCGTTCGAGTACTAAGCAGATATCGGAAAAAATAGGATTGGTCCTATTTAGTGAAGCAGGGCGCGTCGATACACTCGATTCCTCATTGCCGGATCGCGATGATCGTTCCTCCGCGAGATCCGGCGCTTTCCCGATTTTTCATTGATAGCGAGTGACGACGCGATGCGGTTCGACCTGTGTTTACGTCTCGCACGCGAACGAGGTCGTTGCGCGCCACGCGGCGCCATCCGCTTGCCGAATCGCCGCGCGCTGCTGCGCGGTGTCGTCGCGGCGGCGTGGCTTGCCGGCGCGCAGGGCGCGGTGGCGCTGGCATCATCCGGCGCCGCGCCGGTCATGCCCGCGCTGGCGCAGGCGGCCGACCTCTTCGACGTGCCCTTTTTCAATTCCGCCCGCACCGTCTGGGGCGGCCTGCTCGCCTCGACGGCGGTGCCGCGTGTCGTGCATGCGCCGGATGCGGCGGGTGCGCGGACGGACGATCGACCGGGCGCATTCGTCGTTCGTGCCGGCGCATGCGCGCCGTATGTCGTGCTCTGCGATGCCGCGCGCGATGCGATCGAGCGCGATTACGCGGGCCGCTTCGACTACGGTTTTGCATCGCCGTTGCCCGCGATCGGCGTGCCGTTCGCATGGGCGTCGCGCGATGCCGGTCTGGCATCGGCCGAGCCGTTCGTGCTCGCGGAGCCGGCGGGCGGCGCGCGGGTCGGCGCGATCGCCGGCAGCCTGCGTGCCTCGCTCGCGCGTGCGGATCTGCCGGCCGGCGTCGCTGCACAGGTCACGCGCATGCTGGCCGGTCGGCTCGACCTGAAGCAGCAGGGTGCCGTGGGCGATACGTTCCGCGTGGCCTTCGAACCGGCTGACGACGCATCGTTATCCGGCGCCCCGCGCGTGACCGCGCTCGATATCCGTTTTCGCGGCCAGCGCGTCGCGGCGGTGTGGTTTGCCGCCGATGCGCGGTCGCCGGGCGCTTACTACGATCTCGACGGCGTGCCGCTCGCCGGCACCCGGTTCGCGCTGCCGGTCAGCGCGACGCGCACCAGTTCGCGTTTCGGCACGCGCGTGCATCCGGTGACGGGTGCGCGTCATGTGCACTCGGGTGTCGATCTCGCCGCGCCGACGGGCCGCACGGTCCGTGCATCGGAGCGCGGCGTCGTGTCGTTCATCGGCACGGAGCCGGGCGGCTACGGCAAGTACGTGGTGGTGCGGCACGACGGCGGCTATGCGTCGTATTACGCGCATCTGTCGGCGTTCGAACCGACGCTGCGTACCGGCATGCGGATCGCGCGCGGGCAGCGCGTGGGGGCGGTCGGCAGCACCGGGACGGCAACCGGGCCGCATCTGCATTTCGAAGTGCGGCGGCACAACCGGCCGGTCGATCCGGTCGCGCTGGTGCGGGCCGCGAAGGCGGACGCGCTGAAGGGGCCGCAGCGCATGGCGTTCGAGCGTGTCGCGAAGGGCGCACGCACGCAGCTGGCGTCGGCTGCGTGGTCGCAGCCGGTGGTGGCGGAGCAGCGGGGCGCGTCGCCGGCCGGCTGACTGCTTTCCTCGTGAAGGGTCGGCAACGGGCCGGTTAAATGAAAAAGCCGCCGAATTTCGAGCGCGCGTGCCGCTTGCACGGTACTCCTCCTCTCGAAATTGAGTGCTGGTCAGGTGTATCAGGCCGGCGCAATGCGATATTGGCTGCAAGAATCAGTCTCGTCCGATAGGCACCGAGGCAACGGGTCACTATGCTTGCGCGGGTGCGGTGCCGGTGGAGTGCCCTGTTCATGTTCGGAGTGAGTCGGTCAACGATCTTCGCCGGCGCCGCACCTCCTCCCGGTTGCGATCCGGCTTCGGCGTGGGCGTTCGGTGGTGGCCGGTGGGCGCGGCCACGACAGAGAAAGACGATGTTGAAACAGCACGCTGCCATATGCGAGCGCCGAGCGCCTGCGCCGAAACCGGGGCAAGACGATGAGCGCAGCATTTGCTTGCTCGGCTTAGCCAGTGTCCATGCTGCGGGCGTGTCAGCAACGTATTACCTTCACGACACAGTAAGACTATGCCAGACGTCAGAAAAGTGCCGTATTACGAAATCAAGACGTCGTCGATTCCATTCTCGCTGCCGAAGTGGAAGGAGCACGCTGGCGCTAACGGATGCATTCCTTTGAATACACCGCAAGGTGTTTGCATGGACAGGCTTGCTCCTGGCGAACCCAAGCTTTTCAAGCTTCTAGATCCCAAGCCATCGACGCATGAGTCGATGAAAACACCGGAGCCAGCAAAGGCTCCGCCAGCAAAGCAGGCCACACCTCCCAAGCCGTCCGAGTCAGTCGACGCAGAAGACTGCGAAAATCCTCCTCCCTTTGACTTACTGGATGTCCCTGAGGCAATGCAACGAATGAAATGGCCTGTTGCGGCCAAGCTTGCCAGGCGATGGTTTGGTGGCCCCAAGCACGTTTGGGATAACAGCTTCAAGACGAACCAGCCGTTTGACAATACCACCGTCACCCTTGAGTGGGCCCTCAAGTTTGGGAAGGTCAAGGCACGATATAGTCAGCTCATCTCGAAAAATATCTACAACGAAAATGCCAGAGCAAGGTTGAAAGATCTGCTGCATCGCGTGGTAAAAGAAAAATTCAGATCTTCGGTGGATTTTGATTTTCAGACGGTTGATGACAAAGGCAATCTCGTCGAGTTTTGCAAGAAGTGGCAATTTCAACTGGTGAATGTGTCCAGCTTCGATACAACGGGAGGTGTCCCGTATGCACCCACGGACCTGACGGCAGCGCTGGCGAACTTCAACATCTATGCTGCCATTGGACGGGCGGAGTTTTCTGGGGATAGGTATTATAAATACAATAATCGTGAAAAAACAAAATCCTACTGCGCCGACTTGACTGCATCCATAACGCATATCTACGTATACATAAAGGATAGCTACTCCTTTAATGATGAAAAGTCGCCGTCAAGCAGTCAGTATTTGGGGCACTGGAATAAAAGTGGCATGATTATTACGAATGGAGGAAGAATCAGGGAGTTTCTATATCGGAGCGGCGTCAACTCGAACCTCGGTGATTCTCTCGATGTTGAGTCGACGATTAACTGGAAATATCTGATTAACGATTTTCTTGATAAACCGATAGATACACGAAAAGGTGTTGTTAAGAAATTCAGGGCGTGCGATGTGCACTATCCAGTTTTCAACAAAACCTATAGTGATTGGAGGGTGAAGCATAATCGCGGAGAGGATTTTGTGATATATTCCAATCTGCAATATCTCAAATTGGCCATTCCCATAAAATTTAGTTTGGGTGAAATATGCAGATCGCCAGAAAAAATGTAATCGCGGTCGCGCTTGTTTTGGTAGCGATAATTTCGACTCTCGCGTTGCGGAGCTCATATGAGGGCTGCGCGATTTATACGCAGGATCTTAACGGGGGAATGAGAGAGTTCGGTGGCGAGAAGTATGAAATTGAACTATGCGGGGCGCGCCGCTTTCTTGGCGACGGCGATGAAATTCGACTTCAGGTATTGGGTCCGGCAGGGGATGTTTTGGTTGAGAGATTTTTTGCGGTGCGCACAATTAACGATGCAGCACCCAGGGAACTGGAGTACGGGGACGACACTATTTTTTACTACGACCAGTCGAAGTTGTCTCCGTTGCGCTTCATTGCCATGCCGCCATCCAGGATGGACTGGTTGACGGCGAGAATACCCTTGCTGCAACGACTGATCGCGGTCTTTTCATGAGATTGAGAATCAGAGAGCAATGGATTGAGCGGTGAAGGCGCTCCCCATCATCCTCAGAACTGCTGCAGGCGCTGTCGCCGCGTCCTTGGCCGGTGCCATCGCATAGGCGGATTCCCTCGCCATTCCTACTTACTACGAGGCCTGCCCGCTATTCAAGAAATCACCGGCCACGTCGGCCTCCGGGGCGCGTCTCGCTAGAACGATCAAATGTGCGAGCTACCGATGACATATAGACCGACACCCTCACGGGCACCCCTTCCGCCGCGGGCAGCAACACGTATTCCAGCGGTACGACGATCACGAAAGGTACGCTGTCGGTGGCAGTCGATAATGCATTCGGTATATCTTCAGGAAACCTGAATTTCGATGGCGGCACGCCGCGACTCGGCAGTGAGCATCAGTGCACGATTACCGGGAATGAGAGCGTGCGGTGAGCGTGGTGATCGGATGGCGGCGAAGGCGATACGTTGACCGGCGGATCGGCACGGGCATTCGATCGTTTTTGCAGGGGCGCGACCCCGGATTGCCGCCGTGCGATCGATGCGAGCAGAACGGATGACTTTGTCGCCATCCTGCGCTACGCTCCCAACTCCGATACCCCGAGTCGCAATATCATGTCGTTCATCAGCACCGGCGTCGAGTATGGCCTGCATTGCCTGCTCTATCTCGCCGACACTTCCACCGGCGTGCGCGATGCGAGCGTGCGCGATCTGGCCGAGATGCAGGGCGTGTCCGTCGATTACGCGGCGAAGCTGTTCACGCGTCTCGCGAAGGCCGGGATCGTCGTCTCCAGCGAGGGCATTCGCGGCGGCTTCACGCTGGCGAAGCCGGCGCGCGACATCTCCGTGCAGGACGTCGTCGCGGCGATCGACGGCGACAAGCGGCTGTTCGACTGCCGCGAGGTGCGCGGCCAATGCGCTGTGTTCGAAGGCGACGCACCCGCGTGGGCCACGCGCGGCACCTGTTCGATTCATGCGGTGATGCAGGTGGCGGAGCAGGCGATGCGCGCGGAGCTCGAGAAGCAATCGCTCGCCGATCTCGCCGCGCGCGCCTGGTCGAAAGCGCCGGCCAGCTACGGCCCGAAAGTGATCGACTGGTTTGCCGATCGCGCCGCGAGCCGCGGCGGCGAGCGCTGAGTCGCGCCATGGTGGCGCGGGACGGCGCGACAACCCGCGGGGCGCGCCTGTCGCCCCCCGCGCATTGTCGGCGCCGGCGCGCCGCTCAGGCCACGACGATCCGCAGCGGATCCGCGGCGGCCAGCGCTTCCGCGCGATCCGCACGCGGCGGATAGATCCACTCGGAATTGATCCGGTGTTTGAGCTGCTTCGCTTCCGCGCCCGTCAGCTTTACTTCGCGCTCCCAGCCTTCCGTATAAACCGCGCCCCACGGGCCGAGGTCGAGGCACGTCACGTACTTCGGCTGACTGTACGGAATCTGCTCCAGCCCCAGCAGGTCCGCCGCCGCGTTGTGCCCGGCCGAACGGCCCAGGTTCATCGCGTGCTGGCACGACATCATCGTATGGTTGCCGTCGTCGTCGGTTGCCGCATACGCGACGTCGCCCGTCGCATAGACGCCCGGCACGCCGTCGACCGCGAGGTTGCGATCGACATGCAGGCGCCCTGTCGCGTCCCGGCGCCCCGGAATCTGTTCGGTCAACGTGCTCGCACGCAGGCCGGCCGTCCAGATCACCGTATTCGACTCGATACGTTCGCCGTGCGCCGTCGTGATGCCGCCCGCGTCGACCGATGCGACACCGTCTCCGAGCTTCCACGTCACGCCGAGCGTGCGCAGCGCTTCCTCGATGACGGGCCGCGGGCCCGCGCCCAGATCGGGGCCGATCGCGTCGCTGCGCTCGACGATCACGACCCGCACGTCCGTCTCCTCGCCCAGCGCGGCGCGCAGGCGCGTCGGCATTTCCGCGGCCGTTTCGATGCCCGTGAAGCCGCCGCCCGCGACCACGATCGTATTGCGCGCCGCTGACGCCGGCTGTTGTGCGAGCGCGCTCAGATGGGCTTCGAGCTCGACGGCCTCGTCGGTCTGGTCGACGCTGAACGCATGTTCCGCCAGCCCGGGAATCGCCGGGCGGAACAGTCGGCTGCCGCTCGCCAGCACGAGGCGATCGTAGTCGAGCGTCGACGCTTCGCCGTCCATGCGTTGCACGTCGACAGTCCGGCGCGCCACGTCGATGCGCGCGACCGTGCCCTGGACGAACTTCACGCCAACCGCATCGAAGATTTCTCCGAGCGGCGCGCGGAAGTTCGCCGGGCCTTCCTCGTAAAGGCGCGGCCGAACGTGCAGATGGGCATCCGGCGCCACCACGGTAATTTCCACGTCGGTCCTGTGCTGCTCGTCGAGCAAGCGTGCCGCGCTCAGCGCGCTCCACATGCCGGCGAAGCCGGCCCCGATAACAAGAATGCGATTTGCCACTGTTCAACTCCAGTTGAGTGATGCCTGAGGCCGGTGGAACACCGGCCTCGTCTGATGCATCGATGCGCTCGATAACTACGATTCTATGAGTCGTAGTTATCGAGCGCAAGTCCTGTGTTCGGAACAGGCAGCTGAAAAATCGGGGAATGACCCGACGAGAGGTCGCGGCGAGAACAGGGTGTTGCGTTGCCGTGAGGGCGATCGACGCGCGGTCGCACGAGTCGCTCGGCCTTGCTGCGGCGGGCCGGATGTGCCGATTTGCCACGGCGGCAGGAAGCATGCGCAGAGGCAGGTACGGCGTACCCGCGCAAACCGCCACGCCGGGCGGCGTGGCGAGGGTCGGTTGGCCGGGTGAGGCTCTTAGCCCAGCGGCCAGTTCAGGATCGCGATCCCGTCGTTGTAGTCGCCATCGGTGCCGTCCTCCGAGCCGACGAGCCCGAAGTAGGTCTTCTTGAAGATGTCGACCTGGCGCGAACCGATCTTCGACGGCTTGCCGTTCGCCGTCACGACCACGCGCACCTTCCCCTTGCCCGAGTTCAGGACTTGCGTGTTGAGGTTCACGTCCTGCGTGCCCGCGCCCTGGAACGTCGCGGCCGGTTTCGCGTTGTCGTCGACATAGACGTCGATCGTCTGCTGCGCGGACGAATTGACGAGCGCGGTCACGCCGAACGCGATGTTCGGCGGCAGGTTGAAGACGCCGTCGCGTTCGCCGCCACCGGTGGTGGCGGGATCGGGCTGTACGGGTTGCGGCGTCGCCTTCAGGAAGTAAGTGACCACTGCGCCGACACCGAACTTCGCCGCTGCGGCGGGCAGCACGCCGGGCGCGCCGGCCCACGTCACCGTGCAGGCGACCACCTGTCCCGCCGCATCGGTCTTCACCTTGTTCTGCCAGCTGCCGACGTCGAAGCTGTACGGGATCGTCGCGATGTCGACGAACACGTCGTATTGCGGCAGCTTCTCGACGAGTTGCGCGGTCATGAACTGACGCATCCGGTCGAGCACCGCCTGATCGCCGTTCGATTGCACGGCGGTGGCGTCGTTGCCGGCGAGTTGCAGGAGCGCGTACAGGTCGTCATGGGTAAACGGTTGTTGCATGTCGTCCTCGTCTGATGGAATGTCCGTCTGCGTGCGGCCGGTGAACACGTTTACCGGGCCGCGTGTGCGGCAATACGTGGAACAGCAATTAATCGGCGATACGTTGGCCCCGTCGCCATTGCGATGCGGGCCGCGGGGCTGACGTGCCCCGGGAGGCCGGCATCGACAGGTTGTTTCAGCCGATCGGCCATTGCAGCACGACGATGCCGTCGTTGTAGTCGCTGTCGTGACCGTCTTCCGATACGACGATCCCGAAATTGACCGTGTATGCCGAGCCGTTTGATTTCTTGCCGGTGATCGGCGCGAGCCGCGCGTCGGTGGCCGACGTCTTGCCGTTCACCGTCACTTCGAAGCGCAGCTTGCCGTTACCCGAATTCAGCGTGGCTTCGCGCGGGCCATCGCGCGTGGTGAGCTTGTGATAAGCCGCCGGTTCCTTGCTGTCGCCGATGAACAGCTTGATGTGCTGCTGCTCGGCGGCATTCGCGAAGAAGATCGCGCGGAAATCGGTGTTCGGCGGAATCGAAAACTCGCCGGCACGGTTCGAGGACGTTTGAGAGTCGGCCATGCTTGCCTCCTGATAGAAGATGGATAACGCGTATCACCGTGTCACGCAAACGTTTGCCGTTTCAAACACGGTTCGGCCAGCATGGCGAAAAATAAATAAAAAAATATTCGGCCTGGCGTGGAATGGATTCAGAAAATCGAACGCCGAAATGGTCCGATTCAATGATGCGAATTTCAGCGATGGTCATTCGATATATTTTTGAAACTATATCGACGCGTGCTGCGATTTCCTGAATGACGGGTGAACGTGCAGGCGGGAATGGTGGGGAAATCCGGTTTCGGCGCAGGCGCTCGGCGCTCGCATATGGCAGCGTGTTGTTTCAACATCGTCTTTCTCTGTCGTGGCCGCGCCCACCGGCCACCACCGAACGCCCACGCCGAAGCCGGATCGCAACCGGGAGGAGGTGCGGCGCCGGCGAAGATCGTTGACCGACTCACTCCGAACATGAACAGGGCACTCCACCGGCACCGCACCCGCGCAAGCATAGTGACCCGTTGCCTCGGTGCCTATCGGACGAGACTGATTCTTGCCGCCAATATCACATTGCGCCGGCCTGATACACCTGACAGGCACTCAATTTCGAGATTAGGCGTATCGTGCAAGCAACGCGCGCGCTCGAAATTCGGCGGCTTTTTCATTTAACGGGCCCATTGCCGGGCCCATCACGAGGAAAGCGTCATGACGAAACCCGATTCCCTGAAAGGCGACATCAAGGGCCAGGCCCAGGAGGCCGACCGCCACAACCTGGCGCGGCCCGCCGTGAACGGCGCGCTATGGGCGCGCGGACTGACGACGCAGCGGGTCGCCGATCTGTTCAGGACGCTGCCGGGCCTGCCGGGGCACTGGATGCAGTTGCAGAACGAGGTCAATGCCGGGAATCGCTATTTCTACGGCGTGCAGAACGGCCATCAAACGACCGACGAAGGGAAGGAACTGATCCGCTGGATCGCCGATGCGGTGGTCAGCGCCGCACAGAAGGCGGGGTTCGATTTTCCGCTGCAGCAGCTTCGGTTCACGGCCGATACGGGGTGGCTCAAGCTGCAGCGCGTGTCGGGGCGCGTGATGGTGCTGTCGCGGCCTTGATGCGAACGAGGTACGCGAGACGTCGAATTCACCTCGCCGCGTGACCGAACAGTCTCGGATCCAGCGTGAAAGGTTCAGTGCGAACGACCTTGACGGCGCTCATGTCAGGATGCGTCGGATTCAGCAGCAGATTGGCATCGGTCGGACATATGACCGACGGCACGCGCATCACCAGTTGTTTGCCTGCCTCGAGCCATTGCCGACCCAATTCCGTCGTGGATTCAGGATCGCACGTCAGGTCTGCCCAGTCATCCGGTAGCGTAGGGGCAAACGCCTCGCTGCAAGCGGCATTCGGCACCTCCAGGGCCACCAGGTGATATCCACCGGTCGGCATCAAGCCGGCCGTGTGTACCAGCGCCTCCAGCAACGCAGTCGATGCGTGCGCACACGTATACGCGACGCGCATGCCGTGCGAGTTCCAGCACCCGCCTGCCAGTGCGGCGCCATTCCCGCTCAGGTCGTCGGCCCGGTAATAGCCGCGCCGCTCCTCGGCGAGCCGATAAACTCTCATGCGCCAATTCCGTGAATGACCCGCATCAGGAGCTCTCGTACGCGGTCATATCCCGGCTGTGAATCCAGTACTTCGAGCGGCCGCAGCCCGGTCAGCTCGGCATGTGGCAACTGCATCCATTCCGCGGCCAGCCCCTCGCTCTCGAATACGTCGACCGCAAGCCGGAAGACGTACAGTACGCGCGCGACGCGATCCGATTCCGCAGGCGAAAGACGCTCCGTTCGCGCGATCTTGCGCAAGATCGTCGAGCTCAGGAGACCGAGACTCGAGAGCAAGGTCTGGACGGGCACATGCAACAGATCTTTCGCGACGCGGTCGATGATGCTGGACGCCATGCCTTCACGAATCTGCCGACGCGGTTCAAGCGCATCGAACTGGCCGAGGAACAGCGCGATATCGGGGGCGTGAGCGGCGAATTGCCGCTTGCCGGCCAACGGCTTGGCTGCTTTCGTCGCAGTCGGGCGATCGGTCGTATGACGGCCGGCGGGGGGATTCCTTGCCATGGCTAGAGGTATTCGAATGGGAGTCAAGATTTTCTCGTTTGGGGATCATGCGGGTGCTCCAGAAGTAGCGGCCATCGACGCGCGGCGCTCGCTTGCAGAATCAGTCTGGCCTGATTGGCTGTAACGATCGTTCACGTTAAATTGAACAGGGGTGGTGCCGGACGGGCTTCGGCGGCGGTCGAGCCCGACCGCCGCACACGGGTGCTTTCGTCTACCTCCCCGGCCGTCAACCCGAAACCGTGACGCCTGCCGACTGCGAGTGCCCCGCATGCCGCACCACGATTTCCACCTGCTGACCAAACGACACCAGCGTCAACAGCAGTTGCTCCAGCGAAACGTTTCGAAGTCTGGCGCGTTGCTCCGGGGTGACGGTCGGCGCGGCCATCTCGGCGAGCGCCGCAGTCTCTTCCTCGGTCAGGCCGCGCGACGCGATCATTGCGTTGAGCTTCAGCACAAGTTTCGACTTGGCGGCCAGTATGCCGGCGTCGAGGTCACGGTCGAGGTCGGCCGGCATGTCGTCAGCGCGTCGATATGCGTGATTGCGATTCATCGCACCACCTCCGTCATCGTCGAAAATTGCTGCGATCCCGTCGCGCGATCGATATCGGCGCGTCCATCGCTCCCGCAGTCACCGCCGAGGTTCGCGTCGAGCGGCGTGATCACCAGCCGCCTGTTCGACACATCGACCCGCAAGCATTGCCCGGGCGCGAAACCCGCTTCCTCGATCCATCGGCTGGACAGCTTCATCCAGAGATGGAGAACAGGCGGCGCCTCATCGTCGAACCGGATGGACGGCGGCGTGCGGCGGTTTTGAAACGACTCCTGAACGGAGACGAAACCATCCTCGTAAAGCGGTGGTGCGCTATGATTCGCGTCAGCCATGGTCAACTCTTCTTGGTTGAGTTGGTTGTGGTCAGCGGCTCGCAGGTGCACTAACACCTGCGAGCCGCGCTCGTTTACGCCGCGGATTTCGATCGTCATCCCGTCACATACTTCGCATTGCGAAATGACTTGATCGGCCGCGCGGAAACGTGGAACCACTTTAGCTGAGATTGGCTGCTGTCTGATATCGGTCTTGTACGGTTTTATCGATACTGGCCATTCGACCTATGTCCTGCATCCTTGCGATTCAACGATTCCAGCGACATCGCACCAGCCAGCCGCATCGTCACTTCATCGCAGATGTGTCAGGAAACGTGTCGGCCGATCGCCCCGCCCCGCCCCGCCCGTCACCCGTCACCCGCCGCCCGCCGCACAAGGATGTCTCCGCGCGTTGCCGATACCGTTCGAACTCGCGTGCGAACGCCGCAGCATCCTCCGCCAGCGCCAGCACTTCCATCGATGCGCCGGTCGCGTTCGCGATCCGGCAGATCTACAGTCGCGCGCCGACGCTCGCGCGCTATCTCGGCACCGACGGGACGAAGGTGGCGTTGTGGGTGTCCGCGTTTCTGCTGCTGTGCGCGGGCGTGCGGATCATGCTGACGGGGCCGGCGGCGTTCGTTCAGACGCCGGGCGGGCCGGCGGGGTGACGTTCCGCGCGGCCGCGGCACGAATCGGCCGTCGAGCCTGTCGTCGATGCCGACCGCTCCGGTGATCGACATCCTGCATCGATCCCGCACCGCGCAGGATGCGCCGATCGCGAAAGCGTGGCATACGCGTCGTCAGGGCCCGACATGCTGTGCCAGCGCATCCTTCAGCCGCGCGGCCGTGATCTCGCCCATGTGCGATTCGACGAGGTTGCCCTTCGCGTCGAAGAACAGCGTCGTCGGCAAGCCGCGCGACCCGTACGTGTGCATCGCATGCAGCGTGCGATCGAGCAGCACGTGATCGAACCGCAAGCCCTTTTGCGCGAGGAACGCGCGCACGGTTTGTGCATCTTCGCCCTGGTTGAGCATCAGCACCGTGATGCCCGGATGATCCTGCTGCGCCTGTGCGAGGATCGGCATTTCGCGCTGGCACGGCGGGCACCACGTCGCCCACAGGTTCACGACGACGGGCTTGCCGACGAAACCTTGCGGCGCCACGGGCGTTGCATCGAGCGCTTCGAGCCGCAACGCGGCGAGCGGCGGCGCGCCGCGCTGCAGCGTCGCGAGCGTGCCCTGCGCGATGCCCCATGCGGCGAGCCCCACGACGATGCCGGCTGCCACCGGGCGGCGCAGCGCCGGCAGACGCCGCAGCCGCCATGCGGCGAACACCAGCGCGGCCGCGATGCCGATGCGCCAGTCGAAGCCGCCGTCGCCGAGCGCGACGATCGATCGCGGTGCGGCCGCATAGTCGCGCCACCATTGCGCGACGTAGCCGACACGCGCGGCGATCAGCCCGAGCAGCAGCACGTCGAGGATCAGGCCCGACGCCGTCTTGTGCTGGCCGTCCGGCGGGCGGCGCTGCATGAAGCGCGCGACGAGCCACGCCAGCAGCGCGGCGGCGGCGACCGCGACGACGCGGATCGAAAAGGGACCGATGCTCAACATGGGAAGGAAAGGCTGGAGGATGGAGGAGCGGCCGGCAAGGGCGATGTCGCCGCCGGTCGTGTCGCGTTTCGACCCCGCGTCAGGCGCAGGGGTTCCCGGTTTTTCCCGCGTCAGCGCGCGACGCGCATCGTCGGCATTCAGGACGACATCGCTTTCATGCAGGCGTCCCGAGGATCGGGCACGCGCGCGCCGGTCACATCCCGTTGCCGTCGGAGCGGGGCGGCGAGCCGCCGAGCCGGTACGCGGTGAAGAACTCGGCCCATGGCGAACCGGCGGCAACCGGCACGTGCAGCGCCGACGTCCGCTGTTTCAACGCGGTAAACACGTCGTTGATGCGCGCGGTCTGCGCGGGATCGCTGAACGGCCGCGGCCGCACCCGGCCGGCTGCGAACGCACCGTAGGCGATCGCGAGCAGGCGCGCGCTGTCGTCGAACGAGAAGATCGAGCCGTTGATCGCTTCGACGAGGCGCGGCCGGTCCTCCTCGCGTGACGCGGCGAGGCACTGGTACACGATTGCCGATACCTCGTGCAGATCGTTCGCGCGCAGCAATGCCGGCAGCTTCGACGCGATCCGGTCGGCCGGTTCTTCCTGTACTGCCTTGCCGAAGTCGAGCACGGCGGCCATCGGATTGCTGTCCTGCTTCGCGCGATCGAGCGCCGATACCTGCGCCGCGACCGCCGCTTGCGCGTCGTCCGCGGGAGCGGCCTGCAGTACCGCCGCCACCTGCTGTTGCCATGCCGGAAAAATCATCCGCACGTTGCCGAACTGCTCGCCGCCCTGTGCGGCGGAATTCCACCGGTAGACGATCGTGCCGCCGTGAATGAACGGCGAATACAGATGCTCGGGCGTTTGCGGCAGCGGCCGCCGGTTGATCGCCAGCCACGCGAGCGTCAGCCAGTCGTAACGGCCGCTGGCCGGCACCGACGGGCTCGAACTCGCGACGACCTGCCACGTGCCGCGGTTCGCATAGCGGCGGCGTGCGTCGGGCACCGTGACGGTCTGCTGTTTCGCGGTGTCGAAGTAAGTATTGCCGGTGACGATCGCGCCGCTGTCCCTGGCGGGCGTGAGGGTGGCGATGACCCACGACGCACCGTCGGGCGAACGATAGTCGGACGGCTGCAGCGTGGCGACGTCGTGCACCATGCGCGTTTCGGCGGCGACGGTGCCCGGCGGGAGATTGGCGGGACCGGAGACGATGCTCGGCATGGATTTTCCTCGAAATCGGGTGCGTATCGTCGAGCGGCGACGAGGCGCGATGAAGCACGGGATTTTCTCGTAACTGTAGAACGTCGCCGCCGGAAACGGAAACCGGCCGGCGCTCGAGCCGCACGCACGCGCGGCCGCTTCGGCTTACCATCGGCTCCTGGGCCAACACGCCGAACATCGAACGAACCCCGGACCGACGCGCCGATGACCGACACGAAAACCATCACCGAACACTGGACGTACGTTGCCGACCAATGGATCGACTGGGCCGGCAGGCCGGGCCACGATGCGTTCTGGAAATATCGCGAGGGGCTTGCCGCGTATATCGGCCGCGGAACCGGCCGCGCGCTGGAGATCGGCTGCGGCGAGGGTCGCGTGAGCCGCGAGTTGAAGGCGCTGGGCTATGACGTGACGGCGAGCGATGCGGTTCCCGCGATGCTCGACGCCGCGCGTCGCGCCGATTCCGCGCACCGCTACGCGCTTGCCGACGCCGCATCGCTGCCGTTCGATCCAGCCAGCTTCGACATCGTGATGGCGTACAACGTGCTGATGGATCTCGACGACATGCCGGCTGCGCTGCGCGAGGCGCGCCGCGTGCTGAAGCCGGGCGGGCTGCTGTTCGTGTCGCTCGTGCATCCGTTTCGCGATCGCGGCCGCTTCGCGGGGCCGCAGCCCGACGCGCCGTTCGTGCTCGACGGCACGTATTTCGGCCGCGCGCATTTCGAGGGCGTGGAAACGCGCGACGGGCTGTCGATGCATTTCGCGGGCTGGTCGCTGCCGCTTCAGGCGTACATGGATGCGCTGGAGGTGGCCGGCTTCGCAATCGTGTCGCTGCGCGAGCCGCCGCCCGACCGCGCGGATACGGACCCGTTGAAGCAGTGGTCGCGCGTGCCGCTGTTTCTGTGGATCAAGGCGCGGCCGCTGGATTGAATGCCCCGCGGCCGCGCAGCGTGCCGCGTGATCAGCGCGGCAACACCTTTCGATAGATCACGAATCCCGTTTTCTCCGCGACGGTGTCGCGGTGTGATTCGTTTCGTGCGTCTGCCAGTGCACGCGCTCGGCGCGATGCGCACGGGCTGACCCTGCGGCCGCTGTCGTCGTTCTGCCTGCCGGGCACCGCGCACGGCTACAACGGGCTCGTGCTCGGCTACGGCGGCGTGCCGGCCGAGCGGATGGACGCGCTCGCGCGCCGGATCGGCGAGATGATCGACCGCGTGCCGGCCGGGCGGTGACGGCTGGCGCGCGGCGTCGGCGTGCGGCGTGCGGCGGCGCGCTCGCCGGCTTACCCGCGCATCGGCGGGTTGAGCCGCGCGAACGCGTCCTGCCGGCGATACGGGAAGTACGGATACGGCGCTTCGACCGCACTCGCTGCGTCGAGCGTCGCGATCTGCGCGTCGGTCAGCGACCAGCCGACCGCGCCGAGGTTCTGGCGCAGCTGTGCTTCGTTGCGCGCGCCGACGATCACCGACGACACGGTCGGGCGCTGCAGCAGCCAGTTCAGTGCGATCTGCGGCACGGTCTTGCCGGTTTCCTCGGCGATCGCATCGAGTGCATCGACCACGTCGTACAGCCGTTCTTCGTCGACCGGCGGCCCGAAGCCGGCCGTGTCGTGCAGGCGGCTGCCTTCGGGCAGCGGCGCGTTGCGCCGAACCTTGCCGGTGAGCCTGCCCCAGCCGAGCGGGCTCCACACCAGCGCGCCGAGACCTTGATCCGCGCCGAGCGGCATCAGGTCCCATTCGTAGTCGCGGCCGACGAGCGAGTAGTAGACCTGGTTCGCGACGTAGCGCGACCAGCCGTGGCGATCCGCCGCCGCGAGCGACTTCATGATTTGCCAGCCGGCAAAATTCGATACGCCGATGTAGCGCAGCTTGCCCGCGCGCACCAGGTCGTCGAGCGTCGACATCACTTCCTCGACCGGCGTGGCCGCGTCGAATGCGTGAAGCTGCAGCAGGTCGATGTAGTCGGTGTCGAGCCGGCGCAGCGCGTCGTCCACCGCGCGGATCAGCCGCGCGCGCGACGTGCCGGCGTCGTTCGGGCCGTCGCCGGTCGGCAGGCCCGTCTTGGTCGAGATCAGCACCCGGTCGCGCCGGCCGTGGATCGCGGCGCCGAGCACGCGCTCGGATGCGCCGTCCGAATACACGTCGGCCGTGTCGAACAGGTTCACGCCGGCTTCGAGGCAGATGTCGATCAGCCGGCGCGCTTCGTAGACGCCCGTGTTGCCCCATGCGCCGAACAGCGGGCCGGCGCCGCCGAACGTGCCTGCGCCGAAGCTCAGCACGGGAACCTTGAGGCCGGAGCGGCCGAGCGTGCGGTATTCCATGTCGTGTGTCCTCTCGTCGTCGGGGAGCCGGCGCAGGCGTGCGTCGGCAAGGTCGATCCTTACTGTAGCGCTTGCGGTTCGTCCGGATAATTGGGCAGACTTCGAAAATATCATTCGGAGAAAGCGAAGAATGCTGCTCGATAATCTCGCGCTGTTCCTGCGCATCGTCGAGAAGGGCGGATTGGCCGCGGCTGGCCGGGAAGTCGGCCTGTCGCCGGCGACGGTCTCCGAGCGGCTGACCGCGCTCGAGAGCTACTACGGCGCGGCGCTGCTCACGCGCACGACCCGTGCGATCAACCTGACCGACGAGGGCCGCACGCTGGTCGCGGGCGCGCGGCGCCTGCTCGCCGAGGCCGACGAACTCGAAAGCCGCGTGCGGCTCGGCGCGCAGACGCTGTCGGGCCCGGTGCGGCTGAGCGCGCCGGCCGATCTCGGGCGGGCGCGCGTCGTGCCGGTCGTCGACGCGTTCCTGGCCGAGCATCCCGGCGTCACGATCGATCTGCACCTCGGCGACGGTTACGTCGATCTGGTCGGGCAGGGGCTCGACTTCGCGATCCGGCGCGGCACGCTCGCGGACAGTGCGCTGCGCAGCCGCTTGCTCGGCCGTTCGCGCCGCGTGGTGTGCGCCGCGCCCGCGTATCTCGCCGCGCACGGCACGCCGCGGCACCCGGATGAACTCGCCGCGCACGACTGTATCGTGATGCGCTTCGGGCAGGAGCTGTATGCCGAATGGCCGTTCCGGATCGACGACGACCTGAGACGCGTGATGGTGCGCGGCCGGCGCGTGGCCAACGACGGCGCGCTGGTGCGGGCGTGGTGCGTCGCGGGGCACGGCGTTGCGCTGAAGTCGCTGCTCGACGTCGAGCAGGACCTGGCGTCCGGCGCGCTCGTCGAAATCCTTCGCGATTTCTCGCCGGGCGAAGTCGACTTGCAGATCGTCTATCCGGGCGCCGGCGTGCAGCCGCGGCGCGTGCGCGCACTGATCGAACGGTTGACGCAGGCGCTGACGGCGGCTTGATCGCACACCGGTCGCGCCGGATCGGGCGCGCTCCCATGCCGGCTTTCGACGTCGCCGTGTCGCATGCGATGCTTCGACGTCCGGCTCGGCCCGAACCCGACGACGAACGTACACACGATCCAGTCAACCCGTTGCTCACGTTTCGTCATTTAGCTAATATTCGAAACGTTAAACGAGGCCGAACCCATGGACGACGTCACCCGCATCAGCGCACTGGCCAACGAAAGCCGCCTGGCCGTGATGCGCTGGCTCAAGCAGCCGCGCAAGCATTTCCCGCCGCAGCCGCACGGCGACTTCGACGAACTCGGCGTGTGCTGCACCTACATCACCGAGAAGCTCGGCATCGCGCCGGCGACGACCACGCGCCACATGCGCATCCTCGCGGATGCCGGGCTCGTCCGGGCGACGCGCGTCGGCAAGTTCACGTATTACAAGCGGATCGACGATGCGCTGCATCGACTGGGCCGCGACCTCCTGCAACTCTGATCTTCACAGAGGCAATCGACATGGATGAACTCGCTCTGCTGTCCGACGCCGACCGGCGCGCGCATGACTACCTCGCAGCGGCGGACGACCGGCGCGCGTATCCCGACGCCGCCGCGCTGGCCGGGCTGGCCGTATTCGACGAGCCGCTGCCCGATACGGGCCGCCCGGCCGACGACGTGCTGCGCCTGCTCGACGAGCAGGGCACGCCCGCGACCGTCGCATCGAACGGCCCGAACTACTTCGGGTTCGTGATCGGCGCGACGCTGCCCGCGGCGGCCGCGGCCGAGCGGCTGATGCTCGCATGGGACCAGTGCGCGTCGTCGTTCGCGAATTCGCCGGTGGCCGCGACGATCGAGCGGCAGGCCGCGCGCTGGGTCGTCGACGTGCTCGGGCTGCCGGAAGACAGCGCGGTCGGCTTCGGCACGAGCGCGACGGCCTGTACGCTCGTCGCGCTGGTCGCCGCGCGGCGCGCGCTGCTGGCGCGCAAGGGCTGGAACGTCGACGAGGACGGCCTGATCGGCGCGCCCGAAGTGAAGGTCGTGCTCTCCGAACTCGCGCACATCACGGTGAAGAAGGCGCTGCGCGTGCTCGGTTTCGGGATGAAGCGCCTCGTCGTCGCACCGGTCGACACGCATGGCCGGATCGATCCCGCGCAATTGCCGCCGCTCGACGACATGACGATCCTGTGCGTGCAGGCCGGCGAAGTGAACACCGGCGAGTTCGATCCGTTCGCGACGCTGATTCCGCGTGCGAAAGCCGCCGACGCATGGGTGCACGTGGACGGCGCGTTCGGCTTGTGGGCGCGCGCATCGGCGAAGCGCGCGCTGACCGACGGCATCGACGGCGCGGACAGCTGGACCACCGACGGCCACAAATGGCTCAACACGCCGTACGACGGCGCGATGGTGATCTGCCGCGACGCGGCCGCGCTCGCGACCGCGATGAACAGCGATGCCGTCTACCTGAGCGGCGCGCAGGATGCGCAGAAGAACCTGAACCTCGAATTCTCGCGGCGCGCGCGCGGCATTCCCGTGTGGGCCGCGTTGCGCTCGCTCGGCCGCGCCGGCGTGGCGACGATGGTCGAGCGGCATTGCGCGCAGGCGTCGCGCGTCGCCGACGGGCTGCGCGCGGCCGGCTACGACGTGCTCAATCGTGTGGTGCTGAACCAGGTGCTCGTGCGCGCCGGCACCGACGCCGAGACGCTCGCGATCCTTCAGGCCGCGCAGGATTCGGGCGACGTGTGGTTCGGGCAGACCGTGTGGCAGGGGCGGCCGGCGTTCCGGATCAGCGTGTCGTCGTGGCGCACCGGGGACGAACACATCGATCGTCTCGTCGCACTGCTGACGAAGCTGCGCGGCGTGCACGTGGGTTGACGCTGCTGACGCGTGGTCGGCCGCGCCCGGGAGGCGCGTCGACATCGCCGCGATGAAATCCGGGATTTTGCTTATCGGGCCGAGCGTATATGCTCGGAGCTTTTCAGGAGCGGCCACGATGATTCTCGTTCACCAGCAACGGCTGTGGGATTCGCTGATGGAGATGGCGACGATCGGCGCGACCGCGCGCGGCGGCAGCTGCCGGCTCGCGCTGAGCGCCGACGAAGTGCTCGGCCGGCAACGCTTCATCCGCTGGTGCGAGGAAGCCGGATGTGACGTCCGCATCGATCCGATCGGCAACGTGTTCGCGCGCCGGCCCGGCACGCAGCCCGACGCGCCGGCCGTGATGTGCGGCAGCCATCTCGACACGCAGCCGCTCGGCGGCCGCTTCGACGGTGTCTATGGCGTGCTTGCCGGGCTCGAAGCGATTCGCACGCTGAACGAGCATGGCGTCGTCACGCGTCATCCGATCGACGTCGTCGCGTGGACCAACGAAGAGGGCTCGCGCTTCACGCCGGGCATGATGGGCTCGGCCGTCTATGCGGGCACGCTCGATCTCGACTACGCGCTGGCCCGGCCGTGCATGCAGACGGGCGTGCTGCTGCGCGACGAACTCGCGCGCACCGGTTTCGCCGGCCGGGAGCGCGAGCGGCAGATGCCGAAGGCCTATTTCGAAGCGCATATCGAACAAGGCCCGGTGCTGGAGAATGCCGGTGTGCCGATCGGCGTCGTGACCGGCGTGCAGGGCATCTACGAACTCGACGTCACGGTGACCGGCTTCGAGTCGCATGCGGGCACGACGCCGATGCGCGTGCGCCGTGACGCGATGGGCGTGGCGGCCGCGATGATCGCCGCGATCGTCGAGCATGGGCACGCGTTCGATGCCGATGCGCGCGTGACCGTCGGCCACGTCGCGTGCCAGCCGAATTCGCCGAGTACGATTCCCGGGCGGGTGCGCTTCAGCGTCGACGTGCGCCATCCGTCGCAGCCGGCGTTGCAGCGGCTCGTCGCCGATATCGCAGCGATCTGCCGCGAGCGCATCCCGCTGCGCGGCACGCAGGTTCAGGTGCAGACCATCGCCGAATACGAGCCGGTGGTGTTCGATGCCGATTGCGTCGCGCGCGTGCGGCAGGCGACGGTGGCCGCCGGCTATCCGTATCTGGAGATGTGCAGCGGCGCGGGGCACGATGCGGTGAACCTGTCGTACGTCGCGCCGAGCGCGATGGTGTTCGTCCCGTGCAAGGCGGGCCTGAGCCACAACGAGGCCGAGGATGCCGATCCGCGGCACCTCGCGCAGGGCGCGTCGGTGCTCGCGAACCTCCTGGCCGATTGCGCGCGGTAGCGGGGCGCGGCAACGCGTGCGGACGCGTTTCTCGTCTGCGTGAAAATGTCGGACAATGGCGCGGCATGTGCGCCGCGCCCGCCCGGGCGGCGCGTTCAACCGCTGCATTCACGCTGACGAGATCCCCATGTCCACGACACCTCCCCGGGAACTGCTGAAAGCCGCTGACATCGCGAAGATGGAACCGACGCGCGCAGTGCATTCGCTGAATCCCAATGCCGTTCTCCTCAAAAGACAACTCAGCGACCTGACGGGCCTCACGCAGATCGGTACCCATCTGCTCACGCTGATGCCGGGCAGCGAGTCGTCCGAGTATCACCGTCACCTGTACGAAGAGGAATGCACCTACGTGCTGTCCGGCACGGGCGTCGTCACGATCGGCGAGCTTCGTCACGACATCGGCGCGGGCGACTTCCTCGGCTTCCCGCGCGGCGGCGAAGCGCACGTGCTCGAGAACACGGGCGATGCGCCGCTCGAACTGCTGATCATGGGCCAGCGCCTCGAACACGACGTGTGCGAATACCCGCGAATCGGCAAGCGGCTGCATATCGCCGGCGAACTCGAAGACTTCGTCGAACTGCCTGCGCGATCCTGAGCGCGGTTCGCCGGGCGCGCACCGTTTCCGGTGCGATCCCTTCCGCGCGATCCGGATGGCAGTGGCCGTCATGTTCGCTCGCGGTCGCTGTGTCGCGCTTATGATGCGGGAACGCCACCGACAGGATTTCATGCCATGGACGCGCCGCATCCGCCGATGAACGCCCCGGTTCCCGAAACGGAACCTGAAACCGAAACCGTCGCCGAGCCGCGTGCGGCGCGCGTGCAGCGGCCCGTCGCGCTCGTCACCGGATCGACGTCGGGGATCGGCGCGGCCATCGCGCGCCGCCTGGCGGCGGACGGTTACGCGGTGATCCTGCATTCGCGCAGTTCCGCCGACACCGGCCGCGCGATGGCGCGCGAACTCGGCGCGGCCTACGTGCAGGCCGATCTCGCCGACGATACGGCGCGCGTGCGATTGATCCGCGATGCGCTCGCGGTGCACGGCCGCCTCGACGTGCTCGTCAACAATGCGGGCGTCAGCCGCGTGATTCCGCACGACGATCTCGCCGCCGCGACGCCCGACGTGTGGCGCGAGATGCACGAGATCAACGTGATCGCGCCGTTCCGGCTCGTCGCCGAAGCGCAGCCCGCGCTGCTCGAAGCGGCGTCGCGCGGGCGTGCCGGTTGCGTCGTGAACGTCAGCTCGCATGCGGGCGTGCGGCCGAAGGGCGCGTCGATTCCGTATGCGGCGGCCAAGGCCGCGCTCAATCACACGACACGTCTGCTGGCGCGCACGCTCGCGCCGGCGATTCGCGTCAATGCGGTCGCGCCGGGGCTCGTCGATACGCCGCTGACCGCCGACTGGACTGAAGCGCGGCAACTCTGGCGCGAGCGGGCGCCGATGCGCCGCGCGGCGACGCCGGACGACGTCGCGCAGACGGTTGCGATGCTCGTCGCGTCCGATTACGTGACGGGCGAGATCGTGATGCTCGACGGGGGCATGAATCTGACGTGACGGAGGACGGTTGACGGGCGGTGTTGATCAGGGCGGTTGATGCGACGCGGCGGCCTCGTGCCCGCGTCACCCGCCGGCGGCGAAGCCGCCTGGCGGTTTCACCGTCCCCGGTCCCGAAGTCAGCCGAGCGTCGACCGCAGCCGCGCGAGCGCCTGGTCGTGCGTGCGTTCGAACTTCAGCGGCGTGACGGCGATATGGCCTTCGCCGAGCGCGGCCGTTTCCGAATTCGCATCGTCGTCGCGCGGCCCGCGAGCCAGTTTCAGCCAGTGGTATTCGATGTCGCGCGGATCGCGCCCCGACACGATCTCGACGCCCTGCAGCGTGCCGGCGCCCTGGTTCGTCACCTTCAGGCCGCGCACGTCGTCGGCCGGCCGCGGCGGGAAATTCACGTTCAGGCACGCGTCGCTGTCCCAGCCGGCCGCGACGAGCCGGCGAATCACGTCCGGCGCATGCGTGAGCGCCGTATTCCACGGCACCGCGTTGCGGTCGCTGAACGCCTGGCTCAGCGCGATCGCCGGCACGCCGACCAGCATGCTCGTCATCGCGGCGCCGACCGTGCCGGAGAACACCGTTTCGGTGCCGAGATTCGCACCGCGATTCACGCCGGACAGCACGAAGTCGGGCCGCGCGTCCTTCATCAGGTGGCTGACCGCGATCGCGACGCAATCGCCTGGCGTGCCGCGCACCGCGAAGCGGCGCTCGCCCTTGCGATGCACGCGCAGCGGCTCGTGCAGGCTCAGCGAATGCGACGTGCCGCTCTGGTCCTCGGCCGGTGCGACGATCCAGACTTCGCGCGCCAGTTGCGTGGCGACTTGCTCGAGCACTTCAAGGCCGGGGGCGTCGAATCCGTCGTCGTTGGTGAGCAGGACGCGGTCGAACAGCGGGCGGGTTTCTTGCATCGGGACGATCCTCGCGGGTAGGCAGTGAGAGGGGACAGGCATCGCGGGTACATCCGCAAGGCTAGCATCCCGTTGCGGCGCATGTCGTGTCGAGCGCGGCCGCACGCGGCACGCGCATGCGAAAACGGGCGCATGGCGCGCCCGTTCCCCGATTCGAAAACCCGCCCGTGCGGCGGGTCGGAACCGCGTTTCGCGCGTTACCCGAGCCAATGCCGCAGCAGGCCGGCCGATGCGACGCCGACGATCACGGTCGGCAGGATCGACAGGCGTGTCGCCGCGAGCAGCGTGACGGCGAGCGCGAGCAGGTCGGCCGGACGCGTCGACACGAAGGCCGGTGCGATCACCGAGATCAGCACGCAGCCCGGCACGTTCTCCATCACCGACGCCATCCGCGGGCTCAGCGTGCGGTTGCGCAGCAGCACGTAGCCGAGCACGCGCGACAGGTAGGTCGTCGACGCCATCAGCACGATGGTCGCCACCGTCGCGAAATCAGGCAGCATCGCGCGGCTCCCACAGCAGCGCGGCGATCAGGCCCGCGCATGCACCGGCCGCGACGTACCACGCGCCGGGCACGGCCAGATGGGTGGCCGCCGCGACGACGAGGCTTACGAACCACGGACGGCTCGCGCGCATGCCCTTCCACATCCCGCGCAGCAGCACCAGAAACACGGCCGTGAACGCCATGTCGAACCCGTACTGCTCGACGTTGCCGATCGTCGGGCCGACCGCCGCGCCGAGCGTCGTCATCGAGATCCACGTCAGGTAGAGCCCGGAACACACGCCCGCGTAATACGGGACGCTGATATGCGTGGCCGAGCGGGAGCGCGCGTCGGCGAGCGACATCGCCCAGCTCTCGTCGCACATGAAGAACAGCGCGGCGAACGCGCGGCGGCGCGGCAGGCGCCGGATATATGGCGCGAACGCCGCACCCATCAGGATGTGGCGCGAATTCACGAGGAACGACATCGCGACGATCAGCGCGATGTGCGGCGGCGACGTCCACAGATGGATCGCCGCGAATTCGGAGCCGCCGCCGAAGTTCAGGCCCGTCATCATCGGCACCTCGAACAGGCTCAGCCCTTTTTGCGCGGCCTGCGCGCCGAGCACCAGCGCGAACGGCACGAAACCCAGCATGACGGGCAGCGCCGCGCGCAATCCGCGACCCATCTCGGCGACATAGGCGGGCTTGTCGCGAAGCCCGGACGACGTTGAAACGCTACTGCTCATTACTCCTCCTTCTGGGACGAGGATTGTCTGCTTTTTTGACTCGAATCGGGTTGCGTTGCGGACCAACATTTCGGAGAATTTGGCATCAAACGTGTGATTCAAGATTTTTTTGGAATTGGATGCCAATGAAGCTGGATGCTATCGACCGCCGGATCCTGAGCGCGCTCCAGCGCGACGGCCGCATGCAGAACGTGGAACTCGCGCACGAGGTCGGGCTGTCGCCGTCGCCGTGCCTGCGCCGCGTGCGGCTGCTCGAGGAAGCGGGCGTGATCGAGAAATACGTGGCCGTGCTGAACCCGGCGAAGGTCGGCAAGGGGCTGACGATCTTCACGCGCGTCTGGCTGAAGGGGCAGGACGCGGGAACCGTGAACCGCTTCGCCGAGGCCGTCCGGCAGATGCCGGAAGTCGTCGAGTGCCATCTGATGGCCGGCGACTGCGATTTCCTGCTGCGCGTGGTGGCGGCCGACATCGACGACTATCGGCGCTTCCAGATGGAATACCTGACGCGTATTCCGGGCGTGCTGAGCGTGAAGACCGACATCCCGATGCAGCAGATCAAGCTCACGTCGGCGCTGCCGACGTAACGCGATGCGGGCGGATGGCGAAGGCGGGAAGAATGGTCATCGGCCGGTGACAATCGCCCGATAAACTGGCAGGACAAGCCGCTTCGCCGCACACCGGATGCATCGCTTTCCGGCGTTCCGCGTGCAAGCAACTAACGGTCAACCGCGTGGCGATCGGACGGGCGCGATGCGCGACGTTCTTCGCAGGTCGGTGCGTTGTCGGTGCGTTTACTCGTCGGGTCGCGCATGCAGCCATTCAATACTCCGTGGAATTCGCTGGAAATCGTCAAGCTCGTGCTCGGCGTGCTGACGCCGTTGTCGGTCGCGTGTCTCGGCTGGCTCGTCGCGCGCCGGCTGAAGCGGCTCGAACTCGTGCAATGGACCAACCAGCGGCTGATCGAGAAGCGGCTCACGCTGTACGACACGGTCGCGCCGCAGCTCAATGCGCTGCTGTGCTTCTACACGTGGATCGGCTACTGGAAGGACATCTCGCCGGACGACGTGATCCGCGCGAAGCGCGAGCTCGACCGCACGTTTCACATCTATCGCTACCTGTTCGACGACGACGTGTACGACGCGTATCACACGTTCATTCACGCGCTGTTCGAGATGCACACGGGGCCGGGCCGCGATGCGCGGATCCGTTCGCTGATCCAGGCGCCGGACGGCGACCGCAGCGTGCACGGCACGTATGAATGGAAGCCGGCATGGGCCGAGCGTTTCTCGACCGCGAACGTGACCGACAAGGCCGACGTGCAGGAGCACTACACGCGGTTGATGGAGCGGCTGCGCGTCGCGCTCGGCGCAAATCGCTGAACGCCGCTCGCTCGTTGCTCGGTGCTTCTCGCGCGCCGGCATTGGAATTCGCTACCGGCGGCGCGGATCGATCCTCTCTCGCGCGCAGCGGCGGCGGCTGACGTGCTCGCGGCCATCACCACTCGCGCGAGGTGCGCATGCTTGTCGACCCGGATGCTTCGTCGTTCATGATCCGCCGGCCGGGTGCGGCGACTCAAGCGAACGAGATCACGAGTTTCTTGCCGCAAGCGGTTGCGTACTTGCGCAACGTATCGATGGACGGTGAATGCTGGCCCGTTGCGAGCGCGCGCTCGAGGCGCGTCACCGCCGGTGCCTTCGTGCCCATGCGCTCGGCCACATCGGCTTGCGACAGCCCGGCGGCGCGACGCGCGGCCAGCATCGCGTCGAGCAGTGCGAGGTCTTCGCGGTTCAGCCGTTCGTATTCGGCGCGCACCTCGGGGTCGGACAAAGCGCGCTCGCGCAGGGCCTTATACGTTGCCATCTTGAACCTCCTTCAGTCGGCGGCGCGCGGTTTCCAGTTCTTTCCGTGGCGTCTTTTGCGTCTTCTTCACGAAACAATGAAGCATGACGATACGCCGGTCGACGATCGCGCAGTAGAACACTCTGGCGATGCCTTCGGCACCCTTGAGTCGCATTTCGTACAACCCGTTGCCCATCGACTGGGTGTGCGGCTCGCCGAGGTTCGGGCCGTACTGCTCCATGCGGTCGGCGAGCGCGAAAAAACGGGCGAGCAGCGTCTTCGGTAACGTGATAACGCCCGTTTCCACGCGCGCATCGAAGAACTGAATCTCATACGCAGTAGCCATCATAGTAACAAATATGTTATGTGAACGCAAGCGCGATTTCCGGCCGCGGCTGCGGCTGCGAATGCAGGCGGCCGGGCGCGTTCGCGACGTCATGACGTCGCTCGAGGGGCTCGACTAAAAGGGGAAAGGCTCGACCGCATTCGAGCGGGCCGACGCGCGCGAGGCGCGACGCGGTGTCAGCGCGGACAACGTTCGTTGAAAGAACCGTCCGGGGCGATGGCAGCCGGCGACAGCGTCAATTCCGTCCGGCCACCGCAAGCCGCGCGGCCAACCCCACGAACACCGTGCCGAGCAGATACTGCGGCAGCTTCGACGGCCGGCGGCGCGCGCCGATCCGCTGGGCCAGCCGGCTCGCGGACAGAATCACCGCACCGTTGACGACGATCCCGATCAGGTTGAGCACCGTCGCGAGCACGAGAATCTGCACGGCGATCGACCCGTGCTCGGGCCGCACGAACTGCGGGAACAGCGCGAGCACGAACAGCGCCATCTTCGGATTCAGCAGGTTCGTCGTCAGCCCCTGACGGAAAATCGCGCCGATCGAGCGGCGACGTTGCGATGCAACGGGCGACAGCGCGGTCGCATCCGAGCGGAAGGTTTTCCATGCGAGATACAGCAGATAGGCGGCGCCCGCGAA
Source organism: Burkholderia sp. IDO3 (assembly GCF_003366075.1). Classification (NCBI taxonomy): domain Bacteria; kingdom Pseudomonadati; phylum Pseudomonadota; class Betaproteobacteria; order Burkholderiales; family Burkholderiaceae; genus Burkholderia; species Burkholderia sp. IDO3. Next base: position 262,686 of record NZ_CP028962.1, read on the forward strand.
GCGCACGGCGTCATAGGCGATCGGCACCGCGACGAAGAGCTGCGACAGCCCGAGCGCGGCCGCGAGCGCATGGCAGTACGTGCCGGCCTGGATGCCGGCGAGTGTGGCGAACCCCGCACGGCGGCCCTGGCTCACGCTGCGCGATGCGATCAGCAGCATGTCGGGGCCCGGTGTGGCGGTCAGTGCGAGACACGCGCCGGAGAACAGTGCGAGCGTGGAGAGGTCGATCATCGGAGTCCCTTTGGGCTGGAGAGGCGTGAAAGGGAGGCCAGTTTAGGAGCGTCGGCCGCGAAGGGCAATCGACCGAACGGCCGATGATTCGACGCGCCGGCACGGCGGGTGTCCGACGGATTCTGCCGATTGCCGGGACGACCCACGCACGACGCCGGCTCGATCGCCCGCGCCGGTTACTGCTTCCTGCAAGCCACCTGGTAATCGATCACGGTATTCGCGGACGGCGTGTCCGGCTCGCCGCCGACCGTGGTTACGCCGAGCACGCCGGCCGCGCTTCGATACCGCAGCGCGCAATAGCCCATGCCGGTGCCCGAGCACGCTTCGGCTTCGATGATCCCGTGTTTCGCGAGCGTCGCCGCGCCGTCCATCGAGTCCGGCTTCTCGTGCGGCCGCAGCGGCTGCCAGCCGTGCGCGATCAGAATCTTGCGCGCCGTGTCGAGCGGCTTCCCGTACACGTTGGGCACGACCGCGCGCCCGTGACAGTAGGCGCGTTCGGCGGCGACCGCGGTCAGCCGCAAGCCGCCGTTCTCTTCGTGCAGCTCGCCGACGGGCGGCGCCGGGCCGTCGCCGCCCCAGACCAGCAGCGCGCCGCTTTCGAGCGGATCGACCGAGCCGAGTTGCCAGCGGGCCGCACGCGCCGTGTAGCCGAGCGCGACGAGCGCTGTGCCGTCGAACACGCCGATGTTGGCGTGGCGCGCATAACAGATCGCGCTCGTTCCCGGCTTGAACCCGCTCGCGAACGTGACGACCGTGTAGCGGCCGAGCGGCGCCTCGGACGTCACGAGCCAGCCGAGCTTCGCGACGTCGCGGCCGGCCGCGGTGGTGGCCTTCACGCGATATCGCGCGCAAAATTCGTCGAGCGAGCCGTTCTCCGGCGAGCGCGGCAGCGTGCCGAGCGGAACCAGCGACGCGCCCGCGATATCGGACGCCGTCCGCAGCGTATCGGCCGCCGCCGCGCCGCTGACCGCGACACACGCGAGCGCCGCGATCGATGCGATGCGGCGGGCAAACGGCTGGGCATGAATGCGGGGCACGTGATCTCCGGGAAAAGCGGGCGGCGGCACGCCTGCCCGTCGCGCGCGACTCAGTCCTTCGCGACCACGTCGATCCGCAGCGCTTCGCCGCCGGCGACGATCGCCAGCAGTCGATCGACGTTCGGGTGCGCGCCGGGGCGGTTGCGCGCATCGGCGGTGTGTTCCGCGAACACGGCGAGGCCGTGCTCGGCCGCCTTCGCGTCGAGCGTGCCGAACGCCTGCTTCAGATAGTTGTACACCGCGAGCGAGCCTTGCTTGCCCGGCTGGTTCTCGATGCTGGCGACCACGTCGCCGTTGGCGCCGACGAGATCGATGCGCGCGATGCCGTCGATGGCCGGCAGTTGCGCGAGGTTGTCCTTGAATACTTGGGTCGGTTGAATCACTGGAAACACTCCGTCGGTTCGGTCATGGGCCAATCAGCATGGCCGGCCGTATCTTATCCGATGGCGTCGCGGGCCGTGCCGCGCAGCGTTCCGCCGGCGGCCCGGCGGGTCCGGCGCGCGTCATCGCGGCGCGGCATCCATCGACATCCCCGCGTCGCGCGAGCGTTCGACGTCGGGGCTGCGATACGCGCGCTCGGGAATCTCGGCGAGCCGCGACGTATGCACCTGATGCGGCGCAAGGCCGTAGAACTTTTGAAAACTCATGATGAGCGGCGACCATTTGTCGGGATCGATGCGGTCCGGATGGCCGTCCATCAGCAAGTCCGGATGCACGTGCACGCGCTGGATGCGCACCTCGAACACGCGAATGCGGCCGCGCAGCTCGGGCGTGTCGTCGCCGATGCCGTGCGTGGCGGCGACCACCGCTTCCAGATGCACCGGGCATTCGAGCGCACGCGGCGGCGCGACGCTCAGCGAGGCCGTCTCGGTGAGCCCGGCCGTGCCGAACTTGTCGGGTTCGTGGACATAGCCGCGCGCCAGCTTCGATTCGGGCACCGGGTCCGTGCCCGTCGTGCGCGCGATCCGGTCGACCGCATGCGCCTGCGCCGACGACGGCAGGTTCAACACGCACTCGCCGGTGCGCAGCAGGTTCTGCGTGGTCTGCGAACTGGCGGCGAGCCCGAGCATGCAGCGCCAGCCGAGCCAGAAGGCAGACGACATCGGCGCGAGATTGGCCGTGCCGTCGGGGTTGAGCGTGCTGATCAGCACGACGGGCGTGCCGAAATAGAGGATGTTCGGTTCGGTGACGCGATGCGGAGCGTGCATGATCGGTCCTTCGTCGACGGGATCAGACCGCATGCTGATCCCGGCGCGGCCGTGCCGCGCTCCGAATCTTGTCGTGTCATTCGACTGGCAGGCGCGTGCCGGCCCGCCTGCGCCCGCCCGAGCGCCGTCGGCATCGCGCGCGCTTTTCCGCTAGAGTGGGAGATCACCGGTCGCGCACGCAGCCCGCACGGGCGCGCGGCGGCCACTCCGCCATTGCACACGAGGGCCCGATGGACATTGAGCAACGCTACACCGCCAACGCACCGACCCGTGCGGAAGTCGACGCACTGGCCGGTGCCACCGTCATCGAATTCGGCACGAACTGGTGCAGCATCTGCGCGGGCACGCAGCCCGCGATCGTCGCGTCGTTCTCCGCGCATCCGGCCGTGCGGCACCTGAAGATCGAGGACGGCCCGGGCCGTCCGCTCGGCCGTTCGTTCGGCGTGAAGCTGTGGCCGACGCTGGTGTTCCTGCGCGACGGAGTCGAAGTCGCGCGCGTGGTGCGCCCGGCCGACGCGAAGCAGATCGAAGCGGATGGCTTCGCGGCGCTCGCCTGAGATCGCGATCATGCAACAGGCCATCACGCACGTCGGTGTCGATACGCACGGCAGCGGCCTCGTCGAGTTCACGCCGCAGGTGCGGGCATTCGTCGACCAGCAGGCGATCCGCACCGGCCTGCTGACCGTGTTCTGCCGCCATACGTCCGCGTCGCTGCTGATCCAGGAGAACGCCGATCCGTCGGTGCAGCGCGATCTCGAATGCTACTTCGCGACACTCGCGCCCGAGGACGATACGCGCTACGAGCACGACACCGAAGGCGCCGACGACATGCCCGCGCATCTGCGCGCGGCGCTCACGCAGGTGCAGCTGTCGATCCCGGTCGAGCACGGACGCATGGTGCTCGGCACCTGGCAGGGCATCTACCTGTTCGAGCATCGCCGCGCGCCGCACCGGCGCGACATCGTGCTGCATCTGATCGGCGAGTAGACGCGGAGCTGAAGCGGGCGCGGCCGACGCCGCACGCAACCCTACCCGCCGCGTTCAGCCGAGCAGCTTCTCGACGAGTGCGCCGAGTTCGCTCAGGTGAACCGGCTTCGGCAGGAATGCGTCGAACACGCGCCGGTTCTGACGCAGCGCGGCCGATTCGTATGCGCTGACGCCGAGCAGCGACGGGAACCGCCCGTCGCCGTCCGGCTGCGCGACCGTCCGGATCCGCTGCGCGACTTCGAAGCCGCTCAGGTCCGGCAGTTCGAGATCGAGCACCACGAGATCGTAGTGTCCTTCGCCGAAGCGCGTGATGCCTTCGTGCCCGGTGCCGCACAGATCGGCGTCGAAGCCCAGCGCGGACAGCATCGCGCCGAGCGTCTCGCGCGCGTTGTCGTTGTCGTCGACCACGAGCGCACGCCGATTGCGATGCGTGGCGACGGCGGCCCAGGCGGGCGCGTCGCCGGCCGTTTCGGCGACATCCGGCGTATCGGCCGGCAGCGTCACGACGAACTCACTGCCTTCGCCGACGACGCTGCGCACGTCCACATGGCCGCGCAGCGTCGTCACGATTTCGCGCACGACGGCGAGCCCCATGCCGATCCCGTCCACGTGCAGGCCGACCGCGTCGTTCGCGCGGTAGAACGGCTCGAAGATTTTCGGCAGGTGCTGCTTCGCGATGCCGGCACCCGTGTCGCGCACGGCGAGCTTCAGTTGCCGGCCGGCCGGCGCATCGGCGAGCGCGATCGATACGCGGACCGATCCGTCGAGGGTGTACTTGACCGAATTCTCGATCAGGTTCGACAGCACCTGCCGCAACAGCTTGCGATCGGAGCGGATCGCGAGATCGTGCGGCTCGACCTGCTGCACGACCTCGATCCGCCTGGCCGCGATCTTCTCGCGCAGCGGATCGAGCACCTCGGCGAGCAGCGACGCCATGCCGACCGTCTCCGATTCGGCGAGGCGCTTGGTGGAGCGCAGCTTGATGTAGTCGGTCAGATCCTTGACCAGCGCTTCGAGCGACGACGCGGAATTCTGCAGCCGCCGGATCGTCTTCAGGTTCGCATCGGACTGCGGCCGCGCAAGCAGGATCTCGATCGACCCGCAGATCGCCTGCAGCGGCGTGCGCAGCTCGTGGCTGACCATCCCGAGGAACGCGTTCTTCGCCTCGATCATCTCGAACGCGCGATCGGACGCCTTGCGTTCCGCGTCGAGCGCTGCGTCCTGCCGCTCGAGCAGGTCGTCGCGCGTACGCATCGTATAGAACAGCAGCAGGAACAGCGCGCACAGGATCACGCCGAGGATGATGCCGAGCGACAGGATCGCGCGCTGCTTTTCCTTCAACTGATGGAACGTGAAGTCGCGCTGCGCCATCTCGATCGCGCGGAAGTAGTTCGCGAGGCCGTTGACCTTCGGCCAGTACCGGTCGACCTCGTCCATCACGCGCGGCGCGCCGTTCGGCGCGTCGCGCAGCGCTGCCACGTCGTGCTTCAGGCGTGTCATGAATTCGCCGAGCACCGCGATTTCGTCGCGCGCGCGCGGGATGCGCAGCCAGTATTCGGACACCTCGGACGGCCGCTGCAGGAACCCGAACGACACCGACAGGCTGTCGAGCTGCATCTGCACGTGATCGAAGTTGTCGTCCACGTGCGTCGCGTAGAGGATCAACTGGCGGTCGAAGCGCGTATAGACGTTGCGGTATTGCGCGGCGGTCCAGAACACGCCTTCACGCGGCCCTTCGAGCACCCCCTCGTTGACCGACGTCGCGAGCAGGTCCGACAGCAGGAACGCCCACGCCGCGAATCCCATGATCCACAGCGTTCCCAGAACCACGATGATTTTCTGGTTTTTCCATCGTCCGCGCCTCAGCCTCATGTCGCGCGCTTACTTCACGGTCAGGCCGATGATCTGCCACGCGAACTTCGCTTCGCCGAGCGGCGTCTTCAGTTCGTCGGGATACTGGTCGCGCGGATACATGACCCACAGCGGGCCGTAGTTGTCGTTGTCGAGCACCTTGCCGTTCATCGTGCGCGCGAGGATCACGCCGTACTTGTCGGCGTCCGAGACGGGGATCGTGAACGTGTATTCGTCGATGCAGCGGAACTCGATCTCGGTGCCGTGCGCGTCGACCGTCTTCAGCACGTCGGACAGGCTCGGGCCGGTGAAGGTCGACGTCGGCGTCCAGCTCGTCGACGTGACGATCGTGTGCTGCGGCAGCGCCATCAGCGCCTGCTCGGAAAAGACGAACGACGTTTTGCCGGGCTGGTTGCTGCGGCCGATGCTGCCGTCGACGGTGAACGTGAAGGGCGCGGCCCAGCTCGCGGCGGCCATGCCGAGCAGGGCCGCCGCGGCCACACTCTTGATCCACATCGTCGAAACTCGCATGTCTTTTCCTCGTTGGTGTAATGGTTGGTTTTCGTTGGGGCGTCAGTTCGGCACGGCGGCGGCCGGCAGCGCGATCTTCAGTTCGCGCGCCACTTCGGCGAACAGGATCGGCAGGCGCACGGGTTTTTCCTCGCAGCGCGCGTTGTAGTGCGACACGATATGCGCGATCTCGTCCTCGCTCGCTTCGCCGGTCGAGATCTTGCCGGTCAGCAGCAAGATCGGCGCACCGCCGTTCTCGCTCGAGCGGATGCCGCGCACGAGATCGGCGGCCGTCTGGTCGCCGAGCATCCAGTCGAGGATGTAGCCGTCGAAATCCTCGACCTCCAGCGCCTTGCGGAACGATGCGCCGTCATAGTACGGGATCGCATTCACGCCCTTTTCGATGAAGTATTCGCAGAGGGTTTCGGCGACGTCCTGCGAATCGTCGACCACCGCGATGCGTGCCGCATACACGTTCGGCTGGCTCGAGCGCAGCTCGATGACGTCGACCGGATACGTGCGCCCTTCGCGCGCGTGCTGGCGTTCGGTGACGATCCATTCGCCCTGCCACTGCAGCGCGACGAAATCCGTTTCGATCTGGCTGCTGGCCTTCGTCGAGATCGCCGCGCGGCAGCGAAAGCGGCGCGATTCGATCACGAGCGTCGCGTCGATCATCTCGGCGGCGGCGGGCTGCGCGCCCTTGTCGTCGAGCAGGAACGCGGGCGGCACGCCGAAGTGCGTCGCGATGTCCTGCAGCTGCGACAGGTTCCACGGGATCAGGCCTTTCATCTTGCGCGTGACGACCGAGAAACTCAGGCCGAGCACGTTCGCGATCGTCGTGTTGTGACTGCGCGGCGGAATGCCGTTGCGCGTCAGCAGATCGCGCACCTTGGTGGCGGTGATGAGATCGACGTTGGCCTGCTCGCTATTGGACATCTTGAAGGGGTCTCCCGGGTTTCAGCGACGAAGAGGATATTCAAAAGTGACGCGATACGCAAACTTTGAAATCACAAATCACCTTGACATGCCATATTTCTTCATTATTATTGCTCACCACGTCACTATTGTTTGTCGCGTCAGGTTTGAAAGCTGATGTCGACAACAGTCGGCACAGCGAAAAACGGCTGCGACGAGGTGACTGAACGATTCGAAAGAGAACCTGAGAGAGCCTTGGACTGCGTGTCGGCGTTGGCGAATTGTATTCGCCTCGCCGCGCGCAAACCGGGGGCGCGCTCGCGGGGGTGAATGAGGCGCGAGACAGTGCGGCGCAGATAAAACGTGGGGAAGACAAAAAAATGGTTCGCCGTTTACTTGCACCGGGGCTGCTGTTGCTATTGGCCGCGTGCGCGCAGGATCCGTCCGTTACGAGCAACACGGTGCGGATCTGCGATGAAACCGGTTGTTTTGATCGTCCAAAAGATCAGGTGTCCTATCAAAAAAGGGACGATTCGAACGACCGTGAAGACCCGCGCATTGTATCGCTGAAGCAGGCCGCGAAGACCCAGCCGAAGGCCGCCTACGACCTCGGTCTGCGCTATTTCCGCGGCGACGGCGTGCGCCAGGACAGCTATCAGGCACTCAAGTGGATGCGTGATGCAGCCGAGCGGGGCGACCTGCAGGCGCAGAAGGCGCTCGGCAGTTTCTATCTGTTCGGCCTCGAGGAGATGGGCTCCGATCCGCGCGAAGCGGACAAGTGGCTGTCGATCGCGGCGGCCCGCGGCGACAAGGAATCGAAGAAGCTGCTCGAGCTCGCCCGCAAGGCCAAGAAGGAAGACGAAGAAGACTGGAAATGGCGCACGCAGTGGCGTGACGTCTATTACGGCTATTGGAATTCGGGCTATCCGTACTACGGCGTCTGGCATCAGACGTACTGGTACTACTGACCGGGCCGACAGCAACGGGGGCTGCAGCGGGGAGACCACCATCGCGCGCCACGCCGGGGGGCTTATCGAAGTTCGCACGGACACATAAGCCGAACAACGACTCTATCGATCGACAACGACATGAAGACCATCCTTTCCCAACGTCTTACTCAAGGTGCGCTGGTTGCAGCGCTTTGCGCGTCCGTCGCCGGCTGCGGCGGCGTGGTGACGCCCGGCGGCCAGAATGCCGGCGTGACGGGTGCCGCCGCCGGCGGCACCAGCGCCGGTGCCGATTCGGGCCTGCAGCGCTGCACGTCGCCGCTCGGCACGATCGCCGTCGACGACGGCCGCAATGCCGACTGGTGGGGCCCGTTCGGCAGCGCGACCAAGATGACGACCATCGACCCGCTGCTGCGGCTGGCCGTCCAGCAGTCCAACTGCTTCGTGATCACGTCGATCGGCAACCAGAAGAGCGACGCGCGCCTGTCGCGCATCACGCAGCTGCAGCGCAACTCGGGCGAATACCGCGCGGGCTCGAAGCAGCACAAGGGTCAGCGCGTCGCGGCCGACTACTACATGGAACCGCAGATCGTCATCAACGATTCGCCGATCGGCGGCATCGGCAGCATGATCGGCGGGCTGATCGGCAACAGCGCGGTGGCGGCGGTGGCCGGCCACCTGCAGACGAAGGCATCGGTCGTGACGCTGACGCTGTTCGACGTGCGCTCGGCCGTGCAGATCGCGGCATCCGAAGGCAGCTCGACGGCGACCAACTACGGCGCGGCGCTCGGCGGCTTCGGCGGCGGCGTGGGCGGTGCGCTCGCCGGCTTCTCGTCGACGCCGGAAGGCAAGGCGACGGTTGTCGCATTCATCGACGCGTACAACAAGATGGTCGTCGCCCTGCGCAGCTACAAGGCGCAGGACGTCAAGGGCGGCCTCGGCCGCGGCGGCCAGCTGCAGGTCAACTGACGCTCCCGGGCCGGCGGTGAATGCCGCCGGCCGATTCCCGGTACATGACCGTCCGTGCGCGCGGCGCTGTTCGCGCGTACCGGCTTCGTTCGTTCTTTTCGCTTCGAGGTGATCCCGATGAAAGCTGCCGCACTGATCGCACTGACCTGTCTGGCGCTGACCGCTTGCGGCGGCGGCGACGACAATGCCTCGCCCGCCACGGACGGCGGATCGGGGACGAGCAACAACGGCGGCAGCGGCGGTAACGACAGCGGCAACGGCGGATCCGGTGGGTCGGGCGGCTCGGGCGGCAGCACGCTGACGTGGCGCTACGATGCGCAGACGCCCGCGGCGGACGGCCCGGGCTTCCTGACGCTTCTCAACAGCGAAGGCGCGAAAGGCTATCGCTACCTGGGCGACTTCTACTACGATCCGGCCAACGGCGGGACGCGCTCGGTCTTCGTGAACGACGGCACGGCGCAGACCTACACGTATCAGCTGCAATCGCCGCCGACGGCCTGGCCGGGTTTCCTCGGCCAGGCCAACGGGCAAGGCGCGAACGGCTACCGCTACGAAGGACCGTACGGTTTCGGGTATCTGTATCGCAAGGACGGCGGCTCGTCGGCCACCTACACGTATGCGACGACGGGCCTTCCGGGCGACCCGAACGCATTCCTCACCCAGGCGAACGCGCAGGGCCGGTCGGGCTACTGGTTCTTCAGCGCGATGGTCGTCGGATCGGTGCAGGCGAACGTGTACATGAAGAACAACGCATCGAACGCGACCTATACGTACGATGCGCTGGCCCCAGCGACGACCATCAACGACTTCATCGCGCAGGCCAACAGCGAAGGCGCGAAAGGGTATCGCGCGAAGGGCGGGCAGGTGTTCGGCAGCACGATGTCGTGGATCTACGTGAAGGACCAGACGCAATCGCCGACCTTCGCGTACCAGTCGGCCGCGATCCAGTCGACCGGCGCGAACTACGTGCAGCAGGCGAACGATTTCGGTGCGCAGGGCTCCGCTTACCTGAGCGATATCGAGTTCGGCACCACGCCGCCGCTGGCGATGGCGTCGTACTATTTCAAGCCGACGAACTGCACGGGCTTCCTGTGCACGGTGCTGAATCCGCTCACGCAGAACTGAGCGGGCGCTGCCCGCACAACGACGGCGCGCGGGCCGATCCTGTCCGGATGCCCCGCGCATGTCGAATCGGGTGCCGCCGATGCGCCGCCTCGTTCGCAGACGCATCTTCTGCCGGCGGGAGGGCGTTTCGTGCGCGTCCGCGACCGTGGCGACCGGGCGAAGCGACGTGTCCGGCCGGACAGGTGCCCGACCCCCGATTTCGCCGACAACCTTCGTTCAAGTTCAAAACAATCATTCAAAAAGATCGGACGTGTACTAAAAGGATAATGCACACCTGATTTTCGCAGTGCCGTTTGGCATGATCGGGATATCACTATCCCGAATGTTTTCATCGTGACGGCCGGTCCGGCAGGGAATCCGCCGTATGTCCGCGCTCCGGGCGCCGTCACGCCGAGCCATGTCATACAGCACGCTTCAGTCGATTCGCCGCTACCAGAGCATCTCGATGTTCGGGGGCGGCATCGTCGTCACGATCCTGATCCTGATCGCCTGCGGGCTCGGGATCACGTCGATCGTATACGGCTACCTGGACGGCGAACGGCGCAATTTCCTGAACGGCGTCGAGGAAGCTGCCGACGAGGTGCAGATGGCCGAGACGTCGTTCCGCAACGGCGTCACGAACACGCAACTCATCTGGCGCGAGATCGACCCGGCGCCGGCCGACGTCACGAACGCATTCTTCGCCCACGGCCAGCAGCTCGCGATCAAGCCGTATCCGTCGCTCGTGGTCGGCGTGCCGGGGCAAACCGCACAGCGCGACGAGGTCGCGCGCTATCTCGCGCTGTCGTTCCTGCTGTCGCGCATCTGCGCGGCGAGTTCGATCAATCGCGGGCGTACGCTCGAGGGCTATCACTACAGCACGCGCACGGGGATGTTCGGCTTCGTGCCGCACCTGGCGCGCGACAATCCGGCGCTCGCGTCGACCGATGCGCGCGCGCATGTGCTCGACGCGCTGCGCGTCGATTTCGACGGCCCGCCGCCGGCCGCGAACGACGGGCGGCCGAACGTCCGCTGGTTGCCGCCCTATGTGAATCCCGTCACCGGGCAGGCGCGCATCCGCGTGGCCGCCGAGGCGCGTGCCGACGGCCGGCCGTTCGCGGTGCTGGTCACCGAATACGCACCGGAATACCTGCTGTCGTGGCTGTCCGGGCGTGCGCCGGCCGGCACGTTCTTCATCGCGTCGGCGGACAACCGGCTGATCGCGATCGATCCCGACGTCGAGCGCACGAACGCGCTGACCGAGCACTTGTTGAGTCTGGACGTCGCGCGCGAGGGCCATGCGTCCGGCGAGCCGTTCTTTCGCGACGGCGCGATCGTGTTCGGCAGCAAGCTTTCGGCAACCGGCTGGACGATCGCCTATGCGCTGTCGTGGGCCGACGTCATGGCCGGCATCGGCGTGCAGGCGGGCGCGCTCGCGGGGGCGACGCTCGTCGCGATCGTCGTGATGTGGCTGTTGCTCGTGCGCTTCCACCGGCGCGTGCTCGTGCCGGTCTATGCACGCTCGGCCCGCGTGTTCGACAGCGAGGCGCTGTGTCGCAGCGTGATCGCGATGGCGCCGGTCGGTATCGGTCTCGTGTCGTTGTCCGACCGGCGCGTGATGCTCGCGAGCGATGCGCTGACGCAGATGCTCGTGCCGCACGGCGGCGATCACCACGCGCTGTCCGCACAGGTGCTCGAGAAGTACGACGCGTTCGTCGCGAACGGCGGCGTCGGCCGGGCGATGATGACCGAGTTCACGCTCGATGCACGCGGCGCGGCGCCGCTGCATCTGGAGGTCATCGCGCACAGCGCACGCTACCAGGGCGAAGACGTGCTGATCGCGGCGTTCGCCGACACGAGCACGCAGCGCCGGCTCGTGCATCAGCTCGAGGAGGCGGTGCGCGCGGCCGATTCGGCGAATGCGGCCAAGTCGTCGTTTCTCGCCGCGACGAGCCACGAGATCCGCACGCCGCTGAACGTGATCCTCGGCAATCTCGAACTGCTTGAGCGCACGGCGCTCGCTGCGTCGCAGCACAGCCGCGTGCGGACGCTGCGCGCATCGGCCGAAGGTCTGCTCGCGATCGTCAGCGACATTCTCGATTTCTCGAAGATCGAAGCCGGTGCGATGTCGGTCGAGTCGATCGAGTTCGACGTGATCGCGGTGATCGAGCGCGAGCTCGCGGCATTCGCGCCCGTCGCCCGGGCGAAAGGGCTGCCGCTATTCGCCGATATCGATGCGAGCGGCGAGCAGCGGATGCGCGGCGATCCGACGCGGCTCGCGCAGGTGGTCGGCAACCTGTTGAGCAACGCGATCAAGTTTACGAGCGAAGGGCGCATCGTCGCGCGCGTGGCGGTCGGGCGCAATGCGCGCGGCGTGCTCGAGCTCGCGATCGGCATCGAGGATACGGGCATCGGGATCGACGTCGCGCAGCAGGCCAGGCTGTTCAAGCCGTTCTCGCAGGTTGACGCTTCGATCACGCGGCGCTACGGCGGCACGGGGCTCGGGCTCGCGCTGTGCGATCGGCTGGTCGAGGCGATGGGCGGGACGATTTCGGTCGACAGTACGCCGCGCGTCGGCAGCCTGTTCACCGTACGCTTGCCGTTGCGCATGGGTATTGCGCCGAAATTGCCGGTCGGTGCGCGTGCCGGTGCCGGCAGGACGCTGATCGTCGTGTCGCCGGAGGACGCGTGGCGTACGTTTGCATTTCCGCATCTGCGCGCATGGGGTTTCGACGTCGCGATGCATTCGAACCCGATCGGGATTGCCGCCGGGTGCGTCGCGCGTGCGCACGCGATCGTGCTCTTCGGCGATTCCGATCAATGGCGGCGCGAGGCGCTCGACAGCCTCGGCGGCGCTACGCCGGTCGTGCTGGCTACGCCGGACGGCCCGCTGCAGCCGGACGTCGCGGGCCGCACGATCCGCGTGTCGAGCTATTCGCTGAACGGGCTGCGCACGGCGATCGAGCAGGCGCGCGTCGTGAGCGCCGGACAGCGGCGCCAGCCGGCCGGCGAAGCCGGTGACGCTCGACCCGAAGCGGCTTCCGGTACGCGTGTGCCGCGTGTGCTGGTTGCCGACGATGCGGCCGTCAACGGCTCGATTTTCCGCGAGCAGCTGGATGTGCTCGGCTGCATGGTGCGATGCGTGTCGTCCGGCGGCGCGGCGCTCGACACGCTCGTGACCGGCGAGTGGGACGCGTTGCTGCTCGGTGCCGACCTGCCCGACATGTCGGCCCGCGAACTGGCGGAAGCGGTCCATGCGCGCGCTCTGCCGTGCGACATGATCGTCGTGGCATCGCATCTCGCACCCGACGACGCCAGGCGTTACGCGGCATCGAAGGTGGAATGCGTGCTGACCAAGCCCGTGACGCTGGCGGACCTGCGCCGGAGTGTCGCGCGCATCGCGCGGCGGCGCGGAATCGCGTTTCCCGCGGATGCGGCGGACGAGCGGCCGACGTCGAGAGCGATGGCGGCCGCGGCGGTGCACGGGCCGGGACGATAAAAGAAAAGCGACACCACGGCGGCGTCGATCGTCTGTGTCAAAGCGGGGAAGGCAGACACGCCGCATCGCTCCGGTGTCGCGTGATTTCGACTGAAGAAGGAAGGGTAAGGCCGTGCGCTATATGGGAAAGGTGTTCGGGCTGCTGCTGGGATTCGCGACGTTGCCGGAGAAATCCAGACGGGATTTCCTGACGAAGCTGAACGAATTCATGATGATGTCGCCGTCGCAGAAGCGGCGCGCCATCACCGAGTGGCAGCACGCCACGGATGACGGGCCGGGCGAGCCGGACAAATCCGTGGTCAAGCGTTAGGCAGCGGCTTTCGCCGCTCAGCGGGACCGGGTGGATCGACGGCGTCGGGAGCGCCGCCGATCGGATGTGCGTGGGCGGCGGACCACCGAGGGTTTGTGCCGCAACGCCGTGTCGGGCGCGCCGGCTGGCGCGACGGCAGGTGCGCCGGCGGGCGCAGGCAACCCGGGTTCCACCACCGCGACGCAGAACCTGTCTATCATCTTAAAATTACGCTGCGCACCGCCCGGTTCGCTGAACGCCGCGACGCGACTGTGTTGCGGGATCGATTCGAAGCCTGGCGCGTCGCACAACATGGCACGTCGGGCCGCGTGTATCGGGAGAAGAATAGAGATGGATGAATTTTTTGTGCGGGTGATGGTGGCGGACGATCATCCTTCGTCCGCACTCGGGATGTCGCAGGCGCTCGCGGGCAGCAGCACGATCAAGCTGCTCGGCACTGTCTCGAATTCGACCGACCTCGTGGCGATGCTCGACGAGAAGCAGAGCGATGTGCTCGTCGTCGACTATGTCATGCCCGGCGGCAAGTATGGCGACGGTCTTTCACTGTTGTCGTTTCTCCAGCGGCGCTATCCGGTGCTTCGCCTCGTGACGATCACGATGATCGACAACCCGAGCGTGCTGCTCGCGATCCAGAAGCAGGGCGTCGGGTGCATCCTGAGCAAGTCCGATGCGATTTCGCATCTGGTCGGCGCGGTTCATGCGGCGTTCGTCGGCGCGAATTATCTGTCTCCGTTCGTCAAGCGGCTGCTGGAGGACTGCCGGCCGTCGGCGGGTACCCGTACGCTGACGGCCCGCGAGATCGAGGTCGTGCGGCTTTACGGGGCCGGCCTGACGGTCGGCGAGATCGCCGTCCAGCTTCATCGCAGCAAGCAGACGATCAGTTCGCAGAAGTCGAGCGCGATGAAGAAGCTCGGCATCGTGCGCGATGCAGACCTGATCCGCTATGCGAGCGAGGGCCAACTGCCCGAATTGCCGGAGGCCTGAACCCGGTGAATGGCGCGACGCATGAGGTCGTGCCGGCGCCGGCGCGATTTCGACGATACGTATGCCAACCAAACTGAAAACGCTGATCGCGCATGCTACCGCCGCGGGCCGAAAGCCGTTCGAGCCCGGCCGCGTTCGACGGCAGCAGCAATGGCTGCTGTACGGGAGCGGCGTGGCGATCACCGTGTTCGTGCTCGTTTGTGCGGCACTCGTCGCGCGTCTCGACGTACAGGAATCGGTTGCGCAACACCGTTCGGAATTCCTGGTGCGCAAGGCCGACATGTTGGCGGAAATGGAGGTGATCAAAGCGCTCCAGAACCGTTATACCGAGAACCTGGAACTGATGGCGAAGCATCAGCCGGCCATGCCCCCGGATGCGCTGAAGCGCTTCGACGACGGTCATGGCAGGCTGGACATACTGGGTCGGGCGGGGCGCGTGGCGATTGCCGCTTTCGCGGTCGCTCCGTCGGTGCGGTCGACGGGCGACTACCCGCCGTTTCTCGGCGGGTTTCTTCAGCAAGTCGAGGTGACGGGGAAGATGCCGCCTCGGCAACCGGGCGACCCCGGAATGGGCGGATATCTGGTCGATCCGCACGGAACGTTCGTCATCGTGACCGGATATCCGTTGGTCAGGCAGTCGCGCGCGCTGCCCGCCGGTTTCGACGTGGAAGCGTTGATCCGGAAATTGCAGCCGCCGGCCGATCTGCATCCGGCCTCCGCGACCGCCGACAACCGCACGGTTTTGCTCGAGAGGCGCTACGATCCGCTCGCCGGGCGGTCCGTGCTGCGCTTCGTGCAGGCGATCCGGGACGCGCACGGCAAGCTGGCCGCGTGGTTCATCGTCGTCAGCCGACCGGAGATCGACGCCATCCTCGCGCCGACATCGACCGGCATGGAGTACGCGCTGGTCGATATGCACGCGAATGTGCTGAGCGGACGCCAGTCGGACGCCGCGATGATTGCCCGCGCGGTCGATTATGCGCGGGCTGCAGGCGGCGGGCGCGCGGTCGCGCATCGGGTCGGCACGAGCATCGTGATCGGCGACCGGATGCCGGGGTTCGACGAGGTGCTGACGGCGACGATCACGTGGCGCACCCTGCTTGAAGACATGGCGGTGCGGTTGGGGATCGCGGCCGGTCTCGCGTTGCTCGCCATCGGCACGGTGTGGTGCGCGATCATCGTATTCGACCGGCGCGCGCTACGCCCCGCCAACCGCCGCGCCATCCGGCTGATCGAAAGCGAGGCGCTGAACCGCACGCTGATTCGCACGGCGCCCGCCGGGCTCATGCTGCTGTCGCTGGCCAACGGCGAAATCATGGTGCGCAACGAGGCCGCACAGGCCTATGGCGACACCGGCGCGGCGCCGTCGCTCGGCAAACGCATCTGGCAGGCCTACCACGGCCGTATCGCGGACGGGATGGCACCTCGTGTCGTCACGCACGAGTTGCCGGTCGAGCGCGCCGACGGCGGCACGACCTATCTCGCCGCGCATATCGTCCGCACCCGCTATCGCGGCGTCGACGTGCTGCTCTGTACGCTCACCGACATCACCGCGCGCAAGCAGATGGAAGACAAGCTGCGCGAGGCCCGGGAGGCGGCGGACGATGCGAACAAGGCGAAATCGACGTTCCTTGCGACGATGAGCCACGAGATCCGCACGCCGCTCAACGCGATCGTCGGCAATCTCGAACTGATGGCGCGGGCGGCGTTGCCCGCGGCGGAACAGCGCCGGCTGCAGACGGTCGTGTCGTCGTCGGACGCGCTGCTGCGCGTGATCAACGACGTTCTCGATCTGTCGAAGGTGGAATCCAACCAGATGGTGCTGGAGGCCGTGCCGTTCGACCTGCGTGCGGTGCTGCGCGACGTCGCGGCGATCTTCCGCCCGCTCGCCGACGCGAAGCAACTCGTACTCGAATGCCGGATCGCACCCGAACTCGCCGACGGTTACGTCGGCGACCCGACCCGCCTGCGCCAGATCGTGTCGAATCTCGTCAGCAACGCGATCAAGTTTACCGAACACGGCAGCGTGACGATCGAAGCGCGGCAGCCCGTTGCCGGAGATCGCGCGCACGGCGTCGAAATCGCGGTGCGCGATACCGGTATCGGTATCGCGCCGGAGAGTCTGCCGGCGCTGTTCGACGTGTACGTCCAGACCGATGCGTCGATCTACCGGCGCTTTGGCGGCACGGGGCTCGGGCTGCCGCTGTGCCGGCGCCTCGCGCGATTGATGCACGGCGATCTGACGGTCGAGAGCCGGCCGGGCGCGGGCACGACGCTGGTGGCATCGCTGCCCATGCCCGATGCACCGTCCGCGTGGCGCGTCGCGCTCGACGAGCCGGAGTCCGGGATCCCGGTACCGCCGGCCTGCGATGCCGGCGATGCGCCGCTACGCGTGCTCGTTGCCGAGGATCATCCGGCGAGCCGCGCATTGCTGCGCGATCAGCTCGAGGCGCTGCATTGCAGCGCGACGCTCGTCGCGAACGGGATCGAAGCGATGCGCGCATTCTTTACTCAGCCGTTCGACGTCGTGTTGACCGATCTCGGCATGCCGGAGCTCGACGGTTTCGCGCTCGCGAATTTCCTGCGCGAGCAGGGCGCGAACGTGCCGGTGATCGCGATGACCGCGCATGCGACCGATGAGGACCGGCGCCGCTGCGCGCAGGTCGGGGCGGTGGAGGTCGTGCTCAAGCCGTTGTCGATCGATGCGCTCGACGCGGTATTGCGCCGGCATGGGGGGCGTGGCGCGGAAGCGGGGGAAGCAGGAGTCGGCACGCGGGAGAATGCGCCTGCCGTCACCGATGAAATCCGGCGGACCCTGCGCGAGGCAACGCTGAGCTCGCTCGACGCGCTCGATGCGGCGCTGTCGGGCGGCGACGCAGATGCGATGGCGGCGGAACTGCACTCGATGCGCGGCGGTTTCGCGATGGCCGACAATCCGCGGGCACGGGATGCCTGCGCGGCCATGGAGCATGTGTTGCACGAAGGCGGAGCCGAAGCGTTGAGGGAACGCTGGCCTGCTTTCCGGAACGCGATTGCACGCGAACTGGAGCCCTGAACCCGCGTGTGCGTCGATGCGGCCGGCACGCGCGCCGCACGTGCCGGCCGTGATCCTTCATTTTCGGCCCCCGCGCTTGAAACGAGCGGGGGCCGTCATGCCGAACCCTGCGGGTTCAACGCACCTTTACCAGCTGGCGGGACCGTAGCGCCACTGCCCGTCGATCTTGCCGAAACTCATGCCGACCGTGGCGTACGGCTGGTCCGGGCCGCTGGCCGAGCTGGCTTCGATGTGGCCGCTGTCCGTATTCAGCCCGACCAGGCGCCCCTGGAAAAACGGACCGTAGGTCGGTGCCACGAGGTTCAGGCGGCTGCTCGACGTCGAGGCCCGGATCGTTCCGGCGTTTTCACCGACCAGGCCGCCTAGGTTCGACCGGTCGCCGGCAATCGTGCCGGTGGACGATGCATCGTCGATGAGGGCGCCTTTGTCGTTCAGGCCTGCCAGACCGCCGACGCTCGAGCCGTCGGCCGCTGCACTGCCCGACGCCTGCGCGTGGCGAACGATCGCGTCGTTGCCGCGGTTCGTGCCGACCAGTCCGCCGACACGGCTGCCGTTGCCGGCCGTCACGTCGACCGCGGCTTGCACGGTGTCCAGCACCCCCGAGTTTTGCCCGACGAGCCCGCCGACGTCGCTCGCGTCGCGCGCGTCGACCCTGCCTGCGGCGCGCGCGTTCGACACGGTGCCGTCGTTCGTGCCGACAAGCCCGCCAGCATGGCTGTTGCGACCGGCCGTCACCGTGGCCGTTGCATGCGCGTTGCGGATCGTGCCGCGGTTCGCGCCGGCCAGGCCGCCCACATGGCCGCTCGCGAGGTCGGTCACGTCGCCGGTCGAGCGCACGTCGTCCAGCGTGCCGCGTGCGTTTTCACCGACGAGACCGCCGATCGCCATCGCACCGGCGGCCGTGACCGAACCGGATGCGGACGCGTTTGCGATCGTGCCGCCGTCGCGGTTCTTGCCGACGAGGCCGCCGACATACCCGCCTTTGCCTGCCGTGACCGTGGCGGAGGTCGACGCATCACGAATCGTGCCGTAGTTGATCCCGACGAGGCCGCCGGCGCTCGTGTCGTCGCGACCGGACACGCGTCCGCCGCTCGACGCTCGAACGATCAGACCACCGTTGGTTCCGACGAGTCCGCCGACGCTCTGCACCTCACGGTTGAACTGCGGGTCGAACGGGCTGCCGGGTCGGCCCGACAACGTGACGTCGGCGAAGGCCTCGCTGTCGGCGATCGTGCCGGCGTTGGCGCCGACCAGGCCACCTACGGAGACGGTGTTGTTGCTGCCGGATACCCGCCCGGCGAAGCTCGCGTGTTCGATCGTGCCGAGGTTCCGGCCGACGAGGCCGCCCATCTGGACTGCGTCCCTGCCGTTGTACGAGACACTCATGTTCTTCGCGGTGACGTTGGTGATGCGTCCGCCCAGGTTGTCGCCGACGAGCCCGCCGACGAACGCGGCGCGGCCGGCCGAGGTACCGTCGACGACGAGCGAATCGAGCGTCAGGTTCGCCAGGTGGCCGCTGCTTTGCCCGAACAGGCCGATGTTCGGGCCGGTATTGCTGATCGACAGCCTGCTGATCGTGTTGCCGAGGCCGTCGAACACGCCGTGGAACGCACGATCGCCGCCGATGCTGCGGAAGCTCGCGTTTGCGCCGTCGATCGTGTTGCCGATCACGTAGCGGCCGCCCAGGTTCGCATCGACGTTACGCAGGTCGGCGACTGTGTGCAGCACCGTGTAGTCCTCGCCGTTCGAGCGGAACGATGCGTTGTCGCCGGACAGCGTCACGACGGCATTGCGGTTCGAGAGCGTATGACCGTTCTTCGAATTGAGCTCGAGGTGCGCGTTGCGGCCGGTGAGCTTGACCGCATCGTCGATGCGGATCTTGCCGGCGGCATTGACGTTCAGGCTGGCGTTCGCGCCGGTGGACGACAACGTTTGCGTCAGATCGACGTTGCCGTTTTGCGAAGTCAGCGTGAGCGTACGATCGCTGTTCCAGGCGACGGGGCCGGCGACGGAGAGATCGCCGCGGGTGTTGGCGAGCGCGACGTTGGTGGTACCGAGGTTGTGCGACAGCGTGTCGGCATCGATCGACGCGTCGACCGGATAGAGGCTGTCGGCGTTGTTGTTTGCGACGCCGGCGTTGGCGGCCTCGAGGGTCCAGGTGCCGGCCGTGTCGCCCGCACGCGTGTCGACCGTGGTGCCGCGTGCGACACGAACCTGCTCGCCGCGCGTGACGATGGAGCCGGCTGGTGCGCCGGTTTCGGCCGTGCTCGCGTCGAGCGTGCCGGCGACCTTGACGGTGCCGCCGTCGAGCGTGATCTTGCCGGCGTGGCTGGCGAGCCCCTTCGCCTCGATCGTGCCGGTGTTGTTGACAACGGCGTTCAGCAGGTTGCCCGCTGCGCGCGCGGTCATCAGCACTTCGCCGCCGTCGGCCTTGAGCAGGCCGCCGTTGCTGGCCTGCGCATCGACCGCGCCGCCTTCGACCTGCAGGCTGAGGAGATCGTTGCCGTCGAAGTTGACCTTGAACGTATTGCCGGCGCCGAGCGCGATGCGGCCCATCTTCGCCTGGATCACGCCGTTGTTGGATACGCGCGCGCCGAGCAGCGCGACGCTGCCGCCGTCGTCGGCGGCGATGTGGCCGTCGTTGACGATCGACGCGGTGGAGTTGCCCGAGAAGCGGTAGTTACCTGCGAGGAAGTCCGCGTCGGCGATGTTCTGGGTGGACGCGACGAGGCCGCCGACGTTGATCTGCGCGCCGGAGCCGAACAGCACGCCGTTGGGGTTGACGAGGAAAACCTTGCCGTTGGCGTCGAGCTGGCCGTGAATCTGGCTGCCGTTGTTGCCGATCACGCGGTTCAGCGCGATCGACGTGGTGCCGGGCTGATGGAACGACACGCGCTCGTTGCCGGCGATGCTGAAGTCGTTCCAGTTGGTGATGAGCTTGTCGGTGTGCTGGTTGATGGACATCGACTTGCCGTCGTTTTCGCGAACGATGTCGGCCTTGCCGGCGGCGATGTTCTCGCCGGTGGGCAACGCGAAGGCGGGCAGCGAGGTGAAGCCGAGCAGCGAGAGGGCGGCGGCGACGCGCTTGGCGCTGCCGGGCTTGGTGCGGCGGCGCGCGGTTTCCCCGACGGCGCTCCAGCATCCCTGGGTCTGGTTCCAGATCAATGCGTAGGTCTTGTTCATCGTTTCGTTATCCAGATTGATTTTCATGAGCCGGTCGACCGTGACGACTGGTCGGCCGGAGGGGGCGACCGACGGCCTCGCGGCCGCCGGCGACGAGCGGTCGGACCGCTCGCAACAGGCGACGGAATCCGGCCTGCCGTTCAGGCGGCGGAGCCGGAGCCGTCCGGGTTCACGTCAGGGCTTCACCTGACCGTAGTTCACGCCGACCAGTGCGCCGTAGGATTGGTCGTAGCCCGGCTTCACATCGACGCGGCTGGTGCTCGACGAGCCGTAGACGAAACCGAAATTGCCGCCGACGAGCCCGCCCAGCCGCGCGTACCGGCCGCCGGAGACGGTGCCGCTCGACGACGAGGCCGTGATGATGCCGCCGTTGCTGCCGACGAGGCCGCCGACGTAGCTGGCGTCGCCGCCCTTGGCGGAGCCCGTCGCACGCGACTGGTCGACTGTCCCGGTCATGATGCCGACGAGGCCGCCGACCTTGCCCTGCGCGCCGGCTTCGACGTCGCCCGACGCCGTCGACCGTGCGATGGTCCCGTACTCGTTGCTGCCGACCAGGCCGCCGGCCGACGAGAAGTCGCCGGCCTTCACCGCGCCCGTGGCGCGGGAATCTGCGATCGTCCCGCTGTTACGGCCGGCGAGGCCGCCGGCGTAGCTCGATTGCCCGGCCAGGACCTTGCCGTTCGCGCTCGACGTGCGGATGAGACCCTGGTTGAGCCCCACGAGGCCGCCTGCCGTGCTGTTGTTGCCCGTGGCCACGTCGCCGGATGCGTCGGATGCCTCGATCGTGCCGGCATTCGTGCCCGCAAAGCCGCCGGCCGTGCTGTTGTCGTCGCCGGCTACGTTGCCGCTGGCCAGGGACGTCTCGATGAAGCCGTCGTTCGAGCCTGCGAAGCCGCCGAGCGTCGATTTGCCCGCGGCCCGGACGCTGCCTTGCGCGTTGGACGCATGGATGTGACCCGCAGTGCCATTGCGCCCGGCGAAGCCGCCGGCGACGCTGTCGGCGCCCGCGACGACGTTGCCCGTCGCGGTCGACCCGTCGATGTCGCCGTCGTTGTAGCCGGCGAAGCCGCCGGCCACCGCGTTGCTGCCCGCCGTCACGTTGCCGTTGGCCTGCGACTTCATGATCCGGCCGCTGTTGGTGCCGACGAGCCCGCCGATCGTGCTCGAGGCGGCTGCGAACACGTCGCCGTCGGCCGTGGACGCGTCGATCTGACCCAGGTTCACGCCCGCGAGGCCGCCGGCGACGCTGCGTTCACCGACGCTCACCTTGCCGCTGGCGCGCGAATCCGTGATGGTGGCCAGGTTGAGGCCGACGAGCCCGCCTGCGATGGCGTTGTTGCGCGCAGTCACGCTTGCGGACGACGACGACTGCTTGATGATGCCGTTGCCGTCGTTGAAGCCGACGAGCCCGCCGACCATCGGGCTGGCGCCCGTCGCGTTGATGCGCCCCGCGCTCGACGAGCGCTCGATCAAGCCGGTGTTGTGCCCGACCAGGCCGCCGGTGGGGCCGTCGTGCGCGGCGTTCACCTCGACGTCGGCGTGGCTGTCGCGGATGGTGGCCGTCACCGGCGGCTGGTCCAGCAGCGTCAGGTTTTCACCCACGAGGCCGCCGATCGACTGCGCGTAGCGATCGCCGTCGATGCGGCCGGTGACCTTCGCGTGCTCGATCGTGCCGCCATAGTTGGAGCCGACGAGACCGCCGATGATTGCCGAGCCCGTGGCCGAGACCGTGACGTTGTTGGCCGTCACGTTCGAGATCACGCCCGAGTTGCTGCCGGCGAGCGTGCCGATCGAAGTCAGCCAATACGGCTGACCCGATGCGGTCGTCACGATGTCACGCAGGTTGAGGTTGGCGATGCGGCCGGCGTTGTGCGAGAACAGGCCGACGTTCGACTGGCCCGGGTTGGAGATGCGCAGGCGCTCGATCGTGTTGCCGAGGCCGTCGAATACGCCGTAGAACGATTGGTTGCCGCCGATGCTGCGGAAGCTCGTATTCGCGCCGTCGATCGTGTTGCCGATCACGTAGCGGCCGCCGCGGTTTGCATCGACGTTACGCAGGTCGGCCACGGTATGGAGAACCTTGTAGTCCTCGCCGTTCGAGCGGAACGATGCGTTGTCGCCGGACAGCGTCACGGCAGCGTTGTTGTTCAGCGTATGGCCGTTCTTCGAATTGAGTTCGAGGTGCGCGTTGCGGCCGGTGAGCTTGACTGCATCGTTGATGCGGATCTTGTCGGCGGCGTTGACGTTCAGGCTGGCATTCGCGCCGGTGGCCGACAGCGTTTGCTGCAGGTCGACGTTGCCTTTCTGCGACGTGAGCGTGAGCGCGCGATCGCTGTTCCACGCGACCGGGCCGCCGACCGTCAGGTTGCCTTGCGTGTTGGTCAGCGCTACGTCGGTGGTGCCGAGGTTGCGCGACAGCGTGTCGGCGCCGATCGAACGATCGCCGTTGACGCCAGCGTTGGCGGCTTCGATGGTCCAGGTGCCGGCGGTGTTGCCCGCGCGTGTGTCGACGCGGGTGTCGGCCGCGACGTCGACGCGCTCGCCGCGCGTGAGGACCGAACCGCCCGATGCGTCGGCGTCGGCCGCGCTCGCGTCGAGCGTGCCGGCGACCTTGACGGTGCCGCCATCGAGCGTGATCTTGCCGGCGTGGTTGGCGAGGCCCTTTGCCTCGATGGTGCCGGTGTTGTTGACGACGGCGTTCAGCAGGTTGCCCGCTGCGCGCGCGGTCATCAGCACTTCGCCGCCGTCGGCCTTGAGCAGGCCGCCGTTGCTGGCCTGTGCATCGACCGCGCCGCCTTCGACCTGCAGGCTCAGCAGGTCGTTGCCGTCGAAGTTGACCTTGAACGTATTGCCTGCGCCGAGCGCGATGCGGCCCATCTTCGCCTGGATCACGCCGTTGTTGGACACGCGCGCGCCGAGCAGCGCGACGCTGCCGCCGTCGGCGGCAGCGATGTGGCCGTCGTTGACGATAGACGCGGTGGAGTTGCCCGAGAAGCGGTAGTTCCCTGCGAGGAAGTCCGCGTCAGCGATGTTCTGGGTGGACGCGACGAGGCCGCCGACGTTGATCTGCGCGCCGGAGCCGAACAGCACGCCGTTCGGGTTGACGAGGAAGACTTTGCCGTTGGCGTCGAGCTGGCCATGAATCTGGCTGCCGTTGTTGCCGACCACGCGGTTCAGCGCGATCGACGTGGTGCCGGGCTGATGGAACGACACGCGCTCGTTGCCGGCGATGTTGAAGTCGTTCCAGTTGGTGATGAGCTTGTCGGTGTGCTGGTTGACGAGCATCGACTTGCCGTCGTTCTCGCGGATGATGTCGGCCTTGCCGGCGGAGATGTTCTCGCCGGTGGGCAGCGCGAAGGCGGGCAGCGAGGTGAGGCCGAGCAGCGAGAGGGTGGCGGCGATGCGCTTGGCGCTGCCGGGCTTGGCACGCCGGCGCGCGGTTTCCCCGACGGCGCTCCAGCATCCCTGGGTCTGGTTCCAGATCAATGCGTAGGTCTTGTTCATGAAGTTATGTTCCTCTGGAAAAATACAGGGTGGCTGCTTCGTATTGATACGTATACCTAACAAAGCGGAGAAATCGGAAAGGTGTACCAGGTACGCATCCCGATGATGCGGGCGGCTAAGTCTCCCGCGTTACTTGCGGCCCCACCCTGTATGGCGGGCCGCATGTCGAGCGCCGCTCAGAAATACTGGGCGGCCTGAAACCAGACGCTCGGCGAGCGCGTGGCCGACGCGACCGGATCGGCGTAACCGATCGGCAGCGCGGCGGTGACGCTGACCTGATGACGCGTGCCGAACCAGTTCGCCCCGATGCCGAGCGACGACAATTGCGCGGTGTTGCGCTCGCGCGACCATCGCTGCTTGCTGAGCTGGATGCGTCCCGTGTCGGCGAATGCGCTCAGTTGCCAGCCGGGCGCGACGAGATAGCGCAGTTCGGCCGTGGCCTGCCAACCCTGATCGCCGCTGCCGGCGCCGAGCGCGAATGCCCGCACGCCGTACGGGCCGCCGAGGCTGAATTTTTCCGACGAGTCGAGATTGCGCGACGACAGTTGTGCGCTGAACTGTGTGTAGAGCTGGAATCGCGAGCCGAGCGCTTGGAGTCGCAGCGCACTGACATTCAGTTTCGCGAACCGGCCTTGGGTATGGACGTAGTAGTCCATGTCGAGCGGATCGTTGCCGCTCAGATGGCCGATGCCGAGCGTGGCGGAGAACCCGTTCCTGCCGCCTCCGCCGAAGGTGTCCTGCTGGTTGCCGCTCACGCCGAACGACCACAGATCGACGGTCTTGTCGTTGACCACGTCGAACGCGCCGTACACGTCGCGCAGGTGCTTGTTTTCGTAGACGATCTGCGCGTCGAGGCTCGTGCGCCTGCTGCGCAGCAGCGGCTGCGTGACGAATGCGGAGCGAACGTCGGCACCGCCGTGGTAGCGCAGATCCTTGAGGCTGCCGCCGATCCGGTAGTCCATGTCGGAATACGCGACACCGACGCGGGTCGACGCGGGGCCGACGGGCAGTTGATACGACGCGCGGTAATAGCGCTGATTCGTGTTGCTCGTCAGTCCGCGCAGCGAGAAGCGGTCGCCGACGCGCAGCGGTGCATTGACGTCGACGCTGCCGGTCGCGCGGTAGCGGCCCGTCAGCGGATCGCCGAAGTTGTCGAGTTCGATCGAGCCGGTGGCGAAGCGGCTGCGTCCGGCATCGATCACGAGATCGGTCGTGCCGGGTTCGGCGCCGGGCCGCAACATGCCCTTCGCATCGACGCCGGGCACCTCGTTCAACAGCATGAGGCTGCGCTCGAGACGGTTGCCGTGCGCGATCTCGCCGGGCTGCAGCGACGCAAGCGGCTGCCGCAGCGCGCGGTCCAGCACGCGCGTGCGGTTGTGCAATTCGATCTGTCCGTAGCGGCCTTCGACGACGGCGATACGCACGACACCGTGTTCGATGTCCTGGCGGGGAAGATACGCACGGGCAAGAACGTAGCCGTGTTCGCGGTAGTACGTCGTGATCCGGCTGGCGGCCTGTTGCAGATCGCCGAAGCTCAGTTCGCGGCCGACCAGATCGCCGAGCAGCGGGGCGAGCCGCGCGGCGGGAATGGCAGCATTGTCTTCGATGGAGAATGCGTTGACCGTGACGCGCGGGCCGGCTTCATCGTTCGCGGCGGGTTCGGGTTCGGGTTCGGCGGGCGCGAGATCGATCTTCGGCTCGGTGGCGGCAGGCAGCGACGGTCGCACGGTCTCGATGTCGCGCATCGATTGTCCGGCGCCGGGTATGGGCTGGGCATGGACCAGGCCGGGAAAGAGCAGCGCCGCGGCGAAGCGCCAGGGACGCCACGTGTGGGCGCCGGCGTGCGGGTCGCGACGCGTGCGCGACATGGCGAGGTTTGCCGGCTGACGCACTGCCGGCAAACCGCAGAGGGCGGTCGACATGCCGACCGCCGCCGGCGCTTGAGTGCGACGGATGAATTGAATATCCCACCCCGGATCGGAAAATGTGGACCGATCTCAAGCATCTGTGCCGGTCCGTTGATATAGGCGGGGATATTACGAAACGGTTGCGGGTGTGGATATTGAACAAGTACGAGCACGCACCCAGGAAACCTCTGTCTTGGATGATTTTTGTCCCGATGTGCGTTCAGCGCGTGCGTCGGCGCATCGGACGGGGATGCGAAGGCAACGATTGTCGTCAGAATATGAAATTCCGACCGGGATTGCGCGCGGTTTCGGATGCCGGCCGATGTTCGAAGCAGCGTGGCCGGCGCGATCCGCACTGCGGGGCTGGCGGCCCGGCGGCGGTGCGTTCAGGTCGCCGCGCGCTCGCGCCGCGGCTGCTTGCGGTGCCCGTTCAACATCGCCAGTATCGGTTTTTCGATCATGACGTGGCATGCGTATCCCGCCGCGCATACGGCGGTCAGGATGGTGATCGCCGTCATGATGCCGAGCGGCGTTCCGGGATCGGTGCGCACGCCTGCGATGCGCGTCGCGATGCCGATCACGTACGGATGCAGCAGATAGATCGAATAGCTGGCCGCGCCGAGCGCCGCTGCGAGCGCGTTCGTGACGGAGCGGCCGTTCAGGTCGAGTGCGACCAGCGCGACGATCAGCACGCACGCCGGTACGCCCCATTCCGCGACGCGCACGAAGCCGGCCGGCGTGCCACCGAGGCACTGAAACAGCGCGATCGCCGCCGCGCTCGCGGCAACGAGCCCGATCCACGCGCGCGGCGCGATGCGGCCGGCGATGCCCGCCGCGAGCGCGCGATGGGCGAGCACGCCGAGACCGAATTCGAGCACGAACGGTTGCCCAAGATGATCGGCAATGGCACTGCGCGTACCGCAGGCCGCGACGTAGATGCAGAACAGTGCAAGCAGCAACGCCGTGAAGACGGTCGCACGGCGGCCGCGTATCAGCAGGAGCGCAAGCGCAACGACGACATAGAACAGCATTTCGTACTCGAGCGTCCAGCCGTTCAGGTTCAGCGGACCCCAATGACCGTTCTCCTTCACGTACGGAACGAACAGCAGTGACTTGACGAGATAGTCGAAGCGTGCGGTCGTCGAATTGAGCCACTGCGGTTGCCATGTCGCGATCGCGTACACGCCGAGCGTCGTCAGCCAGTAAAGCGGCACGATCCGGATCAGCCGCTTGCGGAGGAACGCGCGGCCTTCGCGTGGTGCGACCTCCGACATGATGAAGCCGCTGATCACGAAGAACACGTCGACGCCAGCCTGCCCGGACGGCAGCACGTTCATGTGATAGCCGACGACCGCGAGCGCCGCGCAGGCGCGCGCGCACTGGATATTCGGAAAGAAGGCGCCGGGTCGGCCGAGCAGGGTCATGGGCGGTAACGGGACAGGGAGGAGGGGCGGGGCAGGCCGGTGACGGGAGCCGGCTCGCCGCCTGGACGCAAGCGGCGCGGCAGGCGCGCGTCGAACTGCATCGCGCAGAACAGCGCGACGCTCGACAGGTGACGCGTATAGCTGCCGAGATCGGGCTCGAACAGCATGGATACGGCGACGTGGCCGACGACGAGGCCCGCGAGCAGATCGGCGGGAGCCAGTGCGTTGCCGCGCCCGTGTCGCCATGCGGCGGCCAGCGCGATCCATACGAACGCCTGCATCGCGAGCTCTTTCGGCCCGGGCATGAAGAGTACCGGCAGATTAAGGCGCAGCACGCCGTACGCATAGTTCGCGCAGAACGCCAGGAACGAATCCGGTGGCAACGGGTTGCGGAAACTCGTGCGCGCGCCGAACGGCGAGCCGTATGCGAGATAGTCGGCCGCCATGTCGCGCGGATGTTGCAGCAGGTAGTACGCATCGTTCGGCAGCAGGAACAGCGCGACCGGCACGGCAAGCGCCAGTGCTGTCCTGCCGCGCCACGATGCGCGCCGAAACAGCAGCACGGCGAGCGCGAGCGCGAGGACCAGTGCGAAATAGCCGCGGACGAGCAGCGCGTAGCCGCCGTACAGCGCGACGGCCACGGCGAGCGTTGCAATTGTCGAGCGGCGTCGCGCGACGCCGCTCAGCACGATCGCCATCAGGACGACGATCGTGTCCTTGCTCGCGACGAACAGGTTGAAGAACACGCAGGGCGCGAGCAGGACGATGCACGCCGCGAGCGAGCCTGCGCGCCTGCCGTGGCCGAGCATGCGCCAGATGCATAGCGCGCCGACGGCGGCCACGAACAGGTGCGTGCCCGTTGTGCCGAGCGCGGCGTAGAACTTGGCCACCGCGTCGAACGACGTGCCTTCGTAGGTGTTCGCGCCGCCGATCTGGCTCTGGATTTTCTCGGCGTCCCGGAACACGAATTCCGGCAGGAGCGCGCCGGCCTTGGCATAGATGATCCAGTACGCGAGCACGGCCAGCGCGGCGATCGTGCGGGTGATCCCGGTACTGAGCCGCGGGCCGGCGCGCAGCAGTTTATCCAGCATGTGATGCCCCTTCCATCGCCCGATCGGCGCGTCGTGCGCCGGTGCGGCGCACGACGATCAGCGCGAGCGCGGCGGCGATGGCGATGCTTGCCACGAGGTGCGCGAGCGCCGCGCCTTCGGCGCCCGACATGTCGATCAGATGCCGGGCGACCGGCACGTAAAGCAGCGCGAGCCCCGCCATCGCAGCGAGCACGATGCCGCCGGCACGCAGCGCGATCGCGGCACTCCACAGAACGTCGGTGGCCGCACGCAGCACGAACGAGACCAGCAGCACCGCGAGCAGTGCGACCTGGTCCGATCCGCCCGGCTCGTGCGCGAGGGCGAACAGTTCGCGATGTACGGCGACGATGCCGGTCGACACGAGCAGCGTCACCGCGGCGCTGGCCGCTACCGCGTGCAGGGTGCGGCGCAGGAACGCGTCGGGCGCGTCGGCGAGCGTGCGCACGAGGCGCGGGCCGGCCGTGACCGCCACCGTCGCGAAGGCGATCGTCTGCACGGCATTCGCGAGCGACCACGCGAATACGTACTGACCGAGCGCATCGGCACCGATGCGGCTGCCGGCGATGAAGCGCTCTGCGTATTGAAGCAAAGACAGGATCACGGCAGCTGCATGGAACGGCAGGCCGTGCCGCCAGATGCTCCACATGCGCCGCGGATGTTGCACGGGAGCCGGCAACCCGATGCCGCGCGTGCGTTGCGCGAACGCACCGATCTGTCGCCATGCGACCGCGACGACGATCGCGTTGGTCGCGATCCACAACGCGAACACGGCCTCGATCGACTGCAGTACGCCGGTGAGCAGGCCGGCGCATGCGAGGCCCGACCACGCGCCGGTGCGCACGAACAGCAGGACCGCGCCGATGCGCGGCCGGTGCAGCGAGAACAGCCAGCCGTTGACTTCGAACGCGGCATGCTCGGACAGTGCGACGAGGAGCACGCACCACGCGAGCGGCGTCGACAGCGCGAACCGGTCGAGCAGCGCGACGACCGCGGTGTTCATGGTCGCGACGGCGAACGCCGCGGCGATCAGCAGGTACAGCGCAGCGTAGCCGATACCCAGTGCGCGTGCGTTGCCGATCGCGTCCAGCGGGTCGGCCTCGCTCAACCTGCGGTTGAGTTCGGGGCCGAAGCCGAGCCCGAGCGCTTTCGACGCGATGACCGACGCGGCGACCGCGAGCCCGTAGGCCGCGACCGCGTCGAAGCCGGCGGTGCGCGCGATGACGATCGTGAGCGCGAACTTCAGGCCGAGTGCCGAGAACCGGAGCACGAGGCGCGTCAGCATCGGGCCGCCCGGCCGGTGCGAAGGGCGACGCGCAGTGCGTCGATCACGCGGGTGCGCGCCGTGCGGATCGGTGCGAGGCCGGCGCTCGCGGCGGACCAGAATGCCGTCGTCGCACCGGGCGCGAACAGCGTCGCGGTCACGCACGAGGGATCGAAATCCGCGCCGTTGACGACCCAGTCGTCGAGCCGCAGGTCCGCATACGCGCCGAACCCCTTGCGTTCGTAGCTGACGTGGAAGGCCGGCACGCCATGCAGGATCGATTCGAGCGCGCCGTGCAGCCGGACCGATATCGTTGCATCGGGCCGGTCGTGCTCGAGCAGTGTCTTGAACGGAACGAGGGTGTCCCGGATGCCGAGGCCCTGGTAGTAGGCGAGATCGTCGTTGCCGCGCCCGGTGCTCTGGACCGCGAAGCTGACCCGGCACGATTCGCGAACCTGCTCGACGAGCCGGGCGATCGCCGCGTCGTAACGGTTTCGCCGCGCCGTGCTCCACGCGGGCGCACGGCGCAACACGAACGCAACATGGCGTATCGGGCCGTCGGCGTGCGTGGCGCGCTGCACGATCGTATCGTGACGATGCGCGAAATCGAGCACCGCCAGGTCGGGCGCACGCCGCACGTTCGGATGCGCGGCAAGGCACGCCGCGGAACGATCGTCGCGAACGAACACCGTGTCGAAGGACGCGAGCAGCGCCTGCAGGTGCGCGTCGACAGGGCGTGCCGACATCACCGGGCCGATGCTCTGCGGCAGGTAGACGGCCGGCTTGCCGGACGCACGGGCGACGCGCATCTGCAGCAGATGGCCCGCTTCCAGCTTGAGCGCTTCGAGGGCGTTGCGTGCACGCAGGTAGCCGCCGCCGACGCCGACGATCAGGTCGACCTCGTCGAGGAGTTCGCCCAGCGGGCGCAGCCGGCCGTTGGCGCGCACGTGCAGCACGGCGCCGGCCGCGGCGGTCAGCCGGCGCCAGCCGCGATCCGCGAGGACGGGCGCTGCGCGCACGTCGTCATAGGCGGGGAACGATGCGGGGTCGGCGGCGACGATCGACACGCGAGCCGTGTCGCCGAAGGCCTCGCGCAGCAGTCCGACGGACAGGTCGACGAGCAGGCCGTCGCCCGAGTTGCGCGTGCTGTACGCATGCAGCAATGCGATATGAGGCGATGACGTCATGCGGTTTTTCCTTGCGCGACGAGTGCGCGATAGAGATCGAGCGTGCGCCGGACCATCGTCGCGGCCGAGAACGGAGCGAGCGCCGCCGCGCAGTTGGCACGCATGCGATCGCGTTGCGCCGTTTCGTCGGCGAGTGCCACGACGGTGCGCGCGAACGACGTCGTGTCGTCCTCGTTCGGCACGACGATGCCGATGCCGTACGCATCGATCAGCTCGGCCGCACCGGCAACGCGCGACGCGACGATCGGCACGCGTGCGGCCATCGCTTCGAGGCATACGTACGGAAAGCCTTCGTAGCGACTCGGCAGCGCGAACAGGTTGAATGCGGAGAAGTAGCGGCTCGCGCGCTCGACAGCGCCCGCGACGTGAAGGTTCGGCGGCAGATACTCGGCCTCGGGGCCGGCCGCTGCATTGAAATCGCCAGGGCCGATCGCGACGAACTGCACGCTGCGCCCGCACCGGCGATAGACGCCGCGTGCGATCCGCACGAGCCGGTCGGCGCCCTTCTGATGGTCGAAGCGACCGACGAAGCCGACGACGATCGCGTCGTCGGGCAGGCCGAGCGCCTGCCGCGCGTCGCGTCGCGGCATCGTGTCCGGCGGCTTGACGCCGTTGACGATCGTCGTCACGCGGTGAGCGGGGATGCCGAGCACGTCGTGAAGATGCCGTGCCTCGTCACGCGATACCGCGATGATCCGGTGCGTGCACAGCCGGCCGAGCAACCGCTCGATCGTGCCGTAGAAGCGGCGCTGCGTATCGGTCAGTGACGGATTGAGCGTGTAGACGGCATGCGGCGTATAGACCTGCCGCCATGGCCCGACGCACAGGCGCGCGATCGCACCGGCCTTCGAGCTGTGGCTGTGCACGATATCCGGCCGGATATGCAGCAGGCAGCGATAGACGCGCGCGACGGCCAGCGCATCGCGCCAGCCCACGGCCCGCTGCATCGGGATGCGATGCACGCTCGCGCAACGGGACAGCACGCGTTCGTCGAGGATGCGCTCGTCGAAGCGTGCGCCGTCGGGCACGATCAGGTGCAATTCGACGCCGTCGGTCGCACCCAGCCCGTCGATCAGGTCGGCGAGATGGACGGCCACGCCGCCGCCGGCGGCTTCCACGACGAACGCGATGCGCAGTCGCGGCGAGCGTTGGGCGCGTGTGTCGGCGATGTGTGGAACCGCAGCATGACGGGTTGCGCCGGCGGCGGCGCGTTCGAGGCGACGGATTTCGCTCATCGTGCGCCTCCGCGATGGAAGCGGGAGAGGCAGGCCCGCAGCGCGCGCCGGACCGACGAGCCGGCGCGGTCGCCCGGCGGCCCGTAGCGGTACTGCGCATAGCGATACGCGCCGTAACGCGAACCGTAGCGGCCCGTGCGCGGGTCGACGCCGTTGAGCACCGCACCGCTCGCCGCGACGCCGTTGTGCGCGAGGCGGCGGCCGGCTTCGCCGAGTTCGGCGATGCGGGTCGATGCCGCGCGCGCGACGAGCAGGATGGTGCCCGCATGCCGGCCGAGCGCGACTGCGTCGCTGACGGCGAGAATCGGCGCCGCGTCGATCACGACGCGGTCGTAACGCGACGACAGCGTAGCGAGCAGCGCCGCGATGCGATCGTCGACGAGCCATTGCGCCGGATGCCCGGGAAGCGTGCCGGTCGCGATGAAATCGAGATTCGGGAGCACGTTGCGGTGGATCGTGTCCGCCGGGGTCATGGCCCCGGCCAGCAGCTCGGCGAAACCCGATTCGCGCGGGATACCCAGCGATTCATGCAGATAGCCCTTGCGCAGGTCGCCGTCGACGAGCAGCACGCGTTCGCCGCCGGCGGCCAGCAGTGCAGCGAAATTCGCCGCGACGAACGATTTGCCCGCGCCCGGTACGGGTCCCGTCAGCATCAGGACGTTGTTGCGCGCGCCCTGCATCGCGAAGCGCAGCGCAGTGTGCAGGCTGCGCAGGCTTTCGACCGCGGGGTCGTGCGGATCGAGCGCGCTCAGCAGGTGCGGCGCGGGCAGGCGTTGCGCGATGCGTCGTGCGATGCGCCGCTGGCCGGCCGAATCGGGAATGGTCGCGTAGACGTCGATACCGAGATGCCGCTCGATCTCGTCGGCATCGCGTACCCCGCCGGACAGGTAGTCCCGAACGAACGCCAGCGCGACGCCGAGCACGAGGCCGACCAGCGCCGCCGCGACGATCACGACGGGCCGGTTCGGACGGACGGCGTCCTCCGGCACGACCGGCATGTCGACGATCCGCACGCTGCCGGTCTTGCCGGCCCTGACCAGTTCGAGCTGCTGCGCGTTGGCGAGCAGTGCCGTATAGAGATCGGTATCGACCTTCACGTCGAGCATCAGTCGCACCGCGTCCTGCTGCAGGTCGGGCAGGCTGCGCACACGGTGTTCGAGCGCCTGCCGTTCGCGCGCGAGCGTCGCGATCTGCGCATCGAGCGCGATCATGTCGGGATGGCCTGCCGCGAAGCGCGACGCCATCTCGTCGCGCTTTTGCTGCAATTCGAGCTGGCGCGTCGCCGTGTCGGCCGATTGCTGCAGGAGCAGCGTGGCTTCCGCGTCGAGATCGATCGTGCCGTTCGCGTTGCGCAGGTTGGTATAGCGCTGCTCGGCATCCTGAAGCTGCTTCTTGAGTACCGGCAACTGCGCATTGAGGAATACGAGCGATTGCGCGGCATCGGCGGACTTGCGCTCGATATGCTGGCGAATGTAGTGGTTCGCGATAGCCTGAAGCTGTGCCTGCACGCGCTGCGGATCGGTGCCGCGCAACGTCGCGACGATGACGCCCGACTGTTTGAGTTTCTCCTGAACATCGAGCCCGCGGCGCAGCATGTCGATCGTCTCGGCGCGCGATTCGCGCACCAGCGTGAAGCGGGTGCCCGGTAGCGCGTCGAAGCGCGCGACGTCGATCGCGACCGGACCGTCGGCAGTCTCGAATACCCACGGGCGGCCGATCGTGCCGGTGACGGGCGCGGGCAGCGCGGCGCCGGCGAGCCGGTAGCGACCGGCGTCGAGCATCGACAACTCGAAGCGTTCGCCTTCGAACGCCTTCGGCACGTCGAAGCGCGTGAGCTCGGCCGACTCGTGACCCCACGCGTAGCCGCCCAGCCCGAACACACCGGGGCGTGCAATGCCGGGGTGGAAGCGCGATACGAATTCGCCGACGGCAGGGAAGCGCTTCGGTTGCACGACGATGTAGCTGCGCAAGTCGTCGACCGCGCGCGTGACGACGAGCCGCGACGCGAGAATCTGCGCTTCCGCCGACGCGCTCGACTTGATGTCGAACAGCGACGACACGTCGCCGAGCATGCTCCTGGCGGCGGACGTGTCGCCGCTGTCCTCGACCTGCACCATGATGTCGGCCTGGTATTGGCGATGCGCAAGGAATGCGTACAGCGCACCTGCGCCGACGCAGGCCGCGGTAACGATGGCGATCAGCCAGCGCCGGGAAACGAGCACATCGATCGCGCCGGCAAGATCGAGTTCGGCGTCGCGATCGCGCTCGCGAGAGGGAGTGGAGGTCATCGGTTCGACTCGGAATGCGAAGAATGGGGGGAAGGCAGCGGCGCGATGCGCGCGCACCACGCGTCGACGCCGCGCTCGATGAGCCGCAGGCTGTGCTCGAACGACGCGCGCGGGCCGAGATACGGATCCGGAACGTCGAAGCCGGACGGCAGACCGGCCGCAGAATCGGGCAGGCCGAGCCTGAACACGCGGCCGCGCAGCGCCGGGACGCACTGCTCGAGCCAGCGTTTCTGCGGCAGGTCCATCGTCAGGATCAGATCGGCGCGCGTGCCGAGCGCCGGCGGCAGGCGGCGTGTGCGATGCGCGGCAATGTCGAAGCCGCGCGCGCGCATCAGGTGAACGGCATGCGGATCAGCAGGCTGGCCGTCGCGCGCGCCGATGCCGGCCGACTGCACGTCGATGCCGGGCAGGCGCGCACGAAAGAGCGCCTCGGCCATCGGGCTGCGGCACAGGTTGCCGATGCACACGACGAGCACGGTGGCGACGGGCATCATTTGACGGCGAGCGCGGCGGCCGCGCTGGTATTGACGCCCGGCAGCAGCAGGCTGAGCACGCGGCTGAAGCGCACGAGACCGTTGCCGTCGACATAGACGATGTCCTTCGGCTGCAGCTCGAATTCGTTGGCGAGCACCATCGACACCGGCGAGCGCGCGTCGAGATGGAACACCTGCGGTTGGTCCGTGCCCGAGCCCCGGATCACGAACATCTGCGCGGTGTCGGCCGTACCGGCGTTCACGCTGCCGGCCTGGGACAGCGCATCGGACAGCGTGAGACGCCCGTCGCGCAGCGGTACCGCGCGCGCCGGCTTGTTGACTTCGCCCATCACGTACACGCCGTAGTCGCTGCGGGCGGGTACGTGCAGGAGATCGCCGGCCGCAAGAACGACGTCGGCCGGGTTGGTGCCTTGCCGGAACATCCGGCTCAGGTCGAGCGAATAGGTCTCGCCGTCGCGCACGAGCGTCATGCGGCTCTGGTCGGCGCTCTGGCTCAGGCCGCCTGCGCGGCCGAGCGCTTCGTAGAGCGTCATCGGCACGTCGTTGATGGGCTGCGCGCCCGGCGTGCGAACCTCGCCGTCGATGTAGACCTGCTGCGAGCGAAACGATGCGACCCGCAGCGTGACCTGTGGATTGCGATAGACGCGTGCCAGCGCTGCGGCAATCCGGGCCTGGGCCGCGTCGGCGGTCAGGCCGGCCACCTGCACGTTGCCCGCGAACGGAAACGACAGGTTGCCGCGCGGATCGACGACGAAGCCGGCCACGGGGTCGGCCGCGCGTGGCGTTCCCTGCGGCGCGGCGCCCTGCGCGGCGGCCA
This sequence comes from Burkholderia sp. IDO3, assembly GCF_003366075.1. Classification (NCBI taxonomy): domain Bacteria; kingdom Pseudomonadati; phylum Pseudomonadota; class Betaproteobacteria; order Burkholderiales; family Burkholderiaceae; genus Burkholderia; species Burkholderia sp. IDO3. Next base: position 298,684 of record NZ_CP028962.1, read on the forward strand.
GTTCGGGGTGGTCCCAGACCGTGACCTGCAGCACGTCGCCGGCACCGATGCGGTACGGGCCCGCCGGTGCGCCCAGCCGGTCGGACTGGATGTCCCACCGGTGCGCCGCCCGGGCGTCGAGCTCGCGGATCAGGCCGGCGTCGATCCGCGTCATGCGGAACGGCGGCGCGCCGTCAGCGGCAGTGTCGCCGGTTGGGTCGGGCGCGGTGCTCATGCGCATGCCCGGCGCGAATGCGCAGGCCGACAGCGCGATGCATAGCGTCACGGTCAGCAGCCCGCGCGCGACGAACGGAGGTGCGAAGTCGCTCCGCGCGTTCAGTGCGATTTTCATGTGCAATCCTTATCGTTGATCGGCGGCCGTGCAGGCAGGCGCCGCGTGCGTGTCAGTACGCGTTGCTGTGGGTCCAGCCGTTCAGCGCGGTGGCCACGACGATGCGCATGTCGAATGCGAACGACCAGTTGCGCAGGTAGTAGAGATCGGCTTCGACGCGGCGCTGCATCTTCTCGACACGATCGGTTTCGCCGCGCAGGCCGTTGATCTGCGCCCAGCCCGTGATGCCCGGCTTCACGCGATAGCGATGGATGTAGCCGTCGACGATCTTCCGGTACAGGTCGTCGTGTTCGAGCGCATGCGGACGGGGCCCGACGACGGACATCTCGCCGCGCAGCACGTTGATGAACTGGGGGAATTCGTCAAGGCTCGTGCGGCGCAGGAAAGCACCGATTCGCGTAATGCGCGGATCGTCGCGTGTGGCCTGCCTGACCGGGCCGCCGCCGTCGTGAAGCCGCATCGTGCGGAACTTGAGGATCGTGAACGCCTTGCCGTTGGCGCCCGTGCGCTGCTGCCGGAACAGCACGGGCCCCTTCGACGAGAGCCGGATCGCCAGCGAGATCGCGAGCAAAAGCGGTGCGGTGCAGGTCAGGACGGCAGCCGCGAACAGCCGGTCGAAGATGACCTTCTGCAGCAGCGCGCGAGACGACAGCGGCGACGCGACGAGATTGATCGCGGGTGCGCCGACCAGATCGGTCATTTCGCCGTCGAACATCGCGAGCTTGCTGACATCCGGTATGAGCCGGATGTTGACGAGATCGTCGCGGAACGCGTCGAGCACGGCCATCACGGTGCGGGCCTCATCGATCGGCAGCGCAAGCCAGATTTCCGGAATCGCATGGTCGCGGACATGCTGCGCGAACGTGTCGAGCGCGCGAAAAGACGGCACATCGACGTCGTGGCCACGCGTCACGACACCGAAGTCGAGCATCGCCGCCGCACGAAAGCCGGCTGCGGGCAATTGGCCGATGCGCTCGAGCAGCGCGTCGCGATGCGAGCCTGCGCCGACGATCGCGACGCGGCGATCACCGTCGTGGGGGCGTGCGATTCGGTCGAGCGTCGAATGGGCCACGAGCCGCGAGGCGATGAGTGCGATGCCGCTCATGGCGGTCCACAGCAGGTGCCAGTACGGCGAAACGCTTAGTGCGGGAGGAAGGGCCCGCATCACCAGTGCGGCGCCGGCCTGGGCGAGCAGCCATGCGAATACGGTGACGGCCGCGGCGCGGTACTTCGACTGGCCGGGCTGCGCGTGGTAAAGGCGGAATGCGGGGAACAGTATCAGTGTGAACGTCGCCGCGCAGGCCACGTTCGCGAGTTCAGCGGCTCCGCCGCTTTCCGGGGCCGGCAGAACCAGCGTTGCGGCCAGCGCGCAGGCCGAAATCAGTACGACGTCGGATGCCCGTGCAATTGATCCCCCGGCGTTCTGCGGCGCGCGGGCGGGTCGTACTTCGAAAGACGTATCCATATACCCAGTTGTTACCTTGTGTTTGATCTTGCGTCGGCTGTCGCCCGGATTCAGCGCGCAAGATCGTGCAAACGGCGAATGCCGGATGCAGCGGTTTCATTGCGCGGAATTGACAATCGATGGACGGTGACGCTGCTTGACCTGCCGTCGGGCGGATGCGTTGCGCCGACGTTTTGGGGTTCGCATTCGCATGGCGCGAATGTTTGCGAAACGTTGCGATCGAATTGACCGGGTCAATTTTCGGTAAGTGGGGTACCGATTTAAATAGAACGTCTACTAAATAGGGCTGCAGGATGTTCGTACACGTACGAATGATTTCGAATCAATCCGCATCGACGAATTTTTTCGACGAGAAAGTTCGAAGCGCTGCGAGCAGGCGCCGGGATTGGCGCGGGTGCTCGAACGTAGCGGAAGGGGCGCAGGCAGGGACGGGAAGGACGCGCGCAGGATGCGCCGAATCGCAAATGACCGCGGCCCGATGCGGACAATCGCCGCCCGGGCCGGCTTTACCTCACGGCGCGCACGAACGCGCGCCGGACCGACATCGACCGGACATCAGCCGTTGCGGAAGATCTCCGAATACGCGCTCAACGCGGGCACCCCGCCGAGATGCGCATAGAGCACCTTCGATCCCGGCTCGAATTCGCCGAGGCGCACCTTGTCGATCATTCCGTGCATCGATTTCCCTTCGTAGACGGGGTCGGTCAGCATGCCTTCCAGCCGCGCGCACAGACGAATCGCGTCCAGCGTGCCGTCGTTCGGCAGCCCGTATTCCGGCCCGGCATAGCGCGTGTCGAGCACCACATCCTTTTCGTCGATGTCGCGGCCGAGGCCCACTAGTTCGGCCGTATGCCGCGCGATGCGCGTGATCTGTTCGTGCGTGCGTTCGGGCGTCGCCGACGCGTCGATGCCGATCACGCGATCCGCGCGCCCGTCGGCCGCGAAGCCGACGACCATCCCCGCCTGCGTGCTGCCCGTGACCGAGCAGACCACGACGTAATCGAACTTGAACCCGAGTTGCGCTTCCTGCTCGCGCACTTCTTCCGCGAAGCCGACGAACCCGAGGCCGCCGAGCGGATGTTCGGAACACCCGGCCGGAATCGGATACGGCTTGCCGCCGGCCTGCCGCACGCCCTCCATCGCTTCTTCCCAGCTGCGGCGAATGCCGATGTCGAAGCCGTCCGACACGAGCCGCACGTCGGCGCCCATCATCCGCGACAACTGGATATTGCCGACGCGGTCGTACACCGGATCTTCGTAGTTGACCCAGTGCTCCTGCACGAGCACGCACTTCATCCCGAGATGCGCGGCGACGGCCGCGACCTGGCGGGTCTGGTTCGACTGCACGCCGCCGATCGACACGAGCGTGTCGGCGCCTTGCGCGAGCGCGTCGGGGACGAGGTATTCGAGCTTGCGCGTCTTGTTGCCGCCGAACGCGAGGCCGCTGTTGCAGTCCTCGCGCTTCGCATACAGCTCGACCTTGCCGCCGAGATGCGCGCTCAGGCGCTTGAGCGGCTGGATCGGCGTCGGGCCGAACGTGAGCGGATAACGGGGGAAACGTTGCAGATTCATCGACAAGCTCCGAAGGGCGGTGGGCGGGAAACCGGATCGGTCGGGCGCGGCGTGCGGCCCGTGTTCCGATGGAAAAATGATAGGCAGGACCGCGAGAAATGAGCTTGCGAAATAAATCGTGAAGACCTACGTTATCGATGAGGTATGAATGAATGGAATAATTTTGATTCGTGAAATCGACAGGAGACGCAATGAAATTAGATCGCGGTAACGCGGCGCCGGCCGACGCCGCGCCGGCGCTCGATCGCATCGACCGCGCGATCCTGCGGCAACTGCAGCAGGACGCGTCGATCTCGAATGTGAGCCTCGCCGCGAAGGTGAAGCTGAGTGCGCCGGCGTGCCTGCGCCGTGTCGAGCGATTGAAGGAAACGGGGCTGATCCGCGGCATCGTCGCGCTGCTCGATCCGAAGCCGCTCGGCGCCGGGATGCTGGTCGTGATCGGCTTCGTGCTCGATCGTTCGACGCCGGAGGCGTTCGCCGAATTCGAGAAGGCCGCGCAGAAAGTGTCGGGATGCGTCGAATGCCACGTGGTGACCGGCGAGTTCGACTACTTCATGCTGGTGCGCACGCGCGACAACGAGAGCTTCAACCGGCTGCACGCCGATCAGCTGCTGTACCTGCCCGGGGTGCGGCAGGTGCGCTCGTTCATGGTGCTCAAGGAGATTCTGTCGACGCATGCGCTGCCGTTGTAGCGCGTGGTGATGGAGCAGGGCTTGTCAGCCGTTGTGCACGGCGCGATGCGTGCCGCGCGTGTGATTTTTATTTGCCGCATGCGACTGCGGCATTGCTCCAACCTTCCGCATGCGCTGGAATACGGGCGTCGCTTTATCCGCTCATGCTCCGTGACTTGCCTTGCAAGATCGCTTCGACTTTCTGCCATACGGCGTCACGCGTGGCGTTCGAACTGTCCCGTCCCGTATCCACAAAAGACAGGATGCAAGCAGCGCCGGGCGCGCCGTCAACGTTGCCACGGCGCCGCCCCCGGTTGCTGCTGCACCGTCTTGCCGAGCCGCTCACGCGCTGCGCGCAGGAGGGCCGCATCGAGTTCGCCGTCGTCCGCGAGCGCCTTCAGCGCGGCGAGCACGATGCTCGCGCGATCCACTTCGAAGAACGCGCGCAGTGCATCGCGCGTGTCGCTGCGACCGAACCCGTCGGTGCCGAGCGTCACGTAGCGGCGCGGCACGCAGGCGCGGATCAGCTCGGGCACCGCACGCACGTAGTCGGTCGCCGCGATCACGGGGCCGTGCGTTGCGGCAAGCTGCTGCGTGACATAAGGTGCGACCGCCGCGTCGCCGAGCCGTGACAGCCGCTCGGCTTCCATCCCGTCGCGCTGCAGTTCGCTGAAGCTCGTGACGCTCCACACGGCCGCGTCGATCCCCCAGTCGTCCTTCAGCATCCGCTGCGCGGCGAGCACTTCACCGAGAATCGCGCCCGCGCCGAGCAACTGCACGCGCGCGGCTTCATTCGATGCGCACGGCAGCCGGTGCATGCCCTTCAGGATGCCGTCGCGCCGCGCGGCCGGATCGTCGTCGGGCATCGACGGCTGCGCGTAGTTCTCGTTCGTGACCGTCACGTAATAGAACACGTCGTGCTGCTGCTCGACCATCTCGCGCATGCCGGCATCGACGATGGTCGCGACTTCGTAGGCAAACGCCGGATCGTACGCGCGGCAGTTCGGAATCGTCGATGCGGCGAGGTGGCTGCTGCCGTCCTGGTGCTGCAGGCCCTCGCCGCCGAGCGTCGTGCGGCCCGATGTCGCGCCGACGAGAAAGCCGCGCGAGCGCTGGTCGGCGGCGGCCCAGATCAGGTCGCCGATGCGCTGGAAGCCGAACATCGAGTAGTAGATGTAGAACGGCAGCATCGGCAGGTCGTGCACGCTGTACGCGGTCGCGGCGGCGATCCACGACGACACCGCGCCCGCTTCCGAAATCCCTTCCTCGAGAATCTGCCCGCGCGTGTCCTCGCGGTAGTAGAGCATCGAGCCGAGATCCTCGGGTTCGTAGCGCTGTCCGACCGGCGAATAGATGCCGACCTGCCGGAACAGGTTCGCCATCCCGAAGGTGCGCGCTTCGTCCGCGACGATCGGCACGACGCGCGGGCCCAGCCCGGGATCCTTCAGCAGCGCGCCGAGCATGCGCACCAGCGCCATCGTCGTCGACATCTCGCGGCCCGCCGCGTCCAGCGCGAACGCACCCCAGGCCGGCGTCGGCGGGACGGTCAGCCCCTTCGACGCCGCCATCCGCCTTCTGGGCAGATAGCCGCCCAGGGCAGCCCGGCGAGCATGCAGGTAACGCATCTCCGGACTGTCTTCGGCTGGTTTGTAGAACTTGAGCTGCTCGACGTCGAGATCCGACAGCGGCAACCGGAAGCGGTCGCGGAACGCCTTCAGGTCGTCGACGTCGAGCTTCTTCTGCTGGTGGGTCGTCATCCGCCCCTGGCCGGCCGCGCCCATCCCGTAACCCTTCATCGTCTTCGCGAGGATCACGGTCGGCTGGCCGCGATGCGCGAGCGCGCGCGCATACGCGGCGTGCAGCTTGCGTGCGTCGTGGCCGCCGCGGCGCAGGCGGTCGATCTGAGCGTCGGTGAGCTGCGCGGCGAGCGCTTCGAGCGCCGGGTCGCGGCTGAAAAAGCGCGCGCGGTTGTAGGCGCCGTCGTTCGCGGAGAAGGTCTGGAACTGGCCGTCGACGGTGTCGGCGAACGCGCGCGCGAGCGCGCCGGCGTGGTCGCGCGCGAACAGCGGATCCCAGTCGGCGCCCCACAGCACCTTGATCGTGTTCCAGCCGGCGCCGGCGAACAGCGCCTCGAGCTCGTCGATCACGCGGCCGTTGCCACGCACGGGGCCGTCGAGCCGCTGCAGGTTGCAGTTGATCACGAACACGAGGTTGTCGAGCCCTTCGCGCGCGGCGAGCGACAGCGCGCCGAGCGACTCGGGTTCGTCCATTTCGCCGTCGCCGAAGAAGCCCCATACGGTGCGGCCGCCGGTGTTCGCGAGCCCGCGATGCTGCAGGTAATGCATGAAGCGCGCCTGATAGATCGCGTTGATCGGGCCGATGCCCATCGAACCCGTCGGGAACTGCCAGAAGTCCGGCATCAGCCACGGATGCGGATACGAACACAGCCCGGGGCCGGCGATTTCGCGGCGGTAGTGCGTGAGATGCGCTTCGCCGAGAAAACCTTCGAGGTACGCACGCGCATAGACGCCCGGCGACGAATGCGGCTGGAAGTAGACGAGATCGCCGCCGGCGCCGCTGCCGTCACCGGCGTCGCCGCTGCCGGCCGGCGCCGCGCGGAAGAAATGGTTGAAGCCGGTTTCGAACAGGTCGGACGCCGACGCGTAGCTCGCGATGTGGCCGCCGAGCTCGCCATACGCGCGGTTCGCGCGCACGACCATCGCGAGCGCATTCCAGCGCAGCGCGGCGGACAGCCGCTCTTCGAGCTCGACGTCGCCCGGATAGGGCGGCTGTTCGTGTGCGGCGATCGTGTTCACGTACGGCGTGACGGGGCCGCGCGGCGCCGCGAGCCCGCGGCCGTGCGCATGCGCGGCGAGCCGGTCGAGCAGGTATTGCGCGCGTTCCTTGCCCGCGTGCGCGACGACGGCATCGAGCGACTCCAGCCATTCGGCGGTTTCTTCCGGGTCGGCGTCGGCGTCGGCGTGGGCGAGGCCCGCGCGCCGCGTGGCATCGATACCGTTGGACAGGTCCGTCATCGCAGGTCTCCCGCACACCGCTTCGGGGCGGCGCGCAATCAGTGGCAATCGGTCGAATCATGCTACCCGCCGATCTGCAAAATATGCGTCTGATTTCATTGAGATTTCGTGCGCGGATAGTGTAAATATTCCGGTTGTGGCCACTCTTCCGGAATATTTCGACCATGAGCAGCAACTCCAGGCGGCTCGACCGCATCGACATCGGCATCCTGAACCAGCTTCAGCAGAACGCACGGATCACGAACGCGGAACTCGCGCGCGCGGTGAACCTGTCGGCCACGCCGTGCTTCAACCGCGTGCGCGCGCTGGAGAAGCTCGGGCTGTTCCGCCAGCAGGTCACGTTGCTCGATCCCGAGCCGCTCGGGCTGCGGATCAACGTGTTCATCCAGGTCAGCCTCGAGAAGCAGGTCGAGGACGCGCTGCAGCGGTTCGAGGAAGCGATCTCGCAGCGCCCCGAGGTGATGGAGTGCTACCTGATGTCGGGCGACGCCGACTATCTGCTGCGCGTCGTGATGCCCGACATGCGCACGCTCGAGCGCTTCATCATCGAGCGGCTGACGACGATTCCCGGCGTGTCGAACATCCGGTCGAGCTTCGCGCTGAAACAGGTGCGCTACAAGACCGCCCTGCCGCTGCCGGCGACGGGGCTCACGCTGGTCGACCCGGACGAGTCGGCGTCCGACTGGAGCTGAACGGCGGCCCGGGTTTCGGATTTCGGACGAAGCGCCGACGAAATGATGACGAGCAGGCGACGATTGCCCGACGGTGCCGAAAGGAATGAGCGGTCGCGCGGCGGGCCGCCGCCGCATGGCGGTCACGATGTCTGCGTCGTCGCGACACCGCTCGGGACGATCGCGTATGCTCGTCCCGTCAGCGGCGACGGTGGCTGCCGTGGCCGGATCAATCGTGTGACGACGCATCAACGAGCGAGGGCATCATGGCAAGACAGACGATGGCGGAATACCTGGCGAAGACGCTGGCGGCAGCGGGCATCGAGCGCATCTGGGGCGTGACGGGCGACAGCCTGAACGGCCTGTCGTTCAGCCTGAGCCAGCTCGGCACGATCCGCTGGATGCATACGCGGCACGAGGAAAGCGCCGCGTTCGCGGCCGGCGCGGATGCCGCATCGACCGGGCGGCTCGCCGTATGCGCGGGCAGCTGCGGCCCCGGCAACCTGCACCTGATCAACGGGCTGTACGACTGTCACCGCAATCACCAGCCGGTGCTCGCGATCGCCGCGCACATCCCGTCGACCGAGATCGGCCTCGGCTATTTCCAGGAAACCCATCCGCAAGAACTGTTCCGCGAATGCAGCCATTTCGCGGAGCTCGTGACCAACGCGTCGCAGTTTCCGCGCGTGCTCGCGCGCGCGATGCGCACGGCGATCCAGGCGCGCGGCGTCGCGGTGATCGTGCTGCCGGGCGACATTGCGCTCGGCGACGGCCCGGAAGAAACGCCCGCGTGGAGCGAATCGGCGCCGCCGTCGATCCTGCCGGCGGATGCCGACCTCGACCGGCTCGCGGCGCTGCTCAACGGCTCGGACGCGGTCACGCTGCTGTGCGGCAGCGGCACGCAGGGCGCGCACGACGAAGTGGTCGCGCTGGCCGATACGCTCGGCGCGCCGGTCGTGCACGCGCTGCGCGGCAAGCCGTTCGTCGAATGGGACAACCCGTTCGACGTCGGGATGACCGGGCTGATCGGCTTCAGTTCGGGCTATCACGCGATGGAGTCGTGCGACACGCTGCTGATGCTCGGCACGGACTTCCCGTACCGGCCGTTCTATCCGGCCAATGCGAAGGTCGCGCAGATCGACTGGAAGGGGTCGCAGCTCGGCCATCGCGCGCCGCTCGCGCTCGGGCTCGTCGGCACCGTGAAGGAAACGATCGCGGCGCTGCTGCCGCGCCTCACGCGCAAGACGCAGCGGCGCTTCCTCGAGAACGCGCTGAAGCACTATGCGGCCGCGCGCAAGGGGCTCGACGATCTCGCGGTGGCCGAGCCGCCGGGCCGCGCGATTCATCCGCAGTACCTGACGAAGATCGTCGACGAAGTCGCGGCGGAGGATGCGATCTTCACGGCGGACGTCGGCACGCCGACGCTATGGGCCGCGCGCTACCTGACGATGAACGGCAAGCGCCAGCTGCACGGCTCGTTCAATCACGGCTCGATGGCGAACGCGATGCCGCAGGCGCTCGGTGCGCAAGGCGCGCACCCGGGGCGCCAGGTGGTGTCGCTGTCGGGCGACGGCGGGCTGTCGATGCTGCTCGGCGATCTGCTGAGCGCACGCCAGCTCAACCTGCCGATCAAGATCGTCGTCTACAACAACAGCCTGCTCGGCTTCGTGTCGATGGAGCTGAAGGCGGCCGGCTATCTCGACACGAACGTCGACCTGAGCCCGACCGATTTCGCGGCAATCGCGAAGGGCGCGGGGATTTTCAGCGTGCGCGTCGAGCATTCGGAGAATGTGGAGCACGCATTGCGTACCGCATTCGCGCATGACGGGCCGGCGGTGGTCGACGTCGTCACGTCGAAGTACGAACTCGCGATGCCGCCGAAGATCGAGATCGCGCACGCGAAGGGCTTCAGCCTGTTCATGCTGCGCGCGATCCTGAGCGGGCGCGGCGACGAGATCGTCGAGCTGGCGCGGACCAATCTGCGGTGAGGCCGCGAGGCCGCGAGGCGGCGCGGGTGTCGGGCCCGCGGCCGCATCGGCCGGCACGCGCGGGATGCGGCCCGGCCGGTTTCGAAGGTCGGGCCCGTTTGGAAGCCGTTTGGCGGAAGGCAGCAGGCGTCGAACCTGCCCGGCGCGCTGTTTTCGGATTGGGAGGGCGGGCTGGGCAGGCAACTGACGGCGCTTGCACAGGGCCCGGCCGTCTGTCGCCGTTCCTGGCCCCGCTCGCGAACCGTCGGTCGTGCAACGCGTCGCCTGCGCCGGCCGCTCATTCGCGCACGGCTTTCACGAACAGCCGCAGCGCGGTCGGCGGCCCGGCGCCTCGGACAATCTTCACGTCATCTTAAGTTCGCGTTTCCTAGAATCGTTTCATCGCCGCGCTTCCTGCGGCGGAACGATTCGTCGGGAGGATGCGCATGAAGAAGACCCGGATGGCCGTTGCGTGGCGCGGCGAAGTCGTCGGCACGTCGACGCCGGACGCGCGACAGGGCACGGAGGTTCGATGACCTGGCCGAACGCGTTGCGTGTCTCGGCACTGTTCGTGCGCGAGTGGGTTGGCCGTCCGGCCTCGGTGGGCGCGTTGTGTCCCAGTTCGCGGCATCTGGCGCGCGAGATGGCCGATGCCGTGCCGGATGGCGACGGGCTCGTCGTCGAGCTCGGCGGCGGAACCGGCGCGGTGACGGCGGCGTTGCTCGAACGCGGCATCGCGCCGCGGCGCCTGGTCGTGGTCGAGCGGTCGCCCGCGTTCGTGCGGCATCTGCGCACGCGCTTTCCGGGCATCACGATCGTGTCGGGCGATGCGCGGCAGCTCGAGCGGCTGCTGCCGCCGGCCGCGCGGGTCGACGCGATCGTATCGTGCCTGCCGCTGCGCACGCTGCCGCGCGATGCCGTGACGGCGATCGTCGAGCAGTGCCGGCGCGTGCTGCCGGACGACGGCGCGATGATCCAGTTCACCTACGACTTGCGGGCGCCCGATCGCCACCCGCTGGGCAACTCGGGATGGGTCGCCGCCGAGAGCCGCATCGTGTGGGCCAACATTCCGCCCGCGCGAATCGTGACCATGCGCCGGGCCGACGTCGGGCAGGCAGCGTGACGGCGGTGCGGCGGGGCGCTTTCTTTCCTTTCATCGAGCCTGCGGACGCGCGCGGCTGACGGTCATGCCGCGGCGTCCGGCATGCGCGCCGACGGCCGTGACGCGGCCCGTCTGATGAAGCGGTCGAGCGGCGTTGCGTAGCCGCGCGCGATGGCCGCGCTCAATGCGGCAGACACCATCAGATACGCGACGAGCAACACGAGCTTGCCGTCGCCGTGCATGAGCGACGGCGGCCACGCCGTGCGGAGCGCGCCGAGCACGATCAGGTGGAACAGGTACAGCTCGTAGCTGAGCCGGCCGCTCCAGCGCAGCGGCGCCAGCGCGCGGCCCGGCGTGTTCGTGCCGTTGGCGTGCGCACCGATCAGCAGCACCGCGGTGCCGAGCGCCATCGCGGACACGCCGACGACATGGCTTTCCGAGATCGGCCATGCGAGATAGAGCACGCTCATCGCAATCGCCGTCAGCCCTTGCACGGGCGCCGCGGCGAGCACCTGCCAGCGGGCGCGTGCTGCGAGCAGCGCGGTGCAGCAGCCGATCGCGACGCCGTCGAAGCATGCGAAGTACGCGTAGAGAAATCCGCCTTCGTCGCCCGCATGCGTGAAGCGGTACACGGGACCGATCGCGACGACCGCCGCCCAGAACGCGAACAGCCGCGCTTCGCGGCGCAGTGCGAGGCACAGCAGCGGAAACGACAGGTAAAACACTTCCTCCACCGACAGCGACCACAGCACGCCGAGCGCGTAATTCACCCATCCGGCCGCGCCGATCAGCACGTTCATCCAGAACGTGAGCGACGCGAGATTCACGCGCCAGAACGACACGGCGACGCCTTGCGGCGCGTGATTTTCGAAGATCGGCACGCCGGCCGCGGCCAGCCCGTTGACGAGCGCGAGCAGCAGGAGCAGGCACGGGACGATGCGCGCGATGCGCGACACGTAGAACGCGCGCACGTCGAGCGCGTCGAGGCTGCCCCAGCGGCGGCGCGCATTCGACGTGATCAGGTAGCCGGAGATCACGAAGAACATCGTCACGCCGTAGTTGCCGTTGCGGACCACCGCATGCACGGCCTCCCAGCCGACCACGCGCGCGACGGACGTGTCGCGCAGCGAATACGGGATGTTGAAGTGATGCAGCAGGACCAGCAGGATCGACACGCCGCGCAGTACGTCGATCCGCGCGTTGCGCGGCCCGGTACTCATTGCGGGCGGCCTGGTTGAGCGAACGCGGGCAGCGCCGGGAGAAATGCGTCGCGCGAGCGCAGGCCGGCTTCCGGTTGCCAGTCGAGCAGCGTGATGCGCGCGTGATTCAGGCTCAAGCGAAACTCCATCGGATCGGGGCGGGGCGGGGGTGGGCCGCCCGGAAGCGGCCGATCGTCTGCGCCATGAAAGCCAAGTCCGGCAGCGTGGCCGCCGGAGGTCGAGATGGCCCACAGTGTATCGGCGAAGCACGGGCGGTTGTCCTGTCATCGTTGACGGGGCGCGCACGGCCCGGCGGCCCACTCGTCCGAGCGCGCGCCGAAACAAAAAAACCGCCGGCAGGCATGCGCCTGCGAGCGGGCAAAGACACCGCGGCAGACCGCGCGGGGTGTCGCGTGAAGACGGCGAAACCGCGTCAGAACTTGTGACGCAGCGCGAGACGCACGGCCACCTGATTCGACGTCGACGACGGCGCATCGGTGCCGGGGATGAAGGCCTGGTCGAGGATCGAACCCGTCTTGTCGCCGGCGATGTGCTGGTATGCGGCCTGCACGTACACGTCGGTACGCTTCGACAGGTTGTAGTCGGCCATCAGCCCGACCGAGTGGATCTTCGGCTTCGCGTCGCCGGTCGACGCGTCGTATTTCTCGAGCGACAGCACGTACTGCGCGCCGACCATGAACGCCGGCGTGATCTGGTATGCGCCGTTTACTTCGAAGTTCTGGTACTTGATCGCGCTGACCGTCGCCCCCGGCGCGATGATCGCGCCCGGCGTGCCGAGATAGCCGTTGCCGGTCGGGTTCTTGTAGTTCGAGTTCGTGTACGCGAAGCCGACCGTCGCGGGCCCGAACGTGTAGTTGATGCCCGCGCCGAACACGCGCATGCGCTCGGCGATGTAGCTCGCGTCATTCGACGTGATCGCGCCGGCGGAGCCGTCTCCCGGGTGGTTCGCCTGCAGGTACGCGGCGGCAATCAGCAGCCCGTTGTTCTGGTATTGCGCGCCGAAGCTGTACGCGCGGTTGTCCGAGAAACCCGTGCTGTTGCTGAAGCTGTACGCGCCGCCGAACTGGAAGCCCGCGAAGTTCGGGCTCGCATACTTCACGGCGTTGTCGAGCCGGAACGAGTTGTCGGTGTTGTCGTTGTCGAACGGGTGCGCGAGCAGGTAGCCGCCCCAGTTGCCGTTGGCGGTGGTCGGCGCGAGATAGTCGACGACGGAGTCGTACTGGCGGCCGAAGGTCAGCGTGCCGTACTGCGTCTGGCTCAGGCCGACGTACGCCTGGCGGCCGAACATGCGCCCGCCCTGGCCGAGCCGGCCGCTGTTCACGTCGAAGCCGTTTTCGAGCTGGAAGACCGCTTTCAGGCCGCCGCCGAGATCCTCGTTGCCCTTCAGGCCCCAGCGGCTGCCCTGCGCGTAGCCGCTCGCCATTTCGTAGACGTGGCCGGTGCCGACGTTGTTCGTGTAGTTCAGGCCTTCGTCGATCACGCCGTACAGCGTGACGCTGCTCTGCGCGAATGCGGGCGACGCGAAGGCGGCGGTCACGGCGAGCGCGGTCAGTGTCTTGTTCATTCAGATCTCCGGGTGTCCAGCTTGTATCGGTTGTCGTGAGCGCGTCCGGTGCGGCGCGTCCCGTCATCCTGGGCGAAGCGGCGCGGCGCGCGCGGCGCCGGCCCGCGGGTGCGGCGGCGTGGCGGCGGGCGGCGTCCGGTCCGGTCTCCTCCGATGACACCGCGCATTGTTCCCAAGCCGAAACGGAATCGAAAGCGAGTAATTTCGATGGATGGAATCGGGTTCGCCGATGGGGCGCGCGACGGGCCGCCTCGGCCGCCGGAGCCCGGATCGGGAAAGATTGGCGAACCCGATCGAAATGATCGGAATTACTCGTTTCCCTAAACAAATTGGCGGTTGAAACATGCAGGCTGACCGGACGTGGACGCGGGACATGCACACGTTTTTCGGCCGCCGCGCGCATGCCGCGACGCACAAACAACAGATCAGATTGGAGACGACCCATCATGCAGATTCGACGACTGAAGACAGTCCTTCTCGCCGCCGCGGCGATCCTGTCGGCGCCCGTGGCTCATGCGGCCGCCGGCGCGTGCGCGGACGGCAAGACGGTCCATTTCGCCGGCGTCACGTGGGAAAGCGGATCGTTCTCGACCGAAGTGCTGCGGCAGATCATGGAGAAGGGCTACGGCTGCAAGACCGATGTCGTGCCCGGCAGCACGGCCGCGACGGAAACGGCGCTCGCGCGTAACGATCTGCAGGTGTGGTCCGAGCAGTGGACGGGCCGCAGCGAAATTGTCGCGAAGGCGGTTGCGGCCGGCACCGTCAAGCTCGTCGGCGATACGTTGCCGGGCGGCACGAAGGAGGGCTGGTACGTACCCGAGTACGTGGTGAAGGGCGACCCGGCCCGCAACCTCAAGCCGGTGGCGGCGGGCCTCGCGTCGGTCGAGGATCTGCCGAAGTTCAGGCAGGTGTTCGCGGATGAGGAGGAGCCCGACAAGGGCCGCTTCCTGAACTGCCCGACCGGCTGGGATTGCGAGCGCGTGAATACGCGCCTGCTGCGCGTGCTGAAGCTCGATGCGTCGTACACGAATTTCCATCCGGGCACGGGCGCGGCGCTCGATGCGGCGATCGCATCCGCGTACCAGCGCGGCGCGCCGATCCTGTTCTACTACTGGGGGCCGGCCGCGCTGATGGCGAAATACCGGTTCGTCGCGCTGAAGATGCCCGCGTACAACGAAGCGTGCTGGAAGACGCTGCGCGAAGAGCGTGCGACGAACCCGTGCGCGTCGGCGTACATGGTGTCGCACCTGAAGATCGGGGTGTCGAAGCCGTTTTACGACGCGAATCCCGCGCTCGTGGCGGTGTTCGAGAAGGTCGGCTTCCCGATGGATTTCCTGAACCAGACGATCCTCGACATGACGACGAAGAAGATCGACGGCGCGGCCATGGCGACGCAGTTCCTGAAAACGCGTCCGGACATGTGGAAGCAGTGGGTGCCGGCCGATGTCGCGCAGAAGATCGCGGCCGGCCTGAAGGGCGCGTAACGCGGGCGGCGGCATCATGCGCGCCGTCGCGGCGCGCCGGAGAACGAACATGAACGGCTTCTTCCTGCACCTGTCGATCGCCGACTGGGTGAACGGCGCGGTCGAAACCTTCGTCGCGCGATACGGCGACAGCTTTCACCACGTCAGCGCGCTGCTGCTGCGCTATCTGCTGGTGCCGCTCGAGGGCGTGCTGCGCGTGGCGCCGCCGTGGCTCGTGCTGCTCGTGGTCGGCGCGATCGCGTGGAATGCGACGCGCCGTGCGGGCCTCGGCGCGGTGTTCATGCTGCTGCTTTACGCGATCGGCTGCTTCGGCCTGTGGGACAAGCTGATGCAGACGCTCGCGCTGATGCTCGTCGCGACGGTGCTGTCGGTCGCGATCGGCGTGCCGCTCGGCATTCTCGCGTCGCGCAGCGCGTGGCTGCGCCGGCTGCTGCTGCCGGTGCTCGACGTGATGCAGACGCTGCCGAGCTTCGTCTACCTGATTCCGGTGCTGATGCTGTTTGGCCTCGGCAAGGTGCCGGCGATCCTCGCGACCATCATCTATGCGCTGCCGCCGCTGATCCGGCTGACCGACCTCGGCATCCGCCAGGTCGATCCGGACGTGACCGAGGCCGCGCGCGCGTTCGGCACGACGCGCTGGCAGTTGCTCGTCAACGTGCAGTTGCCGCTCGCGCGGCCGAGCATCATGGCCGGTATCAATCAGACGACGATGATGGCGCTGTCGATGGTCGTGATCGCGTCGATGATCGGCTCGCGCGGGCTCGGCGAGGACGTGCTCGCGGGCATCCAGACGCTCGACGTCGGCAAGGGCACGCAGGCCGGCATCGCGATCGTGATCCTGGCGATCGTCATCGACCGCATCAGCCAGGGCTTCGGCCAGGAGCGGCGCGCGCGGCGGCGGCTTGCGCAGCAGCGCCGGCAGAAGGGCGCGTCGCGCGTGCCGTACCGCCTGCCGCGCAAGGCGGCGCCGTCCGGCACCGATTCGAACCCGCCGGCGCAATCGTCGCGCGCATAGCCACGGAGGCACACATGGCAACCATCGACGTCAGGCACGTGTACAAGCTGTTCGGGCCGGAGGCCGCGCATCCGCGCGTGCTCGACCTGTTGCGGGCGGGCAAGCGCAAGGCCGACGTGCTGTCGGAAACGGGCTGCAACGTCGGACTCAACGACGTGAGCCTCGGTATCGCGTCGGGCGAGATCTTCGTGATCATGGGGCTGTCGGGCTCGGGGAAATCGACGCTCGTGCGCCACTTCAACCGGCTGATCGAACCGACGGCCGGCGAGATCGTGATCGACGGCAACGACGTGATCGGGCTCGATGCGAACGGATTGCGGGAATTGCGCCGCTACAAGGTCAGCATGGTGTTCCAGAATTTCGGGCTGCTGCCGCACCAGACCGTGCTCGACAATGCCGCGTACGCGCTGCGCACGCGCGGCGAGAACCGGCACGACGCGCTCGATGCCGCGCGCAACTGGCTGACGAAGGTGGGGCTCGACGGGTATGGCGAGCATTACCCGGACGAGCTGTCGGGCGGGATGCGGCAGCGTGTCGGGCTCGCGCGGGCGCTGGCGGCCGACACCGACGTGCTGCTGATGGACGAGGCGTTTTCCGCGCTCGATCCGCTGATTCGCACCGAGATGCAGGATCAATTGCTCGAGTTGCAGGCGACGCTTTCGAAAACGATCGTGTTCATCACGCATGATCTCGACGAGGCCTTGCGCATCGGCGACCGGATCGCGATCCTGCGCGATGGCACGCTCGTGCAGGTCGGCACGCCGGACGATATCCTGTCGCGGCCGGCCGACGAGTATGTGCGGCGGTTCGTGGAGAAGCGGACCGGCGTGAACTGACCGGTCGGGTCGGCTCGCGCATGAAACGCGGCGCATCGCGACGAGCGGTGCGCCGGTTTTTTACCGGGCTCCGGCGATACGAACCCGCGCGGCGTGCCGGCGTTTCGCCGTCAGCCCTGACGCGGCGAGTTCGCGTCCACGTACACCCACGCCGATGCGCCCGACGCGAGCACGACGAGATCGCGGCGGTATGCATCGACCTCGTAGTCGTCCGCGTGCTTCAGTTCCTCGGGCGTGATCGCGAACACGGTGCCGCTGACCTTGTCGCCGGGATGGCCGGTATAGGTCACGACCGGGTGATGCGTCTTCCCGCTGGTCGCGACGACCTCGGGATCCTTGATTTCCAGCATCGCGAGCGAATAGCCGGGCATGTGATCGGCATGACCGCCCAGCAATCGGCCGAACGTTGCAAGCTGCACCTGTTCGAGCTGAAGCGTGCCGTACGAGAAAAGGTTTTCTGAAAGCGTGGAATCGACGTTCGACATGACGGGTACACGTGGAAGCGGAGTGGTCGATTCTATAACCTCGTACGGATGCCTGCAGGGAAGCCGGGCTGCGGTGTGCGATTCGTACCGACGCGCCCGGCCGCCGAATCAATGTGCGACGGTTTCCCGCGCGCCGGCCGGCACGCCGCCCGCCTCGCCGCGCAACGCATCGGCCAGGATCAGATCCGCGCCTTTTTCCGCGACCATCATCGTCGGCGCATTGATGTTCCCCGACGTGATGTTCGGGAACACCGACGCATCGACGATGCGCAACGCCTTCAGCCCGTGCACGCGCAGCGATGCGTCGACGACCGACGTCGCCGCATCCGGCCCCATCGCGCATGATCCGCACAGGTGGTAGATCGAACCCGACTGCTCGCGGAAGTACTGCCGCATCGCTTCGTCGGAATCGACCTGCGGCCCCGGCGAAATTTCCTCGACCGTCATCGCCTTCAGCGCCGGCGCCTGCATCAGCGCGCGGATCACCTTGCTGCCCTGCACGGCTTCGTCGAGATCCTTTTGCGTGGTGAGCGCATTGATGCGGATTTTCGCGGCATCTTCCGCGCGGTTCGATGCGATCTCGATCGTGCCGCGGCTCGTGGGCCGGCACGGGTTGAACGCGATCAGAAAACCGGAGTAGGGCTCGGGCTTGATGCTTGCGCGATCGCTCTTCGGGATCCGGTACGACAGCGGGTTGAAGTAAAGCTGCAGGTTCGGCTCGTGCGTGTCCGCCGTGCCGCGGAAGAACCCGCCGGCCTGGTTCACGCTCATCGCGAGCGGGCCGCGCTTCGTCAGCAGATAGCGCAATCCGATCTTCACCTTGCCGAGCAGCGTCCCCATCTCGTCGTTGAGCGTCGGCCGGTTCGCCTTGAAATAGAAGCTCACGCACAGGTGGTCCTGCAGGTTGCGGCCGACGGCCGGCAACGCATGCACGAGCGGCACGCGATGACGCGCGAGCAGCGCCGGATCGCCGACGCCCGACAGTTGCAGCAGCTTCGGCGTATCGACCGCGCCGGCCGCGAGAATGACTTCGCGCGCGGCGCTCAGCGTTTCGTCGCCGTGTTCGCCCGCGACGATCACGCCGGCCGCACGCGTACCGTCGAACGTCACGCGGCGCACGAGCACGCCGGCGCGCAGCGTGAGATTCGGCCGGCCGAGCGCGGGTCGCAAATAGGCGAAACTGCTCGAACAGCGTTCGCCGTGCTTCGTGTTCAGGTCGTAGATGCCCGCGCCTTCGAACCGCGCGCCGTTGAAATCGTCGGTGCGCGGCAGGTTCAACTGCGCGCAACCCTTCAGGAATTCATGGACGATCGGATGCACGTCGGCCTTCATCGACGTGATGTGGATCGGCCCCGACGTGCCGTGATGCTGCGGATCGGTTGCGCCGGCCGCGTGCGTTTCGAGCTTGCGGAAGTACGGCAGCACGTCGTCGTAGGCCCAGCCGGCATTCCCGGCCGCGGCCCAGTCGTCGTAGTCGCTGCGCTGGCCGCGCACGTAGACCATCGCGTTGATCGAGCCCGAGCCGCCGACCACCTTGCCGCGCGGGCAGTACAGGCTGCGGCCGCCGAGCTGCGCTTCCGGTTCGCTGTAGTACATCCAGTTGTAGCGGCGGTTGTAGTAGGTCTTCGTGAAGCCGACCGGCACCTTGAACCAGAACGACGCGTCCTGTTCGCCCGCTTCGAGGAGCAGCACCGAGTGCCGGCCCGATTCGCTCAGGCGGTTCGCGAGAATGCAGCCGGCCGATCCCGCGCCGACGATGATGTAGTCGTAGGTCATGTCTCGTCCTTCGTGCTCAGCCCTTCGCGGGCGCGAGATCCTTCACGTCGACGGGTTTCCCGCCCATCTGCAGATGCAGCCGCTCGCCGGTGTACGGCGTGTGCCGGCGCACGACGTCCATGTCGAGCTCGATGCCGAGGCCCGGCTCGTTCGACGGGACGATGTAGCCGTCTTCCCAGCGGATCGGGGTCTTCACGACCTCCGCATGGAAGCCGCCCCAGGTCATGATGCTTTCCTGGATCAGGAAGTTCGGCGTGCAGGTCGCGAGCTGGATGCTCGCGGCCGCGCCCACCGGTCCGTTGTACAGGTGCGGCGCGATCTGCGCGTAGTGCACTTCGGCGAGGGTCGCGATCTTCTTCGCTTCGAGCAGGCCCCCGACGCGGGCGACGTTCAATTGCAGGATCGACGCGCCGCCCGCCTGCAGCAGCTTGTGGAATTCGTATTTGGTCGTCAGGCGCTCGCCGGTCGCGATCGGAATCGACGTGTGCTTCGCGACGTCGGCGATCGCTTCTTCCTGACCCGGCGGCACGGGCTCCTCGAACCACAGCGGGTCGTACTTCTCGAGCCGCTTCGCGAGCCGGATCGCCGACGACGGCACCATCTGGCCGTGCGTGCCGAACAGCAGGTCGGCCTTGCTGCCGACTGCTTCGCGCACGCGGCGACAGAACAGCTCGCAGCGATCGAGCACTTCCAGCGACAGCTGGTGGCCCGAATAGGCCGTGTACGGGCCGGCCGGATCGAACTTGACCGCCGTGAAGCCGCGCTTCACGTTTTCGGCCGCGCATTCGGCGGCGAGATCGGGATCGTCGTAGTCGTATTCGCCGTTCGCGTTCTTCGGGTACAGGTACGTGTACGAGCGCAGCCGTTCGTGGATCCGGCCGCCGAGCAGCTCGTACACGGGCTTGCCGGCGGCCTTGCCGACGATGTCCCAGCACGCCATCTCGAGCCCGCTGACGACCCCCATCATCGTCAGGTCGGGCCGTTGCGTGAAGCCGCTCGAGTAGGTCTCGCGGAACAGCCGCTCGACGTGGTGCGGATCGTGGTTCAGCAGGTAGCGGTCGAACACGTCGTCGATGATCGGGCCCATCGCCTTCGGGTGGAACGTCGCCGAGTAGATCTCGCCGACGCCTTCGATGCCGCAGTCGGTCTTCAGCTTCACGAAGATCCAGTACATCCCGCCAATATGCGGCGGCGGGACGGCGACGATGTGGGTTTCGAGCGAAACGATCTTCATGCGGACTCCTTGAGGCGGTTGACGCGATTGATGCGGTTGAGACGATGTTTGAGGCATGCCGCGGCGCCCGCGCCACACAGAGCGATGGCCGCGATATAGCCGAAATAGAGCTGATAGCCGTGTGCGCCGGGCCAGGTCTGCGTCACGTAGCCGTTGATCAGCGGCACGAACACGTCGGGCGAATAGCCGAGCACCGAGATCAGGCCGATGGCGAGACCCGCGCAGTGCGTGGGCACGCGGCAGTCGTCGAGCAGCGACCAGTAGAGGCCGCGTATCGCATAGGTGAGGATGCCGATGAACAGCACGAGCACGACGAGCATCGCTTGCGGGCTGTGCGGCGGCGCGGCGATCAGCCCGACGAGCGACAGCGCCGCGAGCACGAGTGCCCAGAACAGCACGGACACCTTCGACACGCGGTCGCCGAGGAAGCCGCCGCCGATCCCGCCGACGGGGCGCATCCACAGCTTGAGGGTCGTGATGAAGCCGGCCGCGGTCGCGCTCAGCCCGAAATTGCCTTCGTGCAGGTAGGCCGAGAAGCTGTAGGTTGCCCAGAACACCTGATAGCCGCAGAACACGATCGCCGCGACGAGCCACAGCTCGGGAATCGCCGCGAGCGTCTTCAGATCGGTCAGCACATTGGTGCGGCGGTCGTTACCGCGGCGGTGCTGCGCTGCCTGGCGCCCGTCGGCGCGCGGTCGATCCTTCACCAGCGCAAGCAGCACACCGAGCGTGATGCAGAAGCACGCGTACAGATGCACGACGAGCGTGAAGCCGGCCGCGTCGGTGCCGCCTCGCGCCTGCGTCACGTACGCGAACAGCGTGATCGCGATCGTCGCGAGCAGTGCCTCGACGAGCCCGCGCCCGCCGTCGAGCAGCCCGAAGAAGCGGCCCTGTTCGTCGGGGCCGGCGATCATGTTCACGCGCTTGATCACGGCCGCCCAGAACGTGAGGCCCGTCGTCAGCCCCCAGCCGCCGAAGATCAGTACGAGCGCGTTGAACGACGGTCCGGTCGCGTAGACGAGGCCGAGCGCGCCGGTCGCGAGCAGCGAGAAGCAGATCAGCCAGCGCGGCGACAGACGGTCGGCGAGCCAGCCGCTCGGCAGGTAGCTGAGAAGGAAAATCGTGCCGAGCGACGAGTACAGGTAGCCGAGTTGCACGTCGTCGATCCGGAAGAACTGCAGCATCGTCGGCTGGTACACCTGCCGCAGGTACAGCATCGGGTAGATCGCGCCGGCGGCGATCACGAGCAGCAGCAGCTGCAGGTAGCGCTGCGCGCGCGACTCGTGCGCGGCGCCGGGCAAGGCGAGCGACGCGGCGGGCGTCGACGGCTGGGTAGGCATGATGTCTTCCTCCATCAGGCGCCCTGGAAGCGGGCGTCTGCAGATTTGTTATGTGCAGGTCGATCGTGGGAGCGGCGCGTGCGACGGGGGCCGTTGCCAGACGCGCCGGAAAATGGCACCGGGAAATGGCGCCGGGGCGTGCGTCAGTGTCAGTACTTCATGACGACGAGGCGCGTCTGCGTGAATTCGAGCATGCCGTGCTTGCCGTCGTCGCCGCCGAGCCCCGAGCGTTTCCAGCCCGCGTGAAAGCCCTGGTACGGATCGGCCGGCGTGCGATTGACGTACAGCTCGCCGGCTTCGATCGCGTTCGCCACCTTCATCGCGGTGCGGTAGTTCTCGGTGTAGAGCACCGACGACAGCCCGAACTGGTGATCGTTCGCGAGCGCGATGGCCTCGTCGATCGTCGTGTAGCGCAGCACCGGCATGATCGGGCCGAAGGTTTCCTCCTGCACGATTTCCATGTCCTGCCGGCAGCCGGTGAGCAGCGTGGCCGGGTAGAAGAAGCCGGGGCCGTCGGGAATCGCGCCGCCCGTTTCGAGCGTCGCGCCGGCCGCGACCGCGCGTTCGACCATTGCATGGATGTGCGCACGCGCCGATGCGCTGACGAGCGGGCCCATGTTCGACGGATCGGCTGCGCGATCGCCGCTGCGCACCGCGGCCATCTTCGCCTTCAGCAACGCGACGAAGCGGTCGTATACGCCGTCATGCACGTACACGCGTTCGATGGCGGTGCAGAGCTGCCCGCAGTGCGTGGTCTTCGACGCGACGAGCGCCGCGGCCGCGCGTTCCAGATCGGCATCGGGCTCGATGATCGCGGGTGTCTTGCCGCCGAGTTCGAGCGACGGCTTCGCGATGTTCGCCTTGCAGTAGTCGAGCACCTTGCGGCCCGCGTTCACGCTGCCCGTGAGCGTGATCATCCCGACCGCCGGATGCGTGCACAGCGCTTCGGCCGTCGCATGATCCATCGTCAGGATGTTGACGACGCCCGGCGGGAAACCCGCGTCGTCGACGGCTTTCGCGATCTCGAATGCCGACACTGGCGTGTGGTTGCTCGGCCGCACGACCACCGTGTTGCCGGCGATCAGCGCCGGCGCGATCTTGCGCAGCAGCGTGTAGACCGGATAGTTGAACGGGATCAGGCACGCGACGACGCCGATCGGCTCGCGTTGCAGGAACAGGTTCTCGTCGGGCGTGTCGCTCGGAATGATTTCGCCTTCGATCCGGCGCGCCCATTCGGCGTGATAGCGCGTGATCTGGCCCGCGTAGACGGCTTCGTTCGACGCGTCCTCGACGCTCTTGCCGGATTCCCGAGCCAGCGCCGCGCCGATCTGCGGTGCGCGTGCGGCGAGCGCATCGGCGAAACGATGCAGGTACGCCGCGCGCTCGGCGCTCGGCAGCGTGCGCCAGCCTTTTTGCGCGGCGGCGGCCGCGTCGGCCGCGGCGAGCGCGTGGGCCGGCGTCGCGGCGGGCACGCGCGCGAACGGCGCTTCGGTGGCGGGATCGTGGACGACGATGAACGCGTCGCTTTCCGGGACGACGAAACGGCCGTTCACGTAGTTGCGTTCGGTTCGCATGAAGAGGCTCCTCCAAGGGGTGCGGGCGGATCGCTTCGGATGGCGAAACGCGCGACAACAGGACAGGAGCCATTCTGTTCATGCGTTTATTGCACGGCAAACGACTTATTTTTGCGCCGATCATGAGAAAAACGCACGTTACTCGGCCGGGCAACCGGAATCGCCCGTCATACAAGGCCACCGCGGTGATCGGGACGGCGGGCGGTGGCGGCACCGGCGGGGGTATTCCCCAACTGATTCGCGTGTGCCGGGGCGCGGGAGCCGGCAGGGCGGCGCCCGTCAGCCAGGCGACGCGTCGTTCGTCGTTGCAATGGCTACGGCTATTGCGCCTCCTCGCTCCTTGCCTGCGCCCGGAGGAAGTCCCCCTGAGGGACGGGCGGAAAGGCACGTTCGCAAGCCCGTTATTAGCGTGAACAGGCCCTAGCGCAGCGGCACCTGCGGCAGCGGCGATGAAGGTTCGAGGTGGCGTTTCGCGAGCCATACTTCCTGTTGCAGCCAGTCGCGGAACTGCACGATGTGCGGCAGGTTCGTCTGTTCGGGGCGCGTGACGAACCAGTACGACTGATGGCCGTCGACGTGTACGTTGAGCACCTGCATCAATTGCCCGGTCGCGAGCTCGCGCGCGACCATGTGGCGGTCGGCGATCGTGATCCCGAGGCCGTCGATCGCCGCGCGGATCGCGTGGTCGAGCAGGTCGAACTCGTAGCCGCCGCGCGTATCGACATCGGCGATGCCGGCGGCTTTCAGCCAGTGCTGCCAGGTCAGGTAGCGCTGGTCGTCGGTCGCGAGCACGTGCAGCAGCGTGAAGCGGTTCAGGTCGATCGGCGCGCCGTCTTGCCGCAGCCGTGCGTAGAGCGCGGGGGCGCAGACGGCGATATGCTGCTCCTGCATCAGCAGTGCGTTGTCGAAGCCGTCCCATTCACCGTCGCCGAAGCGGATCGCGCAGTCGAGCACGCGCGATTCGCCGAGGCTGTCGTGGATCCGGGTCGTGAGGCTCAGCTCGAATTCGGGATGCGCGTCGCGCAGCCGGCCGAGGCGCGGCATCAGCCAGCGCGCGGCGAAGGTCGGCGGTACGTTGGCGCGCAGGCGGTTCAGATGGGTTTTCTCCTGCAGGCTGCGCACGGTCAGCTCGATCTTGTCGAACGACTGCTGCAGCGCGCGCAGCAGCACGCGCCCGGCCGCCGTCAGTTCGAGCTGGTGATGGCGGCGCTCGAGCAGCGTTTCGCCGAGCTGGCCTTCGAGCTGGCGCACCTGCCGGCTCACCGCGCTCTGCGTCACGTTGAGCAGTTCGGCCGCGCGTGTAAAGCTGCCGGTGCGGCCGGCCATCTCGAAGGCTTTCAGCGCATTCAGCGCCGGCATCTTGCGTCTCACGGGGCGGTGTCGTGTTTGGTGCGGGATGCTTATTGTAGGCGGGTGGGCGGCGCGGCGGGAACGACGAATGACGTGGCCGGCCGATGGGCCGCGCGCAACGGATATCGGGGTTTTCACGACCTGCCGGGCGGCGTGCTTTTCTGCGATAAAGCTGCGCGCAAGATTGCCGGCGGCCTGACCGGCAGCCAGACGAAAGACGGAGAGGAAACACATATCATGCGACGCCTGCCATCGTTGATCGCGTTGCGATTTTTCGAAGAAACCGCGCGTCATCTGAGCTTCAACCGCGCGGCGGTTTCGCTGTGCGTGACGCAAGGCGCGGTGAGCCGGCAGATCCGCTTGCTCGAGGAGGCGCTCGGCGCGCGGCTGTTCGAGCGCGATCACAAGGGCGTGCGTCTGACGGATGCCGGCGAGCGGCTGCTGCCGTTCGTCGGGCAAGCGTTCGACACGATCGAGCGCGGCGTCGGCGAGATCGCCGCCGCACGGCCCGGCGCGAAGCGGCGCCTTACGGTGTCGCTGCCGCCGACGTTCGCGACGCAGTGGTTTTCGCCGCGGCTCGGCACGCTCGCGGAGGTGCTGCCGGATGTCGAGCTGTCGATCCGCACCGAGCCGGCCGACGATTGCCATTGCCACATCCGCTTCGGGCGCGTGGCGCGGCCGGGCATGCAGTCGGAGCTGCTGATGATGGAGCGCCATGCGCTGGTCGGCGCGCCGCGCTACCGCGGCGACGCGCTCGATGCGCTGCTCGGCCGGCTGCCGTCGCTGCACGTGCTGCACGAGGGCAAGCGCCTGACGTTGTGGGCCGACTGGTGCGAGCAGGCAGGGATCGCGGTCGAGCGGATCGGCGACGGCATCGAGTTCTCGACCCTCGAACAGGCGATCCGCGCGGCACGCAAGGGCGCCGGGCTTGCCGTGGTCGACCTCACGATGATCGAGGAGGAGATCGCCGAGGGCAGCCTCGTGCGGCTGTCGCCGGTGCTGCCGATCGGGCCGTTCGGCTATTGGCTCGACATCGCGCCGGAGAACGTCGCGATCGAGCCGGTGCGCGCGTTCGCCGCGTGGCTGCGGGAGCAGGCGGCGAGGAAGGGGTAGGGGCGACGATGCGACGCGGCTGATCGGGACGTTGAAGCAATCGATTCGGTCCCGGTGTGTCCCGCCTTGTTCCCGGCACCGGTATTTGTCAACGATCGTTACCGGCACCGGAGGTCGACACGATCGTCGTCGACCCGGGCCATGCGCTTTCTTTCCGCTGTTCCGGTCACGAGTCGGGATCCTGACCGAAGTGCATCAGTGTTTCCCGGCGGGCCATGGCTTCCGCTTCGGCGTCCGTGATGATGGGCAACTGACACTTCGAGAGATCGATACGCCCCACGTTGAACGGCGCGCGTAGCGGCCGGGGAATGGCGGCCGCGCGTGCGTCGTGCTCGAGGGCGGATTTGCGCATGATTCGTGCGAGGCTGTGATGGAGTTCGCGTGTGATGATCGCGTCAAGGCATCGGAGGTTTTCCGAGAGACGAACGGGGCGATGACCGTTCATCGGGCGGCGACGCTTCGACATGGGTCGCATGATTCGGAAGCCGGCGATCGGCGTGTGCTTTGCGTTCATTCGTAGATTCCCTTTTCGATGAGGTATTTCTGCAACGTCTGCACGGACTTGCCATGCGGCGTGACGTCGAATGTCATCCAGCGATGTGATCCGGCTACGCGCCAGAAATCTCGCCCGAATCGCGTCGCATAGAGCGCATGAAGCGACCGAATCGAACCGTCGGCCAGACCGGCCGGGTAGCTCGGGAAATACTGGAACAGGGCAGCTTCGTCGCCATGTCTGTCGGGAATGGGTGCGTCGAAGCCGAGTCGTGGCCAGGCGTAGTAGCCGAACAGCCGGCGGCCGCCGGGCTTCGGTGCGGCCTTGCGGCCGCCCGCTGCAAGTGCGCTGATCCGGGCGATTCCCAACGTATCGCATGCACGTACGATTCGCCACAACATGGCCGCCCCGAGTCCGGCGATCGCGTGATCGACGAGATCGATCGTGCGGAGTTCGAGTGCGGACGCGTCCGATCTTCGAAAGACGGATACGCGATTTTCGGAGCGGATCAGCGCCGGGTGGGTAACGCTGAAGGTCAGCCTGTTCGTGCTGTCGATGTAAGCTTGAATCGCCGATCCGGCGGGCGCTCCACACAACGAAACCAGCAGTTCGTCGGAGACGTCGCCATCCACGCCAAGCAATGCGGAGATGTCGAGATCGTTACGATCGATCGCGAGCCGATCGTCGAAGTACGTCGTTTCGTACGGCAGGACATGGCGGAGATTCACATATCGGGCGGACATGGTCGCGGGCAGAGAACGGAAAGCCCCAGCATATCGCCGCGAATCCGGCGGCCCCAGTCTGCCGAACAGCCAGCTCGAACGTGCCGCAGCGGGGCGTCCCGTCGGGCTTCCGCCCGGTTCGTACCGATACACACGATGTCGCGTCGCGCCTGCCGGCATGCCCGGCCCTTCCGGCAAGCGCACCGCGCATCGGTCCTTCAATGCCCGGCCGCCTCCTCCAGCGTCAGGTGCTTCGTCTCCGGTGCCCACGCGATCGATACGATCATCCCGACCAGCAACACGCCGGCCAGTGCGAACATCGTCGCGTGAAAACCGAGCGTCGCGATGCCGACCGGCAGCAGGAACGTGCCGATCGCCGATCCGAGCCGGCTGCACGCGATCGCGAGGCCGACGCCGCTTGCGCGTACTTCGGTCGGGAAGCACTCGGGCGGAAACACGCCGACAAGATTGCTGAATGCCGACATCGTCAGCGTGAACACGGCAAACGCAACGATCATCGCGATGGCCGCCGACGACGGCAGCAGCGCCAGCGCGACGAGCGACGCGCACGTTACCGCGAACGACCCGATCAGGAAGCCGCGCCGCGACAGCCGGATCGTGAGCCAGATCCCGATCAGCGCGCCGAGCACGAGGAAGCCGTTCAGCATCAGGTCGGCGCCGAAGCCTTCGGCGAGGCCGATCGTCTTCAGGATCGTCGGC
Source organism: Burkholderia sp. IDO3 (assembly GCF_003366075.1). NCBI lineage: Bacteria > Pseudomonadati > Pseudomonadota > Betaproteobacteria > Burkholderiales > Burkholderiaceae > Burkholderia > Burkholderia sp. IDO3. The sequence goes on from NZ_CP028962.1 coordinate 326,424, forward strand.
AGGAACGTGTAGATCGCGAAGTACGGAATCACCAGGCACACGAAGAACGCGCAGTTGAAGATCGTGCGGCGAATCAGGTCGCGCTGGAACAGTCGGGCAAAGCCGCCGTGCGCGTGCGGTTCGGTGGCGCCGTCGAGCATCACGTGTGGCCCGAAGTGCTTTGCGACGATCGCGCGCGCTTCGCGCTCGCGGCCCTTGCCGAGCAGCCAGCGCGGCGATTCGGGCGTGCCGATCCGCAACACGAGCACGACGAACGCCGGCAGCGCGGCCGACGCCAGCAGCCAGCGCCATGCGTCGGGCGCGACGTCGCTGTAGGCGAGGCCGAGCACGTTCGCGGCGACATAGCCGATCGTCCAGATCACGCTGAACGAACCGAGCAGCGCGCCGCGATGCTTGCGCGGCGAGAATTCGGCGAGGATCGCGTGGCCGACCGTGAAGTCGCCGCCCATCCCGAAGCCGATCAGCACGCGCAGCAGGCACAGTTCGAGCGGCGACGACACGAAGAACTGCGCGAACGCGGCTGCGGTGATGATCACGAAGCTCGTCAGGAAGATCTTCTGGCGGCCCATCCGGTCGGACAGCCAGCCGAACACGAGGCTGCCGAAGAAGATGCCGACCAGTGCCGAGCTGCCGATCATCCCCATCCAGAACGCATCGAGCGGCATCTGCTTGCCGAGCGCGGCCAGCGCGTAGCCGATCGTGCCGAGCGTATAGCCTTCGGTGAAATGCGCGCCGAACGTCAGCCCCGCGATCTTCACGTGGAAGCGGTTGAGCGGCACGTCGTCGAGCGCGACGGGGTGGTGCGGCACATCGGCGCCGCGCGACGGCGGCAATGCGCGCGCCGTGCCGGATTGAAGGTTGGCCTGATTCAAGCTGTCTCCTGGATTGTTGTGCGTCCGGCATGCGACGTGCGGGCATCGATCGACGCCGGGAAGCCGTGCCGGGCGCCGCGCGGCCGGATGGCGCGCGGCGCATGTCGAGCGTCGGGACCGCCGGGCGCGGTCAGCGGCCGAGACCGGCCATCAGCGTGTACTTGAGCTCCACGTACTCGTCGAGGCCGTACTTCGAGCCTTCGCGGCCGAGCCCCGATTGCTTGACGCCGCCGAACGGTGCGACTTCCGTCGAGATGATCCCGTCGTTGACGCCGACCATCCCGCTTTCGAGCGCGCCGGACACGCGCCATGCGCGGCCGAGGTCGCGCGTGTAGAAGTACGCCGACAGACCGAACGGCGTGTCGTTGGCCGCGGCGACGGCTTCTTCCTCGGTCGCGAAGCGGAAGCAGCCGGCGACGGGGCCGAAGGTTTCCTCTTCGGCGATCAGCATGTCGGGTGTCATGCCGGTCAGCACGGTCGGTTCGTAGAAGGTGCCGCCGAGCGCGTGGCGCTTGCCGCCGGTGAGCACGCGCGCGCCTTTCTCGGTCGCGTCGGCCACATGCCGCTCGACCTTGTCGAGCGCCGCTTCGTTGATCAGCGGCCCCTGGTCGACTTCGCCCGCGAGCGCGTTGCCGACGCGCAGTGCGCGCGCCGCATCGGCGAGCTTGCGCGTGAAGGCGTCGTATACGCCGTCCTGCACGAGGAAGCGGTTCACGCACACGCAGGTCTGCCCCGTGTTGCGGAACTTCGAGGCGATCGCACCCTGCACGGCCGCGTCGAGATCGGCGTCGTCGAACACGATGAACGGCGCGTTGCCGCCGAGTTCGAGCGACAGCTTTTTCAGCGTGTCGGCCGACTGCTTCGCGAGCAGCTTGCCGACGCGTGTCGAGCCCGTGAACGACAGCTTGCGCACGACGGGCGAATGCGTGAGCGCCTCGCCGATGGCGACCGCGTCGCCCGACACGACGTTGAACACGCCGGCCGGCACGCCCGCCCGCTCGGCGAGCACCGCGAGCGCGAACGCCGACAGCGGTGTTTCCTCGGACGGCTTCAGCACCATCGTGCAGCCCGCCGCGAGCGCGGGGCCGGCCTTGCGCGTGATCATCGCGAGCGGGAAATTCCACGGCGTGATCGCCGCGACGACACCGACCGGTTCGCGCGTGACGACGATCTGCGCGTCAGGCTTCGGGCTCGGGATCACGTCGCCGTACATCCGCTTCGCCTCTTCCGCGAACCATTCGAGAAAGCTCGCCGCGTACGCGACTTCGCCGCGGGCTTCCGCGAGCGGCTTGCCCTGTTCGCGCGTCAGCAGCTCGGCGAGCGCGTCGCGATGTTCGAGCATCAGTTCGCCCCAGCGCTTGACCCGGGCGCCGCGCGCCTTCGCGGTCAGCGCGCGCCAGCCAGGCAACGCGCGCGCCGCGGCGTCGATCGCGCGCTGGGCGTCGTCCGCGCCGCCTTTCGCGACTTTCGCGATGGTCTCGCCGGTCGCGGGGTTCAGCACCGCATAGGTCGCGTCGCTCGCGCCATGCGGTTCGTGCCATTCGCCACCGATGTAGTGGCCGGTTCTGAGAAATTCGGTCATCGTGTGTGGTCCCTTCAATCCGTGAAGCTGCCCTGCGCCGGGCGCGACGCGCGCGCGATGCGCCGGCCGGCCGTGTAGTCGTTGATCAGGTCGCACGGCGTGTAGTTGCGTTCGAGCTCGTGCAGTTCGTCTTCGCCGAGCCGGGTTTCGAGCGCGCCGAGCGCGCTGTCGAACTGCGCGACGGAATCGGCGCCGACCAGCATGCTGGCAATGCCGGGACGGCTCAGCACCCAGGCCTGCGCGATTTGCGCGGGCGGCACGCCGCGCCGCTTCGCGACCTTCGCGACCGATTCGGCGATCGCGAGCGATGCCTCGTCGCCGTACATCTGCGCGGTGAAGAAGTCGGTCTGGTTGCGCGTCGATTGCGGTTCGCAGGTCAGCAGGCCGCGTGCGAGCGGGCTGAATACCGACACGCCGACGCCCTGGTCGATACAGTACGGCACCATTTCGCGCTCTTCCTCGCGATACGCGAGGTTCAGCTGCAACTGCATGTTGATCGGCTTGTCCCAGCCGTTGCGCTCGCACGCCTGCATGATCTTCGCGAATTGCCACGTATACATCGTCGACACGCCGATATAGCGGGCCTTTCCTGCGCGCACGATGTCGTGCATCGCGCTCATCGTTTCCTCGACGGGGGTGTTCACGTCGAAGAAGTGCAGCATGAAGATGTCGACGTAGTCCATTCCGAGACGCTTCAGCGACCCGTCGATGCCGTCCAGCACGTGCTTGCGCGAATGGCCGCCGGCGTTCGGATAGCTGCCCATGTCGTAGCCGACCTTCGTCGTGACGACGAGCTCCTCGCGGCGCGCGTTGCGCTTCAGGATGCGGCCGACCACTTCCTCGCCGACGCCTGTCGAATAGAAATCCGCGAGATCGATGAAGTTGACGCCGGCATCGAGCGCGCGGCGCACGATCGGTTCGCTCTGCGCTTCGTCGAAGATCCACGGCTTCCATTCGGGCGTGCCCATGTTCATCGTGCCGAGGCACAGCCGGGACACCTTCAGGCCGGACTGGCCGAGGCGGACGTATTCCATGCTTCCTCCTGATTCGGCCTTGCCGGCCGTTCGTTGTCGGTCAGTGCTGGTTCGGCGTGTAGAACGGGTTCGATACGTCGCGCGCGGCGGCGAACACCGCGTCGCGATGCGGCAGCCCCTCCATCGCGGCGACGATCGCGTTGCGGCACGCACGGTAGTTGTTCTCGAACACGGCGTCGAGATCGTCGGTCTTCGGGTTCACCCAGTTCGCCGACACGACGACCCAGTCGTTCTCCGCTTCGGGCGGCAGCGTGCCGTTTTCGAGCGCTTCGGCGACCGCCTTCGCGATGCCGGCCTGCGAGGCGCCCCACGTCGCGTTGCCGTGGAAGTCGCCGTCGATCTGCGCCTTGTTCACGTACAGCGTGAGCGGCTTGGTCGGTATGCCCGGCTGCGCGATCACGACGAACGGCGCATGGCCGGCCGACGGCGTCGCGAGTGCGGTCGCGAACGCCTGCCCGGCGGGACCGTTGCGCGGGCCGATCAGCACGTTGATGTGCGCGAGGTTGACGCCGGGGCCTTCGAAGCCTTCGCCGATGAAAAGCTGTCTGGGTTGCAGTGCGGTCATTGCTGTGTCTCGTCGATGAGGTGGGTGTGAGGCGATTGTCGGGGGCCGCGGCGCGGCCGGTGAATCGATGTTTTCTGATCGAGGTATGAGTTTTCGTCGTCTCCGGGAAAGCCCTGAACGCCGCGCGCGGACGCCCGCCGGCCGGGCGGCCGGTGCTTCGGGACGGTGTCGCGGAACGGGCGGTGCGGGCGAACGGCTGCCTGCCGGCTCCGGGTTTGTCATACCCGGGCAGGGGTTGGAGGGCCGTGCGGGTCTGGACAACAATCGGCATCGCCGGTCCTATCTTTCGTCGCCCCGTCCTTTTTCGAAAGCGAGTAATTCCGATGGCAGCCATTCAGAAGCCCGATTGGTCGAAGCTGAGTTCGCTCGACCCGGAGCTGATCCGCGCATTCGTTGCCGTCGTCGAGAGCGGCGGCTTTACCGCGGCGGCCCGGCAGCTGCATCGCACGCAGTCGACCATCAGCCTGCGGATCCGGACGCTCGAGGAGCGGCTCGACACGCACTTGTTCATGCGCAACAGCCGGCGGCTCGAACTGTCGCGGGACGGCGAGAACTTCCTGATTCACGCGCGGCGGATCATCCAGGTGCAGAACGACGCGATCATCGCGCTGAAGCAGACGAGCAGCGACCGCGGCGTCGTGCGTTTCGGGTTGCCCGAGGATTACGCGGAGTTGTGGCTGCCCGACCTGCTGAAGTCGTTTTACGCGCTGCGGCCGGGTGCGCGCCTGCACGTGCATTGCCGGATGTCGCTCGAACTGGTCGAGCGGCTGCAGGCAGGCGAGCTCGATGTCGCGCTGGTGGTGCGGCATGGGCCGAATGCGGGCGGGCGGCTGCTCGGCCGCCACGACGTCGTGTGGGCCGCGCATCGTGACTTTGCGCTCGACCCGCTCGCCTCGGTGCCGCTCGCGCTGTTTCCTGAAACCTGCTGCTACCGGCAGCGCGGGCTGCAGGCGCTCGCGACCGCCGAGCGGCCGTATCACGTCGTCTATACGAGCCAGAGCCCGACCGGCATCAAGATCGCGGTGAACCATGGCGCGGCCGTCACGATGATCGACCGCTGCACGCTCCCCGGGAACTGGCGCGTGCTGGACGACGCAGACGGTTTGCCGCCGTTGCCGCCGGCCGATCTCGAGTTGCATCGCTCGCCCGGCATCTGCGATCCGCTGACCGACGATCTGGTCTCGCTGATCGAGGCGATGGTCGACGAACGGCGGCGGGCGTCGCTCGAGGCGTTCGCGTAGTCGAGCGCCCGGCGCGTGGATGCCGGGGCGGCAGGCCGGCATTCCGTCGAGCCGGGAGTCCCGGAATCGGGAAGGCCGGTGGGCGGCGGCCTGCCGGCGGCGCGGGTGCTGCCGCAAGCCGTTTTTTGCACTGCAATGCCGTTTTTTTGCACGGCGTTTATATCTCTTCTTCTAAGCTCGGGATGTGTTGAACAGCCGCGACGGCCTCCGTCCGTTCCATGACCTTCATCCATCCCGTCCCCGCTTTCGACGTCGCCGGCCGCCAGTTGCGCACCGGCGAGCGCCGCAGCGTCATGCCGTTTCCTTTGCCGCGCCCGCGCCTGCAACTGCCCGTCACGCTGACGGCCGGTTCCGCCGCGCTCGCACACGCCCGGCTCGCGGCGCTCCTGCATTCCCCGCTCGGCGTCTATGTCGTCGGCGCGCGCACCGTGCGCGACGTGATCCACGTGCAATTCGACATCGCGCCGGAGGATCTGGACTTCACGCTGCACATGCTGATCGCGCTGCAGGCCGACGCCGTGATCGGCCCCGTCGCCCGCCGGTTGCATGTCGGATCGCAGTACCGCCAGCCCGGGGCGCGCTGATTGCTTGTTCGGTCCGCCACCTTTTCTCCGGTTGCCGTGTTGTCAGTGAACCGGCCGCGGCGAACGTTCGTGCGCCGCGTCGTACGTGGCGCTGACCCTCGACAGGGAGGATTCATGTATCTCACGGAAGAAGTGCGCACCGCGCGGCCGGCAGGCCGGCGCGTGCGGGGCGCGACGCTGCCGTCGGGCGGGCAGCTCGCCCGGCAGTTGATGGTGACGGTTCGCGCGGCGGACGTGCTGCTGCGCCAGGCGATCCGGATGCCGGATCGGCATCAGTGGTCGGTCGACATCGAGCGGGTCGACGCGGCCGGCGGCCCGTTGGCCGCATGGGATTCGCACGCGATGTTCCGCATCGCCAGGACGTTCGAGCCGGGTATCGAGGCGAACGCGCGGGCCGGCGATCCCGACCGGATCGCCGTCGAAATCCGGCTGTTTCTTCCCGAGCAGGCCTATCTGGGCGAACAGTGCGTCGGCATCTTCGGCCGGCGGCACGGCAACCGGTTCGGCGCGACGCTGTCGGTGACGGCCGGGTCGCAGCGGGGCGGCCGGCGCGACGAATGCATTCCGCCGGCCGGGCGGCACGTGCGCGGCGACACGCTCGAAGCGCTCGTCGACACGGTTGCGGGCATCGTCAACGCGGCGCTGCCGGCCGCGGGCCATCCGCGAGCGGGCGATTCGTGACGCCGCACGCAGCGGCGCCTGATCGCGTTCAGGCGTCGCCGGTCTGGCCGGTTTGCCGCTGCAGATCTTCCATCAGTTGTTCCGCGAGAAAGTCGCACGGCGGGCGCTTCGATTTCGTGCTGCGCGCGAGGATCAGCTCGAGCGGCGGCAGATCGGGCAGCCCGTGCGAGCGGCCGAGCATCGACAGTTGCGCGGGAATCGCGCAGCGCGCGAGCGGCGCGACCGCGAGGCCGGCTTCGACCATGCTCAGCAGTCCGAGCAGACTCGGGCTTTCGTAAGAGGTCCGGAACGGTAGCTTCGCGCGTTCGAGGCTGCGGATCGCGTTCTCGCGCGCGACGCTGCCCGGCATGAACACCGCGATCGGCAGCGGCCGTTCCTCCCAGACGCGCGGCCCGTTCGTCATCGCGGCCCATGCCATCGGCTCGTGGCGGATGAAGTCGCCCGACAGCCCCTTGATGCGCGTGCCGCACACGAGATCGACGGTGCCGTCCTTCAGCAGCGGCGCGAGCGCGCTGCTCGGCAGCCCGATCACCTGGATCTCGACCTTCGGATAGGTCGCCGAGAATTTCTTCAGCACCGACGGCAGCAGCGACGACGCATAGTCGTCCGGCACGCCGATCACCACCTTGCCGGTCACTTCCGGGCGCACCACGGCCGCCCACGCCTCGTCGCGCAGCGCCAGCATTCGTCTGGCGAATCCCAGCAAGACCTCGCCTTCGCGCGTGAGCACGATGCTGCGCGGCTTGCGCACGAACAGCGGCCGTCCGATTGCGTCCTCGAGGCTCTTGATCTGCATGCTCACGGCCGACTGCGAGCGGTTCACGGCTTCGGCCGCACGGGTCATGTTGCCGGTTTCCGCGACGGCGACGACGGTGGCCAGCACGTCGTGATCGAGCATCTTCATCGGTATCAGGAAAACTGAATGTAACGATCAACATTATGCGTTTTTATTGTCGCAATGTGTCTGCCATAGTGGAATCACACCGGCTGCATCGTCCGATGCAGCGCGGCAATTGCGCCGGCGTGGCCGGCATGCAGCGTTGAACAGGGAAAGTGGTGTACCGATGATCGATCATCCGTTGCGCGCCGCACTGGCCGCGGAATTGCATGCCCGGCCGTTCCTGCGGCTCGCCGAAGCCGTGTCGCTCACGCACTATGCGATTTACGCGGACGGCCAGCCCGATCTTCACGAAACGCTGCTGCATGCGCTGTGCCGCGACACCGGCATCGATGCGCCGCACGAAGGCGCGACGCACTACGCGGTGCAGTCGCCGTCCGGCTGGCATCTGAAGTGGGAGCGCCACACCGAATTCTCGACCTTCACGTTCGTCGCGCCGCGCCGCGACACCGGCTATTTCGACGATCTTGCGATCGAGGGCATCCCGGCCGCATGGTTCGCGCGGCTCGCCGGGATCCGTTTCGTCGCGGTGCGCATGGAGTTGCTGTCGGGCGACGCCGCACGGCTCGTGTGCGGCGACCTGCGCCGCTGGATCGACGGGCCCGCGCTCGTCGGCAGCAACGTGCTCGGCGGCGGCAAGGTGTTCTGCGACTGGCATGTGCGTGCCGACGGCTTCATGCGCTTTCTCGTCGTCGACGAGGATTTCCGCGAGGAGCAGGGCGGCCGTTTGCTGCAGCGCCTCTACGAGATCGAGACGTACCGGATGATGGCGCTGCTCGCGTTGCCGGTTGCGCGGCAGATGAGCCGCGAGCTCGACGAGATTCATGCGGCGCTGCATGCGCTGATGCAGCGGATGGACGCGAGCGGCGCGGCCGGCGACGACGCGGCGCTGCTCGTGAAGCTCACGCATCTCGCGGTGCGCGTCGAGGCGCTGTCGGGGTCCGGCGGGCGTTTCAGCGCATCGCGCGCGTACGAGAAGCTCGTGCTGGCGCGCATCCAGGAACTGCGCGAGGAGCGCATCGAAGGCATGCCGACGATCGCCGAGTTCATGGAGCGGCGCTTCGCGCCGGCGATGGAAACCTGCCGCAGCGTGTGGGCGCGTCACGAGCAGATCGCCGCGCGGATCGCGCGTGCCGTCGATCTGCTGCGCACGCGCGTGAACCTCGCGCAGGAAAAAGATGTGACGCGACTGCTGGCGGGCATGGAGCGCACCGCGCGCAACCAGCTTCATCTGCAGCATGCGGTGGAAGGGCTGTCGGTGGCAGCCATTTCGTACTACGTGCTGTCGCTTGCGGCCGCGGCGTTCAAGGCGCTGCACGTGATGAACCTGCCGGTCGATCCCGAACTGGCGGAGGGCCTGCTGATCGCGCCCGTCGTGTTCGCGGTGATTCACATCACGCGGCGCACGCGCGCGCAGCTGGCGCGCTCGGAGGCCGCGCATGACGATGCACTCGTGCATGCGGCGGCATTGAAGCAGGCAAGCTAGAAGATCAACGACATATCAAAGGAATGGAGATGAATCCTGTGCAAACACAACCCGGATTTTTCAGCAGCCTCGACGCGTTCGACGAGCCGGTTTGGGACGAAACGGGGGCGCCGAAAGAGGCACACGTGACGTCGTATCAGGCCGCGATGCTGGAGCCGACGACGTCGCTCGTCGGCGGCACGTTCGATCGGCCGGATGTCGCGGCGGTGGCGATTCTCGGGTACAACTGACGCGGTGTCGAACGTGGTGTGCGCCCGGTCGCGTGTGCGCCGGGCGGGTTCGTATTTTCTGCTGGTGCGGCCGGATGTGACTTACGGTGACGCTCAGTCGCCCGACAGGTCGCCGATCGACGCACCGTGCGGAATCTGACCGGACGTGACCTGCCGCACGTATTCGTCCTGCGCGTCTTTGATGTTCCGGGAGATGTTGCCGAGGACTTTCTTCATGTAGTCCTTGGCGGCATCAGTTTGGCGAGCGACCCAGCCTTTCTCCTCGATTTCGCGAAGCTGCATGAATACGCCGTCGCCGAGCGACACGTTGTTGAGCCGCGTAATCGTGTTGTGCACGAAGTTGTCGAAGAACGCGATCACTTCCGGTGACAACTTCGGCGGATGTACCCATGCGGTAGCCAATGCACGCACCGTCTTGTCCGAGATGTCGTCGACCGTGCGGCGTTCGCCGAAGGTGAATTGCGGCACCCCGGAACTCGGATCCTGGCTCTTGTAGTACCAGTCGCGGCCTTCGTAGTTCGGCAACCCACCGCCGTGCGGGAAGACGGCGTTGTAGACGTCAGCGTCCACCGTGTTGATGAACAGGTTATTTCCGGTGCTTTCATGCGCGGTGCGGTCGTGGACGTAACGTGCCCACGACACGAACAGCTTCTGGTGTTCGAGGAAGTGCGTTTCGAGTGGTCCGCTCGATTTCGGCAGCATGGCCGTGTAGGCCGCGAAGAGGTCGTTGACCGTCAGGTTCTTGCCGTTGACGTTGACCGTCTTTTGAAAATCGAATTCTCTGGCATACGTCGGATTGACCTGGCGAAGTTTGTCTAGCGGTTGAAGTGGCACACCTGCAGCCCATGCTCTATCGAGCATGTTCCGTGCGGATACGCGTGCCAATTCGGCCGACTTTTGGTCTTCGCCCTCTCGAAAGCCGCCACCGACATCCGACTGGCTACCCGGATAGACAATTTCGACCAAGTTTGCGTGATCGGACGATTTCCTCGGAGAATCCAGGTTCTTGTAAAACCGCAACTCCGTCGCGGCAACGTGGTGAACAATTGACTTGAATTCTTTCTGGATATCGAATTCACCAAGTGATTGCTTGGAGAGACTGAGAAACAGGCTCAGCCCCTTGATGCCAACGCTGACACCTTTTCCTGCGGCTGGCACTACGCCAAGAACGGGTGCGACAGCCTTGGTGAAAATCGAATCGGCAAAGGATGTTGAAACGCAATCGAAGAGTCCCATGAAGTCAAATTCGACCGGGATCCCTTGGTATGTCACTTTTCCATCCTTCTGTTTGCATACCTTGCCAATCAAATCGTTTGCGAATTTTCGGGCCATGGCACCACCGCGGTCATATCCGAAAACTGCTACTCGGATACGTTTGATTTCTCGCGAGTCACCGTCGTATGCACGTCGGAAGTTGGCTTCGAAGTCGGCGAGGGCCTGCCGTACACGGATATCGAAACCCGTTCCCATATAGGCAGCAGAGAATTCGGTGTCGCGTATGGACGGAACTGAGTCGGCGACGATCGTTATACCCTGCCCGAGGAGGTCGAATCCTACTTTCTTTACCGTCAAATTCTCTTTTAGCGTGTTTTTGACAGTGGACGGGGCGTTGCTGACGGCATTGTAGATCGCGGACTTGCCGTGAGCGACGATCGTCTGTTCCCCACGACTGGCGAGGATGTTCTTGCCTGCCTCGTTGACGATTTTCTTGCCGGGATCCTTGACAAATTTGTCCTGCGCTTCCTTGGCCAATGCGGATGCGGTATCGGTCGCTACCTTCTTGAGGGTACCGGTCGTTTGAGTTGCCAAGTCTCTCCCCATACCCTCGTAGTACGTCGCGTAGATACCGAGCGCATCGCTGCTTTTTGCGTGGGCGTTATACAGGCGACCGATATTCGAAAGATGATCGAGGTCGTTGAGGCTTTGTCCGAATCCATCAAAAAAGAAGCTTAAGTAGATTTCTTGGACACAACGAAAACATGGTGTCGGCGGTTCAGACGGAAGTTGATTGCTGACACTCGTGGCTCGGGCGACACGTGAGGAGCCGGATGCCGAATCAGGCTGACCGGGAGCGGCGTTTTGCGCACCAGAAGTTTCGTTCGACATGCTTCCCTCGCGATCCTAGTTCGTGTTCGGAATATGCGGCTTCGTTGGCAGCTCGACCCACTGGGCGTCGATCTTTCTATCCGGCAAGAAGTGAAATTCGATGTATCCGTCGTGCTTATTGGGTAACGAGGGGACAGGGATCTCAGTTTCGTATACATCGTTTGGCAAATTTTTTTTGTACTGCTCCTGAGTCAGCTCGTAGACGATCTTGATATGCCATGTCTTTCTGTTTCGCGGCACGCTCATGCAACATACCGTTCCTCCACCTCCGCCGGATTCATGTGCGTTGGAACCTCCGGCTCCAAAGCCATCGATCGTAAAAAGCGCAATGCTTCGATCGGTGTAGTTGTAGCCGGTCACGCGATAAGGACCGTAGCTCGCTGTCTGCGCGTGTACCCACCAGGCCCCGCCAAGCAGTATCGCAGCGACGACGATCGGGTTGCGAATGAGACGGCGAAGGAAATTCAGCATGTCGTTGTTCCTGTCATTCAGTTCGTCGTGGACGACGCGTTGTTCGTTGTCTTCATGTTGCGCGGACCGGTCGGATAGTCTACCCATTGGGCTTCGATTTTTCGGCCGGGTAGAAAATGAAACTCGATATAGCCGTCGTGCTTGTCGGGAAGCGGCGGAATGGCGATGACCGTTTCGAAAACGTCGTTAGGCAGGTTGTTCCTGTACTGCTCGGGCGTCAATTCGTACCGAAGCTTGATGTGCCAGGTTTTCTTGTCGCGCGGCACTTCCATGCAGCACACGGTTCCACCGCCACCACCGGGTTTGTGTGCGCGAACGTTACCTGCGCCAAATCCGTCAATGTTGACGCTGTAGATACTGCGATCGGCAAAGTTGTATCCGATGACGCGATACGGTCCGTAGTTCGTCGCGTATGCCTGAGCGCACCACAAGCTGCCAGCGACCGCAATTCCTGCCGCAACCGCACGCCGCATTCCACTCACCATCCCCATCTCCCCGTCATTCAACCGACATCAGGCCGCGTACCCACCGCCGCCATCGTCGCCGGTTGCCGTTCGGCTGCATAGCCGGCCAGCGGATGCCCATCCAGCAGTTCCGCCCACACCTGCGCATCGACGTCGCCGAGCGTCTCCGACAACGACGGCCCATCCTCCCCGCGCGCCGCGATCTTCCCGGCAATCGCCGGATGCGCGTCGAACGCCGGATGCACATTCATCCCGACCAGCACGAAATACGCGAGATCGTTCTCGTTCACGAGCCCATGCCGGCTCCGCGCCCGCGCGACCAGGTCCTTCACATAGCGAATGCCCCAGCGGTCCGGCACCGCGGACATCGGCGGCAGCAATTCGTCGTGCAACTGGAAATAGAGCGTCTCCGCGAACCCTTCGCGGGCGAGCGCATCGTATTGCGCGTCCGTGAACACGATCGGCGTCGCGGCGGGGGCGGGCAGCGGCCCCCGTTCGTCGCCCGCCACCGCCTCCCACGGATCGAACCGGTAACGCAGTTCGACGAACGCGGCCAGCAGTTCGCGGCGCTGCGCGGACGTCAGGATCGGCAGGAGGTTCTGGAGGACCGACGGATCGTAGTAGCGCAGCAAGGCCTGCCGCGTATCGGGCAGCGTCGCCTCGGCAAGCGGATGCAGATAGGCCGCGAGTGCGGACACCGAGTGACCCGTCACGAGCCACACGACGAGATCCGATTCACCGCCGGCATTCAGCAGATCCCGCATCATCGCGTGCGATGCGGCATCGTCTGCGCTCAGGTCGAGCAGGAACGGACCGATTTCAGGCCGCGACGCTTCGAGCATCGTGTCGGGATACAGCGATTGCCATGCAATGCCCCGCGCACGCGCGGCGTCGAGCATGGTGTCGTCCAGCGCGCCGTCGACGAGCGCGATCAGACGCAGCGGGCGCGTGTGCGCGGCCTGCCGCGCGCGATGCCAGTCGCGCAGGTCGTCGTGCCGTTGCGCGGCGCTCGTGCGCGGCCATTGCGCCGGCAGCGGCAGCGCGCGCGTCAGATCGCGAAACGGCTTCATGGAGGCTGCGTCGTTCATGTGCGGGGCGTCAGTGCGGACTTCGTTTTCGCGGCGCTGCGACGGCATTCCGAACATACGCCTTCGGGCAGGCGCGGCAGCGGATAGTCGATGCTGGCCGGGCCCGAGAAGCTGTGGTCGCTTCCCTTGAAATCGACCTTGCCGGGCGCGTGGATCTCGATGTTGCCGTTACCGATGCGAATGTACGCACCACCGGACGTCAACAGGATCGGCTGCTTCGACGCGATGTCGATTTGTGCGGTAGCGGCGACGACCTTCACGGTCTTTTGCGCGGTGAGCTGGACGTCGTCGTCATGCGCGCGGATCTCGACCTTGCCGTTGCCGGCAAACAGCTTGATTCCCGAGTTCTGCGCGAACAGGCTCACCGACGAGATTACGCTCGCGATCAGCGATTTTCCGGCCGCGATATGCATGTTCTGGCCGCTGACGACATTGACATGCTTGTCCGCGACCATTTGCAGCGACTGCTGGCTGACCATCCCGATGCCGGCCGGACTGCCGAACAGCATCACGGGCTGCGCAAATGCGTTCGCGTTGCCGGTGCCGCCGCCCGCCGTACGTCCGCCCGATGCCGCGCCGGACACGCTCTGCTGCGTTGCGTCGGTGAACGCCTTCAGCGCATCGCGACCGGGCTGCAGCGTGTCGGCCTGATGCGCCTCGCTCACGCCGGACAACGATTCGAGCAGGCCTTCTCCGCCGACGAGCTGTTGTTGCGCCTCGCGTACGTCGAGCGGCTGGCTCGACACGGTCTTCGGATGCGTCGTGACGTACAGGCCCTGGCTCGCGCGCACGGCGCCGTAGGCATCGGACCGCAGGTCGAAGCCGCTGCCGACGTAAGCGCCGCGCGTATTGCCGGACTGCTCGATCAGATAGCCGAGGTGCAGCGCGCTGTTCGCCGTGCTGCTGTAGAGCTGCGCGCGGTTCTGCCCGGTCGCGTCGTCCATCACGAGCTGGTTGTAGCCGCTGCCCGCGTATTCCTTCGAACGGAAGCCGGACAGCAGGCCGTCGGTATGCCACTGCGGCTTGGTCGCACCGTTGTAGACCCGGGCCGTGACGATCGGCCGGTCGCAGTCGCCGGACATCCAGTCGACCACGACCTCCTCGCCGATGCGCGGCACGTGCACGCTGCCGTACCCGCCGCCGGTATCGGACGACGCGACGCGCAGCCAGCACGATGCACGCTCGTCGCCTTCGTTCAGGCGATCCCAGTGGAATCGCACCTTGATCCGGTTCAGCGCGTCGGTATGCACCTCTTCGCCCTTGGGCCCCGCGACGGTCGCGGTCTGCAGGTGCATCTCGGGTTTCGGATGCTCGAACGGGCTGTGGAACGGCACCGTCTGGCGCTGCGCCTCGACCTCGACGAGATAGAAGCCCTCGCTGCCGTCGGCGTGGCGCACGGCCATCGCGCCGGCCGCATCGCCGAGCAGTGCCTTCATTGCGTCGAACTGCGCGGCCAGCCCGTGCGGAAACTGCGACGGCGTGGCGGGAATGTTGTTCCTGATCCACCAGGCCGTCTCGATGACGGCGAACCGGTTGCCGTCCTGTTCGGCAGGCGGATGTGCAGGATGGTCGGTCAGCTCGAACACCCGGCCCGCGTCGATGCCGCGCATGCCGCCGATCCCGTGGAACCGCTTCGCGCGCGATTCCCATTCTTCCATCCGGATGGTCGACTGACGGTTGCCGTCACCCTGAGCGCCGTACGTATACGCGCCGGTGTACGTGTAGACCTCGGCCTGGTCCGGCAGATCGCCCTGGTCGGGCCGGGCCGGAACGTCGGTGCTCTTCGGATTGAGCGCGGTGCCGGGCGACTTGTAGTCGAACGTGCGCGTCGCGTAACGGCTGCTTTGCAGCGTGCGGGTGCCCGACCACTGGATGAGCGCCTGGGTCTCGTCGCCCGCGGCGGCGCGCTGGAACGGCACGCGGGCCGGCGTGGCGGCCGGCAGCGCGTGCAGCGAATCGGTGATCACCAGCGTATGGTGCGAGCCGTCCGGCGCCTGCTCGAAATAGCCGAACAGGCCTTCGTCCTCGAGCAGACGATGGACGAAATGCCAGTCGTCCTCGAATTGCATGCAGAACGAACGGTTTCTCAGCGGTGCGGAGAGCGCGAAACGGAACATGCCGCCGGCTTGCGGATGCTGGTTGAATACGTCGGTAATGATGTCGTCGGCGGTGCGGTCCTGCCAGATGCGCTGGTCGCGGCGGTATCGGAGAAACCCGAGCCACGACATGAAGCGAATCTGGTACGCGGTGAGGCCGCCGTCGAAGCCGAGCCGGCGCGCGGTCTGCACATAGCCGTGCCACGGCAGGTAGGTGTCGCCTTGCTGTTCGATCCACAGCGTGACGGGCTGCGCGATCAGCTTCTTCAGCTCGATGTTGTCGCGGGTCGAGATGGCGTCGATGGTCAACGTGAACTCGCGGCCGAGCCGCGACGTGCCGTGGACGGTCTGCGGCAGCAAGACGCTCTGGCCCAGCGGGGTATCGAGCTTGAGCAGGCGACCTTGCTGAAACAGGCCGCCGCCGATGGCGCGAACGAGTTCTTGTGAATTCATCGTCGTGGCCCTCTTGAATCGAGAACGATGAGCGGGCGACGCTCTCGCCGGATTTATCGTAGGAATGCTCTCGGTTCGCGATTTTACCGGATAAATCCCGCCACTTCGGCATCCGGCCGCAGGCTTGCATCCGGGGTCGGACTCGGTATGAATGACCGACGGCGCGTGCGTCGACGGCCTCGCGCAGGGCCGCCGCCCGCGGCACCGGTCATCGCGCGCGTTTGCCCGCGCCGGCGTGCTGCGCGAGCGCCAGCTCGACGAACGCGCGCGCCGCGGCGCTGCGATACGCGCCCTTGCGCTGCAGCAATACGGCGGTGCGCCGCAGCACGACCGGATCGAGCGCCACCGCGACGAGATCCTCGTGCTCGATGGCGATCGTGGCGGGCAGCAGCGTGGCGAGGTGGGTGCGGCGCACGATCTCGATCACAGCGCCGATCGAGTTGGCCTCCATCAGCACGCGCGGCTGCACGTCGTGCTCGCGGAAATAGCGGTCGATCTGGCCGCGCGTCGCGAATTCGGCCGTGAGCAGCACGAGCGTCGCGTCGCGCAGCGCGCGCTGGCCGGCGGTGCGCTTTTTCGCGAACGCGTGCCGGCGGTTCACGACGAGCGCGAGCGTCTCGACCAGCAGCGTCTGCACTTCGATATCCGCGCTTTGCACATCCTCGAACGCGATGCCGACGTCGAGCTCGTCGTCGACGAGCAGCGCCTCGATCCGCTCCTGCGACATCTCGCGCACCGACAGCGACACGTCCGGATAGCGGCTGTGAAACGCGTCGACGAGCGGCCCGACGAGGTAGGTCGTGAAGGTCGGCGTGACCGCAATGCGCAGCGAGCCGCGGCTCAGGTCCTGCACGTCGTGGATCGCGCGCCGGCCTTCCGCGAGATCGTGCAGCGCCTGCCGCGCATAGCGGAAATACACGTCGCCCGCATCCGTCAACCGCGTGACGCGGCCGGTGCGGTCGAACAGTTGCGCGCCGAGGGTGTCCTCGAGCTGGCGGATCTGCTGCGACAGCGCGGGCTGCGACACGTGGAGCGCGGCGGCGGCGCGCGTGAAGCTGCGATGCTCGGCGACGGCCAGGAAGTAGTTGATATGGCGCAGCAGCATGTCCGATCCTATAAGTGGTGCTTATGCGGCAGATCATAAATCAGTCTTTTACGTTATCGGAAGCGGGGCGTAACCTGCCCTTCATCGATCCCGCCCACACCGGAGGCCATGCGATGAAGGACATCATCGACGGATTTCTGAAGTTCCAGCGCGAAGCCTATCCGGAGCGCGCCGCGCTGTTCCACGATCTCGCGCGCCGGCAGAACCCGCGCGCGCTGTTCATCTCGTGCTCGGACAGCCGGCTCGTGCCGGAACTCGTCACGCAGCGCGAGCCGGGCGACCTGTTCGTGATCCGCAATGCCGGCAACATCGTGCCGTCGTACGGCCCGGAGCCGGGCGGCGTGTCGGCGTCGGTCGAATACGCGGTCGCCGCGCTGCGCGTGACCGACGTCGTGATCTGCGGACATTCCGACTGCGGCGCGATGACCGCGATCGCCACGTGCCAGTGCATGGACCACATGCCGGCCGTCGGCCACTGGCTGCGCTATGCCGACTCGGCGCGCGTCGTGAACGAGGCGCGCACGCATCGCAGCGAGCGCGAGCGGATCGACTCGATGGTGCGCGAAAACGTGATCGCGCAACTCGCGAACCTGAAGACGCATCCCGCCGTGCGGCTCGCGCGCGAAGAGGGCCGCCTCGCGCTGCACGGCTGGGTCTACGACATCGAGTCGGGCTCGATCGACGCGTACGACGGCGCGACCGGCCGGTTCGTGTCGCTCGCCGGGCATCCCGGCGTACGCGCGACGCCTGCGGCGCTGTCCGCCGCGGCCTGAAACCTGTTTGTTCACCCACGAGGTATTGCCATGATTCAGTCCCAGCACAGCCAGAGCGCACGCCACGCGCTTGCCGAAACCGTCGTGCTCGCGAAGGCGCGCAAGAACCTGTCGTTCGCGCAGCTCACCGAAGGCACCGGCCTGAGCGAAGCGTTCGTCACGGCCGCGCTGCTCGGCCAGCACGCGCTGCCGGCCGACGCGGCGCGCAGCGTCGCCGGCAAGCTCGGCCTCGATGACGACGCGGTGCTGCTGCTGCAGACGATTCCGCTGCGCGGCAGCATCGACGATCGCGTGCCGACCGACCCGACGATCTACCGCTTCTACGAAATGCTGCAGGTGTACGGCACGACGCTGAAGGCGCTCGTCCACGAGAAGTTCGGCGACGGCATCATCAGCGCGATCAATTTCCGGCTCGACGTGAAGAAGGTCGACGATCCGGAAGGCGGTTCGCGCGCGGTGATCACGCTCGACGGCAAGTACCTGCCGACCAAGCCGTTCTGATGCGGTTGCCGCGCCGCGGCCGCGAGGTCGTGCGGCGCGGATTCGTCTGACGCACGCCGGCTGCCGGCCGGCGCGCGATTCCGCCAATTCGTTTCAACGAGGACACAGCCATGGATTTTGTGAAACGCACGATCGATCTCGCGATGAAGAACGTGGAAGAGGGCGGCCGCCCGTTCGCGACGGTGATCGTGCGCGACGGCGAGATCGTCGCGGAAAGCCCGAACCTCGTCGCGCAGACGAGCGATCCGACCGCGCACGCGGAAATCCTCGCGGTGCGCGATGCGTGCCGCAAGCTCGGCACCGAGCACCTGACGGACTGCGAGATCTACATTCTCGCGAGCCCGTGCCCGATGTGCCTGGGCTCGCTGTACTACTGCAGCCCGAAGCGCGTGATCTACATCACGACGCGCGAGGACTACGCGCCGTTCTATCGCGACGACCGCAAGTATTTCGAGCTCGATACGTTCTATGCCGAGTATGCGAAGCCGGTCGAGGCGCGCCGCCTGCCGATGGTGCAGCAAAAGCACGGCGACGCGATTCGCGTCTACCAGCGCTGGAAGGAACTGAACGCCAAGTGATGCCGGCGGCGCGGCACCGCCGCCGCGACTGCTCGTTTTCCCCACCCTCCGCTTCGCCCGGCGGCCATCGTGCCGGCCGGGTTTCCCGCATGGCAGCGCGGGCGCGTGCCGCGCCCCGTTTTCCCGGCCCTTCTCACATCGATTCCGTTCAATGTCCGGAACGGAAATCCGCGATCCAAAAGGTTTTTGACGGGTTTAAAAATTCGCACTGGAGACGACAGATGCGTGCGGAAAGCCCGATGAAAACCGATGAAATCATCATGACAGCCAGCATGGCGAACGAAGCCGACGGCGTGCCCGAGCGGCCGCCGACGATCGCCGTGCGCGATGTGCCGGCGCCGTTCCGTGCGCCGGCCGGATGCCGCCGCCGCTGATCGTCGCACTTTGCTCCGACACCCGCTTGCTTGCGCCACACGACCCGGATGAGGAATCGCTCGATCCCTCTCCGCAGGCACCGCGCGGCCGCACGAGTGGTCGTGCATGACCCCCGACATTCGCATACTTTCTCAACACGGACCATCATGAAACGGGATTCATTCAGTACACCTGAGGCAGTACGTCGGAACGCGACGACCGACACGCTCAAGCCGAACGACGCCTTCGTGCGCATCGAAAACGTCGTGAAGAAATTCGGCGACAGCACGGCCGTCGACAACGTGAACCTGACGATCGCGAAGAACGAATTGTTCGCGCTGCTCGGCAGCTCCGGCTGCGGCAAGTCGACGCTGCTGCGCATGCTCGCCGGGCTCGAGACGGCCACCTCCGGCAAGATCTTCGTCGACGGCGAGGATCTCGCGTCGCTGCCGCCGTACCGCCGCCCGGTGAACATGATGTTCCAGTCGTACGCGCTGTTCCCGCACATGTCGGTCGAGTCGAACGTCGCGTTCGGGCTGAAGCAGGAAGGCACGCCCAGGAACGAGATCAAGGAACGCGTGGCCGATGCGCTCGCGCTCGTGCAGATGAGCAAGTACGCGAAGCGCAAGCCGCATCAGCTGTCGGGCGGCCAGCAGCAGCGCGTCGCGCTCGCACGCTCTCTGGTGAAGCGCCCGAAGCTGCTGCTGCTCGACGAGCCGATGTCCGCGCTCGACAAGAAGATCCGCCAGAAGACCCAGCTCGAACTCGTGAACATCATCGAGAAGGTCGACGTGACCTGCGTGATGGTCACGCACGACCAGGAAGAGGCGATGACGATGGCCAGCCGCCTCGCGGTGATGAGCGAAGGCAAGATCGTGCAGATCGGCACGCCCGGCGAAGTGTACGAATACCCGAACAGCCGCTTCTCGGCCGAGTTCATCGGCTCGACGAACCTGTTCGAAGGCCGCGTGGTGGAGGACGAACCCGATCACATCTTCGTCGAGAGCGACGATCTCGAGGCACGCATGTACGTGAGCCACGGCGTGTCCGGCCCGCTCGGGATGCCGGTCGGCATCTCGGTGCGCCCGGAGCGTGTGCAGGTGTCGCGCGACAAGCCCGGCTCGCATCACAACTGGGCACGCGGCGTCGTGACCGACATCGCGTACATGGGCAGCTACTCGCTGTATCACGTGCGTTTGCCGAGCGGCAAGACGGTGGTGTCGAACCTGTCGAGCTCGCACCTGATGCACGACAGCGCGCCTTCGTGGAACGACGACGTGTTCGTGTCGTGGTCGCCGGCCAGCGGCGTCGTGCTGACGCAATGAGGACGACATGATGAGAACTTCCACTTCCACACCGTCCGCGCCGTCCGCGCCGGTGCCGACCGGCGCCGCAAGCACCGGCCCGGGCCGCGCCCGCGCGGGCCGCTTCGCGCTGCTGTCGCGCTTCCTGCCGTCGGGGCGCAGCGTCGCGATCGGCGTGCCGTTCCTGTGGCTCACGGTCTTCTTCGCGCTGCCGTTCGTGCTGGTGTTCAAGATCAGCTTCGCCGACCAGGTGATGGGGATTCCGCCGTACACGTCGCTCGTCGAGTTCAAGGACGGCGTCGTGCACTTCGCGCTGCAACTGGGGCACTACGCGTTCCTGCTGCAGGACGACCTGTACATCGCGACCTACCTCAGCTCGCTGAAGATGGCCGCCGTGTCGACGCTGCTCTGCCTGCTGATCGGCTATCCGATGGCGTACTACATCGCGCGCGCGGAACCGGCGCGCCGCAACGTGCTGATGATGGCCGTGATGCTGCCGTTCTGGACGTCGTTCCTGATCCGCGTGTACGCGTGGATCGGCATCCTGAAGGACGACGGCCTGCTGAACCACGCGCTGATCGCGCTGGGCATCATCCACACGCCGCTGCGCCTCTATCACAGCGACGCGGGCGTCTACATCGGGATGGTCTATTCGTACCTGCCGTTCATGGTGATGCCGCTGTACGCGCACCTCGTGAAGATGGACCTCACGCTGCTCGAAGCCGCGTACGACCTCGGCGCGAAGCCGTGGGTCGCGTTCACGCGCATCACGCTGCCGCTGTCGAAGAACGGGATCATCGCCGGCAGCCTGCTGGTGTTCATCCCGGCGGTGGGCGAGTACGTGATTCCGGAACTGCTCGGCGGCGCGGACACGCTGATGATCGGCCGCGTGATGTGGGACGAGTTCTTCAACAACATGGACTGGCCGATGGCGTCCGCGGTGACGGTCGCGATGGTGATGCTGCTGCTGGTGCCGATGGCGCTGTTCCAGTACTACCAGGTCAAGGAACTGGAGGAAGCGAAATGATCAAGCCGAGCAAACCGCTGTCGACGGGCGTTCTCGCCTTCGGCTTCCTGTTTCTGTACATCCCGATCATCAGCCTCGTCGTGTACTCGTTCAACGAGTCGAAGCTGGTGACGGTGTGGTCGGGCTTCTCGCTGAAGTGGTACGCGGCGCTTCTGGACGACGACGAGCTGCTGACCGCCGCGTGGCTGTCGCTGAAGATCGGCCTGCTGACGGCGACGGCGTCGGTGGTGATCGGCACGTGGGCGGGTTTCGTGCTCGCGCGCTTCGGCCGCTTCAAGGGCTTCACGCTGTACACGGGGATGATCAACGCGCCGCTGGTGATTCCGGAGGTGATCCAGGGGATCTCGCTGCTGCTGCTGTTCGTGGCGCTGGAGCAGATGTTCGGCTGGCCGAAGGGTCGGGGGATGGTGACGATCTGGATCGGTCACGTGATGCTCTGCGTGTCGTACGTGGCGATCATCGTGCAGTCGCGCGTGAAGGAGATGAACAAGTCGCTCGAAGAGGCCGCGCTGGATCTGGGCGCGACGCCGCTGAAGGTGTTCTTCGTGGTGACGCTGCCGCTGATCTCGCAGGCGCTGCTGTCGGGGTGGCTGCTGTCGTTCACGCTGTCGATCGACGATCTGGTGCTGTCGGCGTTTCTCTCCGGGCCGGGATCGACGACGCTGCCGCTGGTGGTGTTCTCGCGCGTGCGGCTCGGGCTGAACCCGGAGATGAACGCGCTGGCGACGCTGTTCATCTCGGCCGTGACGATCGGCGTGATCGTCGTGAACCAGGCGATGATCGCGCGCGAGCGGCGCCGGGTAGCCGACATGAAGGCGGCGTTCGCGGCGGCCTGAGCGGGTACGGCGGGTGTCGTAGCGGCGGGCGCGCGATGCGCCCGCCGTTTGCGCTTTTGTCATGAAGTGCGTCAGGGGTCTCGTTCGGCGCCCGTCATGCAGCATGCGGACGCGCTATAGTCGTGCGACGCCCGTTCACGCCCGCCTTGACTACATGACCGCACATCCCGACGTTTCCTTCCAGCTGACCGACACCGAACAACCGGCCGCACGCGACTTCATCAGCAGCAAGCTCGGCGAATTCAACCACGCGATGACGGGGCGATCCGACACGGCGGCGCTCGATGTCTACGTGACCGATCCCGCGACCGGCGAGGTATTGGGCGGCCTCACTGGCCGGACGTCGCTCGGGTTGTTCTTCATCGACCTTTTCTACCTGCCGGAATCGCTGCGTGGCGGCGGCTTCGGCAGCCGGCTGCTGCGCGAGGCCGAAGCGGAAGCGAAGCGGCGCGGATGCGCCCGTGCGGTGCTCTACACGATTACGTTCCAGGCACCGGATTTCTACCGCAAGCAGGGTTACGAGGCGTTCGGCGAAGTGCCGTGCGAACCGGAAGGCACGGCGCGGGTGTTCATGGTCAAGGCGCTGTGAGCGGGATTGCGCGGTGGTGGCAGGGGGTACGCACCGTCGGATAGCGGCATCCTCCTGACATCCACCGACATCGCGCGGCAGGGCAACGAAGCATGCGACGCGGTTGACTGTCCGCAACGGCTGCCGTTCCGGCAGCATCTTCGCCGCATTCCCGATCAATGCCCCGGCGCCGCGCGCTCCACGATCATGTCGTACAACGCCCGCGCCGCGGGCGACAACTGCGCGGCCCTGCGCGTCACCAGCACGAGCGTGCGCGATACCGACGGTTCGACGAGCGCGATCGTGCGGATCATCGGATACGCATTCTTCTGAATCGCGAGCTTCGGCACCACGGCCGCGCCGAGCCCTTCGGCGACGAGCCCGAGCGCGGTCGAACTGCGCTGCACTTCGTAGAACGAATGCAGCGACACGCCGCTCGTTTTCAGCGCACCTTCGAGCAACCCGCGATTGCCGCTCACTTCGCCGGCGAAGATCAGCGGATGCGGCTGCAGCGCCGCCCAGCGAATCCGCCGCCGCTTCGCGAACGGATGATCGTCGCGGCACACGAGCACGTAAGGGTCATCGGTCAGCGACACGCTGACGAGTTCGGGGTGCTGATCGCCGGCGATGCCGATCCCGAATTCCGCTTCGCGTCGCAATACGGCCTGCAGCACCGACGCCGATGCGTGATCGAGGATCTTCACGCGATCGTGCGGCCGGCGTTCGGAGAACGCGCGCAGAATGCGGGGCAGATATTGCACGCCGACGGTCGGCACGCACGCGATCGTCACGTCGCCGCGCTGGCTCAGGCCGGTTTCGCGGATTTCGGTCAGTGCATCCGACAGCTCGCTCAGCAACCGGCGCGCTTGCGGCAGGAAACGCCGGCCGATCTCGGTGAGCGCCGTGCGGCGCGTCGTGCGCTCGACCAGCGCGACGCCGAGAAACGCTTCGAGCTTGCGCAACCGTTGCGTGATGGCCGTTTGCGTCACGTGCAGCGTCTCGGCGGCCTGCCTGAAGCTGCCGCCGTCGGCGATCGCGACGAAGGCCTGCACACCCAGCGTATCTATTTTCATCAGAATTTTGAATCAATAGTGATATTAAATTCATTTTACTGACGATCGTCGGGATCGCAGAATGCGTTGTATCGACGGTTGCCCGTATTCCGGCACCGTCCACGCCGACCCGGAGGACTATCGTGACGACCCCACTCGACCCATACGCGAACCAGTACATGCAATTCGAGCGCGAACGCACGCGGCCCGTGCGCGATCTGCTGGCTGCCGTGCCGGACACGCCGATCCGCACCGCGATCGACATCGGCTGCGGGCCCGGCAACTCGACCGAGGCGCTGATCGCACGCGCACCGGACGCGACGGTGCGCGGGATCGACGCATCGCCGGACATGATCGCGGCCGCGCGCAAGCGCCTGCCTGCGCTGCGTTTCGATCTGGCCGATGTCGCCACGTGGGACGATCCGGGCGGCTACGACCTGATCCTGTCGAACGCGGTGCTGCAATGGGTGCCCGCGCACGACACGCTGTTTCCGTCGCTGGTTGGCCGGCTTGCGCCGGGCGGCCATCTCGCGGTGCAGATGCCGGACAACCTCGACGAACCGGCACACCGGTTGATGCGCGAAGTCGCCGCGGCCGGGCCGTGGGCGGAGAAGCTGAAGCAGGCCGCGCGCACCGCGCGGTTCGATGCGCGGCACTACTACGCGCTGCTGTCGCCGTTGTGTTCGCGGGTGGACGTGTGGCGCACGACGTACTACCACCCGCTGAGCGGCGGCGCCGATGCGGTCGTCGAATGGTTCAAGGGCAGCGCATTGCGGCCGTTCCTCGCGGCGCTGGACGAAGGCGAGCGCGCTGCGTTCGTCGCGCGCTACCGCGAAGCCGTCGCGGGGCCGAACGGCTATCCGGTGCTCGACGACGGCACCGTGCTGCTGCCGTTTCCGCGCCTGTTCATCGTCGCGACGCGGAAGTAACCGACAGGTAGTTCCGAAGCGGGACGGCGGCCGGAATTCGGTCAGGCCGGCGGCAGCACCGATTCCGGGTCGACCGTCCGGCTTGTCGCGCGCTGCCCGTCGCGCAGATCCTTGTACCAGAAGAGGGCGACTTCGCCGTCGTTCGCGCCGTCGGCGTACAGGAAGCGGTCGTGCCCGCCCACGACGAAACCCGCGCGGGCATACGTGCAGCAGGCTGCGACGTTGTTCGCCTGCGTCTCCAGCCGCATGAAGCCGAACCCGCGGCTGCGCGCCCACGCTTCCGCCGCGGCCAGCAGGAACTGGCTGATACCTTGCCGCCGGCAGGTCCGGTCGACCGCGAGTTCCGCGATCTCGGCCATCCCGTTCCAGCTTTCCGTCATGGCGAGGAATCCCGCGAGGCGCCCGCCCGCGGTCGCCCGAAACAGCGCGGTGCCGCCGGATCCGTCGCGTGCCCCGCCGGTCGGGGCGAAGCCGTAGTCCTTGCGCTGCACGGGCAGCGCGCGCAGATCGAGCAGATCCTGGTACGGCGCATTCAGTTCCCACGCGATCTCGAACGAGAAGTCGCACCTATTCAGTTCATCGGCGGGAAGGTCGACCACCTGTTCGATGCTGATGTGCTCGGCTCGGTCCATATGTCGGTGTCCTGTCTTCAGCGGGATTGCCCGGTATTCCCCGGAGCGGGCGCCGCCATCGTGCGGCGAGCCGGCGCACCCCCTCGTTCCTGTTTCGGATTGCTGCGCGCGCACAATGCGCTCGTCGCGACTTCGTTCAACGCCCGATTATGCGGGATGCCGGCGCATGCCCGGCCGCGTTCGGCGGTCGCCGCCGGCTCGCCGCTCCCGGGCACGTTGCGCGACGCCTGTGGAAGAAAGGCGACAGGAGCCCGAATAATTGTTTACCGCTTGATGACAACTCGATATATTTTGAAAAATATATCGAAGGTCGTGATGCCGACAGGCATCGCGCCGTCCATCCGCTCCACGAAAGCCGGAAGAGATTCTGGCCGGCATCGCCGGGGCAACGCGTCGTGATCGCGTGCGTATCGATGCGCACGCGATCACGACGCTGCAAGTCGAGCGGCTGTCCTTGCGGCATGCCGCTTCAGCAAGTCCATACCGGCATCGTTTCCGAACATCGTGCAGCGCGCATGAGGCGTACGCACGTCCGGCCGATCCGGCGCGGCTTGCCCCCGTTCGTCATCGTTTTTCGTCAACACGCCGCGCGTTCAGCAGCGATGCAAACGCGTGCGCTCACAACAAAAGGAAGCACCATGAAGAAGACCATCGCGGCCGCGGCCGCACTCGGGATGTTCGGCGCCGCACACGCGCAAAGCAGCGTCACGCTTTACGGGCTGATCGATGCGGGTGTCACGTATTCGAACAAGGTGGCGACGTCGACGGGGCACGACAAGCTCGTCAAGTATGGCGACGGCGTCGCGTCGGGCAGCCGCTGGGGCATCCGCGGCACCGAGGATCTCGGCGGCGGCCTGAAGGCATTGTTCGTGCTGGAAAGCGGTTTCAGCAGCGGCGACGGCACGATCGGCCAGGGCGGCGCGATATTCGGCCGTCAGGCGTTCGTCGGTCTGTCGAAGAACGGCATCGGCTCGCTGACGTTCGGTCGTCAGTACTCGTTCTCGACCGACTACATCGGCGGCAACTACACGATGGGCAGCCAGACGCCGGCCGGCAACTATGCGTATCACATCAACGACCTCGACCAGCTGACGTCGAGCCGCATCAACAACGCGGTGAAGTTCCAGAGCGCGAATTTCGCGGGCCTGACGTTCGGCGCGATGTATGGCTTCTCGAACTCGACCCAGTTCGCCGGCACGCCGACCACCACCGGCACGAACGCCACGCAGGGCGCGTCGAGCACGTACAGCTTCGGTGCGAACTATGCGCAGGGGCCGTTCGGCATCGGCGCCGCGTATACGAACATCCGCTTCCCGAACGGCGCGTCGCCGGCCTTCGGCGTGAGCATCGCGAACATCAACACGCTCGGGTTGCGCGACCTCGAAACGTTCGGCATCGGCGCGCGCTACGCGATCGCGGCGGGCCTCGTGTGGGCGAACTGGACGCATACGACGTTCAAGCCGCTGTCGGGCGATTCGTCGAAGCTGAACAACTACGAAATCGGCGGCCGCTACGCGTTCACGCCGGCATGGAGCGCGGGCCTCGGCTACACGTTCTCGAAGCTCGACGACCGCTTCGAAGGCAAGTGGCACCAGGTCAACGCGGCCGTCGACTACGCGCTGTCGAAGCGCACCGACGTGTACGTGAGCGCGGCCTACCAGAAGGCGTCGGGCAGCAACACGGTCAACGGCCGCGCGGTGCCGGTGCAGGCGGAAATCGGTTCGTCGACGTCGTTCATCGGCAACGCGGGCGCGAACACGCAGTTCGTCACGCGTATCGGCCTGCGTCACAAGTTCTGATCGACGGGCAGCACGGACGTCGCCGAAGCCGGCGACGTCCGCCGAACGGGCGCTCCAGTGCGGAGCGCCCGTTTCGCTGTGACGGCACGCAACGCCGCAACCACACGACGCATCGGCGCGGAACACGATATATTCGATCGTGCATATCGAAACGATATTCGAACGCACCGACCCACATTCATCAGCACGGGAGCACCATTGTGAATTCGACGCACCGGGAAGCCGTCGGCGAAGCCTTTTCGCTCGATGCGATGCAGCATGCAAGAACCATGACGTGGCAGGCCGTCGACGCGATCGCGGCCGGTATCCGGCCCGGCATGCGGGAATCGGAGGCCAACGCGCTCGGGCTGCGCGTGCTCAAGGAACTCGGGATGGACCGCATCTGGCATCCGATCACGTGTCCCGAGTGATGATCGGGATACGGCAAATGCAAGATCGTCGAAACCCTTACGCAGCAAGGCTTTCGACTACTTCACGATGCCGCTCGGATAGCTGTGCCACAAATATCCGATTCAGGTTGTGCCCAAACTGTGACCGCCTCTGCATGCTGGGCCAGGTGATCTGGTGCCAAGTGTGCGTAACGCAGCACCATCTCATACGTCGCCCAAGCGCCCAATTCCTTCAGACGCTCGAGCGGCGTCCCACCCTGGACGTGCCAGCTCGCCCAGGTGTGCCGAACATCGTGGAACCGGAAATTCTCGATGTTCGCGCGCGCGCAAGCGGCTTTCCATTGGTTCCAGTCAAGCACCTTGATTCGCTTACCTCGGCGCGTGAAAACAAGGTGGTGGTGCTTACCGATCTGCTGTCGAATCAGCTCGACAGCCTCCCGGTTCAGCGGTACCCCAATGGGCTTTCGCGCCTTTGCTTGATCTGGATGAATCCACGCGCGTTTCGCGACGAGGTCGATCTGCGACCATTCGAGGTCGAAAATATTGGCGCGTCTCAACCCTGTCGCAAATCCGAACGCCGTAACGTCTCTCAGCCAGTCGGTATTGATGCTCAACAGCAGCCGCTGCGCCTCCTCGCGCGTGATCCAGCGGATCCGTTTGTTCGACTCCCGCTCCTCGAACAACTTGGGCGCCCTCTCAAGCCATCCCCATTTATTTGCTGCTTCATTCAGCATTGCGCGGATGGTCGCAAGGTATCGGTTGCGCGTTGCTGATTTTGGCCTGCCGGGCCGGGTACCTCCATACAACTTGTCCGGAAGGGCTGCCATGATTTCAGTCGCTTTGATAGTGTCGATATAGCGTCCGACGAACTTCTCACCGAAGTGGCGAAGGTGTCGGGCCTTATCGCTTCGATCTCGATCTGATGACAGCCCTTTCAGGAATCGCACGACGGCTTCCTTATATGTGTGACGCTCGCGTTCGCCGAGCTTCGACGTGCGCCACATCTCCGATTTCACCCTGTCGTGATATTCCTCAGCTTCCTTCCGGTCGGAAGTCCCACAAGAGCGGCGTATTCTTTCTCCACTTGGCGTGCGGAGATCGAGGTAATAGACGCCGCTGCGCTTTCGGATGGACATACTTCCTCCTGTGCCGTCCGCGCCGGTCGGTCAGAATTGTAACCTTGCGATGCGGATTTCAAATTTTCCGGCCAGATTCGCCAGACACCGCCGATCTTGAAGAACCCCAATGACTTGCGGTTCGCGTAGATCGTTGAATACGAAATCGCGAGCAGCTCGGCCGCCTCTTTCAGGGTTAGCGCACGCTGAATTGTTTCGCTCATAGGTCGATGCTCAAGAATTTGGTAACGAAGCGTGCGACTTCGCTGTGGTGACGGCGGTAGATGATGCAAATGCCTCCGCCGAGGTCGAGCGGTCGGCCTCGACGGTTGTCGTCGTTCAGCTCGGCCTGGTGGTCGCAACAGATAGAGCGCACCATGGCGGCGAGCGCGACTGGATCGTCGAGCAGCCGATATAGGAAGTCATGGTTGATCTCGATCACGGTTCGAGTGCTCATGCAGCAAGCTCCTCGTCGTTGATGTCCATCGACTGCCGGAAGATTCGACCGCGCACGCCAGTCGGAATGGTGACGAGGCCCGCGGCTGCAAGAAACGGATTTCTCCGTTGGGCGGTGCTTGCCGCACGTGCTGCAGCAGACTTGATCGAGCCGGGGCAGGGCATGTCAGGCTGTTTTCCGTACGACCAGATCGGACGCCATTGAGCTTTGCCGACGGGCGGGATCCAGTCGGAGATGTACACCTCGACGCGATGAATGGTCAGCAGCTCGCTAACTCGCTGCTGGCTGACATTGCAACGCTTCACAAGCTCGCGAACGGATAGCGCTTCCTGCTCGAGGATGGCACGCATGCGATCCCATGCAGGTGCCGCGAATTGCTCACGGCGGCGCGGGGGTCGTTTGACCTTCAGGACGATGCGTGCGTAGGTCTGAACCGATTTCCGAGAATGCCGAGGAAATGCTGCATATAGCTCGGCGGTCGGCGTATTTGATGGATAGAGGCGCGCAAGCAGGCGCACCTCGCTGGTCGTCCACAGGTTGTGTGCCGACGTCGACATGCTACGATTCCTCCCGGTTTTTCCAGAGGGCACCAGATGAAGACGGTTTTCCTGATGCGTGGGTATGAGATGAACTGCACGCCGCGCTCCACCGATGACGGTAAGTTCGCTGCGCAGGTCGAAGTGACGAAGGTTGGTTTCAGTCGAGAGGCTGCGTTTCGGAACCTGGGCGAGTTCGAAACGGAAGAGAGGGCTGTTGAGTACGCAAAGAACTTCTCGGTCGAGTGGCTGAGCCGGTACGGCTGAGTTCAGCGACCGTCTTCTGCGCGGGCGGCGTCGACTGGTGCGTCGGGCAGCGGCATCCAGTGCGTGGGTGCCCACGAGCCACCGAAAACACGCCATTGGCCTTGGTCATTGAGCGCTCCGACCTTGATTCGCCAGTCGCCGGGGCCGAAGAACTGGACAGCAACGAGTACATCATGTCCCAGTGGCGGCAACTGATCAGCGACCGTCATCCATCTTTCCGCCATCGTCTCGCTGGCAGATGCGGTGCGGGCAACGTTGATAATCACCTCGTCCTCGACGGCGCGTGCGAACTGGCGCCAGCCCCATTGCTTCATGAAGCTATCGAGGCCGCCGGGCATCGACTCGGCGATCGTGTCGATGTCGGCATCGTCGAGACGTGCTGCCCGATCGTCCGTCGGTGTGTGTGCGGCAAGTCGCGCTCGTAGCCACGTCGCGACGTCTTCGCCCTGCGGGCAACCGAACTCGCTGCAGATCCCGTGCAGCAGGTCGAGGTTCACGCGCACCGCGTTGTAGACCCAGCGGGCGATCGGGCGCAGCAGATCGCCGTCTTTCTGCGGCTCGATGGCGTCGAGCAGGTCGCGCACGATGTTCGCACTCGACGCGGTGTTGCCGGTGAGCTCGTCTATCGTGTCGCCGCCGTGCACCGGATCGAACGTATGTGCGATGAACTTACGCAGTTGCGTGGTGGTATAGCCGCCGTAGGTGTTGGTGGTCATGCTGCGTCTTCCTCGCTGAAGAGGCGCGGCTGTACCGCGCCGTTGGCATACACGACGTCGAGCACGACGTCACCCGTCGGCTCATCGCCTTCCCATCCTTGCGGCCACGTCTGCGCGGCGATCAGCTCGCGGATCCGGGCCGCTTCCTCTGCGTCGATCAGGTCGATCAGCGGCCGCCCGGCGGCGCGCGCGATGCCGTTGCATTCGGCCTGGATGGACAGGATCCGATCGAGCGCCATCCGGCGCGCTTCGAACGTGAGCGGCCCGAGGCGTTGCGGGTTCTTCGCGACGCCGCCGCTTTTCAGTTTCTCAAGACCAGGCTTGCGAAGTCGGTGATGCGGTTCACGCAGCTCGCGCCACAGTGGCTTGATACCGCGCAGCGGGGCGAGATAGGACCACTGGGGGCTGCGGAGCACCGTCTCCAGCGCCTTTTCTTCCTGCGCCAGCGGGCACCCGATGCAACCCGTGCGCGCGTTCAGTTCTTCCGCCTCGTCGCCGCCGTAGGCGTCCGCGATCGCGCGCGTGGACCAGTCGCCGAAGTCGGCTTCCGGAGCCCAGTGCTTGAGCCATTCCCACACGTGGCAAACTCGCCAATGCAGCAGCGGGGCTAGTGTCGCGATACGGCCGCGCAGGCCGCGCGCGTTCGGAAGCACCTGTTGATACCAACCTTGGCCGCACTCGGCACCATCCTTGCCGCAGCTCATCTCGATGCGCCGGTCGCGGATCGCGCTTTCGCCTTGGCGCACGCCGGTAATCATCAGGATTCCACCGTCGATTCCGCCGAGGCGCTGGCGCAACGCTTCCTCCATCGGATCGATCTTGATCTGGCGCGTACACCAGCGAAGCGTGTTGTTGTTCGGCGGCGGCACGCCGCGGCCGAGGATGTAGACCATGAACCGCTTGTCGAGCGGCGCACGCACAATTTCCACTTGGATCCGCCGGTCACGAAGCTCGTCCATAATCTTGAGCGCCGAGATCGCGAGCGGCGGAAGCTCCTGCCGCGTATCCGCGTAGAAAACCGTCAGCGTCTTCGGCGCGGCAATTCGGCCGGTGTCGATCAACCAGGAGACGATCGTCAGCGTCGCGGTGCTGTCCTTCCCGCCGGACCACGCGATACCCCAATGCTCATGCACGGGACCGTAAGCCTGCATCGACTGGATCGTCAGTTCGATCGATTCGTTCATCTGCATGCGCTGGGCGCCGGCGGAAAAGATGTCGATCTGGTGATTCATCTACGTCCTCAATTCAGAAAAGTTCGCCCTGCGCCTGCTTCTCGCCGCTCGACTCCGCAAGGTGTGTCGGGCAGAAATGAACGTCGGCGCCGACCTGATGCGCGTGCACCGCGCACAGGTAGCGATCGCACGTCTTCGTCCTGGTCGTGTGGAAGTCGCACTGGAAGGCGCTCGACGCTTGGCATCCCGGAACCGAGCACCGCGGCGCGCGCTTGCGGCCGCGTGTGCACACGATTCCGGACATGCCGCCGGGGATGCGAAACGGGGTGCATGGCATCAGGGGCCTCCGTCTTAGAAGGTCGGTTGGGCGACAGTCAGTGCGATCGCGACCGGCCGCACCCAGACGGGCGTCGATGACAGTTGGAACGTCTCGCCGGACTCGGCGAGCAGCAGCGTGGTGCCCATCACCTCGGCGATTGCCTGAGCGGCGTCGGGCGGCACGGCGTTGCCAATGCGCTCGCGCCATGCCTGATCGGAAAGACCGTCGAGCTCCAACTGTTCTTCCGGCTCGACGAGCGACTGCAGCACGGCCAGTTCCAGCGTCGTGAACGGTCGATGCCACGTGTCGTCGAGCGCGCGGATCACGGCGACGGTCTTTTCGTTCGCCGCGGGCAGCCGAGGATCTGCAACGGACCAGCGGCCGTTGTCGTGGCCGGCGGCCGCCGATACGGCACCGCTGGGCTGATTCCAGTCGACGACGCCGTAGTGGCCGCCCGTCAGGTACGCGTCGCCGCGCTGGCGGCGCATGCCCGGACGTGGATCAGCAACCGCGAATGCGCCTTGTCCGCTATCGCTGCGCGCGATGACCGTGCCGGCCGGCTCGTCGAAGCCAGTCACGCGGTACTTGCCCGCGCCTTCGAATCCGGTCGACGCGCGTGGATCTTGCACGCACTGGCCTGTGCCATGCGCGCTCGTGATCGCACCGGACGCGTCACGCCACGGCACGATCCTGAATTCGTTGTTGTGCTTCTCCGGGCCCGTGTGGCGCGGATCCGCCACGGTGTAATAGCCCTGTCCTGGCGTCTGCTGTCCTGCGATCGTGCCGCAATGGTCATCCCACGGCAGCACGCCGTATGCGTGCCCATCGTTCCACTTTGCGCTCTGAGCGAATCGCGGGTCAGCGACCGAAAACGTCCCATTCCCGGGCCGACTCGCGCCGGCGACGACGCCGCTGGGTTCTTCCCAGCGGTTCACGCCGAGCACGCCGTTGTGCATGTCCGGCACGATGAGGTAATCACGCAGGTGGCCGTTCTCGATCGCGAGCCTATTGAGGCTGCGCCAGTCGCTGCCAGCTTCGACGAACGCGAGGCGCACCCATGTCTTCCACTGCAGCGACGGTACGCGGTGCATCGGGCCGGCGGCCGCGACGTCGCCCGGCAGCGGCATGCGGCTGAGGAGCGTACCGACACCCTGCAGGCGCTTCACGGGCGGCTCGTACAGGAACGCTGGTACCTTCGCCATGTGTCGAGCGACGAGCAAGAATCGCTTGCGGCTCTGTGCGAGACCGCCGATCACGCCGCAGTCGTGCGTCGTCTCGTTTACCGCGTAGCCGAAGTGCCGCAGTATTTGGCCGATCTGGTCGAGCAAGTGGCGACCGCGCGTCGCGAGCCGCGGCACGTTCTCGAACACGATCAGCTCGGCCGGATCATCCTTCCATGCTTCGCACATCAGCCATACGCAGCGCAGCGTCAGCTCGTTGAGCGCTTGGTACTTCGGTGTGCGGCTGAGCGTTTCCGACAGCAGGCCAGACGCGCCCTTGCACGGCGAGGAGATGAACACGCAATGCGGGTGCTCGTGGCCGGCCGCACGACGCACGTCGTCCGCAGTTGCCTCACGCCAGCCGTGCGGTGGCTCGGCATCGTGGAATGCGGTGTACTGCTCGCGCGTGAAGAGGTCCATGAGCGTGCATGGCACGCCGACGATCGTCCGGAAATCGCGGCACGCGGCGGGATCATTGTCGATACCACCTACCACGCGCCATGAAGCAGTCATTGCGCCGACGTGCGAGATCGCTTTCTTGAACCCCTTCATGCCGGCGCCGAGGCCGGAGCAGAAACCGAAAACCTTGTATTCGCGATGAGTATCCATAGGTGCCACAGGGAAATCGGAAAAAAGAAGGGCGCCAACTGGCGCCCCATTGAATGCCGCGCGGACCGAGGTAAGCCGCGCGGTGATGCTCTGAATCGTCAGCGAGGCATTCGCTGCGGCTCGACGCGGCCGAGCGCGGCACGCTTCCACCACTGATCCTCCGCGCCGGGCTTGTGGGCGGTGTACACGCGGCCCAGCTGACCCTTGTCACGCAGGAAACCCCATTCCTTGGTGCGGCGCGCGCGGTGCGCGAAGATCGTCCAGCACTCGTGCACGCCGTGGTCGCGCGGCAGGATCACGCGATGGAACGAGTCGCCGATCAGTGCATTGAACCAGCGAACGATCTTCGTGCCGGCACGCGTCTGCTCGTAGTACCAGCCGGCGAGAATCAGCGAGACGGCCCACGGCCACGGATGATCGTGCAGGCCGCGATCGGGGTCGCTGTCGACGAAGCGGTGCAGGTACACCCGCACGCCGAAGAACGTGATCAGGTAGTAGCGCTCGAGGTAGGGCCTGCCAGCGTCGCTGATGATCCTGCACGGCAGCCGGCCGCTGATGCAGAAAAGGAGGACACGGAGCATGTCAGGCCTCCGCAGTCTTCGGCAGCGTCGCGTCGAGGTGCCGGATGCGCGCGACGATGGTCTCGGGGATACGCATCGCTGAGCTGCCGTTCAGGGCGGCGAATGACGGCCGCAGCAAGCTGCGATCGGTGTCGCTCAGCTCAGCGTGTTCGAGGCGCGCGAGCGCGCGCCAGAGCGGATCTTGTGTATCGGTCATTATTTCAGCACTCCATGTGAGTCGCGCATGTGATCTACGAGGCCGGCTTCCTTCACGCGACGGTTGCATGTGGGGCAGCGCACGCGCGGGACGAGCGTCGCGATTTCGTGAGCAGCGCGGCGCCGAGCTTGCGTCGATTCGTTGTCGCGATACAGTTCACTCCATCTCCCCGTGCGTGCCATCGCCAGGTGCGATTCACATACCTGCAACACATCGTCGTTGCCGCGCATCCAGTCGGTCTGAATGTCGATCCGCTTGACGGCACCCTTCTCGCAGCACGAACAGAGCTTCGTTTGCGCTTTCATCTCAGATCCGATGCATGGATAGCGCTTCACGTCACTTTTCTCCGATAGGTCTTTGTAAAGTCTCGATCGACGGTGTGGCCGCGCGAGCGCACAACATTCGCGAGCCGCGCTCGATCGTGATGACTGGCCGTCGCCTGGCGAAGCAATCCAAAGTAACTGTTGGCGACCTGATGGACATCACCGTCCGGTACGATCGAAATGCGGCTCAAGGCTTCGTTACGCGTTCGTTTCCGCGTCGATCGCCTCCACGGCTTAATCACTTGGCCGACGAAATCGACCCCACGGTCGACCGGCTGCAAAATGGTCTTGCTGGGATTCAACTTCACACCGAGCTTGCTCGGCAGGAACGCCGTCACTTCTGCGAGGATCTCGTTCAGGCGTGCCGGCGATTCGTCGAGAAAAATGAAGTCGTCGACGTACCGGGCATAGTGCCGCACGCGCAGCACATGCTTAACGAACTGATCGAATGGATTCATCAGTACGTTGGCACCGAACTGGCTCATCAAGTTGCCGATCGGAAGGCCGAACTCGGCCGGCCGATCGAGCAACCTCTTATGCGGCGGCACGAGATCCATCAACGCGCGATCGCCGATAAATTTGAAGTCGATGCGTGGATCGTGCATCAGCACGACTTCGGTCAGCCATCGCCAGAACGGCTCGTCGATCTTCGCAAGGAATAGCTCGAGCAGCAGCGGCTTCGGGATGCTCACGAAGAAATTTGCGATGTCGCACTTCAAGTAGTACGCTGGCCGCGTCCAGTTCTGAGTGATCGATCGGATTTTCGTTTCGAGAGCCTCGGCCGCGCGCATCGTGCCGCGCCCCTTGATGCAGGCGTATGTGTCGGCGATAAAGGTCCGTTCGAAACGCTCGTGAATGTGGTCGTACAGCAGGTGCTGCACAACCCGATCCGGGAAGGTAGCCGCCCACACCTCGCGCGCTTTCGGATGCGTGATGACAAAGCATTTCGATGGTCCCGGCACATATGTGCCGGAAACCAACGATTCGGTGATCTCGACAATGTTTCGCGCGAGATCCATTTCGAACGCCAATGCGCTCGCGGTATTGCGTTTCGTCCGTCGACAATTTTGGTGCGCCGTGACTACCTTGGCACCGATCTCGTCCATCTCTACATTCCAATCTGCGGACAACCACGGCGCCGAGCAGCGCGCTCTTGTGGTTGTTGTTCTGGTTGCCGTTGTTGAAGTTCTGATACCGCGCGTAGGCGGAACCATCGTGCTATCTACGTCGCCCGACCGATCGCTCAGCCGAGAAACTGCGCTGGACCAATCAGCACGCCGGCTGACGGTATCCTCATTGCGCATGGCGGTGGCTTGGTGAGCCAGCGGCACGACCAGATTGAAACGGCGCTCAGACATGGCGGCCTTGACCTCCATGTGGCGGGCGCTTGAGCGAAGAGTTCTTCCACGCCGTGGTTTGC
The DNA here is from genome assembly GCF_003366075.1 of Burkholderia sp. IDO3. Lineage (NCBI taxonomy): Bacteria > Pseudomonadati > Pseudomonadota > Betaproteobacteria > Burkholderiales > Burkholderiaceae > Burkholderia > Burkholderia sp. IDO3. Next base: position 363,053 of record NZ_CP028962.1, read on the forward strand.
TTGCCCAGGCTCTCGGTCAACTTCGTTAGTCCGAAAAACTGCCGAGGCGAGATCTTTCCCATGTCCAGGGAAAGTTGAAGCAACATCTCGACGTACTTCACGTGCTCTTGCAACTGAGCAAGGTGCGGCACCTTGTCTGCGGCGACGTTGGCGCGATAGACCAGCCGGAGCAAGCGCCCAGTTTCCTTGGCGATGTCCTTGCCCATCACTTCCTTGAACTGTTTTTCCATGTTCTGGACGATGGGCATCGTCTTCTTGAGAAGCTCGTAGCCAGTCTTGTATGCGTCGAGATCGGTGTGGAGACCCATGACGAACTTAGATAATTAAATTACTGAAGGAATAAATCTGCGGACAACCACGGCGCCGAGCAGCGCGCCCTTGCGGATGCCGTCCTGGACGCCGCCGTAGAAGCCCTGAAACCGCGCGTAGGCGGAATCGTCCGAGTCTTCTCCGTCAAGCCAGAAGGCTCCGCTATCGCGGAGCACATGACGCAGGTTGGCGCGAAGCAGGCTGCCTTCCTGATCGTCCGGGCGTTTGCCGCCGAGCTTTTCGGCATGCTCGCCAGCTGCCTGCCAGTTCATGTCGTCATCGCTGACAGACATCAGGATGACGTAATGGCTCAGCGAGCCGTCTTCGTTGAGCACCGGGCCGGCACAATGCTCGCCAGGCGCGAGAGGAATGGTGACGGCATCGAGACGAAATTCGGATGCCTGCGATTGCGCCTTGAAGCGCTCGATCATCTCGTTCATGCGGACATGGTCCGCGTTGAGGCTTTGCTGCTTGGCCTCGATCTCCTGCAGGGTTACTACGGCCATAGATGACTCCGGGTAGGGTTAGTGGTTCGATCAGCTCAGCGAATGACTGAATGAATTAATTTTTGAATCTGCGGACAACCACGGCGCCGAGCAGCGCGCTCTTGTGGACGTAGCTCTGGAAGCCGTAGTGGAAGCCCTGATACCGCGCGAAGGCGGAATCCCAGTTGACCGTCTCGTTCATCCAGTAGGCCTTGTTTTCATCAACCAGCTTGGGATGCTTGAGACGAATGGCTGCGTATTCGATGGCGTTGGCCAGATCGCAATCGCGAGCCTTGGCCGCATCCATTTGCTTCTGCCAGTTGGCACGATCGTTGACGACTTCGACGATTACCGTGTGTTCGATGTCACCATTGGCATCGACGAGGCCGAAGAGGTAGATCTCGCCTTCGGCGAGCGGGGGAATTTGGATTTGCATGGGATCTCCAGAAAAAGGCGCGGGCGACACGAAGGACGCCCGCAAAGTGCTGCTGCCAAGGGGATAAAGCGAGGAAGTTGCTAGACACGACGGACGACAGACGAAGGCGGCATGTGCTCGACAGGATCCTGAAGGAGCGCCTGAAGACAGAGGAATACGACGAGCGCCGCGAGCGCGCCGAGCCAGATTTTCAGAAGGGCCATGTCAGCGCCCCAGCACGGAACGCGACGCAGAGGAACCAGACACAGCCGATAGCGGCGCCGCATGCCATTGCAACGGCGCTCCCCTTGGCGACGTATCCGTGAAGCTCGTTGCAGGATGCGAGCAGGGCGTTATCGCTCGGTGCTCGCGTCACAAGCGATCGTTTGTTTTGCGGAAATACAGGCTGAAGGCTGTTCATTGGTCCCTCGAAATTTTTGTTTGGTCTCGTCAGTGCGCGCCTAACGCGCAGAGAACCGGGCGACTGTGTTGCATGGCCGCCCGTCCTTTCGACCTGTTACGCGAGCGCGCTTTCGCTCCACCAGCATTCCATCGCGCGGCCATCGGCGGACCGGTAGCGAACGAGGTAGCTGTTTTCGCTGGCTGCGTATTCAGCGCGGCCGACGACCTCGCCGCTTTCGCCGCTCGCGGTGATCGTCACGTCGCTGCCGATTGCGTATTTGAAACTGGCCATGTTTTTCTCCAGGTGGTTGCCTTCAGTTACAGGATGGCGGTCAGCGTCTTGCTGCCGTTGCCGTGATCGAGTCGAAGCATCAGCGGCGTCCCGGCAAACAGTTCGGGCCGCAGCACGCGCAGGGCATTGCTGAAATTGACCGGTGCCTCGAACCCGTTGCCGAGCAGCGCGGTCGTAACCGCGAGCTCGGGATCGTCTTCGCCAGGTGTGAAGAACGACGCGAGAATCGGAATTTTGTGTTCCTTGCAGATCGCGATGATCTGCGTCATGAGCGGCGAAATCTGCTCGTCGTAGATCTGCTCTTTCGTGCGGGTATTCACTCGGCTTCCTCGGTGTGGTGTGATTGGCCGCCGTGGCGGGAGCGGTTTTTCAGCGGCGAATGAACCAGTACAGCGCGGCCCATTGGTCGTTGGGCCAGCGATGGCTCCCTGCCAGCCCCTTGCGTTCGAGCGAGCGCATTGCCGAAACGATCGCCACGCGCGACGTGTTCAGGCGGACGGCAAGGTCAGCGGTCGAAACGCTCGTCGTCGCATCGGAAAGCACTTCGATGCAGCGCTCTTGGAAATCCGAAACCCAAACGACCGGGTTCTCGATCCCTGTCCGCGCGCGCATTTGCGCGACGGCGGCTTCTGCGGATTTGCTCACGGCCTTTCTCCTGTAGCGGGAGCGGTTGTTAGGCTTCCCAGTAATGCACTTGCGACTCGAAGTAGCGGATGCCATTGATGCGCACGCCTTCGCCCTCCGCTGTCATCGTGTTGACCGTATCGGCCTTGAGAAACAGCGAATTCCGGGAGCCAGCGATCGGCAGCACGATCTCGTTCTTCGCGTTTGTGGCGAGATGCGCGGTGATCGTTTCGAGCAGCTTGTTCATCGTCGTTCCCCTTCGGGTTGCGTTGGTCACTGCTTCCGCTGCCGGCGTGGCCCTTGCCGAAGATCAAACACGACGACGAGGAGCAGGGCCGAAGCGAAAACACCGAGACCGACACCAACAAGTAATGTGGTCATAGATTAGTCATCCGAAATATATTGAGGCCGGTTAGATTTCTGGCGGCCTGACCGCGCTCAAGGAATGGCACTGAAGGTCAATGCCATTCGATCAGCGCAGTCAAAACTCTCAAGGGCGCGCACTCGGAGTGCTGCGTGCGCTGCTGCTCGGTGGGTGGGTGCGGAGTATCCGCGACCGAATGCGCGCTCTTGAGAGCATTGCTTTACGTCCCTGTCCGGCAACACCTGGCCGGGCCAGCTCCGGAGCAGGGACGGTGCGACGAGTTACCACGCCACTCGTTGCAGGGCGCCGCAATGCGGTAGCCGATCATCAGTCGGCCATTTCCCGTGCTTTCTTTCACCTCCGCGCGGGGCCAGGGGAGGGACACCAATGTGTCTTGACGCCAAGCACGCAGCTCGCGTCGTTTATCCGTCGTCAGGGTTAGAGAGCGTTCCGCCGGGGCGGTGGCGCAGCGATCTGTGCTGCGTTGGAGTGAACTTTAGCGAAACGCGAAATGATTGTCTATAGCGAAACGCGAAATTCATAATGAAATTTGTAACGGCCGAAGTGAGCGGCCGACGACGACGAGCCATCCGCCTGCTATCTCAAAAATTGAAAGGAATCAAGGTACTCAGGCTGTCTTTTGTCAGGCCCTGACAAAGGCTGTTGAAAGGCGGCTTATACTGACGCTAAACTACTGTACATTCATACAGTGATGTGGCGTTATGAAAGCGAGGGCGGCCAATGAACGAAGATGCGAACAAGCGCCTGCGATGCAGGCCAGGGGACACGGCGAGAGTAGTCGACTCGTCAAATGACGCGCTCATCGGACGCACCGTGGAGGTGGCACAACTGCACTTTGACGGGCGGTGGGAGTGTGTTCTAGAGGGGGGCGCCGTCATCGGCTTGGCTGATGACGGGATGGGGTTATTGCTTACGCGAGACTGGTTGTTTCCTGATTGCTGTCTTGAGCCGAAGCACGTTAGGCATCGTGAGCCGTTATCCGCCCTTGCCGAATCGCTTGCTGCCTGACGGACTGTCGGTTGATTGGGGGGCTGCCTGCGAGAGAAGCCAGCCGATAAACGATTCCACCTGCGCGCGCTGGGCTGCGTTCAACTGCTCCCAGCCAGCGGGAAGCGCAAACGATTGAGCGGACGCCACTGCATCCGAATGGTCGGTGTCAAGCCAGCCGAGTGGCTTGTCCGCACGATTCTCAATGTTCCGGGCAGTAGCAGCACGCATGCCGCGCGGCCTGCCAGTTTTCGAATCCTTGGCGCCATCGCGCAAATTCGTAAATTGCGAATGTGACATCCCCAGTGCGGCTGCCGCAGAAGCGGGGCCGCCTCTCTCGGCTTCGATGATCTTGAGATTGTCGCGGCGGATTTGGTCAATGTCCTTCATGTCGGCCATTCAATAGCAAAACGCTAAAGTCGTATATGCGCGAAACGCTATAGACAAACGTTTTGCGTTTCGCTAAAGTCTGAGCATGGATCTCAGAACCTATCTCGATGTAGAGCGCGGGCGGCTAGTAAAACTAGCTGCGGCCATTGACGCCCATGCTTCCGACATCAGCGCGTGGGCTAACAAGAAGAGGCCAGTGCCTATTCCGTACGGTTGGCCGATTGAGCGTGAGACGTTCGGACAAGTGAGGCGTGTCGATCTGTTCCCGCCGAAGGTGATCCGCGATACATGGCCCGATCTTGCTGACTTTCCGAATGTCGTTGACGCATCTGACGATGTCCAGCCTCCGGCAGGAACGCCGGATCGAAAGGAGGGCGCCTAAATGGCTGATGGCGTAACGGATGTCTATTGCGGGGACGACTACCCACGTGAGGGCTGCGCGATCACCGTGAAGATCGGTCCGAGCTTCGTCATCGAGATGCGCGCACCCGGCCGAGATTTCCCGATCGAGATCTACGGTTGCCGCGACCCGAAAGCCATGCTGCTCGTTGTCGAGTGCTTGGCCTTCGGCCGCAAGGTTCCGAAGGGCTACAACCGCAGTGATCAGTCGGGTTGCTCGGGATCGATGCCCACCTCGTAGACCTGATTGAACTCGATTTGCACGAGCCGGGGCATATCCGAATCGCCGATATACCCGCGATTCTTGACTCGGTAGAAGGAAAGATCGCCGGCCCCGAAGAAGATCTCGGAGTCGTCGGGCAAGTTCTTGATCTGATCGACGATCCGGTCTTTGAACTCGCGAACGGTCATGGTGTACGGCTTGGTCATGCGAACCCCGTTGTGTGTTGGTTGAGGAGGTCAGAGGCTTCGATTCTCGCATAGCGATGGTTCGCATCTAGTTGTGTAAGTGCTTGCAGGTTACGCGTAGCGATCTGCAATGGCATTCAAGCAGTTTTGATTTCTATGGAGTTGGTATGAGCACGATTGAGTTTGTCCGAAAACCCAGCATCGAACGGGCGTTTCGCGAGGCGCTAACGGACCCGCGTGCCCGTGGCCCGGTAGCGGAAGCTCTCGGCTGGGACGAATCGCAGGTCAGCCGTTTCCTGTCCGGTCAGCTCGGAATTCCGATCGGAAAGATCGATGCCGGGATTGCCGCGCTGGAACTGCGCTGCGTTTCGCGGGAATACCTCGATGGCCTGTCGACGATGAGCAAGGTCGGTGTGAACTGCCATTGCGCGCGCGAAGGATTCGGGGAGTGCGGCGGCCGGTGGTGATGTAAGCGGCAGGAATCTCGATACAAGCGTTTTCTGCGGAAAGCGTTTATATCCGGATTTCGTAGTCCTAAGCGGCTTCGAGCCGCAGGAGATGCCGCATGGATGATTTCTTCAGCGCCCGCACGGGCCATCGCGTCTCCGAGACGCAACACGCAAGCTATCACTCGATTACCGTCGGCGAGCTCACGGCTAAGCAAAAGATTGATGGACTGCTTCGACTCGCCTATGACCTTGCTGACCCGCGAGGACATTGCCACGAGGACGAACCTCAAACTCTCCAGCGTCTGCGGGCGCGCGCACGAGCTGCTTTCCGCAAATCGGCTCGTGAAGCGCGGCACGCGCAAATGCACCGCGACGGGCAAGTCGCAAGAGCTGCTCGGCCTGCCGGTGGCATGACATGGCGCGATTCCATTGCCGCTGTCGGCATTGCGAGGGCCGCCGGGTTCTGAAGAAGCCCCCCCCGGAGTACATCCGGCAGCCGCAGTGCAACGTATGTGGCCGGCGCGACTTTCGAATCGACGCATGGATGCAGAAACGCAACACGCGCCTCATGGCGTGCACCTGCGCCGGCTACTGGTTCTGGCATCGCCGAGGCTCCCTGTACTGCTGGCATCGGGCCGACGGCTCAATCCGATCACCTGGCGATCCTGATTTCGCGGATCGCAACCCGCTGCCTGACGCGGTAGCGGCCTGAATCTCCCTCCAGGAGGAAATGTGGCAAAGAATTCCATCGATGCGTACGGCGCGGCCGGCAAGAGCAATGTCCTGTTCTTCGATCCGGACGCGTTGACGCTCATCACAGACCCGGCGCATCCGCTGTTCGATCGGCGCGCGCTGCTGCCGTTCGACGAAGCCATGGTGCGGAATATCCGTCATCGCGGCGTGCTCGAGACGATCCTGGTGCACAAGGATCCGGAAACCGGCGCGGTGATCGTCGTCGACGGGCGCCGTCGCGTTATTGCGGCACGCGAAGCAAACCGCCGCCTGCGTGACGCAGGCGAGGCAGTAATCATGGTTCCGGCGCTTCCGAAGCGCGGGAAACAGGCCGATCTCGCCGGCATGATGGTCGCAACGAACGAACATCGCGAGCATGACAGCCCGATCAACCGTGCAGAGAAGATGCAGCGCTTGCGCGATCTCGGATACGACGACGAGCAGATCGCGGCGGAATTCCGCATCGAAGCACCGACCGTCGCAGCTTCCCTGCGTCTGCTCGATTGCACTGCTGCAGTGCGTGACGCGCTCGAATCCGACCAGATCACGGTATCGCATGCATTGAAGCTGGCGGAGCTGACGCCGGAACAGCAGCGCGAGAAGGTCGCGACGGTGATCGCTGCTGCCGACGGCAAGGAGGGGCACGCAAAGGCGCGCGCGCAGAAGGCCGCACTGACGGGTGATGCCGCTCCCCGGATGCGTACGCGCAAGCAGATTGCCGCTGAGCTTGCTCAGGCAACTGGTGAGCGTGCTGATGCGCTGCGTTGGGTTCTCGGTCTCGACAGCGACGCTCCGGCGTCCTTCGAAGCTGATCCGCGTCAAATGTCGATCGTCGAGGAAGCATGAGCGTCACAGCTACATTCTGGGTCCGCGCACAACACGTCGGGAAAGGGTCTCCGAAGGCCGTTCTAATCGCGCTCGCCGACTTCGCCGGTGAGGATTTTCGCGTGTGGGCGAGTATGGATGCGATCGAGCAGTTCATCGAACAGGATCGCAAGACGATCCTCGCGAACATCAAGCGCCTGAAGGAGTTGGGCTATCTCGAAGACACGGGCGAGCGCACCGGCCGCACCGGACAGGTGATCGTCTACCAGATGACGAGACCGGCTGGAGCGCCCAAGGTACAGATGACCAATCGCGACGGCAAGGTCGTTGAGATTGGACCGCCTCCATCGAAACAACCCCAAATTCGGAACAGTTCCGAAAACGGCACCGTTAAACGCGCCCAAAAACGGAACAGTTCCAAAAACGGAACAGTTCCGGATTTGGACGGCAACGGTCCCAAATTTCCGTCGAAACAGTCCCAAATTTCCGCCGAAACGGTCCCAAATTTGGGACACGGAACTACCAAGGAACTACCAGGGGAACAGAAAGGCAACGACCAACGTGCGCGGCGTGCGCCGCGAGTTGCGTTGCATGCCGAACTTCTGAACCTCGAACTGCCGGACTGGCTCCCGTTCGATGCATGGGATGCCTGGTGCGAGCACCGCGAAGCGAAGGCGAACGGCAAGAACGGGATTCCCTGGACGCGGCCGGCGGCCCGTGTATCGCTGAAGAAGCTCGAGCAGATCCGCAATCGCGGCATGAGCGTTGTCGATGCCATCGACGAATCGGTACTGCGTGGCTGGACTGGGATCTGGGAGGCGAAGCCTGATGATGTCGCAGCCGCCGCTGGTGGCGCTGCTGACGGCTGGTGGGCCGCTGACGCTGGCTGGCGCGACCAAGGCAAGCGGCTTGGTATCGATGTGGCGCGGTTCCAGTACTTCGAACAGTTCAAGGCGAAGGTCTGCAAGACGCTCGGCCCTGGCCCGTGGATGGAGCATCTGCTCGCTACGGTGAGCCGCGAGAGCGAAGAGCGCGGCGAGCACCTGTACGCGTATCTCAACGACATTCCGCGCGATCAGGTCGTGCAGCCGGAGGCCGCGTGACGAAGCGAGCCACATGGCCGATGCGCGTTGATGCCGGAACGAAGACGGTCGGCACAGCGCGAGTGCGCGAGGACTCGCGGCCGAAGATGACCGCGGCGCAGAAGGCGGTCTACGACGCAACGGGAAGCCGCCCACATGTCGATGCTGGTTTCGACGACATAAGCGATGGCATCGACGCGCCACCCGTGTCGACGCCGGCCTACCGTCAGGCCGACGCAAAAGCACGCATGCAGGCGCTTGGCCGGCTCAAGGTCGGTCAGATGAATAAGACCGAGCAGCGTTACGCCAAGCACCTCGAGGTGAGGAAGCAGGCTGGTGAGATCGCTTGGTATCGATTCGAGGGGATCAAATTCCGTCTCGCGGACAACACGTTCTACACGCCGGACTTCGCTGTGATGCTGGCAAACGGTCAGCTTGAAGCACACGAAGTCAAAGGGCACTGGCAAGACGACGCACGCGTGAAGGTGAAGGTCGCGGCGGACCAATACCCGGTGCGGTTCATTGCAGTGACGGCCGGCCGCGCGAAGACCGGTGGTGGCTGGCAAACGGAGGAATTCTGATGGCTGAAGGCAAGGTCGGGCCGGTTTCGAAAAAGATGATCGAGTGTGTGAAAGCAAATCCCGGAATCCACGCTGCTGAAGTCGCGCGGGTCTTGGGCCTTAACCAAGGGGGCGGTATGCGCGGGATGGTCCGGAAGCTGATTGCTGACGGCTATCTCACCCGAACTGAGGTGGAGGGCGTTCCGGACGGTGTGTTTCACACGGCCTTGCCGCTCAAGTACACGGGCAAGCCCTTCGAGGGATTCAACGAAGGCAGCATCTCGAAGCGGTCGCAGCAGATCCAAGACCGGATTGCCGCTCAGATTGAGAGAGAGCAGCGCCTGGCCGAATCGGCTGCGTGGGCCGGACGGGCAATTCGGGCGATGGTGGACGTCGGGCGAGCAGCGGCATGAAGCGATCCGGATTCAAACCGCGCACGAAGCCGATGTCGCGAGGGACGTGGTCCCGGAAAAGCTCACCGTTGCCGGAACAGGCGCCGCGAAAGATCGCGATGAAGCGCCGGGCCAAGCGGCCGACGGTGGCGGAAGGCTCGAAGTATCTGGCGGCCTGCCGTGGCGAGCCGTGCTATCTGCGCGTGCCGGAGCTGTGCCGACTGAATCCGATGGACGACACGGTGGTGCCGTGTCACTCGAATCAAGGGCGTCACGGGAAAGCCGGTGGACTGAAGGCGAAAAACGAATTCACGGTTCCGGGCTGCAACCTGTGTCACGCGTGGATCGATCAGAACCGAGTCGGCACACCTATGCAGGTCAAGTTCGATGTGTGGGACCGGGCATACGAGGAATGGGCGCCGGTGCGCGCTCGAAAGATGGGAGAAGCAAATTGCCAGTGAGGATGTGGGTCGAAATCCCGGATGGGACATACAGCGCCCCGAGACGGCGCGGGGCCGGCGGGATGGTCATCTACGAACGGACGCGCGAGATCGATGCAACCGTGTTCCGTATCGCCCGAATCGCGACCGTCAAGCGCCAGTTGATCGCATCCGTCGAGGTTGATGCGTTTATTCCGGAAATGTACCGGACGCGTATTCCGCAGGTCGATGCGCGATGGGTGGAGCCGGGTGTGTTCCGGACAAGGGCATACGTCCACCGCAATCGGAAGTCGCGCGAGATGGGGCAGTTTCTGGAGAGCGGCGCGTTGGTTTTGGACTTTAGGGAGACGCAATGACACCGGCGAAATATCACGCCGCTTTCAGCGGCCTATCCGCGATCGCGAAAAAGGTCCTTGAGATGGTCCCGATTCAGGAGGCTTGGTCGCGTTCCGAAATCGCCGGCCATCTCTTGCGGGTAACGAAGAGTTCACCGGACGCGGCGGTGATCGATGGGTGCCTTGGCCGGCTGAAGGATTCGGGTCTGATTCGCGAGGCTAGCCGCGGCCGCTATCAACGTATCGAAGTCAGAGAGAGGGAGGTGCTGAAGGTGCCGGAACAGAAATCCACTGAAGCTATCGTGGCGACCGAGCCGCAAGCAATTCTCCCGATCGAGATTCTGTCGCAACTGGCCGACCGCACGCGGGCACTCGCAACGCAGATCGTAATGCTCGCATCGGACATCGAGACGGCGGCGCTCACGATCGAGCAGGGCAATGCCGAAAACGCGGCCAACCTCGAAAAGCTGCGTCAACTTCAATCCCTCCTGAAGAGCCTGGCATGAGCGAAATCGCCTGCATTGAACTGTCGTCGGTGCCCGAGCCGTTGCGCGCGATCGCGGCGAGCCGCGTCGACGACGTCTCGGGCGATCGCTTGGTCGCGTTCACGGGCTGCCCGGTGATCGGGCGTGAGGCCGACCACGGGGAAATCGAATTCTCGTTTCCGCGGGGCGTTGATTTACGGGAATCGTTCATCGATTGGATGCTGTATTGGGGCATCCCTTTCCGGGTTTTCATGTGATGGCATCGATCCAACGACCGAAAGGTGGTCCGCTGGCGAAACTTGCCGGCCTGTGGGCAAACGAGCCGGCATTCCTCGACTGGATGCGCGCAAGCGGCCAGCCTGCCAACACGCCGGCTGATGCAGCCGAGTTCATCCGTGCGCGCTGCTGCATTGAGACTCGTGCACTGCTTGATCACGACCCGCATGCGAAAGCCCGATTCGACCGGTACATCCGCGGCCCGTATTCCAAGCACCGTGCTGCGGCCGGCCTGCAATAAATCAAATTCGACACCAGGACGAACATGACGCCCGATCAGAGCCAACAAATCGAAGAACTCTTGCTGACCTGGTACCGCTGGCAGATTCGCCAGTCGCATGCAGAGCAACTGGCGCATTACTACCGCCCGGAGGACCGAACTTGCCGCGGCTACGAGTCACCGATGACGGATGAGGAGTTGGGCGAGCAGGCTGATCAATGGGTCGAAGATCAGCAGGCCGAGCAAGTGCAGCTGTGTGTCGACACGCTGCCGTCCGACCAGCGCGCCGCGATCTCGGTGAGCATGCGCAACAAGGAATGTGGGCGTGACGTGTGGAGCAGTCGCCGCGTCGGTCAACAGCACGCGACGTATCAGGCAGCAAAGGAGGCTCTCCTGCCGATGCTTACGGCAAGACATCTGGTAAGGGTCGGCGAGGTGGTGTGAGAGATGTAATCCACCTCCCACCGAAAGTACCCGCTGAAATTGAGATCGTCATCCGGGCCGGCGATAGCTTACAGAAATCGTGATTTGTCGCTTACAATGCATTACAAATAAGACGGGGGAAGCATGGGGATTGAAATAAGTGAGGTTGTTGATGTGCTGCGCTTCGGTTTGCTCGGGAAAATCCCGGTCAGCCTTGCCAGCGACAAGACCTGGGGCGAAGCGGAATTTGAGGAGATTGAGTATTCATTTGGGGACTGGCGACTGACATTCTTCAACTATGGAATGAAGTTGGGGTGTGTTGATCGCGCGGTTGCTCCCGATGGGCGCGCCGTGGAATACGAGCAGTTCCGGGAGGGCGATGAGCCGCGGCCTCCAAACCCGCTCTATTTGCTGTCGACGCAAGAGGCGGAGCGGTTACAGGCGTTGTTGGAGGGCGTCGTGCTGCGTTGACGAGAAAGTTATAAAAATGGCTTGTACACGCCTAAAAAGCGGCGTATATTTCTTTCCCGGGAAGATGCGTCCTGAGAAAGCCTGCTGATCGAGAGATCGGCGGGCTTTTTGCATTGGAGATTCGAATGGAAGACCTGAACGAAAGCGCGGCTGCGCAAATCGGCCAAGAGCAGACTTCTGCGACGTTGGTTGAAGTCGAACAATCCTCGCAAGCGATCGGCTCGACGCAATCCGACGCCGCTGACTCGGCTCAGGGGGGCAGCATCGATGTCGCGAATGCGGACGATGTGTCGACCGAACACCCGCTCGACATCATCGCAGAGATCGAACATCTCCTCCGGATCGTCGGCAACTTCGCAGTGCACGAATTCCGCCGCATCACGGAGCGGCTGGCGGACCTGAAAAACCATCCGGCCATCAAGCCGGGCGAATGATGCGGGAGGCGTTCGCGATCAGCGTTGACGCTGACGTGCGAGCGCTGAGCAAATCTCTCACTCGCCTTCAGCGGGATCAGCTGCCTTTCGCTATTTCTCAGGCGCTCACTGCTACGGCGAAACTCGCGCAAGTCGCCGAAAAGGCAGCTTTGCCGGATGTGTTCGATCGGCCGACGCCATTCACAATCAATTCCGTCGCTGTGAAAGGGGCTCGCAAGAGCGATCTTGAAGCGCGCGTGTTTGTGAAGGACATCGCAGCGGCGTACCTTGAGCCCTATGAGTTCGGCGGCGATCACAAGCTGATCGGCCGCGGCAAGACGTGGTTGAACCCGAAAGATAAGGCGTTGCTCAACCAGTACGGGAACTTCAGCCGGAACGCACTCCAGCGGCTGGAGGCGCGGCCTGATGTCTTCGTCGGAACGATAAAGACGAAGGGCGGTGAGTCGATCGGTGGAGTCTGGCAGCGACCGACCAACGTCAAGGCGATCAAGCGAAGCGGCAAACGCGGCGTTGCATTGCGTGGTGTCAACAAGTCTGACCATCTCAAGCTTCTAATCCGGTTCGGTGACGCCGAGCCGGTCCGGCAGCACCTCGAATTTGGCGAGCGCGCCTTCGAGGTGGCTGACGAGCATTTCGGCCGCGAATTCGAACGCGCAATGGCGCGAGCGGTCGCGACCGCGAAGCTATAGCTGCCATGCCGTGCGTCTCCGGCTGGGCCGCCGCGGGCGTGGACTCATCCCACATTGTGGGGCGGGTCCCTCCCGCCCTTCCGGCATCGCGGGCACTGCGCTCGCGCGATGTTTCTCTAGCTGTGAAATTTTTGAAAATGGGTAACAGGTAACAGTTTGCCGTCATGAATCAGAGCGAGTTCGCAGCCCTTCACAACGTCAGCCGGAAGACGGTCACGAAGTGGAAGGAGCGCGGCTGGCTTGTGTTTGCGGGCGGTGAAGTAGATGTTGAGGCGTCGAATGCGCGCCTGAAAAGATACCGTTCCGCTGGCGTTGAGTCTGTTACCCAAGCTGCGCAAGGTAACAACCAGGGTAACACTGCGACTCGAGCGCGCAAGCGTGTTACTTCGCATGACGGAGAGGTAACAATCCATGAAGGTGAGAGCGGTGCGCAAGCGGCCGTTCGCCTGCTCGTCGCAAGTGGCGCCGACATGGACATCGAAGAGGCGAAGCGCGTAAAGGAAAACTATCTCGCCTTGCGTGAGCAGCTCGAATATGACCGCGATGCGGGTCTGGTAGTCGAGGTTGCTGACGTAGCTAAGGCCGTCGGAGAAGAGTACGCAAAGGTGCGCACCAAGCTCCTTTCAATCCCGTCCGAGCACGCGCCTCGAATTCACCGATTGAAGACGGTTCAGGAGGTGCAGGACGTCCTGCATAGCATCATTGTTGAAGCGCTCGAGGAGTTGACCCGAGATGGAGATGGGAACACCGCTTAGAGAGCGGCGTTACGCCATCGGGTATGAAGCGTTGCGACGCGAACTGTTGGTGTCGCGACGGCGCAATATCCAGCCGCCACCGCGGTTGACGCTTAGCCAGTGGGCCGAAAAATATGCTGTTCTGTCGCGCGAGACGAGTGCGCAGACCGGTAAGTTCCATGCTTTCCCATATCAGAACGGGATCATGGATGCGGTCACTGATCCGTCCGTCGAAACGATCACGGTCAAGAAATCCGCACGGGTTGGCTATACGAAGATCCTTGACCATGTGGCGGCCTTCTTTATCCATCAGGACCCTTCGCCGATTCTGGTTGTTCAGCCGCGGGTAGAGGATGCGGAGGACTATAGCGTCACCGAGATTGCGCCGATGCTGCGCGATACGCCAGTGCTTGCTGAGATCGTTGGCGATCTGAAAAAGAAGGATTCGCAGCAGAAGATCGCCAAACGGATCTTTCCGAACGGCGCATCGATTTCGTTTGTTGGTGCGAATAGCCCAGGCGGCTTCCGTCGAATCACCGCGCGCATCGTTGCGTTCGACGAGGTGAACGGCTATCCGGTCATGGGCGCAGGTAAAGAAGGCGACCAGATCAAGCTCGGCATCAAGCGCAGCGAGTCATTCTGGAATCGCAAGATCATCATCGGCAGTACGCCGACGGTCAAAGGCGAAAGCCGAATCGAGAAGAGCTTCGAGCGCAGCGATCAACGGCACTATTACGTGCCGTGTCCGCACTGTGGTGAGTTTCAGATCCTCGAGTGGGGAAGTCCTGACACGCCGCACGGCATGAAGTGGGACAAGGACGGAAACGGCAACGGCTTGCCTGAGACTGCGCACTACGTGTGCCGCCATAACGGCTGCATTATCCGCGACGTGGATAAGCCCGACATGGTGGCGGCCGGCGAATGGCGTGCTCACAAACCGTTCGCTGGGCATGCCGGCTTCCATATCTGGGCCGGCTACAGCCTGTTCTCAAATGCGGCGTGGCCGAATCTTGTCGAGGAATGGTTGGATGTGAAGGATGACCCGCTGATGCGGCAGACCTTCATCAACCTGGTGCTTGGCGAAGACTATGAGGACCGCGGTGACCGCGCGCTGAGCGAGTCCCGTCTTGCGGCTAGGACTGAAGTCTGGGATGCGGAAGTGCCTGAAGGCGTCGGCGTCGTGACGGTTGGCGGTGACGTTCAGGACGATCGCATCGAGCTCGAGACGATCGGCTGGGGGCGCAACGAGGAAAGCTGGTCGATCGATCATGCTGTTTTCGAGGGCGATCCCGAAAGCGCCGACCTGTGGAAGCGCGTCGATGAGTATCTGAAAAGGGTTTGGCGTCGCGCTGACGGTCGCGGCTTCGCTGTATCTGCAGCCTGTATTGACTCGGGTGGTCACCACACTCAGAAAGTGTACGAGTTCGCGAAAGCGCGCCTCGGTCGGCGGGTGTGGGCGATCAAGGGTGAGTCGGCGCGTGGTGGCGCTCGATCGCCTGTATGGCCGACGAAACGGCCATCGTCTCGCACGAAGGCGACGTTTCGCCCGGTGATCATCGGCGTCAACGCTGCGAAGGATGTGATTCGCCATCGCCTACGGCAGGACCCCGAAGAGGCGAACGGCGTGGTTGTTTCGTACCCGCCGGGCTATATGCACTTCCCGAGCGACCGAGACATCAATTACTTCGCGCAATTGATCGCCGAGCGGTCAGTCACGAAAGTGTCAGGCGGTCAGCAGTACCGAGTCTGGGAATTGCCGCCAGGCCGCGCCAACGAGGCGCTGGATATTCGCGTGTACGGGTATGCCGCGCTGTGCGGGCTCATGCATATGGGGCTGAAGCTTAATCGACGCGTCGAAGCGGTAGAGATCGATCCGACGCAATTGGTTGAGCCGACGCCGACCGAGGCGGCCGTGATGGATCTCGATGTCGTCCATGTGGAGCGCCCTATGCGCCCGGATGGTCCCATGATCAAACAGGAAGCGCCTGTGAAGAAAACCCGCATTCGCCGGCTCGCCGGCGCGCGGGCAGGAGGTTGATTTTGAGTTGCTTCGACCCGAATAGCAGCTTGCTGGCAGGGATGGACCAGTCCGCGTTGCGAGCCTCGCTTGCCGAGGCACAGCGCGTCTATATCCAGCTCTCGACGGGGGCGCAGGAGGAATCACTCTCCTATACACAAGGTGACGGCACGCGTTCCGTTACCTACACCCGAGCGAACCTTGCGCAGCTTGCGGCAGCGATTCAGCTGATGCAGGCGCAGCTTGGTATTGTTAAGAGCCCGCGACGGGCGATGCGAATTTCATTCACACGGCGATGACTGAATCGAACGTACGAATCCTTGGCTCGGATGGGAATCCATTGCCGATGTCGAGGGGGCGTGCGCGCGCGCTCAACGGCAGTTACAACGGGTACAGCAGCCATACCGCATACGATGCGGCCGACATGTACGGCCAGCATATGCGAGATTGGAATCCGGTGCTGTGGTCGCCGGATGGCGAACTCAACCCGTATCGAGATCGAATCGTGTCGCGCGTGCGCGACCTGGTTCGAAACGATGGGTGGGCATCAGCTGCCGTTACTCGAACGCTCGACAACGTCATCGGCGCTGACTTCAGGCCGATGTGCAAGCCGGACTATCGGGCGCTCGCGGTTCAGACAGGGCTGAAAACGTTCGATCATGTGTGGGCCGACGAATTTGGTCGTGCGCTCGAGGCGGCTTGGCGCACATGGTCGGAAGATCCGTCGCGATTCTGCGATGCACAGCGGAAGCTGACTATTCCGCAGATGATGCACCTCGCATTCCGCCACAAGGTGGTCGACGGTGATGCGCTCGGGATGCTGCACTGGATGCCGGATCGTCTCCCGCGCGGCGCACGCTATGCGACGGTGTTGCAGCTGATCGATCCTGATCGGCTGTCGAACCCTCAGCAGAATTTCGACCGCCAGACGATGCGGGGCGGTGTCGAGGTCGACGACTTCGGTGCTGCGATCGCGTATCACATTCGGAAGGCGCACCAGGGAGACTGGTTCAGCGGCGGCCGGCAGGTGACGTGGGAGCGGATTCCAGCCGAAACGGACTGGGGCCGACCGATCGTAGTCCACGACTACGATTTCGATCGAGCCAGTCAGCATCGCGGGGGCGCGGGCATCCTGACGCCCGTGCTCCAACGTCTCAAGATGCTGATCAAGTACGACGGGACTGAACTGGACGCGGCGATTATCAACGCGATTTTCGGCGCATACGTTACGAGCCCGTTCGACAAGCAGTTGGTCGGCGAAGCGTTGGGAGATGGCGAAGAAGAGACCGTCAATGGGTACCAGGACGCCCGAGCTGAGTTTCACGACAAGAACAATTTGCGGTTGGGTGGCGCCCGACTGCCGATCCTTTTCCCAGGCGAAAGCATCAATACGGTCTCGGCATCGCGGCCCGCTGGCAATTTCGCCGAATTCGAAAACGCGATGCTGCGCAATGTCGCAGCTGGTACGGGGATGTCTGCACAACAGATCTCGCAGAACTGGGCGGATGTGAACTACAGCTCGTACCGGGCAGCCGCGCTCGAGGCGTGGAAGACGTTCGATCGTCGTAGGCGCGACTTCGGTCGCGGCTTCGGTCAGCCGATTCTCTGCGCCTTCGCGGAAGAAGCGATGGAAGTCGACAGCTTGCCTCTACCGGCCGGCGCGCCGGAATTCAACATGGCGCGCGCGGCCTATGCGCGTGCTTGGTGGATTGGCCCCGGCCGCGGCTATGTGGACCCGCTGAAGGAACGCCAGGGGGCCGCGCTCGGCATCGAGTCCGGTTTCTCGACGCTTGAGGACGAATCGGCGGAGGTGTCCGGCACCGACTGGCGCGACAACGTCGACCAGCGTGCTATCGAGATCGACTACTACCGAAAGCGCAACGTGCCTATCCCGTCGACGCTTCAGGGTGTGGGCGCTGACGCGGTCACGAAGGAGCCTGAGGCGCAGTGACGCGGCTGAGTATTTGAATGGAGAGAACATGACAGGCCGTTTCGCCCATCTGAGCCAGCGGCTCTTCAACACGCCGGTCGCGATCAAGCAAGACAAGGCCGAGGTGATCATGGCGGCGCTCGCCGAGCGCCTCGGGATCGCGCAGCTGACGCGCCTGGATGGATCGCCGATCCGGCCGATGGCCTTCGGGGCATGGGATGACGAGTATGAGTCGGACACGCGCCGCGGGCGCGTGATCGATCCCGGCTACGACATGGTCGGCGACTCGCCGATCGCGATGATCGGCGTTCAAGGGACGCTCGTGCAGAAGCTCGGGACGCTGCGCCCGTACTCGGGCATGACCGGCTATGACGGATTGCGGCAGAGCATTTTGACCGCGCATGCAGACCCGGGCGTCGAAGCGATTGTGCTCGACATCGACTCACCGGGCGGCGAGGTAGCTGGCTGCTTTGACCTGGTCGATACGATCTACGCGCTGCGCAGCGACAAGCCGGTCTGGGCGATTCTGTCCGAATCGGCCTATTCGGCCGCATATGCGATTGCCAGCGCTGCTGATCGGATCATCGTGCCGCGAACTGGTGGCGTCGGTTCGATCGGCGTGATCACGATGCATGTCGATTGGTCGAAAGCGCTGACCGCTGCCGGTGTTGCCGTGACGTTCATAACATACGGCGACCGGAAGGCTGATTTCCATCCGGAGATCCCATTGTCGCCCGAAGCGCTCGCGGCCGCTCAGGCAGACATCAACACCATGGGCGAACTGTTCGTGAACACCGTCGCCCGCAACCGGAATCTCGCACCCGCCGCGGTGCGTGAGACGCAGGCCGCCTGCTTCATGGGCGAGAACGGCGTGAGCCGTGGACTTGCGGATGCAGTTATGGCGCCCGATGCGGCGCTCATGGCCTTGCTGGACGAGCTGGCCTAAACCACCTGTAAGAGGATACTGATGAGCTTGAAAAAGACCCTTGCGGGCGTGGCGCCGTTCGCCCACCTGCTGAGCCGCGCCGGCGCCGCCCGGGCTGAGAGCGAAGACGACGAGCGCAAGCAGCGCGAGAACGAATCCGACGACGAGTACGCGAAGCGCATGGAGGAGCTCGACGAGAAGGAGCGCGCCGAGCAGGAAGAGCGCGAGCGCGAAGAAGCGCGTGCCCGTGGTGAAGGCAACGACGTCGACGGCGACGATACCGAAGCCCAAGACGGCGATGACGAGACCGACGACGCGAAGAAGGCAGCCCGTGCTGCCGAGCGTGCACGTTGTGCCCGCATCATCGCGCATGGCATCGCCAACGGGAATGTCGAGCAGGCCGCGGTGTTCGCATTCAACACAAAGATGTCGTCGGCAACGGCGGCCCAAGCGCTCGGCGCAGCAAAGGCGGTAGCGCCGCAAGCCAAGCCGGTCGCTCGCCGTCCGTCGCTCGACGAGCGCATGGCGTATGTGCGTGCGCCGAACCCGGGCAATGACACGCAGGCTGCTGCGCCGACGCTCGCAGAACAAATCATCGCGGCCGGTAAGATGCGCCGCGGCGAGAAGTAATTCCCCCGCAACCAAGGAGATTTTCAGATGACTCTGCCTGTCACCCAGGTCGGGGAGAACCCCCAAGTGCCGTCGATTTCGGCGCAGACCTTCATTCCCGATCAGCTCATCGCCGGCCCGAAGCAGATCGTCACGCGCAACGCGACGATCACTGGTGGTCCGTTTGTGCGCGGCACGGTTCTCGGGATCATCACCGCGAGCGGCAAGTTCACGGTCTCGACGTCGGCTGCAGCTGATGGCAGCCAGAACCCCGCGGCTATCCTCGCAGATTACGCGGATGGCAGCGCAGCAGACGTGACGGCCGGCGTGTTCCTCGAGGGCGAATTCAACATTAACGCTGTCACGCTCGGCGCCGGCATCACGTCGACCGCAGCGCGCGATGCGCTTCGGCCGCTAGGCATCCACCTCAAGACCTCGGTCACGGCAGCCGACCCGAGCTAACACCAACCTGATCCAGTGAAAGCCCCGCCGCGAGTGGGGCTTTTTCATTTGGGGCCTCAACTCGGAGAGTGCAATGGCCGGAAATCTGATTTACGACACCAATACCCTGATTCAGGTCGTCTCGAACCTGAAGATGGCGCAGAGCTTCCTGCTCGACAAGTTCTTCACGAACATGATCACGGCGGATTCGGAATTCGTCTCGATCGACGTGGACGTCGGCAAGCGCCGCATGTCGCCGTTCTGCTCGCCGCTCGTCGAGGGCAAGCTCGTCGAGAGCCGGCGCTACCAGACGAACACGTTCAAGCCGCCGTACATCAAGGACAAGCGTGCCCCGGACCTGCGCAAGCCGGTTCGCCGCATGATCGGTGAGCGCATCGGCGGCGAAATCACGCCGGAAGTGCGCGAGCAGATGAACCTCGAGTTCGAACTGAACGACCAGATCGACATGCTGACGCGCCGTCTCGAATGGATGGCGGCACAGGTGCTATTGACCGGTACGCTCACCGTCTCCGGGGAGGGCTTCCCGACCACCGTTATCGACTTCGGCCGTGACGGCTCGCTGACGGTGGCGCTCACTGGTGGCGCGCAATGGACGCAGGCCAACATCACCGCCGGTACGGCTTCGCCGACGACGGTCATCGAAACGTGGCAACAGGCGATCCTGAAGTCGTCGGGCGCAAACGTGACCGACATCGTCTTCACGCCGAAGGCGTGGAACGGCTTCAAGCTGGATCCGGTTCTCAAGGGCGCGCAGTTCTATCCGAATCTCGCATCGTTCGGCAACGCGATCGACCTCGGTGCGCGCAACGAGCGTGGTGCCGTTCACAAAGGCCGTTGGGGTCAATTCGACCTCTGGCTCTACAACGACTGGTTCGTCGACGACAACAACATCGAGCAGCCGATGCTGCCCGATGGCTCGCTGATCATGTCGGGACCGGATCTCGATGGTACGCGCGCGTTCGGGATGATCGAAGACCCCGCGTTCAACTACGCGTCGCTGCCGTTCGCCCCGAAGACGTGGCTGAAGGATGATCCGGCGCAACGCTTCCTGATGATGCAATCGGCCCCCGTCATCATCCCGAGCCGCGTGAATGCTGCGCTGGCCGCGACTGTCGCGTGAGGTGAGTGATGGCAGAAAAGCTCATCGAAGCAATGGTGGCGCGCGGGCGCTCGATCCACGATCAGGTGAAGGAGGGCGAGCCGCCCGTCATCAAGCGAACCGGGGAGACGGTGCGACTGCCGGAGTCCGAGGTTAAGCGCTTGCGCGATCTCGGGTATCTCGTGCCGGAGAAGGTGGAGGCGCCCGCAGAGCCGGACGGCGTCCAAGTCAGCGGCGGCCAAGCCTCCATCACGCGAATCGGGTGATCCATGGAATGGGACGACGTGGTCGATGCGAAGATCCTTTCGCCGCTGCAGCGCCATTTCGGCACGGCTATCACGTACCAGCCTGCGGCTGGTGTCCCTTTCCCGATCACCGGGATCTACGACAAGGCTTTCTTCGGGGTTGACCCGACGACAGGAGAGTCGGTCGTTACGAACCAGCCAACCGTGGGCCTTCAGCTATCGCAATTCGATGGTCATGCTGCGCCGCTGCAGGGCGACCAGCTGACGATCTTGCGGACCGGAGAGGTCTGGGAGGTTCGGGAAGTCCATCCGGACGGACATGGCGCCGCACGCCTGATGCTCAACGTACCAGGACAAACCGATGTCTGATCAAACTGCGCGCGCGCAATACCGCCTGGTGTTGCTCTCCGTGCTCGGCACGATCTCCGGCGTGAATCTCTATTCGCCGGGCGACTGGAACGTGACGGCATCGAAACTGCCGGCGATAAAGCTTCGGTACGGGGTCGAGGAGAAGCGGTCGAAGGGCGTCACAGGCCAAACCGCATTCGACACGGTCAGCGTTTTCGAAATGCGCGTCGAGGTGTCGGCGGAATCTGGGCCAAAGGCTTTGCTTGCGCTTGAAGCGATTCAGGCGGGCATCGAGGCTGCGATCTTCAAGAGCATCCCGCTGCGCGCGCTGACACAGGATTTTCCGATGATGCGCACGCAGACTGCGGTGCAGGCAGACGGCGAGACGCATATCGGCGGGCTGCATATCGAGCTCGGTGTGACGATGTACGAGACGTTCTATCCCGATGTGACGGCACTGCTCAACGAGATCGATCTGACGGCCGATCTGGTGAATGTCGCCGATCCGACTGGGACATATCCGAATCCGCCGTTCCCCGGCGCCGTTACGCCGGCGCCGCGTACTGAAGGCCCCGACGGCCGCGCAGAAGGCTTCGTCAAAGCCACATTCCCCTAAAAGGAGCGACGAATGATCGTCAAACCTGCACCGGGCCTCAAGGTGAGGCACCCGGTCACGAAGCAATTCCTGCCGGACGAAGGTATCGAAGTGCCGGACGGCGACATTTTCTGGACGCGCGTAGCTGGCGACGGTGACGTCGAGATTTCGCCGTCGATTCCGACTGAAGTGCTTGGAGGTGACAAGCAATGACAGTGCCTTTCAAGCAGATTCCGCAGAACGTCCGGACACCGTTGTTCTTCGCGGAAATCGACAATTCTCGCGCGAATACCGCGGTGACGAATCAGCGCGCGTTGCTGATCGGTCCGATGACGACTGGTGCCGCGACGGCGAACATTCCGTTGCTGTCGGCTGGCACCGGTGACGCGAATACGCAATTCGGCGCGAACTCTATCCTCGCGTTGATGGCGGCGCAGTACCGCCAGAATGACCAGTTCGGCGAGTTGTGGTGTCTGCCCATCGCGGATGCGGTCGGCGCAGTGGCCGCTACGGGTTCCATCGCGTTCACCGTAGCGCCGACGGCCAACGGCACGATCTCGCTCTATATCGCGGACCAACTGGTCTCTGTGCCGGTGACGCAAGGCATGACGACGGCGCAGATCGCGACGGCTGTCGCGGCAGCGATCAACCTGATCCCGTCGATGCCGGCCACCGCCGCGGCGACGACGAGTACCGTGACCCTGACGGCCGACAACAAGGGGCTCGTCGGCAACGACATCGACATTCGCTTCAACAAGCAGGGTGCTGCGGGCGGTGAAGTGCTGCCGACGGGCCTGGCCGCGACGATCACCGCGATGGCGTCCGGTGCGACGAATCCGACGCTCACGACGGCCCTCGGCAATTTGCTCGACATGCCGTTCGATTTCATCGCCTGCGCGTTCACGGACACGACGTCGATGGATGCCATCAAGGCATTCCTCAACGATTCGACGGGGCGCTGGAGCTGGCAGCAGCAGGTTTTCGGGCATGCCTTCTATGCCTATCGCGGCACCTGGGGAAGTCTGACGACGTTCGGCACTGCGCGGAACAACCAGCACGAGACCGTGATGGGGTTCAACGATTCGCCGACGCCGTCGTGGCAATGGGCGGCGGCAGTAGCCGCGGTGACTGCAGTCAGCGTTCGTGCTGACCCGGGCATTCCGATGCAGACGGTGGCGCTCACCGGAATCTCAGCGCCTCCGCTGCAGTCGCGCTTCAACCTGAGCCAGCGCAATACGTTGCTGTACGACGGCGTTTCGACCTTCACGGTTGCCGATGATGGAACGGTCGCGATCGAGAACCTGATCACGACGTACCAGACGAACGCATTCGGGCAGCCGGACAACAGCTATCTCGAGATCGAAACGATGTTCCTGCTCGCGTACGTGCTGCGGCGGCTGCGGACTCTTGTGACGTCGAAGTACGCGCGCGTGAAGCTTGCGGCCGACGGAACGCGCTTCGCGCCGGGTTCCGCGATCGTGACGCCGAAGATCATCAAGGCCGATCAGATCGCGGAATATCGCCAGATGGAGTACGAGGGCTACGTCCAAGGCAGCGACATCTTCGCGCAGGCGTTGATCGTTGAACAGAACGCCTCGAACCCGAACCGAGTCGACGTGCTCTGGCCCGGGACTCTGATCAACCAGCTTCGGATCTTTGCGCTCCTGGCGCAATTCCGTTTGTCGACGAACCAGACCTGATCGGCTCTGCGTCTCACGGCAATGCGCCGCCCCTAACCGGGCGGCGTTTCTATTTCTGGAGAGCCATCTATGGCGAACAACACGGGGCTCATCGCCGGTACCGCATACCTGACCGCCGATGGGGTGAACTATCAGGTCGAAGGTGAGCTGAAGTACGATGTCGGCAGCGTCACGCGCGAGTCGAAATCCGGGCAGGACACGGTGCACGGCTTCAGTGAAATGCCGAAGGCGCCGTATATCAGCGCTTCGATTCGTGACTCGGGCGGCCTGAGCCTTGCCGCGTTCAATGCGATGCGCAGTGTCACGCTCGTCCTCGAACTCGCGAACGGAAAGACGGTGATTGGCCGCAACATGTGGACGACCGAGGCGCAGGAAGTCGATACGACGGAAGCGAAGTTCACGTGCCGCTGGGAAGGTCTCCAGGGCGCCGTCACGGAGCAGTGATCGATGAGCGATACGAAAACCATCGTCCTGCGCAAGCCGCTGGCATACGGAAAGGGTGCGGACGAAAAGACCGTCACCGAGATCACGCTTCGCGAGCCGCTGGCTGGAGACTATGAATCGGCCGAGCGCTCGGCTGGCGTGTTCGGTACGTCAATCGCACTTGTCGCGATCATCAGTGGCGTCCCGGTCGATGTGATCGACCAGATGTACGGTAGCCAGATCGATGAGGCGGAAGACTTCATCGCCTCGTTCGGGCACGACGCCGCACGAAATCCGACGGCCAGCCCCGACGAGCTCGTTTTGACGCTCTCGCAGCCGGTGCGGCTGACGACTGACGACAGTCCGCTCAATATCGCGTCGCTGACGCTGTGCGAGCCGACGAACCGGCAGAAGCGGAAAGCAGCCGAGGCGGGCGGCCCGTTCGCCGGTGCCGTCGCCATGATCAGCATGATCGGGAAGGTGCCGAAGAGCGCGGTGCGCGGGCTGTGTGCACGCGACTTCCTCGAGGCAATCGGCTATTTCAACGGTTTTCAGGTTCGGCGGTCACCGGACTCGGACGACTGATCGCCGAAAGAACCTCGATCGCTGAATGGTGGGATGACCGTCTAGCCGAGCTGACGCACATGATGCGGTGGCCTCCGGATGCGGTCGAGGACATGACTGAAACCGAGACATTCCGCTGGCTTGAGCGAGCGCGTCGCCTCGGCAAGAGGATTGGGGTGAGTTCATGAATTTCGGAGATGCCGCAGGTGCTGTCCTCGGTGCCACGTCGGGAATTTCCAGTCTCGCGAATTCGCTCGCGGCCCGGTTGGGTGGCTCAGTTGGATCATATTTCGACCAGCTTCGCCCTGCGTCTTTTCGGGGCGTCTCGTTCGTCTCGCTGGGCGGGAGCTCGTCGTTCGGACGGCGAAAGCAGCCGCATGAATATCCCCAGCGTGACGAGCCGTGGGTAGAGGACCTCGGGCGAGGAACTCGGCGAATCCGGATGCTCGGCTTCGTCATTGGCGACAACGTCATCGCACAACGCGACGTCATGATCGCCGCATGCGAGGCCGCGGGCGATGGCGAGCTCGTACATCCGACGCTCGGCCGGCGTACCGTGAGCCTCATGGATTTCCGGAGCGTCGAGCACTGGGAGCATGGCCGGTATTTTGAATTCCAGTTCGAGTTCATCGAGGGCGGCCCGAGGACGTATCCGACGGCCGAAACGGCGACGCTTGAATCGGTTCTGAATTCGGTGACGGGGCTCAACGTGGCTGCCGCACTGGATTTCGCAAAGACCGCGCTGAGCGCCGTCTCATATGGCGCAGCTGTGCTCGGCAGCATCGTGAATACCGCAGTTGGCTGGTACACGTTCGCGACCAGCCTGGTCGGCGATGCCCGGAACCTGTTTCAACTCCTCTTTAGCTTGCCGGGTGATTTCGGGCGGCTATTTGGTAGTGCGACGACGCCGACCTTTAGTCGCGGTCCGAACGCTCCAGCGCCTTCTGGAATGACGGTTCAGTCGCTCATTGAAAGTGCGGCTATGGCGAGGGCGAATGTGAGTGCGGCTGCGGCCATATTGGATGCAGCCGCCCGAAGCTTTAGCGCATCGACGGTCGACGGCTTCACTGAAGCGGTGCAGGGCATGACGAGTGCCGTGCTTGCGGCCACGAATGACCCGAGCGACTCGGTGCGCTTGTTGGCCGCGCTCGCAACGTTTTCGCCGGCGAAAGACACGACGACATCAGTTATCGGGATGGCGATGGGGAATGTCGAGGGTGCATGCGCAGACTTGTTTCGTCGCACCTCAATCGGAGCAGTCGCGCAAGCCTCGACCGCCTATCAGCCGAGCTCGAGCGACGATGCAGCTCAGATTCGAGATTTCGTTACTGGATTGATCGATGCGGAGATGGTGATCGCCGGCGATAGCGGTGCGGACCAAACATATGAGGCCCTGTCTGCGTTGCGTGCGGCTGTCGTCGCGGATCTCAACAGGAGGGGGGCGGCGCTTTCGTCGATCAAAGCATTCGAGTTTGCGCAATCGGTTCCGTCTCTGGCGCTTGCGACCCGAATTTACCGAGATCCGACACGGGCCGACGAGTTGGTATCCCAGGCGAATCCTATCCACCCCGCCTTCATGCCGACCAAGTTTAAGGCGTTAGCGAATTAAGAACTGAGCCGGGGCTATGGCGAGCAAAATTTCGATCGCGATCACCGCGAATAACCAGGCATCCGGCCCGATCGGGAAGGTTCAGAACAGCCTGGCAAAGCTGCAGGCGCAAGCGAAAAAGGGCGCCCTCAGCAATATCGGGCGATCCATTTCGCTCGGGCTTACCTCGAACAGTGGCGCGATCTCCGAGATTGCGAGCTTTGTTGGAAAGGCGGGGATCATCGGCGGTGTGACAGCGCTGACGATGAAAATCGCGCAGATGGAATCGCAATGGGCATCGTCGGTGCGCTCGATGAACAATCTCGGGATTCGGACCGGGTTGCCGACGACAACAGCCTACGGCGTTCAGTATGCAGGGCGCCTTGCAGGGTTGTCTCCCGAGCAGGCGAATGCAGGTATCGAGCAAGTTCGGCAGTCGTACAGCGATGCACTGAACAACCGTAACCCGGAGGCGCTCAAGCGCTTTCAGGCCGCCGGCATCTCCACGAACCCGGCGCGCCTGGATTCCATCGAGACAGTGCTCACGAAGCTGGCGGCCTATTCGGAAACGCTGCGCAAGCAGGGCAAGTATGGAGGTGCGCAGAACTTCCTCAATGCTGCCGGCGCGGGATCGCTGATCGACTTCTTGAATCGAGGACCCGGCCAAGTTGCGGCGGATCTGCAGGCCGCGAAAGCCTATGTTCCGACTGAGCAGGATATTCAGCGCGCCCGCGAGTATGCGGACGCATCAGCGAAACTGAGTATCACCTACGACCGTCTGAAGACGACGGTTCTGAGCGACTTGGAGCCGGCCCTCAACTCGATACTCAACGGGATCCAGTTCTTCTTCGACGCCGCGAGCGGGCGAAGCCGCCCGCAGGCTCAGCCGAACAGCTCGGATAGCACCGAGCAGCGGATCTGGGATGGGTTTGAGCGATTTGGGAATTCGTTGCGCGGCCGCGGGCCGTACACGATGGATCAGCTGAACACCAAGACCTCGGTCGGCAACGGGTCGCAACTCGAGCAGGCGCGCTCGATGGTCGAGTGGTACATGAACCACGGGGCGGACCGCTCACTTGCTATCGGCATGGCAGCGCAAGCCCATCGTGAAAGCAGCTTTGATCCACGTGCACAGAACGAAAGCGGCCATGTTGGTTATTTCCAGTGGGGAAAGGAGCGGCAAAAGATCTACCAGCAGACCTTCGGTCGCCCGCTTTCGCTCGCCACCCCTGAAGAGCAAATGGGGTATTCGCTATGGGAATTGAAGAACACGGAGTCCCGGGCCGGGCGAGCGATTATGGATACGCAAGATGTGGGCGAGAAATCGGCGCGGATCTCGTCTCTGTACGAACGGCACGGTGATCCCGTCGAAGATCAGCGTCGAGCGGCAATTGCGCGACAACTGGATACCGAGCTCGGACCGGCAACCGGTGAGCCGGGGAAGGTCCGCATCGAGATTGTGCACAAGAACCCGCCAGCTGGCACGAGCGCGAATGTGACTTCGTCTCCGAATGTGGAGGCGGACATGAAGACCGATCGACAACAAGCGCCGCTTGGCGATCAATACGCATATTCACCGGGCAATTTCTGATGTCGAACGCAGACCGTATCGTCGATGCCGTGGGCGCGAAGCCCGCAGCAGACGAAGTGCGCGTTCTCTTGACGCAGGACGGACTTTCGCTGACAGGCTGGAAAAGCGTACGGATAACGCGTTCGATCGAATTCGCCACGTCATCGTTTGATCTGACCTGTTCGGCCGATGCGAACACGCTCAAACTCGTATCGAAAGAGGGTGCGCCGATCAAGGTTTCGATCGGTGATGACGTTGTCCTGACGGGCTATGTCGAAACGATCGAGTCGATCATGACGCCGCGGACACATGACGTCCGGATTTCGGGGCGCGGGAAGCTGGCCGATCTGATCGATTGCTCGTGCCGTATCGACAAAATTAATGCGAACACGAAGCTGCTGGAACTTTGCACAGCAATCGCCCAGCCGTATTCCGTGAAGGTCTCGATTGCTGACGACGCAACGCAGAAATTGCTTGATCAGATTCCGGTGCTGCCGCGACAGCTCGTCAGCATCACCGAAACAGCGTGGGAAGTCATCGAGCGTTATGCCCGGTACTGCGGCGTTCTCGTCTACGAGGGCGCTGGCGGAGAGCTGGTGATCTCGACGGCTGGCACTGAAGAGGGCGATTCAGGAGTTGCGCTCGGCGAGAACATTGAGGCCATCGTTTGCACGAAAACGACGCTGGGCACGTTCAGTACGTTCAATGCCGTTTTGAGTGCATACAGCATGGGTGCTGACGACGAGGGCGTCGAGAATCTCCCTGTTGTTACCGTCATCGCGAAAAGCACAGCGGGAAGGCTTAGACCGACTTACTTCGTGTCGGAGCAGAGCGCGACGGACCGCCAGTTCGTCGAAAAGCGGGTGAACTGGATGGCGTCGCGTGCGTATGGCCGATCACGGCGTGTTCGCACCATGGTTGACAACTGGCGCGATGCGGATGGCGTTCCGTGGACACCGAACATCAATTACCCAGTGTCGGCCGGCGCAGTAGGCGTTCCCGATGGGACGATGCTCCTGCTCGCGGAAGTGTCGTACATCCTCAATGAAAACGGCACGCATGCCGAACTCGTGTTCGGGCCGAGGCAAGGGTTCCTGCCCGAGCCGGTTGCGCTCGATACGCTGCCAATGGACGAATCGATTCAAACGCCCGCGGAGGGATAGTGCTTGATCAGCTCAACAGGCTCGCGCGCCGGATTCTCCTGATGATGGCGCGCGGCACGATCACGCTCGTCGACGATTCGCAGAAGGTGCAGACTCTTCAGGTTCGCGTGAACGGGTTGGAGCTGCTTCCGGACATTCCGCGCTTTGCGGAATACGGATACACGTCAAATCCGCCAGCTGGCACCCAGGCCATCATCGGCTCGAAAAACGGCGATCGTAATGATGGAATCGTGATCGCTACGTCGAACGCTAAATACCGTCTTGTTGGGTTGTCGACTGGCGAGGTCGCGATTCATGATGACAAGGGGCAGTCGGTGTATCTCTCGGGGAGTGGGATTGTGGTGAATGGCGGTGGCAATCCGATCACGTTGACGAACACCCCAAAAATTCGAGCTGAGACTGCACTGCTTGAATGCACCGGCGACATCGTCGACAACTGCGATACGACGGGCCGAAGCATGGCCGGTGATCGGGTGATCTTCAACGGCCACAATCACCAGGTGAAGAACGTGCAAGGCGGCAGCAGCACGGTCATATCCGAAGTGCCGACACAGCGGGAGTGATGCATGTCAGACATCACTGTAATTTGGGACGTCGACAACAGTCGCGGCGACTGGGAGTTTGTCGCCCCGGCTCTGGTAACTGGAAATGATCTTCAGAGCGCGGTCCTGATCAGTCTCTTCACCGATCGCATTTGCAACCCAGACGATGCAATTCCCGATGGGACAGGTGATCCGCGAGGATGGTGGGGTGATGTCGGCGAGGATAAGCCGATAGGCTCCCGTCTCTGGCTCCTAGACCGCTCGAAGCAGACGCAAGAAGTTTTGAACGACGCTCGCGACTACATCCTCGAAGCTCTCCAGTGGCTCGTCGATGATGGTGTGGTCGCAAGTATCGATGCGCAGACGCAATGGGTGCGAGACACATTTCTTGGCGCTCAGATTGCCCTGTATCAACCCGACGGCCCGCAGATCTCGATGACGTATGCGTGGGCCTGGAAACAGCTCTCCTGACATGCCATTCCAACGAAAATCACTTTCGACTCTGATGTCGGAAGTGGCAGCGGACATTTCGTCATCGCTGCAGGGCGCAGATGCATTGCTGCGATTTGCTGTGCTTCGCGTGATCGGGAAGATTCAAGCGGGGATGTCAAACCTTCAGTTTGGCTATCTGGACTGGATCTCGAAGATGTCCGTTCCTTTTACGGCTGAAGACGAATATCTCGAAGGTTGGGCTGCGTTGAAGAAGGTGTATCGCAAAGCGGCTTCGAAAGCGCAGTTGACGGCGAGTTTCACCGGGACGCCTGGAAAGGTGTTGAGCGCCGGCACGGCAGTAGTTCGCGGTGACGGTGTGTCATATACCACGTCGACAACCGGAACCGTTGGGCCTGGTGGAGACGTTACCGTCACGATCGTAGCCGACATTGCAGGGGCATCGGGAAACGCCGACCCGGGAACGGCTGTTTCGCTAGGCGCAGCTGTGGATGGAATTCTCACATCAGGAGCTATCGCCAGTAACGTATCGTCCGGCGCTGACATTGAGGAGAACGATAGTCTGCGCGAACGTATGCTGGAGGCGTATCAAAATTCGCCGCAAGGCGGGGATGTCGACGACTATGTTGGGTGGGCGAAAGATGTTGCAGGGGTGACGCGTGCCTGGTGTTCGCCGAACGGTTTCGGCGCCGGTACCGTTGTCGTCTATACGATGTGGGATGAAGCCGAAGCAGTCCACGGCGGTTTTCCCCAGGGAGCCGATGGTATCTCACAGTTTGATCAGGGGCCCGGAGGTATCCCGCGCGGGACGGTTGCGACAGGCGATCAATTGGTTGTGGCGGATTCCATCGTCAAGGTTCAACCGGTAACGGCTCTGGTGTATTCGTGCTCGCCGATCGCGAACAATCTGACTATCACACTTTCGGGTTTGATGGGGGCTACGACGGCAACGCGTCAGGCCATTGCTGCTGCGATCTCGGACGTGCTTTTCCGAAATGGAGACCCCCGATCAGGGACGGTCAATCGAGATGATATTTCCGCGGCCATACGCTCTGTTTCCGGTACCAGTGGGTTCCTGGTCGACCTGATTCAAGGTGTCGTGGGTACGACTACGACGACGTATCCCGGGAACATCACCAGTGGGGTCGGGCAGATCCCGGTTCTTGCGAACGTGCTCTACGTATGAGGTGTCATGTTTGCACCGAACTTTACTGCGGCTGACTTCCTTCGCGCGCTTCAAGGGCTGATGCCTCGCGGCAGGATATGGCCGCGTGCCAGCGATGCCGTTCAGACGAAAGTCCTTGGAGGTATCGCGCCAAGTTATGAGCGTCAGACGGCGCGAGCCAACTATTTGCTCGTCGATGCATTCCCAGCCACGACTCTTGAGCTTCTTCCAGAATGGGAAAGCAGCCTTGGGCTTCCCGATGCATGCGCCGGGCCGTCACCGACGATCAGCGCTCGCCGAAATCAGGTAGTCGCCCGATTCATCAACCAGGGTGGCCAATCAGTCGCGTTCTTCTATGAGCAACTGTCGGCGTTGGGTTATCCGGCAATCATCGAGCAATACCAGCCATTTCGGATGGGGCAGTCATCCATGACTGGGTCGCTAGGCAGTCAAGATTGGGCCCATACATGGGCCGTCTGGGTGCCAATAGAGAGTGTCAGTCAATTCCGTATGGGCGAGTCCTATATGGGTGAACCCCTTCAAAGTTGGGGGAATGCTGTCCTCGAATGCGAATTGAATTCGATGAAGCCAGCGCAAACCATTCTGCAATTTAGATATTCAGTGGATCTCTACGATCTGCTTGGCCCATATGGCGCAGCGTATCTCGACAATGTCGTGAACGTGCAACTGCCTGACTCATTGAGCAACGGTTAAACGACTAGGAGTATCGATGTATCAATACGATGATCCGACAGTGGTCGGAACGATGCCCCCTCCGGCCGATGCCGGCACTCCAGGGTTTTTCTCCGACGGGAATCCTGCAACGGGCGCGCCTCCGACGGTGCTCCGGTCAGATTTCATGAATGCGGTGATGATGGAGCTGCTGAACGTGTTATCGGCGGCCGGAATCTCCCCAGATAAGACGAAGCAGAACCAATTGGCGCAGGCGATCGGAGTTTCGGCTGAAAGAACTGCTGCGTCTCGGTTTGCGCGTTTCACTAGCAGCGGTTCGTGGACTGTACCGGTTGGTGTGACGCAGGTATGGCTGTCTGGGTGTGCCGGTGGTGGCGGGGGCGGCAATGGCGGAGCCGCGTCATCGGGAGGAACGGCAGGTTGGTCTGGCGGTGGTGGTGGCGGTGGCGCGGGTCAGCCAGCTATCAGGCAGCCTGTCGCAGTGGTTCCAGGGTCAACGGTCACGATCACGATCGGGGCGGCCGGAGCAGGCGCATCTGTCAGTGGAAGTGGCAGCGGGAATGCTGGCGCAACTGGCGGAAACACTGTCATCAGCGGTTCTGGTTGGAACGGCGGAGTGGCAACGACCTTGGCAGGCGGTAGCGGTGGTGGCGGAGGCGGCTTTACATCTGCCGCGGGGTCGAATGCGACCGGAGGCGGTCCTGGGTCTGGGTTTCCATCGGGGGGCTACGGCAATGATGCCACGAATGGGAATGCCACAGGCGCTGGTGGTACCGGGGCTTCGGGACCATTTGGCGGCGGCGGTGCAGCTGCACGCTCGGCTACGTCTGGGGTTGCTGGCCTAGCTGCGTATGGATATGGCGCAGGCGGTGGTGGTGGATCGGGCGTTTACAACAGCGGCGCCGGTAATGGCGGGGCTGGCGGTAATGCAGTGCAGGGATTTGTGTTGTTCGAATGGTGATGATATGGCAACTGGAAACTACGCTCTTATCGAAAATGGCGTCGTCGCGAACGTGATTGTTTGGGATGGCAATACTGACGTATCTGATAGTGGATGGGAGCCGCCATCAGGGGCGTTGGTAGTTGAGATCACATATCCGGTGGAGATTGGTTGGGCTGCGGCACAGCAGTCGGACGGATCATGGGCATTTTCCCCTCCCGCATAACGAAAAAATATCTCCAGCCGCCTTCGGGCGGCTTTTTTATGCCTAAGTAAATATGACCTATTCTAGCCTCCCCGATGCAGTAGCGGGATTTCAGGATAACGCCGGACGGGTGGATGCATTTGCGAACGGCGGCCCGGATGATGCATACACAACGACGGACGGCCGACAGGTCCCATCGCTGTCAAAGTTCATCGGAGACAATCAGGCAAACATCGATGAGGCGGCAGCATCGGTCCCGATCGTCAATGGACTCGCTGCAGCAGCATCTGCAAGTGCTTCCGCGGCGAGCTCGGCTCGCGATGCGGCATTGATTCAGTCAGGCGTATATATCGATGAGCCGACTGGTCGTGCGGCCGTCACCGACGGTCAGGCATTCAAGGTACAGGGCAGTGGAGATGTTGCAGCGTATGAATATCGGCGTGTCGATGCATCTACGTCGGTGCTCATCGCGCAGTATCCGAGCACCGCATTCATCGACGAAAACTTCAATATCAATCCCTTTCTTGCCGACTATGTGCCTGTTGTGGTCGACGACCAAGGAAACGTGGCGGTTCATCTGGAGGGCGGGAAACTCGGCGCCGCGAATGGGCTTTCAGACGACCTGATGGCGGGGATCGTAGGAAGACCGTATTTCGATGGGTTGTTCAGCAGCAACCCGTTCGATGCTGACTTCTTTCCCGTTATCGCCGACGGTAGTGGGAATGTCGTTCTCTGGTTTGACAGTGGATTGCTGTGCGCTCGCGGTCTTTCCAGCGATCTGTTGCCTCCTACGATCGTTGCAGCTCCGCCATCGACGCCAGGATATTCGCTCTATAGCTGGCGGGCGAAACTTGCGGCCATCCTCGGCGGCAATGGCATCGCCAAGGTCGTGTTTACGGGAGATTCGTGGACGGAACACCTCAACGAGACGGCCACGGCCCTTTCTCAGGCTCTCTATACGGCATATGGGCAATCGGGAAATGGCTGGGTCAGTGTCCATGCCGATGAGCCCGGCGGGATCAGCCAACTGCTCAACGGCGCAACGCTGGTCAAGTCGTCCGGATGGACGCTCTATGACATGGATCCGGCGAATTCGAATTCTCTGGATGGTCATGCAGTGTATGCAACGGGTACGACCGACACGATCACGATCTCGGGGCTGAAGACTCAGGCGCTGAAGTGGTATTACAAGGACGATAGCGGGACCTTCCGATATACGGTCGACGGCGGCTCGCCCGTGACAGTCGCGGGCGGCGGCACTGGGACGCTCAAATCCATCGCGATCTCTGGATTGGCTGACGCAACACATTCGATCGTCTTCGACCTGGTCGGCAACGCTGGAACGGTCACCATGTATGGGGGCTATGCGACACGCACGGCGTCCGGAGTCGAGTTCAGCAAGGCCGGCAACGGAGGGTCGACGACAACGCAGTGGGGGCCGGTCAGCCCGATGTCTGCTTCGTACATCAGCGAGATCAATCCTGACGTGATCGTGATCATCCTGGGCACGAACGATTCCCGTCAAAGCGTCAGCAACGCAACATTCAAGCAGCAGCTCAATGTCGTGTTGACGGCATATCGCAGCGCGGCTCCGAACGCTGCAATTGTGCTCGTGGCGCCGCCGCCGAACGGCGACGCATCAAGCGTTCCTGCACTGCTCACGTCGTATCGAGATGCGATGAATGAGCTCGCTCAGTCTGTTGCAAATGTCGAACTCCTGAATCTGTATGCGTTCTTGCCCGGCTACTCGGTAACGCAGCCGATGGGGCTCTGGGGTGATGCTTTGCACCTGTCGGCCGCAGGTGGCCGAGTCGTGTCTGGCCTGTTGATGAACAAATTTCTCAAAGCTATTTAATCGGGGAGGGCTGCATGGGTGCGGTCATCAAAATTGCAGGAACACTTCCGGCGGGCGCATATCCGAAAATCGGTCTCTTCCTGGCGTTGCCCGCCGGTCAGTTGCTCGAGGGATGGCGTAACAAGCCCAGCAGCGTCACACGCGACGCAACCACGGCAGCAGTATCGGCATGGGCCGGGCAGAACGGAGGTTCGGCAACGCAAACCACCGTTGCAAATCAGCCGGTGTACGGATCGACAGCGATCAACAACATGCCAGGGATCACGTTCCCGGGCGGAAGTTCGATGCTGAATACGTCGCTGTCGCTTCCCGGAACGGGCTACATGGTCGTCGGGATCCAGAACAACTCTCCGACGGCGGGAGCTGTGACGCAGGGATTGATCGGCAGCGAGGATTCCTCGACATCCCGAATCTGGCTCGCGAGAAAGGCGACGGCGTCAGGTGATCAATTCGGGGTTGTGATCGGCAACGTATCGATTTCGAACGGTGGGTTGAGCCCAACGGTATTGCCGTTCGGTGGCCGGCACGTCGTAGGAGTCTACTGGACGCCCACGACATTCTCTCTGCGGGTCGACGGCGTTCAAGTTGCCGGCGGAGCACAAAGCGGTCCGGTGCCGACTTCGAATCCTTCGATTGGAAGTCATACCGCGCCATCATCGAACCCGTTCTTAGGTGCTGAATGCGTGATGGGCGTGGCAGCGTTTTATACCGGAGCGCTCACGGCTTCGCAGCTCGCTCAAATTGATTCTGTAATCGCGGGACGCATCGGTAACTGATTGCAAATACCAAACGCCTGCAAGTAGGGCCGAGAGCCGCCTTCGGGCGGTTTTTTCATTTCCGGGGGATAGATGGCCGATACCGCAACGGCGCGTACGCGCGTCGAGGAGCGCCTGCGAGCGGGCGATCGACGCTTTTCGAAACTGGAGCAGCGGATCGATGAAAGTGATGAGCAGGTGAAGGCTCATCTGCAGCAACAGGATCAACACCTCCAGCGACAGGACGAGAAGATCGACACGCTCGTCGCCGAGATGGCCGACCTCCGAACGGACACGAAATCCATTCAGGCGAATACGCAATCGATGGTCGACACGTGGGAGGGCGGTGCGCGTGCGGTGCGCGCGTTGTGCCGTCTCGCCGACGCGTGGCGATTCCTCATCAGGCACGTCGCCGGCCCGACGCTCGCGTTCAGCACGATCGGCGTGATCGTCTTTCGCTACGTGCGGCACGAACCAATTCCCGACTGGGCAAACGCTGTCGTGAAACTGCTTCTGGGATGACCGTGACACCACAAACTCTTTCCTCCGCGTTGCAGATTCCGCTCGCGCGCGCGACTCCATGGGCCGATCCACTCTCGGCCGCGATGGCGCTGTACGCGATCGACTCTCCGGTGCGGCAGGCCGCGTTTCTCGCACAGTGCGGGCACGAGTCGGGGCGCCTTCAGTGGCTCCGGGAGATCTGGGGGCCGACGCCCGCGCAACGTGCATACGAGCCGCCGGCCGCCAAGGCGAAGGAACTCGGTAACGCGCAGGCCGGGGATGGCTTGCGGTACCGCGGCGGCGGCCTGCTACAGATCACCGGCCGTTACAACTTCCGTGTGATGGGACAGAAGATCGGCATCGACCTCGAGGGCAACCCCGACCTGATCGCGCAGCCGAGCGTCGCGGCCGAAGCGTCCGCTCAGTTCTGGGCAGACAACGCTCTGAGTGCATTCGCAGACGCGGGAGACTTCCTGTCGATTAGTCGCGCGATCAATCTGGGCAATCCGCGCTCGGTGGCGACGCCGAACGGTATGTCCGACCGCCTAGCGCTCTGGAATTCCTGCAAGGCGGCGCTTGGCCTCGCATCTTAATCCGCCGCACCCGCGGCATTTTCTAGGAGGTAATCCCACATGAACCCGTGGATGAAGTTCATCGCCGCCGTCCTTTTGTTTGGTGCGTGGCTTGCGTTGGTGCTGCTGCATTACGTTCCGCCGCAGTCGCTGGTGGATGCGATCGGTTATACGCTGGCCGGTCTAGGCGTCTATCACGCTACGGCCGGCTCAGTCGGCCCGATCGTGACCGGACTGGCCGGAACGGCGGAACTGTTGGAACCTGCGCTGTCTCAGGCCACCAGCGCCGCTCCCGTGGCCGCCACGTCGGCACCGGTACCGGCGCCCCCGACTCAGCAGTCGGCGCCGGCGCCGACGATCCAGTGATCCGCGCCGCAGTCGCGCTATCTATGTGTCTCGCACTGGCTGGCTGCGATTCACTGCGATACGCGGGCATCGCTCGATACGAGGTTTCGCCAACGATCGATTCGGCCGGCATGCCGGTCAGCTGCTGTGTGCTGCGTGTCTGGAACGGTAAGCAGATGGCGACCGTCGAGGCGACATTTACGCATCAATCCGATAACAGCTACGCCATCTCACTCCGCGAAACCGATGTCGAGGCATTCGCAGGGCAGGCAACCGCCGCGTCAGCGGCATCCGATGTCGTTGGCGCGGCAACATCCGCCGCGGTGACGGCGCTCAAGATCCTCAAGTAAGGAAATTTCCCATGAAGCGTTTTTCGATGCTGCTCGCGGCAGGCGTTGTCGCGTCCGCTGCGCTGTTCAGCGCATGCTCGTCGCTGACCCTGCAGACTCCCTCCCAGGTCGCGGCGAAGGTGTGTCCGCTGCTGCAATCCGAGATCGGTACGCTGTCGCAAGCCGGTGTATTCACCGGCGGCGCGGCTGTCACTCTGAACGAAAAGATCGCGCCGGGCGTCGACGCGACGTGTGCGGTCGGCGCGACCGTCACGGTGGTCAATGTGCAGTCGATCTCGTCGGCAGTCGCGCCGCTGCTCATCACGATCGTGAAGGCGTCCGGGTTGTCGCAGTCCGACCAGGTCACCGCGGTGCTTGCGATCGGCACGATCAAGGGCATGATCGATGTTGCGTTCCCGCTCGCTACTCCCGCGACGGAAGCCTCGTCGCCGCTCGCGGGGAGTGCGATTCAGTGAAGCCGATCCGCGTCGCTCTCAGCGGCAGCGGCTTTCGCCTCGCCGCGCACCTCGGCGCGCTGCAGGCGATCGAGGATGCCGGATACACGATCATCGAGCTCGCCGGCACGTCCGGCGGCTCGATCATCGCGGCGCTGTTCGCCGCCGGCATGCCGCTCGACGTCATGCGCCAGATCCTGATGGAGCTCGACTGGTCGCGCATGATGGGGTTTTCGCCGTGGGCGCTCATCCGGCACCAGGCGCTGTGCTCGGGCGACGCGCTGCAGCAGTACCTGCTCGGCGTGACGGGCAGCAAGACGTTCGCGCAGCTCGACGTCGACCTGAAGGTGATCGCGGCGAACCTGCTGACCGAGCGTGAGTTCCAGTTCTCGAGGGAGACGACGCCCGATGTGCCGGTTGCGCTGGCCGCGCGCGCAAGCGCGTCGATCCCGATCGTATTCGCGCCGGTCGCGGTGGCCGGCGGCCTGATGGTCGACGGCGGCACGTGCGACAACATGCCGGTGAGCGATCTGACGGTCGACAGCGTGCCGCGAGTCGGGATCTATCTCATATCCGACGACGATCCGCTGCCGCCTGGCGAGTACGGCTTGCCGACGCTCGCGCCACGCATCATCGACCTGATGTTGGCCGCATGCGAGGCGACGCACGTCGATCTCGATACCGTAAATGGCGCGACGATCGTACGCGTGCCGACCGGATATGCTAGTTCGTTCGATCGGCACATGACAGTTGCGACACGGCAGCGCCTGTATGACGACGGCTATCGAGCGACGGAGAGCGCTCTCGCGGAAATGCTTGCGGAGGCGCATTGATCATCTAGACTTCCGTCGTCACGGCGGAGGTCATAATGGGCAATTCAGAGGTTGATTGGAAGAAGGCGCCGAAGAATGCCCGGTGGTGGGCGATTGACGCGGACGGATACGCGCATTGGTTCGTGGCTCCGAATGTCGCGGCCTATACGGACTTCTGGTTTTCCGAGCCCATGCGTGCGCCGAGCTTCGGTTTCATTGGCGACTGGCGTACGAGTTTGACCGAGCGGCCATGTGCCCAATCTGTGACCTAGACAAAAAACAGGCTCCCGAAAACCCCGGAAAAATCAATAAAACCTAAGTAGCTTGCGTTTTGACCGGCGCGAGGCTTTAGGTTAAAAATCAAAGGGTTATGCTTTTGCTGCTCTGATCTGGCATCCGATCCTCGTGCGCTTCGGCGAGAACACGCTGCGCACCTTCAAGGAACGCTCGATCGACGACCCGGTACTCGCGGCCGACGACATCTTCTTCATCGACCTCGGCGCCGTGTGGAACAAGCACGAGGGCGACGCGGGCGCGACCTTCGTCTGCGGCGACGATCCGGACATGCAGGCCTGCGCGCAGGCCGCGCGCGTCATTTACGACGAAGTCGAGCACCACTGGCGCAGCACCGGATGCGCGGGCATCGCACTGTACGAATTCGCGGCGCGGCGCGCCGACGCGCACGGCTTCCGGTTGAACGTCGACATCAAGGGCCATCGCGTCAGCGATTTCCCGCACGCGATCTACAAGGCCGGCAATCTCGGCGATTTCGACGGCGCGCCCGCCGCCGGGCTGTGGATCCTGGAAATCCAGATCGCGCACCCGACGCGCCCGTTCGGCGCGTTCTACGAAGACCTGCTCGTATAAGCGTGAACAGGGCGCCCGGCGACGTGCCGCGAACGCGTCGCCGGGCGCGCAGCGCACCTCAGATGCCGATCGCGACGGGGCCCGCCAGCGGCGTATACCCGTCGTCGAACAGGAACCACGCATCGTACTGGCCCGGCGCGAGCGAACTGTTGGCCGTCGATGAAAACAGCAGCGAGCCGGTGCTCTTGGGCAGATACGCCCACGACTTGTAGCCGCCCTTGGTCGGCTGCGCGCCGCGTGCGTAGATGCCGACCCAGTTCTTCGGGCTGTGGCGCCACGGCGGCACGACGTAGTCGAACCGCAGCGTGCCGTACGACGCCCCCTGCGACGACAGCACCGGGACGAACTTGCCGTTCGTATTGCCGATCGCCGGATCGGTCAGCAGCGCGCCGGATTGCGCCTGCACGCAGCCGGCCACGCGACGCAGGAAGTTCGGATCGTTCGCGTCGCGGATGCTCGCGTCGTACCAGCCGGCGTCGCCGTACCACGTGACGGCCCGCGTCGCGCCGGCCGGCACGCTGACCGACTGCGCGGCGTTCATTCCGTACGCGTTGTCGACGAGCTGGAACGTCGTCGCGCTCGAGCCCGCGGTA
This sequence comes from Burkholderia sp. IDO3, assembly GCF_003366075.1. Taxonomy (NCBI): domain Bacteria; kingdom Pseudomonadati; phylum Pseudomonadota; class Betaproteobacteria; order Burkholderiales; family Burkholderiaceae; genus Burkholderia; species Burkholderia sp. IDO3. Next base: position 403,013 of record NZ_CP028962.1, read on the forward strand.
TTGTCGAGCGTGATCTGCACGTTGCCGTTCTGCACGTCGTAGCAGAGGCTCACTTCGGCCGGCGACCCCGTATTTCCCGACGCGCCGATGCTGCCGCGCAACGTCTGCAGGAATCCGTTCGGTCCGTAGACCGAATAGTCGTAGCCGCCGGCCGAATTCAGCGCGAGCGCGTCCGCCAGGTTCGTGCACGCGTTCGCGCCGGCGCCGATCGTGTATTGGCGCGGAATCGTGCTGGTGCCGTCGACCCACGCCTGCAGATGCACGCCTGCCGTGCCGGTGTTGGTCATCGTCAGCGCGAGCGTCTTGCCGGACCGGTTGACCTTGCCCTGCACGAAGAACTCGTACGGCAGCCGGCATGCGGCGTTGCGGCCGACTGTCTGAGCGGGCACCGCGGTGGTGGTGGCCGGCGGGATGATGACGGTCGAGCCGTTCGGGTTCATGTTGCTGGCCGGGCTCGGGATTGCCGGAATCGTCTGGTCGGGGTTCGTGAAGTCGAACGCCGACGTGAGATCGCCGCACACGGTGCGCCGCCACGGCGTGATGTTCGTTTCCTGCAGCCCGAAGCGCGCTTCCAGAAAGCGGATCACCGACGTGTGATCGAAGACCTGCGAGTTGACCTTGCCGCCTTTCGACCAGGGCGAGATCACGAACATCGGCACGCGCGGGCCGAGACCGATCGGCACGTCGCCGCTCGCCGAGCCGTCGGACGCGGCGCCGCTGCTGCCGACGAATTCCGCCGCCGTCGACACCGTCGACTGGCCGGTGCCCGCATACGCGCTCGACGGCACGGCCGGCGGCACGTGATCGAACAACCCGTCGTTCTCGTCGTACATCACGAGCAGCACGGTGCTGGCCCATACCTTCGGGTTCGACGTCAGCGCATTGAGCACGTTGCTCACATACCATTCGCCGCCGCTCGCGGCCCACGACGGATGCTCGCAGTACGCATACGGCGCGGCGATCCACGATACCTGCGGCAGCGTGTCGTTCGCGACGTCGGCCTGCAGCTGGCTGAAGAGACGCGTGTCGTATTCGGTGCCGCCGCCGCTCGGATCGATCTGCGTGCCGTTGAGCGCGGGCGCGAGCGGATCGTTCGCGCCGAGATTCTGGTACTGCCTGAAGTTGAGAATCACGTTGTCGCCGTAATTCCCGTTCCACCAGAGATCCTTGCTCGAGCCGTTGTATTCGCCGTAGCCGTGGCCTGAATCCAGCCCGTTGCCCTTGTCCTGGTAGAACTTCCACGTGACGCCGGCCGCGTTCAGCCGTTCCGGCATCGTGGTCCAGCCGGTGCCGGTCATCGTGTTGGTCGTGTACGGCGCATAGCCGGGCACGTTGCCGCAGCAGCCGGTCCACAGATACAGGCGGTTCGGGTCCGTCGGGCCGAGCATCGAGCAGTGGTAGCCGTCGCACACGGTGAACGCGCTCGCCAGCGCGTAATAGAACGGGATGTCGTTCTGCGTGAAGTAGTACATCGTGCCGCTGGTTTTGGCGTCGGCCCAGTTGTCGTAGCGGCCGTTGTTCCAGGCGCTGTGCGTGCCGCTCCAGCTGTGGTCGAGGTCGCCGTAGTAGGTGTCGCCGTTCGCGACGCCGGCCGGCGACGACGGGTTGAACGGGAACGCGTAGGACAGCAGCCACGGCTGGCGCCAGACCGGATAGCCGCTCGAGATCACGACCGGGCGCGGGTCGCCGAAGCCGCGCGTGCTGCGCAGCGTGCCGAGGTAATGGTCGAACGACCGGTTTTCCTGCATCAGGATCACGACGTGCTTCACGTCCTGAAGGGTGCCGGTGACGGTGGCCGCCGGGATCGACTGCGCGCGCAGGATGCTTTCGGGCAGCATGCCGGTGACCGCGGTGGCGCCCGCGAGCTTCAGCGCATCGGCGAGGAACTGACGTCGTGTCGTGGATTTGTTTTGCATGATCGCTCTCTGTCGTGAGTGGCCGCTCGGACTGGCCGGGCGCCGCCGTGCATCGTGGGCGGCGCATTGCGACGGCCGTCGTGCGGACGTGGGCATGCGCCCGTCAGTGGCATGCGGTGGCGCAGTGCAGGACCGGCGCGGCGGCCGGGCTCGACACCGACGCGCGGTTCGCGGCGAGATTGCCGGGCGCGCCGGCGTCGCCATCGCCGCATCCGGCCAGCGTGCAAACGAGCGCGATCATGAAGACACCGCGCCAGTACGGAAGGCGGTGTTCCGTACGCGGCAGCGGTGCGGTTTCGTGCCGACCCGAATCGAGTCGGATTCCTGAGTGATTGAAAGTCGTCTTGCCTGTTCCTGATTTCATTGCCCCTCCTGACATGAAATGAACAGCCGAGAATATCGCCCGAATCAGAACAACTTCATGACAGGCCATCCGCGCGTGCCGGCGACATCCGACAGTCGCGCATCGGGATTGGTCGCGACCGGATGCGTGACGTAGTCCAGCAACGGCACGTCGTTGATCGAATCGCTGTAGAAGTAGGTCCGCTCGAAATCCGACGGCGTGTAGCCGAGCGATTTCAGCCATTCGGTGGTGCGTACGATCTTCCCTTCGCGGAAGCTCGGCACGCCGGTGCTGCGCCCCGTGAACTGCCCGCCGGGCGTGCCGTCGTCGGTGTCGAGCTCGATGCCGAGCAGATGCTCGATCCCGAACTCGGCCGCGATCGGCCCCGTCACGAACACGTTGGTCGCGGTGACGATGCAGCAGAGATCGCCGTTCCCGAGATGGCGCTCGACCAGCGCGCGCGCCTGCGGCGTGATGGCCGGCCGGATCACCTCGTCCATGAACTGCGCGTGCCAGCGCTCGAGCTGTTCCCGCGGATAGCGGGTGAGCGGCGCGAGCGTCACGGCCAGATACGCGTCCATGTCGAGCGTGCCGGCCGCGTAGTGGCCGTAGTGCTCGTCGATCAACGCGGCGTGCTCGTCGTCTTCCCGCCAGCCGACCCGGGTGATGAAGCGGCTCCAGGCCTGATCGCTGTCGAGCGGCAGCAGCGTGTGATCGAGATCGAACAGCGCGAGATGCTTGTGCATGTAAAAGTCCTTGTATTGCGTGCTTACGCGCCGATCAGCTTGTCGATCGCGTCCTTGGCGTTCTTTCCGTCGATGGTCGTGACACCGTCGAGCCACTTCGACAGCACGCCGGGGTTCTTCTTCACCCAGTCCTTCGCGACCGCGACTGGATCCGCGTGGTTCATGATCGGCACCATCAGCTGGTTTTCTTCGTCGGTCGTGAACTTCAGGTTGGTCAGCAGCCGGCCGACGTTCGGGCAGTGTTCGAGGTAGCCCGGCGTGACCACCGTGTAGACCTTCGCCGATCCGTAGTTCGGGCCGAACACGTTGTCGCCGCCTTCCAGATAGGAAATCCTGTAGTTGATGTTCATCGGATGCGGCTCCCACGCGAGGAACACGATCATCCGGTGTTCCTGCACGGCGCGCGTCACCTGGACCAGCATCCCGGCCTCGCTCGATTCGACGAGCTTGAAGCCGCCGAGGCCGAATTCGTTCTTGTCGATCATCCGCTGGATCAGCGCGTTGCCGTTGTTGCCGGCGCCGATCCCGTAGATCTTGCCGTCGAGCTGGTCGCGGAATCTGGCGATGTCGGCGAAGCTCTTCAGGCCCTTGTCCGATGCGTATTGCGGCACGGCCAGCGTGTAGCGCGCGCCGACCAGGTTCGGCTGCGGCAGCAGGTGCACGGCGCCCGCATCGACGAACGGCTTCACCGTCGGCGTCATGCTCGGATCCCAGTAGCCGAGGAACGCATCGATCTGCGCCTTCTTCACGCCGGCCAGCACGATCGGCGGCGACGCGATCGTCTTGCTGGTTTCGTAGCCGAGCCCGTCGAGCAGCATCATCGCGACACCGGTGGTGGCCGCGATGTCGCTCCAGCCCACATCGCCGAGCGTCACCTTCTTGCAGACGTCGCCTTCGGATGCGTGAACGGGTGCCGTCGCGATCGACGCGACCAGTGTTGCGGCCAGCATCCATACCTTTTTCGTCATGTTGGTCTCCTAAGCAAGTATTCCGGATCGTGCTGCGTGGTGGGGCCGGCGGGGGCCGACGTCGATCGTATTGATCGGATGAAACAAACGAATCTGGGTCTAGCCGTGTTGTGTTTCGTACCGTATATTAGAACGCACAAAATCGCAAGTTCGCACAAAAATACAACTTGCGACGAAGTCGGGTCGTCAGGAAAACGAAAGCAGGCGAAGTCGTGCGGCACGCCGCGCGGCCCGCGGTTCATTTAAGTTGGGTCAAGGAAGGAGAACTCGAATGATCAGTCAGATGGAAATCATTTCCCGGCTGCTGCTGGCCGCATTGCTCGGCAGCATCATCGGCATCGAGCGCGAGCGGCTGTCGTGGGCGGCCGGGCTGCGCACGCACATGCTGGTGGCCGTCGGCGCCGCGCTCGTGATGGTGGTGTCCGCATTCGGCTTCGCGGACATCCAGAACGCGAAGAACGTGTCGCTCGATCCGTCGCGGGTCGCCGCGCAGGTCGTGTCGGGCATCGGCTTTCTCGGCGCCGGGTCGATCATGTTGCGCGGCGAGATCATCCGCGGCCTGACGACGGCGGCGAGCCTGTGGGTCGTGGCGGCGGTCGGGCTCGCGGTGGGCGGCGGGATGTACGTCGCCGCGATCGCCGCGACGGCGATCGTGCTGGCGATCCTCGCGGGCCTGAAGCCGATCGAGAAACGCTTTTTCGCCGCGCGGCAGCGCTGGGGCGTGCGCATCCTCGCGAGCCGTGGCGCGGTGAAGCTGACGTCGCTGCAGGCGATGCCCGGGATCGACCAGGCGCGCATCGTCCAGTTCGTCATCGAGCAGGACGACGCGACGCCGGACGACGACCGGATCCACGTGGTGTTTTCGAAGATGACGAGCAGCGAGTTCCAGGCGGTCCGTCAATCCCTGCAGACCCTCGTCGGCATCAAAAAGATGGAGGAAAGCGCCGCATAGACCCGGTTCGAATAACATTGACGTTCATTTCCGAGGACATTTCATGTGGCAAGAAGAGCGATATCAGAGGATCCGGCTTCTGTTATCGAAGATGCAGCGCGTTTCCACCGACCGGATCATGGCCGACCTGAACGTGTCGCGGGAAACCGTGCGCCGCGATCTCGTCGATCTCGAGGCGATGGGGGAACTGAAGCGCGTGCACGGCGGCGCGGTGCAGGTGGGCGACGAAGCGCCGATCGCCGAGCGTGCGCAAACCCACGTGAAGGCGAAGCTCGCGATCGCGCGCGCCGCGGCCCGGCTCGTCGCCGGCTCGCAGACGCTCTTCATCGACGCGGGCACGACCACCACGCTGCTGGCCGAGGAACTGTCGAAGCTGTCCGGCCTCACGATCGTCACGAACTCGATCGACGTCGCGCTGAAGATGCGCTCGAGCGACCCCGGGCAGGCGAAGAACGAAACGATCCTGCTCGGCGGGATGATCGGCAGCCGCGCGGCCGCGACGGTCGGCGACGGGACGGTCGCCGAGATCTTCCGCTACCGGGCCGATCTCGCGTTGCTGTCGCCGGTCGGCGTCGATCACGTGCGCGGCGCGACGAACTACGACCGGATGGAAACGGAAGTCGCGCGCGCGATGGTGACCAACGCGGCGGACGTCGCGATCCTCGCCGATTTCAGCAAGCTCGGCACGACGAGCCGGATCGGCTTTTGCGAACCCGCGCGGATCGGCACGCTGGTGACGGACCAGAAGGCGGAGTCGGTCGACGGCTACAAGCATCTCAGGAAGGCCATCAAGCAGATCGTGCTGTCGTGATCCGGCGCCGTTATCCCGCCTATGCGGCACGCATCCTGCTGCGCGGCCGTTTCCCGGCGTAATATATTCGTCGATACAACGATGGCGCTGCCCGGCGGCGCCGGCACGGAGGCGGGCGATGGAGATGGCAGGCACGACGGCGCCTTCGGCGCATGAGGCGACGGCGGGTTCGGCGGCGGGTTCGATCGCGCTGGCCGGCGCCTTCGAGCGGCCGATGACGGTCACGCTCGACGACTTGCGGCGCCACGCGTGCGTGAGCGCCGAGCCGTTCGACCTGCGCTGCTTCACGACGAACCGTTTCATCCGCTCGGTCGAGCCGTATCGCGGCGCGCGGCTGACGGATCTGATCGAAGCGGCCGGGCTGCGCAACGACATGCCGGGCGACTTCAAACGCATGGTGTTCATCGCGCATGCGCACGACGGCTACGCGGTCACGTTTTCCTGGCACGAACTGTTCAACACGCCGGTCGGCGAACGCGTGATCGTCGCGTTCGAGTGCGGCGACACGCCACTGTCGATCGACGACGGCGCGCCGCTGTTGTTTTCCGGCGCGGACGTCATGCCCGCGCCGCGTCACGTGAAGCGGCTGGCGGGGATCGTCGCACGCGTGCTCGAACTCTGAGCCGGCGCTGCGCGGGGCCTGCCTTCGTGTATGCTTGCCCGCATCGTTCAACCGGCGGACAACATGAAGACTTCGGCACACCCCAAGCCAGCGGTGCGGTTCAGAATGCGCATCCAGCAGGGCGACACGATCGCGCTCGGGCCGGGCAAGGTTGCGCTGCTCGAGGCCGTGCGCGAGCACGGGTCGATTTCGGCGGCGGCGCGCAGTCTGGAGATGTCGTACCGGCGCGCGTGGCTGCTGATGGACGAGTTGAACCGGTCGCTGAAGTCGCCGGCGACCATGTCCGAGCACGGCGGGCAGAGTGGCGGCGGCAGCGTGCTCACGCCGGTCGGCGAAGAAATCATCCGGCTCTATCGCGAGATCGAAGCGCGCGCTTACGCCGCCTGCGCGGACGAAATCACCGCGCTCACGAAGATGGTGCGCCGCTGAGGATTGCGCGATCGCACTGTCGGCGGTGCCGGCGCCCTAGCCGTGCCGCAGGCAGAAGCGCGATGCTTCGCCCGTCTGCGCATCCGGCGGCATGACCTCGCGCGCATGCGCATCGAGCCGCCCGATCAATTCGATGAAACTGGCGACGCTCGCGGTGCGTAGCGGGTAGTACGCGATCTGGTGACGCTCGCACATCCGCTTGAGCAGGTTCATCGAATCATGGTCGATGCAGTCGACCGGAAACACGACCAGGTTCGCACCCGGCAGCGCTGCAGCCAGCAGGCCCTTGCGGTCCTCGATGCCGCCGTCGTGCAACGTCATTTCGCCGCCCGCCGTCTCGACGATCCGCCGGATCGCACGATTCGAGCCGGGCCGGCCGCCGACATAGACGACACGCTTGTGCCGCAGGATCGACAGCGATTCCACCGCGGGGGCGGCCGGATCGTCGGTCGACGCCTGCACGGCCTGTTCGATCGCGCTCGCTTCGGCGCGCAACGTCTTCACCATCGCCGTCAGGTCGTCGAGCCGCGCGCGCATCGCGCGGGCGCTCGCCTGTTCGGCGGCGATCCGTTGTTCCGCCGCCTCGCGGCGGCTCGTGTGCAGCGCAAGACGTTCGTCGCGCGCGGCCAGCGCTTCGCGCAACTCGCGCACTTCGTCGCGCAACACGCTTTCGGCGCTCATCGGCTGCGCGCTCTCGCGTGCGCGGTACGCATCCAGTTCCTTCAGCGCGGCGTCGCGCTCGACGCTCATCTCGTGCAGGCGTGCCTGCTGCCGTTCGATCTTCGCGTGCAGCACCGCATGCTCTTCCTCGAACGCGACCAGCCGGCGGATATCCGCGCGATTCGCCGCGCCGACCAGATGCGACAGCATGTGCAGGTCGCCGAACGCGGCCTGGCGCACGGTCATCGTCGTGCGCGGATGCGTCATCAGCGCCCAGTACGCGGGCGGGATGTCGCCGCTTTTCAGCGCGTCCTGCCACAGCGCGAGGAGTGCGTCCGCGTCCTTTGCCTTGTCGAACGCACGGATCGCACCCGCATAGCGCTCGTCGAGCGCCTTGTGCAGTGCCTTGCCGCCGGCCGCGCCCTCCATCGCAAGCTCGACGGCCGCGTGGTGGATTTCCAGGTCGGTGGCGCGCTGACGGTCCAGATCGGTGAATTTCGGCACGAGCTTGCGCAGTTCGTGCGTGCTCAGGCAGGTGCCGATGATCGAGCAGTGCAGGTTCGAATCGAGCTCGGACAGGCGCGTGCGGCGCTTCAGTTCGGCTTGTTGCGCACGGGACGGCGCGCAGCAGGCGTCGATCCGCCCCGCGTCGGCGGGCGAAACGCCGCCGGACGACGGCAGGCCCGCCGTGCGGGCCAGGCGAAAGGGCGGAGCGTGCATGTGGACCTCGATCCGGGCCCGGTGGGCCGGAGACGGATGCGCGAAAGATTGGCGAAATATACCACGGAATATAACGAACGAAATTCCGGGGAAACGCCGGGTTTGCGGCTCAGCAGGGCACGGCGGATTCGTGGTGCGATGCGTGGCGCGTGCCGGGCGACGGCTGCTGCATATGGCGTTCCATCACGTGTTCGACGCACAGTCCGACCAGCAGCACGTCGACGCGCTCCAGCGCGGCCACTGCGTTGCGCATCGCGGCCGGGTCGTTGCTGAACGCGTCGGAGAACACGTCGTCGCGGGTGCGCTCGAGGCTGCGGGCCTGCCCGATCGCCCGTTCGAGGGCGGACAGGCGCGTGAAGCGCGCGGCCCGCGCGTCGCTTTCGAGCATCGCCAGCAGTTCGCGCAGGCTCAGCACGGACAGCGTTTCGTCCGTCGCGGCCGAAAACAGCCGGATGAAGCGCATGACGCTGCCGCGCAGGCGCCGGAACGCGTCGACGACGTCCGTGACTTGCTGCGCGCGTCCGTCGCTCGGCAACGGTCTGAGCGTGCTGATGCTGCGCGTCAGGGGCGACGCGGGCGCGTGGGCGCGCGCGGCGCGCAACAGGGCGCGATCCGTCGGCGTGCGGGGCATGGCGGTTCTCCGGAGGTGCTGATAGCGATATATTCTACGGAATATATCGCTAGTGCAAAAAAAGCGGCGCAGCCCCACCGGGCACGGCGCCGCCAATGGCCCGAAAGGCCGCCCTGGTCAACCGGTCGCGCGCATCGCGTGGCGCAGTTCCTGATAGCTGCGCAGGCCCGTGACGCCGAGTTCGCGGCCGATCCCGCTCAACCCGAAGCCGCCCCAGCACACGTGCGGATAGATGAGCTGCGGCGCGTTGATCCACACGAGCCCGGCACGCACGCGCGCCTGGAACTGCTTCGCGACGTCCGCGTCTTGCGTGACGATCGTTGCGACGAGCCCGTAGCGGGTGTCGTTCGCGAGCGCGATCGCCTCGTCGTCGGTGCGGAACGACTTCACGCACGCGACCGGGCCGAACACCTCGTCGGTCCACAGCAGGTTGTCGGCGGCCGGTTCCGCGATCACGACGGGTGCCATGAAGAAGCCGTCGCCGCCGCTATCGGCCACGCGGCCGCTGAACGCGACGCGCGCGCCCGCGGCGATGCCGCGTTCGAGCATCGCGTCGACGCGGGTGCGCTGCGCGGCCGAGATCATCGGCCCCATCGCGACCTGTCCGGTGCCCGGCGGCGCGACGACGAGCGCGCGCACGGCCGTCTCGAACGCGGCCATGAAGCTGCGATAGAGGCTGTCGTGCACGAGGATGCGCGCGGTGGCCGAGCACATCTGGCCCGCGTTGGTGAATGCGCCCGCGACGGCGAGCGACACGGCGACGTCGAGATCGGCGTCGTCGCGCACGATCAGCGACGACTTGCCGCCGAGCTCGAGCGTCACGCGCTTCATGTCCTCGGCCGCGGCCTGCATGACCTTGCGGCCGGCGGCCGTGCTGCCGGTAAACGAGATCTTGTCGATCAGCGGATGCGCGGTCAGCGCCGCGCCGACGTCGGCGCCGCCGTTCACGACGTTGACGACGCCGTCCGGCACGCCGGCTTCGGCGATCAGGTCGATCAGCGCGTGCTCGGCCGGCGACGTCAGCTCGGACGGCTTCAGCACGACCGTGCAGCCGGCCGCGAGCGCGGGCGCGAGCTTCCACGCGGTCGTGACCATCGGGAAGTTCCACGGCATGATCAGCGCGGCGACGCCGACCGCGTCGTGGAAGCGCTCGGCTTCGACGGCATCGCTCGGCAGCGCGACGGGCTCGGCGGCGAACAGCGCCGGGTTGTCGCACAGCTGCGCGTAATACGCGAAGGTTGCGACGACATCGCCGACGTCGGCGTCGGCTTCGAACGGCGGCTTGCCGCTCACCTGCATCTGCAGCGCCGCGAGGCGCTCGCGGCCGGCTTCGACGCGCTCGGCGATCTTCGCGAGCAGGCGGCCGCGCTCGGCGGGCGGCGTGTCGCGCCAGCCGGCGAACGCATCATGCGCGGCGCGAACCGCGGCATCGACGTGCGCGGCCGTCGCGAATTCCTGCCAGCCGATCGTCTCGCCGGTCGATGCGTTGAAGATCGGCGCCCCGGCTTCATCGGAATGCGTGCGCACGGGCCGGCCGGCGATATGCGCGGCGGGCAGCACGCGCGTCGCGGCGGAAGGGGAAAGCTCAGCGGTGGACATGACGGTTTTCCTGTCGGTCGGATGGGCGGATCAGCGGTAGGCGACGCCCGGCATCACGCAGAGCATTTCGAACGCGAGGTTCGCGCCGACGAGCGCGGTGGTGCCGGTCGGATCGTACGGCGGCGACACTTCGACGAGGTCCGCGCCGACGATGTTCAGCCCCTTCATCCCGCGAATGATCTCCAGCCCCTGCTGCACCGACAGCCCGCCGATTTCCGGCGTGCCGGTGCCGGGCGCGAACGACGGGTCGAGCCCGTCGATGTCGAAGCTGAGATACACCGGCGTGTCGCCGACGCGTTCGCGCACGTGCGCCATCAGCGGCGCGAGCGACTGGTTCCAGCACTCCTCCGCCTGCACGACGGTGAAGCCCTGCTGGCGGCACCAGTCGAAATCTTCCGCGTGGTAGCCGGTGCCGCGCAGGCCGATCTGCGTGACTTTGTCGCATTGCAGCAGGCCGTCTTCCACCGCGCGGCGGAACGGCGTGCCGTGCGCGATCTTCTCGCCGAACATCGTGTCGTTCACGTCCGCGTGCGCGTCGATGTGGACCACGGCGACCTTGCCGTATTTCTTGTGCAGCGCGCGCAGGATCGGCCATGCGATCGTGTGGTCGCCGCCGAGCGTGATCGGCCGGCAGCCGGTCGCGACGATCTCGTCGTACGCCTCTTCGATGCGGCGGACCGAATCCTTCAGGTCGTACGGGTTGGTCGCGACGTCGCCGATGTCGGCGACCTGCAGCGAATCGAACGGTGCTGCGCGGGTGGCCATGTTGTACGGGCGCAGCAGCACGGATTCGGTGCGGATCTGGCGCGGGCCGAAGCGCGAGCCCGAGCGGTTCGACGTGCCGAGATCGAGCGGCACGCCGACGAAGCACACGTCGAGGCCGTCGGTCGTGTCGGCCTGCGGCAGGCGCATCATCGTGGCGATGCCGCCAAAGCGCGGCATCTCGTTGCCGCCCATCGGTTGGTTCAGTTCGCGGTGCATGGGGCCGTCTCCTCTTTCTGGTGAAAAACGATCGGCCGATGGTAGAGGAGAACGCGGGCCCGAAGATTTTGAAGTCGCAACGTTTACATCGACGGGTCTCGATGCGAGCGGTGCTGCCGCATCGACGCGGCGCAACCGTAAGCGATTTGGGGGCGCGAGCGATCAGCCGGCGATCGCGGGCGGCGCGTCGTCGTCGGTGGCGGCGTGGTGCGAAGCGGAGGCGGGGAACGCCGGCACGGCCGAGCCCCATGCGGCGAGCTCGCGCTTGGTGCGCACGCCGAGCTTCTGGAATGCGCGCTTCACGTACGACTCGGCCGTCGCGACGCGCACGCCGAGGATGTCGGCGGCTTCCGGCACGGTCTTGCCGGAGATCAGGTGCTTGCAGGTTTCGTATTCGCGCCTGGACAGCTTCACGCCGTCGGCCGCGATCCGCGCGTCGAACTGCGCGAGCGGATGCACTTCGGGCGTCGGATGCGCGACGCGCCGCGCGGCGGTGGTGGACGCGTGCAGTTCGAGCAGCGGGAACAGCACGTCGCTGATGCTGCGAAAGCGGTTCATCTCGGCGAGCGTGAACGGCGGGCGGTCACGGCCGCGCTCCAGCGCGATCGAATGCTGCGCATAGCGGGTGCCGCGCGCGAGCACGCATTCGTGGCCGATATGCACGTCGTCGTAGATTCGCTGGCGGAATTCGCCGGGTGGAATCGCCGCGATGTCGCGCACGACCAGCATCGTGCCCGTCTTGCCGCGCAGCCCCGCGAACAGCGGATCGCTGTCGAGAAAGCGCTCGTAGTAGAGCGTCATCACGTCGGAGATTTCGGCGGCCTCGGTGCCGATGCCGCTGCTGCCGATCCATTCGCAGCGGTAGCCGGTGGGCATCGAGCCGTCGACGCGCGAACGTTCGACGTGCGCGACGTCGAGCGGCACCACGTCGTTCAGCAATTGCGTGAGGCGCGGCACGAAGTGCGGCGTGCCGACCGTCTCGATCAGCTCGCCCAGCGCCTTGAACGACACGTTGAAGCGGTCGGTGTCGCGGTGGAAGGGGTTCACGTTGAGCAGCATGCGGTTCCCCGGGTAAAAAGCGGCGCGATTTTAGCGTTCAACGCCGAAAACGTCATTAGGGAGAAATACGGTACGGAGTCCTGCCACCCCTGCGTACCCGGAAAACGCGGTTTGTCCCCCCCGAAGGGGGGCATACCGGGGCAGTGTAAATGAGTAACTTTGTCTCTGCTTTTTTCAATCGAGAGACGAAAGATTCAAATGACCAAATTGATCAAGGACATCCTGCCGCTCGGCGCAGGCATCGGCGAATTCACGAAGCTCGACTTCGGGATGGACGAAAGCGACTGGCGCGCGGCCGAAGGCAAGAGCGGCAACTACCTCATCGGCTGGTGGGAAGGCAAGGTCGGCTCGGTGGAATTCCCGGAAACCGCCGCCGACGAAGCCGTGTGGCTGGTCGAGGGCCGGATCGCGCTGACCGACGTCGAAGGCAACCGCAAGGAATTCACGCCGGGCCAGGGCTACCTGCTGCCGGCCGGCTTCGCGGGCCGCTGGGAGACGATCGAGGACGCGAAGAAGTTCTACGTGCTGCTCGAGAAGTCGTGATGTGAGCCACCGCCGCCGCGGCGATGTCGTCAGGTTGACGCGGGCCCGGCGGCGGTTGTGTTTTCGATCGACCGCAAGCGACGTCCGTTGCGCGCGTTCCGGCGGAACGCGTCGCGGCTTGCGGTGCTTGCGCCGATCGGCGAAATCGGCGAAATCGGCGAAATCGGCGAAATCGGCACGCCGCGCATGCACGACAGGCGCGGGCCGCGTTCACGTGGGATGGCTGGGATCATGGAAATGGAAGTCAACGAAGCAACACGAGCCGCACCGGCTCACGCGCACGCCTCGCGCGGCGCACCGGTCGCACTGAGCGCCGCCGACGCGCTCGCGAATACGAAGCTGTTCCCGTACTGGCTCGACAACCCGGCCGCGCCGGCCACCGAGCCGGCGCTCGTCGGCGACGTGACGGCCGACCTGCTGATCGTCGGCGGCGGCTTCACCGGGCTGTGGACGGCCGTGCAGGCGAAGGAGCAGATGCCGCACCTGAACGTGGTGCTGATCGAGGCCGGCAAGGTCGCGCACGGCGCATCGGGCCGCGCGGGCGGGATCATCTCGACGTCGGTGATGCACGGGCTGCCGAACGCGGTGCGGGTGTTCCCGAACGACATCGCGCAGCTCGAGGAATTCGGCCATCACAACCTCGACGGCTTCGAGGAAACGCTGAAGCGCTACGACATCGACGCCGACGTCGAGTGGAACGGCGAAATGACGGTGGCGGTCGACCCCGAGCACATCGCGCACCTGAAGGGCGACTACGACCTGCATCGCGAATACGGGCACAACGTCGTGCTGCTCAACCGCGAGGAAACGCTCGAGCAACTGAACTCGCCGCTGTTCGCGGGCGCGCTGTGGTCGCGCAATCGCAGCGGCATCGTGCACCCGGCGAAGCTCGCGTGGGGGCTCAAGCGCGCGGCGCTGCAGCTCGGCGTGAAGCTGTACGAGCACACGCCGCTCACGACCGTGACCGACGAAGGCAGCACGGTGTTCGTGAAGACGCCGAAGGGCAGCATACGCGCACCGCGCGTCGTGTTCGGCAGCGGCACCGCGAAGGTCGGCATTCCCGACATCAACCGCCGCGTGATGCAGGTGCGCGACCACGTGCTCGCAACGGAACCGCTCACCGACGAACAGCTTGCGCGGATCGGCTGGAAGAATCGCCAGGGCGTGTACGACACGCGCACGCAGCTCAACTATTTCCGGCTGACGAAGAACAACAACATCATCTTCGGCGGGCTGGTCAGCTATCACTTCGACGGCGATCCCGAACCGCATCAGGACGGCCAGCGCGACACCTACCTCCGGCTCGCGGAGGCGTTCTACCGCACGTTCCCGCAACTGAGCGACGTGCGCTTCTCGCACGCGTGGGGCGGCCCGATTGACTACTGTTCGCGCGGCTCGGTGTTCGCGAAGCGCTATCTCGGCGACAAGGCCGTGTTCGTCGCCGGCTATACGGGCTTCGGCGTTGCGGCGAGCCGGTTCGGCGCGTTCATGGGCCTGAACATCCTGTTCGATCGCGACAGCCCCGAGCGCAAGCTCGACATCGCGAACCAGAGCCCGAGCTACATCCCGCCCGAACCGATGCGCTGGGTCGCCGCGAAGATCACGTTCCATGCGTTCGACGGCGCCGATGAAGAGGGCGGCTGGAAGCGCGCGTGGATCAACGGCATCAAGGCGATGGGCTTCCCGATGTAAACGACGCGGCGGCGCAGGTGCAGCCGCCGCCGCACGACAACAACCCCTCGAGGGGACGGTCCGCACCGCGGACACGGAGAGAGACACGGAATGACTGGTGTGAATCTGCAGGATGAAGCGCGACGGGAAAGCGCGCTGTTCGTCGTCGTGATGCTGCTGCTCGGCATGCTCGGGCCGACGGTATTTCTCGGCCTGCCCGCGATCGTCGGGCAGGTCGAACGTCATTGGGGCTTCGGCGAAGCGGCGCTCGGGCTGTCGAGTTTCGTCGAGGTGCTCGGCGAATCGACCGGCACGCTGCTCGTCGCGTTCGTGCTCGGCCGCCAGCCGGTGCGGTTCGTGCTCGCGGGGGCCGTCGCGCTCGCGGCCGGCGCGAACCTCGGCACGCTCGCGACGCACGGGCTCGTCGCGTATTCGGTGCTGCAGTTCATCGCGGGCGTCGGCTCGGGCGGGCTGAACGGCATCGCGCTGCGCTACCTGTCGTATTCGCGCGCGCCGGAGCGCAATCTCGGGATGATGCTGATGGGGCAGGTGCTGTGGAGCATGGTGCTGCTCGCCTACATCTTCCCGATGCTGAGCGACACGTGGGGCGCGCATGGCGTGTTCGGCTTCGTCGCGATGGTGCTCGGCGCGTTCGTGCTCGCGACGCCGCTGTTTCGCCGCGGCGAGACGCTGGCCGCGCCGACGCCGGATGGCGCGAGCGGCGGCATCGACCGCAACGGCGCGATGCTGGTGCTGTGTGCGCAGCTCGCGCTGTACGGCGGCGTGGGCGTCGTGTGGACTTTCCTCGAGAAGATCGGCACCGATGCGGGCCTGAGCGGCAAAGCGGTCTCGCTCGTGCTCGGCATCGCGAACGTCGCGAGCCTCGTGATCTGCGCGGCGATGCCGAAGCTCGGCGCCGGCGCGGGGCTGCGCCGCTGGACGCTCGTGAACCTCGGCGGCTGCGCGGTCGCGGCCGTGCTGCTCGCGATGCCGGCGTCGGTCGCGACCTTCACGCTCGGCGCGATCGTGTTCATCGGCTGCTGGACGGGCGGCGCGCTGCTGATCTACGCGACGATTCCGCAGTACGACCTGGTCGGCAAGTCGGCCGCGTTGTCGCCGGGCTGTGTCGCGCTCGGCTACGGCGTCGGCTCGGTCACGGGCGGCTCGCTGATCGAGCGCGTCGGCACGCAGTCGGCGCTGATCGCGGCGATCGTGCTGTGCGCGGTGGCGTTCCTCTGCTACGTGCGGCTGCGGCCCGCAGTGTTCGGCATGGAGCGCGCACTCGTGGCGACACCCGAGTGACGGACGCGGCGCGCGTCGCTGCCGATGGCGGCGCGCGACCGATTCGGTTCATCGGCGAAGGCGGCCGGCGGGGCGCGCGATGCGCGTCGTGCCGTGCCGGCCCGGCAACGCGCGCATGCGCAGCGGCTTGAAGCATGTTCTCGAATACCACCGATCTCGATCTCCGGCTCATCCGGGTCTTTCTGGCCGTCGTCGACGCACGCGGCATCACGGCCGCCGAGGCGTCGCTCGGCGTGCGGCAGTCGACCATCAGCACGCAGCTGTCCGCGCTCGAAGCGCGCGTCGGCTTCAAGCTGTGCGATCGCGGCCGCGGCGGCTTTCGCCTGACGTCGAAGGGCGAGCGCTTCGCGGCGACCGCGCGCACGCTGGTCGCGGCGACGTCCGAGTTCGTCGCGCGCGTGCGCGACATCGACCGCAAGCTGGTCGGCACGCTGTCGATCGGGCTGATCGGCCAGGCGCCGCTCGTCGAGAATGCGCGCCTCGCCGACGCGATCGGCGCGTTCCGCAAGCGCGACCAGGCCGTCACGTTCGCGATGAAGGTCGCGTCGCCGCAGGAGCTGGAGGAAAGCCTCGTCAACAACCAGCTCGATCTCGCGATCGGCTATTTCTGGCATCGCGTGCCGGGGCTCGACTACACGCCGCTGTTTACCGAGGAGCAGGTGATCTACTGCGGGCGCGGGCATCCGCTGTTTCATGCGTCGCGGCCGGTGTCGGCCGACGATCTGCAGGCGCACGACTGGGTATGGCGCACCTATCCGGTGCCGGAGGAGCAGTATCCGCTGCCGGAGCGGCGCGTGACCGCGAGCGCGGACAGCATCGAGGCCGCGACGATCCTGATCCTGTCGGGCGGCCATCTCGGCTATCTGCCCGCGCATTACGCGGAGCCGTTCGAGCAGCGCGGGCTCGTGAAGGCGGTCGGCCGCTCGACGTTCAGCTTCGACGTGCCGCTGCATCTCGCGATGAAGCGCAGCACGAGCGACAAGCCGATCGTCGATGCGTTCTGCGACGACCTGCTGCGCGCGTTCAACATCAAGTCGGTCGCGCTGGCCGCGTAGCGCGCGCGGCGTGCGCGCCGCGTCGCGTCAGCAGTCCACCATCACCCAGTCGAACAGCTCGCGGCGCGTGCGCACGCCGAGCTTCGCGAACGCGCGTTTCACGTACGACTCGGCGGTCGACAGTTTCACGTCGAGCTGCTGCGCGGCCTCGGGCACCGAACGTCCGCACAGCAGCAGCTTGCAGATCTCGTGCTCGCGGCGCGACAACTGCACCTGCTGCCGTTCGAGACGCGCATCGAAACCCGCATACGACACCGCGCTCGCCGACATCGACGTGACCCGCCGCGCGGCGCACGAGCGCGCATGCAGCTCGAACATCGGGAACAGCAGGTCGACCATCTGCCGGAAGTGGAACAGCTCGTCGGTCGTGAACGCGGCCTGCCCGTCGGTGCGCGCGAGCCCGAGCGCGTACTGCATGTGCGCGGTGCCGTGCACCAGCACGCATTCCTGCGCGATGCGCGGCTCGTCGAAGATGCGGCGGCGGAAGTCGCCCTGCGCGAGCCCGTCGATATGACGCTGCACGAGCAGCGTGCCGGCCTTGCCGCGCAGCGGCGCGAACAGCGGATCGACGTGGCAGTAGTCCTGGTAGTACGCATCCATCACGCGCAGCGTGTCCGACGCATAGCGCGTGCTGCCGCTGCCCAGCCACTCGACGACGTGACCGGACGCGCTGCCCGTGTCGGCGCGCCAGCGTTCGAGATGCACGGCGTCGGCTGCGATGCTGTCGTTCACGAACGCGGTGATCGCGCCGATGAAATCGGGCGTGCCGACCGCGCGCAGCGTCGCGCCGAGCGAGCCGGGCCGCACGCCGACCAGGTAGTGGCCTGGCGCGCCGGGATCGGGATGGAGAAGTCGCATGGTGGGCGGAGTCGAGCGGATGACAGCGCGACGTTACGCGAAGCCCGCGTGCGCGTCTGCCGGGAATTCACCGGATTTTGCAGCCCGTGTCGCGCGTTGTCCTCACATTGACGACAAGCAACCCGCCGCGCACCGCCCGATTCCGCGCAAGCCCCGGCGCCGGGGGGGCAGACCCGTGCGTATCGTCTGCCTATAGTGAAAGCACTTCGAAAACCGGAAAGGACAAGCAATGCAGAACCCATCGACGCACCCGGCCGCGGCGCCGGCGGATTTCGTGCTGACGCACGCGAAGGTCTACACCGTCGATCCGCATCGGCCGTGGGCGCAGGCCGTCGCGGTGCGCGACGGCCGGATCGTCTATGTCGGCGATACCGCGGGCGTGCACGCGCATGTCGGCGCGGCGACGCAGGTCGTCGATGCGGGCGGGCGGCTCGTGCTGCCGGGCTTCGTCGAGTCGCACTGGCACTTCGAGACGACCGCGTTCGCGTTCCAGGCGTTCGTCAACTACGAGGATCCGCGGAAGGTGCTCGGCGCGCTGCGCGCGTACGTGGAAGCGCATCCGGACGAGCCGGCGATCACCGGGATGGGCTGGGTGCAGGCGACGATTCCGCCCGCGCTGCTGCGCAAGGAAACGCTCGATGCGATCTGCGCGGATCGCCCGGTGTGCCTGCTGTCGACCGACTTCCATTCGATGTGGGTCAACTCGAAGGCGCTGGAGATCGCGGGCATCGACGCGTCGACGCCGCCGGTGCAGGAAGGCGCGAGCTGGTTCGAGAAGGACGCGGTGACGGGCGAGCCGACCGGGCTGGTGGTCGACGGCGCCGCGTATTCGATCCTGATGCAGCGGATCAGCGCGGCCGGGCTGCTGCCGACCGGCATCGACCTGTACCTGAAGTCGATTCCGCCGTGGCAGAAGAAGCTGTGCGCGGCGGGCGTGACAACCGTGTTCGATGCGGGCTTCTTCGATGCGAGCGGCGACCAGTCGCTGCTGTACGAGACGCTGCAGACGATGGAGCGCGCGGGCGACCTGAAGCTGCGCGTGGTCGGCAGCGTCGCGGTGATCGGCGAGATCGACGATCCGGTCGGCACGCTGGTGAAATATCGCGAGCAATACGATTCGCCGCTCGTGAAGGCGCGCGCGCTGAAGCTGTTCCTCGACGGCACCGAGGCGAACCACACCGCGTATCTGCTGGAGCCGTACGCGGACCGCCCCGACACCTGCGGCGCGCCGACGATGCCGGCCGACACGTTCAACCGCTATCTCGTCGAAGCCGATCGCGCGAACGCGAACGTGATGGTTCACTGCGTGGGCGACGCGGCCGTGCGGATGGCGCTGGAGGGCTTCGAAACGGTCAATCGGGACAACCCGCCGCGCGATCGCCGCCACGTGATCACGCACGCGTTCCTCACGCATCCGGACGACATTCCGCGCTTCCGCCGCGCGGGCGTGATGGCGAACACGCAGTTGCAATGGGGCGTGGTCGACGCCTACACCGAGCAGTTGCGCGACCACTACGGCCACGAACGCTGGAGCAACATGTACAAGTTCCGCACGTTCGTCGAGGCGGGCGTGACGGTGTCGATCGGGATGGACGGCCTCGCGTGCCAGTGCCGCTGCCAGCACAAGCCGCTCGAACACATCGAATCGGGCCACACGCGCCAGCTCGCGGGCGAGCCCGACGCGCCGGTGTTCCCGGACATCGCCGAGCGCCTGAGCATTCCGCAGCTGATCGCCGCGTACACGATCCACGGCGCGTACCAGCTCGGGATGGAGCACGAGGTCGGCTCGCTGACGCCCGGCAAGCGCGCGGATCTGGTCGTGCTGGAGAACGACCTGTTCGAAGTCGGCCAGTACGACATCGGCCGCATCGACGTCGCGCTGACGATGATGGACGGCGGCGTCACACACGTGGGCGAGGCGTTCGGCGCGCGCACGGGCATCGGCGTTCGCTGAGCGGGCGAAGCGGCAGCGGCGCGGCGAAGCGGTGACGGAATCGCTTTCAAACCGCTTGCGCCGCATGCCGATTGTGTAGCGTGTCCCCCTGTTGGCAGGGCAGACCGGCCAATTTCCTCTGGCTACATTTTCCTGACCGAACGAAACACCGTTCGCGACGAACGGACCACGATATCGACGGAGGAAAACATGGCAGGAGACTGGAACCACACGCTGCGAACGGCCTGCGCGGCGCTCGCGCTCGGCGGGCTCGCGGGGCTCGGAGCGCCGTCCGCGCACGCGGCGGATGTCGTCAACGTGTACAACTGGGGCAACTCGATCGGCAAGCAGACGGTCGCGAACTTCGAGAAGGCGACCGGCATCAAGGTCGTCTACCAGGAGTTCGATTCGAACGAGACGCTGCAGGCGAAGCTGCTGTCGGGCACGTCGGGCTACGATGTCGTCGTGCCGTCCGACATCTTCTGGGCGCGGCAGCTGCAGGCCGGCATCTATCGCAAGATCGACAAGGCCCAGGTGCCGAACTACGGGCTGCTCGACCCTGAAATCATGAAGGTGCTGTCGAAGGACGATCCGGGCAACCAGTACGGCATTCCGTGGACATGGGGCACCGACGGGCTCGGGATGAACGTCGAGAAGGTGAAGGCCGTGCTCGGCAACGACGCGCCGCTCGACAGCTGGTCGCTGCTGTTCGATCCGAAGTACGCGAGCAAGCTGAAAGGCTGCGGGGTGTCGGTGCTCGATTCGCCGGTCGACGCGTTCGGGATGGCGTTCGTCTATCTGAAGAAGGATCCGAACACGACGAACCCGGCCGACTACCAGGCCGCGTACGCGCTGCTGAAGACGGTGCGGCCGTACATCACGCAGTTCAATTCGACGAGCTACATCAACGATCTCGCGGGCGGCGACATCTGTATCGCGCTCGGCTGGTCGGGCGACGTGAACTCCGCGCGCATCGCGGCCGCCGCCGCGAAGAAGCCGTATCACATCAAGTACGTGATCCCGAGCGAAGGCAGCGCGATGTGGTTCGACATGATGGCGATCCCGAAGGACGCGCCGTATCCGGACGCCGCGCAGAAGTTCGTCAACTTCGTGCTGTCGGAGAAGGAGAGCGCGAACCTGACCAACGACACGTCGTATCCGTCCGCGGTGCCGTCGTCGAAGCGTCTCGTGCGTGCGGAAGTGACGAGCGATCCGTCCGTGTTCCCGCCGGCCGACGTGATCCGCAAGCTGAGCCTCAGCAAGCCGGTTCCGCCCGAGCTGATGCGCCTGCAGAACCGGCTCTGGACCAAGCTGAAGACCGAGTAAGCCGGCCCCGTTCCCCGCTTTCGTTTGCGCGTGCCCCGCCGCCCCTCGCGGCGGGCGGGGGCGCGCTCGTCCCGACGATTCCCACACGACATGAAAATCAAACACATGACGGCGCTGTGCCTGCTCGCGTTCGACGCGGCATCGGCATTCGCACACACGCCGCGCGACGCGACCGACTCGAGCAAGATGAAGGTACTGCAGGCGCAGGTCACGGCACTACAGCAGCAGGTGAGCGAGCTGCGCGCGAGCATGCTCGCGGCGAAGGCGCCGGCGACCGCAAGCGCTGCCCCGGCATCGGCCGGCGGCGCGCCGATCGGCACGATCGACACGGCGGCGGCCGCCACCCCGGCAGCGGATGCCGCGCCCGCGTTCACGAACGACGACCTGCAGCAGATGCGCGAGCAGATCGCGAACGCGTCGCTGAAGGTCGACTCGCTGCAGGAAGCCGCGACGACCGGCCCGCTTGCGGGCCTGAGCATCACCGGCTACATCGATCCGGTGTACCTGTTCAACCGCGCGCAACGCACGTCCGGGTTCCAGTTCCTGAACCACGATCCGGGCGCGTACGACTACTTCAACAGCACGATCGGCGACGTCTACCTCGACATCAAGAAGACCTTCGGCGTCGGCCCGATGGCGCCGTCGGCCGAGATCGTGATCCAGCCGAACCGCGGCTTCGGCAACGTGTTCAGCAACGCGCACGGCGGCATCGGCAACAACATCGTCACGCAGGCGCAGGTCAACGTGCCGCTCGGCACGACGAAGACCTTCGAGGCCGGGATGATGACGAGCCTCGCCGGCTACGAGGTGCAGCCGTCGAACCAGATGCTCACGCTCACGCATGGTTTGCTGTACGACTTCAGCGAACCGGGCAACCTGGTCGGCATCGGGCTGAAGGGCTCGAACGACGCGATGACGCGCTTCTGGCAGGTGATCGTCGGCAACGAGGTGCTGCGCACGGCCGGCGCGATCGCGAACGCGGCGAACAACACGACCAAGACCAACTGGACGCCGACCCTCACCGCGCGCTTCGACAACGCGACGTCGACCGCATTCGACTTCGGGATTTCCGGCATGCTCGGACGGCAGTCGCTGTTCTCGCCGTGCGCGGATGCGGGCGGCTACGGCTACCAGTGCAACGGATCGTCGCCGACGGGCCTCTACAAGTACGTGGAAGCCGACATGACCTACACGCACGACAAGACGCAGATCAACGCGCAGGTCGACTACGGCGAATTGCAGAAGGGCGCGTGGAACGGCGGCACCGCGCGCTGGTACGGGATGTCGCTGCTCGGCCATACGAAGTGGACGTCGGCGTGGGTCGGCCGGATGGGCGCGACGCTGCGCGTCGACTACCTGAACAACACGGCGAACGGCGGCGGCGGCACGAATATCCAGTACGGGCTCGCGGGCGGCAATCCGTCGGTGAACGGGTCGAGTGGCTTCGGCATCGATCCGTCGTGCTTCCGGGGCTCGGCGGCGAACGGCACCGAGTGCAAGGGCGCGCAGCGCTATGCGATCACGGCCGACCTGCTGTTCTATCCGACGCAGCAGATCACCGTGAAGGTCGAGTATCGACACGACGCGGCGAACCATCCGGTGTTCCTGAGGAGCAACGGCACCTACGGGCGCAGCAACGATCTGGCCGGGATGCAGTTCATCTACGCGTTCTGATCGAGGCCGTCGCCTGCCAGCGCCTGCCGTCGCCGCGCGAGGCAACCCGGTCCGGGCCGGATGCGCCCGGACCCCATTCAACCCAGGAGAATTCATCTTGAAGCTGCACACTTTCGCGACCGACCTCACCGATCCGCGCGCGCGCGGCCGCCGCATCGGCGAGCAGTTCGCGGCGGAGATCCGCGAGACGGTCGCGCGCTACCTCGCGTTCTTTCCGAAGCTCGGCATCGCGCCGCAGCGCGCGCGGGAGATCGGCGAGGCGAGCCTCGCGTCGCTCGGGGCATGGTGCCCCGCGCTGGCCGACGAGATCGATGCGATCGCGGACGGCGTCGACCTGCCGCGCTGGCAGCTCGCGTGCCTGAACGCGCGCACCGAGATTCTCGCCACGGCGCCCGCATCGGCCGAAGGCGAATGCTCGACGACCGTCTACGCACCGGCCGGCCCCGACGCGCCGCGCACGCTGCAGACGTGGGACTGGCACGACAGCCTCGCGCCGCAAGGTTTGCTGATGCAGTTCGGCACGCGGCACGGCCCCACCGTGAAGCTGTTCTCCGAATTCGGGATGCTCGCGAAGCTCGGCGTGAACAGCGCGGGGCTGGGGCTGCACTTCAACATCCTGCACCACGCGAGCGACAACGACGGTGCGGGCGTGCCGGTGCACGCGATCGCGCGGCGCATGCTCGAAGAAGCGACGACGGTGCAGGACGCGATCGACCTCGCGCGCAGCGCGCGCGTGAGCGCGTCGACGGTGCTGACGGTATTCACGCGACAAGATGGGCATCCGCGCGCGGCGAGCATCGAGCTGAGCCCGTCGGGCGTCGGTGTGGTCGTGCCGCGTCCGGACGGCTGGCTTCTGCATACGAACCACTTCCTCGATCGTGCGTTGAGCGGCGGCGAATGCATGCCGGACAGCTCGACGACGCGCGAGCGTTTCGCGCACCTGAACGATGTGGTGACGGGGATGACGAGCGCCGACGTGCGCGAGCGTGCGGCGGCGATGTGCGGCGCGGCCGGCGACCAGGCGGTGGTGTGCTTCCATCCGGATCTGTCGATGCCGGACACCGAGCGCTGGGAAACGCTGCTGACGGTCGGTATCGATACCGACGCATGCGCGCTCGACTACGCGGCGGGAAATCCGCACGACCTCGCGCGCGACGGGTTCCTGCGGTTCTGATTCGCGGATGGAGGGGAGAACGGTGTGGCACGCGCGTGCCGCACCGGTTTGCACTCAGGCGTCGATGCGCTCGACCTTGCCGACCAGCAGCCCGTACGACAGGCTGCCGGCGAGCGCCATCGCGGCGATGTAGGTGATCGCGCGCGAGAAGTCGGCGCCGTCGACGAGCAGCCCGATCACGATCGGCGTCGCGATCGCGGACAGGTTGCCGATCAGGTTGAACATGCCGCCCGTGAGGCCGAGCAGCCGCGCGGGCGCGAGCCCCGACACGAGCGACCACGTGATCGACGCGAAGCCGTTGCCGAAGAACGCGATCGTCATGAACGCGATCACCCAGCCGGTCGAGCTCACGTAATTCGCACCGATGATGCAGGTCGAGATCAGCAGCCCCGAGATGATCGGCAGCTTGCGCGCGAAACCCTGCGATGCGCCGCGGCGCATCAGCCAGTCCGACAGCAGGCCCGAGCACAGCACGCCGACGAACGCGGCGAGAAACGGCAGCGACGCGAGAAAGCCCGACTTGATGAAGTCCATTCCGCGATACTTCACGAGATAGGTTGGGAACCACGTGAGGAAGAACCACAGCGTCGAGTTCAGCGCGAACTGCCCGAGATAGATGCCCCACAGCTTGCGCCGGCCGAGCACGACGCCGAGGTCGCGCCACGTCGACGGCGTGCGTTCGCTGCGCGCGGCGATGCGGTCCTCGAGATCGACGAGGCCGCCACCGTCGCGGATCAGCGCGATCTCCGCGGCGTTGACGCCGGGGAACGCACGTGGCTCGCGATACACCGCATACCAGATCGCGGCCCACGCGATGCCCACGATGCCGGTCGCGACGAACACCATGTGCCAGCCGAGATGCACCTGCAGCCACGCGAGCACGGGCGTGAGGAACGCGAGGCCGACGAACTGCCCGGACGTATAGCCGCCGATCGCGCTGGCGCGCTCGCGGGTCGGGAACCACGTCGTCACCACGCGGTTGTTGATCGGGTAGGCCGGCGCTTCGAGCGCGCCCACCGCGAGACGCAACACGATCAGCCCGACGAACGAACCGGCGAAGCCGAGCAGCAGCGTCGCGGCCGACCACAGGGCGAGCGCGCCGGCATACAGCACGCGCGGCGACACCTTGTCGACGAGCCAGCCGCCGGGGATCTGCATCAATGCATAGGTCCAGCCGAACGCGGAGAACACGAGGCCCGCGCGAACCGGATCGATGTTCAGTTCCTTGAACAGCGCGGGCGCGGCGATCGACAGGTTGCTGCGGTCGAGATAGTTGATCACGACCGTGACGAACAGCAGGATCAGGATCAGCAGGCGCTTGCGGCTCGGCGGCGCGGTAAAGGCGGCAGCGGTCGTGCGGGCGGCGGAATCTGCGGCGCCGCCGTGCGTGCGCGGCTGCTCCGGCGGGTTGGCGTGGGTGCGTGACGCGGATTGGGCCACGGTCGTCTCCTGTGTTCTGTGCCGGCCTGCACCCGCGTGGCGGGGCGGCCGTATCCAATGGCATTGGGGCGAACGTTAGAGCCGTGCAACGAAGCGCGTCAACATTTGGACAGGCATCCCTATTAATGGGACGCTTTGCACTCAATATATGGGAAAGCCGCGTGAGCGTGCGGGATTTTGCCGTCCGGACTGCCGTGCGCTATTTGCCGCGTTCGACGAACGTGGCGCCGTCATAGCGATATTCGCGCGTCGCGGGGCCCGCATGGCCGATGTAGGTCCACGCGATTCCGAAGCCCGGCGGATCGTCGCGCCACGCGATCGCGCCGTACGGCGACCGGTTGTTCACGTCGGTGTCGAGCGATATGTCGTTCAGGCAGCTTTGCACCGGCATCGCGTAGCGCGAGGTCGCGACGTTCCCGCTGACCTGAAGCGCGTACAGCGTGCCTTCCTCGCCGGCGCCGCAGTAACCCATCGGGTTGTCGCTCGACGATTGATTGACGACGACCAGGACGAACTCCTTGCCGTCGATGACTTTCGAGCTTGCCGACGGGAAGCCGATGCTCGACGCCGACGCGACGGCCCGACGCAGGGCTGTTGGCAAGCGCACCGTGGACGTGCGGTGATGTGCGGCATCGATCTCCACCAGGCGTTTTCCGTCCTGTTGCAGTTCGTGCCCGCTGGATAGCCGGACCGACGCAGGCGCGTCGGTGTCGGCGAATGCGCTCGCGGCAACGGCGATGGTGGCGGCGCAGACGCACCACTTCGTCAGCGAAGATGTAGCCCACATGGAAAATTCCTGAATGCCTTCGGCGATGGCGCTCGTCCGGACCCGCCCGTAAAGCTAGCGGGCTGCCTCCTTCGCCGCGACCCACCCCTGCGCCGTGCCGCCGCGCGGATTGCGGTACAGCACCTTCAGCCACTGGAAATCGGCGCTCGCATCGACCAGTTCCAGCGTATCGCCCGCGACGACGTAGCGGCGCGTCGGCGCATCGTTCATCGCGTCGTGCAGCGGCAGGCGCGCCGGGCGCACCTTGAACGTGACCTTGCCGCCGCCGTACGCATCGGGGCGGCGCGAGACGCGCTTGCCGTGCTCGTCGTAGGTCAGCAGCATCGACGACGGGCCCGAGTCGCCGTCGAGCAGGTCGCGAAGATCGTCGGGAATCGCTTCGCTTGCCTGATAGAGATACATCCTGCCATTGCCGTCGAAACGGTACGCATCGGTGTACCAGATCGGGCCGCCGCGGCACGCGCTGTACAGCGTGCGTTCCTTCGGTTTCGCCTGCACGTTGATCAGGTCGTCGCAGTTGCCGTGCGGCATGTCGGCGGCCGGCATTTTCAGCGGCTCGAACTGCTGGCGTGCGGCGTCGTACGGAAAGATGCCGTAGCGCTCGTTGACCATCCCGAGCAGCGCGTGCGCGGCGAGATCGCGGTGGCCGTCGAAGTTGTAGTCGTCCGACGCGAGCCGGTAATGACCTTCCTCGTCGGTGACGCCGACGTCGAGCGTCTGCGTTTTCCCGCCCGGCAGGAAGCGGATCGTGACGCGCGTGCCGTCCGCGCGTTCGACGCGGGCCGTGACGGTGTCGTCGACCTTGAACGTGAGCAGCGGTTTGGCCGCATGCGCGGCGGCAATCGACGCGCAGCACGCGATCAGCAGCGCGCAATGGCGGAGACGCGGTTGGATTCGCAAGATGGGTGTCATGAGCGGCGTGCCGGCGCGTGGAGGGAATGGCGGGCTTACGCGCTTGCGCTGTCGTCGCGATAGCCGCGCTTGCCGTCGAAGAGTTCCTTCAGCGCGGCGCGCAGCATGACGGGGTCGTGCTCGCCGGGCGCGAGATGGATCACGTAATGCGTATTGCCGTCCAGCCGCGCGGCGGTGCGCTCATCGAGCTCGACTTCGATCGTGTCGCCCGTCAGGCGTACCGCCAGATCCTTCACGTGCGCGGTGAGCTGGTCGTGCACCATCACCTCGATCGATGCTTCCTCCGGAAAGCGCAGCAACGAGAAGCAATAGTCTTGCCGCGCGTCGTGGCAATAGATGTTCGCGCAGCTTTCGTCGTCGTCGATGTCGGACGTGGCCGCGCCGACGGTGGCGTGTAGTTCCATGATGGTTCTCCAGGCATGGGGGTTATCGGGGCAGGCCGGCTTCGGCTTCGATCGCGTCGGGCGTCGCGCGCGCATCGCATTGCGCATCGCGCGCCTTCAGCCACAGCCCGAATTCGCGCATGACTTCGACGACGGGCCGCAGCCGGTCGCCGTCCGCGGTCAGATCGTACTCGACGCGCACCGGCACTTCCGGATACACGGTGCGCCGCACGAAGCCGGCGTCTTCGAGCGCGCGCAGATCGAGTGTCAGCATCCGCTGCGAGATGCCCGGCATGTCGCGGCGCAGGTCGCTGAAGCGCTTCGGCCCGTCGAGCAGGTACGACACGAGCAGCAGCCGCCAGCGACCGCCGAGCATGCGCATCGCTTCTTCCACGGAACATCCTGTCGCACTTGTTTTCATGCTGCTGACCCTGGTCGGTAACTTTTTTGTGGCTACGGCACAAACGACTGCCGTCTTCTCATCGCTGCGTCGATGCGAGATATTAGCGCCCGCGTCGCGGCGAATCGAGATACGAACCTCCAACGAAGGAAACGCATGAAGCTCTACCACGCTCCCGGCAGCTGTTCGCAGGCGATTCGCATCGTGCTGCGCGAAGCGGATCTCGACGCGCGGATCGTCACGGTCGATGCGCGCAAGCATCGGATCGACGACGGCCGCGACTACTACGACGTCAACGCACTCGGCTACGTGCCGCTGCTCGAACTCGACGACGGCACGATGCTGCGCGAAGGCCCGGTGATCGCGCAGTATCTCGCGGATCGGCGCCCGGAAGCGGGGCTCGCGCCCGCGTACGGCACGCTCGCCCGCTACCGGCTGATGGAATGGCTGAACTTCCTCGGCACCGAAATCCACAAGGGCTTCATTCCGCTGCTGTATGCGGTGCAGGCAGGGCAGTACGTCGAGCCGGCGCGGCAAAAGCTCGACGGCCGCTTCGTGTGGATCGACCGGCAACTCGACGGCAACCTGTACCTCGCGGGCGAGACGTTCACGATCGCCGATGCGTATCTGTTCGCGCTGACGGGCTGGGGCAAGGCCGACTGGATGCGCTCGGTGTACAACGCGGATATCGACCTGAGCCGGCATGCGAACCTGCGCGCATGGTACGAGCGGGTGCGGGCGCGGCCGGCCGTGCAGCATGTGCTGCAGGCCGACGCGCGACCGAACGCGTCCTGATGCGCCGGACACGCTCGACGGGATTCAGCGCATTCAGCGCGTCAGCGTCACGAACAGATAGCCGGCATACGCAACCCCGTTCGCCAGCAACGCCCCGATCGCGAGCCCGCGCGCACGCGCATTGACGCGCAGCCAGACCGCCGCCGCGAGCGTGATGACCACGCCGGTCAGCACTTCGGGGCGCGGCTCCCACGGCGTCAGCATGATGCCGATCGCCGGCAGCAGCGTGCCCTGGAACACCATCGCGCCGGTGATGTTGCCGAACGCGAGCGTGTCCTTGCCGCGGCGGATCCACAGCACGCTGTTGACCTTCTCCGGCAATTCGGTTGCGATCGGCACGATGATCAGCGACAGCAGCAGCGCGGAGATGCCGAGCAGGTGCGACACGCCTTCGACGCCGTGAATGAAGCCCTTCGCGCCGCCGACGAGCAGCGCGACGCCGAGCGCGAGCTGCAGCGCGATGGTCGCCAGGTTGGTCGGCAGCCCGACGCGCGACAGGAACATCGCGTGCGGCGCTTCGGTGCCGTGCCCGGCATCGACGAGTTGCGTCGACGCGCGGAACGTCATCACGACGTACAGCACGTAGATGCCGACCAGCATCGCGCCGAGCAGCGCGCGAACCGCCCACACGTGATGCGGGACGAACATCGCGACGGTGGCGAGCGCGAACGCGGCGATGAAGTAGTTCAGGTCGCGCACGAAGCCGGTCCGTTCGGGCGCGATCGCGCCGGTCAGTCCGCGCGAGCGGATCACGGCGAGCGTCATCAGGAAGGTCGTCAGCGTCGCGAGCATCAGCGGCGCGCCGAGAATCGCGCCGACGCCGATTTCCTCGTTCACCGCCGCGTTCGACGTGCCGCCCGCGAGCGCGAGCAGCGGCACCATCGTTTCGGGCAGCGCGGTGCCGACGGCCGCGAACAGCGACCCCGTCACGCCTTCGGAAATCTTCAGCCGTTCGCCGAGATGTTCGAGCGCATTCGTGAAGAGTTCGGCGGCGACCAGGATGACGATCAGCATGAACGCCAGTTCGACGAGCATCAACGTCATGCGGCACCTCCGCAGGCAAGCGCACGGGCTGGGGCGATATGTGAGGGGAAAGCCGGGAGGAACATGGGGACTCCGTGGTCGGACGTGGACGAACCATGACGCATCTGCCGACGTCCGACCTGGAACGACGCGATGCGTCGATGGTCTCGCCAGACCGATTCGGCCGAACGCGCCACGGCCGCAGGCCGAGTGTGTTGACGCGTTCGCTTTCCGGGGATGGAAAGCAGGCTACTCCCCAAAGACGAAGGGCAGTCTAATCGAGCCGGATGCTTTCGGCAAGCATGCGAATGCGATCGCGAATCCGGCGCGGCGGCCGACGCCGCGATGCGCATCCACGTTCGCGCGTCGCGCCGCCGCAATGTGCCGCACGATGGCCGCGACCCGCACAGGCACGCTGCGGCGTGCCCGGCGCGGCGGGTACGCCGGCGTCCGGCAAGCACGGTGCAAATTACATCCGACTGTCCGTTCATTACCGGAAACTGTCATTAAGCGCCGCTAAGCTTTCGCCACCCTCACAACCGGGATTTCCCGTCATGCGCGCCACAATCCGCCTGTTTGCCCCGCTATTGCTGCTACCCACGCTCGCCGCACCGGCATTCGCGGCCACGGCCGCGCCCGTCAGCCCGAACTGCGGCGGCAGCACGACGCCGATCGCCGACATCCAGGGGCCGGGCGCACCGTCGCCGCTCGCCGGCCAGAACGCGTCGATCGAAGCTGTCGTCACCGCCGATTTCGGCGGCACGGACGGCTTCGGCGGCTTCTTCGTCCAGCAGGCGGACGCGCAGCGCCGCAACCAGCCGGGCGTATCGGAGGGGCTGTTCGTCTATGCGCCGAAAGCGCGCGCGAAGGCCGGCGATCTCGTGCACGTGACGGGCAAGGTCGAGGAAAAGTACGGGCAGACGCAGCTCACGCTGGCCGGCGCGATCGCGGTGTGCGCGAACGGCCAGACGGTCACGCCCGCGACGCTCGCGCTGCCGGTCGACAACGTGAACGCGTTCGCCGCCTATGAAGGGATGCGCGTGCGCCTGCCGCAGACGCTGACCGTCACCGACAACTACGAGCTCGGCCGCTACGGCAGCGTGATGCTGAGCAATGGCCGTCTGCGCACGCCGACGAGCGTGGTGCTGCCGTCGCAGGCGCAGACGCAGATCGATGCGAACGCGCGCAACCAGCTGATCCTCGACGACGGCTCGAACAAGCAGAACCCGGCAACCGTGCCGTATCCGGCGCCGGAGCTGTCCGCCGCGAACACGCTGCGCTCGGGCTACACCGTGCGCAACGTCGAAGGCGTGCTCGAGGTGCGCTACGGCGCGTGGCGCGTGCAGCCGCTGCCCGGCGCGGCCGTGCCGGCGTTCGACAAGCGCGAGAACCCGCGCACCAACGCGCCCGCGCGCGATCCGAAATCGAACCTGCGCGTCGCGTCGTTCAACGTGCTGAACTACTTCAACGGTAACGGCCTCGGCGGCGGCTTCGACGATCCGAACAACCGCGGTGCGAAGAACTACGAAGAATTCCAGCGTCAGGAAGCGAAGATCGTCAGCGCGCTGAAGGCGCTGAACGCCGACGTGATCGGCCTGATGGAAATCCAGAACAACGGCTACGGCGAACTGAGCGCGGTGCGCCAGCTCGCGGCGAAGCTCGGCGGCAACTGGCGCGTCGTCGATCCGGGCGTGTCGCGTCTCGGCGGCGATGCGATCACCGTCGCGATGATCTACGACAGCCGCGCGGTCGAACCCGTCGGCCGCGCGTCGACGCTCGCGATCGACGACAAGAACCGCCAGCCGCTCGCGCAGTCGTTCCGCCGCGTCGGCGGCAACAAGCAGGCGCTGACGATCGCGGTCAACCACCTGAAGTCGAAGAACTGCCCGGACGCGACGAACGACGATCTCGACCAGGGCGACGGCCAGGGCTGCTGGAACCCGACGCGCACGCGCGCGGCCGCGAAGCTGGCCGACTGGCTCGCCGGCACGCCGACGGGCGTCGCGGGGCAGGGCGTGCTGCTGATCGGCGACTTCAACAGCTACACGCATGAAGACCCGATCCGCCTGCTCGAATCGCGCGGCTATCGCAACCTCGTGTCGCGCTGGATCGGCGCGAACGCGTACAGCTACGTGTACAACGGCGAAGCCGGCTATCTCGATCACGCACTCGCGTCGCTGCCGCTCGCATCGCACGTGAAGGCCGTGCACGAATGGCACATCAACGCGGACGAGCCGCTCGCGCTGCAGTACACGCTCGCGTACAAGTCGGCGGATCAGCAGAAGACGTACTACGCGCCGGACGCTTATCGTTCGTCGGATCACGATCCGGTGCTGATCGATATCGCGCTGCCGGGCGGCGGGAACTGACCGCCGGCCGAACACGACGCGAAGCAACGCGTGCGGCGAAGCCGCACGTCGTCGCGCGAGCGGTGGCGATGACGCAGCATCGCGCACTGCCGCTCGCGCGGCGCCTCTCCCCATGCATCACGTGTCCGGCGCACGATTGCCCGAGCGCAATCCGGCATGCGCGGAACGAATGATCGCTTCTTCATTGCAATACCGCGCGTATTGCATATCGATGCCGTCCGGACCGGACGGCCGATTTATTCGAGCGGCATGTAAATAATTCCGTATTTCGATTCGGTGAATTATTCGGGTCGGTATTTTGTGGGTGGCGATGGTTTTATTCGGCGTGACGCATCAATCGAATTGCGATAATTAAAATGAAAGAAAAGCCATTCGATTCGATGCGGTTGTACGCGTGGCGCCAGGGCTCGCAAAGCATTGCGCGGCATGCGGGAAAGCGCGTGGATTCCAGCGAGCGGGACGGATATCACGTATCTAATTCGAACTATCGTTTTCTTTCAAATTCAATACACTGGCCGCCGTTTGCATCATAAGAGAATTTTTAATATCGGAATGATCTTTGACAACGCGGCGCAGCACCGCCTATTTTTGTCATGTCGTAAATTTTGGTAATAAAAAAGTCGTCAGAACTGCAAGGGGGCGGCGTCCACGCATCATTCTCCGCCAGCAGTTTGCTGTGTCTGTATCAAGTTCGGTCTCTCGAAGCAGTCCCATCCCCAACCGCCGTCTGCCGACCGTGCAACGCGAGTGGCGGGTACGCCTGCGCGTTTCGCGCCGGCGATGGCGGCCTGTGTGAAGCGGTATCCGACCCAACACAAGGATAGAGGCATGAAACCAGACAGGAGCAGGACCGGCAGCCGCCGCGAACGTCGCGGCCGGCTGGCCGGGCTAGGCGCATTGACCGTCGTCACGCTGGTGCTCGCGGGCTGCGGCGGCGACGATTCGTCGTCCGTCGGCGCGTCGAGTCTCGCGCAGACCACCGCCAGCCAGCAGGCGAGCGCGCAGGCGGCCGGCAGCCAGACGCCGTCGGCCAACCAGCCTTACGTCGACCCCGTCGCCTATTCGATGAATGCGGCCGACAGTCTCACGGCCGCGCAGGTCTCGGAGAAGGCGGCCGTGATGCATTACTCGTGGAAGTCCGGCGGCACGACGGTCAACTACACGACGACCACGGGCCACCTGACCGCGCAGGACGCGAGCGGCAATGCGGAAGCGTCGATGTCGTACGTCGCGTACACCGCGCCGGGCAAGAACGGCAAGCCGCGCCCCGTCACGTTCGTCTATAACGGCGGCCCCGGCTCGTCGTCGATCTGGCTGCGGCTCGGCTCGTTCGCGCCGACGCGCGTCGCCACGCCCGATCCGCTGTTCGGCAACAACTGGCCGAACTATCCGCTCGTCGACAACGCCGAAAGCCTGATCGACACGACCGACCTGGTGTTCATCGACCCGCCGGGCACCGGGCTGTCGGAAGCGGTCGCGCCGAACACCAACCAGAAGTACTGGAGTACGGATGCGGACGTCAACATCATGCGCGACTTCATCCAGCGCTACCTGAACGTCAACAGCCGCGGTACGTCGCCGATCTACCTGTACGGCGAGTCGTACGGCACGCCGCGTACCGACATGCTCGCGCTGGCGCTCGAATCGGCCGGCGTGCATCTGACGGGGATCGTGCTGCAATCGTCGATCCTGAACTACTTCGCGGACGCAACGGAAGCGGTGGCGATCACGCAGTCGACAGAAGGGCTGCTGCTCGACACCGATACCGTGGCCGGCTATCTGCCCGGCTATGCGGCGGTCGCGGCGTACTTCAACCAGGTGTCGCCGGCGCCGGTCAACCAGGATCTGTATGCACTGCAGACCGAGTTGTTCACGACGCTGATCTACCACCAGTTGCAGAAGTACTCGCAGTCGTGGGTGTTGAGCCAGCTCGGCATTCCGGATGCGCTCGGCACGCCGGTCTTCCCGAGCGATGCGACGCTGAAGCTCTGGTCGTTGCCGTCGAGCATGACCCTGCAGGCGCTGCGCGGCTACTTCAACGCGAATCCGTTCGGCACGAGCCTGCTGCCCGGCACGACGATCGGCCGGTACGACGGACGCGTGTCGTTGCCGAACGCCGATCCGCGGCTGCAAACGGACGGCGACCCGTCGGACATCCTGATCTCGCAGCCGTTCACGAACGCGCTCGCGACGCAGATGCCCGATTACCTCGGCTACACCGCGCCGAACGCCACGTACATGCCGTTGAACGACGCCATCATCGAGGTGTGGGACTTCTCGCATGACGGCCAGCCGATGCCCGACACGATCCCCGATCTGCTCGGCGCGCTGCAGTTGAATCCGAAGCTGCAGGTGCTCGCGGAAAACGGCTTCCACGATCTGGCGACGCCGTTCTTCAACACGGAGAAGCAGCTCGCGCGGCTGCAAACGGTGAGGGGCCTGAACCCGAAGCTGCAAGTGAACTTCTTCCAGGGCGGGCATATGATTTATCTGGATGACGTGGCGCGTCCGCAGATGAAGCGCGACCTGAAGACGTTCTACCAGGGCAGCCGGATTCCGACCGCGCTGACGCTGCGCACGCTGCCGCCGCCGTGGCCGGACGAGAACCCGGCCGGCACGCCGACCGGCAGCGTTCCGGACGCGACGGCCGCGACGACGCTGGCAACGGCGCCGTAAACGACGGACTCCTTGTCAAAGGAACCCTCTATTCATCCATTGAATGCGAGCGATCATGTCCCTAATCCAATTGATGCGGCGTATGTCTCCGTTGGTCGTCGTCGGTGCCGTGATGAGCAGCGCCTACGCATTGCCGCCGCAGGCGGTGGCGCCGGTGAAGCTGCCACACGGCGGGCACGGCGTCGACGGTCCGTTCTTTCCTTCGACCCGCGTGGCGCCGGTGTTGCCGTCGACCGGCGCGACGTTGCAGCAGCAGGCGCAAAAGCGCGTCGACGCCAGGCTCGGCGGCAATACGGTGTTGAGCAACGGCGCGGCCGTGACGAAGGCGCAGGCGCAGAGCAACGGGCTGGGTTTCGTCGCGAAGCACTTCGACGAGATCGATGCGAAACACACCGGCCGCGTGACGATGAGCGATGTGAAGCAGTTCATCCAGCAGCGGCAGGTGCAGGCGCAGCAGGAACAGCAGGAGTGACGGTGTAGCGGTGCGGCGTCGGGCGTGTGCGGGTCGTACAAGGCTCGACCTCGCGCGATGATGAAAAAACGGGCTGCCGAATGAACGGCAGCCCGTTTTTCATGCGCTCGCGCCGCAACCGGATGAAGCAGCGAACGAGGCGGCGCTTTCGAAACCGGCCGCGTGCGTCGCGCGTCGCGTGTGACGCGATCAGCCGTAGACCGGGAAACGCTTGGTCAGCTCGGCCACTTGCGCGCGTACGCGCTCGATTGTCGCTGCGTCTTCCGGCGCTTCCAGCACGTCGGCAATCAGGTTGCCGACCGTCTCGGCTTGCGCCGGGCCGAAGCCGCGCGTCGTCATCGCCGGCGAACCGAGGCGGATGCCGCTGGTGACGAACGGCTTTTCCGGATCGTTCGGGATCGCGTTCTTGTTCACCGTGATGTGCGCTGCGCCGAGCGCCGCTTCCGCGGCCTTGCCCGTGATGTTCTTCGCGCGCAGATCCACCAGCATCACGTGGCTTTCCGTACGGCCCGACACGATCCGCAGCCCACGCTTGACCAGCGTTTCAGCCAGCACGCGTGCGTTCTCGACCACCTTCTGCTGGTATTCCTTGAATTCCGGCGACAGCGCTTCCTTGAACGCCACGGCCTTCGCCGCGATCACGTGCATCAGCGGGCCGCCCTGGATGCCCGGGAAGATCGCCGAGTTGATCGGCTTTTCATACTCGGACTTCATCAGGATCACGCCGCCGCGCGGGCCGCGCAGGCTCTTGTGCGTGGTCGTCGTCACGAAGTCCGCGTGCGGCACCGGGTTCGGGTACACGCCGGCGGCGATCAGGCCGGCGTAGTGCGCCATGTCGACCATCAGGTAGGCGCCGACCGACTTCGCGATCTTCGCCAGACGCTCGAAGTCGATCTTCAGCGCGAACGCCGATGCGCCCGCGACGATCAGCTTCGGCTTGTGCTCCTGCGCGAGCTTCTCGGCGGCTTCGTAGTCGATGTCTTCGTTTTCGTTCAGGCCGTAGCTGACGACGTTGAACCACTTGCCCGACATGTTCACCGGCGAGCCGTGCGTCAGGTGACCGCCGTGCGCGAGGCTCATGCCCATGATCGTGTCGCCCGGCTTCAGCATCGCGAAGAACACGCCCTGGTTCGCCTGCGAGCCCGAGTTCGGCTGCACGTTCGCGGCTTCCGCGCCGAACAGCTGCTTCACGCGGTCGATCGCCAGTTGCTCGACGATGTCGACGTATTCGCAGCCGCCGTAGTAGCGCTTGCCCGGATAACCTTCCGCGTACTTGTTCGTGAGCTGCGAGCCCTGTGCGGCCATCACGGCCGGGCTCGTGTAGTTTTCCGACGCGATCAGCTCGATGTGCTCTTCCTGGCGGCGGTTTTCCTGCTCGATCGCTGCAAAGAGTTCGGGATCCACATTTTCGACGGTGCTGGTGGAGCGGTTGAACATGTCGTATTCCAATGGCAAATGGCAGATTGAGAAATGCCATGCCGGACGGCGTCCGTCATGGCGAGGGAATCTTGTCTTGCAAGGGATTCAGCGGGGCCGGATGCGACATCGCGGCGGCCCGGCGGACGACGGCGGTGCTCTGTCTCCCGGCGTCATATTTGAAAAGAGCAGCCGGGTTTGCGCAAGAACGATTGCGACAAATCGGTAGAACGCCGTCGGCACCGGCGGGTGCGGAATCGGCGGGCGGGATGCGGTGGCCGCGGGTGCGGCATTTGGGCGACAGATCGGATCGGCAACGAAGACGGCGGGCGGGCGCCGCCGGCTCGACCGGGTCATGCGGTCAAGGAACCGATTCCGGCGCGGCGACGCGCGCTGCTGACGTAGCCGGATTCGTCAGACGCAAGCGGGCGGTTGCCGGGGCGCCGCCGGTGGGGCGCACGGAACGGCGGAGTCGGCGCGGTCATCGAGCGGTTCGTGAAGCGAGAGCATCTGCACCGGTGCGTTCGTGCTCGCAGGCGGCTGGCTGGACGGCAAGCGCGCGACCACGCACAGGAACCGCGCTGACGAATCGCGTGGCGTTCTGGTGTCACCGGACCTTCGATCTTCCGGTCGAGAACGGATTCGATGAACTGCCGTCGCGTTGACCGCCGATGCCTGGGCGCGCTACGGCGACGCGACGTCCGACTGGATCGCGCTGCAACTGGAGTATCCGGAGTAGCCGGCGCAGGATTGGCGCGTTAACCGATACGAACCGTGCGCTTCCCTGCCCGGAATGCGTACGGCGCGTGACGAGCGGGGCGCTGCTTTGGCGGGGCGTGTGGCGTGCCCCGCGGAACGCGCTCAGGCCGTCGCCGTGCGGCGGGCCATCAGCCGGTTCCACAGCATTCCCGCCCGGCTTCCGCTTCGGCAATACGCGAGCACCGGCTTCGGCAGCGCATCGACCAGCGCGCCGAACGCGTCGATTTCCGCATCGCCGATGCGATCGCGTTCGACCGGCAGATAGTATGCGTCGAGCCCGACCTCGCGGGCAGCGGCTGCGATTTCCTCGAACGCCGGTTGATCGGCGTCTTCGCCGTCGGGGCGGTTGCAGACCACCGCGCGGAATCCGGCATTGCGGATCGCCTTCAGGTCTGCCGGGCAGATCTGGCGCGACGCGGTGAACCCGGTCGATGCCGCGACCCGGCATTGCTCGATCGCGCGCTGGAAGCACGCGATCGCGAAATCGACGTCCTGTTCCGTCGTGAAGCGTCCGAAGCTCACGCGCACGGTGCGGCTCGCGGCGTTCGCGTCGAGACCGATCGCGGTCAGCACGTGGGACGGGGCGCCGCTCATCGAATTGCAGGCGGACGTCGACGACACGGCCAGCGAATCGCCGAGCATGAACGGAAAGAAGCCCGGCGCGTTCACCGTCAGGCTCAACGTGTGCGGAATGCGTCGCGCCGCCGCGGCGTTGTGCGTGACGTCGCCGAGTGCGAACAGCGCGTCCGTCAGCCGTGTGCCGAGTGCTGCGATCCGCGCGGCTTCGCGCTCGAGCTTCTCGGCGGCGACTTCGCACGCGACGCCCATGCCGACGATCTGATGGGTTGCCAGCGTGCCCGAGCGCAGGCCGCGTTCGTGTCCGCCGCCGTGGATCTGCGGCGCGATCCGGGCGGCGATGTCGCGCCGCACGAACAGCGCGCCGATGCCCTTGGGACCATAAACCTTGTGTGCGGACATCGACATCAGGTCGATGCCGAGCGCGCGCACGTCGATCGGCGTCTTGCCGAGCGCCTGCGCGGCGTCGACGTGCAGCAGCGCGCCGGCGGCGTGCACGATGCGCGAGATCGCGCCGATGTCGGTCAGCGTGCCGAGCTCGTTGTTCACGAGCATCAGCGACACGAGGCCCGTATCGGGGCCGATCGCGGCGGCGATCGCGTCGACGGTGATCTCGCCGTCGGCGGTGGGCGACAGGTAAGTCGCCGTCATCCCGCGCGTCGACAGGTTCGCCATCGTGTCGAGGATCGCCTTGTGTTCGATGCGGCTCGTGATCATGTGGCGCTTGTCGGCCGCGTTCTCCGCATAGCCCTTCAGCGCGAGGTTGTTCGACTCGGTCGCACCCGACGTCCAGACGATTTCGTCGGCATCCGCACCGATCAGCGCGGCGACCTGTTCGCGTGCGCGCTCGACTTTCTCCTTCGCCAGCCGGCCGGCCGCGTGCGAGCTCGACGCAGGATTGCCGAAGACGCCGTCGGCGCCGAGGCAGGCCGTCATCGCTTCGATCACGCGGGGATCCGCAGGGGTGGTGGCTGCATAGTCGAGGTAGTGCAGCGGGGTCGTATCGCTCATGTCCTTCTCTTGATCTTTCTCTTTCGAATGGGAGAAATGATACGAGGGCGCGTGGGGAAAAAGGATCCAAAGTTGGCTGGCGATTCAGCTTGATGTGGAATGATGTTTTGTTTTTTCTTGAATATATGGAATTTATTTTTGTTTGGCCCGGCTGGTCAGGGTGGCGGATCGGTCATGCGGGTGGCCGCATGACCGCCGCACATGCGTCAGTGCGGCGCTCCATGCTGCGCGGATCGGGCAGATTTGAAGATCGCCGTGCGTCCCGCACCCAGGCGTGCAGCGCGTGCTCGTACTTCGCCGGGATCGTGATCGTGAGCGTGATGACGCGCGTGTCGGCGTCCGATCGATCGAGATGCCGTTGCCAGGCCTTGCGCACGAGCTGCGACATCGCGGAGCGCGTCATGCCCAGTTCGGCGGCCAGCGCCCGTTGTGACCGGCCCTTCACGAAAATCTCGTGCAAGGCCCACTGGTTCAAGGGTTTGATCCGGGTATCGTGCATCCGCAACCGCCGGAACTGTTCGGCAGTCATGCGTCGGGGCTCGAGCATTCAGATGCGCCCCGAATTCGGAAGTGACGAAATCAGCGCCGCGCCGCATGACGTCTCGTGACCGTTGAACGCGGCGGCCCGGCCTTCGACGTTGAAGTCCGGATCGCCTTCGACGATGGTGCACGGGCCGTGGATCGGACACGAACACGTGTCGCCGATGCGCGCGACTGCGTGACCCATCACCTTGCTTGTTGCCGCACCGGTTTCGACCTGGCCGCCGTGGGTATGTATGTCGCCTACCCGGATGATTCCTCGCATATATGCTCCTCTGAATGATTCGTGTGGTGGTTGCGTGCGTGGGCAGCGCGGTCGCCGCGCCGGGTTGCATCACCACGAATAGCCCTGCATGCCGTAATCGGTGTCGTGTCGACGGCCCCACCATGGCAGGTAGGCATTGTTCCCGCCGCGTGCGCGGAACCAGTCTTTGGTCGGATCGATCGGCGTGAGCTTCGACGGCGGCCTGACGATTACCGCGACGGGATGTTCGGAATCGGTTGTCCCGGCAACCAGCGCGTTGCCGCCATAGTGATTGACCCGGCCGATCGCGAGCGCCACGTTGGTCAATGCGCTGCCGGTTCCCATGTCGCCGAGCAAACCGGCCGTGTTGAAGGTTTGCTTCATGTAGTCGTATTCCGGAAGGGTTTCGGTCAACGTTCGCGTGAGCGAAACAAGGCGTGACGACGATGTGTCGCTGGCTTTGCCGGCGTCATGGAAGATGTAGTTGATGTCCGGAACCGCGATGCCGGCATTGCGAGCGGCCTGGTCGATGGCTACCTTCCACGCTTCCACGGCACGGGTGGTGCCGACCTTCCGCTCAAACGCCTGTGTATTGCCGGTTGCAGCCCTGCCGATCCACGCGAGCGGTTCGCGCTCGGTGTTGAAGTTCGGGCCGGCGAGGAACAGCACGACGAGGTTCTCGTTGATCTGGGCATCCGTGGGCGGGAAGCTCGGTGCGTCCCAGTTGATCACCCATACGGTCTTGTCAGGGTTCGCCTGCAAGTAGTCCAACGCGTTGTTCAGCGATGTAAAGCCGGCGTTCGCACCGCCTTGGGTGATGTGCACATCGGGCGGCGTGTCGCGACTCCAAAGCGTCTTGGGTGACGGCGGACCGATTTCGAAGAAATTCATCATCCGATCCACCATGCGCGATTTGGCGAAGTCCGGATCAAGCCGGGGCGGGACGGCAGCTTCGACCCGTATGCCCGCGAGTTCGCGCCAATCACGTTGGTTTTCGGACCTTACCGTGTAGAAGTAGCTCGCGTTGCTGAAGTAGCGGGCGCGCAGGAGGAGGATGAATTTGTCGATGTACTTGGCGTAGAAACCCTTGAACGTTTCCTCGCCTTCGTTACCGTAAACCAAAGCGCCAATGGATTGAAGCGTAGAAAATGATTTCGGATCAGTACGTACCATGTCGTCATTCTTGTTCGGTGTGGTAAGCCCTTGTGCCCACAACAATTGCCATTCGGTCGGGTAGTCCATACGTTGTAACGGATTCAGCCAGACCAGGCCGACAACCTGAGTGAAGAATGGCTTCGCCGGCTCTTCTACTACTTTCGCGGTGTTCCCTGCAGGTGCTTGGGTAGGTGAGGCTTGTACAGGACGCATCATGGCGGTGGTGAACATAAACACCGCAAGGGCGGCCAAGGCAGGCAAGACAACGAATCGTTTCATCCAATCTCCTATTTCCAAATGTGCCGGGTCGGGTTGTTCCACATGCGCCATCAGCGTGGCCATGAGCACGGTGACAAGCACCCATGTCGAAACGGCGGCGGCGACACGTCGCGGCCATGTAGCGATCAGCATCTTCATACGGCACCCCCGACCTTCAAATAAAGCTGACCCTCACGCTCATCGAGGATCGCGATCGGCATCTTGCCTTCGCTTTCTTCGGTATGTACCCATTCGTGGAGAGGCGTTCTATCGAGCGTCCCAGACGCAAAATAGTCGGCATACGTCTTGTTCGGATTCCCCGAGGGAATCCCGTCCCCCATCCGCCAGTCCGCCTGAATGCGCAGCGATTTGAGCTGCTTCTCCGTCAGATAGCACCGCCCCACAGCAACGTCATACGCAAGCGCCTTCTCGGCATGCTCTGGATTGGTCATCGTTGTTGAATGGTTGGTCGGACTATTGGTCGCACCGCGATCGAGCCAATCGACGATCTGCTTGTCGCGCCATTCCTTGTAGCCTTCGGGTATCGCGCTCTTGCCGTCCTCGCCAATTACGTGGCCGTCACCGTCGAGCCATTCGGTGTTCAGCGTGCGACGCGCCTCCATCCGCATCAACGCGCGATCCTCGTAGCGCTGCCCGGCTTCGGTTGCTGCCGTGCCTTGCGCAACGCTGTCCTCGTTCTTTGCCTTGTATTGGTCGTAGGGATCGTCGGCCCGCTTGTCTGCATCGGCCTTGTTCGCATCGCGCCATGCGGCCGGTGGATCGTTACCTTCGTTGAAGTCGCTCACCGCGTCGCCGTCCTTCGTTTCGACGGGCTTGCCGAACCGCAATGCCTTGGGCGGGAAGGGATCATCCAGCGCCGGCGCATCTGCTACCACCGTCCAGCCCTTTGGCGGATCGGCGTTCACGCGGAGCATGTTCAACGCGGAGCTGATGCCGGTGACGACGAACATAAGCGGAGCAGTTGCGAGCGTTGCTGCTATCCCCCAAACGCTTTCATTACCTTTGACGGCGCCGATCAAGTTGAATTTGGCCGGTGGCGAGGGCGGATACCAGAAGCCCGATTTCGTTCCTGGCTTGCCATGCCGCCAATCGTCTTCCCAATAGCGGTACGGTTTCTGTACGCCGACCGGGAATCCGGAGGCGAACACCCGCTGCGTCAGGACGCCGGCAGCGCTGATATCGTCCAACTCATGCTTGCTGATCCCGCGCCAGCCGATGCCCTGAACCGTCACTGCTGAAATCACCTGATCGTGCGGACAGCAATACGCGGTGACGCGGCCATACGTCGATCCATTCAAGCCGTTCCGATCGCGGTCCTCTTGCGCGGCATACGACCGGTTGCTCGTCGGCGAGACCCGCTTGTTTTTCATGTCTTCATCAACCTTGTCCACCGGTTGTTCGAAGGCCTTACGGTTGCCGATAATCGACAGGAATTTGCCGAAGGTCCTGGTGCGCGCGGCGTAGGTCTGACGACCGCGATGACCGCTCGCGTCTTTCGTTGCGCGTTGCGACCACGTATCCATGAACGTGTCGGATTTGTACGGACCGTCTGCATTCGCAAGGCTGTACGGTGCATTCGCAAGCACGTACGCGTCTGCCACGCAGTGGCCCGTGCGTCCCCACGGATCTTCGACATCGGGGAATACGTCGCCGAAGAATGCCGCCGTGAGGCCGACGATGTTGCCTTGGCTATGGCATACGACGGTAATGGGTACGTCGGCCTGCATCTGGCGGATCGACTCGATCAATTTTGCCAACCGCAAGGCCGCGAGCACGCCATACGCACGCGGCGGCGCACGATACAGCGGCCGGTTGGTCGGATTGATGCCTTGCACCGTCATCCATCCCATCGTTCGATCGTCCAGACCGCCGTGCCAAAGATCAGGCAGGCTCGAACAGCCATTCGTGAACGGGCCGCCACCCCAATAGTCCTTCTCGTTCAGAAAGATCTTGTCGCCGTACTCTTTGAGTTCTTCGCCCGAGGCCCGATAACCCCACCGGAAGTGAATGACGGGCGAAAACGACGGATCCGGCTTGACATAGTTGTTCGCCAGCAGCTTCGGATTCAAGAACCCATCCGGCGTCACGCTCTCCGTGTACTTCGCCGGCGTCAACTGCCCGGCTTCGATGCCGTGATACATCATTTGATCGTCGAGTCGCCCGAGCCGGCGATTGAGACCCTTGCACAGTCCTTCCTCCGTCGCATCGAACCATTCGCCCTCCGAGTTCACGCCATGCACGAAGATCACGACACCGGGCAAGGGCATTTGCAAGATGCAGATAAGCGGTGTGCCTTTCACGAACCTCGTCACTCCTTCGACGCGACCGACGATGATCGGCGGCGGTTCGGGGCGTGACGCAGGTGCGTCGGGTGTATCGACCTGAGTAACAGGTTCGTCAGTGGATGCGTCCGCTACCGGTCGCAGATCGGGAAGTGAATCGGTCATCCGGGCTCCTGCATGTGCTTAGAGATACTTATTGGGTCTCGTCGTATTGTTCCGAATCAGGATTTGTTCGAAATGGAATTGTTGTTTGGCTAAAAGGTGGGGCTGGAGGATTTGCGCCGAAGAATATCAAACTTGTTTGTCGAGATAAACGATTTGTATTTCGGGATGGTGTGAATTTAAGGAGATTTAATTTTTTGAAAATTCTTATGTGTACGAGAAATTTGCCGAGACAATTTTCATTGTCTGAATTTCAGGATTGTCATGATTATTATTTGTTTGATTAAATTCGAAGGCAATATCTAAAAACAAGACCCGTCCCATATCGAAACGACCGATAACCGGTTGCCGCATCGGAAAGATCCCGCGCTCGAACCCGCTCCGGAGCCCCCGGATTTGCCCCCGATTACCCGGCCGGCCGGCCGGACGAGCAC
Organism: Burkholderia sp. IDO3; assembly: GCF_003366075.1. Taxonomy (NCBI): domain Bacteria; kingdom Pseudomonadati; phylum Pseudomonadota; class Betaproteobacteria; order Burkholderiales; family Burkholderiaceae; genus Burkholderia; species Burkholderia sp. IDO3. The sequence continues at coordinate 447,101 of NZ_CP028962.1, forward strand.
CGAACGAGCCGCGCCCTATACCCGGATCGAGCAACCCGCACGACCATGCACACGCGCCCGCGATGTCTATGAGGGATTCCCCCGTAACCCGCGATTGAGCGCCCGTTCGACGCCGCATCCAGTCGCACGGCGCTTCTCCACCCACATTCCCCGCGCGCCCGTCCCGATTATTTGCATTTCGCGAATGGCGCGTTCGCCGGTTGTTCCATACCCGATCTGCATCCATGCACCTATCGTTCGGGCGTCGGCTGATTGAATTCGACGCCTGCAACCGGAAAGGCGGCCGTCACTTCCGCGTGGCTCACGCCGCATCGAACACAAAAGACATCGGAACTGGCTCATGCACGGACGCTCCGGCGCGCGCAGGGGGGCCAATCCACGGAGACAGACATGAAATCAAACGAGTGGGATACCGCCTACGAGTGGAAAGCGGTGACGCTGCTGGCGCTCGGCTTCGGCCTGGTCGGCCTCGACCGCTGGCTCATCGCGCCGCTGTTCCCTTCGATCATGAAGGACCTGAACCTGACCGCGCAGGACGTCGGCAACTGCATCGGCGTGCTCGGCCTGTCGTGGGGAATTTTCGCGGCGCTGATGGGCGGCATCTCCGACAAGATCGGCCGCCGCAAGGTGCTGATTCCGGCGATCGTCGCGTTCTCGCTGCTGTCGGGCTTCTCGGGGCTCGCGGGCGGCCTGCTCGGCCTGATCGCGATTCGCGGGCTGATGGGCGTCGCGGAGGGCTCGTTCTGCCCGACGAGCTTCGCGGCGACGGCCGACGCGTCGCATCCGCGGCGGCGCGGGCTGAACCTCGGGCTGCAGCAAAGCGGTTTCGCACTGTTCGGGCTCGCGCTGTCGCCGATCATCGCGACGCAACTGCTCAACTTCGTGTCGTGGCGCTGGGTGTTCGCGCTCGTGGCCATTCCCGGCCTGATCCTCGGCGCGATCATGTTCTTCGTCATCCGCGAGCCGAAGCGCACGAAGGAGGTCGTGTCGGAACACGCGCCGGCCTCGCTCGGCCACGTGCTCAAGAGCCGCAACATCCTCGTCGCGATGGCGGCGCTGTGCTGCGCGATGACGGGCGTGTTCGTGCTGGGCGCGCTGCTGCCGCTGTACTTGACCGACTACCTCGCGCTCGGCACGCAGAAGATGGGCCTCGTGGTATCGGCGATCGGCTTCGGCGGCTTTCTCGGGCAGTTCGGGCTGCCGGGCCTGTCCGACCTGGTCGGGCGCCGCATCGCGAGCATCGTCGGCTTCGCCGGCACGGCGGTGATGCTCTACATTTTCCGCGGCCTCGGCCCGCAACCGGTCGTGCTGTTCGCTGTCCTGTTCGTCGCGTCGTTCTTCACGCTCGGCCTGGTCTCGCTGCTGTCGGGCCCGGTGGCGACCGAAGCCGCGCCCATCGGCCTCGTGTCGACGTCGATCGGCGCGGTGGTCGGTGTCGGCGAAATCTTCGGCGGCGGCATCGCGCCGGCGATGGGCGGCTACGTCGCCGCGCACTTCGGGATCCAGAACATCCTGTGGCTGCCGATGTGCGCGGTGATGCTCGGCATCGTGGTCAGCATGCTGCTGCGCGAAACCGCACCCGCCGTGCTGCAGCGCCGCGTGGCCGTGCAACCGGAGCTGACGGCGGGCAAGCAGCCGTAATGCGCTGGGCTGAGCGACCGTACCCGCGCCCTGCGCCCTGCGAGATTGACACCCGTCAGGTGACACAGTGACGCTTTTCGCATGACCCAACCGGCTGGCCGGTGCGGTTAGACTGCCAGTTTCGCTTTCGGGAAGGGCGCGGTATGGACCGGTTTCTGAGCATCGAAGCGTTCGTCAGGGTCGCGGAGGCGAGCAGTTTTGCGGAAGCCGCGCGACAGCTCGGCGTGACCAGTTCGGTGGTGACGAACCGCATCCAGCAACTGGAGAAGTTCGTCAACGCGCCGCTGTTCCATCGCAGTACGCGCCACGTGCGGCTGTCCGACGTGGGCGAGACTTTCTACCGCGAGTGCGCCGAGGTGGTGGGGCGCGTCAACGAGCTGACGGACCAGATGCGCGAGCTGCGCGCGACCCCCACCGGGCGGCTGCGCATCCAGATGCTGCCCGGCTTCGCGCTCGATCACTTCGGCGTGCCGCTCGCCGAATTCCATCGCCGCTACCCGGGCATCCAGCTCGACATCATCGTCAATGACCGTGTGGTGGACCCTGTCGAAGAAGGGTTCGACATCGCGTTCCAGATCTTTCCGCCGATCTCCGAGTCGCTGATCGAGCGGCGCCTGTTCGTCGTGCGCCGCCTCTTCTGCGCGGCACCGGCCTACCTCGAAGCACATGGTGCGCCACAACATCCGCGCGAATTGCTGCAGCACACCACGGCGCTCTATTCGGGCTATCCGTCGCGTAACCGCTGGACGATGACGCGCGGCGACGAGGTCGTCGAAATGGAGTTGCCGGGCATGATCCGCTCGAACTCCGTGCACCTGCTGCGCGAGTACGCGCTGACGGGCGGCGGCGTCGTGTGCCTGCCCACGCTGGTCGCGAGCGACGCGCTCGTCGCGGGCGGGCTCGTGCCCATCCTCACCGACTTCGAGATCGCGCCGCTGAGCTTTGCCGCCGTTTATCCCGCAACGCAGCGGCAGGCGCTGAAGGTGAAGGCGCTGGTCGAATTCCTCGTCGAATACATCGGCGACGAGTCGCCGTGGGATCGTCCGCTGCTGGAGCGCGGCTGGGTTCGCTGACCCGGCGATTATTCGCGAAACGCAAATGCCGTAGTCGCGGTCCGTTACCTTGTTGAGGGGCGCCCCCGCCCCTAAAGTTGAATCCAACAAGCGGTTCAACTCAGGAGACAAGCAATGACCGACACGGCATTCCACACCGTCTTTGGCTCGCTCGACGGCTACACGAAGGGCGAGATCGAAATCACCAGCGGCAGCGCACAGCACTACGCGTTCTCGAACGTCTTCGAGGTGGCGTCGAAGTCGGCCCCCTACGAAAAAGTCGTTGCCGGCAAAAACCTCGAATACGTGATCGAAGTGCTGCGCACCGACGGCCGGTCGCCGTGGTTTGCCTGCGCGCACGACGAGTTCGCGATCCAGATGGATGGCGAAGTCCGCATCGACTTCATCAAGCTCGACAACCCGCCGACCACCGGCCGCGGCACCGTGAGCGCCGGCACGCAGCCGGTCGGCCGCGAGATGGGCTACGTCGTGCTGCGCAAGGGGCATCAGGCGCTGCTGCCGGCCGGCTGCGCGTATCGCTTCGCCGCCGGCAAGCCGGGCGTCGCGCTCGTGCAGACGGTGCTCGGCGAGCTGTCCGTCGAGAAGTGGGCCGATATCTGCCTGCACTGATCGTTGCGATCGCACTCATTCGAACATTCCAGGAGACACGTTATGGCCACTCTCGACACCCTCGATCATCCCGCGAGCTTTGCAGCCGATCTCGTCCAGGTCACGCAGCCCGACGCCGTGACCGGTTACTGCCGCTTCCAGCTCGGCGCGTTCGAATTCCAGCGCGACGAGTATTTCGTGAAGATCAGCTGGCCGGCGAAAGGCCAGACCCGCACGCATGCGATACCCGCCGATGCCTTCCTGCGCGCGATGATGCGCGACGTGGCATGGGGCTTCTTCTACGGCTGGGTGAATTTCGATCACGTGTTCGGCACGCGCAATCACTACGGCAAGGTGGACATGTATGCCGGCACGTTCAACGGCATCCTGAAGGAAGCCGGTGTCGACTACACCGAGACGTTCGAAACGCCCACCATCATGGCGACCTTCAAGGCCATGCTGCACGACTGGACCAACGAAGGCTTCGATCCGTTCGCGGCGCCCGAGGAAACGGGCTCGGCATTCGGGCGCAAGCATGGCGAGAACGGCTCGGCGATCGAGCGCACGCGCATCGCGACGCGCCGCATGCCGGGCCTCGAAGGCGACTCGCCGCTGCGCGACGACCTGCCGGTCAACCGCGCCTTCCTCGATGTCGCGCAGGACGAGCCGGAAGTGCATGCCGCGCCGGGTTTCGAAGGCGAGCTGCATGCGTTCAACCTGTTCAAGTACCTGTCGCGTTCGGACGTGACGTGGAATCCGTCGGTCACCTCCGTGTGCGGACGCAGCCTGTTCTGCCCGACCACCGAGGAATTCATCCTGCCGGTGTTCCATGGCAACGACCGTGTCGAGTGGTTCCTGCAATTGTCCGACGAAATCGTGTGGGACATCGGCGACAAGAACACCGGCGCGCCGCGTGCGCGCATCACGATGCGGGCCGGCGACATCTGCGCGATGCCCGCCGACATCCGGCATCAGGGCTATTCGACGAAGCGCTCGATGCTGCTGGTCTGGGAAAACGCGACGCCGGACCTTCCGCAACGATACGAGAGCGGCCAGCTCGCGCCGTATCCGATCGCGTTCTAAACCGTGCTTCGGCAACACATCGAGGACGATTCATGCAAACCCAACTCTTCATCGACGGGCGCTTCGTTGACGCCGTCGACCGCGGCACGATCGACGTGCTCAATCCGCACGACGGCTCGCTGATCACGAAAATCGCCGCCGCCACCGCAGCAGACGTGGATCTGGCCGTCGAAGCCGCCACCCGCGCGTTCCCGACATGGTCGGCCATGCCGGCGGCCGAGCGCGGCCGGCTGCTGCTGCGCCTCGCTGACGCGATCGAAGCCAATGCCGAGGAACTCGCGCAGCTCGAATCGCTGGACACCGGCCACCCGATCCGCGATTCGCGTGCGCTCGACGTGCCGCGCACGGCCGGTTGCTTCCGCTACTTCGGCGGGATGGCCGACAAGCTGCAGGGCTCGGTGATTCCCGTCGAAACCGGCTTCCTGAACTATGTGCAGCGCGCGCCGATCGGCGTGGTCGGCCAGATCGTGCCGTGGAATTTCCCGCTGATGTTCACGAGCTGGAAGATGGGCCCGGCGCTGGCCGCGGGCAACACCGTGGTGCTCAAGCCGTCGGAAATCACGCCGCTGTCGACGTTGCGCATCGTCGAGCTGATGGCCGAGGTCGGCTTCCCGGCCGGCGTCGTCAACATCGTCCCCGGCTACGGGCATACCGCCGGCCAGCGGCTCGCCGAACATCCGGGCGTCGGCAAGATCGCATTCACGGGCTCGACCGCGACGGGCCGCCGCATCGTCGAAGCGTCTCAGGGCAACCTGAAGCGCGTGCAGCTCGAACTCGGCGGCAAGGGCGCCAACATCGTGTTCGACGATGCGAACCTCGACGCGGCCATCAACGGCGCCGCCTGGGCGATCTTCCACAACCAGGGGCAGGCGTGCATCGCGGGCTCGCGTCTCGTGCTGCACGAACGTATCGCGGATGAATTCCTGGAGCGCTTCGTGTCGCTGGCTGCGTCGATCCGCGTCGGCAACCCGCTGGACCCGGACACCGAGATGGGCCCGCTGACGTCGAAGCAGCACCTCGACCGCGTGCTGTCGTTCGTCGACGTCGCGCGCGAGCAGGGCGGCCGTGTGCTCGCCGGCGGCAGCGCGCCGCAGGACGCGGCGCTCGCCGGCGGCTACTACGTGCGCCCGACCGTGATCGAAGCGAAGAGCGCCGCCGACCGCGTCGCGCAGGAGGAAGTGTTCGGGCCGTTCGTCACCGTGCTGCGCTTCGGCAGCGACGAGGAAGCGCTGTCGATCGCCAATGCGACCGAATACGGGCTCGGCAGCGGCTTGTGGACCAACGATCTTTCCCGCGCGCACCGGATGGCGTCGCGGATCGACGCGGGCATGTGCTGGATCAACTGCTACAAGCGCGTGAATCCGGGCAGCCCGTTCGGCGGCATCGGGAAGTCGGGCTACGGCCGCGAGATGGGCTTCGAGGCGATGCACGACTACACGGAAGCGCGTTCGGTGTGGGTCAACGTCGACGGCAAGGTGCCGCCGCACTTCAAGCGCTGAGGCCGAGATGGAGCGCTTCGTCTATCAGGGAACGCCTTCGCGCGTCGTATTCGAGTGGGGCGCACTCGAACGCTTGCCGGACGAGCTGTCCACGCTCGGCGCGCGGCGGGCGCTGATCCTGTCGACGCCCGAGCAGCAGGCGCTCGCCGAACGCGTCAGGGACGTGCTCGGCGAACGGGCCGCCGGCGTGTGTGCGCAGGCCGTGATGCACGTGCCGGTCGAGGTCGCGCGCGCCGCGCGCGAGATGGCTGCCGAACTGGGCGCGGGTTGCTGCATCGCGATCGGCGGCGGTTCGACGATCGGGCTCGGCAAGGCGATCGCGCTCGAGTCGTCGTTGCCGATCCTCGCCGTGCCGACGACGTATGCGGGCTCGGAGATGACACCGATCTTCGGGATCACGGAGGGGCGGCTCAAGCGCACCGGGCGCGATGCGCGCGTGCTGCCGCGCACCGTGCTTTACGACCCGTCGCTGACGGTGTCGCTGCCGCCGGCGATTTCGGCTGCTTCCGGCGTCAATGCGATGGCGCACGCGGTCGAAGCGCTCTATGCGGAAGATGCGAACCCGGTGATCAGTCTGATGGCCGAGGAATCGATTCGCGCGCTCGGCGAAGCGCTGCCCGGCGTGGTTCGCGAGCCGGCGGACCGGGAAATGCGCAGTCGTGCGCTGTACGGCGCGTGGCTCGCGGGCACCTGCCTCGGCGCGGTCGGCATGGCGCTGCACCACAAGCTCTGCCATACGCTCGGCGGCACCTTCAACCTGCCGCATGCGCAGACGCATGCCGCGATGTTGCCGCATACCGCCCACTACAACCATACTGCGGCGCCCGACGCGCTGCGACGCGTCGCGCGGGCGCTGGGCGGCACCGACGCGGCCGACGCCGGCCCGCTGCTGTTCAGGCTGAATCGGCAGCTCGGCATTGCGCCGGCGCTTGCCGACATCGGGATGCCGGAAGCGGGCCTCGACGAAGCCGCCGATCTCGCATGCCGGAACCCGTACGCGAACCCGCGGCCGATCGAGCGTGCAGCGATTCGCGAATTGCTTCAGCATGCGTGGGAAGGGCGCGAGCCGCATTGAGCGGCCGGCTGGATCCAGGGAGACGAACGTGACGAATGATCATCAAGACGGCGACACCCGGCTGACCGAACAGGTCGTCGCCAGCTTCGACGCTACGCCGAACCCGCGCCTGCGCGTGCTGATGCAGAGCCTCGTGCGGCATCTTCATGCGTTCGTCCGCGAGACCGAGCTGACGGAAGCCGAATGGATGGAAGCGATTCGCTTCCTGACCGAAACCGGGCAGATGTGCGACGACGTCGTGCGACAGGAATTCATTCTGTTGTCCGACACGCTCGGCGTGTCGATGCTGGTCGACGCGATCAACCATCGCTTCGCCACCGGCGCGACGGAAACCACCGTATTCGGCCCGTTCTACATCGAGGGCATGCCCGATCGTGCGTATGGCGAGAACATGGCGTTTACGCCGGGCACGCCGGTCGTCGTGCACGGCCGCGTGCTCGCCACCGACGGCGCGCCCGTGGCGGACGCCGTGCTCGACGTGTGGCAGACCGCGGACAACGGCATGTATTCCGGGCAGGATACCGAACAGCCTCACGGCAATCTGCGCGGGCGCTACCGGACCGATGCCGAAGGCCGGTATGCGATCACGACGATTCTGCCGGTCAGCTATCCGATTCCGACCGACGGCCCGGTCGGGAAGATGCTCGATGCCACCGGCCGCCATCCGTGGCGGCCCGCGCATCTGCATTTCATGATCGACGCGCCCGGCTATCGCACGCTCGTCACGCATCTTTTCGATGAAGACGACGCGTATCTGAAATCGGATGCCGTCTTCGGCGTGAAGCCGTCGCTGATGGTCGCGTATCGCCCGCGCGCCGCGGATGACGGGATCGCTCGTCACGTCGGCCTGAACGGCCCGTATCGCGAAGCGACGTACGACTTCGTGCTCGACCGGAGTTGATCGACATGGCGCGCTTTTTTGCGGTGTTCGCCACCGACCAGCCCGGCATGCGCGAGGTGCGCGACCGCGTGCGGCCCACGCACCGGACCTACCTGCGTTCCGCCGCGCAGCACGGCGTGTATGTGCGGCTCGGCGGCCCGACGCTTGATCCGCAGGGCGATGCGATGAACGGCACGTTGCTCGTCATCGAGGCGGACGACATCGATGCCGTGATGCGGTTCGTCGGCAACGATCCGTACGTGAAGGAAGGGTTGTTCTCGCGTGTCGAGGTGCGTCCGTGGGACTGGAGCCTCGGCAACCCCGAGCGGAGAGTGTGAGTCATGGGCGCCACGCCACTCTGCCGCTTCTCCGACGTGCCCGACGGTGGGGCACGGGTCGTCGACGAAGCGTGCATCGGCCGCCCCGTCATCGTCGTGCGGCGCGGCGAGCAGGTGTGGGCATATGTGAACCGTTGCCCGCATTTTTCGGTGCCGCTCGATTTCATTCCGGGCAACGTGTCCTGTTATCGGTCGCAGGTGCTGATGTGCGCGCATCACAGCGCGTTGTTCCGGTTCGACGATGGCGTATGTATCGACGGGCCGTGTTCGGGTGCCGGGCTGGAAGCCGTGGCCGTCGAGGTGGATTCGGCTGCGTGGGTGGTGTGTCGGCGCGCTTGAGCCGGTGGATGGGGCGATCGCCCCGGGTTGGGTGAAATCGGCAATCAGCGGAATATAAGCCGTTTCATTGATTCAGTATCACTAAATAAATATCGGTATGCCGGCCCGGATGAAAGCCTGATCCGGGCAGGGGACGGCGTGGTTTCTCGAAGCACCGGGCGAGCGGCCGCGACGTGGCGGGCACCCGCTCGAATTTCCAAAAAAGACGGAGACAAAATGAAACTGAGGTTTGGCGTATTCGCGATGCTTGCCATCGCGCCGGGTGCGTACGCGCAGAGCAGCGTGACCATGTTCGGCTTGATCGACAGCGGCATTTCGTATGTCAGCAACGAAGGTGGAGGGAAGAACGTCAAGTTCGACGACGGCATCTTCACGCCGAACCTGTTCGGCTTGCGCGGCACGGAAGATCTCGGCGGCGGATATCGCGCGACGTTCGCGCTCGTGAACCAGTTCTCGATGGCGAACGGCAGCATCGTCGGCACCGGCCTCTTCGGGCGTAACGCGTACGTGGGTATCGAGAGCGACCGGTTCGGCAGCATCCGGCTCGGCAACCAGTACGACTTCATGGTGGATTCCCTCTTTGCGAAGGACAATGAAATCGCGATGGATCTCACGGGGCTGTACGGCTTCCGCAACGGCCCGTTCCAGCGCCTCGCGCTGCCGGACAATCCGACCGGCGCGTTCGACTGGGACCGCACGGCAGGCAGCAAGCCGGTCGCGAATTCGGTCAAATACAGCTCGCCGACGATTGCGGGGTTGTCGGGCGGCGTGATGTATGCGTTCGGCGGCGTGGCCGGTTCCGTCGGCGCGGACAATACCGTGAGCGCCGGGTTGAACTACGAGCTTGGCGCGTTCGGCATCGGCGCGGCCTATACGAACGAGAAGTACGGGCCCGCGCCGGGCACGCCGTCGACCAGCGTGCGCAACTGGGGCGTCGGGATGCACTATGACTTCGGGGCCGTGACCGCGAAGGCGCTGCTGACCACCGTGCACAATTCGTTCAACGGTGCCGGGGTGTGGATGGCCGAAGCCGGTGGCCTCTGGCGCATCAGGCCGGACGTCTTTTTCGGCGCGAAGTACATGTACATGAAGGGCAACGAAGCCGTGAACGACAACCACGCGCATCAGGTCAGCGTCGCGCTTCAATACCTGTTCACCAAGCGGACGATGGTTTATGTGTCGGCGGACTATCAACGCGCGAACAGCGGCGCGAACGCGCAGATCAACGGCGTGCTCGATCCGAACGGCGCGTCGAGTTCGGCGAGCCAGGCGGTCGCGCGGATCGGGTTGCATACGATGTTCTGATGCGGCGCCGCTTGAACGGTGCCCGCACGGCGGCAGGTGGAACTCGCGTTCGGCCTGCCGTCGTTCGAACTACGACTTTGCCGTTGCGGCGGCCTCCCTGGCCTTGTCCTGCTCTGCCGCCAGCGCTGCATCGGCCGCTTGCGCGCGCTGGATGGCCGGGCGTGCTAGGACACGATCGATATAGGTGCGAATGAGCGGCGTCTCGGGTATCAGCTTGAACATCGTGGTCCAGTTCAGCGCCGAAGCCCACAGCACGTCCGCCGCCGTGAAGCGCTCGCCCAGCAGATAGGGGCCGTTGGCCAGTTGCGTGGCGATCGCGTTGATGACTGCATCGAAGTCGCCATAGGGCGATGTCGAGTATCCGGCCGGCGCGCGGTTCATCGAGCGATCGACGAGCGCCGGCTCGAAGCATGAACCGTAGAACGTCATCCAGCGCAGATAGGGGCCGCGCAGCGCATCGCCCGGCGCGGGCGACAGGCCGGCTTCCGGATACAGTTCGGCCGCGTACAGGTAGACGGCCGCCTGCTCGGTAACGATTACGTCGCCATGACGCAATGCGGGAACCTTGCCCAGCGGATTGACCGCGAGGTAGTCGGGCTCGTGATGTTTCCCGGTCGAGAGGTCGAACGCATGCACCGCGTAGTCGGCGCCCAGTTCCTCGAGCAGCATGCGGGCGCCGGCCGATCGGCTGCGCGGCGAGTGGTACAGGGTCAGGTGACGGTCTTGCGGCATGTGCGGGCTCCAGTGTGCGGTCGTTGGCGGGAATTCAAATGTAGGACGCTCGCGTATCCCCGTCTTGGAAAAATCCGCTGCCGCGGTGCATCATCACGCCATCCTCTTCCCGGTTCGTCGCCATGGCCGACTTGCGTCACGTGACCGACACGCCCAAGGGCGTCGTCGGCCCGAAAGCCTTCAATCGGCGGTTTCGCCTGAATCGCTATCACCCGTGTGCCGAGCTGGCCGGTGTGCTGGATCACCACTGGATCGTCGAATGGGATCTGCGCGACCAGCCGCCGTATGTGCAGCGCACGCTGCCGTATCCGTGCGTGAATCTGGTGTTCGATCGGCGGCGGACGGGCGTTTTCGGGGTGGTGTCGGGCGCGTTCGAGACGACGCTGGCCGGGGCGGGGAGGGTGATGGGTTTGCGCTTTCGGCCGGGAGCATTTCGGGCGTTCTTCGGCAAGCCGGTGCATGTGCTGACCGACAAGGTGCTGCCGGTGTCGACGCTGCTCGATTGTGGCGATGCGCAAGCCGAGGACGCCGTGCTCGGTGCCGGGGATGACGCGGGAATGGTCGCGGCGGCGGAGGCGTTGCTGTTGCGGGTGCTGCCGCCGGCCGATCCGCAGGTCGAGCGCATTCATGGCATTTTGCAGATGTTGCAGCACGATATCGGGTTGACGCAGGTGCGGGATCTGGCCGAGCGTGCGGGGTTGAGCGAGCGCACGCTGCAGCAGCTCTTTTCCAGCTACGTGGGCGTGACGCCGAAGTGGGTGATCTGTCGATACCGGCTGCACGAGGCCGCGGATAAGCTCGCGGGCGGTGAACCGGTCGATCTCGCGGAGCTGGCGCATGCGCTGGGGTACTTCGATCAGGCGCATCTCACGCGCGATTTCCGCAAGCTGGTGGGGAAGGCGCCGGCGGAGTACAGGCGGGCGGATGGGCAGGCGTGAGATCGCGGCGGCGGCTTCCGGCGGGCAGCCGAATGGCATGGCCTGCCGCATGTCGCGTGGCTGCCCGCGTGTCGTGGATTGTTGTAGTCTGGGCGCTACGATAATGTGCGCGCCGGCCTGCCGCCAGGCTGACATCGAGCCTGCGATGCGTCGCGCAGGCGATCGGTCAATTCGGGCGGCCGGCGCGTTGACGATCATTTCATCGGACCGATCCCGTAGTCGACCGAGCCGCCAGAAAATCAGGAGTGTGTCGTGTTTCACCGGAAATCCATGTCGGGTCGTCTGAATGCCATGTGCGTCGCTGCCTTGGCGATCATGCTGTCGCAAGGTGCGGCGTGTGCAGCGGCCGGCAATGTCGGCGACACGGCGTCCGCCGCGTCCGCCACCCTCGCCGTGACATCCGGCACGCCGCTCAAGCGGCCGATTGTCGGCGATGATCCGGTTGCGATTCGCGCCGCGCTGGAGAAGCAGCCCATCAAAAGCGCCACTCCGTCCCTGGGCGATCGCGTTCGCAGCCTGATTCCCGGCGGGGCCGGCAAGCATGGCGGGAATGCCGACCTGGCTGCGGTCGGCCTGGATCGCGAGGTGACTTTCCTGGTGCCGGTATCGTACGGGCTTCGGTATCACGCCCGGAGGCATCTGTTGACGCTGGACTTCGACCTGGTCGACGGCGACGGCGAAGGCCGCACCGGGATCCTGCTCAGAAAGGTCATCACCGGGCCACGCGGGCGAGGGCTCGTGATCGCAGCCGAAGCGAAGGCAAAAGGCTATATCCAGCAGATCGACATCATCGAACTCGATCCCGGAAAGGGCAACAAGACCACCGTTCGCGGCCGCACGAGGCTTTCATCCGCGGCGTACGCGCAAACGCACGGCGATTTCGCGGTCGCGCTTTCCGGGCGCCTGGTCCAACCGTATCTGAGCGAGCACGTCGAGCATGCCGAGCCGAGCAACGACGAGCCGACCGACATCACGACGAAGACTTCCAGGTTGTATCTGGATCTCCAGTCCATCTCGCTGGTGAGCCCGGCGAATGGCACCGTGCTGGTGAAGAAGCTGAGTTTCTCGAAGTAGGTCGTTTCTCGCGCAGGCGGGAACATCTCGAACGCGCCAGCCGACCCCGCGTCGTTTTTCGCCGAATTCCGGGCGCATGCGTTAACGCGTGGCGTCGCAGCGGTTCCTACACTTCATCGATGCGGACGATACGTGCAACGCGTGTCGTGTGTGCATTGAAAGATTCTGCGGCGCGCACACGCCGATCGTCCGACGCCGACAACCTCGACTGGGGAAGCGAAAGTGTCATTCGATCTGGATCATCCGGATGTCGCGCACAAGGCAGACCATGTGCGCAGGCTGGTGGCGACGCGCCGGACCGGCTTCAGTCTCGACGCGCCGTTCTATCTGAGCGACGTCGTGTTCGACGTGGACATGCACGCGATCTTCGGACGGCACTGGATCTTTGTCGGTGTCGAGGCATCGATTCCGGAGCCCGGACAATATTTTCTCGCGGACTTCGGACCGTATTCGATCATCGTCAGCCGGGGCGACGGGTTCGAGCTCAATGCATTTCACAACGTCTGCCGGCATCGTGGCGCACGGCTCCTGCACGAACAGCATGGTGAGGTCGCGAACCTTGTCTGCCCTTATCACCAGTGGACCTATGCGCCGACGGGCGCGCTTCTGCACGCGGAATTGCCTGCCGGTGCGGACAACGCGTGCTATAGCCTGAAACGCGCGCACGTCCGCAGCCTCGGCGGCCTGATTTTCGTCTGCGCGGCCGATGAGCCGCCGGGCGACTTCGACGCGCTCGTCGACGCGGTCGGTGCGTATGTCGACCCGCACCGGCTGCGCGACTGCAAGGTGGCGCAGCAGATCGACATCGTCGAGGACGGCAACTGGAAGCTCGCGATGGAGAACAATCGCGAGTGCTATCACTGCATGGGCCATCCGGAACTGCTGCAATCGACCTTCGGCGTGTTCGGCTATACGGAGGACGATGTCAATCCGGCCCGCCGCGAGGCGGTGCGCGAGCACAACGCGGCGCTGGCGGCATCGCGCGATATCTGGGCACGCAACGGCTTGCCCTGCGAGCCGGTCGAGCATCTCGACGATCGCGCGACCGCGTTCCGGATTCAGCGTGTGCCGCTCACCGGCCCCGGCGAGTCGATGACGCTCGACGGCAAGGCCGCATGCAGCCGGCTGATGGGGGATTTCACCGAAGCCCGGCTCGGCCGCCTTCAGTTCCACCTGCAGCCGAATTCGTGGCATCACCTGCAGGCCGATCATTCCATCCACTTTGCGGTATTGCCGATCAGTGCGGGCAAGACGCTGGTGCGAACGACGTGGCTCGTGCACCGGGACGCCGTCGAGGGACGCGATTACTCGCTCGATAACCTGACGCACGTGTGGAAGACCACCAACGAGCAGGACAAGTTCTACGTCGGCCTGACGCAGCAGGGCGCGTGCAACCCGGCCTACGAGCCGGGGCCTTACGCGCCTTCGGAATGGCAGGTCGAAAAGTTCTGCAACTGGTACATCGGACGCCTGCGCACCGCGCTCGGCGAGCACTGAGCATCGGAGCATCCGAGCATCCGAGCATCCGAGCGGAGCTTGCAGCAGCCGGGCGGCACGTGCCGGGGCGACGTATCGGCTGATCCGCGATCTTCATGTGGATACGCCGCGGAGCCATGCGGTGGCGCGATGCGTTATCCGGCAATCCGCCGTCGCTTTGTGTCATGTCGATGCCGACACGGCACGTGAAAATAAGCGACACGTGGACGGCATGCCGGGTGGCGTGCCGGTGCGCGTGCCGGTTTCCCGCCGATCGAATTCTCTGGAGCGAGTATGAATCAGCCGCAATCCGGAAGCGTGTCGTACGACCCGTTGTCCGCCACCATTCCCGGGATCGATTTCGCGAATCGCACGGAGACCGCGCTCGTCGTCATCGACGTTCAGTACAACGACGCGGCGGCGGATCGCGGATGGGTGAAGGCGTGCGAGGCGGTGTCGCCAGGTTCGATGCGCTACTACGTCGAACGGCTCGAACATACGACGCTCCCGGCGATCCGGGCGTTGCTCGACGCGTTCAGGCAGACTCAGCGTCCGGTGGTGCACCTCGCGATCGGATCGGCTTACCGCGACATGCGGGATTGTCCGGCGCGCTTTCGCGCATGGACGCGCACGCTGGAAGCCGCGGCCGGCATCGAGGACATGTGGTGGACCGGCAATCCCGACTATGCATTCCGCGATGAGGTTGCGCCGCTGGAAGGCGAGACGGTGATACGCAAGACGACTCAGGGTGCGTTCAACGGCAGCGAGATTCAGAACGTTCTCGATCGCATGGGCGTGCGCAACCTGGTGTTGACCGGTGTTGTCACGAGCTGCTGCGTCGAGACGACGGCTCGGGATGCTGCCGATCGCGGTTTTGGCTGCGTCATGGTCTCGGATGCTTGTGCTGACACCGATGAAGCGATGCACGACGCGGCGCTGGCGAACTTCGCGCTTTATTTCGGCAAGGTGGTTGCGCGGGCCGACGATGTCGTACGGTCGGTGATCGACGGTCGCTGATTTCGAGGCGAGCCGGGTGCCCAGGCGACGGCGTTTCGACGGTGGCGGTGCGCCCGTGCACGCCGGATGACACATCGAGTAGATCGGAGCACGGTTGCTCGCGGAGGGTGGACCCATATCCGTGTGAATTTCAACCGCCTTGAACACGGAAATTCTGAAACCCCCTTCCGAGAGGTGCTGCGCACTAGTCCTATTAGTTGCCCTTAAGCCCCGTCCCGCTTGGGTTTTCGGGCGGTCAGAAAGGCTTAAGGATAACTATTAGAAGTTGCCACCTCGTGGCCGCCCCCCTCACTCCACCGTCACCGACTTCGCCAGATTCCTTGGCTTATCAATATCCGTCCCCCGAGCCAACGCCGCGTGATAAGCCAGCAATTGCATCGGCACCGTATGCAGAATCGGCGACAGCGGCCCGTAGTATTCGTTGAGCCGAATCACCTCGATCCCATCACCCGGCACCAACCCGCAGTCCACATCCGCGAACACAAAAAGCTTCCCATTTCGCGCACTGACCTCATGCATGTTCGACCGAAGCTTTTCCAGAAGCGCATCGTTCGGCGCCACCGCGATAACGGGCATCTCGTGACTGACCAACGCCAGCGGCCCATGCTTCAACTCCCCCGCGGGATAAGCCTCCGCGTGGATATACGAAATCTCCTTCATCTTCAGCGCGCCTTCCAGCGCGATCGGATAATGCATCCCGCGTCCGAGAAACAGCATGTTGTCGCGCCGCGCGAGCAGTTCCGACCAGCCCATGATCTGCGGCTCCAGCGCGAGCACTTTCGACATCGCATCGGGCAGATGCCGCAGCGCGCGTAGATGCGCGTTCTCCTCGTCGTCGCTCAACCGTCCGCGCACCTGCGCCAGCGACAAGGTCAGCAAGAACAACGCGACGAGCTGCGTCGTAAAAGCCTTCGTCGACGCCACCCCGATCTCGATCCCCGCGCGCGTGACGAACTGCAGCGCGCATTCGCGCATCAGCGCACTCGTCGCGACGTTGCAGATCGCGAGCGTATGCATCATCCCGCTGCGTTTCGCGACATGCACCGCGCCGAGCACGTCGGCCGTCTCGCCGCTTTGCGACACCGCGACGACGAGCGTGCGCGGATTCGGCACGCTGTCGCGATACCGAAACTCGCTCGCAATCTCCACGCTCGCGGGCAGCTTCGCGATGCTCTCGACCCAGTACTTGGCTGTCAGCGCCGCGTGATAGCTGCCGCCGCACGCGAGCAGCAACACCGAATCGACGTCGTTGAACACGCGCCACGCACCGTCGCCGAACAGCTCCGGCATGATCGACCCGACATCGAGCAACGTATCGGCCACCGCCTGCGGCTGCTCGAAGATTTCCTTCTGCATGTAATAGCGGTACGACCCGAGGTCGGCCGCACCGCTATGCGCGGCCACGCGCTGCACCGCACGTTCGACACGCTGGCCCGCTGCATCGACGATCCAGTAGCGATGGAGCTGAATATCGGCGACATCGCCGTTCTCGAGGTAAGCGATGCGATCGGTGATGCCCGACAACGCGATGGCATCCGACGCCAGGAAATTCTCGCCGTCGCCGACACCGACGACGAGCGGCATCCCGTCGCGCGCGCCGACGATCCGGTGCGGCTCGTCGCGGCACATCACCGCGATCGCGTAGCTGCCGCGCAGTCGCGCCACCGCGCGGCGCACCGCGTCGAACAGGTCGCCGTCGTATAGATGGTCGATGAGGTGCGCGATGGCTTCGCTGTCGGTCTGGCTTGCGAACACGTAGCCGTGCGCCTGCAACTCCGCGCGCAGTTGATCGCAGTTCTCGATGATCCCGTTGTGCGACAGCGCGATGCGGGCGTTGTCGTCGCTCGGCGAGAAGTGCGGATGCGCGTTGAGCGTGACGGGCGCGCCGTGCGTCGCCCAGCGCGTGTGCGCGATGCCGGTGTAGCCCGACAGCGCGTTTGCGGCGATCTCGCGCTGCAGGTTGGCGACGCGGTCGATGCTGCGTGCGCGGGCCAACGCGCGGTCACGGTAGACCACGACGCCGCACGAGTCGTAGCCGCGGTATTCGAGCCGCTTCAGCCCGTCGACGAGGTTCGGCAGGATGTCCCGCTGGGCAACCGCCCCGACAATTCCACACATATCGCGCTCCGTAAATGTCCTGTCTGGACCCGTGACAGCGATGGTAGAGGCGGGTGAATGGAATTAAATTTCAAAATACATCAATAAATGAAACGGACAGGTGATCGATTATTATGGTGAAATTAAATTTCACACCCTGACCGGAAGGAGCCGCCGATGGCCGGCATCACGCTCGACGATCTCGACCTGCGCATTCTCGCGATCCTGCAGGACGACGCGTCGATCTCGAACCTTGAGCTGGCCGAGCGCGCGTTGTCGTCGCCGCCGACCTGCATGCGCCGCGTGCGCCGGCTGACGGACGCGGGCGTGATCCGCCGGCAGGTCGCGGTGCTCGATCCGGTCGCGATCGGCACGGCCGTCACGGCGCTGATCGAGATCAGCCTCGACCGGCAGACGGCGGAGGACTACGACGCGTTCGAAGCCTACGTGTGCGCGGAGCCGGCGGTCACGCAGTGCTACCGCGTGTCGCCGGGGCCGGACTTCGTGGTGGTGGCCGATCTGGCCGACGTCGCCGAATACGACGAATTCGCGCGGCGGCTGTTCACCGGCGCATCGAACGTGCGCAACGTGCGGACGTTCTTCTCGACGCATCGCGCGAAGTTCGAGGCGAACGCGCGCGTCGCGCATGCGCTGCGCAAGCGCGCGTGATCGCCTCGCCGGCTCGACTTCAAGCCACGGTCGAGTCCGCCAGTTGCAGCGGCTTGCCATAGCCGAAGCAATGCGCGGGCTCGGGAAACGCGCGTTGCCGCACGTCGTGCGCGTACTGGCGGATCGCGTCGCGCATCACGGCGTTCACGTCGGCGTAGCGCTTCACGAAGCGCGGCGTGTACGCATCGAACGCGCCGATCATGTCCTCGGTCACGAGCACTTGCCCGTCGCAGGCGGGCGACGCGCCGATGCCGATGGTCGGAATCGACAGCGTCTCCGTCACGTGCCGCGCGAGCGCTTCGGCGGTGCCCTCGATGACGACGCTGAACGCGCCGGCGCGCTCGGCGGCGCACGCGGCATCGAACACCTGCGCGGCCGAGCGCGGGTCCATCCCCTGCGCGCGGAAGCCGCCGATCGCGTTTGCCTGCTGCGGCATGAGGCCGACATGGGCCATCACCGGAATGCCGCGATCGGTGAGGAAGCGGATCGTGTCGGCCATCTCGCTGCCGCCTTCGAGCTTCACGCCTTGCGCACCGGTTTCGGCGAGCAGGCGCGCGGCGGAGCGATAGGCCTGCGCGGGCGATTCCTGATAAGTGGAGAACGGCAGATCGACGACGACGCACGCCTGCGCGGCGCCGCGGACGACGGCCGCGCCGTGTGCAATCATCATGTCGAGCGTGACGCGCAGCGTATCGGGCATGCCGTACAACACCATGCCGACGGAGTCGCCGACGATGATCACGTCGGCCACCTCGTCGACCCGCTTCGCCATCGGCGCGGAGTAGGCGGTGAGCGACACGAGGCTGCCGATGCCTTTGGTCGAACGGATCGCGGTGACGGTCTTGCGGGTGGTGCGGGTATGGGCGCTCATGAACGGAAGCCGTGTGAAAGAAGAGCCGTCACGGTAGCATCGCGCTCGTTCGCGCAATGACCTTCGGAGGACGTCTTATGTTGCTGGCGGGACAACCGGCCGACCCTTACGCGGTGCCGCCGATGGCGCGCCTGCCGCGGCCGCTGTTCGTGCGCGCGTTCGAGATTCCCGGCAACGTGCATGTCGATGCGCACAGTCATCCGTGGGCGCAGCTGATGTATGCGACGCGCGGCGTGCTCGAGGTGTCGACGCCGTTCGGCCAGCATCTGCTGCCGCCGCACTATGCGATGTGGATTCCGCCGAACGTCCCGCATGCGGTGACGACGCGCGATTGCGTGGCGTTCCACAGCCTGTATCTCGACGCGGCGATCGCGCGCGACGATCCCCGCGACGATTGCACGATTCTCTGCATGACACCGCTGCTGCGCGAGCTGGTGATCGCCACGGGCGAGTTGCCGGTGAACTACGACGAAACGGGGCCGGACGGCGCGCTGGTGTGCCTGATCGCGGACCGTATCGCACGCATGCGGCCGGCGCCGCTGACGGTGCCGCTGCCGCGCGATGCACGGCTGATGAAGATCACCCGTGCGCTGCACGCATCGCCGGGCGATACGCGCAGTCTCGACGAATGGGGATATCAGGTCGGCGCGACGCGGCGCACGCTGTCGCGCCTGTTCCGGCAGGACACCGGGCTGTCGTTTACCGAATGGCGGCAGGCCGTGCGGCTGCTGGCCTCGTTGCCGCTGCTCGACGCGGGCGAGCCGATCGGTACGGTGGCCGCGCAGCTCGGCTACGACTCGACGTCGTCGTTCATCGCGCTGTTCCAGGCAAAGTTCCGCATGACGCCGGGCGCGTATGCGAAGCGGGAGGCACGGCGGCCGGTGCTGGACGGCTGAAGCGCAGCACCCGCGCCGCGCCGGCGCTCAATCGGAACGTCAGAACGAGAACGTCAGAACGCGAGCGACTGCTGCATCGTATGACGCTCGCCGCGTTGAAACCCGGCGCCTTCGAGCGACAGCAACGCGCGCTTGCGTTCGATCCCGCCCGCATACCCGGTCAGGCTGCCCGACGCGCCGATTACGCGATGGCACGGCACCATGATCGATACGGGATTGCGGCCGACCGCGCCGCCGACGGCGCGCGCGGCGCTCATCGGCAGCCCGACGCGTTCGGTGATGTCGCCGTACGACACGAGCGCCCCGAACGGAATCGCGAGCAATTGCTTCCACACGCTGCGCTGAAACGCGGTGCCGCGCAGGTGAATCGGCACCGAGAAGGTCTCGCGCGCGCCGGTGAAATACTCGGCGACTTCTTCCGCGACCTTGCGTGCGAGCGGCGATGCGTTGCGTGCGTCCGCATTCGCATCCGACGCGATCGCGAGCGACGGATAGTATTTCTGGCCGACGAAAAAAAGGCCCGTGAGCGCATCGTCCTCGATGCGGATGGCGATGTCGCCCAGCGGGCTCGGAATCAGATGGGCGGGAGTCATCGCGAAGCTTCTCCATGAAGGCGCCACACATGCAGTGCGGCATACGCGCGCCACGGTGCCCAGCGCGCGGTGTGCGGTTCGGTTGACGGAATGCGCGAACGATCGGCCCGCGCGGCGGGAAGCCACGCGTCGTCGGCGGGGAACGCGTTCGGCCAGCCCATCGCGCGCATCGCGACGTACTGCACCGCGCGTTCGTCGAAACCGGGCATCGCGCGCAACGCGGCGAGCGTCGCGTCGAGCGGCGCCATCGGTTCGAGCGCGAGCGTGCCGTCGGCAATCGCGCGTGCCAGCGACACGATCGCGCGCGCCGCATCACGGGCGATGCCGAGCGCTTCGAAGGCTGTCGGCGGTGCGCAAGCGAGCGTCGCGGCGCAGGGCAGTGCGTGCGTAAGCCCGGGCGGCGCGTGGTCCACCGGCGTGCCGAAGCGTTCGGCAACGCGCGCGAGTCGCGCGGCGGCGTGCGTTGCCGCCAGCTGCTCGCCCGCGATCGCGCGGATCGCAATCTCGAGCCCGTCGAATGCACCGGGCACGCGCAGGCCGGGCGAACCGTGCGCGAGTTCGCCGAGATGCGCGTCGATCACGTCAGGCCGGCTGTCGAGATCGAACAGCCGCCGCACGCGCGCGAGCACGGCCGGCACGACGGGCGTCAGCGCGGGCGATACGGTGACCGCGAGCGCGAACCGCTGCGGCACGTGCGTCACGGACAACCAGCCGGTGACCTCACCGCCGCCCTGTCCGTTCGGCAAAGCGACGACGCGCGCATAACCGTTCGCGTCGATCCGCTCGACGCCGTCGATCTGCCGCTGCGCGAGAAACCGCATCAGCTCGGCCCACGCGAACGGCGGCCGGTACGGCAGCGGGAACGTCATGTCGCCGCCGGCGGCCGCACCGGCGCCCTTGCGCAGGCGCAGCGGATTGAGGCCGTAGCGTTGCCGGAACAAGTCGTTGAAGCGCCGCACGCTGCCGAATCCGGCGGTCGACGCGACGATGGCCACCGGCAGCGCGGTGTCGGTCAGGAGGCGCTTGGCCATCAGCAGCCGGTGCGTCTGCGCGAATTCGACCGGCGACACGCCGAACTGCGCGGCGAAGATCCGGCGCAAATGGCGCTCGGTCACGCCGACCCGCCGCGCGAGTGCGTCGACCCCGTGTTCGTTCAGGAAACCGTCCTCGATCAGCGTGGCGGCCGCATCGGCGAGATTGCCGGACAGGTCGAGCAGCCCGTGACCGGGCGCGAGCTCGGGCCGGCAGCGCATGCACGGCCGGAAGCCGGCCTTCTCGGCCGCGGCGGCGGTCGGGTAGTAGCGGCAGTTCTGCGCCTTCGGCGGCTTCACCGGACAAACGGGGCGGCAATACACGCCCGTCGTCGACACGCCGACGAAGAACCAGCCGTCGAAGCGGCGGTTCCGCGAGAGCAGGGCGTCGTAGCAGGTGTCGGGATCGAGGCGCATGCGACGACTGTAAACCATCCGCGCCGCCGATTCTGGCTGGAATCGGACATGTGTATCGGCTGGCGCTGCCGCGTCATGGCCTCGTTCTCGCCCCGTTTCCGCGCAAGACAATCGCGGAAAAACGTTTAATGCCAATCTACGAAACAGTCGTCTCTTTTTGCGCGGCCCGATTTGAGACGACTCATCGAAATCCCCGACTGACAGGTCACCGGTGCCCGCCCTATTCTCTGAAAAACGTTTTCCAGACATCGACAGGCGACCGGCCGTGCCACCAGCGTGGCGCGCCGCCGCCCGCCCGGCGCCCGCCGCCGGTCACGGACACGCATCATCCAGCGGCGCGACGGGCGCAGCCGCGCATCGGAGACACTCATGCAATCTGCCGTCGTCGGCGCCGTGCGCGCCGCGGCCAGCCGCTACCGCTGGACCGTCTGCGCACTGCTGTTCTTCGCGACCGTCATCAACTACATGGATCGGCAGATCCTCGGCCTGCTCGCGCCGATGCTCCAGCACGACATCGGCTGGAGCCAGGTGCAGTACGGCCGCATCGTGATGGCGTTTTCCGCGTTCTACGCGATCGGGCTGCTCGGCTTCGGCCGCATCGTCGACTGGCTCGGCACGCGCATCTCGTATGCGGTCGCGATGCTGGTGTGGAGTATTGCCGCGGTGCTGCACGCGGCGGTCGGCTCGGTGATGGGCTTCGCCGCGGTGCGCGCGCTGCTCGGGATCGGCGAGGGCGGCAACTTCCCGGCCGCGATCAAGACGACGGCCGAATGGTTTCCGCGCCGCGAACGCGCGCTGGCGACCGGCATCTTCAACTCGGGCGCGAACATCGGCGCGGTGTTCGCGCCGGCGATCATCCCGGCGATCGCGGTGGCCTACGGCTGGCGCGCGGCGTTCGTGATCATCGGCGCGATCGGCATCGTGTGGCTCGCGGTGTGGCTGGTGATGTACCGCACGGCCGACACGCGCGCGCTCGCCGCCGAATACGACGAGCCGCGCGACGAAGCCGAAGCGCTCGACGCGGCGAACGCGGACGCCGGCGCGCCGCGCTGGAGCGAGCTGATCCGCAAGCGCGAGACGTGGGCGTTCCTGATGGGCAAGTTCCTGACCGATCCGGTATGGTGGTTCTACCTGTTCTGGCTGCCGAAATGGCTCAACGAGTCGCGCGGGATGGACATGCAGCATATCGGCCTGCCGCTCGTGTGCATCTATGCGCTGACGACGGTGGGCAGCATCGGCGGCGGCTGGCTGTCGTCGGTGCTGCTGCGCGCGGGCTGGAGCGTGAACGGCGCGCGCAAGACGGCGATGCTGATCTGCGCGTGCTGCGTGCTGCCGATCGCGTTCGTGTCGCAGGTGCAGAGCCTGTGGATCGCGGTGCTGATCGTCGGCCTCGCCGCGGCGGCGCACCAGGGCTGGTCGGCGAACCTGTTCACGACCGCGTCCGACCTGTTCCCGCGCCGCGCGGTCGCGTCGGTGGTCGGCATCGGCGGGATGGCCGGTTCGATCGGCGGCGTGCTGTTCTCGGAAGTGATCGGCCAGGTGCTGCAACGCACGGGCCATTACTGGGTGCTGTTCGCGATCGGCGCGCTGGCCTATCTGCTCGCGCTGGCCGTCATGCACGTGCTCACGCCGAAGATGAAGCCCGCGAAGCTCGACGCGTAATCGCGGCCCGAACATGAACGCGCCGCCTCGAAGGCGGCGCATTTGCTTTGGCACGCAAGGGCGCGGGACGACGCGAGCGTGGCGCGCTTCGACGGCCTCAATCGATCTCGATCGACCTCAACCGGCCTCGGCCGTCGATGCGCGCACGATGAGCCGCGGCTCGAACGTCGAATAGCTCGCGTCGGTGCGGCCGGCGAGTGCGTCGATCAGCTTTTGCATCGCGAGTTCGCCCATGTTCTCGCTCTGGATGTCGATGGTGGTCAGCGCGGGCGCGGCGTACTGGCCGTACGGCACGTTGTCGATGCCGGCCACCGACACGTCCTGCGGCAGCCGGAACCCGAGCGATGCGGCTTCCTTCATGAAGCCGAGCGCGATCAGGTCGTTGTAGCAGATCACGGCCTGCGGGCGCTGCGGCCCGAGCATCACGCGCGAGCACGCGCGCTCGCCGGCTTCGGCGGTCGGCGCATGCGCGTCGTGCACGTCGAGCGTGAGCCCCGCTTCGGCGAGACAGTCGCGCGCGCCCTGGATCCGTTCGTCGTTCACGCGCGCGGTGCCGAAGCCGAGGTACGCGATGCGCGTGTGGCCGAGATTGAGCAGGTGGCGCGCGAGCATGTAGGTGGCGAGCCGGTTGTCGATGCCGACGCTCGGAATCGGCAGGCCGGGGCTGCGCCGCAGCAGCACGAGCGGCTTGTGGAGATCGAGCATCCAGCCGGCTTCCTCGTCGGGCATCCGCGTGCTGACGATCAGCCCGTCGACGCGCTGCGCGAGCGCCTCGATCAGCGAGCGTTCGCGCGCCTGGCTCTCTTCGGTGTCGACCAGCAGCAGCGTGTAGTCGTGCTGGAGCGCGACGCGGTTCGCGCCTTTGACGACGTTCGTGAAGTGCGGGTTGCTGATGTCGAGGATCACGACGCCGATGGTGCGCGTGCGCCCGGTGATCATCGAGCGCGCGAGCGGGTTCGAACGGTAGCCGAGCCGCTCGATCGCCTCCTTGAGCCGCGCTTCGACGGTCGGCGAAAAGCGCTGCGTGCCGTTCACGTACTTGGATACCGTCGCGACCGACACGCCGGCTTCCGCGGCCACGTCGCGGATCGTCGGGGAAACTTTTTTCATCGGGAGGGTAACGTTTTCGTTAGCTTGCCCCGGATTGTGGCAGAAAAAGCCGGCGTCCGGCCGTCGGCCCATATCGGGAAAGTGCGGATGGCAGGGAGCAGGTTCGACCATTGACGTTCGGCTTTTTTCCCGCGTATAGTTGGAAAACGTTTTCCGCCTTTCGGTACATCCCAGGACAGATTCAAGGAGACACACTCGATGAACGCCTCATCCACCGGTGCGCGCAAGCCGTTCGGGCGCCTGCTGCTGACCGGCGCGGCCGGCAACCTCGGCCGCCAGGTGCGCGGCGCGCTGGCGAACTGGGCCGACGTCGTGCGCGTGAGCGACATCGCGGCGCTGGACGACGCGGCCCCGCACGAAGAAACCCGGGTCGTCGACCTGGCCGACCGCCCGGCGGTGATGGATCTGGTCGACGGCGTCGACGCGATCGTTCACCTCGGCGGCATTTCGATCGACGCGCCGTTCGACGATCTCGTCGATGCGAACATCACCGGCACGTACAACCTGTACGAAGCCGCGCGCAAGCACGGCGTGAAGCGGATCGTGTTCGCGAGCTCGAATCACGCAATCGGTTTCCATCCGGTCACGGACGTGCTCGACGCCGATGCGCCGCTGCGTCCGGACAGCCTGTACGGCGTGACGAAATGCTTCGGCGAGTCGCTGTCGCGGTACTACTTCGACCGCTTCGGCATCGAGACGGTCTGCCTGCGGATCGGCTCGTCGTTCGAGGTGCCGAAGAATCCGCGCATGCTCGTGACGTTCCTGAGCTACCGCGACTTCATCGAACTCGTGCGCTGCTCGCTGCTGACGAACCGCGTCGGCCACGCGATCGTCTACGGCGTGTCGGACAACCCGGTGAAGTGGTGGGACAACACCAAGGCCGGCTTCCTCGGCTTCCGGCCGCAGGACAGCTCCGAGCAGTTCGCCGAGCTGTTCCCGGTGACCGCCCCGACCGCCGAGTACGACGACGCCACGCAGCGGTATCAGGGCGGCGGGTTCGTCGTCGGCGAGCCGATGGCGCGCAAGGCGACGTAATCGCGCGGCACCCGATGCGGCGTGGATCAGCGCAGGATGTCCGTTGCCTTGTGCCGCGCGTCCACGCCGTCGATCAGGATCAACGGGCCGCTCGCGTGTCGCGCGCGCAGCGGCTGAATCTTCCGGTACGCATCCGATTCGTACCATGCGCGCGCCGTGTCGAGATCGGGGAACGCGATCGCGATCAGGTCGCCGCGCCATTCCCCTTCGCGCACCTCCGGCCGCGCGCCGTGAATGACGAAATGGCCGTCGAACGGCGCGAGCGTGCCGTCGATGCGTTCGAGGTATTCGACGATGTCGTCGCACATCCGGACGTCGTGCAGGTGGGCGATGGCGTAGGCGGTCATGGCGGGCTCCGTGGTGTCGATACGGCTCGTTGATCGGTCGAGCCATGATCGGCGCGCGTGCTGCGCGCGTCGATTACCTGCGACGTAAGCGAATTTCCTCCAGGCCTCGCGCCATCGCCCGGGTTTTTTTACCGTGCACGCCGGCAATGTCTCTTGCCGATGCGGTGCGCGTGGGCACGCTACGCACCACCCGATCATGCGTCGACAGCACGGCGGACCAATCACGATCGCCCGTGCCGACGCACTTACGCGCGCTTTCGTACCGGCCGTGGCGGCGATGCCGGCACGGGCGCGGGCTCCGGCTCCGCCGCCTCCTTGCACAGCTTGTCGAGCATGCGCTGTGCGGCGGCCGAACAATCCTCGCCCGCCGGCTTGTTCGCGATCTCGTCGATCAGCGCCTGCAGATTGCGCCGGTTCTGCGCGAGACGCTGCTCGAGCAGCGCGATTTCATCGACCTTGTGCCGCAGCGCGTGCAGCAGCTCGTCGTGCGGCCATGCGCCGAGATCGGGCGGCAGCAGCGCGCGGATCTCGTCGAGCGCGAAACCCGCGCGTTGCGCGCGGTCGATGATCGCGAGCCGCGTCAACGCATCCGGCCCGTATTCCCGATAACCATTCGCCTGTCGGCGGGCCGGTTCGAGCAGGCCGCTCGCTTCGTAGAAGCGGATGCGCGACGCCGCGAGGCCGCTGGCCCGTGCCAGTTCGCCGATTTTCATGTTGGACTCCAAAGGGGCTTGACCTTGAAGCTGACTTTAAAGTTATGGTTGGGCATCGTCAATCGAGGAGATCCACCTTGAACCTGTTTGCGCCCCTGACACTGCCCAATGGCGCGGTGATTCCGAACCGGCTCGCCAAGGCCGCGATGGAAGAGAACATGGCCGATGCGGATCACGCGCCGTCCGACGCGTTGCTGCGCCTGTACCAGGCGTGGGCCGACGGCCGGGCCGGCCTGATCCTGACCGGCAACGTGATGGTGGACGGTCGCGCGATGACCGGCCCGAACGGCGTCGTGCTCGACAGCGCGGCCCACCTCGACCGCTTCCGGCGGTGGGCGCAGGTGTCGCGCTCCGGCGGCGCGCAGGTGTGGATGCAGATCAACCATCCGGGGCGCCAGATGCAGGCGGCGCTCGGCCAGACGACGCTCGCGCCGTCGGCCGTGCCGCTCGCGCTCGGCGCGCTGTCGAAGCAGTTCCCGGTGCCGAAGGAAATGACGGAGGCCGATATCGCCGACGTGCAGCGGCGCTTCGTGCGCGCCGCGCAGCTTGCCGAGCAAAGCGGCTTCACCGGCGTGCAGATCCACGCGGCGCACGGCTACCTGCTGAGCCAGTTCCTGTCGCCGCTCGCCAACCGCCGGCAGGACGCGTGGGGCGGCAGCATCGAGCATCGCGCGCGGTTGCTGCTCGACATCGTGCGGGAGGTGCGCGCGACGGTGTCGCCCGCGTTCGCCGTGGCGGTGAAGCTGAATTCGGCCGATTTCCAGCGCGGCGGCTTCAGTGCGGACGATGCGAAGCGCGTGGTCGAACTGCTGAATCCGCTCGGCGTCGATCTCGTCGAACTGTCGGGCGGGAGCTACGAAGTGCCGGCGATGCAGGGCGAGGCGCGCGACGGCCGCACGCTGGCCCGCGAAGCGTATTTCCTCGAATTCGCGCGGGACATCACGGCCGTCGCGCGCATGCCGCTGATGGTCACGGGCGGCATTCGCCGCCGCGCGGTGGCCGAAAAGGTGGTCGACAGCGGCGTGGCGATGGTCGGCATCGCGACCGCGCTGTCGATCGAGCCGAACCTGCCGCGCGACTGGCAGGCCGGCAAGGATAGCGCGCCGGTGCTGCAGCCGATCCGCTGGAAGAACAAGGCATTGGGCGCGCTGGCGAACATGGCGGTGGTCAAGTTCCAGCTCGCGCGGTTGAGCGTCGGGCGGCGCACGCATCCGGACGTGTCGCCGCTGCGCGCGCTGGTGTCGCAGCAGCTCGCCGCGCAGTGCCAGACGCGGCGCTACCGGAAGTGGATGGCACGCCGCGCGGCCGCGCCGCGCGCGTGACGTGCATGCGTGTCCGGCGCACCAGGATCCGTCCGCGGGCGAGACCGCGGACGCGTCGTCGAAAGCCGCCGCGCTGAATCCGCTGCCGCTGGGCACCCACGCAAGGGCATGACGCATTCACGGTGACGCGACATTCGACGGCCCGCCGCCGCGCGTGCGCCGACGGGCCGCCGTGCCAGGGCGCCACCGCGCCGCGCGGCGTCAGAACCGGTAGTTCGCGAGCACTTCGAACCGGCGGTCGTTGCCGAGCAGATACTGCGTCTCGTTGTAGTACGCGGACTGCACGTAGCGCCGGTTGAACACGTTGTAGGCGCGCGCGGTGATCGTCGTGTCCTTGCGCGGCTTCCACGCAAGCCCGAGGTCGACGTTCGTGTACGACGGCATCACGAGCGTGTTGGCCGTGTCGGCAAAGCGCTTGCCGACGTACTTGATACCGGCGATGCCGGTCCAGTCCGGCGCGAAGCGCCAGCTCACCCACAGGTTCGCGAGCCGCTGCGGCACCGACACCGGCACGTTGCCCGCACGCGAGACGGTCGTGCCGCCGGACGCCTGCTGGAAGTCGTCGTATTTCGCGCGCAGGATCGACACGTTCGCGTCGACGCGCCAGTCTCTCGCGATTTCCGCGCCGACTGTCGCCTCCAGCCCGCGCGACGATTGCCGGCCGACCTGGATCGACTGGTTCGGGTTCAGCGGATCGGCCGTCACGAGGTTGTCCTTCACGATCCGGTAGGCGGCCAGCGTCCATTCGGCCTTGCCGCCGAGGAGCGACTGCTTCACGCCGATCTCGATCTGACGGCCGGTCGCGAGCGTGAAATTCGCCTTCGACGCATTCAGCGACAGCAGCGAGGTGATCGGATCGGCCGCGACCGAATACTGCCCGTACACGGCGAGACCGGGGCGCACGTCGTACACGGTGCCAAGGCGCCAGCCCGTGTTCGCGAACACTTTCGTGAACGCGCCGCCGTTCACGAGATCGTCGCGGTTCACGCTTGCATGGTCGTAGCGCAACCCGCCGATCACCGACCAGCGCGGCGTGATTTCGAGCCGGTTCTCCGCGAACAGCGCGTACTGGTTCGCCTGGCTGCGGTACTTCGGATACGTGCCGGCCACGTTGATGAAGCTGCCCGGATCGAAGCCGAACGGATCGACCGTCGACGTGCCCGAATACGGCGAATTGTTGTCGTGCCGGAACGTCGTGTGGTTGAACTCCGCGCCCGCCGAGAACGTGTTGCGCATCCCGAGCAGCAGGCCGGTCGCGGTGGCCGTCGTCACGTTGCCGTACTGCTGCTGGTCGTGGAAGATTTCGGTGTAGCTGCTGCGCTGGACCTGCGCGCTCGACGGCAGGTACGCGTAGTACTCGGCATCCTTCCAGTGGCGATTGCTCTGCATCCGGTACAGCGTGCTCGTCACGTTCAGGCCGTCGCTCGGCTGCCAGTTCGCCGACACCGTCGCCCAGCTGTCGCGGAACGCGATGTCGCTGTCGCCGACGTTGTAGTTCTTCCCGTCGAGCGCGCGATCGCGCGCGCCGTTCACGAGCGGCACGCCGAAATACTGCATCGGATGCTGGAAGCCCTGCGCGTACGACGCCGTCACGTACAGGTCCGGCGTCACGTCGTAGCGCAGCGCGCCCGAGATCGACAGATTGCGCGAATCGCCGCGATCGACCCAGTTCGCCGAGCGGTTGCCGCTGATGTCGAAGCGGTACGACAGCGCGTCGTCGATCGCGCCGCCGCTGCCGAACGCGACGCGCGCCGTGCGTTCGGTGCCGCCGCCGACCTGCAGCTCGTTGCGGATCGGCGTGCGGGTCGGCTTCTTCGGGACGATGTTCACGACGCCGCCGATCGCGCCTTCGCCGTAGATCACCGAAGCGGGGCCGCGCAGCACGTCGATATGGTCGACCGACCACGTGTCGAACGGAAAGGTGACGCCGATGGCGCCATATGGGCGTACGCCGTCGTAGAGTTGCGTAACCGACGACGCGCCGACGAAGCCGCGCGCGCCCAGCTCCGAGTCGCCGTTGCCGGGATGCGGCGAGGCGCTGATGCCGGCAGCGCGGCTCACCGCATCGACGATCGAACTGTCGCCGCGCGTGTCGAGCGTCGCGCGGTCGAGCCGTTCGACGCTTGCGGGCGTTTCGAGCGGCGTCAGGTCGAGGCGGCTGCCGGTATCGAGCGGCCGCTGCAGCGGCGCGACCTTGCGCGCATCGACGCGGATCGGCTCGAGCATCGTGCCGGCGCCGTCGACGCCGCTTTCCTGTGCCTGCCCGAGCGGTGCAAAGGCCGCGAGCGCGGCGGCGGGCAGCATCAATCTGAACTTCATGTTTCGGATTCCTTGAAAGGGGGCGTCGTTCGACGATCAGGCTGCCGCGCGCGTCGCGCGGCCGAACAGCAGGCGGTCGATTGACCACACCGCGACGATCGTCAACCCCGTCAGCGGAAACACGATGCCGAGCAGCACGAGCCCCGCGATCCAGCCGCGCATCGGCGGCGCGCCGCGTTCGCGCGACGGCGCGCCGAGTTTTCCCGCCGGGCGGCGCTTCCACCACATCACCGTGCCCGTGACGGCCATCGCGGCCAGCCCGAGCGACAGCACCGCGCAGACGATCTGGTTCGCGAGCCCGAAGTAGCGGCCCATATGCAGCGACGTGCCGTACGACACGGCCTGCGATACCGCGCCGTAGTCCGCGTAGCGGATGTCCTGCAGCACCGCGCCGCTGTACTGGTCGATGGCGATCGTGCGCTCCGCCTTCGGGTCGGCCGGGAAGTACGACGCGGTGAATACGCCGTCGGGGCCCGACGGCAGCGCGAGCGTGTAGCCGCTCGTCACGCCGAGCCCGGCGACGATCGCGATCGCGCGCGCGAGCGGCAGCGGCGCGGACGATGCCGGCGCCGACGGCGAATCCGGAACGGGCACGTTGCCGACCGCCCACGGCGTTTGCGGCAACGGCAGGTCGTCCATCACCATGCCTGGCATCGATTCGCCGGATGCGTGATGGTGATGGCCGGCCGGCGCCGCGGGCCGTGCCGGTGCGGGCGCGGCAGCCGACGCCGCCGCGCCCGGGCGCGTCGAACGCGTCGATCCGCCGCCCCATGCGCCCGGCGGCGCGCCGAGGTTCACGGTGGCGGCCAGCGCCTTGAAGTTCTTGCCCCACGAACCCGACCACGGCAACCCGGTCAGGATGAATGCGACCGTGCCGGCCGCGAGCCAGATGCCGGCTGTCGCGTGGATGCTTTTCCACAGCGGCCTGCCGCGCAGCGACAGGTCGGGCCGCAGTGCGCGGCCCACGCGCGCGGCGCCGCGCGGCCACCACAGCGCGATGCCGGTGCCGATCATCACGAAGGTCCAGCATGCGGCGAGTTCCATCAGCAACTCGCCGGTCTTGCCGAGCAGCAGCTTGCGATGCAGCATCCGGTCGACCTGCATGAAGCGTTGCTCGACGCTCAGCGTGCCGAGCACGCTGCCGTCGTACGGGTTCACGTACACGCTCTCGCGGCTGCCGTCGCGCAGCCGGAACACGTATTCGGCGCTGCGCTCGGGCGCGGTGGAAACCTGCGCCGAAACCGGCGTCGCGCCGGCCGGCAGCGCGGTGCGCGCCTTCGCGAGCAGCGTGTCCGGATCGAGTCGCGGCGTCGCGCGCGGTTCGACGATCAGCCGGTGCGGATACAGCAGCGGCTCGATTTGCGGCTGGAAGCAGTAGAGCGTGCCCGTGATCGCGAGGATCACGAGAAACGGCATCACGAACAGGCCGGCATAGAAATGCCAGCGCCAGAGCGTCCGGTAACCGGCGCTGGCGGAACGGGCGGGCGACAGGGCCCGCTCGACGGTGGTCGACATGGTGTCAGCTCCTCGGGTTCGTCGCTCGGTCGGGCCGGCACGGGCCGGCCGCCGTCGACGCGCGGCGCACCCGCGTGCGCACGGCGGCGGAACGGACGACGGCACGTCATGCGCGGCCGGTCATGGCGCGCATGGCGACGTCGCCCGGGCGGCGGGCGCAGTCGGGTGATCGCTTGAATCGGATGGGATGAAACGATCGGCGTGACGAGCCGCGCACGTCGACGTGCGCGGGCCGTCAGGCGAAACGGTCAGCAGAATAGGGGAGGCGCGCGGGAGGGCGGGCGGTCGTCGAATATCGACCGCACGGCGCGAGGGATGTCGAAGCGAATCCGGAACCGCCGCGGCGCCGCGGCGGGAAACAGTAGCACCAGCACCGCGAACGACGCCAGCGCCGTGAACAGCGCCGCGCCGAATGCGCAGAGGCCGTCGTCGTCGCCGGCGGACGATGCTGCGTTGCCGACGTGTGCGCCATGCTTCAGCGCGTCGGCGAGCGCGAACGCATCGTTGGCCGGCGTGATCGGCGCACCCGCGTCGAAACGGGCGGCGAGTGCCGCCACGTCGACGATCAGCGGGCCGCGCCCCGAACACAGCACCACCGAGCCCGCATCCGGACCGTCCGGATCGAGCATCACGGCGCCCGACATCAGCGCGCGGGACAGCAGCGTGACGAGGAGGACACCCCACAGAAGCTGTCGCGCGACGCCTTGCCGGAGCAGGAAGCGGCGAAGTGCGTTCATGGCGCGCGATTGTACATCCGATTGGCTGGCGGCCCGGTTGCGGCGCCGGGAAGCGGGGGGCCGTGGAGGGCGTTCAGCGGCGTCGTCGTTGCCGTCTTCGTCCTGGTTCTCGCCTTCATCGGCCAGCAGGCCGGAGAGCTCGGCGGCCGACAGGCGCCGCATCGCCCGTTCGACGTCGCGATCGGAGCGGCGATCGTTCGGGTCGAGAGTCTTCCGGGCCTTGCGTCCGTACTGCTGCACGAAGACGCCGGGTTCGCCGGCCAGCCGGGATGTCCGGTTCCGGACGCTCATCCGGCGCGGTCATCGGGCATGCGCGCGTCTCCGTGGCCGTTCGTCGTCGAGATCGACGCTGCGCGCCGGTTCAGACCGGATACGCATCGTCGACCTTCAGGTTCGCGAGCCGGAACAGCGTGCGCAGCGTCTGCGGATGGATGTCGCGGCGCGCGGCGAGCGACGTCAGCATGAAGTCGAGCACCTTCGCGTAGCGCAGCAGCACGAGGCAGCGCGTGAGATCGGCGGTGCCGCCGCGCATGTCTTCGGCGAGCCGGACCATCTGGCCGGACAGCGTGCGCGCCATGTCCAGTTCCATCTGCTGCTTGTCGGTCCAGTCGGGCAGCGGTTGTTCGAGCAGCTTTGCGAGAAAGAGCTGGAACGACGTATCGGACGAGTTGGGCAGCGCATCCATGGAAAGCCTCGTTGCTTCGCGGTGTTCGTGGCCGCGCCGATCGGCGGCGCGGCTTGCATGACAAACGGGATGCAGGTTCCGTACCAGCGCCGCGATCCGATTGTTGAGCAATGTTGACGCACGTCGCGGCGTTGGTCGTCGCGTCGCGCCGAGACTGGCTCGCGCGGAAAATCGAGGCGGCCGTCCATACGCGTCGCGACGCGGCGCGCGCGGGTGCGGCGGCGGTCGAACGAATGAAATGCTTCAACGATGTAACGTAACGCAGGCGCAAAACGGGCTTCGTGTTTCTGTCGGCGACGGGCAGGAAGGCCGCGATCGGGCGGTTCGCGCGGCATCCGCGCGGCGCCGGGCGCGGCGGCCCGCGACGCCCGGCGCGTGACGGCGGCATGCCGCCACGCGCACGCGCCGGATGTTTCATAACCGAGACAGTCCGGACGCGCCGGCCGCCGTGACGGATGCAACGTCATGCGCAGGCATGCGCAGGCATGCGCTTCGCCCAACTGGCCCAGCGAATTGCCGGCCAATTGGCCATGGGCAACTGCCGCGCATGTGCGAACAATCGACCGCTCATCCCCCGCGAGGTTCGACATGAGCGTCCATGCCTTTTTCTCCGCCAACCTGCTGCTGGCTTACACGGCCTATTTCGTCGGCACGGCCAGCCCGGGCCCGAGCAATCTCGCGATCATGTCGGTCGCCGCGAACCACGGCCGCAAGGCGGCGCTCGTATTCGCGCTCGGCGTGTCGGCGGCGCTGCTCGCGTGGTCGAAGCTGCTGGTCGCGATCAAGCTGTTCGGCGGCGTGTACCTGCTGTGGCTCGCGTTCAAGTCGGGCCGCACCGCATGGTCGCCCAATGCGGCGGCGACGCTGAAGACGACGCCCGGGCAGCGGCTGTCGCGCTTCTACGCGCGCGGCGCGATGCTGCACCTGACGAATCCGAAAGCCATCCTGGTGTGGGTGTCGATCGTCGCGCTGTCGTCGAACGGTTCGGGCGCGTCGCACGGCGCGGTCGTGCCGGGCTGCATCGCGATCGGCTGCATGGTGTTCGGCGGGTATGCGCTGGTGTTCTCGACCGATGGTGCGCGCCGGTTGTACGTGCGCGGCCGGCGGGCGATGGAAGCGTGCCTGGCGGTGGTGTTCGGTCTGGCGGGGATCCGGCTGCTCGCATCGAACGTCTGAACGGACGACGCGCGCTCGTCCGGACGATCCGCCGCACGAACGCACGGCGGATCGTTCGCGCCTCGCGCCGTGCGTCAGAAAATGAAGCCCGTGTTGATGAACTTCGAGTAGTGATCCGACACGATCGAGTCGAGCAGCTGCTTGCTGCCGTCGGTCTGCTTCGCCGCAACCATCGAGCGGATCGAGAACGCGCGCAGCGCGTCGGTCACCGACAGCGTGCCTTCGGCCGAATCCTTGCGTCCCGCGAACGGGAACACGTCCGGCCCGCGCTGGCACTGGCAGTTGATGTTCACGCGGCACACCTGGTTCACGAGCGGATCGACGAGCGCGCCGATCTGCGCCGGATCGGAACCGAAGATGCTGACCTGCTGGCCGTGCTCCGACGTGGTCACGTAGTCGAGCGCGGTTTCGACGTCGTCGAACGGCGCGACCGGGATGATCGGCCCGAACTGTTCTTCGCGATACAGCTTCATCCCTTCAACGACCGGATACACGACGGCCGGATAGAACAGCGTCTTGCTGAACTCGCCGCCCTGGTGATTGACGACCTGCGCGCCCTTGGCCTTCGCGTCGTCGATCGCGTCGGTCATGTACGCGGTGCGATGCATGCCCGGCAGCGGCGTGATGCTGACGCCTTTCTCCCACGGCATGCCGATCTTCAGTTGCTCGAGCGCGGCGGTGAAGCGCTCCAGGAATGCGTCGACAATCGAGCGATGCACGAGCAGCATCTTCAGCGCGGTACAGCGCTGGCCGTTGAACGACAGCGCGCCGAGCAGGCACTCCTTCACGGTGAGGTCGAGATCGGCATCGGGCAGCACGATCGCCGCGTTCTTCGCGTCGAGGCCGAGAATCGCGCGCAGCCGGTGCGATTTCGGATGCTGCTTCTTCAGGTGATCGGCGACCTTGCTCGAACCGATCAGCGCGAGCACGTTGATCTTGCCCGACGCGAGCATGTGCGGCACGACCACGGCGCCCGGCGCGTAGATCGTGTTGATCACGCCTTTCGGGAATGCGTCGCGGAACGCCTCGAGCAGCGGTTCGAACAGCAGCGTGCCGTACTGGGGCGGCTTGAACACCACGGTGTTGCCCATCAGCAGCGCGGGGATCAGCGTCGCGAACGTCTCGTTCAGCGGATAGTTGTACGGCCCCATGCACAGCACGACGCCGAGCGGCGTGCGGCGAATCTGGCCGATCGTGCCTTCGGCGATCACGAAACGCGAGTTCGCGTTGTCGAGCTCCTTCAGCGCGTCGATCGTCTGCGTCATGTACGTGACGGTGCGGTCGAACTCCTTCTGCGAATCGGCGAGGCTCTTGCCGATCTCCCACATGATCAGGTTCACCACGAGCTCGCGCTGCGCGACCATCCGCTTGATGAAGTCCTGCATGCACGCGATGCGTTGCTCGACCTTCATCGTCGGCCACTCGCCGCGGCCCGAGTCGTACGCGCGCACCGCGGCGTCGAGCGCCGCGTCGCTTTCCGTCTCGCCCATCACCGGGTAGCTGCCGATCTCCATCTGCGCGACGCTGCCGTCCGGCTGCCGCACGCACACCGGCGACAGCACGGTCTTGGTCGTGCCGTCCCACGGGCGCAATGCGCCGTCGACCAGCGACACGCGCTGGTGGATCGGCGAAGCGAGCCGGTATTCGGCGGGGATGTCCTGATAGGCGGGAAACAGCTGCTGCAGAGAGGCGGAATCGGGCATGACGGTCTCGTTTGACGGGGGGCCGGAAAGGACGGGCGACACGGAATCCTGAGCTGAATGATCCTCGATCCTGAATCGGCATCATGACGCGCGCACGACGTCGCGTCACGCGGCGGCATGGCCGAAACACACGATGGAACCAGTTCCATTAAAAAGCAACGCCGTGCCGATTGCAAGAATTGCCGACCGCCGTCGTTCAATCCGAAAGGAATTTGACGGATTGTGTCCGGTTATGAGGGGTATGCCGCCCAGCGCATGCGCAAACGTTTTACTTCGGGCGGTTTGAGTGGATAATGGCCGGCGCGGCACAGCAAAAAATGCAGGGAACCTGAGAGAACCTATGCAGTGAAGAAGAAAGAAAGTCCGCCGCGCCGCCGATACGAGGTCGGCTGCCCGGAGCGTCGGGCCGGGGTTGCCCCGGCCCGACGCGCACCGGACACACGGGCCGTCGTTCGTTCGGTCCTTCCTTCCGGCGATTTCGTCGCCGCGATTGCCCCGCTTCTGGATTCCCCGCCGAGACGCAGGCACTGAACGCCTGGCGCACGTGACGCTATTCGACGTCCTCGTCGTCTTCGTCATCCTCCACGTCGCGTTCCTCCTGCCCCGGCGCCGCATACGCGCTCGCCTGTTCCAGCAGCCATGTGCGGAACGATTCGAGCGGCTTGCTGTGACTGAACTCCGTCGGATACACGAGGTAGTACGCCGAATCGCCGACCGTCGCCGCGTCGCACGGCACGACGAGACCGAGCTGCTGCAGCTGTTCCTCGACGAAGAACTTCGGCACCAGCGCGATTCCGAGCCCGGCCGCGGCCGCGCTGATCAGCATCGTATGCAGCTCGTAGCGCACGCCCTGCATCGTGCGGATGTCCTCGATGCCGTGCGTCTCGAACCATTGCGCCCACGCGCCGGGACGCGTGGTGGAGTGCAGCAGCGGATACGCGAGCAGATCCTCCACGCGTTCGACCGGCCCGTGGAGCAGCGCCGGCGAGCAGATCGGCACGACTTCCTCGCCGAACAGGTAGTCCGACGACGTGCCGGGCCAGGTCGGCTTGCCGTAGTGGATCGCGGCTTCGAAGTGGGTGTCTTCGAACGAGAACAGGTCGGTGCGGCTGCCCATGTTCACGCGCACGTCCGGCGTGCGGTCGTAGAAGCTCTTGATGCGCGGGATCAGCCAGTGCGACGCGAAGGTCGGCAGCACCGCGAGCTCCAGATAGCCACCGCCGCTGCCGTGCGCGATGATCGACAGCGTGTCGCGGTCGAGCGCCTCCAGCGCGCGCCGCACCTGTGTGCCGTACAGCTTGCCGGCGCGCGTCAGCACGACGCGCTGCTTCACGCGCGCGAACAGCCGCACGCCGAGGCTCGCTTCGAGCGTCGCGATTTGCCGCGACACCGCGCTCTCGGTCAGGAACAGCTCCTTCGCCGCGTGCGTGAAGCTTTCGTGGCGCGCCGCGGCTTCGAAAGCCACGAGCGCACCCATGTTGGGGATCTTGAATTTGCGCATGATGCTCTTTTTGTCTGACGAACGGACCCGTCCGAGGCGGGCCGGCGGACGCGTGCTGAGACCGTGAATAATTCCAAAAACTCATCACATGTCAATTTAATCTCGCTTTACGCCCCGCTGCAACCCTTTGAATAATGCTTCCCGTGCAAGGTCAGGCGCCCGCCGGGCGGCCGGCCACCGAGTTGCCGGCACGTTTGCCGGCGGTCCCCCCGACACGAGAATCCTGATGCGCAATCCGAATATCGAGAGCTTGCTGACGAAGCTGCTGGGACAGGCGAAGACCGACGCCCTGTTCGCGACCCTGAACATGCCGGCCGTCCTCGAAGAGTGGGAAGCCGACGTCGTCACGCGCGCGGAAATCGCGCAGGCGATGAACATGG
Source organism: Burkholderia sp. IDO3 (assembly GCF_003366075.1). Taxonomy (NCBI): domain Bacteria; kingdom Pseudomonadati; phylum Pseudomonadota; class Betaproteobacteria; order Burkholderiales; family Burkholderiaceae; genus Burkholderia; species Burkholderia sp. IDO3. Next base: position 484,938 of record NZ_CP028962.1, read on the forward strand.
CGCTGTTCGAAGGGCTGCTCGAACGTTCGGCGAACGGTCGCGCCTATACGGCCGACGCGATCGAAAGCGGCGGTTCGGTGTACTTCGATCACGGCGCGCTGCGCACGGTGCGCTGGCCGCATACCGGCGCGCTGCCGCCGGGCGAAGCCGCGTTCACGCGCATCCTGCGTCCGCTCGGCTTCCGCCTGAACGGCCGTTATCCGCTCGACAAGCTCGGCATGACCGGCCGCGCCTATGCGCATGAAGACGCACCGGACGAGATCGCGCAGTTCTTCGTCAGCGAACTGCATCCGGAACGCTTCTCGAAGGAATTCCAGCAGGCCGTGACGAACGTCGTGCGCTCGTCGCGCGACCCGCTGTCGCCGGCGGCCGTCGCGCTCCTGTGGGAGATCGAGCGCGAAGGCTGGCTGTCGCTCGACGCCGCGCACGCGCTGCTGCCCGAAATCGTCGGCGCATTCGCCCGCCAGCACGACCTGCCGAACGAACTCGACTACGAGACGCTGCTGCTCGAATCGGCCGAGATGGCCTGGATCGCGACCGAAGGCAACGCGTTCAACCACGCGACCGATCGCGTGACCGACGTGTTCAAGCTGTCCGACGACGAGAAGGCGAAGGGCCGGCCGATGAAGCCGGAAGTCGAACGCTCGCGTTCGGGCCGCGTGTTTCAGACGGCCTATCGCGCGGACATCGTCGAGCGCGAATTCCGCACGCGCGACGGCGGCACGGTCAAGCGCAACGTGCCGGGTTCGTTTTACGAATTCATCACGCGCCGTCGCACGTTCGACCAGGCGGCGCGCCGCTGGGTGACGGACCTGCGCTTCGATGCGGGCAACGCGCAAGGCATCTTCAAGATGACGGCGAACGCGAAGTAAGCGCGGCACGTCGCCATCGCGCACCGGGCGTAAAAACAGGCGGGCCGGCGGCTGATTTCAGCCGCCGGCCCGTTTCGTTACATGGGCGCCGCGCCGTCAGAAGAGGTGCGTGATCAGAAAGAACAGCACCAGCAGCCCGATCGGTACGCCGAGCAGCCATGCGAGCAGATACTTGCCCATGTCGGTGTTCTCTTCGTTGCCGCGACGCGCGGTGCGCCGCGGCGGGGTGAGACGGCTCGCGCGTTACAGCTCGCGATCGAAATCGCGCAACTGCTTCTCGGCTTCGTCGCGCGCGATCCCGTAACGCTCCTGGATCTTGCCGGCCAGATAGTCGCGGTTGCCTTCGGCGACCGTCAGGTCGTCGTCGGTCAGCTTGCCCCACTTGGCCTTCAGCTTGCCGGTGAGCTGCTTCCACTGGCCCTTGATCTTGTCCTCGTTCATCGTGTGCTCCTCGTTGAGTAGGGGGAGAAAAGCGCGGCGCTCGGCCGCTGGATAGCTCAGGCCTTCGCCTTCAGCCCGGATGCGTCGACGTGCGTCACGCCCTTGATCGCGCGCGTCACGGCGACGGCCTTCTTCACGGCGATCTTCGTCGGCAGCACGCCGGTGAGCGTGACGACGCCGTCCACCGTCTTCACGCTGATGTCGGTGCTCTTCACGCCATCGGTGGTCGCGAGTTCGCTCTTCACCTTGGTCGTGATCCACGTGTCGGTGACGGGCTGGTTCGATTCGGCCGTCATGCCGGCGTCGGCCGACGAAGCCTGGGCCTGTGCGTTCGCGAGCGGCGCGGCGGAAAGCAGGAAGGCCGCGCTGACGGCGAGCAGCGTCGAAAGGTGCGAGGTGTTGTTCATCGATGTTCTCCTTCGATTGGCTTGGTGAATGAGCGAGTCGGCTCATGCGGATCGCGTGGCGCGCGCCGCTTGCCGCGCGATCGGCGTGTCGTAGCCGGGCTCGCGCGGCGGCAGGTCCGGGCGCGGCACGTCGGGAGGCAGCGGCACCGGCGGATCGGTGCCGGGCGGCGGTTCGGGCGGAGTATCCGGGGCCGGTTCGGGCCGCGTCGGATCGGGTGTCTGATGCAGTTTCATCAGGGAAACCTCCTCTGCGGTGTGGAAGGGCAGCGTGTGAGCGCCGATGCAATACCAGCGTACCGGCGCGAACGCACGCGGACATCGCGCAAATTCACCGGGTTCGCTAGTGCGTTTGCATGGGGGACGGAACAGTGCGCGGGAACAGGGAATGCGCCCGAATGCGCCCGTTGCACGCGCCACGCGCGACGACGGGTGGAGGGCCGCGCTGCGCCGCTCGGCGGGGTATCGCACGATGCCGACGCGGCGTGCGAATGTACTATCGGGCATAGTGCATCCGCGTCTGTCGCCTGTACCGGCGGCACGCGATCATCGCCACAGGCGCCCGCCGGCGCGCGCCGGTCACGATGCGACCGGACCGGCAACCATGCTGACGACGTGGACCCCCATCCAATGGACGAACGAGTAAACGAACAGGTGCTGAAGTCGCATACCGACCGGCGCCAGCTGCACCAGATCATCGCGGGGCTCACCGAGGGCGTGATCCTGATCGAGCCCGACCAGCGCATCGTGTGGGCGAACGAGGCCGCGCTCGCGATGCACGGCGTCACCGCGCTCGCGGCGCTCGGCGCGAACGTCACCGAGTATCGCGAGCGTTTCCGCCTGCGCTACCGGAACAACCATCCGGTGCGCGACGGCCACTATCCGATGGATCGCGTGATCGCGGGCGAGGAGTTCAGCGACGTGACGGTCGAAGTCGAATCGGCTGCCGACGAGAACGTGAGCTGGGTCCACCGGATCCGCAGCCTCGTGCTGACGAACGCGGCCGGCGAGCCGGACTGTCTCGCGCTCGTGCTGCACGACGCGACCGAGTGGGCGAGCGCGGAGGAGCGCTTCGAGCGCACGTTCAGCGCGAATCCGGCGCCGGCCGTGATCTGCCGGCTCGACGACTTGCGCTACGTGAAGGTCAATCAGGGCTTCCTCGACATGACGGGCTACGTGCGCGACGACGTGCTCGGCCGCTCCGTCTACGAGATCGACGTGCTGGAGCAGGCCGAGCGGCGCGAACTCGCGATCGAGCGGCTCGGCGAGGGGGCGACGATTCCGCAGATGGAGGCCGTGCTCAAGTGCGCGGACGGCAGCATCAAGGCGGTCGTCGTCGCCGGGCAGCCGATCGACATGAGCGACGAGGCGTGCATGCTGTTCACGTTCATGGATCTCGAGCCGCGCAAGCAGGCCGAGCTCGCGCTGCGGCAGAGCGAGGAGCGGTTCGCGAAGGCGTTCCGGATGGCGCCGGTCGCGACCGCGATCGTCACGGCCGACGGTTTCGAGCTGCTCGACGTCAACGATGCCTTCGTCGGGATGACCGGCCACGCGCGCGACGACCTGCTCGGCAAGTCCGCCGACGAGATCGGGTTGTGGGCGGAGCGCGGCGCGCGGCAGCACCTCGACAGCCGGCTCGCGCGCGACGGCAGCGTGCGCAACGCCGACGTGCAGATCCGCACGCAGGACGGCGACCTGCGCGATTGCGTCGTGTCGGCCGATCCGGTCGCGATTCACGGGCAGGATTGCCTGCTGATCGCGCTGCTCGACATCAGCGACCGCAAGCGCACCGAGATGGAGCTCGTCTATGCGATCGAGACGGCGATGCAGGATGCGTCATGGTTCAGCCGCACGCTGATCGAGAAGCTCGCGAACGTGCGGCGCGCGAATGCGCCGGATGCGGGCGCGCAACTGTCGGACCTCACCGCGCGCGAGCGCGACGTGTTCGACCTGCTGTGCCACGGCCTCGCCGACAAGGAGATCGCCGGGCGCCTCGGCCTCGCGCCGAATACGGTTCGCAATCACGTCGCGACGATCTACGCGAAGCTCGACGTGCATAGCCGCGGCGAGGCGATCGTGTGGGCACGCGAGCGCGGCATCGTCGGCGCGGCCAACACGGGTGGTGCGCGCGGCGAGAAGGGCGGCGCGAACGGCAAGAGCTGACTCCGATCGTCCCGCCGTCGACGCCGCGATTCGACGCCATCGGTACGGATGCACCACGCAGGCTGGTGCATTGGCATCTGCCGCATACGGCGCGCGGCTGCGATCCTGTCCACTCGGCGGTGCGGCGCGGGGGCGCCCGCGAGTGGCCGCATTGCCGTCTCCCCAAATCATCGCAGGAGACGACCATGGACAGGAATCGCATCGAAGGCAAGCTCAAGCAAGTGAAGGGTTCGGTCAAGGAAGCACTCGGCAAGGTGACGGGCGATCGCGAGACGGAAGCGGAAGGCGTGGCGGAGCAGCAGGCCGGCAAGCTTCAGGAGAAGGCCGGCGAGGCGGCCGACGCGGTGCGCAAGCATACGGGCACCGACACGCACATCGACCAGCACTGACGCACCGACCGTCATCGGTGCGGATCGCGCGATGCGCGACGCGTCATGGCTGCCCGAAGCAGCGGTGATTCTTCATCGGCATGACCCGGCGCGGCATGGGTGCACGGGCATCTGCGCGCATTCCGCCTGAAATCTTCCCTCCCGGCCCGCCGTCGCGCGGGCCGTCTGCCGTCCGGCGCGACGGCACTTGATGACAATTTCTCACAACATAGTTCCGATATTTCGTTTGCTGCACGCGTATTGGCTACCCACAATCGGTTCACCTCTTTCGCGCTGACAGGTTCCCCGGAGACGGAACCGCGGTGATCCGCCGGCACGTGAAAGATTGCCGGCGCGCGACGGTCGCGCGTCGCACACCGACCCCTAGAAGAAGGATTGGCCGATGACGTTCCGCATTCGTTCGCTTTCCGGCATTGCGTTGACCGCCGCGATGTTCGCGTTCCAGACGGGCACGGCCCACGCTCAGGAGACGGTCGTCAAGGTCGGCGTGGCCGTGCCGTTGACCGGCAGCGGCGCCGCCTACGGCAAGGACATCGAGAACGGCGTGCGCATGGCCGTCGACGAGGCGAACGCAGCACACACGATGATCGGCGGCAAGCCGGTGAAGTTCGTCGTCACGTCGCAGGACGACCAGAGCGATCCGCGCATCGGCGTGCAGGCCGCGCAACAGCTGACCGACGCGCAGGTGGCCGTCGTGATCGGCCATTTCAACTCGGGCACGACGCTGCCCGCGTCGAAGATCTACGCGAAGGCCGGGATTCCGATGATCACGCCGTCGGCGACCAATCCCGACATCACGCGCGCCGGGCTCGGCACCGTGTATCGCGTGATCGCGACCGACACGCAGAACGCCGGCAACGCCGGTGCGTATGCGGCGGGCGTGACCAAGGCGAAGCGCATCGCGATCATCGACGACCGCACCGCGTTCGGCCAGGGCGAAGCCGACGAATTCGAGAAGGCCGTGAAGGCCAACGGCGGCACGATCGTCGCGCGCGAGTTCACGAACGACAAGGCCGTCGACTTCAGCGCGCAGCTCACCAAGATCAAGAGCACGAACGCCGACCTGGTGTTCTTCGGCGGCCTCGACGCGCAGTCGGCGATGCTCGTCAAGCGCATGCGCCAGCTCGGCATCCGCGCGCAGTTCCTGGCCGGCGGCGGCGTGATGAACGCGAACTTCATCAAGCTCGCCGGCAATGCGGCCGAAGGCGCTTCCGTGTGGGAATACGGGCAGCCGCTCGCGCGTCTCGCGAAGGGCAAGCAGTTCGAAACCAAATTCAAGCAGAAGTACGGCGTCGACATGCTTGCGTACGCACCGTTCGCGTACGACGCGACGTGGATCGCGATCAACGCGATGCAGAAGGCGAACTCGACGAAGCCGGCCGATTTCAACGGCGCGCTGAAGAGCACGCGCTACGACGGCATCACGGGCACGATCGCGTTCACGAACACGGGCGACCTGAAGAACCCGAGCTCGACGCTGTATGAAGTGAAGAACGCCGCGTGGCAGCCGGTCACCACGCAAACGGCGAACTGAACACCCGAACGCGCGCGGGCTTTCGCGGCGCGCCCGGACGTGCTGAAATACCACGAGCGATCGAATGCGATCGCGGCGCATGTCGGGGCGATTCGCCGGGTGGTCCGCACGCACGGCGCCGCGCGCGACGCGGCACGAACAACCTTCGGGCGCGGCCGGCTGGCCGCGCCTTATACGTGCAATTGGAGTCAGTCGTGAGTTCTCAAGTCGTCATCGTTGGCGGTGGTGTGATCGGCAGCTCGATCGCCTATTTCCTGCGTGCTACCGATCCGACGGTTTCCGTGACCGTCATCGAACGCGATCCCACCTATGCGAAGTCGTCGTCGGCGCTGTCGGCCGCGTCGATTCGCCAGCAGTTCTCGACGCCGTTGTCGATCGAGATGTCGCTGTTCGGGATCGACTTCCTGCGCAATATCGGCGAGCGGCTCGAGGTCGACGGCAACCGGCCGTCGATCGACCTGCACGAAGGCGGATATCTGTTTCTCGCGACGCCCGCGGGCGACGCGACGCTGCGCGAGAACCACGCGCTGCAAACCCGGCTCGGCGCCGATATTCGCCTGATGGATCGCGATGCGCTGCGCGCGAAGTTTCCGTGGCTGAACGTCGACGATCTCGTGTCGGGCGCGTACGGCGTGAGCGGCGAAGGGTGGTTCGACGGTTACGGGCTCGTGCAGGCGCTGCGCAAGAAGGCGCAGGCGCTCGGCGCGCGCTATGTGCCGGCCGACGTGACGTCGGTCGTGCGCGATGGCCGCAAGATCACGCATGTCGTGACGGGCGACGGCGAGCGTTATGCGTGCGACACGGTCGTCAATGCGGCAGGCGCGTGGACGCGCACGCTGTCGTCGATGATGGGCATCGACATTCCCGTGTATGCGCGGCGTCGCAGCATCTTCAACGTGTCGTCGCCGGCGAAGCTCGCCGATTGTCCGCTGCTGATCGATCCGACCGGTGTGTATTTCCGGCCGGAAGGACGCACGTACATCTGCGGGACGTCGCCGAGCCCGGATCGCGATCCGGACGATCTGCCGCTCGACGAGGTCGATCACGACCTGTTCGACGAAGTGATCTGGCCGACGCTCGCGAATCGCGTGCCGGAGTTCGAAGCGCTGCGCGTGGAGAACTGCTGGTCCGGGTACTACGAGTACAACGTATTCGATCACAACGCGATCATCGGCTATCACCCGGAACTCGACAACGTCGTGTTCGCGAACGGGTATAGCGGCCACGGGTTGCAGCAAGGGCCTGCGACCGGGCGCGGGGTGAGTGAACTGATTCTGGGCGGGCGGTATGACTCGCTCGACCTGTCGTCGCTCGGCTGGGCGCGCGTGCTGGAAAACCGGCCGATCGTCGAAAAGAACGTCGTGTAGCGCGGCGTGACCGCCCGGTGTGGGGTGGGCGGGATTCTCCTTGTGTCTCAATCTGTGGCCCGGCTTTGCCGGGCTTTTTTTGTTTGTCGCGGCGTTCCGGGAACGCCCGGGGGGCGTCGGTGTTCGGCACACAAGGTGCCTCTCACACCGCCCGATAGGCAAGCATGGCTTACCTATCCTCGGAGCCCAGCGCCGGCGCCCCAATCGGCATCTCCGCCGTTCTAAATCGATCCGGATACGGCAACAGCGCTGCAAGCAGAGTTGCTACGCCAATGCCGCCTGCCATGACATACGTCGCGGCGGTGAAATTCTCCGTCATGCCGCGGATCCAGCCAATCAGATACGGAGCGGTGAAGCCGGAGAACGCGCTGATCGTGTTGATCAGCGCAAGGCCACCGGCGGCGCCAGCGCCGCTCAGAAAAGTCGACGGTACCGCCCAGAACACGCTAAGCGCGCCGACGATGCCGGTGGTCGCGATGCAAATGAAGCAGAACGACAGCAGCGGATTTCCCGCGGTCATGGCACTGACCACGAGGCCGACCGTTCCGATCGCGAGAGGAATCGCAAGGTGCCAACGGCGTTCTCGCGTGCGATCCGAATGCTTGCCGTTCACCAGCATCGCGATCGTCCCGAGCAGAAACGGAATCGCATTGACGAAGCCGATCTGTATGAGAGACAGACTGGACATCTGCTTGAGCACTTGCGGGAGCCACACGGACACGCCAAAGAAACCAATGCCGATGCAGAAGTACAGCAGGCCGAGCATCCACACGATCGGCTTCGACATCGCCACACGGAAACTGGACGTCCCGAGTTTTTCCGCAGACTTACGATCTTGCTCCATTCGCGTGACAAGCCATCCGCGTTCGGAGTCCGACAGCCACTTCGCGTCGATGGGACGATTGGTCAAATAGAAAAACGTAACGATGCCGAGAACGACAGCCGGAACGCCCTCGACGATGAACATCCATCGCCAGCCCGACAGACCTGCCATCTGATCGCTCATCGACATGACGATGCTCGACAGCGGCGCGCCAACGACGATGGAAAGCGTATTGGCCGAATAGACCTGGCCGATCGCCTTCGCCCGGTACTCGGCGGGAAACCAGTAGGTCAGGTAATACATCACGCCTGGCAGGAAGCCGGCTTCGGCCACCCCGAGCAGAAAGCGCGCGCTGTACAACTGATAAGGGCTTTCGATCCAGGCCTGGCCGATGGACACGAGACCCCATGTGAAAATGATCCGCGCGATCCACGTACGCGCGCCGAAGCGACGCATCAGCAAGTTGCTCGGAATTTCGAAGATGATGTATCCGAGGTAAAAGATACCAGCGGCAAAGCCGAACATCTGCGGGGTCAGGCCCAGTTCCTTGTTCATCTGCAGGGCTGCGAAGCCGATGTTCGCTCTGTCAAGATAGTTGACGAACCAGATGATGAAAAGCAGTGGAATCAGGTGTGCCGTCAGCTTCCTGATTGTCGATCTTTCGAGCTCGTGTTCCACGGTAGCTCCATAAATTGAGGTACATGAATAACGCTGTCTCCGTGATCGGAGCCAGCGGGCCGCCGGTTTTTGTCTGTGCCGCGCGCGCGTAATGTTTCAGGCGGGCCGTGCTAGATGCCGAGACCGCCCAGCGACTTGCCTCCGTCGACGAACAGCGTCTGGCCCGTCACAAAGCGGCTTGCCGCCGATGCAAAGAAGGCAATCGCATCTGCAATGTCGTATGGCGACGCGGCCGCGCCGCTTTGCTCGAGCGCCACCGCCGAGGCATACTGATCGGCCGGCATGCTGCGCGTCATCGGTGTGTCGGTGAAGCCGGGTGCGATGGAGTTGACCGTGATCTGCCGCGCTTTCAGTTCCATCGCCATCGCGCGCGTGAGGCCGATCACTCCCGCCTTGGAGGCAACGTAGTCCGCGAAGCCTTTCCCTCCGAGCGCGCCGCGCGACGACACGGTAACGATGCGCCCGCCAGCCTGCATGCGGCGTGCTGCTTCCTGCGCACACACGAATACGCCGAGAAGATTGACCTCGAGTGTGCGTCGGAAATCGTCGTCGGAGATTTCATCGAAATAGCGTGCGGCGTAGATGCCGGCGGCGCACACCATCACATCGACGCGCGCCTGCGCATCCAGAATGTCCGCGATCTGACGCCGGTTGCAGACGTCGGCGACTCCGCCTGCGACGCTGAGTCCGCGCGCGTTGAGTTCGTCGACGGCCCGCTGAACGGCGTCGGCGTTGCGGTCGATTGCGACCACATGAAAGCCGGCCTTCGCCAGCACCTCGACGGTTGCGAGGCCGATGCCCGAAGCGCCGCCGGTGACCAGCGCGGTTTGTTTTTTGGTGGCGGTATGAGCAGTTGATTGCATGATGGACTACCTTTTAGCTGACAAAATCCGGTTTCAGGTTAATGAGCGTCGAGTGGGCACCGTGGCCCACTCACGTCTCAAGCACGGCATAAACCACCATTTCGATCCGCATCCCGGGGGCAACCAGCGATCTCACGGCAACACTCGAACGGTTCGGATAGGGTGGCGCAAAGAATTCGCGATAGACGGCATCGACGGCCGCCATGTCGCTCTCGTCGACGAGATAGATAAGCACCTGCGCGACGTCACTCATCTGTGCACCGGCGGCATTGACGGCGCGGCGTACGTTTTCCAGTGTGAGGCGCGCTTGCTGCCCGATTGAGCCGGTCTCGATCGAGCCGTCTGCCCGCACCGGTCCGTGAGTCGTGAACAGCAGGCCCGCCCCCTTGGCTGCCCACGAAAATGGCTGGGCGAGCCGGGGCAATCCAATGTCGATGTTTTCCTTCATGCTGGACTCCGTTTGATCAACTGTTCCAGTCGCCTGTACCACGCACCGTCTGCGTGGCGCAGGGTGGTGTGGGTTGCGAAATGATCGAGCATGGGCTCCATATGGACGGCGCAATCGGCGGGTTGTTGCGCGAGCAGCGCGGCCATCCGCTGGTTCGCGCGGATCACGCGCTCGCTGTCGAATTCGCCGTAAGACAGGTACATTGGCACGGTATTGCATGCAGTCCAGCAGAGCGGGCTCATCAATGCGTCTTCGGCCGCATCGCGCAGCACCATCGAGTAGACGCGTTCTTCCATGCTGCCGGGTATGGGCTCCGGATGGTGCAAGTCCATCACACCGCTGATCGGCAGGCACGCGCGGATCGAGTCCGGATCAATCCCGGCCTGTGCGGCATCGCGGCGTCGCAGCGCCACGAGCGCCGCGATCTGTGCGCCTGCCGAGTGCCCGGCCAGATACAGCCGCCCCGGATCGCCACCGAAACTCGACGCATGACCGATCACGTGACCCAGCGCGGCGAGCGCATCGTCGAATGCGGCCGGCAAGCGGTTCTCCGGAGCGAGCCGGTATGTTGGCGCGACCAGCACCATGCCCAACCGTGTGACCGCGTCCGCCATGAACGACACGTACTCCTTGTAGCCGTTGGTCCAGCCGCCGCCATGCCAGAACACGAGAATCGGCGCGTGGCGCAAACCCGTAGCGCCGAATACGTCGTACCTGTGCTGCTCGTGCGGGCCATACGCGCAGTTCTTCACTACTTCGATGGTATCCGGCAGCGCCTCACCCGACCATTCGAGCACGGTCGTTTCGTAGGTTTGTGCGGCCTCGAACGGCAGAGGCGGCTGGGGACGGAGGGGCTCCCGGCTGGAGATTATGCGATGGGTGTTCATGCTATTCACGTATTGCTTAGGATTGGGAATAGTTCGGATCAGAACTTGTGGCGGATCCCGAGCGACACGGAAACCTGCTGTTTCGAACTCGACGGCGAGTTGTCGTAGATCTGCGCGAATTGCGCATCGCCAGCGGCCTTCTGGTAGATGCCGACGAGGAACAAATCGGTGCGCTTCGACAAAAACCAGTCGATGCCTGTGTCCACCTGGTGCCACTTCGGCGTTTTGCCGGTCTGTGCATAGCGACCGTCGGTGTAGATGTAGCCGAGGCCGATGAGCATGGTGGGCGTCAGATAGTCGGTCGCCGTGACTTCATAGTTGCTGAGGCCGAGGCTCGAGTGATCCAGGTAATCGAACTGCGTGTGCGTATACAGCAACGAGAAGCGCGTGGCGCCGAGCGTATATGACGCCCCCGCGCCATACATCTGTTGTTTGCGGATCCCGGCACCCTGTGCACTGGACGCGAAGGGCGAAAAGAGGCCGTAGTCGCCGGATACGGCGCCGCCGGTGTTGCCCGTATCGTTCGGCGACAGCAGCGAGTGATAGGCGATAGCCAGATTCACCGGGCCGTTGGCGTACGTGAGCCCGACATTGAAGTCGCTGTTGTCCGCGAATCCGTCTGCCTTGTTCGAAAATGAATAGGACGTCAGGAACTGCAGTCCGGATAGGGTGGGGCTCTGGTACTGCACGTTGTTGTTGAGCCGGAAGGTCGGGAACAGGTTGTCGTTGTCGCCGATCGGCGGCCCGTAGGTCGCGAACTGCTGTGCCGCTTCGAATCCGCCGAGGCTTTGCGACATCGTGTCGTACTGGCGGCCGAACGTCAGCGTTCCGAATCGTTCGTTCGTCATGCCGACGAAGGCCTGGCGGCCGAACATTCGACCACCTTGACCAAGCGTACCGTTCGTTATGCTAAATCCATTTTCGAGCGTGAAGACCGCCCTGGTGCCGCCGCCCAGATCCTCGCTGCCCTTCAGGCCGAAACGCGATCCCTGCTGGATGCCGCTCGCCATCTGTACCTGTTTTTGACCCCCGGCATTGTTCGTGTACATCAGTCCTTCGGAAATCAGCCCGTACAACGTCACACTGCTTTGGGCACACGCGGGCCCGGCAATGCCGGCCGAAACACAAAACAGCAGCAGATAACGCTTCATTCCCCTCTCCAATCAGGTTCGCTCTGGTGGCGCGCTCGATGCCCACTGCATCGCGCTATGAAAAACAGTATTGTTTACAAAATCGACTGTCTATATAAATTTTATGATTTGCATAAATTTAGTGGTTTACACTGAATGTTCTGTAATGTGTAAATTTGTGCGATGATTGTGGCGATGGGGAAACGCTGGGAGGTCAATAACGTGGGGCATCCGGGACAAACCGCACAGCGCGGGCGGCCGCAAGCACCGGCAGATACCGGCAAGGCGACGCTTGCGGAACATGCGTACGAAATCCTGCAGAACGATCTGCTGGCAGGTCAGTTTCGGCCTGGTGAAAAGCTGCGGCCGCAGGCTTTGCAAGACCGGTATGGCGTTGGCATCAGCCCGATCCGCGAGGCGTTGATGCTGCTTAGCTGCGACGGGCTCGTTGCAAACGAAGGCCAGCGAGGTTTTCGCGTCGCGGAGATGTCCAGGGACGACCTGCTAGACATCGTCGACACGCGCAAGAAGATCGAAACGGAACTGCTGGCCGACGCGATCAAGCATGGCGATGAAGATTGGGGGGCGGAGATCAGCGCAGCGTTCTACAAGCTCGTGCACACGCCGTTGCCTGCCCCGGACGACATCGAAGCGGGGCATCGGTGGGAACTCGCGCACCGGCGCTTTCACTTCGCGCTGTTGGCGGCTGCTCGGTCAAACTGGCTGCGTCGTATCGACGAGCAGCTTGTGAGGCATTCTGAACGCTACCGGCGCATACGTATCGTCGACCCGCAATCGCAGGCCGCGCTAGCGCGCGACATCGTGATAGAACATCAGGACTTGATGGATGCAGTGCTCAAGCGCGAGACCGAGCGAGCATGCGAACTGCTGCGGGCACATATCGACGAAACCGCCCAGATCGTCTCCAAGTTGTTTGATTGACCGATTTGGGCGAACAGCAGGTCCGTGAAGGATGATCAGAGCAAGCACTCGCGTGTGCGCTCTCTTTCTCGTACCGGCGGACGCGGTATTTAACGCTCGCTACATGGTGCAACGGCGCAAACCCTGAACCCGTCCGTAGCCTGATGTTAGCCCGGATCGATCGAGTGGCCGTAGCGGGTTTGCAAGCAACATTCACATCCGCAGAAACCCACGAAGCCCTTTCTTTGCCGAGACCGACCGGCGGGAAAACCGCTTCCTACGACATCGCGCGCTGAACCATGCGCTGCCGCCCGAGATGCAGCGTCACCACGCTCAGGATGATCAGAACGAGCGCGATGCACTCCGGCAGGCCGAATTTCTCGCCGACGGCCCAGCCGATCAGCAGCGCGACGGCCGGCGCCATGTAGGTCGCCCCCGACGACGCCACCGCGCCGAATTCGGCCAGCAGGTAGTAATACAGCAGGAACGAGATCCCCGTGCCGAGAATCCCGCCGCCGATGACGAGGCCGATCCCCGCCAGCGGATGGCCGACGATGTGCGAGATGCCGTCGAAATGCGTGACGGCTGCCAGCGCGACGATCGCGATTCCCATCTGCCACGTCGCCAGCGTGAGCGGCGGCAATTGCAGCGGGCTCAGGAACGCACGCACGTAGACGTACGACAGGCCGAGCACGAGCGAGCTCGTCAGGAGCCAGAACACGCCGGACAGCGCGATCGTGCTGCCGGCGCCCTCCCACGGGCGGGCGATCAGCGTGATCCCGAGAAATCCGAGCAGCACGCCGCCCGCCATCACGCGATTGAGCCTTTCGGATTTCAGGAAGAGCGCCGAGAAGATCGCGGTAAAGAGCGCGGCCGCATTGCCGAGCACGGCCGCGATGCCGGACGGCAGCAGCGCGGTGCCCTGCGTGATGGCGAAATAGTAGAACGCGGTTGCGACGAGCCCCATCACGATGAAGTGGTGAAGGTGGCGTAGCTGGCGAACGTGAATGACTTTTCGTTGCCACGCGACGAACGCCAGCGGCAGGAAGCCGAACAGCACGCGCACGAAGGCGATCTGCATCGGGCTGATGAACTGCGACGCGTACTTCATGTAGATGAAGTTGGATCCCCAGAAGAGGCCGAGCAGGAGGAATGCGACGCGTGCGAGCTTCATGATGGCGATCGTTCGAGGAAAATCGTGATGCGTTGCGCATCACGTACGCTGTCCGGGAGTATGAAGAGGATAAGGACTCGCATGATGCGGGTCCATGCGCGCTGCTTACCTAGGTAAGTGCGCGGCGTCACGCGCGTGCGCGACTCAGGCCAGCAGGCGGGCGATGAGATCGTGTGTCGTCCGGACTTCGTACTTCCGCAACAGGCTTGCGCGATGGATGTCGACGGTGCGCGGGCTGATGTTCAGCTCCTTGCCGATTTCCTTGCTCGTCAGGCCGTGCACCAGAAATGCGGCGACGTCGCGCTCGCGTTCGGTCAGCGTGCTGGTGACGTCGGGATGCTTCGTGTCGCCCGACAGGTCGGTGAAGGTCCAGATGGCCAGCTCGAAGGGGCGCTTCGGGTTGTAGCCGAAGCCGCAGACGGTGACCCAGAAATGGCTGCCGTCGATGCGCCGCATGATGCGGTCGTCGCTGAAGCCCGCGTGTTTCGCGAGCAGCGGGGCAAGGCGGCGGCCGGTCGTCGCGAAGTCCTTCTGCTCCGGATACAGCTTCGCGAACGACTGATCGATGATGTCGTCGCGGGTCGCCCTGAACAGGTGCAGCGCGCGGTCGTTGCAGTCGACCATGATGCGTTCCTTCGCCACGATGGCCGCGACCGGCAGATGCCGGAAGAGATCTTCGTAGTCGAGGCTGGGCATCGTGTCGGTCATGTTCGGCATCGCGTCGACGGGCCCGAACCGGATTCGGACCCAGGCTATCGGGCAGGTTCACTCCGGTCCGATTGTAGCTGTAGCGCTTGCCGCGCGAGCGGCTCGACACGAAAGATGCAGCACGCGTGCCCCTCGCCCGCGCATTGCACTTCGGACGAATACGCGCGCGGGCCTTTGCTCGCCCCGTCGGCCGCGGTGTCGTTGACCCAGTCCATCGCACCGGCGAACCAGCCGGCGAACATGTAGCAGAGCTTGCCGTGCGCGTCGGGCCGGGCCAGCACGAAGGACGAGTGGTGCAGATGGATGCGCGCATGCGACGTCGCCGGATCGGCTTCGGCGATGCTGAACATCCCCCAGCCGCGCTGCGACAGCCGCTTCAGGTAGTGCTCGAACACCGCCATGCCGCCGATGCCGTGCTGCTTCGCCTCCTTGTCGCACCAGTGATAGGCCGACTTGTAGCCGGCCGGGTAGAGGATCGACGCATAGGCTTCGCGTCCCAGCGCTTCCTCGGCCGCCACGTGATTGTTCGTGAAGAAGTGGCGCGGGACGTACAGCATCGGCAATGCGTCGGTGGTCCAGACGCCGGTGTCCGGATCGACGTCGATGGGCAGTTGGGGCTGCATGGCGGCGACGTGTGTGTGTGCGGCTCAAACGTTCCAGACTTCGCCGAAGACCCGCAGCCAGTTCTCGCCCATCACCTTCCTGATGCGCGACTCGCTCCAGCCGGCGCGCTGCATCGCGGCGGTCAGGTTCGGGAATTCGCCGATCGTGCGGATGCCTTCCGGGTTGATGACCTTGCCGAAATCCGTCAGGCGGCGATAACGGCCCTTGTCGTGCGTGATCCAGTCGAAGAATTCCGTGCTGTAGCCCTGCGTGAAGTCCGTGCCGATACCGACCTTGTCCTCGCCGATCACGTCGATCACGTATTCGATCGCTTCGAGATAGTCGTCGATGGTGGCGTCGGCGCCGCGTCGCAGGAACGGCATGAACATCGTGACGCCCACGAAGCCGTTGGCTTCTGCGATCTCGCGCAGTTGATCGTCCGTCTTGTTGCGCGGATGCTCTTTCAGCCCGGACGGGCAGCAGTGCGAGTAGGTGACCGGCTTCTTCGAGCACGCGATCGCATCGGACGACGTCTTCGCGCCGACGTGCGACAGATCGACCATGATGCCGACGCGGTTCATCTCCTGGATCACTTCGCGGCCGTATCCGGACAAGCCGCCGTCCGGTTCGTAGGAGCCCGTGCCGACCAGGTTCTGCGTGTTGTAGCAGAGCTGCACGACATTCACGCCGAGTTCCTTGAACACTTCGATATAGCCGAGATTGTCCTCGAACGCATACGAGTTCTGGAAGCCGAAGATGATGCCGGTCTTGTTCTCCCGCTTCGCGCGCAGGATGTCGTCCGTCGTGCGCACCAGCGTGAGGATCTCGCTGTATTCGCGGATTTTCTGCTTCATTTCCGCGATGTTGTCGATCGTCTTCTGGAAGTCTTCCCACACCGAGACCGTGCAGTTGACGGCCGTGACGCCGCCCTTGCGCATGTCTTCGAACACCGATCGCTCGAACTTGGAAATGTTCAGGCCGTCGATGATGATGCTGGAGTCGTGAAGGCTCGTCATGGTGTCTCTCGATGCGTTGATTTTTTGCAGGCCGGCTCGACGAGCCGGACGTGTGTTCAAACGGCGCGTTCGACGCCGCGCTTTGCGGACTGGGCGGCTCTGCCCGTTGCCGGGCCGGCATCTTCGAGCGCGGTCTTCGACGTTTCCGGCAGCGCCAGCCCGCCGATCATCGCGAAGATCGACACCGCGATCAGGTAGTACGCCGGCGACAGGTTGGTGCCCGTCGCGGAGATCAGCCACGTGGCGACGAGCGGCGCGGTGCCGCCGAAGATCGTGTAGGCGAGGTTGTACGTGATCGCGGAGGCCGTGTAGCGGGTCTTCGTCGCGAACACTTCCGACATCAGCGGGGCCGTCACCACACCCGAGAACACCGCGCCGATGGCGAGCAGCGCGACGCCGGCCAGCGAGTGCGACAACACGCCCGAGCCGCCCAGCGAGAAGGCCGGATAGACCGACACGATGATGAAGATGCAGGTGCTTGCGATCGTGGCGCGGCGGCCGACGAGATCGGAGAACAAGCCCGCAACCGGACACAGCGCCGCGGCGAACAGCAGGGCGAGGACCGTCACGAGCAGCGACGTGCCGCGCGACAGGTGGCCGGCCACTTGCAGGTAGGTCGCGAAATAGGTGGTGAACGTGTAGAACGACAGCGCGGTCACGGACACGAACGCACCGAGCTTCAGGATATTCCACGACTGCGAGTGCAGCGTTTCCATCAGCGGTGCGTGCGCGATGTCGTGCTTGCCTTCGAGCGCCTGGAACGCCGGCGTTTCATTCAGGTTGACCCGCAGGTAGACGCCGATGAGGCCGACCGGGGCGGCGATCAGGAACGGCACGCGCCAGCCCCAGTCGATCATCGCCTGCGACGACAGCGACGACTCGAGCAGATAGGCGACCACGGCCGCACAGGCGAACGACGAGAACGTCGACACCGGCACGAAGCTGCCGAAGAAGGCGCGACGGCGGCGCGGCGCGTGTTCCATCACGTAGGCGCATGCCCCCGCGTATTCGCCGCCTGCGGAAAAGCCCTGGACGCAGCGAATGATCGTGAGCAGCACGGGCGCCCAGTATCCGATGCTTGCGTAGGTCGGCAGCAGGCCGATCAGCGTCGTCGAGCCCGCCATCATCAGGATGGTCAGCGCGAGCGTGCGCTTGCGTCCGATGCGGTCGCCGATGACGCCGAAGATCAGGCCGCCCAGCGGACGGAATGCGAATGCCACCGCGAAGACGGCGAAAGTCTTCAGGAGTCCGATGGTCGGGTCGCCGCTCGGAAAGAACTCGCGCGTCAGGATCGTGGCGAGAAAGCCGTATGCGGCGAAATCGAACCACTCGACGAAGTTGCCGATCGACGCCGCGGCGATCACGCGCCGTAACGTTTTGGTGTCGACGTTTTGGGTGCTCATGGTCGTGTCCTTTTCAGATGCGCGCTCGTTTCGCGTCGAAACCATACTAGGGACGCCAATTACCTAGGTCTATACGTGTCAATTACCTAGGTAATCGGGGGCGGGGTGGGGCGCGTGATGAGGGTTTGCGAGATAGACGCCGGTCACGCGAGGCCCGGCGGGGCGTTCAACCGGTAGTCGGAGGCAGAGCCGGCTAACGTGGATTGAGTAGCCTTCACGTGTTTTTGTATCTCTTGGGCTACATATTGCCGACTGGCAATGTGTGTCCCCTGGGCCGCAATAAAACCAGATTGACCAATTCCTGATGCCCCGGGGGCGACAAATGACGACACTGTCCGATCGGGGCTGGTTTTGCCGGCGGGAATCGAGTGCGGGGAGTGACCGGCGTTCGATTCCGACGCCGCACGCCGATCTTGTCGACCCGGCTTCGCCGGGCCTTTCCATTCCACGCGTTACCGCACGCCATAGACGGCATCGCGCAGATCGACCGTGTATTGCCCGTTCATCCCTTCATACAGCGTGTTCGATAGCGACACGACGGTGAGCCCGCGGGCGCGGTCGACAAACCACGAGTGGCCGTATACACCGCCCCAGCGCCAGGTGCCCGCCGATTCCGGCGACGCGGCCGCCTGCGGGTCGCGCAACACCGAAAAGCCGATCCCGAAACCCACGCCGGGCCGGTCCGGCAACTCGACATCGCCCGTCTGGACGCGGCCCATCTCGTCGGCCAGCGCGGCAGGCAGCAGCGCGCCGCCGCCCGCGCGCAGCGTGTCGAGCACCTTCAGCACGTCGCCGGCGGTGCCGACCATGCCGGCGCCGCCCGACGGGAACGCATGCGCATCGAGCGCGCGCGACGGGGAGTAGGTCACGCCGACGAACCCTTCGACGATGGGAACCGTCTCGTTTTCCGCGAGCGGATGCGGCTGCGGCGTGTCGTTGACGTAAGGGGTGGCGAGCCGTGCGGCATCGCGTGCGACGAACGCCGTGTCGCGCGCACCGAGCGGACGCAGCACGAGCGCATCGATCGCGTCACCGAGCGGCACGCCGCAGACAGCCTCGATCAGCGCGCCGACGACGTCGATCGCGACTGAATAGTTCCAGCTCGTTCCGGGGGCGTACAGCAACGGCACGCTCGCGATCCTGCGCACGTTTTCGCCGAGCGTGATCGACGCGGCATCCAGGCCGTCGGAGATGCCCGCGCGGGCATAGACGCCATTCGCGTCGGCTTCCGCGAAGCGATAGCCGAGGCCGGCCGTATGCGTGAGCAGTTGGCGCACGGTGATCGTCGGCACGCGGCCGTCAGGCAGCGCGGGGCGGAAATCGGGCAGCCAGCGCGTGACGTCTTCGTCGAGCGACAGCTTGTGTTGTGCGACGAGCGCCATCGCAGCCGTCGAGACGATCGGCTTCGTCACCGACGCGAGCCTGAACAGCGTGTCTTCGCGCATCGGCGTGCGCGACTCGCGGTCGGCGAATCCGGCGGCGCGGCGATAGACGAGCTCGCCGTGGTGCGCGACCAGCACGACCGCGCCGACGAGGCGCTGCGTGTCGAGCTGGCGGGACAGGACCGCGTCGATGCGCGCGACGAGCGCCGGATCGGTTTGCGGTTGCGGTGACGATGAGGGCGTGGCGGTCATCCGGGACTCCGTCGTGGTGGGTCTGTTCGTCATATTAGGGGCGTTTGCCGGAAGCGGCGTTAACCCGTACATGGAAAAGGGCTACGAGTGCCGGGCGCGCCGACGTGCGGGCGCGAGCGATATGTCATCACTTGGGCGAGCGCGGCGGCGACCGGCACTTCGTCATATGGAGTAATAGCTGTAATCCGGGCTGAAATCTTCTTTGAGCCGTAACGGGCTAGACTGGTCTCGCCTTGTCCCCCCCAAGGTGTTGTTTTAGCTCCGCTCGGCCTGCGCCTCTCGGCGCGGGCCTATTTTTTGGCTGCCGCCATCGACGACACGACGATCGCCGACCGGATGCGCGTTGAAGGGCACACCGAGTGACCACCCGCCCGCCCGCGATACCGGCTCGCTCATGCGCATCATCGTGTCGAACGCGGCGACGACAACCGCCGCGCTGTCCTGCATGCCGACAGCCTTCGCGCAAGACAGCGCGCCCGTTACCCGTAGCGTGTTCGTGCGCCGGCCGGACGTTTTTCCGTCATGTGAAGCCATATGTCGGGATTCGAGGTTTTTCCGTAAAATACGCCTTTATCGGAATTCCCTTTGACTCATTCGTCATGCATCGAATTGGATTCTTCGTCTGCCGTGGGTACGATGTTCTCGATCTCGGCGGACCGCTTTCCGCGTTCAATCAGGTGGCGACGGCCGCCGGCCATACCCCGTACGATCTTCACGTCATCTCGCAGCCGGGCGGCCCCGTTCTCGGCAATGTGGGCATGCCGATCGAGACGAAGCCGATCGGGAGACGAACGTTCGACACCGTCGTTTTCGTGGGCGGCGACATCGCTCCGATGCAGACCTCGGAGAACATCGCCGCTGCCCGGAAATTGGGCGCCAAGGCGTCGCGGGTCGCAAGCGTGTGCACGGGCGCCTTTTTGCTGGCGGAAACCGGCTTGCTGGATGGCCGCAGAGCCACGACGCACTGGCGATACACGGCGCAATTGCAGTCGCGTTTTCCGCTCACACGGGTCGAGGGCGACAGTATCTATATCGCGGATGGCCACATCTGGACGTCGGCGGGCATCGCCTCCGGCATCGACCTGGCGCTCGCGATGATTGAAAGAGACATGGGGCCGGACGTTGCGCGCGCCGTCTCGAGGCTGCTGGTCGTTCCGTATCGACGGCCGGGCGGTCAGTCGCAATTTTCCGCGATGTCGCACATG
This sequence comes from Burkholderia sp. IDO3, assembly GCF_003366075.1. Taxonomy (NCBI): domain Bacteria; kingdom Pseudomonadati; phylum Pseudomonadota; class Betaproteobacteria; order Burkholderiales; family Burkholderiaceae; genus Burkholderia; species Burkholderia sp. IDO3. The sequence goes on from NZ_CP028962.1 coordinate 505,601, forward strand.
GAGCCGGAGTCGGACCGTATCCGCATCGCGCTGAATTTTGCCCGCGAACATTTGGCCGAAGCGCTACCCGTCGAGCGGCTGGCCGACGCGGCGAGATTGAGTCCGCGACAATTCGGCCGCGCGTTTCGTCGGGAAACCGGCGAGACGCCGGCCAGGGCGGTCGAGCGTTTGCGGGTCGAAGCCGCGCGGCTGCGCCTGCAGGACGGTAGCGAGCCGATCGAACAGATTGCGCTCGCGGTGGGATTCACGGATCCCGAGCGGATGCGGCGGGCATTCGTCAAATTGCACGGACACCCGCCGCAATCGATCCGGCGTCAGAGCCGATTGAACGGCGAGCGCTGATCGATCGACAGTCCATCAGCGCTCGCCGCTCGGCCAGCGCGAGCCTGATGGCGCGCCGGCATTTCCGGCAAGCGATTGTCCGTGCTGCGCCGGGCGCTCAATTGCCTTCGGGTTTCAGCGGACCGTAGTCGTTCCACATGTCGCGATGCAGCTTCCAGGCGCCGGCCTGCTTCAGGAAAACGAGGGTCTGCTTGCCGCGGTATTGGAGCTTTCCGTCGTGGTCGCGGACTTCCGCATCCGACACCTCCGTCACGACCCGGTCGTTCCCGTAGAACTCATAATTGCTGAACGATACGGTAGCCGGTTTCGATCCGGCATACCCCTTGGTGAAGTACTCGGTGATTGCGCGGCTCCCGGTTATTTTGTCGCCGCCCGGCGGCAAGAGCGTGCCATCGTTCGTATAGAGGCGGCCGATCGCCGCGTAGTCTCCGCGCGCGAAGGCTTCTGCCCAGCGCGCGTTCTCGGCCTTGATCGCCGCACCGGGCGGATGTGGCGAACCGCCGGCGACGGCCGGCGCCGCAAATGCCGAAAAGGCGACGCAGACTGCAAGAGCGGCAGTACAAAAGCGGATCTGTTGCATTCGATGATTTCCAGTGGTGGTTTGAATTGAAGAGCGTTGCAGCGTTGCGCAGGTGACGCAGGCAAGGCCGATTGCGTTTTTCGTCGCGGCCTGTACGGGCCGTGCAAACCTTGCCTGCAAGGCTGCTCAGCGAACGCCCGGGATGCGCGCGAGACCGCTGGATGCGCCGGGCAGTTCCTTGTCGACCATCGCGATGACCTCCGGCCGCGCATCTCGCGGGTGGCCGGAATGGAACGGCGGAGCGGGGTCGTATTCGATCGCGAGTTGCGTGAATTCGGCGGCCTGCCGGCCGCGTAGCCTGGCGGCAACGCGCAGCGCGAAGTCGATGCCCGCCGTTACGCCACCGCCGCTCATGAAGCGGCCGTGGTCGTCTTCCACGAAGCGATCCGGCACGGGGATGGCGCCATATTCGGACAGCTTGTTGACGAACGCCCAATGGCAGGCACTTCGCTTGCCCTTGAGCACGCCCGTTGCGGCGAGCACGAGCGACCCGTTGCACACCGACGTGACGTGTTTCGCGCTTTCGGCGAGACGCCGGATCTGCGCTTGATACGCCGGGCGCATCGGTGCCGACAAATCGGACCCGCCGGGAACGAGGATCAGGTCGGTCTTCTCGATATCGGCCAGTCGTTCGGTGTTGCCATAGACGACGCCGAATTCGAGGGTCACGTTGCCCCCGTTGAGGCTCGCGTAGCGAACATGCGTGTTCGGCAGCCGATGAAAAATCTCGCTGGGGCCCGCGAAATCGAGCAGGGTGCCGCCGTCGTAATTCACGATCAGGATATTGAGCGGCTCGCCCGGCGCGAGTTCTGCCGCGCTGTCTGCCTGCGCGAAAGCAGGCGTGGCGCGGCCAAGCAGGGCCCCGCCGCCCAGGACGGCGCCGAGCGTGGCGACGCTCCCGAACTTGAGGGCATCGCGGCGCGAGTGGCCTGCGCGGGTGAGTTTCTCGCTGGCGGCGTCGTTTTTCGTGTGATCGGTCAAGTTAACCTCTCCTTGCACTTAGGCCTCCTCTGCAAGTACAACCAGGTCGGCCGGATTGAAAGACCTCGCGACGAAGCGCGTGGCGGACGTGTGATGACGATGTGAATGCGTTGCGCCGAACCGGCGTGTGCCGCATCGGGAACGACGGGCGAAGGCTTAAAGCTGCGAAGCCCCGCCGTCGACAACCAGTTCGGTGCCGACGACATAGGACGATTCGTCGCTGGCAAGATAAAGTGCCGCGTAGGCGATGTCCTCGGCTTGACCCATGCGGCCCACCGGAATCGCCTGGGCAAACTCGGCCTTGCGGTCGCGGACCCACTCGTCCGGCATGCCCCATCTCGAGAGCAGCGGCGTGTCGATCGCGCCCGGCGCAATCGCGTTGAAGCGGATCTTGCGGTCGAGAAACTCGTAGGACCAACTGCGGGCAAGCGATCGCACGGCGGCCTTGGCCGCCGCCGTCAACGAAATGCCATGCTTGCCGGTCTGCGCGACGAACGACGTGTTGAGGATGACCGACGCGCCATCCCGTAGCTGCGGCAGTACGGCTTGAAGCGTGAACACCACGCCCTTGACGTTGATGTCCATGATCCCGTCATAAAGGTCTTCGTCGATGTCGCCGACTGCGGACGGGAAAGCCCAACCCGCGTTGGCGAACACGATATCCAGGCCGCCGAACCGCTCGTTCACCTCGGCGGCGATTGTCCGCATGTCGGCGATCGAACGGACATCGCCCTTGAGCACGAGCGCGTTCTCTCCGAGCTCGGCCCTCACGCGTTCGAACGCGCTTTCGTCGCGACCGGTCACGGCTACCCGGGCGCCTTCCGCAATGAAGCGCCTGGCGGTTGCAAGGCCGATGCCACTGGTGCCGCCCGTAATCAGGGCCGTCTTGTTCTTGAGCCTCATCATCTGTTCCTTTCTCTGCGTTGAGATCGATCAAACCGAAAGGCCGCCAGCGCGATTGCGTTCGCGCCCGCGCTTCGACCTGATATCCGGTGCAAATTATGGAACTTGAGGTGAATGGCTCAAAGGTCGTATAACCCTCAAAAAGCGTCACTTCGATTTTGACGGGTCACTCGCGCGTTGCGGTGTGTGTGCGCGATCCGTGACGGCGAATCGTTTCGGAAAGGGGGGGCGGACGATTGCCGGCAAGCCTGTCGGCGCGGCCGAATTGCCCGGTGCGTTGCCGACGACGGCGTGGCCGGCGGAGGGCCTGCTGCACTGGAACCTCCCCCCAATTAATGACCAAACCGCAAGACCTAGTGCATAGATATCGTTTGCCGCCGCGTTAATGACTATCGACAATCGTGGCTCGAATTCACCGCCGTTGTGCGCAGAAGCGCCACGGCGGGCGGCACTTGTCGGCTATCCCGGCCGTCCCTGCCATCCAGCTCACGACGACATGTACGCGTTCACGCCCTCATTCCAGAATCCTGCCGGTTCGCCGATCCGCGAGCTGTTCAAGTACCTCTCCGAACCGGGGATGATTTCCTTCGCGGGCGGCTACCCGGCCAGCGACCTGTTCGACGTCGACGGCCTGAACGCGGCCGCCGAACGCGCATACGCGCAGCCGGTCCGCTGCCTGCAGTACGGTCCGACTGACGGTCTCGCCGAACTGAAGCAACAACTGATCGCGTTGATGGCGCGCCGCAACGTCACCTGCACGCCGGCCGAACTGCTCGTCACGACCGGTTCGCAGCAGGGCCTCGATCTGCTGCTGCGCGTGATGGTCGCGCCGGGCGACGTCGTGCTGACCGAACAACCGGCGTATCCGGCGACGCTGTCGGCGATGCGTCTGCAGCAGGCGCGCATCGTGACGATCCCTGTCGACGGCGATGGCCTCGACGTCGATCGCCTCGCGTCGCGACTCGCATCGGGCGAGATCGTGCAGCCGAAGCTGCTGTACACGGTGCCGACCTTCGCGAACCCGACCGGCGCGACGCTCACGCGCGAACGCCGCGTGAAGCTGCTGCGTCTGGCCGTGCAATACCGTTTCCTGATCGTCGAGGACGATCCCTACGGCGACCTGCGTTTCGCGGGCGAAGCCGTGCCGTCGATGCTCGCGCTCGCGAGCGAAGTCGACGGCGCGCGCGACTGGATCGTGCACTTCGCGAGCCTGTCGAAGATCGTCGCGCCCGGGCTGCGCGTGGGCTGGACGATCGCACCGGCCGAGATCGCACGGCGCTGCGTGATCGCGAAGCAGACGGTCGACCTGTGCAGCACGCCGTGGACGCAAGCCACCGCCGCCGAATATCTCGCCGACGGCGCGCTCGAACGCCATCTGCCGCGCATCGCGGCGGCCTACCAGCGCAAATGCGACGCGATGTGCGACGCGCTGCGCGACGGCTTCGGCGATGCGATCACGTTCCATCGTCCCGAAGGCGGGATGTTCGTGTGGGCGCGAATCGGCGCGGTGTCGTCGGATGTGCTGCTGCAGCAGGCGATCGCGAACAGGATCGTGTTCGTGCCGGGCAAGGCGTTCTTCGCGGACAACGTCGATGCCGCATCGCTGCGCCTGTCGTTCGCCGCACCGGACGTCGACGCGATCCGGGAAGGCGTCGCGCGCCTCGTGCGCGCGTATGGTGCGGCGCTGGCCGCGTGAGGAGACACACATGAACTTCATCATCAACGACACCGCATGGATGGACGAAGCGCCGGGCATGGCCGACATCCGTCCCGTCGAGCACAAGTCGTCGCAGATCAACGCGGGCCCGCAGTATGTCGCCGACGTGCTCGGCCGCTTCGGCGCGGATTCGACCGACATGAACGACGCGGCGCCGGTCGTGCTCGGTTACAACTGAACCGCGCGGCGGCGAGCAGCGGGCGAGGGCGCCACCGCCAAAACGGTTAAGCTGGCGCGATCGAATCACGCAGGATCGCCGCATCATCATGTCCGATACCGCTTCCGAATCGCTTGCGCAGACGTACGATCGTCTGTGGTCCTGTCTCGAGTCCGGCGTCAGCGCGCAGCGCTCGCCGTTCACGATGCTGCAGGCCGCGACGCTCGGCCTCGACGGCGCGCCGAAAGTGCGCACGATCGTGCTGCGGCAGGTGAGCCGCGCCGATCATCTGCTGTCGTTTCATACCGATGCGCGTTCGGAAAAGGTCGCGGAGCTGCGCCGCGATCCGCGTATCGCGATCGTCGCGAACGATCTCGATGCGCTCGTGCAGATTCGCGCGGAAGGCGTCGCATCGATTTGCGACGACGAAGCGCAACGTCGTGCGATCTGGCAATCGAGCCGTCCGCATACGCTGCTGTTGTATCGCGCGCCGTTGCGACCGGGCACGCCGATCGCGTCGCCCGAAGAAGCGCACGTTGCCGCGAGCCAAGACGCCACGCCCGCCGACGACGGCTATCGGAACTTCTGCCTGCTTCACGTCAAGGTGACGCGCATCGACTGGCTCGACCTCGCCCGCAGCGGCCATCGGCGCGCGGTATTCGATATGAGCGACGATGACTACGAAGGCCGCTGGATCGCTCCCTGACGACGGCGTCCGTATCGCTGCGACAAATGCGTACATGCCCGGCAAATCCGGGGGACATCGGACTGTCGAATGGGGCGCCGCGTGACCTGCGCGTGTTCGAAGGGAAACCGGGTAAGGGCGCTGAACAGGGCAACGTTCGTGCATCACCGTGAGCAACGATCAGACCGACCGGTTGCCACGTCGCTCGTGGCACGCCCGGGAATCATCGTCGGTAGTGACGAATGATGGGGTTCCGGTGCGTGTGGATGGACCGTCTGGAACGGGGATGCATCGAAGTGTCCGGAATCGGCGCGATCTGGCGTGCGTACATCGTGCGCTTGCAGGCCGCGAACTCGCGAGCACAAGCGACGATCAGCAGTGACTGTCGCGCGTCGTCGATGCGCGGCAGGATGACGATGCGGGCGACTTGCGTGGCGAAAGCCCGCCCAATCTCCGGGTTGCCTAGGTATTGACGGCCGCCAGTGCCTGGCTGTTGTCCGAGTACAGCAAATTGACGAGATGGTCACACATCTCGCGCAACTGCTCCGGATCGTGGTTGATGCGCTCCATCACCGCGAGTCCGCGCGTGAAGGTAATGATCATTTGAGCTGTCGCTTCCGGGGACTGGGCAAGCGATGCGCGGATCTCGTCCCGCGACAGCGCCTCGACGATCGCATTTTCCAGATTCTTGAGCAGACCGCGGACACTGTCCTGGATATTGTCGGCGGATGCGTCCGCTTCGATCGCACTCTTGGTCGTCAGGCAGCCGCGGGGCGGGACATGCGCGGTCATGCTGGCAATCGAGCTCTCGAAAAACTGCTGCAGTGCGGTATGCGCGGATGGCGCATTCAGTGCCGCCCGTGTCTCGTCAAGTACCCGGGTCGCATATCGATCGAACGCAAGCTGGAAGAGCTGCTCCTTGCCGCCATACGCGTGGTACAGCGAGCCTCGCTGAACATTCGCTGCTTCTGCCAGGTCAGCCATGGAGGTCGCCTTCCAGCCCTTTATCCAGAAGATTTCCAGAACCTTCTCGAGGACTGCGTCTTCATCGAATTGCCGAGTCATTGCCATAGGTCCGTCGCCTCCTCAAAAAATCGTTGACCGGAGTGTCAACGTTGACTATGCTGACAATTATAGTTCAAATCGCGACAGGTCAAGGGCCAAGTTCGCGGACAACCCGCTGTTGCGTTGGAAGGTCGGGCAGGCCAGCGCGTCTGACCGGCGATTGACCGACTAAGCAAATGAACAAAAACAAATAAGCAATCCTCAAATTCAGCTTTGTAGTGAACAGAGAAGGCTCTCGAGAGTCAACAGGCGTTCCTGGTCGCGTTGCCACCCGTTCCTCATCAAGAGTGACGGACGTGAGCGGTGGATGTCGATTGGGCGAGAGTCGGTTCTGTATGCATGGAAGTTCGGCAGTCGGCACGTATTGGGAAACTCGCAGCTTCGTGATGTTCTTCTTTTTAGTTACATTCATAAGGAATGCATATTATGACGAACGCAGTCGAATCGACGATCAACGCAGACTCGAAACGTGACCATGCACCGTTGGCGGACTTCGATGCCCAGATTGCCGCGTGCCTCGAGGCATCGCATCTGACGACGGAAACGAACCGCTTTTTTGTGGAAGCCAAGGCGGTGAAGTCGATCGAGCCGTTGGCCGCATTGGGTATCGCGCACGGTTGGCGCGAGATCACCAAGGCGTTCATGTTCACGTCGCTGGCAGGTTTGGGCCTGATGGCGTCCGAGGCCGATGCCGAGGTTCACCCGAACACCAATCTCCTGACGGCGATCCAGACCGTATTCCAGGTCATTGGCGACGACCTGTCCAACGTCATGTCGGTGTTCAAGGAAGTCGCCCCGGCCGGGCCGGCCGGCATGCACTACGCATGGTGGGAAAGCGCCATCGTCGATCCGCTCAAGGCGACGTTGGGCGATGGGGCGAACGATACGTCGAACCTGCTCGGACCGGGCGGGAAGCGACTCATCGAAAATATGCGCCAGCTCGCGCATGACCCGCTCGGCGCCGCCGTGCAACTGCGTGTCGTGGAGGCCATCGCGCTGGACATCACGGTGGCATTCAAGCGCGTCTTCTCCAGAGTCGACGTCGACGGCGGTCGCCTGTTCTCCCGGCCGGAACACTTCCAATGGATGGATTCCCACATCCACGCCGAGGTCGAACATCACAAGGCAGTGAGCGACGACGACACGGGCACCACGGCAATCGCCGATACCGCGGAGAAGCAGGCGCGCATGTTGCAGCTCACCCGGACTTACGCGGCGTACTGGAATATCGCACTGAACGAGTTCGCCGACTTTCTCCACCTGTCCGGAGCACGAGCGCCCGTCGCGGCTGCCGCGTGACGATCGCTTTCCTGCCGACGGGGTGCGGAGTCGAAGTATCCGTTATGTGAATGGCAATCGGGCCGTGCGCTACACCTGAACGTTTTACTGACGACGTGCCGATAGAAGGCATGGTCGCAGGGCTTTGATGTCCGCCCCAACCACAACGCGAAAACAAGTACTGGAGCATGACGATGCAGAACGCTACCTTCAAGCAGCAGTTTCTTGATAAAGGGTACTTTACCGTTCCGAAAGTAATCGACGCTGCCGGGCTGGACATTCTCCGCAAGGCGGCTGACGAATGCATGAACGACACCACGGATCCGGGGCGCGTGACCGAAGTGGATGGCAAGACGGTTCGCGGGCTCCACGGAGCGCACCTTCGCAACGAAGCGCTGGCAACGTTGTGTCGGCACCCGACCCTTCTGGGTGCGGCGAAGTTCGTGCTGGGCGAGGACGTATACGTCCACCAGTTCAAGCTCAACATCAAGGCCGCGTTCGTCGGCGATGTGTGGGAATGGCATCAGGACATGACCTTCTACCATCGCGAGGACGAACTGCCCGAACCGCAGTTCCTGACCGTCGCCGTGTTTCTGGATGATGTGACCGAGTTCAATGCGCCGCTGACCGTGATACCCGGGTCGCATGTGGACGGCTTCAAGGAGAGTATCAAGCATACGATCGACACGTACGACAAGCAGAGCGACTGGCTCAGCAACACGACGGCCAAGCTTCGCTACACCGTCGATCGGAACGTGCTGCGCGAGATGGTGCGCCTGCACGGCATGGACGCCCCGAAGGGAAAGGCGGGAGACATCGTCGTCTTTCACGCGAATCTGTTCCACGCATCGGGCGTCAATATCTCCCCGTTCGACCGGCGCGTCGCATTCATTTCCTACAACAGCGTGAAGAACCTGCCGGTTCAGACGCGCCCGCCGCGCCCGGAGTTTCTCGCCGCGCGCGATTATTCGCCGTTGACGCCTCGTGAGTTCAGCGATCTGTCGCCGAACCGGGACTGCCCGGAAGACGGTCGTGTGCGCGCGGAAGTCGTTGGCTGAGATAGCGGGGGCTGAACCATTGCCCGACGATGAGCCGATGGGCCTCGGACTCGTACGTCAGGCTGAGTATAGGGCGACGCGCCCCTGAGCGGTGCAGGGCGCGTCACGTCGGCGAATCGGATGCCAGGCAATATATTTAGGAAAACAAATGACTTTGCCTAAATCGCTAACCAATGAAGGTGAGATTCCTCGAATATCCGTTCGGGCATCGTACTTGCGCTTCCCGGGATGGACGCAACCGCTCTGGACGCGCCTGACCGGCAAACCGCTTCCGAACGAGCAGGCGTGGTTCACGCCCCATCCGGCGCTTTCCCTCGGTATGGATGTCCTGCTGGCGATCGGGACGTGCGCGGTGCTTTTGTATCTTTTGACGTCTTCCAGAGACTGGCTTCGCATATTGGGTTACGTCGTCGCGCCGATGGCGATGGTATTCCTGGCCGGATTGCTCCGGAAGATTCAGGTCGTGTATGGGCATCACGCAATACACGAGGCGCTTTTCAGGCGTGGGAGCAGGATGAATGGCCTTGTGTCGAAAGGCCTGACCATCTTTGTTCTGGCGCAGAACGAAATCGAGTACGAACAGGAGCATCTCGACCATCATCGGCGTTCGGTCTTCACGACACGGGATGACGCGGACGCGTCCTTGCTGTTCAACTTCGGCATCCGTCCGGGGCGTTCCATCGCCGAACTGAATCACAACCTGCTCAGCACGCTTTTTTCGCCGGTCTTCCACCTCTGGTTCCTCAAGTCTCGTGTCATATCGAACCTGAGGCGACCACCGATCGAGCAGTGTCTCGTGGTCGTGTGGCTTGTCGTGCTCGTCGTCGTCATGCCCGCATGCTTTGGCGTGAATGCAACCGCGATTGCACTGTGGCTTCCGTTGACTGCTCTCTATCAAATGAGCGCGCTGCTGCAGTTTTCGACGGAACACGTCTGGCTCGTGGGCGCGGCGCCGGGCGTTCATCAGGGCGTCTACGCGGAACGCTGCCATGGGCGGTTTTGCGGTGAATGCGTTCCCGGCGCGGACGGCAATGTCCCTTCGACCCGGGTGTGGCTCCGGTGGTGGTGCAGGACATTGTTCATGCACATTCCCATGCGTGTCGGCGTCCTGGTCGGAGACCTGCCGGCACACGACTGGCATCACCTGGCCAGTGCCGTCGGCCACAGCCATCGAAGTTGGCCTGACGCGATCTTCGAACGCCAACGCGCGATCGATAGCGGCAATTCCGCCGGAATGGAAGAGCGCGAGCTGTGGGGCATCGAAAACATGATCGCGCATGTGTTTGTCCACATGTCTCAAGCGGCGGCGTTGCCCGCCGAATCGGAGCTGGCAGCCGGCACGTCTCCCGCGAATGGCTCCTGAGCAGTCGACGCCGCCGGCCGGTATCGAAATTCTCGTATCAACCCGATTCAAACGACAGGTCGAAAAAGATGGCATACGCAGACAACGCAAGCAAGTTCGTGGCGGTGATCAACCGCAAGCATCCGGCTCCGGTCGTGCTGAATGCGCTGGCGCACACCGCATTTGGTCTATCCGGCATTGCGGGTGTCGGCAATCTCCTGGAGTACCAGAACGTCGCGTGCGATTTCGCAGCGAAGATCGATGAATCGCCGTTCATCATTCTCGAAGCCAAGAACAGTAACCAGCTTCGGGTGCTTCTTTCCAGCGTGAAGGAAGCGCCGAGCGCAAGCATCGCATACAACGTTTTCACGACTTCAATGATCGGCGCGTCGGCAGCAGCACAGATGGAAGCAACGCGCACCGCGCTCGACGACGCACTGGACTTCGTCGTGGTGGTGATCTTTGGCGCGCGCGAGGGGGTGGAGGCACTCACGAAGCGATTCTCGTTGTTCAAGCAATAGTCAGGCAATAGCCGTGAAGCGTACCGACACACGTCGGATCATTGGATTACACATAGTGAGAACGACATGGGATCGATAAAGGCGGTACCGGCGGCTCCGGGATATGCGGCAGACCTGGATGCAAAGAAAGGGTGGGCGATGGTCCTGACCGCCGCTACGTTGTGGGGAACCACCGGGATCATCTTCAATGTGCTCGGAACGTCGGCCGGGGCCAATGCTGTCTCGATCAGCTTCTTGCGACTGGCGTTGTCGGTGCCGTTCCTGTTCCTGATGGGACGGATCCATTTGGGAACATGGTTCATCAAATTGACGCCCAAAGGTCTGCTTGTGCTTGCGGGGCTCGGTCTGGGCATGGCGTTCTACCAGCTGACATACGTGCTGGCGATCGAGCGGGTGGGCGTGGCGATCTCGGTGTTGATCAGCATCTGCGGCGCGCCGATTTTCGTGGCGTTGATCTCGGTCGCCTGGCTGGGGGAACGATTCAATGCGCAAACGATGATTGCGCTGGTCCTCGCAATCGTGGGCACGGTGTTTCTGGTCGGTCTTCCGTCAGGCGTCGTTCAGGATGTCCGGCAATTCTGGATCGGCGTCGCGATCGCGGTTGCCTGTGCGGTCTGCCAGGCCTTTTATGTACTGGCCGCCCGGGCGTCAGGAAAGATCTGCAGCCCCATGCACGCGGGCGGGATCGGATTTGCCATTGGCGCATTGGCGCTGTTGCCGTTCGGTCTTCACGACGGGCTGCAGCTCCATTACTCGATGGACGGCTGGCTGATGCTGCTTTATGTGGCCGCGGTGCCGACGGCGATTGCGCAAACCCTTTTCCTGGGCGGTATCAAGGGTACGGGCGCCGTCGGTGGCGCGATCGCGAGCCTGCTGGAGCCGCTGGTTTCCACGGTACTGGCCGTTTTGCTGCTGCACGAGCGGATGACCTGGTACAGCATCGTCGGGGCGGTGATTCTGTTGGTCGGGATCGTGATCATTCAGTGGACGCCCGCGGAGCGAAAGCCCGTGCCGAGACATGTCGAGTGAACGATTTTCGAAGCGCGAGCGTAAGCGTCGGCCGGGTGCCCAAAGGAGAATCGCGATGAGTTTTTACGACCGTCATGTCTTCGTCTGCACGAATGCGCGCGAGAACGGGGAGGCGTGCAATGACCACGGGGCGTCGGAAATTTGCCAGTATGCAAAGAAGCGGCTGGCAGATGCCGCCTCCCAACACGCGCCTAGCATTCGAATCAATCGTGCCGGCTGCTTTGCGCGGTGCAGCGATGGCCCGATCGTCGTGATCTATCCGGAAGCTGTCTGGTATACCTACGTCGATAAAACCGATATCGACGAGATCGTCGACGAGCATCTGGTCAACGGTCGAGTCGTCGAACGCCTGCGAATCGATCCGTAACACGCTAAGCACGCGAGCCCGGTGCCGGTTCCGTATCGGATACGGCTACGCGTCGAGGCGCTGGTTTTTTGCTGCGCGCTGCTTCAGCAGCATCGATACGATTGCGAGCACAAAGGGCATCTTCCGGATATCACGATCCTCGAAGTCGACAAGGTCGTCGATCCGAGTGGCCAGCGAGGACCCCGCCGCGTCCGTGGCTACGAGAGCGCCTTCAACGCCTGCGCGAACCGCTTGTCCGCGAGGTACGCGACGTTGAACCTGCAATACGCGGACGGCTGGTCGGCCTGTGGCGAGAACACCGCGCCCGGTGCGAGGATCACGCCGCGCTCCAGTATCGCCTGCGCCAGTTCCATCGAATCGGACCACCCCGGCAACGCGGCCCATAGATACAGGCTCTGCTCGCACGGCCGATACACCTGCGCGCCGAGCCGGTCGAGCGCGTCGAGTGCGGTGGCCGTCGCGCGTCGCAGCTTCTCCTGAAGATGATTCGTATGCCGGAGGAAATGCCCGTCGCTGACGATCGCATCGAGCGTGCGCTCGCAATACTCGGAACTGCTGACGTGAGTCAGCATCTTCACGTCGGCGAGGTCGCTCGCGAGCGCCGCGTTGCACGCGAGAAAGCCCACGCGCAACGCCGCCGACACCGACTTCGAGAAGCTGCCGATATAGATCGTCCTGCGTAGTTGATCGAGCGTCGAGATGCGCGTGAGCGAACGCGGGCGAAGATCCGCGAGCGCATCGTCCTCGACGATGATCAGGTCGTGCGCGTCGGCGAGTTGCAGGATCCGGTGCGCCTTCGCCGCACTCGTATCGGTCGCGGTCGGGTTGTGCCCGACCGATTGCGTGAAGAACAGCTTCGGCCGATAGGCGGCGATATGCTCGGCGAGCTTCGCGACATCGGGGCCGTCGATCTCGCGCGGCACGCCGACGATGTTCGCGCCGCTCAGCTTGAGCTTGCCGAACAGCGGGTAGTAACCGGGATCGTCGACGAGCACGGTATCGCCGGGTCGCACGAAGTAGCGCAGCACGAGGTCCATCGCCTGGTTCGCGCCGTGCGTGAGCACGATCTGCGCGGGCGGCGCCTCGATCTCGTAGCCGGCGAGCTTCTGCTGCAGCGACTGGCGCAGCGGCAGGTAACCGAAGCGGCTGCCGTAACGAAACAGCGACGCGGAACCGGTGCGCACGATGCGCTGCTGATACTGGTTCAGCCGCGTTTCCTCAAGCCATTCGATCGGCGGGAAGCCTTCGCCGAGATTCAGCACGTCGGGCTTTTCGTGAAGTTGTTCGCGCATCAGCCATACGATGTCCATCGCGCGGTCGAGCGAACTCGGCTCGTCGATGTCGGGCGCGGCCGCCGCGCGCCGCGTGACGAAAAAGCCGGAGCCGCGGCGCGGCTCGATCAGGCCGTCGGCGGCGAGCATCTCGAACGCGCTGATCACGGTGTTCTTCGAACATCCGGACGCCTCAGCGTATTCCCTGATGGAAGGCAGCTTCGCGCCGGCCGGCAACACGCCTTCCTCGATCTGTCTGGCGAGATTGTCCGCCATGGCGCCAGACAGGCTGGCTCTTGCACGCTGTTTCATCGCGATGTTCCGTCGGACGGGTTCACTGTCATGGGTACGGATGTCTGACTGTCTGCTTCGTCTGTACCTTTTCAATGGGTACAGCGTGACTATTATTCGGCTATCCGCTGCCCGCCGCAACCGTGGCAGGCCATACCGTCACCCCGAAACAGAACGACATCATGACCATCGATTCCGCACTGCCGAACTTCCGCTCGCTCACGCCCGAACAACGCCTGTCCCATCTGGCCCGTACCGTCGGGCTCGACGATGCCGAGCACGCGCTGCTCGCCGCTCCCGGCGCGCTGTCGCTCGACACCGCGAACGGCATGATCGAGAACGTGATCGGCACGTTCGAGTTGCCGATGGCGGTCGCCGGCTACTTCCGGATCAACGATAAGGACGTGATTGTGCCGATGGCCGTCGAGGAACCGTCGATCGTTGCGGCCGCATCGTATATGGCGAAGCTGTCCCGCGCGGCCGGCGGTTTCCGCACGTCGAGCAGCGGCCCGCTGATGCGCGCGCAGGTCCAGGTGATCGGCGTCGGCGACCCGTACGGCGCGCGGCTCGCGATCCTGCGGCACGCGGCCGAACTGATCGCGCTCGCGAACAGCCGCGACAAGGTGCTGGTCGGCCTCGGCGGCGGCTGCCGCGACATCGAGGTGCACGTGTTCCCGGATACGCCGCGCGGTGCGATGGTGGTTGCGCACCTGATCGTCGACGTGCGCGACGCGATGGGCGCGAACACGGTCAACACGATGGCCGAAGCCGTCGCGACGCGCATCGAAGCGATCACGGGCGGGCAGGTACGGTTGCGGATACTGTCCAATCTCGCGGATCTCCGGCTGGCACGCGCGGAGGTACGGTACTCGGCCGCGACGCTCGCCACCGACGACTATGCCGGCGAAGCGGTGATCGATCGCGTGATCGACGCCTACGTGTTCGCGGCGACCGATCCGTATCGCGCGGCGACGCACAACAAGGGGATCATGAACGGCATCGATCCGGTGGTGGTCGCGACCGGCAACGACTGGCGCGCGGTGGAAGCCGGCGCACATGCGTATGCGAGCCGCAGCGGCCGCTACACGTCGCTGACGACGTGGGAGAAGGCCGACAACGGCGACCTCGTCGGCACGATCGAGATGCCGATGCCGGTCGGGCTCGTCGGCGGCGCGACGAAGACGCATCCGCTCGCGCGTCTCGCGCTGAAAATCATGAACGTGACGTCCGCGCAGGCACTCGGCGAGATTGCGGTCGCGGTCGGCCTTGCCCAGAATCTCGGGGCGCTGCGCGCGCTCGCGACCGAAGGCATCCAGCGCGGCCACATGGCGCTGCATGCGCGCAACATCGCCGTCGCGGCCGGCGCGACGGGCGCGGACATCGACCGGATCGCGCAACGGATGGTTGCCGCGAAAGACGTGCGAGCGGATTTCGCGGTCGAACTGCTGGCGGCGCATAGCGACGCCTGATGCCTGACGCATGACGTTCGCGGGCATGCCGCATGACGCATGCCGTGCCGGAGCAGCCGGCCACATATCAATCAAGGAGGAGACACATGGAACAGACCGGTTCAGGCGCGGTATCGGCGGCGTCGCATCGCGCGCAGCCGTTCGCGCAGGCCGATGCAGGCGCCGACACGCTCGTCGAGGTGTGGGGCGACACGGTGGCCACGAAACATCTGGCCTGGTCGGTCCTGCTCGGCATCGCGATCAGCCTTGGCGCGTTCGAGGCCGGCCGTCTCGCGCTCGCGTCGTTCGTGCAGGACGCGGCCATCGCACGGGCCTATGCGATGTTGATCGGCCTCGGGGGGTGTCTGCTGGCCGGCGCGCTGTGCGCGTGCCTGTTCAAGCCGAAGCGCACGGTGATCGAGCATGCGGCCGACGGCCCCGAGCGTGACGAAGCGCTTCGGCAACTTGCCGAAGCATCGGGCGGGCTCGGGTCGGTGAGCGACCTGTCGCCGAGCGCGCGCGCGGAGATGGAGGAACTCGGGCTGCTCGACCTGTTTGCGTCCTACGAAGTATCGTCCGCGCGGGCGCGCACGGGAGGCCGCTGATGGACGCGCTTCTGCATGCACTGCCGTCGGCGCTGGCGATGGGTCTGCTCGGCGCGATCGTGTTCTCCGGCATCGGGCTGATCTCCGGCACCGACGAAACGACGACGATCGCGCCGCTCACGCTGCTCGTCGCACTGCTCGGCGTGCCGCCCGCCGGCGTGTTCACGTTCTTCCTCGCGGGCGCGGTGGCCAAGCACATCACGCACGCGATCCCGACCGCGCTGCTCGGCATTCCCGGCGACACGATGGCCGCGCCGCTGTTGCAGCAGGCGACGCTGCTGCGCGCGCTCGGCGTGCCGCACATCGCGCTGCGCAAGATGATCTCCGGCGCGATCGTCGCCGCGTTCGTCGCGCTGCCGCTCGCGGTGCTGTTCGCGTCGCTGCTCGCGCCGTTCGGCATGACGATCGCGAAGGCCGCGCCGTGGGTGTTCCTCGCGGCTGCCGTCGGCATCGCGTATTTCTCTGCGGGGCGCTGGGCGGCGGTGCTGCTGCTCGTGCCGTTCGTGATGCTGGTGGTCGGGCTGCAGGCGCTGACCGGTCACTATGGCGTGAAGCTCAGCGTCAGCTACTTCCTCGGGATCGCGATCGGCCCGCTGGTTGCCGACCTGTTCTCGATCCTGTCGCCGGCCGAGCGGCGGCGCATGCGTCGCAACGGGCCGTCGACGTTCGTGCTCGCACCGGACGTGAAGCGCTGGCGCGGCTATTTCCCGAATCCGCTGAAGGTGCTCGACCGCGAGCAGGTGGGGTGGACGGTCGGGACGGCCGCCGTGTCGAGCGCGACGTTCGTGTTCAGCCCGGTCGCGATGACGGTGCTGATGGGCGAGATCGTCGGTGCGCGCGTGCGGCATGCATATCAGCGGCTGACGACCGTGATCGCCGCGCGTAACGGCGTGACGGAGGCGACCTACATCGCCGAGGCGCTGATTCCGCTGATCGCGTTCGGGCTGCCGCTGAGCCCGGTGGCTGCGGGCCCGGCCGCGCCGCTCTTCAACGCGCCGCCGCGCTTCACGGTCGACGCGGCAAGCGGACAGATCCACAACCTGCATACGCTGATGAGCTGGCCCGAGTTCCTCGGCTACGGGCTGCTGTCGATCCTGCTGGCCGCGCTGATCGCGTATCCGCTGGCGATGCATCATGCGCACCGCGCGGCGTCGTTCGTCGCGCGCAAGCTGAGCCACGAAGCGATCATCGCGACCTTCGCGGGGCTGATCGTCGTGATCGGGGTCTGGGAAGGCCAGTTGCTCGGGCTCGCGGTGATCGTCACGGTCGGCCTGTTCGGCGGCATGCTGTCGCGCCTGTTCGCGTTCAACACGGGCGTGCAGTTCATGGGTTACTACGTCGCGGTGCTCAGCGTGCCCGCGATCGTCAAGCTGCTCTGACGCATCGGCGCACGGGGCCGTGCGTGCCGCGCGGCCCCGAAACGCGCCGTTTCGCGTGCGATTTTGAATCGCCGTGTGTCGTTTCCGAGCACGGATACATTGAGATACAAAGCATCCGGACCGTTCGGATATAAAACCGGTGAAGTCGTTCGCACGGCGGCGCGGTGCCATGCGCCACCCGCGTGAACGGCGACACCGGAGCGCCCGCACGTGCCGCGGGCCCCTTCCTTAGCGATCGACAATGGAGAACGAGTCATGCCTGATACCGTGAATACCCGCCGCCGCCTGATCCTTGGTACGACGCTCGCAAGCCTGAGTCTGGCGGACCTCGGGTTCGGCTCGCTGGCGCGCGCGCAGTCGGCGCCCGATGCGTCGGCGCCGAAGCGCGCGGCCGGCGTCGCGTCGCTCGGCAAGATCCACCAGATCGACGCGGGCGTGCTCAACGTCGGGTATGCGGATCTCGGCCCGAAGAACGGGCCGGTCGTGTTCCTGCTGCACGGCTGGCCGTACGACATCTACAGCTACGCGGAAGTCGCGCCGCTGCTCACGGTGGCGGGCTACCGCGTGATCGTTCCATATCTGCGCGGCTACGGGTCGACGACGTTCCGCTCGGCCGACACGGTGCGCAACGGCCAGCAGGCGGTGACCGCCGTCGACATCGTCGCGCTGATGGATGCGCTGAAGATCGACCGCGCGGTGTTCGGCGGCTACGACTGGGGGGCGCGCACGGCCGACATCATCGCGGCGCTGTGGCCGCAACGCGTGAAGGCGCTGGTGTCGGTGAGCGGCTACCTGATCGGCAGCCAGGAGGCGAATCGCAAGCCGCTGCCGCCGCAGGCCGAATTCCAGTGGTGGTATCAGTTCTATTTCTCGACCGAGCGCGGCGCGCTCGGCTATGCGGCGAATCGCGATGCGTTCAACAAGCTGATCTGGCAACTCGCGTCGCCGAAGTGGCAGTTCTCCGACGAAACCTATGCGCGCAGCGCGGCGTCGTTCCAGAACCCCGATCACGTGGCCGTGGTGATCCACAACTATCGCTGGCGCCTCGGACTCGCGAAGGGCGAGGCGCAATACGACGACATCGAACGGCGTCTCGCTGCCGGGCCGGCGATCACCGTGCCGACGATCACGATGGAAGGCGATGCGAACGGCGCGCCGCATCCGGAACCGGCTGCGTATGCGAAGAAGTTCACGGGCAAGTATCAACACCGGACGATCGCCGGCGGCATCGGTCACAACTTGCCGCAGGAAGCGCCGCAGGCATTTGCCGATGCGATCCTGCAGGTGGAGCATCTGTGATGCGGGCGGGTGCTGGCGTTTTGCGCCGTGGCGCGCGGCATGTGCGGGTTGCGGGTGCGTTGCTGGCCGGCGCGTTGACGGCGAGCGGGCCGGCTGCGTTTGCGGATGCGTCGAAGCCCGCCGCGTCGCCGATCTACGGTGTGACGATCCCGCCCGGTTACCGGAAGTGGGAAATGGTTGCGCCGGCGGAAGAGGCGGCGCCGCTCGACGAGTTGCGCGTCGTGCTCGGCAACCCCGTTGCGATCCGCGCGCTCGAACAGGCGACGTTGCCGTTTCCTGACGGCACGATCCTCGTGAAGCTTGCCTACAAGCGCAAGCAGTCCGACGAGTTCGCGCCGGCGACGGTGCCCGGCCAGGCGACCACCGTGCAGGTGATGGTGAAGGACTCGCGTCGCTATGCGTCGACGGGCGGCTGGGGGTTCGGGCGCTTCGTCAACGGCGTGCCGGCCGATCTCGGTCAGCACCAGACGTGCTTTGCGTGTCATCAGGCGCGGGTGAAGCATCACGATTATGTGTTTACGCGGCTGGCGCCTTGATCGGGTATGCGCGTTGCGAAGCGCGCTGTGCGTTGCAGTTCTGTCGTCGGTGGGACGTTGCGTGCGACTACGCCCGGCTCGGATGGTGCGTCGCGCTTTGGTTGTTGCGTTGAATGACACGGCGGCGCGAAACCGGCCGCACGGATCGCGCTACCGTGTCGTTGACATCACCACGAATAACCCTGCATTCCGTAATCGGTGTCGTATCGGCGTCCCCACCACGGCAGGTAGGCGTTGTTTCCGCCGCGTGCGCGGAACCAGTCCTTGGTCGGATCGATCGGCGTGAGTTTCGACGGCGGCCTGACGATTACCGCGACGGGATGTTCGGGGTCGGTTGTCCCGGCAACCAGTGCGTTGCCGCCGTAGTGATTGACGCGGCCGATCGCGAGCGCCACGTTGGTCAATGCGCTACCGGTTCCCATGTCGCCAAGCAGTCCGGCCGTGTTGAAGGTCTGCTTCATGTAGTCGTATTCCGGAAGGGTTTCGGTCAACGTCCGTGTGAGCGAAACAAGGCGTGACGACGATGTGTCGCTGCCTTTGCCTGCGTCGTGGAAGATGTATTCGATGTCCGGAACCGCTACACCGGCATTGCGTGCTGCTTCATCGATGGTTGCCTTCCATGCCTGTACGGCGCGCGTCGTGCCGACCTTCCGCTCAAACGCCTGTGTATTGCCGGTTGCAGCCCTGCCGATCCACGCAAGCGGTTCGCGCTCGGTGTTGAAATTCGGGCCGGCGAGGAACAGCACGACGAGGTTTTCGTTGATCTGGGCGTCCGTGGGCGGGAAGCTCGGTGCGTCCCAGTTCATCACCCACACGCTCTTGTCAGGATTCGCCTGCAAGTAGTCCAGCGCGTTGTTCAGCGACGTGAAGCCGGCGTTCGCACCGCCTTGGGTGATGTGCACATCGGGCGGCGTGTCGCGGCTCCAAAGCGTCTTGGGTGACGGCGGACCGATTTCGAAGTATTCGACGGTCTCATTGGCCAAGTATTCTCTGGCTTCGATCGGATCGAGCCGCGGAGGCAACGCGAACTCGATATGTATCCCGGCAAGTTCGCGCCAATCCTTGGAGTCTTTGGACTTCACGGTGTAGAAATATTGCGCATTTGCGAAATAGCGTGAGCGCATCAACAGCAAAAATTTTCTCGCGTACTTGTGATAGAAGCCCTTGAACGTTTCCTCCCCCTCATTCCCGTAAACCAATGCGCCAATGGATCGAAGTGACGAATACTTTTCTGGCTTCGTTCGAACCATGTCGTCATTTTTGTTCGGCGCAGCAAGGCCCTGCGTCCACAACAATTGCCATTCGGTCGGGTAGTCCATACGTTGCAACGGATTCAACCAGACCAGGCCGACAACCTGTGCGACGAATGGCTTCGTCGGTTCTTCCGCTGCTCGCGCGATGTTCCTTGCAGGCTCTTGGGCAGGCGCCGCCTGTGCGGGACGCATCATGGCCGTGGTGAACATAAACACCGCAAGTGCGGCCAAGGCAGGCAAGACAACGAATCGTTTCATCCAATCTCCTGTTGCTCGACGTGGCGGTCGCGTTTTCACGCACCATGCCACCGAGTCGGTTTGCATCACCACGAATAACCCTGCATCCCGTAATCGGTGTCGTATCGGCGGCCCCACCACGGCAGGTAGGCGTTGTTTCCGCCGCGTGCGCGGAACCAGTCCTTGGTCGGATCGATCGGAGTGAGCTTCGACGGCGGCCTGACGATTACCGCGACGGGATGTTCGGGGTCGGTTGTCCCGGCAACCAGTGCGTTGCCGCCGTAGTGATTGACGCGGCCGATCGCGAGCGCCACGTTGGTCAATGCGCTGCCGGTTCCCATGTCGCCGAGCAGTCCGGCCGTGTTGAAGGTCTGCTTCATGTAGTCGTATTCCGGAAGGGTTTCGGTCAACGTTCGTGTGAGCGAAACAAGGCGTGACGACGATGTGTCGCTGGCTTTGCCGGCGTCGTGGAAGATGTATTCGAGGTCCGGAACCGCTACACCGGCATTGCGTGCTGCTTCATCGATGGTTGCCTTCCATGCCTGTACGGCGCGCGTCGTGCCGACCTTCCGCTCAAACGCCTGTGTATTGCCGGTTGCGGGCTTGCTGATCCACGCGAGCGGTTCGCGCTCGGTGTTGAAATTCGGGCCAGCGAGGAACAGCACGACGAGGTTTTCGTTGATCTGGGCGTCCGTGGGCGGGAAGCTCGGTGCGTCCCAGTTCATCACCCACACGCTCTTGTCAGGATTCGCCTGCAAGTAGTCCAGCGCGTTGTTCAGCGACGTGAAGCCGGCGTTCGCACCGCCTTGGGTGATGTGCACATCGGGGGGCGTGTCGCGACTCCAAAGCGTCTTGGGTGACGGCGGACCGATTTCGAAGAAATTCATCATCCGATCGACCATGCGCGATTTGGCAAAGGCCGGGTCAAGCCGGGGCGGAACGGCAGCTTCGACCCGTATGCCCGCGAGTTCGCGCCAATTGCGCGGGTTTTCGGACTTTACCGTGTAGAAGTAGCTCGCGTTACTGAAGTAGCGAGCGCGCAGGAGGAGGATGAATTTGTCGATGTACTTGGCGTAGAAGCCATTGAACGTTTCCTTTCCTCGGTTGCCGTAGACCAGTGCTCCGATCGATTGAAGGGTTGCGAACGATTTTGGGTCTGTCCTCACCATGTCATCGTTCTTGTTTGGTGTGGCTAGCCCTTGCGTCCACAGCAACTGCCATTCGGTCGGATAGTCCATACGTTCCAATGGATTCAACCAGACCAGGCCGACAACCTGAGCGAAGAATGGCTTCGCCGGCTCTTCTACTACTTTCGCGGTGCTCCCTGCAGGTGCTTGGGCAGGCGAGGCTTGTACAGGACGCATCATGGCCGTGGTGAACATAAACACCGCAAGGGCGGCCAAGGCAGGCAAGACAACGAATCGTTTCATCCAATCTCCTATTTCCAAATGTGCCGGGTCGGGTTGTTCCACATGCGCCATCAGCGTGGCCATGAGCACGGTGACAAGCATCCATGTCGAAATGGCGGCGGCGATACGTCGCGGCCATGTAGCGATCAATCTCTTCATACGGCACCCCCGACCTTCAAATAAAGCTGACCTTCTCGCTCATCGAAGATCGCGGTCGGCATCTTGCCTTCGCTTTCTTCGGTATGTACCCATTCGTGGAGAGGCGTTCTATCAAGCGTCCCAGACGCAAAATAGTCGGCATACGTCTTGTTCGGATTCTCCGAGGGAATCCCGTCCCCCATCCGCCAATCGGCCTCGATCCGCAAGTCGTAGAGTTGGTCGGGCGTTAAATAGCACCGACCGACGGCAACGTCATACGCAAGGGCTTTCTCGGCATGCTCGGGATTGGTCATCGTTGTTGAATGGTTGGTCGGGCTATTGGTTGCGCCACGATCAAGCCAGTCAACGATCTGCTTGTCGCGCCATTCCTTGTAGCCCTCGGGCATTTCGCTTTTGCCGTCCTCGCCAATCACATGGCCGTCTCGGTCGAGCCACTCGGTATTCAGCGTGCGACGTGCCTCCATCCGCATCAACGCGCGATCCTCGTAGCGCTGCCCGGCTTCGGTTGCTGCCGTGCCTTGAGCAACGCTGTCCTCGTTCTTTGCCTTGTACTGGTCGTAGGGATCGTCAGCCCGCTTGTCTGCATCGGCTTTGCTCGCATCACGCCAAGCGGCCGGCGGATCGTTGCCTTCGTTGAAGTCGCTTACAGCGTCGCCGTCCTTCGTTTCGACGGGCTTGCCGAACCGCAATGCCTTGGGCGGGAAGGGATCATCCAGCGCCGGCGCATCTGCTACCACCGTCCAGCCCTTTGGCGGATCGGCGTTCACGCGGAGCATGTTCAACGCGGAGCTGATGCCGGTGACGACGAACATAAGCGGAGCAGTTGCGAGCGTTGCTGCTATCCCCCAAACGCTTTCATTACCTTTGACGGCGCCGATCAAGTTGAATTTGGCCGGTGGCGAGGGCGGATACCAGAAGCCCGATTTCGTTCCTGACTTGCCATGCCGCCAATCGTCTTCCTAATAGCGGTAGGGTTTCTGTACGCCGACCGGGAAACCGGATGCGAACACCCGCTGCGTCAGGACGCCTGCCGCGCCGATATCGGTAAGTTCATGCTTGCTGATCCCGCGCCAGCCGATGCCCTGAACCGTCACTGCTGAAATCACCTGATCGTGCGGACAGCAATACGCGGTGACGCGGCCATACGTCGATCCATTCAAGCCGTGCCGATCGCGATCCTCTTGCGCGGCATAGGACCGGTTGCTCGTCGGCGAGATCCGCTTGTTTTTCATGTCTTCATCGACCTTGTCCACCGGCTGCTCGAAGTCCTTTCGGGCACCAATGATCGACAGGAACTTGCCGAAGGTCTTCGTGCGCGCGGCGTAGCTCTGCCGTCCACGATGACCGCTCGCATCTTTCGTCGCGCGTTGCGACCACGTGTCCATGAACGTGTCGGATTTGTACGGACCGTCTGCATTCGCAAGGCTGTACGGTGCATTCGCAAGCACGTACGCGTCTGCCACGCAGTGGCCGGTGCGACCCCACGGATCTTCGACATCGGGGAATGCGTCGCCGAAGAACGCCGCCGTGAGGCCAACGATGTTGCCCTGGCTGTGGCATACGACGGTAATCGGTACGTCGGCCTGCATCTGCCGAATCGACTCGATCAATTTGGCCAATCGCAAGGCCGCGAGCACGCCATACGCGCGGGGCGGTGCACGATACAAAGGCCGGTTGGTCGGATTGATGCCTTGCACCGTCATCCATCCCATCGTTCGATCGTCCAGGCCGCCGTGCCAAAGATCAGGCAGGCTCGAACAACCATTCGTGAACGGACCACCGCCCCAATAGTCCTTCTCGTTCAGAAAGATCTTGTCGCCGTACTCTTTGAGTTCTTCGCCCGAGGCTCGATAACCCCACCGAAAGTGAATGACGGGTGAAAACGACGGATCAGGCTTGACATAGTTGTTCGCCAGCAGCTTCGGATTCAAAAACCCATCCGGCGTCACGCTCTCCGTGTACTTCGCCGGCGTCAATTGCCCGGCTTCGATGCCGTGATACATCATTTGATCGTCGAGTCGCCCGAGCCGGCGATTGAGACCCTTGCACAGCCCATCCTCCGTCGCATCGAACCATTCGCCCTCGGAGTTCACGCCATGCACGAAGATCACGACGCCGGGCAAGGGCATTTGCAAGATGCAGATAAGCGGTGTGCCTTTCGCGAACATCGTCACCCCTTCAACACGACCGACGATGATCGGCGGCGGTTCGGGGCGGGGCGCAGGTGCGTCGGGTGTATCGACCTGAGCAGCGGGTTCGTCAGTGTGCGTGTCCGCTATCGGTCGCGGATCGGGAAATGAATCGGTCATCCAGACTCCTTGGCATGCCTGATACGTTCCTCCGTCATCGGATCGATATCGAAAGAATCGATAAGTGTCCGAAGCAATGAAGAACCGGAACGAGGCGGCAAGCATAACGATCTGGCGCACACGAAAAGACGCTGATTCCGGAAAAATGCGCGGAAAGGCCGTGGCAACGAACGTGGATTGTCAGAATGTGTTTCAAGCGGGAATGCTTCGCATTGCTTCAGGGATGTAGATGCGCGCGACCTCTCGATCCGATTCGTTCGTCAGGTGCGTTATCCGGTGATGAAGTCGTGTGACGCACGTGCGTACGGCATTGCGTCCGTACCTTGTAGCGCCTGAATCGTTATCGTCCGTGCAAGCGTGGCGAGACCGACGCGTTTGTATTGAACTGTATCGATCGCCGCTTCAGAAACATCGGATTGTGCTGAAGCCATGTTGTTGAAACATGCCGGATACGTGAGCGGGTCCTACTGTCGACACGCCGCAAACGTTCGATGCCAAGTCCTTCGCGTCGGACGCCCGGTGATCGATACCCGACTTCCTCCAGTGAGCGCGCTCATGAAAGCCGCTCGAATCCTCGCGGTTGCCGTGCTCGCTTCCATTCCATGACGACGTGCGGCGCGCCGCTCGTGCCTTCACCGGCACGGACGCCTTTCAAAAGCCTTCGATGCATGACACCGAACGGTCATCTCTTCACATCCTCCACGACTCCGCCCCAATAACGATCCTCTGCTATTGCATTTCACGCGCCGCTGATTAGGAAATGAATTTTTATTGGTTCAGCTTCCCCGAGCGCGCTCGCATAGTGGGGCTGACGGCTATAGACAGCATGCAAGCTGCACCGGCCGCATTCCCAGGGTGTTTGTTCATACGAATCTGCGAGAACAAGGAAGCGTCATGACTTTTGCATTGGAAGAACGAACCGCCGCACAGCAGGCGCTCGAGGACGCCCGCGCGGCGGCCGCATCGGCGGGCACGCCATACGCGGGCGGCGTGGCGCCGCAAGCGGCGTGGGCGCTGTTCTCCGCCGGCGACGCGTTGCTGGTGGACGTGCGCACCGCGGAGGAACGCAAATTCGTCGGCCACGTGCCGGAGTCGCTGCATGTGCCGTGGGCGACCGGCACGAGCCTGACGCGCAACCCGCGCTTCGTGCGCGAACTGGAAGCGAAGACCGGCAAGGACGCGGTGGTGCTGCTGTTGTGCCGCAGCGGCAACCGGTCCGCGCAGGCGGCCGAGGCCGCGGCGAAGGCCGGGTTCACGCAGGTGTTCAACGTGCTCGAAGGGTTCGAGGGCGACCTCGACGAGCGGCAGCATCGCGGCGGCCGGAACGGCTGGCGCCATCGCGACCTGCCGTGGGCGCAGGACTGAGTCACGGCCGTTACGGGGAGAAGTCAGCATGGCCGCATTCGAAATCGACGACATCGTTCAGTCGCTGCAGACGGAGCGCCGCGCGTGGCGCGAGAAGCAGCGGCGCTCGCTCGAACCGGGCGGGCGCGACCTGCCGGCGCGCGAGGCGCTTGCGCAAATCATCGGCGCGCTGAAGGGCGTGCTGTTCCCGATGCGGCTCGGGCCACCCGACCTGCGCCAGGAAAGCGAGAACTTCTATGTGGCCCATGCGCTCGACGCGGCGTTGAACGCGCTGCTCGCGCAAGTGACGCTGGAGTTGCGCTACGCCGCGCGTCAGCGCAACGCCGACGCACGGATCGACGAAACGGCGTCCACGGCCGTGCAGGCATTCGCCGCGCGCCTGCCCGATATTCGCCGGCTGCTCGACAGCGACGTGCTGGCCGCGTTCCATGGCGATCCGGCCGCGGGCAGCGTCGACGAAGTGCTGCTCTGCTATCCCGGCATTCTCGCGATGATCCATCACCGGCTCGCGCACGAGCTGTACCGGCTCGGGCTGCCGCTGCTGGCGCGGATCATCGCCGAGCAGGCTCATGCGGAAACGGGCATCGACATTCATCCGGGCGCGCGCATCGGCGGCGGCTTCTTCATCGATCACGGCACGGGCGTCGTGATCGGCGAGACCGCGATCATCGGCGAGCGCGTGCGCGTGTACCAGGCCGTCACGCTCGGCGCCAAGCGTTTCCCGCGCGATGCGGCCGGCCATCTGGAGAAAGGGCTCGCGCGCCATCCGATCGTCGAGGACGACGTCGTGATCTATGCAGGCGCAACGATCCTGGGCCGCGTCACGATCGGCCGCGGCGCGGTGATCGGCGGCAACGTGTGGCTCACGCAGGACGTGCCGGCCGGCGCGAACGTCACGCAGGCCGTGCTGCGCAGCGAAGCGAATGCCGCGCCGCGCGCGCGGGTCGAGCCGACTGAGCCGGCCGAGCCGGTACCCGACACGCAGGTGACGACATGAGCGATCTGATCCAGCACTTCGGCGCCAACGTGCGCAAGCTGCGCGAGGCACGCACGTGGTCGCAGGAGCAGCTCGCCGAACACGCGGGGCTGAACCGTTCGTATGTCGGCGAGATCGAGCGCGGCGAGGCGATCGCATCGATCGTCACCGCCGACAAGATCGCACGCGCATTCGACGTGTCGATCTCGACGCTGCTGCCCGGCGCGTACGTCACCTGACGGCGTCCCGTTTTTTCCCGTTCGGTTGTGCCGTGTGACGGCTATAGCATGTTGAGCCGGCAGGTGCGTGCTTCCGATAATCACCAAGCGTCATAAGCAATCCCGTTTTTCATCTTAAGAATCCGGAGCCACACATGTCGACCGTTGCAAGCGGCACGGCTGCGCTGAGCGATCACGCCGCCCGCCAACTAGCGAACGCTACCAAGACCGTCCCCCAGCTTTCCACGATCACGCCGCGCTGGCTGACCCATCTGCTGCAATGGGTGCCGGTCGAGGCCGGCATCTATCGCCTGAACCAGGTGAAGAACCCGGAAGCCGTGCGCGCCGCATGCACGCAGCTCGAGGACGAAAGCGTGCTGCCGCAGACCTTCGTGCCGTACGAGGAACAGCCGCGCGAGTATTTCCTGAATGCGGTGAGCACGGTGCTCGACGTGCATACGCGGATCTCCGATCTCTACAGCAGTCCTCATGACCAGATCAAGGAACAGCTGCGCCTGACGATCGAGACGATCAAGGAGCTGCAGGAAAGCCAGCTGATCAACAACCCGGACTATGGTCTGCTCGCGAACGTGACGGACGAGCAGCGGATCTTCCCGCTGACGGGCGCGCCGACGCCGGACGATCTCGACGAACTGCTGACCAAGGTGTGGAAGGAACCCGCGTTCTTCCTCACGCACCCGCTCGCGATCGCCGCGTTCGGCCGCGAATGCACGCGGCGCGGCGTGCCGCCGCCGACGGTCAGCCTGTTCGGCTCGCAATTCCTCACGTGGCGCGGCATTCCGCTGATCCCGTCGGACAAGGTGCCCGTCGCGGACGGCAAGACCAAGATCCTGCTGGTGCGCGTCGGCGACAAGCGCCAGGGCGTCGTCGGCCTCTATCAGCCGGGCGTCGCGGGCGAGCAGGGGCCGGGCCTGTCGGTGCGCTTCATGGGGATCAACAACCAGGCGATCGCGTCGTATCTGATCTCGCTGTACTGCTCGCTCGCGGTCCATTCGCCGGATGCGCTGGCTGTCCTCGATGACGTCGAAATCGCCAAGTACCATGACTATCCCGACACCTACCGTTAATCCCGGCTCGGCAAGCAGCGACGCGCTCGCGCTGCCGCACGCGCCGCTGCCGGCGGGCCTGCCCGATCCGGCGGCGCTCGCGCGGCTCGCGTCGGAGTTCTTCGCGACGCCGCCCGGGCAGGCCACCGCGCCCGGGCTGTCGGCGGGCAGCGGGGCGGTCGGCGGCGTGCCGTCCGCATTGCCGGCGGCCGCGCCGATTCTCGCGTCGGTGAGCAACCCGGCGCCGGCCGGCTCGCCGCTCGCGGGGCCGGGCGGCACGGGCACCGGCGTGCCGGGGCTCGCGCTGCCGCAAGGCAAGGCGCCCGGCGCGAACCTCGCGCCGTCCGCGCCGACGCACGTGCTGTCGCTGGGAAACCGCGTGCCCGCGCTCGCGCCGCATGCGGCCGCACAGAACGGGCTGCCCGACAACGCGGTGTCGATCGCGCCCGCATTCGAGCCGCGCGTCGGCGGTGCGGCGCTCGGCGTGCCGCAGGCGAGCGCGGCGGTATCGGACGGCGCGGTGAAGGCTGCGCCAGCTGCGTCGCCGTACTACTTCACCGACGGTTCGCTGCAAGGCTGGCAGGCGACGCCGCAGGACATCGTCGTGCCGTCGAACGGCCTCGCGTCGCCTGAAGCATTCGGGTTGCCGGGCGACGATGCGCTGCGCGACCTGCTCGCCGTGCATCGCGACGTGCCGGTCTCGCGCGCGTCGGGCGCCGAGGTGCCGCGTTACTTCATCGACGATGCCCAGGCGGTCGAGCCGCAGGGCAACCTGCATCGCGGTGCGCACCCGCCGTTCGACGTGAACGCCATTCGCCGCGATTTCCCGATCCTGCAGGAGCGCGTGAACGGCAAGCAGCTCGTCTGGTTCGACAACGCGGCGACGACGCACAAGCCGCAGGCCGTGATCGACCGTCTCGCGTATTTCTATGCGCACGAGAACTCGAACATCCACCGCGCCGCGCATGCACTGGCGGGCCGCGCGACGGATGCGTACGAGCATGCGCGCGACACCGTGCGACGTTTCATCGGCGCTTCGTCGCCGGACGAGATCGTGTTCGTGCGCGGCACCACCGAGGCGATCAACCTGATCGCGAAGACGTGGGGCGTGCAGAACGTCGGCGAAGGCGACGAGATCGTCGTGTCGCATCTCGAGCATCACGCGAACATCGTGCCGTGGCAGCAGCTCGCCGCGCAGAAGGGCGCGAAGCTGCGCGTGATTCCGGTCGACGATTCGGGGCAGGTGCTGCTCGACGAATACCGGAAGCTGCTCAACGATCGCACGAAGATCGTGTCCGTCACGCAGGTGTCGAATGCGCTCGGGACGGTCGTGCCGGTGAAGGAGATCGTCGAGCTCGCGCATCGCGCGGGCGCGAAGGCGCTCGTCGACGGCGCGCAGTCGATCTCGCACATGCGCGTCGACGTGCAGGCGCTCGATGCGGATTTCTTCGTGTTCTCGGGGCACAAGATCTACGGGCCGACCGGGATCGGCGTCGTGTACGGCAAGCGCGCGATTCTCGACGACATGCCGCCATGGCAGGGCGGCGGCAACATGATCGCGGACGTGACGTTCGAGCGCACGGTGTTCCAGCCGCCGCCGAACCGCTTCGAGGCCGGCACCGGCAACATCGCGGATGCGGTGGGGTTGGGGGCGGCGCTCGATTACGTGAGCCGCGTCGGCATCGAGAACATCGCGCGCTACGAACACGACCTGCTTGCGTATGCAACGAGCGTGCTCGCGCCGGTGCCGGGGGTGCGGCTCGTCGGCACCGCGCGCGACAAGGCGAGCGTGCTGTCGTTCGTGCTGAAGGGCTATGAGACCGAGGAGGTCGGGCAGGCGCTGAACGAAGAGGGCATCGCGGTGCGCTCCGGGCATCACTGCGCGCAACCGATCTTGCGGCGTTTCGGGCTCGAAGCGACGGTGCGGCCGTCGCTGGCGTTCTACAACACGTGCGATGAAGTCGATGCGCTCGTGCGTGTCGTGAAGAGGCTGGCGACGCGGCGCTGAGCTGCGCTGAGAGTGACAAGGCCGCTTGCGGATGTCGTCGATGACGCGCCGCAAGCGGCCTTCTTGCATGGCGGGCGTTCGATGCAATCCACGCGCCGTCACATCGACTCCTCCAGAAAATCCGCGACCGAGTCGCGGCCCGGCACGATGCCGCGCAGTTGCAGCAGCGCACCGGCATTGCCGCGATGATACGTGCCGTGCATGCACACATGAAGCAGCATGTCGCTGCGCCGCATGCGTGCCGGCTTGCCGCTCGTGAATGTGAAATCGATCGTCTCGTCGAGCTCGGCCGGCGTCAGCCTGTCGACATACGACACGTACCAGTCGTCGACCTCCCGTGCGCCGGGCGCGAGCGTGCCGAGCGCGGGCAGCACGTCGGAGCGCGCCGAGCGGAACGCATGCGGCACGCGTTGCAGGTGATGCTGAAAGATGCGGTCGACCACGTGAATGTGATCGAGGATACGCATCATCAGCGTTGCATCGTCGGCGCCGAGTCGATCGATGTTGTGCGTGACGGCGTCGTAGAGGCCGCGATCGGCCCATCGTTTGACAGCAAGCAGCTTCGCATAGGGTGCCAGGCTCATCGGCATTCTCCTTCCGGTATGGGGCAGGGCGGCATTCCGTCCGGATCGCGGCTGCCGTCGCAGGCGATCCGTCCGATGCATAATACGAGCGATCGCTCGCATTTCCCTACTCGCATTCGGAGCGCGACCCATGGCACGGCGGCCCGTCACGAAACCCCGTAAACACGCGTCACAGCAGCGCTCGCGCGCGACGGTGGACGCGCTGGTCGAAGCGACTGCTCGCATTCTGGTCAAGGAAGGCTTCGACAAGGCCAGTACGAACCGCATCGCCGACAAGGCCGGCGTGAGCATCGGTTCGCTCTATCAGTATTTCCCGGGCAAGGAGGCGCTGGTCGCGGCGGTGGGCGAGCGCCATCGCCGGGAACTGATGGACACGGTGCGGGCGGCACTGGCGGAAGTCGAGGCGCTACCGGTGGCAGCGGCGGTGCGCAAGATCGTCGGCGCGGCCATCGATGCGCATCGCATCGATCCGAGGCTGCATGCCGTGCTGTCGGAGCAGATTCCGCGCACGGGCGTGCTCGAACGGGTCGGCGGGTTCAATCACGATTTCTACGCGTTTTTTTCCGCGTATCTCGACGCGCATCGCAACGAGTGTCGCGCGGTCGACCTCGGCATGGCCGCGTTCGTGTGCGTGACGTCGATCGAAGCGCTCACGCACACGGCCGTGCTCCATCACGGAGACGACTTCTCCGATGCGGCGTTCGATGCGCTGGCCGACGAGGTGACGCGGCTCGTGGTCCGCTATCTGCAGTAGGCGCGCGAACGGTGCCGTTGCCGGCTCACGCCGTGAATGGCCCCGGTTCGCCCGTCCTGCGCGTCGCGCGCCGCCGGCCGCAATCGCGCGCGAACGCGGCCGGCGTGCAGCCGACGTGCCGGTGAAAGCGCCGCGTGAAATGACTCTGGTCGGCAAACCCGGTCATCAGCGCGACGTCCGCGAGCGGCAGGTCGGTGTCGAGAATCAGCGTCTGCGCGCGGCGGATCCGGCAGCGCTCGATGAAGCCGCTCGCCGTCATGCCCGTGCTGCGCTTGAACAGCCGCGTGAAGTGGAAACGGCTCACGTTGACGAGGCCCGCGAGTTCGTCGAGCCCGATGGGGCGTTCGAGATGGGTCTCGATGTAGTCGGTCACGCGCGCGATCTCCTTCTGGCCGAGCGGCGGCACGTCGGCCGGCAGGATCGGCTCGAACAGGTTGTAGCTGCGCACGAGATGCGCGGCGAGCGCGCTCGACAGTTGATCGGCGATCAGCGTCTGCGCGGGGTGCGGCGCGCGGCCGAGTTCCGCGATGAGGATCTGCGCGATATGCTCGATCACGACGTCGCGCGTCGAGAAGACGTTGCGCAATTCGACCGGCGCGACGCGCGAGGCGAGCTGTTCGGCCGCCGCCGCGACGAGCGCGATCGGTATACGCAGCCGTGCGGTCGCCGACGCGTGGCCCTCCCATCGCGAATCGTAGCCGGCCGGCATCAGCATCGATACGCCGGCGGACACGAGGCTCTCGTGGGTGACGCCGTCGCGGCCCTGCACGAGCCGCGCGCTGCCGTACGGGCAGTAGCAGATCACATGATGGTCGAGCGCCGGATAGCGCTCGCAGACGTCGGGAAGCGGATCGTAGAGATCGACCGTGATGCCGGACCAGCCGCGCTCACGGGTGGTCGCGAACGGGCGGTGCGACAGCACGTTGAAAATCTGGTGGATCGACACGCGTTCCGGCTGCGCCGGGCGGTGCAGTTGCAATTGCGGATCGGCCATCGCTTACTCCGTTCGCGTCGTGCCGGGCGCGGCCGAAAACGCGGCCGCCGGACATTGCGAGCCGATGGTATCACGCTGCGCCGGTGGCGAATCGTTCCGCCGGAGAACGAATCGGGGAGGACGGCGGACCACGGAATCCGGCGACCCGACCCGGTTCAACCGCGCGCGCGGCGCAGGGCCGGCCGGGATGCCTGCAGGTCGATCTCGCGTACCAGCGCGCGCGCCAGCTCATCGTGTAGCCGGCCCGAACGGGCCAGGCGGTACAGTGCGTCGCGCTCCGCGTCGAGCGCGAGCACGCGCAGCCGGCGTTCGACGTCGGCGAGCCGCGCCGCGGCCTGCGCGTGGCCCGTCGCGCCGCGCTGCGCGGACGCCTGCTCGCGATAGTGTGCGATCAGCCGGGCACCCGCCCGGGCGACGAGATCGGCGTCCTGGCCGTCCCGCGCGGCGTCGCGCATCGCGAATTCGACGGCGGCGATCGCCGCGCGCGCGGCGTTGCGCCGGGCCATGCGCTCCTGCCGCGCGTCCCGCGTCTCGTGCGGCGGCGCGATGCCGTCGAGCAGCCGCGGCAGCCCGACGTCGGCGGCCAGCAGGCTGACCACGATCACGCCGGCCGCGAGGAAGATCGCGAGATCGCGCGCGGGGAGCGGGGAACCGTCGGCGAGCGCGAGCGGCAGCGTCATGATGCCGGACAGCGACACCGCGCCGCGTACGCCGGCGAGCGACGTCACCGCGACGAGACGCCAGTCCGGCAGCCCGCCGGCGTCGTCGCGCCGCGCGCCGCGTGACCGGATCACGCGCAGCGCCGCCCACGCCCAGGCCGAGCGCAGCGCGAGCAGCACGCCGCCGATCGCCGCGATGTATACGAGCAACTCGCCCGCGTGCGGCTGCCCGGTCTGCCGTAGCGCGCGCCCGGCGCCGGCGATGACGAACGACAACTGCCCGCCGAGCAGCACGAAAATGACGCCGTTGCCGGCGAACTGCAGCGCATCCCACACGGCCGCGCGGCGAATTCGCGTGCCGGGCAGCGCGCGCCCGGCCAGCTCCTCGGCGCTCATCGCGATGCCGGCCGCGGCAGCGGCCAGGATGCCCGACGCACCGATCCGGTCGGCGATCATGAACGCGGCGAACGGCAGCAGCAGGCTGATCAGGATCTGCACGCCGGTCTCCTCGCCGAAGTGCGCGGCGGTCCAGTCCTTCACGCGATTGGCGAGCCATGCCACCGCGATGCCGGCGCCCACGCCGGCGATCGCCAGCCACAGGAACGCGCGGAGCGCGGCCGCCGGCGAGAACGCGCCGGTCAGCGCGGCCGCGATCGCGAAGCGCAGGCAGACGAGGCCCGACGCGTCGTTCAGCAGCGCCTCGCCTTCGAGCACGTGCATCAGCCTGGCCGGCAGCGGCGTGCGCTGCGCGATGTCGGACACGGCGACCGAATCGGTCGGCGACAGCGTCGCCGCGAGCGCGAACGCGATCGCCGGCGGCATCGCGGGAATCAGCCAGTGAATGAACCAACCGGCGCCGGCCACCGTAAACAGCACGAGGCCGAGCGCGAACGCGGCGACCGTCCAGCGGTCGCGGTACAGCCCGGTCTTCGAGATGCGCCAGCCGTCGAGAAACAGCAATGGCGCGACGAACAGCAGCAGGAAGGTATCGGGCGCGAGCGACGCGCGAAAGCCGGTCAGTTCGGCGACCAGCGCGCCGAGCGCGATCTGCACGAGCGCGAGCGGCAACGGCAGTCGCGCCGCGCGCTTGACGATGCTGCCGGCGATGACGCACGCGAGCAGCACGAGCGTGGTCGAGATCGCGTCCAAGGCGGCTCCGGCGATGCGCGCGGGCGCCCGGCGCTACCGCCTGACGGCGCGCCCGCGCCGTTTGCGGTATGCCAGGTCGATGGCGCGATCGAGCGACAGCCCACCGGGGCCCAGCGCGAGGATCGCGACGGCGAGCGTGGCCCAGTACAGATGGAAATTCGCCCAGCCGTCCGGAAACACGAGCTGGATCACGCCGGTCATCGCGAGCAGCGCGAGCGCCGCGAAACGGGTCGCGAGTCCGGCGACGAGCAGCACGGGCAGTACGAGCTCGGTCGTCGCGACGA
This sequence comes from Burkholderia sp. IDO3, assembly GCF_003366075.1. NCBI lineage: Bacteria > Pseudomonadati > Pseudomonadota > Betaproteobacteria > Burkholderiales > Burkholderiaceae > Burkholderia > Burkholderia sp. IDO3. Next base: position 539,880 of record NZ_CP028962.1, read on the forward strand.
CGAACGCCAGCGCGTCGGGCGCGGGCAGCCCGACGAGCGCGCCGAACACATGCAGCCGGAACTGGCTCTCGAACAGGTACAGCGTGCCGCCGGAGATCGACAGGAACCCGTCCCAGCGGGTCAGCCCCGAGCGGAAGAACGGCAGCGCGAGCGCGATGCGCAGCAGGATCGGCGCGACGCCGCGCGCGATCGTTTCGATGCCGCCGGCGCAGCGGCGCACGAGCCGTTCCAGCGGGCCGGCGGGGGGAACGAGCGTGCTCATGCGGACCTCGGCGAACGATCGGGCGCGGTGCGGCCGGCCGGCTTCCAGTCGACGACGGCGCCCGCATCGAGCAGCGCCGTCAGCGTGCCGGCAAGATCGAAGCGGCGCGCGTCGGCCAGCGCCGCGTCGACGGCGTCGATCACGCGCGCGCCTGCTGTCAGCGCATCGATGAAGGCCGCCGCGCCCGGCGGCAGCGTGCGCACCTCGACGTCGGCGGCCGGCCGCACGACGAACGCATCCTCACCGCCCGCGTCGATGTCGATCGCGGCCGGCATGCCGCCCGCGACGTTCATCCGCCACAGGCTGACGACCGGAAACGCCGAGCGCACGACGCGCGCCGACGGATGCAGCACGAGCGAGATCGACGGCAGCCGGTCGGGCGCGATGCGCGCGAGGGCGGCGGGTGCGAGCGGCACGGCTTCGCTTGCGTGATACGCGTCGGCCCACGCATGTTCGAGCCGTGCGACGTCGCCCAGGTACGGCAGCGACGCGGCCGGCTCGAAACGGCCGACGAACGTCGCGAAGTCCGCGCCGTATGCGAGCATCACCGGCGACGACGGCGGATGGCGCGACGCGTACGCGCGCGCCATCGCGGCGAAGAACGCATCGCCGACGATCCGGCAGGTGGCCGGAAACGCGGCCTTCAGCGCGTTGGCGAGCCCGGCGATCACGTTGTTGCGGTACACCGCGAAGCGCCGCGTGCCGGCCGCGCCGTCGGGGCCGGTCAGGCCGGACGGCGGCGGGCGGTCCGCATGCACGATCGCCGCGGCGAATTCCGCCTGGCGCGCGTCGAGGTCCGGCGTCGCGCCTGCGTCGTCGCGCGCCGGACGGGGCGGCGGATTCACGCTGGATCGTTGCATGGCAGCCTCATGTCCGGAGCGGCCGCTGCAGCACGTTGGCCCACAGTCGCCGCAGGTTGTCGACGCCGTCGGCGGTCGAACTCCACAGCGTCGCGTCGCCGATCAGCAGGGTGCCGGCGAACGCGTCCGCGCGCGACTGGAGCAGCGCGTCGAACGTCGCGTGCGCTTGCGCGAACGGATGCGGCGGCGCGGCCGGATCGATCGGCTGGCGCGCGAGCACGTCGAGTTTCGCGACCGCGTCGCCGTGACGTTCGAAGTGCGGCAGGTGCGGGTGCCGGTTGAAGGTGGCGACGCCGTCGAGCAGCCGCAGCCGGTCGGGGGCCGGCCCGGCTTCGATGGCGGCGGGTGTGCCGTCGGGCGCGACCGCCGGCCGCAGTCCGAAGCGGTTCAGTACCGGCACGCCGAGCCCGGCCAGCAGCGAGCGCGCGAAGCCGCCGAAGCGCTGCTGCGGCGGGATCGACCGGTCGCCGTGATGGAGGAAATCCGCGAGCTGGTGCGCGTGGCATTGTTCGAGCGGCAGGCCCGATACGTCGCCGATGTCGTGATGCGGGCACACGAACGCGACGTGATCGGGCTGCGCGAGAAATCGGCGCACCGCGTCCGTTTCCGCGGCGCTCGCGAGCTGCGCCGTGCGCAGCGAATCGAAGCTGATCACGATCAGCGTATCGATGCCGTCGAGCAGCGCCGCGTCGAGCGCGGCGAGCCGGCCATGATCCGCGATCCGCTCGATCTGCACGGGCGGCGTGCCGGTCAGCGCGCCGGCCAGTTCGACGAAGCCGCCGAAGTTGGGCTTCATGATGTGATCGAGAAAGCCCGCGACCGTCTGGTCGAAACGGGCCGGGTCGGCCAGCTCCGCGTAGCGCGGATAGCCCATCCGGCGGCTTTCGAACAGCGTCGGGAAGCGGTTCTCGATGATGCCGAGCGGCGCGCCGGTTTCGCCGGGGCGGCTCCAGGCGTAATAGATCAGTACCTTGCGCGGCGTCATCGCCGGTCTCCTCGAATGCGGTTGGCGGGTCAGGCGGTGAGCGCCGCGGCACGGGCTGCTGCTGCGTACGCGTGCATGACCCGGTCGGCGCGGTCGGCCTGTGCCTGCAGCGTCGCCCAGTCGGGCACGTGCGCATCCCACTCGATCAGCGTCGGCACTGGGCCGATGCGGTCGATCGCGCGTGCGTACAGCGCCCAGACCGGCTCGGCGACCGCGCGGTCGTGCGTGTCGATCAGCAGCGGACGGCCGCGTTCGTCGGCTTCGCGCGCGTGGCCGGCGAGATGGATCTGCCGGACGTGCGCGAGCGGGTACGCGTCGAGATACGCGAGCGGGTCCCGCCCCAGGTTGACCGACGACACCAGCACGTTGTTGACGTCGAGCAGCAGCGCGCAGCCGGTGCGCCGCACGATTTCCGCGATGAAGTCGGGCTCGTCGTAGGTGCTTTCGGCGAACCCGAGATAGGTGGACGGGTTTTCCAGCAGCATCTGCCGGCCGAGCGTGTGCTGCACGTCGTCGACATGCGCGACGACGCGCTGCAGCGCCTGCGTCGTGTAGGGCACGGGCAGCAGGTCGTCGAGAAAGCCCGCGTCGTGGCTCGACCACGCGAGATGTTCGGAGAACAGCGCCGGCGCATAGCGCGCGAGCAGCGCGCGCAGGCGCCGCAGATGCGCGCGGTCGAGCGGCCGCGCACCGCCGATCGACAGGCCGACGCCGTGCAGCGTCAGCGGATAGCGCTCGCGCACCGCGCTCAGGTAGCGGTGCGGCGGGCCGCCGTCGCCCATATAGTTCTCGGCGTGTACTTCGAAGAAGCCGACGTCGGGCCGCGTGTCGACGACGGTCCGGTAGTGCTCGGCTTTCAGGCCGACGCCGCCGCGGCGGCACAGCGCGCCGGCGGGGGCGGCAACGAACGGTTCGTGCACGGCGCGGCTCCAGAATGTGGACGAAGAGGGATCGAGCCTGTCGGGCGACGCGGCCGGCGCGACGCACGCCGGGCCGCATCGCGTCGCGTCAGGCCTTCGGCTTCAGGCTGCCCGGGCCGTTCGGCGTGGACATCGCCGTGCAGGTGCCTTTCGGCACCAGCTTGAACGCATTGCCCTGGTAGTCGGTGGTGCTGGTGCCGGCGCAGGTCGTGCCGGCACCGGCGTAGCAGTCGTTTTGTCCTTTCAGGGCCGTGCCGAAGCACGGTTCGACCTTGCCGGCCTTGACGAGCGCGGTGTGCTCGGCCTGGATTTTCTTCTGCGCGTCGGTGAATTGCTGCGCGCCGGCCGGGGCGGCGAGCGCCGCGGCGAAGGCGCCGATCACGAGCGCGGGTGACGAACGATATGACATGCGATTTCTCCAGCGAGTGGGTTGGGCACGATGACGTCGGCGATGAACGGCGGCGGGCGCCCGCACCGGCGACGACGAAGGGGGCACGCCCTTCGTGCGGCACCGGCTTGCTCGGCGATGCCTGGCCGCGATCAAAAAGTAACGGATCGGCGGCGGCGGAGATTGAACGATGTTGCGCTTTCTGGTCGCGGATTGCGGAATCGGCGAAGAGGAAAAAAAACGCGTGACGACAATCGTCGTCACGCGTGGCGGTACGGCGTGGAAAGCGGTGCCGCGCAGCCGGGCCGGTGCGCGGCCCGGCCGTCAGAAATCGAACCCCGGCCCGCCCGCGCCCGGGCCGCCCGGCGCGGCGGCCGGTGCCGCATCCTTCGGCGCTTCGAACACGGTCGCATCGGTCGTCAGCAGCAGCCCGGCCACCGACGCCGCGTTCTGCAGCGCCGTGCGCGTGACCTTGGTCGGATCGAGCACACCCGATTCGACGAGATCGCCGTATTCGCCGGTCTGCGCGTTGTAGCCGAAGTTGCCCGTGCCTTCCGCGACCTTCGCGACGACCACGCTCGATTCCTCGCCCGCGTTCGCGACGATCTGGCGCAGCGGTTCCTCGAGCGCGCGCAGCACGATCTTGATGCCCGCGTCCTGATCGGCGTTCGTGCCCTTCAGCTCGCGGATCGCCTGCCGCACGCGGATCAGCGCGACGCCGCCGCCCGGCACGATGCCTTCCTCGACGGCCGCGCGCGTCGCATGCAGCGCGTCGTCGACGCGATCCTTCTTCTCCTTGACTTCGATCTCGGTCGCACCGCCAACCTTGATGACCGCGACGCCGCCCGCGAGTTTCGCGACGCGTTCCTGCAGCTTTTCGCGGTCGTAGTCGGACGTCGCCTCTTCGATCTGCACGCGAATCTGCTTCACGCGCGCCTCGATGTTCTTCGCGTCGCCCGCGCCGTCGATCACCGTCGTGTTTTCCTTGCCCACTTCGATGCGCTTCGCCTGGCCGAGTTCGGCGAGCGTCGCCTTCTCGAGCGTGAGGCCCGTTTCCTCGGCGACGACTTGCCCGCCGGTCAGGATCGCGATGTCCTCGAGCAGCGCCTTGCGGCGATCGCCGAAGCCCGGCGCCTTGACCGCGACCGTCTTCAGGATGCCGCGAATGTTGTTCACGACCAGCGTCGCGAGCGCTTCGCCTTCGACGTCTTCCGCGATGATCAGCAGCGGACGGCCCGACTTCGCGACCTGTTCGAGCACCGGCAGCAGGTCGCGGATGTTCGAGACCTTCTTGTCGTGCAGCAGGATGTACGGGTTCTCGAGCTCGGCGATCTGCTTGTCGGGATTGTTGATGAAGTACGGCGACAGATAGCCGCGATCGAACTGCAATCCTTCGACGACGTCGAGTTCGTCGGCGAGCGATTTGCCGTCCTCGACGGTGATCACGCCTTCCTTGCCGACGCGGTCGATCGCTTCGGCGATGCGCTGGCCGATCGATTCCTCGCCGTTCGCGGAGATCGTCGCGACCTGCGCGATTTCCTTGCTGGTGGTGGTCGGCTTGCTGATCTTTTTCAGCGCGTCGACGGCCGCTGCAACCGCCTTGTCGATCCCGCGCTTCAGGTCGAGCGGATTGAGCCCGGCCGCGACGTATTTCTGGCCTTCGCGCACGATCGCCTGCGCAAGCACGGTGGCCGTCGTCGTGCCGTCGCCGGCGGCATCGCTGGTGCGCGACGCGACTTCCTTCACGAGTTGCGCGCCGATGTTCTGCAACTTGTCCGCGAGTTCGATTTCCTTCGCGACCGACACGCCGTCCTTCGTGACGACGGGGGCGCCGAAGCTGCGTTCGAGCACGACGTTGCGGCCCTTCGGCCCGAGCGTGACCTTCACCGCGTTCGCGAGAATGTTGACGCCTTCGGTCAGCTTCGCACGGGCGACGTCGCTGAAAATGATTTCCTTCGCTGCCATGATTGCACTCCGTTATTGATTGACGACCGCGACGATGTCTTCTTCGCGCAGCACCAGGAATTCGGTGCCGTCGACCTTGACGGCCTGACCCGCGTACTTGCCGAACAGCACGCGTTCGCCGACCTGCAGGTCGGGCACGATGCGCTGGCCGTCCGCGTCCTTGCGGCCGGGGCCGACGGCGATCACTTCGCCCTGGTCGGGTTTTTCAGCGGCGCTGTCGGGGATCACGATGCCCGAGGCGGTGGTGGTTTCCTGGTCGAGTCGTTTCACGATGACCCGGTCGTGCAAGGGGCGTAGGCTCATCTTTCCGTCCTGTTCTGTTGCGTCGAAATTGGTTGGCACTCTTCATCAGAGAGTGCTGACGAGTATAAAAACGCGCGGCGGCGCGATCCAATAACGGATTCGGAAAAGCATTTGCGCGAATGCGCTATGGACGGGGGAACGAGGCGGGGCGGTTGAACGGCGGAGGGAGAGAAGGCGGCCCGAGCCGCCTTCTTTCGTTACGAGGCGACGCGAATCACGACTTTCCCGAAATGCTGCCCCGACTGCAGGTACGCGTAGGCCTGCGGCGCTTCGTCGAAGCCGAACACGCGATCGACCACCGGCTTGATCCGCTGCGCGTCGACCAGCCGCACGACGTCGTCGAGCATCGCGCGGCTGCCGACCATGAAGCCGTGCAGTTGCCGGACGCCGCCGATCAGCGACAGCAGATCGAGCGCCGGGCCGCCGAAGCTGCTGAGGCCGCCGATGATCGACACGATGCCGCCGATCTTCGTCGCGGCGATCGAGCGCGGCAGCGTATCGCGTCCGCCGACTTCGACGACGAGATCCGCGCCCGCGCCGCCGGTGAGCCGCAGCACTTCATGTTGCCATTCGGGAGCTGCGCGATAGTTGATCGTTGCGTCCGCACCCAGTGCGCGGGCGCGTTCGAGCTTTGCATCGCTAGACGAGGTCACGATCGTGCGCAGTCCGGCCGCATGGGCGAGCTGCAGCGCAACGATCGATACGCCGCCCGTGCCGAGCAGCACGACGGTTGCGCCCGGTCCCAGGCCGCCGTCGACGAACAGCGCATTCCACGCGGTGATGCCCGCGCACGACAGCGTCGCGGCTTCTTCGTAGTCGAGATGCGCGGGAATCGCGACCAGCGCGGTTTCGTCGGAGACGAAGCGTTCGGCGAGCACGCCGTCGAAATGCGAGCCGGGCGACCCCGAGACTTTCTGCTGCGTGGGCGGCCCGTCGATCCAGTGCGGGAAATAGGTGTTGATCACGCGATCGCCCGGTTTGAACCGCGTCACGTCGCGGCCGGTTTCGACGACTTCCCCGGCGCCGTCGGCGACCGGTATCAGCGCATCGGTGCCGATGCCGAGATAGTCGCCGCGCGCGAACATCAGGTCGCGATAGTTCAGCGCGGCCGCGTGGATCTTCACGACGACGTCGGTCGGGCCGACCGGACGAAGCGTCGCGTCGATGCGCCGGAGCCCGGCAACGCCGTCGCCCGGTTTGACTTGCCATGCATGCATGTCGACTCCTTTTTCGAGATAGACCGGACTATCATAGTGTTGCGCGAGGGGACGCATTGGCGAGAATTCGGCCAACGATTGTCGCCAGTGTGGACACAAACCTGTCACCTCACCGGAGCGGAATTCCATGGACGAGCGGTTGAGAGGCGTCGCCGAATTTGTCGACGTCGTGGAGTCGGGCAGCTTCGCGGCGGCGGCGCTGCGCCTCGGCATGACGCGTTCGGCCGTCGCGAAGATCATCGCGCGACTCGAACAGCGTCTCGGCGCGCGGCTCCTGCAGCGCACGACGCGCCGGCTCGGCCTGACCGACGAAGGGCTCGTCTATTACGAGCAGTGCCGGCGGCTGCTGGCCGAACTCGGCGAGACGGAGGCCGCGCTCGACGCGGGCCGGCGCGAGCCGACCGGGCGCGTGCGGATCAGCGTGCCCGTGCTGTTCGGCCGGCAATGCGTGGCGCCCGTCGTGCGGCGTCTCGTCGAGCGTTATCCGCGGCTTGAAGTCGACGTGTCGTTCAGCGATCGCGTCGCCGATCTCGTCAACGACGGCTTCGACGTCGCAGTGCGGATCGGCGCGCTGGCCGACACCAGCGCGCTGGTCGGCCGAAAGCTCGGCGTACAGCGCATGGGCATCTGCGCATCGCGCGCGTATCTCGATCGTCATGGCCGGCCGTCGGGGCTCGACGCACTCGCGTCGCATGTCGGCATCGCGTATTCGCGCGGCGGGCAGCCGACGCCGTGGCGGATCATCGGCGCGGACGGCGCGGTGCACGACCATCGTCCGGCCGGCCGCCTGCGGTTCGACGACTTGCAGGCGATCGCCGACGCGGCGGCAGCCGGCGCGGGCCTCGCGTGGCTGCCGTGCTGGTTGATGGCGCCGTATATGCGCGACGGCCGTCTCGCGCTCGTGATGGACAGCGACAGCACGTCCGGCGCGGAAGTGTTCGTCGTGCGGCCGGCGTCGCGTCATCTGCCGTCGAAGGTGCGCGTCGTCATCGATGCGTTCGTCGACGAGATTCCGCGCATGCTGGCATCGGACGACGCTGACGGCGAGCGCGTGCCGCGGCGCGTCGCGCGCGCGCCGTAGCGATGACGCAGGATCGGTCGACGCGGCGTATGATCACCGCACAATTCCTATTCGGGGGCATGCCGTGATGAGCAGGACACTGCGGATCGTGATCGTCGCCGGCATCGTGACGACCGCGACGCACGTCGTATCCCGCCCGATCCTTCGATGATGCGCCCGTGTGCACGCAGCCGCGCCGCGAGCGGCACGCACGATCATCCGGTCATGCAGGGCGAGCGCGCATGACGACGATCGATCCGCCGATGGCTACGCGGCGACAACCCCGCTGGCTGCGCATCGCCCCCGCACTGTTCCTGCTGCTGTGGGCGAGCGGCTTCGTGTTCCTGAAGCTGGGATTGCGCGATGCCGATCCGCTCACCTTCCTCGCGCTGCGCTATGCGTGCGTCGTCGCGCTGCTCGTCGGGCCGTTCCTGTGGCTGCGTCCCGCATTGCCGCGCACGCGCGGCGAATGGCGCAATCTCGTCGTCGTCGGCTTGCTGCTGCAGGCCGGTTATTTTTCGTTCACGTATCTGAGCCTGAAGCTCGGCATGTCGGCCGGGGCCGTCGCGCTCGTCACGTCGCAGCAGCCGATTCTCGTCGGGCTGCTCGCGCCGATGATTGCCGGCGAGCGGGTCGGCGTGCTGCGCTGGGTCGGGCTCGCACTCGGCGCGGCGGGCGCCGTGATCGTCATCCTCGCGCGCTCGTCGGTCGCGGTGTCGTCGTCGTGGGCGCTGGTGTTCGCCTTGCTTGCGCTCGCATCGATCACCGGCGGCACGCTGTGGGAAAAACGCTTCGGCACCGATGTTCATCCCGTCACCGCGAACCTCGTGCAGTACACCGTCGGCCTCGCCGTGACCGCGCCGCTCGCGTTCGCACTCGAACCGATGCACGTGCACTGGACCGCGGGCCTCGCCGGGTCGCTCGCGTATCTCGTGATCTGCAACTCGCTGATCGCGATTTCGCTGCTGCTCGCGATGGTGCGATACGGCGAGGCGTCGCGCGTGTCGGCGTTGTTTTTCCTGATTCCGCCGGCTACCGCGTTGATCGCGCTCGTCGTGCTCGGCGAGACGATCGGCGCGCTCGCGTGGCCGGGGATGGCGCTTGCGGCCGCAGGGTTGTATCTCGTGATGCGGTATTGAGCGGGTGGCACAGGCCACGTCGGGCAGGTAACACAATTTAAAGGTTCTGACGCGCGGGTGTGCTTTTGTACATTCGCGCGGAATGCGTCCGCCCGTTCGTGCACACACGCGGCCTGTAGCGCTTCTCCGGCCTGTTCCAGGGAAACCCTGCGTGCTTTCAGTCCCGCCGGGTGCCGGTTTTGTTCTGCTTCATGAAAACCGGGCGCTTGTTGCATCGCGCTTCGAAAAGTAGATTCGCCCGACGGTAACGCCGGGGAGTCGAATGAGTTCAATTGCAATCGAGTTGGGTTCAGGAAAGCGCGCGACGCTGACACGCGCGGGAAGTGCGACGTTGCCGGTCAGTCAGCGCGCTGCGGTCGCCGAGTTGATGCTGCACTGGCCGACGTACGCGGGCCTGACAACGAACGCGATGACGTACTTACGGCAGTTGGGCCTGGACGCATTCCGTGGTGCACCGCTCGATGTGCTCAGATCCGCCATCGAGGACGGGAAAGTCGCCGTTGCGATTGAGCGTCAAGCGACAGGGAGCGGCACTGCTGGTGGTCGGCCATCGACGCCACCTTTCCCTCGGGCACATCGGCTCCCCAGTGTCGCGCCGGTGGCATCGCTTCCGGTAGACAAGCCGCTCCCGGATTGGGCGCGGCCAAGTGATGTATCCGCCGAGGAGTTGATAAGCTATCTGGAATACATCGTAGGGGGCGCAGGCGGTGATGTCGCTGACATCGCACCCGGATTCGTTGACGTCAGGCCGCTCGGTGACGCTGCCCCGTTTTTTCTCGATGATTCGGCATTGAACGATGCTTTGAGCATGGCGGCTGTCGGCCCGTTTCAAGAGGAACAGTGTTTCGAACGTTACGAAATCGACATGGAAATGTGTGCAGCTATTGGTTCGATGTATCGAGACCCTCGGACCTACGCACTGTGCAAGCAACGGGCATTCGAGAAATTCCAGACTTGTAGAGGAATGTGACATGAGCAAACCGAGACGTGCAACCATCGTGTTTTACGATGAAGAAACCGAACAGGTTACGTTGTGCACTGTGTTTCGCAAGGACGTTCAGGCTGTCCTGGATCGCGAATTGAATGCAGGTGTCGGCATCACGATTCCGCCGCACGCAGAACCGAACGACGGTTGCTCGATTACCGATGAGGACGCGCGGCGTTTAGGCGGCATTGCACTGCTGATGCAGGCGGGCGTGCATCCGGAATTGCGCGAACGGCTCAAATTCGCGGAGGCAGATTCCGTCGACTGGTCCCCGGTTCGGCGCCCGGACACGGACTGAAAAATGGCCACGTATTCGCCTTATGCCGTCGTGGTGATCCGCGGGGCTCGCCGGTTCGCTCGCATGGCTGGGGATGGCGCTTGCGGCTGCCGGGCAGCATCTCGTGATGGGGTACTCACTCGCCGGCATTTCTCACATATCGAGACTGCATCCCGATAATTGACGCGCATTTCACGCGACTCCTAGACTGCTTCGCATGACGCCGCGCTTCACGCGGCGCGACGATGCCGCGATCGTGCGCGGCATCCGCCCGTCCCGCGAGACGATCCAGGAGACAAGCCGATGCATGCTGCCGCTCCGCAGTTGCACGCCGCGACGATGCGGCGCCTGAACCTGCGCCTCATTCCGTTCCTGATGCTGCTGTACCTCGTCGCGTACATCGACCGCTCGAACATCTCGGTCGCGGCGCTGCAGATGAACGCGGATCTCGGCCTCAGCGCACAGATGTATGGCCTCGGCGCGGGGCTGTTCTACGTCACGTACATCATCTTCGAAGTACCGAGCAATCTGTTCCTCGCGCGTGTCGGCGCACGCCGCTGGATCGCACGCATCATGGTCACGTGGGGTATCGTCGCGGCCGGGATGAGCGCGGTGCATACGCCGGGCCAGCTCTATGCGATGCGCCTGCTGCTGGGCGCGGCCGAAGCGGGGTTCACGCCGGGCATCATCTATTACCTGTCCGCGTGGTATCCGCAAAGCGATCGCGCACGGGCGATGTCGTTCTTCTACATCGGCGCGACGCTCGCGTCGGTGATCGGGTTGCCGCTGTCCGGTGCGTTGCTGAACCTGAACGGCGTGCTCGGCGTCGAAGGCTGGCGCTGGCTGTTCCTGCTCGAAGGCGTGCCGGCGTTGCTGCTCGGGATCGTCGTATGGCGGAAGCTGCCCGATACGCCCGCGCATGCCCGCTGGCTGCCGGCCGACGAGCGCGCATGGCTCGAAGCCACGCTGCGCGCCGGTGCGCCGCACGAGCATCTGTCGCACGGCGCCGCATTGCGGCGGGCGTTCGGCGACGGCAAGGTATGGGCGCTGGCGGCGTTCTGGCTGTTACAGGCCTTCGGCACGATAGGCCTCACGCTGTTCCTGCCGCTGCTGGTGAAGAGCCTGTCGGGGCAATCGAGCTTCGCGGTCGGCAGCCTGTCCGCATTGCCGTTCCTGTTCGCGTGCATCGCGATGTATCTGAACGGCCGGCATTCGGATCTCGGCGGCGAGCGTGCGCTGCATCTCGGCGTGCCGATGCTGCTGGCCGGTGCGCTGCTCATCGGTGCGATCTATACGCCCGCGCTGCCCGTTGCGTATGCATTGCTCGTGTTCGCGGTCGGGTTCAACTGGGCCGCGACGCCGGTGTTCTGGGCCGTGACGACCGAATACGTGTCGGGCCTCACGGCCGCCGCGTCGATCGCGCTGATCAACGCGGTCGCGAACATCGCGGGGCTTGCGCTGCCGCCGGTGATGGGACACATCAAGGACGTCACGCATTCGTACGATCTCGCGCTGCTGCTGGTCGCCGTGGCGCTGCTCGCCGGCGGCGTGCTCGGGTTGCGGATTGCCTCGCGGCGGGCGATGCCGCTGGCCGCGCGGCGTGCCGGATGAGCACGCCAGCTGCGCGGTTGCGCACGGCCCGCCGTGCCGACTAGGTCAAGCATGCTTGGCCGCCTTCGCCATCGTTCGATGCAGCAGCACGAGCTCGATCAGTTCGACCTGATAGACGTAGCGCGACTGGACCACCTTCAACGCCATCGAGCCGACGGATAGCCCGAAGACCAATGCAATGCCCCATACGATGGCGGTATTCAGGAAATTTCCGGAAACGAATCCGCTTGTCAGCGTACTCTGCAACCACGGCAAGCCACCGGCGTCCTTGATGTTCGAGAGCGTCACGGCAAGCAGCGCATAGGCGGCCGTTCCGCCGCCGAAGAACGACACGGCGCGCGCGTCGAGGCGCTTCACCTTGAGTTGCAGGACGTGCCGCGCATACTCGAGCGTGCTGTCGTCGTAGCCGGCCAGCAGCAGCGCATGCTTCTCGTCGGTCTCCACCTCGCGCGTGATGGTGTTCAGCGTTTCCGATTTCCAGCGAAACATCTGGACGATGCCGGCGACGGGTTCGACGATGAGGGAGAGCAGGCTGAACAAGACCGTCAGTACGTAGAACACGATGGCGACGTGCTGCTGCAACGGTGCCGGGGCCGCCTTGTGCCAGAGCGCCAATGCGCCGAGCAGCACGAAGCAGACGCCGCCTCCCGCGAGCAGAAGTCGCGCCGCTTTGCGTGCCCGTTCCATCGACACGCCTTTTGCGGGGCGGTAGGGTTCGCACTTCGACAGCACTTTCAGTACGTCGGTGATCTTTGACATCGGGTCTCCAGGGTGCATTGGGTGATCGGGATGCTTCCGCCCGCCGTGTGTGCGACGTGCGTTTCGAGCGCGATCCGGTTGCTCGTTTTCGTCGCGGCGTGCGACGGGATGATGCGTCGCGGATTCCGTCATTCATCTCGAAATGGGTGCGGCCCGGTGCGGATGGACGCCATCGGACCCGCGTGCATATTCCCGCATCCCGTTAGCATGTGACGAATCCGACTTTGGGCGCCGCGCGGGCGACGCTAAGATCGCCGATCCCGTAGATCGAGCGATCCACAACAATGAAAAAGTCCGCTTCGCCCTTGCTTGCCTTCCGTTTCCGTGTAGTGTGCGCCGCGGTCGCCGGTGCGCTGTCGCTGGCATCGTGCGGCGGCGTCGACAGCGATCCGCCGCCGCAGGCCAGCGCGACGCCCGAGGCCAAACGCCCGAACATCCTGTACATCATGGCCGACGATCTCGGCTACTCCGACATCCATGCGTTCGGCGGCGAGATCAACACGCCGAACCTGGACGCGCTCGTCGCATCGGGCCGCATCCTGTCGAACCACCACACCGGCACGGTGTGCGCGATCACCCGCGCGATGCTGATTTCCGGCACCGATCACCACCTGGTCGGCGAAGGCACGATGGGTGTGCCGACCGACGAGCGGCGCGGGCTGCCGGGCTACGAGGGCTACCTGAACGACCGCGCGCTGTCGTTCGCACAACTGCTGAAGGACGCCGGCTATCACACGTATATCGCGGGCAAGTGGCACATCGGCTCGGGGATCGTCGGCAGCGCGACGGGCAGCGGGCAGACGCCGGACCAATGGGGCTTCGAGCACAGCTACGTGCTGCTCGGCGGCGCGGCGACGAACCACTTCGCGCACGAGCCGGCCGGCTCGTCGAACTACACGGAAGACGGGCGCTACGTGCAGCCAGGCCAGCCCGGACAGCCGGGCGGTACGGGCGGCAGCCCGGCCGTGTTCTATTCGACGGATTTCTACACGCAGAAGCTGATCTCGTACATCGATGCGAACAAGCAGGACGGCAAGCCGTTCTTCGCCTACGCGGCATACACGTCGCCACACTGGCCGCTGCAGGTGCCCGACCCGTGGCTGCACAAATACGCGGGCGTGTACGACGCCGGCTACGACGCGATCCGCAACGCACGGATCGCGCGGCAGAAGGCGCTCGGCCTGATTCCCGCCGACTTCAAGCCGTTCGACGGCCTGCCCGAAACGACGGCGGCGTCGCCGGCGACGGCGAACGACGGCACCGCCGGCGCGAAGTACATCAGCGCCGTGCATTCGGCCGCTGACGGCTACAGCGACTACGGCATCGGCAAGGTCGACAAGCTGTGGTCGAGCCTGAGCCCGGCCGAGCGCAAGGCGCAGGCGCGCTACATGGAGATCTACGCGGGGATGGTCGAGAACCTCGACTACAACATCGGCCTGCTGATCCAGCATCTGAAGGACATCGGCGAATACGACAACACGTTCATCATGTTCCAGTCGGACAACGGCGCGGAGGGCTGGCCGATCGACTCGGGCGCGGATCCGACGGCGACCGACACCGCGAACGCACAGGAGCCGACCTATTCCGCGCTCGGCACCGACAACGGCAAGCAGAACGCGCAGCGGCTGCAATACGGGCTGCGCTGGGCCGAGGTGAGCGCGACGCCGTTCCGCCTCACGAAGGGCTATTCGGCCGAAGGCGGCGTGTCGACGCCGACGATCGTTCACCTGCCGGGCCAGACGCAAGCGTTGCCGACGCTGCGCGCGTTCACGCACGTGACGGACAACACGGCGACGTTCCTCGCGGTCGCGGGCGTCGCGCCGCCGTCGCAGCCGGCGCCGCCGCTGGTGAACACGCTGACGGGCGTCGACCAGAACAAGGGCAAGGTGGTCTACAACAACCGCTACGTGTATCCGGTGACGGGCCAGTCGCTGCTGCCGGTGCTTACCGGCTCGGCCAGCGGCGAAGTGCATACGACGCCGTTCGGCGACGAAGCGTATGGCCGCGCGTATCTGCGCAGCGCCGACGGCCGCTGGAAGGCATTGTGGACCGAGCCGCCGCTCGGCCCGCTCGACGGTCACTGGCAGCTTTACGACCTCGCGGCGGATCGTGGCGAGACGACCGACGTGTCGGCGCAAAATCCGTCGGTGGTCAGCACGCTGGTCGACCAGTGGAAGACCTACATGAGCAACGTCGGCGGTGTCGAGCCGCTGCGTCCGCGCGGCTACTACTGAGGACGACGCGATGCGGTTCCGGTTCTGGACGCTAGGCGCGGCGCTCGCGGCCACGCTGTTCGCCGCCGCGTTCGCGGTCGGTTATGCGAATCCGCCGGGGGCGGCGGGCGGTGCGTTCGATGACGCGAATCGCGGCCGCGCGCTCGTCCCGCTGGGCTCGGAGCGGCAGTGCGAGCGCTATTCGGGGTTGCCGGCAAAGTGGCGCGACGATCCCGAAGCCGGGATGGTGCACCTGAGCGGCGGCGCGTTCGTGTTCGGCAGCACGCGCGGCTATGCGGACGAGCGTCCGGTCGGTGACGGCAAGACGCGCGTCGGCGGCTTCTGGATCGACCAGACCGACGTGACGATCGCGCAGTTCGCCGCATTCGTGCAGGCGACCGGCTACGTGACCGAAGCCGAGCAGCAGGGCGGCGCGGCGGTGTTCCATGTGCCGACGCGCGACGAGCTGAATGCACGCGACCTCGCATGGTGGACGTGGGTGAAGGGCGCGTCGTGGCGCACGCCGCGCGGCCCCGGCAGCACCGTCGACGGGCTCGGCAACCTGCCCGTCACGCTCGTCACGCAGCGCGATGCGCTCGCGTACGCACACTGGCTCGGCCGCGACCTGCCGACCGAAGCCGAATGGGAATACGCGGGCAAGGCCGGCCGCGACGACGCGTCGCTCGATGCGGCGCCGCGCGACGCGAACGGCAAGCCGGCCGCGAACTATTGGCAGGGCGCGTTTCCGGTGCTCGACACGGCCGAGGACGGTCATGCGGGGCTGGCGCCGGTCGGCTGCTACGCGGCGAACGGCTTTCGTCTCTACGACATGATCGGCAACGCATGGGAATGGACGAAGGATGCCTACACGGGGCCGCACCAGTCGCATACGAACGGCGACACGGCAGCCGTCGCCCCGCCGACGCGCCGGCACGATACGCCGATGGTGATCAAGGGCGGTTCGTTCCTGTGCTCGCGCGACTACTGCGTGCGCTATCGCGCATCGTCGCGCGAACAGCAGGAAGCCGATCTCGGTGCATCGCACATCGGATTCCGCACGATTCTGAGGGATGCGTCATGAAGCGCGCGGGGCGGATCGTTGCCGCAGGGTTGATCGTTGCGTGCGGCGTCATGCGTCCGGCGTGGGCCGTGGCCGCTGAATCCGCAGCGGCCGCCGCGCCCGCGGTGCGCGTCGGCGTGACGCGCGGCGTGCATGCGGCAATCCTCGACGAGGTGAAACGCGTCGCCGCCGCGCGCGGCCTGGCCGTCGACGTCATCGCATTCGACGACGCATCGCGCATCGATACCGCGCTTGCCGGCGGCAGCATCGACGCGGCGAGCTTCGAGGATGCCCAGCGCCTGAGCGCCACGCGCGCGGCGAAAGGCTATGCGCTGACCGCCGTCGCGCCGACCGTCACATTGCCGATGGCGCTTTATTCGCGCAAGCTGAAGAACCTGAACGAACTGCAGCCCGGCGCGACGGTCGCGCTTCCCGCCGATCCGCGCGGGATGGCGCGCGCGCTCGTGCTGCTGCAGAACGACACGCTGGTGACGCTGCGCGAACAGGCCGGCCTGCATGCGACGCTGCGCGACGTGACCGGCAACCGGCTCGCGCTGAAATTCGTCGCGCTGCGCCGAGACCGGCTTCATGCGGCGCTCGATTCGGCCGCGTTCGTCGCGATCGACAGCGACGACGCCACGCGCATGGGCCTTCAACCGGCGCGCGACAGCATCAACCTCGAGGACGCCCGCTCGCCGTATGCGAACGTGCTGACCGTGCGCGATGCCGATCGCGCGAAGCCGTGGGTCGCGCAGCTCGTCGCCGCGTATCACTCGGACGACGTCGCGCATTTCATCCTGACGCGCTACCAGGACTCGGTGCGGCGGCCGTGGTAGCCGACTACCGCCTCGCGTGCAATGCGTGCGGACGCTGTTGCAACAGCGCGCCGACGCTGTCGCTGCGCGAGCTGTTCCGGCATCGTCACCGTTTCGTCGGGGCACTGACGATCCATCGCGTGCCAAAGCGGCGGGCCGGCGAACGATCGCACACGGGCGGACGCGAGCACGCGTTCGATGCGGATGACGTCGCCGCCTGCGATGCGCTCGCGAACCGGTTGTTCCACCGCACGCACGGCACGGGCGACGAATGGATCGCATTGACGCTGCAAGGCTACGACTATCCGTCGCTCGGCCGGTGCCCCGCGCTGGCCGACGACGGCCGTTGCAGCGTGCATGCGAGCAAGCCGTCGATCTGCGGCGCGGTGCCGCTCGATCCGATGCTGCCTGACCGGTTGCAATCGCGCGTGCTCGCCGGGCGGCGCGACGAGACGGCCTGGCTCGGCGCGAACTGCATCGTCGGCGCGGACGGCGGCACGGCTTCGGCCGATGCGACGCCGGCGATACCGCTGGTCACGGCGGGGCAGGTCGCGGATCGCGCGGCGCTCGACACGTTTCGCGATGCGCTCGTGTTCGAGCGCGCGGTGTGGCGCGACGCGGTGTTCGCATCGCTGATCGACGGCGGCCCGCAAGTACGCGCGGCATTGTCGCGGCTTGCGCCCGGCGGCTACCTGACGATGTCGATCGTGCCGGTGCTGCTCGCGGCCGCATCGATCTCCGCGCAGTGCCGCATGCTGTGCGTCGATTTCATCGACGCGCAGCGCGCGTTGATCGACGTACGTATCGAAGCGGCACTCGCGCGCCGGCATCTTGACGACCGGCCGGCGACCCGCGAGTTGCGCGGTTTCGCGGAGGCACTCGAACGCGCGCGACACGCGCTCGCTGCGATGCCCGCAACCACGGAAACCCCGACGCGCACGCACGCCGATGCCCCACGCATCGACGCGTGGCTCGCCGATCGACACGATCCCGTCAAACTCACCGCGTGACCACGGCGGCACGTCACGCGTGCCTTACACTTGGCGCTCTTGCAATCGTCTCCGACGGAGCGCGCATGGATGCATCGACCTTCATTTTCCGCGCCGGGCAATACGACGACGAATTCCATCGCCTCGATCGGCGGATCGCGGACATGGCGCGCGCGACGCCCGGCTATCTCGGCGAGGAGACGTGGGAGAACGCCGAGGCGGGACTGATCCAGAACGTCTACTACTGGGAATCGGAGGCGGCGCTGCGGCAGCTGATGCAGCATCCCGCGCATCAAAGCGCTTCGACCAGCAACCGGTTGCTCTTCCCGCAATACTCGTGACACGCGGCGCGCGCGGCGATCGACGCGCCGTGCACGAACTTCGGCGCGTCGGCGCGGCGCGACATCGACACGACGATCGACGGCGGCGACGGTTGCAGCGGCAGTTCGACGACTTCGCCGCTTTCGATCAGCGCATCGACGAACAGCACCGGAATCGCGGCGACGCCGAAGCCGTCGCGCACCAGCTGCACGATCACCGAGATCGACGGCGAGCCGGTGATGCGCGTCTCCGACAGCGGCACGCCATGCGCGTGCGCGAGCGTGCGCACGATGTCCTCGAGCGCGCGGTGGGGCGCGGTGCCGCGCCCGTAGGTCAGGATCGGCTGGCGCAGCACCTGCCGCGCGAGGCCGGTGCGCGCGTTCGGCAGCAGCCCCGTGCGCGCGATCCAGCGCACCGGATAGTTCGCGAGCGCGTCGCAGACGACCGACGCCTCGTCGCTGCCTTCCACGCGAATGATCAAATCGAGCTCGCCGGCCATCAGCCGGCGCTGCAGCACGACGCTGACGTCGACGGTCAGGTCGATTTCCAGTTGCGGATAGTCGGCCGCGAGGCGGCGCAGGTAATGCGGCAGCCAGCTGTGCACGACCGTCTCGATCACGCCGAGCCGCAGCTTGCCGCGCAGCGCGCTTTCGCCGGCCGCGGCGGCCTGCAGCTCCTGCGTCGCCTCGACGACGGCCTTCGCATAGCCGAGCAGGTATTCGCCGTTCGGCGTGAGCCGGAATTCGCGGCTGTCGCGATCGACGAGCACGGTGTGCAATTCGTCCTCGAGCGCCTTCAGGCGTTGCGAGATCGCGGCCGGCGTCGCGTGCAGCGCGGCGGCCGTCGTGCGGAAGTTGCGCAGCTTCGCGAGCGTGACGAAAGTTTCGAGAAAACGCGTGTTCATGGCGGTGGAACGGATCGGGCACGCGCAGCTTGCCGGTGAAGAAAAGTGAACGGGACCGGGGAAAACCCGGAGATTCGTTAAGAAATTCTATACGCGCGGCGCAAAAAAACTCGTTGGCGACAAATTTTTTTCTTTTCTATTCTTCGCCGTATCCGCTGACGCAACACCGTCAGCCCGACGCCCTCCGATCTGCCGACGAACACCATGACGCCTTCCGAATTCCGCCAGTCCGTGCGCAACGGTACATTCCGCAACCCGACCGCCGGCCAGTGCGGCCCGTTCGCGCAAGCGAATCTCGCGATCCTGCCGAATGCGTACGCGCACGATTTCCTGCGCTTCTGTCAGGCGAATCCGAAAGCGTGCCCGCTGCTGGGCGTCGGCGAACCGGGCGCGTTCCGGCTCGACGTGCTCGGCGAGGATCTCGACATCCGCACCGACGTGCCGAGCTACAACGTGTACCGCGACGGCCGGCTGACCGGGCGCGTCGAATCGCTCGAAGCGCTGTGGCGCGACGATTTCGTCGTGTTCGCGATCGGCTGCTCGTTCTCGTTCGAGGACATGCTGGCGCGTGAAGGCATCGGGCTGCGCCACATCGAGGAGGGCCGCAACGTGCCGATGTACCGCACGACGATCTCGAACCGCCGCGCGGGCGTCTTCGGCGGCCAGCTGGTCGTGTCGATGCGGCCGCTGCGCGGCGCCGATGCGATCCGCGCGGTGCAGATCACGAGCCGGTTTCCGGGCGTGCACGGCGCGCCGATCCATATCGGCCATCCCGAAGCACTCGGCATCGCCGATCTCGGCGCGCCCGATTTCGGCGATGCGGTGACGGTGCGCGACGGCGAGCTGCCGGTGTTCTGGGCGTGCGGCGTGACGCCGCAAACCGCATTGATGGAAGCGAAGCTGCCGCTCGCGATCGCGCATACGCCCGGCTACATGCTGGTGACCGACATCACGAACGCGTCGCTGGCCGTGTTCTGACCCGAGACGCCGGCAGCCCGCGCGCTCGCCGGTCCGGCCCCGTCGCGGCAGCGTGCCGCGACCGCAGACGATCCGCCCGGCCGGAGGGCGGCGCGCATCCGTGGCCCGCGGGCCGCGAGCCCGGCACACGGGCATGCACGAGACGACACGAACCGGTTTTGACCGCACATATCGACAGGCATATCGACAGGAGCCTCACCATGGAAAGCAAGACCCTCGCGGCGCCCGCCGCCGACCCCGCGGGCCCCGCGCGCAACGGGATGTTCGGCTGGTACGCGGACGCGAAGCCGCGCGAGCGCAGTGCGTTCTGGAGCTGCAAGTTCGGCTACATGCTCGACGGGATGGATACGCAGATGCTGTCGTTCGTGATCCCGACGCTCGTCGCGACCTGGGGCATCTCGCTCGCGGACGCGGGCTTCATCGGCACGATGACGCTGCTCGCATCGGCGCTGGGCGGCTGGATCGCGGGCATCCTGTCCGACCGGATCGGCCGCGTGCGCACGCTGCAACTGACCGTGCTGTGGTTCGCCGTGTTCACCGCGCTGTGCGGGCTCGCGCAGAACTATCACCAGCTGCTCGCGGCGCGCGCGCTGATGGGCTTCGGCTTCGGCGGCGAATGGACGGCCGGCGCGGTGCTGATCGGCGAAGTGATCCGCGCGCGGGATCGCGGCAAGGCGGTCGGGCTCGTGCAGTCGGGCTGGGCGATCGGCTGGGGGCTGTCGGCGGTGCTGTACGCAGTGCTGTTCTCGGCGTTGCCGGCCGAACAGGCGTGGCGGGGGCTGTTCCTCATCGGCCTCGCGCCGGCGCTGCTGGTGGTCGTGATTCGCCGCTACGTGAAGGAGCCCGACGTCTTCGAGAAGGAAAAGGCCGCGCAGGCGAAAGTGGCCGACGCGCCGCGCCTCACCGAAATCTTCGCGCCGAAGCTGATCACGACGACGCTGCGCGCGGCGCTGCTGACGACCGGCGCGCAAGGCGGCTACTACGCGATCACGACGTGGCTGCCGACTTTCCTGAAGACCGAACGGCACCTGACCGTGATGGGCACCGGCGGTTATCTCGCGATGATCATCTTCGGCTCGTGGGTCGGTTACCTGGCGAGCGCGTACCTGACCGACCGCCTCGGACGCAAGCCGAACTTCATCCTGTTCGCGCTCGGCTCGATGGTGATCGCGTTCGCGTACACGTCGCTGAACCTGACCAACGCGTCGATGCTGTGGCTCGGCTTCCCGCTCGGGTTTTTCGCATCGGGCATCTTCTCCGGGATGGGCGCGTTCCTGACCGAGCTGTTTCCGACCCGCGTACGCGGCTCCGGCCAGGGCTTCTGCTACAACGTGGGCCGCGCGATCGGCGCACTGTTTCCGTTCCTGATCGGCGCGCTGTCGAAGCAGTACGGGCTCGGCATGAGCATCGGGATCTTCGCCGTCGCCGCCTACGGCGTGGTGATCGTCGCCGCGCTGACGCTGCCCGAGACGCGCGGCCGCGAACTCGACGCCGCTTGAGCGGGCGCCCGCCCGCCGCTTTTCACCCCCTTTTCATCGAAGCCGTCACGCGGCGCGCGACGCGCGCCGTGCGGCGGCGCTCGCCCTGAATTCAACGACGCATCGACTTCATCGCCATGACTGACCGACACACTTTCCCCGTTTCCTCCGACGCCGCCCGCTGGCAATTCTGGATCGACCGCGGCGGCACGTTCACCGACATCGTCGCGCGCCGGCCCGACGGCGCGCTCGTCACGCACAAGCTGCTGTCGGACAACCCCGAGCAATATCGCGATGCGGCCGTGGCCGGCATCCGCCATCTGCTCGGCCTCGCCGACGGCGAGCCGATTACGCCCGCGCGCGTCGACATGGTGAAGATGGGCACGACGGTCGCGACCAACGCGCTGCTGGAACGCAAGGGCGAACGCACCGCGCTCGCGACGACGCGCGGCTTTCGCGACGTGCTGCGCATCGCGTACCAGAACCGGCCGCGCCTGTTCGATCTCGACATCGTGCTGCCCGATGCGCTGTACGAGACGGTCGTCGAGATCGACGAGCGGGTCGGCGCGCATGGCGACGTCGTCGTGCCGCTCGATGTGCAGGAGGCCGAAGCGGCGCTGCGCCGCGTGTTCGATTCGGGCGTGCAGGCGCTCGCGATCGTGCTGATCCACGGCTATCGCTACACCGCGCACGAACGGATGCTGGCGGCGCTCGCGCGCCGGATCGGCTTCACGCAGGTGTCCGTGTCGCACGAGGTGTCGCCGCTGATGAAGATGGTGCCGCGCGGCGACACGACCGTGGTCGACGCGTACCTGTCGCCGATCCTGCGCCGCTACGTCGAGCAGGTCGCGCACGAGATGCCCGGCGTGAACCTGCAGTTCATGCAGAGCAGCGGCGGCCTCACGCGCGCCGACGCGTTCCAGGGCAAGGACGCGATCCTGTCCGGCCCGGCCGGCGGCATCGTCGGGATGGTGCGCGCCGCGCGCGCGGCCGGCTTCGACCAGGTGATCGGCTTCGACATGGGCGGCACGTCGACCGACGTGTCGCACTACAACGGCGAGTTCGAGCGCGTGTTCGAGACGCAGGTGGCCGGCGTGCGGATGCGCGCGCCGATGATGAGCATCCACACGGTCGCGGCCGGCGGCGGCTCGGTGCTCGGCTTCGACGGCGCGCGGCTGCGCGTCGGGCCGGAATCGGCCGGCGCGAACCCGGGGCCGGCCGCGTACCGGCGCGGCGGCCCGTTGACGGTGACCGACTGCAACGTGATGCTCGGCAAGATCCGGCCCGATCATTTTCCGCGCGTGTTCGGCCCGCACGCGGATCAACCGCTCGATCGCGACGGCGTGGTCGCGAAGTTCGAGGCGCTCGCCGACGAGATCCACGCGGCGACCGGGCGGCGCGACACGCCCGAGGCGCTGGCCGAAGGGTTCCTGGAAATCGCGATCGGCAGCATGGCGAACGCGATCAAGAAGATCTCGGTGCAGCGCGGCCACGACGTGTCGCGCTACGTGCTGACGACGTTCGGCGGCGCGGGCGGCCAGCACGCGTGCGGCGTGGCCGACGCGCTCGGGATGACGCAGGTGTTCGCGCATCCGCTGGCGGGTGTGTTGTCCGCGTACGGGATGGGCCTTGCCGACCAGACGGCGATGCGCGAGCGCGCGGTGGAAGCCGTGCTGTCCGACGCGTCGCTGCCGGCGCTGAACGCAGCGCTCGACCGGCTGGCCGACGAGGCGGTCGGCGCGCTGCTCGAACAGCACGTGCCGCCGGAGCGGATCGCGACCGAGCGGCGCGTGCACCTGCGCTACCAGGGCACCGATTCCGCGCTCGACGTGCCGGCCGGCAGCGTCGCCGCGATGCAGCAGGCGTTCGAAGCCGCGTATCGGCAGCGCTACGCGTTCCTGATGCCCGACACGCCGCTGGTGGTTGAGCTGGCATCGGTCGAGGCGATCGGTCGCTCCGACGCGCCAGTGGAAATCGCACCGCTCGCGCCCCGCGGCGAAGGCGATGCCGCCGCGCCGGCCGCCGAGTCAGCCGTGCGTTTCCATTCCGGCGGCCAGTGGCACGACGCGGCGCTCTACGTGCGCGACACGCTGCTCGCCGGCGACGCGATCGACGGGCCGGCGATCGTCGCCGAGCAGAACGGCACGACCGTCGTCGAGCCCGGCTGGCGCGCGCGGATGACCGCACAGGGCAACCTCGTGCTCACGCGCACGACGCCGCTGCCGACACGCCGCTCGCTCGGGACCGACGCCGATCCGGTGCGGCTCGAGATCTTCAACAACCTGTTCATGTCGATCGCCGAGCAGATGGGGCTGCGGCTGCAGAACACCGCGTACTCGGTGAACATCAAGGAACGGCTCGACTTCTCGTGCGCGATCTTCGACGGTGCCGGCAACCTGATCGCGAACGCGCCGCACATGCCGGTGCACCTGGGCTCGATGGGCGAGAGCATCCGCACGGTGATCGAGCGCAATCGCGGCCGCATGCGCGACGGCGACGTGTTCATGCTGAACGATCCGTATCACGGCGGCACGCACCTGCCGGACGTGACCGTCATCACGCCGGTGTTCGCCGACGGCGCCGACACGCCGCTCTTCTACGTCGGCTCGCGCGGCCACCACGCGGACATCGGCGGCACGACGCCGGGCTCGATGCCGCCCGATTCGCGGTACATCGACGAAGAGGGCGTGCTGATCGACAACTGGCAGCTCGTATCGGCCGGCGTACTGCGCGACGCCGACACACGCGCGCTGCTCGCATCGGGCCGCTATCCGGCGCGCAACGTTGAGCAGAACATGGCCGACCTGCGCGCGCAGATCGCCGCGAACCAGAAGGGCGTCGACGAGTTGCGGCGGATGGTCGCGCAGTTCGGCCGCGACGTCGTGCTCGCGTTCATGGGGCACGTGCAGGACAACGCGGAAGAAGCGGTGCGCCGCGTGATCGGCGCGCTGCAGGACGGTGCGTACCGCTATCCGCTCGACAACGGCGCGGAGATTCGCGTCGCGATCCGCGTCGATCGCGCGGCGCGGCGGGCGGAGATCGATTTCACCGGCACGTCCGCGCAGCTCGACAACAACTTCAACGCGCCGAAGGCCGTCTGCATGGCCGCCGTGCTGTACGTGTTCCGCACGCTGGTCGGCGACGACATCCCGCTGAACGCCGGCTGCCTGAAGCCGCTGACGGTGATCGTGCCCGCGCGCTCGATGCTCAATCCCGAGTATCCGGCCGCGGTCGTGTCGGGCAATGTGGAGACGTCGTCGGCGATCACCAATGCACTGTATGGCGCGCTCGGCTGCGTCGCATCGAGCCAGGGCACGATGAACAACTTCACGTTCGGCAACGATCAATACCAGTACTACGAGACGATCGCCGGCGGCAGCGGCGCGGGCAGCGGCTTCGCGGGCGTCGGCGCGGTGCAGACGCACATGACGAACTCGCGGCTGACCGATCCGGAAGTGCTCGAATGGCGCTACCCGGTGCGGCTCGACTCGCACCGGCTGCGCGCGGGGTCGGGCGGCGGCGGGCGCTGGCGCGGCGGCGACGGCGCGGTGCGGCGGATCCGCTTCCTCGAACCGATGACCGCGTCGATCCTGTCGAACAACCGGATCCATGCGCCGTTCGGCGCGGCGGGCGGCGATGCGGGCGCGCTCGGCCGCAACACGATCGAGCGGGCGGACGGCACGGTCGAGACGCTCGACCACATCGGCCGCGCGCAGATGGCGGCGGGCGACGTGTTCGTGGTCGAAACGCCGGGGGGCGGCGGCTACGGCGCGGCCAGCTGAGCCGGGCGACACGCGCGGACGATATATTCGTGTGAAAAGACCGGTGCGGTATTGCAACGGGTATGGGAATAAAGGCGTGGATTCCCGCGCAAACGGAAAGGAAAATGCCATTTCCGCGATTGCTGCAATGCGATTCGACCCCGCTGGCGTGCAATTGCCGCGTATCGGTTCCGATCGTCGTTGATTCGTCGCAAATCCTTTTCCAGCCTGGCTTCCGGCCGGTTCAGCGGGCCCCGCCCGGGCCCGCTGAACCGGCCGGCGCGGTATTGCCGAGCACGAAAAATCCCCGTTGCCAACCGAGTCCCGATTCCTTGACACCCTGTTCCAAATGTGAGTGCCAATCTTCACTGTCATTTGATAAGATGGGTCTCATCATTCGTTTGGAAAACCTGCGCGCGTCGAGCGCGAACGCCGGGTCGCATTAGGTGGAAACAAACACGGAACGAGGACCGCTGTCGCGGCCATCACGACTGCCTTGCCGGGCACGCGCGTTGCGCGGCCAGGGATCCGGGGCGGCCGTCTCGCCTCCGTCTACACTGTGCGTTTTTTCTGGATCGGGGCGTGTCCATGGATGACGAAAACGATAGCGCGGTGCTCGAGGCGCATGTCGGTACGCGCAGCCCCTGCTGGCGTCTCGGCAGCGACAGCAATGCACTCGAACTGGCCGCGGTTCGCGGCATGACCGACGTCGCGGTCGCGCTCACCGCCGAGCAGGCTGCGCGGGTGCGCGTGCTGACCGGCGTCACGTCGCACCTCGTGCTCGACATCGCACTGTTCGGCACGCCGATCAGCCTCCATCTGGTCGGCCGGAAGGTCGATACGAAAGACTGGGCCGGCACGGCCTCCGCCTATTCCGATACCGCGTCCGTCGCGAGCGATCTCGCGAACGGGCTCGCGTTCGCCGAGCAGGTCGTGTCCGAAGTGAATTCGCTCGTCGTGATTCTCGACCGTAACGGGATGGTGCAGCGCTTCAACCGCCTGTGCGAGGAAGTGACGGGCAAGCGCGAGGTCGACGTGGTCGGCCGCAGCGCATTCGAATTGTTCATGAGCCCCGAGCAGGGCGAACAGTCGCGCCACAACATCGCCGGCTTCTTCGCGAGCAACCATTCGTTCGCGGTCGAGCGTTACATCAACACGGTCAGCGGGCCGCGCCTGTTCCAGTTCCGCAACAAGTTCGTGCAGAGCGGCAGCGGCGTCGACGAGCAGTTCCTGATCTGCTCGGGCATCGACATCACCGAGGAGCGCAACGCGCAGCAGCGCCTCAGCGAACTCGCGAACACCGACGTGCTGACCGGTCTGCCGAACCGGCATGCGATCAACGAGCGCATCCGCGGGGCGCTCGCGATGGACCGCACCGACATGCGCGGGCAGGTCGGCATCCTGTTCCTCGATCTCGACAACTTCAAGCGCGTCAACGATCACTACGGCCACATCACCGGCGACCGTCTGCTGCAGGACGTGTCCGCGATCATCAGCGGCTGCCTGCCGTCCGGCGCGACGCTCGCGCGGCTCGGCGGCGACGAATTCCTGGTGCTGTTCGAGCACGGCACGCGGCCGCTGCTCGAAGCGACCGCGCAGATCATCCTCGAGCGGCTGCGCACGCCGATCCACCTCGGGCTGATGGAGGTGTACACGAGCTGCTCGATCGGCATCGCGCTGCATCCGCAGCACGGCGATTCGCTCGAGACGCTGATCCGCAGCGCCGACACCGCGATGTACGTCGCGAAGGAAGAAGGCAAGCACACGTATCGCGTGTTCTCGCAGGAGATGAACCAGAAGGTCGCGAAGTACATGTGGCTCGACACGAACCTGCGCAAGGCGCTCGAGGACGAGCAGTTCGTGCTGCATTACCAGCCGGTCGTCGATATCGCGACCGGCGACGTGCGCGGCGTCGAGGCGCTGATCCGCTGGCAGTCGCCCGAGCGCGGGCTGGTCGCGCCGATCGAGTTCATCCGCTTCGCGGAGGAGTCGGGGCTGATCGCGCCGCTCGGGCGCTGGGTGATGCGCACCGCGGCCGCGCAGGCCGCGGCGTGGAGGGCGAAGGGGCTCGGCGTGCGGATCGCGGTGAACGTGTCGGCGCGGCAGCTGCAGGACATGAACATCGTCCACCAGTTCGCGTCGATTCTCGACGGCGCGGGGCTGAAGCCGAGCCTGCTCGACATCGAGCTCACCGAAAGCAGCTTCATCGAGGACGAGGAATCGGCGCATCAGCTGATGAAGGAATTCCGCCAGCTCGGCGCGGAGATCCATCTCGATGATTTCGGCACCGGCTATTCGTCGCTGTCGCAGTTGTCGCGTCTGCCGCTCGATGCGATCAAGCTCGATCGCACCTTCATCACCGGCATCGATCGCAATCCGCGCTCGCAGGCGCTGGTGCGCTCCGTCGTGTCGCTTGCGAAGGCGCTGAGTTTCTCGGTGGTCGCCGAAGGCGTCGAGACGCACGAGGAAGCCGAATTCCTGAAGCAGATCCACGTCGATCACGCGCAGGGCTACTACTTTGCGCGACCGATGCCGGCCCAGGCCTTCGAGGCATGGCTCGCGGAGACGAGAAAGCTCAGGCTGATCGCCTGAGCGTCCGGTTGCGGCGCACCGCCGGCCACGCGGCGGCGGCGCGTTTCGCTCGCGTTACACCGTGCGCAGCTTCGACACGCGCCGGTTCTGCAGCATCACCAGGCGTTCCATGTACGCGAGATCCTTCGGCTCGATCGTGAACGCCGCGTGAACCCATTCCTCGGTGATGTCCATCAGCTCGGAGCGCGTGAGCTGGAACACGCGCTCGCGCGCGCGCAGCATCGCGCGAATGCCGTTCAGCTTCGGCTTCGTCACGTCGATGAAGGTGCGCGTTGCGAGGTACGCGTCGCCGGCTTCGAACGTCTGGTCGATCAGCCCCTGATCCGCGTACCACTCGGCCACGTGCGCCTCGCCGGACGAGATCAGCGATTCCGCGAGCCCGCGGTTCGCCTTGCGCGCGACCAGCGAATAGCCGCCCATGCCCGGGAACAGGTTGAACGCGATCTCGGGAAAACCGAGCTTCACGCCCTTCTGCGCGAGGATGTAGTGATGCGCGAGCGCGGCCTCGAAGCCGCCGCCCAGCGCGCTGCCCTCGACCATCGCGATCGAGATCGCCCCGGTGCCGAAGCCCGTGTAGATCTCGTACACGCCGTCGATGCACGAACGCGCGTAGGCCATCAGCTGATCGCGCCGGCCGCTGCGGATCGCGTCGACGAAGAAGCTCAGGTCGCCGCCGACGTTGAACAGCTCGGGCACGAGCGAGCCCGTCACCCAGAAGTCGAACTGCAGGCCGGAGTCGCGTGCGACGCGCGCGAGATGGATGATGTCGGTGACGAGTTGCTGGTTGAAGCACGGCCGCGGCTCCGATCGAAGCATCATCCACATGACATTGCGACCTTCTTCGTAGAACGCAGTCAGTTGCGTGAGTTCACCTGCTTCGTAAAACGGGCGGCACGCCGGATGGGATTGGAGTTGCATGGTATGTCCTCGTGATGTGGTTTTTCAAAGACCGCCGCGGCCGGTGTCGCGTGGAGCAACCCGCTCCCCGCATGGCGCCGGCCGCGAGGCATCGCCATTGTTGCGCGCGCACAAAACTCGAATTGCGGGGAATGACGCACGACCGGGACGCGGTTGCGCGTTGCGTTCGGCGGGTTCGGCCTCGATTGCGGCGAATGGCGGAATCGGCCCGGCGGCGGGGTATCGCATCGCGCATCCGGCGGCAGCCGTTCGACCCGGCGCGACCCGGGCGGGCGGCTTGCGGGCGGCGCGAGTTCGCCGCCGCGACGCCGATGCGGCCGGACCGTTCGCTTACGCGTCGAAAGTGCCGCCGGGCCGTCGGCGGCCGCTTTGATCGAGACGTTCACGGCCGTCGGCTGGCTCACGGTGCTCGCGACGAGCGCGGTGATCGCGCTGTCCTTCATGACCAACCGGCACTACGCGTGCACGCGTACGCCGCTCGCCAGGGAGGACGCATGGTTCCCGGGCACGCCGCCGGGAGTCGACGAAGCGGGCGCGCCGGGCCGGCCCGATCCGGTGCAGCCCACCGCCGTGCTGCTCGTCGGCAAGCATTGCGGCGCGCGCATGCACGCGCTGCCGTGGGTCAACCGGCTGTTTCCGGGGCACTTTCGCAACGTGATCTTTCGCGCGGCAGGGGAAGTCGATGCGAAGGCGTACGACGGACGCGAGCATCTCGAACGGCTGCGCCGCCCGATTGCCGAATCGATCGACTACGACGTCGCGCACTGCCGCCGCAACGACATTGCAGCCGAGTACCGGATCGCGTTCGGCATGAACCCCGTCGTCGAATGCATGTACCTCGCGTCGTCGACGCTCGATGCGTATCCGAGCGGCGTGTGCTTCGCGAGCAAGCCGATCTTCCGGCGCGTGAACTTCCCGACCGCGCGGCTGCATGTCGAGGGGCGGCAGATGGTGCTGCTGCCGGTGAACGTCGGTTAGCGCCGCGTCGGGCGCGACGCCCGGCGCCCGTTGGCAATTTCGCCACGGAGGCTCCGCGATTGCGGGGCCGTACGCTTGAATACATCACAACGTGATATAAAATGAAGGCAGGCCTTCGTGTCATCCGGCCTCTACGCCGCAAACGAACCCGGCCGCGCGATGCGCGCATCGTGCCGGGCGAACGTCCGGTTCAGAAGAACGGGGCGGCGACCGGGCGCGGCAGGATGACCGGCAGGCCTCGCCGCGACCGGCGGCGGATGCCGCACGGTCTCGCGGCGGCCACGACAAGGGGAAATGACGATGATGGTTACGTTTCGGTCATCCGCCGCGCCGGATATCGTGATGTTGCGCGATCTGGCGCAGTACCTGCTGGGGCTCGTCGGGAAGGGGCTCGCTGTTCGCGGCGTGATTTCCACCGAAGAATTACCGGCGGCAATCGCCCGGCTCGAACAGGCGATCAGGGATGACGCGGCGCGGGAAAGCGCGCACGAGCATTCGACACGCGGGCTGCGCACCGAACTGGCGCCGCACGCCGGCGGGCTCGCGCAGCGCGCGTGGCCGCTGCTGGACATGATGCGTGCGGCCCATGCACAGGGCCGGCACGTGATGTGGGGCATGTAGGCGCGCATTGCGCACGGCTGCCCCGACAACCGGACCTCCACTGGAAGGCCGGCGGTCGCGCGTCGAACGACGCCGCACCGCCGGCCGATTTTTTTGCGCGGCGCGCTTACGGGTGATGATGCGTATGCGAGCGCGGCGAGCGCCGCGCGGCCCGGTGCAGCAGCCGGTCGCGCGTGCGGTCGCGGCTGCGCCGTTCCGCGAAGAACAGCACCGCGAACACGAGGACCACGAGCAGCACGATGGTGGGGACGATACCGTTTTCCATGTCGCCTCCTGCAGAGTAAGGACGCGGTATGCGGCGGGACGTCAGCCCGCGGGCATGAAGGTGCCGACGAGTTTCGTATCGATGAAGCGCTTGGCCAGCGCGATCGAGATCCTGACCGCATCCGAGTCGTTGCGGAACACGTGGTGTTTCGGGTCGAGCAGGTGCGCCTCGTGGCGGCCGCCGGCGTCGCGCCAGTACACGACGGCGAGCGGCTGGTACAGCGCGCCGAGTTCGAGCCCTTCGCCGGCTACCGCGTCGACCAGCGCGCCCGCGCGGATCTCGCATTGGCGATAGGTCATGCAGAGCGGTGATTTCATCGTGATCTCCTTCGCGGGCGCCGTTCGTTCCGACCCCGTGCCGTCAACGCGCACGCTGCGGCAGGATCGGGGCCAACGAACGATTGCCATGCCGCATTCAC
The DNA here is from genome assembly GCF_003366075.1 of Burkholderia sp. IDO3. Classification (NCBI taxonomy): domain Bacteria; kingdom Pseudomonadati; phylum Pseudomonadota; class Betaproteobacteria; order Burkholderiales; family Burkholderiaceae; genus Burkholderia; species Burkholderia sp. IDO3. The sequence goes on from NZ_CP028962.1 coordinate 570,922, forward strand.
GTGAGCAGCGGCATCGCTTCGATCAACGCGATCCCGATCAGCGCGCCGAGCGCCGCGCCGACCAGCTTCGGATGACAGCGCTCGAGGTGCAGCGCCGTCAGCAGCGCGCCGAACAGGATCACGCCCAGCAGCGCGAACGCGATCACGAGATAACCGATTTCGAAATCGTTGTTGATCAGCATGATGTCTCCTTCCCCATGTCGGCGTGCCGGATTCACCGGATCGTCATCTGTTTCGGCGACGTTGCACGCGCGATTTGCCTGTCTGAATTATATATCACAACATGATATAAAAGCGATCGCACGGAGTACGGACGAAGACGCGGCGACAGCCCGCGGGGAGGGCGCGCGGCGCGATGGCCTGCACGTCCCGTTCATGGCGACGCGGGCCGCTGCTGCGCGGCTTGACGCTCGCGGGCACGTCACCCACACTGGTCCGAGCGATGGGCGAGGGCGGTGCGGGTGCGTGTGTGGCCTGCATCGATGCCTGCCCGTCGCGTCCGATCGAACACGAACGCGCGGAGAGCTTCGACGTGGTGCGTTTCCCGTTCCTCCGATTACCCGGCCGTGTGCCGGCGCGCACCGCCGCGCTCGCCGGCGTCTTCGCTGCGGTTGTGCTGGCGCTTGCACGGCCCGTTTTCGCGGAGACGGACGACGCCGCGCCGGTGACGCTCGTGAGCGATGTCCACGTATTCGTGCTCCAGCGCGATGGATCGCTCGACGAACACGACGATTCGACACTGCGCGCGAACGATGCGAACGGGATCGATGCGATCGCGCAGCGCTACGTGTGGTTCGACAAGAATCTGGAGAAGGTCGATTTGCTCGCGGCCGAGACGATCGATCGCGACGGCGTTGCGCATCCGGTCGGCCCCGACGGCATCCGCGACGTGCAGGAGCCGCGTTCGGCCGGCGCCCCGACGTTCCAGGACGGGCTGCTGCGCACCGTCGTGTTTCCCGGCGTCGAGGCGGGATCGAGCACGCGCATCGTGTTTCGCAAGACGCGCACGAAGCGCGTCAACGCCGGTTACTTCGGCTACTACGTCGAGCCGTCGCGCGAGCCGGTGGAGCGCCAGCGGCTGATCTTCGACGTGCCCGCCGACATGCCGCTGCATGCGGACGCGCGCGGCTACGTCGCGCTGCCGCCCGTGACCGAAAACGGCCGCACGCGTTACGCGTTCGATTACCGGCACGGGCCGTACGACCGGATCGAGAGCGGCGCGGTCGGCTACCCGACCTACGGCGACCGGCTCGTGGTGTCCACGCTGCCCGACTACGCGGCGTTCGCCGCGCGCTACCGCGACGCGGCCGTCGATCCGGGCGCGGACGATCCGGCCGTCGTGCAGCTGGCGCGCGCGCTTACCGCCGACGCCGCCGATCCTCGCGACAAGGCGCGCATCCTGTACGACTGGGTGCAGGCGAATGTGCGTTACGTCGCGCTCTTTCTCGGCGAAACGGCCGCCGCGCCGCATCGCGTGACGGACATCCTGCGCAACCGCTACGGCGACTGCAAGGATCACGTCGCGCTGTTCGGCGCGTTGCTCGCGGCGGTCGGGATCCGCAGCGAACCGGTGCTGATCAATCTCGGTTCCGTCTATACGCTGCCGTCGGTGCCCGGTTACGGCGGCGGCGCGATCAATCACGCGATCACGTGGCTGCCCGATCTCGGGCTCTATGCGGACACGACGACGGGCGGCATCGCGTTCGGCTACCTGCCGCCGATCGTGATGGATCGTCCGGCGCTGCTCGTCGATACCGGCGTGCTGTCGCGTACGCCGGCCACGCAGCCGCGCCGCCGCGTCGCGCGGCTGGAGATCGATGCCGCGCAGCCGGGTGCCGCGCGTTTCCACGCGCTCACCGAGGACGACGGCTGGACGGCGGAACTCGAACGTACGCTGTTTCGCCGCGCGCCGCCCGAGCGCATCCGGCAGCTCGCGAACGAGCGGGTGCGGCAAAGCGGGTTGCGTGGCCGCGCGCAGATCGCGACAAGCGATCGCCGCGTGACGCAGGGGCCGTTCGACGCGACGATGACCGGCACGCTCGATCATCTGGTGTGGCCGGACGGCACCACGGCCGTGCCCGCGCTGTCGAGCCTGACGGGCGGGATCGCGACGCAGGTCGAAGGCTGGCTGACCGAGCCCGCGCGCACGCAGCCGTGGGTGTGCATCGGCGGCGCGTTCGACGAGACCGGCCAGATCGCGCTGCCGGCCGACGTCGCGGTGACCGACCTGCCGGCCGATACGGTCGTGCACGACCGCTTCGTCGATTTCACGTCGCATTACGTGTTCGATCCGGCCGCGCGCGTCGTGCAGATCACCCGCCGGATGAACGCGGCGTTCGGCCGCCAGGTCTGCGCGCCCGACGACTTCACGGCGCTGCGTGTGTCGCTCGAACGCATCGAACGCGACACGCAGGCGCAGATCGTCGTGCGTGTGAAGCCGCGTTGAGCGCGGCGGAGGCGTCGCGCGCGCCCCGTTACGCGCCGGCGTGCGCGTCGCTTTCCGCGCGCACCGCGCCCGGCGGCCGCCCGACCACGCGCTTGAACGCGCGGCTGAACGCGGCGAGCGACCCGTAGCCGAGCCGGTACGCGACCGCCTCGATCGCTTCGCGGTCGCGTGCGATCCACTGCGCGGCGAGCCGCATCCGCAGCTCGGTCAGATAGCGCACCGGCGTCATCCCGGTGGCCGAGAGAAAGCGCTCGGCGAACACCGAGCGCGACACGCCGGCTGCGGCGGCCAGCTCCGCGACGCTCCAGTTTCGCCCTGGATCACGATGCAGCGCGACGATCGCGCGGCCGAGCTTCGGTTCGCGCAGCGCCTGCACCCAGCCCGTCGCGTCGCCGCAGCCGCATTCGACCCAGCCGCGCACGATGAACGCGGCGACCACGTCCGCGAGCCGCGCCAGGATGCCCGCGAAGCCCGCGCGCGCGGAGCACGATTCGCGCTCCATCGCATCGAGCATCGGCCGGATTTCCGGGTAGCGCGCGAGCAGCGTGCCGACGTGCATGAACGCCGGCATCGTCCCGACGAGCGGCTGCATGCCGCCGAGATCGAGCTCCATGCACGCGCTGAAGATCAGCGCATCGCCGGCGCCCGGCTCCGTTGTCGCGCACGACGTCGCACCGACCGACGCGACCGTGTCGCAGATCTTCGCGACTTCGAACCCGCCGATCTCGCGGCACGCGGCATCCGGATCGGACATCAGCGCATGCGTGAGGCCGTGCGGCAGCAGGATCGCGTCGCCGGCCTCCAGCTGCACCGTCGTGCCGGCCGCGTCGCGCAGCAGCACCGGCCCGCGCCCGACGAAATGGAACTGCGCGCGGCCCGGCGCATGGCCGAAGCTCAACCCGAACGGCCGCGGCACCTGGATCCGGCGGTACTGCACGCCGCTCAGGCGCATGCCCAGCAGCAGCTCGCTGACGAGGTCGTGCGCGTCGGGGACATCGGGAAGCAGTGGCTCGGACATATCAGATTCGGACGTTCGATCAATAAGAGCGGATTGTATGTCATAGACCGTCCTGCCGGGGTTCCTTACGATACGCCATCACTGGAACGCTTTTTTCATACGGAACCACGCATGAATCCCGGAATGTCCTCCACCGCCGCCACGGCGGCTCCCCGCGAACCGGCCTGGGGCGCGGTGTTCGCGATGACGCTGGGCGTGTTCGGCCTCGTCACCGCCGAATTCCTGCCCGCGAGCCTGCTCACGCCGATGGCCGACAGTCTCGGCGTGACCGAAGGCGTCGCCGGCCAGGCCGTGACGGCCACCGCGACCGTCGCGCTCGTCACCAGCCTGTTGATCTCGGCGCTGACGCGCACGATCGACCGGCGGCGCGTGCTGCTCGCCTTCTCGGTGCTGCTCGTCGCCTCGAACCTCGCGGTCGCGTTCGCGCCCAACCTGACGACGCTGCTGATCGGCCGCGTCGTGCTCGGCGTCGCGCTCGGCGGCTTCTGGACGATGGCGACGGCCACGGCGATGCGGCTCGTGCCGACCGCGATGGTGCCGCGCGCGCTGTCGATCATCTTCAGCGGCGTGGCGGTCGCGACCATCGCGTCCGCGCCGATGGGCAGCTATTTCGGGCACCTGATCGGCTGGCGCAACGTGTTCCTGATCGCGGCCGGCATCGGCGGCGTCGCGCTCGTGTCGCAGGTGATGACGCTGCCGTCGATGCCGCCGAGCGGCACGACGCGGCTGCGCACGCTCGTCGACGTGCTGCGCCGGCCGACCGTCGGCCTCGGGATGTTCGCGACGATCCTCGTGTTCACCGGGCATTTCGCGTTCTTCACGTATCTGCGGCCGTTCCTCGAACAGGTGGCGGGCGTCGGCGTGAACGGGCTGTCGGCGATCCTGCTCGGCTACGGCATCGCGAACTTCGTCGGCACGTCGCTCGCGGGCCGCGTGCTCGAACACCGGCTGCGGCCGATGCTGATCGGGATGCCCGCGCTGATGGTCGTGCTCGGCATCGCGCTCGTCGCGCTCGGCCGTGCGCCGATGATCGATGCGGTGCTGGTCGCGTTGTGGGGGATGGCGTTCGGCGGCGTGCCGGTCGCATGGTCGACGTGGGTCACGCGCACCGTGCCCGATGAAGCGGAAAGCGCGGGCGGGCTGATCGTGGCGGCGATCCAGCTCGCGATCGCGACGGGCGCGGCGGTGGGCGGTGTCGTGTTCGACGCGAACGGCGCGGGCGGCGTGTTCCTCGGCGCGGCCGCGGTGCTGGCCGTTGCGGTGGCGACGATCGTGACCGGCGTGCCGAAGCGGGTCGGGGTCGCAGCGGCGCTGGCCGAGTGACCGACGCGTGACCGCCGGCGGCGCGCGGCTCAGCGCGCCGGCGCGTGTGCGTCGAGCAACTGCCGGTGACGGGTTTCGGTGGCGTCGTCCGCCGGGAACATGCACTCCATGCGCAGTTCCTGCGCGGCGGCGCTTTGCGGCGTGCCGACCGTCGTGATCAACGAGAAATAGCGCAGCACGACGCCTTCGTGCACGAAGCCGACCGGAACGACCGGCATCGACGGTGCGGCAGCCGGCGCCGGCGGCGTTTTCCAGTCGCGCGGCGCATGCGGGCTGGCAAGCAGGTCGTCCAGCAGCCGCTGCGTGTCGTCGTCGATCACGCGGCCGACCGATTCGCGGTACACGCGCTGCAGCAGGCTGCGCGATACGCTGTCCCAGTCGGCGACGAACGGCTGCATGCCCGACGGATCGAACATCAGGCGCAGCAGGTTGCGCGGGCCTTCGCGTGCGGCCATGTCGATGAAGCAGCCGAAAAAGCGCGGCGCCGCGTCGTTGGTCATCAGCACGTTCCAGTGCCGGTCCATGACGATCGCGGGGAACGGGTCGTGCTGGCGGACGACCCGTTCGAGCGCGCGGATCACGCCATGCATTTCCACCGCGTTCCACGGCGCGTCCGAATACACGGGCGCGTATCCGGCGGCGAGCAGCAACGCGTTGCGCTCGCGCAGCGGCACGTCCAGCGTTTGCGCCAGCGTCAGCAGCGTGTCGCGTCCGGGCACGCTGCGTCCGCTTTCGATGAAGCTGATCTGGCGCTGCGAGATGCCGGCGTCGAGCGACAGGTCGAGCTGGCTCATGCCGCGCAGGTCGCGCCAGTAGCGCAACAGCCGGCCCAGTTCAGGCGGCGGCGCGTTCGGATCGCGGGTGCTCGCATTCATCGCGTTGTCCTGATCGTTCCGTGAGCGACGCCGACGACTATAGCGAACTCACTCGGCATCCGCATGCCACGCGAACGCATCGAACGGCGCTTCGAGCGCCGGCCGGGCCACGCTGCCGACGTAGTTCGTGATCGTCGATGCGGCGACCACCGCGATCACTTCGAACAACTGTTCGGCGCTGAAGCCGGCGTCGAGGAAGCGCCGCCGGTCGGTTTCCGCCAGGCGGCCACGGGTTTCGATCAGTGCGCGCGCCAGCGCCGACAGCGCGGCCAGCGCCGCGTCGCCGGGCAGGCCGCCGCGCCGGATCGCATCGACGTCGGCGGCGCGCACGCCCTGTTGCAAGGCGAGCGCGGTGTGGAAGGCGGCCGGCCATTCGCTGGCGTTCGTGACCGCGTTGGTGAGCAGCAGCGTCTGGATCTGCGGCTCCGTGAGGCTGCTGGCGTGCACGCGCTCGAACAGGCCGATGAAGCCGTTGATCAGCACCGGCGAGGCGGCCATCGCCGCCGCGATGTTCGGGACCATGCCGAAGGTGGTCCGGAGTTGCGCGAGGACGGGCTTCGACGCGGCAGGGGCCGAGTCGATCGTATGAAGCGGATAGCGGGACATGACGCCTCCTGGGCGATGCGCGCCGCCGGAATGGCGGCGCGACACCTGAAGCGTACGGACGGCCGCGCCGCGCGCCAATTACATCGGATGTAATCGGTTCGGCTAGGCGCGCTGCTTCACCACCGCCGCAAGCGCCTTCATCGCCTGCAGGTAAGGGTACGGCCCGTGACTGATGCGCGCGACGCCGGATTCGGCGAGTTCGGCCAGCGCCGGCGTTTCCGACACGCGCATGATGTTCACCGGCAGCGGCGACGCGGCCGTCAGCGCGCGAATCAGCGCCGGCGAACGCAGGCCCGGCACGAACAGGCCGTCGGCGCCGGCCGCCGCATAAGCGCGTGCGCGCGTCAGGACTTCGTCGAGCAGCCGTTCGTCGTGCGTGTCGGCCGCGGCCTTGAAGAACACGTCGGTGCGCGCGTTGATGAAGTAGCCGATATCCGCGCGATCGGCCGCCTGCCGGGCCGCCGCGAGACGTGCGGCGGCGGCGTCGACCGTGCGCAGCTCGCTCGTCGCCGGGAAACTGTCCTCGAGATTGCAGCCGATCGCGCCGGCCTCGATGCTGCTGGCGATCGTGTCCGCGACATCCTCCAGCCGCTCGCCATAGCCGCTTTCGAGATCGACGGTGACGGGCAGATCCGTCGCCTGCGCGATCCGCGCGAGCACTTCCATCATCAGCGCTTTCGGCATCTGCTCGCCGTCGCTGAAGCCGTTGGCGGCCGCGACCGACCAGCTTCCGGTCGCCAGCGCGACGCCGCCTGCCTCGGCGACCGTGCGCGCGCTGCCGGCGTCCCACACGTTGAACAACAGCAGCGGCTCGCCTGCGCGGTGAAGCGAACGGAAATACGCGCCTTTCTCGTTGTTACTGTTGCTCATACTCGTCTCTCCTGGTGAAAACGGGATCGGCAGTCGTGCCGAACGATACGGCGATCGTATCGAGCGCCGCGAGGAAATCGCGTGCGTCGAACAGTTCGCCGAGGCTGCGCACGCCGCCCGACGTCAGCGTCCGGCCGGTCAGCAGGCGGACCGTCGCCTCGACGATGATCGGTGCGCTGACCGCGTAGATGTCGCGTCCCGATGCGGTTGCGCGATGCGTGACGCCGTTCTGCACGACGACGGCATCCATCGCGAATTGCTGCGCGGATCGGCCGAGCGCGTCGACCGGTTGCGGCGGCGGCGTGCCGGCATCGCGTACGTCGCGCAGCGCGAGCGTCGCGAGCCAGGACTCGATCGTATCGACAGGCAGATGTCGCGCGAGTGTCATCACTTCGGAAAACGGCAGCAGCGTCACGCCGACGTCACCGAGCGGCGACGGGAACGGCCACGTGCGTTCGCGGGCAGTCGACGGCACCGCCGTCGGCTTGCCGCCCTTCAGGATGAGCCGGGTCGCATGATTGCGCGCGCCGGTCACGCGCGTGCCGCGGGTCGGATGCCAGCTGTCGAGACCGGTCGCGATGTCGACGCGATCGATCGGCCGGTTCCGGTCGACCACGGCCGTGACGAGCAGGTCCGCCAGGCCGCCGTAGAACGCGGCGGCCGGCACGAGCGTCACGCCGGCGGCGCGCGCGCGTGCGTCGCGCTGTCCGGTCAATGCCTGGATCGACGGCTGCTCGGCCGTCAGGTCGAGATACGGGATGCCGGCCCGCCATGCCGCATCGGCGACGGGCAGCGCGGTATCCAGGTACGGCCCCGCGCAGTTGATCACGGCATGCGCGCCGCGCAGCGCGGCGTCGAGCGAGGCCGGATCGTCGACCGATGCGACGTGCCACGGCGCCGCGTCGTTGCCGTCTTGCGCCAGCCGCGCGGCATCGCGCCCGATGCGGATCGCGCCGAGGCCGCGCCGCGCCAGTTCCGCGAGCACGAATCGCCCGGTGTGACCCGTGGCGCCATACACTGCAACCGGCATTCGATCGTCCATGATCCACTCCGATACAGAACGGTCTGTTTTATAGTACAGACCTGTAGTATCGTCAACCTCCGGGTGCTATCATCGGATGCACTTTCGCGGGACAGGCGGCCTGAATGGCCGGGCTTCGATGAAAAAGGGAACGGACACGAACGGGCGCGCGCCCGATACGCGCGAACGCATTCTGCAAACGGCCAGCGAGTTGTTCTATCGGGAGGGCACGCGGGCGGTCGGGGTGGATCTGATCGTCGCGCAGGCGGGTGTCGCGAAGACGAGCCTGTATCGGCACTTCGCGACCAAGGACGACCTGATCGAGGCGTTCCTGTTGCGCGAGGACGCGGATTTCTGGGCGCACTGGGATGCCGTGGCCGCGCAGTACCGGCGCACGCCGCGCGAGGAGCTGGACGCGCAGCTTCAGTGGATCGGCGAGCGCATCGAGCGCCCCGGCTATCGCGGTTGCCCGCAGATCAATATCGCCGCCGAGTATGCGGACGGCAATCATCCGGCCCGCAAGGTCGCCGTCGCGCACAAGCAGGAACTGCGGCGCCGGTTGACCGAGCTCGCGGACGCAATGCGGATCGACGAGCCGGAAACGTACGCGCTGCGGCTCGCGACCGTCATCGACGGCGCGCTCAGCAGCGGGCAGGCGCTGCACGCGCACGGGCCCGTGCGCTTCCTGCAGGCGTTCGCGCAATTGCTGATGCCGAAGAAAGGCCGCAAGTGAGCGGCGCGCGCGTCAGTCTCGTGTAGCCGGATCCTCCGACAGCGCGCGCAACTGGCCGCGCAGCAGATCGACTTCGCCCGGCGCGAACGGCCGTTCGATGTCGGCATGCGTTTGCTGCCACACCGGAAACGCTTCGGCGAGCAATCGATCGCCGGCCGGCGTGAGTGCCAGCAGGCGGCTGCGCTTGTCGTCCGGATCCTGCGCGATCGTGACCAGCCCGCGCCGCTCGAGCGGCTTGAGCGCCGCGGTCAGCGTGGTGCGGTCCATCGCGAGCAGCGACGCGACCGATTTCATCGCGGCAGGCTGCGGCCGGTTCAGCGACATCAATAGCGAAAACTGGCCGTTGGTCAGATCCAGCGGACGCAGCGCATCGTCGAAGATGCGCGCGAGATTGCGCGCCGCGCGCTGCATGTGCAGGCACAGGCAGCAATCACGCACCATCAGCGTCGTTTCGAAAGGGAGCTTTTCTTTGCGTGCCATGTTGCAATTGTGTTGATATCAACCTATCTTGTCAAGGGCGAGGCGCGGCGTCCCGTCGTGCTCGCCACCGGACGGAGGAAGCATGAGTGCTCAGCAGCAGTTGTATCTCGCGGTGTTCCTCGGCAGCAAGGAGAGCCCGCGCATGACGGCATGGATGGCGTTGCCCGAGCAGGAGCGGCGGACGCGCGAGCGGGAAGGCATCGCCGCGTGGCACGCGTGGGTCGAACGGCATCGCGACGCGATCGTCGAGCTCGGCGGCCCGCTCGGCAAGACCAAGACCATCGGAGCGGGCGGCGTGAAGGACAGCGCCAACGCGATGGGCGGTTTTACCGTGGTGCGCGCCGCGTCGCACGAAGCCGCAGCCGCGATGTTCGAAGGTCATCCGCATTTCACGCTGTTCCCGGGGGAGACGATCGACGTGATGCCGGTGCTCGTCGTGCCGGGCATGTGAACGGCGGCAGGCGCGGTGATGGCGGTGAGTGTTGCCGTGATCGCTGTCGATGCGCTGTTGCCTGCATGCGGAGATTTCACCGACATTTTCGATGGAGACATGTAATGAAGCTTTACGGATTCGCCGGCACGCGTTCGCAACGCGCGCTCTGGGGGCTCAAGGAGCTCGATGCGGATTTCGAGTTCGTGTCGGTCAACCTGCTGGCGGGCGAGCACAAGCGGCCCGAATTCCTGCGTCTCAATCCGGCGGGCAAGGTGCCCGTGCTGGTGGATGGCGATCTCGTGATTCCGGAGTCCGCCGCGATCGTGCTGTATCTCGCGGACAAGTATCCGGGGAAGGCGCTGCTGCCCGTCGATCCGGCGCTGCGTGCGCAGGCGTACCGGTGGGTCATGTTCGCGGTGACGGAGCTCGAGCAGCCGCTGTGGCGCATCACGCGGCATTCGTTCATCTATCCGCCCGAGAAGCGGCTGCCGGCCGATATCGAGTTGGCGCGCGAGGATTTCGCGACGATGGCCGCGATTCTCGACCGGCATCTGGAAGGGCGCGAATTCATCGTCGGCGATACGCTGACGGTGGCCGATTGCGTGACGGTGTATCTGATCGACTGGGCCGACGAGTGCCATCTGATCGATGCGTTTCCGCAGTTGCGTGCGTATGTCGAGCGGCTGTATGCGCGGCCGAAGGCGCCGCAGCGGATCGCGGATGCGCGCAAGGCGGCGTGAGGCGGTTTGAAATGGTGGTCGGTCATGTCGGTGGGCGTGATCGACCCTGAACATTGTTGCAGATCGTTGCCATTCGCTGGACGCGAATCCGGCCATCCTTTATCCCTTCAGCTTCCGAGAACAAAGATGGTTGCTGAGAGAAAAGCATGGCCCGAGAACGAGATACACAACGTGCGCTCGCGCAGTGGATAACCGGTCGTCAGTCGTATTTCCTCGAGGTGCCCGGCGCACCCGCGGCGCAGGATCTGTCGATCATGTCGTTCGTGCTCGATGAGCGACTCGGCGAGCCCTATCGGATCGCGGTGACGCTGACGAGCGCGGTTCCGCTTGCACGTACCGATTACCTCAATCGCCCCGCCACCTTCACGATCGAGCCACCGGGCGCGAATGGCGCCACAGACGCGGTGCGTCGATTCGCCGGCTGTATCACCGCGTTTGGCCAGATTCGCAAGACGCGCGATTTCGTGTCTTACCGAATCGTCGTCGAGCCGTTCGTTGCGCGCCTGCGCCTCGTCGAGGCAACGCGCGTCCATCAGCAGCAATCCGCGCCCGAGATCATCGAATCGATCCTGAGGCGGCACGAATTTCGCACGCATCAGTTCTCGTTCAAGTTGCGGCATGCGTATCCGCGTCTTGCATTCCGTATGCAGTACCGGATGTCCGATTGGGACTACATCCGCCTGCTGATGGAGCAGACGGGGCTGTTCTGCTTCTTCCGGGCAGGACAGCATGGCGACGAACTGCATTTTGGCGATGATGTGGATGCCTATACGTACCGTCCGCAGATCGTCATTCCGTACCGCGAGGCAAGCGGGCTCGAAAGCGGCCACGAGGCCGTGCTTTCGCTCGAATCGTCGAGCGAAACGATTCCCCGCTCGATCAAGGTCGCGGATTACAACGCCGACAACGCGCAGGGCCGGTTCGATGCCGAAGCAAACATCGCGCGGGACGACCCTACGACTTGGGGCGCGAGCTACGTGTACGGCACGCATCATCTGGACGGCGACGAAGCCCGGCGCGCGGCGCAATTGCGTCACGAAGCGGCGCTCGCATGGCAGGTCACGTATTCAGGCAAGAGTTCGGTGGTGGATTTCGCACCGGGACTGGTCGCCAAGCTCGACGAGCAACCCGTCGATGCGCCGCACGGGATCGTGATCGTTTCGGTCCGTCATGCGGGCGGGTGCGACGCGTCGTACATCAATACGTTCGATGCGATTCCATGCGGCCGGCCGTTTCGCCTGAAGCTCGACGAGCGTCGCTGGCCGACGATTGCGGGTACGTTGTCCGCGCGCGTGACCGCTCCCGACGCCTCGCCGTATGCACATCTGACGAGCGACGGCTGTTACACGGTCCGCTTTGATTTCGACTTCGACGCATGGCCGGCCGGCGGCGAATGCGTACCGCTGCGGCTCGCCAAGCCCTTCGCGGGCAGTCACCAGACAGGCTTCCACTTTCCGCTGCTGGCCGACACCGAGGTCGCGGTGGCATTTGCCGGCGGCGACCCGAACCGGCCGTATATCGCGCATGCGCAGCATCACGGTCAGGCCGTCGATCTGGTCACGAGCCGGGATGCCTTCAACACGCGCAACGTAATTCGCACGCGAGCGAACAACAAGCTGCGTTTCGAGGACTGGAAGGGGCACGAAGGCATCAAGTTGTCGACCGACTACGGTGGCAAGACGCAGATCAATCTCGGTCATCTGGTCGACGCGCGCAAGGCGGCGCGTGGCGACGGGTTCGAAGTCCGAACCGACGAGCGCGGTGCATTGCGTGCCGGCAAGGGACTGTTCCTGTCGGCCGATGCGCAGTCGAATGCGGGCGGGCACGCTTTCGACATGACGGTTGCGCGGCAGCAGCTCGAAGCAGCGCAATCCCGCATGCGGAGTCTGACCGATGCGGTTGCGAAGGCGCGCGCGACGGTGGCGGCATGCGAGGCGCAGCAGGCGTTGCTCGAATCGCAGGTCCGCGACCTCGAAGCAGCCGTGCTGCTTGCGTCCGCGCCGCATGGGGTCGCCGTGACCAGCGGCGAGCACATGCAACTGGCTGCTGGCGGACATCTCTTCACGACGACGGGCGGCAATGCGGATGCGGCGATCGGCGGCAACTATACGGTTGCAGCGGGTAATGCGGTGTCCCTGTTTGCGAATACGCAGGGGATGAAGTTGTATGCGGGGGCCGGCAAGGTCGACGTGCAGGCACAAGCCGATGCGCTCGAACTGACGGCGTTGAAGGGCGTGACGATTGCGAGCACATCGGATGCTGTGACGCTGAACGCGCACAAGGCTTTGGTACTGATGTGCGGTGGTGCGTATATCAAGCTCGAAGGCGGAATGGTGGAGATCGGGAGTGCCGCCGAAATCCGTTTGAATGGGTTGTTGCGCGTCGGGCCACCTTCGACGCGGCGACAGGCATTGCCGCTGATGCCCGAACAGGAAAAAACGGGGATGCAGCTCTGGCACGCCTACCCGAACGGCGAGCCGGTCAGGCATGCACCCTATCGCGTGACGTTCGCGGACGGGTCATGGCGCGACGGGCGGCTGGATGCCGATGGAAGAGGCACGGTGGCGAATGTGCCGCGCGGGGGCGGTGCGGTCGAGTATTTCGAGGAGGGCCACGATCTTCTTGACCGCACGCGCAAGTGGGATGAACCGAAGGGGGCACCGCAATTTGTTGCGCCAGGTGAAGCCGCCGTAGCGCCGGCCGTGCCGAGTCTTGTCGGGGCAACGTTGGCTGCAGCGATGACGGGTACCGGAGCCGCGAAGCGCGCACTGGAGTCGGCCGCATCGATCGAGGCGACGGCGGCGCGTGTTGCTTCGAGCGTCGCGCAGGGCGATGTCGCTGCGTTTGCTTCGAGCGGGGCTGGACCGCTCGCGCATTCCGTTGCCGACGGCACGGCGGCTACGGTGCCCGACGTTGCTCCGGATCTCCGCAAGTCCATCGTGTCGCGCTGACTGGCGCGCCGTCTTCTTTTCCTGTTCAGAATCGATAACAACCCATGACTGGAACCGCAACGCCCACCACCCCTCAGCGCCCGATCCCGAAGGACCTCCGGCAAAACGCGGAAGCGCGGCGCGTCATCGTCAGTCCGTTTCCCGCGACTGAAACATCGCCGCGGTTGACCGCTGCCGGCGCCGAATCGGTCCGGGACCACAGCCGCGAGATATTCGTGCAGTGCCTGTACATGGTGCCGTTCGCCGGCAATGCGATGTCGCTGTATGACGTCGGCGTGGACATCTACCGGATCTGCAGCGAGCCGGGCGGCACGAAGAAAGTGATCAACTGGGGGATTCTCGCGATCGACGCGATCGGCGTCGTGCCGGCTGCAGGCAATGCGACGCGGCCGGCGCGCGCGGTCGTCAAGGAGGTGCTGCTCGCCTTCGCGAAGGGGGCGGGCGCCGCCGTGCTGGTCGATCTGTTCTGGGCGACGGCCGGCGGCGACGTGCTTGCGTTCATGGCGGAGCTCGATACCCATCTCCGGCAATGGAAGGGTGACATCGTCAAGAGCGTGCGCGAAGCGTCGCGCACGGTGCGGCGCTTCGTGCTGAACCCGGTGTCGACTGCCGAGCAGATGGGGCGAATTAGGAAGAACACGGGTTTCCTGTCATGGGTTCCGTCGACGGAGGAGATCGCGCTCGTCGGCATCGACCAGCTTCTCCGGCTATCCGGCCAGCGCGACGCGATCGTTGCGTGGCTGGACGAGTTCGACCGGCAAACGGAATCGATGCTGAGCGCCGCATTCGGCAGTGTGGAAGAGGCCGGCAGCCTGCTGTTCATGGCCGCGCAGATTGCCGTCGAAATCAAGACGAGGAAGGCGCGCCAGATTCCGTCGCATGTGGCCCAGGCCACGCCGGGCACGATGCGCGAACCTCATCGCAAGCCAGGCGAGCACCGTGATTCGACGCAGAAAGGCGCGATGCCGAGTCCGTTGCCGGCGAAGGACGGATGCGGATGCCCGCAGACCGCGAGCGCGAAGCCGGTCAACTATGCGATGGGTGACGAGAACCTCGAGCAGACCGACTTCGTGCTCGACGCAGTTGTGCCGATCGTGTGGAAGCGTCGCTACCGGTCGAGCCTTGCCGCATACGATGCGAGTCCGCTCGGGGCGCGCTGGAGCAGTCCGTATCACCTGTCGCTCGAGGAACGGGATGGCGCACTGACGTTTTTCGATCCGGACGGGCGAGCGGTGCCGCTGCCGCCAGTGGCGACCGGCGAATCGGTCGACGTGCCGACTGAGCAGTTCACCGTGGGGCGTCCGGATGCACGACATGTACTGCTCGCGTATCCGGACGGGTCGCGCGAACGCTATGAGCGACACGGTACGGCGATGCGGGTCCGCTATCGCCTCGTCTCCCGTACGAACCGCGACGGCCTGGGTCTGGGCTTCACTTATAACGCCGCGAACGAACTCGTCATGATCGGTGACGATGCAGGAAACGCGATCCACATTGATTACGTCGACGGCCGGGTTTCCGCCATCTACCGCTCCGGCGTACCGGGTCTCGTCACCGAGGCGCTGGCGCGCTACGCGTACAGCGCCGAAGGCGATCTCATCGGCCACGTCGACATGCTCGGGTTCCGGCGTACCTATACGTACGAGCAGCATCTGCTCACGCGCTATACGGATTTCAACAGGCACGCCGCGAACCTCGCCTGGGACTGGCCGGGGCGTCGGGAAGGCATGCCGGCGCGGTCGGACGCAAAGTGCGTGCGCACGTGGTTCGGCAACGAAGACCAGCCGCCGCAAGACGACACGCATTTCGCATATCACCGCGAGCACTGGTACACGGTGGTCACCGATGCAGACGGCCACGCGACGATCCATCGATACGACTCCGACAACCGGATCGTGCTGGTCGAACACGCCGACGGCTCGTCCGATGCATACGAATGGGACGAGCGGAATCGCCTGGTCGGCACCAAAAACGCGCTCGGCTACACACAACGCTTCGCGTACGACGCGCACGGCCGCCTGACGACCGAAACCGATGCGCTCGGCAATACGACCCGTACCGAGTACGACGAGAACGGGCGGCCGGTGCAGGTGACGGCACCGGACGGACGCATCACGCAAACCGCATACGACGCGCTTGGCCGCCCGGTTTCGGTGACCGATGCGTCTGGACGCACGACCCGCTATGCGTGGGGCGCGCAGAGCGAGTTGCTGTCGCTGACCGACCCGAAGGGCGGTGTGCAACGCTTCCGCTACGACCACGCGTTGCGGTTGACCGAGGCGACCGATTGCTCGGGCCACACGACGCGATACGGCTACGACGAGCGTGGCCATCTGTCGCGGATCGCCGACGCCGAAGGTCACATCACGCGCTACCGGTGCGATGCACGCGGACAGTTCGTCAGCGTCGCGTATCCGGATGGCACCGAAGAACATTTCACGTGGGACGGCGAAGGCAACCTGCAGACCTACCGCGACGGCGCGGGGCAACTCACCGAATACACGTTCAATGCGCGTCGACAACCGACGTGGCGCAAGGATGCGGCGGGGCGCGAACTCGCGTATGGATACGACCGGCAATGGCGCCTGGACCGACTGACCAACGAGAACGGCGATCAGACGCGATTCGGCTACGACCCGTTGAGCCGGCTGATCGAGCAGAGGGATTTCGACGGCAGCACGACTTACTACCGATGGGACGATGCGGGGCAATTGATCGGTTCGCAGGCCGGCGATATCGAGACGACCTATACGCGCGATCCACTCGGCCGCCTCACACGGCGCGAGACGAAGGGGGCGGGCGGTCGTGGTCAGGTGATCGAGCATTTTTATTACGACGCCCGCGGTCGTTTGATGACCGCGCAGGGCTTCGGGAGCCGCGTGTACCTGCATTACGACGATGCAGACAATCTGATCGCCGAGGAGCAAACGGTGCGTCCGGATATCGACGGCGAATATACGTCGGTGACGCGCCATGAATACGATGCGCTCGGCAACCGGACGCGTACGCACCTGCCCAATACCCGGACGATCGACTGGTTGCGCTACGGCTCGGGTCATCTGCACGGCGTGCTGCTGGACGGCCAGCCGCTCGCGGATTTCGAGCGCGACAAGCTGCATCGCGAGATCGTGCGGCGGTATCGTGGCTTCGAACAGACACGGGAATACGATCCGGCCGGACGACTGCAGCGCATGATCGTGCGTCGCGATGTGAACGCACGGCTTGCGGACTGGATCGCGGGACGCCGGTTTCAGTACGACGCGGCTGGCCAACTGATGCGCATCGAGGATCGCGCGCGCGGCGTGACCGACTACACGTATGACCCGACGGGGCGTTTGCTGAGGGCCACGACGCTCGATCTGACGGAAGTGTTTGCGTTCGATCCCGCGGGCAATCCGGTGGATCCCGACAAGATTCCGCCGCGTCCGACCGACGAACCGGTGGAGTCGGTGATGGGGCGGATGCAGCGCCAGATGGCGCAGGATCGCGCGTGGTGGGAAGCGCATCCGGGCGAACGGTTGCCGGAGGCGCAACTCGCGCGACGCATGGAGCTGGCGAGTGAGTGCGAGGTGTGGCGCAATTGGGAAAAGGCGCTGCCGAAGTGCGTGGGGAACGTGCTGAAGGAGTTGAACCGCACGCGCTATGAGCACGATGCGCACGGGAATCTGGTGCGGAAGAGGGAACCGGGGGGCGTGACCTGGCTGTACGAGTATGACGCCGCGCATCGACTCAGCCTGGCGAAGCGCTATGCGAAACCGCCGGCGGCGCACGAAGTCGACCGGATCGAGCGAACGAAAAGTGGCACAGCCTGGATTCCGGGCACGGTGAAGCCGGAATTGCACGTGCGCTTCTCGTATGACGCGTTCGGACGTCGGACGGTGAAGGAGGTCGCGAGAAAGGACCGCAGTATCGAACGGACCGTATTCACGTGGGATGGCGATGTGCTGCTGATGGAGGAGCGATTCCATATATTCCCGCTGCAGCCGGGCGAACACGAGCCGATGACGTCTCGGCCGCCGCAACTCGTGCGGGAGGAGCCGGACGATGCGTATTCGGTGCCGGTCGCACAGAGGGCGCATACGTTCAGGGAGCAGTGTCAATGGCAGGGTGCGTCGCTGTATCTGCACGAACCGGGGACGTTCGTGCCGCTCGCGCGGCTGGATGAGATGCTGGTGGAGGCGCCGTTCGTCACGACGGACGCGAACGGGCGGTTTGTGCAGGTGCCGGCGAAGACGCGGCATGCGACGCTGTTCTATCAGAACGATCATCTGGGGACACCGCAGGAACTGCTGGATGAATCGGGGAAGGTGGTGTGGCTGGGGCGGTATCGGGCGTGGGGTGGGGAGACGACGACGGTCTGGCGGGAGACGCCGGAGCGGTATGACACGGGTAATGCGATCCGGTTTCAGGGGCAGTATCGGGATGAGGAGACGGGGCTGCATTACAACCGGTATCGGTACTATGATCCGGATAGTGGGCGGTTTATTAGTAAGGATCCGATTGGGTTGCAAGGCGGGCTGAATACTTATCAATATGCACCGAACGGTACCGAGTGGATTGATCCTTTAGGTTTGGCCGGGAATCGTGCGAACCGTCGTGCAGGCAATATTCTGCAAGATATCGACGCGAAAGGAGGCGGGCATGCGTATTCTCGTCATGGAGCTGGGACAACACTTGCTCAGCAAGAGCATCGTGCTGTGACGGGAATCCCGCCTGACTGTCCGTGCCTTAAGCGTCCACGTCCGACCGATTCGACGCGGTTTGTGAGTAATGTTGATCAATTGGACGCCATTCAGCGCGGCACAGCAAAGATGAACGCGAGTGGGGAAAGCTCAATAACGTTTGATATGGGCAGAACCGTAGGGGAAGGTTATCGAAAGGGCGGCGGTCCAGTATTGAGCGCGTCAGATGTTACTATTGTTCGTCGGGATGGAAGTATCGTCACGGCATTTCCGAAATTGCCTTCGTTATGAAAAAAATCATCAATTTTAGCTATATCGGGCCATTATATTATTATCTGTATTCAATGACGGATGATGAATTGGATGATTTTTATATTAATTGTGAAGATGACGTGCGTCGGCTTTTTGGGGAGATGAGAGTAAGATTCGAGAGATTTGGACCGGTTTCAAAAGCCATGGTTTCTGATGTTCTGGAATATGTGCTCGTATCGAATTCATGGGAGGCTAATTGGAGGGCGTTGTTGCCGCAAGATATTCCATTGGATGAAATTGAGGATAAGCGGCAGTTTGTACATGATCTTTTTGTTGCGCTGTTTGGTAGAGAACCGAATTCGGGTTTTGACTTGGAGGGTGTTGAGGTAAGTAACACTGTTGGGCCAGATGGTATCGATACGAAAATATAGTGCCAGATGACTGTTCCCCTCCATCACTCTTAGCCGAATTGTGAGCGCGACGCAGGTCATACGTTCCGGTTTTGGGAGCGTATCGGGATGAGGAAACGGGGCTGCATCACAGCCGGTATCGGTATTGCGATCCGGATAGTGGGCGGTTTATTAGTAAGGATCCGATTGGGCTGGAAGGCGGCATCAACGTTTGGCAGTACGCGCCGAATCCGATCGAGTGGATTGACCTGCTCGGGTTGGCACGTACGTCAAGCGGCGGAGCGGGAAGAAAGTCTACATCGAACAAGCCAAATCAGAATTCCAAATGTCCTTGCAGGAAAGCGTGGGAGGTTACTCAGCTACACACCCCCCCCTCCCGCGACAGGCCCACCCAGCGCACGACATAGCGCCGACAAGTCGCGAACGGTCAGATGCCGAGACGGGGCGCGATGCGCGGCGTGCTCCGCTTCCGGACGTTCATCGCGCACGACCCAGGCCGCCTGCAACCCCGCATTCAACGCACCGACGATATCGAGGTGAAAGTCGTCGCCGACGTGTAGCAGTTCCGCCGCATGCACACCGAGCGCCGCGGCGGCCGCATGAAAGATTTCCGGCTCCGGCTTCGCGAACCCGAACGCCCGCGCGCTGAGCGTCTCGCGAAAGAACTCGCCGCCGCCGGTCAGCCGCAAATCGGCATTGCCGTTGGTCACCGCGATCAACGGAAACCGCGCGCTCAACCACGCGAGCGCCGGCAACGCATCGTCGAAGAACTCGACCTGGTTCCGCGCGGAATAGAACACGTCGTATGCGCGGTCGGTCAGCGTGACGTCTTCGTTCGCGCGTTCCAGCGCAAGCCGGATCGATCCGATTCGCAGCGCGCGATAGTCGCTGACGAGATCCGGCCGCAGGCGCTCGTATTCGTCGCGCAACGCGCTCAACGCGTGTGATGTCGGCAGCACGCTCGCGGTGTTGGGCGCATGCTCGGTCAGCCACGCATGCAGCGACGCTTCGGCCCGTTGGACGGAAGGTCCGAACGGCCACAGCGTGTCATCGAGATCGAACGAGATGGCGGAAATGTTGGTGAGGCCCATGGCGATGGAAGATACCACGCCACTGCCGCTCACCACGGCCACGGGATCGGACGCCTCGTCAAACCTCGCGTCACGCGCCCAGTCCGAAAATCAACGACCGATGCGCGCCGACTCCTGCCGCGACCCCCGACGCCGATGCGAACGTCGCATTCGTCATCAGGCTCGACGCGTCGCCGGCCGCGAACACGCCGGGCACGCTCGTCTGCTTCCACGTATCGACGCGAATCGCCTGCCCGAGCGGCCCTTCGTCGAACGCGCAGCCGAGCTGTCGCGCGAGATCGCTCGCCATCTCCGTTCGCGCACCGATGAACAGCGCATCGACCGGAACGACTTGCCCGTCCGCGAGCCGCAACGCGTCGATCCGCGGCGCATCGCCGAGGATGTCGACGACGGGCGATCGTTCGATACGCACGCCGCGCGCGCCGAGCAACGCGGTTTCCGCTTCGTTTGCTTCGACGACGCCCTGCGTGAACCACGTCGTCGGCCCCCAGTCCGGAATCAGGATCGCCTGATGCACGGACAACGGATGCGTCGCCAGCACGCCGAGCCGACGGCCCGCCACCTCGTAGCCGTGGCAATACGGACAGTGCAGCACGCTGATGCCCCAGCGTTCCGCAAGCCCCGGCAACGCGGGCAGTTCGTCGCGAATGCCGGTGGCGAGGATCAGCCGGTCGGCGCTCGCGCGGCTGCCGTCCGAAAGCGTTACGTGAAAGCCGCCGCTCGCGTCGCGCTCGGCGGTGCGCGCTTCGCCCGCGATCCGCTGCACGGTCGGATAGGCCGCCAGTTGCGCGGCGGCTTGCGCGACGATCTCCGCAGGCGGCTTGCCGTCCTGCCCGAAAAACCCGTGCGCCTGTTCGGCGAAGCGATTGCGCGGCCGGCCCGCGTCGATCACGAGCACGCGGCGGCGCGCCCGCGCGAGCTGCATCGCGGCCGACAGCCCGGCAAAGCTGCCGCCGACCACGATCACGTCATGATGCATCTGCATGTGTCCACTCCTTTCCTGATTCTTGAGTTCATACGAACGAAAGACGTGCTTCGATGGCGGCCAACTCATGAAACACGAGAAGTTGCATGATAGGACGGTGATATCATTCATGCAACTTCAGAAGTTTCGAGAGTGGGAGCCGCCCGTCCGTGAGAACCGATAGCCGTTTGTCGCGCATGCTGCATGCGCTGATCCACATGGACCAGGCCGATGGCCCGCTGACGTCGGAGGCGATCGCGACGATGCTGTGCACGAACCCGGTCGTCGTGCGACGCCTGCTCGGCGGGCTGCGCGACTGCGGCTACGTGCAGTCGGAGAAGGGCCACGGCGGCGGCTGGGCGCTCAGCGTCGCGCTCGACGACATCACGCTGCTCGACGTCTATCGCGCGGTGGGCGAGCCGCCGGTGTTCTCCGATCTGGTGACCGAGGACACGCCCGAATGCCTGGTCGAACAGGCGGTCAACGCGCATCTGTCGGCGGCGCTGAAGGAGGCCGAGACGGCGCTGCTCGCGCGCTTCGGCGAAGTCACGCTCGGCATGCTGTCGCGCGAATTCGAAGCGAAGGCGGCGCGCCGCCGCAAGCCGCGCTGATGCGCCGCAACATCGCCTTCGGCCCGCGATAACGTGTAGTCCGACGCAATCCGGCGCGGCACGAAAGGCGTGCGCCGCCGCGATCTGTCCCCCAACTTCTGCCCGGTTCGCCCGCCACAGGGCAAAATACGGGTTTTCCGCACCCGCGAGGGTGCGTCCGAATCACGCGCCGGGCGGCGGCAGTGCGCAATCGCACGCCGCCGCCGGGCGCCCAGGCAAGATGCTCGCCGTGTCGCGAGCCCACAGGAGTCCAGACCCCATGCCCGAATCGAACCTGTCCTTCTTCGGCCGGCTATCGCTGGCCGTCGGCACATTCTTCTCCGTGATCGGCAACCGCGAATTCGCGGCCGGCGTGCTGCGCGTGCGCGACGGCGCCCCGGCGCCGGTTGCACCCGCACCGGCTCCGGCCCCGGTTGCGCCGGCTGCTGCACCTGCCCCGGCGCCTGCGCCCGTGAAGGCGCCGGCCCCCGAGCTGCGCGAAGCGAGCCCGCAAGCGGCCCTGCAACTGCTCGGCCTGCTGCAGCGCGACGCCCGCTTCATCGATTTCGTCGAGGAAGACATCGCCGGCTACGGCGACGCCGACATCGGCGCCGCCGCCCGCCTCGTGCACGACGGCTGCCGCGCCGCGCTGCGCGAACACTTCACGATCGTGCCGGTGCGCGACGAAGCCGAAGGCAGCCGCGTGACGCTGCCGGCCGGCTTCGACGCGACGGCCGTGCGCGTGACGGGCAACGTGGTCGGCTCGGCACCGTTCACGGGCACGGTCAGCCATCGCGGCTGGCGGGTGGCCGACGTGCGCCTGCCGAAGCTGACGGGCAGCCACGACGCATCGGTCATCGCACCGGCGGAGGTGGAACTGTGAGCGATCCGCGCTATTCGATCGGTATCGACCTCGGGACGACCCACTGCGCGCTGTCGTACGTCGACAGCGCCGCGAGCGACGGCGAAAAGATCACGCAGCAGGTGCTGCCGATCGCGCAGCTGACCGCGCCGGGCGCGCTGGAGTCGCGCGACCTGCTGCCGTCGTTCCTCTATCTTCCGCATGAAAGCGAGCTGACGCAGGGCGACCTGACGCTGCCGTGGACGGCCTCGCGCGGCTTCGCGGTCGGCGAGATGGCGCGCACCCGCGGCGCGGGCACGCCGATCCGCCTCGTGTCGAGCGCGAAGAGCTGGCTGTGCCACCCGGGCGTCGATCGCCGCGCGGCGATTCTGCCGAGCGATGCGCCGCCCGAAGTGTCGCGCGTGTCGCCGCTGGAAAGCTCGATCCGCTACCTGACGCACCTGCGCGAAGCGTGGGACCACACGCATCCCGATGCGCCGTTCGCGGATCAGGACGTGACGGTCACGATCCCCGCGTCGTTCGACCCGGCCGCGCGCGAACTGACGGCGGAAGCCGCCCGCGCCGCCGGCTACTCGCGGATGACGCTGCTCGAGGAGCCGCAAGCGGCGCTCTACAGCTGGATCCAGAAGAGCGAAGGCGGCTGGCGCAAGCAGGTGCAGGTCGGCGACCTGATCCTGTGCGTCGACGTCGGCGGCGGCACCACCGACCTGTCGCTGATCGCGGTGGTCGAGCGCGACGGCAATCTCGAACTGCATCGCGTGGCGGTCGGCGAGCACATTCTGCTCGGCGGCGACAACATGGACCTCGCGCTCGCGCACGTGGTCGCGCGCAAGCTCGCGCAGCAGGGCACGCAGGCCGATCCGTGGCAACTGCGCGCACTGACCTACGCGTGCCGCGCCGCGAAGGAAACGCTGCTGTCCGATCCGGCCACCGACGCGGTGCCGCTCGTCGTGCCGAGCCGCGGCTCGAAGCTGATCGGCGGCTCGATCCGCACGGAGCTCACGCGCGCGGAACTCACGCAGACGATTCTCGAAGGCTTCTTCCCGCAAGTCGACGCGGCGGCGCGCCCGGTGAGCCGCGCGCGTGTCGGCCTCACGCAGCTCGGCCTGCCGTATGCACAGGACGCGGGCATCACGCGCCATCTGGCGGCGTTCCTCGGCCGCCAGGTCGCGGCGCTCGACGCGCTCGAAGGCGTGCAGCGCACGCTGCCGCAAGGCGCGACGTTCCTGCATCCGACCGCGGTGCTGTTCAACGGCGGCGTGTTCAAGTCGACGCTGCTCACGCAGCGCGTGCTCGATACGCTCAACAGCTGGCTCGCCGCCGAAGGCGCGCCGCCCGCGCGCCTGCTCGAAGGCGCGGATCTCGATCTCGCGGTCGCGCGCGGCGCGGCGTACTACGGCTTCGTGAAGCGCGGCCGTGGCGTGCGCATTCGCGGCGGCACGGCGCGGGCGTACTACGTCGCGATCGAGTCGGCGATGCCGGCGGTGCCGGGGCTCGAGCCGCCGGTGCAGGCGCTGTGCGTCGCGCCGTTCGGGATGGAGGAAGGCTCGGATGCGGCGCTGCCGCCGCAGGAGTTCGGCCTCGTCGTCGGCGAACCGGTGCAGTTCCGCTTCTTCGGTTCGTCGGTGCGCCGCCAGGACCAGGTCGGCACGCTGCTCGACTACTGGTCGCCGGAAGAGCTGCAGGAACTCGAGGAAATCCAGGCGACGCTGCCCGCCGAAGGGCGCACGGTCGGCGAGATCGTGCCGGTGAAGCTGCATGCGCGCGTGACCGAAGCCGGCACGCTCGAACTCGAGGCGATCCCGAGCGGCACGGACGAGCGCTGGAAGGTCGAGTTCGACGTGCGCGGCGCCGCCTGAGCGCGATGAAGCGCTATACGGTCGGCATCGACCTCGGCACGAGCAACACGGTCGTCGCGTACGTCGAGGCCGGCTCCGACGCGATCCGCGTATTCGACGTCGAGCAGCTGGTCGGCCCCGGCGCGGTGGCGGCGCAGCCGCTGCTGCCGTCGGTGCGCTATCACCCGGCGGCGGGCGAACTGCCGCCGGACGCGCTGCGCCTGCCGTGGGCGGCCGATCCGAAGGCCGGCACGAAGGCGGGCGCCACCGAGGCACCGCCGGCCGTGATCGGCCGCTATGCGCGCACGCTCGGCGCGCAGGTGCCGGGCCGGCTCGTGACCAGCGCGAAGAGCTGGTTGTCGCACGCATCGGTCGACCGGCTCGCGGCGATCCTGCCGTGGGGCGCGGCCGACGGCGTCGACAAGGTGTCGCCGGTCGATGCGAGCGCGAGCTATCTCGCGCACGTGCGCGCCGCATGGGACGCACATTTCCCCGATGCGCCGCTCGCGAAGCAGGACGTGATCCTCACGGTGCCTGCGTCGTTCGACGACGGCGCGCGCGCATTGACGGTCGAGGCCGCCCGGCGCGCGAAACTGCCGGCGCTGCGGCTGCTGGAAGAGCCGCAGGCCGCGTTCTACGACTGGTTGTACGGCCAGCGCGCGATGTTGCGCGACACGTTCGCCGCGGCGCGGCGCGTGCTGATCTGCGACGTCGGCGGCGGCACGACCGACCTCACGCTCGTCGACGTCGCGCCGGGCGACGACGGCGAGCCTACCTTCACGCGCGTCGGCGTCGGCAATCACCTGATGCTCGGCGGCGACAACATGGATCTCGCGCTCGCGCGCCTGGTCGAGACGCGGCTGACCGAGCCCGGCACGCGGCTGTCGGCCGCGAGCCTGTCGCAGCTCGTCGAGCGCTGCCGCGCGGCGAAGGAGCGGCTGCTCGGCGACGACGCGCCCGCGTCCGTCACCGTGACGCTGCTCGGCGCGGGCAGCAAGCTCGTCGGCGGTGCGCGCTCGGCGGAGCTCACGCGGCAGGAAGTCGAGCAGATCGTCGTCGACGGGTTCTTTCCGCAGGTCGCGGCCGGCGAACTGCCGCGTCGCGCGCGGGCCGCGATCGTCGAATTCGGGTTGCCGTATGCGAGCGACCCGGCCGTCACGCGGCACGTCGCCGCGTTCCTGAACCGTCATGCGGAAGGCCCGCTGCCCGACAC
The DNA here is from genome assembly GCF_003366075.1 of Burkholderia sp. IDO3. NCBI lineage: Bacteria > Pseudomonadati > Pseudomonadota > Betaproteobacteria > Burkholderiales > Burkholderiaceae > Burkholderia > Burkholderia sp. IDO3. The sequence goes on from NZ_CP028962.1 coordinate 596,320, forward strand.
GCTGCTGCTCAACGGCGGCGTGTTCCGCGCGGGCGCGCTCGCCGGCCGTCTCGCGCAGACGCTCGGCGCGTGGCGCGGCGCGCCGCTCGACGTGCTGCACAACGCGCATCCGGACGTCGCGGTCGCGCGCGGCGCGGTGGCCTACGGGCTCGCGCGGGCAGGGCATGCGCCGCGCATCGGCGGCGGCTCGGCGCGCAGCTATTTCCTGGTGCTGGACGATGGCGCCGGCGACGCGGCGGCGCGCGGCGTCTGCCTGCTGCCGCGCGGTTCGGAAGAAGGCAGCGAGATCCGGCTCGAGGATCGCACGTTCGCGCTGCAGCTCGCGCAGCCGGTGCGTTTCCACCTCGTGTCGACGGTGGCCGACACCGTGTACCAGCCCGGCGATCTCGTCGACCTGGACGGCGGCGATTTCGTGCGGCTGCCGCCGATTGCGACGGTCGTCGACCGCAAGGCCGGCAGTGATGCGCGCGAAACGCCGGTGAAACTCACCGCGTCGCTGACCGAGGTCGGCACGCTCGAAATGCACTGCATCGCGACCGACGATGCGTCGCGCCGCTGGCGGCTCGAATTCCAGCTGCGCGGCGATGCGCCCGCGCAGGGCGACGACGCCGCGCTCGCGCGCCATCCGCGTGTCGACCACGCGATCGAGTTGATCGACCGTTCGTTCGGCGGCAAGGCGGCGGACGTCACGCCGAAGGACACGCGACGGTTGCGCGCGCAACTGGAGCAGGTGCTCGGCCCGCGCGACGAGTGGGACGTCGCGCTCGCGCGCGAACTGTTCGACGCATTGCTCGCGCGTGCGCGCCGGCGCCGGCGTTCGGCCGATCACGAACGCGCGTGGCTGAATCTTGCCGGCTATTGCCTGCGTCCGGGCTTCGGTCATCCGCTCGACGCATGGCGCATCGAGCAGCTCTGGCCGCTGTTCGACGACGGGATCCAGTACGTGAACGACGCGCAGGTGTGGTCCGAGTGGTGGACGCTGTGGCGTCGCGCGGCCGGCGGCCTCGACGACGATGCGCAGACGCAGGTGCGCGACGCGATCGCGTTCCTCGAACCGTCCGACGACAAGCGCCGCAAGCTGCCGTTCGATCCGGCCAAGGTCGGCCCTGCCGACATGACGCGCTTGTCGGCGTCGCTCGAGCGGCTGCCGGTCGAGCGCAAGGTGGAATTGGCCGAGCGTTTGATCGGGCAATTGCAGAAGCCGGCCGAGCGCACGCTGTGCGCGTGGGCGCTCGGGCGGATCGGCGCGCGCCGGCCGTTCTACGGCAGCGCGCACAGTGTCGTGCCGGCCGACGTGGCGAACCGCTGGCTCGACGCGCTGTTCGCGCTCGACTGGAAACAGGTCGAACCCGCGGCGTTCGCGGTGGCGCAAATCGCGCGCATGACCGGCGACCGCGAACGCGACTTGCCGGACGACACGCGCGAAGCGGTGATCAAGCGTTTGTCGGCGGCCAACGCATCGGCGGCGTGGATCGACATGGTGCGCGAAGCGATCGCGTTCGATGAAGCCGACACGGCACGCGTGTTCGGCGAAACGCTGCCGGCCGGGCTGAAACTATTGGCGGGTTGAATGAAGAACGGATGCATCGATCCGGTTCGGCGATCGATGCATCCGGTTGTGCCGGACTGTCCGCTGCAATGGCGAACAGGTGTTCTCTCAGGCGACGGCGACCGTTACCGCTTCGCGTTGCGGTTCCACCGATTCGCTTTCCTGCACGTCATGCATCGACGCGCGCCGCGCGAGATGAATCCCCGCGAGCATGCAGCGCACCGAGCCGCCGGCCAGTTCGATCGTCGGCACGTCGAGCGGCAGCAGCCGCGCCGAGCGCTCGATCGTCGCGCGCTGTTCGCCGCTCAGGCAGTCGAAGGCGCGCCGCGACAGCGCGAGCACGCGCCCGTCCTTGCCCGACAGTTCCAGCGTATTGCCCGCGAAATGCGCGATCTGCGCGTAGTCGAGCGCGATCACCGTGCGGCCGGTTTCGGTCAGGCGTTGCGCGATTTCGTCGCGGCGCCGGCGGTCGGCGATCAGGTCGAGGCCCACCATCGCGAACTCGGTCGCGACGCTCATCATCACGTTCGTGTGATAGATCGGGCAGCCGTTCGCGTCGGCCGTGTCGAAACAGATCGGTTCGAAGTTGAAGTGCGTGCAGAAGCGTTCGAGCGCGACCGGATCGGCGCGGCGCGAGCGCGCGGTATAGGCGATCCGCGCGACGTGATCGAGCACCATCGCGCCGGTGCCTTCCAGGAATACGTCGTCGTATTCGAGCCCCGAGTAGTCGATCACGTCCTGCACGCGGTACTCGGCCTTCAGCATTTCGACGATGTCGGCGCGCCGCTCGCGGCGGCGGTTCGGGCTATACATCGGATACAGCGCGACGTGTCCGCCCGGATGCGTCGAGAACCAGTTGTTCGGGAACACGGAGTCGGGCGTGTCGCGCTCGCCGTGGTCGTCGAACACGTGCACGCGCACGCCGGCTTCGGCGAGCGTGTGGGCGGCGGCCGTGACTTCGTCGCGCGCGGCGGCGGATACCGACGCCGTGTCGCGCGCGCCGCCGGCGGCCGTGCGCTGGAACGCGTTGTCGGCCGCGGTCTGCGGGTTCGGCAGGAAGCGGTGCGGCCGGATCATCACGACGGCGGCCGGCGCCTGGATCGATACGAGATTCATGAACGGTAGTGGCGGGAGACGAGGAACCGGGCGGCGCGCACGCCGCCCGGCAATGACGGTCAGCGCGCGAAGGCGGCGACGGCGTCGACGACGAACGTCGCGTGAGCCTGGGCGATCGCGGCCGGATCGTCGATCAGCGCGAACAGGTTCTTCGGATCGACGGCCGGCGGGATCAGCGCGATCTCGATGCCGGCGTTGTGCTGCTGCGCGAGCGCATACAGGTAGCGCAGCGCCGAATAGTCTTCGAGCGCGAAGCCGACCGAGTCGAACACCGTGACTTCGTCCGCGCGTTCGCGGCCGGTCGTCTCGCCTTGCAGCACGCGCCACAGTTCGGTGACGGGGAAATCGGCCGGCATCTGCTGGATCTCGCCTTCGATGCGCGACTGCGGCTCGAATTCGACGAACACGCGGCCCGCATGCAGCACGCCCGCGTCGAGCTCGGTCTTGCCGGGGCAATCGCCGCCGACCGCGTTCAGGTGCATGCCGGGTTCGATCATGTCGGCCGTGACGATCGTCGCGTAGGCCTTGTCGGCGGTGACGGTCGTGACGATGTCGGCGCCGCGCACGGCATCGGCGGTCGACGCGGCGCGCACGACGCGCAGCGCCGGATACGCGGCGAGGTTCTTCACGAGCTTGTCGGTGGCGAGCGGATCGACGTCGAACACGCGGATCTCTTCGATGCCGAGCAGCGTATGGAACGCGATCGCCTGGAATTCGCTTTGCGCGCCGTTGCCGATCAGCGCCATCGTGCGCGAGTCGGGGCGGGCGAGGGCCTGCGCGGCGAGCACCGACGTGGCGGCGGTGCGCAGCGCGGTGGTCAGCGTGAGCTCGGCGAGCAGCAGCGGGTAGCCGGTATCGACTTCGGCGAGCGCGCCGAACGCCATCACCGTGTGCATGCCGCGCGCGGCGTTCACGGGGTGGCCGTTCACGTACTTGAACGCGAACAGCGCGTCGTTCGCGACGGGCATGAGTTCGATCACGCCGTTGCGCGAGTGGCAGGCCACGCGCGGGGACTTGTCGAAGTCGGCCCAGTGCAGGTAATCGGCGCGCAGCGTGTCGACGAGTTCGCGCAGGAACGGCGTGACGCCGGTTTGGGCGATCAGTCGGGCGGTGGCGGGAACGTCGAGGAAGCGGGTCATCGGTCTGTCTCCATTTTTTTGCCGGTACGGATGTCCGGCGTTCTGGTCGACCGGGGCGGGCGCTGCGGCCCGGGCCCCGGCTCCATGAAAAGCGGCGTCGCGGCGGATTCGGCCGGTCGATGGAGTCATTATTTCCGGGAGTCGAGCCAACAAAAAGACGGCAAAAGTGGCAGATTTATCGATAGACTTGGCAAATTGCTCGCCGTATCCGGCAGTTTGTTCAATCCCTGCTGGTCGGAATGCGCAATGTCCGGCACGCTTGCGGCCGGTTCACGTTCAACAGGAAGGTTCGTTCATGATTACGCTCGACGACGTCGACCGGCAGCTCATCGCGCTGCTGCGCGATAACGCGCGGCTGCCGGTCGTCGCGCTCGCGAAGGCGCTGCGCGTGGCGCGCGCGACCGTGCAGAACCGGCTGACGCGGCTGGAGAAGAACGGCGTGATCGTCGGCTATACGGTGCGGCTCAAGCCGGCAGCGGAGCGGCACCGGATCCGCGCGCTGATGTCGATCGCGGTGCAGGGCAATCGCGGTGCGGAAGTGGTGAAGGTGCTGCGCGGGCATCCGAACGTCGCGTCGATCCACAGCACGAACGGGCGCTGGGATCTGGTTGCCGAACTGCACGCCGATTCGCTCGAGCATTTCGATCGCGTGCTGGGCGCGATCCGGCTGATCGACGGGATCGCGAATACGGAGACGAGTATCTTGTTGTCGACGCACAAGGCGTGACGCGGCGGCCGCGGCCCGGCGTTTCCGGCGACGCCGGCCGGCGGCGCCCGCGGGCGCATGGCCGGGCCGATCGTATCGGGCCGCGTCGGACGCCGCGTTCGGCGCGGCCGCGCTTCGACGCAGGCCCGGACAACGCAGCGCCGCCACCGCCGCCGTTTCATGCGAGAAACGACGCGGCCATGTCTTGATCACCGTGCCCCGCGTCGGCGGCGCGCCGAAAGCGCGCGAGGCTCGCATTCGCGATGTCGGCCTGCATGCCCGCGTCCCGGGCGGCCTGCGCGATCAGCGTCGCGTCCTTCACCGCGTTGACGATCGTGAACGCGGGGCGGAAGTCGTCGTTCAGGATCAGCGCGCCCTTCGCCTGGAAGTACGCGTTGTCCATCGGGCCGCCCGACACGACGTCGATCACGTGGCGCGGGTCCGCGCCGAGCGAACCGGCCAGCTTCAGGCTCTCGGCTACCGCGTGCGTCAGCGCGAACGCGTAGTGATTGAGTGCGAGCTTCAGCCGGCTGCTTGCGCCCGTCGAACCGTCGTCGGCGACCCAGACCGTGCGCCGGCCGATCGCGTCGAACACCGGTTGCACCTGCGCGCGCGCCGACGCCGGGCCGGACGCGAGCACCACGAGCTGAGCCTGCTCGGCCGGCTGTCGCGATCCCTGCACGGGCGCATCGTAGAACACGAGCCCTTGTGCCTGCGCGAACGCGGCGAGCGACGCGATGCCGCGCACGCCGACCGTGCTGATCTGCACCCATGGCGTGCCGCGCACGAGTGCCGGCGCGGCGGCCTGCATGGCCTGCAACACGCTGTCGGCGTCGTTCAGCACGGTGACGACGACGTGTGCGCCGTCGACGGCCCCGGCCGGCGTATCGAAGGCCGCGACGCCGTCGATTGCGAGCGCGTCGGCCTTCGCGCGCGTGCGGTTCCACGCGCGGACGACGAAGCCCTTGCGGGCGAGGTTGCGGGCGATGGGCGTGCCCATCACGCCAACGCCGAGGACGGCGACCTGCGTGCGATTTTGCTGCGTCGTGGACATGCTCATGAGGTTGCTCCTGTCGAACCTGTGGATGAATCGGAAGCGGAAGCGGAAGAGGTGTCCGGGCGCATGGACGCGAGCGCGAGGATCAGGGCCAGCGCGGCGAGCGCGACGCCGACCCACACCGACGACACGAAGCCGAGCCCGGCATTGATCGCCACGCCGCCGAGCCACGGGCCGACGGTGTTGCCGACGTTGAAGGCGGACGTGTTGGCCGTCGTCGCGAGCGTCGGCGCATGCGGCGCTTCCGCGATCGCGCGGGCCTGCAGCGCGGGATTGATCGAGAACGCCGCCACGCCGAACGCGGCCAGCGCGGCGATCGCGCCGATCGGGCTGTGCGCCAGGATGCCGAACGCGGCCATCGTGACGGTCAGGGCCGCGAGGCCCGCGCAGAGGATGCCGCGCGGATGGCGATCGGTATAGCGGCCGCCGACGAGGGTGCCCGCGAAACAGCCGATGCCGAACAGCGCCTGCAAGGCCGGCACGCTCGCGCGGGAGAAGCCGCCGACCTCGGTGAAGATCGGCGAGAAATAGCTGTACGCGGCGAACAGGCCGGCCTGGCTCAGCGCCGAGATGCCGAGCGCGAGCCACAGCCGTGGCCGCCGGAACGACGCGAATTCGCGCGCGACGCCGTGATAGGGCGGCCGCGCCTGGGCGGGCACGACCCACGCGGTCGCCGCGAGGCTCAGCACGGCCAGCACCGTGACGGCCCAGAAGCTCGCGCGCCAGCCGTACTGCTCGCCGATCAGCGTGCCGAACGGCGCGCCCGCGATGTTGGCGATCGTCAGGCCGCCGAACATGACCGCGAGCGCACGGCCTTTCGCGCGGGGGCCGGCGAGATCGATCGCGAGCAGCGAGCCGATCCCGAAGAACGCGCCCTGCGCGAACGCCGCGACGACACGCGAGATCATCAGCAGTGCATAGCTCGTCGCGACCGCGCCGAGCGCCTGGCCGGCCACGAACACGCCGAGCAGCACGAGCAGCGCCGTCTTGCGGCGCACGCGCAGAAACGCGAGCGTCATCGCCGGGCCGCCAACCACGACGCCGGCCGCATAACCGGAGATCAGCAGGCCGGCCGTCGGGATCGACGTGCCGAATTCATGCGCGAGCAGCGGCAGCAGCCCCGATACCATCACTTCGGTGGTGCCGATGCAGAACACGGTGAGACCGAGCACGAAGACCGCGAACGGCAGCCGTGCCGCGGGATGTGAAACGGAAGAAAGCGAGGTATCCATCGGATGTCCTTTTTGTGGAACGATCATTCCATAATTGAGCAAAATTTTTTGCTCAGCCGAGCGCGCGCAGTGTCCGGTCCACGATGGCGACGAGCCGCTTCCGGTCCTTGCCGGTCGAGGTTTTCGCGAGCACACGCAGCCCCTGCATCGCGTTGAACACGAACCATGCGAGATCTTCGGCGTGGCCGGCAGCGTCGATTTCGCCGGTTGCCTGGCCGCGCTCGATGGCCTCCTGGATGCCCGCGCGCATGATCCGGAAGTTCTCGCGCACGAGTTCCGCCACATGCGCGTCGCGGCTCGCGCGTTCGATCGCCGTATTCGTCGCGAGGCAGCCGCGCTTCCCGGCCGCGTTCAGATCGTCGTCGACGACGCCGACCAGCAGTGTGCGCAAGCAGTCCAGCACGGGGCCCGGCCCGCGAAGCAGGTCGACGTTCTCGCGCGAGCGCCGGTTGTAGCGCAGCATGGCCTGCTCGAACAGGCCGTCCTTGTTCGTGTACGCCGCATACAGGCTGCCGCGGCCGAGGCCGGTGGCCTGCACGAGATCCTGCGCGGACGTCGCCTCGTAGCCGTAGCGCCAGAAGGTGTCCATCACGGCGTCGAGCACCGCGTCTTCGTCGAATTCCCTGGGGCGCGCCATCGCATTTCCAGAATTTTTGAATGACCGTACCATAATCGGTAGGCGCGCGGCCGTCAAGCGGGACGGCGGGGATCGCTGGAGAAGCGCGGGGTGTCGGCGACACCCCGCGTCGGTGCATCAGGCGCTGGCCGCCGGCTCTGGAAACACCGGCTCGCCCAGCGTCAGCATCAACCGGTTCGCCCACGCGAAGATCGCGATGGCATGCGACAGGTCGAGAATTTCCTCATGCGTGAGCCCTTCCGCTTCGAGCGCGGCGATGTCGTGCTCGCCGACCGCGTCGGGCCGTTCGGTCAGCGCGATCGCATAGCGGATGATCGCGCGTTCGCGCGCGGTCGTGCCGGCGGTGGCCGGATCGTCGAACACCTGTTCGATCGCATCGGTGCGTTTCGCGAGCTGCGTGAAGCGTTGCGCATGCACCGACGCGCAATACACGCAGCCGTTCACGCGCGACACGGCCGTGCTTGCCAGTTCGCGTTCCGCGCGCGACAGCCCGCCGGGGCCGTACATGATCGCGTTGAACACGCCCGAGCGCTGCCGCAGGATCTCGGGCAGATGGACGAGCAGCAGGTAATAGTCGGACGTTTTCGCATGCGGGTGGCTCGATTCGAGTACCGCGAGCTGGTCGGCCGTTGCGCCGTCGAGCGGCACGGTGTCGAGCCACGCGCGCCAGCCGAGCGTGTCGGACGTGAAGCCGTGGGCGGGCGTGGTCGTCATGCGGCCTCCTTGCCGGCGCGTGCCTGCAACGCGCGCGCGGCCGCGGCGACGCGCAATTGATAGGTCACGAACGCGACGAGTTGCGACAGCGCGACGATCGCCGGCGTCGTGAGCCCGGCCGACTTCAGCGCATCGAGATCGGACCGCCGCGCATCGACAGGCGACAGCGTCAGCCGGCGTGCATGCGCGAGCAGTGCGCCGATGCGTGGCGGCAGCGCGTCGAACGCATCGGCGTCCGCATGCGCGATGTCGTCCGGCGTGCCGCCCGCATCGAGCAGTCGCGTGCGATAGGTTGCGGCGAGTGCATGCGCGTTCGCGCGCCGCGCGACGTACCGCGCCGCATGCAATCGTTCGACCAGCGAAAGATCGGGCAGCGCGGGATCGAACAGCGCGGCTTCGCTCAATCGCGTATGCAGCAGCACCTTGTCGCGGGCACGACGCAGGGCGGTTACCGCATCGCCGTTGCGCAAGCCGGCGACGGCGTCGATCGTATCCGGCGTGGCGGCCGGCGTGACAGGTTCGGTCATCGTGGTGGGTTCCGTTTTCGAGAGTCGTTGATCGCAGTGGTTCTCATGCATCGGTGTCGGCGTCGCGCCATTCGTCGCCTTGCAGTTCGGCGTTCGCGAACGCGACGAGCGCGTCGTAGTGGCGGTCGCGATCGGCATCGAACAGCCGGCTCGCGATGCCGCGCGCGAGCCGTTCGGCGCCGGCGCTGATCGCGGGGATGTCGCCGGACAGCTTGCCGTGGCTGAGGCTCGCCGCATGGTTGAAGCAATGAATGCGCGTGATGGCCGGGCATGCGCCGGGCTCGCGCTCCTGGAACGCGAACGCGGGGCCGAGATCGGGCGACTCGGCGAGCTCGTCGAGCGACGTGCCCGGTTCGGGACGATAGCGATCCTTCCAGCGCCGCACCTGCGGCCCGAACGATGCGAATTCCGCGCGCGTCGTCCAGTCCGAATGAAAACCCGTCGCGAAGATCAGGAAGTCGACCGTGTAGCGGCCGCGCGGCGTGATCACGTCGAGGCCGTCCGCGTGTTCGACGAGCGTGTCGATCGGGCTGCCCGGATGGAAATACGCATGCGCATGCCGGGACACGCGCAGCACGCTGTCGCGCGGCGGCGGTGTCTGCGACGTCAGCGCGTAGTGCATGAAGCGCCACTTCGTCGCGTCGTCGAGATCGGCGTAGCCGTGCACGAGGCCCGGGCTGCCGATGCCCGTCAGCTTGTTGATGCGCGGAATGTCCGCACGGCGGAAGAACAGGTCGACGCGTGCGGCGCCGGCTTCGAGCGCCGTGCCCGCATTGTCGAACGCGGACGCACCCGCGCCGACCACGCCGACGCGCTTGCCGGCGAGCGCCGCGAAATCGATCGGCTCCGACGAGTGGGCCCAGCGCGTGCGCGGCGCACGTTGCGCGACGGGCGGCACGTACGGGCCGCCGAGTCCGTCGCGACCTGTGGCCAGCACGACGTGCCGCGCGAGCAGCGTATCGCCTTCGCCGTTTGCGCGGACGTCGAGCGCGAGCAGGCCGTCGTCGCGCGGACGCAGCGCGACGAGCGTGGTGTCGTTGCGCACCTGCAGATCGAGCACGTGGCGATACCAGCGCAGGTAATCCATCCATTGCGTGCGCGGGATCTTGTAGAGCGCATCCCATGCGTCGCGGCCGTATTGCGCTTCGAACCACGCGCGGAACGTCAGCGCGGGGAGTCCCAGCGCGGGGCCGGTGAGTTGCTTCGGCGAACGCAGCGTCTCCATGCGCGCGAACGTGATCCACGGGCCTTCGTAACCGGCCGGCGCGCGGTCGATCACGCACTGGGTGTCGATGCCGAGCAGACGCAGTTCGGCCGACGCGGCGAGCCCCGCCATGCCGCCGCCGACGATGGCGACGTCGAGCACGCGCGTGCCGTCGACGGTGCGCGGCGGCACCCACGACGGGGCGGGCAAATCGAGCCAGCGAAGATCCTGCGCGAGCCGCGCTTCGAGGGCTGCGAGTGTGGCGGGCGTCGTCATGCGGCCTCCCGGCGCGTCCGGCGCGTGCGTGCGGTGCCCGCAGCGCGTGCGGCCCGGGTCGAGCGATCCGGGCGCAGCCGGTCGCCGCGCAGCAGCGCGTCGTGCGCCGCGGCGTCGTGAAAGATCACGTCGTCGAGCAGCGTGCGCGTCGTGCGATGCAGCGCGTCGAGCAGCGCGTCGACGGCGGCCGTGCGCGCTTTGCCGGCCGGTGTCGCGACGCCGAACGCGAACGGGATGTCGACGTCGAGCGGGCGCGCGACGACGCCGTCCACCGGCAGCGCGACGCCGGTCGCGGGATCGACGATGCCGATTCCGACGCCCGCGCGCGCGGCCATCACGGCATTCAGCGATGCATTGGTTTCGATGAATACGCGCGCATCGACGCGTGCGGCGGCGAACGCGGCATCGATCCGCTGGCGCAGCCGGTGCCGGTTCGCGACCGTCACGATGCGGCGCCGCGCGAGATCGCGCAGCGCGATGCGCGGCTTCGTCGCGAGCGGATCGTCGGCGGGCAACACGGCGACGCATGGCGTCTGCGCGATCCAGTGCACGTCGAGCCCTGCATGCGCCATCGGCAGCGTGACGACGCCGATATCGGCGGTGCCGGCCAGCACCTCGTGCACGACGTGTTCGGCCGACTCGCTGCGCAACTGATAGTGCGGCGCATGCGCGCCGTCGGGCAGCGCGGCAAGCGCGGCCGGCACGAGCGTGGCCGCGAGCGAAGGCGTCGCCGCGATGCGCACGGGTTCGGCCGTTTCGTCGCCGAGTGCGCGGGCACGCGCTTCGATCGCGCGCAGCCCGACGAGCGAGCGCTCGACTTCCTCGTAGAGCAGGAACGCGCGCCGCGTCGGCGTCACGCGCGGGCCGTGCCGGTCGAACAGCGCGTAGCCGAGATCGGCTTCGAGCTCCTGGATCTGCCGCGTGACGGCCGGCTGCGAGCGGCCGAGCAGCTCGCCCGCGCCGGTCACGCTGCCGGCCGACATGACCGCGGAAAAGGCTTCGAGTTGATGCAGCTCCATGACGCGTTCCGATGATGCGATTTGCGCATTGTAGGAGTACGAGCATGCGTGATTCATATAATGATTTTTGCTATCGACAGCGCGAAACATGCGAAGCGCACGCGTGCCGCGACGGCCGGTCATGCATGCGCGTGCATCGGCCGCCATCGGCATCGCGCGTGAAACGTCAATCGAATCAACGTGCTGCGCCGTGCGCCGGTGCGGCGCGCGACGCGCGAACCGCGGGGCACCGTCACGCGTGCGTTTCGCTTCGCGCCGTGCGCGATATCGATATGCGCAAAACTTCGTTGGAACGCCCTGAACCGGATGGTTACATGCCCTCACTCTTTTCGATCGACTGAAGCTGGGGGACGCATGAACGTTTCGGGGAACGACACACGCGGCGCATGGCGGCGCGTGCTGGGCACGGTGGCGGCGCTGGCTGCCGCATGGGGTTTGTCGACGGGCGGCGCGCTCGCGGCGGGTGTGGCGGGCGAGCCGGTCGTGATCGGCGTGAGCGGGCCGCTCACCGGGCAGGACGCGCAATACGGCGAGCAGTGGAAGCGCGGTTTCGATCTCGCGCTCGACGAGATCAACGGCAGCGGCGGCATTCATGGCCGGCCGCTCGCGATCGACTTCCAGGACAGCCGCAGCGATCCGCGCCAGGCCGTGGCGATCGCACAGAAATTCGTCGCGGACCCGCGCGTCGTGATCGAGCTCGGCGACTTCTCCAGCGCGACGTCGATGGCCGCGTCGCCGATCTACCAGCGCGGGCAACTGATCCAGTTCGGCTTCACGAACTCGCATCCGGATTTCACGAAGGGCGGCGACTATCTGTGGAGCACCGCGTTGAGCCAGGCCGAAGAGCAGCCGCTGCTCGCGCGCTACGCGGTGAAGGAACTCGGCTTCAAGCGGATCGCGGTGCTGTACCTGAACACCGACTGGGGCCGCACCAGCAAGGACATCTTCGCGAAGGCGGCGACGGGGCTCGGCGCGCAGGTCGTCGCGGCCGAGGGCTACCAGCCGACGGAGAAGGATTTCCGCTCGACGCTCGTGCGCATCGGTGAATCGAAGCCCGATTCGATCGTGCTGATTTCGTACTACGCGGACGGCGCGCAGATCGTGCGGCAGGCGCGCACGTCGGGCGTCACGCTGCCGATCGCGGCGGTCGGCTCCGTGTATTCGCCGAAGTTCCTCGAACTCGGCGGCACGGCTGTGGATGGCGTCTATACGGAGTCGAACTTTTTCCCGGCCGAGCCGCGCCCCGAAGTGCAGGCGTTCGTGCAGCGCTATCGCGCGAAATTCCATACCGATCCGGATTCGTTCGTCGCGCGCGCGTACGACGCGCTGATCCTGTCGGCCGACGTGTTGCGCCGCTACGGCACGACGCGCCAGGCCGCGCACGACGGCTTCGCGAAGGTGAGCGACGTGCCGAGCGTGATCTTCGGCAAGGTGCGCTTCGATCCGCAGACGCGCCGCGTCGCGGGCGCGCGCACCGTGTATCTCGTCGTGAAGCAGGGGCAGTGGGCGCTGTGGGATGGCGCGAAGCCGCAGATCGCGGCGCGCTGAATCCGGACGTGAACCTGACTCTGACCCGCATGCACAAGACGGACGCATCGTGATGGCTTCCTGGCTCGACTACACGCTCAACGGCCTCATCGTCGGCAACATCTACGCGCTGCTCGCGGTCGGGCTCGCGCTGATCTTCGGCGTGTCGCACCTGATCAACTTCGCGCACGGCTCGGTCTACATGGCCGGCGCGTTCATCGGCTGGCTGTGCCTGACGCGCTTCGGGCTGCCGCTGCCGGTCGCGCTCGCGGCGGTCGTCGTCGGCTGCGGCGCGCTCGGCATCGCGATCGAGCGGATCGGGCTGCGGCCGCTGCGCCACGCGGCGCGCATCGCGCCGCTGCTCGCGACGATCGGCATCAGCTTCATCCTCGACCAGCTCGCGCAACTCGTGTTCGGCGCGGACCCGCGCGCGGTGCCGACGCCGTTGCCCGACTGGCACGTGCGGATCGCCGGCGCGACGCTCGGCGCGCTCGACCTGCTGATCGCCGGCATCGGCATCGCGGCGGCCGCGCTGCTGTACGGCTTCCTGCGCTTCACGCGGCTCGGCTGGGCTGTGCGCGCGACCGCGCAGGATCGCGACGCCGCGCTGCAGATGGGCGTCGACGTCGATCGCGTGAACCAGACGGTGTTCGCGATCGCGTGCGCGCTCGGCGGCGTGAGCGGGCTGCTGGTCGGCATGTACTACAACAGCATCGACCCGGCGATGGGTTTCCAGGCGACGCTGAAGGGCGTGGTCGCGTTGCTGATCGGCGGGCTCGGCAACGTGCCGGGCGCGATCGCGGGCAGCCTGCTGCTCGGTCTCGTCGAGAGCTACGGCGTCGCGCTGTTCGGCACGAGCTACCGCGACCTGTTCGCGTTCGGACTGCTGATCGTATTCCTCGTGTGGCGGCCGAACGGGCTGTTCAGCGCGAACCGCGCGCTGCCGCCGGAGCCGATGACGGGCACCTTCCTCGCGGCCGCGAAGGCGGTGCGCGTGCCGCGTCCGCTGCTCGCGGTGCTGATCGCGCTGGCGGCCGTGCTGCCGTGGCTCGGTGCGTCGCCGTACGTGCTGCAGACGCTGACCAACGCGTGGCTGTACGGCCTGCTCGCGTTGAGCCTCACGCTCGTCGCGGGCACGGTCGGGCAGATCTCGCTCGGCCATGCGGCGCTGCTCGTGATCGGCGCGTACGCGTCGGCGCTGCTGTCGTCGGATCTCGGCTGGTCGCCCGCCGTGACGATTCCGTGCGCGGGCGCGATCACCGCCGTGCTCGGCACGCTGCTCGTCTACCCGGCGTTCCGGCTGCGCGGACACTACGTGTCGATCGCGACGCTCGGCATCGGCGAAGTGGTGAGCCTCGTGATCCTGAACTGGGACGGCCTCACGCGCGGCCCGCTCGGCATCACCGGCATCGCGCCGCTGCCGTGGGCGACGACCGCGCGCGCCGCGTACTGGTTCACGTTCGCGGTGCTCGTCGTGTTCGCGCTCGCGCAGGTGCGGCTGTTGCGCTCGCATCTCGGCCGCACGCTACGCGCGGTGCGCGAGGACGACGTCGCCGCCCGTGCGCACGGCATCGCGCCGAACCGCTACAAGGCGATCGCGTTCGCGGTGGGCGGGGTCGCGGCCGGCGTGAGCGGCGGCATCGCCGCCCATCTGTACAGCTACATCAATCACCAGACCTTCGATTCGCAGGTGTCGATTCTCGCGCTGACGATGGTGATCCTGGGCGGGCTGGGCAACGTGCTCGGCGGCATCGTCGGCGCGATTGCACTGATCGGGCTGCCCGAACTGTTCCGCTGGGCGGCCGATTACCGGATGCTGATCTACGGGCTCGTGCTGCTGCTGCTCGTCCGGTTCCGGCCGCAGGGCCTGCTCGGCACGGTGTGAGGAAAACGCGATGACCACCCCCCGACCCTTGCTCGACGTGCAGGGCCTGACGCGTCGCTTCGACGGCGTGACCGCGCTCGACGGCGCCAGCCTCACGCTCGCCGACGGCGAACTGCTCAGCGTGATCGGCCCGAACGGCGCGGGCAAGTCGACGCTGTTCAACCTGATCGCGGGCGCCGACCGGCCCGATGCCGGCCGCGTGACGTTCGACGGCCGCGACATCACCGGCACCGCGCCGGAACGGCTCGCGGCGCTCGGCATCGCGCGCACGTTCCAGCACGGCCGCGTGTTCGGCAACCTGAGCGTGCTCGACAACGTGCTGATCGGCGCGCATGCGCGGCTGCGTGCGGCCCGGCCCGGCTGGCCCGCGCTCGGCGCGGCGGCCGAGGTATGGCGCGCGCTCGTGCGGCCCGCGTCGGTGCGCCGCGAGGAAGCGGCGCTGCGCGACGAGGCGCGCGACATCGTCGCCGGCTTCGGCGAGCGGCTCACGCCGCGCATCGATCATCCGGCGCACAGCCTGTCGTATGCGAACCGGCGGCGCGTGGAGATCGGCCGCGCGCTCGCGCTGCATCCGCGCCTGCTGCTGCTCGACGAGCCGACGGCCGGGATGAACGAGACGGAGACGGCCGAGATGCTTCAACTGATTCAGTCGCTGAAGGCGCGCGGGCTGACGATCCTGCTGATCGAGCACAAGCTCGAACTCGTGATGCGCGTGTCCGACCGCGTGATGGTGCTCGACAACGGCGTGAAGATCGCCGAAGGGGCGCCACGCGACGTGCGGCGCGATTCGCGCGTGATCGAGGCCTACCTCGGCCGCCGTCACGCAGGCGGCGCGGCAGCCGAGCGCACCGTGCAGGCGGCCGCATGAGCGCGCTTTCGTCCGGACCCGATACGACCACGACCATGACCGATGCGCTGCTGAAACTCGAACACCTCGACACGTTCTACGGGCCGGTGCAGGTGCACTTCGACGTGAATGTCGCGGTCGGCCGCGGGCAGATCGTGAGCCTGCTCGGCGGCAACGCGAGCGGCAAGTCGACGACGATGAAGCTGATTCTCGGGCTGATGCGGCCTCGTCGCGGCGTCGTGCGTTTCGACGGCGGCGACGTGACGGCGCTCGCGACGCCGCAGCGGGTGCGGCGCGGGATCGCGGCCGTGCCCGAAGCGCGGCGTCTGTTCGGCGACATGAGCGTGCGCGAGAACCTGCTGATGGGTGCGTATACGCGTGGCGACCGCGCCGCGGTGGCCGACGATTACGAGCGGGTGCTCGACCTGTTTCCGCGAGTGCGCGAACGGCTCGCGCAGCGGGCGGGCACGCTGTCGGGCGGCGAGCAGCAGATGCTCGCGATGGCGCGTGCGCTGATGGCGCGGCCGAAGCTGATCTGCATGGACGAGCCGACGATGGGGCTGTCGCCGCTGTACGTCGACAAGGTGCTGGAGCTGATCGATACGATCAACCGGCAGGGCGTGACGGTGTTCATGGTCGAGCAGAACGCGAGCCTCGCGCTGGAGATCGCGCACTACGGATACGTGCTGCAGACGGGGCGCGTGGTGCTCGAAGGGCCCGCGAAAACGCTGCTCGACGACGAGCGCGTGCGCGATGCGTATCTCGGCGGGGAGGCGGTGGCGGCGTAGGTCGCGCGAGCCGGCGCGGCCGCGCGCGGTGAAATGTGGAGTAGATTAGCGTTCTGTCGCGATCGACGCCACGGAGACCACCGCGCCATGTTGACCTATTCCACGCAGAAAGTCGGCTACGACTACAACCAGCTGGATCCCGAGGGCGCGACGGACTACGCGTCGTTCACGCAGGCCTTCGATGCATTCCCGTGGGCCGCGCAGCATGCCGACTGGAACGCGTTGCAGGACGGCCCGTTGCCCGCGCTCGTGCTGCAGCATGCCGGCGATCAGCGCGAATTGTGGATCAGCGCGCTGAGCGACGCGCACTCGGACGGCTTTCAGTTGAATGTCGTTTCCATGCGGATGAAGAAGGGACTGTTCGGCATGGGAAAGGCGAAGCTGGAACAGTACGTCGAAACGATCGACGTCAGGAAACGCGTCGACGTCGACACGTTGTGCCGCCTCTTCTGCGACGGCCACTATGACGAGCTGGACCGGCTGGTGGCGCGGCATGCGGCGCGCAACGCCGACGATCGCGACAGCGACGGTTGAGCGTCGGTCGCCCGCTGCCGTGCGACCGGCGCTGCGTCAGGTCGTCCGGCGAACCGGGGCTTTGCTCGCGTGGGCCGTCACCGGCCGCGGAAACGTCAGCACCACGGCAAACCCGCCCGCATCGGGAAACGCGAATCCGACGCGCCCGCCATGCGCCTTCATCACTTCCTGCACGATCGCGAGCCCGAGGCCCGACCCGGTGCGACGTTCGGTGCCGTCCGGCGCGATCCGCACGAAAGGCTGCAACGCCGCATCCCAATGTTCGCGTGGGATGCCTTGCCCGTTGTCGGTGACGGTCAGCGTCACCGTATCGTCCGCATTGCCCGCGGCGGCGACCGACACGACGAGGTCGTCCGCATGCCCATGCAGCAGCGCGTTGTGCAGCACGTTCGACAGCGCCTCCTGCAAGCTGATCGCATCGCCGTCGATCCACGCATGCGGTGAATCGCTGGCGAATGCAACGGCCACATCGCGCGCGTCTGCCAGCGGAATCGCGCGGCCGAGCACGTCCTTCGCGAGCGCGACGAGTTCGACGGGTTGCAGCGGCACGGCCTCGGTGCGATGGATCACCATCGCATGATTGAGCAACTGCCCGGTGAGCCGCCCGACGTCCGAGCAGGTCGCGCGCAGCGCATCGAGCCGCGCCGCGTGACGCGCGGGATCGGCCTCGCCGTCGAGCAGTTCGATCTGCGCGTCGAGTCGCGCGAGCGGCGTGCGCATCTGGTGCGCGGCGTCGGCGATGAAGCGCTGCATCGCGTTGATCCGTTCGGCGAGGCGGCGCATCAGCCCGTTGATCGAACCGATGATCGCGTCGATCTCGCTCGGCGTGTCGACGGCCACCGGCCGCAGGTCGGCCGGGTCGCGCGCGGCGATGATCGCGCCGATCTGCGCGAGCGGGCGCAGCCCGCGCCGGATCGCGAGGCCGCTCGCACCGATCGCGAGCACGCTCATCAGCAGGATCAGCGTCCACACCTTGATGCTCATGTCGTTGGTCAGCTGCTGGCGCGCGTTGGTTGTCTGCGCAACGGTGACGAGCGCCCAGCCCGGCGTGCTTTCCTCGGGCATGTAGCGCGCGATGGTCGCGGTGCGGATCCGGTGCCCCTGGTACACGGCGTTCGCGAACGCCGGGCCCTGTTTCGCGGCGGCGAGCGCCACCGGGCTCGCGAGATCGTTGTAGCCGGCCACCACGACGCCGCGCGAATCGACGACCTTGTAGTAGACGAGGTCGTAGCGCGACAGTGTCGACAGCGCGGCGACCGGCGGGTTCAGCGCGAGCACGCCGCCCTGGACGTACAGGTTCTCCGCGACCTGGATCGACGCGCCGGCAAGCAACTGGTCGTAAGCGCGTTCGGCCGCGACGCCCGCGTAGTAGCGCGCGATCGCGGCCAGCGCGAGCGCGCCGGTCGCCACGACGAGCGCGATGAACAGCAGCGTGCGCCCGAACAGCGTCTTCGGGAACCAGTCAATGCGCGACAATCTGATACCCCATCCCGCGCGCGGTGCGGATTTCGACCGAACTGCACTGCAGCTTCCTGCGCACGCGCGTCACGTATTGCTCGACCGCGTTCGCGGTCGGCTCGTTGCCGAAGCTGAACAACTGGTTCAGCAGCTCGTCCTTCGAGAAGATCCGCTGCGGGCGGCTCGCGAGAATCTCGAGCAGCGCGAATTCCTGGCGCGACAGCGACAGCGGCTGGCCGTCGAGTTCCGCGAGGCGGCTGCTGCGGTCGATCACGAGGCCGCCGAGCGTCAGCACGTCGTTCGCATGGCCGCTGTTGCGGCGCAGCAGCGCCTGCACGCGCGCGTCGAGCTCGCGGTAGTCGAACGGTTTCACCAGATAGTCGTCGGCACCGAGGCCGAGGCCGCTCACGCGGTCGTCGATCGCGGAGCGCGCGGTGACGAGCAGCACCGGCGTCGTGCTGCCCGATGCGCGCAGGTTGCGCAGCACCGCGAAACCGTCGAGGCCGGGCAGGTTCGCATCGAGCACGACGAGATCGAAGCGCTCGACGCGCAGCAGGCCGTTCGCGGTCGAGCCGTCGGTTTCCAGATCGACGGCATGGCCGAGCCGCGTCAGGCGGCTGCGGATCGCCGCGCCGATTTCGGCATCGTCCTCCACGACGAGAATGCGCATGGTGCCGGTTCGCAGGTAGATGGATTAGGGGTTTTCCCGGGGCAGGGATGTCAGCATTTTCTCAGACTCGCTCGATAACCTGTGTCGAGCCGGAACAAGCGAAGACGGCATTAATACCAGAGGAGACGGCAACATGCAGCATGTCACGGACACGACGACCCCGCGGCCGGATGCGTACGCAAGCGCGACGCCGGCCGGCGCGGCGCTGTCCGCCGTCTTCGGCAGCCGGGCGCGCGCATGACGACGTCGCTACGCCGCCGCGCGCTGATCGCCGCCGGCCTGGGCGCGCTGGGCGTGCTCGGGGCGCCGTCTCTCGTGCACTCGACGCCGCGCACCGTGCGGATCTCGAAAGGCTACGGCGTGCTCTACCTGCCGCTGCTCGTGATGGAGAAGCAGCGGCTGTTCGAGCGGCACGCGGCGCGGCACGGCCTGCGCGAGATCGCGGTCGACTGGGTGCTGCTCGACGGCGGCAATTCCGTCAACGACGCGATGATGGCCGGCACGCTCGATTTCGCGGGCGCCGGCGCGCCCGGCTTCATCGAGCTGTGGGCGCGGGCGCGCGGCATTCCGAACGTCGAGGTGATCGGCATCAGCGGGTTGTCGACCACATCGTTGTCGCTCAATGCGAACCGTCCCGGTCTCGCATCGCTGCACGACTTCACGCGCGCCGACCGGATCGCGGTGCCGGGCATCCGCACGTCGCTGTCGGCGGTCGTGCTGCAGATGGTCGCGAGCCGGCAGCTCGGCGCGAAGCATTTCGCGCAGCTCGACTCGATCACCGTGAACCTGCCGCATCCGCAGGCGATGCAGGCGCTGATCCGTCGCGAGAACGGCGTCACCGCGCACTTCACGTCGCCGCCGTTCTCGACGCTCGAGTTGCGGCAGCCGGGCATTCATCGCGTCGTGAATTCGGTCGACGTGCTGGGCCCGATGACGCTCGACGTCGTGTTCGCGCCGAAGCGGCTCGTCGATGCGGAGCCCGCGCTGGCCGTGGCGTTTCTCGGCGCGCTCGACGAAGCGAATCGCCTGATCGCGCAGGATCCGCGCGCGGCGGCTGCGCTGTATGCGGCGTCGTCGGGCGTCGGCGTGTCGCACGACGACGTGATGCAGATGCTCGCCGCGCCCGACACGCGCTTCTCGGTGCGGCCGAACCAGCTGATGGACTACGTCGAATTCCTGTATCTCGCCGGCACGATCAAGGCGAAGCCGCGTGCGTGGCACGAGATGTTCGCGCCGATGCTCGACGACTACCGGTCGGGCTGAGCGCCGCAGCGAGGCGCCGCACGCCGCGCACCATTCATCGACATATTTCCGTGCCCGCGCGCCCGTCGCGCGCGGCGCCGATTCAACCGACAAGCAACCGATTCACGGAGGAGCCCGCAGTGAATGCCACCGAAACCCTGGACCCCGCGTCCGCCGAAGAGCAGCGCATCATGTCGAAGATGGCGCGACGCCTGTTGCCCATCCTCGTCGTGATGTTCCTGATCGCGTTCATCGACCGGCAGAACGTCGGTTTCGCGAAACTGCAGATGGTGCACAGCCTTGGGATGACCGAGGCCGCGTTCGGTCTCGCGTCGTCGCTGTTCTTCATCGGCTACCTGCTGTTCGAGGTGCCGAGCACGCTCGCGCTGCATCGCTTCGGGGCCCGCGTGTGGCTCGCGCGGATCATGCTGACGTGGGGCCTCATCACCGTGCTGATGGGCTTCACGACGTCGATGCCCGCGTTCTGTTCGCTGCGTTTCCTGCTGGGGATCGCCGAGGCCGGCTTCTATCCGGGCGTGATCTATTACCTGACGCTGTGGTTCCCGCAGAGCTACCGCGCGAAGGTGCTGGGCATCTTCACGCTCGGCAGCGCGCTCGCGAACATGCTCGGCTCGCTGGTCGGCGGCGTGCTGCTGAGCCTGAACGGCGTGTGGGGGCTGGCGGGCTGGCAGTGGGTATTCGTGGCGACGGGCATCCCGGCGGTGATCGTCGCGATCGTCGTGTTCCGCGTGTTGCCCGCATCGTTCCGCGACGCGCCGTTCCTCGATGAACGCGAGAAGCAGATCGTCGCGGCCGCGCTCGAACGCGAGAAGCCGGCGCAGGCCGAGCATGCGCAGCCGTGGAAGGCGCTGCTCGATCCGCGCGTGATGCTGTTCGCGGCGACCTACATGCTGATGTCGACGTCGCTGTACGGCGTCACGTACTGGCTGCCGACGATCGTGAAGTCGTTCGGCGTGTCGAGCGGCACGAACGGGTTGCTGAGCATGCTGCCGTGGGCGCTCGCGGTGCTGCTGCTGCTGTGGCTGCCGTCGAAGCTGCGCCGTGCGAAGAGCATCCTGCGCACGATCGCGATCGTCGCGGCGCTCGGCGCGCTCGGCTTCCTGCTGAGCCTCGTGCTGCCGTCGACGCCGCTGCGCTTCATCGCGCTCGTGCTCGGCGGCGCGTGCATTCCGCTGCTGTATCCGTGCTTCTGGTCGATGCCGCCGCGTTACTTCACCGGCGCGCGTGCGGCGGCGAGCGTCGCGGCGATCAATTCGATCGGCAACCTGGGCGGCTTCTTCAGCCAGAACCTGATGCCGTTCGCGGGCAAGGTGACAGGCACCGCGTTCGGGCCGATGATCGTGCCGATCGTGTGCCTCGCGTTGCTCGGCGTCGGCGCGCTGGTCACGTGGACGCGCTCGGAGCGGGGGATGGTGGCGGCGCGGGCGTGAGCGTTCTTGATGGTCCGGCTATAACGAACGGCGGACTGCCGTCGATTCGGGCGATGTGCTACCGTGCATTACATTTGTAATGCGTGGGGAACGCAATGAAAACGGCTACGATGCCCGCGCTGCGAGTCGATCCGCAGTTGCGTGAGGAAGCGGAATCGGTCCTGGCGGAAAACGAGACGCTGTCTGCATTCATGGAGTCGGCGTTGCGCGATGGCATTGCTCGGCGACGCGTGCAGCGCGAATTCGTCGCACGAGGTTTGGCGTCGCGTGCCGAGGCGCAGCGCACGGGCGAATACGTCGATGCCGCCGATGTTCAGAGCGAGCTCGAGCGCATGCTCGAAGCCGCTCGTTCGAAGAAGGCGGCCGATTGAGCTACCAGGTCCGATTACGCGGGCGGCGCGTGAAGACCTGGTTCGACTGTACCGATATCTGCTCGAACGTGATGTGGACGCGGCAGCGAGGGCCGCGCAAGCCATTGAACGCGGCGTGGCCATGTTGCGATTGTTCCCGTTTACCTGCCGCAAGATCGATGAGCGCAATCCGTTTCTGCGCGAACTGATCGTTTCCTTCGGTACATTGGGCTACGTGCTGTTGTTTGAGATCGAAAGTGCGGAGCACGTCACGATCCTCGCCGTGCGGCATCAGCGAGAAGAGGGCTATTACTGATCGCTACTGCAGCGGCAATCCCTTGCCGCCGCAACGGCTGCGGCCGCTCCAGCCGCTTCATCGCCCCATCCGCGAAGCGCCATCCCCGCCATGTGCGATCGCCACATGCGCAGACGCCACCGGAATATCCACCTCCACCGTCGTCCCTTCGCCGAGCGTCGTATCGATGCGCAGCGTGCCGCCGACGAGATACGCGCGCTCGCGCAGCCCCACCAGCCCGAACGATCCCGACTTGCGCGGCGCACCGGGATCGAAGCCCGCGCCGTCGTCGCGAATCGTCAGCGCGATCGTCTCGTCCCGATACAGGAGCGTCACGCTCGCGCTCGACGCGGCTGCGTGCCGCGCGACGTTCGCGAGCGCTTCCTGCGCGATGCGGAACACGGCCGTCGCATACGGTTCGTCGAGTTGCAGTTCGCCCGGCTCGACATGCAGCGTGCACGCCATCCCGCGACGGTGCCGGAAATCCTCGACGAGCCATTGCATCGCCGCGGCAAACCCGAGATCGTCGAGCATCAGCGGCCGCAGGTCCGATGCGATGCGCCGCGTGGCCGTCACCGCGTCGCGCGCGAGTGCATGCATCGCCGCGATCTTGCGTGCCAGCGGCGCATCGTCCTGCGGCACGTGATCGAGCAGCCATGCGAGATCGTTCTTCAGCGTCGCGAGGGTCTGCGCGAGCTCGTCGTGCAGTTCGCGCGCGATGCGGCGCTGTTCGGCTTCGCGCGCGGTCGCACTGATCGCCGCGATCTCGCGCAAATCCTCGCGCGACGCCTGCAAGGCCCGCTCCGCACGCACGCGCTCCTCGACTTCGCGCCGCAGGTCGCGGTTCGACGCGCTCAACTGCGCGGTGCGCGCGGCGACGCGTTGCTCGAGCCGCTCGTTCGCGTCGTTGAGCTGCGCGCTCTTCTGCACGACCAGCAGATGCTGATAGCGCGCACCGGCCAGCGCGTGCACCGTCTGCGCATGCAGCCGGCCGTTCTCGAACAGCAGCGCGAACAGCACGACGGCCGACGCGACGAGGCCGTAGGTTCGCCCCGCGTAGAAGCCGAGATCGAAGCGTCCGTGATTCAGCATCGCCGACAGCGCGATGTCGAACAGCCACGCGACGAGCACGATCATCACCCACAGGTCGAGCACGGAACGAGGCCGCCGCTGCCGCCACATCAGCACGAGCGCGGCGAGGTTCAGCACCCAGACGGTCGTGATCGCATAGGTCATCGTCGCGGCCATCCGGTTGCCCTGCATGATGCGCGGCAGCAGATCGTGACCGGCGGTCGCGAGCAGGGCGAGCGCGACGGTTGCGCTCGCGACCGATACGATGCAGAGCAGAATCGGGATCGCCGCGCGGCGCTGCGCCGCCGCCGGCTGGCGCGCGCGCGGCGTCTCGCGCAGCAGCGCGTACGCGGCGACCGCCAGCGGAAAGCCGCCGTGCCAGAACAGGTACAGCCACGCGGTGGTCTGTTCGCCCGCGCCGAGCAGGCCCGACGGCGTGAACAGGCCGGGGAAGCTCAGCATGTGCGTGCCGGCCATGAAGGCCGTGAACAGATAGCCGCCCGCGAGCGCGAGCAGCGATTTCTCGCGCAGGATCGCGTACTGGCCGAGCAGGAGGCCGGCCGTCACCATGTCGTTGACGACGATCGCCGACTGGTACACGGGAATGAATCCCCAGACCCGAGCAAGCTGCGTGCCCGCGAACGGTGCGAGCGCAACGAAGATCACGGCCGACACGACGACCGTCGCGATCGCGAGCCGCCGCTCGCGCCGGTCCGGCGGCAGCGACGACATGAACATCCGCGACGGCTCCGGCGTGTCGTCGTCGCCGTCGGCAGCGGCGGGGCGGTAGCGGAAGGCGGACGTCATGCGTCGTCGAGGCCCAGGTCGAGATCGTGCCGCACCGCGTAGCGCACCAGCGCGGCTTCGTGCGGCAGATCCATCTTCTCGAGAATGCGCGTCTTGTACGTGCTCACCGTCTTCGCGCTCAGCGCGAGCTCGGATGCGATCCGCGTGACGGTCTGGCCGGCGACGATGCGGCGCATCACGTCGAGTTCGCGCGCGGACAGCCGTTCGTGCGGCAGCATTTCGGCCGGCGCGCGCAGCGTGCGCGCCAGGCTTTCGGCCGCCGACGGGCTCACGTAGACGCCGCCCGCGGCCACCTTGCCGACGGCTTCGACGAGTTCGGCGGTCGCGCTGTCCTTCGTCAGGTAGCCGGTGGCGCCGGCCTTGAACGCGCGCGCCGCATACTGCATCTCCGCGTGCATCGTCAGCACGAGCGTGCGCAGCGACGGCGCGCGCGTCTTGACGAGCCGGATCAGCTCGATGCCGGTCGGCGCGGGCATCGACAGGTCGAGCAGCAGCACGTCGGCGGCGCGATGCTCGGCCAGCTCGAGCGTGGCCGAGCCGTCGCTCGCCTCGCCGACGATTTCGAAGCCGCCGGCCGTTTCCAGGATGTGACGCAGTCCGTCGCGCATGACTGCGTGATCGTCAGCCAGAATTACCCTGATCATCTAGCGGCCCTCTTCGGGATGACACCGCGGGCTGTTCTGCCGGTCGCCGCCGCGGCAGTTCTTCTGATCAATATATTCCGCCGAAGCGCGAAATGGTGCACCGGCGGTAAATTTTTGAGACATCCTGGTGTGGATCGTATTCGGCAGCGAAATAATCGGCGGGAAATGGTACAGGCGATAGCGCCAGGCGGGGCGGGTATTCCCGGGGAATCGCCGGGGCCGGGCCGCTGCCGCGCCTCGCGGATCGCCCTGATTCGGGGATAAACTGGTGCCCGATTGACCTGTCCGTCCCGAGGAGCCGCCACGATGATCGATCTCGCCGACATCCTGCCGTCCGCGCTGCCCGACGCCGTCGCGTGGGCCGCTGCGCAGGCGGCCCACGGGCTCGCAGAGGGCCGGCCGCCGACGCCCGCGCAGGCCGACGACGCGCGGGCCGTGGGCGTCGCGCAGCCGGAACGGATCCGGATCGTGGTCGCCGACCGGCTGCCGTTTCCCGACACGCCGGCGCTGGGCGCGATCGCGCGCGACACGGGGCTGCTGTCGCCCGGGACGATCGGCCTTACGCTCGGCCATGCGGTGTTCGTGCTGCGCGGCCACGACACGCGACGCCTGCTCACGCATGAATTCCGCCACGTGCATCAGTACGAGGCGGCCGGCTCGATCGGCGCGTTTCTCGCGCGCTATCTGCACGAGATCGCGACCGTCGGCTATCACGACGCACCGCTCGAGGTCGACGCGCGCCAGCACGAATTCGACTGATGCCCCCGGCCCCGGCCGTCTCGAACGCGCGCACACGCCGATGAACCCTCCCCACGCCACCGCGAGCCCGGCGCATGCACGTCGCGCCGCCACGCCGCGCGGCCTGCGATGAGCGACACGATCCACGCATGGCTCGGCGCGATCGGCGCGCATCCGGCGCTCGTGCTGGCGATCGTGTTCGTCACCGCCGGTGCCGAGGCGATCGCGCTGGTCGGCACGTTCGTACCGGCCGGCGCCGTGATGTTCGCGGCCGGCACGCTGATCGGCGCGGGCGCGCTCGACGGCTGGACGACGATCGGTGTCGCGGCCGCCGGCGCGATCGTCGGCGACGCGGTCAGTTACGAGCTCGGACGGCGCTACCGCAGCGCGGTGCGAAACAGGCTGGTGCGCGTCGGCTATGCGGACGCGTATTCACGAGGCGAGCAGTTCGTGTTGCGGCACGGCATCAAGAGCATCGTGCTTGCGCGTTTCCTGGCGCCGGTGCGCGCGGTCGTGCCGGTCGTCGTCGGCTGCGCGACGCTGCCGCGGCGCTCGTTCTATCCCGTCAACGTCGTGTCGGCGCTGATCTGGGCGCCCGTGCACGTCGCGCCGGGCATCCTGTTCGGCGCGTCGGCGGCGCTGGCCGCGGCGATCAGCGTGCGGGTCGCCGTGATCCTGCTGGTCGTCGCCGCGCTGGTCGCGCTGGTGTGGATCGGCGTGCGCATCGCGCTGCGCCGCGGCTGGCCGTTGCTGCACCGCGCGATCGCTGCGTCCGTGCATGCGTGTGCCCATCGCTGGCCGCGCTTCGGCGCGCGGCTGCACGACGGCATCGCGCGGGTGCGCCGCTTGCCGGGCGCGGTGCCGGTGCTCGCGCTGCTGTTCGTCGGCTGCGTGTGGCTGTTCGCCGGCATCGTGCAGGACGTCGTTGCGAACGATCCGCTGATGCACGCCGACATCGCGCTGTATGCGTTTCTGCAGAACCTGCGCACGCCGCCCGTGGACGCCGCCATGCGCGCGCTTGCCGTGCTGCACGGGCACGATACGGGGCTGATCGTCGCGGCCGCGTTTCTCGTGTGGCTGATGATCCATCGCTGCTGGCTGACCTCCGCCTGGTGGCTCGCGACGGTCGGCATCGCGGTCGTGCTCGTGCCGGCGTTCGGCGACGGCATGCCCGGCACGACGCCCGCGAGCCTGCCGCCCGGCGCGCTGCACGTGCCGCTGCCCGACGCCAATGCGGCATTCGCGATCCTCGCGAGCAGCGGCATCGGCTGGGTGCTGGCGCGCGACCGGCCCGCGCTGTGGCGCATTCCGGTCGTGACGGCGGTCGTGCTGTGGATCGTGCTGGGCGGTTTCGCGCGGCTGTATGTCGGCGATACGTGGCTGTCGGGCTTGCTCGGCGGCTGGAGTCTCGGACTCGCCTGGTTCGCGCTGCTGGCCGGCGCCTATGCGTACTGGCAGGTGCGCGAGCACGTGCAGCCGAGGGGCGCGCTCGTCGCGGTGCTCGTCGTGCTCGCGACGGCGGGCGTGTGGACCGTGCCCGCGCAATGGCAGCTCGATCGCGCGGCGCGTCCGCATGTCGGCGATGTCGTGGCGATGACCGTCGATCAGTGGATGCGCGGCGGCTGGCAGCGCGTGCCGATGCGGCGCACCGAGATCGGCGGCGACCGCGAGGAGTACTTGCCGCTGCAATGGTGTGCGACGTCGGACACGCTCGATCGCCATCTGTCGCTGGCCGGCTGGCAGCGGGCGACGCCGTGGTCGCCGGCGACCGCGCTGCGCTGGCTGTTGCCGCAGGCGCCGGCCGGGACGCTGCCCGTGCTGCCGCGCTACACGCACGGCGAGAGCACGCGCCGCGTGTTCGTGCGCGTCGATCCGGCGCAGCCCGACAGCCGCCTCGTGCTGCGGCTGTGGCGTTATCCGTATGTGCTGCAGGATGCGCTCGGGATGCGGCCGCTGTGGTACGGCGCGTTGTATCGCGAGACGCTGCATCGGCCCGCGCGGCTGATGACGATCGTGCGCACGACGACGATCGACGATACGGCGACGATCGCGCAGGCGCTCGCGATCGAGCCGACGATCGCGCATCCGCCGGCGGGGATGCGTGCCGCGCCGGCGGACATGCTGCTCGTGTGGATGGTGCAGCCGTGAGCGTGCGGCGCGCGGTTACGCGTGCGCCGGCTGCGCGGGGACGACGGACAGGCGCAGGCCGACGGTCTTGAGCACCGCGAGCAGGGTTTTCAGTGTCGGGTTGCCGTTGGGTGACAGCGTGCGATACAGCGATTCGCGGCTGATGCCGGCTTCCGCGGCAACCGCGCCGAGGCCGCCGTACGCTTCGGCGACCGTGCGCAGCGCGAGCAGTCCGGCCGCGCGGTTGTCGGGATCGTCGAGCGATTCCATCGCGACGCGCAGATAGGCGACCGCGAGTTCACGATCGGCGCCGAGTTCGGCGACTTCGGCGTCGTGGTGCGATACCGCGCCTTTCAGCTTGTTCATGTTTGCCTCCGCTTCCAGTTCAACCAGTGTTCCTTTGCGCGCCGGATGTCGTCGGGTTGGCTGTGCTTGTCGCCACCGGACAGCAGCAGCACCAGTGCGCTGCCGTATCGGCCGAAATACACGCGATATCCCGCACCGACATGGATGCGCAGTTCGATCACGCCTTCGCCGACAGCGTCGCAATCGCCGAAATTTCCGGTTTCCACGCGGCGCAGGCGTTCGCGGATCCGCGCTTGCGCGAGTTTGTCGCGTACGGCGTTCAGCCATTCGGTGAACGGCTCGCGACCGTCGTCGCGCTGATAGCGAAGCAGTTCGAACTTGGAGAGCATTGTAACTTATAAGCTACATGAAGGGTATATGGGTAGCAACGTGATCGCACGGTTTGCCGGAAGAGGCGGAGCAAGCGCGATGCAGCGGGACCGACCGCCGAAATCGAGGCGGAACGCCGCGTACCGATGCTGTGGCCGGAACGCATGCAGCGCCTTTGTCGTTCGGGATTTCGGGTGATGAAGCCTGTTTCCCGAACGACGATCATTCTTTCATTCGGGGCGTGCGGTGACGATTCGGCCAAACGGCCGAACGCATTGGCGCGCGGGGAGTACGCGCCGTGCGGGGGGACTGCGGGGTGATCAACCTGCCGGGGCCGGCACCGCCGCACGACGCGACGGGCGACCCGGCAGGTACAACCGCGTTACGGTTTCGCGGGCGCGGCCGTCGCGACCTTGTCGAGTGCGGCGGGGATGAACGCGTCGAGCTGCGCGGTCACCGATTCGTAGAAGTCGATCGGCTTGCCCCACGCGTCGGGCACGTCCTTGTGCTCGCCGGTCGCGTATTCGGCGAGCGTGAACACCTTGCCGGCCGCCGACGGATAGAGCGCGAGCACCTTTTCCTTGTGCTTGCCGGTCATCGTCAGGATCACGTCGGAATGCTTGACGTCGTTCGCGTTCAGTTGCACCGAGCGATGCGCGGACGTGTCGATCCCGCGCCGCTTCATCAGGATCACGCCGTTGGTCTCGGGCTTTTCGTCGTACGGATCCTCGTCGACCGCGCGCGAGATCACCGCGATATGCGCGTGCCGCTGCTCGATCAGTTGTCCTGCGATTGCCTCGGCCATCACGCTGCGGCCGGTATTGCCCGTGTCGACGAATGCGACCTTCTTCGGTTCGTCCGCGAATGCCGACGTCGCGCACTGGATGCCCAGGCAGCAGAGCAGGGCAAGCGTCTTGAGGGTGTGGCTGCTTTTCATTGGTGTCTCCGCCAGAATGAAGGGATCGTCGCCGCGGCAGCGCGCCGAAGCTTGCGGAGATGATGCGCGGCCGCGCATGCGGGAAAAAAATAAGCGGCCGGTTTTCGCAAGACGGTGTCGCATTGCCGCAATCGGCGCAATCGGCGCGATCGGCGCGATCGGCGCAATCGGGGCCGCGGCGAACCGCTGTCCCGATCGCGCCGCATCACCGGTGCATGGTCATGCCGGCGCCACCGCGGCCACCCGCTCCGATGCAAACCCCGCCAGCGTCCGCAACGCATCGCGCGCCGAGCGCAGGTAAAACGCCTGCAGATGAAACACGTGCCAGCGCGCGGCGTGAACTTCGAGCCGGCACGGCACGCCGCACGCGAGCGCATGATCCGCGAGCCGCCGCGCATCCGACAGCAGCACCTCCTGATCGCCGGCCTGCACCAGCATCGGCGGCATGCCGCGCAGATCGATGTCGAGCGGGCCGCGCGCCGCAATCGAGCCGGCCCCGTGATACCAGCGCAAACCCTGTTCGAGCCAGCCGCGCCGGATCATCGGATCGTCGTGGCGGCGCGACGCCAGCGTGTCTCCGCCCAGCGCCGGATCCGTCACGGGCGAGATCAGCAGCAGCGCGGCGGCCGCCGGCTCGCCCCGATCGCGCAGCGCAACGGCGAGCGCCAGCGCGAGCGCGCCGCCGGCCGAATCGCCGGCAATGACGATCCGGTGCGGTGCGTAGCCCTGCGCGCGCAACGCATCGTATGCGGCCAGCGCATCGTCGAGCGCCGCGGGGCTTGGATGCTCGGGCGCGAGCCGGTAGTCGGGCACCCACACCGGCAGGCCGGCTTCGACGGCGAGCCGCGTCGTCACGCCGCGATGCGTGTGCGGGCCGCCGAGACAGAATGCGCCGCCGTGCAGATACAGCATCGCGCCGCCCGCCTCGCCGTGCTTCGGCGCGACGACTTCGACCGGCACGCCATGGGCGGACATCCGGTAGCGCAGCGTGCCGCGCGTGCCCGGCATCTGCGGCGACAGCAACGCGACGACACCACGCTGCATGCGTGCGCCGAATGGCGGCCCGATCAGCGGCCGGAACGCGACGCGCAAAAAACCGCGCAGCGACGCGGCGGCGAGCGCTTCCGCGCGGCCGGCGGGCGGCGCGACGACGATACCGTGCGCGGGCGTCGGCGCGGCGCCGCCGGGCAGCGGCTGCGTGAAGCGGTACGGGGACAGCCCGGCGAAGCGCGTAAGCCATCGATAGGTCAGCGTGAAGCCGGGCCAGTTCGTGCTGTTGTGCCCCGACGCATCGACGTACCAGCTCTTGCAGCCGCTCCACACCGACCCGGCGAGCCGCTGTTGCACGTGCGCGTTGAAGCGCCGGTAGCGGCGCGGATCGACGTCGATCGCGCGCGCGCCGTCGCGCCGCATCGCGAGCACGCAGCGCATCACGTGCGCGATCTGGCTTTCGAGCATGTAGACGATCGAGTTGTGGCCGAGGTTGGTGTTCGGGCCGTACAGCATGAAGAAATTCGGAAAGCCGGGCACGGTGAGTCCGAGATACGCCTGCGCGCCACGTCGCCAGGCGTCGTTCAGGTCGAGCCCGTCGCGGCCCGTGATGCGCATCGGCGACAGGAACGCGGTGGCGGCGAAGCCGGTGCCGTAGACGATCGCGTCGACCGGATGATGGGCGCCGTCATCGGTTTCGATGCCGTCTTCGGTCACGCGCCGGATGCGTTGCGTGACGAGCTCGACGTTGTCGCGATCGATCGCGGCGAGATAGTCGCTCGACAGCAGGATCCGTTTGCAGCCGATCGGATAATCGGGCGTGAGCCGTTCGCGCAGCGCGGGATCGCGCACGTCGCGCGCGAGCAGCTTGCGAAACGGCCGGCCGACCGCGAGATCCATCAGCCCGCGCAGCCGCGTGAACGCGATCGCCCGCGATTCGTAGCGCACGTAGATCGATGCGCGGTACAGCTTCATCGCCCACGGCAGCCGGCGGAACAGCGCGTGCTCCCACGCGCGATATGCACGATCCGGACGCGGTATCACGTAGGCCGGCGAACGCTGGAACACGACGAGGCGCTCGACGTCTCGCGCGATCGCGGGCACGAACTGGATCGCCGATGCGCCGGTGCCGACCACGGCCACGCGTTTGCCGGCGAGCGAATAGTCATGATCCCAGTGCGCGGAGTGGAACGCGCGGCCGCGAAACGTGTCGATGCCGGGCAGGTCGGGCATCGCGGGGCGGCTCAACTGGCCGGTGCCGCTGACGAGCAGGGTCGCACTGAGCGTCGTGCCGTCGGCGAGCGTGACGTCCCACAGCGCGCGGGCGTCGTCATACCGCGCATGGGCGACTTCCGCACCGAAACGCAGATAGCGCGCGAGGCCATATTTGCGCGCGCAATGCCGCAGATACGCATGGATTTCCGGTTGCGGCGCGAACACGCGCGACCACGCCGGATTCGGCTCGAACGAGAACGAGTACAGATGCGAGGGCACGTCGCACGCGGCGCCCGGGTAGCCGTTGTCGCGCCACACGCCGCCGACGTCGTGCGAGCGTTCGACGATCACGAAGTCGTGAATGCCCGCGCGTTGCAGCGCGATCGCCATGCCGATGCCGGCGAAGCCGGCGCCGATGATGAGGGCCGACAGCGGCGCGGCCGATGCGGCGGAGCGGGGCGCTTCAGGCGACGACATGGCGGGTTTCCTCCTGCTGGATCGCGTCGTGCGGCATGCACGATGCTGGAACGGGGGCGTGGCGTGCCGGCGCATCGGCCGGGTCGCAGCGGGCATCGGCGGGCGCGCGTGCCGCCGTGCGCTGCACGCCGCGCATCAGGTCGACGGCCTTCTCGGCGATCATGATCGTCGGCGCATTGGTGTTGCCGCCGATCAGCGTCGGCATGACCGACGCATCGACGATGCGCAGCCCCTGCATGCCGTGCACGCGCAATTGCGGATCGACGACGGCGAGCGCATCGCGCCCCATCCGGCACGTACCGACCGGGTGATACACGGTGTCGGTCCGCCGGCGCAGCACGTCGCGAATCTCGTCGTCGGTCGTCACGTTGGCGGTGAACAGGTTGCGCGTGGTCCATTGGGCGAGCGCGGGCGCTTCCATCAGGCGGCGCGTGAGCCTGAAGCCGGCGACCATGTCGTCGAGGTCGCGCGGATCGTCGAAGAACGCGGGATCGATGCGCGGCGCGGCGAGCGGATCGGCGCTGTGCAGCGTGACCGAGCCGCGGCTGCGCGGCCGCAGCAGGCACACGTGGCACGACAGCCCGTGGCCGGCATGCAGCCGGCGCGCGTGATCGTCGACGAGCGCGACGACGAAGTGCAGCTGGATGTCGGGCGCGTCGAGGCCGGCGCGCGTCTTGAGGAAGCCGCCGCCTTCCGCGAAATTCGACGTCAGCATCCCGCACCGTTCGCGGCGAAAGCGCGCGAACTCGCGCAGCATGCGCAGGCCGCCGCGCACGGACACGCCCATCGTGTCGACGCTGCGCGCGCGGTAGCCGAGGATGAAGTCCGGATGATCCTGCAGGTTGCGGCCGACGCCGGGCAGATCGGCGCGCACCGGAATGCCGAGCCGCTGCAGTTCGCCGGCCGGGCCGACGCCGGACAGCATCAGCAACTGGGGCGTCTGCAGCGCGCCGGCCGCGAGCACGACTTCGCGCCGCGCACGCAGCGTGCGGACTTCGCCGTGCTGCCGCACCTCGACGCCCGTGGCGCGCGTGCCGTCGAACAGGATGCGCAGTACCTGCGCATGGGTTTCGACCGTCAGGTTGTCGCGGCGGCCGACGTGCGGCAGCAGGTACGCGCGTGCCGCGCTCCACCGTTCGCCGTGCTTCTGCGTGACCTGGTAGATGCCGACGCCCTCCTGCCGCGCGCCGTTGAAGTCGTCGGTGAGCGGCAGGCCGGCCTGGCGCGCCGCATCGAGATAGCGTGCATGGAACGGGTTGCCGGTGCGCAGGTCGCTGACCCACAGCGGGCCGTCGCGGCCGTGCCACGCATCGTTGAAGCGCTCGTTGTGCTCGCTCAGGCGGAAGTACGGCAGCACGTCGTCGTAGGCCCAGCCCTCGTTGCCGAGCGCCGCCCAGCCGTCGTAGTCGATGCGATGGCCGCGGATGTAGACCATCGCGTTGATCGCGGACGAGCCGCCGAGCGCCTTGCCGCGCGGCTGATAGCCGATGCGGCCGCCGAGCCCCGGCTGCGGCACGGTGTCGAACGCCCAGTTGTTCACGCGGGTCGGCAGCATCGCCACCGCGCCGGTCGGCACGTTGACGACCGCGCTGTCGCCGCGGCCGCCGGCCTCGAGCACGCAGACGGTGACGGCCGGATCTTCGGTCAGTCGTCCTGCCGCGACGCATCCGCCCGAACCGCCGCCGACGACGAGGTAGTCGTAAGTCTCGCTCATGGAATCGTCTCCCGAGGGTCGATGGGTCATGCGATGCGCGTCGGCACGCGCAGCAGCAGGTCGAAGGTTTTGCCGCACGGCGGGTGGAACGGCGCGGTGTCGTGGCGGTGCGCGGCATCGCGGCAGAACGCGTTTGGCGCGTTCAGCGCGAGCACGCGGGGGCCGTGAGGGCCGTGAGGCGCGCGATCGAATGCGTCGCGCCGGCGTGCAGAGCGGGCGTTCAAGCGGGCCTTCAAGCGGCCATTCAAGCAGGCGGCGAGGTCGGTCCGGCGGCTCGGTCGCATGGTGTCTCCTCCTGGGTGTTGGCGTCGTTCGGGCGACGATCGATGACGCCGATGGTGCGGGCCGCATGGGAAAACACCAATGCTGCTTCGGGACAATTGTTTTAGTATTTGGGCCAAATCGGCGCTTCGAGGGTTTCTCCGCATGAGCTTCTGGGACTTCACCCGGAGTCCGGCCAGCGCCCGGCTGCTGGTCGATTTCGGCGACGAACGCGGCGTGCCGCGCACGAAGCTGCTGGCCGGCACCGGCCTCGCCGACGCGCAGCTCGACGATCCGAACGTCGAGGTGACGGCCGCGCAGGAGCTGCGGCTGACCGGCAACCTGCTGCGCGCGCTCGGGCGGGCGCCGGGCCTCGGCTTCGCGGTCGGGCAGCGCTATCACTTCTCCGCATACGGCGTCTGGGGCTACGGGCTGATCGCGAGCGCGACCGCGCGCGACGCGCTGGCGCTCGCGATGCGCTTCCTGCCGCTCACGTATGCGTTCACCGTGATCACGTATCGCGAGGAGCCTGGCGCGGGCGTGCTCAATTTCGGTGCGCCGGAGCTCGACGCCGGCCTGAGCCGGTTCCTCGTCGAACGCGACATGATGGCCGCGGCGGTGCTGCTGCAGGAAATCGGCGGCGGCGATTTCGCGTTGTCGCGCTTCACGATGCAGGCCGCGGGCGCGGCGGGCGGCGCCGCATCCGTGCCGCGCATCGCGGGCGTCGAGCCGGCGTTCGGTGCGCGTGCGAACACCCTCGCGTTCAACCGCGCGTTTCTCGACCGGCCGCTGCCGCATGCGAACCCGCTGACGGTGTCGATGTGCGAGCAGATGTGCGGCCAGCTCGTCGAAGCGCGGCGCGCCCGCGTGGGCACGGCGGAGATGGTGCGGCAATATCTGACGGCGACGCCCGGCAACGTGCCGTTCTCGCTCGAGGACATGGCGCGGCTGATGAACACGAGCCCGCGCACGCTGAAGCGCCGGCTGCAGGACGAAGGCACGACGTTTCGCGCGCTGCTCGCGCAGGCGCGCGGCGCGATGGCCGAGACGCTGCTCGGCGATGCGCATCTGTCGCTGACGGACGTGGCCGAGCGGCTCGGTTTCAGCGACCTGTCGAGCTTTTCGCAGGCGTTCAAGCGCTGGTATGGCGTGCCGCCGGGCACCTATCGCAGCGGCCTGCCGCGCGACGGCGATTTGCACTAGTTCGCCCGCGCCGCGCAACGCCATGTGCGTGGCGTGCCGTTAGCGTTTCCGCCAACCCGTTCACGAAAGGAGCCGCATGATCACGATTCGCCTGATGACCGAAGACGATTTCCCGCGCTTCTGGCCCACGTATCAGGCGATCGTCGCCGCTCAGGAAACCTATGCACTCGATCCGGCGCCGACGCGCGAAGCGGCCCGCGCACTGTGGCTCGATGCGCCGCTCTGCACGTGGGTCGCCGAAGAAGACGGCGTGCTGCTCGGCTCGTACTACCTGAAGGCGAACGCGGCCGGCCCCGGCAACCACGTGTGCAACTGCGGCTACATGGTCGGCGAGGCCGCACGCGGCCGCGGCGTCGCACGCCTGATGTGCGAGCACTCGCAGCAGGCGGCGCGCGAGCGCGGCTTTCTCGCGATGCAGTTCAACGCGGTGGTCGCGACGAACGAGGCCGCGGTCGCGTTGTGGCAGAAGCTCGGCTTCGACGTCGTCGGCCGTTTGCCGCGCGCGTATCGCCACGCACGGCACGGTTTCGTCGACTGCCTCGTGATGTTCAAGTGGCTCGGCGACAAGGCCGCCGCCGAAGCCTGATTCGACGTCGGACGGCGAACGCGCCGTCGAACGCGATCCGCTCGTCGAGCGCGAGCGTGCCGCGCGCGCGAGAATCAGGCCGGCGGGGCGGCGCGCCGTCGGTGTTCCGGCCCCGGCGATCCCGCCGGTTTTCTGGCACCATCTGACGACTTCACGCGCCGGTTGCGACCGCGCGCACACCGCCGTCCCGGCGGGACGATTCGACCCACGATGGAGACACCCCGATGCGCGCAGCGTCGCAACCGGAGCACGCCGGCCACGCACGGCCGGACGCCGGCGTAAAAGACCCCGACCGCATGGCCGCGTGGCGGCTCGCGATCTGCCTGTCGCTCGGCAGCGCGATCGCACTCGGTCTCGCGCGTTTCTCGTATGCGCTGCTGCTGCCGCCGATGAAGGCCGATCTCGGCTGGAGCTTCGCGCAGGCCGGCGCGCTGAACACGGCCAACGCAGCCGGCTACCTGATCGGCGCGCTCGCATTCCCGTTCCTGTCGCGACGCTGGCGCACCGGCACGCTGCTGGCGGCCGGCTGCGCGCTCACGGCGGTGCTGATGGCCGCCTGCGGAATCACGTCCGGCACGAACGCGCTGCTGATCGAGCGGCTCGCGACCGGTATCGGCAGCGCGCTGATCTTCATCAGCGGCGGCGTGCTGGCCGCGCGGCTCGCGTCGGCGTCGCCGCGCGATGCGGGGCTGCTGCTCGGGCTCTATTACGGCGGCACGGGATGGGGGATCGTCGCGTCGTCGCTGCTCGTGCCGGCGACGCTCGCGCATGGCCTGCACGGCTGGCAGCCCGCATGGTTCGCACTCGCGTTCGCATGCGTGCTGTTCTCGATGCTGGCCGTGTCGGCCGCGCGCCGCATCGAGCGCGTGCATGCGGCGCCGGCCGCATCGCGTAACGGCGCCGCGCCGGCGGCGACCGCGAGTCCGGCGCGCTTCGCGCTCGCGCTCGGAGGCTACGGCCTGTTCGGCGTCGGCTATATCGGCTACATGACGTTCATCGTCGCGCTGCTGCGCGGCGCGGGGATGAGCGGCACGGTCGTGTCCGCGTTCTACGTGATGCTCGGCGTCGCGACCGTCGTGTCGGCGCGGCTGTGGTCGGGGCTGCTCGACCGGATGCGCGGCGGGCAGGCGCTGGCCGTGCTCAATGCGCTGCTCGGCGTCGCGACGCTGATGCCGGCGATCTTCGTGCATCCGGCGGCCGCGTTCGCATCGGGCGTGCTGTTCGGCGCGACGTTCCTGTCGGCGGTCGCGGCGACGACCGCGTTCGTGCGTCACAACCTGCCGCCGGAAGGCTGGGCGAAGGGGATCAGCGCGTTCACGACGATCTTCGCGTTCGGGCAGATCGCCGGCCCCGTCGCGATCGGCTGGGTGTCGGACAGCGCGGGGCTCGCGCGCGGGCTCGTGTATTCGGCGCTCACGCTGTTCGCGGGCGCCGCGCTCGCGGCCGGACAGCGCGCGTTGCGGGTGTCCGCGTAGCCGGCACGGGCCCGCATCCGGCGCCGCGCTGCGCCGGCGTCGTTACCGCACGCAGGCCGTGCGCGACACGCGATGGAACGCGCGGCTGAAGTAGATGAGGCTGTCGCCGTCGTGGCGCACGCGGATCGACGTCGCTTCGATGAACATCACCGAATGCGAGCCGACTTCCTTCATCTCGGCGATCGTGCCCTGCAGGCTCGCGAGCGCGTCGCGCAGCACGGGCACGTCCTGTTCGCCGCGATCCCACACCGGCAGTTCGAAGCGCCGCTCCATCGGCAGCTCGGTCATTCCCGCGAAATGCCGCGCGAGCAGTTCGTGCTCGGCCGGCAGCACGTTGATGCACACGTGACGATTGCGCTCGAAGATCGCATGCATCGCGCTCGACCGGTTCAGGCACACGAGCAGCGTCGGCGGCGCGTCGGTGACGGAGCAGACCGCGCTCGCGGTGATCCCGCAGCGGCCATGCGGCCCCGCGGTGGTGATGACGTTGACGGCCGCGCCGAGGTGGGCCATCGCTTGCCGGAAGGCCTTTTGCGCGTCGGTCGGTTCGGCGCGCGCCGGTTGCGGGGTATCGGTCGTTGCGGACATGGGCGCTCCTGGTTGGATGAGGGTGGCGATCGCGGGCGCTGTCGATGCATCGTCGCATCGCCGACAATGACCCTAGCGTACGTCGCGAAAATGCCGCCGGCCATTCGCACGAACGATGACGAAGATGGCGTTCGCGCCAACGTATCTAAAGGTTCTACCTAGATGCGCGGCACGCTGCGCGAAAAAAAGCGAGATTGTGCGTTCGCGCGGTACGTGAAGGGGTATTCAGCGGATTTTCGGCTCGCTATGATGTGCCGCATACCCCCGACGAACGACGCCTGCCTCACCTGCGTCGCGCGTGATACCGATACCGATATTTTGCGAGACACCCCGATGACGTCACCCGCTCCGATCGTATACATCGTCGACGACGACAGCGGCATGCGGACGTCGCTCGCGTGGCTGCTGGAATCGGTCGGCATCGCGTCCGAAGGGTTCGCGAACGCGGCCGATTTTCTTGCGCGCTTCGATGTGAGCCAGCCCGCGTGCCTGGTGCTCGACGTGCGGATGCCGGAGAAAAGCGGTTTCGACGTGCAGGCGGAATTGAATGCGCGCGGCGCGACGCTGCCGGTGATCTTCGTCAGCGGACACGGCGACATCCCGATGTCGGTGCGCGCGCTGCAGAACGGCGCGATCGATTTCGTCGAGAAGCCGTACAACTCGCAGCAGATGCTCGAGCGCGTGCAACGCGCGCTGCGGCTCGCGCAGCAGCGGCACGCGGTCGACCAGCGTCATCGCGAGCTGCGCCAGCGGCTCGATGCGCTGACCGCGCGCGAGAAGGAAGTGCTGCGCGGCGTCGTCGACGGCAAGGGCAGCAAGCAGATCGCGTCGGACCTGTCGATCAGCGTGAAGACCGTCGACGTGCATCGCGCGAGCATCAAGGAGAAGCTCGGCGCGACGTCGATCGCCGCGCTGGTGCGCGACGTGATGGTCGTGTGGGGCGACGACGGGGAGTCGTCGCGCTAACGGCCGGGCCTGCAAGCGGACGGACTTGCGCGTGCAGGCCGCGTCGCGCGAAGCAGGCCAAGCACGCGACGCAGCCGATGGGCAGGCACCGCGCACCACACGCACCGCGCACGGCGCCGGTCGACACCGCGCGCTCGATGCCTGCCGCCGTTCAACGCATGTACAACCCGCCGTTGATGTCCCAGCATGCGCCGTTCGCGAAATGCGCGTCGCCCGACGCGAGCAGCACGGCCGCATCCGCGACGAAGCCGGCCGACCCGAGCTTGCCGCCCGGCAGGCTCGCGAGCACCTGCCGCAACTTGTCCGGCGCGACGCTCTCGTAGACGATCGGCAAATCGAGCGGGCCCGGCGAGATCGCGTTGACGGTCACGCCCTGCGCGGCGAGATCGCGCGCGAACACCTTGGTCAGCGTCAGCGTGCCGCCTTTCGCCGCGGCGTAGTGCGCGCCCGTCGCCGAGCCGCCGTTCTGCCCGGCGAGCGACGCGATGTTGACGATGCGGCCCGCGCCGCGCGTCGCGAAGTACTGGCCGAACACCTGGCAGCCGAACAGCACGCTGCGCAGGTTCACGTCGATCACCTGGTCGAACTGCTCGGCCGTGATCTCCATCGCGGGCACGACCTTCGACGCGCCCGCATTGTTCACGAGCACGTCGATCGCGCCCCAGCGTGCGACGAGCGCATCGCGCGCGGCTTCGAAATCGCGTTTCGACGTGACGTCGAGCGGCAGTGCGATCGCGCGTTCGCCGCTTGCATCGAGTTCGCGTGCATGCGCGCGAATGGCGTCGGCGGCGATGTCGGCCAGCGCGACGCGATAGCCGGCCGCGTGAAAGCGTTCGGCGATGACGGCGCCGAGCCCGCGCGCGGCGCCGGTGACGAGAACGACTCGGTCTGACATGGTGCGTGATTCCCTGGTTCGCGGGCGCGCATCGGACGCGGCGCCCGCATCGTGGTTCATGCGGCGAGCGCCGCTTCGAAGTGCGCGGCCAGCGCGCACACCTGTTCGTCCGCGCCCTTGCGTCCGACGATCTGCAGCCCGGCTTTCAGCGGCGTGCCCGCGAGCGGCAGCGGCAGGCTGAGCGCCGGATGGCCGCTCAGGTTGAACGGCCGGATCAGCGACGACATCGCAATCACCGAGACGCCGTCGCGTGCCTGCGCGAGCGTGATCGGCAGCGCGGGCAGCGTCGGCAGCACCAGCACGTCCGCGCGTTCGAGCGCCGCATCGACTTGCGCGGTGAAGCGCGCGCGCACGGCTTCGGCTTCCGCGAGCGCGGCCGGTGTCGTCGTCGCGGCCGTGCGCAGCCGCGCATCAAGATCGGCGCCGAGCTTGCCGGTTGCGACGAGATGGCCGAACGCGCGCGACGTTTCCGCGTTGATGATCGAGAGTCCCGCCGCGAACGCGGCGGGCATGTCGTCGAGCACGACGTCGTGCGAATCCAGCCCCGACGCGCGTACGGCCGCGTCGAGCGCGGCGGCGATGGCCGGATCGGCATCGACGATCACGCGCGCGATCGTGCAGCCGGCGGCGGGCGCTGCCGCACGCACCCGGTCGAAGCCGGGCGCGATGGCGGCCATCGCGGCCGCGAGCGTGCGGATGTCGCGCGCGAACGGCCCGACGCAATCGAGCGTGGTGTCGGCGGGTGCGACGCCGCGCCGCGACACGCGGCCGAACGTCGGCTTGAGGCCGGCCACGCCGCAGCAGGCGGCCGGCCCGCGAATCGAGCCGCCGGTGTCGGTGCCGAGCGCGGCGTCGACCACGCCGAGCCCGACGAGCGACGCCGACCCGCTCGACGAGCCGCCCGGAATGCGCGTCGCGTCCTGCGGATTGACCGGCGTGCCGGTGGCGTCGTTGATGCCGGTCATGCCGAACGCGAGCTCGTGCATGTTCGCCTTGCCGGCGATCTGCCAGCCGGCGTCGAGCAGCAGCCGGACTACGTCCGCATGCTGCGCGGCGGGCGGCGCGTCGGCGAGCGCGCGGCTTGCCGCGCGGGTCGGATGGCCGGCGATGTCGATCGTGTCCTTGATCGCGATCGTCGGGCCCGGCCCGCCCAGCGTGAAGGTGTCGATGAAGCCTGTCATGGTGCGATGGCGTGCGAAGAGGATGAAAGGGTTCAGGACCGCGGCGCGGTAGCGAGCGGCCACGGGCCGTCGAGTACGCGCTCGGTGCGGAAATGGCGAATCGGCCAGGTCGAGCCGTCGTCCGACGGGGCGAAATCGATCGTGAGCCGGGCGGCGATCAGCTCGGCCGTGTTGTCGGCGTAGCGCGATGCCTGCAGCATGATCCAGCGGCCGCGCGCGCGCGCGCGGTCGATGTCGACGTCGATCGACTCCGACGTCAGGAAATGCAGGTTCGCCGCGAAATGCGGGTCGGGCGGCAGATAGCGGCGCAGCATCGCGACGATCGCCTCCGTGCCTTCGAGCCGGCCGAACTTGCTCGCGTACTGCGGGCCGATGCCTTCCCATATCGCATCGGGCGTGAACAGCGCGGCGAGCGCCGGGCCGTCGCCGGCGTCCTCGGGCACGTCGCACAGCGCCATGTAGCGCGTGATCGTCGCGCGCACCGCGCGTTCGGCATCGAGCGCCGCCACGCGCCGCGCGAGCGCGTCGAGTGCTTCGATCGCGCGCGTCGAATCGGGTCCGGTCATCGCGTGCCTCACGCGGCGGGCTTCGCGGCCGGCGGCACGGTCAGCGCACGGCCGACGCGTGCCTCGATCTTGCCGTAGCGCCACAGGTTGTATTCGCCGACCGGCGTCGTGCGATACAGGTTGCACACGGCGACCGTCGTGTCGAAGTCGGCGACGTCGGCCATGATGTAGAACGTCCACGGCGCGCCGTCGGCCTGGCCGACGACGAGACGATCGTCGTCCATCACGCCGAGCACGCGCACGCCGGGCATCGCCTCGACGGCGGCGAGCATCGCGCCGTACGCTTGCCACACTTCGCCGATCTTCTCGCGCGGCAGGTCGAAGAAGTTCTGCGACACGCCGCAGCAGAACAGGACGCGCAGGGGCAGCGGATTCGAATCGGACATGACAGGTTCTCCTGAAGAATGGGGTTCGGTTGCGTCGAAGCCGGTCGACGCGGATCACAGATAGCCGGGAAACGGCGTGACGCCGGTGAACACTGCGCCGGCGCCGTCGAAGTTGCCTTCGCCGAGAAACGCGTGCTGCGTGACGACCATCGCGTCGCGCAACAGCCGCTGCAGCGGATGCGTGCGATAGATCGCGGCCGTGCCGCCGAGGCGGTATGCGCGCTCGACGACGCTCGCGCCTTCGCGGGCGATATGGGTGGCGGCGAGCCTCAGCAGGCTGACCTGCTCGGCCGTCACGGGGTTCCCGGCGAGGATCGATTGCCAGACGGAATCGGTCGCGTCGTAGAAGAACGCGCGCGCCGAGCGCAGTTGCGCCTCGGCCTTCGCGAGCTCGATGCGGTAGTACGCGCGATCGGCGAGGCGCGGTGCGCCGGTGGTCGTCTGGCGGCCGCCCGACATGCGGTTCACGACGTCGAGCGCCGCGCGCGCGAGCCCGAGGTTGACGACGGCGAGCACCTGCGCCGCATACGCGACGGTCGGGTAGCGGTACAGCGGCTCGTCGACGGTCGGCTCGCCGCCGCGCACGAAGGTCCACGCCTCGGGCACGAAGCGGTCGTCGACGCGCAGGTCGTGGCTGCCGGTGCCCTGCATGCCGACCACGTTCCAGTTCTCGACGATCTGCACGTCGCTCGCGCGGAACACGGCCG
This sequence comes from Burkholderia sp. IDO3, assembly GCF_003366075.1. Taxonomy (NCBI): domain Bacteria; kingdom Pseudomonadati; phylum Pseudomonadota; class Betaproteobacteria; order Burkholderiales; family Burkholderiaceae; genus Burkholderia; species Burkholderia sp. IDO3. Next base: position 638,752 of record NZ_CP028962.1, read on the forward strand.
TGCGCGGCTTGTTCGGCGCGGCGTCCTGTGCGCCGGGCACCGCGATGCCGACGCCGAGCCAGTCGGCGCCCTTGCAGCCGCTCGCGAATTTCCACGTGCCGTTCACGCGCCAGCCGCCGGGCGCCGGTTGCGCCGGCTGCACGGGGAACAGCCCGCCCGCGAACACCTGGTCGGGGCCGCTTGCGTACAGCTCGGCCTGCGTGTCGAGCGGCAACGCGGCGAGATAGACGTTCGCGGACCCGAAGCTGGCGACCCATGCCGCGGAACCGTCGGCGGTGGCGATCCGCTCGATCATGTCGAGGAACGCGGTCGGCGCGAGCGCATCGCCGCCGAAGCGGCGCGGCGTGCCCGCGCGATAGATGCCGGCTTCCTTGAACAGCGCGATCACGTCACGCGGCACGTGCGACAGGCGGTCGAATTCGTCGCGGCGCGCGGTGACGATTTCGAGCACCGCGTCGAGCGGCGACACGCGCGCGGCCGCTTCGCGGACCGCATGCGGCGAGGGGGACGCGGCGTCGATGGCGAGGGCGGCGTTGGGCATGACTGTCTCCTGGGGATAGGGTTCGATTGCGGGGCAAGACGATGGAGCCAGTCTAGAAACGCCTAAAAAGTGCGGCAATTGGTGCGTAGGGCCGCGCGACTGGTGGCGCTCCGTGCCGGACTAAAGAAATCTTCAGATGCGGGCCGCGCACGCCGGTGCTATGTTGGACATCCGGCCGCGCGACGCCGCGCGCCTTCATCCGAATCCGATCATGAGCTTTCCCGACGAAGACGATTTCCACCGGCTGCTCGACGCGCTGACCACCTGCGTGCTGCTGCACGACGCGCAGACCAGGGCGATCGTGTGGGCGAACCGCGCCGCCTGCATCGCGCTCGGCTTTTCCGTCGAGGAACTGCTGCCGCTGAAGGCGCCGGACATGACGCGCCCCGAACCGAAATACCGGCGCGAGATCGCGGTGAGCGCATGGGACCGCGCGCTCGTCGACGGGCCGCAGGTGTACGAATGGTGCTATCGATCGCGCACCGGCGTCGACATGCTGTCCGAGGCCACCGCGACCTACGTGCCGCTGCGCGGGCGCGATGTCGTGATGGTGCAGTTCCGCGACATCAGCGCGGAAGAGGCGGTTCGCCAGCAATTGCGCCGCTACGAGGCGCGGCTGCGCGAATTCATGCAGGATCTCGACGAAGGCATCGCGGTCGTGACGCCGCATGGCGGCGTGCAGTTCATCAGCGAGTCGGGCCGCCGCGTGCTCGGGCTCGCGCCCGACGAAGCGCTCGGCGAGGTGCTCGACTACTGCTCCGAGGCCGACCGCGACCGGCTCGTCGCGCAGCTGCGCGACGCACCGTCGGCGTACCCGTCCGCGCCGCAGCGCTACCGGATCGTGCGGCGCGACGGTTCGCCATGCTGGCTGCGCATCCTGTGCCGGCAGGTCGAGATCGAAGGCGATCTCGACGGGCTGCTCGTGCAATTCCGCGACGTGAGCGACGAAGTCGCGATCGAGGATGCGCGGCGCGCCGAGGCGCGGATGCTCGAATACGCGGGCCGCTACAACGCGATGGGCGAGATGGCGAGCGTGATCGCGCACGAGCTGAGCCAGCCGCTCGCGGCCGTGCGCAACTTCATCGAGGGCGCGGTGCAGCGGCTGAACACGCGCGGCGCCGTCGACGACGCGATCTGGGGGCTGCGCAGCGCCGATCGGCAGGCCGAGCATGCGGCGCTGATCATCAAGAGCGTGCGCGAATTCATCGTGAAGCGCGAACCGGTCGTCGCGCTCGCCGACCTGCGCGAGATCCTCGCCGACGTCGCGTACTTCATCGAGCTGCGTGCGAAGGAAGCGGGCGTGACGGTCGCGATCGTGCAGGCCGACGGGCCGCTGCCGATTCGCTGCGAGCGCGTGCTGATCGGGCAGGTGATGCTCAACCTCGCGTTCAACGCGATCGAGGCGTTCGCCGGTTGCGAGCGTGCGTCGTGCACGCTGACGCTCGGCACCGCGAGCGTCGACGGGTACGCGGAATTGCGCGCGCTCGACAACGGGCCGGGCATCGCGGAAGGCGCGCACGACCGGCTGTTCGACGGCTTCTCGTCGTCGAAGGCCGGCGGCAATGGAATCGGCTTGTCGCTGTGCAAGAGCATCGTCACGCGTCACGGCGGGCGCATCGTCGCGAGCCCGGCCGCGGGCGGCGGGCTCGACTGCCGCGTGACGCTGCCACTTGCCGGCGCAGCGCCCGCGTAGCCGTTGCGTTGTGTCACGGCTACGGCCGCGAAGGGCATCACGGACATCGCGGCAGGGCGGCGGCGCACGATGGAGCGACGCCCGGCCCATGATCAGCGCCCCAGTGCCCGTGCGGTCTGACCGCCGATCCCGAAGTCGGTGTTCGGGATGTCCTTGACGATCACGCGCGTCGCCTGCAACGGCGCATCGAGCACGGTCGCGGCGGCGTCGGAAAGCGCCGCGATCAACGCGCGCTTCTGCTCGTCGGTGCGGCCGGCGATCAGGATCGCGACGATCACCGGTAGCGACGGCGGCGCGCCATCGGCTGCCGTGCGGCCGCCGAGGCCGATATGTGTCGCCGGCAATTCGGTGAGCAGCACGCGCACTGATTCGATCGGCGCGCCGATCGCGTCGACGGTCGCGTGGCTGAGCCGCGCGATCAGTTCGGCCTTGCGGGTGTCGTCATGGCCGGCCGGCAGGAAAACTTCGAGTGTGGGCATGGTCGTCGGGAAAGGTGAAGGTGACCGGCTCACCGTTGCGTTGGCGATGGCGAACCGGAGGCCGCTCACAGGTGAAGGTGCCCGGCTCACCGTTGTGCTGGCGACGGCGAACCGGCGACCGCTCACAGGTGAGGGTGCCCGGCTCACCGTTGCGCTGGCGACGGCGAACCAGCGACCGCTCACAGGTGAAGGTGTCCGGCTCACCGTTGCGCTGGCGACGGTGAACCGGCGGCCGCTTACAGCAGGAAGCCGATCGCGCTGAGCGCTTCGGTCGAGTCGATCAGGCGCACGACCTTCTCCGCGATCCGCATCTCGCCGTCCGCATCGACCTGCAGCTTGTGCGTGACGTCGGCCGCGAACAGCGTCGCGACGCCGCGCTTGTACGCGACGACCACCTGCGCGGACTTCAGCTCGACGACGCCGGCGCTGCCGCTCTCCAGCGTGAAGCGCGACACGGTGCGCACCGTGCGCGCCGCGTCGGCTGCCGACGCCGAGTAACCCGACACCATGCGCTGCACGCGCTTCTCGCGCATGTCGCGATCGTCGAACACGTAGTTCAGCGTCGCCGCGAAGTCGGTCGCGTCGGGATCGATCGGCACCACGTAGTGGCCGGCCGGATCCCACAGGTCGAGCCACGCGCGATAGTCGCGGCGGTCGAGCATCTCGGCTTCGCGCCAGACGAATTCCACCGCGCGGGCGAAGGTCTGCTCGGAAAGGAGGGCGTTGCGGTCGTCCATCATTGTTGCTCCATCATTTTTCGCCATTGCTGGTAGGCCTCGCGCATGCCGGTCTCGTCGGTCGCATGCGCGGTCTTTTCGCCGTTCGCGGCGGTCGTTTCGCGGTTCAGCCCGCGGTTCACGAGGATCGGCACGTCGGGGCCCGCATGCGCGCCGCGCTGCACGCGCTCCCACGCTTCCGCGTCGTCGGGGCTGCCGAAGCCGAACGGGCCCTGGAAATGCTCGTGGATGCGCAGCCGTTCGCGGTTCGCTTCGTCCGGGCCGCCGTCCATCGCGAGCGCGACGTGACGGATCTCGGTTTCGTTCGCGGAGATCGGCCGCAGCACGCGGAAGAACGCCATCGACAGCGCGAGGTTCGGGAACAGGTTCAGGTTGAAGCCGACGCCCATCAGCGAGCGCACGATGCGGCGCACTTCTGCCGGCGTGTGGCGCTCGGCGAGCTTCTCCGCGAGCGGTGCGAAACGTTCGGCCAGCGGCGCGCCGTCGTCTTCGTCGAGATCGACCAGCTCGGGCATCAGCACCGCGAGGCTGTGGCCGTTGCCGAGCGAGCGGCAGAACGCATCGTCGCTCGTCATGAAGCTCGTGATCGCGGCGGCCGTCTCGTCGTCGATCGACTTCATCCACGACTTGTGCACGACCGGGAAGTGATAGAGGTCCGTCGTGTTCTCGAGCTGGATCTTCCAGTTGCCCTTGAACCTGAACTTGTGCTCGCCGTTCGCCTTGATCGGGTAGCCCGCGCCCTGCTTCATGAACAGGTCGATCCACGGCTTCGCGCCGCCGAGGAAATCCTCGAGCGGTTCGATGTCGTCGTTGAAGCTCGCGAAGATCAGCCCCTGGTACACGCCCACGCGCAGCTTCACGAGCGGCAGGTCGCCTTTCTCGCACACGCCTTCGTAGCCGTCGCCGTACGGCAGCGCGCGCAGCGTGCCGTCAAGTGCGTACGACCAGCTATGGTACGGGCAGGTAAAGCCCTTCGCGTTGCCCTTGTGCGATTCGCACACGGTCGCGCCGCGATGGCGGCAGCGGTTCTGCAGCACGTTGATCTCGCCGGTCTTGTCGCGCACGACGATCACCGGCTGGCGGCCGATCGTCGTCGTGACGAAGTCGCCCGGCTTCGGCAGTTCGCTCTCGTGCGCGACCCAGATCCAGGTGCGGTAGAAGATGCGGTCGAGCTCGGCTTCGAACAGCGCCGGGTCGTGATACATCGCGGGCGCGATGCGGTCGGGCTGCGCGAAGCCATGCAACGCGCGGGTGTCGATCGTCTGGTAGGGAGTGTCGCTCATCGTCGTCGTGGGGAAAGAGTCGCGAAATCGGGCCGCGCTGTGCGCAGCGTCGGGAGACCAGTCTCGTCTTCTGCTACATATCCGTCAAATTGATCTAAAATTGCCAATCAAATAAATGCGGCAAATGATGGAGGTCACGATGACATCGGTCGATCATCTCGATCTGAACCTGTTGCGGGTGTTCCAGGCGATCGTCGAGGAACGCAGCCTGACCAAGGCCGGCGAGCGGCTCGCGCTGTCGCAGCCGGCCGTCAGCTATTCGCTGGGGCGGCTGCGCACGCTGTTCGACGATCCGCTGTTCGTGCGCACGCGCGCGGGGATGCAGCCGACGCCGGTTGCGCTCGAACTCGCGGGCATCGTCGGCAAGGCGCTCGACATGGTGCGGGTGGCGCTGCGTTATGCGGAGCGGTTCGATCCGGTGTCGAGCACGCGCACGTTCCGGCTGTCGCTGTCGGATGCGGGCGAGATGGCGTATTTGCCGGCGATCTGCCAGGCGCTGCGCGAGCGCGCGCCGCGCGTGACGCTGAGCGTGCAGCCGCTGCCGGTGGAGGAAATCGAGGAGGCGTTGCGCGCGAGCCGGCTGGATTTCGCGATCGGCAACCTGCCGGAGCTGATGCCGCGCACGCGCCACCAGGTGCTGTTCGAGGAAACCTACGTGTGCATGACGGGCCGCCGGCGCGGGGTGCCGGCCGGCACGTCGCTGAGCCTCGACCAGTTCGTGCGCGCCGCGCACGTCAACGTGAAATCGGTCGAGCACAGCCACCACGCGCTCGACGACGCGTTGCGCGCGCAGGGCGTGGGCCGCAACATCGCGCTCGAAGTGCCGCACTTCGTCGCGCTGCCGAGCGTGCTGTCGGTCACCGATCTCTATGCGACGCTGCCGAAGCGGCTCGCGCAAATCCTGAACCGCGACAACGCGTTCCGGCTGTACGACCTGCCGGTGTCGCTGCCGCCCGCGCCGGTGACGATGCACTGGCACGAGCACTTTCACGAGGACGAGGGGATCGCGTGGATGCGCGAGCTGCTCGCCGAGATCGTCGAGCGGTTCGACGCGTGACGGCCGCGCGCGCCGCGCCGCGTCAGGCGGGCGCGTGTGCCGGAACGTCAGGACATCGACACATCGGCACATCGGCGCATCAAAGATCGAGGACGAGCACCGCCGAGCGTGCGCGCGACACGCAGCAGCAGATCACCGTGTTGCTCGCCCGTTCGGTCTTGCTCAGGCAGTGGTCGCGATGATCGGGCTCGCCGTCGAGCACCGGCACCATGCAGGTGCCGCACACGCCTTCGCCGCATGACGTATCGACCTCGATGCCGATTTGCGCGAGCGCGTCGACGATCGACGTGTCGGGTGCGACGCGCACCGACTGGCCGCTGCGCTGCAGGCGCACTTCGAAGCCTTCCGCCGGGGCGGCGCCGGTCGCGGTGTCGGCCGCGGCCGGCTCCGCCGCGAAGCGTTCGAGATGCATCGCGTCTTCCGGAATCCGCGTGGCCGCCGCCGCGACGACCGCATCCATGAACGGGCCGGGGCCGCACGTGTACACATGGGCGTGCGCATCGATCGCTTCGAGGCAGCGGCCGAGCTCGGCCGCGAGCGCGTCCGGCTCGATGCCGTAGTGGAACGTCACGTGCGACGCGAACGGCTCGGCCGACAGTTCGTCGGCGAACGCCGCGTGGTCGCGGCTGCGCGCGAAGTAGTGCAACCGGTAGCGCGCGCCGCGCTGTTCGAGCGCGTACGCCATCGACAGCAGCGGCGTGATGCCGATCCCGGCCGCGATCAGCACGTGCTCGCTTGCCTGATCCGTCAGACGAAACAGGTTGCGCGGCGCGCCGATCGACAGCTCGGCGCCGACGCGCACGTCGTCGTGCAGCGAGCGCGAGCCGCCGCGTGACTGCGCTTCCTTCTTCACCGCGAACAGATAGCTACCGCGCTCGTCGGGGCGGCCGCACAGCGAGTATTGCCGCGTGACGCCGGACGGCGCGGTGACGTCGATATGGGCGCCGGGTTCGTACGCATCGAACGGCTGGCCGTCGACGCGCGAAACCCGGAAACAGCGGATGTCCTGCGCCGCGTCGATCAGCGCGTCGATCCGGACCTGGTGGCGATTCGCTTGCATGGGGTGTTCCGTGGGGAGGGGGAAAACCGGCGCGGCAGAGCCTGCGCCGTCATGCGATCGAGAATAGGGATGGGCATCACATAAATCAAATCGATTAAAAAGCGATGCCGGAATCAGTGGGATGGATAATGGTCGGCGAACCGGCCGACGCTGCTCAGCGTGCGGCGATCGCGTCGCCGCGGTCGGTGGCCGGCGCGACCGGCGCCGACGCATGACCGCGTTCGCGGTCGAGGCTGCGCCGATACTGTCGGCATCCGGCCGCCAGCAGCAGCGCCGCGAGCGTGGCCGCGGCGACGTTGACGATCGACATCGAATGACCGACCGCGGTCGGCGTGCCGAACACGCGATCGGTGAACAGCGCGACGACGGTCGTGCCGATCCCGAGCGCGATCAGGTTCGATACGAGCAGGAACAGCGCGGAGATCTGCGCGCGCATCTGGTTCGGCGCGAGCGTCTGCATCGCGGCGGTCGAGGTCGGCATCGGGAACGACGCGAAGAACATCGCGACGACGAGCATCGCGAGCGACGCCGGCAGGCTGTCGAGCTGCGTGAACAGCGTCGCGGGAATCACCATGCACGCGGCGCCGATCGCGCCGGCGCGCATCGGCGCATCGGTGCGGCCGCGCCGCAGCAGCCAGTCGTTGAGCCAGCCGCCGCAGAACACGCCGGCCGTATTCGCGACGAGCAGCACGATGCCGAGCGTGTAGCCGGCTTCGACGGCCGTCATCCCGAAGCGGCGGATATAGAACGCGGGCGTCCAGCTCAGCAGGCAGTACAGCGCCATCGCATAGAACGAGAAGCCGAGGTAGTGGCACGTGAAGGTCGCGCGATGCATGCCGACGAAGCGCAGTGAATCGCGCATCGACACGCGCCGCACGGCGCCCGAGCGGTCCTGCGCGAGCCCCTTGCGCTGCGGATCGCGCACGGTCGCGGCGAACAGCAGCGCGACGAGCAGGCCCGGCAGCCCGACGATCAGGAACGTGACCTGCCACGCGTGCACCTGCCCGACGACCGGCAGCGTGAACGCGCTCGCATGCTTGAGCAGCGCGATCACGTAGCCGCCGATCAGGAACGCGACGCCGCCGCCGATGAACGAGCCGAGCGAATACACGGCGATCGCGCGGCCGAGTTTCTCCTTCGGGAAGTAGTCGGCGAGCATCGAATACGCGCCGGGCGACAGCGCGGCTTCGCCGACGCCCACACCCATGCGCGCGATGAACATCTGCACGAAGTGCTGGCTCATCCCGCACGCGGCGGTCGCGACGCTCCACAGCGCGATGCCGATCGAGATGATGCGCGGCCGTGCGTAGCGGTCGGCGAGATACGCGACGGGCAGCCCCATCACGGCGTAGAACAGCGAGAACGCGAAGCCGTTCAGCAGGCTGAACTGCGTGTCGGAGAGGTGCAGGTTGCGCTTGATCGGTTCGATCATCAGGACGAGCACCTGGCGGTCGACGAACGAAAAGACGTACGCGAGCATGCAAATGACGACGACATACCATTCATACGTATAGCGCTTGCCGTCGGCAGCGCGGGCCGTGGATGCGGACATGCGGATTCTCCAGGAGCGGTGGGGAAGCGCGGCGCCGGCGTTGCGGGCCGGGCGCCGTCGCGGCGCGAAAGCGTGCGGGTGACACGTATCGGAGACGCAGCGTAGTCGGCCAATTTCAGCCGCCATAGCCGGAGTGACAGCCGCGCCACACGGACATTTACCGACCCGGATAAAGAAAACACCGAGGCCGTGCGCGCGGGCCGCCGCGCAGCGCGCGTGCGGCGGGGCGCGCGCGCATCATGCGGCGCATCTATAAGCGTTATAGACCGGATTGCGTCGACGTCCGAAATTGTCGTTCCTAGACTCGGCCCGTTTTTGATCGGCAGCGTTCGCCTCCTAAGCGAACGCGTTTCACAACGAACGGCGCGATGCCGACAGGCGCCGCAATTTCTACGGGACGACGCAGATGAACCATCCGAACGGGCGAGCCGACCGGCTTGCCGTACCGCTTGCCACGCTGGCCGCCGCACTGCTGGCGTGCGCCTCGCAGCCGGCCTTCGCACAATCGAGCGTGACGCTCTACGGCCGCATCGATACGTCGATCGAATACGCGAACGCCGGGCCGAACCACGTGACGCGCATGGGCAGCGGCAACCTGTGGGCGTCGCAGTGGGGGTTGAGGGGCGTCGAGGATCTCGGCGGCGGCTACGCGACGATCTTCAAGCTCGAGGACGGCTTCAACGCGGCGAGCGGCGCGCTGTCGAACAGCAGCGCGCTGTTCGGCCGCGAGGCGTGGGTCGGCATCACCGGGCCGTTCGGCGGCGTGCAGTTCGGCGAGCTCTACACGATCGTGCACACCACGCTCGTCACGTACAGCCTGCCCGGCCTCGGCGCGGGCCTCGCGTGGGGCAATGCGACCAACAACTTCGTCGGGCCCGCGTTCCTGCGCGTGCGCAACTCGATGCGCTACACGTCGCCGCGTTATGCGGGCTTCATGCTGCGTGCGATGGCCGCGCGCGGCACCAACGGCGCGGCCGGCCAGCCGGCGACGCTCGGCGACACGTACGGCGCCGGGCTCAACTACGCACGCGGCGGGTTGTCGGTCGACGTCGACTACATGCAGCAGAAGTTCAGCCCGGTCGCGGCAGCCGCGCTCGGCGACACGAGCCCGGCCGCGAACGGCAACTATACGGTCGGCGCGATCTCGTACGACTTCAACGTCGTGAAGGTTGCCGCGCTGTACATGCGGCATCGCGGCGGCCCGGACGTCGCGGCCGCGATCGACAGCCAGAGCGCGTATCCGCACAGCGACACGATGGAGCTCAGTGCGACGGTGCCGATCGGACGCGCATCGCTGCTGCTGAGCATCGGCCATTACCGGAAGGTCGCCGACAGCGACGGCAACGCCGATTCGTACGGCATCCGTTTCGACTATCCGCTGTCGAAACGCACGGTGCTGTACACGGGCGCCGCGATGGTGCGCAACGGCGCGCACGCGCGCTTCGTCGTGAACGGCGCGGCGGGCGGCGGCGTCGCGGTCGCGAACCCGGGCGCGACCGCCAGCTCGATCGTCGCCGGCATCCTCACGTCGTTCTGATCGCCGATGGTTGCCCCTGTCCGCCCGCGCCGTTATGCGCAGGCGGGCGGGTGCGGCGCGAGCCATGCGTCGAACGGCGCCTGCCGGCCGATATCGAACAGCTCCAGCAGCAGCGCGCGCAGCCACCGATGGCCCGGGTCCGCATCGAAGCGCCGGTGCCAGTACGCGTTCACGGGCCATTCGCCTGCGCCGGCGATCTCGTACAGCGCGCAAGGCTGCCGCGCCGCGAACGTGATCGCGACGGTTTCCGGCAGGATCAGCGCATAGTCGCCCTGCGCCAGCAGCGCCGGGATCACCATGAAATCGGGCAACGCCGCGCGCACGCGCGGCATCAGCCCGTGCCGCTCCAGCAACTGCATCGACTGCGGATGCGACGTCACGGCGACCAGGCGCAGCGTGTCCGGCGCGTCGCCGTCGAGCACGAAATCGTCGGGCAGTGCGACGCGCTCGGCGGTGCGGCGCGGCATCAGCAGCACGCAGCGCTCGTGCAGCAGCGCGGTGCGCTGGAAGTGACTCGACGCGTCCGCGAAATGCCCGAGCGCGAAGTCGATGCGTCCCGATTCGAGCGCGACGTTGAGCTGGCATTCGTCGACGTGCAGCGTCTCGATCACCGCGCCCGGCGCACGCCGGTCGAATTCCGCGAGCAGCGTCGGCAGGAACGCGCTCGCCGCGAAATCGCTCATGTGCAGCCGGAACACGCGCTGCGTGCTGTCCGGCGCGAAGCGCGAGCCTTCGTCGAGCACGTCCTGCAGGATCGCGAGCGCCTTGTCGACCGATCCCGCGAGCCGCTGCGCGCGCGGCGTCGGCTCGACGCCGGTGCCGGTGCGCACGAACAGCGCGTCGCGGAACATCAGCCGCAATCGGCCGAGCGCATGGCTGACCGACGGCTGCGTGACGCCGAGCCGCAGCGCCGCGCGGCCGACGTGCCGTTCCTCGTAGACCGCGCGAAACGTCTTCAGCAGATTCAGGTCGAGGTCCTGCACGCGCAGGCCGTCGGGCGCATCGGCGTCGGGCGACGGAGCGTCGGAGCGGGCCGGTGGCCGGCCGGTTGCAGCGTGCGTCATGGTGCTTGCCTCGCGGTGACGGAAGGCGCGTGACCGTAACGGCGCGCATACGCCTTCGCGAAATGGCCGAAGCCGTGAATGCCGTGCGCGATCAGCACGTCGGTCACGCTGCGCGCGTCGCCGCGTTGCAGTGCCGCATGCACGGCGGCGAGCCGGCGCTCGCGCACGTACGCGGCCGGCGTGGTGTGAAGGAACGCGCGGAATGCATGCTGCAGCGTGCGCGGCGCGACGCCCGCGACGGCCGCCAGCGCGGCGAGCGCGAGCGGCTCGTCCAGGTGCGCGTCGACGTGGTCGCAGGCGCGGCGCACGTGGGCCGGCAGCGGCGGCGTGCCGCGCGCCAGCGCGTCGCTGTGCGAATGCGGCAGGTGCGTGAGCAGCAGCGACATCAGCCATGCGGTGAGATCCGCGCCGAACGTCGCCGCCGAGGTGGCGATGCCCGGTTGCGCGCCGAGCCGGCACAGGTATTCGAAGGTGGGCAGCACGAGCGCGGCGCTCGCGCCCGTGCCGCCGGCCGCGAGATCGAATTGCAGCGGCTGCGCGAGCGTCATGTGCAGCATGTCCTGCAGCTTGCGTTCGAGCGCGCCGCGTTCGAGCCGCAGCACCAGGTTGCGGCAATCGGGGCTGGTGCTCAGGCGGCTCGCGAGCGCGGGCGACGACACGGTCAGCTCGCCCGGGCCGGCGCGCGCCACGCGATGGCCCGAGCGCAGCTCGCAGGTGCCCGACACAGTCAGCCGGAACAGGAAGTGATCGGCATCGTCGCCGAAATCGATGTGCGTTTCGCGGCCGTAGCAGAGTTCGAGCAGCGCGCCGTGATGCAGCGGCACCTCGTACAGCTCGGCCCGAAACGGATCGCGGCCGCGCGCGGCCATCCGGTGCGGCCCGAGCCGGTGCGCGACCGCGCGTTCGACTTCGTCGGGCGCATGCAGCGTGCCGAGCCGGTTCGGTGCATGTCGGGAAAGGGCGATATCCATGCGCAGGCCTCGTGTCGGATGCGTTGGCGCGGCGCTTCCGGCGCCGCCGCGATTGCGTTGCGCGAACGGGCGTGCCGTTGCGCGTTTTGAAGCGACGCGCCGGGGCTCGCCGCGTAGTCTCGGAAACATTCACTCACCGGGAGACAACGATGAAGGTATGTGTACTGGGCGGCGGCCACGGCTGCCACGCGGCGGCGATCGATCTGTTCGAGAAGGGGCACGACGTGACGTGGTGGCGGCGCGATCGCAAGCCGCATGCGCGGCTGCGCGAGCTCGGCGCATTGCAGGTGATCGACTATCGCGGCAAGCGCGCCGTGCCGCTCGGCGACGCGCCCGGCGCGATCCGCCTGACCGACGATCTCGCGGCCGCACTGCGCGGCGCGCGGCTCGTCGTGGTGCCGTTGCCGGCCACGTCGCACGATGCGCTCGCCGCGCAGGTCGCGCCGCTGCTCGAAGACGACCAGGTCGTGTTCCTGCCGCCCGGCACGTTCGGCAGTTTCGTGTTCGCACGTGCGGCCGCCGATGCCGGCAACCGCGCACGCGTCGCGTTCGCCGAGACCGGCACGCTGCCTTACCTGGTGCGCAAGCACGGCGACAACGACGTCGTGATCAGCGCGTACGCGACGCGGCTGCCGACCGGCGTGTTTCCCGCGCATGCGGCCGGCTGGGCGTTCGACGTGCTGCGCGCCGGTTATCCGTCGGTCGAGCCGGTCGAGGACGCGTTGTCCGGCGCGCTGATGAATGCGGGCCCGGTGATCCATCCGCCGCTGATCCTGATGAACGCCGGCCCGCTCGAACACTTCGACGCATGGGACATCCACAACGAAGGCACGCAACCGTCGATCCGCCGCGTGACGAACGCGCTCGATGTGGAACGCATCGCGGTGCGCGAAGCGCTCGGTTATCGCGCGCCGCATTTCCCGCTGGCGGACCACTACGCGACCGACGGCGACGAATGGATGTACGGGCGCGGCGCGCACGGCAAGCTGACCGATAGCGGCGACTGGCGCGAGAAGATCGATTTGCGCACGCATCGCTACATGCTCGAGGACACCCGGCTCGGGCTGTCGTTCATCGTGTCGTGCGGGCGTTTCGCGAATGTGCCGACGCCGGTCGCGCAGGGGCTGTTGAGCGTCGCGTCGGCGGTCACCGGCCGCGATTTGTACGCGCAAGGCCGCACGCTCGACGGGCTCGGCGTTGCCGCGCTGTCGCGCGAGGCGATGCGCGCGCTGCTCGAAGCGGGGTACGCCGCATGACGGCCGCCACCGACGTGACGCGCGTGCACGTGCTTGGCGCGGGACGCATGGGGCAGGGGATCGCGCTCGTGTTCGCGTTCGCGGGCCTGAACGTGACGCTGATCGACTTCAAGCCGCGCGATGTGCAAGGATGGCGTGCGTTCGAGGATCGCACGCGCGGCGAGATCCTGCGGCCGCTGCAGGCTCAGGTCGTGCTCGGGCGTATCGACGGCGCGCAGGCCGAGGCCGTCGTCGCGCGCATCGCTCTGGTGGCGCGCGACGATGCAGCGCCTGCGGTGCGCGACGCCGGCATCGTCTTCGAAGCGCTGCCCGAAGTGCTCGACGCGAAGGCCGATGCGTTGTGCTGGCTCGGCGAGCATGTCGATGCGCGCGCAACGATCGCGTCGACGACATCGACGTTCGTCGTCACCGAGCTGCAGCGCCATGTCGCGCATCCCGAACGGATGCTGAACGCGCACTGGCTGAACCCGGCGCTGCTGATGCCGCTCGTCGAGATCAGCCGCAGCGGCGCGACCGAACAGCGCGTCGTCGACGCACTGGCCGCGCTGCTCGAACGGGTCGGCAAGAAGCCGGTGATCTGCGGGCCGGCGCCCGGCTACATCGTGCCGCGCATCCAGGCGCTCGCGATGAACGAGGCCGCGCGCATGGTCGAGGAGGGCGTCGCGAGCGCCGCGGACATCGACACGGCGATTCGTACCGGCTTCGGCCCGCGTTTCGCGGTGCTCGGCCTGCTCGAATTCATCGACTGGGGCGGATGCGACATCCTGTACTACGCATCGAAGTACCTGGCCGGCGAGATCGGCCCGCGGTTCGCGCCCGCCGACAGCGTCGTGCGCAACATGGAGGCCGGGCGCGACGGCGTGCGCACGGGTGCCGGGTTCCACGACTATGCGGATGTCGACGTCGCCGCGTACATGCGGCAGCGGCTCGGCGAGTTCGGGCGCCTGCTCGATCATCTGGGGCTGGCGCCGGTATTCGACGGCGCGCGGGAGCGGGCATCGGGTATGTAGCCGTCGCGGCAGGGCAGCGTGGGCGCCGGCCGGTGCGGGCAGGGTGAGGATGCCCGCGCCGCACGACGCGCTGCTGCATCGGCTGCGGCAGGCGGGCGGACGTGGCCCGGCCTGCGTGCGGGCGCGCCGCACGCTCACGCCCCGTCGCCGTGCGAATCGCCAGCCCGCACGACGCGCGTTTCGCGCATCACGCACAGCGTGAAGACGGTGACGAGGCCGAGCACGACGAGGAACAGCGACACCGGCCACGATGCGTGATAGCGCGCGAGCAGCGCGGTCGCGATCAGCGGCGACATCCCGCCCGCGAAGATCGACGCGACTTCGTGACCGAGCGCGACGCCCGAGTAGCGCACCTCGGTGCTGAACAGCTCGCCGACGAGCGCGGGCAGCGTGCCGATCATCGCGCCGTGGCTGACCGCCGTGCCGACCGTCAGCGCGAGCCATACGAGCGGCGTCGCACGCGTGTCGAGCAGCCAGAAGAACGGGAACGCGCACGCGACCAGGCTCAGCGCGCCGATCAGGTACACGGGCTTGCGGCCGATCCGGTCGGACAGCCGGCCCCATGCGAGCATCGCGCCCATTTCGACGATCATCGCGATCATCACGCCGGTCAGCATCACGCCGTTCGGGATGCCGACATACTTGCCGTAGACGAGCGAGAACGCGAGGAAGATGTAGGCGCCGCCGTTTTCGGCGACGCGCAGCCCCATCGCGAGCAGGATTTCCTTCGGATGGCGGCGAACGCACTCGACGATCGGCAGATGCGTGTGCGCACCGCGCTTGCCGGCCTGCTCGTAGTCGCGGCTTTCCGGCAGATGGCGGCGGATGTAGATGCCGATCGCGAAGATCGCGATGCTCGCGAGGAACGGCAGCCGCCAGCCCCACGCGCGGAACGCGTCGTCCGGCAGCGCCTGTGCGGCGAGAAACGCGGCCGACGACAGCACGAACCCGCCGCCCACACCGAGCTGACTCCATGCCGCGTAGTAGCCGCGCCGCTCGGGCGGCGCGTTCTCGCTGATCATCAGCACGCCGCCGCCCCATTCGCCGCCGGACGCGACACCCTGCAGGAGCCGCAGCGCGACGAGCGCGGCCGGCGCCCACAGGCCGGCCTGCGCGTAGGTCGGCAGCAGGCCGATCGCGAACGTCGATGCGCCCATGATCAGCAGCGTCCACACGAGCGACGTCTTGCGCCCGTAGCGGTCGCCGATGTGGCCGAACACGATGCCGCCGAGCGGCCGCGCGACGAAGCCGAGCGCGAACGCCGCGAACGCGGCGAGGCTGCCCGCGAGCGGCGATGCGCCGGGCGGAAAGAACACGTGGCCGAATACGAGCGCGGCGGCCGTGCCGTACACGAAGAAGTCGTACCACTCCATCGCGTTGCCGGCGACGGAGGCGATGACGATCCGGCGAAGCTGCCGGTCGGCGAGCGGCCGGGCGGCGCTCGGGGATTGCACGGTGTCGGTCGGGTACATGGCGGACTCTGAAGGGGGCGGGCGCGTGCCGTCTTTCGGATCCATGCGGCACTGCGGGCTAGTGTTGTCGGCCCTGCCGGCCCCGGTCAAATCCGCAGAAAAAGGGGGGTGTCATCATTCCCGCAAATGATGGTCGCGGCGCGCGCGGCCGTGCCCGCTCGCGCCGCACCGCGTCACCGCTCGATCTGCCGGTTCCAGCGCGTATCCCACTGCGCGCGGTGCGCATTGATCGCGGTCCAGTCGACCACCGTCACCTTGCGCACGAGATCGTCGATGTTGCCGAGGCTTTGCTGCATCGCGGCGGGCATCTTCGCGAGGCGGTTGGTCGGGATCTGCTTGCCGGCCTCGGCGGCCTTCGTCTGCGCGGGCGCGGACAGCAGGAACTGCGCCAGTTTCTGCGCCAGCTGCGGGTCCGGATTGTTCGCGACGACGCACAGGTCGACGAGCAGCAGCACCGGGCCTTCCTTCGGGTTCGCATACGCGACCGGAATGCCCTTGTCCTGCAGGTCGCCGACGCCGGTCGGCGTCAGCGGAAACAGGGCGGCCTCGCCGGTCTGCACCATCTCGGAGATCTTCGCCGAGTTCGGGATGTACTCGACGACGTTCGGCCCGACCGTGCTCGCCCACTTGCTGAAGCCGGGCTCGACGTTCTGTTCGTTGCCGCCGAGCAGCCGGTTGATCGCGAGGAATCCGTGCAGCCCGAACGTGCTGCTCGATGCCGACTGGAACACGACCTTGCCCTTGTATTTCGGATTGGCGAAATCCATCCACGACGTCGGCGGCGCCCAGCCCTTCTCCGCGAACAGCTTCTTGTTGTACGCGATGCCGGTCATCCCGAGCTGCACGCCCGCACCGACGTCGTCCTTCATCCGCGCGAACGGATAAAGCTCCTTGAGCACCGGCGAATCGTCGAGCTTCTGGCACACGCCGAGACTGACCGCGCGCGCCATCACGCCGTCGTCGAGAAACGCGACGTGGATCTGCGGCTTGTTGCGGTTCGCGAGCAGCTTTGCGAGCACGTCCGACGACGTGCCGGGCACGACGACGACCTTCACGTCGTTCGCCTTCTCGAAGTCGGGCAACACCTGGCTCGTGTAGGCCTTTTCCATCGGCCCGCCGTTCATGCCGACGTAGATCGTCTTCGTTTGTGCGAACGCGGGCGCGCCGGCGCCTGCGATGCAGAGAGCGGCAGCCGCCGCGATCGTTCCGAGCAGTTTCATCGTTGGGTCTCCTCTTGACGGAAAGGGGCGGTCGGCGTCGTTTGCGGTGCAAAGCGGCCGATCGAGAATGCATCGAGCGGGGTGGCGGTTTCGCCGGTCGTGACGAGATCGGCGAGCACGTCGCCGACACCCGGCGCGAGCAGGAAGCCGCCGCCGGAAAAGCCGAATGCATGCAGCAGGTTCGGCGTGGTACGGCTCGCGCCGATGATCGGGTTGTGATCCGGCGTGCAGCCCTCGACGCCGCTCCACGTGCGGATCAGCAGCGCGTCGCGCAGCGCGGGCAGCAGCGCGCACGCATCGCGCATGACCGCGCGCGTCGTATCGACCGACGGCTGGCCGAACTCGCCGTCGCCGCGGCCGCGCCCGCCGCCGATCACGCAGTTGCCGCGCGCGACCTGCCGCGCGTACACGCCGCCCCCGTACACGCCGAGGTTGTGCGCGATGAACGGCGGCAGCGGTTCGGTCACCCACATGTTCGGGTAGATCGCCTCCATCGGCACGGCTTCGCCGAAGCGCTCGGCGATCGTGTTCGCCCATGCGCCGGCCGAGTTGACCAGCCAGGTCGCGGTGCAGGCGCGCGCGCCTGCACGAACGTGAAAGCGTGTGCCGTCGTGGCGGACGTCGTCGACGGGGGTGTGTTCGAAGACCTCGGCGCCGGCCGCGCGGGCCGCACGGGCGAACGCGGGCGACACGATGCGCGGGTTCGCGTGCCCGTCGCTCGCGCACAGCGAGCCGCCGAGCGCTGCGGGGCCGAGCCACGGGTAGCGACGGCGGAACGCGTCGCCGCGGATCACCTGCAGCGGCAGGCCGTGCTCGCCGGCGAGCGTCGCGTATGCATCGAGCGCGTCGAGATCGGCATCGCTACGGGCGAGCCGCAAGTGACCCGACACGACGAATTCGCCGTGGATGCCGATCAGTTCGGGCAGGCGATCCCAGATGCGCCGCGCACGCAGCGCGAGCGGCAACTGCTCGGCGGGGCGGCCCTGGCAGCGTACGCCGCCGTAGTTCACGCCGCTCGCCTGCGCGCCGCAGTCGCGACGCTCGAACAACGCGACGCGCAGGCCGCGCCGCGTCAGCGCCAGCGCGGCCGATGCGCCGACGAGGCCGCCGCCGACGATCGCGACGTCGTAATGGCGGATCTCATTCATCGCGCGCCTCGTCGGGAATCGCCGCGACATC
This sequence comes from Burkholderia sp. IDO3, assembly GCF_003366075.1. Taxonomy (NCBI): domain Bacteria; kingdom Pseudomonadati; phylum Pseudomonadota; class Betaproteobacteria; order Burkholderiales; family Burkholderiaceae; genus Burkholderia; species Burkholderia sp. IDO3. The sequence continues at coordinate 656,863 of NZ_CP028962.1, forward strand.
GTCGCCCGCGAGCGCGGCGGAGACCGGGAAGGGCTTCACCGGCGGTTGCGCGCGCAACCGGCCTACGTCGGCGAGCGCCCGGCCTGTTTCGGCGGCCAGCACGAGCGCGGTCGCGTCGCCGCACATGCGGCCCTGGCAGCGGCCCATGCCGGCGCGGGTCAGCGCTTTCAGACGGTTGAGTTCGGTCGCTTCGCCGGCACGGATGCAGCGCCGCAGCGTGCCGGCGTCGATCTCTTCGCAGCGGCACACGATCGTGTCGTCCGGGCAGCGCGCGGCAAGCCCGGCCGGAGGCGCGAACGCCGCCTCGAGGCCCGCGCGGAACGCGCCGACCCGTGCGAGCGTACGTTCCAGCGTGGCGGCGTCGGGTTTGCCGGCCGGCGCGGGCGACGCGATGCCGGCATCGTCGAGCAGGGCGAGCGCCGCGCGTCGCCCGGACGCCTCCGCGGCATCGGCCCCGGCGATACCGGCACCGTCGCCGGCGACGTAGACGCCGCGCACCGACGTGCGGCCGGCCGCGTCGCGTTCGGGCAACCATGCGCGGTTGAGCGGATCGAAGCTGAACCGGCAGCCGGCGAGATCGGCCAGCTGCGTTTCCGAGCGCAGCCCGAAGCCGAGGCCGAGCGCGTCGCATTCGATCATGCGCGGTGCCGCATCGCCGTCGGCCGCCCGCCACGCGAGCCCGGTGACGTGCCGCTCGCCGAGTACGCGTTCGAGCACGACACCGGTTTCGATCGCGACGCCGTGCGCGCGCAGCCAGCCGATGTAGTAGAGCCCCTTCGCGAACGTCGACGGCATGCGCAGCAGCGCGGGTGCGGCGGTTGCCTGCCGGCGCAGCGGGCTCGTGTCGAGCACGGCCGCGATCTGCGCGCCGGCCTTTGCATACTGATACGCGACGAGATACAGCAGCGGCCCGGTGCCCGCGAACACGATGCGCCGGCCGATCGCGCAGCCCTGCGCCTTCAATGCGACTTGCGCGCCGCCGAGCGTGTAGACGCCCGCGAGCGTCCATCCCGGCACCGGCAGCATGCGGTCGGTCGCGCCGCTCGCGACGATCAGGTGCGAGAACGGGACGGTTTTTTCGCGGCCGTCCTGCAGCGTGTCGACGCGGCCCGCGCCGCACGCCCACGCGAGCGTGTTCGGCCGGTAGTCGACGTGCGGCAGCAGCGCGGCCATCGTCCGATGAACGGCGTCGGCCTTCGCCGCCTCGAAGCCGTACAGCGCGCGCTTGCCGCGCACGAACGCGCTGTCGGCGGGCGGCTGCCGGTAGATCTGGCCGCCCCAGCGCGCGTTCTCGTCGATCACGACGGGGCGCAGCCCCGCGTCGACGAGCGCTTCGGCCGCGCGCACGCCGGCCGGTCCCGCGCCGACGATCACCGGTTGCGTCGCGCCGCTCATGATGCGTCTCCGGTGACGCCGCACGGCGCGCCGGTGAGGATTCGCATGCCGTCGGCGATCGGCGTCGAGCATGCACGGACGCGGGCGCCGGCTTCGGTGCGCACCCAGCAGTCCTGGCACGCGCCGATCAGGCAGAAGCCGGCGCGCGGCTGGCCGCTGAATTCGCTGGCGCGCACGCGGCGTTGCGTGACGAGGATCGCGGTGAGCACGGTATCGCCGGCGAGCGCTTGCGCGGGACGGCCGTCGAGCATGAACGCGACGGCGGCGCGCTCGCGTTCGGCGACGCGCACGAATTGCGCGCCGTCGTCCACGGTATCGGTTGAACGGGAAACGGAAGTCATCGTCAATGTTGGCCGATCAGGATGCGGTTCAGGCCGTACACGCGATCGAGCAGCAGCATCGCGCCGGCGGTGATGAAGATGACGAGCGCCGATACCGACGCCATCATCGGATCGATCGATTCGGTCGCGTACATGTACATGCGCACCGGCAGCGTGACCGTCTGCGGCGACGTGACGAAGATCGACATCGTCAGTTCATCGAAGCTGTTGATGAACGCGAGCAGCCAGCCGCCCGTGATGCCGGGCACGATCATCGGCAGCGTGATGCGGCGGAACGTCGTCCACGGGTCGGCGCCGAGCGAGCACGCGGCCTGCTCGACGCTGCGGTCGAGGCCGGCGACCGACGCGAGCACGAGCCGCATCACGAACGGCGTGATGACGACCATGTGCGCGACCACCAGCCACGCGAACGAGCCGGTTGCGCCGATCAGCGCGAAGAAGCGCAGCAGCGCGATGCCGAGCACGAGGCCCGGGATCACGAGCGGCGACAGCAGCAGACCGTTCAGGAACGCCCGGCCGGGAAACGCCGCGCGGCCGATCGCGAGGCCGGCGGGCAGTGCGATCGCGAGCGACAGCGTCGCCGACGCGAACGCGAGCTTCACGCTGTTGAAGAACGCGGTGATGAAGTCGGGATAGTCGAGGATCGCGCGGAACCAGCGCAGCGACAGTCCGTGCGTCGGCAGCGTCAGCGTTTCGTCGGGCGTGAACGCGACGAGTACGACGATCACGAGCGGCGCGAGCACGAACAGGATCACGAGCGTGTGGAACGCGAGGGCGAAGGGGCCGTTCTTTCTCATCGGGAAGCGCCTCCGAGGCTGCGCGCGTAGCGGCGTTCGAGCACGCGGTAGTAGGTGAGCATGACGATCAGGTTCGCGACCAGCAGCAGCACCGCGATGGTCGCGCCGAGCGGCCAGTTCAGCGAGCCGAGGAATTCGTCGTAGACGGCGGTCGCCGCGACCTTCAGACGGCGTCCGCCGAGCAGGCCGGGAATCGCGAATGCGCTCGCCGACAGCCCGAACACCATCAGGCTGCCCGACAGCACGCCCGGCATCAGCTGCGGCACCACGATGCGGCGCAGCGTCGTGAACGGCGATGCGCCGAGCGACAGGGCCGCGTGTTCCGTCTGCGGATCGAGCCGCTGCAGCGCGGTCCATACGGGGATCACCATGAACGGCAGCATCACGTGCACGAGTGCGATCACGATCGCGAAGGTCGTGTATTCGAGCTTGTACGGCCCGAGGCCGACGAGCCCGAGCGCCTGGTTCACGAGTCCGCCCGTGTTCAGCAGCATGCTCCAGCCGAACGCGCGCACGACGACCGACACGAGCAGCGGCGCGAGAATCGCGAGCAGGAACAGCGAGCGCCACGGGTCGCGCATTTTCGACAGTACGTACGCTTCGGGCGTGCCGATCGCGACGCAGATCGCGGTGGTCAGCGCGGCGATGCCGAACGTGCGCGCGAAGATCGTGTGGAAGTACGACGAGCCGAGCACTTCCGCGTAGTTGCCGAACTGGAACGCGGCGATCGGGCCGGTGGCCGGGTCGAAACGATAGAACGTGAGCGCGAAGGTCATCGCGAGCGGCACGAGCACGAGCGCGGCGAACAGCGCGAAGGCGGGCGCGCACATCAGCCACAGCGGCGCATGTGCGCGCCACGTCGCGTTCGGCGCGCGGCGGCCGGCGGCGCGCGCCGGTGCGGCATCGGCCGCGGCCGGGTGCGCCAGGCTGCCCGGTGCGCCGTCGCTCGGGAGCGGGCGGGAAGGCTGTCGCATTCAGGCCTCCCGGCGCATCACGCGCACTGCGTCGCTGTGCCAGTCGACGCCGACCGGCATGCCTTCGTCGAGCGGCTCCGCGCCTTCGTTCTGGCAGCACACGAGCACTTCGCCGAGCGCGCTGTCGACGCGATACAGCCACTGGCTGCCGAGGAAGAAGCGGCTCGAGACCGTCGCGGCGAAGCGGCCGGCGCCGGGGGCGCACAGTCGCAGCTTCTCGGGGCGGATGCATACCGACACGGCGTCGCCGACGCGCATGTCGCGCTCGTGCGCCGGCAGGTGCGCGGCATGTCCCGTCTCGGCGAGCTCGTGGCCGAGGTCGATGCGGATCGTGTCGCCGTCGTGCGCGACGATCGTGCCGGGCAGCAGGTTCGCCTTGCCGATGAACTGCGACACGAAGCGGTTCTCGGGGCGTTCGTATGCGCGGTACGGCGTGTCGGTCTGCGTGATGCGGCCGGCTTCCATCACGACCACGCGGTCGCTGATCGACAGCGCTTCCGATTGATCGTGCGTGACCATGATCGTCGTCGTGCCGATCTTGCGCTGGATCGCGCGCAGTTCGAACTGCATTTCCTCGCGCAGCTTCGCATCGAGATTCGACATCGGCTCGTCGAGCAGCAGCACCGGCGGCTCGATCACGACGGCGCGCGCAATGGCGACGCGCTGCCGCTGGCCGCCGGACAGCTCGCGCGGAAAGCGGTGCGCGAACGCATCGAGGCGCACGAGCGACAGCGCCGCGCGGATGCGTTCCGCGCGCGTCGCCTTGTCGACACCGCGCATGTCCAGGCCGAAGCCGACGTTCTCGGCGACGCTCATGTGCGGAAACAGCGCATAGCTCTGGAACACGATCCCGAGCCCGCGGCGGTTCGGCTTCATGTGCGTGATGTCCTGCCCGTCGAGCGCGATGCGGCCGCGCGTGACGTCGACGAAGCCGGCGATCATCTGCAGCGTCGTGGTTTTGCCGCAGCCGGACGGGCCGAGCAGCGACACGAATTCGCCCTGTTCGACCGACAGGTTGACGTCCGCGACGGCGGTGAGCCCGCCGAACGATTTCGTCAGATCCGTAAGCGTGAGAAACGACATGGGGAGCTCCGGGTTCGCACACCGGATCGCCGGTGCGTCGTTGATGCGGACTCTAGCCAGCCATATTTCGGAGCGTCAATTTAGGATTCTGCTCATCGAGAGGTATTTCGAAAAAATTCTGATGAATGGAATTGATCGTCGTATCGCACGAAAATCGTTCCGTTGAATGAAGGGCGCCGAGGCCATGAATCGCACGAGTCAATCCCGTGCACACCCGGATGCCCGGGAAGTGCCGGCGCGACGACAATGGCGGCTACCGTATTCCGTTCAATGAAATCATCGAGGAGAGCCGGCATGCAGGCACCCCATTCGCGCGGAACGTCGCCGGCCGCGCCCGCGCCGCACCCGGACGAGGACCCGGCCGAGACCGCCGGCGCGCCGGGCACCGGCATGCTGCAGCGGGCGTTCGCGATCCTGCGCGCGCTGGCCGGCATGCAGCAGGACGGCGTGCGGGTCACGCATCTCGCGAAGGCCGTCGGCCTCACGCAGGGCACCGCGCACCGGATCCTGCAGTCGCTGATCGCGGAAGGAATGGTCGAACAGGACGAGCAGTCGAAGCTGTACCGGCTGAGCGTCGACTTCTTCGCGCTGGCCGCGCTGGCGGGCAATCCGAGCAGCATGCGCACGTTGTGCCGGCCCGCGCTGCTGCGGCTGTGCGCGAGCCTCGGCGAGACGATCTTCCTGCTCGTCAAAAGCGGCTTCGACGCCGTGTGTCTCGACCTGTGCGAAGGGCCGTTCCCGATCCGGTCGTTTACCGGCGACATCGGCGGGCGCATTGCGCTGGGTGTCGGGCAGGGCAGCCTCGCGATCCTCGCGTTCCTGCCGGAAGCCGAGCGCGAGGAAGTGATCCGCTTCAACGTGCCGCGCATTCGCGGCTACGGCGTGCTCGACGAGGTGTACCTGCGCACCGAGATCGAACGCGTGCGGCAACTCGGCTACGCGGGCCGCAACAGCGGCGTGCTCGACGGAATGGCGGGCGTCGCGGTGCCGATCCTCGATCGCACCGGCTATCCGGTCGGCGCGCTGAGCGTCGGCACGCTGGCGTCGCGCCTCGGCGACGACCGGATGCCGATGGTCGTCGAACTGCTCAGGCGGCAGGCCGATGCGATCGGCCCGCGCACGAATCCGTTCGACGCCGCGCTGCGGCGTCCGATGCACGGTCTATCCGGGAAAACCGCATAGCCGTCGCGTGCGTCGCCGCGTATCGCCATTTCGTCAGCTTGCTTACGCCGACCCTTCACGTCTGAGCAAAACGCGCCGCGCCCAGCGGACCTGCCGCCTTTCGTTTTTCTTGCGGAGCGCACCCGCTCTGCTCGTCTCCCGGTCTTCCATCTCCCATTCGATTTTCAACTGCCTGCCAGTAAAACATTTCATTTCTTGATGCAGTTGTGGCTGGATACCATCCAGCGACTGTCTATACAAGCTGACCGGCGCGTATGAACAGGATCCACAAAACACAACACAACATCGACAAGCAGGTTTGGAGAGGAGATGACGGAGATGGTGCGAATGATGGGCAGGAACACGGGCGTCGCGTGCATGAGCGCGGCCATCGCGATGCTGTTTGCAGGCGCCGCGCATGCGCAGTCGTCGGTGACGCTGTACGGGATCGTCGACGCGGGCGTGACCTACACGAACAACGCGCAAGGCCACGCGCTGTGGCAGTTCACGGGCGGCAACGAATCGGGCCCGCGCTGGGGCCTGCTCGGTACCGAGGATCTCGGCGGCGGCCTGCAGGCGAACTTCCGGCTCGAGAACGGCTTCAACGTCGCGAACGGCGCGCTCGGCCAGGGCGGCCGGATGTTCGGCCGTTCCGCCTGGGTCGGCCTGAGCGGCACGAACTGGGGCGCGGTGACGCTCGGCCGCCAGTACAACTCGACGCAGGACATCCTCGGCTCGCTGCAGATGAGCAGCTTCCTCGCGCAGTACTCGACGCACCCGTTCGACAACGACGACATCAACAACACGTTCCGCACCAACAACGCGGTCAAGTACGTGTCGCCGACGATCGCCGGCCTGCAGGCGAACCTGATGTATGGGTTCTCGAACTCGACGGGCTTCGCGAACGACAACAGCTGGAGCGCGGGGCTCACGTATGCGAATGGGCCGCTAAACGCGGGCGTCGCGTATGCGCGCATGAACCATCCGGCGAGCAGCGCGACGGGCGCGGTTGCATCCGACAACTACTTCCCCGCCTCGGCATCGGTGTTCGGCGCGGGCCTGTCGAGCGCGGTGCGCCAGCAGATCTGGGGCGCGGGCGGCAGCTACGCGATCGGGCCGGCGACGCTCGGGCTGCTGTATACGGGCTCGAACTTCGGCCAGGCGACGGGCGGCGCGCTGCGCTTCAACAACTACGAAGGCAGCCTGCGCTACATGATCACGCCCGCGCTGATGGCCGCGGCCGGCTACACGTACACGCAGGTCGCGCGCGGCGACGACAGCGGCCACTATCAGCAGGTGTCGGCCGGCGTGCAGTACCTGCTGTCCAAGCGTACCGACGTGTACGTGAACGGCTTCTACCAGAAGGCGTCGTCGGGTGTCGGCAGCGCGTGGATCGACGGCACCGACAGCCCGTCGTCGACGACGTCGCAAGTGGCGGTGGTGGTCGGCATCCGTCAGAAGTTCTGATGTTCCGACGCGTTCGCGCGTCTTCCGGAGGAGACACACATGAAACTCAAACTGTTGCTGGCGGCGTTGCCGTTCGCCGGGATGTATGCGGGCGGCTCGATTGCCGAGGTGCGGCCGCTGCTGTTCGGGCTGCCGTTCCTGCTCGTCTGGAACCTGGTCTGGATGGCGGCGACCGCCGCGATCCTCGCGATCCTGTTCCACCTCGACGAGCGCGACACGGCGCGTGACGGCCGCACGGGAGACGCGCAATGAACGCATCGATCGTCATCATCGCGGCGTTCGCCGTGTTCGCGCTCGCGATCGGCGTGATGGCGCGGCGCGGCCGCAAGCTCACGCTCGAACAATGGGCGGTCGGCGGACGCGGCTTCGGCTCGCTGCTCACGTTCCTGCTGATGGCCGGCGAGGCGTTCTCGACGTTCTCGTTCCTCGGCGCGAGCGGCTGGACCTACAGCAAGGGCGTGCCCGCGTTCTACATCCTGTCGTACGGCTGCCTCGCGTTCGTGATCGGCTACTGGATGCTGCCGGCGATCTGGCGCTACGCGAAGGCGCGCGGGCTCGTGTCGTTCGCCGATTACTTCGCGGCGAAGTACGACAGCCGCGCGATCGGCGTGCTGGTGTCGATCGTCGCGGTGTTCGCGATGGTGTCGCTGCTGATGATCCAGCTGCGCGGCCTCGGCGTGATCGTGTCGGAGATGTCGTACGGGCTGATTCCGCAAGCGGCCGCGATCTGGATCGCGGCGACGCTGATGGCGGTCTACATGGTCGTGTCGGGCATCCACGGCTCGGCGAGCATCGCGATCTTCAAGGACGTGCTGATCCTCGCGATCGCGATCTTCCTCGGCCTGTACCTGCCGATGCATTACTACGGCGGCCTCGGCGAGATGTTCGCGAAGATCGACGCCGCGCATCCGGAGTTGCTGCGCATGCCCGAGCACGGCTTCAACCTGAGCTGGTACAACTCGACGATCCTGCTCACGTCGCTCGGCTACTACCTGTATCCGCACGGCTTCACCGCGATCTACGTCGCGAAGGACGAACGCGCGCTGCGCCGCAACGTGATCCTGATGCCGCTGTACCAGGTGCTGATCGCGTTCCTGTTCCTCGTCGGCTTCGCGGCCGTGATGACGGTGCACGGGCTTGAAGGCGCGCAGACCGACCTCGCGCTGCTGCGTCTCGTGAAACAGACGTTCCCCGCCTGGTTCGTCGGCATCGTCGGCGGCACGGGCCTCTTGACCGCGCTGGTGCCGGGCTCGCTGATCATGCTGAACGCATCGACGACGATCGCACGCAACATCTACCGCGAAGGCTTCGCGCCGAATGCGACCGACCGCGAGGTGACGCGCGTCGCGCGGATCGCACTGCCGATCTTCACGCTGGTGGTCGTGTATTTCGTGCTGCGCGGCGGAGCGACTTTCGTCACGCTCGCGATCTTCTCGTCGAGCCTGCTGACGCAGCTCGTGCCGATGCTCGCGTCGAGCTTCCTGAAGCGGCCGTTCGGCACGCGCGAAGGTGCGTTCGCGGGGATCGTCGCCGGCGCGATCGTGATCGCGATGACCAACTACTATGGCGTGACGCTCGCGTCGCTGTTCCCGGGCGCATCGAGCACGGTCACGTCGATCAACCCCGGGCTCGTCGCGCTCGCCGTGAACGCGGCGGTATTCATCGCCATCAGCGCGGCGCAGCGCAAGCTGAAGGCGCGGATCGCCGCGCCGGCCCGCTCCGCGTGACAACCCGTGCGGCGTGCAGTCGCCAGGCCGCCGGGCTGCCGCCCGGCGGTTTTTCCATTCGACGGCGCCCGCATCATTTCGAATCAGAACAGGACATCCAGCGATGACTACCGAGGACAAGCGCGAAGCAATCGACACCCTGATCGCACACGGCTGCGTGATCACGATGGATCCGCAGCGGCGCGTGATCGAGAACGGCGCGGTGGCCGTCAACGGCGATCGCATCGTCGCCGTCGGCGACACGACCGAGTTGCAGGCGCGCTACCGTGCCGCGCGCACGCTCGACGCACGCCGCAAGGCCGTGCTGCCGGGCCTGATCGATGCGCATGCACACGCGGGCCACGCGATGCTGCGCACGATCGGCGGCGCGGACGGCGATGCCTGGTCGGCCGCGGCCGAGACGATCTATACGCGCGCATCGGACGAAGCGTTCTGGGAAACCGAATCGCATCTCGCGGCGCTCGAACGGCTGAAGGCCGGCGTGACGACGGGCGTGTCGCTGCTCGGCGGCGGCAATTCGATCATGCGCGTCGACGATCCCGTCTACGCGCGGCGCCATTGCGATGCGGTGGTGCGCACCGGCACGCGCTCGATCGTCGCGGTCGGCCCGTCGCGGCCGCCCGCACCGCGCGCGTACACGCGCCACACGCCGGACGGCAGCGACACGCGCGACATCGATTTCGACACGATGGTCGGCGTATGCGAAGACATCGTCGACGCGTGCCACGGCGATGCGGACGGCCGGATCCGGATCGCGCTGACGCTGCCCGTGTATGCGCCCGAGCACGACCCGGAGCTTGCGCAATACGAACGCGATTTCCGCGACCAGGCGGCCCGCTACGGCGCGCTGGCGCGCGAGCGCGGCCTGACCTTCACGCAGGACGGCCACCGCGCCGGCACGCTCGCGTTCGCGCATCGCGAGCTGGGGCTGCTCGGCCCGACGTCGTTCATGTCGCACAGCATCGACCTGACCGACGACGACATCGCCGCGTGCGTCGAAACCGGCACCGCGATCATCCACAACCCGAGCGCGATCATGTCGATCATCGGCCGCTGCCCGGTGCCCGAGCTGATCGATGCGGGCGTGACGGTGGCGATCGCGTCGGACGGCGCGGCGCCCGATCGCGGCTACGACATGTTCCGTCACATGTGGCAGTGCATGCATTACCATCGCCGTCACTTCCGCGATCCGGACGTGCTGCCGCACGGCAAGGTGCTGGAGATGGTGACGATCGACGCGGCGAAGGCGCTGTCGCTCGATCGCGAGATCGGCTCGCTCGAAGCCGGCAAGCTCGCGGACGTCATCCTCGTCGACCTGTTCCGCCCGCACATGATGCCGATGAACATGCCCGTGTATCGCGTGACGTGCTTCGCGAACGCCGCCGACGTGTGCATGACGATGGTCGGCGGCCGGGTGCTGATGGAGGATCGACGCGTGTTGTCGGTCGACGAAGGGGAGATCCTCGAGCGCGTGAACGAAGTGGCCGATCTGATGATCGAGCGCAGCGGGTTGCGCCATCTGCTCGACGAGCCGAAGACGCTGTGGGGGCGCAGTCACTACTGAGCGACCGGCCGCGCGGTGAGGTATCGGCAGGCTCGGGCCCGATGCGGCCCGCGCTTGTCGCATCACGCCGCTATCGCATCGCGCAGACGAAATTGCGCGACGGCATCGCTGAGCCGCGAGCCCTGTTCCTCGAGCGACAGCGCAGCGGCGGCCGCCTCTTCGACCGGCGTTGCGCGAGCCCGCGCACCTCGGTCGCGACGACCGCGAAGCCGCGCCCCTGTTCGCCGGCGTTGAATTATCCGGACCGGTTATCCAAAATTTCGTCGCAGGTCAGATTCAGTATGCGAACACGGCTGGCGTCGCGATGTTACGTGTCATGTCGCGGTTGAGCCCCGGATCAGCGTGGAGCAAGCTTATCCGGCATGCGACGCAATTTCCGTCGGATGTTTGACGTGCCATACGCCTCCGCGACGCATGACGATCAACGCGAGTGCGGCGGCGATGGCGAAGCTTGCAGCCAGGTGCGCGAGCGCCATGCCCACGGCGCCCGAATTTCCGATTAGATAGCGGGCGGCTGGTATGTAAAGCAGCGTGAGCGCGGCAATCGTTGCCAACACGACGCCGCCGGCGCGTAGTGCGACCGCAGCGACCCAGAGCACGTCCGTGGCTGCACGTAGGATGAACGAAACGAGCAGCAGCGCGAGCAATGTCACGTTTTTCTCCGCGATCGGTTCGTTGGTGAGTGCGAACAGCGCAGGGTGCGCGACAAAGATGATGGCCGACGCGAGCAGCGTAATGGCGATGTTTGCCGTTACCGCATGCGTCGTGCGACGGAGGAATGTATCGGGCGCGTCAGCCAGCGTGCGGATGAGACGCGGAGCGGCCGTGACCACCACTACGGCAAACGTGATCGCCTGCGCCGCACTTGCGATGGACCATGCAAACACGTATTGACCGAGCACGTCGGCGCTCAAACTGCGGCTGGCGATGAAGCGCTCTGCATATTGCAGCGACGAAAGGATCACACCGGCCAGATAGAACGGCAGGCCGTGCAGCCAGATGGCCGATATACGTGATGGATGCGCTGCGGATTCGGGCAGTCCGACGCTGCTCGCGCGTTGTTCGAAGATGTTGATCCGATGCCACGCAACAGCGACGACGATCAGATTGGTCGCGATCCACAGTACGAATACGGCCTCGATCGAATGCATTGCTCCCGTGAGCAGGGCGGCGCTCGCGAGGCCGGACCAGGTGCCGGCGCGCACGAACAGTAGAATCGAACCGGCGCGGGGCCGATGCAGCGAGAATAGCCAGCCATTGACTTCGAGTGCGGCATGCTCGGACAGCGTGACGAGCAGCACACACCATGCCAACGGAATGGACAGCGCGAATCGGTCGAATAATGCGACGACTGCATTGTTCCTCGTCGCGATGGCAAATGCCGCGGCGAGCAGCAGGTACAGCATGGCATAGCCGACACTCACGGTGCGGGCGTGGGCGATTGCCGGCAGCGGGTTGGCCTCGCTCAGCCTGCGGTTGAGTTCGGGGCCGAAGCCGAGTCCGAGCGCTTTTGACGCGATCACGGACGTGGCGATTGCGAGCCCGTAGGCAGCGACCGAGTCGAAGCCGAGCGTGCGGGCGATGACGATCGTGAGTACGAGTTTCAGGCCGAGCGCCGAGAGACGGAGGAGGAAGCGCGTCAGCATCGGGCCGTCCGGTTGGCGTGGTGGGTAAGGCGTAGCACGTCGATCATGGTCGTCACGACGCGCGTCTCCCTGTTCGGCAGCGCAAGCCACGCTTCGGGGATCGAATGGGCGCGAACATGTTGTACGAACGTTTCAAGCGTGCGAAAGCACTGCACGCAGATGCGGCCGCTCCGCGATACGCCACCGGGCTCGGGCGTGGCCGCGGCGCGCAAGCCGGCCGATGGCATTCGGGCGATCCGCTTCAGTATCGCGTCGCGATGCATACCCTTACCGACGCTCGCTAACCGCTGTTCGCTTTCTACGCTACCGATGCACGCGAGCGTCGTGCGCGCCGTGAGCCGGGAGGCGACGAGCGTGACACAGCTCGCGAAAGCCCACAGCAGATACCCGTGCACTGAAACGTTCGGTGCGGGAAGCAGTACGTTCATCGTGAGTGCCGCGCCGGCTTGAGCCAGCAGCCATGCGAGCGCGGTGACACGGGCGACGCGGCGTTTCGAGCGGCCGGGCGATGCGTCGTAGAGACGGAATGCGGGGAACGGAACCAGGGCAAACGCTGCCGCATAGGCGACGGTTGCCAGTTCGGACGCGCGATCGGCTTCCGCGTCGGGCAGCGCCAGCGCCGCGATCAGCACGCCGATCGAGATCAGCACGACGTCGGCCGCGCGCGCGCGCGATCCGCCCGCAATCTGCGACGCAGATTCGCGTCGGACTTTGAATGATGTATCCATATACGTTGTCGCTACTGTTCATTTAGGCTCGCGTAGCCCGGCAAGCGGATGAGCGACGTTACGGTCGCTCGTGTTGCTCCGCCATGCGATCCATCTCAAGTGATGTCGGCTGGACGTGCATCCCACTTTCACACTGCCATTCCAGTGGTTGCGCGCTAGTCCTTGAACAGAAGCGAATCGGTACAATTCATGCGTCGATTGGCGGCGCTACTTCACTTTCTCTCTTTCATTCAGGTGGGTTGGCGCGGGTTATGCGTCCAGTTGTTCGACCATTTGTATTGCTAATAGTCGGTAGTCTGGCCGGGCACATCGCCTACCGGCTGCGCAACCTGGCACGCCGCACTTGCGTGTGCGTTACCTGAATCGCTACGACCGCTCGACGCTATGGCGTGACTTGCAGCCGCCTTGCGCCGCCGTTCAGCAGATGTGTTTACCGGAGAATCGTCAGACGTTGGGTTTACTGATATTCGATAGAAAAGGTGGCGACGCTGTTTGCAATGCCGGCCTTTACGGTGTCGCCTGTCTGAACATATTCGGCGCTCATCGGCAACGTGCCGGATTCCAGGCTCATCGTCGTGATGTCGAGTTGCTGACCAAGCGGTACTGGTTCGTCATTCGCACCATATCGCATCCGTATGCCAATTCCAGAGGCCGTATTCGCACCGCTATCCGTAAGGTCGATCACGCCTGTCATACCGTTGTGCGCATATTGACTATCGAACTGGATCTTCAGCTGGGAGACTGCCGAGTTACAGGTCATGTTTATATCGAACGGCTGCCTCTTTCCGGATGGTGACGAACCAATTCCGTTGAAATCGGAGACGTTGCTTTTCGCCATCGACACACGAATGTTACTGTTGTTGATGTTACAAGTTGGCTCCTGTGCGGTAACGCCGAACGACAGTGAGAGTGCTTCGAATATAATCGGTGAAGTTACACCACCCGATCCATATTTTTGCACCGGGGCCGTTCCCCCTTTTATGTCGCCGGTTTTTATAAACTTCAAGGTGAGCGGTTGTCCTTGCGATGCGGGCGGATATACCATATGACCCGGAGTATGGGGGTTCGATATGGGTGTGATAGGTGCGAGCACCGCCGGTACCTGGGCACTTATCTTAGCCGGATAGGAAAGTTGATACCCGATGCCTTCAATATTTGGAAGCTTGTAGGTTTGGGTAACAGGATCGTATTCGGTGGTGCCGGCAAACTCCTCAACCGAACCTGCATCGCACTGGACGGCGGTATACTGGCTCAAACCGGCTGAACCGCTCCACTCTGGCATGGGGAATGTCCGCGTATCACCGATCTGATCACCAACTTTCAGGTTGGGGGCGATTAGGAGGTTAATGGTGCCAGCTGAAAAAGTATATTGTCCGACAGGGTAATTGGGGTTAATTGTGCAGTCGGCATGCGCAATTTTGCTTGCAACCATGAACGCGACTGCAACCCCAGCCATTTTGCTGTAGCGGATAATTCCGAAGCTGCCATGAATAAGATAAGGCATTTTACGTCTATCGGCCTTGCAGACTTTGTGTGTCATTGCGGCTCCCGGTTGTTGCAGACTACATCCATCATTTGCTCTTCATTGTCTTTTTGCAGAAGCGCGGGTTCGACAGTGAACGAGCAGCGTTTTTCCGCGGAATTGCCCCATGTAGCGGAATATTCGACGGGGCCGTCCTTCATGCCGGATAGAAATACGCGTCCCATCGGTCCCACGGCGCCTTTTTCCTGACCGTCCTGATCCTGGACCATTGCGCCGAAAGGCACGTCTTCGCCATCGGGCGAACGCAGGCGCGCGAACATGCGCATGCCGACGTCGGCGCGCAGAACCGAGTAAGTCACGGCTCCTCGTGTCGGTGCGACGGACACGGCCGATTCGACCAGGTCGACGTTGTCCTTTGCCGTTTGCGTCGCGTCGACCGAGATACGATTCCGTCGATACGGCACAAGGCTGGGCACCACGGCGCGGCCATTCGAGTCGGTCGTCACGCCCGGATACCCGTCGACCATCACTCCCGCGGCTTCGGGCACTTCGATGATGCCTACGGTCTCGCCCAGCGGTTGCGAGAACAATGGCCCTTGACGGTCCACGATCATGCCGCCGCCAACGGAAATCTGCGACTGACGAGAGTTGGAGCCTTCGTTGTGGCTGACGCCGATATTGCCCTTCGATCCCTGGTAATAGAGCGAACCGTAGGCGTTGTGCGGGCCGCGGGTCGACTTGGCAAGTTGCGCGGTATACGAAAGGTTTTTGCCGGCGAGCAGCGAGCCAAACAGGCTTGCCTGATGGTTCATGTTGCCGTTGCCGTCGCCCCGAAGCTGATATGCCGCGGAAGTTGCACTCTGCCCGAGCGGCATCGATACATTCAGTAATACCTGACGTTCCTTGCGCGGGCTTTGGCCGTTCGAGATTTCGTTGTAGTTGATGCTGGTCGTTGCTTTGCGGATCGATGTCGCATAGCTGACCTGCAAGAGCGTGTCCGTGCCGCGGGAATCGCGGTACGCCTGGCGCGTGGCCGTTGCGTAAAGCGACCCATAAGCTCCGAACTGCTGGGCAATGCTGGCGCTCAATTCCGTACGCAAGTTGCCTTGATATTTCCAGCCTCGGCTGTTTTCGTGCGCGGCCTGTGCAAATGAACGATAGCCTTCCGTCATGTAGCGCGTGCTTACCATGCGGAAGTGCGTACCATACCCAGGCAGCGATTTCGCGTAAGTCAGCCGCAACGCGCTGCCCGATACGCGGGGAGCGTTCGGCGAGTAAACGTGGGTGCGCGTGATGTCGATCGCCAGGGCGCCGAAATTCTTCAGGTTCAAGCCGGTTCCGGCCGCGACGGCACCGTAGATGCCGGACAGGATGGCGCTGCCGTAGAGGGTGACATCCGAGGTCAGCCCGTATGCGACCATGCCCTGGCCCACGTACGGGCCATTGCTCAAGGACGAATCCCGATAGCGCCCGACGGCCACGCTGTAGTTCACCAATCCGTCTCGCACCAGCGTCGGAAGCGCGGCATAAGGCTGCGTATAGCGCGTCGTGGCGCCGTCTGCTTCGATGATGGTGATTTCGAGATCTCCGGCCCCCGGGGTGGCATACAGGTCGTCGATCACGAACGGGCCAGGTGGAACGTACACCTTGTTGATCACATAGCCGTTCTGACGAATCGTTACTTCCGCGGAAGTGCGCGCGATGCCGCGAACGGATGGGGCGTAGCCGCGCATGCTGTCGGGGCGCATGGTTTCGTCGGTTTGCAACTGGACGCCGCGTAATCCGAAGCTGTCGACGCCGATGCCCGTCGTATACGTGTCGCCGATCGTCAGGCGAGAGTGGAGGCCGAGCAATGCACGCTCGGCATACGCGGTCCGCGATTCGAATCTCGAGCCATGATGATCGCGATTGAACGTCGACAGATTGCGGAAGCGCCACGGGCCGACATTGAAGCCGGCGCTGATGTTTGCATACAGGCTGCTCTGCTGGTTCAGGTGATCGTGGTTGCCGTTGAGCTGATAATTGAACATCAATGCGGTCGTGCCGTTGTCGAGCTGGTCGACCGGCACAGTGCCTCGCGCGCGACGCAACATGGCCGCCTGGGGCACGGAAATTTCGAGCGTTTGCGTGGCGACGTTGAACTGTGCGCTCGCTTGCGGGATCGCCTCGGCGATGTCGATGCAAGCGTCTTCGGCAGCCTTGGAAATGGATTCGAATGCAGCCGTGTTGATGTTCCATCGCGCGAGCTGGGCGCGCGTGAGGCAAGGCGTCGCATCGACATCTTCGCTGGATGCGACCATGTCGATGTCTTCTTTTTCGAAGCGTTCACCATTGACCGCGATCGTCGCCTGGTATCGACCTGGCAGCACTCGGTTACCGAATGCAAAGACGGAGAGATCGACCTGTTGCGGGCCACCGCCGAGGTGGAGGAATTCGTTGTTGAATACGGCCTTGTCGCCGTCGGCCGTTGCCGTGAGTGGCGTAATACCGCTTCCCGTGAGCAACGCCATCGACAGCAAAAGACGCACACGCGAAAGAGGCCTGACTACCGTACCGCGAGAATCTGAGACTTTATACCGCATGATACTTAGTGTGAAGCACTGCTTTCGCGTTGCTTGTCCGATTTAAAATTAACCCGAATCGTCGGGATATCTTCCGTCGCGCCAAAATCGTTCACGATGGAGTAGGTGAGTCGAATATTGTCTTCGCAGCGCGGCAGGCTCCAGTCATGCGTGGAGAACGGTGCGACTGCGCCGATATTCAATTTGTTCTGACTGTTATTGCCGTACTCAACGGTAAGGCCCGAGAACGTCGAGTAATATGCGGAGGTATTTTTAACCGTCAGATCGCATGCTCCGGTTTTATCGTTCCTGGCTATATTCCATTGCAGCATGGCAGGGCCGCGCTGATCCGGATTCAGGCCGGGCGGGCGATAGAAAAGCTTGATTCGAGTGCGAATGGCGATTTGGAGAACGTTGTCGCGGTTGTCCGCCTTTGGGATTTCCTTGACGTTGAGCCAATACATCGACTCGCGGTCTTTCGGTAGCGTATCGCGGACCTTCAATACCCTGAGCAATCCTTCGCGCTTTCCGTCTATTCTCGAAAGAGCAGGAGTAACGAAGAACGGGGTATCGGTGCTTCCATCTTGCGCCTCAACCCATGCCTGGACTACATACGGAACATCGGACGCATTTTGGGCATTGGTCGAAGCTTCGCGTTTGGTGCCGTCGAAGACGAGTCGGGTGCCTGACAAAACGATCCCGGCATCGGCATGCTGGCTCAATAGCATGCCTCCGAACAGTGCAAGAGCAAGAAATGAGGTGGCTCGAGGAAACATTTGATTCAATCGATCGGGTGACGCGCCGGGCTTGCGCCCGGCGGTGATGCAAAGCTGGATTAGCTAAGATCAGTTATAGGAAACCGTGAACTGCGCATTTGCATTCGCGCTGCCGGCCACGACGGGATTGCTCGCCGAGGCCGTCGACTTGTAGTACGCCTGGAATGCCAGTGCGTTGATGCCGTCTTGAATGGGAATGGCGCCCGATGCGGTCTTCAGCGTCAGTTCTTGCTTGTTGTACACGTCGTAGATGGCGACGGCGACGTTTTGCGCCGTGGGGCCCGACCCGCCGGCACCCAGCTTCAGAAGATCCGGATTGTTGTCGTCCGGCGTGCCGTCGAACGTGACGCTGGCCGACTTGACGGTATCCAGGCTGCAGCCCGTGAGATTGATCTGGAAGTTCTTCGGCGTGGACGTGGAGCCCGCGGTCCCCAGCACATTGGTCGAAATCGAACCCAGTTGAACGGTTTGATTTGCATTGTCGCCGTCGACCGAGCACGGTGCGGTGGTGATCTCACCGACAAAGTCGATTTGCCCGCTATTGGTGCCGGTGCTTTGCGCCATAGCCGTGCCCGAAGCAGCGGCCAGTGCGAAAGTAGCGAGTGCGATGGTGCTCTTGATTTTCATGTTGCTATTACCTTTAGATCTACTGATGAAAAAACGCCGAAAAATCGGCATGGTTGTTAACCATCCCATGGTGACGGAATGGCAGTTGGGTCGCATTCGAACCGATTGCGACTGTTAGCGTTTACTACGCTAGATTTCTCTCGCGACGAGCGCGACGGATCGATCGTCAAGTCGCCTGGGGCGATCCTGACGATGGAAGACCGGAGGGTGTCGAATGAAAACTTAATCGAACGACAAATCAGTGCTGCAGTGCTTCACTGGCGCGCCGGCGTGCAAGCAGATTCGATAGCGCGCCGATTGCCCAGCAGGCCGGAACGAAGATGGCGCGGCGCACGAGCCGGCCCCGCCAGTGAGGCGTATCGCGCAGTGCCATGTGAAATGCGCTGTCTTCGATGAACCACTTGGTCGGCGTTGCGATCAACGTCATGAACCACCGGTGGCGCTGCATCAGGGACGCGCATGCGGGCCCCCATATGCGATAGCCGCGCAATACGGTTTCGGACAGCGAATATCGGCAATATGCAACATCGGCGATATATCGGGAACGATCCACCACGCCGCTACGAAATAGCTCGGTGCAGACTCTCTTGCTGCCCTGGTCGTTTACCCATACATGCAGCTCATTCTCGTTCAGGCGGTATCTGATTGCCGCCGGTTGCTGCGGCGCATGATCGCGCGAGTGACATGAGGCGAATGTGAGCGCTTGACTCGACATCAGTCTTTCTCCAGATAATTACAAATATTTCGTGCAAGTCATTTCAGCAGCGTTTGACAACAAGCACGGTATTGTTGCCACCCATTCCGAATGAGTTGCTGATTGCGTATTCAAGACCGTCGACCTGACGGCCGACATGCGGCACATAATCGATACCTCCGCAAGCTGGATCGGCCGCGTCGTAATGCAGCGTCGGCGGAACCTTTTGTTCCTTCACCGCCATCGCGCAGATCGCCAGTTCCAGCGCGCCGGCGGCGCCAATCAAATGCCCGTGAGAAGACTTCGTGCTACTGACCAACATATTCTCGAGCGAGCGGCCGAAGACGCTCCGCAGTGCTTCGCTTTCGGAGATGTCGCCGTTGCGTGTTCCAGTGCCGTGCGCATTGACATAGCCCACTTGGCTTGCGTCGATGCCCGCGTCGTCGAGTGCGCGCTTGATCGCCAGCGCTTGGCCCCCGGGCGTCGGCAGCGTCAGATGGCTGTGATCGTTGCTGGTGCCGTATCCGACCAGTTCGGCGAGCGGTGTTGCTCCACGGGCCGTTGCGCGGTCGCGGGATTCGAGGACGAGCATGCACGCGCCTTCGGCTAACGCGAAGCCGGAACGACTTCCGCTGAACGGCCGGCAGCCCGTGGCCGGCGCGCCGGCCGGCTCCGCGCACAGAACGCGCAACTGGCTCCATGCCCGGAGCAGCGGCGGCGTCAGCATGGCTTCGGTGCCACCGCAGATGGCCATGTCCGAATAGCCGTCGCGAATCCGCCGAAACGCTTCGCCAATGGCAACCGCGCCGGCCGAGCACGCGGTTGTGTACGTGAGCGCCTCTGCGGAAGTTCGGATCGACATTGCCAGATGGGCGGCCGGGGCATGAGGCATCGCGGCCGGAATGGTCAAGAGGATGCTGCGCCGGCCAACGCCGTGGTGTTCGGCGATTCCCTCGGACAAGGAGGTCACGCCGCCAATGCCCGTTCCGATATAGACGCCGCAATTGCGCCACGCATCTTCATCCGCGAGCCCGCTGTTCGCCGAGGCCTGTCGGGCGGCGTACAGCGCCAGCAACGACACGCGATCGAGATTGCGCGACTCCGCGACGGAAAAGTGGGCGGCCATATCGAGATCGACGTAACCGACATGACGCTCGATCGCCGGGTCGGGATGGCGGCGAATTCCGTTCTCGCCGGAAACCAGCGCATCGAAGAACGATTCCGGTGCGTTGCCCAGCGGCGCGGTCAGGCCAACACCTGTAATAACGACATCTCGTGTCATGATGCACCATGCTGGGAGTGGTTTTCGATACGGCTTCCGGTATCGTCCGACGCGCGGATCTGATCGGCGGAGGGCGTGCCGGACTCGCCTTCTTTCTTGAGTTTCTCTGCCTGACGTGCCTGGATAAGTGCCTGGCCTAGCGCACTGACATTTGACGGGAATGCCCGATATGCGGCGGCCGCATCCGCCAACGACGACGCATTGCCTGAATCCAGGTGTTGATCGAATTGAAAACCTTCTTTCTCTTCGATGAGAAGAATGATTTCCAGCATGGCTAGAGAATCGAAATTGGGGATGACATCGGCGAAAGGCTCGTCGCGCTCGAGGCGATCGATGTCCGCCTGCAATCCGTTTCCTATTAATACGGAAAGCTCGGACTGGAGATTTTCATCGGAATTGCTGGTATTCATAAGCTCGCTTGATTACGGTTTCGGGAAGGCTGCTTCCAACTCAGGACGCACGGTGCTGATGCGGCAAATGCTCTCGCGGGCGATCGAAGAAATAATCCGGTTCGCCCGGGCGACGCCGATCAAACGATGAACGCGTCCGAGGTAAGAAAAAATGCGGAAACGAATATCAACTGCATTTGCCTGAATGAAGGCCGATCCCGCAGTAATCGCAGCGCGCTTAAAATATCCATTGTCGACATTTCCCGATAAAACATTCATTACCGATGTCGACGGTTGTCATAGTACCCACCACAATCAACTCTCGACATCGGCCCGTGGCCAAAATAAAAATAGGCCGCAGCCTATTCGCGTGAATCTGTACTGACTGACGCGAAGCACATTGGCTGTTGCCGGATATTTAAATTCGGTTGCAGCTATCATATTTGCGGGTTGTCCGAGCCACAAAGATTCTCAGCGAAATCTAAAATCTAGTGCGTTTCGATCAATGAAACGCTCCTGCCCGACCGGCGGGCATTCGGGAGGCATGTAAATCACGCATGCTCGATGCGAGAGAAATCGACGGGGCAGGTGCGGCTGCGAGGGAGGGGAGTCGTTCCGGCCTGATCGGGATGCCGATTATTGGGGCGGGAAGGCGGTGATCAGGCGTACGGCTCGCTGCATTTCGTCGTCAGGTTTTTCGCGGGTGTTTCGACAGGACCGCCGCGATACTTCCATCGCATCGGCGGCCATCCGTTTGCATCGCGAATGGCCACGTGCATGGCGGCCGTTCGATTGCGATGGCAACAGCGGCAGTGTGCGGGATGCATCGGACTGGTTTTTATCCTGCCGATACGGGCCGGGAGCCGTATCTTTTCGAATGCGTCAGGATTTGTCGCGGTAGACGAGCTTCGGGATGTGCCAGTCGAAATAGATGGCCGACATGCGGAGGATGAAACCGACACCCAGGCAAATCATGACGGCTACCCGCTCCGATACCTGAAGATTCAGCAGCACGAGGTACCCGGCTCCGATCAAGAGTGAAATGCTGGCATACATTTCGCGTTTGAAGATGATCGGCACGTCACCGCATAGCAGATCCCGCATGATCCCGCCCAGGCATCCCGTGATGATGCCGCTGAGTATCACGACTGTGGACGTCTGGCCGGTCTGCATCGCAATGTTGCAGCCGATCAGTGTGAAAGCGACGAGGCCGAGGGCGTCGACGGTCAGGAAGATGGTGCGGAAGTAATGCAGTACGCTGCCGAGCGTCGCACCGATCAGCGCGGCGGCTGCCGTGAACCAGATGTACTCGGGATGTTGCACCCATCCGAGCGGGTAGTGACCGAGCAGCATGTCGCGCACCGAGCCTCCCCCTAGCGCGGTTACGCACCCGACAAAGCATGCGCCGAACAGATCCATGTCGCGGCGGCCCGCGGCCATTGTGCCGCTGACGGCCTCGGCGATGATGGCAACCAGGTAAACGGTATGCAGCATAAAAACCTCGCGGCTCAAGATTTCGTTTGCGGTAGCGATTATCGCCCGGAAGCCGCGCTGGCCGGCCCGTATGGCGTGGTGTTGCCCGTCGCGCCGAAGTCACTCGATCGTGCCGCGGCGGCCACGGACGCATTATGTGCTGTCGCGGCTGCCGCGGTCGTGTCCGGCGTTCGTCAAGGGTTCGACGACAGGCTCATGCGGCGCATGATGCCGTCACGCTGCACGAAATGGTGCCACAACGCCGCACCGATGTGCAGTACCAGCACGGTATACAGCAGATAGCCGAGTGCCATGTGAGCGGTGACGGTCCAATGGACCAGCCGTGCGTGCTCGGGGACGAGCGCCGGGAATTCGAAGCCGAGCACCGGCATCGGAATGCGCATTCCTTTCGCGTTTACGATCGCCCAGCCGATCAGACATTCTGCGACGAGAAAAACATAAAGACCGATGTGGACCGCGTGCGCGGTCCATCGCACCAGCGGGCTGCCGGCGTGAAGCGGCGGAACGCGCGGCCCCATGAGGCGAGCGATCAGACGCGGGATCACGAGAAACAGGATCGCCATCGCGGAACCGATGTGCGTGACCATGGCCAAGCGCATCGAGATCAGATCGGCGCGTACGCAGAGATGGCGGAGTTCCGCGGACAACACGATAAGCATCATCAGGACGACGCCTATCCAGTGCAATAGCGCGGTGGCGCGGCTATAGCGCGCTGCTTTCGAATGGGCATTCATTTTGAGCTCCCTGGGACAGATAGAACATGGCGGCATTCTCGTCAGGTAGGCCAATGGGCTCAACGTTTTTAATCCAAATCTCAAAGAACATTTCAGATTGCTTTGAGCTTCATTGAATGCATCGAGGCGGGTCGCAAGAATGCACGCAGTTCCGGCGAGACGCGTGGCGCACCGGAACTTGAGCAACGCCGGCTGCGGATCGACGGGCCGGCCTATCCGGCTAGGTGACTGTTGCTTCCGGTTCTACCGGGACCACGAAACAGAACCGATGCTTCAACCACCTTGAAAGGTATACAGGAATACAAAATGAAAGTTTCTCGAATCTCGTTGAAAAAAACCGCGATGCGGGCGCTGCCGGCGTTGACGCTCGCTCATGTCGCCGCCGCCGCGCTGTTTGCGGTGCCGGCTGTCTCGCATGCACATGGCTATGTGGAATCGCCGCCGGATCGTCCGTTGGCGTGCTTCAACGAGGGTGCGGAAAATCCGAAATCGGACGGCTGCAAGGCAGCCAAGAGCATCAGTGGCTCCACCCCGTTTTACGATCGCATGTCCAACGCGATTCTGGGTGTGAAGGGCGATGCGGACCATCGTGCGCAAATTCCGGACGGTCTGATCTGCGCTGGGGGCAAGGAGAGCTGGAAGGGCATCGATGCTGTCGCGAACTGGGCGGCCACACCGGTCAAGCCCGACGCGAGCGGCAATGTCATGCTGCGGTACAAGCAGACCGCCAAGCACTACACCACCTATTTCAAGACGTACATTTCCAAGCCGTCCTACGATTTTTCGCGTCCGCTGAAATGGAGCGACCTTCAGGAGCAGCCGGTTGGTCAAGTGGACAAGCGCGGGCCGGAAGCCTATACGGAATATCCGATCAACCTGAACGGCGTTTCCGGCAAACGCGTGCTGTACACGATCTGGCAGCGCGATCCGAGCGACAACGCGGAAGGATTCTATAGCTGCAGCGATATTGACGTCATTCCGTCCAACGTGAACTGGATGCCGTCCGGGAAGATCGAGTTCGGCGGTGTGCAGAAGGCCGGCGACGAAGCCAAGCTCCGCGTGTTCGACAAGACGCGCGGCAACGATCTCGAGTCCCATAGCATGAAGATCGGTGCGAACAACGTCAATGCCGCGGACTGGATCTACGATCTGGCGAATCAGGTCAATGGGCGTTCGCAATACGTCCGGGTCGGCCAACTGAGCGCCGACGGCAAGACGATCGATCCGGTGCGCAGCGCGGCCGAGAACGAAGTGTTCGGCAACGGCAAGGAATATGCGTACGCGATCGAGGTCAAGAGCAACGGCGGTGGCGAGCAGCCGCCCGCGACGGTGCCGCCGGTGGCCGCGATCAGCGGTCCGGCCACGGTTCAGGGCGGTCAGCAGGTCACGCTGTCGGCAAACCAGTCGAGCGACCCGAACGGTCTGCCGCTGACCTACGCATGGACGATGCCGTCGGACTTCAAGAATGCACGCAACGGTTCGACCCTGACGTTTACTGCACCGAAGGCGGAACAGGACCGAAGCTTCGTGTTCAAGCTCGTCGTCGATAACGGCAAGACGACCGCGACCGCGACGCACACCCTGCTGGTCAAGGGTACCGGCAACCCGGGCAACCCCGAAACCCCGGGCAATCCCGAAAATCCGAGCAACCCGGACACGCCGGAAAACCCCGGCAATGATGGCAACGCGGGCAACTACCCTGCCTATCAGGCCGGCCATGCATACAAGGGCGGCGAGATCGTCACGAATAACGGCAAGCTGTACCAGTGCAAGTCGTTCCCTGCATCGGGCTGGTGCGGTCAGGCACAGGCGGCGTACGAACCGGGCAAGGGTTGGGCCTGGACCGATGCCTGGACTACGAAGTAATGGGTACTCGTGCTGATTGCCGAACGGCATGACGCACGCGATGGCGGGGGAGGTCGATCATTGGCCGGCCCCCTCCGCCCATATCCGCCATGAAGGTTTCAATCAAGGAGGAACATCATGAATCGAAACATCATTCGATCGCGCCTGCGGACCGCACGGGGCTTCACCCTGCTGGAACTGCTGGTTGCGCTGTTGATCATCGCGTTGTTGGCCAGCTATGTCGGGCCGAAAGTCCTGTCCTACTCGGACCGGGCCAAGGTGCAGGCGGCGCAGGCGCAAATGAAGTCGCTGGGCGACGCGCTCGTGAAGTACCGACTCGATACCGGCAGCTATCCGGCTGCGGACCAGGGGCTCGAGGCGCTCGTGAAGCAGCCGTCCGGAACGCCGATGTGGCATGGGCCGTATCTGGCGAAGGATGTCCCGAACGATCCCTGGGGGCGACCGTATCAATATCACGTGCCGGGTCGCGACTCGGACGCGGAAATCGTTTCGCAGGGCCGGGACGGGAAGCTGGGAGGAGAGGGTTATGACGCGGACCTTGTCTACGGCCTGTAAGCGCGGGACCGCCGTGCTCGCGATGCTTGCCGGAATCGCCACGTCCGCCCACGCGGAATGCTGGTTCGACGCCGGGCAGCGACACAACATCGATCCGCTGCTGTTGTATTCGATCGCGAAGGTCGAGTCGTCGCTGAATCCGAGCGCGATCAACCGCAACCGGAACGGCACCTACGATATCGGCCTCATGCAGATCAACAGTACGCATCTGCCTCGTCTGAGCAAGGCGGGGATTACGCGAGAGAAGCTGCTCAACGATTCGTGCACGTCGGTCATGGCCGGCGCGCAGATTCTGTCCGGATTCATTTCCCGGCACGGGTATACGTGGGAAGCCGTCGGCGCATACAACGCCGGAAGCGCACCGCATCGGCGCGAGCTGCGCGAGCGGTATGCGAAAAAAGTGTGGCATCACTATGCAAAACTGAAGCAGGCCGCCCAGGCGCGCCGATCCGGCGCGGCGATGGCCGTTGCCGACAAGGGGCATTGAAGTGGCGATTTTTCAAGTCGATCTTCTGTCTGGCGGCAAGCTCGTCAAGCGGACCGTCGATGCGCCGGACGAAGCGAGCGCGCGCCAGCGCTGCATGGTTTCGGGCGAGACGGTCACGGTTCTCGCGGTGAAGCGCCGGGCAGGCATCGTCCCGTGGTCGCGACAGCCGAAATTTCCGCTCGGCCTGTTTCTGCAGGAGTTGTCGACACTGCTCGATGCAGGGCTCGTGCTGATCGAGGCGATCGAGGCGCTGCGCGACAAGGCCGAATCGGAGAAGGGGCTGCGCGCGGTTCTCGACGAGCTGGTCGCCAGGATGCGCGAAGGACAAGCTTTTTCGATGGCGCTCGCGCAGCAGCCGTCGATCTTTCCACCGTTGCTCGTCGCGACGGTCGAAGCGTCGGAGGGCAGCGGCCAATTGCCGATCGCACTGCGGCGTTTTCAGCATTACGAGACGCGTCTGGAGCAGATTCGCAAGCGCGTCAGCGGCGCGCTCGTCTATCCCGCGGTCGTGATGGCAGTCGGGGCAGCCATTCTGCTGTTTATGCTGTTTTTCGTCGTGCCGCGCTTTTCCGCCGTATTCGAGAGCATCAACGAGCCGCCCGCGACCGCCGTCGTGATGCTGTGGTGGGCCGGACTGGTGCAGCAGCACGGCATGGTCCTGCTGGCCGGATTGGCCGGGCTGGCGGTCGCGACCGTGGCGCTCGTGCGCACGCAGCATGCCCGACGAACGTTTCTGAACGTGCTGTGGCGGACGCCACGGCTTCGCGAAATCTGTCACTTATTTGTGCTGTCCCGGTTCTATCGCACGGTCGGTTTGCTGCTGGCAGGCGGGACGGCGGCCATCGATGCGCTCGAACTGGCCGGGCGCCTGCTGCCGGCGCCGTATCTTCCGCGTCTGGAGCGATCGCTGGGCGACCTGCGTGCCGGACAGTCGCTGTCGGATGTGCTGACCGCGCAGAACCTCACCACGCCGGTTGCCGAACGCCTGCTGCGGGTCGGGGAGCGCAGCGGCGAACTGGGCGAGATGTGCGAGAAGATCGCGCACTTTCACGATGGCACGCTCGATCGCGCGATCGAGGTATTCAGCAAACTGTTCGAACCCATTCTCATGCTCGGCATCGGTGCGCTCGTCGGCGCGATCGTATTGCTGCTCTATCTTCCGATCTTCGAGCTGGCGAGCAGCATCAGCTGATTCAAAAATAGGCTTCGGCCTTGTCATTTTTAGGTTTTGTTGAGCCTTTTTGTCGGCGCGCGTGCCTGCGCCGACAATCCCCTCCATTGATTCAACACATTCATTCGACTTTTCCTGGAGGTGATGTGACGAGCGTCGCAAGTACATCCGTGTTGCTGCAGGCCTGGCAGGACGAGGCCATGCAGCAGGGCGTCGCCCTGCCGGTCTACCTCGATGCGCTGCTGGGGCGCGAGCCTGATCGGCTCGGACAGGTGGCATCGTGCCTCGGGGCACGGCCGCTGTCCCCGGAACGACTCCGGGGTGCCGCGCCGCGCTGGGATCTGTTGCCGCTGGCCGAGGCCCTGGCCGTGCACGTATTGCCGCTGGAAATCGATGGAGCCGCCTGCGTGGTCCTGGCCGATCCGTTTGCCCGGGCAACGCGCGAGCGCCTGCAACGGCGATTCGCGCCGGATCGGGTCGTGTTCGCGATGAGCCTGCCCGGCGCGGTTGATGCTTGTCTCAAGGAGATGGAGTCGAGTGAGCGCGTGATGGACGATGCGGTCGACGTCGGCGCTCAGAGCGATTCGCTCGCGCTGGCGGTCGAATCGATCACGCTCGCGAGCATCGCCAACGACGAAAGCCCGATCATTCGCCTCGTCAACATGACGCTTTATGACGCGCTGCAGAGCCGCGCGAGCGATATACACCTCGAAGCAACCGCGGAAGGGCTGCAGATCCGCTATCGAGTCGATGGCGTGATGCGCATGATTCGTTCTGTCGCGGGTATCGAGGTGGCGAGCCAGATCATGTCGCGCCTCAAGGTTCTGGCGAGTCTCGACATCGCGGAAAAGCGCGTGCCGCAGGACGGGCGCTTCAAGGTCGCGCTGCAGGGTCGGGAGATCGACCTGCGCGTATCGATCATGCCCGGTGTGTACGGTGAAAACGCGGTGCTGCGTATTCTCGACAAGTCGCAGCGCGGCCGCCAGCTAAGCCTCGACACGCTCGGTTTCGACGCGCATTCGATCGGCCGGATCCGGGCGCTCATGCAAATGCCTCACGGGCTGACGCTCGTGACGGGGCCGACGGGCAGCGGGAAATCCACGACATTGTACGGCGCGCTCTCGGAGATCAATACCGGCGACGAGAAGCTCATCACGATCGAGGACCCGGTCGAATACGAATTGCAAGGTGTCCTTCAGATTCCCGTCAACGAAAAGAAAGGTCTGACGTTTGCGCGCGGCCTGCGGTCGATTCTTCGCCACGACCCGGACACCATCCTGGTCGGCGAGATCCGCGACGAGGAAACCGCATCGATCGCCGTGCAGTCCGCGCTGACAGGGCACCGCGTGTTGTCGTCGGTGCATGCGAACGATGCGTTCAGCCTGATCGACCGATTCATCTACATGGGTGTCGAGCCGTCGACGTTTCTCGAGGCACTCAACGGCATCGTGTGCCAGCGCCTCGTGCGGCGACTGTGCGCCGAGTGTCAGGCGTCGCGGCCGGATTGCGAGACGTGCGGGGGCAGCGGTTTTCATGGTCGGGTAGGTCTGGCCGAAGTCATTACGCTCGATACGGCATTGCGGGTCGCGCTTATCGACGGCTCGCCGGACAAGCGCGAGGCCGCACTCGCGCGCAGCGCGGGCTATCGCTCGCTCAAGGATGGCGCGCTTGCGCTGATCGACATGGGATTGACGACATATCAGGAGGTACAGCGTGCAATTGTTTTGTGAAGAGCGTGTGGCCCTGATCGGGTCGGAACACATCACGCTGGCTCGCCCCCGGACTATGCCGATCGCGGCGATCGAACACGGCGGCGAGCCGGTTGCCGCGCTTGCCGGCCTTCTGGCGCAGGCCGGCGGCGGTGCCAAGGGGCGCGGCGTGCTGTCGTCGTTGCGACGGCTTCACGTCTTGCTCGGACATCCGTGGCTCGATGCCGCGATTCTGCCGTGGCAGGACGGCCTGGTTGCCGGTGCCGCATGGCAAGCGTACGCACGTGTCGTGCTCGCCGAGCATGGCGTCAAGGCGCCGGAAGGCTTGAATCTGTGCATCGAGGCCGCCGGGTACGGGCGCTCGCGTCTGTGCGTCGGTGTGCGCGCCGAATGGGTCGGCGCGCTGGCGGCAGCCAGCGAGGGCGCCGGCTGGCGCATGGCATCGTGCCGCGACATCGTGTCGGCATCGGCCGCGCGTCATGTCGGTCGGGTCGGAGGCAACGGCACGCTGGCGTTGCTGGAACCCGGCACGCTGACGTGTCTGTTCCGCGCAAACGCCCAATGGCAAGATCTGGCCACGCTGCGGCTCGACGCGGGGCAGTCGTTGCCGGAGGCGCTCGACACGCTTGCCGTGCTGAGCGGTCATGCGATGGACGACGGGATTCACGTCGCGGGTTGCGTGCCGTCCGGCGTCGCGTCGAACAATCGGTGGACCTGCGTCGGTTCGCCCGATCGCCGCTGGGATGGGGTGCCGGCATGAAGCGCATGCGCGATTTCGATTACCTGCCGAAGCGCCGGATGCTCGCGCCGCTCGCATGCCTGTTGCTGATTGCCGCGTTGTGCGGCGGCGTGTGGACGGCGAACGAGCGCTCGGTGGTCAGGAATCTGGATAACGAAATGGAACAGTTCCGAGTGCGCGTCGATAACCGGCAGCGCATCGTGAACCGGGCGCGCCGGGATGCCCGGGACGCGCAGCAACGCACCGCGGAATCGGACCGGAAGGCGCCGATGACGGCCGTCGGCGAAATGCCGATGTTGCTTGACATCGAGCACGCCTGGACGCCGAAACTGGCGTTGCTGTCGCTGGCCATGTCGACCAAGGACGGCCGCGAGCAGGCGCGCATCGACGGGCTGGCAGCGAACCTGACGGAAGTCTATGCGTTTGTCGCGCGCCTGCGCCACGGCGCCGGCGGTGAAAAGCCGGGGGTTCGGGTAACGCTGCTGCAGCACGGCATCAAGATGGTCGAGCAGTATCCGCTCGCATCGTTCAGCCTGAGCGTGGAGGCGAGATGAAGCGGTTTCTCTCGACCCCCCTGAAATGGGGCATGTTGCTGGCTCGCGGCAGATGGTATGCGACGCGTGCTTCGGAAGAACTGGGCCGCGTCGGAATCGTGGCGGCGTTCGCCATTGTCGCGATGCTGGCTTATCGGTTCTGCATGCTCGAACCGGACGAGCGTGCGCTGCGGGCGGAACAGCAGACGCTGTCGACCCGGTGGCAACAACTCAAGGCGGTACCGCACGCGGAATCGTCGAGCGCTCAGCCTGCCGACGTGCTGAGCGGCGATCCGACCGCACGCAAATTTTCGATCTTCGACGTTCTGAAGCGTCACACCGTGATGATCGAGGAGGCGGCGTACCAGACGAGCGACGAGAGCGGCAAGCTGTCGCGACGCTCGATGGTCCTGACCGGCCAGGGGCGCTACCCCGATATCGTCGGCGCGCTGCGGGAGTTGCGGCAACAGCCGTTCGTGACCGTGGACCAGCTGACGCTCGAACGCACCGCGATGGAGACTGATCAGTTGCGCGTCGTGATGCACGTTTCCTTGCTGGCGAGGTTGTCATGAACCGCGCCGGGATGATTCACGCAACGGCCGTCGCGATGGTTGCCGCGTTACTGACGATGCGGGTTGCCGGCGCTGCCGAGATGTCCGCCGAGCGTCCGCGTGTCGATCTGTTTCAGGCCCAGAGCCCGGCCTCGCTGGTTGCGGAACACAAGCCTTCGTCCACCGAGCCGCCGTCGCTGCCGCTCGAGCCGCCGGAGCCGGCGTCGGCCACGCTGCCGGCGGATATTCCGCAAACGAAGCCGGCGATGCCTTTCGACGTGAGCGGCGAGTGGCGGGAGCCGGACCGGCACGTGATCGTGCTGGAAGGGATGGGCCGAATGTTTCTTTTGTGCGGGCGTTGCGGTGGTTTGCGTGACGCGGTGCGTCCCGGCCAGGCACTGGCAGGCGGTTATCGCGTGAAGTCGATCGACGACGCCGACGTCGTGCTGGCGGGGCCGGATGGTCGGCCGCATCGCTTGCCGATCGATCGCCACCCGCATTGATGCAGTTTCTTCTGAACGAATTGATGAGAGCTTGAACGTGAAACGGATACTGATTCTGTCGGCACTGCTGCCAGCGCTGCTGGGTAGTGCGTGTACGTCGCTGAAGGGTGCCTTGGGCAACAGCGACAGCGAGGCCGTAAAGCAGAGCAACGCCTTGATGAAAAGCGGACAACCCGAGCAGGCGATCGACGTCCTGCAGACGGCGCATCAGGCGCGTCCCGACGATGCGGAAGTGAACGTGGCGCTGCGGAATCGACGCGCGACCTATGTGAACGACGAGTTGCGGGCGGCTGGTTCGGCATGGGCGCTGGGTGATACGGAAAGCGCTTTCGATCACCTCGGAAACGCACGCCGGGCCGATCCGACTAACCAGCGCGTGAGTCAGACGGTCGCACGGCTGCAGCGGCGAGTTGCACTCGGCAGCGAATTGGCGCAGGCCGAACGGGTGCGGCAAAACGAACCCGGCCGCGCGATGGAAATCGTCAGGCGCGTACTTGACGAGCAGCCCGACTTTACCGAAGCGATTCAGCTGCGGGACAGCCTGCTGCAGCAACAGCAACGCGAGCATCCGGTGCAGCCGCGACTGACCGATGCCTTGCGCAAGCCGGTGTCGCTCAATTTCAAATCGCAGCCGCTCGAGAATATTTTCGACGCGATTTCCCGAACGACCGGCGTAAACTTCGTTTTCGACCAGGAGGTCCAGACCTCGGCGCCGTCGAGCCTGTTTGCGTCCCGGACGACCGCCGAGGATGCGATCAACATGCTGCTCCGGACCAATCAGTTGGCGAAGAAGGTGCTTGATGAGCACACGCTGCTGGTCTATTCGGCGAGATCGGAGAAAAGCCGCGCCTACAAGGAATACATGATGCGCACGTTTTTCCTGTCGAACGCGGATGCGAAGAATGTCGTGTCGGCCCTGCGGCAGATGGTCAAGCCGAAGGACGTCTACGTCGACGAGCGTACCAACGCGGTGATCGTGCGCGATTCGCCGGAATCGATCAAGGTTGCCGAGCGCATCGTGCAGGCGCTGGATCTTCCGCAATCCGAAGTGACGATGGACGTGCAGGTCCTGGAGGTGAACTCGGACGAAACAGTCGATTTGGGCGTGCAGTACCCGCAGGAACTCGGGTTCTCGATCGAGCATCCGTACGAGCGGGTTCACACGACCATTGGCGATCTGCTGAGCCTGAACCGCAGCAATATCGCGGTATCCGGCGATGGCGGCGCGAAACTGCGGATGGCGATCAGAATGCTGCAAAACCAGGGCAAGACGAAGATTCTGGCCAATCCGAAGGTGCGTGTACGAAACAACGAGAAGGCCGATATCACGGTGGGCGAGCGGGTGCCGATCGTGACGACCACGACGAACAATGGCGTGACGAGCGAATCCATCTCGTATCAGGATGTCGGCCTGCAGCTGGTCGTGCAGCCGCGTATCAGCCTCAATAACGAGGTGTCCGTCCAGGTCAAGCTGGAAGTGAGCAGTATCCTGGGACAAGTCGCCACGAAGACGGGGTTGATCGCTTACCGGCTCGGCACCCGGAAGGCCGAAACGCTGATGACCGCACGCGACAGCGAGACGCAAGTGCTGGCCGGCCTGATCAACCAGAAGGAAACGTCGGCGACCAGCGGCCTGCCGTATCTTTCGCGGATTCCCGGACTGGGGCGTGCCTTCGGGACGGATAAATCCGAAGGCGGTCGAGCCGAGATCGTGTTGCTGATCACGCCGCATATCGAACGGAATCTCGCTTTGCCGGCATCCGCGGTCACGACGTTCATGTCGGGCACGGAAGGCGAGGTGACGACCGAGCCGATGACGTTTGGTCATCCCGACGGCTCGGGCGCACCGGCGTCCGTGCCGGCTGCCATGCCGAAGGGGGCGCCGGCCCTGAGCGATTCGGTCGGCCGTTTCGACGCGAACGCCACGATGCATCCGGCGGAACTCGACCGGAATCCGGCGGGTTCGGGTGCGCGAACGGCCCCCGCCAGCGGCGGTACCGTCGAGCCGGCGCCGGCCGGAGGGACGGATAAGGCTGCGCCTGATACGAGCGGCGCCAAGGAGAAAGGCGCGGCGAAAACGTCCATGCAGGGGGGCGCGGCAACGCACGGCGACGGGCAGCAGTTCGCCGCGGGCCCGTCGTCGAGGCCCGTCGCCGGCCCGGCGCACCCGCGGACTATGTGACGAGGGCGCGACATGCGGAGTCGATATTGGCGGCGTGCGAAGGCGCGCGATCGTTCCCGGGGCTTTACGCTGGTCGAGGTGCTGGTTGCGCTGACGCTGCTTGCACTGCTGGCATCCGTGGTGCTGCCGTTCACGGATCTGGTTCAGCGGCGCGGCAAGGAGGCCGAGCTGCGCCAGGCGTTGATCACGATTCGCACGGCGATCGATGCCTATAAGCAGGCATCGGACGACGGGCGGGTGGAGAAGTCGGTCGATGCGAGCGGCTACCCGCCCGATCTGGCCGCGTTGGTCGATGGTGTCGTCGACCGGAAAAATCCGAACGGCGACAGAATCTACTTTTTGCGGCGCTTGCCGGCCGACCCGCTTTGCGGATGTCCCGGCACGTCCGCCGCCGATACGTGGGAAACGCGAAGTTACACCAGTTCCTCCGACGCGTTCGCGTCAGGGAAGGACGTATTCGACATACGCTCGAAGAGCGGGAGGAAAGGTATCAATGGCATCCCCTACAGCCAATGGTGAATCGAGGCGCGCGCGAGGTGAGCGCGGTTTCACGCTGGTCGAACTGCTTGTGGTGATGGCGATCGTGGGGGTGCTGATGGCGATCGTCGCCCCCGGCTATTTCAAGCAGACGGACCGCGCTCGCGAAACGGTGCTGCGCCACAATCTGCGCACGATGCGGGTCGCGATCGACGACTATCGCGCCGACCACGGCACCGATCCGTCGTCGCTTCAAGTGCTGGTCGACGACAAGTATCTGCGTGAGGTTCCGCTCGATCCGGTGACCGGGCGGCGCGATACGTGGCGAACGGATGCGGACGGCGGCCCGGGGGTGCACGACGTGCACAGCGGCGCGCGCGGCAATGCCAGCGACGGGAGCCCTTATGCGCAGTGGTAATCGCGTTCTCCGAAACGTGCGCCGCATGCCGGCCGGATCGGAGCGGGGGTTCGCCTATATCGGCGTGCTCGTGCTGACGGCCGTGATCGGCATCGGTCTGATGCAGGCCAGCCTCGTATGGAGCAAGCAGCGGCAGCGCGAGCGCGAAACCGAGCTGCTTTTCGTCGGCAGCCAGATCCGGCTGGCGATCGAGCGCTATTACCGGGCGCCGCCGGGCAGCCAATATCCGAGGTCGCTCGATGCGCTCGTGGAGGACAAGCGCTCGCCCAACATTCAGCACCACTTGCGCAGACTTTATGCGGACCCGATGACCGGCAAGCCGGATTGGGGCATTGTCAAAGCCCCCGACGGCGGCATAATGGGCGTGTACAGTCAGGCTCCAGGCAAGCCGCTCAAGCAAGGGGGCTTCGCTCTTGCGGACGAAGCGTTTTCTGGAAAGAATAGCTACCGCGACTGGGTTTTCATCTATCGCCCGGATAATGCGAACGGGGCGGCACGTCCCTGACTTTTCCTTTCTCATGGAGCGGCTTCATGATCGTGGCAATCCTGGAGGACGTCGAACAACAGGCAAAAACGCTGGCGTCCTGGTTGCAGAAGTCGGGTTTCGAAACGGAAATTCGCCACGACGGCGACAGTTTCATCGAACTCGTGCGTACGCAGAAGGTGGATGTGTTGCTGGTCGACTGGGACGTTCCCGGCCAGAACGGGATTGAAGTGACGCGCTGGGTCCGGCAGACCTTCGCCGACGCGATGCCGGTCATCATCGTGACGCAGCACGACAGCGAAGAGGATGTCGTATATGGCCTGAACAGCGGGGCGGACGATTTCCTGACCAAGCCCGTGCGGCAGCGGGAGCTGGTCGCGCGCGTCGGCGCACAGGTGCGCAAATACTATCCGGATACTCAGGATCAGGGCGCGTTGACGCTCGGCAAATACAAGCTCGATCCGACTTCGCGCCGCGTGCACGTCACGGAAGTCAGCGGCGTGGAGGGCGATAG
Source organism: Burkholderia sp. IDO3 (assembly GCF_003366075.1). Taxonomy (NCBI): domain Bacteria; kingdom Pseudomonadati; phylum Pseudomonadota; class Betaproteobacteria; order Burkholderiales; family Burkholderiaceae; genus Burkholderia; species Burkholderia sp. IDO3. Next base: position 691,975 of record NZ_CP028962.1, read on the forward strand.
CGTTTTATTGTCGGCGCGGGAGTTCGAGCTGGCCATGCTGTTGTTCGGTAACGCTGGCCGGATCGTGTCCAAGGATTTCCTGCTCAAGAAGATCTGGGGCGAGGTCGACCGGAAGTACGACGCGAGCCTGGCGACCTATGTCAGCAAGATTCGCAATGCGCTCGCATTGCGTTCGAAGAATGGCCTCGTGATCTCGACGGTTTACAACTACGGGTATCGGCTGGAGCGGACGTAAGGCGCTGCTTCGGCGTCGAGCACTCGAACACCTCCGATTTTCCTTGATGCCGATTCGTAACATCCGCTTTGTCGTCGGGACGCAATGGTCGACGTATGGGACGGAATGGCGCGAGCCCGTGGAGAACATCTTCTGGGGCAGTACCGAAACGGCGGATCGTTGGCCAAGATACTTCGACGGAGCGGTTCGGCCGGGCTCGAGTGCGGCGAGCGACGTCGAGCGGAATGCCCGTTTTGCCGGCACGGCTTCGATACATGCTCCGATCCAGACGGAAGCGCTGGCATTGCCTCGCGGAGTGAATCGCGTTGTGGAGACTCTCTGGCCCGACCGTTGCTCGAGGGGCGGGCCGAATCGGGGCAAGACGCCATGAAAAATGAGCGTCGGCCGATGGTGCGGGGGTGGTGTGTTGCCCACAATCTCCCGTGGATCCACAGCGCCCAGGACGGATGGATGCCGGAATGCCGCGCGGCCTTCGGGCTAACGCTCGGGGCGTCCTCCGGCGAAGCGGCCGGGGACGGACCGACGAACCTTCATAAGAGCGGGCGATGTTGTATTTCGGTATTTCATGGAATGGAGAAGTCGCGAATGTGTGAATCGAATGCCCATATGCCGACTACGGACGCTCCCGCACGACGGCTGTTTCTGCGTGCGACGGGAGCGTCCGCATTTGTCGCGGCCGCGAGCGGGGCATTGGGCGGAAATGTCGCGGCGGCCGCGGATGTCGCTGCCCTGCCAAAGCCGCAGAATGCGCGGTCGCCCGATGAGGCCGTCAAGCTTCTGATGGACGGCAATGCTCGCTATGTCGCAGGCGTGACGCGTCGCCATGATTTTGCTCACGAGCGCGAGGCGTTGGGGATGGGGCAGAATCCCTATGCGGCCGTTTTAGGCTGTGCGGATTCCCGGATTGCGCCGGAATACGCATTCGATAGCGCGCGTGGCGATTTGTTCGCGGTGCGCGTGGCGGGAAATTTCGTCAACGACGACGTGCTCGGCAGCCTTGAGTACGCGGTGGCGGTATTGCAGGTGCCCGTCATTGTCGTGCTCGGACACGACAAGTGCGGTGCCGTGGGTGCTGCGGTCAAGGTCGAGACGAAAGGCGCAACCTATCCGGGGAAGATTCAGACGCTGGCCCGGGCCATGCTGCCGGCTGTCCGGAAAGCCCGAAACGATGGCGGCGATTTGCTGAGCGCGTCGATTGCGCAGAACGTCAAGGACAGCATGGAAAACCTGTCTGCGCGCTCGAAGATCATCCGCAATGCTGAAAAGGGCGGGAAACTGAAAATCGTGGGCGGCGTTTATCGGCTGCTGTCGGGCAAGATCGATCTCGTCGCCTGACGGGCCGGGCGAGGCGGTTGTTATTGCCGGCTCGTCTACCGGCAATCATCGCGATATGGGCAAACGCGTCGCAACGATATGGTATCGCCGGACGTCGGGACAATGGCTCGATGACTGCCGGCACATGCAGACGAACGGGATCGCGGGAGTCGATCCGGCTCGATGAAGCACGGTATTTCCGTGTCGAGGCCGGTTCCGATCCGGACTTCCGGCCGCATCGAAAAGCCCGTCGGGGCGGCTCGATCGCGGCACGATGCGTTTGGCCGGTGCGGCGCCAAGACGCGACTCAATCTTCCAGACCTTTCGCCTGCTGCCCGAGCACGCTGGGCGGCGTCACTCCGCCAGCAAGGCTTCGATGGATTGTGCCGGGACAGCGCCTGCGGCCATGCGGCCCTTCGCGTTGAATAGCGTCGGCGTACCTCGCAAACCCAGGGCGAGACCGAGCGTGCGGTTTTGTGCGATCGGGGTGGCGCACGCGTCGTTGAGGGCCGGCCGTGTGTTGTCGGACATCCATGCTTGCCACGCGGCGCTCCGGTCGATCGAGCACCATATATCGCGTGCGTGCTCGGCTGCCTGCGGGTGGAGCCCTTCAAGTGGATAAGGAAAGGTGTAGATGGTCACGTTCTCGATCTGGCGAAGCGTGTGCTCAAGTTTTTTGCAGTACGAACAGTCGGGATCGGAAAAGACGTACAGGACGCGCTTGCCGTTGCCCCGGATCGTCTTGATGGCATGGTCGCGCGCTTGAGACGCCAGGACCTGGGCCCTGTCCTTTTCCTGAATTCGGGTGCCGGGGGCGATTGCGGTTGAATCGGCCGGCGCGATGCGATTCGGTGCCGTGTCGGTGTAGGAGGCGGACGAATCGTTCGAAGGTTGAGCTGCGATGGCCATCGGAGCCGCGCCGGCGAAGAGCAGCGACAGCACCGTCAGGCGAAGAGTCGTGTTTTTCATGGGATTGCTTCGAATTACATAAAAATAAGGTGGCGATTCATGAGGGGCATTGCGCTGACGCGGTTGACCAGCCGCGACATATCGAGAGAGAACCGCGAGTCGCCGCGGGCATATTCAGGAATCGGCGCCGAACGACGGCGGCGTATTCGTCCGATATTCGTGCGCTCGCGCAACAGTTGATGCTGCGCGGACCGCCTGCGGAACGTCGCCAACCTCCTTGCATTTGTCTGCGTATTCGCTATCGAAGCCTGAAAGATCAGTGGCCGGCCGCCTCCGTATTCGATTGATGTTCCGCGCCGGTCTGGTGCTGAGCGGCGGGTGCGTCGTGGCCGTGTCCGTCGACGGCAGGGTCGTCGCATGCCAGGGCAGCGCCGCTGGTGGCGAATGCGGCGGCGAGAGCGAGGATCAGGTGGGTTGCTTTCATTAGAGATGCTCCGGTTGAGTGAATGGAAACGACGTCTGTTGAAGAAGCCGGTATTTGAGGTTCGAATGATGTAGGCGATTCGATGAGTTCGCCAGCTTGCTGAAAGAAATCTGAACGCAGGGTGCGGCGAGTTGGTTTTGTCAGGGTTTACGGCTTCGATGTTTTGATTCTTTTGATGTTTATGGTTGCGGGTCGATATTTGAGACAGTATGCGTCGGTCGTAAAGATCGAACGCCCCGATGAATCGTCGGACGCACTGTTTAATTCGAGATCGGCTATATGGCGGTGAAACTCGCTTTCATTGGCGTCGAGTATGTTTGTTCGTTGAGTATGCGAGCCCCGGAATTTTTCCATGCTGCTGAAGATTGGCGTGGTGGCCAGGAATTCTTGGGGCTTTGCGGACAGCGTTGCTATTTCTATATGGCAGATTAATTTTAATTGATTGTTGGTGATAAAGATTATGAAAGTGACGAAGCTGTTTTCCGCGATCGGTACGGTTTTTATCGTGCTGGGCATGCAAAATGCATCGGCTGAAAGCTCGCCGGTGGAAGTGCTCCCTCAAAGTGCGATCGAGGAAGACGAATCCGATGAGCGCTCGAAAAGGGATTCGAATGCAATAGGGGATGAAGGTGATTTGAATCGAATGACTGGTTCTAGAGCCGCTGGCGTTGCGTACGATTACGTGCTCGGCGATCGAATTACCATTGGCAACGGCGCGGTGGTTTCGACGGATCCCTCGGTCGTCTCGGGTGTGGCTATCGGTACGGACGCACGTGTTCTGGGCGATGGCGGCATCGCAATCGGGAAAGGCGCCAGCGCCGGTACGGGCTCGGGGATGGCGGACACCATCGCCATTGGCGGAAATGCAATTACGACCGGATATCAGGGGGTCGCGATCGGGGGAGGATCGTTTGCGGGTGGTTCCAACATCGCTTTAGGTGCCAAGGCGAAAGCGGATGGTACGGGCCCATCGATTGCGATTGGAACGAACGCGCTCGCGACGGAGTGGGACACGACGGCGTTGGGGGGCGAGGCACGAGCGACGGGACGGCGCAGCACCGCCATCGGTGCCAATACAACGGCATCGGGCGCATTCAGCGTTGCGCTGGGCAATTACTCGGTCGCTGATGAGGATTACACGGTATCGGTCGGTTCCGATACGGCCAAGCGCCGAATCGTAAAGGTTGCGGATGGAACGCACGATTACGACGCCGTCAACCTCAAGCAATTGAACGTGGTCGATGCGGCAGTGTCCGAGTTGGCGGTGGAGGCGACTCAGACGCAGCAGAAATTCAGTAGCGTCGATGCCGCCCTGAAGAAGCTGCGGGAAGGACAAGATGGCCTGTTGCAGACGGGCGTCTGGAGTTCCGACGTCGTGGCGCCCAATGCGAGCGGGAGCATGGCGCTTGCCGGCGGAAGCGGTGCGCAGGCGCTCGGCGCGTACTCGACCTCGTTCGGTACCGGCAGTATGGCCGCGCATGAGGCCAGCACGGCAATCGGCTATCAAAGTAGCGCGCGGACGCAGAGTCTGGCTGGCGATCATGCCACGGCCATCGGGGCATACGCCAACGCTGCGGGAACCTATACCACCGCGGTGGGTGCCAATGCCGCCGCGACGAAATACTATGCGACGGCCGTGGGCGCAGGCGCAAAAGCAAGCGGCGACAACGGTGTTGCAGTCGGTGTGTTCGCAACAGCGCAGGGCTGGAACAGTGTAGCGCTGGGACATGGTTCCGTGGCGGACAGCGACAATACGGTATCGGTCGGCTCGTCGCTATTGAAGCGCAAGATCGTGAATGTCGCTGACGGCGTATTGAGCGCGGACAGTACCGATGCGGTCACGGGCAAGCAACTGAACGCGACGAACGCGAACGTATCGTCGCTGGGTGATCGGGTGACGACGAATGTGGGCGATATATCGAATCTGAAAGGTCAGATAGCATCGAGTGTTTCGTACGACGATGGGCAAAAGAATGTGATCACGCTGGGCGGCACGAGTGGCACCGAACGCGCGACCGACCCGGTGCGGTTGAGGAACGTGGCCGATGGCGTGGAAGATCACGACGCCGTGAACCTCAAGCAATTGAAAGCGGCGGGGATCGTGGACGACGGCGAGGGCGGCCAACTGACGTCGCGGGCGGTTACGTACGACAGCGAGTTGAAGAATGCGGTGACGCTGGGGGGCGTGGATGCGCCGGATGGCGTGCGATTGTCGAATGTGGCGGACGGTGTTCAGGATACCGACGCGGTGAACCTGAAGCAACTGAGCGCAACGAACGCGAACGTGTCGTCGCTGGATGAACGGGTGACGACGAATGCGGGCGATATATCGAATCTGGAAGATCGGATGGCATCGAGTGTTTCATACGACGATGCGCAGAAGAATGTGATCACGCTGGGCGGTGCGAGCGGCGCCGACCCGGTGCGGTTGAGGAACGTGGCCGATGGCGTGGAGGATCACGACGCCGTGAACGTCAAGCAGTTGAAAGCGGCGGGGATCGTGGACGACGGCGAGGGCGGCCAACTGACGTCGCGGGCGGTTACGTACGACAGCGAGTTGAAGAATGCGGTGACGCTGGGGGGCGTGGATGCGCCGGATGGCGTGCGATTGTCGAATGTGGCGGACGGTGTTCAGGATACCGATGCGGTGAACCTGAAGCAACTGAGCGCAACGAACGCGAACGTGTCGTCGCTGGATGAACGGGTGACGACGAATGCGGGCGATATATCGAATCTGGAAGATCGGATGGCATCGAGTGTTTCATACGACGACGCGCAGAAGAATGTGATCACGCTGGGTGGTGCGAGCGGCGCCGACCCGGTGCGGTTGAGGAACGTGGCCGATGGCGTGGAGGATCACGACGCCGTGAACGTCAAGCAGTTGAAAGCGGCGGGGATCGTGGACGATGGTGACGACGGGCAACTGACATCGCGAATTGTCGTGTACGACGATGCGCAGAAAAACACCGTGACGCTGGGTGGGGGCGCGCGTAACGGTGCAGTTACCGTGACCAACCTCGAGAAAGGGGCGCTCTCGGCGAGCAGTTCCGATGCCGTGAACGGGTCGCAATTGCATGGCGTTGCATCCAGCATCGCGAGGATGATCAGCGCAGATGCGGTCGTCGGCGAAGACGGTAGTCTTATTGCGTCTATCGAGGTCAACGGCGATCGCTACAGGACGGTCGAGGACGCCATTCAGGCCGCTGCGGCATCGGCCGCGACGGACTCCATGGCGGTGAAGTACGACGACGAAAGCCGCGCGAGCGTCACGCTCGGCGGCACCGGGGCAACTGCGCCGATCGTGTTGTCGAACGTGGCGAACGGCGTGAACCAGTACGATGCGGTGAATTTCGGTCAACTGAGCGAACTTGCCAACAAGGTCGAGGGTGTACAGGATCGCGTGAGCATTCTTGAACAGGCGCCGGCCGGCGATTCGGGCGGTTCGGCCGGCGCAGGCGGTTCGATCGGCTGGGACCTCGATGCCGGCGGCGAGAAGATCACCAACGTCGGCAATGCGACCGAGAAGAGCGATGCTGTCAACCTGGGGCAGATGAACGATGCGATTCAGGCAAGCGTCGGCCTGCCTGCGGGAACGACGGCCAAGGACTACACGGATCAGCAGATCCAGGGTGTTCGCGGCCAGATCAACGACGTGTCGAAGAACGCATATTCCGGCATTGCCGCGGCCACTGCGCTGACGATGATTCCGGGTGTCGATCCGGGCAAGACGTTGTCGTTCGGTATCGGCGGCGCGACCTACAAGGGCTACCAGGCGGTGGCGCTCGGTGGCGAAGCCCGCATCAACCAGAACCTGAAGGTGAAGGGGGGTGTCGGTCTGTCGAGCGGCGGCAACACCGTGGGAATGGGTGCTTCGTACCAGTGGTAATGCAGCGAGGCGGCGGTTCGTGCCGCTTCCGCCCGCAAACGGGAGAGGGCTTCGGGCCTCTCCCGTTTTTCACATCCTCCAAACCGACGCGTGTTTCCCGTCTTCCCGACAGGCGTCCACGGTCGGCATGACGATGCGCTGATTGCCTCGACGAAGCGATTTCTCATAAGATTTTATGGATCTTATGAAAAATATACTTTTTAAATAACTCTATCCTGTGTGTAACGGTACGCTTGCACGTTGACGACGTCGGGTTCCGGTCTCGGCCGTCATGAAAAATGCCAGAAAGTGATGACGATTCCCGAACCGGAATCTTGTGACGGCGACGGGCCCCGAAATGTCTCCGGCTTGCATATTCCTTGCCGTTTTCGTGCAACGGGGAGTGCTTGAATGCTTTTCAATCGTATGAAGGAATCCGTTTGGACAACGAGTGGCAACCCATGCGGAAAGCCCGGATAGCGCGCCGGTTTCGTGGAGTGGATCAACGCACGTGTCGCCCATCGAGATTACGCTCGTCGTAGTGGGGGCGGTTGCCTCGGCGCGCTGTAACGCCCCGATCCGGCGGGCTTCGGCGTCGGCCGTTGTCGCTCGATCTGAGTGATGGAGCGGCAAGCCGGAAGATTGAACGATGCACGGAATTTTTGCGGAACCTGAGAAATTCAGAGAAATAGAGTGGGCCGGATAATAGATTGAAATATTCAATTTCCGATGAGATCGACATCCCCGTCAATATTGGGGTTGTATGATTAAAAAATAACGTTACAGAGAGGAAGACGTGATCGTCGGAGGCTTGCTCTGGCGGTGGGTGGCCGGTCCACGTCGAACCAGGATCGACGCATGAGCCGCGCCGGGGCCGGCGCGTCGTTCGAGCGGTTCGGCGGCGAGATATGAAAAGGAGACAGGGGCATGCGTCACTGGATGAATCTTCCTGCCGGAAAAACGATCAGGTTACGCAGCCCGTTTGCCGTTGTTCTGGTCGTTGCGCTCGCGGCAGCGGCGAGCACGCCGAGGTTCGAGTCGCTGTTCAGTTCCTTCGATCAGTTGCATTTCGATGCGACGGCACTCGTGTTCGCGAATCGTAGTTCGGATCGTGTCGTGCTGATCAGCAAGGGGGAGGGGAGCCTGCGAGAACTGGGGCGGGAAAGCGTGTTCTCGCCGGCCACGAACGCTCAGTTGATCGATCGCCTGTCCGGCGCGGCCAGTATCGTGTTCGATATTCCGCTGCCTGCTCGAGAGCAATACGACGACACGTTTTTCGATGCCATCGCCCGCAACAAACGGGTCGTCGTCGGTCTTCCGTCGACGGATACCGACATGAGCGGCAAGCTGTTGCTGCCGCTGCCGGAGCCTGCGCCGGAAGTCGCCGCCGCGATTGGTCAGCGTGACGTCACGATCGGACATTACGGCGTCGTCACCGGCTTCGTACCCTATCGAACGATCGATAACCGGGTCTATCCGCATGTATCGCTCGAGGCGATCGGGGTGGCGGGGCTCGGCGGGATGCTGCCCGATTTTCACCGCTACGAATTTCTACAGACCACGGCGCTTGGCAAGCGGCCCCGGCAATCGGTGCTGCTGATGCTGCCTCGCGTGAAATCGGTCCAAACCTATTCGTTCGCCGATGTCGTAAAGGGGCGGATTCCGACGTCGGCTTTCGACGGCAAGATCGTGTTCATCGGCCATGCGATCTATCGACCGTTGGGGGAATATAACGTCTCGTCGTTGAACGACTATGTCGTGAACGGTGCCCAGCTCGACGCGATGATCACGTCCGCCGTGCTCAACGACGACATCGTGAGCGAGATACCGCCGGTTTCGCAACTGCTGGTCGATCCAGTACTGGCGCTGGGCATGCTGCTGATTTGCTGGCTGACGAAGACCCGCAACCTTCATACCTACGCGCTGGCCTGGGGCATCTGTATTTTCGCGACGTCGACCGTCTTGCTGGGCCTGTTTCGCGTTTGGATTCCCATTGGATCGGCACTTGCCATATGCGTGGTCGTCTACAGCTATTTCGCCTGGAGCCAACTGCTCGGCATGCATCGTTTGCTGCATCGCGAAATCAGTCGGCTCCGAGAGCTTTCGTCGAGCATCGGCGTCGTGCGCATGTCGGATGAGGATTCGCATGGCGCGATCGAGTCCAACCTGCTGGACGAAGTCAAGTTGGCCATGCAGCAAATCCGGGAATGGCAGGAGGCATACGTCGGCGTCATCAACATGCTGCCCTATCCGATCGTTCTCGTACGCGGCAGAAAGCTCGTCTTGTGGAACAACAGCGCGGCCGAGCTACTTGGCGAAACCGTGACCGATTCGGGCGGCATCCACGCAGGCGAAAAGCCGAAGCTGGAGGCCGTGCTCGAACAGTTCGCCGCGCAGGGGCTCGGCGAGGCGCCGGCGCAGGAGCGCGAGATGGTTCTGAACGACAGGGAGTACATGCTTGTCAACGTACCCTTCGCTCAGTTTTCGCCGTTGTCCGTGCAGGAGGACGCAGCACACCTGATATGCCTCGTCGATGTCGACGATCTGAAGAAATCGGTGACGCACGACCGGCAGGCGCTGCGCCATATCGCGCACGATCTGCGCAACCCCCTTACGACCATTCTTGCGCTCATCGAGCAGCAGAGCATCGGGATGCAGGATTCGCTGACGGGCGTGCATGACGAGAAATTCATGCACGACTTGAGGCGTCTGGTTGGATACAGTCTCCGAATGGCACAGGATTTCATGCAGCTTTCCCGGGCAGAAGTACTGGATCCGGCGACGTTCTCGATGGTGGATGTCGCCGACCTTGTCGACGAGGCGGTCGACCAGGTCGGCGCATTTGCCGAAGCCAGGTCGGTCCGGCTGGTGCTGCATCAAAAGACGGACGAGGCCATCTGGATCGACGGCAATCGAGACATGTTGCAGCGCGCAGTCATCAACGTGCTCGACAACGCGATCAAATACTCGACGGAAAACACGGTCGTCGATGTCACGCTGGAGCGTGACCCGCATCGTGCCGAAAGCCGTCATGTGCTCGTGCGCGTGGCGGATCATGGCATCGGCATTCCGCAGGAGGCGATTCCGCTCCTGTGCGAACCGTTTTTCCAGGTGGACGGCAAGCGCCGGGACGTTGCCGCCGGTGTCGGCCTGGGGCTGTCCTTCGTCCGAGCTGTGATCGGTCGGCATGGCGGCTCGATCTCGATCGAGAGCGAGGTCGGGCAAGGAACGTCCGTCGCGCTTTCGTTGCCGATCGCGACGGATTCCATTGTCGCCGGTGACGACGAGCCGGCCGGAACGGCGGCGCCGTCGTTGCCGAAAGCGCCCTGAGTGCCGTTTGTTCGGGCGGGTCACAGTGCGTCGACTCGTGCCGTCAGCGTGGCTTCGGCGCGCGCCCAGAGTCGCATGGCGACTGCCAGTCCTTCGGTGCGCGCGACATGCTCGATTTCGCCCAGCAGATCCGCGAGCGCGTCTTCCCGGAGCACGCGCAACGCCCCCTTGATCTTGTGAACGCGCCGCAGGACGGCGTCGACATCGTTTGCTGCCGCTTTGTCCCGGACGACGGCGCGGTCGGCCGGCCAGCACGCGGCGAACGTTTTCCACAGTTCCCTTTCCGGCAGGATCGCGCGCGGTGCCGCGGCATGGGTAGCTCGATGCATGGCGCGGCGATCGTGCGCCTGGCGGTCGACGGGGAGCAGCCTGACGAGCAGCGCGGCGAGTTGCTCGATCGACAGCGGCTTCTCGACGATCGCGGCAAAATCGTCCGATGCCGGCTGAGCGCCGGCGATGAGCGGAACGCTTGCGCTGACGAGCGCCACGGGTGTTGCCACGTTGATCTGTCGCAGGCGTGTCAGCAATTCGGTGCCGCACATGTCCGGCATGTTCAGATCGGTGAGAATCAGATCATAACGGTGATGCCGGCAGCATTCGATTGCGTCGACACCGTTCGAAACGTCGTCGACGTCATGGAAGCCGAGCGTACCGAGCTGTGTTATCAGTAACGTCCGGGCGACGTCGTCGTCCTCGACGACCAGTAGACGAGCGTGCCGCGCGCGAACCGGGCTCGGCGCGCTCGAGCGGCGAGGCGGCGGGGGGGCGATGCCGGTTGCCGTCGCGAGCGCCAGACGAAGTGCCGCGCGGGAGAGGGACGAGACCGCAATGCCTTCGTCCCGCGGTTCGGGCGCAAGCGGATAGGCGTCCGATAGCAGGACGATACCCGCGAGACCGCAATCTCGCGACCTCCGTATCGATTGCCGATCGACGCCGGCGATGTCGCTGCCGGCATGCGCATAGAGCAGAATGCGACCCCGGCCGTCCGTATTGGGCAAGGCGGCCGGCGTTACGGTTTCGGCGGCGACGCCCCAGCTCGCCAGCCGCGAAAGCAGCGCGTCGCGCCACGCGTCGTCGCCGCAGCACAGCAGCACGGAAAGCGCGAGAATCGACGTTGCGTCGCGCGGCACGGCTGCCGGAGACGCCGGCACGACGACGGGTATCTCGATGGAAAATGTGGTGCCGACGCCCGGCGTGCTCGCGACCCGGATGTCGCCTCCCATCAGACTGGTCAACCGCCTGCATAGCGACAGCCCCAGGCCCGTGCCGCCGAATCGCGTCGCGGTCGATTCGCCCACCTGCGCGAAAGGCTGGAAGAGCCGTTTCTGATCCTTTGCGGAAATACCGATGCCGGAGTCGATCACGTGCACGCAAAGTAGGCTCCGATTGCCGGCTCGGGAGAGCGTCATTTCCAATGCGACGCGGCCGGCCGAGGTGAACTTTGCCGCATTGTCGAGCAGATTCATGACGATCTGCTGCAGTCGCGAAGAATCCGAGATCACGCGCGCGGGCAGCGACGTATCCGTAAGCAGTTGCAGCTGCACGCCTTTGGCGGTCAGCGACGGCGAGATCGCCTGCGCGCAGGTTTCGGCCAGCTCGGTCGGATCGAAAGCAACATGCTCCAGCCGTAGTTCGCCGGCCTCGATCTTGGAGAAGTCGAGAACGTCGTTCAGCAGCCGGCGCAGCGCACCGAACGATTTGCCGATCGTGTCGACCAGCATGTGTTGCGGGGGCGTCAGTGCCTGCATCGAAAGCAGTTCGAGGTTGCCTAGAGCGGCATGTAGCGGCGTGCGAATTTCGTGACTCATGGTGGCGAGGAACATCGATTTCGCATTATTGGCTGCTTCTGCATCGCACTTCGCCGAAAGCAACAGCCGCTGCATTTCCCTGTCCCGGCTGACGTCGACGAGTCCGCACAGAATCACGTCCCGTTCGTCGTATCGCGTGGCGACGAAGGTGGTTCCGATGGTGACCGGCTTGCCGCCGCTCGCGCCGACAACGATTTCGCTACGCATCACGGTTCCCTTGGCAAGCGGCGATGTGCGAACGGCGCCCCGATATTCTCGAGCGAGCGAGCGATAGAACGTCTGGGCTGCTTCCGGGGAATGGGCCAGCAACTTGCTTGCGATCACGTTCTGCAACACGATTTCGTGCGTATTCGCGTCCAGCACGCACAGTCCGATCGGGGCCATCCCGACGATGGTCCGGTTGAATGCCTCGCTTTCGTATACGCGCCCCATCTTGCGTTGCATGGGTGTCAGCACGGATTTATCGAACGCGAGGACGAATCCCCAAAGCAGGACCATCACGGCGGTCGCGGTCAAGGCGATAACCGCCAATTCGCCGTGCAATCCGAGCAGGATGGTCGACCAGTCGAACGTGTAGACGGCGACCCATTCGGGGCCGCGAATGCGTTGGGCGATCAGGAACGTATCGTGCGTCCGATAGATTTTCGGTTGATCGGCCGTTGCCGACGGCACGGCGAGTCGCGCCGTGTCGTTGAGCGCGAGATCGTTCTCGGCGCCGCCGGCCAAGACGGTGGCGCTGTCGCTTGAAAGCAGGAGAAACCCCGGCGCGGTGAACTGGTCGTCGAGAAAGAACGACGAGAAGTCGGCAAGCTTGATGTCGTACCCGAAAACGGCGACGTGTTTGTTGTCGTCCTTGATGAACGCGCCGTATTGAATCGTTTGCTCTCCGGTCAACGGTGAGCGATGCGGCCTGGTCCACGCGATGGGAGCGTGCTGTTTGGCGAGCGCCTCGCGAATGTCGGCGGTTTCCGCCATTGCGAGCGCATGTCTTTCCTCGTATGGATGCTTGCTTAGGGCTGTAATTGCGTCGAACGCGGGATAGAACGCAAAGATGCGCGCCTCGGTGTCGAAGACGAAGTTTCCTTTCTTTACGCCTCTGGCGGTCGCGCGGACGCCGGGCGACAGCGACGCGGCATGCACGAGGCTCACGATTCGCGCCGCATTCGTGCGAAAGTAATTGGCGTCGGCCGAGACAAGCGTATAGGGCAATGCGGCGAGGTCGCCTTTCGTGACGGTCATGCCGTGGTCGCGTGCGAGCAGCCCCGCGTACTTGTCGAGCAGCGGGTGCATCGTGTTGGCGTTGACATGCCACGATTCGCGACCTTCGTGTTGCAGCACGATGCCTTGAAGATGGGATTCCGCGAGTTGAACGGCCGCCTGCACGTTATTGCGCTGATTGACGAAGGTGCTGCGCTGATCGTCGATGAAACGGTCTATGCGTGCATTGACGGAAACGGCGATCGCGATGAATATCGCGATGGTCAGCATGGCCGCGCCACCGTACAGGATAGTGCGTTGATAGGCGCCGGTAATCTCGTGCGCATGCCGCCCGTCGCGCCTGACACGCGCGATCGGGAGGAGAAGCATCCGGGTAAGCAGGGCAAGCATGGTCGTCAAGCGCTGTCTGGCAGGCGTGCGTCAGAGGATCTTTCTGACGGCGTCGACCAATGCCTGATTGGTCGAGACGCCGAGCTTCTTCATCGCACTGGCTTTCTGAGTGGTGATGGTTTTCCGGCTGCGATTCAGCCGCGTTGCGATGTCGGCGACCGTCATGCCTTCTTCATAGAGTCTGACGACCTCGAGTTCTCGCGCGGAAAGCGCTTCACGCGTCGGTGCGCGCAGCGGCTTTTCGAGCATGCTGAACAGGAACGAGCTCGCGATCTGCGTATCGATATGGGTCTTGCCTCGTACCACGCTGAAGATGATGCGCGGCAGTTCGTACAGATCGTTGCTCGTTTTGCTCAGGAATGCGGATACGCCGCGCTGAATGATGTGCCTCAGCAGGTATTGGTCGTCGAGCATGGTGAGCAGAACGATTCTGACGTCCGGATGCGTGCGCCTGATCCGCTCGATCATTCTGAGACCGTCGGGTTCCGGATCGTCGTCGAACGAGTAGTCGCATACCAGAACGTCGCATGCCTGCTGTTCAAGCTGCCGCATGATCTCCGAGACTGTATGAACTTCACCGACGATTTGAAGCGCGGACGATTGTTCGAGTACGTAGCGGACGCCGCGTGTGACGACGGGATGGTCGTCGGCAATGATGATCCGGATTGGGGACCCGATGTCGCCTGAGTGTCTGGCGGCGCCGCGCTCGCGTGTTTTCTCATCAGTTATACGAAATTCTTCAAAATCCCGGGATTCCATGGAAGGCTCTTGGCAATGGGTTGATGTTAACCGCGAAGATGCCGACATCCAGCGGATTAGGCTCGCATTGTTCGAGAGGCCGCAGTGCATATCAACGATCATTGAAGAAATCTGAAAAGAGGCATGTGGCGGCGTCCTTCGCGGGAAGGTGGAACCGGTTGCAATCGAACATTATTTGAGGATTCGGGCCGCTCGCAAATAGGCTGATGCCTCGTCGATCGATAGGCCGTGGCTTGTTTCCGGGTATTCGGCTCAACTCCGTTGAGGATTCTTTGTCATTGTTTGAGCGTCGGTGTGGAGCGCGCGAAGATTCGACGGCCATGACGGGTTTGCACGTCGTGCGGGCCGTTTCCGAGGACGGGATCGGCTTTGGGCCGGCGGCATTTGGGATTCGGCTGAATGAGGTGGCGCGGCGCAGATCTTAAGATGACGAAACCGCCTTGCCCGGACCGGAACGGATGCAAAGTATTTTGGGAGGATCGACGGGCGGAGCGGGAAAAATGTCCGCAGTCGATCTTGATTCTAGAGGGAGGAGAAATGACCGAACTGCAATCGCTTCTTCGCGAGCTTGAAGCCCTCGATGAGAAAATCGAGGCGATATGTCGTGCCGAGCGTGCCATGGCGCTGGCCAACGTGCGCGAAATGATTACGAGGCAGGGGTTTACGCCGCGGGAAGTATTCGGCTTCGGCAGTACCTCGCGCACGAAGCTGTTCTCGGTGCGTCAGAAATATTTCAATCCGAGAACCGGCGAGACCTGGTGCGGACGCGGCCGCGCGCCGCAATGGATTCGCGACCAGCCCCGCGAGGCCTATTTACTGGAGCAGGATTGACTCGACCAGCGCGCGTCGCCGGCTCGGGCGCAACGACGCACGCGGTGTCGCTCGGGGGCTGTGGCCCGGGTGCCGCGAGGATGGAGAAGGCGGTCGGGCGCGATGCCGCGTCCGGCCGCCGGACATATTCGAGCGCCCGAGAAATCGAGGCGAATGCCGAGCCTCATCGAACACGCTGCGTCGAAATGCGGGGAGCGGTAAAGCGACTTCGCCGGTCAACGCGGTGTATTCGCGATCGAGCGGTGCCGCGTAGCGCGAGCAGGAACGTATCGAAGGCCCTGTAGCGAGCCGGCAGCCACGCTGCACGCGAATTGTGCGCAGCCTCGGTGATGACGGCTTCAATCGAAGTATCGGCGGCTACGCCGAATATCGAACGTATCATTGGTCCTCGAAATGAAAACGGCCGTCGGCGAACACGATCGTATCGTCGAGTTCGATTGCGCCGGCGGAAAAAATCAGGTCGAGGTGGTGGCTACCCGGTTTACCGCCGCCGAGCCCGAGATGCAGGCCGGGATGCCGCTCCTCGAAACCGGCATTGCGACCGTACAGGCGCTTGATCCCGAGATTCGTACCGATGCCGAACTCCTCGATCCGGCGGTGATTCGCATGCCGGTCGAGGTAGGACGCGAAATCCCGCGCGAATCCCGCATCGTCGCTATCGAAGTCGACGATCGTGCTGTGCTCGATATGCAGAGTCGCGAGCTGCTTCGTGACCTTGTACTTGATGGCGAAGGGCGCGGTGCCGAGAAAGGTGCCACTGAATACGATCGACCCGTGCAGGTCGTTCACATGCGTCGCGATTTCACCGGGTACGACATCGAGGTTGCCCATCCCGTCTACGCTCGTCCATTTCTGGAACGGCACGAGCGACCCCGTCAGAGGATTGCCGGCCTCGTCGATAAAGCGGATTCGCGAGGCGCGCCCTGCCGCGTCGATCAGCCGGCGATTGCGTGCGGCGATGTCGCCGAGCGGTTCGGCGAACGCCTCGTCGAGATGCCGACCATAATCCTTGAATAGCACCGACTTGTTCCAATGCGTGGTGATCGTGGGGCGGATCGCGGCGAGAAACGGCGGCCCGCCCGGAGACGGCGTCGGCAGGCACGACGAATCGTATAGCAGCACGAACAAATCGGCGTGTTCCAGTGCAGTGACGATGTCGGCCGGCGGCGTGTTGTCGAGGCAGAGAAAGCGTGCGTCGAGCGGCGCGGGAAGTGCGGAAAACGCCCGCAGCGCGATATCGCGATTGCGCAGGTCATAGCCGATCAGCAGTGTTTTCGCTTTGCCGCGTGCGAGCGAAGCGCGTAGCGCGGGATGAAAGCTGAGCGCGGTGTGCAGGTTCAGCATAGGGACTCCGGAAGAGGCGGAAGGGCCGTGGCCCTTCCACGACGAAGAGCGGCCTGATCAGACTGCCCAGAGCGCGGTGCCGAACGGCACCACGGCATCCTCGACCATCATGTCGATGGCCTCGGGGTGCGTGTCTTCCTGCATCCAGTCGAGCAAATCGATCTGCTGGTTTTCCTGCATGTCAACTCTCCCATGATGAACACCATTTCACGCGAATATGCGGAAACCATTTCCGCACCTATTGCCCATGATCTTTCCGGCAGATGAGCAATCACCGTCGATACTAATGAGCAGATTGATCGCGTGCAATGCATTGAAAAAGGCGCATGCAAATATCGCTGAACGCGGGCGAGCCATATAAATGGCGCCGGGCGCCGGTCACGGATGTGTCGACGCGGATGGCAGGGGCACGCGAAATAAGTATCGGCCTGCTTTGCGTTGGGTCATTGGCTGTATGGAGATTTGCCGAAACATGGACGCCGACTGTTCCCGTTGTCGACATTGACGAAGACGTCGGCGATGTCGGGTCTTCGATCCGCTTTCTTTGCGATTCATCGACAGGACATGACGGCCACGCGTTCCGGATGGGGCGCCGATTGTTCTTCAATTTGGGTGATCGCCCATTAACGGAGAGAGGGGCGGGTGACAGAATGTGCCCACCTTTGCGAGCCGGGATGCATGAGGTTTCGCGAAGGGCTGTGTACGTGAATCATGTGAAAAGAGGAGTTAAATTGATGAAGGCGCAAGTCATGGGGTTGATGTTCATGGTGGCGGGAATCTCCGTTGCACCGGCGGCTTTTGCAGAGGGTACGGGTAAGGTTACGTTCAACGGTAAGCTTATTCAGGAGACCTGCAAGATCAACGCGGGCGACGAAGACAAGGTCGTCACGTTGCCGCAGATCTCCACGCAGTCTCTGACTGCGGCAGGTCAGACGGCCGGCTCCACGATGTTCGATATTTCCGTTTCGGAATGTCCGGCTGGTCTGAACCTGGTGGCGGCTCACTTCGAAACCGCCCATATGGACCCGGATACGCGTAATGCGACGAACCAAGCGCCGACGGCAACTGCGGCGGGTCTGGTGCAAGTGCAGCTGCTGGATCGGGATGGCACGACGCCGATTCTGCTCGGTAGCTCGGGTGCGCCCGTCGCGATCTCGGGTGGTGCCGCGAAGATGAGCTACGGCGGTCAGTACTTTGCGACCGGCCAGACCACGCCCGGCGATGTGATGGCTGTCGTTAACTATACGTTGGCCTATCAGTAACGTTCGGCGTTAGGGGTGATCGGGCTGTTCTTTTCGTCATGAGGGGATGGCCCGACTCCGCGTCGGGCGGCCGGCTATGAAATCGATTCGTGTGCATTCAATGAAGTCTTATATTTTCGCCATTGCTACGGCGGTCTGCTGTGTGGTCGGGGCGGCGCAGGCGGCTGTCACGATTACCGGCACGCGCGTCATTTATCCCGCTCAGAGTCGGGAGGTCAGCGTTCGCATCAATAATTCCGCGGATCAGCCGGCCCTGGTTCAGGCATGGTTGGACGAAGGCGATGTTTCCGCTGCGCCGAACAAGATCAAGGTGCCGTTCGCGCTGTTGCCGTCGGTGTTTCGCGTCGAGCCTCGCAGGGGGCAGGCGATGCGCATCATGTTTACCGGTGGCGACATGCCGATGGACCGGGAGTCGGTCTACTGGTTGAACGTGCTTGAAATTCCTCCCAAGCCGAAAGTCGTGGATGGTCGCAACATGATTCAGTTCGCGTTTCGTACGCGGATCAAGATGTTCTACCGGCCGGCCTCGCTTCAGTCGGACCCGACTGCGGCGCGCGATCGGCTCAAGTGGCACGTTACGTCGAATGATGGAGGCGAGCGTGTTTTGCGGCTTGAAAACCCGTCGCCCTATTACGTCTCGTTCGGCAAGGTCGAACTGAATGACGGCGGCGGGAAAGTCGTCGCACTGAAGCCCGATATGGCGCCTCCGTTCGGCTACGTCGATTTCGTTCCTCAGGCGGGCAAGCTCGATGTCGAATCGGCGGCGAGCGTTTCTTATACGGTCCTGAACGATTTTGGCGCTGAAGTGAGCGACTCGGCACAGATGGGGCGTGCCGGGACAGTGGATGAGAAGGGTAACCAATAGGTTTGGCGGCAGCATGTGCGGTGTGCAAGGTAGTGGTGAGGATGGTTGGGCGGAACGGGGGCGCGTGCCTTTCCGGGCGCACTCGATGGCCCGGGCGGCGATCGTCGCGATGGGGTGCTGGGCATTCCAGGCCGGTGCGGACGAGATTGCCGAGTTCCCCGAGTCGACGTCGGTGAAGGGGCGCATGCCTGGCGAGACGCAGTCGGAGGCGGCGAGCGGAAGCGGCGGGGAGGGTGGCGAGACCCCGAAGGCGATGATCTTCAATCCCGCGTTTTTTACGGGCGATGTCGCCGATCTTTCCCGTTTTACGCATGGCAATCCCGTTGGTCCGGGGCAATATCCACTTGACGTATTCGTCAACGGCAAGGGGCGTGGGTACTTCGACGTTCTGTTTCAGGCGGTGCCGGATTCGGAGAGTGCGGCACCGTGCTTCACGCTGTCGGATCTCGATCGGCTGGGCGTGGATGTCGGCCGCGTGACCCGGCGATTCGAAGGTGCCGGCGACGATGTCGCAATCGCGCAGTCGTCACGCTGCATTCCGCTTTCCGAATCCGTGCCGGGTTCGATCGCGATGTTCAACACGGCCGATCTGAAGCTGGACCTGTCGGTGCCTCAGATCGAGTTGCGCCGGGAAGCCACGGGATACGTCGACCCCGCGCGCTGGGACGGCGGAGTCGACGCAGGCTTCGTGCAATATAGCCTCGCCAGTTATGCGAGCCGCCAGAACAACGGCGGCGGGGATCTGGGCAGCGTATTTCTGGGTCTGCAGGCTGGCGTCAACGTCATGGGCTGGAGGCTTCGGCAATGGTCGACGGCGGACTGGTACAACCGGTCGGCAGGCATGCGCTGGCAGAGCGTCGCCCTCTTCGCGCAACACGATGTGACCGCGCTCAAAAGTCAGCTGACGATCGGTGACAGTTCAACGACCGGCGATGTCTTCGACTCGTTCAATGTGCGCGGCATTCAGCTGTCCAGCGACGATCGCATGTTGCCGGATTCGATGCGTGCGTACGCCCCCATTGTGCGCGGGGTGGCCGATACGAACGCACTCGTCACGGTTCGGCAGAATAATGTCGTGATGACCGAGACCAGCGTGCCGCCCGGTCCGTTCGAGCTGAGCGATCTTCCGGCGACCGGCTATGGCGGGGATCTCGAGGTGACGGTCACGGAGTCGGACGGTCGCAAGAAAACCTTTCTGGTGCCGTTCGCATCGGTGCCGCAACTGCTGAGGCCGAGCGTATCGCGCTTCAGTCTGGTCGCCGGTGCCTATCGCGACATAACGACGAACATCCATCCGTGGGTCGTTCAGGCCGTCTATCAGCGCGGCTTCACGAACTTGCTGACGGGTTACGCAGGTGGACAGTTTTCCGCAGGCTACTGGGCTGGGCTGGTCGGCGTTGCTTTCAATACGTCGCTGGGGGCCGTCGCGCTCGATGTGACGACGGCTGGCACGCAGGCGCCGACTCAATCGGGCGGGCACCCTGGTTACAGCATGCGGATAAGCTACAGCAAGCTCGTTCCGGGCGTAAGGACGAACATTTCCGTCGCGGCATACCGTTATTCGACCGACCGGTTCTACAGTCTGCGCGATGCGATCTATGCGCGACACGGCGCAGTGGGCATCGAGGGACGTTACGATTACCGGATGCGAAGCCGGCTGCAGTTGAACGTCAATCAGCCGGTAGGAAAGGCAAGCTCGTTTTATGTATCGGGCAGTTCGCAAAACTATTGGAGCGGAGAGCGCGGCTATGACCTCCAGTATCAGATCGGCTTCAACAGTATGGTCCGGCGTGTGTCCTATTCGTTGTACGCAGCGCGTGCACGCATCCAGGACGGCCGTACCGATACGCAGATCGGCGCGAATTTCTCGATCCCTCTCGGATGGGGGAGCAGCGTTGCGAACACGCATCGTGCGTTCGACTATCTGACGACCAATCTGTCGCGCGGTTCCGAGGGCGACAGCGTGATGCAGATTTCGGCGTCGGGCAATACGACCGGCACGACGCCGGTCAACTACGGCATCAATGCATCGCGCGTCGCGTCGGGCGATAGCCGGACGGCTTCCACGGGCGGCTATCTGATCTATCGCGCACCTTTCGGCACCTACAACGTCAACGCGTCGATCGGGAACCGGACACGCCAGGCGGCGTTCAATGCCGATGGCGCGATGGTCATGCATGGCGGCGGCGTGACGCTGAGCCCGCCGCTCGGCCAGGCCTTCGCGCTCGTCGAGGCGAAGGGCGCGAAGGGCGGACGGGTCATCAACGGCCAGGGCGCGCGGATCGATCGTAATGGTTACGCGGTGCTGCCGTCATTGACGCCTTACCGGATCAACACGATCGCGCTCGATCCGAGCGACGTGCCGCTGGAGGTCGAACTGGGCAATACCAGCGAGGAAGTCGTGCCGCGGGCCGGCTCGCTCGTGAGGGTGCGGATCGCGACCGTTCAGGGTACGCCCGTGTTCGCCGATATAGCGGACCGGACGGGCAATGCGTTGCCGATGGGGACGGAGTTGTTCGACGAATCAGGGAAGTCTGTCGGTGTTGTCGGGCAGGGAGGCGTTGCCTATTTGCGCGGTCTCGAGAAGCAAGGGAAGCTGCAGGCCCGCTGGGGGGACGGCGAAAATGAACAGTGCTTGCTGACCTATGCCATGCCTGATGACGAGGAGGCGAGCCGGCGCGAGACTTCCGGCGTCGTTGCCCGGATTCCGATGGAGTGCGATCCAGTGTCGGCTACGCCTCGATCGGTCGAGCATGCGACGAATCATGCGTCGGGAGCGGATGTTGCCGATGCATCGAATTGACGAAAGCAGTCCCGGGAATGGAACCGGAAACGGTATCGGCAGCGGAGGTCGGGGAATGAAAAACACGGGAAAGGGCGGACGGATGTCTCGCGCGCGGCTCGGACTAATTGCCGGTGCACTGCTCATGCCGTGCGTCGTCGACGCGCAGTCGTCGCCTTCGGTGAGACTCGATTTCACAGGGAACTATGTTGCATCGACGTGCGAGATCGTCGGCTCTCCGGACATGACCGTGACGTTGCCGACGGTGTCGACGCAATCTCTGTCGACATCGGGCGCTACGGCGGGCGACACGGTTTTCACCCTCACGGTGCGATGCGAGGGCGGGATACCGAATGCGCGTATCTACTTCGAAAGCGGCACGTCAACCGATCCGGCAAGCGGCCATCTGAATCCGCAACCTGTGCCCGGAGAAACATCGGCGACCCATGTGCAGGTGAAGCTGGCGAATGCCGACGGCACGCCGATCAAGGTCGGCGATCGCAACACGATGCAGATCGTTCCCATTACGTCGATGAATCCGACGCCGGTCAACTTCATCGCGAGCTATTACGCGACGGGAAAGACCACAGCCGGCGTGGTGAGCACCTTCGTGACCTACGTGATCGAGATGCCCTGATTTCCGCGGTCGACTCGTGATTTGCCGACGTGCCGGACCGGTGCCTCGGTGTGGCCGCTCATCGAACGATTCGCTTTCGTCGGGCATCACGTCATGCCCGACGGCCCCGGCAGGCCTCGGTAGAAAGTATTTTCTATTTATATAGGTATGCAGATTATTTGAATGTTGTGTTCGAGAGGATTTTTCCCACTCGAATCCGGATTTGGGCCGGCGCCCATGTTCGATCCGGCGCGTCCTGTCTAGCATTGAGTATTGAAGGATGCGAAATTTTATTGTGTTTTGTTGCCATTCCTACCCTCTTTGAGCGATTGATGTCCCGGAGCACTCATGTCCGTTTCCAATAATAGTTCTCAAAAATTCATAGCGCGTAACCGCGCCCCCCGCGTCCAGATTGAATACGACGTGGAAATTTACGGCTCTGAAAAGAAAGTCGAGTTGCCGTTCGTGATGGGCGTGCTGGCGGATCTGTCGGGCAATCCGGCCAAGCCGCTGCCGCCCGTAGGGGATCGCCAGTTTCTGGATATCGACGCCGACAATTTCGACGACCGGATGAAAGCCGTGGCGCCGCGCGTCGCGTTCTCGGTGCCCAATACGCTGACCAACGACGGGCAATTGATGGTCGACATGACGTTCGACGGCATGGACGACTTTTCCCCGGCCGCGGTAGCCCGAAAGGTCGGCGCGCTGGCCCAGTTGCTCGAGGCGCGCACGCAACTCGCCAACCTGCAGACATACATGGACGGCAAAGCCGGTGCGGAGGGCCTGGTCGGTCAGTTGCTGAAGGACCGGACGCTGCTTGAGGCGCTGGCGAAGGCGCCGAAGCCGCAGGCGGAGGCCGCCGAGGCTACGGCGAGCCAGGATTGAATATCGTCGTGCGCCATAGCTGATAAAACCGTATCAAGAGAGAGAAGTCATGATCGAAGTTCAACCCGTGACCGGTGACGAAGCGATACTGGGCATGGCAAGTCAGTCCGAATTCAACGCGCTGCTGTCGCGTGAATTCAAGCCGAAGACCGAGCGCGCGCGCGAAGTCGTGGAAGGTGCGGTTCAAACGCTCGCGCAGCAGGCGCTGTCGATGTCGTTGACGCTATCCGACGATGCATACAAAAGCATCGAGTCGATTATCGGCGAAATTGATCGAAAGTTGTCGGAGCAGATTAACCTGATCCTGCATCACGAGGAGTTCCAGCGCCTGGAAAGCGCATGGCGCGGTCTCCACTATCTGGTTTCCAATACCGAAACGGACGAGAAGCTCAAGATCCGATTCATCGACGTGTCAAAGGAAGAGATGCGTCGCACGATGAAGCGGTTCAAGGGCATGACGTGGGACCAGAGCCCGTTGTTCAAACAGATCTACGAAGAAGAATACGGTCAGCTTGGCGGGGAGCCGTACGGTTGTCTCGTTGCCGACTATCACTTCGATCATACGCCTGCGGACGTCGATCTTCTGGCATCGATCGCGAAGGTCGCCGCGGCGTCCCATGCGCCGTTCATCACGGGTGCTGCGCCGTCGGTGCTGCAGATGGATTCGTGGCAGGAACTTGCGAACCCGCGCGACCTGACGAAGATCTTCACCCAGAACCTCGAATACACGCCGTGGAACACGCTTCGCCAATCCGAGGATTCGCGTTACATCGGTCTGGCGATGCCGCGCTTTCTTTCGCGTTTGCCGTATGGCATGAAGACGAATCCGGTCGACGAATTCGGCTTTGAAGAGGCGACAGACGGATCGGATCACCGTAAGTATGTATGGTCGAACGCGGCCTATGCACTCGCCGTCAACATCAACCGTTCGTTCAAACAGTACGGCTGGTGCACGCTGATCCGCGGTGTTGAAAGCGGCGGCGTCGTGGAGAACCTGCCGTGTCATGCATTTCCGACGGATGACGGCGGCATCGACATCAAGTGTCCGACCGAGATCGCGATTTCCGACCGGCGTGAGGCGGAACTCGCGAAGAACGGCTTCATTCCGCTGGTGCATCGCAAGAATACCGATTATGCGGCTTTCATCGGCGCGCAGTCGCTGCAGAAGCCGGCCGAATATTCGGATCCCGAAGCAACTGCGAACGCGAATCTTTCGGCTCGTCTGCCCTACCTGTTTGCCTGTTCGCGTTTCGCGCATTACCTGAAGTGCATCGTGCGCGACAAGGTTGGCTCGTTCAGCGGGCGCGACGAAATGCAGAGATGGCTCAATAAATGGGTGATGAACTACGTCGACGGCGATCCGGTGAATTCGTCTCAGGAAATCAAGGCTCGTCGTCCGCTGGCTGATGCCGAGGTCGTGGTCGAGGACGTCGAGGGAAGTCCGGGCTATTACCAGGCCAAGTTCTTTCTTCGTCCGCATTTTCAACTTGAAGGATTGACGGTTTCGCTCCGCCTTGTCACGAAGCTGCCGCTCGCCAAAGGCGCAGCGTGATGCTGCGCCCGATTGCCGGATGATTGAGCGGCGGACAGGCGCTCATTAAATATGCCTGATTCCATTGAGTGGTTTTGAAATCAACCTTGTATTAAGGAGTAGTTCATGGCAGCAGATGCATTCATCAAGATCAACGGCATCATCGGCGAATCGCAGGATAGCGAGCACAAGGACGATATCGAAGTTATGGACTGGAAGTGGAGCATGTCTCAGCAGTCCAACATGCATGCCGGAACCGGCGGTGGTGCCGGCCGAGCGAAGATCGACGACCTGATCTTTGTGCACCACATCGATCGTGCGACGCCGAATCTGGCGGTCAAGTGCGCGAGTGGCGAGCACATCGACCAGGCAACGCTCTACGTCCGTCGTGCTGGTAAGGACGCACAGGAATACGTGAAGATCAAGATGACGGACGTTGTGATTACGTCGGTGAACATGCTCGGCAAGCGGGAAAGCAACGGTCGCTACGAGGACGATCGCCTGGCAGAAGAAGTGAGGCTGTCGTTTGCCAAGTTCGAATACGAGTACACGCCGCAAAGCCAGAGTGGTGCGAGCGCGGCCGCGATTACCCGCTCGTACGACATCAAGGCAAACAAGGCGAACAGCTGAGTCGCTGGCATACCCTGAGTCACGCTCGATTCATCCGTTTCGGTTGAGTTGAGTCACGAACGCCGATCGCGACGTTAAGCGTCGCGATCGGCGTGCACGATATTTCCGATTATCTCGAATGGTTTCGAACTTCTTGTCACGTTTCTCGACAGGGTTGCGCATTTTCGGCGGTCTGGTCGTTTTAAGCATGGTCGCTGGGTTGGGTGCATGCGGCACCGCGTCGAGCCCCGTCGCCAAGGAGCAGGTGAATCTCCGGCTGAGAATGACCGCAAGCGACGGCGTGAATCCGAACGAATGGGGCGCGGCCTCGCCCATTCTGGTTCAGGTTTATGAGCTGAAGTCCGCAACGGCCTTCGAGACGGCCGACTATTTCACGCTGCAGAGCGATGATCGGAAGGCCATCGCGAACGATGCGCTGGTCGTCGACGAGTTCATCCTGAGGCCGGGTGAAGTGCGGGACGTGGTCCGCAAGTCGGCATCGGCCACGACGGCGATCGGCGTGCTGGCGGGTTACCGCGATCTCGGGAAATCCGTCTGGCGCGCCGTGTATCGATTGCCTGTCGCTCCAGATGCTTCGTGGTACAGAGCGGTCATTCCTGATAAGACACAACAGTTGCACGTGCGGTTTGACAGGAACGTCGTTTCGATTTCGAAATCAGAATAATTGTGATGAGTTGGTATAACAAGGTTGTCTGGAGTGAGGGGCTTTTCTTGCGCCCTCAGCTTTTTCAGCAGCAAGAGCGGTATTTCGAATCTTTGGTTCATCGGCGCAGTGTTCCCCTGAGTCCGTTTTTCTGGGGGTTCAGCCGCTACGATATCGATCGTGAAGCGCTGGCATTCGGCAAACTGGCTTTCAAGTCCGGCGCGGGCGTGTTTCCGGACGGCACGCCGTTCGACGTCCCCGGCATTGCGCCGGCTCCCGCACCGATGACCATCGGACCGGAACATCAGGGCCAACTGATCTTTCTCGCCGTTCCGCTGCGCTTGTCCCATACCGAGGAAACCGCGTTCGAGGACGATGGCGGTTCGCATGCGCGCTATCTCGCCTACGAGACGGAATTGCGTGACAGCAATGCGATCGGCCAGGGGCCCAAGCCGGTTCAGCTCGCGAATTTGCGCCTGCGTTTGCTCCTCGAGAAGGAACTGACGGAGTCGTGGATCGGTATCGCGCTGACGCGGGTGAAAGCGGTGCATGCCGACGGCTCGGTGTCGTTGCATGATGCGGATCATATTCCGCCCGTGACAGGCTACGGCGCAAATCCGTTATTGCGCGAATGGGCGACACAGTTGCACGGACTGGCCAAGCTCCGTGCCGACGCGCTTGCGTTGCGCTTGTCAGGAGCCGATCCGCGCGCGGGCGCGGTTGCGGAAGTCGGCGACTATCTGCTGCTGCAGGTACTCAATCGCTATGAGCCGCTTCTCGAACACCTGTGCCGGATCGAAGAAATTGCGCCTGTCGATCTGTATCGAGAGCTTGCCCTTTTCGCCGGCGAGCTCTCGACGTTCGTGCGCCCGCAGACGCGCCGTCCGCTGGCGACGCCCGGATACGCGCACGCGAGGCTTTACGAGAGCATCAGGCCGTTAGTCGATGAGGTACATCATCTTCTGAATCAGGTGCCGGTTCGCGGCGCTCAACCGATCATGCTCACGGAGCAGGCGCACGGCATTCGTACGGCGACCGTCCTGCCAGGGGAACTTGCCGGCTATTCGAGCCTCGTGTTGGCCGTCGGCGCACAAATGCCCTCGGAATCGCTGCAGCAGCAATT
Source organism: Burkholderia sp. IDO3 (assembly GCF_003366075.1). Lineage (NCBI taxonomy): Bacteria > Pseudomonadati > Pseudomonadota > Betaproteobacteria > Burkholderiales > Burkholderiaceae > Burkholderia > Burkholderia sp. IDO3. Next base: position 718,799 of record NZ_CP028962.1, read on the forward strand.
TCTCGCCCAGACAAAAATCAGTCATCCTCATCGTATTGCCGAGCTGATTCGATCGCATCTGCCGGGCTTGCCGATGGTCGCGTTGCCGGTGCCGCCGCGGCAGATTCCGTTTCATTCCGGATTCGTCTATTTCGAACTGTCCAGAACCGGTCCGTTCTGGGAGCAGATCGCGCGGCACGGCGGGTTGGCCATGCATGTCGCCGGACATTTCCCTGAACTCAAACTCGAACTGTGGGGCGTGCGTCAAAAATGAGTACAGAAACGTACGGCGATTTCGACTTCCTGCTGGAGCCAGGGCCCGGCGGTCGACACAAGACGCCGCCGGATTTTTCCACTGGACGTCTTCCCGATGCGGGGTCGGCCGTCGATCCGGCCGTGTTCGATCTGCCGGAAGATCCGCAGGTCCGGATCGAGCGCATGCGTGCCGCCCGAAATCCGCTGCTCGAAGCCGCCCGTCCGTTGTTGCGCATGCTGGCGGACATGCCCGCTTCGCTGGATTCTCCGGCCGGGGCGGCCAGCCTGCGTCAGCTGGTTGCGCGCGAGATCACCGCGTTCGGCAGCATTTGCGACAAGGTAAGCCTGCCGTGGCAACACTTGGCGGCAACGCGTTATGCACTGTGTACGGCGCTTGACGAGGCGGCAAGCCGTACGCAATGGGGGCGGGGCATCTGGGCACAGCATAGCTTGCTCGTTGCGTTCGAGGGCGAGGTCGATGGCGGCGAGAAATTTTTCCTGCTGATCGGCCGCATGGCTGCGGAGCCGGCGACGTACATCGATGTTCTGGAGGTGATGTACCACATTCTCAGCCTCGGATTCGAAGGTCGCTACAGCGTCGTGGCGGACGGCCATCGTCATCTCGAACAAATCCGCCAGAGATTGCAGGTTCTGGTCGGGGATGCCCGCGGTACCGCGCATTCCGATCTTTCGCCGCACTGGCGCGGCGAGGCGCCCGGAAAGTTCCGTCTCCTGAGGAGGGTGCCTGTCCGGGTGACGGCCGGGGTGGCGGCGCTTGCTGCGCTCGCGCTGTTTGTCCGGTACGAGTTCCTGCTTTCGTCGAAGCGCGAGGTCGTCGAGGCCGGGATCGCCGCGATTGGGCGGATCGATCCGGTCCCGGTGCCGGCACCGGTCGTACGCGAGCGGCTGAGTCTGTCCGCGTTGTTGAAGGACGAAATCGCGAGCGGCTGGGTGGCAGTCGACGAGAACGCACGGAGCGGCACGATCGTGTTTAGGGGCGACGCGATGTTTCGGCCCGGCAAGAGCACCCCCCGTCCGACACTGGAGCCGACTCTCGAGAAGATCGCGCAAAAGATCGCCGGGTTGAACGGCCGGATCGTCGTGACCGGATATACCGACAATCAACCTATCAAAACCCGGGAAATGCCGAACAACCAGGTGCTGTCCGAGCGCCGCGCCGCGGTGGTCGCGGACATTCTGAAGTCGCACGGCATATCCGCCGGTCGCGTTGCGTCGATCGGCGAGGGTGACGCCCGGGCCGTCGCGAGCAATGCCACGGCGGATGGTCGCGCCCGTAATCGACGCGTGGAAATTCTCGTCGAGAAATAAAGAGAAAGTTTTGATGCAATACTTGAATCGCCTGTTGAAGATGGTTAGGTCGCGACAGATGCTGATATTCGCGATGGCGATCGTGGCCGTTGCGACTATCTGGCTCGCCGGGCCACTGGTTGCGTTTGATGATTATCGCCCGTTCGAGACCGTCGCCGCCCGCGCGCTGGCGACCGTCCTGGTGCTTGCGACGTTGCTGTTCGGTTTGTTCGGATGGCCGTACGGTTTCCTGATCGTTGCACTTGTTTGCGCCGTCGTATGGTGCTTCGGGCCGTCCCTGAAGTTCGGCACCGCCTATCCGTTGGCACCGTCGTGGGCGCGAATTCTGGCGATCTCGATCCTGTTGGCAGGTTGCGCGATATATGGGCTCCACCGTTTATGGAAGGCGCTGCGCCGCGACAGCGCATGGCTGCAGCGTGTCCTGAACCCGTCGTCGAAGGAACAGGATGTCGGCTCGCGTTCGTGCGACGACATGCGCGCCATCGAGTCGTCGATGGCGAGAGCGATCGAGAAGCTCAAGCGTATCCGGGGGAAAAAAGCCGGCCTCGGCCGCTTGCTGGAGAGCCAGCGTTACCTTTACGAACTGCCCTGGTACATGGTGATGGGTTCGACGGGGGCGGGGAAGACCGCGTTGATCCTGAATTCGGGTCTCGACTTTCCCGAGGCCGAGCAGATGATTGCCGCGGCGAGGAAGCGACGCGTGGGCACGGCGAACTGCGACTGGTGGTTCACGAACAAGGCAGTGTTGATCGATACGGCGGGGCGCTATACGGTTCAGCACGCGTTGCCGCAAGGCGAGGGCGCCGCGGCCGATGCGTCGGCGCGCGACAATGCCGTGGAGTGGCGAGGTTTTCTCGAGCAACTGCGCAAGCGGCGCGCGCGCGCGCCGGTCAACGGCGTGCTGCTGGCCGTTTCCGTCGAAACGCTGCTGACCCTCTCGCCATCAGAACGCGAGATGTTCGCGGCGTCGATGCGCGCGAGGCTGCACGAGCTGCATGGCGACCTCGGCATCCGTTTTCCGATTTATCTGATGGTGACGAAGCTCGACTTGCTGCCGGGATTCTGCGAATACTTCGATTTTCTGACGACGCAGGAGCGCGAGCAGGTTTTCGGCTTCACGTTGCCTTATCGGGACAGGGATCCGCAGTACGGCTACGACACGCTCCATCTGGACTGCGCGGCCGAACTGCGCGAACTGGGACGGCGAATCGAGGGCGGGATCGATGCAAGGCTGCTACAGATCCTGGAGCTGGAGCGACGCAAGAAGCTCTACGCGCTGCCTTCCGAATTTCGCAGCCTGTGCGACGCGCTGACCGAGCTGATTTCGAGGGTGTTCCTCGAGTCGACCTACGACGATACGCGGCTGCATGGCATGTTGCGCGGTGTCTATTTCACGAGCGCGGTGCAAGGCGATGCGCGGGTGCCGGCTGACGTCACGACGGTGATGCAGCGGCTGCGCCGAGGGCTGGCCGGCGTCGTCGGCGGCGACGCGCCGGAAGATATGCCGGTGCGGCCGGGGCGGGTGGAGCCCGCCGGGTATCGGAGTTACTTCCTGAACGATCTGTTCCGGCACGTCGTCGTGACGGAAGGCCACCTCGTTCGCGGCAATCGTCGCTGGGAGATGCGTTTCCGGGCACTGCGCTTTGGCATGCATCTGTCGCTGATCCTCGTGGCGGCATGGCTCGCCCTCTCTTTTTCCCGGAGTTTCGAGAATAATCGGGAATATCTCGACACCGTCGGCCGGAAGAGCGAGGCGCTCGCATCGCGTATTGCTTCCGGCGACAGAAAGATGCCGCTCGGTGCGATGGCGCCCGTCCTGTCGGCCGCCCGCGATCTGCCGAAGTTCGACGGACTCGATCTGGACGATCCCGGTCTCGCGTGGCGCTACGGCATGTACACCGGAGCAAGCGTGCGCGGAGCCGCCGATGGAACCTACGCGCGCCTGCTGAACCGGATGCTGCTGCCGGAGTTGACGGCCAGGATGGGTTCGGTGCTCGGCGCCCAGATCGAAGCGCGAAATGCGGACGACGTCTACGGTACGCTGTCGGTCTATCTGATGCTGGGCGATCGCTCCCGTTACGACACGGAGGCGATCAAAGCCTGGGTGATGAACGATTGGGAACGCGGAAAAGTCGCGGCGTCGCCTGTCGAGCTCGACATCATGGTCGGCCATCTTGACGCGCTGCTGGCGCAAGGCGCGTCGGCCGCGCCCGCCGGGACGCTCGACATGCACCTCGTCCAGCGCGCCCGCGATTTCCTCGGACGCGTTCCCGCATCGGGGCGCCTCTACGAACGGGCGATCGCCTCGATGGCCGGCCAGGCGCCGGAGAACGTAACGTTGAGCCGGGCGGCCGGCCCGCAGGCGCCGTGGGTTTTCGCGCTGGCCGACGGATCGGCCTTCGAAAGGGGAATCCCGGGCCTCTATACCTCGGAAGGCTATCGCGGCGTTTTCGACAAGCTGTTGCCCGAATTTCTCGACCGGACGCGAAAACAGGATGCGTGGGTCATGGGGCGGGCGGGCGGCCCGCTCGAGCGGACGCTGTCGTCGGCGAGCGTCGGCGCGTCGGTCGCCGGCAGCGATACGCTTGCCGATGAGATTCGACGCCGGTATCTGATCGATTACGGAAATTATTGGACGCGATTCGTCGACGACATCAGGCTGGTCATGGGAGGGGACGATCCGTCGTCGCTCGACATGCAGACGCTTCGCATGCTCGTCGAATCTGATTCGCCGCTGGTCCGACTGGTGCGAACGGTGGTGCACGAAACGTCGCTGTCGATGAGCGACGGCGCGCAGCAGGCTTCGCTCGCCGATGCCACGGTCAAGCACGTTGCCGGCGGCGGTACGCGCGTCGCTCGGGCGGTGGAGGCGGCGGGCAAGGCGCTGGACGCCGGGCGTCCGTCACGGAAGAAGATGGAGCGGGAACTGGTCGACGACCGCTTTGCCGCGTTGCGCGACATCTCGAATGGAGGCGGAAGCCGCGCGCCTGACGGTGAGCCGGCCATACCGCATGCGGCGGCCGGCGTTGGCGAGATGCCGCGCCTGGACGGCATCATCGGTCTGGTCGGCAGAGAGTACATGCGCCTTTCGATGATTAACGACGCTCTCGCGAGCGGCAGCATGCCCGCGGCGGACAGTCTGCGTTCGGCGATGCAGTTCGAAGCCGAGACGTTGCCGGCACCGTTGCGAGCGGTGCTCGGAAGCATTGCAGCGCGGTCGGGTGAACGGGTGGAGCGCGGTGTCAGGTCGCTGCTGACGTCGCAGATCGATGTCGGCGTCGGCGCTTTGTGCCGCAGCGCGATTGAAGGCAAGTATCCGTTCGCGGACAGCGCGCAAGAGGTCGAGATGGACGACTTCAATCGTCTGTTCGCAGCGGGCGGGGTGTTTGACGAATTTTTCCGGAAGGCCCTGGCCCATCGCGTCGATACGGACGTCCGGCCATGGCGCTACAAGCCGACCGTGCCGGGTATGGCGTCGATACGAGAGCCGGATCTCGAGCCGTTCGAACAGGCCGCCGCGATCCGTCAGACCTTCTTCCGCGATCCCGGGGCCGCTCGGATGTCGTGGAAGCTGGGTCTCAAGGTCGTGTCGATGGATCCGGAGATCACGGATCTGCTGATCGACATCGACGGACAGAGCATGCGCTATGCGCACGGTCCGGTCACGACGGTGCCCATCACCTGGCCCGGGCCGCGCGGCGGATCGATGGCCGGCCTCACGGCCAACCCGCGCGTGCGGCCGGACACGTCGACCATCGTGACCGAAGGGCCGTGGGCGTTGTTCCGCCTGATCGATCGGGCACGCGTGACATCGACGTCGTCGTCGAGCCGCGGCGTCGCGGATTTCATATTCGACGGCCGCCATGCCTCGCTCGAATTGACGTCGGGCAGCTATGCGGGGCTGCAGCCGCTCGATTTGATGCGGCGGTTTCGTTGTCCGGGCAGCGGGAGCGCGCGCGGGGCGGAAGCGGTTGCGTTGCTTCGTTCCAACGAAGCCCGATAGCGTTGTTGGCGCGTTCTTCCGGCATTCCTGGCCGGATCGTTTTCGACGAACATGATTTAGATGAGAGGTGCGCATGCAGGACAATTCCACCAGAAACACAGCATTTCGGATGCGCCAGACGAAGGAGCGGCCCGGATCGGCGGCGCCTGCGCGGGAATCCTCGAATGACACACGTCATCAGGAGCGCGTGGTCGGGGTCTCGGGCGAGGCGGTTCCGGAGGTGTTGGACGCGTCTACTTCGAAGCGCGAACCAGCCTTGAAATTCGTGTCGCTGCGCGGCAGCGAACGGCTCGGCAAGTTGTTCGAATACGAAGTGATACTCCGTACGCTCGATGATTCTCCGGTGCCTGTCGACCGTAGCAAGGGCGTCGATCTGAAAGATCTGAAAACGCTGTTGGGCAAGGAGATGACCATCACGGTGATGTCGGATCGAACCGGTGATTCGACGACCGAGGAGAACGACGCCATTTCACGCGAGATCACGGGGTTGGTCGCGCAGGCGGAATATCTGTACGAAGAAGGGCGGTTCCACGTTTATCGTGTTGTCCTGAAGCCTTGGATATGGCTGGCGACGTTGACGGCCAAATTCAGGATATTCCAGAACAAGACCGTGATCGCGATCATCGACGAGGTCCTGAACGAGTATCCATATCCGGTCGAGAGGCGGCTCGACGCCGGTCGATATGGTGTGCTCGGAGACAGTGGGCGCAATGAGCCGCGCACTTTTCAGGTTCAGTATGGCGAGTCCGATTTCGATTTCGTTCAGCGCCTGATGGAAGAGTGGGGGATCTATTGGTTTTGCGAGCACGTCGACGGCAAGCACCGTCTCGTCCTGTGCGATCACATTGATGCGCATAAGCCGTCGCCGAATCCCGACTATCACACGCTGGCGTTCCAGCCGCAGCGCGGCAAGACCGATGCCGAATATGTATCGACCCTGTCCATGACGCAGACGCTGCATGCCGGCAGTTATGTCACGAGCGACTTCGATTTCACGCAGATCGGAGCGGATCTTCGCGCGAGCAGCAGACAACCTCGCGATACGAACTGGGGCAAGATCGAATGGTATGAGTGGCCGGGTGACTACACCGACCGACGCCACGGTGAATTGCTCGCGCGCGTCCGCATGGAGGAATTGCGCGCGCCAGGTACGCGCGCGAAGGGCGAGGGCAATTTGCGCGGGCTGTCGTGCGGTCAGATATTCAAGTTGAACGGGCACCCGCATCAGGCCGCGAACGGCAAGTATCTCGTCATCGAAACGCAGCTCGAGTTGAGCGTCAATCCGGACGAATCGGGCAGCGGCTACGAATATGTCTGCAGCAACCATTTCGAGGTGCAGCCGACGAGCGAGGTATTCAGACTGCCGAGACTGACGCCGAAGCCACGCGTTAGCGGCCCGCAGTCGGCCATCGTGGTGGGGCCCCCGGGAAACGAGATCTGGACCGACGAGTTCGGCCGGGTAAAGGTCCGTTTCCTGTGGGACGTCGCTCCCATGTCGGATTCTTGCTGGATCCGGGTGAGTCAGGCCTGGGCCGGCGAGGGTTTCGGCGGGATGTGCATTCCGCGTGTCGGGCAAGAGGTCATCGTCGATTTCTGGAACGGCGATCCGGATCGCCCGCTGATTACGGGTAGTCTGTACAACGCACGCACGATGCCGCCGTGGGAACTTCCCGGCAACGCGACGCAAAGCGGCCTCATGAGCCGTTCGCTCGGTGGCGGACTCCAGAATTTCAACGGCATTCGTTTTGAGGACAAGGCCGGCAGCGAGGAATTCATGATTCAAGCCGAAGGTCTGATGAATCGCCTGACGAAAATTCACGAATCGCATGTGGTGGGAGCGAACCTGACGGTGGGCGTGGGGTTGACGTATGGCGTCAACGTCGGGGCGGCGCATAGTGTGTCGGTCGGCGGTGCGTTTTCCAGCAATGTCATCGGCCTCGCGAACTACGTCGTTGGTCAGACGCAATCGGTATCGATCGGTGGCGCGGAATCGACGACGATCGGCGGTACGTCGGCATTGTCAGTCGGGTGTGCGCGTTCCGTGACAGTCGGCGACGGGTACTCGCTGAATGCGGCGAGGGAACTGAAGCTCGTGTGCGGATCGTCGTCACTGACGATGACGTGCGACGGGAAGATCAAGCTGACCGGCAAGACGATCAGTATCGAGGGCGACGATCGCGTCGTCGTCAAGGGCATGCCATTGGAGCTTAATCCAAGCGGCGGCGACAGCGACGAATGCGGAGGCGGAAGCGGTGATGCGCCGATCGTTCCGAACGTTCCGCTCCTGGCACCGGTTATTCCTGTCATTCCGGATTTGCCGGTCGATGCCGTTCTCGGCGCAGTCGGCGCAGTCGCGGCAGGTGTGGCGGGCGTAGTGGGTGTTGCCGGCGCGGTCGTCGCCGCACCGATACCGGTACCCGTTCCCTTGCCGACGCCAGTCCCGACGCCGACGCCGACGCCGACGCCGACGCCGACGCCGACGCCGACGCCGACGCCGACGCCGACACCGACACCGACACCGACACCGACACCGACACCGACACCGACACCGACACCGACACCGACACCGACACCGACACCGACGCCGACGCCGACACCGACACCGACACCGACACCGACACCGACACCGACGCCGACACCGACACCGACACCGACGCCGAGCTTTACGGAGCTGGCCAATGGCAGCGATGCCGGCTCAGAGAAGGTCGACCGGAATTGACGGTGACCATGGGTTATCCCTTGTCGTTTCGAGGAGAATATTCGCTATGTTTGCAGCAGCCCGCGTGGGCGATTCCGTAGGGCCGGGTGGTGAGATTACGTCCGGTTCGTCGTCAGTCCTGATCAACGGAAAGGCGGCGGCATTGGCCGGCGTGAGTTCGGCGACTTGTCCATTGCATTTATCCGCACAGGCGATTGTTCAGGGATCGGATACCGTCTTGATCAACGATGTACCTGCAGCGCGGGTTGGGGACAAGACGTCCTGTGGCGAGTCGATCAATTCAGGTTCTCAGGATGTGCTGATTGGAGAGGGAGGCGGCGGGCGCACCGCCGCCTCCGTTGCGGCTACACCGGCCACCCCTGCCGCTCCGGTTCTGGCGCCTGTCCTTCCGCGACTGGCCATTGGGCCGGGGTCCGTCGATGCTGTCGGCATTGTCGGGGCGGGCCTGGCGGGTGCCGTGGGCGCGGTAGGGGGCGCGGTGGTTCCGTTGCCGGTGCCAGTACCCGTGCCGATTCCAGTCCCGACACCGACACCGACGCCAACACCGACACCGACACCGACACCGACACCGACACCGACACCGACACCGACACCGACACCGACACCGACACCGACACCGACACCGACACCGACACCGACACCGACACCGACGCCAACACCGACGCCAACACCGACACCGACACCGACACCGACACCGACACCGACACCGACACCGACACCGACACCGACACCGACGCCGACGCCGACGCCGACGCCGACGCCGACGCCGACGCCAACACCAACACCAACACCAACACCAACACCAACACCAACACCAACACCAACACCAACACCAACACCAACACCAACACCAACACCAACACCAACACCGAGTTTCACGGAGCTTGCCGCGCACGGCGACGCCGGTCTGGAGAACGGGATCGAAGGCCGCGACGTCGGCTCGAGGAAGGCAAGCCGGAATTGAAGGTGACCGGAGGTTATCCGTTATCGTTCCGAGCGCGATATTCGCTATGGTTGGATCAGCCCGCGCGGGAGATGCCGTGGGCCGGATGGTGGGATTTCATCTGGTTCGTCGCCGGCCCCGATCGACGGGAAGGTGGCGGCATGGGGCGACGTGAGTTCGGCGGCTGCCCATTGCATCTATCTGCCGGGGCGATCGTTCGGGGATCGGGTCCCGATCCCCGAACGACGACGCGCCAGCAACGCGGGCAGCGACAGGACATTTCGTGGCGATTCGATCCATTCTTGTTCTCCGGAGAGGTGTTAAGCGGAGAGGGCGGCGGCGCATCACCGCGTCCGTTGTGGCTACGCCAGCCTCCGTTGCCGTTTCGGTCCGGGTGCCTGTCCTTTCGCAGCGGGCCATTCGAGCGGGGCCTATCGATGCCGCCGGTATTGCCGGGCGGGCGCGATAGACGGCTCGGGCCCGACTGAGGAGCGCGGCGATCCTGTTTGCCCATCTCCAATACCAGTACCGTCAACACCAGGGTTTATCGATCTTGCCCAACTGCGAGAAGGTGTTTGAACGGCTGAGTTCGGGGGCGGGTCGTGTTGGTCCGGTGCGTCGTCATCGGAACGTACATGGTTTTAAGGCGTTTCGCTCGGCGGCTTCGATGGCATGGGCCGTGCCGGCATGCGGAGTTCGATCCGGTTTGGTTCGTCCCGTATGCACGACTGCGGATGAAATGAAAAAAGGATGACGAAGTGAATTTCGGCGGAATTTCCGGACTGGGAGCGGAGCTGGCCAGAATGCCTGGCATCCTGCTGCCGTTCGCAGGTTCGAGCCCTGCGATCGAGCGCCTTGGTGGGCTCGGCGACGCAGTCGATCGCTATGGCATGCGCGACGCGCTGTCTGGTATTCGAGGCGGCTCGGTCGATGCGATTTCCGGCAGCAAGCGCTGCTTTTACGATAGCGAAAAAGACTTTTCGATGCCGGGCCGTTTCCCGATTCGATGGTCCCGCCATTATGCAAGCTCGTGTAGCGCGGCAGGCCTGCTCGGGGTCGGCTGGCGCACCCGCTGGGAGGTCACGCTCCATCGGATCGGTACACGCGTCGTCTATACCGACGAGCGCGGCAATGCGTTGGATCTTCCGTTTCCGGAGCGCGGCACGCAGGTGATCGCGGTACAGGAGCAACTGCATCTCGCGCATTTACCGGACGGTCGTTTCGTGGTTGCGGACACGAAGCCTAACTATCGGGTGTTTGGCCATTTCGACGAAAACGGAATCGCGCGCTTGAAGTATGTCGAGGATTTGAACCGGCAGAGGATCGGGTGCATTTGGGACGCCGACGGGAGGCTGACCGGCATGCGCGGAACATGCGGGCACGAACTGAAGATGCATTACGCGATGAATGGGGCCGCGCGTCTCGGCGCGGTCGAATGCGTCGATGGCGGTCGCGTCGGCCCGGTCGTCCAGTACGGCTATAGCCGGAGCGGCGAGTTGACGGAGGTGCGCAATCGCATCGGCGCGATCGTGCGCCGCTTCGCATGGCAGGACGGCAGAATCGTGGAGGAAACCGATTCGCTGGGCATGACGACTCGCTATGCCTGGGAGACGATCGGCGATGTCGCGCGCGTGATCGAGCGCGCCACGTCGGAGGGCGAATGCGATCGATTCGTCTACGATATCGATCGTCGTGTCAGCCGGGTGACCGATGTATTCGGTCATGAAGCCAGTTGGCAATACGATTCATCCGGCCGTGTGCTGGCTTACGTGGATTTCGACGGGCACCGCTACCGCTTCGACTACCGCGATGCCGGCTTGCCGGTGCGTGTCGAATTGCCGGGCGGGCGGACGGTTCGCTTCGAATACGATTCGTTTGGGCGCGTTGCCAGGGAAATCGATCCGTTGGGCGCGATCCGTACTACCCATTATGCGTTTGCTACGCACGAACCGGTGGCGGTGTCGATGAGCGACGGCAGGACGTGGATGTGGGTGCGCGACGACCGTCTGCGGCCGGTGCATTATCAGGCACCGACCGGAGAATCCACCCGCTTCGAGTATGACGAGGATGGCAGCATCGCTCGGACGATCGATGTCCAGGGTGCGATACGCACCTACGCATATGACGCCTGGGGGAACATGACACGGTGCACGACGGCCGACGGCGACGCGACGCACTACGAATATGATGGCGATGGTCATGTCGTCGGCATGACCGACGCGCTCGGTACGACGACGCGAATCGAACGGGACGGGTTGGGCCGGCCGCTGGCCATCACCTGTCCCGATGGTCGTACGGAGCGTTACGTGTGGAACGCGGCAGGCCAGCTGACGTCCTGTTGGGGCCACGGGAGCAGGAGCCGGCACTGGTATCGCGATCGGCGCGGCAAGGTGGTGCGCACGGTCGACGAGGAGGGGCACTGGACCGCGCGGCTTTATGATGCGCACGGCCGGCTGACTCGTGTCGAAAGCGCGAACGGTGCGGTCCGAACGCTGACATGGGGTGCGAGTCATTGCCTGTCGATCGCCGATGCGGATGGCGTGGCGCACCGTTTCGACTACACGGATTCGGGGCGACTCGTCCGCGTCACGTCGACTGCCGGTACGCAAGAGCGTCAACAGACGTTTTCTTACGATGCGGCGGGACGTCTCGTCGAGCGCGTGACGCTGCATTGTCGTTATACGTATCGCTACACTGCACGCGACGAACTCGAGGTTGTGGAGCGCACGCCGACGACGGAAGGCGAGCGGCTCGGTATCGGTGCAGACGAAGTTCGTTTCCGATACGACAAGCAGGGGCGCCTGATCGAAGAGGCAGGTGCGAACGGCTGCCTGCGGCATACATACGATGCGGCGGGGCGGCCAATCGCGACCCGGTTGCCGCAAGGCCAGACGGTGCTGACGCCCAGGCTTGCAACGGGAGACATCGTTCGTGTCGAGCTGGACGATCGCCGGATCGCTGATTTCTGGTATGACGCGATGCGGCGTCCGATCGCGCGTACGCAAGGCCGTTTGCGGACCCACACGGGCTATTCCCCGACGGGGCTTCCCGTATGGTGGCGTTCGGTGACGAGCGACGACCCGGCCGGGAACCCGGCGCAAGGCGCGGGAGACATGCGTCTTTGGCGCGAAGCGGAGTATGGGCCGGACGGCCTGATCGCCCGGACAGGCGGCCCCGTTGGCGATCCGGTTTGGTTTGACTACGACCGGCGCGGTTGTCTGTTGCGGCGGGTGTCGGACCAGGCGGGCATCGAGTATTTCGCATGGGATGCCGCCTGCAATCTGCTCGACGCCCCCGGCGGGAACTGGCTTCCTGCCGTCTATTCGGATCACCGGATACGCGAATGTCGCGGCTATCGCTACGAATACGACGTATGGGGAAACCTGGCGCGCAAGATAGGGCGCGATGGGACATCGTCGTTCGTGTGGGACGCGGAGGGAAGAATGATCGCCGTACATCGGAACGGCCGCACCGTGCGCTATCGATACGACGCGCTCGGCCGGCGTATCTTGAAGTGCGTCGAATCCGATGCGGCGCCGAAGTCGGGAACACCGATGCAGGACGAACTGATTCGTTACGTATGGCAAGGGTATCGGCTGCTTCAGGAGCAATGCGCGACTGCGCTGCGCACGTATCTGTATCAGCCGGAGCCGGAAGGGGCCGCCGGCTTCGCGCCGCTCGCTTGCGTGGACCAGGTCCCGGCCGACGGCGCCGAGGCCGAGCGTGTCGAAGTCTATCACTATCATACCGACGGAGTCGGTAGCGCGATCGCGCTCACCGATGACGCGGGCGATGTCGTATGGCACGCACAGTCCCGCGCCTGGGGCGGGGCCGTCGCGCGGGCGTGGGGCGGCGTCGTCGCAATCGGTCAGCCTCTGCGTTACGCGGGACAATACGCGGATGCCGAAACGGGGTTGCATTACAACGGAGCACGTTTTTACGACCCCGACGTGGGGCGCTACATCAGTCCCGATCGTGCGTGCGACGGCGGTACGAGCCCTTACCACTACGCACCGAATCCGTCGTCGTGGTGTAACCCGCGAGGTCGGGCGAAACCGGAGCGCTTTCCGCGTTTCGCCGACATGCGGATATCAGACGATGACAGCGTGCTCGACCCGGCTCAGCAGATTGCCGCTGCTATCGAGCAATTCGACGGTGTATCGGTTTGGAGCGTGTTCGAGTGCCGATACGAAGATGACGTGAAGATCGAGCCAATCGTCCGTTCGGTGCTCGGATAGGCGGTGGGTCTCGATGGTTTCTCGATGCAGCTCGAGGCCGTTTGCGTCGTGAATCGTGACGACGGCTGACACCGCGGATGACAGTGCGCCGTGTCCGGGTTGAACGGTCGCGAACGTGTCGAACGTGTTTCGATGCAGGCAGACGCGAACGTCGTTGGCGCGGCGCAGCCGCGCTTGCCATGCCGGATCGTTGGGATGCCAGGTCCCGGGAGGCTGGGGCGGCTCGTGATTCAGCGTGGCTTCGTGGACGCCACGACACGCAAAACGGATACCGGCATAGGCCTCGTATTCGGCCAGCGTGCGCCGAGTGCCCAGTCCGTACGGGCCGAAGTCCGCCGGATCGTACGTTTGACCATCCACGCCCAGCAACGCGCGATTGCGCCGATAGGCGATGACGTCGCGTTCAACCCAGTGCGCGTCGATTTCCCCTCTTTGCTTCGCCTGATCGTTGTGGTCGTCCCACATCTTGACCCGATGCCGGCGCGTGTATTCGTGCCAGGCGATGACACGGTGTGGATGGTAAAGATCGTAGCCATGCGTGAACGCTCGTGCGGCGATGGAAATTTCCTCACCCAGAAAGAAGAACTGGGGGTCGTGCCGAACCGCCTCGGCAAAATGGCCGTCCGCGAACGCGAAATGTGCACTGTAGAAGCGTGCCATGACCGGCTGCGTACCCGATTCATCGGCGCGCAGGTGGCGGCCTCGGAACATGACGACGCCTTCGATGCCGAATCGATCGAAGCACATGAACTGGGGCGGTCCGTTCGGAGCAGCATGGTTTTCGGGATCGAATGCCGGAAGGTAGGCGGTGAGAACGGGTTTTTCGCTTTTGTCGCGCAGCGATTCCAGCATGTCGATCACGATGGTGTCCCAGTGGTCGACGAAGCGGTGATGCGAATCGAGCTGCAGCGTGTAGCGTTCTCCGCCATAGCATTGCTGAATCAGGTTGCGCGCCCAGCAGGCGCCCCGGGTCTGCAGATGCGGCACGTCGATGAGCTCGACGACGGCGCCGCGATACTCCAGCAGATGACGAGCCCAGCCGTTTGCCGTCGTCACTCGCCATTTCCCGAAGCCTTGTCGCCAGAACGCACCCGGTGTTTCGTCGGATGCGTGCTGCCAGCACACGACGATGCGCAGCAAATCGGGTTTTCTCGCCTTGTCGATCAGATCGAGCAGCGTCGGAATCAACTGTGAATCGCGATAGCTCGCGATCTGAACGAAAATCGAATTGGGTTGCGTGGCCGATGATGCAGTCATGAATTTGATATCCGGTTCGTGGCGTCGGTGTGGTTCAGGTCAGAGAACGGTCATGACGATCGTGGCGGTCGCCTGGATCTTGCCGACAGTCGGCGTCGCGCTTCCGACGCGAAGGACCGTCGCCTCGAGCGAGAACGGCGATTGCATGTTGCCGGCCGGAACATGGGTGATCGTACTGGTGGCGTCGCCGGGGCGTAGCACGGTGCCGCTGGAAATTTCCTTCAGGCGGATCGCGAGATGCGTCGCGCCGTTGTTTTTCAACATGCTGCTGTCTTCGAGGTCCGCCGTGCCGTCGAGCATGGCGGTGATCGATGCGGGCGGCGTCGGGCCGGTGCAGCGCACGGTGAAATCCACGGATCGCGTCGGCCCGGCGGTAGCCGAGACGTCGGATGGACCGAAGGTGCCGAAGTCGATGTTCTGATCGCTGCTGTCGACTTTGCAGCTCGGCAGGATCTTGACGCGGACGGAACCGCTGCCGATGGTCAGAACTGTCTTGCCGTCATTGCCGTGTCCCGTGCTGACATAGCCCGTAAACTCGACGATCGACTGTCCCGCGGACAGGTCTCCCGTTTTGATGAGTTCGATATCGAATCGGGAACCGCGCTCGAGAACGCCATACGTCGCCGGCGTGTTACCGGTTTCCGGGGCGATATTTAACGTAAGCGGAAAATCGACTGGCGTGCCGTCGCTTCTGATGTAGCGAAGACGGAAGCCGATTCCCTGCACGTTTGTTTCGTAGTAATCGGGGTAGGCCGGAACCGGATTCAGCGGGCTGGTGGTATATGGGGCCGTCATGGAGCCGCCGCCGACGCAGCGCACGATGGCGGCTCGGACGGCAAGCGCACCGGTGGTGCCTGTTGCGATCAACGAACCGTTGGGAAGATCAGGGTTGATCGATACTGTGGATTCCGGAAAGAGTACCGTGCGTGACAAGGTTTTGTAGCCCGTATATCCCGCGGGATCTGCCGCGACCTCCCCGGCGATCTGTTCGTCCGTCAGTTGCAGGCAGATGGCGGATGCGATATGTGAGAGTCCGAGGCTGGCTAGGATCAGAAGCCGAATGATGCTTTTCATCGAAAATTGTCGCGATTGACTAAATGTAACGGGAATAGGCGTGGTTGCCCCGATTCGGTTGACGCGTGCCGGGTTATTGCTCGGCTTCGTCCCATGCGGCCAGCAGATCGGCCGGAATGATGTGTGCGAGCTCGGAAAAGCGTTTGCCGACCATGCGTTCGGATTGGCGCAGCAGGACGATCACAGGACTGCTCGGTTCATGACGTTCGAACCATGTGCGTGTTTCCCGAATGGTCTCCAGTGCAGTCCGGCGATCGACGAGAGGCGTCGCTTGCACGGGCGTTGCGGTGGCGGGCATGGCGCCGATCGTTTTGGTGGCGTCTGGCGCAGCGGCAGGGGCGTCGTCGAGCGACAGCTGATCGAACGGCATCAGTAGTTTCAGTAGCGGATCGAAATCGGGCGCGTCGACGCCGAGCGTTGTCTCGCACCAGGTGTCGATGCTTGCCGCGCGACGTTGCGCATCGACGAGCGCCAGCATCCCGGCGTCGTGTCGTGTCCACCAGTCATCGAGCAAGCGGCTGGCGGTTTCCGGTGCGAGCGCGTCTTTTTGGCGCGGGGTCGTGAATGCCTTCTCGATGTCCCGCAGATGCAGGTGCAGACCCGAGGTCGAGGGCATCGGAATGTCGCGCGCATCGCCGAGCACGCCTTCGGGATCGGCCAAGGCCGCGATCGCGTTCGAATAGACCGCGGCATCGGGTTCGCCGTCGAGCATCGGGACGGGATGAAGCGCTTGGCCGTAGCGTTCGAGAAGCGCACCCAGTATGGTCAGTCCGTCGCGCAGCCCCGCCGCGCCGTTCAGCCGGATCCTGCATCGCAGCAGGACAAGCGCAAGACGGATGTCTTTCGTACGCAGCAGGAGCGCACGGCAGTCTCGCTCCGCCTCGGTCCAGTTGGTGGCCTGAGAGGCGTCGATGAAGGTGCCGTACTGTACTTCGGTGCGAGGTGCCACGGCGGCCATCAGCATCGCGAAAGCCGGGTCGTATTCGAGATCGGGCCCGCAGGGTGCGTCGGCGTCGATCGGTTCGAGCACATCGGCGTAGCGCTGCTCGACGGTGAATGAATGAGGATTCATGTCTGGAAATCTCTGGAGCGGTTGCAGTATTGTTCGGGATCGAACACCATGCCGACCACGGGCTGTTCGCTCGTGCTTTCGCCGAGCCACAGGGCGTAGCCGAGGCGCTGGGGCTGGCCGAGGCAGGCGGGCGGCGCGGCTTCCGGCCGGAGCAGCAGCTTGACCTCCCATGCGTATTCATAGCCGACGAAGGTATTGATCCATTCGACGAGCGCATGGAAGTCGGCGCCGTGGGGCATGAGGCGCTGATACTGATCGAGATCGAGCGGACCGATCACCAGACGGAATTTGTGTTGCCGGTCGGGAATGGCTTCGCCGAGGTGTGCGCCATCGCCCATGGTGGCGGCGGAGCCTCGAACGCCGAGCCTGGCATGATCGGATTCGGTCAGGTATATCCAGTGCGGAACGAATTCCTCGATGTCGACGGGCACGCCGAAGTAATGCGAGAGCGTCGCGACGATGCCGTCCGGATGGCGGGCCTCGCAAACGAGGTGGGGGGCAGCGCCGTAGCGTGCGTGCGTGGGCAGGGGGGAGCACGCGGCTTCGGCCGGGTCGAGCCCTGCCAGGCTCGCAATGTAAAACGAAAACGTTTCGTCGGAGCGATCCAGCGACGCGGTGGCCTGCGCGGACGCCCAGGCGCGATAGAACTGGGTCAGCGCGCGATGATGGAACAGATCGACGAAGTGGGCGAGCGTGCGGTCTTGATTGCTTTCGGCGCGGCTATAGGCCAGCTCCGTCATGTGCAACGGCATCGGCCCTTGCGGTCCCCACAGGCCGAGCCCGAACAGACGAATATCGAAGCGGCCGTCGCGTACGTCCATCGACGCAATTTCACGCGGCGCGAATGCCATGGTCGGCTGTTGCCCGATGCGGAAGCACTCTTCGTTCGGCAGACGGGCCGTGCCCGGCGCGGGTGCATGCGGCGTGCGCGCGGCGATGGCGCGCAGCAGTGGCAGGAAGCCGGACTCCCACGGGGCGTGTCGATCGAACCAGGCGGCGAGTGCCTGAACGTCGACGGGCCCGCTTGCGCCGGCGTCGGCTTTGGAGGGGCGTGCACGCATGTCTAGATGGCCCTGCGTCCGCCCGTCCGCGGCCGCCATTTCGCGATGAGGCCGCGTTGCATCGAGTGCAGTTCGGTCTCGGTGAAGACGTTGACCGATACGTGACGGGCGACGTAATGCTCGAGGATGAGGCCGAACAGGTAGGGGCTGATGCCGGAGAAGCCGGCTTCGTCGAAGGTCAGTTCGCAGCATACGCCTCGCCCGTATACGAGCAGGCCCGGGTTCGGCAATCGCCGGACGACGGGGGCGTAATGCGCGCCCACCAGCGCTTCGATTTGTCGGGCATGCTCACGATCGTCCGGTGCGGCGAACAGGCTCAGTATGTTGCGCAACGCTTGCCCGCAGGCGCCGCGATCGAGTTCGGTCAACGGCATGTAATTGAAGCCGAGCTGGCGGATCAGACGCCATGCCGTTTTTCCATCGGCATACGGCGCGCGCGGCGAACTCGGGGAATGGACGAGGCTGGCGCGGTCGATCGGAAGCGAGTCCGACACCGTGAGATTTGTCTTGTCGTTGGCACGCAGGAGGCGCGGCAGATCGCGGTTGGTGACCCACGTATCGACGGAAAGATGGCGAATGTCGTCGGCATAGGGCGCATCGGCCTGGTCAACGAGAGAAAGATAGACCTCGGTGCCGACATACGGCGTGCGGGTGCCGTATTTGCGCGCATCGGTCGACAGCATGCGGGGTTCCCGGCGCACCGAGAAATACCTGCCGTTGTTGCCAGGATCGGTGTGCACGGTCTGGTAAAGCGGCTGGAAAGCAACTTCCTCGGATGTTTGGGTCTTTCTGCCGATCACGCTCGAGACGGAAAAGATCTCGTAGTCGAGTGGCCGCGTACGGTCGACGAAAAGATGATGGTCGGGATGCGCGCGACTGATCTCGACGCGATCGATCTGCTTGCGAAACAGATTGATGACCGGCGTGCAGAACAGATGAAAGCGGGAAGCATCGGTGTGCGCCGCAAGCTCATCCGGAAGCCGGTCGAGCAGCAGCACAATTTCGACTTCCTTGCCGTCGATATTCGCCAGGCCCGGCGCAAGCTGGGTCAACGCAAAAAAATAAAAACGCTGGCGCGACGCGAAATATTCCTGCAGAAGGTTGTGTCCGTGAAATGCGTTCCACGCGAGCGGCAGCAATCCCTGATCCGGCCGCAGGCCTTCGAATTCGACCGGTGCGGTGGAAACCACATGTCCCGCGCCGTACGGTGCGTCGCAGGCGCGAATCACCGAGGCGACGCTGGCGGCGTGCACCAGTTCGAACAGATGCGACGCGATGCGTTCGTCGCCGCCGATATAGATCGGCAGACGATCGAGCCGCGTGAGCTGACTGAATGCGACATCGCCGGTCGTGCGCAGCCGCAGGCGCAGCGCGCTGCGCAACGTCGAAGCAGGTCGCAATCGGTCTTCGATCCTGGGTAGGCCCGGCGGCACGGTCGTCAGTTTCGCGTCGACAAGCTCGATCGGCCACAACGTCACGTCCTGGCCGCTGCGGAATTCGCAGGCCGTCTGTTCTCCCGGTGGGATCGCCGAGCGAAAGACGCTATGACGCGGCACGTTCACGCCGTTCGAAAAATTGCCGATTCGCAGGCTGGGGCGCAGCTTGACGACGGCGATCGACGGCATCGGCGCGATATGGTTGGGATGGACGACCTCGAGCAAGCGCTGGGTGAAGCGCGGGAATTCGGCATCGAGCTTGATCTGGGTACGCGCCGACATGAAGCAGAAGGCTTCGATGAGCCGTTCGACATACGGGTCGGCGACTTCGATGCCTTCCAGGCCGAGGCGGCGCGCGATTTTAGGATGTCTGGCAGCGAATTCGCCGGACATTTCGCGCATGAAGGTCAGCTCGCGACTGTAGTAATCGAGAAATCGTGAATTCATGTCATTGACCCTGAAGAGCGTCGGTGTCGAACGTGACCCGGTCGATTTCCATGTCGAGCATGCTGCGAATGCGAAATTCGACGGGGATGGGGGACCAATGCATCAGGCCGCTGATCTCGAATGTCAAGCGGTTGTATTGGGTCGAATCTTCGTGCTGGACCGGCCGGATTCGTAGCGAGTCGGGCAACAGGCGCGGTTCGAAACGGACGATTGCCGTGCGAATGGCCTTCTCGACGACGTTCCAGTCGCGATTGGCCAGATAGTTGCCGGAGAGCGGCGGAATGCCGTAATTGACGACCGAGTCGATCGCCGCGGCATGGCGAGTCGCGTCGAGTTCGTCGTCCAGGTTCGTCGTGTTGAGAAGCAGGCTCAAGTCGCGCCGGATGAGGTGACGCATGCCTTCGCTGTCGAGCGTCTCGATTTCCCGATGTTCGCGCCGCAGTTGCGGGGCGTCGTCGATCAGACGGTCGAGGAGCGACGGCATGTATGTCGGACGGTGTCGAGGTTTGGCGGTGCTCATGCGTGTTCGTCGTGGCTGAATCGGCATTCGCTGATGTCGAGAAGTCCGATATCGCCCTTGTCGGAACTCCAGGTTTTCTGCCCGAGCGCGATCACGGCAGTGATGCCGATATCCTTCCAGGTGGTTTCGCGTGCGAGCTTGAGCGAGGCAGGTCCGTTTTCGGACCCCGGGTAGCGCACAGGAAGAAAGCCGCGCAATACGGTTGCGTTGCGCAGGCTTATCACGGCCGAGCGCCAGACGAGATCCGTCAATGAGGTAATCGGGCCGAGCGTGAGTGTTTGCATCTCGTCGAACGGTATCCATCGATAGCCGCCTGCGACGACCATTTCGCATATCGGTCCGACGCGGGTGTCGCTATCGGCCAGCCACGCGAAATCGCCGACCTGCGGGCAATGCCCTCGCGTCGCCGGTGCGTCGCCGAGCGCGGCGCCGCGCAGCACGTCGGCAGTGGCGATGTCGCCGTCGACCAGTTTCGCATTGGCGCGCGTCAGCGTATCGACCCAGGGCGGTAACGGATCGATTCCGTTCGGTGTGCGTCGACCGTCGAATACCGCCGTACGCAAGTTCTCGCACCGTATCAGCTCGCGATACATTTGCGCGCGCGAGGTGCCCTCGGACTCCAGCATGGTCCACGTCTGCAATTGCCGCAGCGCCCGATCCCATTCACCGTCGACGCACAGCAGTTCGAATAGCAGCCAGCGTAGGCGTACGTCCGAAGGACGTCGCTTCACGTTGCTGACGATGTTCGCTTTCCAGTCGTCGAAGGTTAGCGTGCCGAGCATGCCTTGAAGCGTGGCGGGGGACGATGCGGAAAATTCAGCGATGAAGCTCATCTTGGGGGGCGAGTGTTAGATCTTCGACGGAACCGGACAACGCGATGCGGCTGTCCACGCTGAACATGTGATGCTCCTCGCGCGTTAGGGGGGCAACGGTGACGACACGGTCGGCACGGATGCCGGGCGGCGCGAGGAGGACAAGGATGTCGTGCCGCTGCGCCATCTCGAAGATCGGGGGTGTTTCGGTCGTTTCGGCCGAGGCGAGGCAGCCGAGCAATGTATCGATGCTCTTGCCGGCCGTCAGCAAGCCGAGCACGGACGATCCGGCCGCGGAATGATCCACGGGCGCAGCAAAGGCCGGTCCGGAAAACGAGTCCGATGGTGTGTCGTCGCTCAGGGCCATGCCGGTCTGCGACGCGTTGCCGCCCCCCGGATGCAGGAGCGCTTGCCGGAACTCGAACGTCAGCACGGAGAGCGGGTCCGATTCGTCGATGTCGATCGGCCTGTCCGGCCACGGTGCATCGATTCGGTCGTTTGCAGGCGTAAAAGAACCGCGACGGGCGAGTGGGAAGTCATCGGGATCGCGGTCGCCGGCAGTGCAGGTGCGTGAGACTGGGGCGGCGGTGTCTATCGGGGGCGATGCAAGGTTGTCCATATGAAGTCGGAAGTCGAATCACGCGGCGCGAAACACCACGAAACACCACGTTACGCACGCATTGCCGTTCGGCTTTTGCGACGGGGAAAGCTGTGCGGCAATCGTTACGCGAAAGGCACGGCGGGTATGCGGCGAACGCTTCGCCCGGCGCGAAGTCGACAAAGCGGAGCACGGTCAATCGTCCGCATGACCCGAACGAAATGCTACTGCGTCGGAAGAAGGGGAAATATGGGCAATGGCCTAAATACATGCCGCAGGCGACGGAATAAGCTTCCGGTTGGGCATGCTGCCCGGAATCGCGATGCGCTTGCGCAGGTTCGAGCATCGGATTCGGAACCGCTTCGGGCCGGCATTTTGTCGGCCGCAATATTCTATCGTTACGTAAAAATGCCTATCTCACGTCATGCGCTGTTCGGAAAGCTCGGGACGACACTCTTCCGGAGCATCGAGTCCGCGACGTCCTTTTCAAAGTTGCGCGGCAATCCTTATGTCGAACTGGTGCATTGGCTGCATCAGCAACTTGCACAGGCCGACGGTGATCTGCTTCGCATTGTCAGGCACTGCGAGGTGAACCGCGCGTCACTCGAAAAGGACATGCTGGCCTCGCTGGCTGCGTTGCCGTCGGGAGCAAGCTCGCTCAGCGACTTTTCGCATCACATCGAGATGGCGATCGAGCGGGCCTGGGTGATTGCGACGCTTTCGTTCGGCGAGAAGCGGATCCGCGGTGCATGGCTGATGGCCGCGCTTGTCGAGACGCCGGAATTGCGGCGCGTACTGCTTTCGATTTCGCCGGCGTTCGTGAAGATACCTGTCGACGGGCTGGTCGACGCGTTGCCGGGCTGGATTGCAGGATCGCCGGAGGCAGACGACCAGCCGTACGATCAGAGCGATTTCCTCGATGCGATTCCGGGCGAGGCTTCGGGCTTGCGGGGCGAGTCCGGGAAAGGGGCGGCGTTGACGCGATTCTGTATCGATCTGACCGCGCATGCCCGTGCCGGCGAGATCGATCCGGTCGTGGGACGCGAGCTCGAGATTCGCACGATGATCGACGTGCTCATGCGGCGCCGTCAGAATAATCCGCTTCTGACCGGCGATGCCGGGGTGGGCAAGACGGCGATCGTCGAGGGGCTGGCGCTCGCGATCGCGGCCGGCGATGTGCCGCCGAAGCTGGCCGAGGTCCGGCTGTTGAGTCTCGACGTGGGAGCGCTGCTGGCGGGCGCGAGCATGAAGGGGGAATTCGAGGCGCGGTTGAAGTCGGTGCTCGAAGAGGCGTCGAAGTCGTCAACGCCGATCGTCCTGTTCGTCGACGAGATTCACACGCTGATCGGTGCGGGCGGACAGGCGGGTACGGGAGACGCGGCCAATCTGATCAAGCCGGCGCTGGCGCGCGGCATGCTGCGCATGGTTGGTGCGACCACGTGGTCCGAATACAAGCGATACATTGAAAAGGATCCGGCGCTGACGAGAAGGTTTCAGACGCTTCAAGTCGCAGAGCCCGACGAGCAGTCCGCCGTCGATATGGTGCGTGGTCTCACTGACGTATTCGCCGAGCACCACGGCGTCGTCGTGCTTGACGAAGCGATCCGCGCGTCGGTCGCGCTGTCGCATCGATATATTCCGTCGCGCCAGTTGCCCGACAAGGCGATCAGCCTGCTCGATACCGCTTGCGCGCGCGTTGCCTTGTCTCAGCATGCGCCGCCGCGTGAACTGCAACGGATTCGCGAGAAACTGCTGGCGGCACGCGTCGAAGCCGAACTGCTCGGCCGCGAGGCGCGCATCGGGCTCGGCCGCGACGGCTCGCTGGCGGATGTCGATGCGAACATCGCCCGGCTCGAAGTCGAGGCGCACGCAGTCGAGACGGCCTGGCAAGCCCAGGCCGCGGCGGCGGCGGAACTCGTGAGTGCGCGCGCGGCGCTGAGCGGCGTGCGCGGCGCCGATGCGCAGACGCAGACGCAGACCGATATTTCGATGGATGCACTGCGGACGCTCGAAAAGACGTTGTCGGATCTCCAGACGCGTGGCCCACTGGTTTTTCCGGAGGTGGATGAAGTGGTCGTCGCGGAAATCGTTTCGGACTGGACGGGCATTCCGGTCGGACGCATGGTGACCGACGAGATCGCCGCCGTGAGGGTATTGCCCGCGACGCTTGCCGCTCGCGTGATCGGTCAGGATGAGGCGTTGCGCCGGATCGGCGACGGCGTGCAGACCGCGCGTGCCGGGATTGCCGATCCGCGCAAGCCGCTCGGCGTGTTCCTGCTCGCCGGTCCGTCTGGCGTCGGCAAGACCGAAACCGCGCTCGCGCTCGCCGACGCGCTATACGGCGGCGAACAGAACCTGATCACGATCAATATGAGCGAGTATCAGGAAGCGCATACCGTGTCGGGCCTGAAAGGGGCACCGCCCGGCTACGTCGGCCATGGCGAGGGCGGGGTGCTGACGGAAGCGGTGCGTCGTCGGCCGTATTCGGTCGTGTTGCTCGACGAGATCGAGAAAGCGCATCGGGACGTTCACGAGATGTTCTTTCAGGTATTCGACAAAGGGTACATGGAAGACGGAGATGGGCGCTATATCGATTTCCGCAATACGACGATCCTGATGACGAGCAATGTTGGTTCCGATTTGATTGCCAGCCTTTGCGCGGACGACATGCTGGCTCCGGATATGGACGATTTGCGCTCGACGCTGATGCCCGATTTGCTCAAGGTGTTTTCCGCCGCATTTCTTGGCCGGGTAACGGTGGTGCCTTATCGCCCGCTCAGCCAATATTCCCTGGCGCAGATCGTGCGCCTGCATATGGACGCCGTGGTTCGGCGGATGGCGGAAAACAACGGGGTCGAACTGACCTACGCGGCGGACGTGGTCGACTATATCGTGGGACGCTGCCTGGTCCAGGAGACCGGTGCGCGCATCCTGATCGGTTTTATCGAGCAATACGTACTACCTAGTCTGGCCCGATACTGGCTCGATGCGCTGGCGTCGCGCGATACGATCGCGCGCATCGTGCTGGAGGTGATCGATCCGGAGGCGGGGCCTGCGGACGCGCTGGCATTCCGGGTAGCAGGCGACATGCAACGAACCGTGACGGCAGGCGAATGTGCGTGAGTTTTCCGGTCAGGGTCAGGGTGAGTTCGTGAGGAAGATTACGGTAGGCGTTGCAGACGACCATCCGCTTATTCTGCGTGGCGTCGAGTATCTGTTGTCGGCCAGCATCGACATAGAGATGCGCTTTCAAAGCGAGTCGATTGGTCAGTTGCTCGACATGCTTGCGGCAAAGCCGGTGGACGTTCTCGTCTGCGACTATGAATTCGAGGGCGATCCCTACCCGGACGGTCTCGATCTACTGGTGCGGATTCGACGCACGTTTCCCGGCACTCGTGTCCTGTTTCTCAGTTCGCACGCTTCCGCATATATCGTTTCCAAGGCGCTCGATGCCGGCGCGGCCGGCTTCGTCGGCAAGGGCGGCGAGGATTACGTGGATCTCGCGGCGGCGATCCGCACCGTCAGAAGCGGCGGGGAATACCTGTCCAGCTCCCTGAAAAGCCAGGCATTGTTCGCGGAGTCTCATTCGAGGCGCAATGGAACACGCATTGAGATGCTGTCGGCGAAGGAAGCAACCGTCGTGAGAATGATATGCGCCGGAATGTCGATCGCGGCGATTGCCGAAAGATTGAAGCGTAGCCGGAAGACGATCAGCAACCAGAAAAACGCGGGAATGAAAAAGCTGGGTGCCCGAAACGAAGTCGAGCTGGCGACGATCATGCAACGCTACGCCGATCGAACGCTTGTCATGCATTCCCCCATCTGCTACCGGGCGGAATCGCCGTAGATCCGGACGACGATAAGAAAAAATGAAAATGAATCGGAACCTGACGCGCGGTAAGCAATGAATGATTGTCGATATGTTAATGGTGCCGTGAATTGCTAACCAGTAAGCGGGAATTTTGCACGCTTTTTCCTGAAATTTCTTTTCCATGGGAAATCAGGACGACCTCGTTCGATGAATTCGAGGAAATCTTGTTCATCCATACAGCTATTTGTGTCGATACGCGTCTCGTTTGTCCGCTGTGCAATCTCCACTGCCCGAGATACGACATGCGAAGCAGGCGCTGGCGTCATCTCGATACGTGCGAATACCGGACGATCGTATGGGGCGAAGTGCCGCGCATCAAGTGCCCGGAGCATGGCTGCCTCACCATCCGGGTGCCGTGGGCGGACCCCGGAAGGCGCTATACGAACGCTTTCGAAATGTATGTGATGGAATGCCTGCGTGAGACACCGCTTCATGCGGTAAGCCGGCGCCTTGGGTTGAGTCGGGGCGCGATCAACGGTATCGAACAGCATGCCATGAAGCGCATGCCGACGGAGTGGTGGCGAACCCAACGGGTTGGATGACTCGTTTCCGAATGGCGGCTACTTTCGCCGCCGATCTTGTGCTGTGCGTTCGTTAGTCCCGGCAACGATCAGCAAGTCGTTATGCCGTATTCCATGGGGAATTGCCGGCGGCACGACATCGATTCCATCGTTCAATTCCACGGATCGGTGAATGATCCACCGGCGCGCGGCGATGCGTGGCCGGCGGTTTTCTCTCTATCGGCGATTTGCGCACCGGCGGACCGAGCGTGCCGTCGCTCCGGCCTCGTCTCCTTGTCTTCGAATGGGCTGCGGCATCTGTCGTGGGCAACGAACGCGAGTTCTCCCGGCACCCGGCCGGCCGTGGGCCACCGCTTGCGTCATGAGGGGCCGAAGGAAGTCGGTGCGATTCAATTGGAGGCCGGATAGTGGAGCGGTGCTCCCGGGCCGACCGGCAATTCCAGTGCGAAAATCCAAACGCAGAACATCACGCTCCATATCACGAAGAACAGGGCGGAGTACGGAACCATCGTCGACATCAGGGTGCCGACGCCGATATCTTTCCGGTAGCGTGACGCAACTGCGACGACCAGTCCGAAGTAGCTCATCATTGGCGTGACGAGATTGGTGACGGAATCGCCGATTCGATAGGCGGCTTGCGTGATTTCCGGTGAAAAGCCGAGCAACATCAGCATGGGAACGAACACGGGAGCTGTCAGTGCCCATTGGGCGGATGCCGAGCCAACCGCGAGGTTTGCCAATGCGCAAATCGCGATGAAGCAGATGAAGAGCATGGGAGCAGGAAGATCAATGGCGCGCAGCAGATCGGCTCCCGTCACGGCAACGATGGGGCCGAGCTGGCTCCGATTGAAGAATGCAATGAATTGTGCAGCGAAGAACACCAGGACGATATAGGTGCCCATGGACGACATGGTCGTCGACATCGCATCGATGATGTCGCGATCTGAGCGGATGGTCCGGGCCGTGATGCCGTAGACGATGCCCGGCACAAGGAAGAACAGGAAGATCAGTGCGACGATGGTGCCATACAGCGGCGCGTTCGGGCCCAGCGTGCCAAGGTCGTCTCGCAGCGGGGAGTTGGGCCACATGATGGAAAGAACGAGCAGGATGCCGCCGACAAGCAGCGCGCAACAGGCATGAAATAACGCGCGGTTCTCGCGCGGAGACAGGCGTGCCGGCATCTCGGCCGCGGACTGTGCGGTGGATTGCGTGTCGACCGGATCTGGTCGGTAGGCGCCTAGCCGCGGCTCGACGATGCGCTCCGTGACGAGTGCGCCGACCACTGTGATCATGAGGGTGCTGGCTGCCATGAAATACCAATTGGCGGTTGCGCTGACGGTGTAGTCCGGATCGACGAGCTGCGCGGAGGCTTGCGTGATGCCGGCAAGTAGCGGGTCGGCCGTGCCGAGCAGCAGGTTCGCACTGTATCCGCCCGATACGCCCGCAAATGCGGCGGCAATCCCTGCGAGCGGATGACGCCCCAGAGTCTGGAATGTGGCCGCGGCGAGCGGAATCAGGACGACGTAACCGAGTTCGCCCGCGACGTTGGACATCACGGCAGCGAAGACGACTGCATAAGTGACGGTGCTGCGGGGTGCCGCGAAAACCGTTTTTCGCACTGCGGCGGAGATCAGGCCACTACGCTCGGCGACACCCACGCCCAGCAGCGATACAAGTACGGTCCCGAGAGGAGCGAAGCCGGTGAAGTTTCCGACAAGTGACGTGAGCAGCCGCGTGATCTCATCGGCGGTAAGCAAATCGATGACTGTGATGACTGCATCGGGCGTCGATGCGCGCGGGTCGGCAGCACTGATGCCGAATCTGGCAGCGAGCGAGGAACTCGCGAGCACGATGACGCACATGATTGCGAACAGTGTGACTGGGTGTGGCAACAGGTTGCCGACACGTTCGATGAAGCCGAGCAGGCCGATTCGCTTCTGAGGTGATGATGCTTCGTGCATGATGAGGAACTGGGCAGAGGGCTGGGAACACGCATGAGTGTCGGGCAATGCCGCGAATCTCGCCGCAGGTACCCGGGTATGCCGGCGTTGGGGCGTTCTTGACCCGGCGCGCCGTCGAAAGTGCGGTTGGGGGCGGGTTGTATGCTCGGTGAAAATCGATACATTCCGGCTCGAAAGCCCCCGCCTCGAATCCGAAACGGGAGCGCTCCATGCTCACCCGGTTTGAATGCGTCAGGAGGGGCATGAGGCAAATGATGTCGCATCGGGCCCGCCCCGAAAATCGGCGAAGTCTGAAAATCCGAGATGTCGATCGCGCGACGCATCATGAGACGTACGCAACGATCGCTCGCCACGGGACACTCTCTTGCGCGACGTCCAACGCCTTAACGAGAATGCCGCGTACGATCCGGCTGCTTTGCCGCGACAGGCGAAGTCGGCGCGACGTTTTCATCTTTCGCGTGGCCGCGTCATTTCCCTGGCTTGTTTTCGGCCTTTGCCGATTTCCGGGGCGGGCCCGATGCGACATCATTTGCCTCGCGTCCCTCCGGCGCGTTTAACCAGGTGAGCATGGAGCGCTCCCGTTCCCCCGCCTCGAATCCGAGGCGGGGTTTTTTTGGGGGGGGCATCGTGGATTACCGGGGAACGCGGCGCGGATCTCGAGGAAGAAGTATTCCTCGATCTGACTCTCCGCTCCACAACGTTTTTCCACATTGCCGAGCCCGCTCACGAGCCCGTCGTGCCCCAATTCCTTCGCTTCTTTGAATTTTGCATCTAGCCGCTGCACGGTCGACTGCCCGCGTTCCGGCGACACTGCCAGCGAATCGAGGATCGTCAGCTACGTTAGAAACTGCGTACGCGGCAACGTCTCGTAGCTCGCCCTGAACGGCGCCTGCCGAGGTCCGGCATTCTCACGACCCTCAGCGTCACGCACTTTGCTTTCCAGACGCTCTTGTACGTAGTGGTGTAGCCGCGCGTTAGTCGCCAGTTTCACTGCCTTGGGTCGTTTGGCAAACCGTTCCGCCTTCCACTGCGCGACCGAAGCACGATACTCGAGATGACCACCACGAGGTGCAGCGTTGCGCGTGAGCTTCCGCGAAACGGTTGATGGGCTGCGCCCTATACGGCAGGTCATCTCACGCACCCTAAGCCTTTGGATATGCTATCTAAAAAGCCGCTCGGTTTCATGCCGAAGCGACGGTGCGCCCGGCGAGGGCATTGCTCCTCGCCCTGTCAACTGATACACCCGCTTTGCACTTTGCGCCATGCAACACCTCCTTGATCAGGGTGTTGCGACGACCGGTTGAATCCGCTTTGCGTCCCGGTGTCGGAATGACATGAGACTACCTTCCGAAGGTGCGCGATGCCGACCGACAAAGGCCTTCATGACTTGAATCGGCGGTGGAGCTCCGCCTTGGAGGTGCCGGGTGTCCGGAGATTCAAGAGCGCGCTCCGTTGAGATACCGATGGTCTTCTTCAAACCGGTCTCCGAATTTCAGCCTGGGCCTATCAGGCCGATCAATACGTTTACGCGATCATGCGGTCGGCGTGCTTTCGTGCGCCGCTCCTTTGCGGAGCCGGCGGATATCCATGCCTATCAGATTCTCGCCTCTCACTCATGAAGGAAACCCGCATAGTGTCGAATAACACTACGAATGAACCGGATCGTCTGCGTCGCCTGCTTTTGTCCACGCCTTTGCTTGCCGCACTGCCGGCTACTTCGGAAGCCGAGCCTTCCCCGATCGCCGCCCCCCCGCTGTCCACGCCGGATCAACACGGAACCCTGCTTTTGAAGCACGCGGATGTCGTCGTTACGATGGACCGACAACGACGCGAGATTCGCCGGGGAAGCATTTATATCAAAGGAAACACGATCGTAGCCGTTGGGGACGATCAACACATGCCCGCGACTGCGGATCGCGTCATCGACCTGCGAGGGCACATCGTCATTCCCGGCCTGATCAACACGCATCATCACATGTTTCAAAGTTTGACGAGAGTCGTCCCCAATGCACAGGATGGGGAGCTATTCAAATGGCTTACGACGCTCTATCCTATTTGGAAAAAACTAACCCCTGAAATGATGAGGACTGCTACTCAGACGGCCATGGCCGAGCTGATGCTGTCCGGGTGCACGACGACCAGCGATCATCAATATTTGTATCCCAACGGGGTCAAACTGGACGACAGTATCGAGGCGGCACGGGAAATAGGCATGCGTTTTCACGCTTGCCGAGGCAGCATGAGTGTTGGACGCAAGCAAGGAGGACTGCCGCCGGACGATCTGGTCGAAAATGAAAAGGCTATCCTCAGCGACACCCAGCGCGTGATCGAAACGTACCATGACGACAGTAGAGGCGCCATGCTGCGTGTCGTCGTCGCACCGTGCTCCCCGTTTACCGTGAGCCAGCAACTCATGCGTGACTCAGCCAAATTGGCACGTGCGTATAACGTGTCCATGCATACGCATCTGGCGGAAAATGTCAGCGACATCGAATACAGCCGGAAGATGTTCAACAAAACGCCGGCCGAGTATGTCGAAGAACTCGAATGGGTCGGCCACGATGTGTGGCATGCGCACTGCGTCAAGCTCGATCGGCACGGTATCGAACTCTTTGCCCGCACCGGAACCGGGGTCGCACATTGCCCATGCTCCAACATGCGACTCGGCTCCGGGATTGCTCCCGTCCGCCGCATGCTGGACGCCGGCATGCATGTCGGCCTCGGCGTCGATGGTTCGGCTTCCAACGATACGTCCGATATGCTTGGCGAAGTGCGTCAGGCACTGCTGCTGCAACGCGTCGGGTTCGGCCCGGAGGCGCTCACGGCGCGTGAGGCTCTGGAAATCGCGACGCTTGGCGGGGCGAAGAATCTCAACCGGGACGATATCGGTGCGATCGCGCCAGGGATGATGGCCGACGTGGCAATTTTCAGGTTGGATACGATCGGCCTCGCAGGCGCCGGGCACGATCCTGTCGCGTCGCTGGTATTTTGCGATCCGGGAAAAGCTGCTTACACCATTGTCAACGGGCGCGTCGTGGTAGAAGACGGCAACGTCGTTACGGTCGACCTATCCAAGGTCGTCGAAAAACACAATACCCTTGCACGGCAGTTAGTCGCCGCTTGATTGTAAGCGATCCCCGTTGACGCTTTTCATCGGCCATTCCTGCGAGAGGCATCGTTGTCGAATTGACCCTGACCCAAGAAATAGTCCGGTTCAGGGTCAATTCCGACGCTATAGGCCAGATCGACCACTTTGGACGGCCGCGAAGTTCGACCTCGTTGGCATTGTCCTTTGCGCCAACGATAATTGCTCTACGGTCGCCGCGCGCGTGAAGTGCGCTCAGTGTTACAGCA
This sequence comes from Burkholderia sp. IDO3, assembly GCF_003366075.1. Classification (NCBI taxonomy): domain Bacteria; kingdom Pseudomonadati; phylum Pseudomonadota; class Betaproteobacteria; order Burkholderiales; family Burkholderiaceae; genus Burkholderia; species Burkholderia sp. IDO3. The sequence goes on from NZ_CP028962.1 coordinate 750,249, forward strand.
ACAGAAACGCTGCCGACGCAATGCACGTCGGCACAATCGCGGCCAGCAGCAGCCCTGGTACGCTGACCGATTCGTCCTTGAACCCGTGCCGCAGGATCGCGAGCCCCGCCGGGTTCGGCGCATTGGCGATGACGGTCAGTCCGCCGCCCGCCACCGCACCGGCGACGAGCATGTATTTCGCGTCGTCCGGAATGCCGGCGATCAGCGAACCGAGATAAGTGATTGCCGCGTTGTCCATCACGGCTGTGAGGCCAAGCGCTCCCACGTAAAGGGCATGAGCATTCATCGAAGCGACGAGCGGCTGCAGCCACCATTGCTGGAGACCGCCGAGCAGGACCAGGCCGCCGAGAAAAAATGCGACCAGCAGGCTTTCGCGAAGCATCAACTGCGACTGGTAGCGATCGTATGCGTGCGTGAACCCCAGAAAGAACAGGAACAATCCAATGAAGATCACCGGATGATGGGCAGTGAGCACGACGGCGGCAAGAAAGCCCAGATGGATCAGCGTGACGCCGAGCGGAATGCGCACCGCGTCTGGCGGTTCCGCGGATTGCGTGACCGGTGCCGCCTGACCGCGCGCGGCATGCAGCGGACCGCGAATGATGGCGAGTAGCAACGATGCATTGATGAGCACGGCTAACATAGCCTTCCAGCCGAACTGCGTGACCATGAACGTGCTGTCCCATCCCCACGCGGTCACCACCATCAGTACAGGCGGCGCTGCATACGCGGTCAATGTGCCGCCGATCGAGATGTTTACGAACAGCACGCCGAGTGCAAGGTATTTCCACTGCTCGTCGATTTGCGCGTGGAAGAAGCGATCTCGCAATACCAGCGCGGCGAGCGTCATCGCGGCCGGCTCGGTGATGAACGAGCCCAGGAGCGGAATCAGCGCGACCGACAGCCAGATCACGGCCTGCTCGGTATCGGCCGGCACGAGCCGCGCGATACGCAGGACGAGGGCTGTTACGGCTTCGAGGATTGGCCGGCTCGCCGCGATCACCATGATCGTGAATACGAACAGCGGTTCGGTATATTCGCGCGACTCGGCATAGCCGATCGCCTGCTTCGGCCCGACGAGCATGCCAATCGCGAGCACCAGCACGAGTGCCCAAAAACCGAATACGACCTCGACTTCGCCGAGAAAATGGAACAGGCGGGCATGGCGGGGATGGTGACGCGCCAGCACTTCAAACCGCTTTGCGACAAACGTATGAATTAGCGCAAGACCGAATATGATCGCGCCTGCGACCTCGACGGAATGAGGCATAAGTTCTCCCGATATGTATTCTTGGGATGAAAGATTTCGTCGACTACTGGACGGAAACTCAGCGAAACGACGAGATATTACTCCGAATTCGAGTCGGTTCACCGCGATCGAGTGGAGCAAAACAACGACGGACTGAGGATGGAGGGAGATCACCAAAACCATTATCGAGCACAGTACGTTGGTGGCTCGAAAAAATCAGCCGCGTCCTATTCCGATCGATAGGCCAAGCCTTGCGGAATTTCATCGAAATTTCAGCCAATGCGCAATTGAAAAATGATCGTCCACTCAATATCATGGGGCGGTATTTTCTTTGGACGTGCAGACACCATGATATGGAGGTCGCGTACGTCGATACCAACGAGCGAGCCGCTCGAACGATGCCAGGACACCTCGAAACAGCGGGCCACGAGTGCGACATGCTTATCAAGGCGGTGACGATCGAATCGAAGCTGCGAAACGGTCGGTACGATGTGCTCATCGTCCGATGGGCGAACGCTAGCATGCCGGTGCAAGAGATTATGCGACCGCTCGCCAGCATCTCGGCCCACGACTGCCGATCATGGCAATCGTGAATCCCGGTCGTCCGCAGGAAAGCATTGACGCATTTGCCGCCGGCGCGGACCATTGCATGCCCGAACCTGCGCCCCGACAGTCCAAACCGCCACCAGCATGTGCCTAAACCTTCGAATCACGACATTTCAACTTTGTTCGGATGCGACATTACAAATTTGCTCTTAAAAAAATTAAAATTTATAGGTTCATACGATCAACCGTCGCCATGACCTCGCGAATATAACTTGAACGTTGTAGTTGACAGTCCGGCCCAACGACGCCGAGACAGTCGGCCATCTTTTAAAAGGAGATTGATCCCATTTATGGCTACCTACCTCGAACTTAAAGCACAGGCAGAGACGCTGGCGCGGCAAGCAGAAGAAGCTCGGCTCGCCGAGTTGGACAGCATCATCACGACGATTCGTGAACAGATCGCCGAATATGGGATTACGGCCGATCAAATTTTCGGTCGCCGCCGTGCCGGGGTATCGCCCACCCGTGCAGCGATCGCACCGAAGTATCGTGATCCGAAAACCGGTGCGACCTGGAGCGGCCGCGGCAGAGCTCCTCAATGGATTGCGGACGCGAAGAACCGCGATCGCTTTTTGATTCCCGACGCAGAATAAAACTCCGAATACGTCGTGGCTTTGCTCCCTCGTGGCGCGGAACGGTCAGCTTGAGCACTCCGTCACGCAGCTGTGCGTCGATGCGCGAGGCGTCGAAATTCCGGCCGGGCGTAAAGGCTCGCAGGAAGCGTGAATAGCGCACTTCATCGTGCTGCACGGGCAATCTGGATGGAGTCGGAATCACCGCCTCTGCCTCGATGTTCAGACTGCTGTCCTGTATAACTGCCTCACTTGGAAGCGGAAAATTCCAGTATGACGTTGCCATCAAGACCAGGAGGCATACCGTCAAGAAGAGCAAATTACCGAGGGGCCGATTACGTACGCGTTGAAGCAGGCGGAAGGCACGCCGGTCGCGGAGGTCTGCCGGCAAGCAGGGGATCAGCGCGCGATGTTTTACAACTGGCGGACGAAATACGGCGGGCTGTCGCTCTCGGAACTGCGCCGGCTGAAGCACTTGAGGAAGGGAGCGCGAAGCTCAAGCGGCTCGTAGCCGATCTGTCGCCGGACAAGGCCATGCTGCAGGATGTGTTGTCAAAAAGCGCGGAAACCTTCTCGACGCCGTGAACTGATCACGGACTTGATGCGCCATTTCGGCGCAAGCCAGCGGCAGACCTGTGTTGTTGCCGCTGTCCCGCACGGTCGACCGTTACGAGTCGGTCGCGCGGGATCAAAGCGCACTTGAAATGCGCATCCAGGAGATCACGGAAGTGCGGACGGTGTGCTCCGCGTGTCCGTGATGCTTCGCCGGGGAGACTGACGAGACAACCATAAGCGGGTAGAGCGCGTGTATCGCGAACTGGGCCTTTCGTTGCGCCATAAGCGACCCCGTCGGAACAAGTCGGCCCGGCGCCGACAACCGAAGCAGTCAGTAAGCGCAATCAACGAGATTTGGCGTATGGATTTCGTCGCGGACGCGCTGTTTGACGAAGGCGCTCGACAAATGGGCGTACGAGAATGGTGTGGGGATTGACTTCTCACGTCCTGGCAAGCCGACCGACAACGCGAAAAACGATTCCTTCAACGGACGCTTCCGGGAGAAATGCCTCAACGCGCATGGGTTCTTGTCGCTGGAGGACGCCAGACGCAAAATCGAAGTCCGGCACGAGTACTATAACGGGGCATGTCTTCACCGCATTGCAGTGGATGACACCGTCGGAATTGGCCCGCCAGTGTACCGATCGGACCGATTCGGGTCGCCCCGAAGAGCCGGAATTTTCCAACCAAGACCGGAACGGAAATCGGGCCTGCCTCACGATATCAAAAAGCTGAGCGCGAAAAAGTAGTGTCATGGCACGGCGGACATACAGGAAACGGTTTGAACTGGAACTACCCGCCGCCGTCGGCTAGCCGCGCACGTATCTCGTCGGCCGACAGATCGCGCCGATGCGTCGCGATCTGCCAGATGTTCCCCCACGCATCCTTCACCATCGCTCGCCGGTCGCCATACGGTCGCGGCCGGCGCTTCGAGCGACACGGCCCTGGCCGCGACGGCACGCCGGTAGGTCGCATCGACATCCTCGACATAGACGTACAGAAACGCCGCCATCGGATCGCGGAGCCCGTCGCCGCCGCTGACCGTCACGATCGAATCGCCGATCCTGACTTCGGCCGGCAGCCCCACGCGGCATTCGCCCTGCGCCAGAAACACCGCGTTGATGAAGTCGACGGGATTTTTCGGATCGCTTACGACGATACGCGGCGTAACCGTATGCCACCCGTCGGGCTGGAACTTGATCATGGCGAACTCCCTCTGAAGGATGTGCGCGAGGGTATTGTCCGCCGGGACCGGATAGCGCGCAGCGCGGCATCAGGCGCCACCTGCGATGGCTTGCCGAGGCAGGCCGGCGCGAACGTCGTGGCCCTGTCCGGTCCGGCCAGTCAGGAGCAACATGATGCTGATCGTTTTCTTTGTCGTCGCCTTTTTCGCGATCGTTGCGACCATGTCCCGCGGCGTGTCCCGCAAGGCGGACGCGAGGCTGCGCGCGCAATACGATGCCGAGGGCGCGCGCGGCGACGTGTCGCGCCAGTTGATGCGCAATGCGGGCTACGACGTCTGAGCGCCCGTATCCGGCCGAACGCGCCGCGTAGCGCAAGGCGATCGCAAGCTGAAACGATGCGCCGGGCCGACGCACCGGCACGGCCAATGCCGATGGTTGAGCGCCGACGGACATGCTAGGATTTCCGTCAAACAACTTCGGAGACTGCCATGCCGTTCATCTGCGAAAACGTTGAATGCCGTGCCGTGCTGGCTCGAGGGCAGGTCAGGTCCCGCCAGGAGGACGCAGGCTGGTGCTTCTACTGCCCGGACTGCAAGACGAGGAACGAGTTGAAGGATATCGGCGCGGTCGGCGGCCCTGTCGAGCTGGTCCAGCCCGAGGGCACCAGTCTGCCGCATCGGATCATCGCGGCGGCCCGACCGCTGGAAGACGGCAGATATGCGGCGCAGTTGCGCGTGCAGCGCGCGCTCGCGGTGAAAGGCACCTACGCGGCCGAAGAACACTGGGACGAGCTCGGCGTCTTCCCCGATGCGCAAGAGGCCGTCGCGCATGCGAAGTCGTTTGCAACGAATTTGCTGGCGCCGGCGGCGTAATGCCCGGCCTCGACGGCCCGACTGACTGAAACGACGAACGAAGAAGCGGCGTCGTGCATGCGCGCACGACGCCGCTCGGCGTCTTCCGCCCGCGTTCGTCAGTTGTAGATGTCGAACGAGAAATACTTTTTCGCGATCCGCTGATACGTCCCGTCCTGAATCAGGCTCGCGAGCGCCTGGTTGATGTGCGTGCGCAGCGCATCGTCGTCCTTGCGCAGGCCGATCGCCGAGCCGACGCCCAGCGTCTTCGGATCATGCAGCGCCGGCCCCGCGAACGCGAAGTTCGCGCCCTTCGGCGTCTTCAGGAACCCGAGGTCCGCCTGCACCGACGATTGCAGCGATGCGTCGAGCCGCCCCGACAGCAGATCCTGGTAGACGAGATCCTGCGTCTGGTACGTGCGCACGATCACGCCCTTCGGTTCCCAGTACGTGCGCGCATAGGTTTCCTGCGTCGTACCCTGCTCGACGCCGACGCTCTTGCCGGCCAGCGACGCGGGCGTCGGCTGCAGGTTCGAGCCGCGGCGCGCGACGAGCCGGGGCGGCACGTTGTTGATCTTGTCCGTGAACGCGATCTGCGCGAGGCGCTTCTCCGTCACGCTCATCGACGACAGCACGCCGTCGAACTTGCGCGCCTTCAGCGCGGGGATCATCCCGTCGAACGCATTCTCGACCCATACGCAGCGCACCTTCATGCGTTCGCAGATCGCGTTGCCCAGGTCGATGTCGAAGCCGACGAGCTTGCCGTCGGGCGCGAGCGATTCGAACGGCGCATAGCTGGGATCGACGCCGAGGCGCAGGACGGCAGGGTCTTTCGCGACTGCGGTGCCTGCCGTCAGCGCGAGCGCGACGGCCATGACGAGTTTTTTCATGGTTGTCTCCATTTACCGGTTGGTTTTGTTTGAGGTGAAGCGACACGGCGGCCGATTGGCGTGACCACCCGCGCCCGGCCATGCAGCGGGCGGTGGCCGGTCGCCGGACGACGCCGGCGGCCGGCCGGGTCAGGGAATCCGGTTCAGTGCGAGGCGCCGGTGATGCGCGCCATGCTGCGCCGGTAGCCGGCAGGGGAGAACGTCGCGTTCAACGCGGCCATCGCGGCGATCACGCCGATGTGCATCCACCACGCGATCGCGAAGCCGCCGCCCGCGTCGCGCAGCCAGCCGATCAGCCAGGGGCTCGACGCGACGGTCAGGAAGCCGACGCCCTGCACGAACGCGGCGAGCGCGCCCGCGAGCCGCGCATCCGGCAGGTGGTCGAGCGTGACGATCAGGCTCATCGAGAAGAAGCCGCCGAGCCCGAGGCCGACGCTCGCGACCCACATCCACGGCGCGAGCGCGGGCATCGTCGCGAAGCCGACGAAGCCGGCCGTCTGCAGCGCGAGCGTGAGCCACAGCACCGGGCGGCGATCGTGCGCCCGTTTCGCGAGCATCGGCATCGCGAGCGCGCCGGCCGCCTGGAACAGCGCCATCCAGGCGAGCAGGTTGCCGCTCGCCTGCGGGCTCATGCCGACGCTGCGGTAGAACGCGGGCAGCCATGCGACCAGGCTTGCGTAACCGCTGTTGCTGAGGCCGAAGAACAGCGCGAGCTGCCATGCGCGCGGAATCCGCGCGAATGCGGCGACGGGCGTCGATGCCGCTGCCGCATGCGCGGTGTCGTGCGGCGCCTTCGCGCGCCACAGCGCGAGCGTGACGAGGGCGGGCACGGCCCACACGGCGAGCGACAGACGCCAGCCGCCATGCGCGGCGAGCCACGGGCTCGCGACCGCGCCGAAGGCGCCGCCGCCGACCAGCGCGGCCGAATAGAGGCCCATCGCGAGCGGCAGGCGGTCGACGAACCAGCGTTTCGCGAGGCCCGGCGCGAGCGACTGGACCACCGCGACGCCCGCACCGGCGACGATCGCCGTGACGACGAGCCCGGCGCTGCTGCCCGTCCACAGGCGGGCGGTGCAACCGGCGGCGATCAGCGCCAGCGCGCCGGTCAGCGCGCGCTGCTCGCCGATGCGGCGCGCCAGCCCGACGCCGACGCCGGCGACGACGCCCATCAGCACGAACGGCAGCGTGGTCAGCAGTGCGGCCGCGCGAAAGCCGAGGCCCGTGTCGGCGCGCACGAGGTCGAGCACGGGGCCGAACGCGGTCAGGAACGGACGCAGGTTGAGGCCGGCCAGCACCAGCAGCGCGAGCGCGCCATAGGACACGGAAGCCGCGTGCGGGCGGGGAACAGCTTGGGCGGTGCCAGGGTCGGTCAACGGAATGCTCCAGGGTGGGCCGCAGGCCCAGTGATGCGATGCCGAAAGGGTAAAGGCGCGCCCCGTCAGGGGAAAATTAAATATTCGACTGGGTATCAGTGCGGAATGCGATGGATTGACGCGGTGTGACGGGGCCGGATGGGAGCGGCCCGCGGGGCGTGCGGCGAGCGGTTTCGCGCGGCGTTATGCGGCAGGCGCCTGCGATACGCGGGCCCGTTCTCGGGCCTGCTCCCGCGCCGCGACGAGCGTCCGGATCCGCGCACGATCGGCCGCCGACGCGGGCGTGAAGATCACGAGGCTCAGATCCGGGCGGCCGGTCACCGAGAATGCGGAGTATTCGAGCGCGATCCGGCCGGCCTGCGGATGACGGATTTCCTTCGTACCTTCGTCGTGCGAACGGATGTCGTGGTCGCGCCACATCGCGTCGAATTCGGCGCTCGTCGCGCGCATCTCGTCGACGAACGCCTGCACGGTCCGCGTCGCGCCGCCGCGTGCGATGTCGGCGCGAAACGCGCCCACCGCGAACCGCGCGACGCGCGCCCAGTTCGGTTGCGCGTCGCGCACGCCGGTGTCGATGAAGATCAGCCGCAGGATGTTGCGCGCGGGCGGCGGCAGCGTCGCGTAGTCGGTCAGTGTCGCGGCTGCCGCGTCGTTCCATGCGACGACGTCCCACGTCGCGGTACGCACGATCGCCGGGCTCGCGTCGAGCGAATCGAGCACGTGCTGCAGGCGCGGCGTCACGCTGCTGCTCGCGTGATAGCGCACTTCGGGCGGATGGCCGAGGCCGATCAGGAACAGATGCTCGCGCTCCGCGTCGTTGAGCAGCAGCGCGCGGGCGAGCCGGTCGAGCACGTCGGCGGACGGCGCGCCGCCGCGCCCCTGTTCGAGCCACGTGTACCACGCGGCGCTCACGTGCGCGCGCTGCGCGACTTCCTCGCGCCGCAGGCCCGGCGTGCGGCGGCGCGCGGCCGGCAGCCCGAGCGCCGCCGGGTCGAGTTTCTCGCGGCGGTCCCGAAGGTACGCGCCGAGCAGGTTGTCGGGTGCGTCTGCCATAGCCTGTTAGTTCGTTTACCGGTAAACCGTCACGTCTTCACCGCGCGCGGCGGTCGACAGATAGTAAGCCCTCCATTTCATCCGGAGGTGCTGAACATGCGTGTCTTTGTTACGGGAGCATCGGGGTTCGTCGGTTCCGCAGTCGTTGCCGAGTTGCTGGCGGCCGGGCATTCGGTGCTCGGCCTCGCGCGTTCCGACACAGCCGCCGCGGCGGTCGCGGCCGCGGGCGCCGACGTCCAGCGCGGATCGCTGGAAGATCACGACAGCCTGACGCGCGGTGCGCAAGCCGCCGACGCGGTCATCCACACGGGATTCAATCACGACTTCTCGCGCTTCGCGGAAAACTGCGAACTCGACCGCCGCGCGATCGAAACGATCGGCGCGGTGCTCGCGGGCTCGGCGCGCCCGCTGGTCGTGACGTCGGGCCTCGCGCTCGTCGCGCCCGGCCGCGCGGCGACGGAGGACGATCCGCACGTGCCGGTGTCGGCGGTCTATCCGCGTGCGTCGGAGGCAACGGCGGTCGCGCTGCACGCGCGGGGCGTGCATGCGTCGGTCGTGCGGCTGCCGCCGTCCGTGCACGGCGACGGCGATCACGGCTTCGTGCCGCGCCTGATTGCTTTCGCGCGGGAAAAGGGCGCATCGGCCTACATCGGCGACGGCGGCAACCGCTGGCCGGCCGTGCACCGGCTCGATGCGGCGCGCGTGTACCGGCTCGCGGTCGAACGCGGTGCGGCCGGTGCGCGCTATCACGCGGTCGACGATACGGGGGTGCCGTTCCGCGAGATCGCGGCCGTGATCGGCCGCAGGCTCGGCGTCCCGGTGGTCGCGAAATCGGCGGAGCAGGCCGGCGAACACTTCGGCTGGTTCGCGATGTTCGCGGGGATGGATGCGCCCGCAACGAGCGAGCGCACGCGTGCGTGGCTCGACTGGGCGCCGCGGCAGCCGGGCCTGATCGCCGACATCGACCGGCCGCGGTATTTCGAAGGCTGACGGGGGCGCGCGCGGGCCGCCGATTCTGGTCGGCCCGCACGGCCCGCTTGCACGGCATGCGTGCCTGCCTGTCGCCGCCGTCATTCGACCGGATGCAGATCCTGTAGCAATGTCGGCACGAGCTCCGACACGGTCGGGTGGATGTGCATCGCGCGGCTGATCGTCGTGTACGGCGCGCCCGCGGCCATCACGTCGAGCATCCCGTGGATGACTTCGTCGCCCGTCACGCCGAGGATCGATGCGCCGAGGATCGCGTGACTGTCCGCGTCGACGATCACCTTCATGAAGCCCTGGCTCTCGCCTTTCTCGACCGCGCGGCCCACGCGCGTCATCGGGCGCGTGCCGACCAGCAGCCGGCGGCCGGTTTGCTTCGCTTCCGCAAGCGTCATGCCGATGCGGGCGAGCGGCGGATCGATGTACATCGCGTACGCGGTGACGCGGTCGGATACCTTGCGCGGATCGTTGTCGAGCAGGTTGGCCGCGACGATTTCGTAGTCGTTGTACGCGGTGTGCGTGAACGCGCCGCGCCCGTTGCAGTCGCCGAGCGCCCAGATGCCGGGCACGCTGGTGCGCAATTGTTCGTCGACGGTGATGTAGCCGCGCGCATCGGTCGCGACGCCGGCCCGTTCGAGCCCGAGATCGTCGGTGTTCGGCACGCGGCCGACCGCGAGCAGCAGATGCGAGCCCGCGACTTCGCGGCCGCCGCCCGTGCAGTCGAGGCCGACCACGACGCCGTCGCCGTTACCGTCGCGCCGCGCGTTCAGGCAGGTCGCGTCGAGCTGCACGTCGATGCCTTCGTTCGCGAGAATCTCGCGCACCGCCTGCGACACGTCCTCGTCCTCGCGACGGATCAGCCGCGCGCCCTTCTCGACGATCGTGACCCGCGAGCCGAAGCGGCGATACATCTGGCCGAATTCGAGCCCGACGTAGCTGCCGCCGATGATCACGAGATGCTCGGGCAGGAAGTCGACGTCCATCATCGTCGAGTTGGTGAGGTACGGCACCGAGTCGAGCCCCGGCATCCGCGGAATCTGCGCGCGCCCGCCGACGTTGATGAAGATGCGGTTCGCCTCGAGCACCGCGTCGCCCACGCGCACCGCGTCGGCGCGCTCGAAGCGGGCATGGCCCTGAAACACGGTCGTGTTGTCGAGCCCGCGTACCCATTGCTCGACGCCGTGGTTCGAGCGGCCGGAGATCCGGTCCTTGCGCGCCTTCACGGCCTTCATGTCGACGCTCACGGGGCCGACCGACACGCCGTATTCCTCGGCGCGCCGGGCGAGCTGCGCGGCGTACGCGCTTGCGATCAGCGTCTTGGTCGGAATGCAGCCGGTGTTGACGCACGTGCCGCCGAAGCGGCCGCGCTCGACGATCGCGACTTTCATGCCGGCGCCGGCGAGCCGCGCGGCGAGCGGCGGCCCGGCTTGCCCGGTGCCGATGACGATCGCGTCGAAGTGTTGCGTCATGACGTCCTCCTGCGCGGGTTCAACGTGGGAAGGGGGCGTGCGCAAGCCGCATGCCGCGCCGGCGCGCCCGAACGGCGACGAGCGCCTATGGTAGCCCCGTTGGCGTGCGCTCGCGAGTGCGGCGCGGCGGGGACGTATCGCGTTGAAGGAAGGCGCCGCCGCCGGCGTTACGACGCGCCGCGCGCGGTTTTCATTCCTTGCGCCGCCACTGACCGAACGACACCGGCCGGTGCGCATCGGCGCGCACCGCGCTGACGAAATCGGGCTTGTCGGGCTCGAGCGGGAACGATTCGGTGTAAATCTGGCTGGCGAACACCCAGCCCTGCGTGCGCGGGTCGTAGCGGAACGTCACGTAGTCGCTCCAGTGCTGTCCGCACGCGACGTCGTTCTGCACCGTGAAATAGCGTCCCTTCACCGCGATTCCGCCGTCGGCGGCGTCTTCCGGGTCGAACGGGTCGCACTGCAGCGCGTCGTTCGCGTGGAGCACGGCGCTGTCGTTGCGCGCGGCGAGCCGGTACGTGTGGTCGGCCTGTTCCTCGTAGATGAGCAACGGGCGCGGCGACGGCCGTTCGCGCGTATCCACCGCGCGATGCACGACGACGAGCAGGCTGTGCCGCCCGTCGGCGAGCGCCGGCCCCGGCTGCGCGACGAACGGCCGGTAGCCGGCAGGCAGTTGCGCGGCGACCGACGGCGGCAGTGGCGGGGCCGCGTACGCATGGCACCACCACGCGGCGAGCAACGGAACGAGGGCCCGGCGAACCGCCGCGGCCGGCGCGCGCATCGCACCCATCACAGCGTCTTGCCGAGAAATTCGGTGCCGGGCACTGGATTGAACGCGACGGGCGGCGCGGGCGTGAAGCCGAGCGACGCATACAGTTGCCTTGCCGCGACGAACTCGGGCAGCACGTCGAGACACATCCGCGCATAGCCGGCCGCCTTCGCGTCGTGCAGCAGCCGTTCGACGAGCTGGCGGCCGACGTTCAGTCCGCGCGCGTCGGGGCGCACGTACACGCGCTTCATCTCGCACGTTGCCGCGTCGATTTCGCGAAACGCCGCGCAACCGACCGCGCGCTCGCCGTGCCACGCGAGCAGCAACTGCCCGCGCGGCGCCGCGTATTTGCCCGGCAGCGCGGCGAGCTCGGGCTCGTAGTCCTGGAATGCGAGGCTGACGGTGGGGCTCGCGATGTACTCGCGGAAGATCGCTTCGACGGCGGCGGCATCGTCCGGATAGCGGGCGGCGCGGATCTCGATCATGGCGGCGGTGCGGGAGGGCGGGAACGGCAGCCAGCATAACAGCGCGCAGGCGCTTTCGGCGGCCCGCGAAGCGTGCCAGAATCGCCGGATTCACCGTCGGGAAACGACGCGCGGGCGCCGGCGCAGCGGCGTCACTGTTCCAGGAGACTTCGATGACTGCATCGGCTGCCGTACTCGCCATTCTGGCCGCGCTGTGGCTTGGCGCGATGATTCCGGGCCCGAGCTTCGTGCTGGTGGCCCGCAACTCGATCGGGCTGTCGCGCCGCGACGGGCTCGCCACCGCGCTCGGCATGGGCGTCGGCGGGATCGCGTTCGGCGGCGTCGCGCTGGCCGGGCTCTACACGCTGCTGCAGGCGGTCGAGTGGCTGTACGTGGGGCTCAAGCTGGCGGGCGGCGCGTATCTGATCTACATGGCGTCGAAGATCTGGCGCGGCGCCGACCGGCCGATCGCGATGGACGATCCGCAGGCCGGCGTCGCCGGCAGCGCGCGCAAGTCGTTCTGGACGGGCCTCACGACCCAGCTGAGCAACCCGAAGACGGCCATCTGGTACGGCAGCATTTTCGCGGCGCTCCTGCCGCAGCATCCGCCGCTGTGGTGCTACCTGGCGCTGCCGCCGCTCGTGTTCGGCGTCGAATTCGGCTGGTACACGATCGTCGCGCTGTGCTTCTCCACGCGCCGTCCGCGCGAACTCTACCTGCGTGCGAAGAAGTGGGTCGACCGCGTCGCGGCCGGTGCGATCACGCTGCTCGGGTTGCGGCTGATCCTGAACGCGCCGAAGGCGGGGATCTGACGGGCGGCGATGGTGCTACTGCCGGGCGGATGCCCGGCTTCATTTCATGGCCGATGGCGCGCCCGGCAAGCCCCTGCCTCGGGCGCCCATCTTCCGGCGGGTGCCGCGAGGGCGTCGCACGCGGGCGGCCGAATCCTGATTCAGCGAACGTCGCCGGCCACGCCGGCCATGGGCCGCGGCGATAGCGGAGCGGTTTCGGCAGGCGGCCATCGGCGTCGCCTGCATCGCGCCGGCCCATTCCACAGCCCCCATCATCGGCCCGCGAGCCTTGTGCGGCGGGCATTCGCGCCCGTTGCGCGGCGTGCCGAATCCGGCCGCTCCCCCGATTCTGGCGGTCGACCTCCCGACGACGTGTAAACTGCTGCCTTTTTTGACGGTTTGCAGCATGGTGCAAGCTCCCCCGCGCCCGGCGCTGAGCGGTCCGACGCTCGTCCGGCTGCTCGCGCGCCTGACCGATGCCGACGTCGCGGAATCCCGGCAGACGCTGTCGGACCGCCTGAGCCAATGGCTCGGCTGGACCGACGCGATCACGTTGTCGTCCGCGCTGACCGCGAGCCCGCCCGGCGTCGCGGCCGGCGTGCGTGGTTACGACGCCGAGCGCGACTGCGCGCGCGTGCGCCACGATCTCGCGCAGGCGATCACGACCGCCAACCGCCCGCGCACGCGGCGGCGGCCCGGCGACATGCCGCCGCCGCCCGCCGACACGGCCGATTTCGCGGATTTCCGCCAGCGTTGTCTGTCCCTGCAACAGGAGATGGAGACCGCGATCGGCCAGTTGCGCGGCCGCCTGCGGGTCGCGCTCGCCGCGCGCTCGTCCGGCATGGCGCGGCTCGCGACGCTCGACGCGATCATGGAGCGCGTGCTCGGCGCGCGCGAGCGCAGCCTGCTGTCCGCCGTGGCCGCGCTGCTCGGCACGCGCTTCGAGCGGCTGCGCGACGCGGAGCGGCAGGCGCTCGCCGCTGCGCAGGCAGCGGCCGGCGCCGATGACGATGGTGCGGCCGCGGCCGATGCGTCATCCGCCGCGGCGATCGTGCCCGGCACGTGGCTCGACACGTTCCGCGACGAGATGCAAAGCATCCTGCTCGCCGAACTCGAAGTCCGGTTTCAAACGGTAGACGGGCTGCTCGCGGCCCTTCGTACCTGCTAATCAATACGCTATGTCCAGAATTCGTCTCGATCTCGTTGTCTTCATCGCCGGCTTGCTGGCAGTGTGCTGGATCGGCGTCGGTTATGCCGCGTCGAACCCGCTCGCGGCGGCCGTCACGCTGCTGATCGGCGCGTGCTACGTCGCCGGTGCGTGGGAGCTGCAACGCTACCGCCAGGCGACCGCCACGCTGTCGCGCGCGGTGGCCGGCCTGACCGAGCCGCCCGCGAAGCTCGACACGTGGCTCGATACGCTGCATCCGGGCCTGCGCGGCGCCGTGCGTGCGCGTGTCGAAGGCGCGCGCGTCGCGCTGCCCGGCCCGGCGCTCACGCCGTATCTCGTCGGCCTGCTGGTGCTGCTCGGCATGCTCGGCACGCTGCTCGGGATGATCGTCACGCTGAAGGGCACGGGCGCCGCGCTCGAAAGCGCGACCGATCTCGACGCGATCCGCGCATCGCTGATCGCGCCGGTGAAGGGGCTCGGGTTCGCGTTCGGCACGTCGATCGCCGGTGTGGCGACGTCCGCGATGCTCGGCCTGTTGTCCGCGCTCGTGCGCCGCGAGCGGATCGACGCGGGCCAGCAGCTCGACGCGAAGATCGCGACGACGCTGCGCGTGCATTCGTCCGCGCACCAGCGCGACGAATCGTTCCGGCTGCTGCAGCGCCAGGCCGACGTGATGCCGGCGCTGGTCGACCGGCTGCAGACGATGATGACGACGCTCGAGGCGCGCAGCGTCGCGCTGCACGACCGCCAGATCGAAAGCCAGCAGGCGTTTTTCGAGCGCACCGAGCGTGCGTATGCGGGCCTCGCGTCGAACGTCGGCGACGCGCTGAAGGAGAGCGCCGCCGAAAGCGCGCGCGTGGCCGGGGCCGCGCTGCAGCCGGTCGTCGCGGCGACGATGACCGGGCTCGCGCAGGAGATGGCCGCGCTGCGCGACACCGTGACGGGCGCCGTGCAGCGCCAGCTCGACGGGCTGACGGACGGCTTCGAGAAGACCACCGGCGACGTGACGGCCGTCTGGAACCGCGCGATCGACGCGCAGCGCCAGGCCGGCGACGCCGTCGCGCAGCAGTTGCAGACGACGCTCGGCCAGTTCACCGACACCTTCGCGCAGCGTTCGACGGACCTGCTCGACGGCGTCGCGACGCGCCTCGAATCGACCGAAACCCGTTTGTCGGATGCGTGGCGCGATGCGCTTGCACGCCAGGAGCAGGTCGGCGAGACGCTGGCCGGCCAGCATGCACGCGCGCTGGGCGAGGCCGCCGCGACGTTCGAGCGGCATTCGGGGGCGACGCTCGCGTCGATGCGCGACTCGCATGCGGACCTGCAGACGCAACTGGCCGCGCGCGACGAAGCGCGTCTGTCGGCGTGGAACGCTTCATTGGCCGCGATGGCCGCGAAGCTCGGCGACGAGTGGCAGCGCGCCGGCGCGCACAGCGCGGGCCGTCAGCAGGAAATCTGCGATGCACTCGCTCAAACCACGCGCGATCTGACCGCACAGGCTACGACGTTCGAACAACGTTCGAACGACCTGCTGTCGACGATCCGCGATTCGCATACGGGCTTGCAAACGCAACTGGCGGCGCGCGACGAAGAACGTCTGTCGACGTGGAATGCGTCGCTTGCTGCAATGGCCGAGAAGCTTGGCGACGAATGGCAGCGTGCCGGCGTGCACAGCGCCGGTCGTCAGCAGGAGATCTGCGACGCTCTCGCACAAACCACTCGCGACCTGACCACGCAAGCGGCGACATTCGAGCAACGATCGAACGATTTGCTGTCGACGATCCGCGATTCGCATACGGGCTTGCAAACGCAACTGGCGGCGCGCGACGAAGAACGTCTGTCGACGTGGAATGCCTCGCTCGCGGAAATGGCGGCGAAGCTTGGCGACGAATGGCAACGCGCAGGCGTGCATAGCGCCGGTCGTCAGCAGGAAATCTGCGACGCTCTCGCGCAGACCACGCGTGATCTGACCGCACAGGCTACGACATTCGAGCAACGATCGAACGATCTGCTGTCGGCGATTCGCGATTCGCATACGGGCTTGCAAACGCAACTGGCCGCGCGCGACGAAGAACGTCTGTCGACGTGGAACGCCTCGCTCGCGGAAATGGCAACGAAGCTTGGTGACGAATGGCAGCGCGCAGGTGTGCATAGCGCCGGTCGTCAGCAGGAAATCTGCGACGCACTCGCGCAGACCACGCGCGACCTGACCATGCAAGCGGCGACTTTCGAGCAACGATCGAACGATTTGCTGTCGACGATCCACAATTCGCACACGGACCTGCAAACACAACTGGCCGCGCGCGACGAAGAACGTCTGTCGACGTGGAATGCCTCGCTTGCGGAAATGGCGACGAAGCTCGGCGACGAATGGCAACGCGCAGGCGTGCATAGCGCAGGCCGTCAGCAGGAAATCTGCGACGCACTCACGCAGACCACGCGCGACCTGACCGCACAGGCAGCGACCTTCGAGCAGCGCTCGAACGACCTGCTGTCGACGATCCACAATTCGCACGCGGGCCTGCAAACGCAACTGGCCGCACGCGACGAAGCGCGTCTGTCCGCGTGGAACGACTCGCTCGCCGCGATGGCTGCCGCGCTGCGCGACGAATGGGCGCAGACGAGCGCGCAGGCCGCAACGCGCCAGCAGGACATCTGCGACACGCTGACCCGCACCGCGAACGACATCACCGCGCAAGCGCAGGTGCATGCGAGCGACACGATCAACGAAATCTCGCGCCTCGTGCAGGCCGCGTCGGAAGCGCCGAAGGCCGCGGCCGACGTCGTCGCCGAGCTGCGCCAGCGCCTGTCCGACAGCATGGTGCGCGACACCGAGATGCTCGAGGAGCGCGGCCGCCTGCTCGCGACGCTCGAAACGCTGCTCGGCGCGGTCAACCATGCGTCGACCGAGCAACGCACCGCGATCGACGCGCTCGTCAGCACGTCGGCCGATTTGCTCGATCGCGTCGGCGCGCGCTTCAACGACACCGTCGATGCCGAAACGCGCAAGCTCGATTCGGTCGCCGCGCAGGTCACGGCGGGCGCCGTCGAGGTCGCGAGCCTTGGCGACGCGTTCGGCGCGGCCGTACAGGTATTCGGCGAGTCGAACGACAAGCTGCTGACCCATCTGCAGCGCATCGAGGCCGCGCTCGAGAAATCGCTCGCGCGCAGCGACGAGCAGCTCGAGTACTACGTCGCGCAGGCGCGCGAGGTGATCGACCTGAGCATGCTGTCGCAGAAGCAGATCGTCGAAGATTTGCAGCATCTCGCCGGGCGGCGGGCATCGGTCGGAGCGTAACGCATGCACGACGAAATCGACGACGGCGCACCTTCCGCGCCGGTGTGGCCCGCGTTCGCCGACCTGATGTCGGTGCTGCTCGGCGCGTTCGTGCTGATCCTCGTCGGCGTGATCGGCATGCAGTTGCAGCTCACGTCGAAGCTCGAGGAAGCCGTGCGCGCGCGCCAGCAGGAGGCGCAGCAGCGCAAGTCGCTCGAACAGGCGCTCGCCGGGCCGCTCGCGGCCGGCCGCGTGACGCTCGTGAACGGCCGTATCGGCATCAGCGGCAACGTGCTGTTCGCGCTGAATTCCGATCAGTTGCAGCCCGCGGGCAGCGATCTGCTGAAGACGCTGGCCGTGCCGCTTGCCACGTACCTGAAGACGCGCGACGAGATCCTGATGATCAGCGGTTTCGCCGACGACCAGCAGGTGCACGCCGGCAACCGCCAGTTCGCGGACAACTGGGAACTGTCGGCCAAGCGTGCGCTGACCGTCACGCGCGCGCTGATCGACGCGGGCGTGCCTGCGTCGTCGGTGTTCGCGGCCGCGTTCGGCTCCGAACAGCCGGTCAGCTCGAACGCGGACGACGAAGGCCGCGCGAAGAACCGCCGCGTGGAAATCGCACCGGTGCCGCGCAAGACCGCGTCGAACGGAGGGCGTGCGAAGTGACGGGCGACGCGACGCAGGTGCGCGCAACGCTCGACGCCTGGCGCGAGCAGGGCGCCGATCGGCTCGACCCGGTGCGCTTCCATCGGCTCGACGCGCTCGAAAGGCGCGCGGCCGCGCTAGACGGCGATGCGCGCGCGTTGCTCGATGCGCGTCTCGCGACGCTGCTGGACGGTTTTACGGAGATCGTCGCACGCGCCGATGAAGCGGCGATTGCGTGCGACACGACGCGAGCAACCGGGCAGATGCCGCGCGGCGCGGTCGGCGGCCTCGTCGAGCGTCTCGCGCGCGATGCGCAGGCCGACCGGCGCGGGCTCGATCCCGAACTGATCGACTACTTCCGCACGATGTGGTCGAAGGTGCGCACCGAACAGCAGTATCGCCAGTCGCTCGACCAGGTGCCGCGCAACGCGGGGCCGCTCAATTCGAACAGCCTCGTGCACCGGTCGCTCGCGACGATGCGCGAGCTGTCGCCGGAATACCTGCAGCAATTCCTGTCGTACATCGATGCGCTCGCGTGGCTCGAGGATCTGGCCGGCGGCGGCGCGCAACCCGAGAAGGAAGCGCCGCGCGCGAAGGCGACGAAGACCGCGAAGCCGGCGCGCAAGACCACCCGCACCAAGGCGCGATAACGCGCGTTGTCAGTTGCGTGGCGGCTGCGCGTCGATCGCCACGCGCAGCGCGTGCAACGCATCGGCCAGCGCCGACGCGAACGGCGGATGCGCGGCGATGCCGGCCGCGTCGAGCTGGCTGCCGAGGATCGGCAGCGCGATCGACGCGGGTTCGACGATGCACGCCGACATCACCGACAGCGTCTCGCGCAGCGCCGCGTCCGCATGCGTCGCGCGCGGCGACGCATTCAATACCGCGACCGGCTTGTACACGACGGCTTCGCATCCGACGACCCAGTCCAGCGCATTCTTCATCACGCCCGTCACGCCGTGCGCGTATTCCGGGCTCGCGATCAGCACGCCGTCGGCGGCGTTCAGTCGCTCGATCAGGTCGCGCACCGCGGCCGGCGACGGAAATTCGGCATCGGGATTGAACAGCGGAAATTCGCCGAGGCGATCGAAACGCGTGATGTGCATGCCGCGCGGTGCGACGCGCGCGGCCGCGTCGAGCAGCGCGGCGTTGTACGACTGCGCACGAAGGCTGCCGCACAACGCGACGATGTCGATGCGGCGCTCGGAATCGGTTCGGGGTTTGGTGGCCATCGGAGAGCGTATCGGGTGGCGGAATGCGCGGCGGCGGCGTCGCGCGGACCGGACAAATTATCGCATCGGTGCGAGTGCGAGTGCGAGTGCGGGTGCGGCGCGATGCGCGGGGCGAGTGCCGTGGGCGTGTTGCAATTCACGTCGGGCCGGCGGCAATTTCATCGAATCGCATCCGGCCGCGGCCACGTCCGTCATCCCGGTTGCGCGCGCCAGTTCGCCGAGCGTCCAGCCGTTGCCGATCAGCAGCCTGCGCGTATGCAGTGCGTCGTGCACCTCGCTTTCGACGGCTTCGCCGAGATAGCGCAGCGCGCGGCCTTCGACGTCGACGAAGCCGTGCCGGTAGTCATGCGCGAGCGCGTGCCACAACCGCGCCGCGCCGACCGACTGGCGCGCGCCGCTGATCAGGCACAGGCCCGCGTCGAGTCCCCATCGATACAGTGTCGTCGCGAGGCCCCGCCGTTGCGCGGACGCGCGCAGCCGCGTGTGCGGCGCGCGCAGGTAGCGGTCTGCGCGCCGTGGAAGCTCGGGGAGCCGGTTGAAGATCGTGTAACCGGCAAGTTGCCGGGCCGACGGGTCCTCGACGTAAAGGAAGTATTCGCCGTCCGCCTCGCGGTGGCGAACGATCAGGCCGGAGTTGCCGAGCGTGACGGCCGGCAGATCGTGCAGGCGATGGCCCGGCTGGTGCAGGCGCGCGTGGAGCGCGTCGAGTTCATCGTCGATGTCGTGCTGGGAATGCTGTACGTCGATACGCATGGCAAAGGGCGCCCGTCCCGGGCGCATCGAGAAAGGGGTTCATCGCAACAGGGGAAGGGAATGGCGGCGGCCCCCGGGCTCGGCGAGCGAGCCGGGGCCGCGAATCAGCTGGGGATGTGCTGGAAACCGGCGGCGATCGCGGCGAGGCCCGCGATGCAGAGTGCGAACAGGATCAGGACTTTGTGGATCACGCCTCGCTCCTCAAGAATGCGCGACGCCGAACGGCGGTGTCGCGGAGACGGTGATGGCGGGCCGGGCCCGCGCGGCCGTCGTGCGGGACGACGGTCGGTGGCCGCGCGACAGGCGCGCGCGGACGGTCAGCACCATACGCGACGGGCAGAGGGCGGGCAACCGACGTGGCAGCGAAAAGCGACGAAAGGCGCGGAATCGTGGCGTTTCGCGACAATTGGCCGCAACGGCGCGGGCGTGTCGATGCCGCCCGCCGTTGCCTCACGCCGCCTGCCGCCCCCCGAACGCCTGCTTGATCCGCGCGAACAACCCGTGCTGCGCGATCCATTCGGCATATGCGCGATAGTCCGGATCGCGCATCAGATGGCGTTCTTCCGTTTTCGCCCGCGTGTAGTAGATCAGGTTGATCGCGACGAGTCCCGCGCAATGCATGAGCGCGACCTGCCAGCCGAGCGGCTCGACGAACGGCACCGACACCATCCAGTACGACAGGTTCTTCGTGATGTACGCGGGATGCTTCGTGAAGCGGTACGGACCCGACGTGATGATCCCGCGGTTCGTGAGGTTCGAGAAACGCAGCCCGAACGAGATCGTCGACAGCGCGTAGGTCATCAGCAGCAGGATGATCACCGCGCCCCAGATCGCGCGCAGCGTCGGCGCGGACAGCAGCCAGTTGTCCCAGAACAGCGTGCCTTCGTAGCGGATGTAGTTGTTCGAGATCAGCGACCAGAACGGCTGGTAGCACATCAGCGCGGCGACCCAGCCGAGCGTGGTCGGCTCGACGGTGCGCACGTGGCTGTCGAGGATGCGGAACGTGCACAGGTAGCCGACGGTGCCGAACATCAGGTCCATCGTGAACGACAGGTCGTACAGGAACACGAAGGTCGCGAGCGTCATCGGCGCGTTCACCGCGTGCGCGAGCGACGCGCTCAGGTGATCGGCGTCCTTCGACAGGTAGACGATCATCAGCGGCAGGAAGAACGCCTTCACGCCCCAGCCGGCGAGCATTTCGCGCACCGGCTGCCAGCTCGCGGGTCTCTCGCGGCGGAACAGGAAGCGGCCCCACAGCAGGTACGCGTCGTCGGTCTCGCGCTGGTGGCGATCCATCCACGCGAAATAGAACGGCGCGGCGACGATCACGTACGGCGCGAGCGAGCGCAGCAGCGACCAGAACGGCAGGTAGAACGCGCCGTGATACTCGGGCAGCAGCCAGTAGATCGCGCCGATGCCCGCGTAGATCGACGCGAGCGCGCCGAGCCGCGTCGCGACGCGGGCCGGCGCGAACGGGCGCACGGCCTGCCGCGACAGCCCGGCGCTCGGGCGCAGGTAGACGCGCGAGATGAAGATTTCGTGCAGCGCGATCGTGCCGATGATCGCGAGGCTCGCGATCACCGCGCGCGTGGCCGCGTCGAGCGTCGGGTGGTCGCGCGTGACCCACAGCGCGAAGAGCCCGGCCGTGATGCCGAGCAGGCCCGCGCGAAATGGCGTGGCGGAACGGGGCGGGCGGTCCTGGACCGCGGCGATGCCGTCGAGCGTGGAATTCATGATCGGATCCTCGTCGGGATGCCGGCCGGCGACCCCCGCTTCGGCGGGGTGACGCCGGCCGCTGGCCGGGCTTTGGATTGGTATGCGCCCGGCCATTGGCCTGTGGTTCTGATACGTGAAGCGTTACTTCTTGGTGGTGCCGCCGAGCAGGCCGCCGAGCAGGTTCGTCACCGGCGACAGCAGGTTGGCCGCGCCGCCCGCGGCGGCGCCGTTCGAGCTGCCGGTGAGGCCGCCCGTGACGGTGCCGCTGCCGGCCGGCGTCGTCACCGTGCCGGTCGCGCCGCCGGGGCCGGCCGTACCGACTGCGCCGAGGGTGCCGAGGGCCGACGTCAGCGAGCCCGTCACCGTGCCGACCGGGCCGCTCGTCAGCGCGCCGCCGAGGCCGCCGGTCAGGCTGCCGCCCGGCGTCGTGACCGTGCCGGTGAGGCTTGCGCCGAGCGGCGTCAGCGAGTTGACGAGGTTGGTGACCGGCGCAAGCAGGCCGCCGACGCCCGAACCGCTGGTGCCGCTGGTGCCGCCCGTGCCGCTCGAACCGAGGCCGCCGAGCGCACCCGTCACCGAGCCGAGCAGGCCCGTGATCGGCGCGAGCGGGCCGCCGCTGGTGCCGCTCGTGCCGCCGGTGCCGCTCGAGCCGATGCCGCCGAGCCCGCCCGTCAGCGAACCGAGCAGGCCGGTGATCGGCGCGAGCGGGTTGGTGCCGCTGGTGCCGCCGTTGTTGTCGTGGACGAGCCCGCCGGTCGCCGTCACCGTGTTGCCGAGCTGACCCACGACGCCGCCGAGACCGGCGCCGAGCGGGTTGTCGGTCGCGCCGCCGACCTTCGAGCCGGCAAGGGCGAGGCCGTTGCCGAGCGTGCTCAACAGGCCGTTGAGCGGCGTGCCGAGCAGCGTGACGCTGCCGAGCGTCTGCGTGGCGCCCGGCGTCGTGACGCCGCCGGTCAGCGTGTTCGTGATCGGGTTGATCACCTTGCCGACCTGCGTCTCGAGCTGCTGGACCGGCGTGCTGTTCAGCGCGGTGTTCAGGCCCGATGCGGTCGAGTTGACCGCGCCGCCGACCGTGTTGACGAGGTCGCCAACCAGCGTCGTCACCGGCGAGAGCGGCGACAGCGGGCCCGAGCCGAGGCTCTTCACTGCGTCGCCGAGGTTGTTGACGGCGCCGCCGGCGCCGGTCAGCAGGCCGGTGGTCGACGTCAGCGTCGGGCCGAGCGGGTTCGGCGACACGCCGATCGAGCCGAGGCCGGCCGCGACGCCGTTGCCGAGCGACTGCACGCCGTTGCCGAGGCTCGCAACCGCATTGCCGACGCTGGTGGCCGTCGTCGGGTTCGTGCCGGGGATCTGCACGCCGCCGATTTGCGAGCCGCCGTTGACGACGGTCGTGCCGAGCGCCGTGACGAGGTTGCCGGTTTTCTGCAGGACGTTGCCGAGCGGGGTGACGCCGGAGCCGGAGGTGCCTGAGGTGCCGGAAGTACCGGAAGTACCGGAAGTACCGGAAGTACCGGAAGTGCCCGAGGTGCCTGACGTACCGGAAGTGCCCGAGGTGCCTGACGTACCGGAAGTGCCCGAGGTGCCTGACGTACCGGAAGTACCCGAGGTGCCGGAAGTGCCCGACGTACCGGAGGTACCCGAGGTGCCGGAAGTGCCCGAGGTGCCTGACGTACCGGAAGTACCCGAGGTGCCGGAAGTGCCCGACGTACCGGAGGTACCCGACGTACCGGAAGTACCCGACGTACCGGAAGTGCCCGAGGTACCGGAAGTACCCGAGGTGCCGGAAGTACCCGACGTACCGGAAGTACCCGAGGTACCGGAAGTACCCGAGGTGCCGGAAGTACCCGAGGTGCCGGAAGTACCCGATGTACCGGAAGTACCCGATGTACCGGAAGTACCCGAGGTGCCGGAAGTACCCGACGTACCGGAAGTGCCCGAGGTACCAGACGTACCCGACGTACCGGAAGTGCCCGACGTACCGGAAGTGCCCGACGTACCGGAAGTACCCGACGTACCGGAAGTACCCGAGGTGCCGGAAGTACCCGATGTACCGGAAGTACCCGAGGTGCCGGAAGTACCCGATGTACCGGAAGTACCCGAGGTGCCGGAAGTACCCGACGTACCGGAAGTGCCCGAGGTACCAGACGTACCCGAGGTACCAGAAGTGCCCGAGGTACCGGAAGTACCCGACGTGCCGGAAGTACCCGACGTGCCGGAAGTACCCGACGTGCCGGAAGTGCCCGACGAACCCGAAGTACCAGAAGTACCCGAGCTTCCCGACGTCCCCGACGTCCCCGAACTACCCCCCGTCCCCGACGTGCTCGGCTTGATCGTCGGCGGCGTTGTCGGTCCGTCGACGGAGCCGCAGCCGTACAGCGTGAGCAATGACAAGACAGCCAGCGATACCGTCGTCTTCTTTATTAAGTGTTGGTGCATGTTGGCCTCGACATTGGAAGTGTGCCAAGCCAGAACTGCAAATTCCGAGCCATGACAGCTTTCATGGAACGCTCGGGTGCTTTGTTGCGGAAATCGGGAATTTAGGCGCGATTTAAACGCCGATTTGAAGATTTCACGAGACGCGCGGGCCCGTTGCGCCGGTGCGGCCGAAGCGGTGTTCCCGACGGACGCCGTAACGCGCGCCCGGATGTTACGTAGCGTTCGACTCGCGCCCGGCCGGGTCGCGGCGAACCGGGCGCGTCTTTGACGAAACGCCCGCGTGCCGTGAACATGATGCGAACCCACCCGGCCGCGGGCCACGCGCGAGCGGCCACGACTTCGAACAGGACACGGACATGAGCGAACAGGACAGGGAGCAGGGCAAGGCGCGGCGCGTCGACGTGATGGGGGAAGCGTTCGTCGAGCGTGCGATGCGCGATCTCGACGGCTTTTCGCGTCCGTTGCAGAACTGGCTGAACGAACATGCGTGGGGCAGCACGTGGCAGCGCGGCGGGATCGACCTGAAGACGCGCAGCCTCTGCACCTGCGCGATGCTGGCCGCGCTGGGCCGCGGCACGGAGCTGAAGGGGCACGTGCGCGGCGCGCTTAACAACGGCGCGAGCCTCGTCGAGATCCGCGAGGTGCTGCTGCACAGTGCGCTGTACGCGGGCGCGCCGGCCGCGGTCGAGGCATTCCGCAGCGCGCGCGAGGTGATCGCGGAACTCGGGCTGTCGCTGCCCGACGACGAAGCCTGATCGAAGCGCGCCGTCGATCGCGGCGCGCCAAGCAGTCAGACGTCAGACGGCGCGCGGCCGGCCGCCGTACTGCCGGTGCGGCGCATGCAAGCGGCAATGCCGCGAGCCGCAGCGCGCGGTGACCGTGCCGACAACGCGCCGAGCACCCGCCGGACGCTCGATACAGCCGCTTGCCTGTCAGGAAGAGGAAGGAGCGCGGCCACACACGCGCGCCGTCACACCGCTGCAGCCCCCCGGCACCCGCTGCCGGTCAATGCTCGACGTGCGCGTCCTGCGCGGCCGCATCGACGGGCTCGGCGGCGACGTCGAGCAGCCAGTCCGTCGTCGCCTCCGGCATCGTGACCGGCAGCATGTGCCCGCCTTCGACGACCTTCAGCCGCACGCGCGCTGACTTCTTCGCGAGCGCCTCGCCATGGTCGCGCCAGTTCAGGATTGGATCGGCACGGCCGTACAGCACGTCGACCGGCAACGACAGTTCCGCGTAGCGGCGCGTCATCGCGGGCAGGTCGACGGGCGCCGACAGCAGGTCCGTCGCCGTCGCGTAGAACACGCGCGGGCGCAGCCCGAGCAGCCCGCCGCCCTTGACGGGGAAGTCGCGCGGCACCGCTTCCGGCGCGAACACCTGCTGCACGGCCTTGCGGCCGGTCAGGATCGTCATCGGGATCGCGAAGGTCCACGACACGAAGCGGCGCACCAGCGGCGACGGCAGCAGCAGCGGCTTGAACGGCCCCGGCGGCTCGGTCTGCTCGTGCGACAGCGGCGCGATCAGCGCGAGCCGGCTCACGCGCTCGGGATGGTTGAGGCCGACGGCGAGCGCGATCGCGCCGCCGAGCGAGTGGCCGACGAGCACGGGCCGGTCGAGCTTCAGCGCGTCGATGAACGCGGCGATGGTGCGGGCCTGCGCGAACACGTTCGCCTGCGAGCCGGCGCCGCGCAGCGAGCGGCCGGCGCCGGGCCGGTCGACGAGGATCACGCGATGCCGCTGCGCGAGCCGCGCGAGCGGCAGGTATGCGAAGTTGCGCAACTGGCCGGCGAGCCCGTGCACGAACACGATCGGCGGGCCGCTGCCGTACTCGACGTAGTGGAGGCGGTCGCCGCCGACGTCGACGAAGCGGCCTTCGGGCGGAAACGCGCGCGTCACGCGGCTCGCGACGTAACCGGAAAACAGCGCGAGCGCGGCGAGCACCGCGACGGCGCCGAGCAGCACGTTCTGGATCAGATGGAGCGTATGGCTCATGTCGGCCTCAACGGGTTTCGAGTACGGGTTCGGCAACCGGCGCGGCGGCCGGGCCGGTTTGCGCGCGGCGTTCGAAATGCATCGCCGAATCGGCGAGTCCGCTGAACTTCAGCGATGCGAGATCGAGCACGTAGTTCTGGTGGAATTTCCATGGCTTGCGGTGGCCCTGCTTCGGCAGGATGCCGGCTGCGCGCTGGATGTAGCCCGAGCTCAGGTTCACGGCCGGCACGTCGCCGAGGTCGCCGGCGCCGAGCCGCGGCACGCACGTGTCGTAGCCGTGCGCGCGCATGTGGTTCAGCAGCCGGCACACGTAGCGCGAGATCAGCTCGGCCTTCAGCGTCCACGACGCGTTCGTGTAGCCGAACGACGACGCGAGGTTCGGCACGTCGCTGTACATCATCCCTTTATAGGACACGGTCTGCGGCAAGTCGACCGGGCGGCCGTCCACCGTGACGCGCGCGCCGCCGAGCATCTTCACCTTCAGCCCGGTGGCCGTGACGATCACGTCGGCGTCGAGCTGCTGGCCGCTTTTCAGCTTCAGGCCGGTCGGCGTGAAGCGTTCGATCTCGTCGGTGACGATCGACGCGCGGCCCGCGCGGATCGACTTGAACAGGTCGCCGTTCGGCACGAGGCACACGCGCTGGTCCCACGGCATGTAGCGCGGCGTCAGGTGCTTCGCGACGTCGAAGTCGGCGCCGAGCTGCTTGCCGGCCGCGCGGATGATGAACCGCCTGGTCCGCTCGGGCTTGCGGCGCGACACGTTGTACAGGTACATCGTCAGCAATACGTTCTTCACGCGCACGAGCCGGTGCGCGAGCTGCGACGGCAGCACGCGGCGCAACGCGTTCGCGATCCTGTCGCGGGCCGGCAGCGACACGATGTAGGTCGGCGAGCGCTGCAGCATCGTCACGTGTTTCGCGTCGGCCGCCATCGACGGCACCAGCGTGACGGCTGTCGCGCCGCTGCCGATCACGACGACGCGCCGGTTCGCGTACGACAGGTCCTTCGGCCATTGCTGCGGATGCACGATGCGGCCTTCGAACGATGCCATGCCGGCCCAGTCGGGCAGGTAGCCGCCGTCGTAGTCGTAGTAGCCGCTGCACATGTAGAGGAAGCGGCACGTGTAGACGAGCGTGTCGCGCGCGCCGTCCTGCGTGCATTCGACGCGCACCGTCCAGCGCGCGCGGCTCGAATCCCAGTCGGCCGAGACGACTTTCCGGCCGTAGCGGATCGTTTTGTCGATGCCGTACGCGCGCGCGGTGTCGCGGATGTAGTCGAGGATCGTCTGGCCGTCGGAGATCGCCTTGTCGCTGTGCCACGGGCGGAAGCTGTAGCCGAGCGTGAACATGTCGGAATCCGAACGAACGCCGGGATAGCGGAACAGGTCCCAGGTGCCGCCGATCGCATCGCGCGCCTCGACGATCGCGACGCTCGCATGCGGGCAGCGCTTCTTCAGGTGATACGCGGCGCCGATGCCGGACAGGCCGGCGCCGACGATCAGCACGTCGAGGTCGCGGCTGTCGCCGCGGGCGGGCGGCGCATCGCGCCGGTCGGTCGTGGTCGAGGTCATGCTGGGTCCTGGGTCGGCGTGGTCGGGCGCGCGGCCGGGGCAGGCGCGCGTTCGAGGTTGCGTGCGCGGGCGCGGCGCACGTGGCGCAGCATCAGCCGCTGATAGCCGGCGCCGAGCAGGCGCGCGATCTTGTCGAGACGGCGCGCATCGGCGCCGACCAGCACGCGGCGCGCGTTGCGCTCGACGCCGGCGAGGATCTGCCGAGCGGCATCGTCGGCCGTCGTCGCGTTGATCAGGCGGTTCGCCTGGCGGCGATGGGTCGCTTCGTCCTGACCCGTGAGCGCATGGATGCTGGTGTCGACGCGGCTCGCATCGACGATGTTGGTCGCGACGCCGCCCGGATGCACGCAGGTTGCGCTCACCGGCGCGCCGTCGAGCTCGAGCTCCATGCGCAGCGCTTCGGTGAAGCCGCGCACCGCGAACTTGGTCGCGTTGTACGCGCTTTGGGTCGGCATCGCGATCAGCCCGAACAGGCTCGACGTGTTGATCACATGCCCGTCGCCCGACGCGCGCAGATGCGGCAGGAACGCCTGCGTGCCGTGCACGACGCCCCAGAAGTTGATGCCGACGATCCATTCGAGATCGGCGATGCGCGCGGTCTCGGCGCTCGCGGCCAGCGACACGCCCGCATTGTTGAAGATCAGGTTGACCTTGCCGTGTTCCGCGCGCACGCAATCGGCCCACGCGAACACCGCGTCGCGATCGGCGACGTCGAGCCGCCGCGTGCTCGTGCGCACGCCGTGCCGCGCGCAGGCGGCCGCCGTGCCGGCGAGCCCGACGTCGTTGACGTCGGCGAGCGCGACCTCGCAGCCGCGCCGCGCAAGCTCGACCGCGAGGCTGCGGCCCATGCCCGAACCGGCGCCCGTGATCGCGGCGACCTTGCCGGAAAAACCCTTCATGTGTCGTTCCTCCCGTTCCCGCTTGCGCTGCACCGGCGGCGCGTCTATTGTGGTGTTGTTCGTCACCACTTTAGTTTTCGGGTGTCCTGATGTCAAATAGCGAAATGGAGAAAGCATTCGAAACGGAAAAACGGGGTCGGGCGTACGGCGGCGTGGCGCCCGAGGTGCGGGCCGCGGAGCGGCGCGATGCGCTGATTCGCGCGGCGACGCGCGTGTTCGGCACGGTCGGGTTCCGCAAGGCGACCGTGCGGTCGATCTGTCAGGAAGCGAAGCTCAACGATCGCTATTTCTACGCGGCGTTCGACAGCACCGAGGATCTGCTGCGCTGTACTTATCTGCATCATGCGCAGCAGCTGCGCGACGCGGTCGCGCGCGCGGTGGCCGAGCGCGGCGGCGATCTGCGCGAGAGCGTCGACGCGGGGCTCGCCGCGTTCTTCGGTTTCCTGCGCGATCCGTGCGCGGCGCGTGTGCTGCTGCTCGAAGTGATGGGCGTCAGCGCGGATACCGACATGACCTACCAGCGGATGCTGATCGACTTCGGCAAGCTGATCATGGCGATCGGCGCGGCGCGCGAAGCCGTGACGCCCGCGGCGCGCACCGAGCAGCGGCTGATCGGGCTCGCGCTCGTCGGCGCGATGACGAACGTCGGCGCGGCGTGGCTGCTCACCGGCTATCGCGATCCGGAGGCACAGATGGTCGCGAGCTGCAGGAAGGTGCTGCTGGGGACGCTGCGGGAAGGGTAGAGCCTGTTCCCGCTCATCGCGGGCTTGCGAACGTGCCTTTCCGCCCGTCCCCGAAGGGCTTCCTCCGGGCGCGTGCAAGGAGAGAGGCGGCGCAATGGCCATAGCGATTGCAACGACGAACGACGCCGCCATGCGGGCGGAAGGCACGTCCTCCTGTTTTGGGAACATTCATTCGCGAGGTTGGCCCCCGGAAGGGGCGATCGCCGCGTCATGCTCTTCACGAATACGTCGAGTATTCGCTTCGTCGCTTTTCCGTTCCCGTTCCCGATGTTCACGTTCCGACACATTTCCGGTTTCCGCAACGGCGTCGCGCCGTTCCGGCCGGCACCGCGCGCCTCGGCCGGCTGGCGCGACCGGCGCGGCCGATTCGCCTTTGTTTAAAATAGTTCGCGAACCGTTAAATTTCGTCAAATTCATCCGGTATCGGAATATTCCGATGGTGCGGAAAATGTAAGCTATTCATTATCTCGATAAATATTAAGAACTAAATTCAGGCCGGGAAATGAAATGACATCTGCGTGAAAACCACCGGAATGAGTGGTTTCCCTGAAGCGATAACGGGATGTATTAACAGCGTAACGGAAATCCGGCCCGGTCCGGCGTGCGTCGAGCATGCTCCGGCGGGCAGGGGCATCCGTACGGAAAAATCTCCGATTCGCGAGGTGCGCGGGGTGGTATTTACACGCGTGATGATTTGTCTCACGAGAGAGGCAAATTCGAATGCGTTTCCGGCTCGGTCTCGATATTTAATAGAGTTAGCGAGAAAAGAGAGTTTGCCGGAGGCCAGAATGGTCGGAAGAATGCCGAAGAAAATAATCGGTGGATTATTGGCGTTTCCTTTCCTTTGCGCGCACGCGGGGCAATTGTCGGGCGCGATGGACGTCAGCCTGCACGTGCGCAGCGGCTGCCAGGTGGGCGCGCTCGCGGGCACGGCGGATTTCGGCCGTCTGGCGTTCGGCGAGCACGGCCCGACCTGGGTTGACCCGTTGACCGCCGACGGTCGCTCGACGGCCGCCGGCGGGCAGGTGCGCGTCGCGTGCAGCCCCGACATCGACGGCTTTCTGGTGTCGATCGACAGCGGCCGCAACGGCACGCAGGCGACGCGCTACGTCGTGAAGCGCGATGCCGCCGGGCGCGTCGTCGCCCGGGTGCCCTACAACGTGTACCGCGATCCGGCGCGCAGCCTGCCGTACGTGCCGCTGATCCCCCAGTCGTTTCTCATCGACGACGCGCACACCGAGGTGGCGCTGCCGTTGTTCGGTGTCGTCCAGGGTCAGGCGCAGGCGCTCCCGGCCGGGATTTACGAGGATTTGCTCGGCATCACGCTCGACTGGTGATGCAGGGCGAATGACGCAATAGCGGTTCTTTCAATCATCCAGGGAAACAACATGAATGCTCAGTGGAAACTTTTGGCGGCGGTCGCCTTCGCGTCGGTTTGCGCAGCCGCCCAAGCCCAGACGAGCCCGCTTACGGGGACGGTGAACTCGCAACTCGTGCTCACCACCGGCTGCGCCATCGATACGGGCTCGGGCTCGGTCGGCGCGACCAGCTTCGGGACGCTCGATTTCGGCACCCAGCCGAGCGGCTTCACCGGCTCGCTGAATTCGCAGGCGACGGGCGGCGGTTCGACCGCCACGCAGGTGACCTGCTCGCCGGACGTGACGTCGGTGCAGGTGACGGTAGACGGCGGCCAGAACGCCAGCAAGGGCACGGGCATCGGCACCGGCACGCGCGCGCTGGCGAACGGCACGGCGTACGTCCCGTACGAGGTCTACGCCGATTCCGCGCACGCGAAGCAATACGTCGCGGGCACGGCGCAAGCCGTGGCGGTGCCTTCTCCGGGCGCGGCGTTCGCACTGCCGATCTACGGTGTTGCGAACAAGACGAGCAGCACCGCCCTGGCTGCCGGCACCTATACGGACGTGCTGAACGTCACGCTCGGCTGGTAAGCCTCGCGCTGCCGGCCGTTCCTGCCTTGCGGCTTTCACCCGAGAGCGGCAAGGCGGCCTCTTTCCTGCCTATCGTTATGCGGACGAGCGTTATGCGGACGAGCAAAAGTGTGGTGCTGCTGCTGGGGGCCGTGACGCTGCCCGCCTTGGGCCTGGCCGACACGGCGGTGCCGACGACCGGGGTCTTCACGGTCAGCGCGCAGATCGTCGCGGGGTGCGGCGTGGCGGGCGGCGGCACCGCCGGTCTCAACTTCGGCAAGCTCGACTTCGGCGCGCATCCGGCGGTTGCCACCGGCAACGTGAGCGCGGCGACGGCCGGCAGCGCGCTGCAGATCGAATGCTCGCCCGGCTCGACGCTGAAGATGGTGATCGACGGCGGCATCCAGCCGAGCGCGGGCAATACGCAGCGCAACCTGCAGGGCCCGGGCGGGGTGCAGGTCGCGTACCGGCTCTATGCGGACGCGGCCCATACGCAGGCGATCGGCATCGGGCAGGCGATCTCGATTCCCGTATCGGGCGTGGCGAGCCTGCCGATCTACGGCGCGCTGACGCTGCCTGGCGGCGCCGCGCCGGCCGGCACTTATACCGACGTCGCCCAGGTCACCCTGAGTTACTGAATCCAATTAGGAATGCACGATGAATGATGCTGTCGTCGACCGACGCGCCGCTACCGGTCTCCGGCGCGCGGTGCGCGCCGCACTGGCCGCACTGGCGGTGACGGGCGCGGGTGCCGCGCACGCGGCCGCCTCCGTGATGATCTGGCCGATCGATCCCGTGATCGAGAGCGACCAGCGGGCGGGCGCGCTGTGGCTCGAGAACCGCGATACCCGGCCGGTGACGCTGCAGATTCGCGTGCTCGGCTGGCGCGAGGAGGGCGGCGAGGATCTGTACGCGGAAGACCAGACCCGCGTCGCCGGCAGCCCGCCGATGGCGACGGTGCCGCCCGGCAAGCGTCAGTTGATCCGCCTCACGCGGCTCGCAGACACCGCGCCCGGCACCGAGGACGCCTATCGCGTGCTGATCGACGAAATCCCGCAACCGGACGACGACGCGGCGGCGCAGGACAAGCAGGCGCAGCTCGGCGTGAAGTTCCAGATGCATTACTCGATTCCGTTGTTCGTGTATGGGCAGGGCATATGGACGAAGCCGGACCCGGAACGCAAGCGCGATCCGGCGACGGCCGCGCAGCCGGCGCTCGGCTGGCATCTCGAACGCAACGGCGGCCGGCGCTGGCTCGTGATGACGAACCGGGGCCGCGTGCATGCGCGCATCACGCAGGTCGCGTTCGATGCGCCGGGTGCGCGCAGCGACGTCGCGCGCGGCCTGCTCGGCTACGTGCTGCCCGGCGCCCGGATGCGCTGGGAACTGCCTGACAGCGTGAAGCTCGCGGCGCAGCCGAAGCTGGTCGCGACCGTCAACGGAGTGGCAGGCGTCGCGATCGAGCCGGACGCCACCGACGCGCACTGACGAGACCGTGTCACGAACGGC
Source organism: Burkholderia sp. IDO3 (assembly GCF_003366075.1). Taxonomy (NCBI): domain Bacteria; kingdom Pseudomonadati; phylum Pseudomonadota; class Betaproteobacteria; order Burkholderiales; family Burkholderiaceae; genus Burkholderia; species Burkholderia sp. IDO3. Next base: position 782,930 of record NZ_CP028962.1, read on the forward strand.
GATCGATCGAATCAAACCAATACGGGGATGGCCTTGAGGCGGAGGAATCGAATCAACGGCGAGCGGTCGCCGCGCTTGCGCGACGCCGCCTGGGCCGTGGGGCTTGTGTTCGCGGCGACGGGGCCGGCGCACGCGTACGACGCGATGCTGCTGGCGGACAATTTCGGCCGTGCGCTGCCGATGCCGAGCCAGGCGATGCGCAGCGGCACGCTGTACCTGGAACTGGTGGTCAACGCGCTGCCGACCGGGCAAGTCGTGCCGGTGCGCTATCAGGACGGCGCGTATTACGTGCGCGCCGCCGATCTCGCGAAGGTGTCGGTGCGCACCGGCGCCGCGCCGGACCGGATGGTCGATCTCGCGAAGCTCGACGGCGTCACCGTCGCCTACGACAGCACCGCGCAGCAGCTCCGGCTGGACGTGCCGCCCGACTGGCTGCCGCAGCAGACGGTCGGGTCCGCGCGGCTCTACGACCGCACGCCGGCGGCGGTCAGCTTCGGGATGCTGTTCAACTACGACGTCTATACGAGTGCGCCGACGCACGGGCCCGGCTATACGTCCGCATGGACCGAGCAGCGCGTGTTCGACCGGTGGGGCACGCTCGTCAACACCGGCGTTTATCGCCGCTCGTACGGCGAAGGCGCGGGGGCGGCGGGCGCGTCCGGCGACAACCGCTATCTGCGCTACGACACGACGTGGCGCTATTCCGACCAGGACCGGATGATCACCTACACGGCAGGCGACCTGATCACGGGCGCGTTGTCGTGGACGAGCGCGGTGCGGCTCGGCGGCGTGTCGGTCGCGCGCGACTTCGCGGTGCGGCCCGACATCGTCACGTATCCGCTGCCGCAGTTCGCCGGGCAGGCGGCGGTGCCGACCGCGGTCGACCTGTTCATCAACGGCAGCAAGACGGCGACCGGGCAGGTGAATCCCGGGCCGTTCGCGCTGAACAACGTGCCGTTCATCAACGGCGCCGGCGAGGCGACCGTCGTGACGACCGACGCGCTCGGTCGCCAGGTCGCAACCACGATCCCGTTCTACGTCGCCAATACGCTGTTGCAGAAGGGCCTGACGGACTATTCGCTGTCGCTCGGCGCGATGCGGCGCGATTATGGAATCAGTTCGTTTTCCTACGGAAAATTTGCGGCGTCGGGCACCGCCCGCTACGGCGTCACCAATTATCTGACTGTCGAGGGGCATGCGGAAGGCGGCGAGCGGCTCGCGCTCGGCGGCCTCGGCTTCGACGTCGGTGTCGGCCGGCTCGGCGTGCTCAATGCGGCGCTCACGCAGAGCAGCGCCGAAGGCGCGTCAGGGCAGCAGTATGCGTTCGGCTATAGCTACACGTCGCAGCGCTTCAGCGTCGCGCTGCAGCGCACCCAGCGCACCGGCGGGTTCCGCGACCTGTCCGTGTACGACCTGCCGTCCAACGTCAACTACCGGCTGGTCCGCAGCAGCACGCAGGCGACCGGCGCGCTGAATCTCGGCACGCTGGGCGGCACGCTCGGCGCCGGCTACTTCGACGTGCGCGGCGGCGACGGCTCGCGCACGCGGATCGCGAACGTGTCGTATACGCGGCCGCTGTTCGGCCGCGCGACGCTTTATGCGGCGCTCAACAAGACGATCGGCGATCGCGGCATCGCCGCGCAGATGCAGTTGATCGTGCCGCTCGGCGACAAGGGCGTGGTGAGCGCGGGCGCGACGCGCGACGGCGACGGCAACTGGACCGAGCGCACCCAGTACAGCCGCAGCGTGCCGAGCGACGGCGGGCTTGGCTGGAACCTCGCGTATGCGGGCGGCGCGTCGCATTACCAGCAGGCCGACATGACGTGGCGCAACCGCTACTTCCAGGTGCAGGGCGGCCTGTACGGCTACGGGCCGAGCCAGGGCTACACGCGCTGGGGCGAGATGCAGGGCTCGGTCGTCGTGATGGACGGCGCGGTGCTGCCGGCCAATCGTGTCGACGACGCGTTCGTGCTGATCGACACGCAAGGGCAGAAGGGCATTCCGGTGCGCTACGAGAACCAGTTGATCGGCACGACCGACGGGCAGGGGCATCTGCTGGTGCCGTGGTCGCCGTCGTATTACGCGGCCAAGTACGAGATCGATCCGCTCGGCCTGCCGGCCGACATGCGCGTGCCGACGGTCGAGCGCCGTGTCGCGGTGCGCCAGCAGGCCGGCGCGCTGGTCACGTTCCCGGTCGAGCGGGTCGTGTCGGCGAGCATCGTGCTGGTCGACGGCGCGGGCAAGCCGATCCGGATCGGCTCGCGCGTCACCCATCGCGAAAGCGGGCAGACGGCGCTGGTCGGCTGGAACGGCGAAACCTATTTCGAGGGGCTGTCCGCCGTCAATCATCTGAGCGTGGCGCAGCCGGACGGCCGCGTATGCGACGCGCGCTTCGATGTCGACGTCGACGCGCGCGGCATGCATCGCGTCGGTCCGCTCGTGTGCGGCCAATGAAAACGAGATCAACCGAATGAAAACGATCCGCAAACTGCTGCGACGCGTTGCATTGACGGCGTTGCTCGCGCTGCTTGTTCCGCTGCAGGCTCACGCCGACTGCACGGCGGCAAGCCCGATGCCGGCGGCGTTCGGCACGGTGACCTCGTTCGTCGTGAAGAATCAGGCGCAATCGACGTCGTCCAGCAACATCGGCCTGTCGTGCAGCGGCGCGCTGGCCACGTTCCTGGTCGTCGGCAACTATATCAACGGCACGATCTCGTCGGCCAATGGCGGCGTGCTGACCGGCCCGACCGGCGACAAGATCACGTATTCGATATTTGCCGACAAGAACTATTCGACGCAGCTCAACTTCGGCCAGACGAACAACTGGGCGAGCACGCAGTTCCTCAACTTCATCGGGATCGGCGGCGGCTCGGTATCGCTGCCGCTGTACCTGCGCACCGGGGTCGGCGCGAACGTCGCGGCGGGCACCTATACCGACACGTTGACGATCAACTGGAGCTGGCACGTTTGCAGCGGGATCGGCATCATCGTCTGTATCGGCTGGACCGACGGCTCGACGTCGGTGACCGTGCCGGTGACGCTCACCGTGACGAACGACTGCCTGATCAACGCACCGGACGTCAACTTCGGCGCCGCGCCGACGGTCGCGAGCTTCGCGCCGGTCAACGGCAGCCTGTCGCTGACCTGCACGAAGGGCATGGTCTACACGGTCGGATTGAGTCCGGGCAATAATGCGGCGGCGAACGGACGGCGGCAGATGGCGAGCGGCGCGAACCGGTTGCAGTACGACATCTACGGCTCGGGTGGCGGCACGGTATGGAAACAGGCGACCAATCGCGTGAACAGCCCGGGCGCGGCCGACGGCCAGTCGACCCAGCCGTTCCCGTACACGGCGCGCATCTATACCGACCAGCCGACCCCGCCGATCGGCACGTACACCGACAGCGTGATCGTCGACGTGCGGTATTGACGTGGCTGGCGACGCCGGCATGTGCGGGGGCGAGGATCGACCGTGATCGCGCGGGCGATGCAAGGGCGACGATGCGAGGCCGGCGTGCCGCGGCGCCGTATTTGCCAGCGACGCTTGCCGCGACGGTCGAACGGAGGTGCGGATGGCTGACGGCGGTTGACACGAAGGTATGCATGACGCTTCGGATCGCGTAGAAAATCAGCGGCATTGGATCGTGCGGGGCCTGTACGCCGCGGCGTGCGTGGCGGCGTGCATGGCGTGCGCGACGGCGGTGGCCGACGAGATGTCCGCCGCGATGCAGGGGGCCGCATGGGCAGCGCTGGCGGCCGGCCTGCTCGCCGCCGGTCTTGCGCGGCGCGAACTGGCACATGCACGGCATGCGTCGGCCGCGACGCGCGACATGCTCGCGACAGCCGCCCACGAATGCCGCACACCGCTGCACGCGTTGCTTGCGCTCGTCGAGCTGGCCCGGCGCGACGCGTCGACCGAGGCGCAGCGGCAACGGCTGGCGTTCGCGTACGAGTCCGGCGAATCGCTGGCGCGCCTGCTCGACGATCTGCTCGATCATGCGCGCGCCGATGCGGGCAGGTTGCCCATCCGGCCGGCAGCCGTCGAGCCGCGCGCGCTGTTCGACGGCGTGTTCGCGCTGCTCGCGCCGCAGGCGCGCGACAAAGGGCTGCGCTTGCGGCTGCGTGTGCGCGCGGACGTGCCGGCGGTGTTGTGCGTCGACGGCGACCGGGTGCGGCAGATTCTCGTCAATCTGCTCGGCAACGCGATCAAGTTCACCGAATCCGGCACGGTGTCGCTCGATGCGCGCGCCGCGGCGGCGGGCGGCACGATCGAGCTGACCGTCGAGATTGCCGATACGGGGCGCGGCATCGATGGCGACGTCCGCGCGCATGTGTTCGAGCCGTATGCGACGGGTTCGCGCGCCGGCCGGCGGCCGCACGCGGGGGCGGGGCTCGGCCTGGCGATTTCGCGGCGCATCGCGACATCGCTGGGCGGCGATCTGCTGCTGGCGAGCAAGGCGGGAGGCGGCACGGTCGCGACGTTGCGGCTGCGTTGCCCGGTCGTCGCCGCGCATTGCCCGCCCGCGTCGCTCGCCGGGCTCGCGATGGCGATCGAACATGACGAGCCGGCCGTTGCGGCCGCGTTACGCGACCATGCGCGCGCGGCCGGCATGCGCATCGTCGCGCCCGACACGGCGGAACGGACCGTGCGGCTGAGCGCGGCCGCGCATGGCCAGGCGGTCGTATGGCTCGATGCGGGCGCACTCGCCGGTCCGCAGGCGCGGGTGCCGCTCGACTGCGATCCGCTCACCTGGCGCGGCTTCGTCGATGCCTGCGAGACGGCGCTCGCGCGGCACGCGGGGACGAACGCCGCGACGAATGACGGGACGCCGGTCGGCGGGCATCGCGAACCGGCCGGCCGCTATCGGGTGCTGATCGTCGACGATCACGCGCTTCAGCGCGAAGCGCTGCAACGCCAGCTCGAGCAACTCGGCCATCGAGTCAGCGCATGCCGCAACGGCCGCGACGCGCTCGACGTACTCGAAACCGGTACGGCCGACGTCGACGTCGTGCTGACGGATCTCCTGATGCCGGTGATGGACGGAATCGCGCTGACGACCGCATTGCGCGCGCATGCGCGGCCGCGGCTGCGGGCGCTGCCCGTCGTGGTGTTGACGGGGCTGGCTGGGAGCGATGTCGGTGACGGCGCGCGATCCGGCGCGGAAGCGGGCGCAACGGCGTATCTGCGCAAACCGGTCGCGCTGGACGTGCTGGGCCGCACGCTCGACGCGGTGACGGCGGCGGCGCGCGATCGAGCCGGCGGCGCGGGGGAGCCGGTCGTGGCGGCTCGGCGCTTCGATGCGGCTGCGCTCGACGAGGACGCGTTGTTGCAGGCGTTCGGGGTTTCGACGAATCCCGACGGGGCCGCGCTCGATATACTCGCGCTGTGCCGCCGGTCCCTGTCGGACGATCGCGCGGCGCTCGCGAGGGCGCTCGACGACGGAGACCGGGCCGCGCTACGCAGGTGGTGCCACACCGTGAGCGGTGCGTTCGGCCTGTTTCGTCAAGTGCATGTCGACATGCTCGTCGACGCGTTGCGCACCAGCGCGGCGACGGGCGAGCCCGGCGCGATCCGGGCCGAGGGTGAGGAGGTTTTGCGGCTGATGGATTACCTGATCGGGCATGTGATGCGTCTGGCGGCGAGCGTACCGGCGGCGCCTGGAAAGGACAACGCAAAGGGGGGCGACGGGTGAAGATGCGGGTTGTGATAGCGGATGACCATCCGTTGACTGTTGTGGGGATTCGTCAGGTGCTCGCGCAGGCGCCGGATCTGGTCGTGGTCGGCGAGGCCGGCGAGCCGGGTTCGCTGCTCGACTGTCTGGCCCGGACGTGCTGCGACGTCGCGGTGACCGATTTCGCGATGCCGGGATATACGCAGGCGGACGGCCTGCTGATGCTCGAGACGATTCGCACGACCTTCCCGCTGGTGCGGCTCGTCGTGCTCACGATGCTCGACAATCCCGCGCTGCTGCAGCATATCCGCGACGCCGGCGTGCTGGCCGTGGTCGGCAAGCGCAGCAACCTGAGCGCGCTGCCGCTCGCGATCGCCGCCGCGTATCACGGCCGCAGCTATGCGAGCCTGCCGCAGCGGCAGGCACCGGCCGCGAGCGCCGAAGACGGCGCGCGTCCGCTCAGCCCGCGCGAAATCGAGATCGTGAGGCTGTGCGCGCACGGCATGTCGATGACGGACATCGCGCTGCATTTCGGCCGCAGCATCAAGACGATCAGCACCCACAAGCACAACGCGATGGACAAGCTCGGCATCACGAGCGATGCCGAGCTGTTCCACTACGCGGTGGGCAACGGGCTCGCCTGAACGCGCGGTTCGGCGCCGGCTTCGCGTCGATGACCTGTCGCGATTCAATTTCATTCCGCATGAATGAAATAAATCTATCGTGCATTGGCGGTGGCAATGCATTAAGCAGGGTATTAATTATTTATATTTCGATTCGATTTCTTGTCCTGTCGATAAAATAATACGGCCCGAATTAAGCGTGCCCCGGCCGGCGCGAAACCGGTTCGTGTCGCGCCGGCGGGAGGCGGGATCAGGAGCCCGTATAACCGCCGCGGGTCCAGCCGTCGCCATCCCAGCACCACTCGGTCGTCGAACCCCCGCTGGTCGCGTACACGCGGATGTGAACGGCGCTGCCGACCAGCCAGCAAGTCGCCGAGACGTTGTCGCCCGCCTGGGCGAACGCGCCGGTGTACCAGTTCTGGCCGTCGTAGCAGCGTTCGGTGATCTTGTTGCCGTTGGCCGTGTAGACGCGGATCGACGGCGTGCTTCCCCATGAAATTGCGGCGGTTTGCATTTTCAAACTCCTTGATTGGAATGAAGCGGAGAATTGAAACGTTTCGGTAAACGCAATTCAGCGTATTACCGGGAATAAGGTTAGTCAAAAATCTCGAAAATCAATATGAGATTTTTTGTGAACAAATGGAGTGATTGATTCGGGTGTGGAAACCCGGTGAAAAGCAGTTGAAAGCGCACGGAAACATCGTGTGCCGGACGCGCCCGGCGCATCCGGCGGCCGGCTTTCAGCGGGCCGTGCGTTTCGATTGCGCGCGGCCCGCCGGTGCGCCCGGCCGCGTTTCGGCGATCCGCGTTTTCATCGCGTCGATGAACGCGCGCACCTTCGGCGACGGCAGCCGCGTCGACGGATACACAGCATGGATCCCGGCCGGCGCCGAGCGCCACGCGGGCAGCAGCCGCACGAGCCGGCCGGCGGCGACGTCGTCCGCGATCGAGAAATCCGTCAGCAGCCCGAAGCCGCCGCCCGCGAGCGCGATCGCGCGGCACGCGGTCGCGGTATTCGACACGACGGGCGCGACGCAGCGCACCGACGCATGGCCGCCGCCCGCGCGGTCGAGCTCGATCGTATGCGGGCGCGGCAGTGTCGACAGCATCACGAACGGCAGCGCGGCCAGCGCGTCCGGTTCGCGCGGCAGCCCGTGCCGCGCGACGAACGCCGGGCTCGCGACCAGCCATTTCTCGTATTCGCCCAACTGCACCGCGCGATGGTTCGAATCCGCGAGACGGCCGATGCGGATCGCGACGTCGAGATGGTCCGCGACCAGATCGACGACGCGGTCGTTCGCGATCAGCTCGACGTCGAGCCCCGGATGCGCGTCGCGCAGCGCGACGATGGCCGGCGCGACGACCAGCGCGCCATAGTCGATCGGCACGCTCACGCGCAGCGTGCCGCGCAGCGGCCCCGCGTCGGACGACACCGCGTCGAGCGCGCTTTCGGTCGCGCGCACGATGTCGCGGCATGCGTCGTAGAACGCGCGTCCCGCATCGGTCACGCTCAGCCGCCGCGTCGTGCGCACCAGCAGGTTCGCGCCGACCTCGGATTCGAGGCGCTGCATGTGCGTGCTGACGACCGTCTTCGCGAGGCCGAGCCGTTCGGCCGCGGCCGTCAGCGAGCCGGCATCGACCACCGCGACGAAGATCGCCAGCCGGTTCAGGTTCACGTCGCGCAGGTCGGCCATCGTCGATTGTCCTATGGAAGAGGATAATGTTTCATCGATTATCCGTCTTCTGCGCGTGAACGGCGAGCGCTACGCTGGAGCCGTTCGTCGCCGACTTCCGGCGGCGCGAGATTCAGGAGATCTTCCATGTCCGCTGCCAGCACGCCTGCCCGTCCGATTCGCGTCTATTCGTTCCCGCTGTCGGGGCACGCGCATCGGGTCCGGCTGTTCCTGGCGCTGCTCGGGCTGCCGTCCGAGACCGTCGACGTCGACCTCGCGGCCGGCGCGCAGCGCGCGCCCGCGTTCCTCGCGCTCAATCCGCTCGGGCAGGTGCCCGTGATCGACGACGACGGCATCGTGATCGCCGATTCGAACGCGATCCTCGTCTATCTCGCGAAGCGTTACGGCGACGCGCACTGGCTGCCCGACGACGCACGCGGCGCGGCGGCCGTGCAGCGCTGGCTGTCGTACGCAGCCGGCCCGATCGCGTCGGGGCCGGCCGCCGCGCGGCTCGTCACCGTGTTCGGCGCGCCGCTGGATCACGACGCCGCGAAGCGCATGGCCGCGAAGGTGCTCGACGTGATCGATGGCGAGCTGGCCGGCAAGCCGTTCGCCGCCGGCGCGCAGCCGACGATCGCCGACATCGCCGCGTACACGTACATCGCGCACGCGCCGGAGGGCGGCGTGTCGCTCGAGCCGTATCCGCACGTGCGCGCATGGCTCGCGCGCGTCGAGGCGCTGCCGGGCTTCGTCGGCATGCCGCCGACGCGCGCCGGCCTGCTCGCCGCCTGACGCGGTGCGGCCGCCAGATGTCTGTTTCGGCCTGTTTCGGGAGAACGCGATGAATGCGCCGACCGCCGCCGTACCGGGCCGGGAACCCGGCGATGCGCCGTTTCATGCAGGCGAACTCGCCGTGCAGCAGCGCGCGGGCGTGACGGAGGCCGCGGACGCGGCCGGCCGGCGCGGGATCCGGCGGTTCATGCCGGAGCAGCACCGGACGTTTTTCGGGCAGTTGCCGTTCTTCGTGCTCGGCGGTGTCGATGCGCACGGGCAGCCGTGGGCGACGCTGCGGGTCGGCATGCCCGGTTTCGTGACGACGCCGGACGCGCGCACGCTGCGCATCGGCGGCGACGCGCTGCCGGGCGATCCGCTGAGCGGTGCGTGGCAGCCGGGTGCATCGCTCGGCGGGCTCGGGATCGAGTTCGACACGCGCCGGCGCAATCGCGTGAACGGCGTCGTGCGCGCGGTGAACGACGGCGCGCTCACCGTCGCGGTCGAGCAGAGCTTCGGCAATTGCGCGAAGTACATCCAGGGCCGGACGCCGACGTTCGTGCGGCGCGAAGGCGGGGCGTCGGCCGAGGTCGTCGCATCCGGCGCATCGGACCGGCTGAACGATGCGGATCGCGCGCTGCTCACGCATGCCGATACGTTCTTCGTCGCGAGCGCGAACACGTCGGCCGGGGCGGGCGCCGCGCGCGGCGCGGACGTGTCGCATCGCGGCGGCATGCCGGGCTTCGTGCGCGTCGACGATGCGCGGACGCTGACGACGCCGGATTTCAGCGGCAATCGTTTCTTCAATACGCTCGGCAACCTGCGGCACGATCCGCGCGCGGGGTTGCTGTTCGTCGATTTCGAGCGCGGCGACCTCGTGTATGTCGCCGCAGATGCGGAGATCGTGTGGGACGGGCCGCTCGTCGCGTCGTTCGACGGCGCGCAGCGCGTCGTGCGGTTTCATGTGCGCGAAGTGCGGCGCACGCGGGGCGTGCTGCCGTTCCGGTGGTCGGCGGTCGAGCGGGCGCCGCAGTTCGCGGCGATGGCGGCGAGTGCGGGCGCGGTTGCGGTATCGCCGTCCGCCGTATCCGTATCCGCCTCCGGCTGGCGAGCGTTGCGCATCGCGAAGATCGTCGACGAAGCGCGCGCGATCCGCTCGTTCCATTTCGAACCGGCCGACGGCGGCGCGCTGCCCGCGTACGAGGCCGGGCAACATCTGACGCTGCGGGTCGTGCTGCCGGGTGACGATGTGCCGGCGATCCGCAGCTACACGCTGTCGGATGCGCCCGGCGGCGCGGATTACCGGATCACCGTGAAGCGGGAAGGGCGCGTGTCGGCATGGCTGCACGACCATGCGCGGGCCGGCATGACGCTCGACGCGCAGATGCCGCGCGGCCGTTTCACGTTCGACGTTGCAAGCCCGCGCCCGGCCGTGCTGGTTTCGGCCGGCATCGGCATCACGCCGATGATCGCGATGCTGCGCCGCGCGCTCGCCGACGATGCGCCGTCACGCCGCGTGGTGTTCGTGCACGGCGCACGCGACATGGCGGACCGGCCGTTCGCCGCCGCGCTGACACGCATCGCGGATACCGACGCGCGCGTCGCGCTGCACTGGTTCGACAGCCAGCCGCAACGCGACGGCGCGGCGCGACCGGGCCGCATCGACATCGCGCAACTGAAGCGGATCCTGCCGTTCGACGACTACGACTTCTATCTGTGCGGGCCGTCCGCGTTCATGCGCGATGTGTATGAAGGACTGCGCGCGCTGAACGTGCCGGACGAACGCATCCGCTTCGAGGCGTTCGGGCCGTCGAGCGTCACGCGCAGCACGGCCCGCACGGCAGCGGCGTTGCCGGCGACGAGCGTGCCCGTCGTGTTTCGCCGCTCGGCGCGCGATGCCGGATGGACGCCTGCCGACGGCACGCTGCTCGAATTCGCCGAAGGGCAGCGCATTGCGGTGCCGTCCGAATGCCGGTCCGGATCGTGCGGCACGTGTGCGACGCGCGTGCTGTCCGGCACGGTCGACTACGTGCAGGCGCACGATGCGCCGGTCGAGCCGGGCTGCGCGCTGCTGTGTGTCGCGCAGCCGGCACAAGGGGCCACGGCGCCGCTCGTGCTCGATCTCTGACGCGCGCCGTCCCGGTGCCGCCGCCATGCGACACGCGGTCGCACAGCCCGTGCTGCGCAAAAACCGCGCGCAACTGCTTCTTTTTCCGGATGCCTGTCGGATCGACGATAGCGTCAACCGATAGAGGAAAGGAGCAACATCATGAAACTGTTCAGCATGATCCGCCTGGTTCTGTGGAGTTTCTTCGGCGTGCGCAACAGCAAGGCGCACGCGTCCGATCTCGCGAACGTCAACTTCACGATGCTGCCGTTCGTCGCGATCGTGCTCGCGGTGCTGGTCGGCGCGGTGATCTACGGCGTCGTCCATCTGGTCGTCGATCCGACGGTGACGATGCAGGGCTTCTGAGCGCCGCGTGCCGCGCTTGTGTGCGGCGGCCCGGCACGCGGCGCGAACGCTCAGAACGTGTGATTCAGCGCCACGCGCGCGACGATCTGGTGCCCGTTCGACGACGCGCCGGGCGAACCCGGCACGAGCGCGCCGTCGAGCGGCGTGCCGGTCGCGCTGCCGCCCACCAGCTGATACGCGACCTGCGTGTAGACCGACGTGCGCTTCGACAGCAGGTACTGCGCCATCGCGCCGAACTGGTTCCAGTGCAGCGACGACTTCACGCCTGCCTGATCGAGGCCGCCTCGCGTGTATGTATACATGCCGCCGACCAGGAAGGCCGGCGTGACGTTGTACTTCGCGTTGACTTCGATGTTGTCGAACGTGAGCCGCGCATTCGCGAGGCCGAGACTGCCGGCATAGATCGACGCGTCGGGCTGGCCGACGTTCACGTGCGAATACACCGCGCCGAGCGTCGCGGCACCGATCCCGTAGTTCACGCCGATGCCGTAGATCTTCTGGTTGCCCGCGACGAAATCCGTGTCGTCCGGCGTCAGCGCGCCGCCCGCCGTGGTGCCCGGGTTCGACATGTTCTCGTAGACGGCGGCGACCGACAGCGTCTGGTACGTGTAGTTCAGGCCGACGCCGAGCATCCGGTTCTGCGTGAAGCCGCCCGCGAGATTGCTCAACCCGACCATCACGGTGCCCGAGAATCCGCCGAACACGGGGCTCGCATACTTCACCGCGTTGTTCGCATGGAACGACGCGTCGGTGTTGTCGTTGTCGAGCGGATGCGAGAACAGGAAGCCGGCCCAGCTGCCGTTCGCGGTCAGCGGCCCGATCGTGTCGGCGACGGTGTCGAACTGGCGGCCGAGCGTCAGCGTGCCGAGCCGCGCCGACTGCAGCCCGACATACGACTGGTAGCCGAACAGGCGGTTGCCGTAGCCGAGCTGGCCGTTTTCGACCGCGAAGCCGCTTTCCAGGTCGAAGATCGCGTGCAGTCCGCCGCCGAGATCCTCGTCGCCCTTGATGCCCCAGCGGCTGGTGGCGAGATCGCCGCTCGCCATCTGCCACGACGACTTCCCGCCGACATTGTTCGTGTAGTTGATGCCTTCGTCGAGGACACCGAACAGCAGGACGGAGCTTTGAGCATGCGCGTTCGCGCAACCGATCAGGAATCCTGCCGACAGGATGAGGGGTGTTTTTTTCATGTGGGATGCGGGCTCGAAAGATGAAACGGTCGATGGTCCGGCGCGCGGCGTGTGCGGCGCGTGACCTTCGATAAGCAGATGGCATGCCATCACCCGTTTCAAGACCGCAATGCGCGGGCTGCGTTCCATTTTATCGAGCGATGCGGTTGATTCAGGCCGGATCGCGTATCAATCGCGTAGCAATTCGCATCGCGTGTCGCATGTCGCGTCTCAACTTGAGACGCGACATGCGTGCGCAACCACGCCTGCGGGCGCACGCGCGCCGCGGCATGACGGCATGACGAAGCGGGAAGACGAAGGACGGAAAGCGTGCGTTACGCGCGCGAGAACGGATAGCCCTGCGTTTCGAGCCAGCGCCGCACCCGCGCGGCCTGCGGCGGCGCGAACTGCGCCAGCACCTGCGCGGCCGGCTGCTCGCGCAGCGCGGCGACGATCGGCGCGAGCGCGATGCCGTGCAGATGCCAGATCCCGAGCGGCTGGTCGGGGCTCGTGACGACATCGGCTTCGGCGATCGTATCGCCGTCGATCACGGGCGCACGCTCGATCGCGAGCGCGCCGAAATCGGGCGCGCGATGCGATGGCGCATCGTCGGGCCACCCGCGGCGCGCCTGCCAGAACGGTCGATCGGCCCATTGCGTATCGAGCGCATAAAAGTCGCGGCCGATTCGTGCGAAACGCATGAACAGCGCGGTGATGCGCCGCTCGTGAAAGCGCAGTGCGAGTGCCGCGCGCTCGGGATGCGCGAGCAACGTATGGATGACGGCCGGCGCCTGCAGCGCGGACGACAGCGACTGGAAGATGCCGTTGCCGGACAGCGGATCGACGGCCATCGCCGCGTCGCCGATACGCAGCCAGTTCGCCCCGCCCGTGTCGCCGCACAGCGTCGCGCTGCTGGTGCGTGCGAACACGCGTGCATCGTCGCCGGCATCGCTCCCGAAGAAGTCGCGTGCAAGCGGCGTGCGCCGCAGCGTCGCGCACCACGCGGGCAGTGCGTCGCGCGGCGGCAGCGTCGCGGTCGCGACGTCGAGCGTCGCCTGCCAGTAGCAGCGGCCGTCGGGCAGGCGCGCCATCCACGCCCAGCCGTCGGGCAGGCTCTCGATGGCCGATGCCGGATCGCCGGGCGTGCCTTGCCACACGTTCAGCAGGCTCAGCGTCTGCGGCCCGCGTATCGCGTCGCGCGCGAGCGGCGCGAGCCGGCCGCGCGCCTCGACGACGAACGCCGCGTGCAGCGTGTCGGTGCCGGCGGGCGTATCGATGCGGATCGCATGTCCGTCGCCGTCGGCCTGCACCGCGCGCACCGTTGCTTCGCGTACCTCGATGCCCGCTTCGGCGAGATCGCGGCGCAACGCTTCGTCGAAACGGCGGCGGTCGATCAGGTGTTCGTGATTGAGCGTGCGCGTGTCGCCGTTCCAGCGCGTCGTGCGCGCGCACGGCGGCAGCGCGCACGCGGTCGCCTGCACGAGCCCGGCATGGCGCAGCCCTTGCAGCACGCGATCGGACACGCCTTCGACCGCATCGAAGCGCCGCCATTCGCTGACGACCGTGACGGGATAGCCGAGCCGCGCGAGGCCGAGCGCGGCGGCGGCGCCCGCCGGGCCTGCCCCGAGCACGGCGATCGGCGCGCGCTTCATGATGCGCGGGTGCGCCGTTCGACGCCGACGTAGGCCGCGTCTTCGCGCAGATGCGCGACGAGCGCGGCGGTATCCGCGTCGGGGTGGCGCGCGAACCAGCGCGCCGCATGGCCGCTGAGCGCCGCGCACGCGATGCTCGCGCCGGCCGGCGCGCGCGGCGCGCCGCTCGACACGATCGCGCCGAAATCGGCCTGCGCGCTGTCGAGCCACGACCATTGGCCCGGTGCGCAGCGCGCATCGCCCGTCACGCGCACGATGCCCGGATAGCTGGCCGGAAACACCGGCGTGCCTTGCGCGGGGCTCGACGCGAACACGGTCACGCGTTGCGCGACGGCCGCCGCGCACGCGTCGCGCAGCGAGTCGCGATCGGCGCGCACGCCGAGACTCAGGTTGATCACGCGGATACGTTGTGTCAGCAACCAGTCGATCGCGTGCGCGATTTGCGCGGCACTCGTCACGCCGCGCGCGTCGAACACCTGCGCGACGACCAGCATCGCATCGGGCGCGGCGGCCGCGATCGTCGCGCAGATCGCGCTGCCGTGGCCGAGCCGGTCCGGTTCGGCGGCGCCGACCCGCAACACCGCAGCGTCGTCGAGCGAGAAGCGCCGCGTCTCGGCCACGCGCGCGCTCAGCGACGGCGGATAGCCGCTGTCGACGACACCGACGCGCACGCTTGCGTCGTCACGCATGCGCGACGTCCCGGTGCGTGCGCCGCACGAGTTGCCCGTCCGCGAGTTCGACATGCAGGTCGGCGCCGGCGAGCGTCGACGCGCGGTGGCTGACGAGAATGCGCGTGCGATCGCCGAACAGCGTGTCGATCTGCGCGATGACCTGCCGCTCGGTCGCTTCGTCGACGGCCGACGTCGCCTCGTCGAGCACGAGGATCGCCGGCGCCTGCAGCAGCGCGCGCGCGATCGCGATGCGCTGCTTCTGGCCGCCGGACAGCTGTTGCCCGCGCTCGCCGACCGGCCCGTCGAGCCCGCCCGGCAGCGTCGCGATCAGTTCGTCGAGATGCGCGGCGCGCGCGGCGTGGGCGATGTCGTCGCGAGTCGCGTGCGGCGCCGCGTAGCGGATGTTGTCCGCGAGGCTGCCGCGAAACAGCACGATGTCCTGGCTGACGACCGCGACGTGCCGGCGCAGTGCGTCGAGATCGACGTCGCGCAGGTCGACGCCGTCGATGCGCACGCTGCCGCGCTGCGGATCGTAGAAGCGCTGCATCAGGTCGATCAGCGTCGATTTGCCGCTGCCCGACAGTCCCGACAACGCGACCTTGCTGCCGGCCGGCACGCGTGCGGCGGCGCCGCGCAGCACCGGCTGCGCGCGCGTGTCGTGCGCGAACCACACGTCGACGAATTCGAGGTCGCCGCGCGGCGGCAGCTCGCGCGCGACGGCCGGCGGCTGCACCGCCACCGGCGCGCGCTGCAGTTCCATCACGCGACCGAGGCTGACCGTCATCCGTTGCAGCGCGACGTAGAGCCCCAGCAGGCTCTTCACGGGGCCGATCGCCATCCCGAGATAGCTCGAGAACGCGATCAGCGAACCGAGCGGCCAGTCGCCGCGAATCACCCAGTAGCCGCCGACGATGAACGCGCCGGCGCGCGACAGCGACGTCAGCGTGCCGGGCACCGACTGCGTGATGAATTCGGTGACCTGCAGCTTCAGCAGGCGCTCCATGTAGCGATCGCCGAGCCCGTCGAGCCGCGCCTGTTCCGCACGCTGGCGGCCGGCCGCCTGGATGAACTTCATCGCGGGCAGCGTCTCGACGAGAAACGACGACACGTCGGCCGCGCCTTCGCGCACCGCGCGCGCATCGCGCTCGACCTTGCGGCGCATCGTGCGCAGCCACAGGATCTCGAACGGAATCAGCAGCAGCGCGAGCAGCGACAGCTTCCACGACAGCGTCACCAGCAGCACGAGCGTGCCGACCAGCCCGATCACGTTCGACACCGCGGAGAACAGCGCGTCGAGCGCGAAGCGCTGGATCTCGGCGACGTCGCCGTCGAGGCGCGACAGCAGGTCGCCGAGGCGGCGCTGCCCGTAGAACGACGGCGACAGCCGCTGCAGGTGCGCATAGACGGCGCCGCGCAGCGAGAACAGCACGCGGCCGGACAGCCGCGTATGCAGGTAACGGTTGACGCCGCCGAGCAGCGTGCCGACGAAGCCGGCGAACACCATCGCGAACGCGATCGCGACGAGCATCCGGAAATCCTTGCCGACGAGCCCGCGGTCGATCAGCTCCTTCGTGAGCCACGGCTGCGCGAGCGCCAGCAGCGACGCGCAGGCCGACAACGCGAGCAGGCCCGCGATCGCGAGCCGGTGCGGCCGCACGAAACCGTACAGCCAGCCGAGCGCTTGCGCGAGTTGCGCGCGGTCGTCGGTCTTCACGAAACGCAGGACGAGTTTCAGCATCGGCGCGATCGATCCGTAGGGCAAGCAGCGGACGAACGTGCGCGCCCCGTCATGACTGCAGCCGCTTGAGCCGGCGATACAGCGTGGCGCGGCTGATTCCGAGCGTCTGCGCGGCGGCCGCGACGTTGCCGTCGTGACGCGCGAGCGATTCGCGGATCAGATCGTCCTCGTGGCGGCGGATCAGCCCGAACGACGCGTCGGGCGACGGGCACACGCCGTCGATGAAGCCGTCGCACAGATGATCGAGGCCCAGCACGTCGTCGTGCTCGTCGCGCACCGCAAGCGCCGTGCGCAGCACCATCTCGAGCTGGCGGATGTTGCCGGGCCAGCGATGCTGGCGGAACACGTCGGCGAGCTCCGCATCGATGCGCACGTGCGGCGCGCCGAGCCGTGCGAGCAGCGCGGCGACGATCAGGTCGACGTCGTCGCGCTCGCGCAGCGCGGGCAGCAGCACGTTGACGCCGTGAATCCGGTAGTAGAGGTCTTCGCGGAAGCTCTTGTCGCGCACCATCGTCTGCAGGTCGCGGTGGGTCGCGCAGATCACCGCGATGTCGATGGCCTGCTCGTCGCCCGCGCCGAGCGGCGCGACCTTGCGTTCCTGCAGCACGCGCAGCAGGCGTGCCTGCAGGTGCAGCGGCATGTCGCCGATTTCGTCGAGAAACAGCGTGCCGCCGTGCGCCTGCATCAGCCGGCCCGTCATT
Source organism: Burkholderia sp. IDO3 (assembly GCF_003366075.1). Classification (NCBI taxonomy): domain Bacteria; kingdom Pseudomonadati; phylum Pseudomonadota; class Betaproteobacteria; order Burkholderiales; family Burkholderiaceae; genus Burkholderia; species Burkholderia sp. IDO3. The sequence continues at coordinate 800,073 of NZ_CP028962.1, forward strand.
CCGCCCTTGCGTGCGCCGGTGAATGCGCCGTCGCGGTAGCCGAACAGCTCCGACTCGATCAGCCCCTCGGGGATCGACGCGCAGTTCACCGCGATGAACGGCTTGCCGGTGCGCAGGCTCGCATCGTGCAGCGCGCGTGCCACGACTTCCTTCCCGGTGCCGGTTTCGCCCTGCACGAGCACGGGCAGCCCGTTGTTGAGCCCTTGCCGCGCCATCGTCAGCGCGCGCAACAGGCGCGGCTGGCGGCCGGCGAGGGCCGCGAGCGCCTGGGTGCCGGCTTCGCCGCGCGCATTGGCTGCCGGTGCCGAAACGCGTTCGCGTACGGCCGGCACGGCCATCGTGCGCGGCAGGCGCAGCGCCTTGCAGTGGAACGCGGCGTCGACGCCTTCGACGCGCAGCATTCCGCCTTGTTCGGCGAAGGCGACGAACGACGGCGCGCGCGCGGGCGATGCGCTTTCGCAGCGGCGGCCGACGAGTGCGTCGCGCGCGGCGCCGAGCAACTCGCATGCATGCGCGTTCGCGGCGACGATGCGCCCGTCTTCCGACACGGCGAGCACGCCGCTCCAACTGGAACCGAGATACGTGCGGCGCGGATGAAAGACGAGCACGACGTGCTCGGGGAAATACGCATCGAACAGGCGCGTCTCGATGTGCGTGGCCGCCGCGCTCATCAGCATCGACATTCCGTCGAGGGTGAGCGGCAGCTCGCCTTCGCGCGTGAGGTCGAGCACGCCGATCGGGTTGCCGTGCGGATCGCACAGCGGCAGCGACCGGCACGAGAAACGGCTCAGCCGGCCGAGGAAATGCTCGCCGCTGTCGATCGCGACCGCGCAGCCTTCGACGAGCGCGGTGCCGAGCGCGTTGGTGCCGCGCAGCGATTCGCACCAGCTCGCGCCGGCGCGGATGTCGCCGATGCCGAGTGCGGCGAGCTGCCTCGCGTCGCCGTCGACCGACAGGATCGTTGCGCGCGCATCGGCCAGCAGGATCATGCCGTCGCGTCCGCAACGCTCGGCGAGGAATTCGAGTTCGGGTGCGGCCGCGTCGAGCAGCAGGCGGTTCGCGTCGCGCAGCTCGTCGAGATTGCAGAATTCATGCAGGTTCAACCGCGCGTCGTCGTCCCAGCGCACGCCGTGTTCGAGGCTGCGCCGCCAGGACTGGTCGATTTCGATGCGCAGGCAGCCTTGCGGCAGCACGCCGTCGGAGCTGAGTCGTTCGCGAATCAGGCGGGTTGCCTGCAGCCGGTCCGGAAGTCGTTGGCCGGAAGGGAAGTAGTCTTGCACGTCGCCCCTCCTCAGGAGAATGTCGGGCCGTCCGATCCGGCGCGGCCGCACGCAAAAAGGCCCGCCGAGTCTGGCATAAGCCCGGGCATAAATCCATCCGGTCAAAAACCTAAGACCCAGGCGGGGCGCGGCGATGCGGGCGATTCGTGCTCGCGGGAGGGCCGTCTTCGGCGAGCGTGGCGGGGCGGCGCGCATGGCGGGCGAGCGGTGCGGGTTTCGCGGGGCGGCGGCGCTCAGGCCCGCGGGTTGTACGCGTTGCACCAGCCGCCGCTCGCGACCCGTTTTCCGCCGAACAGCGGGCACGGCGCGTTCGGGTCGGCGGCCTTGCCCTGGTACAGGCCGCAGCGGCCGCAGTCCTGGCCCGGGGCATAGCGCGCGAACGCCGCGCGGTCCACGTGCGCGGCGTCGGTGCGATAGCCGAGCGCTTTCGCGGCCGGATCGGTTTCGTCGAGCAGCGCCGGCGCGGCGCGGGCGGCGCGCGGCAGCGCGGCGGCCGACAGCAGGCCGGCGGCGGCGATCATGAAGGTGCGGCGGGAAGCGGGGCGGCGCGGCGCAAGCGTGACGCACGTCGGCGACGCGATCACACGTTCATCAGCACCGACTTCAACTCCGTGTAGTGCTCGATCGCGGCCGCGCCCATCTCGCGGCCGAAGCCCGACATCCGGTAGCCGCCGAACGGCAGCGCGGGGTCGAGCGCGCTGTGGCAGTTGACCCACACCGAACCCGAGCGGATTTTCGGGATCATCCGGTGCGCGGCCGACAGGTTGTTGGTCCAGATGCTCGCGCCGAGGCCGTAGCGCGTGTCGTTCGCGAGACGGATCGCGTCGTCGATCGTGTCGAACGGCATCGCGACCAGCACCGGGCCGAAGATTTCCTCCTGCACGAGCGGGCCTTTCTGGTCGACGTCGACGAGCACGGTCGGCTTCACGAAGTAGCCGGGGCCATACGCTTCGCCGCCGCACGCGAGCTGCGCGCCGAGTTCGCGGCCGCGCTCGATGTAGCCGGCCACGCGCTTTTGCTGCTTCGCCGAGATCAGCGGGCCCATGTCGACCGACGGATCGAGCGCATTGCCGAGCTTCATGTTGCTCGCGATGCCCGCGATGTCGCCCACCACGCGATCGAAGTGCTTGCGCTGCACGTACAGGCGCGAACCCGCGCAGCATACCTGGCCGTGATTGAAGAAGATCGCGGTGGCCGCGCCCGAGGCCGCGACGGCCGGGTCCGCATCGTCGCACACGATCGTCGGCGACTTGCCGCCGAGTTCGAGCGTCACGCGCGTCATCGATTCCATCGCGGCCTTGCCGATCAGTTTGCCGACTTCGGTCGAGCCGGTGAAGGTCAACTTGTCGACGTCGGGGTGGTGCGCGAGCGCCGCGCCCGCTTCGACGCCGGTGCCCGTGACGACGTTGAACACGCCGGCCGGATACCCGGCTTCCTGCACGAGCTCCGCGAGCCGCAGCGCGGTGAGCGGCGTTTCGTCGGCGGGCTTGAGCACCATCGTGCAGCCCGTTGCCAGCGCGGGGCCGAGCTTCCAGCACGCGAGCAGCAGCGGGAAATTCCACGCGACGATCGCGCCGACCACGCCCACGGCTTCGCGCCGGATGAAGCCGTGGAACTGGCTGTCGGGCATCAGCGGCATCGACACGTCGACGGTCGAGCCTTCGATCTTGGTCGCCCAGCCGGCCATGTAGCGCAGGAAGTCGATCGCGAGCTGCACGTCCATCACGCGGGCGATCTGTACGCTCTTGCCGTTGTTCACGCACTCGAGTTCGGCGAGCTGCTGCGCGTCGCGCTCGAGCAGATCCGCGAGACGCCACAGCAGGTTCTGCCGTTCGCGCGGGCGCATACGGCTCCACGCGGAATCGTCGAACGCCTGGCGCGCCGCACGCACCGCGTGGTCGACGTCGGCCGCGCCGGACGCCGGCACACGGCACAGTTCGGCGCCGGTCGCGGGGTTGTGGACGGCCAGGGTGGCGCCGCTTTCGGCGCTGCGCCACGCATCGCCGATCAGCATCGACGGCGTGCGTGCGATGAACGACTGGGTTTGCGGAAGTAACGACAACGTTGCCTGCATGAAAGCTCCTCGCTCATCGGGGTTCGGGTGCCGAGGCGAAAAGCAGCTTCCGTACCAACGGCCGCGGCGCGGCCTGCCTGCGCGCCGCGCGCGCCATGCGGCGCGGGGCGCGCGGCGTGCGTGTCGACGATGCCGGCCACGACCGGCCGTGTGCCGCGTTCGTGGCGCGACGTCTCAATTTGAGAATTCGCATGCAACGTGAGACGCGACATGCGGCACGCGCGCGGCCGGCCGGCGTGATGCAGCGGCCGCGAAGGCGCGCGAATGCCGATTTGGCGCGCCGGTTTGAATCGGGATTTTCCCGAGCGTTCGGCGGCAAAAGCGCGTGTTTTCCTTGTGGCAAACCCGGATCGGGCGATTGGCATGGCCTGTGCTTGAAGAGCATGAGACAAGCGCCGCAGCGCTGCATGCCGGACGATTCGAGACCCCACGTAAAGGAGCAGAGCCTTGTTCAAGACTTTCATTCGACGCAGCAGGCCGCCCCGCGCGGCCGCGGCCGTCGTGGCCGCCGGTGCGTTCGCGCTGGCCTCGGGCGCCGTGCAGGCGCAGGCCCAGGCCCAGGCGCCGCGCGACGCTCACGCGATCCTGAGCCAGACATGCGCGGCCTGTCACGCGGCCGAGTCGAAGGATTCGTGGAGCCGCATCAGCCATCAGCGCAAGACGCCGGAAGGCTGGCTGATGACGATCGCGCGGATGCAGACGATGCACGGTCTCACGATCAGCGACGACGAGCGCCGCATCCTCGTGAAGTACCTGTCGGATACGCAGGGCCTCGCGCCGTCGGAGACGAAGGATTTCCGCTATGCGCCCGAGCGCCGCCTGAACACGCAGGAGACCGTCAACAACGAGGCATTCAAGCAGATGTGCGCGCGCTGCCACTCGGCCGCGCGTCCGCTGCTGCAGCGCCGCCCGGTCGCCGAATGGGACAAGCTCGTGAACTTCCACCTCGGGCAATGGCCGTCGATCGAGTATTCGGCGATGGGCCGCGATCGCGACTGGTTCAAGATCGCGCTGACCGAGATGGCGCCAATGCTCGCGAAGGACTATCCGTACGACAGCAAGGCGTGGAACGACTGGAAGCAGCATCACCCGCCCGCGACCGCGCTCGCCGGCACGTGGAGCTTCGGCGGCCACATGCCGGGCAAGGGCGACGCGTACGGCACGATGACCGTGAAGGGCGGCGCGGGCGATCGCTTCGACGTCGAGCTGAAGGGCCGCTTCGCGGACGGCAGCCCGCTCGCGGGCACCGGCACCGCGGTGCTCTATACGGGCTACGAGTGGCGCGCGAGCGTGAAGGTCGGCGACACGACGATGCGTCAGGTGCTGATGGCGAGCGACGGCACGCTGCGCGGCCGGATGTTCGACGACGCGCACGACGAGCGCGGCCTCGACTTCAACGCGGCGAAGCTCGGCCAGCCGCAGATCGTCGCCGTGCAGCCGGCCTACGTGAAGGCGGGCGGCGAGACCGACGTGACGATCGTCGGCGCGAACCTGCAGGGCACGCCCGCGTTCGGCGCCGGCGTGATTGTCGCATCGGTGCTCGAACGCACGCCGGAATATGTGCGAGTACGCGTGAAGGCCGCCGACGGCAGCGCGGCCGGCGCACGCCGCGTGAGCGTCGGTGCAGCGCACGCGGACGGCTTCGCGGTCTATCGCGAGATCCGCGACGTGAAGGTCGAACCCGACTTCGCGGTCGCGCGCATCGGCGGCAACGGCGGCTCGACGCCGAAGGTCGAAGGGCGTTTCGACGCGGTGGCATGGGGCGTCGACGGCGCGGGCAAGCCGTTCCGCATCGGCGTCGTGCCCGCGCAATGGTCGGTCGCGCCGTTCGACGATCAGTCGAAGGGCGATCGCGACACGCAGTTCGCCGGCACGATGCAGGCGTCGACGGGCATCTTCACGCCGGGCAACGCGGGCCCGAACCCCGCGCGCCGGATGGGCACCAACAACACGGGCAACCTGAACGTCGTCGCGACGGTGACGGACGGCTCGCGCACGGTGACGGGCACCGGGCACATGATCGTCGCGGTGCAGCGCTGGAACAATCCGCCGCTGCCCTGACCGGTCCGCATGCCTTTGCGCCGGGCCGCCGCGCGGCCCGGTCCGAATCCGACGAATGCAAGGAGAATCCGATGAGCGCCCTGCTGAACGTGGTCGAACGTAACGTGCACGAAGTGCGCGTCGACGACGAGCGCCTGATGTTCCATGTGCCGAGCAGTTCGCTGTTCGCGGCCGATCGCGTGACGGCCGACATCATCGACGCGCTGCGCGCGAGCAGCTGCACGGCCGACGAATTGTTCGCGCGGCTGGCCGGCCGCTCGCCGCATGGCGAACTCGCCGAGACGCTCGGCGAGCTGATGGCCCTCGAGGTCGTCAGCGACGGCTCGCCGGTCACGCCCGAGATCGCGGTGAAGCGCGTCGAGCGCACCGCGATCGATACGGTCGTGCTGAACGTGAACACCGGCTGCAACCTGAGCTGTACGTACTGCTACAAGGAAGACCTCGACACGCCGTCCGCCGGGCGGCGGATGGACATCGACACCGCCAAGGCGTCGGTCGAGATGCTGCTGAAGGAGTCGCCCGACCTGCCGCGCTACACGGTCGTGTTCTTCGGCGGCGAACCGCTCAGCAACCGCAAGCTGATCGAGTGCATGGTCGAGTATTGCGAGCTGCGTTTCGGCGCGCTCGGCAAGCAGGTCGAGTTCGTGATGACGACCAACGCGACGCTGCTGACCGAGGACATCATCGACTGGCTCGACGCGCATCGCTTCGGGCTGTCGATCAGCATCGACGGGCCGCGCTCGATCCACGACCTGAACCGCCGCACGGTCGGCGGCGCGGGCACCTACGACGTCGTGCGCCGCAAGGTCGAGATGCTGCTCAAGCGCTACCGCAGCCGTCCGGTCGGCGCGCGCGTGACGCTCACGAGCGGCGTGACCGACATCGAAGGCATCTGGGATCACCTGTTCAACGAACTCGGCTTCGCGGAAGTCGGCTTCGCACCGGTCACGTCGGGGCAGCTCGACACGTTCAACCTGCAACCGGCCGAACTCGCGCAGGTGTTCGCGAACATGAAGGCGCTCGGCCGCCGTTACCTGGCCGCCGCGCTCGAGAACCGCAACATCGGCTTCTCGAACCTGCATCAGCTGATCACCGACCTGCACGAAGGGCACAAGAAGTCGCTGCCGTGCGGCGCCGGGCTCAAGATGCTCGCGGTCGATCACAAGGGCGACCTGAACCTGTGCCACCGTTTCACGGGCTCGACGCTGCCGACTTTCGGCAACGTGCACGCAGGCGTCGAGCAGGCGGCGCTCAACGACTTCCTGTCGCAACGCCTCGATCGCAGCGGCACCGGCTGCGAAACCTGCCGCATTCGCAACCTGTGCTCGGGCGGGTGCTATCACGAGAGCTACGCGCGCTACGGCGACCCCGCGCATCCGACCTACCACTACTGCGAGCTGATGCGCGACTGGATCGATTTCGGTATCGAGGTCTACAGCCGGATCATCGCCGGCAACCCGGCGTTCATCGACAACCACATCACTCCGCGCAAGGCGAACTGACATGAAACATCTGAAGCCGCTCAACAACAAGGCGAGAAAGCTCGAGGAGGCCGTGCAGCAGGATCGCCTCGAGGAAGTCGTGGCGATGACGTCCGTCGCGGGCTGCACGTCGACGACGGATCCCGGCTGGGAAACGGACGTGTTCGGCGGGGTGGCGTCGCTGTGCCAGCCGATGGAAGCCGACCTGTACGGCTGCTCCGATCCGTGCTGGTGGCCCGCGCAGGTGCCCGACATGATGAGCACCTATCCCGACTGGAACAAGCATGCGGCCGATTCCGGCGCGGACTGGCGCCAGCTCGGCAGCGTGTTCCCCAAAGACAAGTGATCCACCCGGCACCGATCAAGGATTCTCCATGCGATTCACGACACCCCTGAGCCGCGCGCTCCTCGCCGCCGCGCTCGCATCGGCCGCGTCGCTGTCGGCCGCGGCCGATGCGCCGCTGCAGGCCGGCCACGAGTACCTCGCCGTCACGAACTATCCGAACAACCTGACGGTGATCGACACGGGCACCGACAGCATCGCGAAGACCTGCACGCTGCCCGATGCGTTCGGCCCCGGCACGATCCAGATCAGCCCGGACCATACGCGCGCCTACGTGCTGAACAATCACTACGGCGACCTGTACGGCATCGATCTCGATTCGTGCAAGACCGTGTTCCATGCGGATCTCGCGGAAGCCGGCAACGAGCGCGCGCGCGCGATGTTCTCGATCGGGCTGAGCCCGGACGGCAAGGAGATCTACAGCGTCGTCAATCCGACGAAGCTGAACCGCGACAGCTACGAAGTGGAGTCGCCGCGCCTGCAGGTGTACCGCACCGACGGCGGGCTCGATGCGAAGCCGGTGCGCACGTTCCCGGCGCCGCGCCAGACGACGATGCTGCAGGCGGCCGACGACGGGTCGCTGTTCATCGTCGGCGCGGACATCTACCGGATGAACGCGCAGACCGGCAAGTACGACGTCGCGGTGCCGCTGCGCAACTGGAAGCGGCCGCTGCACGGCCAGCCGGACGTGCTGTACGTGTGGCCGCAACAGCGTCCGCAGCACACGTTCAACCTGCTCTACACGGCCGACCGCTTCAAGGACGAGAAGAAGGATCCGGCATCCGCGCAGACGATGTACGGCTACATCGACATCGACCTGAAGACGGGCAACGCGACGGTCAAGGATTTCGCGCCGGTCACCGAGGTGTACTTCACGGGCGGCCTGTCGCCGAAGGATCCGAACGCGATGTACGGCGTGCTGAACCGGCTCGCGAAGTACGACGTGAAGAGCGAGAAGCTGGTGGAAACCGCGCCGCTAGATCATTCGTACTACTGCCTGTCGTTCAACCGCGAGGGCAGCAAGCTCTACCTTGCAGGCACTTTCAACACCGTCGCGGTGTACGACGCCGACACGCTGAAGAAGCTGAAGGACATTCGCGTGCCGGGCGGCGACATGGCGATCACGACCGCGCAGATCTTTACACGATGACGCGCGCGCCGGCCCGCGGGCCGGCGCCGCCGATCAGGAGACACACATGACCACCGCCATCGCAACCGGCGTGCCGCGCGACGGCCTGTCGATCGTGCGGGGCCGCACCGACGTGCCGCTGTCGGACGCGCCCGTCGCCGCGCTGCTGCGCGACACCGCCGCGCGCTTTCCGGCGCGGCCGGCCGTCGTGTTCCGCGAGCAGGGCATCCGCTGGGACTGGCGCACGTTCGCGCATGAGATCGACGTACTCGCGGCCGGCCTCGCCGCGCTCGGCATCGAAAAGGGCGACCGCGTCGGCATCTGGTCGCCGAACCGCGTCGAATGGCTGCTCACGCAGTTCGCGACCGCGCGCATCGGCGCGATTCTCGTCAACATCAATCCGGCCTACCGGCTCGCGGAACTCGAATACGCGCTGAACAAGGTCGGCTGCCGCGCGCTGATCGCGGCCGAGCAGTTCAAGTCGTCGAAGTACCTGGAAATGCTGCAGGCGCTGGCGCCGGAACTCGCGCATTGCGCGCCGGGCGAGCTGCATGCGGCGCGGCTGCCGACCCTGCGCACGGTCGTGTCGATGGGCGAGGTCGCGCCGGCCGGGATGTTCCGCTTCGCGGACGTGATGGCACGCGGCCGCGACACGCTCGACGTCGCGGCGCTCGATGCGATCGGCGCGACGTTTGCTGCCACCGATCCGATCAACATCCAGTTCACGAGCGGCACGACCGGCAGCCCGAAGGGCGCGACGCTCACGCATCGCAACGTCGTCAACAATGCGCGTTTCATCGCGATGGCGATGCGCTTCACCGAGCAGGATTCGCTGTGCATTCCGGTGCCGCTGTATCACTGCTTCGGGATGGTGCTGGCGGTGCTCGCGTGCGTGTCGACGGGGGCCGCGATGGTGTTCCCCGGCGAGGCGTTCGACCCGGTCGCCACGCTCGCGGCGGTGGCCGACGAACGCTGCACCGCGCTGCACGGCGTGCCGACGATGTTCATCGCGGAGCTCGATCATCCGGCGTTCCCGAAATTCGACCTGTCGACGCTGCGCACCGGCATCATGGCCGGTTCGCCGTGCCCGATCGAGACGATGAAGCGCGTCGTGTCGCAGATGCACCTGTCGGAAATCACGATTGCATACGGGATGACGGAGACGAGCCCCGTGTCGTTCCAGAGCTCGACCGACGATCCGCTGGAGAAGCGCACGACGACGGTCGGGCGCGTGCAGCCGCATCTGGATGTGAAGATCGTCGATCCGGACGGGCGCATCGTGCCGGTCGGTGCGACGGGCGAGCTGTGCACGAAGGGTTATTCGGTGATGCTGGGCTACTGGGACGACGATGCGAAGACGCAGGAAACGATCGTCGACGGCTGGATGCACACAGGCGATCTCGCGACGCTCGATGCGGACGGCTACTGCAACATCGTCGGCCGGTTGAAGGACATGGTGATCCGCGGCGGCGAGAATATCTATCCGCGCGAGATCGAGGAATTCCTGTTCAGGCATCCGAAGATCCAGAGCGTGCAGGTGTTCGGCGTGCCGGACGCGAAATACGGCGAGGAGCTGTGCGCGTGGATCGTGCTGCGCGCGAACGAGCAGATGGCCGAGGACGATGTGCGGGCGTTTTGCCACGGCCAGATCGCGCATTACAAGATCCCGAAGTACGTCTGTTTCGTCGACGAATTGCCGATGACGGTGACGGGCAAGGTGCAGAAGTTCGTGATGCGCCAGCAGATGATCGACGCCTGGGGGCTGAAAGCCGCCGATACCGCGTAGTTGTCCGGCGGCGGCCATGCCGCCCGCCGCACTGCGCCGCGTCTGCCCAACCGCCCGCCCGCTGGGCGGTTTTCCCTGCCGCCGCGCCCGCCCGGGGTAAAATGCGCGCCACGCCGCGATGCCGCGCGCGCCGGGCCTGCCGCCGTTCCGACGAACGGCGCACCGCCGCGCCGCGCGCCCGCACCGGGGCGTTCGAAGCGTCCCCCGCAAGACAAGCCGCGCGATGCAGCCGGCCCGCCCGACAGGCACCCGACGAACGAATCGGCGGCCGCGTCGGGGCCCGGCGCGTCATCCGGATTCGATGTCCCATCCTGCGCTTTCCCGATCGATCGGCTCGCATGCGGCCGCATCGTCCGATTCGTCTGATGAATGTCGTGTCGACGCGCGCGCCCGGAGATTCGCCGGGCCCGTCGCGGATTCGTTCGCGGGATCGCGCTTCGCAGCTTCGTAACGTGTTTCGACAGGGTCGAGTGGCGAGTTTTCCATCCAGAACAATGACGGTAAATAGAACAACAGCGTTGTCCGTACGACGGCGGCGCGCGAAGGTCGGGCTTGGCGTCGGTCTCGGCATCACGCTTTTCGCGGCGCAGGCTGCCGCGGCGCAGGGAGACGCACCGGCGCCGGACGCCGATACGGCGGGCAGCGCGACGCTGCCGGCGATCACGGTCAGCGGCGAGCGCGGCAGCGCGTTTCGCGCGCGCAACGCATCGGTCGCGGGGCTCGACGACGCGCCGCTGCGCGACACGCCGGCTTCCGTCAGCGTCGTCACGCGCGCGCAGATCGACGACCAGCAGGCCAGGCGCCTGAGCGACGTGGTGCGCAACGACGCGTCGGTCGTCAACGACTATGCGCCGGTCGGCTACTACGAAGGCTTCGCGATCCGCGGCTTCCCGGTCGATCTTGCGAGCGCGATCCGGATCGACGGGCTCACCGTGTCCGGCGAGCAGAACGTGCCGCTCGAGAACAAGGAGCGCGTCGAGATCCTGAAGGGGCTGGCCGGCATCGACAGCGGCGTGGTGGCGCCGGGCGGCGTGATCAACTTCGTGACGAAGCGCTCGGCCAACGTCGCGAGCGTGACGACCGGCGTCGACAGCCGCGGCTCGACGTCGGCGGCCGTCGATCTCGGCCGCCGCTTCGGCCCGGACAATCAGTTCGGTTTCCGGATCAACGCGGCGAAGGAGAACATGCACTCGTACGTCGACGGCACGAACGGCCGGCGTACGTTCGGCTCGATCGCCGCCGACTGGGACATCAGCCCGCGCGCGAGCCTGCAGCTCAACGCGGAATTCCAGCAGTGGATCCAGCGTTCGGCACCGGGCTATCAACTGCTTGGCGGCACCGTCGTGCCGTCCGTCAACACGACGTCGAAGGCGCTCGGCACGCAGCCGTGGGCGAAGCCGGTGACGACCGACGCGCTGAACCTGAACGCGCGCTTCGACTACCAGTTCAACGACGCCTGGAAGGCGTACGTCGCCGTGGGCCGCAGCCGCACGATGATCGACGACAACAGCGCGTTCCCGTACGGTTGCTCGTACGCACCGAGCTGCGCGGCCGGCACGACGTCGCCGTTCTTCTTCGGCGCGAACGGCGACTACGACGTGTACGACTTCCGCAGCCCCGGCGAATATCGCCGCAACGACGACCTGCGCGCGGTGACGACGGGCAGGTTCGCGACCGGCCCGCTGCGGCACGAGCTGACGCTCGGCGTGAGCGTGCAGCGCCGCGTCGTGCACATGGCCGACGCCGTGTACGACTACGTCGGCAGCGAGAACGTCTACGGGCCGGACGTCGCGTTCGCGCCGTCGCCGAACTCGGCCGGGCCGTCGTATCCGCAACTCGACGCGTGGCAGTACGGCGTGTTCGGGCTCGACCGCATCAGCATCGGCGAACACTGGCAGGTGCTCGCGGGCGGCAAGGAAGTGCTGCTGCGCCAGCGCAGCTGGGACAGCCTCGACGGCGACGCGACGCACACCGACCGCTCGGTGTTCCTGCCGCAGGTCGCGCTCGTCTACAAGCCGGTGAACGTGCTGTCGCTGTATGCGTCGTACAGCAAGGCGCTGTCGCTCGGCGACCAGGCGCCGGTGCGTGCGATCAACGCGTATGCGTTCCTGCCGCCCGTCGAATCGCACCAGTTCGAGCTCGGCGCGAAATACGACTGGCTCGACCGGCTGAGCCTCACGGCCGCCGTGTTCTCGATCAGCAAGCCGTTCCAGTTCGCCGATCCCGATGCGTCGGGCACGGGTTATACGTTCGTGCAACGCGGCACGGAGCGGCACCAGGGGATCGAGCTTGGCGCGGCCGGCCGGCTCACCGAGCGGCTGTCGCTGACGGCCAGCGTCGCCGCGATTCGTGCGCGCGCATACGATTCGGGTTCGCCGGCGTACGAAGGGCACCAGGTCATCAACGTGCCGGCGCTGCGCGCGTCGCTGTACGCGGATTACGCGATGCCGGGCGTCGCGGGCCTGAACCTGCTCGGCGGCGTCGAGTACAGCGCGGCGCGCAACGCGAACGAAGAGGGCACCGCGCGCGTGCCGTCGTGGTTCGTGTTCAATCTCGGCGCGCGCTATACGACGAAGATCGGCGGCCATCGCACGGTGCTGCGCGTGTCGGTGGACAACCTCTTCAACAAGTTCTACTGGCGCGACGCGGGCGAGCAGCAGGGCGACGCGTATCTGTTCCCGGGCGCGCCGCGCACCGCGCGCGTGTCGTTGACTTACGATTTCTGATCGTCGGGATCCGGCCGCATGATGCGCGGCCCCGGCAGCCAACCAGGAGAGCACAGACGATGTCCCCACTCGAAATCGCCGGCGTGATCGTCAGCGCCCTCGCGATCTGGCTGACCGCGAAGCGGCGCATGCTGTGCTGGCCGGTCGGGCTCGCGTCGGTCGCGCTGTACGGCTGGATCTTCTTCGACGCGAAGCTGTATTCGGACATGCTGCTGCAAGGCGCGTTCGCGGTGCTGCAGGTGTACGGCTGGCGGCGCTGGATCGCGCAGCGCACGCTCGAGGCGAGCGGCGGTGCGGCGCTCGCAGGCGACGTCGCGCCCGTCACCGGCGTGCGGCCGCGCCAGATGCTGCCCGACCTGATCGCGGCCGTGGTCGGCAGCGCGCTGCTCGGCGGGATGATGGCGCGCTGGACCGATGCGGCGTTGCCGTTCGTCGATGCGTCGTTGACCGCGTTCAGCCTCGTCGCGCAATACTGGACCGCGCGGCGCTACATCGCGTCGTGGGGGCTGTGGATCGTCGTGAACGTCGTGTATGTCGGGATGTTCGTGTTCAAGGAACTGTATCTGACGGCCGGACTCTATGCGCTGTTCATCGCGCTCGCCGTCATCGGCTGGCGCGACTGGCGCCGGACGGCCGACGCGCTGCGCGCGACGGCGAGCCCGGCGGGCTGATTCACTACGGAGCAACGTCGTCCATGTCATTTCCTCTCGAGCCGGATGCGCCGGCATCGCGTGAGCGCGCCGATGCGCGCGAGGTCGCGCCGCCGCAGTTCGGCGTCGACGGCGAACAGGCCGAACGCGACTGGCCGCTGATGACGCACGACGAGGTCGCGGCCGTGCTTGCGCGCATCGATGGCGTCGGCGCGCCCGCGCGCCTCACGTGGCACAGCCCGCGGCCGTTCTCGGCGGCCGTGCTGGTGCGCACGACCGACGAGTGCGCGCTGTTCGTCAAGCGTCATCACGTGAGCCTGCGCGATGTCGCGGGGCTCGAGGAAGAGCATCGCTTCATCGCGCATCTGCGCGTGCACGGCGTGCCGGTGGCGGACGTGCTCGCCGGTCGCGACGGCGCGACCGCGTTCGCATCCGGCGACTGGACGTATGAGGTGCACGTGGTCGCGCCGGGCGTCGACGCGTACCGCGGCGTGATGTCGTGGAAGCCGTTCACGCATCCGTCGCATGCGTACGCGGCCGGCCGCGCGCTGGCCGAGCTGCATCGCGCGTCGGCCGGCTACGACGCGCCGGCGCGGCCGGTGCGCCCGCTGCTGTCGAGTTTTCGCGTGCTGTCGTCGGGCGATCTTGCCGGTGCGCTCGAACGCTGGGTCACGGCGCAACCGTTGCTCGTCAAGGCGCTCGGTGCGCGCGACTGGCGCGGCGACGTTGCGAACGTCATTGGCCCGTATCACGCGCGCCTCGTGCCGCTGCTGCCTGCGTTGCCGCCGCTGTGGACGCATGGCGACTGGCATGCGTCGAACCTGCTGTGGACCGGTGCCGGGCCGGGGGCGGAGGTGAGGACGGTGCTCGACTTCGGTTTGGCGGATCGTACCTGCGCGGTGATGGACGTCGCGCTCGCGATCGAGCGCAACACGGTCGACTGGATGGCGCCGGCCGAGGCGCGTCGCGTCGAGTACGAACAGATCGCCGCGCTGCTCGACGGCTACGAGTCGCTCGAACCGCTGAGCGACGATGCGCATGCGGCGCTGGTCGCGCTGCTGCCGATCGTGCATACGGAATTCGCGCTGTCGGAAGTCGCGTATTTCGGCTGTATCGTCAACGCGCCCGATATCGTCGACGTGGCGTACGACGGTTATCTGATCGGGCATGCGCAATGGTTCGGCGAACGCGACGGGCGGCAACTGCTCGACTGGCTGGTGCAGCGTCGGCGTGAGAAGCGGGGCGGCGCCTGACGGGCGCTTGCCGGTGCCCCGCACACGTTCCGCCCGACGCGCGGCACCCCGTCGCATCTGAAGGGGCGCCGTCGTTCGATGCGGAGCGGCGGTATCCGCCCGCTTCCCGTCACACCTGCGCGAGCGCCTGATCCAGATCGGCGAGCAAGTCGTCGATATGCTCGATGCCGATCGACAGCCGCACCGTTTCCTCCTTCACGCCGGCCTTCGCGAGTTCGGCCGGCGACAACTGCCGGTGCGTCGTCGAGGCCGGGTGCGTCGCGAGCGATTTCGTGTCACCGATATTCACGAGCCGCGTGAACAGCTTCAGCGCGTCCTGGAACTTCGCGCCGCCGTCGCGGCCGCCCTTCACGCCGAACGTCAGGATGCCCGGCGCGCGGCCCGACAGGTAGCGCGCGACGAGCGGATGGTCCGGATGATCGGGCAGCCCCGCGTAGTTCACCCATTCGACGTTTTCATGGCGCGCGAGATGCTGCGCGATCTTCAGCGCGTTGTCGCCGATGCGTTCGACGCGCAGCGCGAGCGTCTCGATGCCCTGCAGGATCTGGAACGCGTTGAACGGCGAGATCGCCGCGCCCATGTTGCGCAGCGGCACCACGCGTGCGCGGCCGATATACGCGGCCGGCCCGAACGCTTCGGTGTAGACGACGCCGTGATAGCTGACGTCCGGCTCGTTGAGCCGCTTGAAGCGGTCCGCGTGCTGCGCCCACGGGAACTTGCCCGAATCGACGATCGCGCCGCCGAGGCTCGTGCCGTGGCCGCCGAGATATTTCGTCAGCGAGTGCACGACGATGTCCGCGCCGTGCTCGAACGGGCGCAGCAAGTACGGCGACGGCACCGTGTTGTCGACGATCAGCGGAATCCCGTGGCGATGCGCGATGTCGGCGAGCGCGGCGATGTCGGTCACGTTGCCGAGCGGGTTGCCGACCGATTCCGCGAAGATCGCCTTCGTGCGTGCGTCGATCAGCGGCTCGAACGACGCGGGGTCGCGCGGATCGGCGAAGCGCGTCGTGATCCCGTATTGCGGCAGCGTGTGCGCGAACAGGTTGTAGGTGCCGCCGTACAGCGAACTCGCGGACACGATGTTGTCGCCCGCTTCCGCGATCGTCTGGATCGCGTACGTGACGGCCGCCTGGCCCGATGCGAGCGCGAGCGCGCCGATGCCGCCCTCGAGCGCGGCGATCCGCTGCTCGAGCACGTCCGTCGTCGGGTTCATGATCCGCGTGTAGATGTTGCCCTGGACCTTCAGGTCGAACAGGTCCGCGCCATGCTGCGTGTCGTCGAATGCGTACGCAACGGTCTGGTAGATCGGCACCGCCACCGCGCGCGTGGTCGGGTCGGGGCGATAGCCGCCGTGCACGGCGATGGTCTCGAGGCGCCAGTTCGAAGAGGCCTGATCGGTCATGGGTGCTCCTTATGTTGTTGTGATCGTCGAGCGATTATAGGAGCACGCGCGCCGCTGCTCTTAGAACGAATGGTTTGTTGCTTATGGGCTTGCGACGCATAGAATGCCTTTTCCACGCACAACGGCAAAGGATGCGCGATGGCTCAGGATCAATGGAACAAGGTGGATGCGTATTTTTCGGCGACGCTGGTGCCGTCCGACGACGCGCTCGACGCCGCGCTCGCGGCGAGCGACGCGGCCGGGCTGCCCGCGATCAACGTCGCGCCGAACCAGGGCAAGCTGCTGCAGCTGCTCGCGACGATCCGCGGTGCGCGGCGCATCCTCGAGGTCGGCACGCTCGGCGGCTACAGCACGATCTGGCTCGCGCGCGCGTTGCCGCCGGACGGGCAGCTCGTCACGCTCGAACTGAATCCTGACCATGCGAAGGTCGCGACGCGGAACATCGCGCGTGCCGGGTTCGCTAGCATCGTGTCGGTCGTCGTCGGCAGCGCGAAGGACAGCCTCGCGCGGCTCGTCGATACGGGCGTGGCGCCGTTCGACTTCATCTTCATCGACGCAGACAAGGACAGCAACGCCGTTTATCTGGACGCTGCGCTGAAGCTGTCGCGGCCCGGCACGGTGATCGTCGTCGACAACGTCGTGCGGGGCGGGCGCGTCGCCGATCCCGACAATCACGAGCCGGACGTCGTCGGCGTGCGCAACGGGTTCGCGCGGATCGTCGCCGAGCCGAACGTCGCGACGACCGCCGTGCAGACGGTCGGGCTGAAGGGCTGGGACGGGTTCTCGATCTCGATCGTCGGCGCGTGAGCGAGCCGGCGCCGGTGCATCAGCGCGGGTTGTCGGTCGAACCGGCCGTCCGATACAGCCGCGGCCACCGATCCTGGAACAGCCCGTTGCACGCGCCGTGCATCGCGACGTCGTTCAGCACGAAGCGCCGGCCGTCGAACACCCACGACGCGCCCGACCCGCAATCGCCGGCACTGCGCACGCGATCGAGGCTCGACAGCGTCGCATGCGCGGGATCGTAGATGGCTTCGGTCAGTTGGTTCGAGAACGACGCCGGGTCGAGGCCCGCGCTGGCGTTCTCGCCGAAGTTGAGCGGCGTCGGCGCGTACGGCGCGCTACGGTGCACGCGATACCACAGGTCCGTATGGTTGTACGCGCTGCTCGTCTGACACGGGATCGACACGATCGCATCGGCGGTCGAGATCGCGGTGGCCGACGCGGCCTTGCGGCGATCGGGCGCCGACATTTCGTCGCCGGCATCGGCCGCGCAACGCTTCACGCTGCCGCCGAACTTGTCGAATACCGCATCGACGAGCGGGCGTTGTTCGGCGGGCGTGAGATCGGCCACGCGCGGCGCCGGAACGGGCGCGGGCGGCAGCGCCGGCGCGGCGGGCACCGCCGATGCGGGTTTGGCGCCCTTGCGCAGCAGCGCGGTGACCGTGCCGATGCGGCCCTGCGTGTCGTCGATCAGCAGCAGCGCGGCGTTGAGCCCCGCTAGCGAAACGCGCGGCGTTTGCGTGTCGGCCGGGTCGCCGAAACCGAGCACCTGCGCGTTGTGCGACATCGTCAGCCATGCGTCGACCGTCGCCGGATCGCGGGTGCGAATATGGAACGGATAGACGTCGTCGTCTTCGTCGCCCGTTTTCGCGACCGCGTGCCACTCGGCCTGCACGGCGTCGAACGGTTGACCGTCCGCGCGCGCGGTGCGCAGATCGAGCGGCGCCGACGCGAAGATCTCCAGCGACGGCCGCGCATCGGGGCCGGCGTCGCGCGCGAGCCGCAGGATCAGGCTGGTGCGCGTGTCGTCGATGTCGTCGTTGCCGCCCTCGGCAACGCAGCGATACGCGTTGTCGCAGACGACCGACCAGTTCTTGAAATCGCGCGCGACCGGATGTTGCGCGGGGTCGCGTGCGGCAGCGGACAGCGACGCGGTGAGCAGGATGACGGCGACGGCAAGCGGGAGATGACGAAACATGACGGTTCGTATCGGCAATGACGGGGAGTAGGGCGGACGTCCGGTTGCAAGCGCATCGTAAGCGCGCGATGCGGATCGAGCGCGGCCGGACAGTATCGAGTATACCCGCTGCTGCGGCAGCGAATCGCGCGATGGCGATCGAAGGCGCGCACAAAGGGAAACGGCGCGATGCCTGCGGACATCGCGCCGTTCGTTGGCGAGCGGGTGCCGGCGGCGCGCCCGCTATCCTTTCACGCACACCACCTGACGCAGCGTGTGCACCACGTCGACGAGGCTGCGCTGCGCCGCCATCACCGCATCGATGTCCTTGTAGGCCATCGGGATTTCGTCGACGACGCCCGCGTCCTTCCGGCATTCGACGCCACGCGTCGCGCTCACCTGGTCGTCGACCGTGAAGCGGCGCTTCGCTTCGGTCCGGCTCATCGCGCGGCCGGCGCCGTGGCTGCACGAACAGAAGCTCTCCGGGTTGCCGAGCCCGCGCACGATGAAGCTCTTCGCGCCCATCGAGCCCGGAATGATCCCGAGTTGCCCCTTTTGCGCGGACACCGCGCCCTTGCGGGTCACGAGCACGTCCTCGCCGAAGTGGCGTTCGCGCTGCACGTAGTTGTGGTGGCAGTTCACCGCGTGTTCGTCGACCCCGAACGGCTTGCCGATCGCGCCGCGCGCCGCGCCGATCACCGCATCCATCATCGCCTGCCGGTTGCGGCGCGCGTAGTCCTGCGCCCAGCCGACCGCTTCGACGTAATCGTCGAAGTGCCGGCTGCCCTCGTTGAAATACGCGAGGTTGCGATCCGGCAGGTTCGCGATGTGCTGCCGCATGTCGGCCTGCGCGAGCTCGATGAACAGGCTGCCGATCGCGTTGCCGACGCCGCGCGAGCCGCTATGCAGCATGAACCACACGCGATCGGCTTCGTCGATGCACACTTCGATGAAATGGTTGCCGGTGCCGAGCGTGCCCAGATGCGCGTAGTGGTTCGTCTTCTCCAGCTTCGGATACTTGTCGACGATCCGCTGAAAACCCGGCAGCAGCGACTTCCATGCATCCGTCACGGCGGCCGGCGTGCGATCGCCCCACGCACCCGGATCGCGGCGGCCCGGCGCGCGGCCGTGCGGCACCGCGCGTTCGATCGCGCCGCGCAGCCCGCCGAGCGAGTCCGGCAGATCGGCGGCGACGAGCGTCGTGCGCGCGGCCATCATCCCGCAGCCGATGTCGACGCCGACCGCGGCCGGGATGATCGCGCCCTGCGTCGGGATCACGCTGCCGATCGTCGAGCCCTTGCCGAGGTGCACGTCCGGCATCACCGCGACGTGCCTGAAGATGAACGGCATCTGCGCGGTGTTGCGCAATTGCGCGCGCGCGTCGTCCTCGACGGCGACGCCCTGCGTCCACATCTTCACCGGCTTGCCGTTCGCCAGTTCCATCACTTGATAATCGTCGTTGCTCATTGGCTTCACCATTCGTTCATGCGTCCGGCGCGGCGGCCATGCGCCGCGCCGTTTCATCCTGTTTCGCGCATCATGCGCCCTTGATGCTGACGAGTCCGTTCAGCACCTGGTCGAGACCGCCGAACACCGAGATGCGGTCGATCCGTTCCGCGACGCGCTCGAGCGTTTCCAGCTCCTTGAGCCGCAGCGCGGTCGGGTTCTCTTCCATCACCTTCGCGGTGTTCAGCAGCGAGCGGGTCGCCGCCGTTTCTTCACGGCGGCGGATCACGTTCGCCTGCGCGGCCTTTTCGGTTTCGACCACCTGCGCGAGGATCGTCTTCATGTCGCCCGGCAGCACGATATCCTTCACGCCGACGCTGCGCACGTCCACGCCCGACTGCTCGAGGCGGGTGCGCACCTGCGCGATCACGACGTCGTCGATCGCCTGCTTGTCCTCCAGCAGTTCGTCGAGCGAGCGCGTGCCGACGGCCGCGCGCAGCGCGAACTGCAGCTCGCGATACAGGTGTTCGAGCGGCTTCTGCAACTGGCCGAACGCATGCAGCACGTCCGCATAGCGCCACGTCGCCGACAGGTTCAGCCGCAGCGCGACCTTGTCGCGCGTCAGGATTTCCTGCCCCGCGACTTCGAGCGGCTGCAGGCGCAGGTCGACGAGCTCGACCGCCACGTCGCGGTTGAAGCGCCAGAACGCCGTCACGCCCGCGTCCAGCAGCCGCTCGATCTTGCCGTCGATCTTCAGTATGCCGACGTGATACGCCGGCACCTGCGCAAGCAGCACACCCGTCAGCCCCGCCACGCCGCGCGCACGCAGCGCCGGTTGCGCGATGCGCTTCGCGAGCGCGGCCGGCAGCATGCTGTCCTGCGCGAGATCGACACGCTCCAGACGGTGCGCGATCAGGCCGCGCCAGTACAGCCGGCGCGTGCCCGGCGGCAGGATCTCGACGAGCACGTCGTCTTCGTAGCGCAGGCCCGCTTCGTCGTCGGCCAGATCCATCGCGACGAAGTATCGCGCGAGCACGTCCGGTGCGTCGTGACGCAGGTAATCGGCCAGCGCGGCGTCGGCGAGCGGCGCGTCGAGACGCGCGGTCTGCACCGACAGGCGCTTGAACGGATCGAAGGCCTTGAACACGCCCGGTTCCAGCACCTTCACGAAATCGCCCTCATTCATCAGCAGCGCGCGTTCGTTCTTTTTCACCACATGACGCTTCCACATATTCTTGTCCTTTTCTTCAATGACCGCCGGACGACACGCATCGTACGGATCGGGGTGCGACGCGATCGGGCAGGCGGCGCGTTGGCCGGCGCTGCAGCACGCGGCGACGCATCCTGCATCGCGTCGTCGTGCGCATTCGCGCGGGCCGTCCGGCCGCCCGGCCGATCGCGCGGAACCGCAACCGGTTCGACGCGCGGCGGGCTTCGCGGCCCGCGCCGGCGGGTACTGCTTTCATCGGAAATTGCCCTTGCGGACAACGTTCGGACGGGATTCGAACCCGCCACACACCGGCTTGCGCCGGCTGCTCTACCTGTTGAGCTACCGAACAGTGGGCGCCCCGGGATTCGAACCCGGACGAAGCTGCCTCGCGCGCCCCTTTGCCTTCTTCTGTCCATGGCGGCATGCACTGCCGCAACGAACGAGGTTCGGCGGCGGCGCACCAGCAGGGCTTTGTGAACCTTGGCTCGCGGGCCAGCGGGACATCCGGCGTCTTCTATTTAGCGAGGAGCGTGCCAGCGGCTGGCGAGGGCGGTAAGAATGTCGGCAAGTGATTGAAATTAAAGGTGGATTTTTATTATAGGGCGGCGGCGCGAAGAGGGCGCCGTTACCGTGTCATCCAGGAATATGGATACAATTGGATCGGCTTTTATCTCATGAGATAAACATGCGCAAAACCGTCGCCATCGGCTTTCTTGGCACCGTGCTCGATCAAGGCGGCCGCGCGCCGCGCCGTTACCGCAAGTGGCGGCCGACCGTGTCGCTTTGCCTGCAGCCGGATCTCGCGATCGACCGCCTCGAATTGCTGCATCCGCCGGGCTACACGCGCCTCGCCCAGCAGGTGCGCGACGATCTCGCGGAACTGTCGCCGCATACCGACGTGCGGCTCACGCCCGTCACGATCCACGATCCGTGGGATTTCGAGGAGGTCTACGCGACGCTGCACGACTACGCGCGCGCCTATCCGTTCGATCTCGATCGCGAGGACTACCTGATCCACATCACGACCGGCACGCACGTCGCGCAGATCTGCTGGTTCCTGCTCGCGGAAGCGCGCTACCTGCCCGCGCGCCTCGTGCAAACCGGGCCGCCGCAGCAGACCGACGAAGGGCCGAGCGGGCCGGGCACGATGTCGGTGATCGATCTCGACCTGTCGCGCTACAACCGGATCGCGCAGCGCTTCACGCACGAGCGCGACGAAACGGTGTCGTTCCTGAAGGCCGGCATCGCGACGCGCAACGCGCGCTTCAACGCGCTGATCGAGCAACTGGAGCGCGTGGCCGTGCGCTCGCGCGCGCCGATGCTGCTCGTCGGCCCGACGGGCGCCGGCAAGTCGTTTCTCGCGAAACGCGTGTACGAGCTGAAGCGCGGCCGCCATCGGCTCGCGGGGCCGTTCATCGAGATCAACTGCGCGACGCTGCGCGGCGACGCGGCGATGTCCACGCTGTTCGGGCACGTGAAGGGCGCGTTCACCGGTGCGCAGTCCGCACGCGCGGGCCTGCTGCGCGCGGCGGACGGCGGCCTGCTGTTTCTCGACGAGATCGGCGAGCTCGGGCTCGACGAGCAGGCGATGCTGCTGAAGGCGATCGAGGAGAAGCGTTTCCTGCCGGTCGGCGCGGACGTCGAGGCGGCCAGCGATTTCGAGCTGATCGCCGGCACGCATCGCGACCTGCGGCAGATGGTGGCGGCCGGCACGTTCCGCGAGGATCTGTATGCGCGGATCAACCTGTGGACATACGAATTACCGGGGCTCGCCGAACGCCGCGAAGACATCGAGCCGAACCTCGAATTCGAGCTCGATCGTTTCGGCCGCGAGCAGGGCGAGCAGGTGCGGTTCAACGTGGAAGCGAAGCGGCGCTATCTCGCGTTCGCCGCATCGCCGCGCGCGACGTGGGCCGGCAATTTCCGCGAACTGTCCGCATCGATTACGCGGATGGCGACGCTCGCCGATGCCGGGCGGATTACCGAGGACATCGCCGAACAGGAGGTCGATCGCCTGACGCGCACGTGGTCGTCGCCGGGCGACGGGCGGGCATCGGACGCGTGCGTCGACGCGGTGTTCGGTGCGCGCGCGGCGGAACTCGACCTGTTCGACCGCGTGCAGCTCGAACGCGTGCTGGACGTGTGCCGCGTCTCGGCGAGTGTGTCGGAAGCCGGACGCACGCTGTTCGCGGTGTCGCGCCTGAGCAAGAAGCAGCCGAACGACGCGGACCGGCTGCGCAAGTATCTCGCGCGGTTCGGGCTCGATTGGGACAGCGTGCGGCAGGCGCTGGGATGAGTCGGGCGGCGGCGCGAGCGCGCCGCCTCGGCCCGTTCACGCGCGGCAGATCGCGATGATCTCCGCGCTTGTCGCTTCGTCGAACGGCGCACCCTGCCAGTCGCCGCACCAGGCGGTCGCGGAGAAGCCGGCGGCCGCGATGCGTGCCTGCAGGTCGGCTTGCGCGACGAAGCGCAGCCGGCTTGCGTTCGTCACCTGCAGATCGTCGCGATGAAATCGGTAGACCGTATCGAACGACACGATCGGGCCGTCGATCGCGGTCACTGCGTGGTGGAGTTCGACCACGCCGAACTCGGGCGAAGCGACACGGCATGCCGACGCTTGCGGGTTCCACGCATGCCACGGCTCGGCACGTGGATTACGCGTGTCGAACAGGAAGCGGCCGTTGTCGGCCAGCATGCGCCGCACGCTGCGCAGCGTCGCGTCGATTGCCGCGTCGGTCAGCAGACACTGGAACGCGTGCCCTGTCATCACGACGGCATCGAACGATGCGCCCGGCGGCAGGCCGTCGAGATCGCACGGGAGCCAGCGCACCGCGTCGGCGCCGGGCTGGCGTCGCGCGTACGCGATCATCGCCGGGGCGGGATCGATGGCGACGACGTCGTGCCCGGCCGCCGCGAGCCGGCGCGCGAACGTGCCGGTGCCGCAGCCGAGATCGAGAATCCGTTGCCGCGCAGTGCCGATGCGCGACGCGTAGAACGCGAAATCGCGATCGCCCGCGTTGAACAGGTCGTAGACCGCGACGAGGCGCGGGTCGGTATAAAGAACGTCGCCTGCGGGCGCGGCGCGGAACGTCATGCGCGCGTTCGCGTCAGCGCTGCTGCACTGCCACCCGCAGCCCGAGCGTGATGAAGATCGTGCCGATGATCTTCCCCTGCCAGCGCGTGAGCCATGCGAGCCGCTTCACGAGGCGGCCGAGCGGGCGGATCGAGCAGGCGATCAGCGTCGTGTAGAGCGAGCTGAGCACGACGAAGATCAGCCCGAGCACCGCGAACTGCACGAACGACGAGCCGTGCTCCGGATGCACGAACTGCGGCATGAACGCGAGGAAGAACAGCGCGGTCTTCGGGTTCAGCACTTCGGCGGGAATCGCCTGCAGATAGGCCTTCAGCGGCGTGACGGGCGCCACCTTCGGCAGCGACGGATCGGACGGCCTGTCGAGCAGCGCGCGCACGCCGAGGTAGATCAGGTACGCGGCGCCCACCAGTTTCACGACGTTGAACGCGAGCGCCGACGTCATCAGCAGCGCGGACAACCCGACGGCCGCGAACAGCGTATGCACGAAATCGCCGCTCGCGACGCCGAGCCCGGTCAGGATGCCGGTCTTGCGCCCGCCCTGTACGGTACGGCTCAGCACGAGCAGCACGGCGGGGCCGGGGATCAGGAACAGGCCCAGGACGACGGCGATGAAGGTGGTCAGCGTGGTCAGGTCGAACATGGCGGCTCCGGCAAGGTTGGCGCAGCGGCGAGGGGATCGGCGCATTGTATTCGGATCGGCGCGCGGCTGCAGACGCCGGCCGGAAACCGCACGGCCGCGTCCGCGCCTTTCTGGTATAAGCACGAATAAGCCCGAACAGGCACGACAAGGCCGCACGGGCACGCCGTCCGGCCGCTTCCGACACCATCGCTCCATGCGCAACCTGCCCGCCGTTACCGATCCCGCTGCCGACGCCGACGTCTATCATGTGCCGCGTCCGCTCGTCGTGTTCGGCGGCTCGGTGGTCGAGCCCGAGTGGCGGCTCGAGCGGCACAGCCATCCGCAGGCGCAACTGCTGTACACGCTGAGCGGCGTCATCTATTGCGAGATCGACGGCGGCGTGTGGAGCGCGCCGCCGCAATGCACGGTGTGGATTCCGGGCGGCGTCACGCATTCGGCGCGCGGCTCGGCGGGCGCGACGTTCTACGCGGTGCTGGTCGAGCCCGATGCGGCGCCCGACCTGCCGGCGCGCTGCTGCACGCTCGGCATGTCGCCGCTGCTGCGCGAGCTGCTGCTGAAGGCCGCGAGCTTCCCGAGCCTGTACGACGTCGACGGCCCGCAGGGGCGGTTGATGGCGACGCTGCTCGACGAGCTCGTCGCGGCGCCGGTGGAAGACCTGTACCTGCCGATGCCGGCCGACCGCCGGCTGCGCAAGCTGATCGATCACCTCCTCGACGATCCCGCCGACAAGTCGCCGCTGCCCGAACTCGCGCGTCGCGTCGGCGTCAGCGAGCGCAGCCTCACGCGGCTTGCCGTGAAGGAGCTCGGCATGAGCCTCGGCGACTGGCGCCGGCGGCTGCACGTCGCGCTGTCGCTGCGCATGCTGACGGCGGGCCGCCGCGTGCATCAGATCGCGATCGATCTCGGCTACGAGAGCGCGAGCAGCTTCGTGACGATGTTCCGCAAGGCAACCGGCAAGTCGCCGACCCAATACCTGACCGACCGGCAGCGCTGAGCGCGGTTGGCCGGATCGAACAAGCGGTTGGCCGGCACGCGACATGACGGGACGGGCGTTGATCTCTAACATGAGAATCATTCTCATCTGGAGGTCGACATGCAGATCGTCACGAATGAATTCCCGTTGGTGTGGCTGCGTTACGCGCGTTCGCCGTCGAGCGAGCCCGCGCACGTGCTGGCCGAACTCGATGCGTTGTTCGCGCGTCGGGAACGCTTCGTTTTACTGACCGATGATGCGCCGTCCGGCGACGATCGCGATGCGCAGGATCACGAAATGCGCAAGCAGCTCGCGAAATGGAGCAAGGCGAATCGCGCGCGGTCGCGCGAATGGATTCCCGCGATGATCGCGATCGAACCCGATGCGCAGCGGCGCGCGGCGCTCGATGCGTTCTCGGGCGCGTTCGAGAAGGTCTGGGGTTATCCGCTGAACGCGGCGGCGGATCGTGACGAGGCGCTCGCGCTGGCGCGGCAACTGCTCGCCGTGCCGGCTCCCGGGGCCGCGGCCGCGCACGACTGAACCGTTCGCCGCGCCGGCGGCGCGGCTTTCTCACCGACCGGCATGCGTCGCAGCGCGCTTCGCGCGCGTCGCGTCATGCCGCATTTCCCGGGAGTTTCCGGTGGACAATCCGATTCGCGCGATGCGCATCTTCACGCGCATCGTCGAGATGAACAGCTTTACGCGCGCGGCGCACGCGCTCGGCATTTCGCGCGCAACCGCGACGCGCACCGTGCAGGAACTCGAGGCGGCGCTCGGCATGCCGTTGCTGGTGCGTACGACCCGCGCGCTGCGGGCGACGCCCGAAGGCGACGCGTATTACCAGCGGTGCCGGCGCATCACCGCGGACGTCGACGAGCTCGAAGCGAGCCTGCGCAATGCGGCGCGGCATCCGAGCGGGCCGTTGCGCGTCGAGCTGCCGGGATCGGTGGCGGGCGCGATCGTGCTGCCGGCGCTCGGCACGTTCCATGCGCGCCATCCCGAGCTCGTGCTGTTGCTGGGCGTGTCCGGACGCGCGGCCGACCTGATCGGCGATGCGGTCGACTGCAGCATCCGGCTGGGCGCGCTGCCCGATTCGTCGCTGGTGGCGCGCCCGCTCGGCGCACTCGAGCGCGTGACGTGCGCGAGCCCCGCGTATCTCGAACGCTGCGGCGTGCCGCGCTCGCTCGACGCACTTGCCGGGCATCGCGCGGTCAACGGCGCGTTCGCGTCCGGCCAGCGCGCGGCCGAACTCGAGTTCGCGATGGACGGCGCGGTGCGCAAGATCCGGCTCGACGGCGTCGTCAGCGTCGACGACGAGCATGCGTACCTGTCGTGCGGCGTGCATGGCCTCGGGCTGATCCAGCCGCCGCGTGTCGTCGCGCAGCCGCTGATCGACGCGGGGCAGTTGCGGGAAGTGTTGCCGCGATGGCGGCCGGGTGCGGTTCCGGTGTCGGCCGTCTATGCGAAGCGCCGGCACGTGTCGCCCGGGGTACGCGCGTTCGTCGACTGGATCGCTGAGCGCTTCGCGGATGCGGCGCGGGACGGGGAGGGCGTGAGCGCGCCCGGGGCAGCGGGGCGGCAGATGGCGGCTGCCGCGAGCGCCGCGTGCGAGCCCGACGCGGACGGCAGGCTGGCGGCCGCGGCGTGACGGCGGGGCGGCGGGAGTGCGCTCCGTGGACTGGCGATTCGGGGGGAGTCGGCGGTGCGTTCGGCGGATGTGCAAATATTCTGGCGATTTTCGATCCATTTCGCTGAAATATTGGCATTCCACGGGTCGGTGCGTCGTTGGGCTGAATCAGTCGGGCCGATTGCGCACGGCGCCCCCGATTCGACGAAGTGCATTGACGTTCACCCCATCCGTCACCCGCCCAGTTCCCCCGCCAGAAACTCGACGAACGCGCGAATCCGCGTCGACATCTGATGCCGTTGCGCATACACCGCGTAGATGTCCGCGCTCGGCGTCTCGTAGTCCGGCAGCACGACGACGAGCCGCCCGTCGGCCAGATAGTCGCGAATGTCCCATTCCGCGCGCATCAGGATCCCGTGCCCGTCGAGCGCCCACTTCACCGCGATCTCGCCGTCGTTCGTCGTCAGGTTGCCGTTGATCCGCACCGCTTCGGTGTTGCGCGCCGCGCCGCGCCCGCTCGTCAGGCGCCAGATTCCGTAACCTTCGTCGCCCTGCCGGATGCCGATGCAGTTGTGTCGCGTCAGTTCGTGCGGCGTGCCGGGCGTCCCGTGCCGCGCGAGATACGCGGGCGCCGCGCACAGCAGCCGGCGGTTCGGCGCGAGCCGCCGCGCGACCACGCGCGTGTCGGGCGGCTCGCCGAAGCGGATGCACACGTCGAACGCGTCGTCGGTGAGCGGCGGCGGCATCACCGACAACTGCAGCTGCACCGACACCTCCGGATAACGCGCGACGAAGCGCGAGATCGCCGGCCCGACGTGGCTGCGCCCGAAGCCGAGCGTCGCGTTCACGCGCAGCAGCCCCTTCGGCCGCTGCTTCGCGCTGCCGAGCAGTTCGCCCAGCTCGTCCATCTGGTCGAGGATCCGGCGCGCATAGTCGAGATACACGTCGCCTTCGGGCGTCAGCATCATGCGCCGCGTCGTGCGGTTGACGAGCGTCACGCCCGCGCGCCGCTCCATCTGCGTGAGCCGCTTGCTGACGGCCGCCGCGGTCAGCCCGAGCTCGCGC
The DNA here is from genome assembly GCF_003366075.1 of Burkholderia sp. IDO3. Lineage (NCBI taxonomy): Bacteria > Pseudomonadati > Pseudomonadota > Betaproteobacteria > Burkholderiales > Burkholderiaceae > Burkholderia > Burkholderia sp. IDO3. The sequence continues at coordinate 828,276 of NZ_CP028962.1, forward strand.
GCGGCCGCGCTCAGGCTGCCCGACGCGGCCAGCGTCGAGAAGAAGCCGAGATCGGCCGGCTGCACGGTATCCGTCATGACTGGATTCATGAATTGAAGTTAAAGATGCTTTGAGTCTAGCACCGGTTCCTGCACTCCTGGTTGGGTACAGTGCGTTCACGCTCATGATCAATCGAGGATGTCAGCATGAAGACCTACCGTATCGCGACCATTCCCGGCGACGGCATCGGCAAGGAAGTGGTGCCGGCTGGCAAGCAGGTGCTGGAAGCGCTGGCTCGCGGCAGCGAGCGCTTTGCGTTCGAGTTCGAGGATTTCGACTGGGGCGCCGACTACTACCGCCAGCACGGCGCGATGATGCCGGTCGACGGCCTGGACGCGCTGCGCGGCAAGGACGCGATCCTGTTCGGCTCGGCCGGCGACCCGGACGTGCCCGACCACGTGACGCTGTGGGGCCTGCGCCTGAAGATCTGCCAGGGCTTCGACCAGTACGCGAACGTGCGCCCGACGCGCATCCTGCCCGGCATCGACGCGCCGCTGAAGCGCTGCGGCCCGGACGACCTGAACTGGGTGATCGTGCGCGAGAACTCGGAAGGCGAATACGCGGGCGTCGGCGGCCGCGTGCACCAGGGGCATCCGATCGAGGCCGCGACCGACGTGTCGATCCTCACGCGCGCCGGCGTCGAGCGCATCATGCGCTTCGCGTTCCGCCTCGCGCAGTCGCGTCCGCGCAAGCTGCTGACCGTCATCACGAAGAGCAACGCGCAGCGTCACGCGATGGTGATGTGGGACGAGATCGCGAAGCAGATCGCGCAGGAATTCCCCGACGTCACGTGGGACAAGGAACTCGTCGATGCCGCGACCGCGCGCATGGTGAACCGCCCGGCGTCGCTCGACACGATCGTCGCGACGAACCTGCACGCGGACATCCTCAGCGATCTGGCCGCCGCGCTCGCCGGCAGCCTCGGCATCGCGCCCACCGGCAACATCGATCCCGAGCGCCGCTATCCGTCGATGTTCGAGCCGATCCACGGTTCCGCGTTCGACATCATGGGCAAGGGGCTTGCGAATCCGGTCGGCACGTTCTGGTCGGTCGTGATGCTGCTCGAGCATCTGGGCGAGACGGAAGCGGCCGCGCGCGTGATGCAGGCGATCGAGGCCGTCACGGCCGACCCGTCGCTGCATACGCGCGATCTCGGCGGCCGCGCGACGACCGCGCAGGTGACGGCGGCCGTCTGCGAGCGCGTCGCGAACGCGGCGGTCGCCGCCTGACGGCAACGCGGCGGACGACGATCGCCTTTCGTCCGCCGCCAGCGGAAATCGATTGCCCGCGACTCGCGCATTCGACGCGAGCCGGGCGCCGGCGCACGCGCTTCGCCGCGGCGCCGGTCAGCGCTCGTAGAGCACCCGCCGGGCACCCGCGGACAGGGGCACGGCTCGACCTCGAAGAAGGAGGAGACACATGCAAGCGGATCTGGAAACCCGCGTCGCGCGGAAACTGATGTGGCGCATCATTCCGTTCGTGATGCTGCTTTACTTCGTCAGCTTTCTCGATCGCGTCAACGTCGGCTTCGCGGCGATGACGATGAACAAGGCGATCGGCCTGTCGCCGACCGCGTTCGGACTGGGCGGCGGCCTGTTCTTCATCGGCTACTTCCTCTTCGAAGTGCCCTCCAACCTGATTCTCCACCGCGTCGGCGCACGTATCTGGATCGCGCGCGTGATGATCACGTGGGGCATCGTGTCGGCGGTATCCGCATTCGTGACCGGGCCGACGAGCTTCTACACATTGCGCTTCCTGCTCGGCATGGCCGAGGCCGGCTTCTTCCCCGGCATCATCCTGTACCTGAGCCTGTGGTTCCCCGCGAAGCAACGCGCGGTGGCCGCCGCATGGTTCATGGCGGCCGCGCCGATCTCGACCGCGATCGGCTCGCCGCTGTCGGGCGCGATCATGCAGATGCCGCCGATGTTCGGGCTCGCCGACTGGCAGATGCTGTACATCGTCGAGGCGCTGCCGGCGGTCGTGCTCGGCTTCGTGGTGCTGAAGTGCCTGACCGATGCGCCGTCGAAGGCCGCGTGGCTGAAGGCGGACGAGCGCGACTGGCTGATCGCGAAGCTGAAGTCGGAAGCCGACGCGCGGCACACGCACGCCGGGCACACGGCCGGCGCGTGGCAGGCGCTGCGCGACCCGCGTGTGCTGGCGCTCGCGCTGATCTACTTCGGCACGTCGGCGGGCCTCTATACGCTCGGCCTGTGGGCGCCGCTGATGGTCAAGCAGTTCGGCTTCACCGCATTGCAGACGGGCCTGCTGACCGGCATTCCGAGCATCGCCGCCGTCGTCGCGATGATCGTGTGGGCGCGCCATTCGGACCGCAGCGGCGAGCGCACGTGGCACGTCGTGATTCCGTGCGTGCTCGCATGCGTCGGCTTCGTGTTCGCGGGCCAGGCGAGCACCGCGCTCCTGACCGTGCTCGCGCTGGTGGTCGTCAACATCGGGATCAGCGCCGCGAAGGCGCCGTTGTGGGCGATGCCGAGCGCGTTCCTGTCAGGCGCCGGTGCGGCCGCGGGGATCGCGATGATCAACTCGATCGGCAACCTCGGCGGGTTCGTCGGGCCGTTCGCGATCGGCTGGCTCAAGCACGTGACGGGCGGGTATGCGGCCGGGCTGTACGTGGTGGCCGGCACGCTCGCGGTGTCGGCGATCGTCACGCTGCTGCTGAGCCGCAAGGGGGCGCGCGAAGCGGTCGTGCCGGGCGTGCAGCATCATCATTGAAGACGGCGCGCGCCTGCGTCACGCTGCCGGAAGCGCCGCGCGGCGTGCGATCTCCTCCGCGCACGCATCGGCGGACGCGTTCGACGTATCGACGAAGCAATCGCTGAACGCGCGCGCCGCATACCCTTCCCGATACATCTCGGCGATACGTTGCCGCTCCCAGCCGGTTAGCGTGCGCGTGCCGCGATCCGACGCGGCGACCGCTTCGGGCGGCGCGAGCGTCGCGACGAACAGCCGTGCATCGCGCGCGTCGCAGGCCGCGCGCAGCCGCCCGAATTCCGCTTCGCCGATCGGATAGGCGATCACCAGATGACGTTCGCGCGCCTGCGCGATGCCGGTGACGAGGCGCTCCAGCGCGATCGCCCACTGCGCGTGGCGCGGGGCGTCCTCGGGTGCGTCGTGATCGTCGCCGTCGATGAAGCGCGCATCGGGCAGCATGCGGGCGAGTGCGCGACCGATCGTCGTCTTGCCGCTGTTGATCGGGCCGTTCACGTGAATGACGAGGAGGGAAGTCATGAGCCGGGTCGGGAATCGAACGACTCGCAGCTTGCCATGATCGCGGCAGCGTTGCAGCGCCGTTTGCGCGCGACGCGATGGGGGGAAGCAGGGAGGGGAAAAACGGGGAACAGCGGAGGGAGCCCGCAGGCCGCGCATGCATCGACGCACACACGGCCTGCCGGCGCGGCCGCGCGTATCGGCTACGCGCGCCGGCTTCGGGCAAAACGGCTTACTGCTCGCCGTCGCCCTTGATTTGCGGCAGCGCCGACTGTTCACCCGGCGTCAGCAGGCCGACCTGGGTGTAGACGCGCAGCTTGTCGCGCGTGTCGGTGATGTCGAGGTTGCGCATCGTCAGCTGGCCGATCCGGTCGCGCGGCGAGAACGTCGACGCTACCTTCTCCATCGACAGGCGCTCCGGCTGATACGTGAGGTTCGGCGACTTCGTGCTCAGGATCGAGTAGTCGTTGCCGCGGCGCAGTTCGATCTTCACTTCGCCGGTGATCGCGCGGGCGACCCAGCGTTGCGCCGTTTCGCGCAGCATGATCGCCTGCGGATCGAACCAGCGGCCTTGATACAGCAGGCGGCCGAGGCGGCGGCCGTTCTCGCGGTACTGCTCGATCGTGTCTTCGTTGTGGATGCCGGTGACGAGACGCTCGTACGCGATGTACAGCAGCGCGAGGCCCGGGGCTTCGTAGATGCCGCGGCTCTTCGCCTCGATGATGCGGTTCTCGATCTGGTCGCTCATGCCGAGGCCGTGGCGGCCGCCGATGCGGTTCGCTTCGAGCAGCAGCTCGACCTGATCCTTGAACTCGACGCCGTTCAGCGCGACCGGCTGGCCCGCTTCGAAGCGCACCGTCACTTCCTCGGCGGCGATCTTCACGTCGTCGCGCCAGAACGCGACGCCCATGATCGGGTTCACGATCTTGATGCCGCTTTCGAGGCTTTCGAGGTCCTTCGCTTCGTGCGTCGCGCCGAGCAGGTTCGAGTCGGTCGAATACGCCTTCTCGGCCGACATCTTGTACGCGAAGCCGGCCTGGTTCATGAATTCGGACATTTCGGCACGGCCGCCGAGCTCGTCGATGAACGTCTGGTCGAGCCACGGCTTGTAGATCTTCAGATCCGGGTTCACGAGCAGGCCGTAACGGTAGAAACGCTCGATGTCGTTGCCCTTGTACGTGCTGCCGTCGCCCCAGATGTTGACGCCGTCTTCCTTCATCGCGGCGACGAGCATCGTGCCCGTCACGGCGCGGCCGATCGGGGTCGTGTTGAAGTACGTGACGCCGGCCGTCGTGATGTGGAATGCGCCGCTTTGCAGCGCCGCGATGCCTTCCGCGACCAGCTGCGCGCGGCAGTCGATCAGGCGGGCGCCTTCTGCGCCGTATTCGATTGCACGCTTCGGGATCGCGTCGTAATCGTCTTCGTCGGGCTGCCCGAGGTTCGCCGTGTATGCGTACGGGACAGCGCCCTTCAGTTTCATCCAGTGCAGCGCGGCGCTGGTGTCCAGGCCGCCGGAGAAGGCGATACCGACCTTCTGGCCGGTCGGGAGGCTTTCGAGAATCGTGCTCATAGGAATTACCGTGGATTGAAGTCCGGTGCGTATTTCGCGGAATATGCGAGTATCGGCTGTCCGGGAGGTTGGGGCAAGGGCTGATTTTCGTGCAAATGCGTCGTCGGGCCTGTCGCGACAGGGCTGGCGGGCGGTTAACCGCCCGGAGAATCAGGCGCGCATCAGCATGGAACGGCGGCCGAAACGGGCCGTCGCGAACCGGCGAGCCGGCCCGTGTTTCCGGGGCCGGATCGGTCGACATGCCCGACTGCCGCGCCTCGGAATGCCGCTTTTCGAAATGAAATGAAAATGAAAGGTTGTCCCGGCTCCGCGCGGCCATTCAGCAGCAATGCCCGGATTTTAAATATTCCACGCCTGCGCCGTATCGAGCAGCTTCTCGCGCAACTGTTCCACTTCGCCGGCCAGCTTGATCGTGATCGACACGTAGCCGGACAACTGCGGCGGCAGCGCGTCGTGCGGCGGATCGGCCGGCCGGCGGCGCGGCGCGAGCCGGCTCGGCGTGCCGAACTTCAGCGCGCGGCTCGCGCCGACGAGCGTGTCGCGGATGCGCCGGTTCACGGCCTTCATCGCGGTGCGCATGTACTCGCGGGACGCCACGTCGTCGCGGGCCGGCACCAGGCTCGACAGGATCTCCAGATAGCCGATGCACAGGCGCAGGCTGCGCTGGATCGCCTCGAGGTGCGTGACCGAGATCTCGCACTCCTTCGACACCGATGGCATCAGCGAGCGCAGCTGCACCAGCAGCGTGCTCAGCGCGGCCATTTCCTTCAGGTGCGCGTCGTCGCTCACGTGGCGGTCGCCCGCGAGCCGCGCATGCACGGCCGCGCACGCGCGCAGCGCATCGGCGAGCTTGTAGCGCCACGAGTAGGTCGCATAGAGCGGCAGCGCGAACGAGAACGCCAGCGCGATCGCGATGCCGGTCAGCACGTTCACCGCGCGCCACAGACCGTCGACGATCTCGTTGTCGCCGTGCCCGGCGACGATCACCATCGTGATCGCCGACAGCAGCGCGATATAGCCGGCCTTGCCGATCGCGTGATACGCGCAGAAGCCGCACGCGATCGCCATCAGCAGATAGATCGCGAGCGGGGCGTGCAGGAACGAGTAGAGCAGGATCAGCCCGAGCCCCGCGAGCGCGCCGATCGACGTGCCGAGCGCGCGCTCGGCCGCCTTCTTGCGGATGTTGCCGTGATGCTGCAGCCCGCCGACGACGATCAGCACGGTGATCGTCGACCATTCGCCGTGCGGCACGCGCAGCCCGGTCGACAAGCCGATCGACACGAGAATCGCGAGCGCGACGCGCGCCGCGTGGATCAGTTTCGCGTGCCGGTAGCGCCGGTACGGGTCCAGCAGCGGACGAAGCGCGTGGCGCAGGAGCGGCGGCACGAGGGAAGGGAGCTGGGCGGTCATGACGTATCGAGGGTGGCCGGCGGGGTGACCGGCGAGGTGACCGGAATACGCGCGGGCGGCTTGCGCGGGCCGGCGCCGCGCCGCGTGCGCAGCTGACGTAACGCTAGCCGAACGCGCGCGGGCTGTCCACGGCGGGGCGGCGCGACGCGGCCAGCCGTCGCGTCACGCGTCGGCCGCGCTCGGCTGCGGGTTCGACACGCGATTGCGGCCGCCGGACTTCGCGCGGTACAGCGCCTCGTCGGCCTGCCGCAGCAGCGTCGCGGCATTCACGCGTCCGCCGGCGGTCGTGGCGGCGCCGATGCTGGCCGTCACGTGCCCGTACGGGCTGCGGACGTGCGCGATGTCGAGCCCGACGATCGCGCGCCGGATCCCTTCGGCGACGGTCGCCGCGCCCCGCGCGTCGGTGTCGGGCAGCGTGACGACGAATTCCTCGCCGCCGTAGCGCGCGACGTGGTCGCTGTCGCGGCGCAGGCAGCGCGACGCGGATTGCGCGACGCGGCGCAGCACGTCGTCGCCGGCGAGATGCCCGTAATAGTCGTTGAATGCCTTGAAATGATCGACGTCGACGAACAGCACGGACAGCGGGCGGCCGCTGCGCGACGCGCGCTGCGCTTCCTTCACGAGCACCGCATCGAACGTGCCGCGGTTGTCGAGCCCCGTCAGCGAATCGGTGTGCGCGAGCCGGTACAGCTTCGCTTCGGCGATCTGCCGGCGCTTGAGCTCGCGCGACAGCGCGAGCGAGCCCCACGCGATGAACGCGGTGAACAGGCCCATCAGCACGACGGTCCAGATCGCGCGATGACGCCACGACGCGTAGATGTCGATCTCGGCGGGCGCGACGTCGACGATCAGCGGCAGGCCGGCGAGGTGCTTGTACACGTAGACGCGCCGCGTGCCGTCGATCGCGCCGGTGCCCGCCAGCACGCCGTCGCGGCTGCGCTGCGATTCGATGAAGAGCGGCGAGTCGTGCAGGTCGAGGCCGACCACGCGCGCGTCGTACGGCAGCCGCGACACGAGCGTGCCGTTTTCCTCGACGATCGCCGCGCTGCCGTGCCTGCCGACCGCGAGGCCGTCGAGCAGCGCGCGGAAGTAGTCGATGCTGAGCGTGCCGACGACGATCCCGCCGAAGCGGCCGTCGGCGAGCGTGATCCGGCGGCTCAGCGCGATGGTCAGCGCGCCGCCGCGCAAGCGGGCCGCGTATGGCCGGCTGATGTAGAGGCCCGGCACGAGCCGGTTGCGATGCACGGTGAAATAGTCGCGATCGGCGAAATTGCCTTGCCGCGGCGGCGACGCGGCGGAATCGATCACGACATTGCCGTGCGGATCCATCACGAAAATGGCGCCGAGATACGCGCCGGTGGCGGCGCGGTCGAACAACAGCCGGTGACGCTGGCGCGGCGGCAATGCCATCAATTCCGGATCGGCGAGGCCATCGACGACATTTTGCAGTGACAGATCGTAGAGTTCGATATTGCGGGAAATATCGCGCTCGATCAGCAGCATCAGGTTGCGCGCATTTTCGACCGCATGATCATACGCGTCGCGGCGCGCCTCGATTAAAAGCGACGCGGAAAGCCCCCAGCTGAACATCAGCAGCACGATGCCCGCGACCAGTACGCCGCGAGGCGACAAAATGCGTGCGACGGCCGACGCGGTATGGCGGCGCAGCGCAGCGAGCAGCGGGTGTGACTTCATCCTCGGGACGGGCGTGGCGGCGGATATTTGCGTCGTGGACGGTTCCGCGCGCTGATTATTTCGCATTAACCCGTATTATCCCGCGAAATTCCGGATTTGGCCGGCAGATGCAAAACATGCATGCCCTGATGACGGTTTGGGTGCGTTACCCATCATTACCGCATCGCGCGTATTCGGTTTGATTTGAATCAATTATCCGCGTCGACGTTTTTGTCTGAATATTGGCGCGCGAGCCCGCCGATTTGTCGTTTTAACGGGTATCGGGCAATTGTCCCCGGTTTCCCGCGCATTGCGCGGTTCGGCATGCCGGGCTCCTTCCGGCGGTCGCGGCCTTTCGACCCGACCGGCGGCGGCGATCGACGCGTCGGGGCCGAGCCGCGGCCAACTCGTTGATTCTGCGGCGTCTGCATGCGGCGGCGGCGCGCTCGGACCCGAGCTGCCCCCATGACGAATCAGGTAGAATCCGCGCTTCGCCGCAGGCGCCCGGCGCGCAACGCGTATCGGGGCCGCATCGAATGCAACGCAGGTGGCGCATCGCGCCCCGATACCGCATGCGCCGGCCCCGGATGCCGGCCCGCTCAACGTTCGTCTTGTTTATGTCCGCAATCCCGAATTCCGACCCACCCGGTTCGTCCGCGAACCCACCCAAGCTTCATCGCGCGCTGAAGGCGCGCCACCTGACGATGATCGCCATCGGCGGCTCGATCGGCACGGGCCTGTTCGTCGCGTCCGGCGCGTCGATCTCGCAGGCCGGCCCCGGCGGCGCGATGGTCGCGTACATGCTGATCGGCCTGATGGTGTACTTCCTGATGACGAGCCTCGGCGAAATGGCCGCGTTCATGCCGGTATCGGGCTCGTTCGCGACCTACGGCGCGAAATACGTCGACGAAGGCTTCGGCTTCGCGCTCGGCTGGAACTACTGGTACAACTGGGCCGTGACGATCGCGGTCGAACTCGTCGCCGCGCAGCTCGTGATGCACTACTGGTTCCCGAACGTGCCGGGCGTCTGGTGGAGCGCCGCGTTCCTCGGCGTGATGTTCCTGCTCAACGCGCTGACCGTGCGCGGCTTCGGCGAGGCCGAATACTGGTTCGCGCTGATCAAGGTCGTCACCGTGGTCGCGTTCATCGGCGTCGGCCTGCTGATGATCTTCGGCATTCTGAAGGGCGCGCCCGGCAACGGCTGGGGCAACCTGACGATCGGCGACGCGCCGTTCGCGGGCGGCCTGCCGGCGATGATGGGCGTCGCGATGATCGCGGGCTTCTCGTTCCAGGGCACGGAGCTGATCGGCGTCGCGGCCGGCGAATCGGAAAACCCGCGCACGACGATCCCGCGCGCGGTGCGCCAGGTGTTCTGGCGGATCCTGCTGTTCTACGTGCTCGCGATCTTCGTGATCGGCGTGCTGATTCCGTATACCGACCCGAACCTGCTGAAGAGCGACGTGACCGACATCGGCGTGAGCCCGTTCACGCTCGTGTTCCGCCATGCCGGCCTCGCGTTCGCGGCCGGCGTGATGAACGCGGTGATCCTGACGGCCGTGCTGTCGGCCGGCAACTCGGGCATGTACGCGTCGACGCGGATGCTCTACAACCTCGCGACCGAAGGCCGCGCGCCGAAACTGTTCGCGAAGCTGTCGCCGGGCGGCGTGCCGCGCAATGCGTTGTATGCGACGACGGCTGTCGGCGCGCTGTGCTTCTTCACGTCGCTGTACGGCGACAAGACGGTGTACCTGTGGCTGCTGAACACGTCGGGGATGACGGGCTTCATCGCGTGGCTCGGCATCGCGATCAGCCATTACCGGTTCCGCAAGGGTTACGTGCAGCAGGGCTACTCGGTCGACCAGCTGCCGTACCAGTCGAAGTGGTTCCCGTTCGGCCCGCTGTTCGCGTTCGTGCTGTGTCTCGTGATCGCGCTGGGGCAGGACTATCAGGCGTTTCTCGCGAACCGGATCGACTGGGCCGGCGTGGCCGCGACCTACGTCGGCATTCCGCTGTTCCTCGTCGTGTGGCTCGGCTACCGGTTCATGAACAAGAGCCGCTTCGTGCGCTACGAGGACATGGAGATCGCGCCGTGGGTGGCCGCGAATCGCGGCGCGCAAGCACAGCGCGTGACGAACCGCGAAACCGCCGGCTGATGCGGGCGCGGCACGCCGCCGCGCGATACTTGACGAAACGGGAAGCCCACGGGCTTCCCGTTTTCGTTGGCGCGTCCGTTCTTGCCGAACCCGTTTTTTTTGTCGGCTTTCGCCTGCACGGGGTCAAAGCCGGTTATATTTCCCGACCCTACCGGGCTGCGGCCCGGCCGGCGCGACGAGCGCGACGCGGATCGGCATCCGGCGTGCGCGCAGCCTGCGACGGCCGGCGGCGCCCGGCGTTTTCATCGTTTCGTCGGGGCCGGCACGGCCCGCGAAGCGCGCAACCCAGAGGAATCCATGAGCGCATCACCCGCCGAGCGGAAGGCCGGACCCGTTTCCATCGTGCGAATCGAAGCCGCGATCAACGCGTGGCGCGAAGTGTATCCGCCCGCCCCGGACGGCGAGGACGGCTACGCGCTGGACGCCGGCAGCAACTGCCTGGCCGAGCTGTACGGCGCGATGATCTGCTATCGGCTGCCGGACGTGCCGCTCGATTCGCTGAGCGACGCGCAGCGCGACGCGCTGTACGCGACCGAGGCATGACGCACGTTTGCGACGATGCCGTCACGCAGCGTCGATGAAGAAACGGGAAGCTTCGCGGCTTCCCGTTTTGTTTTACGCGACGCGGTTCGAACCGGTATCGACGCCGGCTGAGGTATCGTCACGGGATCGGGGCAGGCCATCACGGGACGAACGGCGCGCGCGTGGCCCGCGCGCTGCCGGATGAGAACGTCCGGTGCCTGTCCGGGAGGGATCGAACATGGAGTTGAGACACCTCCGCTACTTCGTCGCGGTTGCCGAGGAGCGGAATTTCACGCGGGCGGCCGAGCGGCTGCACATCGCGCAGCCGCCGCTGAGCCGGCAGATCCAGCAGCTCGAGGAGGAACTCGGCGTGCCGCTGTTCGAGCGCAACGCGCGGCCGCTGAAGCTGACCGATGCCGGGCGCTTCTTCTATTCGCATGCGGTGCAGCTGCTCGCGCAGACGACCGAGCTCGAATCGATGACGAAGCGGGTCGGCAAGATCGAGCGCAGCATGTCGGTCGGCTTCGTCGGCTCGACGCTGTACGGGATGCTGCCGAAGATCATCCGGCGCTTTCGCAGCGAGTATCCGGCCGTCGAGCTGAGCTTGCACGAGATGTCGACGATGGACCAGATCAAGGCGCTGAAGGAAGGGCGCATCGACGTCGGGTTCGGGCGGATCCGCCACGAGGATCCGAGCGTGCGGCGCGTCGTGCTGCGCGAGGAGCGGATGATCGTCGCTCTGCCGGTCGGCCATCCGCTGGACGGCGCGAAGCCGGTGCTGTCGCTGCACGATCTCGTGCACGACACGCTGATCATCTTTCCGAAGGCGCCGCGCCCGAGCTATGCGGACCAGGTGCTCGCGGCATTCCACGATCGCGCGCTGCAGCCGCGGCGCATCTACGAGACGCGCGAACTGCAGATCGCGCTCGGACTCGTCGCGATGGGCGAGGGCGTATCGGTCGTGCCGCACAGCGTCTACGGCCTGAAGCGCGACGACATCAGCTACAAGCCGCTCGACGACCCGAACCTCGTGTCGCCGATCATCATGAGCATGCGGATGCTCGACGAGTCGGAGGACATTCGCGCGATACAGGCGCTGATCTACCGGCTGTACGACGAGTCGCAGATGGAATACCTGCCGCCGCAGCCCGAATGAGCGGGCGCGCGATGGGGGCTTGCTTGACGCGGCGCGCGGCGCCGGGCCACCATCGCAGGCATTCGATGCGGCACGCCGGCGTGCCGCCGTTTTCATGCGGAACGACGACAGACAGATGACCGATATCGTGACCGAGGAGACTTTTGTCGAGACGCCGCAAGGGCGTCTCTTCGCGAAGCGCTGGCGGGGGGCTGCCGCGGTGGACGTGGCCGCGCCTGAGCCGGCCGCACCTATGCCGGCCGCACCGATCGTGCTGCTGCATGATTCGCTCGGCTGCGTCGAACTATGGCGCGATTTCCCCGAACAACTGGCGCGCGCGACGCAACGCGACGTGATCGCGTATGACCGGCTCGGCTTCGGCCGCTCGGATCGTCATCCGGGCCGGCTCGGCACGACGTTCGTGCGCGACGAAACCGGCCACGGGTTTCATGCGCTGCTCGAGCAGTTCGGCGTCGATGCGTTCGTCGTGTTCGGGCACAGCGTCGGCGGCGGCATGGCGGTCGGCTGCGCGGCCGCGCACCCGGCGCGTTGCCGTGCACTGGTGACCGTTGCCGCGCAGGCATTCGTCGAAGATCGCACGCTCGACGGCATTCGCGAAGCGGGCGAGCAGTTCGATGCGCCGGGCCAGCTCGACCGGCTCGCGCGCTATCACGGCGACAAGGCGGAATGGGTGCTGCGCGCGTGGGTCGACACGTGGCTGTCGCCGGCGTTTCGCGACTGGAATCTCGACGACGAACTGCCGCGTGTACGCTGCGCGACACTCGCGATTCACGGCGAGCAGGACGAATACGGCTCGGACGTGCATCCGAAACGAATCGCCGCGCGCGTGGCGGGGCCGTCGTCGTTCCTGCTGCTCAGCGGATGCGGACACATGCCGCACCGCGAGCGGACCGGCGACGTGCTGGCAGCCGTCGCGACGTTCCTGCGCGACGCGGGCGCCTGAGCGTCACGACGACCGGCGGGGCAGGCCCGCCGGCCGTCAGAACGACAGCTGGATCGCGAGGTCGACCGCGAGCAGCGCGATCGAGCAGCCGATGCCGAGGATCACGTTCGGCAGGCGATGCTCGAAATCGCGATGATCCCGGCGCATCGCGGCGCCGAGCAGGAAGATCGCTTCGATGACGATCTGCAATCCGACGAATAGCAGCATCAGCAGATACTCGTAGCCCATCTGCTTGAACGCGGCGAATTGCATCCCGTGATCGCGGATCCACTGGCCGACGCGCAGCAGTTCGTAAGCGAACAGCAAGGCGGGAAACAGGTAGCTGATGAAGTATGTCGGCGCGGTGGCGTGCCGTAGTTCGAGGTGGAAGTGCTGATGCGTGGTAGCCATCACGAATCCCTCCTTGCAATGCATGATTGCGGTCTCGACGGCGGCGCAGCGACGTGCGGACTAGGGGATTGCCCGATGTATCGTGCGTGCCGTACGACACCAGCATACTGCGGCTCGGGAAATTTGGCATCCCGTACGTGCATTCGTTGCAAAAATGCGTGCGCATCGCACGATGCAGTCAATGGCCGTCGCGATTCGCGCGCGACGCGTCGGCCGGCGGCGTATCGCTCGCGGCGCCGCGCAGCAGCCACTCCGGATGTTGCTCCAGATCAGCGGCCAGCGCACGCAGCGCGCTCGAGGTTCGCGTGAACTGCGCGAGCGCGCGGCGCACACTGGATGCGGGCGCATCCTCCTGCCCCAGTATCGCTTGCGCGGTCGTGAACGCATGTCGCGCGGCGCCGAGCGCGTCGCGTGCCTGCGGTGCGAGTTCGGTGTCGAGTTGCGCGAACAGCGCACGGGTGTTCGCGAGGGCCGCGTCGACACGCACGCCCATGCGATCGAGCGGCATGCGCGAAAGGGTGCCGGCGATGTCGGCAATGTGCACGCGCAGCACGTCGAGCGTGCCGGGAACGGTCGGGAGTGCGATCGGTAGCCGATCGGTGTCGACCGATGCGGGCGGCGCGTTCGGGAACATGTCGAGCGCGACGTACGACCGGTTCGCAATCAGGTTGCCGACGCGCAATTGCCCGCGCAAACCGCGCGCGACGAGCGTGCGCAGCAGCGCCTTGCCGGCGTCGGTGTCGCCGTTGCCGAGTGCGTCGCGGTAGCGCTGGCCGAGGCGATCGGGATAGAGCGCCATCGTCACGCGCATCGTGACGCTGCCGCGCCGCGCATCGTATTCGGTGCCGACGGCCGTCACGGTGCCGAGTTCGATGCCGCGAAAATCCACCGGCGCGCCGACGTCGAGGCCGCGCAGCGAGCGGTCGAACCGCATGACGACCGGTGCAGCCGGTGCGTTGGGCGTGCGCATCGCATCGATTTCATCGTCGGCCACGCGAAAACGCGCACCGTCGGGCGCCGCGACGATGGTCGTGCGTCCGGGTGGCGCCGCGAATGCGAGACCGCCGGCAAGCATCGCGGCGAGCGACGGCGTGCCGAGCTTCATCCCGCCCGCATCGAGCTGCAGGCCGACGCCGCCCGCCTGCCACCAGCGTGCGTCGGCATCGACGTAGCGATCGAACGGCGCGGCGATGAACACCGCGATCGATACGCCGCGCCCGCCCGCATCGAGCGTATAGCCCGTCACCTGGCCGACGCGCGCGCGCCGGTGATACACCGGCGCGCCGACGCCGACCGAGCCGAGCGAGCTCGCGTGCAGCAGGTAGCGGCGCCCGTTGCCGTCTTCGTCGACGGGCGGCGCATCGAGCCCGGCGAACCCCGTGCGCGGTTCGCGCGAGCGGCCGAGTGCCGCCGCGATATACGCGCCCGACAACAGGGTATCCAGACCGGAAATGCCGCCCGGGCCGATGCGCGGCCGCACGACCCAGAAGCGTGTATCGGCGCTCGCCAGTGCATGCGCGTCGGCGTTCAGCCGCACGTCGACCCGCACGCCCGGTTGCCCGCGCAACGCACGGACGCGCGTGACGCGCCCGACTTCGACGTTGCGCAACCGCAGCGTCGAGCGGCCGGCTTCGAGCCCGTCGGCCGTTGCGAACGCGATCGTGATCGTGATCGTCGGGCCGCGCTGGCCGAGCAGCGCGACGCCCCAGGCGACGAAGAACGCCGCGGCCGCGAGCGGCACGATCCAGATCGCTGCCCGCGGCCAGTTGCGGCCCATCCGCGCGAGGACGGCGAGCGCCGCCCGCCGCGCATCAGTCGAATTGCGCGACGAGTGCATCCGCACCCTTGTCGATACCGGTTTTCGCCGCGCTCAGCGCGCCGAAGCTCGCGCCGATGTTCATCGCATTCGGATACTGCTTCGTCACGTATGCGTTGATCAGCCGGTTGGTTGCAGCGTCGCGAATCTCCACCGCATAGATGACCGAGCCCGTGAAAGCGCCTTCGCGGCCGCGAATCGCCTGCACGCCGTTGTAGAGATTGCCCGCGAGGTCGAAGTGCGCGAACGCGCCGGCAAAGGCCGTCGTCGTTACCGCGCCCGTGAGCGTCAGTTTCACGCGCAGCGTGTCGGGGCCCGGCGTGCTCGTCAGCTCGAAGCGCTTGCCGAGCTTCTTGGCGAACGTGTCGCCCATGTACGCGGCGAGCGTCGTCTTGTCCTCATCGGTCAGTTCTCCGAACTGATTGTCCGTGCCGCGGTACACCGCCACCGGATCGAGAATCAGTTTCCGGTAGCGGTGCCAGTCGGCGGGCAGCGTGTAGCGATACGGCACGCGGCCGGATTTGTCCTGCGGATCGCTGCGCAGATAAGGGGACGATTCGATGCCCGTATAACGGGCAGGCTGGACCCCGGCGCATCCGGCGAGCGCGACGCAGAGCGCAACGCGGGTCAGATGGCGGGAAGTGATCGAGCGATTCATGCATATCTCCGGGTCGGTTTCGCGCCGGGGAGCGGTGCGAAGGGTGGTACGGCAGGCGGTATTGCCACGGCAGGTTTCCACAAAAAAACCGACTAGGCGGTTTGTTTTTGAGGCGGGGTTACCCCATGAATTCGGGGCGCGACGCGGCTGTCCAGCATCGATCGTCGGCCGGACAGCCGCGCTGGGGGCGGCATTCGCATGCCCGGGGGCGGTGCGCGAACGTGCTCACGCTCCGGCCGCGGGCGATGCGGGAGCCGATCGTAGCACTGCCGTTTTTGGATGTAAACCGACCAGGCGGTTTGTTTGTGATAGACTCCGCGCACTTCCTGCATGCGGCGTGCGCCAGCTCGGTTGCATTCGCATTGCGTCATTCCATACCGGGGAAAGCTCATGGACAACCCGACGCGTTCCGAGCGGACGCGCACTGCCGCGATCCAGGCGGCGCTCGCGATTCTCGAGCGCGACGGCCCGGGCAAGCTCACGTTCGATGCGATTTCGCGCGAAAGCGGCATCAGCAAGGGCGGGCTGATGCACCAGTTCCGCACGAAAGGCGACGTGCTGAATGCGCTGATGGAGCATCAGCAGGCGTACTACGAACGCTTTCAGCGCGATTACCTGGCCACGCGCGATCCGGACGAAGCCCAGCCGACGCTGTCCGCACAGATCGCGACGATGCGCGAGGTGATCGACCAGCAGCCATCGGCGGCGCTCGCGATCATGGCCGCGCTCGTCGAGGATCCCGAGCCGTTGCAGAAGGTGCGTGAAACCGATGCGAAGAACGTGCAGCGCATCGCCGCCGAATCCGACGATCCCGATCTGGCGCTGCTGCGGTGGAAGGCGGCGTGGGGCATCGCGCTATCGGCGATGTTCGGGCTGTGTCCGCTGTCGGCCGACGAGCGCGCGCGGCTGTTCGACCGGCTGCTCGACGAGACGCAATGGCCGGCCGGCGCGGCGGCCGGCGCGAAGCGCCGCGCGCCCGCGGCGAAATCGTCGCGCAGAAAATGAAGCGCACGTTCGTCGCGTGCGGTGCGGCGCTTGCGCGTTTCGCACGCTCGCTGCTCGCGGTCGTGCTCGGGCGGCTCTGACGCCTGCGCGCCCGCTCAGGCTTTCGTGTGCGCGCCTTTGACGAACGGTTTCGCAATCGACGGGAATTCCCGCTGAAGCGACACCCCGGTACGGTCGGCCAGCGCAGCATCGCTGCGAGATAAAGGTGATGGAACCACGTCGCGAGCCGGTCGGCGCGACAGCGCCGCGTCCAGCGCCCCGGTTTGCCGGCCGGCCGCGATCAACGGCTGCCACATGCATGCGATGTGCGCTCCGGCGCGCGCTGACGCGCCGGCCGCGGCTTCCCGCGCCCCCGTCTGGATCAGAAATGCCCGGTGAACCGATAGCGGCTGCCCGGGTGCCAAAGATTGGCGACCGCCGCGACCATCCCCTGCGACCACGTGCGCCGATGCAGCAACAGGCAGGGTTCGCGTTCGTCCATCGTCAGGTGGCGGCGCGTTTCCGTATCGGGCATCGCGGCCTCGATCCGGTATTCGACACGCTGCAGCGGCGCGACGCGCGTCAGGTACTGGTTCGGCGTCGTCGTCGTGAAGTCCTGCAACGCGTATTCCGGTGCGCAGACCGGACTCACCCAGCGCTCTTCGAGCTGCACGGGCGTGTCGTTCTCGAAGTGCAGCACGCGCGAATGGAAGATCGCGCTGCCGGTGTCGAGCTGCAGCTCGTCGGCGAGCTTCGCATCGGCGACGGCCGCGCCGACTTCCAACACCTGCGCGCGATAGCTGTGGCCGCGCGCGGCGACTTCGTCCGAGATGCTGCGGATCGCGACCAGCGTCGATTCGTATTTCGGTGACGCGACGTACGTGCCGGAGCCGCGCGTGCGCGTGAGCACTTGCTCGGCCGTCAGCTCGCGCAGCGCGCGGTTGACCGTCATCCGCGCGACGTTGAATTCGCGCGCGAGCTCGTTCTCCGACGGCACCTGGTCGCCTTCCGCCCATTCGCCGGCATGAATGCGCGCGAGGATGAAGTCCTTGATTTCCTGATAGATCGGTGTGGTCATTGCATTGCTGTTCAAGAGCCGGCGGCTGTCCGGGGCCGGTGAATGATCTCCGTTCGCGCGCGTCGCGTCCATGCGGGATTGCGCAGGGCATGCGGTCTGGCCGACAAGTATAGACAAGTCGACGGAGCATGCCGTCCGACTGGCCGAGCGACGGGGCGAAGGGGCGAGGGCGGTGCTACCGTCCGGACGTGCCATCCGTCCGTCCGGCCGCGAGCGCGGCCTGCATCGTCCGCAGCGCATCGGCGATCGCCGTGCATTGCGCGTCGATGTCGTGATCCCACTGCGCGCTTTCGACGAGCAGCACGCGCAGGTCCTGACAGTGTTCGACGAGTTGCGACGGGCCGAGCACCGCCAGCCCGCCGGCGAGACGATGCAGCCACCGTTCGAGTCGAGCGGTGTCGCGTGCGCAGACGATCGCGCCGAGTTCCGACAGATCGGTCCGGACCTGTTCGATGAAGACCGCGGCGTATTCCGCCGGCACGGTCGGGTGCATCGGCGGCACCGCGTCGTCGTCGAGTGCCGTTGCCGTGCCGGACGGACCGGCCGGCGGCGCGGTGCCTTCGAGAACGTTCGCCAGCGTCGCGAGCGGCACGGGCTTGGTCAGGTAGTCGGTGAAACCGCGTGCGCGGCCTTCGGCGATGTCCTCCGGGCGGGCGCTGGCGCTGACCGCGTAGATCGGCAGGCGCATTCCGGCGTTGCGGATCGCATGCAGCAATGCGAAGCCGTTCATCACCGGCATGTCGATATCGGTCAGCACGACGTCGACAGGGGTCTTGGCCAGCAGCGCGAGCGCTTCCTCGCCGTTGCCGGCTTCCTCGACCCGCGCGCCGAGCGTCGTGAGCTGATCGCGCAGCAGGCTGCGGTTGAGCAGGTTGTCTTCGGCGATCAGCACGGTCAACGTATCGAAGCGCTGCCGCGCGGCAGGCGGCGACGCGCCGTGCGCGGCTGCCCGCGCGGCCCGGCGCCGATGGTCGGGCCGCGCGAGCTGCGCGGCGGCCTTGATGCCGATCGGGCTGAACAGGGACACGACTACGCTGCCGTCGTCGATGGCGCGCGGAACCAGCGGGCCGTCCTGCGTGGCCAGCACGACCGAGTCCGGTTTGTCCCACCACGCAAGGATGTCGGCGGCCGCGAATTCGTCGGTGGCGATCAGGTAATCGTAGGCGTCCGGTTCGAGCCGTTGCCGCAGGTCCGACACGACGACCGGCGCGGACGCCTCCGGGTCGAACAGGCCGGTCAGCCATTCCTGGTATTCGGGCGCGCGGCAGAGCAGGACGGGCCGCCTGGCCGGCAGCGTCCACTCGGACGACGGTACGGCGGGGTCCTGCGTTCGCAGCGGCAATTCGACGACGATCCGCGTGCCGACGCCGACGGTGCTGTCGAGCGAGATATGCCCGTTCATCAGCGCGCAGAGGCGCGAGCAGATCGACAGGCCGAGACCGGTGCCCCGCGCCTGGGTCAGCCGGTTGCTGTTGCCTTGCGTGAACGGCTGGAACAGCCGCGTCTTGAGCTCGTCGGGAATGCCGATGCCGGAATCGACGACGCTGATCTCGAGTTTCAGCTCGACCCAGCGCGCGCGCAGCACGATCTTCCCCGACTGCGTGAACTTGAAGGCATTGCTCAGCAGGTTGGTGACGATCTGCGATACCCGTACCGGATCGAAATACAGCGGCGTCGGGATGGCGCGGTCGAAGACCGTGAAGAAGCGCAGCCCCTGCTGCGTCGCCAGATGCGCATACGACGACGCGATGCGGCACAGCAGGTCGGTGATCGACGTCCATTCCTCGCTCAGGCTCAGTTCGCCGACGTCGATCTTCGAGAAATCGAGGACGTCGTTGACGACCTGAAGCAGCCCTTTCGCCGATACCTGCATGGCGCGCACGCGCGCCTGCTGCTCGGCCGCGAGCGGCCCCAGCGCGACGAGTTCGATATTGCCCACGAGCGATGCGAGCGGCGTCCGGATTTCATGGCTCATCGACGCGAAGAAGTTCACCTTCGCGCGGGCGGCTTCCTCGCTCGTGCGCTTGGCTTCGCGCAGCAGACGTTCGGCGCGATGATGCTCGGTCATGTCGGTGATCGCGCAGAAGAACACCTCCTCGCGGTTGAGCACGGCCGGCGCATAGGTGACCTCGAGATGCATGCTGCCGACGTCGTGGCGCTCCAGCGACAGCGTGAACTGGAAGATATGCGTGCTGCCGCGCGTCGCCAGGTCCTGCCGGCGCACGCCGAACTGGTTCGCGAGCGCGTCCGGCAGGCGCGTGTCGGACGGCTGCAGCCCCAGCACGTTGCGCGCGATCTGGTTGGCCACCATGATTTCCATGTTGGCCTTGCGCGCGACGCACAGGCCGACGGGGGTTGCCTGCACGAGCAGATGGTTGAGCATCTCGTTCTCGAGCGCGCGCGATGCTTCGGAGTACGTCCGGGTCAGGAAGCGATAGTTCCAGTAGCGGAACATCGCGAGCAGCAGCACGATCAGCGCGGCGGTGACGGACAGGATCAGAATCAGCTCGAAGTGCATCGAGCGGAGCTGCTGTTCCCACGGCAGCACGTAGATCATGTGCCCGAAGCCGGGAACGGCCGCCGGGCGTCGCAATGCCCAGCCGAACTTGGGGATCCAGTGGAACGATCCATCGGTATGGTTCGTCAGTGCCGCGTTGACGGCCCGTGCGGCGGCGGTTTCCGATGCGGGGACGAGCGGCGTGCCTTCTTCGTCGATCGCGATCGGCGTCGGTGTCGACAGATCGGCGATCTGCGACTGCAGCACTTCGCGCAGGTCCATGCTGGTCAGCGCGACGGCATACACGGCATCGCCTTTCGTGACGAGCGAGGCCGCCACCATCACCGGCATGCCGTTCTTGCCGTGCTCGGGCAGCGCGACCCAGACGACGCGCTTCGCGCGCGCCGCGACGATCGGTTCGTAGCCGCGCGCGCGAAACCGTTCGAACACGATGTCGACGAGCTTGCGCACCGACGCTTCGGCAGACGCGGGCGCGGGCACGGGTGTAGGTGGGGGCGGCCATGCATTGAACAGATGCCCGTAGGCTGCGCTGCCGTCGGCCAGAATCATCTCCACGCCGCGACGGCGGCCGGCGGCGGACAGGAGCTGCACGGCTTCGTCGCAGCTTTCGCGCAGCGTGACGGCGTCGTTCGACGTGGCCGGCAGTGCCGGCGTGCAGTTATGCGGGAACGATTGCTGGCGCGATGCGAGTATGCCGTTCGCGCGCAGTTCGAGCACCATGTTCGCGGTCAGCAGCGCACTGCGCAGTTGCAGGACCGCATCGGCCGTATCCTGCTCGTACGCTTGGGCGATCTGCTCTTCGTGGCGCAGCGAGTTCGACAGGCGCGCGGTGATCGTGATCGCCGCCGCCGCGATGGCCGCGAAGATCAGCAGCACGATCACCATCGAGAAGACCCGGCGCTCGCGCTTGAGATTGTTCTCCAGCGAATAGAACGAGCGCAGCGGCGATTCGTCGAAGTCCTTCAGGAAATTCTGCATCAGACGAGCCCCTGCTCGCGCGCATAGGCGATCAGGTCGGCGTTGGTCGTTACGTGGAGCTTTCGCATGGCCGAGCGCTTCTGCGTCGATACCGTCGTGATGGACCGGTTCAACTGGCGCGCGATGTCGGTCAGCGACGTGCCGAGCGCGAACAGCCGGACGATCTCGAGCTCCTTCGGCGACAGTCTCGACGAGATCGCGCCGACCGCGAGTTCGCCGGCCTGCGCCAGCCGCGCGGCCATGCCCGGCGACAGGTACGGGCGGTTGGGGCCGGGCGCGAGCGTGCAGGTCTTTTCGAGCGCGGCCAGATCCTCGTCCTTGCCGACGAGTCCGGCAACGCCCATCTGGCAAAGCCGGTGCAGGATGCCGCCGTTCGTCAGCATCGTGAAGACGACCACGGGGATGGATTCGTGAAGGCGCCTGAGCTTCTCGATCAGCCGCAGGCCGTCCTCGTCGGGTTCCGACTGCTGCATCGTGAAGTCGGTGACGATCAGGTCGCAGGCCTGTTCGGTCAGTATTCGCACGAGGTCGTGGCCCGAGCCGACGTCCGCGACCACCTTGAAGCCCGGTAGCGCGTTGATGGCGCGGATGACGGCGAGCCGGGTGATCGGATGATCATCCGCTACGACGACCCGAGTGTCCTGAAATACCGTCATGTCGACGCTCCGTGGGGCGCGGCTGCGATGCGGCCGTCCGATGGCACTGCCATCCGGGCGCCGCGTGCGTGGCGAGACTGCACAGACTTTGCGTGCTTTTTTCGAGAAAGGCAAGCCGGACGCCGGCGCCTGGATGCAGGCGGCGGTCGCCACGCAGGCCGCGTCGGGCATTCGTCGCGGTGCGCTAGCGGCACGGCGGCTTGCCGGCCGGGCAATGCACGCCCGCGCCGGTTGTGCGGCGGGTGCAATCGATATTGAAGCAGTTCACACGAAAGCCGTTCTCGTCGCCCTGCGGGTGATAGCACGGTACGGTTCGCATCCAGATGAAATCGAGCGGCGGCGTGGCCGTTTCCGGTTCCGGCTCGCGGTGTTCCGCCGGTGTGAGCGTGTCGCGCGGCGGCGCGAAGCGGGCCGACGCGATGCCGGCGATGCCGAACACGGCCGCCGTCAGGCTCATGCTGACGATGAGCAGCATCGATGCCGCGCCCAGCCACCTTTCGACCGAGCCGAAATACCAGACGCCGAACAATACCGTACAGAACAGCAGAAAGAATACCGGCAGCAGGAATAGCGCGAAGCTGGCCAACCATTCGCAGATCACGAATATGCGCTCGCGGCGGCTGCTACGACGAGTCCATGAAATCATAGCGGGAATCGGAGTCGGAATAATCGGTCGAGCAGACGGCCTGAAGAGGGCGTGGCGACGAGGTATGCGAAATAGACGGCGCGCAGTTTGGATTAAATCGATCTCGAATAAATAGTGTTATGAGATTTTAAGGTGCACGGTGCCGGCTGGAAATCGAATAAATTCGAAAATCAGGCGGCGCTATTGACGGCGTGCTAAAGCTGCCGGTCGGCACGACGCCGGCGGCATCGACACGGTTTTCCAGGAGCCAAAGCATTACCGGGCCGGCCTCGCGCGCCGGTGAAATACGGGTGCGACCGATTTTTCGGGCGCATTGCCGAGGCATATTTGACAGTTTATGACACATCTTTCGAAGAAGTTCTATATCTCGAAATTGCTCGGGACGATATCTTGATTGTCGATGGATATGCCGAGTTTCAAGTGATTGCTGCGTTTCGGGTAAACGCATCACTTGTTCAGGATTTATTCGATATTAATCGGCGCTCATCCAAATCGGCTACCGCAGATTGCGTTTCCAGTCTTTTGCGCGAGTCGTCCTGCCAACGTGATCGGCATGCCGATCCCGGGTTCCCGTGGGGATTTGCCGGGTGGTCCGGAATTTTGCTTCGTTGGTCGTTAATTGGTCTTCGCCGGGCGCCGGAAACGGGATGCGGCGGCAAATACAGGGATGTTGTCATGAATCGAATCTTTCGAGTGGTATTCGATCGGGTGCGCGAAGCGTGGGTCGTCGTGAGCGAGCAGTGCTCGGCCAGGGGCAAGCGGAGCACGTCGGTGCGTGCGGGCGATGCGCGTCGTGTCGGCGCGGCGGACGAGCATGCCGCCGTGTTCCGGTTGTCGGCGCTGGCCGGCGTCGTCGTGCTGACGTCGATGCCGACAATCGCGTTTTCGAACGATGTGGCGTATTTCAACGACGGCACCGACGCGTCGTGTACCGCGGTGACCGATTCGAGCGGAACGTGGCAGGCGAACAATTCCGCATGCCAGATGGCGATCGGCGCCGCGAGCAACCAGGCCAGTTTTGCAGCCGTCGGGTCGAGCCTGCATATGGTGCTGAACGGCAACGGGCTGTTCCTCAACGTGCCGATGGAAGTCTACGGCACCGGCAACCTGATCCACGGCAGCTTGAGCCTGTTCAGCGTCGACGGCGTGACCGCGAATGCCCTCACGGGCGTCGCGAACGGCAACGTGGCCGCGAACAGTTTCGACGCCGTCAATGGCGGGCAGTTGTTCAGCCTGTCGACGAGCGTCTCGACGGGTTTAAGTACGACGAACGGGACGGTGGCGAGCTTGTCGACGTCGACGGCTGAGAGCGTTGGCTCGCTGTCGACGGGTCTGAGCGCGACGAACGACACGGTGACGAGTCTGTCGACGTCGACGGCAACGAGTGTTGGTTCGCTGTCGACAGGCCTCAGCACGACGAACGACACGGTAACGAGTCTGTCGACGTCGACCGCGACGAGCGTTGGCTCGTTGTCGACGGGTCTGAGCGCGACGAACGACACGGTGACGAGCCTGTCGACCTCGACGGCAACGAGTGTTGGCTCGCTGTCGACAGGTCTGAGCACGACGGCCGAGAGCGTTGGTTCGCTGTCGACGGGCCTGAGCACGACGAACGACACGGTGACGAGCTTGTCGACGTCGACGGCCACGAGTGTCGGTTCGTTGTCGACGGGCCTGAGCACGACGAACGATACGGTGACGAGCCTGTCGACGTCGACCGCGACGAGCGTCGGTTCGTTGTCGACGGGTCTGAGCACGACGAACGACACGGTGACGAGCCTGTCGACGTCGACCGCGACAAGCGTTGGTTCGCTGTCGACGGGGCTGAGCGCGACGAATGACACGGTCACAAGTTTGTCGACCTCGACCGCGACGAGCGTTGGTTCGTTGTCGACGGGGCTGAGCGCGACGAATGACACGGTGACGAGCCTGTCGACCGCGACTTCGACGAGCGTCGGTTCGCTGTCGACGGGCCTGAGCACGACGAACGACACGGTCACAAGTCTGTCGACCTCGACCGCGACGAGCGTTGGTTCGTTGTCGACGGGTCTGAACACGACAAACGACACGGTGACGAGTCTGTCGACGTCGACTGCAACGAGCGTTGGTTCGCTGTCGACAGGGCTGAGTACGACGAATGACACGGTGACGAGTCTGTCGACCTCGACGGCCACGAGCGTTGGCTCGCTGTCGACGGGGCTGAGCGCGACGAACGACACGGTGACGAGTCTGTCGACCTCGACGGCCACGAGCGTTGGTTCGCTGTCGACGGGGCTGAGCGCGACGAACGACACGGTGACGAGCCTGTCGACCTCGACCGCGACGAGTGTTGGCTCGCTGTCGACGGGGCTGAGCGCGACGAACGTTACGATGACGAGTTTGTCGACCGTGGTTTCGAACTCCGTCCAGTATGACGATGCGACTCACGCGAAAGTGACGCTGGGCGGTATCGGCGCAGCGGCACCGGTAACGCTGTCCAATGTCGCGGCGGGTGTGGATTCGACCGATGCGGTAAATATGGGGCAGCTTACGTCGCTTTCGACCGCGACTTCGACGAGCGTCGGTTCGTTGTCGACGGGTCTGAGCACGACGAATGACACGGTGACGAGTCTGTCGACCTCGACGGCCACGAGCGTTGGTTCGCTGTCGACGGGGCTAAGTACGACGAACGACACGGTGACGAGCCTGTCGACGTCGACGGCTGAGGGCGTTGGCTCGCTGTCAACCGGTCTGAGCACGACGAATGACACGGTGACGAGCCTGTCGACGTCGACGGCAACGAGTGTTGGTTCGCTGTCGACGGGTCTGAGCACGACG
Source organism: Burkholderia sp. IDO3 (assembly GCF_003366075.1). Classification (NCBI taxonomy): domain Bacteria; kingdom Pseudomonadati; phylum Pseudomonadota; class Betaproteobacteria; order Burkholderiales; family Burkholderiaceae; genus Burkholderia; species Burkholderia sp. IDO3. Next base: position 853,509 of record NZ_CP028962.1, read on the forward strand.
AATGACGCGGTGACGAGTCTGTCGACCTCGACGTCCACGAGCGTTGGTTCGCTGTCGACGGGGCTGAGTACGACGAACGACACGGTGACGAGCCTGTCGACGTCGACCGCGACAAGCGTTGATTCGTTGTCGACGGGTCTGAGCACGACCAACGACACGGTGACGAGCCTGTCGACGTCGACTGCGACGAGCGTTGGTTCGTTGTCGACGGGTCTGAGCACGACCAACGATACGGTGACGAGCCTGTCGACCTCGACGGCCACGAGCGTCGGCTCACTGTCGACGGGCCTGAGCACGACGAACGATACGGTGACGAGCCTGTCGACCTCGACGGCCACGAGCGTTGGCTCACTGTCGACAGGTCTGAGCTCGACCAACGACACGGTCATTAGCCTGTCGACCTCGACGGCCACGAGCGTCGGCTCACTGTCGACGGGCCTGAGCACGACGAACGATACGGTGACGAGCCTGTCGACCTCGACGGCCACGAGCGTTGGCTCACTGTCGACGGGCTTGAGCACGACGAACGATACGGTGACGAGTCTGTCGACCTCGACGGCCACCAGCGTTGGCTCACTGTCGACGGGCCTGAGCACGACCAACGACACGGTGGCGAGTCTGTCGACCTCGACCGCGACGAGCGTTGGTTCGCTGTCGACGGGTCTGAGCACGACGAACGACACGGTGACGAGTTTGTCGACTTCGACGGCTGAGGGCGTTGGCTCGCTGTCAACCGGTCTGAGCACGACGAACGACACGGTGACGAGTCTGTCGACCTCGACTGCGACGAGCGTTGGTTCGCTGTCGACGGGCTTGAGCACGACGAACGATACGGTGACGAGCCTGTCGACGTCGACTGCGACGAGCGTCGGTTCGTTGTCGACGGGCCTGAGCACGACGAATGACACGGTGACGAGTCTGTCGACCTCGACGGCCACGAGCGTCGGTTCGTTGTCGACGGGTCTGAGCACGACGAACGATACGGTAACGAGCCTGTCGACGTCGACGGCAACGAGTGTTGGTTCGCTGTCGACGGGTCTGAGCACGACGAATGACGCGGTGACGAGTCTGTCGACCTCGACGTCCACGAGCGTTGGTTCGCTGTCGACGGGGCTGAGTACGACGAACGACACGGTGACGAGCCTGTCGACGTCGACCGCGACAAGCGTTGATTCGTTGTCGACGGGTCTGAGCACGACCAACGATACGGTGACGAGCCTGTCGACCTCGACCGCGACGAGCGTCGGTTCGCTGTCGACGGGTCTGAGCACGACGAACGATACGGTGACGAGCCTGTCGACCTCGACGGCCACGAGCGTTGGCTCACTGTCGACGGGCTTGAGCACGACGAACGACACGGTGACGAGTCTGTCGACGTCGACCGCCACGAGCGTCGGTTCGTTGTCGACGGGCCTGAGCACGATGAACGACACGGTGACGAGCCTGTCGACGTCGACTGCAACGAGTGTTGGCTCGTTGTCGACGGGTCTGAGCACGACGAACGACACGATCACGAGCCTGTCGACGTCGACGGCAACGAGTGTTGGTTCGCTGTCGACGGGTCTGAGCACGACGAACGACACGATCACGAGCCTGTCGACCTCGACGGCCACGAGCGTCGGTTCGTTGTCGACGGGCCTGAGCACGACGAATGACACGGTGACGAGTCTGTCGACCTCGACGGCCACGAGCGTCGGTTCGTTGTCGACGGGTCTGAGCACGACGAACGATACGGTAACGAGCCTGTCGACCTCGACGGCCACGAGCGTTGGTTCGCTGTCGACGGGCCTGAGCACGACGAACGACACGGTGACGAGTCTGTCGACGTCGACGGCCACGAGTGTCGGTTCGTTGTCGACGGGTCTGAGCACGACGAACGACACGATCACGAGCCTGTCGACGTCGACGGCAACGAGCGTCGGTTCGTTGTCGACGGGCCTGAGCACGACGAACGACACGATCACGAGCCTGTCGACGTCGACCGAAGCCGGCCTCGGCTCGCTGTCGACCGGCCTCAGCACCGTAACCGGTTCGGTCAGCAGCCTGAGTACGAGCCTGTCCAGTATCCAGGCAGCAGTCGGCAATACCGTGTCGTACGACAGCGCGGCGATGGACAGCGTGACGCTTGGCGGCGTGGGGGCGGCCGCGGCGGTGCGTCTGACGAACGTCGCGGCGGGCGATCTGTCCGCGACCAGCACCGATGCGGTGAACGGCAGTCAGTTGTATGCGCTGCAGAGCCAGTACGACGCGCTCGGCACGCAGGTTTCGGCGATCAACACGACGATCGCCGCGATGCAGACCGTGTCGGGCTCGGCATCGAACGAAAACAGCACGGCGATGGGCGTCGACTCGACGGCGTCGGGGGCAAACAGCACCGCGACGGGCGGCAACGCCACGGCGACAGGCGACAACGGAACCGCGACGGGCGGCAACGCGCAGGCAACGGGCGACAACAGCACGGCAACCGGCGGCAATGCGCTGGCATCGGGCGGCAACAGCACGGCAACCGGCGGCAACGCGCAGGCGTCGGGCGACAACGGCACGGCAACCGGCGGCAATGCGGTGGCATCGGGCAGCAACAGCACGGCAACCGGCGGCAATGCGATCGCCTCTGGCGAGAACGGCACGGCGACGGGCGGCAACGCGATCGCATCGGGCAGCAACAGCACGGCGACCGGCGGCAATGCGATCGCCTCCGGCGAGAACGGCACGGCGATGGGCGCCAACGCGGTGGCGAGCGGAGCGAACAGCACCGCGATCGGCCAGAACGCGACGTCGTCGGGGGCGAACTCGGTCGCCCTGGGTGCGGGCTCCGTCGCGAGCGCACCGAACACGGTGTCGGTCGGCTCGCCCGGCAACGAGCGGACGATCAGCAACGTTGCGCCGGGCGTCAACGGCACCGATGCGGTCAACGTCAACCAGTTGAATCAGGCAATGGGCACCATGCAAGGCCAGATCAACGAGGTCGCGAAGAACGCGTATTCGGGCATCGCCGCGGCGACCGCGCTGGCGATGATCCCGTCCGTCGACCCGGGCAGGACGCTGTCCGTCGGCATCGGCGGCGGATCGTATCGCGGGCAGCAGGCCGTCGCGCTCGGGGGCACCGCGCGGATCACGCAGAACATGCAGGTCCGCGCCGGAGTCGGCTTGAGCGGCAACGGCACGGCGGTTGGTGTCGGCGCGTCCTATCAGTGGTGATCGCCCGCCCCGCCCGCGGCGGGGCGGCCGCGGCAGCAGGCAGATGCCGCGGCTCGGGCTGCTGACGAACCCCGCGTTTTTCGAAACGCGGGGTTTCGTTTTTCCGGAACCCGGGCGGGAGGCGGCCGCATCGGTCATCTCGGCCAGGAAGTATAGACAGGCTCGCCGACCGTGCCGCCAGCCGGCCTGCGCACCGGGAAAGCCGGAATTCAGCGCGGCGTAATCTGTAATTAATTGAAATGCATGACTATTCCTGACCCACGGTCATAATCCGCCGACAATTAGAGATAAACACGGATTGCTGGCACCGGCCCGGAAAAGGCAAAGTTGTATGTACAACTTGGGTGCCGTCAAACGGACGGCTCCCGGGTTGGAAGGGTTCACGGCGGCGACGCCCGGCGGGACCCGCGCCCAGTTTGCCTATGACAGGAACGCCATGAAGAAACTCGCGCTCAGTATTGCCCTTGCCTGCATCGCGGTCGGTGCCCACGCCAAGGATTGGTCGACGATCCGGTTCGGCGTCGACGCCAGCTATCCGCCGTTCGAGTCGAAGGACGCAAGCGGCAAGGTCGTCGGCTTCGACGTCGATCTCGGCAACGAAATCTGCGCGCGCCTGAAGGCGAAATGCGTGTGGGTCGAGAACGACTTCGACGGAATGATCCCGGCGCTGAAGGCGAAGAAGTTCGACGGCGTGCTGTCGTCGATGTCGATGACGCCGGCGCGCGCCGAGCAGATCGCGTTCTCCGACAAGCTGTTCAACACGCCGACGCGCCTCGTCGCGAAGAGGGGCTCGAATCTCCAGCCGACGGCCGAATCGCTGAAGGGCAAATCGGTCGGCGTCGAGCAGGGCACGATCCAGGAAACCTATGCGAAGACCTACTGGGCGCCGAAGGGCGTGCAGGTCGTGCCGTATCAGAACCAGGACGGCGTGTACCAGGACCTGATGTCCGGCCGTCTCGACGCCGCGCTGCAGGACGCGGTGCAGGCCGACCTCGGTTTCCTGAAGACGCCGCGCGGCGCGAACTTCCAGTTCGCGGGCGGCGACATCGACGATCCGAAGACGCTCGGCAACGGCGCCGGCATCGGGCTGCGCAAGGACGACGCCGACCTGAAGGCGAAGCTCGACCACGCGATCGCCGACATCATCAAGGACGGCACGTACAAGAAGCTCGAGAAGAAGTACTTCGCATTCGACGTCTACGGCGGCTGATCGCCGATGCGGCGCGCATCGGCTGCGGCGCGCGCCGCGTCAGTTCCCGGGTGCCACTTGCTTCGCATGGTGCGTCTGGCTTGATGAGTGGACGGCATCAGGTCGTGCGCAGATATCGTTTGATGCGTGGTTAATGGCTATTGACAATCCAGCCACATCGTTCTGGACCCCTTACATGATCTTCCAAGGATTTGGCCCGCTGCTGTGGGCCGGCACGGTCGAGACCGTGAAGCTCGCGGTGCTGTCGCTGGCCGCGTCGCTGATACTGGGTCTCGCCGGCGCCGCCGCGAAACTGTCGACCAACCGCGTGCTGAAGTCGGTCGGCACGTTCTACACGACGCTGATCCGCGCGGTGCCCGACCTCGTGCTGATGCTGCTGCTGTTCTACGGGATCCAGATCCTGCTGAACAACGTGACCGACATGCTGGGCTGGGACCAGATCGACATCGATCCGTTCGTCGCCGGCGTGATCACGCTCGGCTTCATCTACGGCGCGTACTTCACCGAGACGTTTCGCGGCGCGTTCCTCGCGGTGCCGCGCGGCCAGCTCGAAGCGGGCTTCGCATACGGGATGAGCGGCTGGCGCGTGTTCCACCGGATCCTGTTCCCGCAGATGATGCGCTTCGCGCTGCCGGGCATCGGCAACAACTGGCAGGTGCTCGTGAAGGCCACCGCGCTGGTGTCGATCATCGGCCTTGCCGACGTGGTGAAGGCGTCGCAGGACGCCGGCAAGAGCACGCTCGATTTCTTCTTCTTCACGCTCGCGGCCGGCGCGATCTACCTCGCGATCACGACGGTGTCGAACGTCGTGCTGCACCACCTCGAGAAGCGTTATTCCGTCGGCGTCCGGAGGCTTGCACTGTGATCGAAATCATCAGCCAGTACTGGCAAAACTATCTGTACACCGACGGCTACCGCTTCAGCGGCCTCGCGATCACGCTGTGGCTGCTGGTCGTGTCGATCGCGCTCGGCTTCGCGCTGGCCGTGCCGCTCGCGATCGCGCGCGCGTCGTCGAACCGCTGGATCTCCGGCCCGGTGTGGCTCTATACGTACGTATTCCGCGGCACGCCGCTCTACGTGCAGCTGCTGATGTGCTACACCGGCATCTACAGCCTGCAGGTCGTGCACAACCACGTGCTGCTCGACACGTTCTTCCGCAACGCGATGAACTGCACGCTGCTCGCGTTCGTGCTGAACGAATGCGCGTATGCGACGGAGATTTTCGCGGGGGCGATCAAGGCGACGGCGGCCGGCGAGATCGAGGCCGGCATGGCCTACGGGATGTCGCGCTTCAAGCTCTATACGCGCATCATCTTGCCGTCCGCGCTGCGCCGCTCGCTGCCGAGCTACAGCAACGAAGTGATCCTGATGCTGCACGCGACGACGCTCGCGTTCACCGCGACCGTGCCCGACATCCTGAAGGTCACGCGCGACGTCAATTCCGCGACGTACATGTCGTTCCAGGCCTACGGCGTCGCAGCCGTGCTGTACGCCATCGTCGTGTTCACGCTCATCTGGGCATTCCGCAAGCTCGAGACGCGCTGGCTCGCGTACCTCTCGCCGCGTGGCCACTAACGCATTCGCAAGATTCGCAACGAAGGACCAAGCATGTACAAGCTCACCGTTGAAAACCTCCACAAGAAGTTCGGCGACAACGAAGTGTTGAAGGGCGTGTCGATGAAGGCGAAGGCCGGCGACGTGATCAGCATCATCGGCTCGAGCGGCTCCGGCAAGAGCACGTTCCTGCGCTGCATCAACTTCCTCGAACAGCCGTGCTCGGGGCAGATCACGATCGGCAGCGAGCCGATCCAGACCGCGCGCGACCGCAACGGCTCGCTGCGCGTGGCCGACCAGAAGCAGTTGCAGCGGATGCGCACGAAGCTGTCGATGGTGTTCCAGCACTTCAACCTGTGGGCGCACATGACGGTGCTCGAGAACGTCATCGAGGCACCGATGGCCGTGCTCGGGGTCGGCAAGGACGAAGCCATCGCGCGGGCCCGGAAATATCTGGAGAAGGTCGGCTTGCCGACGCGCGTCGAGAGCATGTATCCGTCGCACCTGTCGGGCGGCCAGCAACAGCGCGTGGCGATCGCGCGGGCGCTCGCGATGGAGCCCGAAGTGATGCTGTTCGACGAGCCGACCTCGGCGCTCGATCCGGAACTGGTCGGCGAAGTGCTGAAGGTGATGCAGAAGCTCGCCGAGGAAGGCCGCACGATGGTCGTCGTCACGCACGAGATGGGTTTCGCGCGCAACGTGTCGAATCACGTGATCTTCCTGCACCAGGGGAAAATCGAGGAGGAGGGCGATCCTCAGGAGATTCTGGTGAACCCGAAGAGCGAACGGCTCGGGCAATTCCTGTCGGGACGCCTGAAGTAAGCTTGCAGTAATGTGTGCCGCATGCGCGTCGGCCCGGCGCTCGCGTGCGGCACACGCCGGTTTTTTGTGCCTTCCTTTATGGCTGCGCGATGACATCCATCGTCGCGAAGTCTCCCCGTTCCTCCGTCACGAGCACGTCCGCTCGCCCCGCCGCCGAAAGCATCGAAAGACTGTGGGCATTCGATGTCAAACATCGTCAATTCAGCGCAAGCGCGGTACACCGGGATCCGTTGACCGGCGTTAAGGAGATACCAGCCGGATGACCGGCTGACCTACCCGGGAGAGTTCCATGAACCGCATCGCGAAGATTCTGACCGCCACGGCACTGGCTTGCGCCGTTCTCGTTCCGGCACTTGCCGAGGCGCATTCGCACCGTGTGTGCCATTTCGATCACCACCACCACCGCGTGTGCCGCTGGGTGCGGTAATCGCGTAATCGCGACTTTCCTCGGGTGCGCCCGGGACGCTGTCGACATTCAGGCAAATCAGGAGAGGAAATGAAAAAGACGATGTTGATCGCCGTGCTCGCTGCCGGCATGGGGCTGTCGCTCGGTGCGTTCGCTCAGGTTCCGGCCAGCGCGCCGGCCGGTACGACCGGCCTGTGCAAGGACGGCTCGTTCTACTCGGGCGCGTCGAAGAAGGGCGCATGCGCGGGTCACAAGGGGGTGAAGACGTGGTACGGCGCGTCGGCGGCCGCGGCAGCCAGCGCACCGGCCGCGGCTGCGCCTGCCACGGCGGCTTCGACGTCCGCCGCTGCAACCGCGACGACCGCACCGGCGACGACCGCGGCAGCCGGCGGCGGCGCAGGCAAGGTGTGGGTCAACGACAGCACCAAGGTCTATCACTGCTCGACCGACAAGTACTACGGCAAGACGAAGCACGGCAGCTACATGTCGGAAGCGGATGCGAAGGCGAAGGGCTTCCATCCGTCGCACGGCAAGGCCTGTTCGTAAGCCGGCCGCGCGACGTACGTCGCGCGTTGCCTGCAGTCCGGCAGGACTCGCGCCCCGCCACCTCGGCGGGGCGCTTTTTATTGCGCCGCCGCGAACGTGCATTCGCGCCGGCGCGCACTTTCGATTCCGCTACACGGGATGCGCTGAAATCGGTTTCGTGATGCCGTCCGGCGACGATATATAAATTCCGATATGTCGAACATCTGAAAGCGGCGATGCGATTCCGCGCCCGCGTGCCGATAACCCGAACTGGCTCAGACCGAGCGGTTATCGAGGGTACCCCATGCATTTCTGGCGCAAGCTTTCCATTCAGAACAAGCTGATTCTCAGCATGACGAGTTGCCTGCTCGTATTTGTCGCAATTTCGAGCGGGTTGAGCGTCCGTTTGATCGGCGATGCGGTGCGCGATCGCGTCGTGCGCGACGAGCTGCCGACCGCCGTGAACGGCATTCGCGCCGACGTGCAGCGGCAGATGGCCGGCCCGATCGCGGCGTCGCGCATGCTCGCGCGCGATGCGTTCCTGCTGCAGTGGGAAGCCGACGGCGAACCCGACGCCGGCACGCGCAACTGGATTCAACTTGCGAAGAACGTGAAGGACGAGCAGAAGGCGGCGTCCGTGCAGTGGGTGTCGCTGAAGAGCGGCAACTACTACAACGAAGCCGGCCTGCAGCGCAAGGTCACCGACAAGGATCAGTGGCTGACCACCTTCCTCGCGTCGGGCAAGCCGTTCGACGTGAACATGGATCACGAAGTCACCGTCGGCGGCTACATGATGTTCATCAACAGCCGCGTCGAGCTCGACGGCGTGCCGGTCGGCGCGGCCAGCATGAGCCTGTCCGTCGATGCGCTCGCGAAAGGGATCGCCGCGTACCGGATCGGCGACACCGGATTCGCGTATCTCGTGCGGCCCGACGGCGCGATCATGATGCATCGCGATACGTCGCTGATCGACGGCAGGCATTTCCTGAAGGATGAGCCGGGCCTGCCCGGCGATGCAGCGTCGACGCTGCTGGCCGGCAAGCCGTATGCGTACCTGAGCTACGACGGCGACGGCGGCGCGCGTTTCATCGCGACGTCGTTCATCCCGGAGCTGGATGCGTACGTGGTCGTCGAGGTGCCGCAGGTGGAGTTGCTCGGCCCGGTGACGCGCGCGATTCGCAGCGCGGCGCTGGTCGCGGCGGTGGTGGGCCTCGGGGTGGCGCTGATCGTGATCTGGCTGGTCGGCCGCGCGATCGCCGCGCCGATCCGGCGTGCGGCGACGCTGCTGTCCGAGATCGCGAGCGGCCAGGGCGACCTGACGCGCCGGATGACGGTCGAGAGCGAGGACGAGATCGGGCAGCTGTCGGATGCGTTCAACCGCTTCGTGTCGTCGTTGTCGACGCTCGTTCACCGGATCCGTGCGGCTTCCGCGTCGATCGCGACGGGCTCGGCGCAGATCGCGTCGGGCAATGCGGATCTCAGCGAACGCACCGAAGGGCAATCGGGCAACCTGGAGCGCACGGCGTCGTCGATGGAGGAGATCACGGCCGTCGTGCGCAACAACACCGAAACGGCGACGACGGCCGCGAAGCTGATCACCGGCGCATCCGATACGGCGGCGCGCGGCGGGCAGGTCGTCGGCGAAGTCGTGACCACGATGGAGCAGATCAGCGACGCGTCGCAGCGGATCTCCGAGATCATCGTGATGATCGACAGCATCTCGTTCCAGACCAACATTCTCGCGTTGAATGCGGCGGTCGAGGCGGCGCGCGCCGGCGAGCAGGGGCGCGGGTTTGCGGTCGTCGCATCCGAAGTGCGCAATCTCGCGCAGCGCAGCGCGCAGGCGGCGAAGGAAATCAAGGCGCTGATCGAGCACAGCGCGGGAACCGTGAACGCCGGATCGCGGCTCGTCACCGAGGCGGGTAGGGTGATGAGCGATGTCGTGTCGCAGGTGCGGGGCGTCAGAGCGATGATGAGCGAGATCGCCGAAGCGAGCCTCGAGCAGAGCGCCGGCATCGACCAGATCGGCGACGCGGTGCAGTCGCTCGACCAGATGACGCAGCAGAACGCGGCGCTGGTCGAGGAGAGCGCGGCGGCCGCGGAAAGTCTGAAGCAGCAAGCGGCGGAACTGACGCGACTGGTATCGGCGTTCAAGGTGGACGAGTGAATTCCGCGCGACGATAGAATGACGCGTTTCTGAGGGACGGCTGCCGCGGGTGCGCGGCGGCCGTTTTAGCGATCGGCGCGGGATTCGGTGACGTCATAAAAATGAAGCGCATTTCACGATTGAAGGTCGGTGTGGGGGCCGCGGTGGCGGCGGCGGTGCTCGCCGGGGTCGGGGTGAAGGTGATCGCATCGCCGGCCGATTCGTATCTCGCCTACCGGAAGAAGGCCGCGGCGGCCGTGACGGCGGCCCGAACGGAAGATCGGGCGGGTCTCGACAAACAGTACACGGCCGACGTGAATGCCCGGCTTGCCAAGCTGATCGGCCCGGTTCGGGCGAGAGGGTTTGCCGCGGCGTCCGAGAGCACGGTGCAGGGCGTCGGCCCCGTCGACGGGATGCAGCCGGGGCCGGACGGGCTGGCCTTCAAGTCGGAAGACGGCAAGACGAATCTCGTCGTGACGACGGTTCCGCTGTTGAAGGCCTGGGCCGCTACCGCGGACGCGGGCATCGAGCCGACCGACGAGGTCGCCACGATGTTCGACAATGAAACGCTTTACACGGAGGTATTCGGCGACGATGCCGCCGCGTTTCGCTTCGCCGAGTTACCCGTCAAGCGGCAGCCGGCCGACGGCGTGGTGAAGGCGTGGCTGCTCGGTGAAAGCCAGGACGGCGTGCCGGACGGGCCGGACACGCTCGCCGTGTCGGTCCGGGAGGGCCAACGCGTGTATATCCAGTGGAAGCGCGTGACGCTTCGTCCGATCGCGGCGTGCAGCGCGGCGCGCGTGCCCGAGGACGCGCGGCAGGCGTGTTTCGCCAAACAGGTGGTGTCGCAGCGGATTTATCAACGGCTGGTCGCGCAGGCGCAATCGATGGCCGATGCGGTGGTGCGATAGCGGACGGCGACTTGCCGTTCGAACCAACGCCTTCGTCGATCGTGCGGGGCGGCAGCGACGCGCCGGCGCCGGCGAGGAGTACGCATCGCCGCTCGCGCCGGGCGCCGACGCCGTCACGTGACCGGTCTGATGGTCGATGATCGCCCGAGCCCGGAATCCCGATGAATCGAATTCGTGCGAAGATCGACCATCCATCCCGGAAGCCGAGACCGTCGTGATCCGATCGAACCCCGAGGGCAACCCGCAAGCTGCCCACCCGCCGTGGATGCCGGTCGCGCTGGCCGAGCTGGGCATCCGCCGGTTCCCGCCCGGCAGCATCAATCCGCGCATCGTCGAATACAACAACCATACGAACCTCGTCGGCTACGACGACAAGATTTCGTGGTGTTCGTCGTTCGTCAACTGGTGCATGACGCATGCCGGGATTCGCGGCACGGGTTCCGCGCTCGCGCGTTCGTGGCTCGAATGGGGGCGCCCGCTCGAGCGTCCGGTGTACGGCTGCATCGCCGTCCTGACGCGCGACGACCCGGCGAGCTGGAAGGGCCACGTCGGCTTCTATCTGCGCCACGACGACGCACACGTGCATCTGTTCGGCGGCAATCAGCTGGAAGCGGTGCGCGAGCTCGCGTATCCGGTCGGCGAGGTGATCGGATACCGGTGGCCCGACGCCGGCTGAACGCACCGTCCGCATCGATCCATTCCGAGTTCGCCGGCACGCCAGGTCATGGCGCCCGAACTCCCACCCACGAGGAGCCTGCAGTGCAAACCGGTCATCTCCGTCTCTACGCGGACGCGCAATACGCGAGCCCCTACGCGATGTCCGTGTTCGTCGGGCTCGAAGAAAAATCGCTGCCCTACGATCTGGTGACCGTCGATCTCGGCAACCGCGCGCATTTCGCGCCCGACTACGCGGCGACGTCGCTGACGCAGCGCGTGCCGACGCTCGTGCACGACGACTTCGCGCTGTCGGAATCGTCGGCGATTACCGAGTATCTGGACGATATCTTCGCGGGCGAGCGGCTCTATCCGGCCGATCCGCGCCAGCGCGCGCGGGCGCGGCAGGTGCAGGCGTGGCTGCGCAGCGACCTGATTCCGGTGCGCTCGGAGCGGTCGACCGAAGTGCTGTTCTACGGCCCGTCGAGCGAGCCGCTGTCGAACCTCGCGCGGATCGCCGCGCAGAAACTGTTCGCCGCTGCCGACAAGCTGCTTGCGCCGGGCGCGGCGAATCTGTTCGGCGCGTGGAGCATCGCCGATGTCGACCTGGCCGTGATGTTGAACCGTCTGGTGCTGAACGACGATCCGGTGCCGCAGCGGCTCGCCGACTATGCGCGTGCGCAGTGGGAGCGGCCGTCGGTGCAGCGCTGGGTGAAGCTGAAGCGGCCGCCGCTGTAACGCGCGCCGCGCGTCCGGCGGCCCGCACGTGGTGAAAATCGGCATGCTACAGTGAGCCGGCCCGCGTTCTTCGCCTGAATAATTCATCCGAATCCTCCCGAACCGCCATGAGCTATCTTCCCCAACTCGCCGCAGTCGGCGGCGTGATGTTGCTGGCCTGCGTCAGCCCCGGCCCCGATCTGATCGCGGTGTCGTCCCACGCGCTCGGCAACCGCCGCGCGGGGCTGCTGGCCGCGTTGGGCATCGCGTCGTCGCACGCGGTCTGGGCCGCGATGGCGATTTTCGGGCTCGGGCTGATCGTCGCGAAGCTCGCATGGCTGTACGAGGCGATTCGCATCGCCGGCGCCACGTACCTGATCTATCTCGGCATCAAGTCGCTGTCGAGCCTGCGCCAGTCCGCGCAACAGCCCGAATCCGCGAGCCGGCCGGCCGTACGCGGCGGCGTGCACGCCTATCGGAAAGGGCTGCTGGTCGGCCTGACGAACCCGAAGGCCGCTGCATTCTTCGGCAGCCTGTTCGTGACGCTGCTGCCCGCGCACGCGCCGGCCTGGGTGCACGGCGCGACGCTGGGCGTCGTGGTTGCCGTGTCGCTGACGTGGTTCTGCACGGTCGCCGTGCTGTTCTCGACGAATCGCGTGCAAGTCGGCTACGCGAAACTGCGCAAGCCGATCGACGCGGTGATGGGGACGATCCTGCTGGGGCTCGGCGCGAAGCTGGCGCTGGACCGGTAACGGCGTGATGCGCGTTGCCGCCGATCGAACATCCCGGATGAGCGCTTGACGAGCGGGACGCCGGCCGGTGTCGAAGCCGGCGTCGTATCGCGCTCGCAATCGCGCTTGCGGCTCAATTCTTCGCCACGGCGTCGATCGGCGTCCCGCCCGCCGCATCGTTCCTGCTCCACCCGCCTCCGAGCGACCGATACAGCGCGACCGCCGCCAGCGCGTGCTCGCGCTTGACCTGGTTGAGCGCATCCGCGTCGCGCAGATACACCTCCTGCGCCGACAGCACATCGAGAAAGTCCGTCGCGCCGCCCTTGTAGAGCTGGTTCGCCAACCCGAGCGCTTTATTCGACGCGGAAAGCGCGCTGTCGAGCCGCCGCGTCGCGTCATCGCTGCCGACGAGATTCGCCCGTGCATCCTCGACTTCCCGCAGCGCCTGCAGCATCGTCTGCTTCAACCCGAGTTCCGATTCGCGCATCCGGCTTTCGCTCTGCGTGATATCGGCGGTGATGCGTCCGGCGTTGAAGATCGGGCTCGTCGCGCTCAACGCCGCGCTGAACAGGTTGTCGGTCAGCGTCGGCAGCCCGAGATACGACGCCGCCAGAATCCCGTCCGTCAGGTTCAGCGAGAACTTCGGATACCGCTCGGCTTTCGCGACACCGACCTGCGCCGCGCGCCGTTCGACCTGCGCATAGGCTGTGAGCACGTCCGGCCGCCGCAAGAGCGCCTGCGAAGGCAACGTATCGGGCGAGCCGGCCGGCGGCGCGGGAATCTCGCCGGCCTGCGCGAGCACGAGCCGGTCGATCGATTCCGGCGTGCGTCCCGAATACACGGCGATCAGGTTGAGCTGGTGCGCGATCTGCGCGCGCGTCGGCGGAATCCGCGCTTCGAGCGCATCGAGCTGGTTCTGCGCGCGCGTGACGTCGAGCTCCGTCGACAGTCCGAACGCCTGCCGCTTGCGCGTCAGTTCGAGCGCATGCCGCCGAATCGTTGCGTTATCCTGAAGGATCTTCAGTTCCTGCTGCGCCCAGCGCAGGTCGACGTACGCGGCCGCCGCATCGGCCGCGAGCGCGAGCCGCATGGCGTCTTCCGCATGCTGTTGCCCGACCAGCGCGGCCTGCGCGGCCAGCAGATCGAGCCGTTCGCCGCCGAACACGTCCGGCGACCAGCTCAGTGCGAGCCCCGCGCCGGCCTGCCGCACGTAGCCGAGCGGCGGCGGCGTGTTCTGGCGTGCGTCGGCCGCGTGCGCGGTCGCGTCGAGCTCGGGCAGCAGGACCGCGCGTTTCTGCACGGTCAGCGCCTGGGCCTGTTTCACGCGTTCCGCGGCGGCCTGCAGGTCGAGGTTGCCGTCGAGCACGGTTGCGATCAGCCGGTCGAGCACGGGATCGTGAAACTGCGCCCACCACGCGGCGGCGTCGATGCCGGCGCGCGGGACGTCGGCGTCCCATCCGGCGGGTGCAAGCGCTTGAACCGAATCGTGCAGCGCCGGATGCTGCGCGGGCTGGACCGCACACCCGGCGGCGAATGCGCTGACGGCCAGCGCGACGAGTAGCTTTTTCATGACGATGACCTTGGCTCAGTGCGCGTCCGGCGGCGGCGCGTTCAGGGTAATGGGTTTGGAAAACGCGACGGCAACCAGCGCGACGACGAAGCACAGCGACAGCGCGTAATACGCATCCGCGTAGGTCAGCGTCAGCGCTTCGCGATAGATCAGCCGGTGCAGGTTCGCGAGGCCGGCCTGCGCGGTATTCAGCGTGTCGCCGGCCACCGCTGTCCAGTACGCGGCCTGGCGATCGAGCAGCGATGCGACCTGCGGTTCCCCGGCACTCACGTGCTCGTTCAGGCGCAGGTAGTGGAAGTTCAACCGGTCGTTGAGCATCGTCGCGCTCACCGCGATGCCGATCGCGCCGCCGAGATTGCGCATCAGGTTGAACAGGCCGCTCGCCGATTTGAGCCGTGACTGCGGCAGCGAGCCGAGCGCCATCGTCACGATCGGCGGCACGCTGAACTGCTGGCCGATCCCGCGCAACGCCTGCGGCAGCAGCAGTTCGCGCCAGCCCCAGTCGTGCGTGACCGGCGTGTACAGGTAACAGCCGAGGCCGAAGCAGACGAGCCCGAACACGAGCAGCGCGCGCATGCTGACGTAGCGCGCGGCGAACGCATACGCGCCCAGCGCGAGCAACTGGAACGCGCCCACCGACAGCAGCGCGATGCCGATCTGCAGCGAGCTGAATGCGCGCACCTGCGACAGGAACAGCGGCGTGAGGAACACGGTCACGAAGATCCCGATGCCTGTCACGAACGACAGCAGGCTGCCGATGCCGAAGTTGCGCACGACGAGCGCGCGCAGATCGACGATCGGATCGTCCGCGGTCAGCGCATGCACGATGAACAGCAAGCCGCAGATGCCGGAGATCCACGCGCAGATCAGGATCGCGTCGTCGCTGAACCAGTTCTTGCGCGGGCCTTCCTCCAGCACGTATTCGAGGCAGCCGAGAAAGCCCGACATCAGCACGATGCCGAGATAGTCGCCTCGCTTGACGAGGCCGGGATCGGGCTCGTCGATATGCACGTAGCGCGGCACCAGCGCGGCCACGACGATGCCCGGCACGAGGTTCAGGTAGAACAGCCAGTGCCACGACCATTGGTCGGTGATCCAGCCGCCGATCACGGGCCCGATCGCCGGGGCGAGCGATGCGAGCGCGCCGATCGTCGTCGACGCGATCAGCCGCTGCTTGCCCGGGAACAGCACGAACGCGGTCGTGAACACGGTCGGGATCATCGCGGCGCCGAGCGCGCCCTGCATCCCGCGAAACAGGATCATCGAGTTGATGTCCCACGCGAGCCCGCACAGCATGCTCGTGATCGTGAAGCCGATCGCGGATGCGACGAACAGCCAGCGCGTCGACATCACCTTCGACAGCCAGCCCGACATCGGGATCACGATGATCTCGGCGATCAGGTACGCCGTCTGCACCCACGACAGTTCGTCCTGGCTCGCGGACAGGCCGCCGCCGATGTCGCGCAGCGACGACGCGACGATCTGGATGTCGAGCGTCGCCATGAAGAAGCCGACGCACATTAGCGCGAACGCGAAGACGCGCTGCTTCGTCGGTTGCGACGCGGGGTCGCCGGAAAACGCGGTGGTCATCGTCGGCTCCCGTTCAGTTCGCGTGACCGGTATGCACGGTCACGACCGCGGACAGGCCGGGGCGCAGCACGTGGTCGATGCCCGGCTGCGGATCGAGATGCACGCGCACCGGCACGCGCTGGACGATCTTCGTGAAGTTGCCGGTCGCGTTCTCGGGCGGCAGCACGCTGAAGGTCGCGCCGGTCGCGGGCGCCAGGCTGTCGACGCGGCCATGCAGGCGCGTGCTCGACGCATCGAGCGCGACGTCGACGCTGTCGCCCGCGTGCATCTTGCGCAACTGGTCTTCCTTGAAGTTCGCATCGATCCACAGCCCCGACGCCGGCACGATCGTCAGCAGCGGCACGCCGACGTTCGCGAGCATCCCGACGCGGCCCGTGCGGTTGCCGACGTAGCCGTCGACCGGCGAACGGATCGTCGTGTATTCGACGTTCAGCGTCGCGACGCGCTGCGCGGCGAGCGCGGTGTTCACGCGCGCCCGCGCATCGGCGAGCTGCGCGCCGAGCACGTCGAGCTGCCGCTTCGACGCGAGCAGCGCGGCATCGCTGCGCGCGACGGCGGCGTCGGCCTTCGAATAGTCGGCGTCCGCGCGCTCGACGATCTGGTTCGACACCGCATCGGATTTCACGAGCTCGCGGTAGCGAACGCGATCGGATGCGGCCCGCGTGAGTTCGGCCGACGACGCATTCCTGTCCGCCGCATGCTGGCCGATCACCGCGTATTGCAGTTGCTGCTTCGCATCGAGTTCGGCCACGGCGGAGCGCGCGCTGTCGACTTCCGCGGATGCCTGCGCGAGCTTCGCATCGTAGTCGCGCGCATCGAGCTGCACGAGCACGTCGCCGGCCTTCACGCGCTGGTTGTCGGTCACGAGAATCCGGTCGACGAAGCCGTTCACCTTCGGCGCGAGCACCGTGACGTCGCCGCCGACGTACGCATCGTCGGTGCTTTCCTGGAAGCGCAGCACCAGCAACCAGTCGAGCACGGCGGCCGCGACCGCGACGACCACGACGGCCACCGCGATCCGCATCCACGGCACGCGGCGTCGCTGCTTCGCGGGCCGCTCGGTTGTGACTGCCTCGCGTGATGCGGCAGCGGTTCGGGTCGTATCCATCGATTCACCTATGTATATGCACTTATTGAGTCGAGCGACGACGGGATGTCGTCGCTCGGGGAAGGGGCTAACGCGCCGGCAGGTTGTGCGCGATCCGGAACAATTCGTCTCTGAGGCGGGCCGCCTGCGCCGGCCCGAAGCGCCGCTCGAACGCTTCCTGCGCGGCGCGCCAGTGCACGTGCGCAGCGGCGACCTTCGCTTCGCCGTGCGCGGTCAGCGCGAACGTCTGGCGGCGGCACGGCGGCTCGATCGTGCCCGCAACCAGCGCCGCGGCGACCAGCGGCTTGAGCGCGCGCAGCAGCGCGGTGCGCTCGATCACCAGCGCGGCCGACAGCGTCGCCATCGTCAGGCCCGGACGCTCCCGCAGCAGCGCGAGAATGCTGTACTGCGACGGCGTGACACCGGCACGCGACAGATAGCGCTCGTAGAACTGCGAGATCCGCCGCGCCGCTTGCCGGACCGCGAAGCAATCGTCATCGGTGAGGGGTGGCGTGTGCATGTGCACATGTTAGGCGGCGAGACGGCGCGAAGCGAGCGGCGGGGCGGGATCAGATTGGTGTCGTGGCTGTACCAATCGGCGGCAGGCCGGCGCGTTCGGGCGCCGGGTCAGGCCGCCGCCGGAACGCGCCGGCCTTCGCGGTCGCTGTATGCGGCCGTGTAGTCGATGAACGCCTTGACCTTCGCGGGCAGGAGCGCGCGGTTCGCGTACGCGAGCTTGATTTCCACGAACGCATCGACGAGATCGGCGTCTTCCAGCAACTGCACGAGCGCGCCCGACGCGAGTTCGGCATCGACGAGCGTTTTCGGCACGACGCCGATGCCGAAGTCGTGCATCACCATTTCGCGGTTGAAGACGGGGCTGTTCGACGAGATGTCGAAGCGGAACGGCACGGTGAGCGTGTTGCCGTCGACGCGGAACGACAGCGCGGGCCGGCGCAGCGACGGCGACAGCGGCACGAACGGATGGTCGGCGAGTTCGGCCGGCGTTTCGGGGCGCGAGTGCGCGCGCAGGTAGGCAGGCGTCGCGACGAGCACCACCGGAATGCGTTCGATCAGCCGCACGATGGTCGTCTCGCTCGTCAGCATGTACGGCACGACGATGCCGATGTCGTAGCCTTCGCCGACGAGATCGACCGGGCGTTCGGTCAGCGTGACGTCGAGGCGCACCTTCGGATGCGCGACCTTGAAGCCGGCGATCAGCGGCACCAGCCGGTTCAGCGCGGCGGTCGTGTGCGCGACGAGGCGCAGCAGGCCCTCCGGCTCGCGCGTGTGCGACTGCGCTTGCGCCTCGAGCGAGTCGAGTTCGTCGAGCACGGCCGCGCAGCGCTCGTAGATCCGCTCGGCCGTTTCGGTCAGCGAGACCTGGCGCGTGGTCCGGTGCAGCAGGCGGCTGCCGAAGCGCGCTTCCAGATCCGCGACCGCCCGCGATACGACCGGCCGCGCGAGGCCGTGCATGTCGGCGGCGCGCGTGAAGCTGCGCATCTCGACCACCGACCGGAAAATACGCAGCTTGTCGATGTAGTCCATGTCCGTCTCCTCGGGGCGATGACGGCGCGCCGAAGGCACGCGGCCGGCCGTTACGGCGGAGTGTACATTGACTTTATGCATATGCACATATAAATTGCGGATCATGAACGATATCCAGATGGCCCAGGCCTGCAATTGCCTCGCGCTGCGTCAGGCGGCGCGCTTCGTCACGCAACTTTACGAGCGTCATCTGGCCCCGGTCGGCGTGACGCCCGCGCAGTTTTCGATCATGGCGAACCTGTCGTACCGGCCCGGCCTGGTGATGAGCGAACTCGCCGATACGCTGGTGATGGATCGCACGACGCTGCTGCGCGCGCTGAAGCCGCTGCAGCGCGACGGCTTCGTCGCTGCGGCCGCGTCCGAGCATGATGCGCGCGCGCATGCGCTCAGCCTGACGAAGCTCGGCGAGCGCACCTATGCGCAAGCGAAGGTCGCATGGCAGGCCGCACAGGACGAGTTCGACACGCAGTTCGGCCGCGACCGCGCCAAGGCATTGCGCGACGAGCTGTTCAGCCTGACGGCGATGCGCGACGCCTAGGGCCTGTTCACGCTAATAACGGGCTTGCGCTGGCCCCCAGAAGGGCCGAGCGCAAGGAATGCGACGAAGCGAATACTCAACGTATTCGTGAGGAGCATGACGCCGCGATCGGCCCTTCTGGGGGCCAGCCCCACGAATGAATTTTCCCAAACAGGGGAACGTGCCTTTCCGCCCGTCCCCTTGGGGGGCGGACGGAAAGGCACGTTCGCAAGCCCGTTATTAGCGTGAACAGGCCCTCACGCGCACGGTAGTATTGCAAAAGCGATCCGGATCCACCGGACGAGACACGAGGAGCCCCCCATGCTGCAGTTGAGCGAGCGCGACGAGGCGATGTTGCGCGGCGCATTCGGCGACGGCGTCGCACGCGCGATGCGGATCGTCGCCCGCACGGCCGGCGTGATGTCGGCGCCGCATCTGATCGACATCACGTCCGCGCATATCGACGGCTGTCTCTATCACGGCCGGACCAGCCTCGACTTCGTCGAGTATTTCGTCGACACGGGCGCGAAAGTCGCGGTGCCGACCACCCTGAACGTCGGGTCGCTCGACCTGATCCATCCCGAGCTGTATCACGGCGACCGCACGATCCAGCGCGACGCGCAGCGCCTGATGGACGCGCACCTGCAGCTCGGCTGCGAATCGAGCTTCACGTGCGCGCCGTATCAGCTGAAGAATCGTCCGCGCCTGGGCGAGCAGATCGCGTGGGCCGAATCCAATGCGATCGTGTTCGCCAATTCGGTGCTTGGCGCGCGCACCAGCCGCTACGGCGACTTTCTCGATCTGGCCGCCGCGATCACCGGGCGCGCGCCGTACGCGGGCCTGCACGTCGAAGCGAATCGCGCCGCCCAAATCGTGTTCAATGCGCCGGACTTCGGCAGCCGCCCGTCGCGCGACATCTATTTCGCGGCGCTCGGGCTGTTGATCGGCAGAGTCGCCGGCGCGATCGTGCCCGCGATCGTCGGGCTGCCCGCGGACACCACCGAGGACGAACTCAAGGCGCTCGGCGCCGCCGCCGCATCGAGCGGCGCGGTCGCGCTGTTCCACGCGGTGGGCGTGACGCCGGAGGCGCCGACGCTCGATGCCGCGTTGCACGGGCGCGCCGCGCAGCGGAGCGTCGATGTCGCGCTGGCCGATCTCGACGAGATCCGCCGCACGCTGAACCACGGTGCCGACGGCGATGCGCTCGTCGCGGTCGCGCTCGGCACGCCGCATTTCTCGCTGGCCGAATTCCGCACGCTCGACGCGCTGCTCGATCGATTCGACGGCAAGCCGACGTGCGATTTCTACGTGAACACGAGCCGCTTCATCCTGTGGGAGCTGGGCGAGCTCGGGCTCGCGGACAAGTTCGAGGCCCGCGGCGTTCAGATCGTCGTCGATACCTGCACGTACATCACGCCGGTGATGAAGCAGCTGTCGGGCCTGGTCATGACCAACTCGGGGAAGTGGGCGTCGTATGCGCCCGCGAACATCGGCGTCACGGTGGCGTACGGCAGCATGCGCGAGTGCGTGCGCTCCGCGTTCGAAGGAAAGGTGCGATTCGATGACTGAAACAAGGGCGGGGGGATTCGCGGGCGACACGCTCGTGCCGGGCAGCGCATGCGCGCGCACGCTCGTGCTCGGCAAGCCGCTCAGCTTCTGGGGCGGCTACGATTCGGGCGCGGGGCGCATCGTCGACCGCGGGCATCCGCAGACGGGCGCGAGCCTCGCCGGCCGCATCATGGTGATGCCGCACGCGAAGGGCTCGAGTTCGAGCAGCAGCGTGCTGGCGGAAGCGGTGCGCAACGGCACGGGGCCGGTCGGGATCGTGCTGAAGGAGCGCGACCTGATCATCTCGATCGGCGCGATCGTCGCGGCCGAGCTGTATGCGATCGCGGTGCCGGTGGTGTGCGTGACGGACGACGTGTATGACGCGATCGTCGCCGCGACCGGCGACGTGCGGATCGACGCGGGCGACGGGGACGGCGGCGCGCGGATCGACCTCGGCGCCTGATGCGTTGCGCGTGCCGGTTCAGATGAAGCGAATGTGCGGCGTCTCTTTCGGCGCGAGCGGCAGCGCGTTGCTTGCCGCGGTCATCTCGCGTTTGCCGCCGGGCTGATTGAGCCGCCGGATGTCGGGCCAGACGATCACGCCGAACCCCGAACGCAGGATCGTGCTCAGCACGAAGAAGCCGATCGCGGTTCCGCCGAACCGCGCGAACATGTCGAGCATCCCGTCCGTGCTGCGGGCCAGCGCGGACATGAGGCCGATGACGAACGCCACGACGATCAGGACGCAGATCGTCACGATCCGATCGATTCGGGCGGCGAGGACGCGTGCGGGGCGAACGAGATACACCGAACCGTCGGTCACGTTGCGGATGCCGTAGATCGCCAGGTGATCGCGGTCCGCCGCATAGGCGACATTCAGCCGGTCGCCCGCGACGATGAACAGGTTGCGCGTTGCGTCCGTTCTGAGCGTGAGCGGTGCGTCGCAGGTGTCGAGTCGAAGCGCGATCTCCTCGATGTCCTGGGTGGTCCAGCCGAGATTGTTGCTCCAGACTTTCGTACTGATGGTCTTCTGGCCGACGGATGTGACGCAGCCGGATGCGATCTGCATGGAACGATCGGTCATGCGTTGCTCCGTTCGAACGCGAAACTGGACGGCTGGCATTGCCACTTTTCCTGGGCTTCTCGCCGTTGCGGCCGGAACACCCGCTCGGACAAGCCGCCGATCGAGAGCAGCGTGCCCAGCAGGCTGATGATGCCGACGAACACGGTCAGCGCGACGACGAGCGCCCAGCCGGCCTTGAACGCGGCGCTGCCGATCAGCAGGCTCAGCACGAACACGCACGACGCCCAGGTGAGCAGCGACAGGTTGCGTTCCTTCTGCGCGAGCGCGTCGTAGGGCCGAATCGTCAGATCGTTGCTGGCGATCCACGCGATCCGGCGGCGGCCATGATCGTCGAAAACGCACGCGCGCACCGCCATTCCGGGCTTCAACAGGTCGACCTGCTTGAACGCGTCGGCGTCGATATCTTCGGCGCACAGGAAGTAGCAGACGTCCTGCATCGTCACGCGATAAAGCGGCACCTTCTTGATGTCGATCGCGATACGGACGAGGTTCGTATCGATATGGTCGATCGTCGACTCGATCACGGTGGTGTGACTGGACATGGCTGGCAGCGGGTGGAGGCCCGTATCGCGTTGGCGTGGCATTCATCATACCGATGAAAATGCCGGGAGGACCACGCGTGTGGCGGTACGGCGCCGCCCGCGTTTTCCCGTCATTCGTGCGCGGTTCCCGTCGCCGCCTCCCGATACGCGCTCGGCGTTTGCCCGGCCCACCTCCGGAACGCGCGCGTGAAATTCGCCGGGTCGGTGAATTGCAGCCGCTCGGCGATCGTCTTCAGGTCGAGATCCGACGCCGAAAGCAATTGCTTCGCATCGCGAAACCGCGCTTCGTCGAGCAGTTGCCGGTAGCTCGACCCGGCTTCCTCGAGCCGGCGCCGCAGCGTGCGGGTCGACACGAGCAGCGCGTCCGCGAGCGCGTCCGGGCTCGAATAGTCGCCCGCGCTTTTCGCCAGTTCCGCGCGCACGCGCTCGACCAGATCGCCTTCCTCCTGGCGCACTTGCGCATACTCGCGCTCGACCTGCACGAGCGCCTGCCGGTGCGCGACTTCGTCCGCGAGCGGCAGCGGCCAGTCGAGCACGTCGTGCGCGATCCACAGCGCGTTGGCCGCGCAGCCGAATTCGACCGGCGGCAACTGGCCGCGATAGCGCGCGAAATAGTCGGGTTGCGGCCACGTGAAACGCAGCGCGATCGGCGGCGCCGCGCGCCCGGACCATTGCGAGATGTTCTGCGCGAGCCCCGTCAGCACGAACTCGAACATCACGTGGTGCTGCAGCACGGGGCTCGCCTGCACGCCGTGCAGTTCGAGGGTCGCGCCGCGCGCGTCCTCCGCATAGGTCAGACGATATTGACGGTTGCGCATCCGGAAGTAGCGTTGCGTGACGACCAGCGCTTCGCGGATGTCCCGCGCGGTCAGCGTCGCATAGCCGAGAAAGCCGTGCACCGTCGGCTTCAGCAGCAGCCCGAACGCGAGCCCGATGCCGGCGTCGCCACCGATCTCGATCGCGTTGAGCACGAGCCGCCCCCATTGCGACGGTGCGACGCGCGCATCCGGTTCGGCCAGCACCGCGTCGCGCAGCCCGGTGCCGGCGCGTACCGCGGCCAGATCGACGCCGCGCGCGGCCAGCGCCTGCAGCAGCAGGCGCGTATAGGCGACCGGAATCGTCGGCCGGCGCAGCCCGAGGTGGTCCTTGCGTGGCGGGGAAGTCATGTCATTTTTGGCCGAAAATGACAAGCATTATGGCTGTTTGCCCCCTCACGTTCAAGGCGGCGCGCGGCCTACGATGATACGCATCGCTTACCGGCAGAATCATCATGACGACTTCGTTCCCCCACCTGCTCGCGCCGCTCGACCTCGGCTTCACCACGCTGAAGAACCGCGTGCTGATGGGCTCGATGCACACCGGCCTCGAGGACAGCCGCAAGACGCTGCCGCGGCTCGCCGACTATTTTGCCGAGCGCGCGCGCGGCGGCGTCGGGCTGATCGTGACCGGCGGCTTCGCGCCGAACGTGGCCGGCTGGACCAAGCCGTTCGGCGGCACGCTGATGACGTCGGCCGGTGCGCGGCGTCACCGCGTGATCACCGATGCCGTGCACGCGGACGACGGCAAGATCGCGCTGCAGATCCTGCATACCGGCCGCTACGGCTATCACCCGTTCGCGGTCGCGCCGTCGAAGATCAAGTCGCCGATCTCGCCGTTCACACCGCACGAACTCGGCGCGCGCGGCGTCGAGCGTCAGATCCGCGCGTTCGTCCGTTGCGCGCAGCTCGCGCGCGAAGCCGGCTACGACGGCGTCGAGATCATGGGCTCCGAGGGCTACCTGATCAACCAGTTCATCTCGATGCACACCAACAAGCGCACCGATCAGTGGGGCGGTTCGTACGAGAACCGCATCCGCCTGCCGATCGAGATCGTCGAGCGCACGCGCGAAGCGGTCGGGCGCGACTTCATCCTGATCTACCGGCTGTCGATGCTCGACCTGATCCCGGACGGCAGCGACTGGGGCGAAACCGTGCAGCTCGCGAAGGCGGTCGAGCGCGCGGGCGCGACGATCATCAACACGGGGATCGGCTGGCACGAGGCGCGCGTGCCGACGATCGCGACGTCGGTGCCGCGCGGTGCGTTCGCGTGGGTGACGAAGAAGATGAAGGGCGAGGTCGGCATTCCGCTCGTGACGACCAACCGGATCAACCGGCCCGAAGTGGCCGAGCAGATACTCGCCGACGGTTGCGCGGACATGGTGTCGATGGCGCGGCCGCTGCTCGCGGACGCCGAGTTCGTCGTCAAGGCCGCGCAGGGCCGCGCGGACGAGATCAACACCTGCATCGGCTGCAACCAGGCGTGTCTCGACCACGCGTTCAAGAACAAGATTGCATCGTGCCTGCTGAATCCGCGTGCCTGTCACGAGACGGAACTGATCTACACGCGTGCGCAGCGGCCGAAGCGTATCGCGGTGGTCGGCGCGGGGCCGGCGGGGCTCGCGTGCTCGACCGTGCTCGCGCAGCGCGGGCATCAGGTCGACCTGTTCGATGCGGCGCCGGAGATCGGCGGCCAGTTCAACATGGCAAAGCGGATTCCGGGCAAGGAAGAATTCGATGAAGCGCTGCGCTACTTCGGCCGGCAAGTCGAGCTGACCGGCGTGAACCTGCATCTGAACCGGCGTGTCGACGCGAGCGACCTGATCGCGGGCGGCTACGACGAGATCGTGCTCGCGACCGGCGTCGCGCCGCGCGATCCGAAGATTCCGGGGCAGGACGGGCCGAATGTGCTCAGCTATATCGACGTGCTGGCCGGCCGGCAGCCGGTCGGCCGGCGCGTCGCGGTGGTGGGCGCGGGCGGGATCGGCTTCGATGTCGCCGAATATCTGGTGCAGGACGGCGAGTCGCCCACGCTCGATCTGGACGAATGGAAGGCCGAGTGGGGCGTGACCGATCCGGCCGTGACGCGGGGCGGCGTGACGCGCGCGCAGGTCGCGGCGCCCGCTCGCGAAGTGACGCTGCTGCAGCGTAAAGCCGCGCCGCTCGGCAAGGGGCTCGGCAAGACGACCGGCTGGATTCACCGCGCGACGCTGAAGATGAAGCAGGTGAAGATGATCGGCGGCGTGAACTACGAACGGATCGACGCGCGTGGGCTGCACGTGTCGTATGGCGAGCAGCGTACCGATCACGCGTGCATCGAAGCCGATACGATCGTGCTTTGCACGGGGCAGGAGCCGCAGCGCGCGCTGCTCGCGCCGCTGCAGGCGGCCGGACGCCCGGTGCACCTGATCGGCGGTGCGGAACTGGCTGCCGAACTCGATGCGAAACGCGCGATCGACCAAGGGTCGCGGCTCGCGGCGCGCTTGTAACGGGCGTGGCTTCGGGCATCGGCACGAAGCCACGTTGCGCGGCGATAGCTTGCGTGCGCCACGCTTCGCGACTGTCATGCCGATGTCTCGGCATTGCGGTGCGGCCGGCAGAACGGAAGGGGGCTCCCGCGTCGCCGCGCAACGTGGCGACGCGATCCCGCAGCCGGCCGGTGCGCGTCAGGCCGCTTCGGCCCGTTCTTCCTCTTCCGCTTCGAGCATCGCCTTGACGATCAGGTAGACGGCCGGCAGATCGTCGTCGTCGCGACGCCAGTCGACCGATTCCTCGACGTCCGCGGCCACCAGCCGGCTGTCGCGCAGCCGGATGAACGCGTCGACGACCGTCGGGTCGTTGCGGTTCAGGAAACCGGCGTTCGAGAACGCGAGTTCCTCGACGTTCAGCAGCGCCTGCCAGCTCATCGTACGGACGGCGGCCGGATGGGTGCGGCGTCGCAGGCCGAGCGCGCGCTGCGCGGGGCCGCCGACGACACGCTGCAGATCGACGACCGCCCGCTGCGCGGCGCGTTCGAAGTGGGCCGGGTTGAAGCCGGGTTGCTCGGGATCGAATGCGGATGACTGGAACATGGTCGCCTCACAAAGGTCCGTCCGTCATGGATGACGGAATTCGGGTCAAATGGTGCAAAAGCACTGTAAATATATACAGTGTTCGTGGCGGTTTCAAGTCCCGAGTGAACGTGTTTGTGCGGCGACCGGTTTCGGACGGTTGGCGACGCGCAGTTGCGTCCGTCCGGCGGGTGATTCATACCGACGCGGCGATCGTCTCCCGCAGCCATCGATGGGCCGGATCGCGATGCACGCGCTCGTGCCACAGCATCGACATTTCGTAGCCGGGGACTTCGACCGGCGTATCGACCACGCGCAACGCGGGCGTGTTGCGCACCAGCCGCTCGGGCAGCATCGCGACGAGGTCGGTGGTGGCGACGGCCGATAGCACGAACAGGAAATGCGGAACCGACAGCACGACATGTCGTGAGGCGCCCGCTTTCGCGAGCGCTTCGTCCGTCACGCCGAAGAAGCCGCCGCCGTCGGGCGACACGATCACGTGTTCCAGCCCGCCGAACTGCGCGAGTGTGGGGCGCCGCTTCAGCTTCGGATGACCCGCGCGGCCGACGAGCACGTATCGCTCCGTGAACAGCGGCAGGCGCCGCATTCCTTCCGGCGATCCTTCGGTCGTATGGAACGCGAGGTCGATCCCGTTTCGTTCCGCGTCCTGCTCGATGCGCGGCGGCACGAGTTCGACCACGGCGAGCCGCGTCTCCGGTGCAGCCGAACGCAACGTATTCAGCGCGGGCAGGACGATCGTCGATTCGCCATAGTCGGTCGCGGCTACACGCCACGTGTTCGTCGCGGTCGCCGGATCGAACGGCGTAGCCGTCAGCACCGCGCGTTCGATCGCGTCGAGCGCATCCCGCAGCGGCTCGCGCAGCGTTTCCGCCCGCGCGGTCGGCCGCATGCCCCGCGGCCCCGGCAGCAGCAACGGGTCGCCGAACAGGTCGCGCAGCTTTTGCAACTGCACGCTCACCGACGGCTGCGACATGTTCAGCTTTTCGGCGGCGCGCGTGACGTTGTGCTCCGCGAGCAGCACGTCCAGCGTGACCAGCAGGTTCAGGTCCAGCCGTCTGAGATTGTTCATCGCTATACCTGGAATATCCGGAATTCATTTCCAATATACCTTCGGCAGCGGCATCCTGCAGTCATTCAATCAACGGAGCTGTGAACATGAACGTGCTGATCGTCTATGCCCATCCCGAACCGCGCTCGCTGAACGGTGCGCTGCGGGACTTTGCGGTCGAACATCTGGAAGCGGCGGGCCATGCCGTGCAGGTCACCGATCTGTATGCGATGAACTGGAAGGCCGCATTCGATGCGAACGACGTGACCGACCGCGCGCCCGATGCGCGCTTCGATCCGGCGCTCGATTCGAAGCATGCGTTCGAGACGGGCACGCAGCGCGACGACATCGCGCGCGAACAGGACAAGCTGAAGTGGGCCGACGCGGTGATCCTGCAGTTTCCGCTGTGGTGGTTCTCGATGCCGGCGATCATGAAGGGCTGGGTCGAGCGTGTGTATGCGTACGGTTTTGCGTACGGCGTCGGCGAGCATTCCGACCGGCACTGGGGCGATCGTTACGGCGAAGGTTCGTTCGCAGGCAAGCGCGCGATGGTGATCGTCACGACGGGCGGGTGGGAATCGCACTACAGCGCGCGCGGCATCAACGGGCCGATCGACGACGTGCTGTTCCCGATCCAGCACGGCATCTTGTATTACCCGGGATTCGACGTGTTGCCGCCGTTCGTGATCTACCGGACGGGAAGGATGGACGACGTGCGTTTCGACGAAACGCGTGCGGCGCTCGGCAAGCGTCTCGACGCGCTGTGGACTGCGCAACCGATCCCGTTTCGGCGGCAGAATGCAGGCGACTACGAGATTCCGGCGCTGACGCTGAAGACGGAGATCGCGCCGGAGAAGGTGGGGTTTGCGGCGCATCTGGCGCACGGGCAGTGATCGTCGCCGCATCATCGTGATGCGAGGGGCTGCAAACGACACGGGCGGCAGGCGAGAACATCACCTGCCGCCCGTGTCGCGTTTCTCGCGGCCGTTCGGTAACGGCGCGCTTCATCTTCACTTACCGGTCATCCTCCCGCACCGAAGACGGATGCCGGCACAGCGCCCGCACTTCCATCTCCATATACGGAAACAACGGCAACTGGCTCAGCAGATCATGCAACTGCTGCACGCTCTCGACATCGAAGATACTGACGTTCGCATACTGCCCCGCGATCCGCCACAGATGTCGCCAGACGCCTTCGTTCATCAGCCGCTGGCACATCGCCTTTTCTTCGGCCTTCAGCGTGGCCGCCTTGACCGGATCCATGTCCGTCGGCAGACGGACGGTCATTTCCACATGAAACAGCATCCTGCACTCCTTGCGTTGTCGATTCGTCGAACGGGACGGCCGCTCAGGCCTGTGCACGCGCCCGCTCGACGTCGCTCGCCGGCACGTCCTGCTTGTCCTTGAGCAGCGAGAAATCGAAGTCGATCAGCGCGAACTGCCCGTCGACGCCATACGGCTTGCCTTCCGCGCCCTCGGCCTGCTTGATCTGCGGGATCAGCCCTTCGCGGGTCGCGAATGCGAAGTCGTCCCAGATGTGCGGATCGCCTTCGATGTTGATCTGCGTCGTCAGCTTACGATATCCGTCCGCGGAAACGAAGAAGTGGATGTGCGCCGGACGATGACCGTGACGGCCGAGCTGGTCGAGCAGCTGCTCGGTCTTGCTGCCCGGCGGCACGCTGTAGCCGACCGGCAGCACGCTGCGGAAGCTGTAGCGGCCTTCCGCATCGGTGCGGATCGAGCGGCGCAGGTTGAACGCGGGCTGCGACTGGTCGAAGTACGAGTAGTTGCCCAGATGGTTCGCGTGCCAGACCTCGACGAGCGCATTCGCGATCGGCGCACCGTCGTTGCCGAGCACCTGGCCGCGCATGATCAGCGTCTGGCCCGGATCGGTGCCGTCGTCGAGGCGCGCATGGCCGACCGACTCCGGTGCGCCGGCGACATACAGCGGCCCCTCGATCGTGCGCGGCGTGCCGCCCTGGATGCCGGCCTTCTCCTCGGCCTCGTCCATGCGCACGTCGAGGAAGCGCTCGAGCCCGAGGCCCGCGGCGATCAGCCCGAATTCCCGGCCGGCTTCGTTCAGGTAGTTGAGCGCCGTCCAGAACTCGCTCGGCTGCACGTCGAAATCCTCGATCGTGTAGCAGATGTCCTTCACGATCCGGTTGACGATCGCGCGCACGCGCGGGTTGCCGGGTTTTTCCGCGGCGTCGTCGAAGGTCTTCAGCAGGGCGTCGATGGCTTGTTTGTTCATCTGTGTCTCCGGTTTCGGTTGTCGTGTCGTGTGGGATCAGCGGGCGTCGCGTCGCATCCGTTCGATGCGGGCCCAGTCGAAGGTGATGCCGAGGCCGGGCGTCGCCGGCAGGTGCAGCTTGAAATCCTCGTAGCGCAGCGGCTCGACGAGGATTTCCTCGGTGAGCAGCAGCGGGCCGAACAGTTCGGTGCCCCATTTCAGCGAGCCGAACGTGCTGAACAGTTGCGCGGACGCCATCGTGCCGGCCGCGCCTTCGAGCATCGTGCCGCCGTACAGGTCGATGCCGGCGGCCGACGCGATCGATGCGACGCTCGCCGCACCGAGCAGGCCGCCCGATTGCGCGATCTTCACCGCGAACACGTCGGCCGCGCGGTCCTGCGCAAGCGCGAACGCGTCGACGGGGCCGTGCAGCGCTTCGTCGGCCATGATCGGAATCCGTGCGAGCTGCGTGAGGCGCTTCAGCCCCGCGCGGTTGGTCGCGGCGATCGGCTGCTCGACGAGGCTGACGCCGGCATCCGCGAGCCGTGCGCCGGCCCGGATCGCGTCGGTTTCGTTCCATGCCTGGTTCACGTCGACACGCACGTCGCCGCGATTGCCGAGCGCGCGCTTGATCGCGATCACGTGCGCGACGTCGTCGTCGACCGCGTTCGAGCCGATCTTCAGCTTGAAGGCGCGATGCCGGCGCGCTTCGAGCATCGCCTCGGCTTCCGCGATGTCGCGCTGCGTGTCGCCGCTCGCGAGCGTCCACGCCACGTCGACCGCGTCGGTCGTGCGGCCGCCGAACAGTTCCGACAGCGGCACGCCGAGGCGGCGCGCCTGCGCATCGAACAGTGCGGTTTCGATCGCGCACTTCGCGAACCGATTGCCCTGGAACAGCTTGCGCGCACGCGCCATCGCGGCACCCGGGCGCGTCGCGTCCATGCCCTGCAGCAGCGGCGCGAAATACGTATCGATGTTGACCTTGATGCTCTCGGGGCTCTCCTCGCCGTATGCGAGACCGCCGATCGTGGTTGCCTCGCCGACGCCTTCGATACCGTCCGTGCATCGAACACGGACCAGCACGAGGGTCTGGCAATTCATCGTGGCGACCGACAGTTTGTGGGGCCGGATCGTCGGCACGTCGACGAGCAGCGTCTCGATGCGTTCGATGGTGGCGGCAGTTGCTATCATGCGATTCCTCCTGTTGGTGCACATGGTAGGAATTCCCGCCCGGCGTCGTCCAACACTCTTTCCGACTACTTCCATACCTTTGAGGCATGAAATGGAATTGCGCCAGCTCCGGTACTTCATCGCCGTCGCGGAGGAAATGAACATCACGCGGGCGGCGGAGCGGCTGCACATGACGCAGCCGCCGCTGAGCCGCCAGCTCCAGGCGATCGAGGACGAAGTCGGGTTGCCGCTGTTCGAGCGCGGCGCGCGGCCGCTGAAACTGACCGACGCGGGGCGCGTGTTCTATACGCAGGCGAAGCGCCTCGTCGACCAGGCCGACGAGCTCGGCCCGCTGACGCGCCGGCTCGCGCAGTTGTCGGAGCGGATCGTGATCGGCTTCGTGCCGTCGACGCTCTATGGCGCGCTGCCGGACGTGATTCGCGCGTTTCGCGAGGCGCAGCCGGCCGTCGAGCTGTCGCTGATCGAAATGTTCACGCTCGAACAGCTCGGCGCATTGAAGGGCGGGCGGATCGACGTCGGTTTCGGCCGTCTGCGCTTCGACGACGACCAGCTCGTGCGCGAGGCGCTGATCGAGGAAAAGCTGATCGCGGTGCTGCCGCTCGGCCATCCGCTCGCGGATCCGGACCGGCCGCTGACGCTCGCGGACATCGCGAACGAGACGCTGATCGTTTATCCGAGCACGCCGCGGCCAAGCTACGCGGACCAGCAGCTGTCCGCGCTGCGCGACGGCGGCCTCGTGCCGGCGGCCGTTCACGAGGTGCGCGAACTGCAGACGGCGCTCGGGCTCGTCGCCGCGCAGATGGGGGTATCGCTGGTGCCGGAAAGCGTGGAGGGGGTGCGCGTGAAGGGCGTCGTCTACCGGCGCCTGCCGGAACCCATGGCGACGTCGCCGATCATCATGAGCCGCCGGCTGCATGGCGAAAGCGCGGCAACCGCCGCGTTCTGCGCGATTGCGCGGGAGATGATCGCGCCGGCGGCGTGAAGCGCGTATCGACTTTCGTCGATTAATTGCAACTAACGGTCAAGTTTGGCGTCCACGGCCGAATCCGGATAGCGCGTCGCAAAACCATCAGCACTGGCGGCTCGGGTGACCAGCCGGCAAGCCGCGCGCAGGGCGGCGAGTCGATCCGCGCCTAGCGCTTCCCGTCGAGCGTCTCCGACGGCGACTCGCCGAATTTCTCCCGATACGCGAGCGCGAAGCGCCCGAGGTGCGTAAACCCGCAATCGAGCGCGATATCGGCGATGCGTCGATCGGACCCCGCCCCGCGCAGCAACTCGCGCGCGTGATCGAGCCGCGTTGCCCGCAGATATTGCATCGGGCTCATCCCGCGGAACTGCAGGAATGCATCCCGCAGCGTCCGTTCCGGCACGTTGGCGGCCTGGACGATATCGGCGAGCTGCAGCGGCTGCGCGTAGTGCGCGTTCACGAACTCCTGCGCGCGCCGCACGAAGCCCGGCGCCGGATCGCGTCGCCCGCGCAGCGCCGACGGCGGATGGCCTTCGATCAGCAGGTCGATCAGCAGGTGCTCGAGCTGCGACGCGACGCGCGGGTTCGCGTTCGCGCGTTCGAGCAGCTCCGGCGAGCGGGCGACGAGCATCAGTTGCTGGCGCCACGCGGCGAGCGCGGCGTCGCTGATATGCAGCACGGGGTCGAGCGTCGCGCGCGGGTTGCCGGTCAGCGAGCCGACAGTTGCCGCGTCGATGCGCAGCACGAACTGCTCGCAGTCGGCCGACAGCACCGCGTCGAAGCGCTCGCCGGGCGCGCACAGTACGCCGGTCTGCCCGTCGACGCCGAGCCGGCGCCCCATCGCGTGCACTTCCGCCTGCCCGGACAGGCAGAACATCAGCAGGTAATAGCCGTCGACGGCGTCGACCTGTACGCGCATGGCGTCGCCGAATGCGATGGTACCGATCCCGAGGCCGCCGAGCCGGACGAAATCCATGTGCGATGCGCCTTGCACGCGGCCGCTCGGCAGCAGCGCGTGCGGCTGCATCACGCGCGAGATCCGCTCGCGCGTCTCGTCGAGATCGCGGGATTCGAACAGCCGGTGCGCGCGCAGCGCATGCGGCTCGAACGACGTTGGGGACATGGGCATCGGCCTTGGTATGGACACGGGCGTCGATCCGGCGAATGGGCCGCGATCGTGTGTGGCGGCGCGCGTGCGTGTCGCCATGCTAGCGCAGAAATCCGCCGAAAGTGGATATTGCGCCGCCGCAATCGCACTTTCCGGATAGACGCGGAATATTAGCTTTTCAAAAATCGCCTCCATGCAATCAACGAAACGGAACCACAAGGAGTCCGACATGGAGCAGACAGAATCGCCCGTCGTATTCGCCGCGCGCGACGACGCGTCCGACGTGCGTTTTCCGCACGACGACGGCTCGCGCGTGCCGTACAAGGTGTTCAGTTCGCGCGCGGTCTACGATCGCGAGCAGGAGCGCATCTTCCGCGGCCCGACCTGGAACTTTGTCGCGCTGGAAGCGGAAATCCCGAACGCCGGCGACTTCAAGAGCACGTTCGTCGGCGACACGCCGGTGGTCGTCACGCGCACCGAGGACGGCACGCTGTCCGCCTGGGTGAACCGCTGCGCGCACCGCGGCGCGCAGGTGTGCCGCAAGTCGCGCGGCAACGCGAGTTCGCACACGTGCGTCTATCACCAGTGGAGCTTCGACAACCAGGGCAACCTGCTCGGCGTGCCGTTCCGGCGCGGCCAGAAGGGGATGACCGGGATGCCGGCCGACTTCGATCCGAAGCAGCACGGGCTGCGCAAGCTGCGCGTCGACAGCTATCGCGGGCTCGTGTTCGCGACCTTCAGCGACGACGTGATGCCGCTGCCCGACTATCTCGGCGAGCAGATGCGTCCGTGGATCGACCGCATTTTCCACAAGCCGATCGAATATCTCGGCTGCACGCGCCAGTATTCGAAGTCGAACTGGAAGCTGTACATGGAGAACGTGAAGGATCCGTATCACGCGAGCATGCTGCATCTGTTCCATACGACCTTCAACATCTTCCGCGTCGGGATGAAGGCGCGCTCGATTCCGGATGCGAACCACGGGCTGCACAGCATCATCACCGTGACCAAGACCGGCGACGACACGTCGGCCGCGTACAAGCAGCAGAACATCCGGTCGTTCGACGAGGGCTTCCATCTGGAAGACGAATCGATCCTCGATCTCGTGTCGGAATACGACGAAGACTGCACGAACCATATCCAGCCGATCTTCCCGCAGCTCGTGATTCAGCAGATCCACAACACGCTGGTCGCGCGTCAGATCCTGCCGAAGGGGCCGGACAATTTCGAGCTGATCTTCCACTTCTTCGGCTACGCGGACGACACGCCCGAGCTGCGCGCGCTGCGCATCAAGCAGGCGAACCTCGTCGGGCCGGCCGGCTATATCTCGATGGAGGACACGGAGGCGACCGAGCTCGTGCAGCGCGGCACCGTGCGCGACGCCGACGCGACGTCGGTGATCGAGATGTCGCGCGGCAATCCGGACCAGCAGGACACGGTGATCACTGAAAGCCTGATCCGCAAGTTCTGGGTCGGCTACCAGAAGCTGATGGGCTATTGAGGCGGAGCGCGGAATGATGGAAAACCTGACGGAAGACATGAAGACGTGGTTCGAGATTTACATGCTCCAGAACCGCTACATCGGCCATCTCGACAACGACCGGCTCGAACACTGGCCGGAGATGTTCACCGAGGACTGCACGTACGAGATCGTGCCGAAGGAGAACGCGGATCTCGGCCTGCCGGTCGGGATCGTCCACTGCACGAACCAGCGGATGCTGCGCGACCGCGTGGTGTCGCTGCGGCACGCGAACATCTTCGAGGAGCATACGTACCGGCACATGACGTCGGGCCTGACGATCGTCGCGGAGCGCGACGGCGAGATCGACACCGAGAGCAACTACGTGGTCGTGCAGACGCGCAGCAACGGCGAATCGAACGTGTACCAGGCCGGCAAGTATTACGACACGGTCGTGCGCACGCCCGACGGGCTGCGCTACAAGACCAAGCGCGTGATCTACGACACGTCGCGCGTGCAGACGCTGCTCGCCACCCCGATCTGACAGGCAAGGAACCGACATGACCGAAGCTACGCTCGCCGAATGGCATCCGCTGGGCACATTCGACGAATTCTCCGAAGACGAACCGGCGGCGCGCGTCGCCGGCCAGAAGCCGATCGCGGTGTTCCGGATCGGCGACGAACTGTTCGCGATGCACGACCTCTGCTCGCACGGTCACGCACGCCTGTCCGAAGGCTACGTGGAGGACGGCTGTGTCGAGTGCCCGCTGCATCAGGGGCTGATCGACATTCGCACCGGCGCGCCGAAATGCGCGCCGATCACCGAGCCGGTCCGGACCTATCCGATCCGGATCGTTGACGGACAGGTGGAAGTCAATGTCGGCTGATCCGTTCGTGATCGTCGGCGCGGGCCACGCGGCGCGCCGCACGGCCGAAGCGCTGCGCGCGCGCGACGCCGAAGCGCGCATCGTGATGATCGGCGCGGAACGCGAGCTGCCGTACGACCGGCCCGCGCTGTCGAAGGATGCGCTGCTCGGCGACGGCGGCGAGCAGCGCGCGTTCGTGCGTGACGCGGCGTGGTACGACGCCGAGCGCATCGAGTTGCGGCTCGGCACGCGCGTCGAGGCGATCGATCGCGCCGCACAGCGCGTACAACTCGACGACGGCGCGACGCTGCCGTATGCGCGGCTCGTGCTCGCGACGGGTTCGAGGGTGCGGGCGTTCGGCGGGCCGGTCGACGAAGGCGTCGCGCCGCATTACGTGCGTACCGTTGCCGACGCGCGTGCATTGCGTGTGCAGCTTGCCCCGGGGCGGCGCGTGGCGGTGCTCGGCGGCGGCTTCATCGGGCTCGAAGTGGCGGCTGCGGCGCGGCAGCGCGGTTGCGACGTGACGGTGATCGACCCGGCCGAGCGATTGCTGCAGCGGGCGTTGCCGGAAGTCGTCGGCGCATATGCGCGTCAGTTGCATGACGCGCGCGGCGTGAATTTTCAGCTGGCGACGCTGCCGCGTGCGATTCGTCGTGCGGCGGGCGGCGGTGCGACCGTCGAGACCGATCGCGGCGATGTGCAGGCGGACATCGTCGTGGTCGGTATCGGCGTCGTGCCCAACGTCGAACTCGCGCAGGCGGCCGGCCTCGACGTCGACAACGGGATTCGTGTCGACGCGGGCTGCCGCACGGCCGATCGCGCGATCTTCGCGGCGGGCGAGGTGACGATGCACTTCAATCCGCTGCTCGGCCGGCACGTGCGGATCGAGTCGTGGCAGGTCGCCGAAAACCAGCCTGCCGTCGCGGCCGCGAACCTGCTGGGTGCGGACGAAGCCTATGCGGAGCTGCCGTGGCTGTGGTCCGATCAGTACGACTGCAATCTGCAGATGCTCGGGCTGTTCGGCAGCGAACGGACGACCGTCGTGCGCGGCGATCCGGCGAGCGGGCCGTTCACGGTGTTCGGGCTCGGCGACGACGGGAAAATCGTGGCGGTTGCCGCGGCGAACCTGGGGCGCGACATCGGCGCATCGCGCCGGCTGATCGCGGCCGGGGCGGTGCCCGATCCGGTGAAGCTGGCGGATCCGGCGGTCAATCTGAAGACGTTTCTTTGAGGGGGCGCGCGAACGCGGCGCGTGCAGTCGCGTTCGCGCCGGTATCCGGCGGCGGATGAACGGGAGTCCGTTCCCGACAACCTTCCCGGCCTGCGCATCGCGTATGCGGGTTTGTCTCGGGTCGACGATCGGTGCATATTAGCGGCATTGCCGCTTCACCGGTCGCCCATGACGCCAGACAAAGCCCTCGAACTGAAACGAAGCAAGCGCCGCGCGCTGTGGCTGCTGCTCGCCGCCGTCGCGGTGTTCGTCACGACGATCCTGCTGCCGCGCGGCCCGTGGGTCGACGGTTTCAAGGCGGTGGCCGAGGCCGCGATGGTCGGCGCGCTCGCCGACTGGTTCGCGGTGGTCGCGCTGTTCCGCCGCGTGCCGATCCCGTTCGTGTCGCGCCACACCGAAATCATCCCGAAGAACAAGGACAAGATCGCCGACAATCTCGCGGTGTTCGTGCGCGAGAAATTCCTCGGCCCCGATGCGCTCGCCGCGCAGATCCGCCAGCACGATCCCGCCCGGAAGCTCGGTGCGTGGCTCGGCGAGCCGGCGAACACCGATGCGCTCGGCAGCTACGTGACGAAACTGACGAGCTTCGCGCTCGACATGACGGACGACGCGCGGATCCAGTCGTTCGTCCACGACGCGTTTCGCGCGGTGATCGACCGGGTCGACCTGTCGCAATCGGCCGGCGCGATCCTCGATACGCTGACGAAGGACGGCCGCCACCAGGCGCTGCTCGACGATGCGATCGAACAGGTGGTCGACGTGCTCGACAAGGAGGAGAACCGCGAGGTGATCGCGGGCTTCATCGTCGAATGGCTGAAGACGCAATATCCGAAGGTCGAGAAGATCATGCCGACGCAGTGGTTCGGCGAGAACGGCGCACGCATGCTGGCGAGCGCGGTGAGCCGCGTGCTCGAAGGCGTGGCCGACGATCCGGAGCACGAACTGCGGCAGCGCTTCGACCGCACCGTCGTGCGGCTGACGGAGCGGCTGAAGCATGATCCCGCGTTCATCGCGAAAGGCGACGAGATCAAGCGCTACATTCGCGACGGCGACGCGTTCAACGAGTATGTACGCGATCTGTGGGATCAGTTGCGCGCGTGGCTGAAGGCCGATCTCGCACGCCCCGATTCGGCGCTGCACCGGCAGGCCGCGACGCTCGGCGGCTGGCTCGGTGCGCGGCTCGCGGAAAGCCCGGCACTGCGCACATCGCTGAACGAGCACATCGAGAAGGCCGTGCACGAGATGGCGCCGGATTTCGCCGATTTCCTGATGCGTCACATCCGCGACACGGTGCGCAACTGGGATGCGCGCGAGATGTCGCGGCAGATCGAACTGAACATCGGCAAGGATCTGCAGTACATCCGCATCAACGGCACGCTGGTCGGCGGGCTGATCGGGCTCGGGCTGTATCTGGTGTCGCTGGTGCCGCGCTGGGCGGGCGGATGGCTGCATTGACGCGGCCGCGGGCATTGCGCCGGTGGGGCGCCGCCGCGTGCGGCCGGCTCACGCGTGCGCCTTGGTGCCGTGCAGTTGCAGGCCGAGTGCCTTGATGACCTTCAGGATCGTGCCGAAGCTCGGATTGCCGTCGTGCGACAGCGCCTTGTACAGCCCTTCGCGCGACAGGCCCGCGTCGCGCGCGACCTGCGACATGCCGCGGGCACGGGCGATCACGCCGAGCGCATGCGCGATGAAGGCCGGGTCGTCGCCGGCTTCCCGCAGACAGGCATCGAAGTATTCGGCCATGTCGTCGTCGGTTTTCAGGTGTTCGGCCGAATCCCACGGCCGGGTCTTGATCTTGTCCATCGGTCACTCCAGGTCGAGCCGCGCGAGCATCGCGTGCGCGGCGCGGATATCCGCCTGTTGCGTCGACTTGGCGCCGCCGCAGAGCAGGATCACCCATATCGTTCCGCGCCGCACGTAGTAGACGCGATAGCCGGGCCCGTGGTCGATACGCATTTCGACGATGGGCGAGCCGGCGGATTTCCAGTCGCCGGGATTGCCCATCGACAGGCGGTCGATGGGCGCCTGGATGCGGCGCCTGGCGACACGGTCGGGCAGGCCGGCGAACCACGCGTCGAAGACGTCGGTGGTCCGGATGCTGAATGTTGGGGCACTGTAGGGCATGGATCGCAGTATGTCAACCATGGTTCACATATCGGGTGATGGGACTTGCCGCTACAGTAGGGCCGCACGCGTCGTTTGACGTCGAAATGGCCATCGGGCCGACCTTTCCCGGTCCCCGGACCCGGCCATCCGGTCGAGGCCGGAATTTCCCGAATCCGTCTACAATCAAAAACGTCTTTGCTGCCCGTGCTTGTCGCGCGGGCGGATCCGTTTGTCCTCCGTCTCCCGGAGGTGCTGTCGCGCGTTGCCAATCCTGCTTCGCGCGGCGTGTCGTGCCGTGGTCTGTGTCCAGCAGGTAAAGCGTCCGCGTGCCGTAGGCCGGCGCGCGTTCTGAACGCCGCGCGTCCGTAAGCCGGGCAGGCGGCATCAACCGAGGTCCCCCATGAAAGCATCGGATTTGTTCGTGAAGGCGCTGGAAGCCGAAGGCGTCGAGTATGTGTTCGGCATTCCCGGCGAGGAAAACCTCGATCTGCTCGAATCGCTGCGGCGATCGAAGATCAAGCTCGTGCTGACCCGGCACGAGCAGGCGGCCGGGTTCATGGCCGCCACCTACGGCCGCCTGACGGGCCGCACCGGCGTATGTCTCGCCACGCTCGGGCCGGGCGCGACCAACTTCGTGACGGCCGCCGCGTATGCGCAGCTCGGCGGCATGCCGATGCTGA
The DNA here is from genome assembly GCF_003366075.1 of Burkholderia sp. IDO3. Taxonomy (NCBI): domain Bacteria; kingdom Pseudomonadati; phylum Pseudomonadota; class Betaproteobacteria; order Burkholderiales; family Burkholderiaceae; genus Burkholderia; species Burkholderia sp. IDO3. Next base: position 892,641 of record NZ_CP028962.1, read on the forward strand.
TGATCACCGGGCAGAAACCGATCAAGTCGAGCAAGCAGGGCCACTTCCAGATCGTCGACGTCGTCGACATGATGCAGCCGCTCACGAAGTTCACGCGGCAGATCGTGTCGATCGGCAACATCCCGTCGGCGGTGCGCGAGGCGTTCCGCCGCGCGGAGGAGGAGCGCCCGGGCGCCGCGCACCTCGAGTTGCCGGAAGACATCGCGCACGAGGAAGGCGATGGCAAGCCGATCCCGCGCAGCTACAGCCGGCGGCCGGTGGCCGAGGAGAAGGCGGTCGCGCATGCGATCGACGCGATCCAGGCCGCGCGCCATCCGCTGTTGATGATCGGCGCGGGCGCCAACCGCAAGACCACCTGCAAGATGTTGCTCGAATTCGTCGACAAGACGGGCATCCCGTTCTTCACGACGCAGATGGGCAAGGGCGTGATCGACGAAACGCACCCGCTGTGGCTCGGCAATGCGACGCTGTCCGACGGCGACTTCGTGCACCGCGCGATCGAGCATGCGGACTGCATCATCAACGTCGGCCACGACGTGATCGAGAAGCCGCCGTTCTTCATGCGCGCGGACGACAAGACCGTGATCCACGTGAACTTCCTCGGCGCGCAGGTCGATCCGGTCTACTTCCCGCAGATCGAGGTGGTCGGCGACATCGCGAACGCGGTGTGGCAGATGAAGGAAGCGGTCACACCGCAGCCGCACTGGGATTTCGAACGCTTCGCGATGATCAAGGCGCATTTCGACGCGCACCTGCAGAAGGGCCAGCACGACCCGCGCTTCCCGATGTATCCGGTGCGGATCGTCAACGATCTGTACACCGCGCTGCCGGTCGACGGGATCGTCTGTCTCGACAACGGGATGTACAAGATCTGGTTCGCGCGTTACTGGCGGGCGCACGAACCGAACTCGCTGCTGCTCGACAACGCGTTGGCATCGATGGGCGCGGGCCTGCCGTCAGCGATCGCGACGAAGATCGTGCATCCGCAGCGCAAGGTGATCGCGGTGTGCGGCGACGGCGGCTTCATGATGAATTCGCAGGAACTCGAGACGGCCGTGCGGCTGAAGCTCGACATCGTCGTGATGATCCTGCGCGACGATGCGTTCGGGATGATTCGCTGGAAGCAGGAAAACATGAATTTCCCCGATTTCGCGATGACGCTGAAGAACCCCGATTTCGTGTCGTATGCGCAGAGCTATGGCGCGCACGGGCATCGCGTCGAATCGGCCGACGATCTCGAGCCGCTGCTGCGCGACTGCTTCGCGACGCCGGGCGTGCACGTGATCGACGTGCCGATCGACTATTCGGACAACGAGCGCGTGCTCAACCGCGAAATCAAGCGCCTGTCGGCGCAACTCTGAATCCGCAGTTCACCGGAAGGAGCGTTCCATGCTGAAGGATACCTATCCGTACTATCTGGCCAACGAAGCGGTCTACGCGAACACGGATCTCGACGTGACCGACAAGTTCAGCGGCAAGGTCGCGACGCGCGTCGCGCTGGCCGACGCGAAGGCGATCGATGCGGCCATCGGCGCGGCGGTGGCGGCCGAGAAGCCGATGCGCGAGTTGCCGGCCTACAGGCGGCAGGCGGTGCTCGACCATTGCGTCGCGCGCTTTCGCGAGCGTTTCGATGAACTGGCCGAAGCGCTGTGCATCGAGGCCGGCAAGCCGATCAACGATTCGAAGGGCGAAGTCACGCGGCTGATCGACACGTTTCGCGTCGCGTCCGAGGAGTCGGTGCGCATCGACGGCGAAGTGATCAACCTCGAGATCTCGGCGCGCGCGCAAGGCTACACCGGCTATACGCGGCGCGTGCCGATCGGCCCGTGCTCGTTCATCTCGCCGTTCAACTTCCCGTTGAATCTCGCCGCGCACAAGGTCGCGCCGGCGCTGGCCGCCGGCTGTCCGTTCGTGCTGAAGCCCGCGAGCCGCACGCCGATCGGCGCGCTGATCATCGGCGAAGTGCTCGCGGAAACCGATTTGCCGAAGGGCGCGTTCTCGGTGCTGCCCGCGCATCGCGACGGCGCGGATCTGTTCACGACCGACGAGCGCTTCAAGCTGCTGTCGTTTACCGGCTCGCCGGCCGTGGGCTGGGCGCTGAAGGAGAAGGCCGGCAAGAAGAAAGTCGTGCTGGAACTCGGCGGCAACGCGGCGGCGATCGTCGACGCGGATCAGCGCGACCAGCTCGATTACGTGGTCGATCGTCTCGCGTTCGGCGCGTATTACCAGTCCGGCCAGAGCTGCATCGGCGTGCAGCGGATCCTCGTGCATGCGGACCTGTACGACGCGCTGCGCGACAAGCTGATCGCGAAGACGCGTTCGCTGAAGATGGGGGACCCGAAGGATCCGTCGACGTTCGTCGGCCCGATGATCTCGGAATCCGAATCGCGCCGGCTGTCGGGCTGGATGGACGCGGCCGTCGCGGCAGGCGCGAGGATCGTCGCGGGCGGCAAGGTCGACGGCGCGATGTTCGAGGCGACGCTGCTGGAAAACGTGGGCCGCGAGCAGGACCTGTACCGCAAGGAGGCGTTCGGCCCGGTTGCGATCCTCGAGAAGTTCGACCGCTTCGACGATGCGCTCGCGCGCGTGAACGACAGCGATTTCGGGCTGCAGGCCGGCGTGTTCACCGATTCGCTCGCGCATGCGCAGCGCGCGTGGGACGAGCTGGAGGTGGGCGGCGTGGTGATCAACGACGTGCCGTCGTTCCGCGTCGACAACATGCCGTATGGCGGCGTGAAGGATTCGGGGCTCGGCCGCGAAGGGATCCGCTACGCGATCGAGGACATGACCGAGCCGCGGCTGATGGTCGTGCGGCGCCGCTAGCGCGTTTACGGGCGGCGCGCTGCCACGGCGGCACGCGGGCGGGCGATCGTGCGGGCCTGCGTGCCGCTTTTCATTTCGGCGTGCGAATCCGGGCACGACGGTCGTTTGCCGCGCACCGTCGGGCGACACCGCGTGCCGCGTGTGCCGAACGCGCTCGACTGCATGCATCGCATCGTGATGTAATCGCGCGAAATGGCCGTCGGGGTACGACACCCGAAGGCGTGCGTATTCATTCTTCACGAGGTCGATTCATGTCCCCCGTCTCGGCATTCAAGCTGGTTCTGTTGTCATTCCTCGCGATCGTCGCGCTCGAATGCATCGCCAAGCGGCTGCGGCTGCCGCCCGCGGCCGCGTTGCTGATTGGCGGCATCGGCATCGCGTTCATTCCCGGCCTGCCGCCGATCAATCTCGATCCCGATCTCGTGCTGCTGGTGTTTCTGCCGCCGCTGCTGATGGACGGCGCGTATTTCTCGGTATGGGAGGAGTTCAAGCGCAACGTCGGCGGCATCCTGATGCTCGCGATCGGCGCGGTGGTGTTCACGACGTTCGCGGTCGGCTTCGCCGTGCACTGGGTCGTGCCGTCGCTGCCGTGGGCCGCGTGCTTCGCGCTCGGCGCGATCGTGTCGCCACCCGACGCGGTGGCCGCGAAGGCGGTGCTCGAACGCGTCGCGCTGCCGCGCCGGCTGATGGTGCTGCTCGAAGGCGAGAGCCTGCTGAACGACGCGGCCGGCCTCGTGCTGTTCCGCTTCGCGGTCGCCGCCGCGCTGACGGGCGCGTTCAGCCTCGAGCATGCGGTCGTGCGCTTCGCGGAACTCGGGCTCGGCGGTGTCGTGGTCGGCTTCCTGGTCGGCAAGCTCGTCGTGTGGTTCCTGAAGCTGCTCGACGACGACTATCTGGTGGTCACCGTCGCGGTGATCGCCGGCTGGATCGCGTACATCGCGGGCGAGATGGTCGAGGTGTCGGGCGTGATCGCGACGGTCACGGCCGGCATGATCGTCGGCTGGCATCAGCACGAGGTGTTCTCGGCGGCCGTGCGCACGCGCGGCACCGCGTTCTGGCAAGTCATCGTGTTCCTGCTCGAGGCGCTGGTGTTCGTGCTGATCGGGCTGTCGCTGCGCGGCGCGATACACCGGCTCGGCGGTTTCGAGCAGGTGCTCGCCACGATGGTGCCGCCGGTGCTCGCGGTGCTGGCGGCGGTGGTCGTGTCGCGCTTCGTGTGGATCTATGCGGTCGAAGTGCTGAAGGTGCCGGTGCGCGGAATCGTCCGGCGTGGTTTCGCGCCCGACTGGAAGGCCGCGACCATCATGAGCTGGGCTGGGATGCGCGGGGTCGTGACGCTGGCGATCGCGCTGTCGTTGCCGGAGGCGATGCCGGGCCGCGACGTGATCCTGGTCGCGTCGTTCGCGGTGATCCTCGTCACGGTGTTGCTGCAGGGCACGACCATCGGTCCGCTGATCCGGCTGCTGCGGCTGCCGCAGCACGAAGCGCGCGCCGCGCACCACTTGACCGAGCCGCAGGCATGGGCACATATCGAGGCGGCGCAGCTCGCGGCGATCCAGCCGCTGGTGCGCGACGAGAGCGGCAAGGTGATTCACCCGCGCCTGCTGGAGCAATACACCTATCGCGCGGAGCTGACCGAGCGGACGAAGAACGAGCCGGCCTATCCGGCGGAGGTGCGCATCGCGCACTACGACGTCGTGCTGGCCGCGATCAAGGCCGGGCGCACGGAACTGTTGCACCTGCATCGTTCGGGCCGCATCCACGACGAGATGCTGCACATGCTCGAGCGCGATCTCGATCTGCAGGAAGTCTCCGCGCAGCACGCGCGCGGCTGACGGCCGACCGCGCGGCGGCGGGGCGTTGGCGCATCGCCCGCCACCCGCCACCCGCCACCCGGCGTCCGGCGTCCGGCGTCGGTGTCGGTGTCGGCGTCGCGGCCCACCGCCGTGGCGTCATGCCCCCCTCATTTCCCCGATTCGGCACGTCCAGATCCGGCCCCGATACGGCCGGCGTACCGGCCTTGCGGCGTATGCAAACCTCGCGGCACCGCCCGCGCAAACGTTCCCGTCTTTCGAATCCGGAAATGATCTGATTTATCTGAATCCCGCTCTTTCACTATATTTGGCAAAACTAAACCGGAAGGAGATAGATGCTGTGTTCTAATTTCATTTAGAATCAGCCGGTTATCTTTATTGAGAGAAAGCACGCGGAGGTAATGCGACCGTCGACGGGGAAAAATCGGCGTTCGAATCCCCGTGAGGCAATGCCGACAGGCCAGATCGGCAACAACGGGTGAATTGCTCAGCCGCCAAATTAAGATGGCGCCCAAGTCAGATAAACAACTCCTATGAAAGAATCAATTGGAGATTTGGCGTTTGAAACGGTATTTATGAAAGAATCGAGCGGTGAAAATGCGCCGGATTGTCTTGAATCGGGGCTGTCGGTCCTGCTCGTCGACGATCAGCCGTTCGTCGGCGAGGTAATCCGGCGCGCGCTGCGCAGCGAGCACGATATCGACCTGCATGTGTGCACCGATGCGCACAGGGCGATGGCGGTCGCGCGCGACGTGAAGCCGACGGTGATCCTGCAGGATCTCGTGATGCCGGAAATCGACGGCCTCGATCTCGTTCGCGCGTGGCGCGCCCACGCCGATACCGCGCGCGTGCCGATCATCGTGCTGTCGGCGAAGGAGGAGCCGATCGTCAAGCGCGAGGCGTTCATCGCCGGTGCGAACGACTATCTCGTGAAGCTGCCGGACGCGATGGAGCTGACCGCGCGAATCCGCTATCACTCGAATTCGTACCTGATGTCGCGACAGCGCGACGAGGCACTGGATTTCCTGTCGCACGACATGCGTTCCCCGCAGACGTCGATCCTCGCGCTGCTCGAGGTCTACCGGAGCGAGCACGGCGACATGCCGGCGATCATGGAGCGCATTGCCGGCCACGCACGCCGGGCGCTCGCACTCGCCGACGGCTTCATCCACCTGACCCGCGCGCAGTCGGAGCGCCGCGCGCACGAGGTCGTGAGTCTCAACGAAATCGTGCTCGACGCCGTCGACCAGTTGTGGGAGAAGGCGGCCGGATTCGGCAGCCGCGTCGTCGCGCACGTGCCCGACACCGCGTGCGTGACGATGGGCGACCGCATGATGCTCACGCGTGCGGTCGCGAACCTGATCGACAACGGACTGAAATACGGTCCGGCCGGCACCGTCGTGCACTGCACGCTGAGCGACGACGGCGGTGCATGGCTGATCGGCGTCGAGGACGCCGGCGCCGGCATTGCGCCCGAGCAGCGCACGGCCGCGACCGAGTCGTTCGTGCGGCTCGAATCCGCGCACGGCGCGGCGCGCAGCGGCTTCGGCCTCGGCCTGGCGTTCGTCCGCGCGACGGCGGCGCGGCATCGCGGCCAGATCCTGATGCGCAATTCGCCGCGCGGTTTCATGGTCGGGCTTCGACTGCCGGCGCAGGCGGAGCGGTAATATCGCGGCGCGGCCTGCCGGCGCCGCATCGTCCGCTGGCCCAGATGCGCTCGTGGCGCGCCGTTCGGCGCGCGGGCGGGCGCGAATTTTTTTCAACGCTGATTCTAGAAAGCCCATAACGAACATGGCCACCGTGACGCCCCGCGCAACCAATGAAAGCCTGCACCCGACGATCGGCGCTGCCCGGCTGACGCTCGGCAACCGCATCCTGCTCAGCTTCGGCGTGCTGTTCGTGCTGATGCTGGTGACCGCCGGCGTGTCCTACGAGCGCCTGCGCGCGATCAACAGCGAAGCCGTCAGCATCGAACGCGATTCGCTGCCCGGCGTCTATCTCGCGGCGTCGCTGCGCGCGTCGGTCAACGAGTCGTTCTCGCTGCTGCAGCAGGCGACGTTCGTCGATACCGACCCCGACACCGTCCAGCACAATCTCGCGAAGATCGCCGATTCGCTGAAGGACATCGAATCGCTGTCGGTCGACTACCAGAACACGGCGTTTCGCGACGAGGACCGGCAGCGTTTCGCGACGTTCCGCGGCGCGTACGACCGCTACGTGCCGCTGCTGAACGATGCGATCCAGAAGACCCGCACGTCGCACGAGGAAGCCACCGCCGCCTACGCGAAGGCGGCGCCGGTCTGGACCGAGGTCGTGCGCAACGCGAACACGCTCGTGCAGGAAAACCGCAAGTTCGCCGACAACTCCGCGAAGGTGATTCGCCAGTCGGTGCAGGACACCGAGGTCGTGCTCGCGCTTGCGCTGGGCATCGTGCTGCTGTCCGCGCTCGGGCTCGGCTACGGGCTGTTTCGCGCGGTGACCGTGCCGATGGCGCGGCTCGTCGAAGTGCACGACGTGATGCGCACCGGCAACCTGACGCGTCGCCTGGACCTGCGCCGGCACGACGAATTCGGCACGCTCGAGACGGGCTTCAACCGGATGGCCGACGAATTGACCGAGCTCGTCGCCCGCGCGCAGCAGTCGTCGCTGCAGGTGACGACGTCGGTGGCCGAAATCGCGGCGACGTCGCGCGAGCAGCAGGCGACCGCGAATGAAACCGCGGCGACGACCACCGAGATCGGCGCGACGTCCCGCGAGATCTTCGCGACGTCGCGCGACCTGCTGCGCACGATGAACGAGGTGGCCGGCGTGGCCGAACAGTCGGCGACGCTCGCGGGCGTGAGCCAGAGCGGGCTCACGCGGATGGGCGAGACGATGCGCAGCGTGATGGACGCGGCCGGCTCGGTGAACGCGAAACTCGCGATCCTCAACGAGAAGGCGCTGAACATCAACCAGGTCGTCGCGACCATCACCAAGGTGGCCGACCAGACCAACCTGCTGTCGCTGAACGCGGCGATCGAGGCCGAGAAGGCCGGCGAATACGGCCGCGGCTTCGCGGTCGTCGCGACCGAGATCCGCCGCCTGGCCGACCAGACGGCCGTGGCGACCTACGACATCGAGCAGACGGTGAAGGAGATCCAGTCGGCGGTGTCGGCGGGCGTGATGGGGATGGACAAGTTCTCCGAGGAAGTGCGCCGCGGGATGCTCGACGTGCAGCAGGTCGGCGGGCAACTGTCGCAGATCATCGCCGAGGTGCAGACGCTCGCGCCGCGCTTCCAGATGGTCAACGAAGGGATGCAGACGCAGGCGAACGGTGCCGAGCAGATCACGCAGGCGCTGTCGCAACTGTCCGAAGCCGCGCAGCAGACGGCCGAATCGCTGCGCCAGTCGTCGCAGGCGATCGACGACCTGACGCTCGTCGCGAACCAGCTGCGCACCAGCGTGTCGCGCTTCAAGGTCGACGCGTGACGCGCGCCGAGCCGCACGGCGGCGTGCACGCGCTGTTCCTGATGTTCGAGCTCGACGGCGAGCGCTATGCGCTGGACGCGGCCGACATCGAAGAGGTGCTGCCGCTCGCGGCCACCAAGGCCGTGCCGGGCGCGCCCGAATGGATCGCCGGGCTGCTGATGCGCAGCGGCCAGCCGGTGCCCGTGATCGACGTGCCGATGCTGGCGCTCGGGCGGCGCGCGCATGCGCTGCGTTCGACGCGGCTCGTGATGGTTCGCTATCTCGCCGGGCCCGCCGGGCGCGGGCGCGTGATCGGCCTGATCGTCGAGCACGCGACGCAGACCCTGCGGATCGATCGCACGACGTTCCAGGCGAGCGGCGTATCGACTGCGCGCACGCGCTGGCTCGGGCGGGTCGCGAACACGCCCGACGGCATCGTGCAGCAGGTGGCGGTGGCCGACCTGATCGACGACGTTGCACGCCTGTATCTGTTCGACGGCCAGCCGGGCCATGAAGGGGAGTCCGCATGAAAGCGTCCGAATCGCGATTTCGCGGCTGGCTGTTGCGCGAGACCGGCATCGACCCCGATTCGCTCGGCAACGATTTCCTGAGCCGTGCGCTGACCGAGCGCGTGCATGCGCTGCAGGGCGACAGCGAGCGGCTGCCGTCGGCGGCGCGGCCGCCCGTGACCGCGGACGCGCTCGACGCGTACTGGCAGCAGCTCAACGCTTCGGCCGACGAGCGGCGCGCGCTGATCGAACTGTTCGTCGTGCCGGAGACGTGGTTCTTCCGCGACCGCGAGGCCTTCGCGACGCTCGTGCGGCTCGCCGCCGAGCGGCTTGCGGCCACGCCCGGGCGCGTGATCCGCGTGCTGAGCGCGCCGTGCTCGAGCGGCGAAGAGCCGTATTCGGCGGCGATGGCGCTGCTCGACGCGGGGCTCGATCCGGCCAGCTTCACGATCGACGCGATCGACCTGAGTGCCCGCGCGATCGAACAGGCGCGGCTCGGCTGCTACGGACGCAATGCGTTTCGCGGCACGGCGACCGAGTTTCGCGCCCGGCACTTCACGCAGGCCGCGGACGGCTGGCTGCTCGACGAGCGCGTGCGCGCATGCGTGCAGTTTCGCCAGGCCAACCTGGTCGAACCGGGCGCCGACACGGGCATTCGCTACGATTTCGTGTTCTGCCGCAACGTATTGATCTATTTCGATCGCGACGTGCAGGATCGCGTGATCGGTTCGCTCGAAAGCTGCCTCACCGACGACGGAACCTTGTTCGTCGGTCCGGCCGAGACGGGCGTCGCGATGCGGCACGGAATGCGCTCGGCACGCGTGCCGCTGGCGTTCGCGTTTCATCGCGCGCGCACCGGTGCGGTGGCGGACGGATACGCGGCCCGGCATGCGGCTCCGGTGCCCGCGGTTGCGCCGTACCGGCGCGCGGAGCGCTTCACGGTGGCGCCGGCGGCCGCCGCGCGTCCGATGCTGGCCGTCGTGCCGCCGACATGGATCGGTGCCGCGCAGCAACCGGTCGCGGGGCTCGCGGCGGCCGAGCGCCCGATAGCGGTCGAGCCGCATTCCGATGTCGGCGCTGAAATACGGGCCGACATGCGCGGCGAGCTGCTCGACGCGGCCGCGCCGGTTGCCGATAACGTCGCGCCGACGCTCGAGGAGGCACAGGCGCTCGCGAACGCAGGGGCGTTCGACGAGGCCGAGCGCGTGCTCGCGCTGTTTTCGGCGCGGGTGGGGCCGCACGCCGATGCGTTCTACCTGAACGGGCTGATCGCGGATGCACGCGGGCGTGCAGCGGAAGCCGGCGACTTCTACCGGAAGGCGCTGTACCTGCGGCCCACGCACCACGAAGCGCTGACGCATCTTGCGACCTTGCTCGATGTCGGCGGCGATGGCGCCGGCGCGCAATGGCTGCTCGAGCGTGCGCGGCGCTCGGCCGGATAAGAGACTATGAGAATACGGGTTGGGAGCCGAGATCGGGATGACCGAGGAAAGAATGAACAGCGACGCCGTTGTCACTGACGGCACGACGATCGGCGTCGACGATTGCTGGAACCGGATCGGCACGCGCGGCGACCGTTCGTGCGAGCGGCTGGCCGACTGTCTGCGCTGCCTGAACTGTCCGGTCTACGCGTATCACGCGGCGAAACTGCTCGAGCGTCCGCTCGGCGCGGCCGAGATGGCCGACGCCACGCGCCGGATGAGCGCGTTCGACGCGACCCGCGCGCACGGCGACGACGATACGCGCCAGGCGGCGCTGGCGTTTCGCGTCGCCGACGAATGGCTCGCGCTGCCGATCGGCGTGTTGCGCGAGATCGCCGGCACGCGTCCGGTCCATTCGCTGCCGCATCGTCGGCACTCGGCCGTGCGCGGCGTGGTCAACATTCGCGGCACGCTGCGCATCGCGATCTCGATCGGCGCGCTGCTCGGCCTCGATGCGGGCGAGGGCGGCAAGGACGCCACCGGCGACGCGGACGGCCGCTTCACGCGTCTGCTGGTCGTCGCGCACCAGGGCGAGCCGGTGGTGTTTCCGGTCGACGAAGTCGAGGGCGTGCTGCACTTCGGCGCATCCGAATGGGTACCCGTGCCGGCGACGGTCGGGCGCGCGAGCGCCGGCCTGTCGCGCGGCGTGCTGTCGTGGCGCGGCAAGTCGGTGGGCCTGCTCGACGACGATCGTCTGTTCGACGCCGTGACCCGGAGCATGCGATGAGCGGCGATGACGATCTGAGCCACCTGTCGCTGCTCGAGCTGTATCGCGAGGAGACGCGCACGCAGACCCAGGCGCTGTCCGAGCGTCTGCTCGCGCTCGAATCGGGCGAGCCCGACTCCGTCGCGCTGGAGGCATGCATGCGCGCCGCGCATTCGCTGAAGGGCGCGGCGCGCATCGTCGGCGTGCCGCTCGGCGTCGACATCGCGGGACGCATGGAGGAATGCTTCGTCGCCGCGCAGGCCGGCACGATCGCGCTGACGGCCGCGCACGTCGACGTGCTGCTGGCCGGCGTCGATCTGCTGGTGCGTGTCGCCGATCCTCATGCGCCGATCGTGTCGTCGGCCGAGATCGAGGCGTTCGCGCTGGCGCTCACTGGCGCGGACGGCGTGCAGGCGATGCCGGCATCGACGTTCGCGCAGCCGCCGGCGCCGCCGTCCGTCGTGCCGCTGCGCGAGCACGACGGCGCCGCGAACGAACCGGTGGGCGCGGGGGCCGAGGTGCCGCCGCTGGCCGTATCGGCGGCCGTGCCGGATTCGGTCCAGGCTGGCCGTGCGGCCGGCGCGGGCGCGATGCGTCGCGTGCGGGCCGATACGCTGAACCGGCTGCTGAGCCTGTCCGGCGAATCGCTCGTCGAATCGCGCTGGCTCAAGCCGTTCGCCGAATCGATGCTGCGCGTGAAGCGCGCGCAGCGCGACGCGGCCCGTTCGCTCGATCTGGTGTACGAACAGTTTGCCGATGAGCTCGGCGCGGGCGTGCTCGCGTCGGTGAACGAAGTGCGGCACATGCTCAACGACCTGCAGCGTGCGCTGGCCGAGCGGATGGACGAATTCGACCGCTTCGAGCGACGCAGCACGCACATCGCCGAGCAGCTGTACGACGAGGCGCTGCAGTGCCGGATGCGGCCGTTCGGCGACGCGACGCGCGCGTATCCGCGCATCGTCCGTGATCTCGCGCGCTCGCTCGGCAAGCAGGTGCGCTTCTCGATCGTCGGCGAAGGCACGCAGGTCGACCGCGACATTCTCGACCTGCTCGATGCGCCGCTCGGCCACCTGCTGCGCAACGCGCTCGACCACGGCGTCGAGTCGCCGGATGCGCGGCGCGCGCGCGGCAAGCCGGCCGAGGCGAGCGTGACGCTCGAAGCGCGTCACAGCGCCGGTTCGCTGCTCGTCAGCGTGATCGACGACGGCCCGGGTGTCGACATGGACGCGCTGCGCGCGGCCGTCGTCCGCCAGCGCCTGACCGACGACGAGACGGCTGCGCGATTGTCCGATCCCGAACTGCTCGAATTCCTGCTGCTGCCGGGCTTCTCGATGCGCGACGCGGTGACCGACGTGTCCGGGCGCGGTGTCGGCCTCGACGCGGTGCAGGAGATGGCGCGCGGCGTGCGCGGCGCGGTGCGCATCTTCAACGAGCCCGGTGCGGGCATGCGTTTCGTGCTGCAGCTGCCGCTCACGCTGTCGGTGATCCGCAGCCTGCTGGTCGAGGTCGGCGGCGAGCCGTATGCGTTTCCGCTGGCCCACGTGCGGCGCACGCTCGAACTCGCGCACGAAGACATCGACGTGCTCGAAGGCCAGCCGCATTTTCCGTTCGACGGCCGGCGCGCGGGCCTCGTTTCCGCGCATCAGCTGCTCGATGCGGGCGAACCCGATGTCACGCGCACCAGCACGGCGGTGGTGGTGGTCGGCGGCGAACCCGAGTTGTACGGCGTCGCGGTCGACCGCTTCCTCGGCGAGCGGATGCTCGTCGTGCAGCCGCTCGACAGCCGCCTGCACAAGATCCAGAACATTGCGGCCGGCGCGCTGCTCGAGAACGGCGACCCGGTGCTGATCGTCGATGTCGAGGACCTGATCCGCTCGGTCGACAAGCTCGTGCGCGGCGGGCAGCTCGCGAAGCTCATGCGCGATCCGCAATTCGCGCTCGCCGACCGGCGCCGCCGCGTGCTCGTCGTCGACGATTCGCTGACGGTGCGCGAGCTCGAACGCAAGCTGCTGGAGAAGCGCGGCTACGACGTGACCGTCGCGGTCGACGGGATGGACGGCTGGAACGCGGTGCGCAGCGACGCGTTCGATCTGGTCGTGACCGACGTCGACATGCCGCGCATGGACGGGATCGAGCTCGTCACGCTGATCAAGGGCGATCCGATGCTCACGCGCGTACCGGTGATGATCGTGTCGTACAAGGATCGCGACGAGGATCGCCGGCGCGGGCTCGATGCCGGCGCCGACTACTATCTCGCGAAGAGCAGTTTCCACGACGAGGCGCTGCTCGATGCGGTGCACGACCTGATCGGGGATGCGCGCGGATGAACATCGGTATCGTCAACGATCTGCCGCTTGCCGTCGAGGCGCTGCGCCGCGTGATCGCGCTGCGCACCGATCACCGGGTGCTGTGGGTGGCGACCGATGGCGACGAGGCGGTGGATTTCTGCGTCGCGCATCCGCCCGATCTCGTGCTGATGGACCTCGTGATGCCGAAGCTCGACGGCGTGGCCGCGACGCGGCAGATCATGGCGCGCGCGCCGTGCGCGATCCTGATCGTGACGGCGAGCGTCAGTGCGAACACGTCGTCGGTCTACGAGGCGATGGGCGCCGGCGCGCTCGATGCGGTCGACACGCCGACGCTCGCGCTCGGCCTGCCGTCGGATGGGGCGCGGCAGCCGCTGCTCGCGAAGATCGACCAGATCGGCCGGCTGCTCGAAAGCCGCACGGCCACGCTCGTGCCGCCGGGGCCAGCGCCCGCGCGCGGCCAGCCGACGCTCATCGCGATCGGTGCGTCGGCGGGCGGCCCGACCGCGCTCACCGCGCTGTTGCGCGCGCTGCCGGCCGATTTTCCGGCCGCGCTCGTGATCGTGCAGCACGTCGACCAGGCATTCGCGCTCGGCATGGCGGACTGGCTCGACGGCTATACGCGGCTGCCCGTGCGTATCGCGCGGCAGGGTAGCGTGCCGCAGGCGGGCGAGGTGCTGCTCGCGGCGACCAACGATCACCTGTGCCTGTCGCCGCGCGGCGTGCTCGGCTATACGCGGCACCCGGCCGAAACGCCGTACCGGCCGTCGATCGACGTGTTCTTCAACAGCGTCGCCGATGGCTGGCAGGGCGATGCGCTCGGCGTGCTGCTGACGGGAATGGGGCGCGACGGCGCACTCGGGCTGAAGGCGATGCGCGCGAAGGGCTGCTACACGATCGCGCAGGACGAGGCGACGAGCGCCGTCTACGGGATGCCGAAGGCGGCCGCGGCCATCGGCGCGGCGTCGGCGATCCTGCCGCTCGACCGGATCGGGCCCCAGCTGATCTCGCGCGTGACGCGCATGCCGCGCGACTGACGGCGCGCCGGGGCCGCGCGTGGGCCGGCGTGCGAGGCGGCCGAACCGGGGGCAGAACGCAGGCCGATACCCGGTGATCCGGGGATCGCCGGGTAAAGCGGCGTTCGTTACTGCTTCGGCAGCCGCGCGACGTTGCGCGCGAGCAGTTCCTCGATGTCGATGCCTTTTTCCGCCAGCAGCGTCGTGACGACGCCGGTCAATTCACCCAGCGTTTCCTTGACCGATTCGCGGATCGTATCGACGACCACCTGCGTGCTGCGTTCGATCTCGATGTTGACCTTGTCGCTGGCGCCCTTCGCGTCGAAGGTCGTCGCGCGGCGCGTTTCCGGAATCAGCCACACGTCGAACCAGCCTTCGTCGCGGTTGACGTCCGACACGGTGAGGCTGCAGCCGTTGATCGCGATATAGCCCTTCGCGAACACATAGCGCTTGAAATCGGCCGGCACGGCGATCCGGATCATCCGGTTGTGCTCGGACGACGCGATGTCCGCGATGGTCCCCATGAAGTCGACGTGGCCGGACAGCGGATGCCCGCCGATTTCCGCGCCATCCTTGGCGGCGCGCTCCACGTTGACGCGCGCGCCGGTCGTGAGGTCGGCCAGCGTGGTGATGCGCAGGCTCGGCAGCATCACGTCGAAGTCGATCAGGGCCGGGGAATGGATCGTCGTCACGGTCAGGCAGACGCCGTCGACCGACACGCTCGCGCCGATCTCGATGTCGGTGGTGAAGCCCTCGGGGAACGCGATGCTGAACGTTCGCAGCTCGCCGTGATCCTTGATGGTCTCGATGACGCCAATACCCTGAACAATGCCTGTAAACATGATCTGCCTTTCGTCGCAAATTGCCTGGCCGGTATGATAAGTGATCCGGGGAATCCCCATCGCCGACGTGGTTGCGGCGCGGTGGCGTCCACGGAAGCCGGCAGTAAAAAAGGCCGTGCATCGGCACGGCCTCGATCCCAATCCGATGACGGCGTGAGCCGACGGCAACGACGTCGCCATCGGCTCACGTCACCGCCTGCCGGCATCAAACCGCCGCCGGCTCCCCCAACGGCCCCGCATCGTCATCCACCATGCGCCCCGGCGAATCGATCAAGCCTTTCGCCAGTTCCAGCGCCTGCCGTTCGAACAACCGGCGATAGATCCCGCCGTCGATGCGGATCAGCGCGTCGTGGCTGCCTTCCTCGATCACCTTGCCGCGATCGAGCACGAGCAGGCGGTCGAGCGCGCGCACCGTCGACAGCCGGTGCGCGACCACCAGCGTCGTGCGGCCGACCATCAGCCGTTCCATCGCCTGCTGGATCAGCACCTCGCTTTCGCTGTCGAGGCTCGACGTCGCTTCGTCGAGGATCAGGATCGGCGCATCGGCGAGGAACGCGCGCGCGATCGCGACCCGTTGGCGTTCGCCGCCCGACAGCTTGATCCCGCGTTCGCCGACGAGCGTGTCGTAGCCGTCCGGCAGCGCGACGATGAAGTCGTGCGCGCTGGCCAGGCGCGCGGCGCGCTCGATGTCGGCGCGGCTCGCGTCGGGACGCGCATACGCGATGTTCTCCGCGAGCGTGCGGTGGAACAGCACGGGCTCCTGCTGGACGATCGCGATCTGGCTGCGCAGCGAATCCTGCCGTACCTGCGCGATGTCCTGGCCGTCGATCGTGATGCGCCCGCCCGACACGTCGTACAGACGCTGGATCAGCTTGATGAACGTCGTCTTGCCCGATCCGGAATGGCCGACGAGGCCCACGCGCTCGCCGGGCGCGATGCGCATCGAGAAATTGTCGTACAGCGCGACCGGATGGTTGCCGTAGCGGAACGTCACGTGCTCGAAGCGGATCTCGCCCTGGCCGATCCGGATCGCCGGCGCGTCGGGGCGATCGTCGATGCCGAGCGGCTGACGCTCGAGCGCGACGAGTTCTTCCATGTCGTTGACCGAGCGCTGCAGGTTGCGGATGTGCATGCCGACGTCGCGCAGATAGCCCTGCAGCATGAAGAACATCGTCAGCGAGAACGCGATGTCGCCGACGCTCGCCTCGTCGTTCGCCCACAGCCGCAGCGCGACACCGATCATCGCGGCCTGCATCGCGACGAGCATCGCACCCTGCAGCCCGCCGTTGAGCGTGCCGCGCACCCACGTGCGGCGCGTGCGCTGACGCCACTTGCCGATCACGCGCGCGAGCCGCGCTTCCTCGCGCGTTTCCGCGCCGAACGCCTTGACGACGGCGTTGCAGCTCACTGCGTCGGCAAGCGCGCCGCCCATGCGCGTGTCCCACAGGTTGCCGAGCCGCGCGGCCGGCGCGACGATGCCGAGCGACACGGCGACCGTCACCGAGATGTACAGCAGCGAACCCGCGCCGACGACGAGCCCCATCACCGGCCAGTGCGTGCCGAGCAGCACGGTCGCGCCGACGAGCATCGTCACCGACGGCAGCAGCGCGATCAGCACGGTGTCGTTGAGCAGGTCGAGCGCCCAGATCCCGCGCGTGATCTTGCGCACGGTCGAACCCGCGAAGCTGTTCGCGTGCCAGTCGGTCGAGAAGCGCTGCACGCGATGGAACGACGCGGCCGCGATCTCGCTCATCATCTTCAGCGTGAGCGTGATGATGTTCAGGTAGACGCCCTGCCGCAGCAGCGTCGCGCCGATGCCGAGCGCGGCGAGCGTGCCGAACGCGACGAGGGCCGAATGCCACGCGGCGGCGCGGTCGGCCAGGCCGGTCGACAGCGCATCGACGAGGCGGCCGGCGAACAGCGGCGTGAGCACGTCGGCGAGTGCGCCGAGCAGCGCGAGCGCCGCGATCGCCGCGGTGCGCACCGGCTGTTTGCGCCAGTAGCGGAAAGTGAAGCCGAAGACGGCCTGGAATGCCTGGCCGCCCGGACGGGTGGTTTTTCTGGTCATGTGTCGTTGCCCGGCGCATCGCGCGACGGGACTTTCCGGTTCGGAGAACGTCGAAAACGCAACAGCCGGCCGCACGAGCGACGCGGACAAAACGAAACGGGCTGTCGGGAAAAAAGCGCGGGCTGGCGGGTTAGCGAAGCATCCGGGAGCCGGCGCGGACGACGGGCTGGATCAGCCGCGCCGTGGGACCACGTTCGGGAAGGTTGCTGGCATGGGGGACATCCGCACCTCCCTGAAGTGAACGGTTGAAAGGACGCCGAAAAGACGTGAACGGATTTTATCAGCAGTGCAGGACTCGCCGCAACGTCTGACGAATACGGCGTTGCAGCGTCGATACGGTTAGTATTCGGGGTTCCGGCCCTTCTTCGTGGCACGTGCCGCGCAGCGGTGGCGCAGGGGGCGGCCGCCCGCATCGATTACACTTTCGCGTTGCGCGGCGTGCGGCGCGGCGAGTGCCCACGCGCCACGCGCCGGCCGGCACGGCCCCGCGGATTCACCCCGATACATTCCTGAGGAAACGATGAGCGACGTTCAGCAAGGCATCCTGGCTCCGATCGACACGGCGGCCCGATACCTGACTTTCACGATTTCGGACAACGGCAACGTGGCGGCGGCGCTCACGGCGCTGCGCGCGCTCGTCGACGGGCGCGACACGGTCGTCGGCTTCGGACATTCGCTGGCCGCGCACCTCGGACGCCCGGTTCCGGGCCTCGCCGAATACCCGGCGTTCGCGGTGAACGACCGCACGCTGCCGGTCACGCCGGCCGACGTGTGGGTGTGGCTGCGCGGCGACGATCGCGGCGACCTCGTGCTGCGCGCACGCGCGATCGAGCGCGCGCTGGCGCCGGCATTCGCGCTGCAGGACGCGGTCGACGGGTTCCGCTATTCGAACGACCGCGACCTGTCCGGTTACGAGGACGGCACGGAGAACCCGGAAGGCGACGACGCGGTGGCCGCGGCGATCGTCACGGGGCAGGGCGCCGGGCTCGACGGGTCGAGCTTCGTCGCGGTCCAGCAATGGCTGCACGACTTCGATCAGATGGAGCGCATTGCGTCCGGCGACATGGATCACATCATCGGCCGCCGCCGCTCGGACAACGAGGAACTCGACGACGCACCCGAGTTCGCGCACGTGAAGCGCACCGCGCAGGAAAGCTTCGAGCCGGAGGCGTTCATGCTGCGCCGCTCGTCGCCGTGGTCCGATGCGCGTCGCGCAGGCCTCTACTTCGTCGCGTTCGGCTGTTCGTTTCGCGCGTTCGACGTGCAGATGCGCCGGATGAGCGGCGCGGACGACGGTATCGTCGACGGCCTGTTCCGCTTCACGCGGCCGCTGACGGGCGCGTATTTCTGGTGCCCGCCGGTGAAGGACGGCAAGCTGGATCTGTCCGCGCTCGGCCTGTAAGCGCCGGACGACATTCGCGAACGGGCGGGCCGCGCATGGCGCACGGCCCGCCCGTTTTGCATGTCAGGTATCGGCCGCGTGCGGGGCGGGCTGCTTCCCGCGCCGCATGCCGGTGTTGCGTACGACGATGGTCAATTCAACGTCGTTTCGATGCGCGTGCCGCGCTTGATGAACTGCGTGACCGGCGTCTTCTCGCAGATCTCCGCGAGACGCTGGCGTTGCGCGTCGTCGAGCGGGCCGTCGAGCGTCACGACGCGGCGCACGTATTGCAGCCCTTCGCGATCGGCATGCAGCTCGGTGCGCACGTCGATGCGCGCGTCCGGCCACGACTTGCGCTGCATGTACATGCGCAGCGTCGCGGCCGTGCATTGCGCGAGGCCGGCGAGCACGAACTCGTACGGCGCCGGGCCGAGATCCTGCCCGCCTTCGCGCGGCGCTTCGTCGCCGGTCAGCGCGTGCGTGCCGGCCTGGAGCTGGACGACGTAGTTCGGCGCGTCGGCGGCGAGGGTGGCGGCAGCGTGGATGAGCGGCATGGCAAGACTCCGGTGAGCGGGAAAGAGAGGGCCGCGACGGCGCGCGGCGTACGAGCCGCCAGCATACCGGTTCGGCCGGAATCGCGGGCGCTGGCGCGGGCTCGCAAGCCTGCGTCATTGGCGTGAAGGGCGATCCTGGGCCGCGACGCCGGCGCTGCGCCGCACCAGCGCCGCGACGTGTTCCCGCACCCACTGGTGCGCGCGATCGGTTTCGCGCGATTCGTGCCAGTAAGCGAGCAGCGGAAACGGCTTGAGCCGAAGCGGCAGCGGCTGCACGGCGATCGGCAGCATCGACGTCATGCGCAGCGCATACGTGCGCGGCAGCGTGAGCAGCAGGTCGCCCGACGCGGCGATCTGGCATGCGGCGAAATAGTGCTGGCAGACCATCTGGATGTGACGGAAGCGCCCGTCGTTGCCGAGCAGCACGTCGAGCGACTGCGGCTCGCCGAGCAGCGACACCGCGATATGCCGCGCGGCGAAATAGTCGCCGCGCCGAAGCGTGCCGCTCATCAGCGGATGATCGTGGCGCATCGCGACGACGAGCGAATCGTCGAGCAGGTGCTCGGTCGCGATGCGCGGGCCGGTCTGCACGCGGCGGTCGACGACGAGGTCGAGATTGCCGGATGCGAGTTCGCGTTCGATGTCGTGCACCGCGACGCGGCGACTCACGAACCGCAGGCCCGGCGCTTCGTCGGCGAACGCGGCGACGATCTGCGGCAGCGCGATCGATTCGAGCACGTCGCGAATGCCGACCGCGACGCTCAGGTCGAGAGTTGCCGGATCGAATGCCGACGGGGCGCGCGCGGTGCGCTGCAGGCCGGCCAGATGAAGCTGTACGTCCGCGATGATCGCGCGCGTGCGCTCGGTCGGCACGACGCGGTTGCCCTGGCGCACGAACAGCGGATCGTCGAAATGCGCGCGCAGCCGGTTGAGCGCGTGCGTGACGGCCGGCTGCGTCAGATGCAGGGCGCGGGCGGCCGCGCCGATGCCGCCGTGCACGTAGACGGCGTCGAGCACGCGAAACAGGTTCAGGTCGAGACGATGATCGGTGGCCACGGATGCAGTCGAGGAGGGGCGTGCGCCGATTCTAAAGGATGCGCGAACAACGGACGCGCAGGCGCGCGCTGGCCTGAATCGGCATTGCCGAAAATGCCGTTTCTATCGCACTCGTTCACGACGATCGACGCGATTCGATGCATGTGGATGACGTTCGTCCCGATACGCAACATTGGCCGCATTCGATGCCGGCGCGCCGCATCGGCATGCATACTTCGGCGCGGCCATGTCTTCAGCCGGCGACAGCCTGTAGTAATCCGCCATCATGCTGTCCCGCTCGGCCATTTCGCGCCAAAGACATGACCCGTTCGGCTAAGATGCCGTCGCTTCATATTTCGAGATAGCCGTCCTGTCGCACGAGATCAAACCAAATATAAGCCCGACAGTTCGACGGTATTAGAAGAAGTCGAAACAGTCGGGGGCTTGGCCAGTGGAAGCAGCAGATCAGAGGTGGGTCGTTGTCTATTTGAGTACGGGGTTTTCTTTGGCCCAGGCCGCGCGTCTCGGCGAGGCTTTCAATCTGGCGAATCGCCTGCATGCGTTCAGTGCGGATTACCAGCTGAAGTACGTATCCGAAAGCGGCGGGTTGTTGCAGTCGTCGTCCGGCGTGAAGATCGCTGCCGAGGCGCTCGGCGACGAGCACGGCCGCCGCGCATTCGCGTTCTTTCACCTTCACGGCGATCGCGTGTCGGTCAACTGGGACGATGCGTTGCGGCGTCGGCTGACCGACATTCGCCGGCATGCGCGATGGATCGTCGACGGGATGGATTTGTCGACGCTCGCGGCGGCGCAGCGGCCGCAGGATGCCGGCGCGACGACGACGGGGCGCGCCCGCCGGGCGGCGGCAACGATCGAACGGCAGGGCGACGAAGCCGACGTGCTCGGCACCGTACTCGACATGTTCCGCGCCGATCTCGGCGACAGCGCCGCGCAGGAGATTGCCAGCAACCTGCTGCGGCCGGTCGAACAGCGCTGTACGCAGTCGATGTGGGCGTTTCGCGAGTTGAGCGCGAGCCCGTCGATCCGGATGTCGGTGCAGCAGTTGCGTGCGCAGAGTGCGAACCGCATCTCGATTGCCGACATCGCGCAGGCGGTCGCGATGAGCGAGCGCAATTTCCTGCGGCGCTTCAAGAAGGAAATCGGCGTGACGCCGACCGAGTTCGTGCGGCACGTGCGGCTCGAGCGCGCATGTCACATGCTGATCCACACGACGCTGCCGGCCGACAAGGTCGCGCGGCGCACGGGCTTCGGCAGCGGCGAGCGTCTGGCGAAGCTGTTTCGCCAGCGGCTGCTGATATCGCCGACCGAGTTTCGCGTCGCCGAACGCGAGCGGCTGCTGTCAAACGGTGCCGGGGCGCCCGACGGGATGCCCGACACGCAGCCCGCGCCGCGGCCCGACCGCGCCGACGGCGAGCGGCCGAGCCGGGGCCCGCGCGCCGATGCGCGCGAGAAAACGGGGCGGATGACCGTAAAATCACCGTGTCGCGATCACGATCCCCGGTTCCCATGCCCTTGCTTCCCACTACCGCCACAGCCCCCTTCTGCCCGTCAGAAGTAAAGGGCAGCATCACGATCGACGTCGGCGCGTCGCGCTGGGTGAAGCTCAAGCGCTTCTTCGGCCCGGGCCTGCTGGTCGCGATCGGCTACATGGATCCCGGCAACTGGGCGACCGACATCCAGGCCGGCTCGCAATTCGGTTACTCGTTGCTGTGGGTCGTCGCGTTTTCCAGCCTCGCCGCGATCTTCCTGCAGATGCTGGCGGCGCGGCTCGGCCTCGTCGCGGGCAAGGATCTCGCGCAGGCGAGCTACGACCGATACGGCCGCTTCGGCCGTATCGTGCAATGGGTGACGGCCGAGGTGTCGATCATCGCGTGCGACATCGCCGAAGTGCTCGGCTGCGCGCTGGCGTTCAAGCTGCTGCTGGGCGTGCCGCTCGCGTGGGGGATCGTGCTGACCGCGCTCGACACGGTGATCGTCCTCGGGCTGCAAGGCAAGGGCTTCCGGCAGATCGAGGCGATCGTGCTCGGGCTGATCGCGACGATGGCGTTTTGCTTCGTCGCGCAGGTCGCGATCACGCCGCCCGACTGGCATGCGGTCGCGCTGGGGCTCGTGCCGGGCGATCCGGGCCACGACCGCAAGGATGCGGTCGTGCTCGCGCTCGGCATCGTCGGCGCGACGATCATGCCGCACAACCTGTATCTGCATTCGTCGGTCGTGCAGACGCGGCACGTGGTCGGCGGCGCGCGCGGCCTGGTTCGCGACACGCTCGCGCTGGTGCGCATCGACACGTGCGTGTCGCTGTTCGTCGCGATGCTCGTCAATGCGGCGATCCTGGTCGTCGCGGGCGCCGCGTTTCATGCGACCGGCCAGCACAACGTCACCGACATCGAACAGGCGTACCGGCTCATCACGCCGATCGCGGGCGGCGCGGCCGCGCTGCTGTTCGGCATCGCGCTGCTCGCGTCGGGGCAAAGCTCGACGCTGACCGGCACGATCGCCGGCCAGGTGATCATGGACGGCTTCCTGCATACGAAAATTCCGTGCTACCAGCGCCGGCTGATCACGCGCGGGCTCGCGCTGGTGCCGGCGCTGATCGGCGTGCTGTGGCTCGGCGACGGCTCGGTCGGGCAGTTGCTGGTGTGGAGCCAGGTGCTGCTGAGCCTGCAGTTGCCGTTCGCGATGTGGCCGCTGATCCGCTCGGTCAGCGATCGCAACACGATGGGCGAGCATGCGATCGGCCGCAGGATGCAGGCGGCCGCGTGGGCGCTGTTCGCCGTCATCACCGGCACGAACCTGTTGCTGATTACGGGTGTCGCGGGCTGATACAGCCTGTCACAGGCTGACACAGACGCACGGCGCGCTTGCGTTAAACTGCGGCCTTTCGCTTGTCGTTCGAAGTCCGTCATGTGGAGTGAAATCAGCAACATCGGCGATGCCGCGTTGACCCTGCCGGTCGCGCTGACGTGCGCCGTCTGGCTCGCGCTGTCCAACTGGCGGCTCGCGGTGCGCTGGGTCGCGCTGCTCGCGCTCGGGATGAGCGTCGTCGGGGCCACCAAGATTCTCTACGCAGGGTGCGGAATCGAGCTTCCGCAGTTCGATTTCCGCGTGATCAGCGGGCATACGATGCTGTCGACGTCGGTGTGGACCGTCGCGCTGTCGATGCTGTGGCAGGCGTGTCGTCCGGGGAAGCTGCCGGGTGTGGCGGCGGGCCTCGCGGTCGGCGCGGTGACGGCGGTTGCGCGCGTGTTCGATCATTCGCACACGATTCCCGAAGTCATCGCCGGCTGGCTGCTCGGCGCCCTGGTCGCGCTGGTGTTCCTGCACGCGTACGACCGGGCGCTCAAGCGCGCGTTCTCGCCGCGCATCGCGGCCGTCTGCCTGCTGCTCGTGTCCGGCATCGCATACGGACATCGCGCGCCGTTCCAGCAGATGATCGATACCCACTCTCCGCAGCTCTGCGCATTCGTGCGCGCGTCAGGCGACGGATTCTGACGACGGTTCCCGCCGGGGCACGGGATGCCCCGGTGCCGCATGCGGTTCTCGCACGGCGGCGCTCTTCCTATACTTCAGTCCATTCGTTTCATCGTGTTGCCGGCTTGTGCCGGCGTCCGGTTTCCGTCGAGCCGAGATCCCGGTCGCGCCGCACCGCCGGATCGGCACGGACGCGAGCAGGTCATGAGTTGTGTCTATGACCGGGCATTACGAATATTCATTTCATCGATTGGCGGCATTCGCGTACGCTGACGGTCGTTCGATCGGGGGCCGGCCGCGACGGGCCGCCCGATCCGCCGGTGCGCGTGTCGCTGCCGGCTCGCTATACTCGCGCAACACCGCGCGGCCGCCGGCCGGCGCACGGCAACTGCCGTCGCGGCAGCGGCTCGCAACGACGATTCACGATAGGAGCAGGTCACATGACAGTCGTTTCTTCGCGCCTCGCAGGCAAGTGCGCGTACATCACGGGCGCCGCCGGCGGCCTCGGCCGCGCGATCGCGCGCCGGATGGTCGAGCAGGGCGCGCGCGTGTTCCTGACCGACATCGCCGAAGCAGCGGCGCTCGATGCGTTCGCGCAGGAACTCAACGCGGGGCGCGCGGCGCCGGTCGCGTTCGCGGCGACGCAGGACGTGCGCGATGAAGCGCGCTGGCAGGCGCTGCTGGTGCAGGCGGTCGACGCGCTGGGCGGGCTGTCGGTGCTCGTCAACAACGCGGGCGTCGGGTCGATCGGCTCGCCCGCGCAGATCGAGCTCGACGAGTGGCGGCGCGTGATGGCGATCAACGTCGAGAGCATCGTGCTCGGCTGCAAGCATGCGCTGTCGTATCTGGCCGAGAGCAGCCCCGCTTCGATCATCAACATCTCGTCGGTGGCCGCGTTCAAGGTCGAACCGGACTTCACCGCATACAACGCGTCGAAAGCGGCGGTCGCGTCGCTGACGAAGTCGGTCGCGATCGATTGCGCGCGCCGCGAACTCGACGTGCGCTGCAACTCGATTCACCCGGCGTTCATCCGCACGGGGATCGTCGAGCCGCTGTTCCAGTCGCTCGGCGAACGCGATGCGACGCGCAAGCTCGCACGCGGCATTCCGCTGCGCCGGCTCGGCGACCCGGACGACGTCGCGCATGCGGCCGTGTATCTGGCGTCCGACGAGAGCCGCTTCGTGACGGCCGCCGAACTCGTGATCGACGGCGGCATGTGCGCGGTCTGACGCGCATCGACAACCACAACCGGAGGAGAACATCGTGTCGACACAAGTGAACCGCCAACTGCTGCTGAAGGCGCGCCCGGAAGGGCGCGTCGGCCGCGAACATTTTTCGCTGGTCGATACGCCGGTGCCGGCGCTCGCCGACGGCGACGTGCTCGTGCGCGTGCTGTATCTGTCGATGGACCCGACCAACCGCGTGTGGATGAGCGACGTGCCGCAATACCTGCCGCCCGTCGCGATCGGCGAGGTGATGCGCGCGCTCGGCATCGGGCGCGTGGTCGCGTCGCGCAACGCGGGTTTCGCGGAAGGCGATCTCGTGCAGGGGCTCGTCGGCTGGCAGGACTACGCGGTCGTACCGGCCGACCAGGCCGCGCAGTTCGTGAAACTGCCCGCGCAGTCGGGGCTGCCGCTGCCGACGCTGCTCGGCGCGTGCGGGATGAGCGGCCTGACCGCGTACTACGGGCTGACCGACATCGCGCCGGTGCAGCCCGGCGAGACGCTCGTGGTGTCGGCGGCGGCAGGATCGGTCGGGTCGATCGCCGGCCAGATCGGCAAGATCCACGGCGCGCGCGTCGTGGGCATCGCGGGCGGAGCGGACAAGTGCCGCTACCTGACCGAAACGCTCGGCTTCGACGCGGCCGTCGACTACAAGGCCGACGATTTCCGTCAGCAGCTCAAGGCGGCGACGCCGGACGGCGTGCACGTGAACTTCGAGAACGTCGGCGGCGAAGTGATGCGCGCGGTGCTGTCGCGAATGGTGATCGGCGGGCGCGTCGCGCTGTGCGGCGTGATCTCGAACTACAACAGCGGACGTGCGGCGGACGACGTCGGCGTGCTGATCTCGAAGCGGATCACGATGCGCGGCTTCCTGATCCTCGACTATCGCAAGAGCCGCGAAGCGGTGCAGACGCTCGCGGGGTGGCTGCGCGACGGCCGGCTCAAGGCCGAGGAAACGGTGGCCGACGGCCTCGAAAACGCCCCCGACGTGCTGAACCGCCTGTTCGACGGCGACCATCGCGGCAAGCTCGTGCTGCGCGTCGATCCACACGCGTGAACGGTTGCGGTCGGGTCGCGCGACCTGCGATCGATCGTCGGGAAGGGATGGATTCCGGGCGCGTTTCGCCCGGTGCGGTTTCGGCAAACGGCGGTGTGACGGATGCGTCACGCCGCCGTTTTTTCGTGTGGATCGGGGCGATCGTGCCGGCGCGCGGCGCGGCGTGACGAGCGATGGCCGGGGCGGTGCCGGAAAATGCGACGGGCGCCGTGGCGCCCGTCGTGAACCGCATGCGTCATCCGTGACGGGCCGTGCCCGTTCGTCGCGTCATTCGCCCTGTTCGGAGCGCGCGTAGATGTCCCAGCTCGCCATGAACAGCGCGGCGACGAGCGGCCCGATCACGAAGCCGTTGATCCCGAACAGCGCCATCCCGCCGAGCGTCGAGATCAGCACGACCCAGTCGGGCATCTTGGTGTCCTTGCCGACGAGGATCGGGCGCAGCAGGTTGTCGACGAGGCCGATCACGCCGACGCAGAACGCGACGAGGATCACGCATTTCCAGATCGCGCCGATCGCGAGGAAGTAGAGCGCGGCGGGCACCCACACGAGGCTTGCGCCGATTGCCGGCAGCAGCGACAGGAACGCCATCAGCGCGCCCCACAGCACGACGCCCTCGATTCCGAGGATCCAGAAGATCAGGCCGCCGAGCGCGCCCTGCACGAGCGCGACCGCGATGTTGCCCTTCACGGTCGCGCGCACGACGGTCGTGAACTTCGCGAGCAGCAGGTTCTTGTGCTCTTCGTCGAGCGGCATCGCGCGGCGCACGCGCCGGCCGATCTCGCCGCCGTCGCGCAGCAGGAAGAACACCATGTACAGCATCACGCCGAAGCTCACGACGAACTGGAACGTGTTCTGGCCGATGCTGAGCGCCTGGGTTGCCGCGAACTGGCTGATCTGCGCGGCGCCGTCGGTCAGCTTCTTCTGGATGCCGGGGATGTTGGTCAGCCCGTACTTCTGCAGCAGGTGCTGGATCGACGTCGGCAGCGCGTGAATGATGTCCTGGAAATACTGCGAATAGTTCGGTTGCGCGCTCTTCAGTTCCTGGTACACGTACGCGATTTCCTGTACGAGCGTGGCCGTGACGAACACGAGCGGCAGGATCACGATCAGGATGATCAGCGACATCGTGACGAGCGCGGCGAGGTTGCGCCGCTTGCCGAGGCGCGCGGCGAGCCAGCGCTGCACCGGCTGGAACAGGATCGCGAGAATGGTGCCCCAGAAGACGGCGCCGGAGAACGGCGCGAGAATCCAGCACAGTCCGACGGTGACCGCGAACAGCAGGAAATAGAAGAATTTTTGGTGATCGTGTCCGCTATCCATGGATGGTTCGCGCAGATTGATGCCTAGTTTGATTGAATCTCGTTGCCCCGGGCGCGATCGGCTCGCGAACGTCAACGAGTTCGCGGCGACGCGCGCGGCGGGGCGGCCCGATCGCAGTATGCCCGCAAAGGTGTCGCCATCATAGCCGGGGCGCGCGGCGCACATGAAAACGCCGCGGCCGGAGCCGCGGCGCTGCCGGGAAGCGGACGCGGCGATGCCGCGCCGGATCGTCAGATGTTGAGCT
The DNA here is from genome assembly GCF_003366075.1 of Burkholderia sp. IDO3. Lineage (NCBI taxonomy): Bacteria > Pseudomonadati > Pseudomonadota > Betaproteobacteria > Burkholderiales > Burkholderiaceae > Burkholderia > Burkholderia sp. IDO3. Next base: position 919,959 of record NZ_CP028962.1, read on the forward strand.
TGGTGACCTTGGTGCCGTTCACCGACAGGTCGCCCATCAGGCCCCCGTTGGTCAGCACCAGTACCTCGACCGGTGCGGTGGCCGTGTTGGAGTCGACCGCGCCGTTCGCGCCGACCTTCACGACCGCGACGGACGCGTCGGCGCCGGCCGACCAGCCTTCGGACTTGCGGAACGAGTCGAGCGCATCCTGCGTCATGAACAGGAACACGATCGCTTTCGATTGCGCGCCGGCCTGCAGGCCGACCGACAGCGACGACGTGTTGTAGTACCCGACGGTGCTGCCGCCGACGCGCAGCGCGCCGTTGCCGGACTGGCCGCCGACGATGAAGCCGGCCTGCAGCACGTTCGGGAACACGAGCACGCCGCGCGATTTCGCGACGAGCTCGCGCGAGCCCGGCACCGTCGAATAGAGGCGCGACAGCGTCGCGTTCACGCTCGCGTCGATCGACTCGCGTTTCGACGCGCTGGCGGATGCGCTCTCGGGTTTGTCAGGTGTGGTGGTGCAGCCGGCAAGTGCAAGGCTGCCGAGCATGACGGCGGCGGCGGCTTTCAGGGCGAGGGACTTCTGCATGGCGATTCTCCTTCGTTGTCGGGTTGATGACGGGCGGGGCGGGCGTGGTGCGGGCGGCCCCGCTCAACGGCGGGAAAGGAGCAGGCCGGCGACGAACGCGAGGCCCGCGACGACGCCCGCGGTCTGCCACGGATTGTCGTGCACGGCTTGTGACACGCGTTCGGCCGAGTCGCGCAGCCGGGCGGCTGCGGAGCCCGATGCGTAATCGAGCGTGCTGCGCGCTTCATCGAGCCGCGCCTGCACGCGCTTGCGCAGCGCAGCGATGTCGCCGTCGCCATCGTTTTTCAGCAGATCTTCGAGTTCGTCGACGAGCCCGCGCAGATCGTCGGTCACGTCCGCATGCAGGTCGCGGGCGGCCGAGCGCGTCGTGCGTCCCACGCGCCGGCCGGTGCGGCGGATGTCGGACAGGCCGCGGTCCAGCTTGTGCTCGATCGAGTCGGTGAGCGCCATGGTGGTTATCCTCCTTCGATTTGATTTACAGGCCAATTTGAAGATAAGACGAATCCCAACAACCAGTGTGATTCACATCATCCAATTGAGTTTCGAGACAAATTTTCAATTCGTCGGCGGGATGCCGTGAAAGCCCCGCCGCACGGGGCGGGGCGGCGGTTGAAAAAATTTCGCGCGTCTGGCGAAGTGGCGCCGGGTCGCATTTGCACGAAGTGAAAGTACGGTAAATATGGCGTCGCCCGAGTGGTCAGGTAAATAGTGCCATTGCACGCGTCGGCTTGATGCAATTGCACTAATCGCCGTGTTCCCGGGCAGCACGGTTCGTGCCCGCGCGGCTCACGCGCCGTCTTCCGCCAGCGCAAGGTCGATGACGATCGGATCGTGATCCGACGAGCGGTATGCATCGGGTGCGTAATACGCGGCCCGTTGCGCCGGCGTTTTGTAATCGGGCACGGCTTGCAACGCAGTCGGCTCATCGGCATTGATGTGCCATGCATGCACGGCCTTCACGCGCGCGGCGAGCGGCGCGGTGGCGAGCGCGTGGTCGAGGTTGCCGGCCTCGCCGCGGAAGACGTAGCTGTACCCGGCATTGCCGAGAAAGCGGGCGACGAGGTTCGCGTAGCCGCGCGACTCGAGCGCGCGCAGCGGATCTTCCTTCGCGTAGCTGTTCAGGTCGCCGATCAACAGGACACCGTCGGCCGCGACGCCGGTCGGCGACGTGGCGAGCCAGTCGGCGACGCGTGCGGCCGCGCGCGTGCGCGTCGCGTTCCAGCAGCCCTGGCCGTCCTGCTGGTCGAGATCCGGGCCGGTCGCGTGCGGACAATTCTTCGATTTCAGGTGGTTGACCGCGACCGTGAACGCGCGTGTTCCGCCGATGCGCCGGAACGTCTGCGCGAGCGGCGGCCGGCTGCGGCCATCGAGCGCGACGGTGGCGGCGCGTCCGACGGGTTCGATCGTCCGGCTGTCGTACAGCAACGCGACCGCGATCGCGTCGCGACCGAGCCGCGCGGTGCCGGGGTCGACCGCGCGCCAGCCGTCGCCGAGCCGGGCCGCGAGCCGCCGCACGGCGCTCGCGGGGCCATGACCGTTGTTCGCGATTTCCATCAGGCCGATCACGTCGGCGCGCAGCGCCCGCAACGCGGCGACGATCTTCGCTTCCTGGCGCGCGAACGCGGCGGGCGTCTTCGCGCCCCGATTGGCCGGATCGCGGAAGCCGCCGTCGCCGCCGCCGTTGAAATAGTTGAATACGTTGAACGATACGACGCGTACGTCGGCCCGCGCATGCCGTGCCGGCGCATCGGCCCGCGGGTTCGACGCGGCGTCGAAGACCGGTGCCGCCGCCGGCACCGGCTGCAGCCGCCACGACCCGTAGCGCTGCTCGAGCACGCCTTCGACACCGCGCACCGTGTAGCCCGAGCGCAGCGTATTGGCGGCGCTCAGCGCGGGCGGCGGATAGCGGACGGTCGCCGGCGTCACGCGACTCGCGCCGTCGTCGAGCACGATGCGGTTGCGGGCATTGGCCGCCGCCTGCGCCGCGGCGTCGGCCGGCGAGGCCACCTGGGTCGGGATTTGCAGGCGGCCGTTGCTGAGCACGATGCTGCCGTAGCGGCCGAGCGCGTAAGTGTCGCTGACCGTCAGCGCTTGCGCGAACCTCACCCGCATGCCTTCGTGCGCGGCAAACACCGACAGCGCGTCGACCGGCAGCGCGAGCGCTGCCGGGGTGACGGTCTGCCCGCGCGCGCAGACGGCCATGTGGCCCGACAGCGCGAACTGCGTGCGGCCGTATTTCTGTTCGACTCTTCCCGTCAGATGCACGAGATCGCCGGGATTCGCTTGCGCGTCCGGTGCATAGACGAACAGGCCTTCGGGCACGCCCGGCCGCTGCCGCCGCTGCGCGTCGGCTTGCTGGACGAAGAATCCGCCGAAGCCGTCGGCGCCGCCGAATGCCGCGGTGACGACCGCTTCGATCGACGTGGTGCGTCCGGCCAGCGGCGAACGGCCGCTGCGATGCCGGAGGTCGGCGATCGCCGTGGTTGCGCCGCCGCAGCCGGCGCTGACCGGCAGTGCGGCGGCGGCGGGCGGGGCGGCACAGACGAGCGATGCGGCGGGCACGAGCGACGGCAGCAGGCGTGACATGGAGCGGTCCACAGGAAGAAAATTCGAAGGTTCGGGAAAGCATGTTGACGGCAAAATCGCGTGCCGCGATCGAAATGGCCGTTCGGCCAGTGCCGGATGGCCAACGATGCCGGCGGGGCCGGCCGCGGCTGTTACGCTCTGCACCTGACCTGCCGTTGCGCATCGTTTTTGCATGCATTCCGAACGCTTCCGCGCACGGCTTCACCAGGAGATCTTCATGGCCTACATGCTGTTGATTGTCGAACCGGCCGGCCAGCGCGCCGAACGCACGCTCGAGGACGGGCAGGCGCTGTATGCGCGGATGGTCGATTTCGCCGAGACGCTGAAAGCGCGCGGCGTGCTGCGCGGCGTCGAGTCGCTGGAGCGCTCCGAGCGCGCGACCCGTGTGCAGGTTCGCGACGGCGAGACGCGCGTCGTCGACGGCCCGTTTGCCGAGGCGAAGGAGATGGTCGGCGGCTTCTTCCTCGTCGACGTCGATACGCGCGACGAAGCGATCGAGATCGCGCGCCAGTGCCCGGCCGCGCAATGGTGCACGGTCGAAGTGCGCGCGGTTGGTCCGTGCTTCCTGTGACGGCCGCTTCTCGGTGTTTACCCTGGTTCGTCGTGCGGAAGGTCGATCCGTCGGCCTGCCGCCCGTCGTCAGGACAAGGCGCCGATGAATGAACGGACGCCCCTTTCCACCGACGACAGGGAGTGAACGATGCGATTCATGATCATGATCCGGGCGAACGCCGTCAGCGAATCCGACGCATTGCCGGACAACCGGCTGGTCGAGGCCATGACCGTCTATCACGAGGAGCTCGCCAGGGCCGGCGTGCTGCTCGATGCGAACGGCCTGCGGCCGAGCGCGCGCGGCTGGCGCGTGCGGTACGCCGGCGGCAAGGGTACGGTAGTCGATGGTCCGTTCGCGGAGACGAAGGAACTGATCGCCGGCTATACGCTGATACAGGTGCGTTCACGCGACGAGGCGCTCGAATGGACGCGGCGCTTTCCCGCGCCGTTCGGCGCGGAGATGGACTGCGAGATCGAGGTGCGCCCGTTGTTCGAACTCGACGACCTCGCGCCCGGCGACGCGGTCGAGCGGTTCCGCGAACTCCATGTCGGCCGCCCCGGCGCCTGATGTCCACCTGAGCACAACCTCACCGGGAGCACCCGACATGCACAAGATGGTCTTCATCAACCTGCCCGTGGCCGACCTGCCGCGCTCGAAGGCGTTTTATCAGGCGCTCGGCTTCGAGATCGTGCCGGCCTATACCAACGATCAGGCCGCCTGCCTGAAGATCAGCGACGCGATCTTCGCGATGCTGCTCGTGCGGCCGTTCTTCCAGACCTTCACCGACAAGACGATCGTCGATCCGGCGACGCACGTGCAGGTGTTGTCGTGCCTGTCGTGCGACAGCCCCGCCGAAGTCGACGAAGTCGTCGCGAAGGCGCGTGCGGCCGGCGGCACCGCGCCGCGTCCGCCGATCGAATACCCGGGCATGTACGGCCACAGCTTCGCCGATCCGGACGGCCACGCATGGGAGCTGATGTACGTGGCGCAGGACGCGGCCGCACCGGGGCCGGCGGCGTGACGCGCGAGGCGACGCATCGTGCGATCGAAGCCGTGTGGCGAATCGAGGCGCCGAAGATCATCGCGCGCGCCGCGCGCGTGGTGCGCGATGTCGGCGTGGCCGAGGAGCTTGCGCAGGACACGCTCGTCGCGGCGCTCGAGCACTGGCCCGTCGACGGCGTGCCCGACAACCCGGCCGCATGGCTGATGACGGCCGTGAAGCGCCGTGCGCTCGACCGGGTCCGGCAGGAGTCGCTGCATGCGGCGAAGCGCGATCAGCTCGGCCATGAAATGGACGCGCTCGAAGCGCACGTCGTCCCCGACATCGCGGATGCGCTCGCCGATGCGCGCGACGACGACATCGGCGACGATCTGCTGCGGCTGATCTTCACGTCGTGCCATCCGGTGCTGTCGACCGACGCGCGCGTCGCGCTGACGTTGCGGCTGCTCGGCGGGCTGACCACGGGCGAGATCGCGCGCGCGTTCCTGTCGCCCGAGCCGACGATCGCGCAGCGCATCGTGCGCGCGAAGCGCACGCTCGCGGCGGCGCGCGTGCCGTTCGAGGTGCCGTCCGTCGACGCGCGGCCCGCACGGCTCGCGTCGGTGCTCGAGGTGATCTACCTGATATTCAACGAAGGCCATGCGGCGACCGCGGGCGACGACTGGACACGCCCGGCGCTGTGCGACGAGGCGTTGCGCCTCGGCCGCGTGCTGGCCGGGCTCGCGCCGGACGAAAGCGAAGTGTTCGGGCTCGTCGCGTTGATGGAACTGCAGGCGTCGCGCATGCATGCGCGCACCGATGCGCAGGGGCGGCCGGTGCTGCTGCTCGACCAGGATCGCGGCCGCTGGGATCCGTTGCTGATCCGGCGCGGCCTCGCGGCACTCGAGCAGGCGACGAAACTCGGAGGCGTGCGCGGGCCGTATGCGCTGCAGGCCGCGCTCGCGGCCTGCCATGCGCGTGCGCGGCACGCGTCGGATACCGACTGGGCGCAGATCGTCGCGCTGTACGACGCACTCGCCGAAGTCGCGCCTTCGCCGGTCGTCGAACTCAATCGCGCGGTGGCGGTAGGCATGGCGTTCGGGCCGGCCGCGGCGCTCGAACTCGTCGACGTGCTGCGCGACGATCCCGCACTCGCGCGCTATCACTGGCTGCCGAGCGTGCGCGGCGACCTGCTCGCGAAGCTCGGCCGCGCGGACGAGGCGAAGGTCGAATTCCGGCGTGCGGCGGAATTGACCCGTAACGAGCGCGAAAGGGAATTGCTGCTCAAGCGTGCGATGGATGCGTGATGCGTCACGTCGTCCCTGCCACGTTGCAGGCCGTGTCGCGCGGAGCCGGCCACCCATCGGCCACCCATCCGCCATTCGCCCGGCCAATCGCCGCGCCATTCCGGCCCACGGATGCCGTATCGTCCCCGGATTCCCGCCGGCCGCTCGCTATCGGCCGCATTGAAAAAGCCTATTGGGGGATGCGAACGCGAGCGCCTAGATTAAAGAGCACGATGCGTGCGCCTTTCGCAAGCGCATCGTTCCCCACATATATCATCGGCCCGGCTTGGCATGCGGCCGCGCCGACTCGAACGGAGGCGCAAATGGCTCAACTCAAGGGCAGCAAAACCGAAGAGAATCTGAAGGCCGCATTCGCGGGCGAGTCGCAGGCGAACCGGCGCTATCTGTATTTCGCTTCGAAGGCCGACGTCGAAGGCCAGAACGACGTCGCCGCGCTGTTCCGCTCGACCGCCGAAGGCGAAACGGGCCACGCGCATGGCCACCTCGAATATCTGGAAGCCGTCGGCGATCCGGCCACGGGTTTGCCGTTCGGCTCGTCGCGGCAGAATCTCGAATCGGCGATCGCCGGCGAAACGCACGAATACACCGACATGTATCCAGGCATGGCGAAGGCCGCGCGCGACGAAGGCTTCGACGAAATCGCGAACTGGTTCGAGACGCTCGCGAAAGCCGAGCGCAGCCACGCGAACCGCTATACGAAGGCGCTGGACGGTCTCGTCGACTGACGCGGGCCCACGCAAGGCCGCATGGCCCGCCGCGGCATGTCGCGCGGCCGGCCGTGCGTCGATCGCCGTCCGCATCGCGCGGGCGGCGCGCCCGCGCGCATGCGCGCCATGCTGGAGCGCCTCATGCCCCACAAGGAAGGCAGTCTCGAAGCCCCGACCCGGCATCCGCTCGACTGGCAGTCCGACGCGTTCTACGATCAGGCCGCGATCGATGCGGAAATGACGCGTGTGTTCGACATCTGCGCCGGATGCCGGCGCTGCGTGTCGCTGTGCGGCGCATTTCCCACGCTGTTCGATCTCGTCGACGACACGCCGATGGGCGACGTCGACGAGGTGTCGAAGGCGGCATTCGGCAAGGTCGTCGACCAGTGCTATCTGTGCGATCTCTGCTACATGACGAAGTGTCCGTACGTGCCGCCGCACGCATGGAACGTCGACTTCCCGCACCTGATGCTGCGCGCGAAGGCCGCGCGCTACCAGCGCGGCGAAGCGACGCTGCGCGACAAGGTGCTGTCGAATACCGATGCGCTCGGCCATCTCGCGGGCATTCCGGTCGTCACGCAGACTGTGAACGCGGTGAATCGCACGCCGCCCGCGCGCCACGCACTCGAAGCGGCGCTCGGCGTCGATCGCAACGCATGGCTGCCCGAGTTCGCGCCGCGCAAGTTCCGGCGCGCCGCGAAACGCTCGGACGGCCCGCCGGTGCGCGACGGCGAGCGCACGCCCGGCAAGGTGGCGATCTACGCGACGTGCTACGTGAACTTCAACGAGCCGGGCATCGGTCACGACCTGCTCGCGATCCTCGCGCACAACGAGATTCCGTACGAGCTCGTCACGCGCGAAGCGTGCTGCGGGATGCCGCTGCTCGAGCAGGGCAACCTCGCGGGCGTCGCCGCGAAGAAGGCCGTGAACCTGCCGGTGCTGGCGCGCTATGCGCGCGAAGGCTATGCGCTGATCGGCGCGATCCCGAGCTGCGTGCTGATGTACAAGAGCGAACTGCCGCTGATGTTCCCCGGCGACGAAGCCGTGCGCGCGGTGGCCGACGCATTCTGGGATCCGTTCGAATACATGATCGCGCGGCACCGCGACGGGCTGCTGAAGACCGATTTCAAGAACGGCCTCGGCACCGTGTCGTATCACGTGCCGTGTCACGCGCGCGTGCAGAACATCGGCCGCAAGACGGCCGACACGCTGTCGCTCGTGCCCGATACGCGCGTCAACGTCGTCGAGCGCTGTTCGGGGCACGCGGGCACGTTCGGCGTGAAGAAGGCATTCCATGCGGACGCGATGCGCATCGGCGCGCCCGTGTTCAAGGCGATGGCCGAGCCGAAACCGGATGTCGTGTCGTCGGACTGCGCGCTCGCCGGCCATCACATCGAGCAGGGCATCGGCGAACACGGGCTGCCGGCCGCGCCGCTCGCGCATCCGCTGACGCTGTTGCGCCGCGCGTACGGCATCTGAATCGATCGCGCCGTGAAGACATCGACGACATTCGAGGACATCCCATGACGCTGACCCGCGACTCGCTGCTGACGCTCGAAGCGTACGCGAAGATCCGCAAGGCCGAACACGCGCGGCTCGTCGCGTACAAGCGCCGCCGCGCGGTGGCGCTCGGCAACCATCTGCGCTTCCTGTTCGAGGACGAGACCACGATCCGCTATCAGATCCAGGAGATGCTGCACATCGAGAAGATCTTCGACGAAGCGGGCATCGACGGCGAACTGGAAGCCTATCTGCCGCTCGTGCCGGACGGCACCAACCTGAAGGCGACGCTGCAGATCGAATACGAGCACGAGGCCGAACGGCGCGCGGCGCTCGCGCGGCTGATCGGCGTCGAGGATCGCGTGTACCTGCGCGTCGACGGGCATCCGGATGGTTATGCGATCGCCGACGAGGATCTCGATCGCGACAACGCGGAGAAGACGTCGGCCGTTCACTTCGTGCGCTTCCAACTGAGCGGACCCGTGCGCGCGGCGCTCAAGGACGGCGCGGCGCTGTCGATCGGCTGCGACCATCCGGCCTATACGGTGCCGCCGCAGCGCATCGATGCGGACGTGCGTGCATCGCTCGTCGGCGATCTGCGCTGACGCGCGGCCGCCTGATCGCCCGCTTGCCCGCCGCTGCCGCCGAGGATGTAACAAACCTGCCCGGACTTGCCTGCCGGAGAACAATGTGCGCTGCCTGCCGCGGCGCTTTCATCATCCGCAGAGAAACAATAAAAAGATTGTGCACGGAGATAATTCAGTTGATCCGTATTCGAACGATTTACCGATCCGTGAATATCTTGTTACGAATTTTTCCCTGATTTACCGAATTCGGGAAGCAATTCGATCGAGTGTTTCAGGAGAGGGTCGGAACACCCGTTGAAGCCTGTTGTAAGGACTCCCGCCACCTCCCGCAAAGCCCCGCCAGACGGGGCTTCCCAGCGCCGGGCATAACGATCGCGTAAAAAAATTCAAGCGTAAATAGATTGCGCATCCATGGCAGGTTGTTTCAGTGAGTAACATTAAGTCATTGTCATATTGAGATAAACCCTGAGGGTGGTATGCTTCGTGCACAAAAATTCCCACATTGGAGTGAGACCGTGATTTGTGCGCCATTGCCGGGAATGGCGGCACCGTGAAAGTGCGGTGCCGCGCCGGCGTGCACAACATTCGGATAACCATAAATGTGCAACCGGGCCGCCCCGTGACGCGATGCGTGACGACGGCGCCGCCAATCGCAGCCCCGGCCTGGCTGCGTGGAGAGATCTACTATGTTCTTCGATGAGCTTAACGATGAAGAGTGGTTTCGTCTTTCAACGCTGATCGCCGATGAACCCATCCGGCTGAACCGTCGCGGCCGTCCACGAGCCGAGCCGCGCGTCGTCGCCAACGCGGTCCTCTGGATCCTGACGACCGGTGAAGCCTGGTCCAAACTGCCCGGACGTTATCCGTCCGGGCCGACGTGCCGCCGCCGCTACGAAGAGTGGCTCGCGAACGGCACGCTGCTGCAGATGATCGACGTGCTGACCCAGTTCAGCGGGCGCACGTTCGCGTACGTTCCGCCGCCGCCCGTGCCGGTCGCGCCGGTATGCCGCGCGGAGCCCGTGCCCGACAACGACCGGCTGCGCGGCGTGTTCTGGCAGAACCCCGAGTCGTGGCAACTGCCGGTCGCGCAGGCGAGCGCGTGGGGCGGCGAAGGGGCGACGCTTGCCGCGATGCCGAGCGACGACGCGGCTGAGTCGTCCGATGCGTCGTTTTCGGTGCCGGGCGCGGCGCCCGCCGGGCTGCGCCACGGGCGTCCGACCGCGGCGAGCTTCGCCGCGGCCGAACCGCAAGTCGACGAATATCGCGGCTATACGATCTGCGGTCTGGCGCAGCCGGTGCAGAACCTGATGTATCGCGCCTGGGCCGAGATCATGCAGGACGACCGGCGCGTCGAGCGCTCGGGCCTGATCGGCCCGCGCTTCACCGATGCCGACGAAGCGGAGCAGTACGCGCTCGACTGGGCGCGTCAGTGGATCGATCGCCATGGTGCGAGCGACGAGCCGGCGCACGCGCCGCAAAGCGAGGTGCTGGCCGGCTTGTCCGTGCTGGCGCGGGCGGAGTCGGACATCAAGCGCTTCATCGCCGAGCGTCACGCGGGTGCGCTGTCCGAGAGCCGCAACGATCCCGTGCAGTCGGATCGCCGCGAGTATGCGTACCGCGTAGGTTGATCGTCATCCGAACGAAAGCGCGCGGGCCGTCGTGTGCCGCGATGCCCGCGCGATCTCCTGGTTGTCTTCCCGTTTCTCCGTCATGCCGGGCGCGCCGTCGATGCGGCGTGCCCGGCATGCGTTGCCGCGTCATTCGCGGCCGTAGGTATCGTCGAAGCGAACGATATCGTCCTCGCCGAGATACGCGCCCGACTGCACCTCGATCAGTTCGAGCGGCATCTTGCCCGGGTTCTCGAGACGATGCGACACGCCGAGCGGGATGTACGTCGATTCGTTTTCGGACAGCAGGAACGTTTCTTCGCCGCGCGTGATGCGTGCGGTGCCGCGCACGACGATCCAGTGTTCGGCGCGGTGGTGGTGCATCTGCAGCGACAGGCGCGCGCCCGGCTTCACGACGATGCGTTTCACCTGGAAGCGTTCGCCCATGTCGACCGAATCGTAATGGCCCCACGGACGATGCACCTTGCGGTGATCGGTGGCTTCCGTGCCGCGTACGGCCTTGATGCGACCGACGATTTTCTTCACGTCCTGCACGCGGGACTTGTCGGCGACGAGCACGGCGTCCGGCGTTTCGACGACGACGAGGTTCTGCGTGCCGACGCACGCGACGAGCCGGCTTTCCGAATGCGCGAAGGTCGACTCGGCGTTTTCGAACAGCACGTTGCCGCGGCCGACGTTGTCGGCGTCGTCCTTTGGCAGGATTTGCCAGATCGCGTCCCACGAACCGACGTCCGACCAGCCGGCATCGAGCGGCACGACGACGCTTTCGCACAGCAGCGGCTGGTTCGCGAGCGGCTCCATCACCGCGTAGTCGATCGAGTTCGACGGCGATGCGGCGAAGGCGTCGCGATCGACGCGGAAGAAGTCGCCGTCCTGCTTGCCCTGCGCGACGGCGCGCTCGCAGGCTGCGTAGATGTCGGGTTCGAGCTGGCGGATCGCGTTCAGCCAGACCGATGCGCGCACGATGAAGATCCCGCTGTTCCACCAGTATTCGCCGGATGCGACGTACTGCTGAGCGAGTTCGAGATGCGGCTTCTCGACGAAGCGATCCAGGCGGCGCACGTCGAGGGCGCCCGTCGCGGCGTCGCGAAGCGGCGCGCCGACGCGGATATAGCCGTAGCCCGTTTCCGCACGGGCCGGCACGATGCCCATCGTCGCGATCTTGCCCTGGGCCGCGCAGTGCACGCCGGCCGCGACGGCCGCGTGAAAGCGCGGCAGGTCGGCCACCGCGTGGTCGGCCGGCATCACGGTCATCACGGCGTCGCCGCCGGTCGCGACGATCCGCAGCGCGGCGAGCGTCAGGGCGGGTGCGGTGTCGCGGCCGAGCGGTTCGAGCATGATCGACGCGGATTTACCGGCGACGCGCAGTTGTTCCGCGGTCGTGAAGCGGTGATCCTCGCCGCACACGATCAGCACGTCGTCGTTCAGCGGGTGGCCGGTCTCGAGATCGTCGAGGCGCAGCGCGGTGGATTGCAGCAGCGAATGATCGCCGAGCAGGCCGATCAGCTGTTTCGGATAGTGTTCGCGCGACATCGGCCACAGGCGCGTGCCCGAACCGCCGGCAAGGATCACCGGCTGCACCGCGACGCGCGTACCGGCGTCGCTTGCGGCGGAAGAAGATTGGCGCGTATCGGCTACCACGGCCGGAGCATTCATGATGACACTCTCCTCGATTGAAGTCAGGCCTGTTTGTAGCATGAAGTAAATCGACAATAAAACCGGGCTTGTTGCACGATATTCGCGGAATACGTATCCGGGAAAATTTTCCGCGATAGCATCGGATGCAAATAAAAAAATAAAAAATAATTCGGTGAGGCGCCCGGGATCGCCTTCCTGCAAAGGGTTGGCGGAATCCGTAAAAATTTCGAAAACTTCCCGATTCATGCTGGATTCGGGAAAACCTGCCGATTTAATTCCAGAATATCGCGGCAAGAATTTCCGATTATTTTTCGAAATACTTGTGCGCTTGAGAGTGGATTTTCTTACCGCTTCAATAGCGTCATGCAACGTTTGAATCGAATGTGCGGCATGGGCTGCACAAGGAGCTGTTCGGCAAACGCCTGTTCAGAGAGGAAGCAGACATGTTGAGCGTGCTGGCGAGAGTCATCGATATCGCGATGGTCGTGACGGGGGCCGTGCTCGCCGCGGCGCTGCACGGCGGCGGCGTCTGGCTCAACGACCTGCAGCGCACGATGGTGCTGTTCGACTGCCTGCTCGTCGTCGTGTGCTTTCCGGCGTTCGGCATCTACCAGTCGTGGCGCGGCAAGCGTCTGGTCGGGCTGATGGGGCGCGTCGCGTTCGCGTGGCTGGTGGTCGAGCTGGCCGGCATCCTGATGAGTTTCAGCTTTCACCAGTCGGGCGAGCTGTCGCGGTTGTGGCTCGGCTACTGGGCCGTCACGACGATGACGCTGCTGGCCGGCTCGAAAGCATGCGTGCATGCGGTGCTGCGCCGGTTGCGTCGCGGCGGCTACAACCTGAAGGCGGTCGCGATCGTCGGCGGCACGCCGGCGGCGCGGCGGCTGATCGCGCAGATGCGGGCGCGGCCGGAAGCGGGCTTCAACCCGGTGTGCGTGTACGACGAAAGCGCGGCGGCGGGCGACGTGGCGCTCGACGACGTGCGTATCGAGCGGCAGTTCGAATCGCTGGTATGGCTCGTGCGCAGCCGCGCGATCCGCGAGCTGTGGCTCACGCTGCCGATCGCGGAAGAGCGCCGGATGCACCAGATCGTGACGGTGTTTCGCCACGACTTCGTGAACATCCGCTTCATCCCGGACGTGCGCAGCCTGTCGTTCTTCAACCAGGAAGTGGTGGAGCTGCTCGGCGTGCCGGCGATCAACCTGGCGGCGTCGCCGATCACCGACGTGCGGATCCTGCCGAAGTTCGTGTTCGACCGGCTGTTCGCACTGGCGGCGCTCACGATGCTGGCGCCGGCGATGCTGCTGATCGCGTGCCTGATCAAGCTGACGTCGCGCGGGCCGGTGTTCTTCCGCCAGAAGCGCAAGGGCATCGACGGGCACGAGTTCGAGATCTACAAGTTCCGCTCGATGAAGGTGCACCAGGAAGTGGCCGGGCAGGTCACGCAGGCGACCAAGAACGACACGCGCGTGACGCCGGTCGGCCGGTTCCTGCGCCGCACGAGCCTCGACGAGCTGCCGCAGTTCATCAACGTGCTGAAGGGCGAAATGTCGGTCGTCGGCCCGCGGCCTCATGCGCTCGCGCACGACGACATCTACAAGGATCTGGTCAAGGGCTACATGTTCCGTTACCGGATCAAGCCGGGCATCACCGGGTGGGCGCAGATCAACGGCTTTCGCGGCGAGACCGACCAGATCGAGAAGATGATGGGCCGCGTGAAGCTCGACCTGTACTACATGCAGAACTGGTCGTTCTGGCTCGACATCAAGATCGTCGTGCTGACGCTGTGGAAAGGCTTCACCGGCAGCAACGCTTACTGAGTCGAGCGCGCCCGGGCCCGCCGCTGCGCCGCGAGGCCGCGCGACGGACATTCCCCCGGGATTCCGGTATTACGAATTTCGAATCATTGGTCAAGAGGTCCGACACATCATGAATCTGACTATCATCGGCAGCGGTTATGTAGGTCTCGTCACCGGCGCCTGTCTCGCCGACATCGGGCACGACGTGTTCTGTCTCGACGTCGACCAGGCGAAGATCGACGTCCTGAACAACGGCGGCGTGCCGATCCACGAGCCGGGCCTCAAGGAAGTCATCGCGCGCAACCGCGCGGCGGGCCGCCTGCGTTTCTCGACCGATGTCGAGGCCGCGGTCGCGCACGGCGACGTGCAGTTCATCGCGGTCGGCACGCCGCCCGACGAGGACGGCTCGGCCGACCTGCAGTACGTGCTCGCGGCGGCGCGCAACATCGGCCGCTCCATGAAGGGTTTCAAGGTGATCGTCGACAAGTCGACGGTGCCGGTCGGCACGGCCGAGCGCGTGCGCGCGGCGGTCGCCGACGAGCTCGCGAAGCGCGGTGAAGGCGACCAGATGTTCTCCGTCGTGTCGAACCCGGAATTCCTGAAGGAAGGCGCGGCGGTCGACGATTTCACGCGGCCGGACCGCATCGTGATCGGCTGCGACGACGACGTGCCGGGCGAGCGCGCGCGCGAACTGATGAAGAAGCTGTACGCGCCGTTCAACCGCAACCACGAACGCACGCTGTACATGGACGTGCGCTCGGCCGAATTCACGAAGTACGCGGCCAACGCGATGCTCGCGACGCGTATCTCGTTCATGAACGAGCTGGCGAACCTCGCCGACCGCTTCGGCGCCGACATCGAGGCCGTGCGCCGCGGGATCGGCTCCGATCCGCGCATCGGCTATCACTTCCTCTATGCGGGCTGCGGCTACGGCGGCTCGTGCTTCCCGAAAGACGTCGAGGCGCTGATCCGCACCGCCGACGAGCACGGCCAGGCGCTGCAGATCCTGCAGGCCGTGTCGGCCGTCAATGCGAACCAGAAGCGCGTGCTGGCCGACAAGATCGTCGCGCGCTTCGGCGAGGACCTGACGGGCCGCACGTTCGGCATCTGGGGCCTCGCGTTCAAGCCGAACACCGACGACATGCGCGAAGCGCCGAGCCGCGAGCTGATCGCCGAGCTGCTGTCGCGCGGCGCGTGTATCGCCGCCTACGATCCGGTCGCGCAGCAGGAAGCGCGCCGCGTGCTCGCGCTCGATCTCGCGGATCACCCGGACTGGCTCGCGCGCCTGACCTTCGTCGACGACGAGGCGCAGGCCGCGCACGATGCCGACGCGCTCGTGATCGTCACCGAATGGAAGGCATTCAAGAGCCCCGATTTCGTCGCGCTCGGCCGGCAGTGGAAGTCGCCGGTGATCTTCGACGGCCGCAACCTGTACGAGCCGGAGACGATGACCGAGCAGGGCATCGAATACCACCCGATCGGCCGGCCCGGCTCGCGCCAGGCCGTCGCCGCCCGCGTGCCGTGCGCCGTGCGCGCGAACGCGTAACCGGCGCGCCTCCGTTACCCGTCACCCGAATCGAGACGCCATGTTCCGGAACATCCTGATCGTCTGTCACGCGAACGTCTGCCGCAGCCCGGCAGCGGAAATGCTGTTCAAGTCGCATGCGGCGTCGCGCGGCGGCCCGCGCGTGACGTTCCACTCGGCCGGCGTCCGTGCGAACGACGGCGACGGCATCGATCCGGTGATGCGGCAATTGCTTGCCGAGCGCGGCGTCGATGCGACGACGCACCGCTCGCGGCGGCTGTCGCGCCGGATCGTGCGCGACGCCGACCTGATTCTCGTCAGCGAGCGCGAACAGATCAAGGCCGTCGAATCGGTCGATCCGTTCGCGCGCGGCAAGGTCCACTTGCTGGGCAAGTGGGAGGACGCCGAAATCGCGGATCCGCATGGCGGCCCCGAGGCCGACTATCGCGAGAGCTACTCATTGATCGAACGCCTGGTTCAAGGATGGCTGCAAAAACTATGCTGAAACGTCCCATGCGCCCGCTGGCGCTCGCCGTCGCAATGACGACATTCCTGTCGGCCTGCGCGACCGCGCCCGGCAACTATCTCGACTCGTCGAACCTGAAGGACGAAGGCCGGCAAGGCCAGGCCGAGACCTATCCGGTTCATTACATCGACGCGAAGCTGGTGATGGATCAGTTGCAGAAGCAGCAGGTCGACCACCCGCTGCCGCCGGGCCGCTATACGGATCCGTCGCAGTACGTGTACCGCGTCGGTCCGCAGGACATCCTCGGCGTCACGGTGTGGGATCACCCCGAGCTGACGACGCCGCAGGGCCAGTCGTTCTCGAGCGGCGGCAATACGACCCAGTCGGTCGCCGGCGCGCTGCAGCAGCCGTATACGACCGCGCTGCCGGGCCAGGCCGATCCGTACGGCCAGACGGTCGCCGCCGACGGCACGATCTTCTTCCCGTTCGTCGGCCGCATTCATGTGGCGGGCAAGACGGTCGCGCAGATCCGTGAACAGATGGCCACCACCCTCGCGCGCTACGTGAAGAATCCGCAGCTCGACGTGCGCGTGCTGTCGTTCCGCAGCCAGAAGGTGCAGGTGACGGGCGAGGTGAAGCAGCCGGGCCCGCTCGCGGTGAGCGACGTGCCGCTGACGCTCGTCGACGCGATCTCGCGCTCGGGCGGCTCGACCAGCGATGCCGACCTGCAGCGCGTGCGGCTCACGCGCGACGGCAAGCTGTACACGCTCGACGCGAACGGCGTGCTCGATCGCGGCGAAGTGAAGCAGAACGTGATGCTGCAGCCGGGCGACATCGTCAACGTGCCGGACCGCAGCGACAGCCGCGTGTTCATCATGGGCGAGGTCAAGACGCCGGTCACCGTGCCGATGCTCAAGGGCAGGCTGACCATCGCCGACGCGCTGACCGCGGGCGGCGGCATCCTCGACACCGATGCGAACCCGCGCAAGATCTACGTGATGCGCGGCATGCGCGACAACCCGACGAAGCCGGAAGTCTTCCGGCTCGACATGACGCAGCCGGATGCGCTGATGCTGTCGAGCCGCTTCCCGCTGCAGCCGCTCGACGTCGTCTACGTCAGCACGGCCAGCTCGGTGCAGTTCAACCGCGTGCTGCAGCAGGTGCTGCCGACGATCCAGACGATCTTCTACATGCGGCAAATCACGCGCTGATAGCCCGCCGGGGCGGCGCCTCCGCCCCGGCACCACTCAAGCGGGAACGAATGGTGAACACGCAAGCGAAACACTCCTACGCGGATCTGACCGCGAAAACCGAGGAAGAGGACGTCGTCCTCGGCCAGCTGCTCCAGGTGATCATGGACGACATCTGGCTGCTGCTCGGCATCGCGGTGACGGTCGTCGCGCTCGCCGGCCTCTACTGCTACGTCGCGAAGCCGGTGTACCAGGCCGACGTGCACGTGCGCGTCGAGGGCAACGACAACACGACGCAGGCGCTCACGCAGACGCAGACGGGCGCGATGATCAACAGCGGTCCGCAGCAGGCGCCGACCGATGCGGAAATCGAGATCATCAAGAGCCGCGGCGTCGTCGCGCCGGTCGTCGATCAGTTCAAGCTGAACTTCTCGGTTGTGCCGAAGACGATGCCGCTGCTCGGCAGCCTCGCCGCGCGCATGGCGACGCCGGGCGACCCGGCGCGGCCGTGGCTCGGCCTGAAGTCCTACGCGTGGGGCGGCGAAGTGGCCGACATCGACACGGTCAACGTCGTGCCGGCGCTCGAAGGCAAGAAGCTGACGCTGACGGCCGGCCCGAACGGCACCTACACGCTGGTCGACGAAAACGGCAACCGGCTGCTGTCGGGCCGCACCGGCGAGTCGGAGCAGGGCGGCGGCGTGACGCTGCTGGTGCAGAAGCTGGTCGCGCGTCCGGGCACGCAGTTCACGGTGGTCCGCTACAACGATCTCGACGCGATCACCGGTTTCCAGTCCGGCATCCAGGTGACCGAGCAGGGCAAGCAGACGGGCGTCGTGCAGATCTCGCTCGAAGGCAAGAATCCGGACCAGACCGCCGCGATCGCGAACGCGCTCGCGCAGTCGTACCTGAACCAGCACGTGATCGCGAAGCAGGCCGAAGCGACCAAGATGCTCGACTTCCTGAAGAGCGAGGAGCCGCGTCTGAAGACCGACCTCGAACGGGCGGAAGCCGCGCTCACGGAATATCAGCGCACGTCCGGCTCGATCAACGCGAGCGACGAGGCGAAGGTCTATCTCGAAGGCAGCGTGCAGTACGAACAGCAGATCGCCGCGCAGCGCCTGCAGCTCGCATCGCTCGCGCAGCGCTTCACCGATTCGCACCCGATGGTGATCGCCGCGAAGCAGCAGCTCGCGGAACTGCAGGCCGAGAAGGACAAGTTCAGCAACCGCTTCCGCAGCCTGCCGGCGACCGAAGTGAAGGCCGTCCAGCTCCAGCGCGACGCGAAGGTCGCCGAGGACATCTACGTGCTGCTGCTGAACCGCGTGCAGGAACTGTCGGTGCAGAAGGCCGGCACGGGCGGCAACATCCACCTCGTCGATTCGGCGCTGCGTCCGGGTGATCCGGTCAAGCCGAAGAAGGTGCTGATCCTGTCGGCCGCCGTGTTCCTCGGGCTGATCCTCGGCACGGGCATCGTGTTCCTGCGCCGCAACCTGTTCCAGGGCATCGAGGATCCGGACCGCGTCGAGCGCGCGTTCAATCTGCCGCTGTACGGGCTCGTGCCGCAAAGCGCCGAGCAGGTGAAGCTCGACGCCGCGGCCGAGAAGGGCGGCGGCCGCGCGCGGCCGATCCTCGCGAGCCTGCGTCCGAAGGACCTGAGCGTCGAGAGCATGCGCAGCCTGCGCACCGCGATGCAGTTCGCGATGATGGATGCGAAGAACCGCGTGATCGTGCTGACCGGCCCGACGCCGGGCATCGGCAAGAGCTTCCTGACGGTCAACCTCGCGGTGCTGCTCGCGCATTCGGGCAAGCGCGTGCTGCTGATCGACGCCGACATGCGCCGCGGGATGCTCGACCGCTATTTCGGCCTCACCGCGCAGCCGGGCCTGTCCGAGCTGCTGAGCGACCAGTCGCCGCTCGAGGAGGCGGTCCGCGAGACGCCGGTGCAGGGCCTGTCGTTCATCTCGGCCGGCACGCGGCCGCCGAACCCGTCGGAGCTGCTGATGTCGACGCGCCTGCCGCAATACCTCGAAGGGCTCGGCAAGCGCTACGACATCGTGCTGATCGATTCGCCGCCGGTGCTGGCGGTGACCGACGCGACCATCATCGGCCGCATGGCCGGCGCGACGTTCCTCGTGCTGCGCTCTGGCATGCATACCGAAGGGGAGATCGCCGACGCGATCAAGCGCCTGCGCACCGCGGGCGTCGATCTGGAAGGCGGGATCTTCAACGGCGTGCCGCCGAAAGCGCGTGGCTACGGTCGCGGCTATGCGGCCGTGCATGAATACCTGAGCGCTTGACCGCATTGCACGACACCGGGCCGGTGCGAGCCGCATCGGCCCGGCCGACTGGAGAACCTCGATGAAAATTTCCGTGCTCGTTCCGACCTATCGGCGTCCCGCCGACCTCGCGCGCTGCCTGCTGGCGCTGCAGCGCCAGCAGCGGCTGCCCGACGAGGTGATCGTCGTCGCGCGCCCGGAGGACGACGCCACGCACGAGCGTCTCGCCGATCCGTCGGTCGGCGGCGCGCTGCCGCTGCGCATCGTGCCGGTCGACGTGCCGGGGCAGGTCGCCGCCCTGAACCAGGGGCTCGACTCGGCGACCGGCGACGTCGTCGCGATCACCGACGACGACGCGGCGCCGCGCGCCGACTGGCTCGCGCGCGTCGAAGCCGCATTCCAGGCCGATCCGCGCGTCGGCGCGGTCGGCGGACGCGACTGGGTTCACGAGAAAGGCCGCGTGCTCGACGCGTCGCGCGAACGCGTCGGCCAGCTCACGCTGTCCGGCAAGATCGTCGGCAACCATCATCTCGGCGTCGGCGGCGCGCGCGAAGTCGACATGCTCAAGGGCGCGAACATGAGCTACCGGCGCGCCGCGATCGAGCGGCTGCGCTTCGACACGCGGCTGCGCGGCGCCGGCGCGCAGGTGCACAACGACATGGGCTTCAGCATGCACGTGCAGCGCGAAGGCTGGAAGCTCGTCTACGACCCGGCGATCGCGGTCGATCATTTTCCGGCCGAACGCTTCGACGACGACCGGCGCGATGCCGCGTCGCTCAACGCGATCAGCAACGGCGCGTACAACCTGCATCTGATCCTGCGCGAGCATCTGCCGCCGCTGCGGCGCGAGATCGCGTGGTGGTGGTGGACGCTGGTCGGTACGCGCGTCTATCCCGGCTTCGCGCACGTGCTGCTGTCGCTGCATACCGGCAGGCGCGAACGGGTGCGCGAGCACTGGCGCGCAGTGCGCCGCGGCGCCCGCGATGCGCGCCGCGCGAACCTTGCCCCCCACCGCGCGGCGATGCCGCCGGTGACGTCTTGAACGGGCCGCGCGCATTGCGCACGGCCACACCCGGAGGGCCTGAAATGGTACGACCCCCACGCTCACTACGTTCACTGCCCCCCGAGGGGGCGGCCAGTCTCCTTGGGGCGGCCCGGCGGAGGCTGACATGACTCCCACGAAGGTTCACGTTCACCTGTTTTACGGCGCCGATCCGCGTACCTACCGGAAAGGCGAGAACATCGGCTGCCTGTACGGTTATCACCACGCGGAATCCGACGAATTCCGGCTCACCTATTCGCAGGACCGGCGCGAGGGCCGCATCGCGAGCCTCGCGCGCCGCGGCCTGAAGGCGGCGCTCGGCTTCGACGTCGTGCACGCATGGCGCAATCGCGCCGCGCTGCTGAATACCGACGTGATCTGGACGCACACCGAGCAGGAACACCTCGCCGCCGCGCTGATCCTGAAGCTGGCCGGCGCGCACGGCAAGCGTCCGCTGCTGCTCGCGCAGAGCGTGTGGCTGTTCGACAAGTGGGGCACCTTCGGCGGCCCGCGCCGCTGGCTGTACCGCAAGCTGCTCGCCCGCGCCGACGCGCTGACCACGCTCGCCCGCGACAACGCCGAGCTGTGCCGCCGCTATCTCGGGCGCGATGCGGAGTTCGTGTACTACGGCCTGAACACGCAGGATTTCCCGCTCACCGACCCGCAACGGTGGCAGCCGAACCGGCCGCTGCGGATCGCGGCGATCGGCAACGACCGCGATCGCGACTGGCGCACCTTCCTCGCCGCGTTCGGCGGCGACGCGCGCTACGACGTGCGGCTCGCGACGCGCCGTCGCGTGCCGCGCGAGTGGCATGCGCCGAACGTGCGGATCGGCTCGGCGTCGGGGCTCGCGAAGCAGCACGAGTTGTACGCATGGGCCGACGTGATCGTCGTGCCGCTGCGGCCGAACTTCCACGCGTCGGGCATCACCGTGATGCTCGAGGCGGCGGCCGTCGGCAAGCCGATGATCGTGTCCGACGTCGGCGGGCTCAGCGACTACTTCCCGCACGACACGGCCGCGTACGTGCCGCCGTTCGACGCGCAGGCGATGCGCCAGGCTGCCGACCGCCTCGTGGCCGACCCGGCTGCCGCGCTCGAATGCGCGCGCGCCGCGGCGCAATGCCTGCGCGAGCGCGACCTGACCACGCAGGCGTTTGCCGAACAGCATGTGCGGATCACGCGCGACATGCTGCGCCGGCGTCGCACGCCGGCCGCCGCGGGCCTGGCGATGCCGCTTGCGGATTCGCGCCCTTCGTCGCGGTGAGTACGGATCGATGAGTACGATTGCCGCCGAACGCGCGCCGTCGCGCACCCGCAGCTGGTTTGCCGAGCCGAAGCACTGGGCCGGGCAGGCCGGGCTGTGGACGCTGACCGCCGCGCTGATCGCCATTCACCAGGGCAGGATACTGACGCTCGCGTTTCCGGTGCTGGCCATCGCGGTCGGCCTCTGGCTCTATTTCAAGAGCCCGGCGCGCTACGTCGGCTTCATGTGGTGGGTGTGGTTCCTGAGCCCCGAGGTGCGGCGCCTGGCCGACTGGTCGAAGGGCGCCTTCACGCCGACGAGCCTGATCCAGGTCGCGCCGCTCGCGGTGACGATGATCGCCGGCCTCGGGCTGTTGCGGCACTACCGCGTGCTCGCGCAGCGGCGCGGGATTCCGGTGCTGTTGATCCTCTTCGGGCTCACGTATGCGTATCTCGTCGGGATCGTGTCGAGCGGCGTGATGGCCGCGACCTACGACCTCGCGAACTGGGTGTACCCGGTGCTGATCGGCTTTCACATCATGGTCAACTCGCGCGACTACCCCGAGTACCGCGACGTGCTGCTGTCCACCTTCATGTGGGGCATGCTCGTGATGGGCGTGTACGGCGTCGTGCAGTACTTCGTGATGCCGCAGTGGGACGTGCTGTGGATGGTCGGTTCCGACATGGGCTCGCAGGGCGAGCCGGTGCCGTACGGCGTGCGCGTGTTCAGCACGATGAACTCGTCCGGGCCGTTCGCGTTTGCGATCATGGGCGCGCTGGTGTTCGTGTTCGCGGCGCCGCAGAAGGTCCGCTGGTTCGCCGGCGCGGCGGGCTTCGTGTCGTTCGCGCTGTGTCTCGTGCGCTCGACGTGGGGCGGCTGGGTGATCGCGCTCGCGATCCAGCTCGTGCAGTCGAGCAACCGCGTGCGGATGCGGATCCTCATCAGCGGCGTCGTGCTGGTCGGACTATGCGTGCCGCTCCTGACCGTCGGGCCGGTGGCCGACCGGCTCGGCCAGCGTCTCGAATCGATCACGAACCTGAAGGACGACCGCAGCTACGACGACCGCAACAAGTTCTACGCGACGTTCGCGCAAACGGCGTTCACCGACGTCGCCGGCGAAGGGATGGGCGCGACCGGCGCGTCGACCAAGCTGTCGAGCGACAGCGGCGAGCTCGGCAAGTACGGCAGTTTCGACAGCGGCGTGATGAACGTGCCGTTCGTGCTCGGCTGGCCCGGCACGCTGCTGTATCTCGCGGGCGTCGTGATGCTGTTCGGCCGCACGCTGCGCGCGGCGTTCAAGCTGCGCCAAGACAAGTTCGTCGGCGCGTGCCTGAGCCTGTGCCTGTCGACCTTCGCGATGCTCGTGTTCACGAACTCGCTGATCGGCACGGGCGGCCTGCTGATGTTCACGGCCATTTTTTCCATACTATCCGCGGCGCACTGGCAGAAGGCGCAGCGCCTGCCGGCCGCCGCGCGTTCACCGGGAGGCGACCATTGAGGATCGCGATCGTCACGCACGTCGTGCGTCATAACGACGGGCAGGGCCGCGTCAATTACGAAATCGCGCGCGCGGCGCTGGCCGAAAACTACGAGGTCACGCTGGTCGCGTCGCACGTCGCGCCGGAGTTGCTGGCCGACCCGCGCGTGCGCTGGGTGCCGGTGAAGGCCGGGCGTTTCTGGCCGTCGAATCTCGTCAAGCAGCAGGTGTTCGCGCTGAAGAGCGCGTGGTGGCTGCGCGCGCATCGCGGCGAATACGACGTGCTGCACGTGAACGGCTTCATCTCGTGGATCCGCGCCGACGTGAATACCGCGCACTTCGTGCACGGCGGCTGGTTCAAGAGCCCGTATTACCCGTTCGGACTGACGAAGGGCGTGTGGTCGGCCTACCAGTACGTCTATACGCGCGTGAACACTGCGCTGGAGCGCTGGGCATACCGCCGCTCGCGCGCGATTACCGCGGTGTCGCAGAAGGTCGCCGACGAGATCGCCGGGCTCGGTATCGACAGCCGCAAGATCAGCGTGATCTACAACGGCGTCGACGGCAGCGCGTTCGCGGGCGCGCAGGCCGACCGCGCGGCGTTCGAGTTGCCCGGCGACGCGTTCCTGCTGCTGTTCGTCGGCGACCTGCGCACGCCGCGCAAGAACCTCGGCACCGTGTTGAAGGCGCTGACCCGGCTGCCGGCGAACGTCCATCTCGCGGTGGCCGGCTATCTGCCCGGCAGCCCGTATCCGGAAGAGGCGCGCGCGCTCGGCATCGCGTCGCGCGTGCATTTCCTCGGGCTCGTGAAGAACATGCCGACGCTGATGCGCTCGGTCGACGCGTACGTGTTCCCTTCGCGCTACGAAGCGATGAGCCTGTCGCTGCTGGAGGCGATGGCGGCCGGGCTGCCGGTCGTCACCGCGCGCACCGCGGGCGGCGCGGAAATCATCACGCGCGACTGCGGGATCGTGCTGGAGGACCCGGACGATCCGGACGCGCTCGCGCAGGCGATCGGCTCGCTTGCAGCGTCGCGCGACACCTGCCGCGCGATGGGCGACGCGGCCCGCGAATTGATGACCCGTTTCGGCTGGGCCCACATGGGCGCCCAGTACGTCGCGCTTTACCGGCGCATCGGCCAACCCTCGCAGCCGTCCGCTTTCGAGCGGGTCGAGCATGCGGTCACGCAGGAGCAATCGTGATGTCTTCTTCTTCCCGGCCGATCAAATCGTTGCAAATCGGCATGCACTGGTTTCCCGAACGCGCGGGCGGCCTCGACCGGATGTACTACTCGCTCGTCGGCGCGCTGCCGGGTGCGGGTGTCGAAGTGCGCGGGCTCGTCGCCGGCTCGCCGAAGGTCGCCGACGACACGGGCGGCGCGATCCAGGGCTTCGGTCCCGCGTCGCAGCCGCTCGCGCGCCGGATGCTCGCCGCGCGCCGCGCGTTGCGCGATGAAATCCGCAGCGACCGGCCGGACGTGATTTCGTCGCACTTCGCGCTCTATACGTTCCCCGGCCTCGACGTGACGCGCGGGATTCCGCAGGTGTCGCACTTCCAGGGGCCGTGGGCCGACGAAAGCCAGGTCGAGGGCGCGGCATCGCTCGGGCAGCGCGCGAAACGCTATCTCGAACAGGCCGTCTATACGCGCTCGTCGCGGCTGATCGTGCTGTCGCAGGCGTTCGGCCAGATCCTGACGAACCGCTACGGGATCGATCCGTCGCGCGTGCGCGTGATTCCCGGCTGCGTCGATACCGCGCAGTTCGACACGCCGCTCACGCCGGGCGAGGCGCGCCACAAGCTGCAATTGCCGCAGGACCGGCCGATCGTGCTGGCCGTGCGCCGGCTCGTGCGGCGCATGGGGCTGGAGGATCTGGTCGACGCGATCGGCATGGTCAAGCGCCGCCATCCCGACGTGCTGCTGCTGATCGCGGGGAAGGGCAAGCTCGCCGAGGAACTGCAGCAACGCATCGACGCGGCCGGGCTGCAGGACAACGTGAAGCTGCTCGGCTTCGTGCCCGACCAGCATCTCGCGGCGCTGTACCGCGCGGCCACCGTCAGCGTCGTGCCGACGGTCGCGCTCGAGGGCTTCGGGCTGATCACGGTCGAGTCGCTCGCGTCCGGCACGCCGGTGCTGGTCACGCCGGTCGGCGGGCTGCCCGAGGCGGTCGCCGGGCTGTCCGACGATCTCGTGTTGCCGTCCACCGGCGCCGACGCGATCGCCGAAGGGCTCGGCGCCGCGCTGTCGGGCGCGATCAAGCTGCCGGACGAAGCCGCATGCAAGCGCTATGCGCGCGATCACTTCGACAATGCGGTGATCGCGCGCCGCGTCGCCGGCGTGTACGACGAGGCGATCCGGATGGCGGGTTGAACGAGCGCGGCGCGTGAGTGCGCGCCGTCGTTGTCGTCGTCGTCGCGAAGCAGGAACCGGTGCGCACACGTGTGCGTCCGGTTCGCAGGCCGGCCGTCCGATTCGGGCGAGCCGGCCTTTTGCCGTTCGGCGCCGGGCGTGCCGTCATCCGCGCGCCGTCGCCGGCACGTGCCGCGTCCGGGCGCGCGTCGCGGCCCATACGACGAACGCGATCGCGCTGACCGCCGCGCCAAGCCCGCAGACGCCGGTCCATCCGGCGTGCGCATACATCATCGTCGACGCGATCGCGCCGAGTCCGCTACCGATCGAATAGAACAGCATGTAGCAGCCGACGAGCCGTGCATGCGCATCGGGCCGCGCGCCGAGGATCATGCTCTGGTTCACGACGTGGACGGCTTGTCCGCCTACGTCGAGCAGCACGATGCCGATCACCAGCAGCGCGATCGACGTGCCGCCGAACGCCAGCGGCAGCCACGAGAACGCGAGCAGCGCGAGTGCGGCGCCGGTCGTCGCTTCGCCGAGCCCGCGATCCGCGAGCCGGCCCGCGCGTGCCGCTGCTGCCGCGCCCAGCGCGCCGACGAGCCCGAATGCGCCGATTTGCGTATGCGACATCGAATGCGGTGGGGCGCTCAGCGGCAGCACGAGCGCGCTCCAGAAGATGCTGAACGCGGCGAACATCAGCAGCGCGATCGCGCCGCGCACGCGCAGCACGCGCTCGGTGCGCAACAGCGTCACCATCGAACCCAGCAGCGCCGCGTAGCCGATGCGTTCGCGCGGCGCTTCGGTATCGGGCAGCAGCCGTGACAGTGCGACGAGCATCGCGATCGCGAGCGCGCCCGACACGAGATAGACCGCGCGCCATCCGGCGACGTCGGTGACGACACCCGCCAATGAACGCGCGGCCAGCAGGCCGATCACGACGCCGCCCTGCGCGGCGCCCACCACGCGCCCGCGTTCGCCGGCGCCGGCCAGTGCGGCCGAGCAGGCGATCAGTCCCTGCGTCATCGCGGTGCCGAGCAGCCCGACCGCCACCATGCCCGCGAGCAGCGCGATGCGGGTCGACGATGCGGCCACGCCGATGCACGCCGCCGTCAACAGCAACAGCTGAACGGCGATCAGGCGTTTGCGGTTCAGCAGATCGCCGAGCGGCACGACGAACAGCAGCGCGAGTGCGCAGCCGAGCTGCGTCGCGGTGATGACGCCGCCGACTGCCGCCTGCGATACGCCGAAGTCGCGTGCGATCGAATCCAGAAGCGGTTGCGCGTAGTACACGTTGGCGACGCTCGCCGCGCAGCAGACGGCGAGCAGCGCGACCAGCGCCGCGGACGCGCGCGCGCCGTCGGCCGGACGATCCGCGTGCGGTGCCGCGTTCGCCGCGACGGGGCCTGAATGGCAGGACGATTCCATGGGTTTTTCCTCGCACTATCTGGTTGCAATTTGAAACCAGTGTGAGTGTAGGAAAAGTAGTTTTAAAATGCAACCTGTGAAGCGGCGGGCGACGGGCCCGCGCATGGACGGCCGGCGCCTGCGCAGGCGGCCGGTGCGACAGTGGAGAGGAACATGGCCAGGCAGAGAAGTCTTGCGGATTCGCCGTGCCCGGTGGCGCGGGCGACCGATATCGTCGGCGATCGCTGGGCGTTGCTGATCGTGCGCGATGCGTTCGACGGCGTGCGCCGGTTCGGCGATTTCCGCGCGAGCCTCGGTGTCGCGAGCAACATCCTGTCGGACCGGCTGCGGATGCTGGTGGATGCCGGCGTATTCGACGTGGTGCCCGCGTCGGATGGCAGCGCGTATCAGGAGTACGCGCTGACGAAGAAGGGCGAGGGGCTGTTCCCGATCATCGTGATGCTGCGCCAGTGGGGCGAGGCGAACCTGTTCGCGCGCGGCGAGCCGCATTCGGTGCTGGTGGACCGCAAGACGGGCCGCGCGATCCGCAAGCTCGCGCTGCGGCACGACGACGGCCGGCCGGTGAAGGCGGCGGAGACGGTGGTGCGCAAGGTTGCTGACTAGGGCTGGCCCGCTAACGGGCTTGCGCACGCGTCGCCTTGGCGGGCTGCCTCTCGGGGCGTATGCAGGGAGAGATGCGGCGCAATAGCCGTCGCTGTTGCAACGGTGAACGACGCCGCCAGGCGGGCGGAAAGGCACATTCCCCCATTTGGAAAAATTCACGCGTGGCGCTGGCCATCAGAAGGGCACGTTATCAGCGCAAACAGGTGCTGGGCGGCTGCCACGCGCGATCATCTTGCCCGGTTGCGTATCGGCGGAGGGTACGACACGCAACAGTTCAGGCGATTCCGGCGACGCGTGATCGTTCCGCTCAATCGGCTGCCGACACCACCTGGCGCGCACCTGCCGCACCGCGATGCGCATCCGGCCGCACCAGCGTCGCGATCAGCGCGGCCGCGATCAGCAGCACGACCGACACGGCGGTTTCGATATGCAGGCCGTCGACGGCCTGCCACGCGCTGCCGCCACCCGCGAGCGCGCCGAACGCGGCCACGCCCATCGCACCGCCGGCCTGGCGCGCGGTGTTCAGCACCGCCGACGCGATGCCCGCGCGTTCATGTCCGACCGATGCGAGCACGGCCGTCGTCATTGCCGGCACCGCGAAGCCCATGCCGGTCGGAATCAGCAGGAATGGCACCAGCAGCAGCGGCAGCGGCAGCGGCGTCGACGCATCGATGAAATGCAGCGATCCGTAACCGATGGCGGCGACGAGTGCGCCGGCGAGCATCGGCATGCGCGGGCCGTGGCGGGCAACTACACGGCCGCTCGCCAGGTTTGCCAACAGGAAACCGCCCGTCAGCGGCAGGAACGCGAGCCCTGCCTGCAGCGCCGATTCGCCGCGCACGCGCTGCAGGTACAGCGCGAGCACGAACACCGTGCCGTAATACGTGAGATTCACGCAGATCCCGAACAGCACGGCCGCGCTGAACGTGCGGCGGCGGAACAGCGACAGCGGCAGCATCGGCGTTGCCGTGCGCGATTCCACAGCGACGAACGCGAGCGCGGCCAGCGCCGCGAGCGCGAAGCCGCCGCCGACGATCGGATGCGTGAAACCGAGCGGCCGCCATTCGATCACGGCACCCGTCAGCGCGGTCAGCATCGCGATCGCGATGAACTGGCCGCGCAGGTCGAGCGCTCGCACGGAACGCACCGGTACTTCCGGTGCTACCGCGGCGCGCGGGCACCCATGCGAACGCGGCGGCAAGCCCTGCCGCGCACAGCGGCAGGTTCACGAGAAAGATGCCGCGCCAGCCCCACGCCGCGATCAGCAGGCCGCCGATGACCGGGCCGGCCGCGATCGAGATCGAGCCCGCAGCCGTCCACCAGCCGACGGCGCGTGCACGCAGGCGTGGATCGTGCCGGCATGCATCGTTGAGCAGTGCGAGCGAATTCGGCAGCATCGCCGCCGCGCCGACGCCCTGCAGCGCGCGGGCCGCGATCAGCAGCGCGGGCGCGACGGCGGCGCCGCAGGCGAGCGATGCGAGCGCGAACAGCACGAGGCCCGCGACATACATTCGGCGCGCGCCGAAGCGATCGCCGAGTGCGCCGCCCGACAGCATCAGCACCGCGAACGCGAGCGTATAGGCGTCGACGACCCACTGCAGGCCGGCGACCGGCAGATGCAGGTCGGCGGCCAGATGCGCGAGCGCGATGTTGACGATCGTCACGTCGAGCTGCGTGACGACGAAGCCGATGCTGACGGTCGCGACGATGCGGGCGAGCGCGGACGGAAAGGCTGAGGTGGGAGGTGTCGTGTCCATGTACGCATCGTAGGTCGCGACGGACACGCGATGCTTCAGGCCGGCGTGAAGCGTCGATACACGGGCAGGCGAGGGGCCGGACGGCACGCGCGGCGATTAACATGGCAGCGGCGGCTTGCGGTGAAGGCAGCTGCAAACATCTCCGTTCAATACATTACTCCGGATGACCTCATCGAACCTGACAACGCGCGAAGCGCAGATCGACGAATACGCCGACATCGCGAGACTGCTGCGGCAGCTCGGCTACGACGCGCCGCCCGCGATGATGCGCAGCAAGCTGGCCGCGCTGTTGCCGAGCGCGGCCGACCGGATCGTGGTTGCCGTGATGGACGGCCGGATAGTCGGCTGCATCAGCCTGCATGCGCTGCCGCTGTTTCACACGGACGGCAATCTCGGGCGTATTACCAGCCTGATCGTCGATGAAGGCTGTCGCGGGCTCGGCGTCGGCCGTGCGCTGATGGCTGCGGCGCAGCGCTGGTTCGAGCAGGCGCGGTGCGTGAAGCTGGAGGTGACGAGCGGCGACCATCGGCCCGATGCGCACCGTTTTTACGCGCGGCATGGCTTTGCGCGCGACGGGCAGCGGCTCTCGAAAACGGTCGGATCGTAGCGCGACCCGGCACGCCGCAATCGGCCCCGGGCCGGAACGGGCGTTGCCCGGCCGCTCAGTGCCGTTCGCCGCGCCAGCGCCCGGGCGCGACGCCGAAGCGTTTCGTGAATGCGTGCGTGAAGGTGCTCTGATCGGCGAAGCCGACCATGCCGGCGACGTCGACGAGCGGATGACGGCCGTCGGCGAGCAGCACCACGGCCGTGTCGAGCCGCAGCCGCTGCAGGTAGCGATGCGGCGTTTCGCCGAACGCGTCGACGAACAACTGGTGAAAGCGGCGCATGCCATAGCCGCAGTGCGCGGCGAGATCGGCGATGCGCAGCGGCTCCGCGAGCCGTGCGCGCAGCCAGCGGTCGATACGCGCGAAATCGAGGCCCGTGGCGGGTGCGGCAACGCCGGCGTCGCCGAGCAATGCGTCGCACAGCCGCGCGGCCGCCTGCCACTGGAAACGGTGCGCCCGCGGCGCGTCGCCGGCCGGGCCGTCGAGTTGCGCGGCGGTTGCCGCGACCTGCGCGACCAGCGAGGTCAGCGCCGGATCGATCGCCACGGCGCGCGCGCTGTCGAACAGCCGCTGCGGCACCGCGAGCGACGCGGCGGGGAGATCCAGCACGAGCTGGCGATTGTCGCCGAGGCCCGCGTAATCGTGGCGCGAGCCGGCCGGAATCAGCCAGGCCGCGTGCCGGTCGATGCGCTGGCCGACGCCGTCCACCGCCATCACCATCGCGCCGTCGACACCGAGCACGACCTGATGAAAGTCGTGCACGTCCGACGCTTCGCACGTGTCGTAGCGGCGCAGCGCGATGGCGGGAGACGGGATGCGTTGCATCGGCGGGACGTCGGCCGGCGGCGTCGTCAGACGTCGAGCAGTTCGACTTCGAACACGAGCGTCGCGTTCGGCGGAATCACGCCGCCTGCGCCGCGCGGGCCGTAGCCGAGTTGCGGCGGGATCGTCAGGCGACGCACGCCGCCGACCTTCATGCCCTGCACGCCTTCGTCCCAGCCCTTGATGACCATACCGCCGCCGAGCACGAACGCGAACGGGTCGTTGCGGTCCTTGCTCGAGTCGAATTTCTGACCGTCGGTCAGCCAGCCCGTGTAGTGAACGCTGACGGTCTTGCCGGCTTGCGCTTCCGCGCCGGTGCCTTCGGTCAGGTCTTCGATTTTGAGGCCCGATGCGGTCGTGGTGACAGACATGACTTCTCCTGAAAAGGGGTTGGGTAAAACCGCTATTGTAGGCGAGCGCGCAGGGGGCCGCCGCACGCGGCGAGGGCCCGGCGGCAGGCCCGTCGAGACGGTGCGCGGTGTGATGCCCGAAACGCGAATGGAACGCGCGTTTGAATTTTCCGCGAGCCGGATAAACGCGGTTGCACCGCGCGCGTCGCTCGCGTGTATGAATCGGTGCTACCTGGCCGGTCGGCGGCGCGCCACGTGCCGCCGTAAAAATCGCTGAAATGCCCGTGGGGCGGGGCTGCCCCGCCGATCGCGAGTCGTAGCGGCGACGTTCAGTGGCGGCCCGCGAACCGACCCGTGCGTTCGAATTTCCGCATCACCGGACGACGTTCGCACGCCGTTTTCCGGGCGCTTTCGACCGTGCCCCGTTTGGAAGCGCGCATCTACCGCGCGGCTTGCGCGCGTTGCCGGCCGCGGCCTATCGTTACATCTGTCGATGTCAGGATTTCGGCGCCGCGCGATGCGGCGCCCGGGCCCGCGCCGGCACGGCCGCAACGGATGCCGGGCCGCCCGAAAACAAGGAGAACGACCAACATGAAGTCAGCCGCTTCCGCCACCGCAGCCGAGGTGATGCCGGTGCGCCGCGACCTGCGCTTCGACCTGCCGGTCGAACGCGCGAAGGACTGGCATGGGCTCGGCCCGCACGTGACCCATTTCTTCAACGCGCTGTCGCTGCTGTTTCCGGCCGGCGAACGCTTTTTCATGGATTCGGTGCGCAACTATCGCGACCGGATCGACGATCCCGTGCTGAAGCGGCAGGTGCTCGGCTTCATCGGCCAGGAAGCGATGCACACGCGCGAGCACGTCGAATACAACGAGCTGATGCAGGCCAACCGGCTGCCCGCGCGCAAGCTGGACAAGCGCGTGTGGGCGGTGCTCGGCGTCATGAAGCGCGTGCTGCCGCGATCGGTGCAGCTGGCGCATACCGTCGCGGCCGAACATTACACGGCGATGCTCGCGGACTGGCTTCTGCGCGACCCGACGCGTCTCGACGGTTCGGTCGAAGGCTACCGGCAGATGTGGATCTGGCACGCGCTCGAGGAAACCGAGCACAAGGCCGTGTCCTACGACGTGTGGAATGCCGTGATGAAGCCGGGCGCGGGGCGCTATCTGATCCGCGTCGGCGTGTATCTGCTGACGACGCTGACGTTCTGGCCGACCGTATTCCTGATGCACGTGACGCTGTTGTGGCGCGATCGTCGTGCCGGGCATCACGTGCGCGGCATGCTGCGTGTGCTCGCGTTCCTGTACGGGCCGCGGCGCGGGCTGTTTCCGCGCATCGCGGGCGAATGGCTGAGCTTCCTGCGGCCCGGTTTCCACCCGTGGGACCATGACAACCGCCATCATCTCGCGCGTGTCGAGGCGCTCGTCGCCGCGTATGGCGACCACGATCACGCACCGGCCGGCCGCGGCCGCGCGAACGCGCTCGCGCCGCTCGCATCGGGACGCTGACGTAGCCGCCCGCACCCCCCGTGGCGCGTGTTGCGTTCATGCATCAACGCGCTTCTTCTGACGATTGACCGACATCAAGCGGCAGCGGGTGCGCGAGCGGGCGGCCGCGCGCTTTCGCCGGTCGCATGGCTACCCGCCACCGGGCCGATTCCAGGTGCCCGACCGCCCGCGCGAGCCGGTGCGCCAGTGCCGGCGCGGCTTTGCGCGTTCGGCGCCGATCCGATCCCGCGTCGCGCCCGTCGCGCCACCGGGATAACACCCATCTAGCCGCGCGTCGGCGGCATCGATATACCGTCATGAAAGGATTCGCCCGGGCGCGCGATTATGGCGCGGGGGGATTTTATTCAAACGGAAATGCGGCCAATATGTCGGTTCGATCGAGGTCCGTCGTACGCGGCGGCGAGCCGGCGCACGATACCAACGCCAAGCGGGGAACAACGATGGTTGCAAGGTCACCCGACGCAAACGGGACGGCGGCGCCCGAGATGCCGTTCGTGTCCGTCACCGCTCCCGAGGCCGGACGCAAGCTGTTCGTGATCATGCGTTCGCCGGACGAGTCGCTGCTGGCGCAACTGCGCGAGCTTGGCTGGGAGATCGCGGTCGCGAAGACGGCGGGCGCCGCGCAGAACATGACGTCCGGCGTGAGCGTCGCCGCCGGGCTCATCGATTTCACGGGCTTCACATCGCGCGACTATCCCGCACTGAAAGCGTGCCTGAGCCAGCCGGCGATCGGCTGGATCTCCATCGCGCAGGCCGGCAACATGATCGGCACGGCCGTGCGCGAACTGATCCGCAGCTACTGTTTCGACTACGTGACGCTGCCGTTGCCGAATGAATGGATTTCGCACGTGCTCGGTCACGCGCGCGGGATGGCGGCGCTCGATCGCGTCGACGGGGCGGCGTACGCGGCGTCGATCGGCGAGCACGGGATGATCGGCAACTGCGAAGCGATGCAGCAGTTGTTCAGCACGATCCGCAAGGTCGCGAAGACCGATGCGAGCGTGTTCATCTCCGGCGAATCGGGCACCGGCAAGGAACTCACCGCGCTCGCGATCCACGAGCGTTCGGGGCGCGGCAAGGGGCCGTTCGTCGCGATCAACTGCGGCGCGATTCCGCATCACCTGCTGCAGTCGGAACTGTTCGGCTACGAGCGCGGCGCATTCACCGGCGCGAACCAGCGGCGCGCGGGCCGGATCGAATCCGCGAACGGCGGCACGCTGTTTCTCGACGAAATCGGCGACATGCCGGTCGAAAGCCAGGCGAGCCTGCTGCGTTTCCTGCAGGAAGGGAAAATCGAGCGGCTCGGCGGCCAGGAGTCGATTCCGGTCGACGTGCGGATCATCTCGGCGACGCACGTCGATCTCGACGGCGCGGTCGAAGCCGGACGTTTCCGCGCGGACCTCTATCACCGGCTCTGCGTGCTGCGCATTCACGAGCCGCCGCTGCGCGCGCGCGGCAAGGACATCGATATCCTCGCGCATTACGTGCTGCAAAAGTACAAGGCCGACAGCGGCCGCAAGATCAGCGGCTTCACGTCCGCGGCGCTCGATGCGATGCGCCGTTACGAGTGGCCGGGCAACGTGCGCGAGCTGATCAACCGCGTGCGCCGCGCGATCGTGATGGCCGAGAGCCGGCTGCTGACGCCGCACGATCTCGGGCTCGACACGCCGGGCGAAGCGGAGCCGGTGACGCTCGAACAGGCGCGCTCGCTTGCCGAGCGCACCGCGATCGAAAACGCGCTGCTGCGCAACGATCACCGGATCAACAAGGCCGCCGCCGAACTCGGCATTTCGCGCGTCACGCTGTACCGGATGATGATCGAGCACGGGCTCAACGATCACGACAACAACGGCGACAACGGCGGGAAGGACGGCGCGCCGTCCGGCGACGAGGACCATCAACGGGTGGGCTGACCCGCGGCCGCGCAGCGTGCGCGGCCGGCCCGCGCGCGGGTGCCCGCACCGGTGTAAAGGACGTGAAACGTTTCGCGTCGGCGCACGCGCGAATCCGGGCGGCAAATGCGGGCAGAAGGGGGGCGTGCGCGCCGGGAAAATTTTCCGCATCGTCCGTGTGCCTTGTCCCGCAAGGCGTTGCCGCTGCACGGCTGACGCCGCTTGCGCAGCGCATGTTTCAGTTTCGCAACTTCCTGGGCGTTCCGCCCGTTCCGGTTCCATTCCCGTCCGATGAAACCCTTGTGCTGACGGCCTCGCGCGAAGCTGGCCCGGTCCTTGCGGATAGGAGCGTGCGAAAGTCGACGACGTGGCGTCCGGCCGGTTCGGCAGCGAAGCATGCGAGGGCCGGCAAGGACGCAGTCCGCGGGGATGCACGGCGGCGCGGGGCAACACGGCCGCGTTCCGCCCGGCACGGACCGTCGTCGGCGGATCGTCGGAGCACCGGCGTCGTCCGGTTGCCGTACCAAGCAGCAGACCGAAACGGGGTAGAAAAATGAACGATCGCCACACGCCGCGGCCGGCAGGCCGCGATCGCAGTGATTCGACGCATCGCCGGTCGACCGCGCGCCTTGCAGCCGGCCGGCATGCTTCGACGGGCCATCTCTCCGCGCCCGGTGCGAGGCGGATCCGGTTGATTCCCGGTCATCCGCGCCGGCTCGGCGCTTTCCCGCCAGCCAACACGATCCGCAAGGGCATGTGTACCCGGGCACCGGTTCCCCGGCGCCCGGTCTTCGCGTATTGACGCGTCACCGGCGGTTGCATGCGGAGCAATCCATTCGCAATCCGAAGGATGTGTGTTTGCGCGCTGTCGCGCTGCGGACGACGAAGCCGGTGCGTTGCCGCCCGGCGAGCAAGCGGCAACGCGGTCCGGCCGCGCACGACGGGCATCGCGCCCGGCCGCACGCGCCGCCGCTTCAGCTGCCGTAGATGTCGAAGTCGAAGTACTTCGACGCGAGCCGCTTGTACGTACCGTCCTTGACCATGTCGTGGATCGCGCGATCGATCTTCGCCTTCAGGTCCGTGTCTTCCTTGCGCAGCCCGATGCCGGCACCGATGCCGAGCACCTTCTCGTCGACGAGCTCGGGCCCGATGAACTGATAGCCCGCGCCGCGCGGCGACTTCAGGAACCCGATCTCGGCCTGCACCTCGTCCTGCAGCGCGGCGTCGAGGCGGCCCGACGTGAGATCGGCGTACACGCCGTCCTGGTTCTGGTACGACACGACGTTCGCGCCTTGCTTCGCCCAGTACGCCTTCGCATACGCTTCCTGCGTCGTGCCCTGCTCGACGCCGATCGACTTGCCCTTCAGCGATTCGGGCGTCGGCAGCAGCGGCGAGCCTTTCTTCACGACGAGCCGCGTCGGCTGGTTGTAGATCTTCGTCGTGAAGCCGATCTGCTCCGCGCGCTGCGGCGTGATCGACATCGACGACAGCACCGCGTCGAACTTCTTCGCCTTCAGCGCCGGGATCATCCCGTCGAAGTCGTTCTCGAGCCACACGCACTTCGCCTTCAGCCGCGCGCAGATCTCGTTGCCGAGGTCGATGTCGAAGCCGACGAGCTTGCCGTCGGGCGCCTTCGATTCGAACGGCGCATAGCTGGCGTCGGTGCCGAAGCGCAGCGTGGTCCAGTCCTTCGCGGCGGCGGGGCCTGCGGATACCGCGAGCAGGGCGATCGAAGCGGCGGCAATCAGTCTCTTCATGGTGCGTTCCTTGGCGTGGTCGTTCCGGTTCCGGGTGACCCGGTTGGAGCGGACGGGCGTCGCGTGCCGGCGCTGTCCGTCCGGCCATTAACGCAGAAAATAAAATTGCAGTCCAGAATGGACAAAAAATATCGATTCATCGGATGCAATGACCGGACGGAAGGTGCCGACCCTTGCAAAAATACGAAAATGGACTAATCTTGTTAGTAAATTCGTTTCGAGACTAACGATCATGTCACAACCCGCGTTCGATCCGCATTCCGCCCCGCGGCAGGCTTCGGTCGCACACATGTCGGCGGCCGGCCTGCGCGCGTTTTTCAACATCGCGCGCGACTGGGAGCTGACGATCGACGAGCAGATCGTGCTGCTCGGCTCGCCCGGCCGCTCGACGTTCTTCAAGTGGAAGGCCTCGCCCGAATCGGCGCGCCTGCCGCGCGATACGCTCGAGCGGCTATCGCTGCTGCTCGGCATCTACAAGGCGCTGCAGATCCTGCTGCCGCAGCCGTCGGCAGCCGACACGTGGGTCAAGCGTCCCAACGACGCGGCACCGTTCGGCGGCAAGCGGGCGCTCGACCGGATGCTGGCCGGCAACGTCGGCGACCTGGTCGCCGTGCGTCAATATCTCGACGCGATGCGGGGTGGCTGGGCGTGACGATGCCGACCGAAACGCAACACTGGCCCACGACCGTCGTCGACTGGGCACCTGCCTATCGTGTGATTCCTACCCGCTTTCCCGCCATCAACCTGTTCGACCGCGTTGCGTCGGCCGACGATTTCGACGCGCTCTATGCGCTCGAATCGCTGACCAACGACCGCATTCGCCACGAAGTCGGCACGCTCGACCTCGTGCCGCCGGCCGAGCGCCGCTACGGCCAGGGCTGGGGGCCGATCATGGCCGCGTTCACGCACCTGAATCCGCAGGGCAGCCGCTTTTCCGACGGCAGCTACGGCGTGTTCTACTGCGCGCGTTCGCGCGATACGGCGATCGCCGAAACGCGGTATCACAGCGGGCTGTTCCTGGCCGCGACGAAAGAGGCGCCGATGCGTCAGCAGATGCGGCTCTACACGGTGTTCGCGCAAGGCGACGTGGCCGACGTGCGCACGTGGCCGCAACGCAGCCCCGGCCTGCTCGATCCGCTCGACTACAGCGCGGGTCAGGCGCTCGGCCGCGCGGTGCGCCATGCCGGCGGCGCGGGGATCGTCTATCCGTCGGTGCGCGACCCGCGCGGCGAATGTCTCGCGGCGTTTCGCACGTCGCTGCTGCGCGACTGTCATCACGCGGCTTATCTCGAATACAACTGGAACGGCTCCGCGGTCGATGCGGTGTTCGAGCTGAATCAGGTCGGGTAGGCGGCGTGCCCGCTGCCGGCGCCGACGGCTTCAGGGCAGCGGCAGGTCGCCCGCATGGCGCGCGCGCGCGTCGGCCTGCGTGAGCGACCACGTATCGCCGGTGCGCGGTTCGACGATCGTCAGGCGTCCGGACGGTGCGAATGCCCCCGTATCGATGAACCATTGCGCGCCGATGCGCTGCGGTGCGCGCACGGGCGTGTGGCCGGTGCAGGTCAGCGACAGCCCGGCTTGCCGGGCCGGATCGACGAGCCCCTGGACGAGATCGCGCCCCCAGATCAGCCGCTCGCGCACGTCGTGCGAATAGCTGCCCGTATCGAGCTCGGCGTCCGGGCCGAGGAACTCCGCATGCAGCACGTTGAAGCGCGCGGCGCCGTCGCCGATCACGCGCACAAGCGGCAGCGTGTCCACACGTGCCGCATGCGCGTGCAGCCGCTCCGGCGGCAGGTCGGCGCCCCAGTCGCCGCCGATCCCGCGCCACGCGTCGGGCGGCAGCTTGCCGCGCGATACGAGGCTCAGCACCTCTTCGTGATTGCCGCGCACGACGTGGCACCACGGGCGGTCGAGCAGATCGAGCGCCGTTTCCGACGCGGGGCCGCGGTCGACGAGATCGCCGACCGAAAACAACCGGTCGCGCGCCGGATCGAAGCGCACGTCGTGCAGCAGCGCGCGCAGCACATCCACGCAGCCGTGCAGGTCGCCGACGACGAAGTCGCGGCCGGCCGTGTTCGCGGGATGGTGGCAGAGGGAGGCAGTCATCCCGATATCTTAGGCGCTCGTACCCATCGCAACGTCATGCAGGAATGGCGATAATCGGGGCGGTACCCGCCGGCATGGCGTTGCGGGCAGTTTGCGCGCCGGCCGAACCCTTTCCATCCGCTTTCGGAATGACACGATGACGTTTTATCCGCAGGTATTGCGCAACCGGCCGCGCATGGTCTCGGCCTTCGTCGCGGGCGTGCTGTGTGCGGTGTTGCTGCCGTTTTCGCTGCGTCCGGCCGCACGTGCGCTGATCGGCTGGGATTGCGCGATCTGGCTGTATCTTGCGTTGATGTGGGGACGCATGATTACCGCGCATCATTACAAGGTGCGCGAAGTCGCGATCCGCGAGGACGAAAGCGCGACGACGGTGCTGACCGTCGTATGCGCGGCGACGGTCGCGAGCGTCGCCGCGATCGCGATCGAGCTCGCCACCGCGAAGAGCGTCGGTTTCCGCATGGGGCTCGGTCATTACGCGATCACCGGCGCGACGCTGTTCGGCGCATGGTTCCTGATCCCGACGATCTTCACGCTGCACTACGCGCGGCTCTATTACGGCTCGCCGAGCAACGACCGCGCGCTGCGCTTTCCGGATCGCAACCTCGAACCCGACTACTGGGATTTCCTGTATTTCGCGTTCACGCTCGCGGTCGCGTCGCAGACGGCCGACGTGTCGCTTGCCAACCGCTCCGCGCGCCGCTCGGTGCTCGCGCAGTCGATCCTGTCGTTCTACTTCAACATGGCCGTGCTCGGGCTGTCGATCAACGTCGCGGCGGGTTTGCTGAGCTGATGCGGCTTACTTGAGCAGT
The DNA here is from genome assembly GCF_003366075.1 of Burkholderia sp. IDO3. Lineage (NCBI taxonomy): Bacteria > Pseudomonadati > Pseudomonadota > Betaproteobacteria > Burkholderiales > Burkholderiaceae > Burkholderia > Burkholderia sp. IDO3. The sequence continues at coordinate 959,015 of NZ_CP028962.1, forward strand.
TCGTACGGGCCGCCGCGCTCGAGCGCGCGACGGTAGGCCGGGCGCGCGTGGATCGTTTCGAGAAAGCGCGCGATCGCGGGATGCTTGCCGCCGTCGCCGCGCGCCATTGCGGCTTCGAGCGGGAAGCTCATCTGGATGTCGGCCGCGCTGAAACCGTCGCCGACGAACCAGCCCGTGCGTTTCAGCGTGTCGTCGAGATAGCCGAGATGCAGCGCGATCTGCGGATCGACGAAGCTCGATTGCAGCGTCGCGGCGATCTTGCGTGCGATGGGCCGTGCGAAGAACGGCATCGGCGCATGCGCGATCCGCAACGCGACCAGTTTCAGCAGCAACGGCGGCATCGCCGAACCTTCCGCATAGTGCAGCCAGTACGTGTACTTGTGCCGCTCGGGCGTACCGGGCGGCGGCGCGAGACGTCCGTTCCCGTAGCGCTCGACCAGATACTCGATGATCGCGCCCGACTCCGCGTACGTGCGGCCGTCGTCGGTGACGACCGGCGACTTGCCGAGCGGGTGGATCGCACGCAGCGCGGGCGGCGCGAGCATCGTCTTCGGATCGCGCTCGTAGCGCACGATCTCGTACGGCACATCCAGTTCTTCGAGCAGCCAGAGCACGCGCTGCGAACGCGAGTTGTTCAGGTGGTGGACGGTCAGCATGTCGAGGCCGGAAGAGGGGCGGGAACGACATCATACCGAGCGCGAACCACGGCACGCACGCAGGGACGAACGTGCGATGGCGTCGCCACGATTCAACGCGCGCGAGGCGTGCCGCTTCGTCATTCGTTCGCTCGGGCGCCGCGCCGCACCGCGATCCACGCACCCCAGAACAGGCTCGAAAAAAAGCGCAGCGGCGCATCGAAGCCCGCATCGCGCAGCAACGCGAAGACGGCTTCCTCGGCAGCCGGCGGATCGGCGCCCTGCAGGATCTTCGCGAGTTGCGCGCGCACGGCGTCGGGCGAGGCGCCCTTCATGCGCCAGCGCTGCTGCCATGCATCGAGCAGGCGAGGGTGGTCCGCATAGCGGCGGTAGTTGCCCGCGATCACGAGCGGTGCGCCGGGCTTCAGGCGCCGTGCGATCGCGTCCAGCAGCGCGGCCTTCGCATCGTCGCCGGGCACGTGGTGCAGCACGCCGATCAGCGTCGCGCCGTCGAAGGCCGGCGCGTCGGGCAGCGTATCGACGCCGGCCTCGACGAATTGCGTGCGCGCGCCGAAACCGGCGGCTTCGACGTTCGCACGCGCGAGCGCCAGCATCGGCGCGGACGGATCGGCCGCCGTGAATTGCCAGCCCGGCTCGAGCGCGGCGGGCACGCAGATTTCCTGTCCGGTGCCGCCCGCGCCCACCACGAGGAGCCGCGCATCGGCCGCCGCGATCGACGACGCGAGCATGCACGCGGCGAGTTCGTGACACGCGTCGTAGCCGGCAAGCGCGATGCGGGATTGTTCGGCGTATTCGTGCGCGCGTGCCGGATCGAATTTCGCGGCGCTGGCGGGGAGCGACATGGCGGATTCCTCGGGTCGGAGCGCGGACGGCATGCCCACGCATCGACCCGAGCGTAAGCGCGGGCCGGCGACGCAACAAGGCGAGCGGCCATTCCGGTATGCGGACTACCCGACTCGGCGCCGGTCGCGCGCAGCGGGTGGCGGGGTCGATTCGCATTTAAAAATGACGGGAACCGGTGCGTCACCGTTGCCAAACCGGCGCATACTTTTTTCTCTCCCCCCTGCCTGGCCGTCGCATGCCGGGCCCCGATGCGCCGCGCTGCCCGCGCGGCCATGCCGCTCGGCACGCACGAGGAGCGCATGATGTCCGATTGTTCGCACGATCCGTATGCGCAGCACTACATTCACTGCCTGCCGTCCGGCGCGCAGCCCTGCGGCACGCTCTGCGCGACGCCGCGCACGCATTTCCGCGTGTGGGCGCCGGGCAGCACGCAGGTCCAGCTCGAACTCGATACCGGCAACGGCCCGACGCTCGTCCCGATGGCGGCGGCCGGCCCGAACTGGTTCGAAGTCTTCGTCGAATGCGGTGCCGGTGCGCGTTACCGTTACCGGCTCGACGACGCCGTGTCGATTCCCGACCCCGCGTCGCGCTCGCAGCCCGATGGACTCAATGGCGCGAGCGAGGTCATCGATCCGCGCGCGTTCATGTGGCGCAACACGTTCTGGCATGGGCGTCCGTGGGAAGACATCGCGCTTTACGCGATTCGTCCGCACGCGGTGGGCGGCTTCGACGGCGTGCGCCGCCGGCTGCCGGCGCTCGCGCGCCTGGGCGTGACCGCGCTCGAATTGCTCGCGTCGCCGCACGACAGCCTGCCGTTCGCGCCGCTCGCGGCCGAGGGCGGCCCCGACGCGCTGAAGGCGCTGATCGACGAAGCGCACGGCCATGGCCTCGGCGTGATCCTGGAGCTCGATTACGCGCGCTTCGGCAGCGGCACCGACGCGCTGCGTCACTATGCGGCGCCGTTCTTCCATATGCGCGACGATCCGCTGCAGCCGCCGCCGCTCGCACTCGATCATCCGGAGGTGTGCGACTTCTTCTGCGACAACGCGCTGTACTGGATCGACGAATACCGCTGCGACGGGCTGCGGCTGCGCGAAGCCGACCGGATCGGCGCGTCGTGGCTGCGCGAGATCGCCGACCGTGTGCGCGCGGCCGTGCCGGCCGACCGGTTCATCCATCTCGTGCTCGGCAGCGAACGCCATCCGGTGCATCTCGCCGATACCCATTTCGATGCGCAGTGGAACGGGTGCGGCGAACGCGCGCTGCATCGGCTGACCGGCCGCGACGGGGCGGCCCACGAAGGCATTTCCACGCATCAGTCGATCCACACGCTCGCGCGCGCGCTGACCGCGACCGGCACCGCGTTCCAGCCGGCCACGCCGGGCGATGGCGCCTGCGCGAATGAAGGGTTGTCGCTGACGTCGCTGGTGCTGTCCGACGGCGCATGGCGCGAGAGCGAGCACGGCAAGCACGGCGATCATGATCCCGATCCAGGCCTCGCGGCGCTCGCCCTGTCGCTGCTCACGCCGCAGATTCCGCTGATCTTCGACGAAACCGCACGCGACGCCGATCGTGCGCATTTCGTGCAGTCGGCGCTCGCGGTGCGCGCGAAGCTGATCTCGCCGCGGCTGTCCGATTGCCGGCCGCAGGACGCGCATACGCTGAAGGCCGGCGGCGACGGCGATGCCGACGCGTTGCTCGCATCGTGGCGGCTTGCCGATGAAGAGACGCTGACCCTCGCGTTGAACCTGTCGCCGGACGCGGTGCCGTTCGACGCGCCGCGCGGGCAGGTCGTGTTCGAGACGCCGGCCCGCGCACGCGACCGCGTCGATGAAGGGGTGTTGCCGCCGTATTCGCTCGTCGCGTGGCTGACGGGCGACGTGAACCGCTATGCACTCACGCACGACGTGCGCCGGATCGACGACGGCGCATGGCGCGCCATGCGCCCGGACCTGAACGCGTGACGTGTGCAAGGTCGGGCGCTGGCGCGCCCGGCCGTCTCTACCAGAAGCTTCGAATGCCTGCGACGCCGTGAGCGCCGTGCCGGCGCGCGTCGTCGAGATGCGCGCGCGTCATCCCGCCGAGCGCATAGACGGGCATCGTGGCCTGCGCGGCCAATTCGGCGAACCGGGTCCAGCCGAGCGTCGGCGCGCCGGGGTGGCTGAGCGTCGGCAACACGGGCGACAGCGTGACGAAATCCGCGCCGACGCGCGCGGCCAGCGAGAGATCGTCGGCGGCATGGCAGGCGGCCGACACACGGCGCGCGGCCGGCAACGGCCGTCGTGCGGCGGCGCGCAGCGCGACGCCGTCGAGGTGCCATCCGGCGCCTTCCAGCCGCATCACGCCGGCTGCATCGATCGGGCCGTTGAGCATCAGTTGCGCACCGGCCGCGTCGCAGCGCGCGAGCGCATCGGCGGCCAGCCGTGCGAACGCGGCCGCATCGAACGATTTCACGCGCAACTGCACGAGCGTTTCGCCGCGCGCGAGCACGGCCGACAAGCGATCGAGGAACGCGCGGCAATCGGCCGCCGCCGGCGATGCCGGCTCGGGCGTGATCACGCAGCAGTGCGGCAGCATCGCGTTCATCGCGCGCGGTGCGCGGAAGCCGTCATTCGTCGGCTTCCTTCGCGGCCTTCGGATAGACGCGCACCAGCACGATGCGCGGCCCGTTCATCTTCTTCACGACGACGTCGAAGCGGTCGAACGACACGCGCTGCCCTTCGGTCGGCAGATCGCTCAGCGCCTGGATCACCAGGCCGCCGACCGATTCCGCACGCCCTTCGTCGATGTCGATGCCGAGCGCCTGCTCGAGCGACACGACGGGCAGGCTGCCCTTGCCCATCAGCGTGCCGTCGTCGAGGCGGCTCCAGTCGGCGTCGCCCTGGCGGAACTCGTCGTGAATCTGGCCGACCAGCGCGCCGAGCAGGTTGTCGAGCGTCAGAAAGCCGATCGGCTTCGCGCCCTTGTTGCCGACCAGCGCGAAGTGCGGCGCACCCTTGCGGAAGCGGCGGAACAGCTCCAGCGCCGGCGTATCGGGCTTCACGTACTGCACCGGACGCACGTAGTCCGACAAGTCCTCGAGCGCCGCGCCGGCGTGACGCGCGAGCAGCAGGTCCTTCAGGTGGATCAGCCCGCTCACCTGCTCGCGCGACGCATTCTCGAACAGCGGATAGCGGCTGAAGCGGTGCCGCGCGACGATCTCCATGTTGTCGGGCAGCGGCAGGTCGCGCCGCAGGCCGATCATTTCATGAGCGGGCCGCATCAGGTCCGACACCGTCATCGACGAAAAGTCGAGCGAATGCGCGAGCGTGTTCCACTCGTCGTTGGTGTACGTGCCGCGTGCCGGCTGCGCCGCGTTGCCGGCCGCGCTGCGGCGGCTGCGCAGGATCAGCTTCAGCTCGTCGGTCGAGTAGTGCGCGTCGCCGCCGTGGTCGGCCGACAGCCCCGCGAGCCGCAGCACCGCGTTGGCGCTGCTGTTGAGCACCCAGATCGCCGGATACATCGCCCAGTAGAACGCATAGAGCGGCAGCGCGACCCACAGGCCGACCTTCTCCGACTGGCGGATCGCCATCGATTTCGGTGCCAGTTCGCCGACCACGATGTGCAGGAACGAGATCAGCGAGAACGCGAACACGAGCGAGACCAGGTGCACGATGCGTTCGGACTGCACGCCGATCAGGTCGAGCAGCGGGCCGATCAGTTGTGCGAACGCCGGCTCGCCGACCCAGCCGAGGCCGAGCGAGGCGAGCGTGATGCCGAGCTGACACGCGGAAAGATACGCGTCCAGCCGGCCGTGGACGAGGGCGAGGATGCGACCGCGCAGGCCGTGCTTGCGGGCGAGTGTTTTGACGCGCGTGGCGCGCAGTTTGACGAGGCCGAATTCGGCTGCGACGAAAAACCCGTTCAGGGCCACCAGGAACAACGCGCCGATGAGCGCGAAGATCTGTAACAAAGAATCGCTCCAGTCATGACAGGCTCATCAGTATAGAGCCGGAAAGGAAAATGTAATGTGTCGGGCGGCCGATTGCTTACACCGGCGCCTCGCAGGGGATGGCGAGCGTGAGGGTGACGGTCGCGCGGTCGGCGAACGGGTCGTGCGTGAACGTGCCGCCGTGCGCGAGCGCGACGCGCTGACACAGCGCGAGCGTCCATGCGACCCGCTTCGCGTCGCGCGTGCGCAGCATCTCGCGGCGCGCGAACGATTCGAATACGTGCGGCAGCGCCGGATCGGCGAGCGCATCGGCATCGACGCCGCAGGTGACGCGTGCGACACACTGCGCGCCGTCGCGCGTGCAGGCGAACGCCACGCGCGAGCCGGCGGCGCTGGCCTCGACGGCGCTCGTCAGCATGGTCCACAGTGCCTGTGCAACGCGCTGGCGATCGGCCGACAGCGCCGGCTCGCCGTCGGGCAGCGTCGCATCGATGCCCACTTGCCGCGCGTCGGCGAGCGCGAAGCGCGCCAGCGCGAGCGTGTCGTCGAGCAGCGGGCGCAGCGCGAACGGCTGCGGCGCGATCGTGAGCGTGCGGGTTCCCGCGCGCGGCGCGTCGAGCACGTCGTCGATCAGCGCGACTTGCTGGTCGATCCCCGCGCGGATGCCGGCAAGCGCGCGCTGCTGGTTCGGGTCGCTGCCGGCGAGCTGGCGCTCGAGCACGTACGCCCAGCTGTGCATGGCGTTCAGCGGGCTGCGCAGGTCGTGCGATGCGGTGGAAAGCGCCTGGTCGCGCAGGAACAGCGCCGCCTGGGCGGCATAGTGCGCTGCGCGTTCGCGCAGCAGGTCGGCGGCGGGATCGACGGAAAGGGGCGTCACGGAGCAGGCCTGTCGGAAGCGGTTGGCATGATGAACCTACGAACCGCCATTATAGGGACAGCGGCGCGCATCACGCCGGCAGCGCGTCCTCGTCCTTCTTCCGTGCGTCGCCGTTCGGCAGCAACTGGCAGGCGAGCAGGCCGGCCAGCATCAGCGCACAGCCGACCAGCGCACGCAGCGTCAGCGTCTCGCCGAGCGCGGCCCAGCCCGCGACGGCCGCGAACACGCCCTCCATGCTGAAGATCACGGCCGCGTGCGCGGGCGCCGCGTCGCGCTGCGCGACGACCTGCAGCGTATAGCCGACGCCCACCGACAGCAGCCCGCCGTACAGCAGCGTCGGCAGTGCGTCGTGCAGCATCGCGACGCTGACCGGCTCGACGACGAGGCCGACCGCGAGGCACAGCACGCCGCACGCGACGAACTGCAGGAACGCGAGCACGAGCGGGTCGTGACGCCGCGCGAAATGGCCGACGGCCATCACGTGCGCGGCGATGATGACGGCACCCACGAGCTGGAACCAGTCGCCGTAGAGCACCGAGAAATGTTCGTCGATGCTGAGGAAATACAGGCCGATCGCCGCGAGCAGCGCGCCGAACCAGGTGCCGGCGCCGATCCGGTGACGGACGAACACGCCCATCAGCGGCACGATCACGACGTACAGCGAGCTGATGAAGCCCGCGTTCGCCACGCGCGTGTATTGCAGGCCGAACTGCTGCAGCGAGATCGCCACGGCGAGCAGCCCGCCGAGCCAGAGGCCCGGCAGCAGCAGCGCCGGCGCGCGGCGAATCGCCGCGAACTGCGCGCGCGACGCGGTGTTGAACGTCAGCAGCGGAATCAGCACCAGCGCGCCGAGCAGGAAGCGCAGCCCCGTAAACAGGAACGGGCCGATCACGTCGAGGCTCAGTCGCTGCGCGACGAAAGCCGAACCCCAGATCGCGGCGGCGACGAGCATCAGCAGGTTGGCGCGGAAGTGCTTGCGGGATTCGGGCTTCATTGGAATTCTTCAGGGGATTGCGGGCGGCGAACCGTCTAGTTTACGCCGAGATTGCAAGGCTGTCGGAAAACCTTCGGAGCGCGGCTGCCGCCCGGGCGTCGCGTACCCGCGAATACAGCACGACCTGCGAATGCGGTAGCGGCGGTAAGCCGAATTTCGCGCCGACGTCGACCAGCATGCGCGGTGCGACGCGCCGGGCCAGCGGACAGACCGCGAGCCCGGCGGCGGCGGCGGCCGTGACCGCCGCGATGCCGCCGCCCGTGAAACGCTCGCGCCACGGCCGCCCCGCGTGGTCGAGCGCGCGCAGCGCGGCGGCACGCACGCCGCACGGGCCGGCCAGCACCGCGAGCGGCAGCGGCTCGCCGGCGCGCGGCGCCCAGTCGGGCGCGGCGAGCCATGCGAGCGGCTCGGTAAACAGCAGCGTGCCGTCGTCGCGCGGCGGATCCTCGCCGGGTTCGTGCCGGACGATCACCGCATCGAGCCGCCGCTCGTCGTATTGCACGAGCAGGTTCGACGACGTTCCCAGATGCATTTCGAGCGACAGCCCCGGATCCTGCCGGTGCAGGCTGGTCAGTACGGCCGGCAGGTCCGGCACCGCGACGTGTTCGCTGACACCGAGCGACAGGCGATGCGTGCCGGTGGAAATCGTGCCGAGCGCGTGATCGTGCGCGTCGAGCAGCGCGCGCGCGGCCGGCAGGAAGTTCTCGCCGTCGGCCGCGAGCTTGACGACGCGCGGCGTACGCGCGAGCAGCGGCTTGCCGAGGTGGGTTTCCAGCCGCTTCAGTTTCAGGCTGACGGCCGACTGCGTCGTGCCGAGCGCGTCGGCGGCGCGCGTGAAGCTGGCGAGATCGGCCACCAGCACGAACGCGCGAACCGCATCGAGGTCGAGGACTTTCATTTCGAATGTAAATGAATGAAATATTGATCGATGACTGTTCATTATAGTTAAGCGCGCCTAACCTGATGTGGCGTTCTCGTTTTTTCAACGTCACCGAAAGGAGCAGCACCATGCCATTCACCCGTATCGCAGTGCGCGAAGGCAAACCGGCCGCCTATCGCGCGGCGCTCGTCGACGGCGTGCATCGCGCGCTGATGCACACGTTCAACGTGCCCGAGGACGACATCTTCATGGTCGTGACCGAGCATTCGGCCGAGAACTTCGTATTCGGCCGCCATTACCTCGATATCGAACGCAGCGACGATCTCGTGATGATCCAGATCACCGCGAACAACACGCGCACGCTCGAGCAGAAACAGGCGCTGTACCGGACGATCGCGGAAAACCTCGCGCGGCAGCCCGGCGTGCGGCAGCAGGACGTCTTCATCAGCCTCGTCGAGGTGCTGAAGGAGGACTGGTCGTTCGGCAACGGCATCGCGCAATACGTCGTTTGATGCATGACAGGGCGACAGGGGCCGGATCGTCGCCCGCGCGTTTTCGCGCCGTGTACTATGGAAGCTGCTTCACGGACGACGCCGGCACCGGGCATGCGCCGGCGATTCTTCATGTGCAGGAGTCTCCATGTCGCGTGTGCTGGAAATCGTGTTGTGCCTGTCGTTGGAAGGTTGGCCGGTCAAGGCGGGAAGCCGGGCCCGAGGCGCGCAGCGCGACTTCGGTGCCGAACTCGTCCGCGCGTGGCGGATCTGCCCGCAGGTGCGCATGCGCCGCGGCCAGGAGCGCGTGACGATCGAGCCGTGCCAGATCGAGGAGGCCGAGCCGAACCCCGGCGAGCGCTGGTGGACGTGGGTCGAGTCGAATGCGCAGGGGCGCCGGGTCGTCGCGTCCCGCACGAAGGCATTCGCGCCGGGTGTCGCGGAGCGCGAGCTGTTCGACGCCGAGCATGCGGGTATCGTCGTCGCGATGCCGGAGCCGGCGGCGCAGGCAGACACCGGATCGGCAGACGCAACGGACGAGCGCGATCGCGCGAGCACCGGTGCGGTGGACGAAGCGGCGTTCGCCGCGTCGTCCGGGCCGCCGCCGTTGCAGCTCGTGAGCGAGCGGCGGCGCGGGCGATGGGCGGACGACAGCGGCGTGGTGGTCGAGATGACGCTCGACGACATCGCGCTGCATGGCGGCACCGAGCCGCCGCGCCGTCACGTCGAGCTGCGTCTCGCGGCGCCCGATTGGGAAACGCCGCCCGCGCGCGCAGCCGCATTGCATGCGCTGTTCGCCGCCGCGCGCGAGCTGAGCGGCGCGTGGCCCGCGTTCGTGCAACTGACCAGCGTCATCGATCGCGCGTGCGCGGGCGAGTCCGCCGTCGCCGAGCCGGTCAAGGCGCAACTCGTCGACCTGACCGGTATCCGCACGCAGCGCGCCGCGCTGTTCGCGCTGTCCGGCGACATCGTCGCGCAATGGCTCGGCAACGAAGGCGGCGTACTCGATCGCGACGATCCCGAATTCGTGCACCAGATGCGCGTCGCGCTGCGCCGGTTGCGCACGCTGATGCGCTTCTTTCCGCGCTTCGCGGACGAGCAATGGCAGGACACGTTCGGCGTCGACCTGCGCTGGCTCGCCGCGCTGCTCGGCACGGTGCGCGACTGGGACGTATTCTCGACCGAGAGCCTGCCCGCGCTGATCGCGGCCGACGGCGGCAGCGCCGACTGGAACGGCACGCTCGACGCCGCACGTGCGCAGGCGGCGGCCGCGCGCGTCGAATTGCGGCAGGCCCTGCATTCCGCGCGCTATGCGCGACTGACGCTGGGCTGGCTCGAATGGCTGAGCACGCTCGCGCTGCCGTCCGCGGAAGGCGACGATACCCCGTCGCTGCGGCGTCACGCGACCAAGCGGGTGCGCCGGCTGTTCGGCCATTTGTATGCCTCGCCGTCGCTCACGTCGCTCGACACGGCCGCGCGGCACCAGGTGCGGATCGATGCGAAGCGGCTGCGCTACGCGCTCGAATTCTTCGCGTCGCTGGCGTCGCGCCGCACGCGCAACGAGACGGTCAAGACGCTCGCGCGCGTGCAGAGCGTGCTGGGCGAGGCGAACGACACGATGGTCGCGCTGCACCATCTCGAACAACTGGCGGCGCCCGCGTACCAGCTCGGTTTCGTGCGCGGCTACGGGGCCGCACTCGAGCAACGCGCGGCGCGCGACGCCGAGACGCTGCTCGCGAGCCTGCGTCCGCCGCGGCTCGACGGGAAGTCGGGTTGAGCGGTGCGCGCTCACTATAATGACTCCCCGTTTTCTTCGACCAGACCGATGACCGACGCGTTGCCTCCTTCCTCTGCTGCCGAACCGCTCGAACTGGGCGGCGAACTATGGTTGCGCGCGGGCGAGCAGACGCTCGGCGGCGCCACCCGCATCGCGCTGCTCGCGGCGGTCGGCGACACCGGTTCGATCACGCGCGCGGCAAAGGCCGTCGGCCTCAGCTACAAGGCCGCCTGGGATGCGATCGATACGATGAACAATCTTGCCGGCGAACCGCTCGTGATGCGTTCGACGGGCGGCAAGGGCGGCGGCGGCACGACGCTGACGCCGCGCGCGACGTCGCTGATCGCCGCGTTCCGCACGATCGAGCGCGAGCATCGCCGCTTCATCGAGGCGGCCGGCGCGGCGGTGGCCGGTTTCGACGTCGACTGGGCGCTGATCGGCCGGATCGGGATGAAGACGAGCGCGCGCAACCAGTTGTTCGGCAAGGTCGAAGCGATCGTGCGCGGCACGATCAACGACGAAGTGACGCTCGTGCTGCCCGGCGGGCAGGCGATCGTCGCGGTGCTCACGCATGAAAGCGCCGACGGGCTCGGCTTGCAGCCCGGCGCGGATGCGTGCGCGCTCGTGAAGGCGTCGTGGGTCGTGCTGGCCGTCGACGACGACGGCGAAGCAGGGGCCGAAGCGTTGAAAGTGTCCGCGCGCAACCAGTTGCGCGGTATGGTCGACGCCGTTGCGGCAGGTGCGGTGAACAGCGAGGTGACGCTTGCGCTCGATGGCGGCGGGACGCTCACGGCCGTCGTCACGAACGACAGCGTCGATGCGTTGCGGCTCGACGCGGGCCGGCGCGCGATCGCGTTGTTCAAGGCATCGAGCGTGATTCTGGCGGTGACGGGCTGACCATACGCGGCGGCGGGCGCGGGCCTTTGCCGTAGCCGCGTCCGTCCGGACGGACGCGAAACCGGCGCAGCCCAGGGGGTGAGGCGCCGGCTTCGATCCCGGTTGCAACTTATGCCGCCAGTACGGCTTCTCTCAGGCGCCAACGTGGCTGCCAGGGCCACTGCCTTCGCGCGCTCAGGTGACGCGCGTCGGCCACTCGGCGTGCGGCGTCGCCGCCTGCACGCGTCCTTCGCTCAATTGCACGACCTGGTCGCCGAACGCGGCGACGTCGTCGGGGTCGTGCGAGATGAGTACCATCGGGATGTCGAGCCGCGCCTGCAGTTCCGCGAGCTCGTGACGCATGCGCTGGCGCATCGCGCCGTCGAGCGCCGAGAACGGCTCGTCGAGCAGCAGGATGCGCGGTTGCGCGACCAGTGCGCGCGCAAGCGCGACGCGCTGCTTCTGTCCGCCCGACAACTGCGACGGAAACTGCCCGGCGAGCTTGTCGAGTTCGAACGCGTGCAGCCAGTACGCGACTTCGGGCGGCACCGTTTTCGCGCGCGGATTGCGCAGGCCCGGCGTGAGTCCGAATGCGATGTTCTGGCGCACGTTCAGGTGCGGAAACAGCGCGTAGTCCTGGAACAGGTAGGCGACGCGGCGCGCGCGTGTCGGCACGTCGATGCCGCGTGCGGCATCGAACAGCGGTTCGCCGTTCAGCGTGACCGTGCCTTCGTCGGGCGACAGCAGGCCGGCGATCGCCTGCAGCGTCATGCTCTTGCCCGCGCCGGACGGCCCGAACAGCACGACGCGCTGCGTGGTGGCGGTAAACGACACGTCGAGCGTGAAGCGGCGCTCGGCGTTCGCGTAGGTCTTGCGGATATCGACGGAGACGCTCATGCGGGCCTCCGTCGTGCCGCGCCGCGCGTGGCGGAAAGGTGGATCGTCATGCGGCGCGCGGCCGAACGACGCGGATGTGACGCGCGCGTCATGTCAGTTGGCTCCGGCCGGCCCGCGACGGCACGAGCCAGCCGGTCGCAAGCAACACGAGCACGCAGGTGATCGACGTCACGAGCACGAGGAAGTTGGCGGTGTTGTCGTCGCCGGCCTGCACGGCGGCATAGATCGCGACCGACAGCGTCTGCGTGCGGCCGGGCAGGTTGCCGGCGATCATCAGCGTCGCGCCGAATTCGCCGAGCGCGCGCGCGAACGCGAGCAGCGCACCGGCGAGGATGCCGCGCGTGGCGAGCGGCAGCGTCACGCGGAAGAACACCGCGGCTTCGCCGAGCCCGAGCGTGCGCGCCGCGCGCTCGAGATGCGGATCGACGTTCTCGAACGCGGTGCGCGCCGACTTCAGGATCAGCGGGAACGCGACGACCATCGATGCGACCACCGCGCCCTGCCACGTGAAGACGAGCTCGATGCCGAGCCTGTCGAGCCATGCGCCGAATACGCCACGCCGGCCGAGCAGCACGAGCAGGTAGTAGCCGAGCACCGTCGGCGGCAGCACGAGCGGCAGCGTCAGCAGCGAATCGACGACGTCGCGCATCGGCGAGCGCCAGCGTGCGAGCACGAAGGCGGCCGCGACGCCGAGCACGATGTCGAGCGCGGTCGCCCAGCCGGCGACCTTCAGCGACAGCAGCAGCGGTACCCAGGCGTCCTGCATCACGCTACGCTCACTTGCCCGCGGGCTTGAAACCGAACGTCGACAGCACGGCCTGGCCCTGCGGCGACGCGACGAAGTCGATGAACGACTGCGCCTGCGCGGCATGGCGGCTGTCCTTGACCACCGCGATCGGATAGGTGATGGCCGTTTGCGTCGGCACGGTCAGTGCGATCTTCACACGGCCCGGCATGATCGCCGCGTCGGTGCCGAACACGAAGCCCGCGTCGACTTCGCCGCGCGCGACGTAATCGAGGCTCTGGCGCACGTTCGCGGCCAGCACGCCCTTCGCGCTGATGGCGTCCCACACGCCCGCCGCGCGCAGCGCGCCTTCGGTGTAGCGGCCGACCGGCACCGACGCCGGGTCGCCGTACGCGACACGCTTCACGCCCGGCGCCGTCAGGTCGTTCAGCGACGTCGGCGCGGCCGCGTGGCTGTCGGCCGGCACGATCAGCACGAGCGAGTTCGCGGCGAAATCGCGGCGCGTGCCGGGCACGATGACGTTTTCGCTGACCGCGCGATCCATCGCCTTCTGGTCGGCGGACGCGAACACGTCGGCCGGTGCGCCCTTGGCGATCTGCTGCATCAGCACGTCCGACGCGCCGAAGTTGAACAGCACCTTGGTGTCCGGATGCTGCTTCTGGTAAGCGTCGCCGACGGCCTTGAACGCGTTCGTCAGGCTTGCGGCTGCCGAGACGACCAGTTCGTCGGCAGCGGAAGCCGGTGCGCTGAACGCGATCCCGGCGGCAAGCGTGGCGATCGGCAGAAAGCGGAGCAGGGTGCGGCGAAGCGGGCGAACGGTTGAGCGCATGGTCTGATCGTTTGAATGGTGGAAAACCGTAATCGTAATATAGGGCGGGTTATAACGCTCGACATACCGTTCATGTGACGGCGCACATGAAATCGTCAGACTTGAGATCGGGCGGGAATGACGCTCGCGCGGCCCGTCACGCGTGCAGCAATGCCGCCGCCGATTCGCTGCGCTGCAGCGACGACGGCTGCGACGCCGGCCGGTAGTTCGGATTGGCTTTCCAGCGCGCGCGGACGAACGGGCGCTCGTGGCCCGACAACTCCAGCGCGACCTTGGTGACCCAGCGATGCGACGGAACCGTGATGCCGTGCAGCGCAACCGTGACGAGCGCGAGGCTCGCGACCACGGCCGGCACCGACCAGCGGTGCGGCACGGCGCGCCATGAACCGGCGATGAATACGAGCGCGGCGATCGCGCCGACGATGCAGCCGGTGATCGATTCGGACGGCGAATGGGCATCCAGCGCGACGCGCGACACGCCGACCGCGATGCCGGCCGCGAGGCCGAGCGCGATGCCGGCGATGCGGACCGGCGCGCGCGTGCGGATCAGCGCGAGGAAGATCGCGACGGGATACACCGACGTCGACAGCATCGCGTGGCCGCTGAAGCCCGTGAAGTCCCACGAGCGGATGCCGATGCCCCAGCCGAGGAACGCGATCTTGGTGAGCGCGACGACCGCGATCGCGGCCGCGAGCACCCCCAGCCACGCGACCGAACGCTGCCACGAGTAGCCGAGCGCCAGCCAGACCGCGATCGTGACCGCGAGCGGCAACGTCAGGCCGGCGCCGCCGAATGCGGTGATCATGATCCACAGGTGAGAGGACAGGTCGAACATCGGGAAGGGAGCAGGCAGAGGCGGGACGAATGCTTAAATCAACGCGCGAGCCGGAAAGAACGACTACAACGGATACAAGCGGCCAAACCCGAGTATAGCGCCGCGTGTGCTCGGGGCCCGTTTTTCGCGGCGCGGGGAACTATCCGCGTGCAGGAAAAATCCCAGAAACAGTGTTATGGTGCATTGCACAAACGCGAACGATGCACCCTGTGTGGTGTCCCCATTTTTCCTGACTGCGAGCCCGATCGATGACCAAAAGTCTGACGAAGGTGTGGCTGGGCGGCGTGAAACGCATGCTGTCTCCGGCTGCCAAACGTGCGGCGCGCGATGCCCAGCGGATCACGCGCGATACGCTTGAGGCCGCGGCGTCGTCCGCTGCCGCTGATCTGTCCCCGCCGCGCGAGTCGCGCGTGCGGCCTCGCGCGGCGGCGTGGGCGGCCGGCGAATGGACGCGTGGCGAGCATCCGATGGCGCCGGCGCTCGGCCGCCTGGTCCAGCAACTTGCATATGGCCTCTACGTGCCGCCAGGGCGTCGGCGCGGCGCGATGCCGCTCGTCGTGATGCTGCACGGCTGCCAGCAATCGGCCGACGAGTTCGCGCAGGGCACCCGGATGAACCTGCTGGCCGACAAGCACGGTTTCGCGGTGCTGTATCCCGAGCAATCGCTGCGCGCGCACGCGCACGGCTGCTGGCACTGGTACGAAGACACCGACCGCGCGGGCCGCGGCGAAGCGGACGCGGTCGCGTCGCTCGTCGACGCGCTCGTCGACGAGCGCGGTTTCGACGCGTCGCGCGTGTACGTCGCGGGCCTGTCGGCCGGCGCGGGCCTCGCGTCGCTGCTCGCGCTGCACCATCCCGACCGCTTCGCGGCGGTCGCGCTGCATTCGGGCCCGGCGCTCGGCGAGGCGAATTCCGGGATCAGCGCGATGGACGTGATGCGGCGCGGTCTGCGGCTGAACCCGGCTGCGGCCGTCGATGCGCTGGTCGACCCCGGTTCGCATCCGGGCATGCCAGCGCTGATCGTGCAGGGCGACGGCGACCATGTCGTCGCGCCGAAGAACGCCGATCAGTTGACCGTGCAGTTCATGCGCCTGAACGGGCTCGCGGACAGCCGCGGCGCGCTGCGCGGCGGCGACCGCGCGGAGACGCGCGACGCGGGCGCGCAGATCACCGACGTGCGCCGCGACGGCGAACCGGTCGTGCGGCTGTGTCACGTGAAAGGGCTCGATCATGCGTGGGCGGGCGGCGACGAAGCCGTGCCGTTTCACGCGGCCGTCGGCCCCGATGCGAGCGCCATGATCTGGTCCTTTTTCGAACAGAATCGCCGAACTGTGGCGACCGAACGACGCACCGTCTGATCGATGCTAGCCAAGGTTTAGGGTTTTCCCTATAATTCGGGAAAACCCTAGTCAAAGAACCTTTGGATTGCGAGATCGAACATGTACCTGCTGAGCCACCTCTTCCTGATGCTGACCAAGAACGCCGAGAAGGCCTCGAAAGAGCGCGCCGAAGCGTACCTGTCCGAAGCGACCGACATCTACGATCTCGAATTCCGTATGCGCAAGATCGATCGCGAAGCGGCGATGGGCCGTCCGTTCTCGTTCGGCTCGCGTTAAGCAGCGCAGCACGGGCCGGCTCGTCAGTCGGCCCCGAGAATCACGCAAAAGGGCGTGTGCGGCACAAGCCGCACACGCCCTTTTGCATTTGGCGCCGTGCGTCGCGTCAGACGACCGTCAGGCGTACCGGCACGTTGTTGCGCGTGGCGTTCGAGTACGGGCACACTTGGTGTGCCTTGTCGACCAGCGCCTGCGCGTCGGCCTTGTCGAGACCGGGCAGCGACACGCGCAGCTCGATGTCCAGCCCGAAGCCGCCTGCATCGTTCGGGCCGATGCCCACTTCTGCCGTGACCTGCGTGTCGGCCGGCAGCGCCTGCTTGTTCTGGCCGGCGACGAATTTCATCGCGCTCAGGAAACAGGCCGAGTAGCCTGCGGCAAAGAGCTGCTCCGGATTCGTGCCTTCGGCGCCCGTGCCGCCGAGCTCGCGCGGCGCGGCCAGCTTCACTTCCAGCTTGTTGTCGGCGGATACCGCGCGGCCGTCGCGGCCGCCCGTGCTCGTGGCGCTCGTCTTGTACAGAATGTTCATCGTGCAGCTCCTGTCGAAGGAAAGGGAGGAAAGCGGTCCGGTCGGACGGGGTGTCGCCGGCCACGAATAAAATATAGAACACAAATGATTTGTGTGCAAATGAAATTTTAAAGAAAAGGCCCGACAGTGCCGGGCCCGTTGGCGGCGCGGTGCGTCAGCTTTCGTTGGCGTCCGACAGCGCGCTGCGCAGTTGCTGGAGATCCGCGCGCAGCCGCACCAGAAATTCGGGTGTTTGCTGCATCGCGCAAAAGAGATCGGCGGGTACCGAGCGCGCCTTGTCCTTCAGCGCGCGTCCTTCCGCCGTCACGCGCACGTTCACGACGCGCTCGTCGGTCGCGCTGCGCACGCGCTCGACATAGCCGAGCGCCTCGAGCCGTTTCAGCAGCGGCGTGACGGTGGCCGGGTCGAGGTCGAGCCGGCCCGCGATGTCCTTCACCGCGATGTCGTCGCGTTCCCACAGCACGAGCATCGCCAGATATTGGGGGTAGGTCAGCGACAGCTTGTCGAGCAACGGCTTGTACGCCTTCGTCATCGCATGCGACGTGGCATACAGCGCGAAGCAGAGTTGCTCGTCGAGCGTCTGGGGTAATGGGGGCAGACGGTCCATGATTCGGGCGGCGCGGCGGACGCGCTAACGATTTGCACACAAATTATTTTGCGCGCAAATGATTCGGTTGAACAGGGGAGACGGGCAAACGGCGGCGGGCTGGATGGGCCGCCGGCGACGTCCGGCCCGGGCGGGGAAGGGCGGCCGGCGACGCGTGCCGGCCGATGCCGGGCTCAGCGGCCCGACGCGGGCGTCGGGCCGCCCGGTTCCTGCACGCCGAAGCAGCCGCGATAGGTCGCGTAAAAGGAGCAGTACATCATCGTGACGATGATGATCGTCACCGGCATCATGATCGTCAGCCCGTAGGCGCCGGCGCCGAGCGCCTGCAGCAGCAGCGACAGGCCGAACGACGTGCCGAGCGCGACGCCGAACCACAGCAGGCCGTACACGACGAATGCGCCGCGATTGCGCCAGCAGCTGACGATGCTGAAGAACAGCGCCTTGGCGGGCGGAATGTCATGCCACGCGGTGAGCACGGGGGCGAACCAGAACAGCATCGCGACCGGCGCGTAGAGCAGCGTCGCGAGGAGCAGTGCGCCGAGCGTGCCTTGCGCGGCGAGCGCTTCCGGCGTGGTGCTCGGGTCGCCGGTCGTGCCCAGCATCATGTGGAGCAGGGCGCCGCCGTCCACGATCGACGAAGCGGCGAACACCAGCACCATCAGCGCGACATAGACGACGCCGAGCACGAGCAGCCGCTGCGTCGTGGCCGGGCCGTACGAGCGGAAGCCGTCGATGAGGATCGTCGGCATCACCGGTTTGCCGGCCACCGTGTCGCGGCACGCGGCCATGAAGCCGACCGCGATGCCGGGGATGAACAGCAGCGGCAGCGCCGCGCCGACCACCGGCACCATCGACACCAGCGTGATCGCCAGCAGGTACGTGAAGAACAGCGTGATGAACGCGAGCGGGTTCCGGCGGAACAGCCAGATGCCTTGACGGAACCAGACATAGCCCGCTTTCGCGGGCACTTCGATCAGTTGCATGCGGTGTGGATCTCGGGAAGCGCGGGCGTATGGGCAATACGCTCACGCAGGATGCGTTCGAAATGGCCGGGGTCGTGCGGTTTGAGCATTTCGGCCGCACGCGGCAGGTAGAAGTCGTACAGGCGCGATACCCAGAAGCGATACGCGCCGGCGCGCAGCATGTCGCGCCAGTGGCGGCGCTCCTCGGCCGTGAACGGGCGCACCGTCTGGTACGCGCGCACCAGCGCGTCCGCGCGCGCGACGTCGAGCACGCCGGTCGCGAGGTCGACGCACCAGTCGTTGACGGTGACCGCGACGTCGAACAGCCATTTGTCGCAGCCGGCGAAATAGAAGTCGAAGAACCCGCCGAGCCGGACGTCATGGCCGGTATCGGGCGCCGCGTGCGCAAACAGCACGTTGTCGCGGAACAGGTCGCAGTGGCACGGGCCGCTCGGCAGCGCCGCGTAATCGTCCGACGCGAAGAATGCGGCCTGATGCGCCAGCTCGCCCTCGAGCAGCGTGCGCTGCGCGTCCGAGACGAACGGGACGATCGCCGGCACGTTCTCCTGCCACCACGGCAGGCTGCGCAGGTTCGGCTGGTAGCGAGGATAGTCGCGGCCGGCCAGGTGCAGGCGCGCGAGCATCTGCCCGACCTCGATGCAGTGTTCGACCCCCGGTGCGAGTTCGGCGGCCCCGTCGAGCTTCGTGACGATCGCCGCCGGCTTGCCGTGCAACTCGCCGAACAGCGCGCCGTCGTCGCGGGGGACCGGATCCGGCACCGGCACGCCGTGGCCGGCCAGATGGCGCATCAGGTCCAGGTAGAACGGCAGTTGTTCCGCCGTCAGCTTTTCGAAGATCGTGAGGACGTACTCGCCGCGCGTCGTCGTCAGGAAGAAATTGCTGTTTTCGATGCCGGACGGAATGCCGCGGAACGCCAGCACGTCGCCCAGTTCATAGTGGCGCATCCATTGCGCGAGATCGGAGTCGGAAACAGCGGTGAAAACGGCCATGCGAGATGCGTCTGGTCAGTTGTCGGCCCGCGCGGGGCGTGCAGCGCGACAGGAGGTGAAGGGGGAGCCGCCGCGCCGCATCGGGATCGATGCGGCGCGGCAGGAAATCAGTAGCGCAGGTTGACCGACGGCAGGCGCGTGATCGGGACGCCCGCGTCGTGCGGCTTCGGCGACGTGTCGAGCGTCGAGCTCATCTGGTAGCGCGTGCCGAAGTTCGACTTCACGTCGATCTCGACCGGCTTGCCGCGATCGCGATACTCGGTGACCTCGGTGCCGTTCTTGCTCTTTTCATGGAAGCTCGGCGTGCGGCGGATGTCGGCGAAATCGACTTTCGACGTGACTTCGGCGCCCGGCCGGTTGATCTTGCGGAGATCGGGCAGGCCGGCGGCTTCGTTGGCCTCGGCCTGGGCCTGCGCGTCGGCGGCCGGCGTGCTGCCGGCGGCATAGGCGGCGCCGGCGGTGGCGAACGTGCCAGCGAACGCGGCGGCAGCGGCGACGAGAATGAGCGGCTTCATGATGAGTCTCCAGTGAACCTTCCGATTTTAGCAAATACTGCGCGCCGCCCGGCCTTCGTTTGCAAGCTGCGTGCAAGCGGGCGGCCATGAGCGCGACCGGGTTCCGTGGTAATGTCGTTGGATCAGACGAGGTGATGAAAATGAAGAACGATTTGAGCCGCCGGCACCGGGTGCTGACGCCCGAGAGCCCGCCCGTCGAAGCATTCGACGATCCGATCACCGCCGTCGCGCGGCTGTCGGCCATCTACGATACCAATACCGGTTTCCTGCGCGATGCATTCGCGCGCTACCGCCGCCACGAACCGATCACCGAGCACGTGCGCGCGTGCTATCCGTTCGTACGCATCCGCACCGAAGTCAATACGCACGTCGATTCGCGCCGCTCGTACGGTTTCGTCGCGGGCCCGGGCGTGTTCGAGACCACCGTCACGCGTCCCGATCTCTTCGCGAACTACTATCGCGAGCAACTGCGTCTGCTGTCGAAGAACCACCATGTAAAGATCGAGATCGGCGTGTCGTCGCAGCCGATTCCGATCCACTTTGCGTTCCCCGAAGGGATCCACCTCGAAGGCGAACTCGACCGCGACCGCCTGCTCGCGATGCGCGACATCTTCGATACGCCCGATCTGTCGTATCTCGACGACCGCATCGTCAACGGCACGTTCGAGCCCGAGCATGGCGAGCCGCATCCGCTCGCGCTGTTTACCGCCGCGCGCGTCGACTTCTCGCTGCACCGGCTGCGTCACTACACGGCCACGTCGCCCACGCATTTCCAGAATTACGTGCTCTATACGAACTATCAGTTCTATATCGACGAGTTCGTGAAGCTGGGCCGCATGCTGATGACCGAAAGCAGCGATCCGGAGGTGCGTGCGTACCGCAGCCAGTACAGCGCGTTCGTCGAGCCGGGCGACGTCATCACGTACAACGCGAATCTCGGCAGCGAGGCGGCCGAAGGCGCCGCGCCGCCGCGGCTGCCGCAGATGCCCGCGTATCACCTGAAGCGCGCGGACGGCAGCGGGATCACGATGGTCAACATCGGCGTCGGCCCGTCGAATGCGAAGACGATCACCGACCACATCGCGGTGCTGCGTCCGCATGCATGGGTGATGCTCGGTCACTGCGCGGGCCTGCGCAACACGCAGCGTCTCGGCGACTACGTGCTCGCACACGGTTACGTGCGCGAGGATCACGTGCTCGACGCCGACCTGCCGCTGTGGGTGCCGATCCCGGCGCTCGCCGAAGTGCAGCTCGCACTCGAGCGCGGCGTGGCCGAAGTCACGCAGCTCGAAGGCGTCGAGCTGAAGCGCGTGATGCGCACGGGGACGGTCGCGAGCGTCGACAACCGCAACTGGGAACTGCGCGATCACCGCGAGCCCGTGCAGCGCCTGTCGCAGAGCCGGGCGATCGCGCTCGACATGGAAAGCGCGACGATCGCCGCGAACGGGTTCCGCTTCCGCGTGCCGTACGGCACGCTGCTGTGCGTATCGGACAAGCCGCTGCACGGCGAGCTGAAACTGCCGGGCATGGCCGACACGTTCTATCGCGGGCAGGTCGACCAGCATCTGCAGATCGGCGTGAAGGCGATGGAGATCCTGCGCACGAACGGGCTCGACAAGCTGCATAGCCGCAAACTGCGGAGCTTCGCGGAAGTGGCGTTCCAGTAAGAACAGAACGCGCGTTGTCCCGCAGTGTCGCCATGGCGCTGCCGGAGCGCGCCTTCAGCCGGGCCCGCGCGCCCGGCTCACCATTGCACCGGTTCAACCGTGCGATCGAATGCCGCCTCGACCAGCGCGGTTTCGTCATCGTCGAGCGTGAGACCGAGTGCCGCGAGCGCGTCGGTCACGTGATGCGGCTTCGACAGCCCGACGATCGGCGCCGTGACACCCGGGCGGCGCAACGCCCATGCGAGTGCAATCTGCGCGGGCGGCACGCCGCGCGCTTGCGCGACCTGCCCGACCGTCTCCACGGTCGCCGCGACCGCATCCCGACCGTCGTACCACGACGCGATCTGCTGATCGGTGGCGGCGCGCGTCGTCGCGGCGTTGCGCGAGCCGGCCAGCAGCCCGCGACCGAGCGGCGACCACGGCGTGTACGCGATGCCTTCGCCGATGCACAGCGGCAGCATGTCGCGCTCGTCGTCGCGGCAGATCAGGCTGTACTGGCTCTGCATCGACACGAACGGCGCCAGACGGTGATGCCGCTGGTAGTCCAGCATCTTCATGAACTGCCACGCATGCATCGACGATGCGCCGAGATAGCGGACCTTGCCGCTCCTGACGATCGCGTCGAGCGCATCCAGCGTTTCCTCGATCGGTGTGTCCGGATCGAAGCGATGCACGATGTACAGATCGACGTAGTCGGTGCCGAGACGCTGCAGCGATGCGTCGATGCTCGAAAACAGATGCTTGCGCGACAGTCCGCGCGCATTCGGCGCGTCGCGCATTGGAAAAAACGCCTTCGTCGCGATCACGACGTCGTCGCGCGTCGCGAAATCGCACAGCGCGCGACCGAGAATGCGTTCGCTTTCGCCGTTCGAATAAATGTCCGCCGTGTCGAAGAAGGTCACGCCTGCATCGAGCGCGGCGCGGATGAACGGCAGCGCGTCGCGTTCGGTCGCGACCCACGGCCGCCATGCCGGGTCGCCATAGGTCATGCAGCCGAGGCAAAGTCTCGATACCTTCATCCCGGACGTGCCCAGTCTCACGTATTCCATCGGTTCCTCTCTGTCGTGGGTCGCGATGCCGCGTCGTTCAACGCATGCCGGCGATCGTATAGCCGCCGTCGACCAGAATCGATTCGCCGGTGATGAAGCGCGCGGCGTCGCTGCACAGCCACACGGCGGCATCCGCGACGTCCTCGGGCGTGCCGACCCGCCGCGCGGGCGTGAAGGCGGCGAACGGGCGCAGCATCTCGTCGTCGCCGAAGCGGCGCGCCATCGGCGTGTCGATGACGCCGGGGTTCACGTTGTTGATGCGGATGCCGTGCGGCCCGCCCTCGAGCGCGACCGCGCGGACCATCGCGTCGAGCGCGCCCTTGCTCGCCGAATAGACCGACGAGCCGGCGAGCGCGCCGCGCGCGAGCCACGACGACGTATTGACGATCGCGCCACCGCCGCCGTGCGCGAGCATGGCTTCCATCTCGAGCTTGACCGACAGCCAGGTGCCCTTGAGATTGGTGGCGATCACGTGGTCGAAATCGGCTTCCGTCTGGTCGACGATCGGCGCGAACGTGCCTTCGGTGCCGGCATTGTTGAATGCCGCGTGCAGCGCACCGTAGCGTTCGATCGTTGCGGCAACGAGGGCGCGGACGCTGTCGGACGATGCGATGTCGACAGGGACGGCGAATGCGTCGCCTCCTTCCCCGGCGATCGCCTGCACGGTTTCGTCGAGCAGCGCCGGGCGTCGGCCGGCGACGACGACACGGGCGCCGTGCCGGGCGAACGCGATCGCGGCGGCGCGGCCAATCCCGGTGCCGCCGCCGGTGACGAGGGCGACACGGCCGTCGAGGCGCGACGGCGTATCGGCAAGCGGGGGGCGCTGAATGCGTGAGTCGGACATGATGGATGGCTCCGGATGAGGGGAAATCGTGGCGGCCGACGGGCCGGCGTTCAGTCTTCGCCGGCGGATACCGTCAACGGCAGCCCGGGCGCACCCGCGTAGAACACGATGAGCTCGGCCGGCTCGTCGCCGGTCTCGCCGCGATGAACGCCGCCGACCATTTCCGGCACCACGTCGCCGGGGCCGAGCGCGAGCCGCTTGCCGTCGCTTCGACGTACCGCGTTCAGGTGTCCGGACAGCACGTAGCCGACGTTGATCGACGGATGCTGGTGCCATGGCAGTACGGCGTGCGGCGGGATCGTGTAGCGTACGACGGTGATTTCCGGTTGCTGCCGCGGGTAGGCGCGGTAGCGCGAGCCGTCCCATGCGCGGGTGGTTCGCAGCAGGACCGTTTCGTCCGCACGAGCCTCCTGCGCGGCGACGGTCGATGTGCCTGCGGCGATCATCGCGATCGCGACGGCGGTTCGGGAAACGATGGAGAATGAGCGCTGGTTCATGGCGTGCGGCCCGCCGGGCCGGGGCATTGAAGACAGCGTCATTGTGCGAAGCCAGTCGCGGTGCGAATAGTGCCGGTTCGGTTGAAACCGATTCAACGCGACCGGCACGCGCTGCAACGCCATGGATGAATGCCCGGGCGAATCGGGCTTGACGGAGTGCCGAATGGATCGTTTGAAAGCGTTGACGGTATTTGTCCGCGTCGCGGTTGCGGGCAGCATCAGCGCGGGCGCCCGCGAACTGGGCATGACGCCGCAGGCGGCAAGCAAGCAGGTCGCCGGGCTGGAGACGCTGCTGAGCGTTCGGCTGTTTCAGCGTTCGACGCGCCGGATCGCGCTGACGGCCGAGGGCGAGCGCCTGCTGGCCCAGTGTCGTGGCGCGGTCGGCGAACTGGAGAGTGCGCTGCGCATGCTGGACGACGATCGCGCGCAGGCGGTCGGGACGATCCGTGTCGCGGCGCCGTATTCGTTGGCGAGGCGCTTTCTTGCGCCGTTGCTCGGTGAGTTTTGCGACCGTCAGCCGGGCGTGACCGCCGAGCTGATCGTCAGCGACGATATGGCCGACATCGTCGAGCAGCGGATCGACATCGCGCTTCGGACCGGTAATCTGCCCGACAGCGGACTGGTCGCGCGTCGCGTCGCCGACCTGCAACTGATCGTGTGCGCGGCGCCCGCGTACCTGCGTCGGCACGGCGAACCGCAGACGATCGACGCATTGGCCGATCATCGCTGCACCGCGTTCCTGTACCCGCGCACGGGCAAGCCGTTTCCGTGGGAATTTCTCGTCGACGGCGGCGTGCATACCCGGCAGGTGCGTCCGTTCATCGCGACCAACGATATCGATGCGGAACTCGATACCGTACTGAGCGGCGCCGCGATCGGCCAGTTCTTCGGCTATTCCGTCCACGCGCACGTGCGCGAAGGGCGCCTCGTGCCGCTGCTGACCCGGCACGTGACGTCCCGCTACGGCCTCTATCTGTGCATGCCGCAGCGCACCCATCTGCCGCGACGAAACCGGCTGCTGATGGACTTCCTTGCCGACCGGCTCGGCGCGCATCCGGACCTGGCGCCGCTTTCGCTGGCGGATGCGGCGGCGTGACGACCTGACGGGGCGCGTATCCCGGCGGCGGCCCGGAAACGACAAGGCCGCCTGGCACCGTGGTGCGCAGGCGGCCTTGCCGTCTAGGTTCGCGTCGTGGCGTTCAGCACTCGCCTTTCTTCGCGTGTCCCGGCGGGCAGTGATAGCCGCGCCCTTCGTGACCACGATAGCGCTGATGGTCTTCCCATTCGCGGCGCTCCCAGTAGCGATGGCCGTCCCAGTAGCGGTCGCCGTGCCAGCCAACCACCACCACGGGCGCAGGCGCGACGACGACCGGTGCGGGCGTGCCGATGTTGACGTCGACGTTGACGGCGTGGGCGAGGCCGGACAGCGAAAGGCCGAGGCCGGCGAAGGCGAGGGCGATCAGCGAGCGTTGCATGTTCTTTTCCGTGATGTCGTTGTTGAAAGGTCGGCGCGACGCGATGGACGCGAGGGGGAATCGTTCCACCGGGGGGCCGCCACGCCGACGACTGCAGTGTGCTGGCGCGGCGACGAAAAGGCGAGACGTGTTTGTTACCGCGGATTGGCGTGACGCGGTGCGACCGGATGGTGCGCGCGCAGCGTGATTTGACAATGACGAGCCGCCCGCGCGGGACGTTGCCGCGCAGCGCGCGGCGCGGGCGGCCGGGATTTGACATTCGACGGCACGCGACCGTGAAACCGGATTAACGCGACGTTACAAAGTCATGCGCGGCAGGAGGCCGAATGGCCATGCCTGCCGCGCGTGAAGCGATACGCCGGCCGTGAGGCCGGCCATCGACATCGATCGATCACGGATTTACAGATAGAACATGCGGTCTTCTTCGGGCCGCGGCGGATGACCTTCGCCATCGTCCGAGCCTTCCTCTTCGCCGCTGTCCTCGTAGAACGCGAGCACGGCGTCGAGCACCTGGTCGGGATCGTCGATCACCTGCATCAGGTTCATGTCTTCCGGATTGATGAGGCCCATCGGAATC
Organism: Burkholderia sp. IDO3; assembly: GCF_003366075.1. NCBI lineage: Bacteria > Pseudomonadati > Pseudomonadota > Betaproteobacteria > Burkholderiales > Burkholderiaceae > Burkholderia > Burkholderia sp. IDO3. The sequence goes on from NZ_CP028962.1 coordinate 984,991, forward strand.
AGCTGGTCGCGGAACCATTGCAGCAGGCCCTTCCAGAACTCGCTGCCGACGAGAATGATCGGCACGAGGCGCGACTTCTTCGTCTGGATCAGCGTGAGCACTTCGGACAGTTCGTCGAGCGTGCCGAAGCCGCCCGGCATCACGATCACCGCGTCGGAGTTCTTCACGAACGTGACCTTGCGCGTGAAGAAGTGACGGAAGCGCAGCGAGATGTCCTGATAGTGGTTGCCGGCCTGCTCATGCGGCAGCTCGATGTTCAGGCCGACCGACGGTGCCTTGCCCGCGTGCGCGCCCTTGTTCGCGGCTTCCATGATGCCGGGGCCGCCGCCGGAGATCACGGCGAAGCCGGCGTCGGAGAGCTTGCGCGCGATCTGCACGGCGAGCTTGTAGTGCGGCGTGTCGGGTTTGAGGCGGGCAGAACCGTAGATGCTGACGGCAGGGCGGATCTCCGACAGGTACTCGGTCGCCTCGATAAACTCTGCCATAATCGTGAACATCTGCCACGATGCGCGCGCCTTCTTGGCCGTCGCGCGTTCTTGGTCTGCGAGCGAACGCAGACTCGGAATCACTTTTCTCTTGTTCATAATGCCTGAAGAACGAAATCTGGAAGGTAAGACCCTGCTATTGGTTGACGGTTCGAGCTATCTGTATCGGGCTTACCATGCGATGCCTGATTTGCGTGGCCCTGGCGGGGAGCCGACCGGAGCGCTCTACGGAATCATCAACATGCTGCGCCGTATGCGCAAGGAAGTCAGTGCAGAGTATAGCGCTTGCGTGTTCGATGCAAAGGGCAAGACGTTCCGCGATGACCTTTATGCCGACTATAAGGCAAACCGTCCGTCGATGCCGCCCGATCTTGCCTTGCAGGTCGAACCGATTCACGGCGCGGTGCGCGCACTCGGCTGGCCGCTGTTGATGGTCGAGGGCGTCGAAGCCGACGACGTGATCGGCACGCTCGCGCGCGAAGCCGAGCGGCACGGCATGAACGTGATCGTGTCGACCGGCGACAAGGATCTCGCGCAGCTCGTCACCGATCACGTCACGCTCGTCAACACGATGACCGACGAGACGCTCGATCGCGACGGCGTGATCGCGAAGTTCGGCGTGCCGCCCGAGCGGATCATCGACTACCTGTCGCTGATCGGCGACACCGTCGACAACGTGCCGGGCGTCGAGAAGTGCGGGCCGAAGACGGCCGTCAAATGGCTGTCGCAATACGACAGCCTCGACGGCGTGATCGAACACGCGGGCGAGATCAAGGGCGTGGTCGGCGACAACCTGCGCCGCGCGCTCGACTTCCTGCCGCTCGGCCGCAAGCTCGTGACCGTCGATACGGCCTGCGATCTCGCGCCGCATCTCGAATCGATCGAGGCGTCGCTGAAATCCGACGGCGAAGCGCGCGACCTGCTGCGCGACATCTTCGCGCGCTACGGCTTCAAGACGTGGCTGCGCGAAGTCGAGAGCGCGCCCGCGGAAGGCGGCGGCGCCGATGCGCCGGAAGGCGAGCCGGCGCCGGCGGTGATGGCCGACATTGTCCGCGAATACGACACGATCCAGACGTGGGAGCAGTTCGATGCATGGTTCGCGAAGATCGATGCGGCCGCACTGACCGCATTCGATACCGAAACCACGTCGCTCGATCCGATGGCGGCGCGACTCGTCGGGCTGTCGTTCTCGATCGAGCCGGGCAAGGCTGCCTACCTGCCGGTTGCGCACCGCGGCCCCGACCTGCCCGAGCAGCTTCCGTTCGACGATGTGCTCGCGCGCCTGAAGCCGTGGCTCGAATCGGCCGATCGCAAGAAGGTCGGCCAGCACCTGAAGTACGACGCGCAGGTGCTCGCGAATTACGATATCGCGCTGAACGGCATCGAGCACGACACGCTGCTCGAATCGTACGTGCTCGAATCGCATCGCACGCACGACATGGACAGCCTCGCGCTGCGTCATCTGGGCGTCAAGACGATCAAGTACGAAGACGTGGCCGGCAAGGGCGCGAAGCAGATCGGCTTCGACGAAGTCGCGCTCGAGCAGGCCGCTGCGTACGCGGCCGAAGATGCCGACATCACGTTGCAGCTTCATCAGGCGTTGTATCCGCAGGTCGCGCGCGAGCCGGGCCTCGAACACGTGTATCGCGACATCGAGATGCCGGTGTCGCTCGTGTTGCGCAAGATGGAGCGCACCGGCGTGCTGATCGACGATGCGCTGTTGCAGGCGCAAAGCAGCGAGATCGCCACGCGGCTCATCGAGCTCGAGGGCCAAGCATACGAACTGGCCGGCGGCGAATTCAATCTCGGCTCGCCGAAGCAGATCGGGCAGATCTTCTTCGAGAAGCTGCAGTTGCCGGTCGTGAAGAAAACGCCGAGCGGCGCGCCGTCGACCGACGAGGAAGTGCTGCAGAAGCTGGCCGAGGATTATCCGCTGCCGAAGCTGCTGCTCGAACATCGCGGGCTGTCGAAGCTGAAGTCGACCTACACCGACAAGCTGCCGCGCATGGTGAACCCCGCAACGGGCCGCGTGCATACGAACTATGCGCAGGCCGTCGCCGTCACGGGGCGCCTCGCGTCGAACGATCCCAATCTTCAGAACATTCCGGTGCGCACGGCCGAAGGCCGGCGCATCCGCGAGGCATTCATCGCGTCGCCGGGCCACCGGATCGTGTCGGCCGATTATTCGCAGATCGAACTGCGGATCATGGCGCACATCTCGGGCGACGCGTCGCTCTTGCGTGCGTTCTCGCAGGGCGAGGACATTCACCGTGCCACCGCCGCCGAAGTGTTCGGCGTGACGCCGCTGGAGGTCAATTCCGACCAGCGCCGGATCGCGAAGGTGATCAACTTCGGGCTCATCTACGGGATGAGCGCGTTCGGCCTCGCGTCGAACCTCGGCATCACGCGCGATGCGGCGAAGCTCTATATCGACCGCTACTTCGCGCGTTACCCGGGTGTTGCGCAGTACATGGAAAATACGCGCGCGGTGGCCAAGGAAAAGGGCTACGTCGAAACCGTTTTCGGCCGCCGCCTATGGCTGCCGGAAATCAACGGCGGCAACGGCCCGCGCCGTCAGGCGGCCGAGCGCGCGGCCATCAATGCCCCGATGCAGGGCACGGCGGCCGACCTGATCAAGCTGTCGATGATCGCGGTGGACGACTGGCTCACGCGCGACGGGCTCGCGTCGCGCATGATCATGCAGGTGCACGATGAACTGGTGCTCGAGGTGCCCGACGGCGAACTGTCGCTCGTGCGCGAGAAGTTGCCGGAAATGATGTGCGGTGTCGCGAAGCTGAAGGTCCCGCTCGTCGCCGAAGTCGGCGCCGGTGCGAACTGGGAAGAGGCACACTGACGCATCGCTGCCTGATTCCCGCATTCCCGCAGCATATTGTTGCAGGGATGCTGAATATCGAGATGGTTTGCTTGTGGTCAACGCGCAAGCTCCCGGACAATGCATGTCAGCCAGGTCATTGTCGCGGGGGCAGCGCGCCCCGCGTTCCGGGGTCGGCGCATCGAAGTGCTTCGAACTGCACATCGATGATGTCCGAACTGGTTAATCCAGCGGGCGATGCGAACGCATCGCGTCCGTATCGTCCGGCGGCAGAAGTTTCGAATCGCAAAGGGGGAATCAGATGCATCGGATCATCATCGTAGGCGGAGGCGCGGGCGGCCTGGAACTGGCGACGCGGCTCGGCGACCGTTACGGCGCGCGCGGCAATCGTCCCGCGCGTGCGCTCGTCACGCTCGTCGACCGCAATCCGACCCACATCTGGAAACCATTGCTGCACGAAGTCGCGGCCGGCAGCATGGACCCGTTCACGCAGGAGCTCGAATACGCGGCGCAGGCGCGCTGGCATGGGTTCGAGTTCCAGCAGGGCGAACTGAGCGCGCTCGACCGCGCCGCGAAGCGCATCACGCTGTCGCCCGTCAACGACAGCGACGGCGAGGCGCTGCTGCCGGCGCGTGACCTCGAATACGACACGCTCGTGATCGCGATCGGCAGCACGACGCACTTCTTCGGCGTGCAGGGCGCGGCGGAAAACGCGATCGCACTGGATACCGTCGGCGAGGCCGAGCGTTTCCGCAAGCGGTTGATCGCTGCGTGCATGCGCGCCGAACATCAGGCGCCTGCCGAGCCCGTGCCGGGTGCGGCGTCCGAGCCGCGCATCCAGGTCGTGATCGTCGGCGGCGGTGCGACGGGCGTCGAGTTGTCCGCGGAGTTGCGCAACACCGCGCAGGTGCTGTCCGTGTACGGTCTGCACAAGCTCGATCCGCGGCACGACGTCGGCATCGTGCTGATCGAATCGGGGCCGCGGATTCTCCCGGCGCTGCAGGAACGCGTGTCCGCGGCGACGGCCGAACTGCTCGAGAAGCTCGGCGTGCGGCTGATGCTCGCCGAGCGCGTGACCGAGGTCGCGCCGGGCGTCGTGCATACCGCGAGCGGCAAGGCGGTGCGCGCGGACCTCACGGTCTGGGCGGCCGGCATCAAGGCGCCGTCGGTGCTGTCGCATCTCGACGGCCTGCAGGTCAACAAGCTCGGCCAGCTCGACGTGCGTCGCACGCTGCAAACCTTCACTGACGACAACGTGTTCGCGCTCGGCGACTGTGCCGCATGCGTGTGGCCCGGCAACGAGCGCAACGTGCCGCCGCGCGCGCAGGCCGCGCACCAGCAGGCGAGCTTCCTGCTGAAGGCGATCGGCTGCCGGCTCGACGGGCGTCCGCTGCCCGAGTTCACGTATCGCGATTTCGGCTCGCTCGTGTCGCTCGGTCACTTCAGCGCGGTCGGCAACCTGATGGGCGGGCTGATCGGCGGCAACATGCTGATCGAAGGGCTGTTCGCGCGGTTCATGTACATGTCGCTGTATCGGCTGCATATCGCGGCGCTGCACGGCTATCCGCGCATGGTGCTCGACACGTTCGCGCACTGGCTGCGGCGCACGACGTTGCCGCGCGTCAAGCTGCACTGAGCGCCCGCTTCGTGCATGGAGCGGGCAGGGAACGGGTTCCCTGCCCGTCGTTGCTGCGGCTGAGGAAAGCGTCGCCGCTTGCCGCGCACCGCTGGTTGCAACGTCTTTTTCGTATCGATCGGCAAGCATTCGATCGCGCAGCGGCGTGTTGTGCGTGCCTGCCGCATGTGGATTCCAGGTCCCGTCGACACCGCTCGATCGAGCCGTCGTAATCGAGTCTTACACATCTGACAGTTGACGCAACAACGGATTATTGGGCATCTTGTCCGGGTTTCCGTTTGCGGCGGGGTGCCAACCGCCGCAACATCCGCGCCGTCCGCCGGCGCGATGCCCCGTCAGATCGAATCCGTGACCATGACGGCGGCGCCCAATCGAGGAGTGCATTCATGTTGAAACCCGAAGTCGACAGCCTGGTTCCCCACGTTCCGTTCTCGCGCCGCAAGTTCATGCAGGCCGCGCTGGGCGGCACCTTCGCGGCGGCCGTGCTGCCCGTGTCGGCGCAGACGGTCACGACCGACAGCGCCGGGCTGGACGTCGACACCATCGAGATCCGCTCGGGCGATGCGAGCATCCCCGCGTATCGCGCGCAACCGGTCGACAAGACGAACCTGCCGGTCGTCATCGTGATCCACGAGATCTTCGGCGTGCATGCGCATATCGCCGATGTCTGCCGCCGCTTCGCGAAGCTCGGCTATCTCGCGATCGCGCCGGACCTGTTCGCACGGCAGGGCAACGCGGCGAAGTATCCGACGATGAAGGAGCTGTACGACCACATCATCAGCAAGGTCCCGGACCGGCAGGTCACCGAGGATCTCGATGCGACCGTCGCATGGGCCGGGAAGAACGGCGGCGACCTGTCGCGCCTCGGCCTGACCGGGTTCTGCTGGGGCGGTCGTCAGGCGTGGCTGTATGCGGAGCACAACCCGCACGTGCGCGCCGCGGTGGCGTGGTACGGGTTTGTCGAAGGCAAGACCGACGAGATGACGCCGTTCAATCCGGTCGATCGTGCGTCGTCGCTGAAGGTGCCGGTGCTCGGGCTGTACGGCGAGAAGGATCAGAACATCACGCAGGCGTCGCTCGCGGACATGCGCAAGGCGATCCAGACGAGCGATTCGAAGCTCGCCCGCGAATCGGAGATCGTCGTCTATCCGGATGCCGGCCACGCGTTTTTCGCCGACTATCGGCCGAGCTACGTGGAGGGTGACGCCGAGGACGGCTGGAAGCGCGCGATCGCGTGGTTCCACAAGTATGGCGTGATGTAAAACGGCAAGCGGCGGCCGGAGCCGCCGCTTCGTCATCGCGCCGCGCCGGTGCTTACGGCGTCGGGCCGGTCGCGACCGGCCGCGACGGATCGGCGCTCCATTCGCTCCACGAGCCCGGGTACAGCGACGCGCCGTGCAGCCCCGCGATCTCGAGCGCGAGCGCGTTGTGGCATGCGGTAACGCCCGAGCCGCACTGCAGGATCGCGCGATTCGGTTCGGTGCCGGCCAGCAGTGTCGAGAACGTCTCGCGCAGTTCGTGGCCGGTCTTGAAGCGTCCGTCGGCGTTCAGGTTGTCCTTGAAGAACCGGTTGCGTGCGCCCGGAATGTGGCCGCCCACACGATCGATCGTTTCGTTTTCGCCGCGATAGCGGTCCGGTGCGCGTGCGTCGATCACGACGCGCGCGGGCGACGTCACGTTCGCGAGTACGGCTGCCGCATCGACCGTCGATTCGAGCGGCGCCCCCGTCCGGAAATCGCCGGCGGCAGGGTGCGGCACGTCGGTCGTCAGCGGCTGGCCGGCCGCTTCCCATGCCTGCAGGCCGCCGTCGAGCACGGCGACCGAATCGTGTCCGAGCCAGCGCAGCAGCCACCACAGGCGCGCCGCGTAGGCGCTGCCTTGCGCGTCATAGGCGACGATCTGCTGGCCCTGTTTGACGCCGCGGCTCGCGAGCAGCGTGGCGAGCGCGTCCCGGGTCGGCAGCGGATGGCGGCCGTTGGTGCCCGTCTTGCGCCCGGACAGGTCGCGATCGAGATGAAGGTACTGGGCGCCCGCGATATGGCCGGCCGCATAGGCGGCTTCGCCTGCGTCCGGATCGGCGAGATCGAAGCGGCAGTCGAACACGGCGACGCTGCCGGGCGCGGCGGCCAGGCGCTCGGCGAGATTGGCTGCGGAAATGAGCGTGGTGTAGTGGGTGTGTGGCATGACGGCTCCCTGGAGTGCAAACGGCCTGATACTCCAAGTCTAAACAAAAAAAGACGGGCCGAAACCCGTCTTTTCATATGCCGAATGCCGTGCGGCGCCGGAGCGCCGTTGGGGCCGTCAGAGATCGCCGAGATGGCGGCGCAGGAACTCGTGGAAGTGCTGCATGCCGTCTTCCATCGGGCTCTGGTACGGACCGACCTGCGACTCGCCGCGCGCCATCAGCGCACGCCGGCCCGCGTCCATCCGCATCGCGATTTCGTCGTCCTCGACGGCCGTCTCCATATAGGCGGCGCGCTCGGCCTCGACGAACTCGCGCTCGAACAGCGCGATTTCCTCGGGGTAATAGAACTCGACGATGTTCGTCGTCTTCTGCGGGCCGCGCGGGATCAGCCACGACACGACGAGCACGTGCGGATACCACTCGATCATCAGGCCCGGGTAATAGACCATCCAGATCGCGCCGAACTCCGGCGGCACGCCGTTGCGGAACTTGAGCACCTGCTCGTGCCACTTCTGGTAGGTTACGCTGCCCGGCTTGGCGAGTGCGTTGTGCACGCCGACCGTCTGCACGCTGTACCAGTCGCCGAACTCCCAGTTGAGATCGTCGCACGACACGAAGCTGCCGAGGCCCGGGTGGAACGGAACGACGTGGTAATCCTCGAGGTAGACCTCGATGAACGTCTTCCAGTTGTAATCGCACTCGTGCACTTCGACGTGATCGAACTGGTACTCGGAGAAGTCGAAGTGATGCTTCGTGCCGAGGTTCGCCAGATCGCGCGCGACGTTGCGGCCTTCGGCCTCGAACAGCAGCCCCTGCCAGTTCTGCAGCGGGCTCTTGCCGAGGTTCAGGCACGGCTTGTCGGGGAAGTGCGGCGCGCCGAGCAACTGGCCTTCCAGATCGTACGTCCAGCGGTGCAGCGGGCACACGATGTTCTGCGCGTGACCGCGCCCGTTGAGCATGATCGCCTGCCGGTGGCGGCACACGTTCGACAGCAGTTCGATCTGGTTCGCCGGGTTGCGGACCAGCACGCGGCCTTCCTTCTCGGACGGCAGCGCAAAATAATCCCCCGCCTCCGGCACCATCAACGCGTGCCCGACGTAACGAGGTCCTTTCTTGAAGAGGGTTTCGATCTCGCGCTCGAGTAGCGCCTCATCGAAATATGCAGTGACTGGAAGCTGGCTGTGAGCCGACTTCAACTGAAGCGCATCGCTCAGATTGGACATTCCCACTCCCGGTGTTAGCGTGAAAGCAGTGAACAACCCAACCATCGAAAAATCGATTTAGGGAAACGGGGAATTATACCCGGTTCGTCTCGCAAGGCTAGGATTAAGTGCCTGATTTGTGTCAATTTTTTGTCGGGCGACGATCGTCGGGTGCACAATGTGTGCAACAGAAGGGGCCCGAAGCCGGGCCGGGGTGTCCAAGTCGTCAGGTCGGAAAATTCTCTTTTGCCGTAGAATGTCCGACTTGTTTTGAAATTTGACACCCTCGTCCATGGCGAAAACCGCATCCCAAGGCGCTACCCCGCCCGGTAATGGCACCGAAGGCACCGAACCGTTGCCGGACAATTACGAAGCGGCGCTCGCGGAACTCGAGACGCTGGTTGCCCGGATGGAAGGCGGCGCACTGAGCCTCGAGGATTCACTGGCGGCGTATCGCCGCGGTGCGACCCTCGTTGCATTTTGCCAACAGCAACTCGAGAAGGTGGAGCAGCAGGTCCGCGTGCTCGACGGCGCGACGCTGAAGCCGCTTTCGTCCGGAACGGCCGCCACGGACGGCGAAGACGACGATCTATGACATTCGAACAATGGATGCGGTCCGTGCTCGGCCGCGTCGAGGACGCACTCGGCCACTATTTGCCGGCTGAAAACGTGGTGCCCACGCAACTCCACGAAGCGATGCGCTACGCGGTCCTCGGCGGCGGCAAGCGCGTTCGCCCGTTGCTGTGCCATGCGGCAGGCGAACTGACCGGCGCGACGGAAGCGGCGCGCAACGCGGCGGCGGCGGCGCTGGAGATGATCCACGTCTACTCGCTCGTGCACGACGACATGCCGTGCATGGACGACGACGCGCTGCGACGCGGCAAGCCGACCGTGCACGTGCAGTACGACGAGCCGACGGCGCTGCTGGTCGGCGATGCGCTGCAGTCGCAGGCATTCGTTGCGCTGACCGACGCCGCTGCGCTGTCGCCGGTACAGCAGGCCGCGCTCGTGCGCGAGCTTGCGCTCGCGAGCGGCTCGATCGGCATGGCCGGCGGTCAGGCGATCGACCTGGCGAGCGTCGGCCTCAAGCTGACGCGCGAACAGCTCGAGACGATGCACCGGATGAAGACGGGCGCGCTGCTGCGTGCGGCCGTGCGGATGGGCGCACTGGCCGGCGAGGCGCCGTCGGCGGAAGCGATGGCTGCGCTCGATGTATACGCGGGGGCCGTGGGTCTGGCCTTCCAGGTCGTCGACGATATTCTCGACGTCACGACCGATTCGGCGACGCTCGGCAAGACGGCCGGCAAGGATGCGGCGAACGACAAGCCGACTTACGTATCGATCCTCGGCCTCGACGCGTCGCGCGAGCTCGCAGCCCAGCTGCGCGCCGAAGCGCACGACGCGCTGAAACCGTTCGGCGCACGCGCACAGCGTCTCGCCGAACTTGCCGACCTGGTGGTGAACCGGGTCAGCTGACGCGAAAGCCCGCCGCCGCGCACACGCTACGGTGCGTGCAATAGAATGCGGGCGCGTTTGATTTCCTACAATGGAACGACGATGTACGACTTGCTGAAAACCATCGACGACCCGGCGGATTTGCGCCGCCTCGATCGTCGCCAACTCCAACCGCTCGCGGATGAACTGCGCGCGTTCGTGCTCGACAGCGTGTCGAAGACGGGCGGCCATCTGTCGTCCAACCTCGGGACGGTCGAGCTGACGATCGCGTTGCACTACGTGTTCAACACGCCGAACGACCGGATCGTCTGGGACGTGGGTCACCAGACCTACCCGCACAAGATCCTGACGGGTCGCCGCGACCAGATGCATTCGCTGCGCCAGTACGACGGCATCTCGGGTTTCCCGCGTCGCAGCGAATCCCAATACGACACGTTCGGCACCGCACACTCGAGCACGTCGATTTCTGCGGCGCTCGGCATGGCGATCGGCAGTCAGCTGAACGGCGACGATCGCTTCTCGATCGCGGTGATCGGCGACGGTGCGATGACGGCCGGCATGGCGTTCGAGGCGATGAACAACGCGGGCGTGTCGGAAGATGCGAAGCTGCTCGTGATCCTCAACGACAACGACATGTCGATTTCGCCGCCGGTCGGCGCGCTGAATCGCCATCTCGCCCGCCTGATGTCGGGCCGCTTCTATGCGGCCGCGCGCGCAGGCGTCGAGCGCGTGCTGAGCGTCGCGCCCCCGGTACTCGAACTCGCGCGCAAGCTCGAGGAGCATGCGAAGGGCATGGTCGTGCCGGCTACGCTGTTCGAAGAGTTCGGCTTCAACTACATCGGCCCGATCGACGGTCACGATCTCGATTCGCTGATCCCGACGCTGCAGAACATCCGCGAACTGCGCGGCCCGCAGTTCCTGCACGTGGTTACGAAGAAAGGCCAGGGCTACAAGCTGGCCGAAGCCGATCCCGTGCTCTATCACGGCCCCGGCAAGTTCAACCCGGCAGAAGGCATCAAGCCGTCGACCACGCCCGCGAAGAAGACGTACACGCAGGTGTTCGGCGAATGGCTGTGCGACGAAGCTGAGCGCGATTCGCGCGTCGTCGGCATCACGCCCGCGATGCGCGAGGGCTCGGGCATGGTCGAGTTCGAGAAGCGCTTCAAGGATCGCTACTACGACGTCGGCATCGCCGAGCAGCACGCGGTGACGTTCGCGGGCGGCCTCGCGACCGAAGGGCTGAAGCCCGTCGTCGCGATCTACTCGACGTTCCTGCAGCGTGCCTACGATCAGCTGATCCACGACGTCGCGCTGCAGAACCTGCCGGTCGTGTTCGCGATCGACCGCGCGGGCCTCGTCGGTGCCGACGGTGCGACGCACGCGGGCGCGTACGATCTCGCGTTCATGCGCTGCATCCCGAACATGACGATCATGGCTGCGTCCGACGAGAACGAGTGCCGCCAGATGCTGCACACGGCGCTTCAGCAGCCGAACCCGACCGCGGTGCGTTATCCGCGCGGCGCGGGCACGGGCGTGGCGACGGTGAAGGAACTCACCGGAATCCCGCTCGGCAAGGGCGAGGTGCGTCGCCGTACGTCGCAGCCGGAAGGCAAGCGCGTCGCGATCCTCGCGTTCGGCACGATGGTCGCGCCGTCGCTCGTGGCGGGCGAAGCGCTCGACGCAACGGTGGCGAACATGCGCTTCGTGAAGCCGGTCGATGCGGCGCTCGTGCGTGAGCTCGCCGAGACGCACGACTACCTCGTCACGGTCGAGGAAGGTTGCGTGATGGGCGGTGCGGGCTCGGCCTGCGTCGAAGCCCTGATGGAGAGTGGGGTTATCCGACCCGTAATACAATTGGGCCTCCCTGACCAGTTCATCGATCACGGCGACCCCGCGAAGCTGCTGTCGCAATGCGGCCTCGACGGCGCGGGCATCGCGAAATCGATTCGCGAACGCTTCCTGAGCCCGGCGGCCGATGTCGCCGGTCAGGCGAAGCGCGTCGCGTAAGCTGGCGCCGCCCGCGGGCGGCGTCGGTGCGACTGGCGTAACCGGTCTTCATTGATTCGGAAAACATGGGCCTGCGGGCCCATGTTGCTTTTCCGGCTGCCGCATGACGCGGCGTGCGCGTCGTCGAACGCGCGGCTTACAAGGATTGAACAAGATGAACCAGATGAATCCCGCCTTCGTGATGCCCGACGTGCAGAGCACGGTGGATACCCGCCAGATTCCGATTCAGCGCGTGGGCGTGAAGGCGGTCCGGCATCCGTTGACGGTGTGCACCGAAAGCGGCGACGTGCAGCCGACCGTCGGCGTCTGGAACCTCGACGTGCGTCTGCCTGCCGATCAGAAGGGCACGCACATGTCGCGCTTCGTCGCGCTGCTCGAAGACAACCGCGCGCCGCTGACGGTCGAGCGTTTCCGCGCGATGCTCGCATCGATGCTGGAGAAGCTCGAGGCCGAGGCCGGCCGCATCGAGGTCACGTTCCCGTATTTCGTGAACAAGACGGCGCCGGTGTCGGGCGTGCAGAGCCTGCTCGATTATGAAGTGACGCTCGCGGGCGAAAGCCGCAACGGCGAGACGCGCCTGTTCCTGAAGGTGCTCGTGCCGGTAACGAGCCTGTGCCCGTGCTCGAAGAAGATCTCGCAGTACGGCGCGCACAACCAGCGCTCGCACGTGACGATCGACGCCGAGCTCGCGGCCGACCTGCCGGTCGAGGCGCTGATCCGCATCGCGGAAGAAGAGGCGTCGTGCGAGCTGTGGGGCCTGCTGAAGCGTCCGGACGAGAAGTTCGTCACGGAGCGTGCGTACGAAAATCCGAAGTTCGTCGAGGATCTGGTGCGCGACGTCGCGCAGCGTCTCGATGCGGATGCGCGCGTGATCGCGTACGTGCTCGAAGCCGAGAACTTCGAGTCGATCCACAATCACAGCGCGTATGCGCTGATCGAGCGCGACAAGCGCCACGCCGCGTAACGCTGCGTCGATTTGCCGCTGCAATGAACAAGGCCGCTCGAGAACGAGCGGCCTTTTGCTTTTCGGCGCGTGCCGGTGCGGGGTTATCGCGTTGTGCGGCTCAGCGCGCGAGCGACGTGAGATCCCAGCGCGGTTTCACCGTGAACGCGTAGTCGGCACTTGCCTGCTCGGGCCAGCGGCCGAGCCGCAGCGCGCCGGCGAGCGCGATCATCGCGCCGTTGTCGGTGCAGAGCGCGAGGTCGGGATAGTGCACGTCGAAGCCGCGCTTGGTCGCGGCGGCCGACAGCGCCGCGCGCAACTGGCGGTTCGCACCGACGCCGCCGGCGACCACGAGCCGCTTGAGCTTCGTCTTCTTGAGCGCGGCGAGCGACTTCGCGACCAGCACGTCGACGGCCGCATCGACGAAGCCGCGCGCGAGGTCGGCCTTCGCGCGCTCCAGCGTGTCGCCTTCGAGCTTCGCGGCCTCGAATTTCTTCATCTGGGTGAGCACGGCCGTCTTCAGGCCGCTGAAGCTGAAGTCGAGATCGCCGGAATGCAGCATCGGGCGCGGCAGCACGACGGCGCCCGGCGTGCCCGTTTCCGCGAGCTTCGAGACTTCCGGGCCGCCCGGGTAGCCGAGGCCGATCAGTTTCGCGGTCTTGTCGAACGCTTCGCCGGCCGCGTCGTCGAGCGTCTCGCCGAGTGTCTCGTACACACCGACGTCGGTCACGCGCATCAGCTGCGTATGGCCGCCCGACACGAGCAGCGCGATGAACGGGAACGGCGGCGGCTCGTCGACGAGCAGCGGCGACAGCAGGTGGCCTTCGAGGTGATGGATGCCGACGGTCGGCTTGTTCCACGCGAGCGCGAGCGCATTCGCGATGCTCGCGCCGACCAGCAGTGCGCCGGCGAGGCCGGGGCCCTGCGTGAAGGCGATCGCGTCGATGTCGTCGCGGTGCGTGCCGCTTTGCGCCATCACCTCCTCGAGCAGCGGCAGCGCGCGGCGGATGTGGTCGCGCGAGGCGAGCTCGGGCACGACGCCGCCGTATTCGCGATGCATCGCGATCTGCGAATGGAGCGCGTGCGCGAGCAGGCCGCGCTGCGTGTCGTAGAGCGCGAGGCCGGTTTCGTCGCAGGAGCTTTCGATGCCGAGAACGAGCATGGGTGCGGGCAGGGCGCGCCGTATCGGGCGTGCCGCAGGAAGGTCAACGTAACCCGAAATTATAGCAGGCGAGGGCTGGCCTGCCGCCGCGGGCAGCCCGGCCCCGAAGCCGGGCAGGTACAATCCGCGCCATGGAAACCTATGACATCGCCGTGATCGGCGCGGGCGCCGCCGGGATGATGAGCGCCGCGGTTGCCGGGCAACTCGGCCGCCGCGTGGTGCTGATCGACCACGCGCCGCGGCTCGCCGAGAAAATCCGTATCTCGGGCGGCGGCCGCTGCAACTTCACGAATCTGTACGCTGGCCCCGACAATTACCTGTCGTCGAATCCTCATTTCGCGCGCTCGGCGCTCGCGCGCTATACGCCGCGCGACTTCCTCGGGCTGCTCAAGCGCCATCACGTCACCTGGCACGAGAAGCACAAGGGCCAGCTCTTTTGCGACCACGGCAGCGACGCGATCATCGACGTGCTGAAGCACGAATGCGACGCGGGCGGCATCGCGTGGCGCCGGCCCGTGGTCGTGGACGCGGTGCGCCACGCGCCGGAGGACGGCTTCACGCTCGACATGCAGCAGGCGGGGCCGATCCGCGCACGCGCGCTGGTCGTCGCGACGGGCGGCCTGTCGATCCCGAAGATCGGCGCGACGGACTTCGGCTACCGGCTCGCGAAGCAGTTCGGCCACAAGCTCGTCGATACGCGGCCCGCGCTCGTGCCGCTCACGTTCGCGCAGCAGGACTGGGCGCCGTTCGCGGCGCTGTCCGGCGTGTCGCTCGAGGTGCGCGTGTCGACCGGCGACAGGAAGCGCGGCGGCGAATTCGTCGAGGATCTGCTGCTGACCCATCGCGGCCTGTCGGGGCCCGGCATTTTGCAGATCTCCAGCTACTGGCAGTCCGGCGACCCGATCCGCATCGACCTGCTGCCGCAGTGCGACGCAGTGGCCGAACTGCTCGACGCGAAGCGCGCGTCAAAGCGCCAGATCGGCTCGTTGCTCGCGGACTGGGTGCCGTCGCGTCTCGCGCACGTGTGGCTCGACACGCATCGCGTCGCGGCCGATGCGCGGCTCGCGGACCTGCCCGACAAGACGCTGCGCCAGATCGGCGATGCGCTGTCCGGCTGGACGCTGACGCCGAACGGCACCGAGGGCTACAAGAAGGCCGAGGTGACGAAGGGCGGTGTCGATACGCGCGAGCTGTCGTCGGCGACGATGATGAGCGCGCGGGTGCCGGGGCTGTTCTTCATCGGCGAAGCCGTGGACGTGACGGGCTGGCTCGGCGGCTACAACTTCCAGTGGGCATGGGCGTCCGGCACGGCAGCCGGGCAGGCGGCGGCGGAGTTCGCGCGCGGCGCGTGACGGCGGCCGGCCCGTGGATGACGGGACCCGTCCCTTATGTCTTTGTGCGGTGCTCTGCTATACTCGTAAATCTTCCCTGCAAACCTTTATTCGTGTCGGATCATGACGATCATTCGCGTTAAAGAGAACGAGCCGTTCGAAGTCGCCATGCGTCGCTTCAAGCGCACGATCGAGAAGAACGGTCTGCTGACCGAGCTTCGTGCGCGCGAGTTTTACGAGAAGCCGACCGCCGAACGCAAGCGCAAGAAGGCTGCCGCGGTGAAGCGTCATTACAAGCGTATCCGCAGCCAAACGTTGCCGAAGAAGCTGTACTGAACGATTGAGCGCCGCGCGATTCACCGAGCGGCGCACCGGCGATTCTGCACGGTCGGTCACGATCGCGGGGCGAATCGCCGATGCCGGATTCGAGCAACCCGCTTGAGACATAGTCCCAAGCGGGTTTTTGTGTTGACGCCCTTTTGTGGGCGTCGAACTCACATTTCCATCCCGGGTGCAAGATGAGTTTGAAAGAGCAGATCAGCGAAGACATGAAGGCCGCGATGCGCGCGAAGGAAAGCGAGCGTCTGGCGACGATTCGCCTGCTGATGGCCGCGATCAAGCAACGTGAAGTCGACGATCGCGTAACCCTCGACGACGCGGGCATCACGGCCGTGATCGACAAGATGATCAAGCAGCGCAAGGATTCGATCAGCCAGTTCGAGGCCGCGGGCCGTGACGATCTCGTCGCGAAGGAGCAGGCCGAACTGACCGTGCTGGGCGCGTACATGCCCGCGCAGTTGTCGGACGCCGAAGTGGCTGCCGAAGTCCAGGCCGCGGTCGCGGCAACGGGCGCGGCGGGCCCGCAGGACATGGGCAAGGTGATGGGCGTGCTGAAGGGCAAGCTCGCCGGCCGTGCCGACATGACGGCCGTTTCCGCGCAGGTCAAGGCCGCGCTTTCGAAGTAAATCCCGCTTTCCGGCGCGCCGCATGCGTGTGCGCCGGGGCGTCGTATTGTCTATTTTTCGCTCGATCCCACGGTGATTCCGCATTCGTTCCTGCAGGATTTGCTGAACCGCGTCGATATCGTCGACGTGGTGGGCCGGTACGTGCAGCTCAAGAAGGGCGGCGCGAACTTCATGGGGCTGTGCCCGTTCCACAACGAGAAGAGCCCGTCGTTTACCGTCAGTCCGACCAAGCAGTTCTATCACTGCTTCGGCTGCGGCGCCCACGGCACGGCGATCGGCTTCCTGATGGAGCACGCAGGTCTCACGTTCCCGGAAGCGGTTCAGGAACTCGCGCAATCGGTCGGGTTGACCGTGCCGCACGAGCCGTCGATGCGCGGTGGGGGCGCAGGCGGTGGCGGCGGCGATTATCCGGCGCCCGTATCGAAGTCGGTCGCGACTGCGTTGTCCGACGTGATGTCGGCCGCGTGCGACTACTACCGCAAGCAATTGCGCGGCGCGACGGTCGCGATCCAGTATCTGAAGAACCGGGGCCTGACCGGCGAGATCGCCGCGCGCTTCGGGCTCGGTTATGCGCCGGACGGCTGGCAGAACCTCGAAACCGCGTTCCCGGACTACCGTGACGATTCGCTCGTCGAATCGGGGCTCGTGATCGTCAGCGAGAAGACCGACGGGCAAGGTGTCGCGCGACGCTATGACCGGTTTCGCGAGCGAATCATGTTCCCGATCCGCAACGTGAAGGGGCAGGTGATCGGGTTCGGCGGCCGCGTGCTCGGCAGCGGCGAGCCGAAGTATCTGAACTCGCCGGAAACGCCGCTGTTCAACAAGGGCAGCGAACTGTACGGGCTGTTCGAGGCGCGTCTCGCGATTCGCGAGCGCAAGTACGTGCTGGTCGTCGAAGGCTACATGGACGTCGTCGCGCTCGCGCAGCTCGGCTTCCCGAACGCGGTCGCGACGCTCGGCACGGCGTGTACGCCGATTCACGTACAGAAGCTGCTGCGCCAGACCGATACGGTCATCTTCAGCTTCGACGGCGACTCGGCCGGGCGGCGTGCGGCACGTCGCGCGCTCGAGGCATGCCTGCCGCATGCGGCGGACAACCGGACGATCCGATTCCTTTTCCTGCCGTCCGAGCATGATCCGGACAGCTATGTACGCGAATTCGGCGCGGATGCGTTCTCCGAGCAGGTCGAGCGCGCGATGCCGTTGTCGCAATTTCTGTTGAACGAAGCAATTGCCGGCAAGGCGCTCGATCAGCCGGAAGGCCGTGCGAAGGCGCTGTTCGATGCGAAGCCGATGCTGCAGGCGCTGCCGGCGAACGCGTTGCGCGCGCAGATCATGCATATGTTCGCCGACCGGCTCGATATCCCGTTCGAGGAAGTGGCCGGGCTGTCCGACGTCGATTCGCGGATCGCTGCGCCGCCGCGCCAGGCGCCCGCGCGCAGCGAACGGCGGCGCGTGACCGACAGCGAAAAGCGGGCATTGCGCACGCTCGTCATGCATCCGCGCATCGCGTCGCAACTCGACGACGAGCAGATTGCGACCCTGCGGGCGCTGCCCCGCATCGGCGAGCTGTTCGCGGAGGTCGTCGATCACGCGCGCGCGCTGGGCGACGGCGCCGAGTTCCGGCTGCTGTCGGATGTCCTGCGGACATCCTCGAATGGGGCGACTTACGAGGAAATCTTCCGCGAAATTCTGGACTATGATGAAAACGTCCGCGACTTGCTGTTACAGAATCCGGAAGACGAGACGGTGCCCGAGCGGCAGCGCGAACAGGAACGGATCGCGGGGGAGGAACTGCAGGCAGCGGTGCTCAAGATGCGCTATGACGCTTGCTGCGACCGGCTCGACAGGCTGGCGCGGCAATCCACTTTCACACCCGAGGAACTGGCTGAATTGACGGAATTGAACCAGCAGCGAACCGACATGAAGCGTCGGCTCGGGCTGTAGGCGGCCGGGGCGCCAGGAGAGGGCTCCCCAGCGTGCTATAATATAAGGTTTCCAGCGGTTTGTTTTCTAAGCAGAGGCGAAATTCGCGATGGCAAAGACGACAGGCGGAAAGAAAGCAACAGGCAAGGGCTCGACGGAGCCGACCACGAAGGTCACAGCGGCCAAGTCTGCTTCTTCCATCAGGACAACGTCTTCAGCCACGTCAGCCCCTGCAGGAAAAAAAACCGCGGCCGGCACTGCTCAGGCTGCGCCGGCGCCGGCAGCCAGAACACGGGCTGCCGCCAGACCCGACTCCGGGCCGGCCCAGCCGGCGGCGAAGCGGGCAAGTGCGAAAAGCGCAAGGGACACGACTGCCGCTGCGGACGAAACGGCAGTACGTACTACTCATGCACCAACGGTTCAACCGGCTGTCGTCCAGCAGCCGCGAGTCGATATAGCCGGTACGGCGAACTCCATGACCAAAAAGCTGAACGAAGTATCCGTCGATGACGACGCAAATCAGAGCGACGAGCAGCCCGCAGCCGTGGCTGCTCCGGGCAAATCCAAGGTGCGCGATCGTCGCGCCAAGGAAAAGGCGCTGCTGAAGGAAGCGTTCGCGACGAGCACGCCCGGCACGGCCGAGGAGCTCGAAGAGCGCCGCGTGAAGCTGCGCGCGCTGATCAAGCTCGGCAAGGAGCGCGGCTTCCTCACGTATGCCGAAATCAACGACCACCTGCCGGACAACTTCACCGAGACGGAAGCCCTCGAAGGCATCATCGGCACGTTCAACGACATGGGCGTGGCGGTTTACGAGCAGGCACCGGACGCGGAAACGCTGCTCCTGAACGACAACGCGCCGGCCGCGTCGTCGGACGACGAAGTCGAAGAGGAAGCGGAAGTCGCGCTGTCCACCGTCGATTCGGAATTCGGTCGCACGACCGATCCGGTCCGGATGTACATGCGTGAAATGGGCACGGTCGAGCTGCTCACGCGCGAAGGCGAAATCGAGATCGCGAAGCGGATCGAGGACGGCCTGCGCCACATGGTGATGGCCATCTCCGCGTGCCCGACGACGATCGCCGACATCCTCGCGATGGCCGAGCGCGTCGCGAACGAAGAGATCCGCGTCGACGAGCTCGTCGACGGCCTGCTCGATCCGAATGCTTCGGACTCCGCCGATACGGACGGTTTCTCCGCGAAGGAAGCGGAAGCGATCGAGAACGAGGACGAGGAAGCCGAAGAGGAGGAGGAAGAAGAGGAAGAGGAGGAGGACGACGGTGCCGCGCAGGCATCGGCCAACGCCGCTCAACTCGAAGCCCTCAAGCGTGCGTCGCTCGACAAGTTCTCGCAGATCAGCGAGTGGTTCGACAAGATGCGCCGCGCGTTCGAGAAGGAAGGCTACAAGTCGAAGTCCTACCTGAAGGCGCAGGAAACGATCCAGACCGAACTGATGACGATCCGCTTCACCGCGCGTACCGTCGAACGTCTGTGCGACACGCTGCGTGCGCAAGTGGACGAAGTGCGTCAGGTCGAACGTCAGATCCTGCACATCGTCGTCGACAAGTGCGGCATGCCGCGTTCGGAATTCATCGCGCGCTTCCCCGGCAGCGAGACGGATCTCGACTGGGCCGAGAAGGTCACGGCCGAAGGTCATTCGTACAGCGCGGTGCTGTCGCGTAACGTTCCGGCGATCCGCGAACAGCAGCAGCGCCTGCTCGACCTGCAGGCGCGCGTCGTGCTGCCGCTGAAGGACCTGAAGGAAACCAACCGCCAGATGGCGGCCGGCGAACTGAAGGCGCGTCAGGCGAAGCGCGAAATGACCGAGGCGAACCTGCGTCTCGTGATCTCGATCGCGAAGAAGTACACGAACCGCGGCCTGCAGTTCCTCGACCTGATCCAGGAAGGCAACATCGGCCTGATGAAGGCGGTGGACAAGTTCGAATACCGTCGCGGCTACAAGTTCTCGACCTATGCGACGTGGTGGATCCGTCAGGCCATCACGCGTTCGATCGCGGACCAGGCGCGTACGATCCGTATTCCGGTTCACATGATCGAAACGATCAACAAGATGAACCGCATCTCGCGGCAGATCCTGCAGGAAACCGGTCTCGAACCGGATCCGGCAACGCTCGCCGAGAAGATGGAAATGCCGGAAGACAAGATCCGCAAGATCATGAAGATCGCGAAGGAGCCGATCTCGATGGAAACGCCGATCGGTGACGACGACGATTCCCATCTCGGCGACTTCATCGAGGACAACAACACGGTCGCGCCGGCGGATGCCGCGCTGCATGCAAGCATGCGCGACGTCGTGAAGGACGTGCTCGATTCGCTGACGCCGCGCGAGGCGAAGGTGCTGCGGATGCGTTTCGGTATCGAGATGAGCACCGATCACACGCTCGAGGAAGTCGGCAAGCAGTTCGACGTCACCCGCGAGCGGATCCGTCAGATCGAGGCCAAGGCGCTGCGCAAGCTGCGTCACCCGAGCCGTTCCGACAAGCTGAAGTCGTTCCTCGAAGGGAACTGATTTCCAGCGTCTCGGTTGCGAGCGCCGCCGGTATCCGTGTGATACCGGCGGCGTTTGTCCCTTTCGTCGTCTTTGTTGTTACAATGCCGGCCCGGCCTCGTTGCCGGGGCAGCGTGTAGCACGCTTTGCTTCTCGTCTGGGCCCCTAGCTCATGCTTGGTTAGAGCAGCGAACTCATAATTCGTTGGTGCCGGGTTCGACTCCCGGGGGGCCCACCAGATTCGCTTCCATGGTTGTCCGGGGAAGCCGCGAAACCCGCGATGCCGCACGGCGTCGCGGGTTTTTTCTCGTGTGCGCCGCCCGAATGTGTCGAACGTATTGAATGCGTTCGCGCCGGCGCCGCATGTCGCATCTTTGCCACCGGGGAAACACTGAAAGCGTGCCGCCCCGATATCAATCGAAGTATGCTGTAGCGCGATCCGGTCGCACGCTGATCCGTTCAGCGCGCGCATCGTGGACCAGCGCCGCGCTCTGTCCGGCAGCCAGAACAAACACAATCCGACTTCGCCCGACAGTGAGGGGCGGCCAACATGATCATGCTGCGTTCGTGGGGTGCGATTCTGTCGTTGCTGATGCTTGCCGCGTGCGCGAGCCTGCCGCCGCAGGCCGACCGTGCGCCGACGCATGCATTCGCCGATACCGGCAACACGCGCCTCGGCGTGGCATTTCGTCAGCAGGCCGCCGCGCATCCGGGGCAGGACGCGTTTCATCTGCTGCGCGACCCGGTCGATGCGCTCGATGCGCGCGTGCTGCTCGCCGATCGCGCGGACCGTTCGCTGGACCTCCAGTACTACATCTGGCACGACGACCTGACCGGGCATGAACTCGCGGACGCGATCATGCGCGCGGCCGATCGCGGCGTACGCGTGCGCGTGCTGCTCGACGATCTCGGGACGAACGCGGACGACCGAAAACTGCTCGAGATCAGTTCGCATCCGAACATCGAGATCCGGCTCTTCAATCCGGTGGCGACACGCCACTTCAAGAAGATCGGCACGGTGTTCGAATTCGCGCGCGTCAATCGGCGCATGCACAACAAGGCGATGATCGCGGACAACCAGGCGGCGATCATCGGCGGCCGCAATATCGGCGACGAGTACTTCGGCGCGTCGTCGATGCTGGAGTTCGGCGATCTCGACGTCGTCGTGCACGGCCCGGTCGTGAACGACATCTCGAACGAATTCGACGCGTTCTGGAATTCGCCGTATGCGTATCCGGTCAATGCGCTGGTCGGGCATGACGCGCCGCCGGGCGGACTCGATCAGGAACGCGAACGATTGCGCGATTACCTGCGGGCGATGGAAGACAATCCGTACGTGCTCGAGGCGCGGCACCGGCTCGACCAGATCGTGCATGGCGAGGGCACGGAGCTCTCATGGGGGCATGCAACGCTGCTGTACGACGATCCCGCGAAGATCGCGCGGGCGCCGAAGGACAGCGAAGGGCACCTGATGCCGCAGCTGCGTGCGCTTGCGTTGCGGCCCGAGCACGAGTTGCTGATCGTGTCGCCGTATTTCGTGCCGGGCAAGGACATGGTCGAACGGCTGCATGCGCTCACCGCGCGCGGCGTACGCGTGACGATCCTGACGAACTCGCTCGCATCGACCGACGTCGCGGCCGTGCATGCCGGTTATCGGCGTTATCGGCGCGATCTGGTGGAGGCCGGCGTGCGGCTTTACGAGCGCCGGCCGTCCGGCGACAAGAGCATCTCGAAGCAGGTCATCATCGGTTCATCGCGCGCGTCGTTGCATGCGAAGACGTATGTGTTCGACCGCAAGAGCATCTTCATCGGATCGATGAATCTCGACCCGCGCTCGCTGAACCTCAACACCGAGATCGGTGTTTATTGCGAGAGTCCGGCGATCGCATCCGAAGTTGCGACGGACCTGGAGCCGCGGCTCGATCGCATCGCGTGGCGCGTCGAATTGAGGAGCGACCCGGCGGGGAAAGGGCGGCTCAAGTGGATGCAGACCGACGCGGACGGGAAGGTGACCGAGCTCGATCACGAGCCGGAAGTGTCCGCGGCGCGGCGGATGGAAGTGTGGTTTCTCGGCTTGTTCCCGATCGAGTCGCAGCTATGAGCGATGATGCGGGCATCCGGCGATGCGTGCTTTCGTTGCCGGATGCCCGCGGTCGGGCGCTACCGAACGAGCCGGTCTCGTGCTTGATGTACGAGACGTCGCCACATGCGCTGACGACACTGCGCGCGCGCATGTAGCGGCCGCTACCGTTCACTCAGGACGGTGTTCGTGCGGGTCGTGTTGCTGTTGCGGTTGCTCGGAGTGATGCTGAGCAGGCTCGGGTTGTCGTGGCTGCGGTGCTGCATGTTCCTGCGGTTGCGGCTGGGCATGCGGCTGCATCTCCCTGCGCTGCTGTTGCTGTTGAGCCTCGTTGCGTTGCTGCATCTCGGCCCGTTGTTGCTGTTGCTGCTGAGCCTCATTGCGTTGCTGCATTTCCGCGCGCTGTTGCTGCTGTTGAGCCGCGTTGTGCTGCTGCATTTGCTCGCGTTGTTGCTGCTGAGCCTCGTTGTGCTGCTGCATTTGCTCGCGTTGTTGCTGCTGAGCTTCGTTGTGTTGCTGCATCTCCTCGCGTTGCTGCTGCTGCCGTGCGTCGTTGTGCTGCTGCATCGCATTGCGTTGCTGTTGCTGCGCTTCGTTCCGCTGCTGCGCCTGCTCCCGTTCCTGTTGCATCGCCTGTTGAGCATGCATCGGGCCACCGGGCGCCTGCCGACCCGATGCGTCGGCATGCGGCGCATTCGCGCGGTTCTGCTCGAACGCATTCGGCGCCGGCCGCGCACCCGGGCGTGCGTCATTCGCGCCGAAGTGCGGCATCGTCATCGGCGCGGCGCCGGGAGACGGTCGCATCGCCTGTTCGCGCGGCGGCTCCGCGCCCGGCCGCATGCCGTTGCGCTCGAACGTATTGTTGTTGGTGACGTTGCCGCCGTTGTTGTTCGTGATGCGCGTGTTGCGGATGTTGGTGATGTTGTTGACCACCGTGGTCGACTTCGTCACGTACGTGGTGTGGTTGTACACCACAGCCGGACGCTGCCAGCCTTCGTTCCGGTCCGGGCCGCCCCGGTGCGGCGCGCCCCAGTTCATGCCCCACGCGTGCCAGCCCCAGTCGTGGTGCCCGAAGATCGCGGCGCCCACGGCAATGCCGATACCGAACGTGACCACGCCGGCCGCCACGGCTTCGCCGGTGGTGTAGGCGGGCGGCTGGTACACGTAGCCGGGATAGGACGACACCGGTTCGCCATAGACGACGGTCGGGTTGTACGACGGCACGTAGACGACGTCCGGCTGCGCGGGCTCGATCTCGATGGCCTGCTCCGGCGGCGGGATGACGGCCGGGCCGCTGTAGACCGCCGGTGCGTCGGCGGACGGCGCATAGTTGGCCGGCGCGGCCGGTGCGACCTGCGTGACGTGCAACTGGCTGCCCGAGCGCAGATGGCCCGATGCCTGCGCACGCTGGCGCATCACCTGGATCGCATTCATCACGTCGGTCGGGTCGTTGTAGTACGCCTGGCCGAGCGCGGTCGTCCATGCCGGGTTCGACGCCATTTGCGCGAGCACCGCGGGGAAGGCGGTCAGCGCCTTGACGGACGGATCCCACGGCTGCGTATCGGCGGCGGTCGCGAGTGCCTGCCCCTTCAACGACGGATTCTGCCCGACCCAGGTGTTGGCGGCCGCGATCTGGTCCGGGTACGTGGCGCCCGCGAGCACGAGTGCGACGAGCTTGTCCGGAAAGAGCGCGATCGGCGCGACCATCTGGTAGAGCTGGTCGGCGCTCGGCGGCGTGTACGCAACCGGTGCCGACGCGGGCTGCGGCGCGGACGCGGCGCCGGCATCGCTCGCCGGTGCGGACGGCGTGGACGTGCTGTCGTTCTTGTTACAGGCCGACAGCCCGAGCAGCGACACGATGAGGGACGACGCAATCAGCGTCCTGACGGGATGGCGAGGTGCGGAGGCAGCGGTCATGGCGTTCGTTCGATGCAGTGGAGGCGTAAGCGGGGATGCGAGGCACGCGACCGGCTCGAGCACGATGTCGGCACCGTCCGTGCATGGGCCGGGGCATCGGCCTGAGAAAGAGGCGGACGGGAAGATCGGGTCCGCATGGTTGTTGTTCCGCGATCGATTCATATTCAGATAAACGCGCGACGGGTGCGGAAGGTGTCGCCATGTTGTGTAACAGTATGTGAGTGCCTTGCGGTCTGAAAGCATGAAGGAGCAACGAACCGGCCTGAAATGAAAAAACCCGCGAGGCCGTCGCGGGTTTTCTGTATCGGCGGGGCGGTTCCGGCCGTGGGCCGGAACACCGGTCATCGTGCCGTCATCGCGCGAAATCCGACGTGCTCTTGATGAACGCGTTCAGCTTCGAGATGTTCACGCTGCCGAAGCCCGTCGTCGCGTCCCAGCCGGCTTTCGCGTTGTAACCGTAGCTACCGCTGCCGTTGTTGCCGGACGTGACGTCGTGCAGCAGCGCCGCGTTGCTCGGGAAGTACTTGTAGATGCTCGACGCCGGGAAGCCGAGCGCGTTGTTGTTCGCCGATTGCAGACGCGCCCAGATGCCCGTGAAGATCGGCGCGGCGAGACTCGTGCCGCCTTCGTTGTTCAGGTAGCCGGACCCCCACAGCGTGTTGGACGTCTGGCCGTTCACCACGAGGATCGCGCCGGTGCGCAGGTCGGCGTCGAAGCCGACGTCCGGCAATGCACGCTTGGTCGATCCGGTGAGGCTCGACGATTGCCACGACGGCGCGGCTTCGTACTTGCTGTAGCCGCCGCCCGTCGACCACACGGTGCCCGGCTGCCAGCTCGGATCGTTCCACACGACTTCGCTGTTGTACGCGTTGGTCGACGTGTTGGTGAACAGCGTCGTGCCGCCTACCGCGATCACGTACGGCGACGTCGCCGGCTCGCTCACCGTGTAGGTCGAGCGCGACGGCGTGCCGCTCGCGCATTCGTATGCGCCGTGGTCGCCGGCCGATACGGAGAAGGTCTGCCCTTGCGCGACGGCCTGCTTGAAGATGGTGTCGTCGGTTGCCTGCGAGCCGGTGCTGTTCGCCGACGATTCGCACACGCCGAGCGACACGTTGATGACCTTCGCGACGTTGTCGCTCACCGCCTTGTTGTATGCGGCGGTGATGGCCGTGAGCGTCATCGACGGCGCCACGTAGAACACGACCTGCTTCACGCTGCCGCCGGCGGCGCCGACGATCGACTGGCTGTCGAGATTCCATTCGACGGTGCCGTCGGTGTCGGTGTACGAACTGCCGGACGGGCCCGTCTTCACGATGCTGCTGCTGATCGTGCCGAGACCGTTGTTCGCGGCGAACGTATCGAGGTCGCTGACCGTCTGCGACAGATCGCCTTCGGAGATGATGCCGACCGTGGTCTGCGACGCCGTCGGCGTGCCGTCGCCGCCGTAGAGCGACGAGAACTCGGTCGGGTTGTGCGGCACCGCGGATGCGCCCGCGGGGATCGTCAGGTTACTGGTGTTGCCTTGCGGCTTGCTGCCCGCGCCGGTATGCATCAGTTCGACGTTCTGCAGCCCGAGCACCGCGCCGACGACGCCGCCGATCGCGTTCGGCACCTGCGCGGCATCGGTGTTCGCATAGACGCTGCGGCCGTTGCGCGTGAAGCGCTTGAGCGTGGTGCGGAACCCGGACTTGATCGTGGCCGCGGTGCCGGACGCGGAGACGAGCAGGCGGTTCGGCGCGACCACGATGTCGACGAAGCCGGCCTTGCGCAGGTGCGCGACGACGGCCGCGACCTGCTGGTCGGTCGGCGCGTATTGCGCCGCGAACTGCGCAGGCGTGAGGAACTGCCTGTAGTGCGGCGAGCCGGGCGTATGCAGGTCGCGCAGGTACTGGTCGAGTTGCGCCTCGTTGCGCAGGTTCAGGCCGAGCACGACGTCGACCGTTTCACCGGGCGCCATTTCGGTCGCGGCTGCCGCGGCGGCCGCGGTGCTTGCCGCCGGCGCGCCGGCGGTACTGCTGCTTTCGCCTTGCTGGACGAGCGGCAGAAATCCCTTGGTGCGCGTCTCGGTCCAGCCGGCGGCCGGTGCGGCATGGACGGCCGTCATGCCGAACGTAGCGGCTGCTGCGGCGGCGAAGGCGAGCTTGACGATGCGGATGTGCTTTTGTTTCTTGTCTGCAACCTGATTCATTTGAATTACCCCTCCGGTTGAACATCGAACGGCACGAACAACAACGGTCGACAGCGGCGCCGATCGTGCGCCGCCGATATCCGCCGCGCCCGCACGGATGGTGCGGACGCAACGGGGCCTTTCGCCCGATCCGGAAAGACGGTCGTCCTCCGGGGGCGAAATGCTGGAATGCTCGGTAACGGGAGGGCTGCGCCGCGAGGCGAAGCAGCCGGATTTGACGCAGGCGGGATGGCTAGAGCAACAGCTTCGGTGTCCTGCTCATTTGGTTCGATCCTTCGGCTCGCTGCCGGACGGCAGGTGCCCAATGAAATGCATCGGATGTTGCATGCACCGACGCAAAGAGGATGGGGTCGGCGACGAGAACTTCGGTGCGGCGGAAGCGAAATGCGTGGAGCGGAAGCGATTGCGTGTCTTGCAATTCGTCAGATTGCTTGCATCGGACGGTATCAAGAATGAAAGTCGGGTGTCAAACTTTTTCTGATTATATGAAACAAAATTAAATGGAATAAAGCGAAATGATTTTGAAAAGATTGGCGGAGATTTGTAATTTTCAAATCCGGTATCGGATGCAATAGCGGATCGATCCGCTCGATCATTGACGAATCGATTCGTAATGCGCGAGCGGTTGTCGAGGAATCATTCGAATCGGCTCGATTGGCCGGATCGATGCGGCTGCATGCCGCTGGCGGTTTGCCGCGCGTCAACCGGCGTTCGTCTGCCATCCGAGCCCGAGGCTCTTCTGCAGCGACACGTAATCCTTGATCAGTTCGGCTTGCCCGGCGATCACGTTCTGTTGAGCGGCGAGCGCTTCGCGTTGCGTATCGAGCAGATCGATCATCGACGCGACGCCCGCGCGATAGCGTTCGTCCATCAGCGTGGCCGAATGCGTAGCCGACGTCTGCACCTTCGTCAGCGCGACCACGTGTTCGCGCTGGTGTCCGTAGCGCTGCAGCGACGTGTTCGCGTCCTGCAACGCGCCGAGCACCGCTTTCTGGTAGTTCGCTTCCGCTTCGTCACGCGACGCTTCGGCTGCGCGCACCGCGCCGCGCGTGCGTCCGAAGTCGAGGAGGTTCCATTGCAGGTACGGCGCGCCGATCCACGTGAAGTTTTGCTTGCGGAACAGATGGCCGGGATCCGTCGCGCTGAAACCGAGATCGCCGAGCAGCGTCACTTTCGGGAAATAGTCGGCGATGTGTTCGCCGATCTGCGCATTGCTCGATGCGAGCCGGCGCTCGGCCGCGCGGATGTCCGGCCGCTGCTTCAGCAGCGCGGCCGGATCGCCGACCGGCACGCTCGCGGGTAGCGCCGGCAGCGGCGTGTCCGGCGCCGACAGCGCGGCATCGAGCGCGCCGGGCGCACGGCCGGTCAGGATGGCCAGCCGGTCGAGCGACTCCGTCACCTGCGCGTCGAGCGGGGTCAGCGACGCGCGCGTGTTCTCGACCTGCGTCGTCAGGCGCTCGATGTCCGCATCGGCGGCGACGCCGCGCGCGCGGCGCTGCTCGGTGAGTTCGAGCATCTTCTGTTGCAGCTCGGCCGTGCGCTGCGACAGCGCGAGCCGTTGCTGCTGATCGCGCAGGTCGACATACGCGGTCGCCACTTCGGCCGCGATCGACACCTGCGTGTCGGCGAGATCGGCATCGACCGCTTCCGCCTGCGTGGAGGCGGCTTCGACCGCGCGACGCGTGCCGCCGAACAGGTCGATTTCCCAGGTCGCGTCGAAGCCCGCCGAATACAGTTGCAGCGGACCGGAGCCGCCAAGCGACGGGGACGAGCCGCCCGACTGGTTCGAGCCGTCCGACGGCAGCAGCGAGCCGAGCGCGCTGACGTCCGGCTCGCGCATGCGGATCGCGGCGACGGTGGCCGACGACTTCGGCAACTGGGCCGCGCGCTGTTGCGAGAGCTGCGCGCGGGATGCCCGCAAGCGCGCCTGCGCGGCGTGCAGATCGGGGTTGTGCGCGAGCGCGGCGGCAATCAGGTCGTCGAGCTGGCGATCGTGCAGCGCATGCCACCACGCGCTCGGCGCGGGCGCGGCGGTGTCGACGCCCGATGCCGGCGCGCGCACGAAGGTCGGTGCGTCGGGCGCAGCGGGCGCGCCGTGGTAGTCGGGGCCGACGGTACAGCCGGCGAGCAGGCATGCGGCCGCGCACAGCGTGAGCGCGGGGCGGCGGGGCAGGGAGAAGGGCTTCATCGCGTAAGACGGTTCAATGGCCGGATGACACCGGTTGCGGGCCGCGCGGCGTTTTCAGCAGCAGCGCGAGCGGCACGCACGCAAGCAGCGCGAGGCCCAGCAGGTAGAAGGTTTCGGAGTAGGTCATCACGACGGCCTGGACCTGGATCTGCTGCGCGAGCTGGCCGAGCGCGCGCATGTTCGAATACGCGAGGTCGCCCGTGTGTGCGAACCAGTTCGCCGCATAGTCCGACAGCCGCGCCTGCCCGATCAGCGAATTGGCCGTCACCGATTCGCGCAGCGCGGCGGCATGGAAGGTCGTGCGCCGGTCGATCACGGTGCCGATGATCGCGAGCCCGATCGAGCCGCCGAGGTTGCGCGCCATGTTGTAGAGCCCGGCCGCGTCACCCGAATCCTCGCGCGCGACGGCGGCCATCGATGCCTGGTTCAACGGCATCATCGCGAGCATCTGCGCGACGCCGCGAATCAGTTGCGACCACACGAAATCGTGGCCGACGCTCTGCGCGGTCAGGCTGATGTCGAGCATGCAGCTCAGGCAGAACAGCAGCAGGCCGGAAATCACGAGGATGCGGAAGTCGACCTTGCCGAGCAGGCGCGGCAGGATCGGCATCACCAGAAACGCGGGCAGGCCCGACAGCAGCATGATCGAGCCGGCCTGTTCCGCGTTGTAGCCCGCGACGATCGCGAGGAACTGCGGCAGCAGGTACGACACGCCGTACAGCCCGGCGCCCACCGCGGACACGATCACGATCACGCTCGCATAGCGCGGGTTGCGCATCAGCGACAGGCGCATGATCGGCCGCTTCGCGAAGCGCTGCGACAGCGCGATCAGGATCATCCCGGCGAGCGACACGTAGCTCAGCGTCACGATCATCTGCGACTCGAACCAGCGTTCGCGCTGGCCTTCCTCGAGCACGACGGTCAGCGAGCTCAGCCCGATCGCGAGGCCCGCGATCCCGAGCCAGTCGGCATTGAAGAACGTGTTCCATTGCGGCTTGTCCGACGGCAGCCCGAACACCAGCAGCGCCATCAGCAGCAGGCACACCGGCAGGTTCAGGAAGAAGCACCAGCTCCAGCTCACGTTCTCCGCGAGCCAGCCGCCCAGCACGGGGCCGAACAGCGGGCCGAGCAGCACGATCAGGCCGAACAGCGTCATTCCGACCGGCAACTGCGACAGCGGCAGCCGCGTGCGGATGATCGTTTGTGCGGTCGGGATCAGCGCGCCACCCGTGAAGCCCTGGCCGATGCGC
Organism: Burkholderia sp. IDO3; assembly: GCF_003366075.1. NCBI lineage: Bacteria > Pseudomonadati > Pseudomonadota > Betaproteobacteria > Burkholderiales > Burkholderiaceae > Burkholderia > Burkholderia sp. IDO3. The sequence continues at coordinate 1,015,250 of NZ_CP028962.1, forward strand.
CCGGCGATCATCATCGCGAGCGAATGCGACCAGCCGCACATCATCGAGAACGCGATGAACAGCGCGGCGTTCGTCAGCAGGAAATTGCGGAGTCCGAACACGCGCGTGAGCCACGCGGCGAGCGGGATCATCACGATTTCCGACATCAGGTAGCCGGTCGAGATCCACGTGCCTTCGGTGCCGGTCGCGCCGATTTCGCCCTGGATCTGCGGCAGCGCGGAGTTCGTGATCGAGATGTCGAGCGTCGCCATCAGCGCGCCGAGTGCGCCGGCGGCGACCGCGATCCAGTCGGTCACGCTCGCGCGGCCTTCGTGCGGCGGCGCGGGCGGGGTGGCGGCGGTGTCAGCCATGATGCTTCTCGTTGTCGGCCGAATGCGTGTCGACGTCGACGGTCACGGACAGCCCCGGCAGCAGCAGGCGTTGCGCGCGCGCATTCGCGGCGAGGCGGATGCGCACCGGCACGCGCTGCACGATCTTCGTGAAGTTGCCGGTCGCGTTCTCGGGCGGCAGCAGCGCGAACTGCGCGCCCGTGCCCGGCGCGAAGCTGTCGACGGTGCCGCTGAGCGTGTCGTCCGGCAGCGCGTCGACGTGCAGCTCGACGGGCTGGCCGATGCGCATCCGGCCGATCTGCGTTTCCTTGAAGTTCGCGACGAGGTAGAGCGCGTTCACCGGCACGACGGTCAGAAGGCGCGTGCCGGGCTGCACGTACTGGCCGACGCGCACCGTGCGGTCGCCGACGCGGCCGTCGAGCGTGCTGCGCACGATCGTGTTGTCGAGATCGAGTTGCGCCTGCGCGGCGCTGGCCTGCGCGGCTTCGAGCTGCGCGCGCGCCTGTTGCAGCTGCGCGGTAAACGACGCGATCTGCGTGCGGGCGGCGGCGATGGACGCGTTGTTCGCGGCAAGCGTCGCGGCGGCCTGGTCGCGCGTGCTCTTCAGGTCGGCGACGCGTTCGTGCGTTTCGGCGCCGGTCGCCGCGAGCGGCGCATAGCGCGCGTATTCGTCGCGCGCATGCCCGGCGTTGATCTGCGACACCTTTGCCTGCGCTTCGGCCTGTTCGAGGTTCGCGCGCTGCTGGCTGATGTCGGCTTCCGCGCGCGCGATGTCGGCGCGGCGCGCGTCGACGGTCGCGGTCGATTGCGCGAGCGCGACCTGGTACTGGCGGACGTCGAGCCGTACGAGCGGATCGCCGGCCTTGACCGTCTGGTTGTCGCGCACGTAGACGTCGGTCACGTAGCCCGCGACCTTCGGTGCGGCCGTCATGTTGTCGGCCTGCAGATACGCGTCGTCGGTGCTTTCGATGAAGCGGCCGACCGTCCACCAGCGGCCGAGCCACACGGCGCCGCCGATCGCCGCGAGCACGACGACGGCGATCAGGATGCGCCGCTTCGAGCCGCCGTTGCGCGGCGATGATGCGGGTTCCTGACGATTTGCTTTCGATGACGGGTCTTGCGGCGTCGACATGCGGGACATCCAATTTATTCCGATCGGAAGAATTATTCCAGTTGCTAGAATTGTGTCAAGTAGAATGTCGGTCGATCGAATGACGAGGAAGGCATGAACGAAGCGAAGAAGCTGCGGCGCACGTCGGCGGCCGGCTACGCGCGCGGCGACGAGACGCGCCAGCGGATCATCGAGGCGGCGATCGAGCTGTTTGGCGAATACGGGTTCGCCGGTGCATCGACGCGCGACATCGCTGCGAAGGCCGGCGTCAATGCACCGGCGCTGCAGTACTACTTCGAGAACAAGGAAGGCGTCTACCGCGCGTGTGTCGACGCGATGGCCGAACTCGGCTGGAGCGTGCTGGGCCCGGCGGTCGAACATGCGCGGGCGGTGCTGGACGCGGATGCGGACGTCGACGCGCTGATCGACGCGTTCATCGGCATCCTTCGTATGCTGGCCGACCGGATGTTCACGGTGCCGAAGACGCTGGGGCAGCGGATGTTCTTCGCGCGCGAGCAGGTCGGGCAGGAGCCGGCGAGCGCGACGGAAATCCTGATGAAGCGTGTGCGCAAGCCGCTCAACGACGTGAGCGCCGAGCTGATCGGCCGGATCTCCGGGCGGGCGGCCGACGATCCCGTCACGCGGCTGCGTGCGATGAGCCTGTTCGGGCAGTTGACGGTATTCCATCTCGTGCCGCGCTCGACGCTGCAACTGCTCGACTGGGACAGTTTCGACGGGGAAGGCGGCGCGCTGCTGATGGCGACCATTGCCGATCAGACGCGTGTGCTGCTCGAACACTGGCATGCACAGCGCGGCGTGGCGGGCGGCGAACAGGCCGTCGGCGCGAAGCCGGCCGTGCCGGCAATCGCATCGAAGCGCGCCCCGCGCGCGAAGAAAACCGCCGGGCGCTGAGCGCGGCGGTCAGTCGTCGGCAGGCGACAACGCCGCCGGCATCGGCACGATCAGTCCGGCTTGCGCGCCGGTGCCGCGGGCGGCGGCGGTTCGGCGGCCGGCGTGCCGGTGGCGTGGTCGCCGTGTTCATGGCCATCGCCGTTCCCGGGCGCGGCAGGCCGCGAACCCTGCTCATACGCGACGAGACTACGTTGCGGATTCGCGATCCGGATCCCGCGCTCGGCGAACATCACCGCGATCCGCCGGTTGAATTCGCGCTGCACGCCCCAGCGCGCCGAGTCCTTGCACTGCACTTGCCCCGCCAGCGCGATCGTCGCGCCGTCGACCTGGTCGATGCCCCAGTAGCTGAAGTCCGACAGGATGCCGTCCTTGTAATTCGGGTCCTCGCGCAGCGCGGCGCCGATTTCCTTCAACGTCGCGATCGCGCGATCGATGTCCTGGCCGTACGCGATGCTGACCTTCACGGCGGCGTTGCCGAGCCCGCGATTCGTGTTGTTGACGGTCGTCACCGAGCTGAACGGGATCGTGTACAGCGACCCGTCGCCCGCGCGCAGCCGCACCGTGCGGATCGACAGGTATTCGACCGTGCCGGACACGCCCGCGAGCGTGACCCAGTCGCCCACCTGCATCGCGTTTTCCATCAGCAGGAAGATTCCGGTGATGAAATCCTGCACGAGCTTCTGCGAGCCGAAGCCGAGCGCGACGCCGAAGATGCTCGCGCCGGCGAGCAGCGGACCGATGTTCACGCCGATTTCGCTGAGGCCCGTCAGCACGACGACGAGCGCGATCATGATGAACAGCAGCGAACGCAGCATCGGCAGCAGCGTGCGCAGCCGCGCGGCCCGCACGAGATTGCCTTCGCGGGTCCACTGCTGCAGGCGCCGCTCGATCGCGATGTTCGCGGCTTCCCACACGATCAGCGCGACGACGGCCGCGATCGCGATCGTTATCAGCGCCGACGCGAGCCGATGGCCGATCGTGCCGCTTTCGAATGCGTGGAAGATCGGCACGCCCCAGATCTGCAGTAGCAGCACGACGGTCACGACCGCGATCACCGCCGACACGATCTGGCGCAGCAGCGGGTAGTAGCGATAGGCGTGAAGATGGACGAGCGTGCGATCGTCGTCGCGGTGCTGGAACAGCCGCGCGAGCGCGCCGAACACGACGATCGACACGATCCGCATGCCGATCATCACGGCGATCGAGCGGCCGCCGAGCGTGATCAGCACGCGATAGCCGTTGTGGACGTCGAGCGCCCACACGAACCACAGCGCCATCACGACGAATACCGAGGCGGGCGCCCAGGCGTCGGCGAGCGCATTGCCGATCATCGCGAAGGTCGGGCGGTCCTCGCAGGCCGCGCGAATGCGCGCGGCGACCGGCTGGCGGCACTGCAGGATCAGCGCCGAGACCATCAGGTGGCCGACGAGTGCGATGGCCTTCAGCAGCGCGACGTGGCCGGCATCGCTGAGGCCGAAGTTCGCGGCGATCTCGACCGCGGCCGTGCAGGCGCCGACGACGATCGCGATCCGCGCGATCGAGCGTTGCGCGAACGCGGCCCACGCGTCGCTGATGTGCAGCAGTCGCAGCTGCCGCGCATCGGGCTGGAAGAACAGCCGGCTGACGATCGTCACGAGGCGGCAGATCACGTAGATGTCGATCAGCGATTCGAGTGCGCTTTCGATCGGCGTGCCGGCGGCGTCGAGGGCCGACATCGTCAGGCTCGCAGCGCCGACGAACACCAGCAGCGGCACGACCCGCAACGCGAGGCTGACCAGCGCGCGCGGCATCCGGCGCAGCAGGGTCGTGTGGCGGCGCGCGTGGCCGCGGCCTTGCGACGACGCATCGGGTGTATCGGTGTCGTCGGTCTTCGCGGCGGAGTCGGCCGAGGCCGCCGCCGACACCGTGTCGTCGTCGGGCCCGGGCGGCTCGGCCCCGGATGGCCCGGCCTCGGTCCGTCGCGACGCTTCCGCGCGACGCGCGCTCAGTGCGGCCAGCGCGCGCCGCAGCAGCCGCTTCGCGAACCATTCGACGACGAGCGCGGGCATGAGCACGGCGAGGATGATCAAGATCGCGTGCGTGAGGTCCGCACGCTCGTCGGCGCGGACCAGCCGTTCGTGCCACCAGCTTCCGACCGAGCCGACATCGAGCAGCGAGTGCAGCGATTCGTTCAGCGCGCCGCCGATTTCCGCTGCCCAGTGCGATCCCTGCCGGACGACCATCGACGCGAGCCCGTTCGTCGTGAGCGTGGTGGGCGCTGCCGCCGTCGACGCGGCGCTGGCCGCGGCCGCGCTGCTCGCGGGAACCGCCGGCGCGCTCAACACGCCGACGGCCGCGATCGCACGCAAGGTCGTCTCGACCTGTTCGCGTTCGCGCGGGTTTTGCAGCACGGAAAGCGCTTGCTGCGCCTGTTGCGGCGTCAGCGCGGGCGTGGCGCCGGAGGCGGCCGATGCGGCGGCCGGAGCGGGGGCGGCCGCATGAGCGGCCGATACGACGGCGGCGAGCAGCCAGCCGAGCAGGAAATGTCGCATGAGTAGGCATGCGGGCGCGCTTTGACACGCGGCCCGCCGGTCTGGACGATGGGCGGAAGTTAACATGATCGCGATCGGAACCGAATAGTTCCGTCGATGAATACTTGAATCGGGCATGCGACAGGCACGGTGGGCGTGTGTGGCTTGCCGGAAGATGTGCATCGTGCGGGAAATTGTCTGGCCGCGAATGCTTGCGGCCCGCGATTCGGAAATCGCGTTCGTGCGCGATCGCGGCACATGACACGATGGTCTCGATGGCGCTTGAGACGGGAACGAAATGTGCTCGCCGTCGATGGCTGGCGTGCCGCCGGTAGCTTCGTCAGCATGAAACTGATTCGAATTCCTGATGAATTATCCGCGATCGTCATGGAAGATCGGCAACACGTGCTCGGCGACTTCCTCGATGATCTCGCGGACGGGCCGGTCCGAACCGGGGTTCAGCGTGACGTGATGCGTGCCGGCCGCGCGCATGTCGCGCAGGATGTCGATCAACGCATGCCGTCCGGTCGCATAACCGAGCGGCAGCGCGGTGGCCGGCGTATCGCGGTGCGCCGCGAGGTCGAGCCGCATCGATACGCCGAATGCGCGAAATGCCGGTTGCGGGAGCCGGTCGACGGCCGCGCGCCACATCGAATGGCGGGCGCGCTGCGTGTCCGGATCGCGGTGATACGTCATCCAGCCGATCGAGTTGCGCGCGATCCAGTCGACGCTCTGTCCGCCGGAGCCGACCGCGAGCATCGGCACCGCGTCGTCGCCGCGCGGCAGCAGCGTGAATTCCGGTGCGTCGGGCGGCGCGTCGTCGGGCAGCACGCGCGACGGCACGCCGAGCGCGGCCGCGATGATGTCCCAGTGCCGGCGATACCGGTCGCGTCGCGTTTGCGCATCCACGCCGAACGCCGCGTATTCAGGCGGCCGGTCGCCGGAGCCGAGCCCGAGGATGAAGCGCGAACCGGACAGCGTCGCGACCGACAGCGCGCCTTTCGCGACATGCAGCGGATGACGCAGCGGCAGCACGATCGCGCCGCTGGCGAGCACGATCCGGCGCGTGCGCGACGCGAGCGCGCCGAGCAGCACCCATGGATCGAGATGTCCGACCGGATCGGGATAGTCGGCGCTGTTCAGCGGCACGTCGCGAATCCACAGTGCGCGAAAGCCGAGCGTATCGGCAAGCGCGGCCAGTTCGAGCTGCTCGTTGAAATCCGCGACGGTGTTGCCGCCGCGAAGCAGCGGCAGCGTCAGGCCGATCGACAGCCGCTCGGCGGAGAAGACGCGGTGCGCGACGCCGGCGCGGTCGGGGGCGGGCAAAGGCATGTCCAATCCTTGAAGTCGGGGAGGCAGGCTCGCCACGCGAGTCGTGCCGTGCCCGCATGCTAACGTGTTTGCGCGCGGCTTGCGGCGCGCGCCGGCCGGCAATCGAACGCATCGGCGGTTCCGGCATAATCGGCGCGTTCCGTCATCAGGCAATGATCAGAATGAACGCACTTCAGCAGACGATGGCCGGCCTCGCGGCGAGCGCGGTGCTGTCCGTGGCGGCATGCGGCGCTGTCGCGGACGAAGCGCCGCGCGCCGATATCTGCAAGACCGCCGAAGAGTCGGGCGTCACGGCCGACATCCGCAATTGCCTCGGACTGAAATACGACGCGGCCGACAAGCGGCTGAACGCCGTCTACAAGACGAAGATGGCGAGTCTCGACGAGGCGGGCAAGCTGAGGTTGCGCAACGACGAGCGCCGCTGGCTCAAGGCACGCGATGCCCGCTGCGCGGAGTCGCGGCAGCCCGATGCAGGCGGCACGCTCGGGCTCGTCGAGCACGACAGTTGCGTCGTCGACGAAACCGAACGCCGTGTGAAGGCGCTCGAAGCCTATCGGTGATCGGGCGTCCTGGTCACGCGATCGACTGCCGTTACACGATCGACTGTAAGAAGATCGTCAGCGTCGCACGGATCCTCTCGACGCCGCATCCCGTCCCATTCCTGTAACACCGCCGCCGCGGCAAACGTTGCGTGCCAAGGTCGATCGTGCGGGCCTTTTCCCCATCGTTTCACTTTCGAAACGTTCGCGTGTATTCATCGCGGCCCGATTGCCGGTGGGGCCATTTCACCTGCCCGCGCGGCCTTGTGCCGCGAAGCATGGTGCGCTCCTTGCATATCCGTATGAGCCGTGAGCGCGATCGCCGGCGGAGTCGGTCCGGCAATCGCTTCAGTGGGTCGGACGCATAGAAGACGGGGACAAGAGAATGAAAACACACCGAATCGCAACGCATCGTGTTGCAAACATGAATCGCCGACCTGCCCGTGGATTCGCTTCGCCGCTGATCGTGGCGACATGAGCACACGGCTTTCCGTTCCATCTGATCGAATCAGGTTCGTTCTGGACGACGACGTGCAGGCGTGACGCACGAGGCCGACAGGTGCCAGTCGGCCGTCGGGGATGAACCGCTGGTGCACGCTGATGGGCGAGCATGACCTCCGATCGATACTTCGACGCGCAAGACGCGAGCGCGCCGCATGCATCCATGCGTCGCACGCGCCGCATGGCGGCGATCCGCGCGACATCGGGCAACCGAAAACATAGAACCGAACACGTCATTCAGGGGAAAGGTCCGCCGGCCGCACCGCGGCGGATGCGACGACATTGTGCTGTCAGTTGATCCACTACCCCGATGGATCAATTGTTGAAGCGCCCATCGCCATGAGGTCGATGGGCGTCTTTTTTGATATGCCGGCTCGCCGTGCCGGCCGCCGGCCGGATCGCACGGCGTTCTGTATCATGTGCTGGCGCGCTGGCCGCCCGTGCGGGCGCACGGCCTGCCGGCACCCCGATCACGCACCGCCGACATGAACGATACCGCCTTGCACGACCCTTCATCCGCCGGCATCGAGCCGGCTGCGCTCGATGCGCTGCACACGTTCGTCGAGCGCCATCCGCGGCTGCTCGTGTTGACCGGCGCCGGCATCAGCACGGATTCCGGCATTCCCGGCTATCGCGACCGCAACGGTCAATGGATGCGCTCGCCGCCGATTCAGCTCCACGAATTCCTCGGCTCCGATGCGGCGCGCCGACGCTACTGGGCGCGCAGCATGATCGGCTGGCCGGTGGTCGGCCGCGCGCAGCCGAACCGCTCGCACGTCGCGCTCGCGCGGCTCGGCGGTGCCGGCCGGATCGAGCGGCTCGTGACGCAGAACGTCGACGGGTTGCATCAGCGCGCGGGCAGCGGCGACGTGATCGAACTGCACGGCGGGATCAACGGCGTGACATGCCTCGATTGCGGTGCGCATCATGCGCGCGCGACGATCCAGACCGTACTCGAAACGGATAACCCCGAATTGCTGGGCGCGCAGGCGGAGCCGGCCGCCGACGGCGACGCGCACCTCGAATGGGCCGCGCTCGACACGTTCCGCATTCCGGCCTGTCCCGCATGCGGCGGGCTGCTGAAGCCGGCGGTCGTGTTCTTCGGCGAGAACGTGCCGCGCGAACGCGTGGCGCTGGCGTCGCAGGCGCTCGACGCGGCCGATGCGCTGCTCGTCGTCGGTTCGTCGCTGATGGTGTATTCGGGCTACCGCTTCTGCGTGTGGGCGCAGGCGCAGGACAAGCCCGTCGCCGCGCTGAACCTCGGCCACACGCGCGCCGATCCGATGCTGACGCTGAAGGTCGAGGCGCGCTGCGCGCCCGCGCTCGATGCGCTGACGGCGCGGATGGGCGTCGGCGATACCGCACCGGAGCGTGCATCGTGAGCGGGCCGACGTTGCCGCCGGATGCACCCGATCCGTCCGTGAGGTTGTCGGCGCCGGCGGCCGAGCGCAACCGCGAACCGATCCTCGACGTGCTGCGCCGCGTGCTGCCGGCGAGCGGCAACGTGCTCGAGATCGCGAGCGGCACGGGGCAGCATGCGGTCCATTTCGCGCAGGCATTGCCGGCGCTGCGCTGGCAGCCGAGCGACCCCGACGCGCACGCGCGCCGCTCGATCGCCGCGTGGGTCGCGCATGCCGGCCTCGCGAACCTGGCCGAGCCGCTCGCGTTCGACGTGCGCGACGCAGCGTGGCCGGCCGCGGCGCTCGATGCGATCGTCTGCATCAACATGATCCACATCTCGCCGTGGGCGTGCACCGACGCGCTGTTCGCCGGCGCGTCGCGCGTGCTGCGCCCGGGCGGCGTGCTGTTCCTGTACGGCCCGTATCGCCGCGAAGGCCGGCACACGGCGCCGTCGAACGAAGCATTCGACCTGCAGTTGCGCAGCCGCGATCCGTCGTGGGGCGTGCGCGATCTCGAGACCGTCGTTGCGCTCGGCCTCGACCGCGGGCTCGATTGCATCGAGGTCGTCGAGATGCCGGCCAACAACCTGAGCGTCGTATTCCGGCGCCTGCCGCACGCCGAGCAGTGACGAGCATGCGCGCATCGCGGCCGGGTTTCCACTATCCTTTCGCCTGTGCGCGCGGCCCGGGTCGGGTCGCGCCCTGTTTTTTCCGGAGAATCGAATAATGGGCAAACAAGCAATCGGTGTGATCGGGCTCGCGGTGATGGGCCGCAATCTCGCACTCAATATCGAGAGCCGCGGTTACGCGGTGTCGGTGTACAACCGCAGCCGCGAGAAAACCGACGAGCTGATCGCCGAATTCCCCGGCCGCAATCTCGTGCCGACCTATACGCTCGAAGAATTCGTCGCGTCGCTCGAAACGCCGCGCCGAATCCTGATGATGGTGAAGGCCGGCGAAGCGACCGACGCGACGATCGCGTCGCTCAAGCCGCTGCTCGAGAAGGGCGACGTGCTGATCGACGGCGGCAACACGCATTTCACCGACACGATCCGCCGCAACCAGGAACTCGCGCAATCGGGCCTGCATTTCATCGGCACCGGCGTGTCGGGCGGCGAAGAGGGCGCGCTGCGCGGCCCGTCGATCATGCCCGGCGGCCAGCGCGACGCGTACGATCTGGTCGAGCCGATCCTCAAGCAGATCGCCGCGAAGGCGCCGTCGGACGGCGAGCCGTGCGTCGCGTACATGGGGCCGGACGGTGCGGGCCACTATGTGAAGATGGTCCACAACGGGATCGAATACGGCGACATGCAGCTGATCGCCGAGAGCTACGCGGTGCTGAAGGACGTCGCGGGCCTGACCAACGAAGAACTCGGCGCGGTGTACACCGAGTGGAACCAGGGCGAGCTCGACAGCTACCTGATCGAGATCACGTCGAAGATCTTCGGCAAGAAGGACGACGAAACCGGCAAGCACCTCGTCGACGTGATCCTCGATCGCGCCGCGCAGAAGGGCACCGGCAAGTGGACGAGCCAGAACGCGCTGGATCTGGGCGTGCCGCTGCCGCTCATCACCGAATCGGTGTTCGCACGCGTGCTGTCGTCGCTGAAGACGGAGCGCGTCGCGGCCAGCAAGATCCTGTCGGGGCCGGCCGCCGCGCCGTTCGACGGCGATCGTGCCGCGTTCATCGAAGCGGTGCGCCGCGCGCTGTACCTGAGCAAGGTGATCTCGTACGCGCAGGGCTTCGCGCAACTGCGCACGGCATCCGAAGAGTACGGCTGGAGCCTCGATCTCGGGACGATCGCGAAGATCTTCCGCGCGGGCTGCATCATCCGCGCGCGCTTCCTGCAGAAGATCACGGACGCGTACGCGAAGGATCCGGCGCTCGCGAACCTGCTGCTCGATCCGTATTTCAAGGACATCGCCGCGCACTACCAGGCGTCGCTGCGCGACGTCGTGGTCGCCGCGGTGAAGGCCGGCGTGCCGGTGCCGGCGTTCGCGTCGGCGGTCGCGTACTTCGACAGCTACCGTTCCGAACGGCTGCCGGCGAACCTTGTGCAGGCGCAGCGAGATTTCTTCGGCGCGCACACGTTCGAGCGTACCGACAAGCCGGGCAGCTTCCACGCGAACTGGTCGTAACCGGCCCGCGAGGGCGGCATTGTTGCGAAATTCTATTCTTTGAGTAGGGTTTTTGATTCCCGGATCCCGGAATTGTTGGTTCCAAGGAAACAGTGTTTTCGTTCTTTCATGGTTTTCCCTAAGGGACGCCAGGACTAAACTCTGTTCCATCGCTGCAGACATGGTGTGTGCGGCGGAGCAAAAAAATTCCGGAGGTAATCATGAAATCGCTGATCGCAACGTTCGCTGCAGCTGCCGTCCTCGCCGTTCCCGCCGTGTCGTTCGCCCAACAAAACGCGCCCGTCACCCGTGCGCAGGTGAAGGCCGAACTGTCGGCCCTGCAACAAGCCGGCTACAAGCTGGGCAGCGACCGCACGGACTACCCGGCAGGCATCCAGGCCGCTGAAGCCCGTCTGAACCCGCAACAGAACGTCGCCGCCGCCGATACGACCGGCTACGGCGCACAACCGGTCGCCCAGCAAGAGTCGGGCGCTCCGGCCGTCGCGAAGGCCGGCTGGCAAGTCAAGCGCGTGTCGGATGGCGCACCGGTCTACAAGGGTCGTTAATCGAACGGCCGCCCCGGCGGCCTGATCGAACCCCGAAGTACAAGCAGCCCGCCGTTCCGTATCACGGAACGGCGGGCTGTTTTCATTGGCATGCCGCCCGGATCAGTGCAGCGGCCGCGGACCGCGTCCGATTGCCGCAAAGGGGCCGCCGGCCGGCTCCAGCGCCTGCAGCCACGTTTCGTCGTAGCCGCTGAGCGAGTCGAGTGCTTCGCGCAGCCGCTCGATCGCGAGTACCGGCAGCTCGACGCTGTGGCGGGTGGCGCCCGTCAGGTGCGTGACGCTCGCGAGCTGGACGAGCGCGTCGGCCGCTTCGGCGACGTCGGTGGCGAACAGCAGGTGCCGGTTGAGCAATTCGACGAGGCCGCTGGAACCAGTGAAATCCTCGGCGTTGAGCTGCACGGATAGAAACGTCGCGTTGTTCATTGTGATCTCCTCGTTATCGCTGGATCGTGCTGCATTCCGCAGTATAGGAGGCGTCCGGCCGGGTGACGGCGGGTAGTTCGATGCCGACTGCCGCGGCCTCGCGGCGCGGCGCAAGCCCGCCGGGCGCGGCTTGCGGGCCGCCGGCACCCGTGTGCGGCGCCGCAAGAATGTTGCCGGAACGCGTGCTTGTCGCGGCCCTGACCGCGACAAATGGTATCTTTGCCGATCGGAGCGACGCGAAAAAGGGGCCGGTGAGTCCGTTCGCGTCGACGTTCCGCTGTGGAAACTGACGGCCGCGAGAGCGGTCGGATACTGGTCGGTCCGGCTTTTTGGCCGGACATCGTGCGTCGCGCGCCGGGGGGCGGTGGGCGGCGCGACGACGCAACTCCGGGAGGACCCTTGAAAAAAAATATTCCGATCCACGATTCCCTGGCGCGCTGGCTGCCGCAGGCGGCACTCGTCGCCGCGGCCGCCGCGCTGACGGGCTGTACGATGACGCCGTGGACCGACAACTGGCAGCCGGTGCGCCCGTCGACGCCGACGTCGGCCGCCACGCCGGGCGTGATCGCCGGCTATTACCGCGTGAATCCGGGCGACACGCTCGCGGGCATCGCGGCCGCCTACGGGCAGCGCGTGCAGGACGTCGCCAGCTGGAACCACATGGCGCCCACCGACGCCGTGTCGCCGGGTCAGGTGCTGCGCGTCGCGCCGCCGCCTGCCGCGACGTCGCTCGGGCAGCCGTCCGCAGCCGTTGCACAACCCGGCTCGCTCGCATGGCCGGCCACGGGCAGCGTCGTGACGCCGTTTACGGCCGGCAAGACGCGCGGCGTCGTGATCGCCGCATCGGGGCCCGATCATTCGGTGCGCGCGGCGGCGAACGGGCGCGTGGTGTATGCCGGGTCGGGTGTGAAGGCTTACGGGCCGCTCGTGATCCTGAAACACGATAACGGGCTCATCACGGCCTACGGGCACAACGGCAAGCTGCTCGTCAGCGAAGGCGACGCAGTACGTGCCGGCCAGCCGGTCGCCGAGATGGACACCGACGCGAGCGGCCGCGCGACGTTCGAGTTCGAAGTCCGGCAGAACGGCAAGGTCGTCGATCCGATGAACTTCCTGCCGCGCAACGGCGGCTGACCGGCCGCGTCACGACGTGTGCGCCGTGCGGTGCACACGCTCCCGCCTTCATCCTTCCTTGAGCGTCGCGGCGCCGGATGGTCTTGCGTGATTGCCGATCCAGCGGATGCCGAGCGCAAGTCCCGCCGCGCCGAGCGCGATCAACGAGCACTGGATCGCCACCGGCAGGTAGCCGTGCGGCCGCGGATCGACGAACGGGTACGGATACCAGTTCTCCAGCGCGCCGCGCACCAGCGTATAGCCGAGATAGACGACCGGAAAGCCGAGCCACGCGAACGCGCTGCGCCGCGCGATCGGCGAGCGCGGCTCCACGTACAGCCAGTCGCACAGCATCACGAGCGGCACGATCCGGTGCAGTACCCAGTTGTTGAGGGCCGGCGTGATGTGGCGCAGCGCATCGAGCCGCGCGAGCAGCAGCTCGTAGACGATCGCGGTGATCAGCACGTACAGCACGGCGGCGCCGCGCATCGATTCGTAGCGGGCCGAGCCCGGGCGCGCGATGCGCCGCAGCCCCGCGGCCAGCATGGCGGCCGCGTAGAGGCTGCTGAGTTGTGTGAAGTAGCTGAGATAGTTGCCGAGATGAAAGCTCGGCATGGCCCAGTCGTTCGCGATGCTGTGCAGCGTAGTGGACACCGCGAGCAACGCGGCGATCAGCCGATAGGCCGCAACGAAGAACGCCTTGCTCATGATGGCCGCGTAACGTCGCACCAAAGCTCCATCGTGCCACAGCCGTTTGCGCACGCGATGCGGATTTTCCATATGCCGGCACGCGGCGGGACAGCATCGATTCCTCGGTTATTTGATCCGGTCGCGCAACAGCGGACGCGCGGACGGCTACAATCGGGGCAGCCGCCCGGCCCAGGCCAGCCGCGGCGCGCTTTCCCCGAATACAACACGAGAAACACGAGACCGAGCATGAGAAACATCCTTGCGAAACAGACGCGCTACAGCTCGCCTGCGATCTTCTTTCACTGGGCCATCTTTCTGCTGGTGGCGCTGGCCTACCTGGCCATCGAGATTCGCGGGCCGAAAGGCAGCGACAGTCGCGTGTTCTGGATGAACGTGCACCTTCTGGCCGGTACGTTCGTGCTGGTGCTGTCGGTGTTGCGCGTGCTGTGGCGGGCGGTCAGCCGCGTGCCGGAAGCGATCCCGCAGGCGACGCTGCTGAAGTGGCTGTCGAAGCTCGCGCATTTCGCGCTGTACGTGTTCATCATCGCGCAGCCGCTGCTCGGCATCATGATGGTCAACATGGGCGGCAAGCCCGTGTCGCTCGACTGGATCGGCGTGTCGTTTACGCTGTTCGGCCCGGACAAGGCGCTGCGGCCGACGATCAAGGAGGCGCACGAACTGATCGGCAATGCGTTCTACTTCGTGATCGGCCTGCATGCGCTGGCCGCGCTCTATCACCATTTCATTCGACGCGACGACGTGCTGCGACGCATGGTGTGATCGCCGCGCGCTGACGCCGCGCAGCAGCCCCGGGGGCGCATGGTTGTATTGACAACCATGCGCCCCCGGGCCGTTTACCGGTCCGCACGGCTGGCTATCGCGCCGAACATTCTGTAACATCTCGGCTGTTTTTACATTCCGCTTACGCACCGCCGCGCATGTTGCATCGACATCGTCACTTGACCGCCTGGCTCGGCGTGTTCGCGATCTGGATCGCGATCGCGGCGCCGCTGGTGTCGCAGTGGCGCATCGCACAGGCGGCGACGCCCGATGCAATCGTCTGCAGTGCAGAGCATGGCGCGCACCGGTCGGCCGGTGCGGCCAGCGCGCACGATCATGCGTCGCATCTCGATGCATGCGGATACTGCGCATTCTTCGCGCATAGTCCCGCGATCGGCGGCCCGGCTGCCGCACCATTCGCGTTCGTCCCCGCCACGACCGTTTCCGCCGCCGCACCGCATGCCGTCGCGGCGCGCGACGATCGCTATCCGCGCGCGTATCCACGCGCACCGCCCGAGCGCGCCTGACGCGCTGTCTTCCGTTTTTTCATCGCCGATATCCGTGCGGTCCGCCGAGACCGCGTGGAGGGCGTCACTCGGGCATTCGATCCATGAACACTTTCTTCTTGCGCGCGCCGACGGCGTCGCGCCATTCCCGTACGCGGCGCGTGCCGCGGATGCTGCAACTCACCGTTCCCGCGCTGGCCGTCAGCGCCATGACCGCGGCGGCTGCCGCCGAACCCGCGAGCGCGGCCGGTACGCCGACCGACGACGCGACCGCGCTGCTGCCGCCCGTCGAGGTCGTCGCGTCGCCGCTGACGACGCCGCTCGTCGTCGTCACCGATCCGAAGACGCCGCGCCAGCCGCTGCCGGCGAGCGACGGAGCGGATTATCTGAAGACGATCCCCGGCTTCACGTCGATCCGCAGCGGCGGAACCAACGGCGACCCGGTGCTGCGCGGGATGTTCGGTTCGCGGCTGAACATTCTCGCGAACGGGCTGCCGACGCTCGGCGCGTGCCCGAACCGGATGGACGCGCCAACTTCGTATATCGCGCCCGAAAGCTATGACAAGGTCACGGTCGTGAAGGGGCCGCAGACCGTGCTGTACGGTCCCGGCGCATCGGCCGGCACCGTGCTGTTCGAGCGCGTGACGCCGCGCTTCGAGCGGCCCGGCATGCGCTTCGAGGGCAGCGTGGTCGGCGGCTCGTTCGGCCGCAACGACCAGAACGTCGACGTGACGGCCGGCACGCCGGATGGATATGGCCGCGTGAGCGCGAACCATGCGCACGCGCAGGACTACAAGGACGGCAACGGCAATACCGTGCCGTCGCAGTGGGACAAGTGGAACGCGGACGCGGCGCTCGGCTGGACGCCCGACGATCACACGCGCGTCGAACTGACGGCCGGCACCGGCGACGGCTACGCGCGTTATGCGGGACGCGGGATGGACGGCGCGCATTTCCGTCGCGAGACGTTCGGCCTGTCGTTCGACAAGCGCCATCTCGGCGACGTGCTCGACCGGATCGAGGCGCGCGTGTACTACAACGAAGCCGACCACGTGATGGACAACACCACGCTGCGGCAGCCCGATCCGACCAGCAGCATGCCGATGCGCATGGCGTCCGAAGTGCGGCGCCGCACGCTCGGCGCGCGCGCAGCGGCGACGTTCCGCTTCGGCGACGACTTCAAGCTCGTGACCGGCGTCGATGCGCAATCGAACCGGCTCGACGCGCGCTCGGCGATGGGGTGGCAGAACTACGGCGACCAGCCGTGGAATGCGCAGGCGACGATGTGGAACGCGGGTGCCTTCGGCGAGCTGACGTGGTACGCGAGCGACGCGTCGCGCGTGATCGGCGGCGCGCGGGTCGACTACGCGAGCGCGCGCGACAAGCGCGCGACGACGAGCGGGATGATGACGAGCAAGCCGAATCCGACCTTCGACGACGATCGCGCGCGCGTGCTGCCGAGCGGCTTCGTGCGCTACGAGCGCGATCTCGCGTCGCTGCCTGTTACCTGGTACGCGGGGATCGGTCACGCGGAACGCTATCCCGACTACTGGGAGCTGTTCTCCGCGCAGCGCGGGCCGGCCGGCTCGATCAACGCGTTCTCCGCGGTGCGGCCGGAGAAGACCACGCAGCTCGACATCGGTGCGCAGGTCAAGAGCGACCGCTTCGACGCATGGGTGTCGGCCTATGCCGGCTATGTGCAGGACTTCATCCTGTTCAACTACGCAGCCGGGATGATGGGCTCGACCACGCAGGCAACCAACGTCAACGCGCAGATCATGGGCGGCGAAGCCGGCGTGTCGTGGCGGCCGGTCGCGCCGCTGCGCGTCGAGACGTCGCTCGCCTACGCGTGGGGGCGCAACGCGACGAGCGGCGAGCCCTTGCCGCAGATGCCGCCGCTCGAGGCGCGCGTCGGGCTTGAATACACGCGCGGCGCATGGTCGGCCGGCGGCCTGTGGCGAGTCGTTGCGCCGCAGCATCGCTATGCACTGAATGAGGGCAACGTGGTCGGCAAGGACTTCGGCCCGGGCGCCGGGTTCGGCGTGCTGTCGCTGCACGCGCAGTACAACGTCAGCAAGAAGGTGCAGGTCTCGATCGGCGTCGACAACGTGCTGAACAAAGCCTATGCCGAGCATCTGAACCTGGCCGGCAACGCGGGCTTCGGCTATCCGGCGAACGCGCCGGTGATGGAGCCGGGGCGTACCGCATGGGTGCGCGTGAGCGCGAAGCTGTAACGCCCATCGCGCATGTGCGATGCAGCATGCGCGCGTACGAACGCGGCCCCGCCTGAACGGGCGGGGCGCGTCAACCGATTAGAGAACCGTATCTAGTCGGGGCGCAAACGTTCGCGACTCGTGATTCACTCCCGCATTCGACGCACACGGTGCCGGCGACGCATCGTGCACGTCGATCCGATCTCATTCGTACCGGCAGCACAATAATCAGGAGAACATGCATGGCCAGATCGATGCGTTCCAGGGTGGTGGCAGGGGCAGTGGCATGCGCGATGAGCGTCGCGCCGTTCGTCGGGACGACCGCGGCGGTGACGCTCGCGACGACGCACTCGGCGATGGCGGCAATCGCGCCGGTGGACAACTACGCGGCGACGCGCTATCCGATCATCCTCGTGCACGGGCTCACCGGCACCGACAAGTACGCAGGCGTGCTCGAGTACTGGTACGGTATCCAGGAGGACCTGCAGCAGCACGGCGCGAACGTCTATGTCGCGAACCTGTCGGGCTTCCAGAGCGACGACGGCCCGAACGGGCGCGGCGAACAGCTGCTCGCGTACGTGAAGACGGTGCTCGCTGCGACGGGCGCGGCCAAGGTGAACCTGATCGGCCACAGCCAGGGCGGCCTGACGTCGCGCTATGTCGCCGCGGTCGCGCCCGATCTCGTCGCGTCGGTGACGACGATCGGCACGCCGCATCGCGGCTCCGAGTTCGCCGACTTCGTGCAGGGCGTGCTCGCGAACGATCCGACCGGCCTGTCGTCGTCGGTGATCGCCGCGTTCGTCAATGTGTTCGGGGTCCTGACGAGCAGCAGCCACAACACCGACCAGGATGCGCTCGCCGCGTTGAAGACGCTGACGACCGCCCAGGCCGCAACGTACAACCAGAATTATCCGAGCGCCGGCCTCGGCGCGCCGGGCAGTTGCCAGACGGGCGCGCCGACGGAGACGGTCGGCGGCAACACGCATCTGCTGTATTCGTGGGCCGGCACGGCGGTCCAGCCGACGATCTCCGCGTTCGGCGTCACGGGTGCGACGGATACGAGCACGATTCCGTTGATCGACCCGGCCAACGCGCTCGACTTGTCGACGCTCGCACTGCTCGGCACCGGCACGGTGATGATCAATCGCGGCTCGGGCCAGAACGACGGGCTGGTGTCGAAGTGCAGCGCGCTGTACGGGAAGGTGCTCAGCACGAACTACAAGTGGAACCACCTCGACGAGATCAACCAGTTGCTCGGCGTGCGCGGCGCGTACGCGGAGGATCCGGTCGCGGTGATCCGCACGCATGCGAACCGGCTGAAGCTCGCGGGCGTGTGATCGATGACGGCACGTGAAGGACGCGCGCCGCTCGCGCGGCGCGTTGCGCTCTACGGGGCGGTGGGGCTCGCGGCGATTGCCGGCGCGGCGCTCTGGAGCGGCGCGGCATCGCATCGCGGCGCGGCTGCCCCGCGCACGTCGGCCGATGCGGCAGCGCTCGGCGGCGTGGCCGCGGCGCCGCAGGCTGCGGTGCCGGCGAGCGCGGGCCTGCCGTCGCCGCTTGCCGGTTCGAGTGCGCCGCGGCTGCCGCTCGATGCCGGCGGCCATCTTGCGAAGTCGCGCGCGGTGCGCGATTTCTTCGACTACTGCCTGACCGCGCAGAGCGACCTGAGCGCGGCCGCGCTCGATGCGCTCGTCGTGCGCGAGATCGCCGCGCAGCTCGACGGCACGGTCGCGCAGCCCGAAGCGCTCGACGTCTGGCACCGATACCGTGCGTATCTCGATGCGCTCGCGAAACTGCCGGATGCGGGGGCGGTCGACAAGTCCGATTTCGGTGCGCTGCAGCTCGCACTCGACCAGCGCGCGTCGATCGCCTACCGGACGCTCGGCGACTGGAGCGCGCCGTTCTTCGGGGCGGAGCAGTGGCGGCAGCGCTACGATCTCGCGCGGCTGAAGATCATGCGGGACCGCACGCTGACGGATGCGCAGAAGGCCGAGCGGCTCGCGGCGCTTGCGCAGCAGATCCCGGCGGACGAGCGGGCGGCGCAGCAGCGGATCGACCGGCAGCGCGCCGCAATCGACCAGATCACGCAGTTGCGGAAAAGCGGGGCGACGCCGGACGCGATGCGCGCGCAACTCACGCAGACGCTGGGCCCGGAGGCCGCCGCGCGCGTCGCGCAGATGCAGCAGGACGATGCGTCGTGGCAGAGCCGCTACGCCGACTATGCGGCGCAGCGTGCGCAGATCGATGCAGCCGGGCTGTCGCCGCAGGACCGCGACGCGCAGATTGCCGCGCTGCGGCAACGCGTGTTCACCCAGCCCGGTGAAGCGGTGCGCGCGGCCTCGCTCGACCGCGGCGCGGCCGGCGCGAACTGACGCGCACGGTCATGCCGCGCGGGTGAAGCGCCGCGGCAGATGCTGCTCGATGGTTTGCGCGAGCGTGTCGAACGCGGGGCCGATTCCTTCGTGCGCGACGCATGCATAGCCGAGCAGCAGCCCGCGCCGTGCGGTGTCCATGCGGCTGTAGTAGCTCGTGAGCGGGCGCACGATCACGCCCGCGTCGAACGCGCTCTGCGTGACGACGCGATCGTCGCACGCGTCGGGCAGCCCGAGCACCAGATGCAGGCCGGCTTCGTCGCCCATCACGGGCAGCGCGTCGCCGAAGCGGGTGCGGATCGCGTCGATCAGCAATTGCCGGCGCTCGCCGTACAGCGTGCGCATGCGCCTGACGTGCGAAGTCAGGTGGCCGTCCATGATGAATTCGGCGAGCACGGCCTGCTGCATCAACTGGCCCTCGCGGTACAGCTCCGACAATCCAGTGCGGAACGTGTCGACCAGATGCTCGGGCACCACCATGTAGCCCATCCGCAGGCCCGGGAACAGCATCTTGCCGAGGCTGCCGACGTAGATCACGCGGCCGCCGTCGTCGAGCCCCTGCAGCGACGCGAGCGGCCGGCTGCCATAGCGGAATTCGCTGTCGTAGTCGTCCTCGATGATCCAGCAGCGGTGCTGCCGCGCGTATTCGAGCAGCATCCGGCGCCGCGCGAGACTCATCACCATGCCGAGCGGATATTGATGCGACGGCGTGACGAGCACGAGCCGCGGCGGATGCCGCATGTCGCTCGCGCGCGGATCGATCCCTTCGTCGTCGACCGGCACCGGTGCGAGCGTGAGGCCGGTCGCCTGCAGCACGCTGCGCACGCCCCAGTAGCACGGCTCCTCGACCCACGCGCGATCGCCGATGTCGGACAGCAGCCGCACCGCGAGGTCGATCGACTGGTGGATGCCGGTCGTGATGATCACCTGATCCGGCGAGCATTTGACCGAGCGCGCGACGCGCAGGTAGTCGGCCAGCGCGCGGCGCAGCGGCCGGTAGCCGCCGCCCGGCGCGTAGGTCAGCAGTTCCGGGTTCGCTTCCTTCCACAGTCGCGCCTGCAGGCGACTCCACGTGCGGCTCGGAAATTCCGATACGTCCGGCACGCCCGGCATGAACGCGCCCCACTGGCGCCGCGACACACCCGCGTGTTCGATCAACTGTCGGCCGCGCGTCGACAGCACGTCCTGCGCATCCGGCAGCGGCGGCGCACCGGCGGCCGGCGACGACGGCGCGGCGCCCGGCGTGGGGATCGCGGCGGTATCCGGACGCGTATCGGCGACATAGGTGCCGCTGCCGGTCGTCGTCAGCACGTAGCCTTCGGCCGTGAGCTGGTCGTACACGTGCAGCACGGTATTGCGGGCGATCGACAGGTCGGCCGCGAGCGTGCGTGAACTCGGCAGTTTTGTCCCTGGCCCCAATTCTCCGGTCAGGATGGCTTGCTGCATCAGTTGCAGCAATTGCCGGTACATCGGCTCGGGCGAGCTGCGGTCGATACGGGCGGAGAGCCAGTCGGCGACGATCACGGTGTCCAAAGTGGTCCCACTCGGAATATTGAAATGGTTCCCTATTGTAGAACCGTATGCGCCGTATAGTGGTTCGCATCTCAAAAATGATTGTCGCGCAGCAGGGGAGACAGCCACGATGAAGTCCGATGATGTGATCGTCAGTTTTCGCGGTGTGCGGAAGACCTACGATGGCGAGACGCTGGTCGTCAAATCGCTCGACCTCGATATCCACCGGGGGGAATTCCTGACGCTGCTCGGGCCGTCGGGCTCGGGCAAGACCACCTGCCTGATGATGCTGGCCGGCTTCGAATTTCCGACCGGCGGCGAGATCCGGCTCGACGGCGAACTGTTGAATACCGTGCCGCCGCACAAGCGCAACATCGGCATGGTGTTCCAGAACTACGCGCTGTTCCCGCACCTGACGGTCGAGCAGAACGTCGCGTATCCGCTGACGGTGCGCAAGCTGTCGGCGGCCGAGCGCGCGGAGCGCGTCGCGCATGCGCTGAAGATGGTGCAGATGGAGCGCTTCGCGAAGCGCTATCCGGCGCAGTTGTCGGGCGGTCAGCAGCAGCGCATCGCGCTTGCCCGTGCGCTCGTGTTCGAGCCGAAGCTCGTGCTGATGGACGAGCCGCTCGGCGCGCTCGACAAGCAGTTGCGCGAACACATGCAATACGAACTGAAGGCGCTGCACGAGAAGCTCGGCGTCACGTTCGTCTACGTGACGCACGACCAGGGCGAGGCGCTGACGATGTCCGATCGTGTCGCCGTGTTCGACAAGGGCATCGTGCAGCAGCTCGATACCGTCGACCGCCTGTACGAGTCGCCGTGCAACGAATTCGTCGCGAACTTCATCGGCGACAGCAACCGGCTGCGCGGCACCATCGCGCGCGTCGACGGCGAATTCTGCGAGTTCCGGCTCGACGATGGCACGACGCTGCGTGGCCGCCGCATCGGCGATGCGGCCGAAGGCGCGTCGGCCATCGCATGCATCCGCCCCGAGCGCATGAGCCTCGCGAACGGGCACGCACCCGTGAGCGATGCGGCCAACCGCATGGCCGGCGAAGCGCGCAGCCTCATCTATTTCGGCGATCACGTGCGCATGCGTTGCGCACTGCCGGGCCAGGACGAATGTTTCGTGAAGGTGCCGCTCGGCACGGGCGCGCTCGACGTGTTCTCGCCCGGTGCGCCGGTGTCGCTCGCATTCGCGCCCGAGCACCTGCGCGTGTTCGCGTAACACATGGTTTTCCCGATTTTCCGCAGCACGTCGTCAACAACAACTGCCCACTTCCACCACGAGAGGAGAGGAACCACCATGAACCGAGCAAGCTTTACCGCGCGTCGCACCGCGGTCGCACTGGCGCTCGCCGCTTTCGGCGTATCGGCCGCGGCGGCCGAACTCACGGTCGTCAACTTCGGCGGCGCGAACGGCGACGCGCAGAAGGTCGCGTTCAACCAGCCGTTCGAGAAGGCGACCGGCAACAAGGTCACGGCCGTCGAATACAACGGCGAGCAGGCCAAAGTAAAGGCGATGGTCGAGGCGAAGCACGTCAACTGGGACGTGGTCGAGGTCGAATCGGGCGACCTGAACCGCGGCTGCGACGAAGGGCTGTACGAGAAGCTCGACTGGTCGAAGATCGCGAAGAAGTCCGATCTGATTCCGGAGTCGCCGCAGGTGTGCGGTGTCGGCTTCTTTGTGTGGTCGACCGCGCTGTCGTACAACGCGGACAAGCTCAAAACGGCGCCCACCGGCTGGGCCGATTTCTGGAACGTGAAGAAATTCCCCGGCAAGCGCGGGATGCGCAAGGGCGCGCGCTACAACCTCGAGTTCGCGCTGATGGCCGACGGCGTCGCGCCGAAGGACGTGTACAAGGTGCTCGCCACGAAGGCCGGCCAGGACCGCGCGTTCAAGAAGCTCGACGAGTTGAAGCCGAACATCCAGTGGTGGGAGGCCGGCGCGCAGCCGCCGCAGTTCCTGGTCGCCGGCGACGTCGTGATGTCGACCGCGTACAACGGCCGCATCGACGCCGCGCAGAAGGAAGGGAAGAACCTGAAGGTCGTGTGGAACGGCAGCATCTACGACCTCGACTACTGGGCGATTCCGAAGGGCTCGCCGAACAAGGCGCTCGCCGAGCAGTACATCGCGTACACGCTGACGCCGAAGCCGCAGCAAGGGTATGCGCAGCACATCGCGTACGGCCCCGCGAACGTCGCGGCGATCAAGTCGCTCGACGCGAAGACGCTCGCGAACCTGCCGAACTCGCCGGCCAACGGCAAGAACGCGGTGCTGGAGGATATCGGCTTCTGGACCGACCACAGCGACGAGCTCGAGCAGCGCTTCGCCGCGTGGGCGACGAAGTAACCGTTCAGGAATCCTGATGCAACCGGCCGCGCGGCGCGCTGAACGCGTCGCGCGGCATTCCGCCGGATCGCGCCCGGCCGGAGAGAACCGTTGAACACGATGACGATCGCTCCTTCCTCGCCGTCGACAGCCGCGCTCAAGCGCGAACTGAAGGCTGCCGAGGCCCGCAAGCGCACGATGGCGCTGCTGCTGATCGCACCGCTTGCGATCTTCCTGTTGCTCATCTTCGTCGTGCCGATCGGCACGCTGCTCACGCGCGCGGTGCAGAACCCCGAGATCGCGACCGCGCTGCCGAACACGATCGCCGCGCTGTCGGGCTGGGACCGCAAGACGCCGCCGTCCGACGCCGCGTATGCCGCACTCGCGGCCGACATGACGAAGGTCGCCGACAGCGAGGCGATGGGCGCGCTCGCGCGGCGCCTGAATACCGAGATTCCCGGCTATCGTTCGCTCGTCGCGAAGACGGCGCGCGCGATGCCGCTGAAGGACGACAACGATACCGCCGCCGCGGCGCTCACGCCTGCACAGACGCGCGCGAAGCTGATCGACCTCGATTCCCGCTGGGGAGACGTCGCATACTGGCAGTCGATCGCGAAGAACGGCAGCCAGCTGTCGCCGTTCTACCTGCTTGCGTCGCTCGACCACAAGCAGGATGGCTTCGGCCACATCGTGCAGGCCGATCCCGACCAGTCGATCTATCTCGCGATCTTCGGCCGCACGTTCGTGATCGGCGTTGCGGTCACGCTGTTCGCGCTGCTGCTCGGCTATCCGCTCGCGTACTGGATCTCGACGCTGTCGGAGCGCCGCGCGAACCTCGTGATGATTCTCGTGCTGATCCCGTTCTGGACCTCGGTGCTGGTGCGCGTCGCCGCGTGGATCGTGCTGCTGCAAAGCGAAGGGCTGATCAACAAGGCGCTGATCGGCAGCGGGTTGATCTCGCATCCGCTGACGCTGCTGTTCAACCGCGTCGGCGTCTACATCTCGATGACGCACATCCTGCTGCCGTTCATGATCCTGCCGCTCTACAGCGTGATGAAGTCGATTCCGCCGACTTACCAGCGCGCGGCCGTGTCGCTCGGCAGCCATCCGTTCGCCGCGTTCTGGCGCGTGTACGTGCCGCAGACCTATCCGGGCATCGGCGCGGGTGCGCTGCTCGTGTTCATCCTCGCGATCGGCTACTACATCACGCCCGCGCTGCTTGGCGGTCCGAACGACCAGATGGTCAGCTACTACGTCGCGTACTTCACGAACGTGACGATCAACTGGGGCATGGCGTGCGCGCTGGGCGGCCTGCTGCTCGCCGCGACGCTGGTGCTGTATGCGGTGTACGGGCGCTTCACGCGCACGAACGTGAGCCTCGGCTGAGCGTCGCGCCCGGCGCGATGCACACAAAACGAATACGCAATACGAGAAGGGGATGCCGACCATGAAACTCGCCAGGCCGCTGTTCGCGCCGCACATGTCGTTCGTCGAGCGCGCGTGGTACGTCGCGTTGCGCGTGCTCGTCGTGCTCACGCTGCTGTACCTGATCCTGCCGGTGCTCGCGATCGTGCCGCTGTCGTTTTCGTCGAGCACGTTCCTCGTCTATCCGATTCCCGGCTTCTCCACGCGCTGGTACGAGAACCTGATCGCGTCCGACGACTGGCGGATGGCCGCGAAGAACAGCTTCATCGTCGCGCCGTCGGCGACCGTCGTCGCGACCGTGCTCGGCACGCTCGCCGCCATCGGGCTCACGAAGGCGAACTTCCGCGGCAAGGCGCTGCTGATGGCCGTGCTGCTGTCGCCGATGATCGTGCCGGTCGTCGTGGTCGGCGTCGGCATGTATTTGTTCTTTGCGCCGCTCGGGCTCGCGAATACGTACACGGGCTTGATCGCCGCGCACGCGGCGCTCGGCGTGCCGTTCGTCGTCACGACGGTTGCCGCCACGCTGCAGGGCTTCAATTACAACCTCGTGCGCGCCAGCCTGTCGCTCGGCGCGAATCCGGTGACGACGTTTTTCCGCGTGACGCTGCCGGTGATCGCGCCGGGCGTGATGTCGGGCGCGCTGTTCGCATTCGCGACGTCGTTCGACGAAGTCGTCGTCACGCTGTTCCTCGCGGGCGCGGACCAGACGACGCTGCCGCGCCAGATGTTCACCGGGATCCGCGAGAACATCAGCCCGACGATCGCCGCGCTCGCGACGATCCTGATCATTTTCTCGACCAGCCTGTTGCTCGCGCTTGAATGGTTGCGCGGGCGCAACGCGCGGCGCGCGGTGAGCTGACTGCTGCCCGGGCGCCATTCGGCGTCACCGGTGGTTGGGTACTCGACGCCGCCGCGGACGCCATGCGGCGCGCCGAAACTTTCATTTGTCTGACTGACGAAGCGGTTGCCTGCACGTTCCATGCGGCTCTGCAACAATACGGTTTCCGGTGACGCGCGTCCCGTTCCTGCTGCACGGATCGCCCGTTGCCGCGCCGCTCAACCCGCGACGCAGCGCGTCGCTCGTCAGCCGAGCCTCATCTTGTCCGAATTCGCTTCCCCCGCCGGCGCCCGCGAGCCGGCCGTCAACTGGCGCGCGATGTCCGCCGTGCTGCTGGCCGTCGCGCTCGCGACGCTCGACACCGCGATCGCGAACACCGCGCTGCCCGCGATCGCCGCCGACCTGCACGCGTCGCCTGCCGCGTCGGTGTGGATCATCAATGCCTATCAGCTTGCGATGGTCGCGACGCTGCTGCCGTTCGCCGCGCTTGGCGACATCGTCGGCCACAAGCGCGTGTATATCGCGGGCCTCGCGGTGTTTACGCTCGCGTCGCTCGGCTGCTCGCTCGCAACGACGCTGCCGCAGCTGACGGCCGCGCGGATCGTGCAGGGCTTCGGCGCGAGCGCGATCATGAGCGTGAACGTCGCGCTGATCCGCAACCTGTTTCCCGCGCACCGGCTCGGGCGCGGCGTCGGCTTCAACGCGCTCGTCGTCGGCGTGTCGTTCGCGGTGGGGCCGACGATCGCGTCGTTGATCCTGTCGGTCGCTGCGTGGCCGTGGCTGTTCGCGGTCAACGTGCCGCTCGGCGTGGTCGCGCTTGCAGTGGCGATTCCGTCGCTGCCGCAGACGGCGCGCGGCAAGCATGCGTTCGATCCGCTCGCCGCGCTGTTCAACGTGATCACGTTCGCATCGCTGATCTTCGCGCTCGGCGAATTCGCGCAGCGCGGGCCGCTGTCCGTCGTGTTCGCGGCAGCGGCGGTCGCGCTTGCGTTCGGCTGGCTGCTGATCCGCCGCCAGGCCGGGCACCCGGCGCCGATGCTGCCGGTCGACCTGTTTCGCCGCCCCGTATTCACGCTGTCCGCGCTGACGGCCGTGTGCGCGTTTGCCGCGCAGGGCCTCGCGTTCGTCTCGCTGCCGTTCTACTTCGAAACCGTCCTGCATCGCAGCGCGGTCGAGACCGGATTCCTGATGACGCCGTGGTCGGCGGTCGTCGCGCTGGCCGCGCCGATCGCGGGCCGGCTGTCCGATCGCTATCCGCCCGGGTTGCTCGGCGCAATCGGGCTCGCGCTGTTGAGCGCGGGGATGGTATCGCTCGCCGCGCTGCCGGCGACGCCGGACGTATTCGACATCGGCTGGCGGATGATGCTGTGCGGTGCGGGCTTCGGCTTCTTCCAGTCGCCGAACCTGAAGGCGCTGATGTCGAGCGCACCGCCCGAGCGCAGCGGCGGCGCGAGCGGGATCATCGCGACCGCGCGGCTGATCGGGCAGGCGACGGGGGCGGCACTCGTCGCGCTGTCGTTCGGGATCGCAGGCCGGCACGGGCCGACGCTTGCGCTGATGCTCGGCGCGGGTTTTGCCGGCGCCGCGAGCGTCGCGAGCGGGCTGCGGCTGTTCGCGCCGTCGCATCGGGCCGGCGCGCCGGTTGCAACGGTGCCGGTGAAGGAGCAGGCGACGGAGTAGAGCGCCGGCGCCCGCAAACCCTTCGGCCGGCGCGCGCCGGCCTTCGCATCACGCTCAGAAGCCGCCCGTCTGGATCAGCTTGTTGAAGTTCGCGATGTTCAGGCTGCCGAAGCCGGTCGTATAGTCCCAGCCGGTGCCTGCGTTGTAGCCGTACCCCTGATAGCCGTTGTTGCCCGACACGACGTCATAGCGCACGAGCGACGGGTTCGACGGAATATCCGCATAGAACTTGCCGGCCGGGAAACCGAGATCCGTGCCGTTCGCCGCGAGCAGCCGTGCCCAGAAACCGGTGAAGATCGGTGCGGCGAGGCTCGTGCCGCCGCTCTGCTGCAACTGGCCGTAGTTGTAGATATACGCGCCGGTGCTTTGCGCGGCGTCGAACGATATGTCGGGCAACTGACGATTGCCGCCCGACTGCCATGCCGGCGCCGGCAGGATCGTGCTGACGCCGCCGCCTGTCGCCCACAGCTTGCCGTTGCCGTCGAGGCCTTCGTTCCATACCGTTTCGTTCGAGAACGCACCCGCCGACGTCGTGTACAGCGTCGTGCCGCCGACCGCGACCACGTGCGGCGAAGCCGCTGGCCACGATACCGTGTAGTTCGCGCCGTCCGGGTAGCCGCGGTTGTTGCACTCGTACACGCCTTCGTCGCCTGACGACACGGAGAACGTCTGGCCTTGTGCGGCGGCCGTCGTGAAGATCTGTTCTTCGGCGTCGATCGTGCCGTCCGCGTTCGCGTCGGTCTCGCACCAGCCGAGCGACACGTTGATCACCTTCGCGGTGTTGTCCGATACCGCGCGGTTGAACGCCTGCGTGAGCCCCGTGTTGCCGGATGCGTTGAGGTCCGCCATGTAGAACACGAGCTTGCCGACCTGGCCGCCGGCCGAGCCGACGATCGACTGGCTGTCGAGATCCCATTCGCCCTGGCCGTCCTGGTCGTCGCTGTAGCTGCCGCTCGTGCCGGTGCCGTTGGTCTTGACGGCTTGCGTCGAGACCGTGCCGTAACCGTTGCTCGACGTGAACTGCTTCAGATCCTGCTGCGTTTGCGATACCCCGCCGATCGTGACGATGCCGACGGTCACGCCGGCCGCGGTCGGCACCCCCGTCGCGTTGTAGAGGCCCGGGAATTCCTTCGGATAGTGGCCGGTGGCCGTGCCGGCCGCGACGGCCTGCGGTTTCGCGACGTTGCCGATGCGCAGCATCGGCCGTGCACGCGCGACGTTCTGCAGCCCGAGCACCGAGCCGACGATGCCGCCGAGCGCACGCGGCACCTGTGCGCTCGATGCATTCGCGAAGCCCGAGTGTCCTGCATACTGGAAATGCACGAGCGACGTGTTGAACGCGGTCTTGACCGTGCCGGCCGTGCCGCGCGCGGAGACCAGCAGCCGGTTCGGCGCGACCTCGATGTTCACGAAACCGCTCTTGCGCAGATAGTCGACGACCGACTTCACTTGCGCTTCGGTCGGCGCGTAGCTGGCGAGGAACTGCTCGTGCGTGAGGTACTGGCGGTAATGCGCGTTGCCGGGCCGGTTCACGTCGTGCGCGAGCTGCTTGAGCTGCGCCGCGTTGCGCAGCTTCAGGCTGACGACGACGTCGGTCGTCTCGCCGGCCGCGAGTTCGAGCGACGGCGCCGCGCTGCGCGCCATCAGTTGCGGGCCGGTCAGAAAGGCCTTCGTGTGGGTGTCGACCCAGTCCGTCGTCGCATGCGCTGCGCCGGCGGCGAGCACGAGCGGCCACGCGCACGCGAGGCGGCGGGGCGACGGAAGGGGGAGGGCAAACCAGGCGTTCCTTTTCATCGGGAGTCCTTTTTAGGAGAGACGACGTTGCTGGAACCCCCGGCCCTTGTGGGGCCGCGAGCGGTGACGAGCGTAGGGTGTCGGTGCCGTTCCGGTAGCTGCCAGTTTCCACAGCTGTCAGTTCTGACATCGGCGTGCCCGCGCGTATCCGCTGCGTCGTTCATGCCGGCGGCAGCGTTCGCCAGCAGAGGGAACCGGTTCGCGACGCGATCGCACGACGGTCGACGACGTTTGCGCGCACGACTCGTCCGTTGCGGTATCGGAATGCGCGCGATGGCGGAACGAAGCGCCGTGCGCGTGCATTGCCTTCGACCGGCCGTGGGCGCGTCGCGCGTTGCACTATGTGGTCAAGTGCTGCCGCGGTGCCGGCGCGACGACGCCCGGATGCGCGGATGCACAAAAACGGGGCCGGTCGCTCGCGAGCGTTTCCCGAACTGTGGAACAGCGCATTGCCGAGTCTTGCAGCGTGCTTTCGGTTCGCGGCGCACGCGGGCGGATTAGAGTGAATGCTCGAATGCGGGCGGCAACCGGGACCCGAGGCACGGTGACGTCCGTCGTACGCCGGTTCGTCGATGTCCCGCCGGTTCCGGCGAACGCGGCACGCGGCGGGATCGAACAGCGTCCACCCGCGAAATTCCTCCTTGACGTGTGGCGATCTCGCGCTATCCTTCAATCCATAACCATTGGGTTATGAATTCAACCATGCAAACCGCTCACGACATGCTGTTCAGGACGCTTGCCGACCCGACGCGCCGCGCGCTCTTCGAGCGGCTGTGCGAGGAGGGCGAGCTGACGGTTGCCGCGCTGACTGCCCACGCGGGCGTGTCGCAGCCGGCTGTTTCGAAGCATCTGGGCGTACTCAAGCAGGCCGGGCTCGTGAGCGATCGCCACGAAGGCCGGCAGACGCACTACAGCGCACAGCCGCAAGCGCTGACTCCGTTGATCGACTGGACCAGCCAGATGGCCGGCTTCTGGCAGAACCGGTTCGATGCTCTCGAAGATCTGCTCAAAAGGATGGATCAATGAACCAGACCACCACCGAAACGCGTACCGTCGTCGTCGAACGGGAACTGTCGCATCCGCCGGAGAAGATCTGGCGTGCGCTCACGCAACCGCACCTGATCGAGGCGTGGCTGATGAAGAGCGACTTCGAGCCCGTCGCGGGCCGCGCATTCAGCTTTCGCGCCGACTGGGGTTCGGTCGACTGCAAGGTGCTGACGATCGAGCCGCAGCGCGCGCTGTCCTATACGTGGGCCGCCTACGGCCTCGAAAGCGTCGTCACGTGGACGCTCACGCCGACCGCTGGCGGCACGCTGCTGCGCATGGAGCAGGCCGGCTTTCGCACGGATCAGGAACAGGCATACCGCGGCGCTCAACACGGGTGGACGCAATTCTTCGCATCGCTCGAGCAGGTGCTGGCGCGCCCCGATGACGATCCGGAGGTTCACGCATGACTGCTGCGGACCCGAGCCCGTCCGGGCGTATCGACGCGCTGATCGCGGGGCTCGTCGACTGGCGCGGCAAGACGCTCGCCGAGCTGCGCGAGACGATCCTCGCGGTCGACGATGGCATCGTCGAGGAATGGAAATGGATGGGCAGCCCCGTGTGGGAGTGCGACGGGATGATCGCGGTCGGCAACGCGCACAAGGGCAAGGTGAAGCTGACGTTCATGCATGGCGCGCACGTGCCCGATCCCGACCGGCTGTTCAACGACGGTCTCGACGGCAACGCGCGGCGTGCGATCGATTTTTTCGAGGGGGACAAGGTCGACAAGCGAGCGCTGAAGCGTCTCGTTCGCGCGGCGATCGACTACAACCGGGCGCACCTGAAGAAGAACGCACGGGCCGGCACGGGCACCCGGAAGCGTAGCGACAAGGCCGCATAACGCGCTGGCGTACCAGCACGCCGGCGCGATCCCCGGCCGTCCTCGATGAACCAAAAAAAAGCCCGACACGAGGTCGGGCATCCAAATCGGCCGCAACCGCCGCGAGGCGGCTGCGGCACCTGCAAAAGCCGCGCGCTTACGCTGCGAGCAGCGAGCGCAGCACGAACGGCAGGATCCCGCCGTGCTTGTAGTAGTCGACTTCGATCGGCGTATCGATGCGCAGCAGCACCGGCACGCGGGTCGTTTCGCCGTTCTTGCGGTTGATCACGAGCGTGACGTCCTGCTGCGGCTTGAAGTCGTCGCCGAGGCCTTCGATGTCGTACGTCTCTTCGCCGGTGATGCCGAGCGACTGGACGCTGTCCGAGCCCTTGAACTGCAGCGGCAGCACGCCCATGCCGACGAGGTTCGAGCGGTGGATCCGCTCGAAGCTGCGTGCGATCACGGCCTTCACGCCGAGCAGTTGCGTGCCCTTCGCGGCCCAGTCGCGCGACGAGCCCGTGCCGTACTCTTCGCCCGCGAACACGACGGTCGGCGTGTCGGCTGCGACGTACTGCATTGCCGCGTCGTAGATCGACTGCTGCTCGCCGCTCGGCTGGTGGATCGTCAGGCCGCCTTCGACGCGCGTGCCGTCCGCCTTCGCCGGGATCATCAGGTTCTTGAT
This sequence comes from Burkholderia sp. IDO3, assembly GCF_003366075.1. Lineage (NCBI taxonomy): Bacteria > Pseudomonadati > Pseudomonadota > Betaproteobacteria > Burkholderiales > Burkholderiaceae > Burkholderia > Burkholderia sp. IDO3. The sequence goes on from NZ_CP028962.1 coordinate 1,046,792, forward strand.
CCGGACGTTCGCGAACGTGCCGCGCATCATCACGTCGTGGTTGCCGCGGCGCGAGCCGTAGCTGTTGAAGTCGGCCTTCTGCACGCCGTTTTCCTTCAGCCACTTGCCTGCCGGCGAGTCTTCCTTGATCGAGCCTGCCGGGCTGATGTGGTCGGTCGTGACGGAGTCACCGAAGATGCCCAGTGCGCGTGCGCCCTTGACGGTCGGGATCGACGCGGCCGGTTCCATCGAGAAGTCGTTGCCGAAGAACGGCGGCTCCGCGATGTACGTCGACTTCGGCCAGTCGTAGACCTGGCCCGTTTCGCCCTCGATCTTGCTCCAGAGGTCGCCCTTCTTGGTCAGGTGCGCGTAGTTCTTCTCGAACTTTTCCGGATCGAGCGCGTACTTGAGTAGCGCATGGATTTCCTCGCTCGACGGCCAGATGTCGCCGAGGTAGATGTCGCGGCCGCCCTTGCCCTTGCCGACCGGCTCGGTCATCAGGTCGCGCGTGATGTTGCCGGCGATCGCGTACGCGACGACCAGCGGCGGCGACGCGAGGAAGTTCGCGCGGATGTTCGGGTGGATGCGCGCTTCGAAGTTACGGTTGCCCGACAGCACGGCTGCCGCGACGATGTCGTTCTTCGTGATCGCTTCGTTCAGCTCCGGCGTCAGGTCGCCCGCGTTGCCGATACAGGTCGTGCAGCCGTAGGCCGCGAGTTCGAAACCGAGCTTCGACAGGTAGGGCAGCAGGCCCGTCTTCGTCAGGTATTCGGTGACGATGCGCGATCCCGGCGCGAGCGAGGTCTTGATCTTCGGATCGACCGTGAGGCCGGCCTCGACCGCCTTCTTCGCGAGCAGGCCGGCAGCCAGCAGCACGCTCGGGTTCGACGTGTTCGTGCACGACGTGATCGCGGCGATCAGCACGTCGCCGTTCTTCACGTCGACGCCGTTGCTCGTCGTGTATTGCGTGCCCAGGTCGTCCGCCTTCTTCGCGAAGCCGTTTTCCGCGACCGGCTTCGAGAACAGGTCGGTGAACGTCGACTTGACGTTGCCGATCTCGATGCGGTCCTGCGGGCGCTTCGGGCCGGCCAGCGACGGTGCGACCGTCGCGAGATCCAGCGTCACCGTCTTCGTGTAGTCGATGTCGCCGGCCTTCGGGATGCCGAACAGCTTCTGCGCCTTGAAGTAGTTTTCGAACGCGGCGATTTCCGCCTTCGTGCGGCCCGTGCCTTCGAAGTAGTCGATCGTCTTTTCGTCGACCGGGAAGAAGCCCATCGTCGCGCCGTATTCCGGCGCCATGTTGCCGATCGTCGCGCGGTCCGGCAGCGACAGCGACTTCGTGCCCTCGCCGAAGAACTCGACGAACTTGCCGACGACCTTCTCCTTGCGCAGCATTTCGGTGATCGTGAGCACCAGGTCGGTGGCCGTCACGCCTTCGCGCAGCTTGCCCTTCAGCTCGACGCCGACGACGTCCGGCGTCAGGAAATACACCGGCTGGCCGAGCATGCCGGCTTCAGCCTCGATGCCGCCCACGCCCCAGCCGACCACGCCGATGCCGTTGATCATCGTCGTGTGGCTGTCCGTGCCGACCAGGGTGTCCGGGTAGTACACGGTGTCGCCGCCGTCCGCCTTCTTGTGGACGCCGCGTGCGAGATACTCGAGGTTCACCTGGTGGACGATGCCCACGCCCGGCGGCACGACCTTGAACGTGTCGAACGCCTGCATGCCCCACTTCATGAACTGGTAGCGCTCGTTGTTGCGCTGGAATTCCAGCTTCATGTTCAGGTCGAGCGCGTCCTTCTGGCGGAAGTAGTCGATCTGGACCGAGTGATCGACGACGAGATCGACCGGGACCAGCGGCTCGATCTTCTTCGGGTTCTTGCCCGTGCGCTCCGCGACGCCGCGCATGGCCGCGATGTCGGCGAGCAGCGGCACGCCCGTGAAGTCCTGCAGCACCACACGCGACACCACGAACGGAATCTCGTCGACGCGCTTGGCCGTCGGCTTCCAGTTCGCCAGTTGCTCGATGTGCTCTTCGGTGATCTTCTTGCCGTCGTAGTTGCGCAGCACGGACTCGAGCACGATGCGGATCGACACCGGCAGGCGTTCGATCTTCGTCTTCAGTTCCTTGCCGAGCTGCGGCAGCGAGTAGAACTTGCCTTTGCCGGAACCGCTGTCGAATTCCTTGAGGGTCTTGTGGAGATTGTGGGCCATGGTGATTTTCCTGGGTTTAAGGCTAGGAAACAAAGAGTCTCGTATTTGACGGCTATATCACATACAAGTCGACGTACTCATCGACCGGCATCGCTTCGAGCTTTGCCTGGTCCAGCGACACGTCGAGAATCGCTTGTTGCTGCTTTGCCGGGAAACGGCGGGCGAGGTTGGTCCTGAATTTCTCGACCAGGAGCGGGATGCCGTCCGCACGGCGTCGCTGATGGCCGATCGGGTATTCGACCGCCACTTCGGCAAGCTTCGATCCGTCCGCGAATTCGATCGTCAGCGCGTTCGCGATCGATCGCTTGGCCGGGTCATGGTAATCCTTCGTGAACCGCGGGTCCTCGACGCACACCGTTTTCGCGCGCAGCGCGTCGATGCGCGGGTCGGCGGCGACCGAATCCTCGTAGTCGGCCGCGGTCAGCCGGCCGAACAGCAGCGGCACGGCGACCATGTACTGGATGCAGTGGTCGCGGTCGGCCGGATTGGCGAGCGGGCCCTGCTTGTCGATGATGCGGATCGCGGCCGCGTGCGTGCGGATCGTGATCCGGCTGATCTCGTCGGTCGTGCGGCCCGCGGCGGCGAGTTGCGCGTGCAGCTGCAGCGCGGCCTCGGCGGCCGTCTGCGCATGGAATTCGGCGGGGAACGCGATCTTGAACAGCACGTTCTCCATCACGTAGGTGCCGTACGGACGCTGGAAGCGGAACGGCTTCCCGTCGAACAGCACGTCGTAGAAGCCCCAGGTTTTTGCGGTGAGCGCCGACGGGTAGCCCATTTCACCCGTTTTCGCGATCAGCGCGAGGCGCACCGCGCGGGACGTGGCGTCGCCGGCCGCCCACGACTTGCGCGAACCGGTGTTCGGCGCGTGGCGGTAGGTGCGCAGCGACTGGCCGTCGACGAACGCGTTGGACACCGCGTTGATCAGCTCGTCGCGCGTGAGCCCGAGCAGGCGCCCGACGACGGCCGTCGACGCGACCTTCACGAGCAGCACGTGGTCGAGCCCGACGGCATTGAATGAATTCTCGAGCGCGAGGCAGCCCTGGATTTCGTGGGCCTGGATCATCGCGACGAGCACGTCGCGCATGGCAAGCGGCTTCCTGCCGGCCGCGACGGCCGTGCGGGACAGCCAGTCGGCCGTCGCCAGGATCCCGCCGAGATTGTCGGACGGGTGGCCCCATTCGGCGGCGAGCCAGGTGTCGTTGAAGTCCAGCCAGCGGATCATCGCGCCGATGTCGAAAGCGGCCTGGACGGGATCGAGCTGGAAGGACGTGCCCGGCACCTTCGCGCCGTTCGGCACGATCGTGCCGGGCACGACGGGGCCGAGCAGCTTGGTGCAGGCAGGGTAGGACAGCGCCTCGAGTCCGCATCCGAGCGTGTCGATCAGGCAATGACGCGCCGTCTCCAGCGCGAGCGCGCTGTCGATGCCGGTGTTCAGCACGTAGTCGACGATATCGACGAGTACCGAATCCGGCGCAGGGCGGACGTTGGAGACCGGGGCGGACATCGAGGTCTGGGAGACGCGCTTAGTTCGTGGCCGGCTTCAGCTCGTTCGACTGCGTCGGCGCTGCGGCGCCTTGCGCCATTTCCGGCGTCACGCACTCGTCGGCGAGACGCTCGCCGCCGTTCGCGTCGGTGAACAGCATCGCCTTGCTCGGGATCACGATCAGCTTGAAGCCGTTGGCCGGATCGTAGAACGTATCGGCGCCCGTCGTCGTGGCCTGACGCGGCAGCTTGTAGTTCTTCTTCGCCCAGTGAACCGTGACGACCTGGTCGCGCTTCATGTCACCGGCGAGATCGAACGACAGACCGTCCTTGCACGACCACTTGACCGCGCCGTCCGGCACCGGATCGACCTTGGCCGCGGCGCGCGCCTGGGCCTTCTTGCTGCGCGGGATGATGCGCTTGGCCGGCGCCGGGCGCTTGGCCGTCTTCTTCGCGGTCGTACCCTGGGCGAACGCGCTCGGAGCCGACACCAGCATCGTGGCGGACAATGCGCCGATGGCGGTAGCGATCAGGAGTTTCTTCATGGAGTCAGAACCTTTCGATAATCAGTTGACAAGGGCCGGCATCCGCCGGCCGGTTTGAAACTGCACGCGCCCCGGAAGCGCGCAGCGGCCGCTATTTTCACCTATTTGGCTGCGCATATTTCAGGTTTTCGGGCTCCGTTACGTTTTTTGTCGTTTCGCAAACCTGTATCGGGTTCACGCTCCAGCGATTCGATGAAATCCGTGTGTCGGCACGCTTACCGGGCCGCGCCGGCTGCGCTCGGGCCGAACAGCGGCGCGGCCTCGGCCGGCACGGGCTGGCCGGTTGCCCGCGCGCGGCGCAGCACCGACCAGTAATAGCGGTAGCTCGCGCGGTCGTGCAGGGTATCGCCGTGGCGCGTCGGGCCCCAGTCGGCCGCCTGCGCGGCCAGCAGGATCCCGGCGGCCAGCGCGACTTCGTCGGTGCGCGGCGCGAACGCGTCGACGATCGGGCGAATCTGCGCCGGATGGATGCTCCACATCCGCGTGAACGCGAACGCGTCGCGTGCGCGGCGCGCATCGCCGGCGACGACGCTCATGTCGCGCACTTCGGTCGTTACGTTGTGCGACGGCGTCTTGCCGTGCGCGTGGCAGGCCGCGGCGATTTCCAGCTTCGCGCGGCGCACGAGCGGGTGGTCGAACTGGCCGGGCGAGCGCATTGCCGCGTCGGGGATCGCGCCATGATGCGCGGACACGAAGTCCATCAGCCCGAAGCTCAGCGTGCCGACCAGCGGCAGCGCGGCGAGGGCGGCCGCCTGCGCGAGCGCGCCGTGCGTCTCGACCAGCACGTCGACCGGAATCGGTTGTGCGAGGCCGAGCTCGCGGCGCGTGCCTTCGATGAACGCGACCATCTCGGCCGCGTCGGCGGCGCTCGCGATCTTCGGCAGCGTGATGTAGGCCGGCGCGCAGGCGGCGCGCAGCACGATGCGCACGTCGTCGCGCCAGTGGGAATGGGAAAAATCGTGGATGCGTACGCCGACCCGCCCGAAGCGGTTTTCGGCGCTGCCGAGGCATTCGGCGACGAGCTGCGCGTGCGCGGCCTCCTGGCCGACGGCCGCGCCGTCCTCGCAGTCGAGCGTAATGTCGAATACGGGGCCGAGCTCGGCCTGGAGCGCGAGCGACTTGCGCATCAGCTTCTCGCTGCCCGCGTAGTGATCGCAGCAGGGCAGGATCGCGGGCGGGGACGCCCCGTCGTACAGCACTTGTGCAGGAGTGAGCGCGGACATCTCTTCTACGTCCAGGAAGCGGGCAACGTGGAGAAAATCGGATTCGGGCGCGTTCTGGGCCGGCGCGTGGAGCGCTTGGGGCGGCAAAACGTGCCCGGATCGGATCGGGCGGCGGCGCATGCATGCAGGTGCCGCCGTCCGTGCCGTGACCGGGCCGCCCGCAGGCGGCCCGGCAGTGCATCCTTGCTTAGTTCTTCAGCAGGTGAGCGACGCCGTCGCGCTCTTCGAGCAGCTCGGCCAGCGTGCCGTCCATCTTCTCGCGCGAGAACGCGTCGATTTCCAGGCCTTCGATACGCTTGTACTCGCCGTTTTCGCAAACGACCGGCACGCCGTAGATGATGTCTTCGGGGATGCCGTACGAGCCGTCCGACGGGATACCCATCGTGACCCACTTGCCGTTCGTGCCGAGCACCCAGTCACGGACGTGGTCGATCGCCGCGTTGGCCGCCGACGCTGCCGACGACAGGCCGCGCGCTTCGATGATCGCCGCGCCGCGCTTGCCGACGGTCGGGATGAACGTGTCGCGGTTCCACACGTCGTCGTTGATCAGCTTCAGCAGCGATTCGCCTTCGACGGTCGCGAAGCGGAAGTCCGGGTACATCGTCGGCGAGTGGTTGCCCCACACGGCGAGCTTCTCGATCGATGCGACCGGCTTGCCCGACTTGGCTGCCAGTTGCGACAGCGCGCGGTTGTGGTCGAGGCGCAGCATGGCCGTGAAGTTCTTCTTCGGCAGATCCGGCGCCGACTTCATCGCGATGTATGCGTTGGTGTTCGCCGGGTTGCCGACGACCAGCACCTTGACGTCGCGGCTCGCGACTTCGTTCAGTGCGGCGCCCTGGACCGTGAAGATCTCGGCGTTTGCCGACAGCAGGTCCTTGCGCTCCATGCCCTTCGAGCGCGGACGTGCGCCGACCAGCAGTGCGACGTCAGCATCCTTGAATGCAACCTTCGGATCGTCGGTGATCACGACGCCCGCGAGCAGCGGGAACGCGCAATCGTCGAGTTCCATCACGACGCCTTTGACGGCGGCTTGGGCTTGCGGGAGGTCGAGCAGTTGCAGGATGACCGGCTGGTCCTTGCCGAGCAGGTCGCCGTTCGCGATGCGGAACAGCAGGGAGTAAGCGATTTGACCTGCGGCGCCGGTGACGGCAACGCGCTTTGCGGGCTTAGCCATTGAAAATCTCCAGGACGGGTGAAGCGGTGGACGCTAGGCAAAACGCCATTCTATGCGCGTTATGCGTAGCGTTGCATTGAAGCAGGGCTGAGGACTCGCGAAAGGCAGACGCGGTGAACCTGGAGACGGCCGTGGCACGTAGCCGGGGACGCGTATTTGCACCCGCGAACCCTTGCTCGCCCCGGAGTGTAGGAGCCGTCGGGCCCAAAGTCAAACGGTATCATATGTCTTATATAAGACAGATGTTTTGCGGAATTTGAGTGGACGAAAAAGCGCGGTTTGTGATGAAATGCGCGCCATGACATCGAACCAGGCGAACAACGCGAATCCGACCGGCGCAGGCGGCCCAGGGCAGCCGGGCGCGGGTGATTCCGTGCCGGCGCCTGCCGTTTCGGCGTCGCCGACATTCAGTCCGTTATACCAGCAGATCAAGTCATTGATCACGCAAAGTCTCGAAACCGGTGAATGGAAGCCGGGCGAGATCATCCCGAGCGAAGTGGAGCTCGCGGCCCGTTACAAGGTCAGCCAGGGCACCGTTCGCAAGGCGATCGACGAACTGGCCGCCGAAAACCTCGTGGTTCGCCGGCAGGGCAAGGGCACTTTTGTTGCGACGCACAACGAGGATCGCGCGCAGTTCCGCTTCCTTCGTTTGCTGGCCGACGACGGTGCCGAGCACCCGCACGTGAGCCGCCTGCTCGAATGCCGGCGCCTGCGCGCGCCGGCCGAGATCGCGCGGCAGCTCGACCTGAAGCCGGCGGATCCGGTCGTGCAGGTGCGGCGCCTGCTGGAATTTGACAGCGAAGTGACGGTGCTCGACGAGATCTGGCTGCCGGGCGCGATGTTCCGCGGGCTCACGTTCGAGCGGCTCAGCGAGTACAAGGGGCCGCTCTACGCGATGTTCGAGACGGAGTTCGGCACGCGGATGATCCGCGCGACGGAGAAGATCCGCGCCGTGGCGGCGGAGCCGGCCGTGGCCGACCTGCTGCACGTGCCGGCGGGTTTTCCGTTGCTTTCGGTCGAGCGCGTGTCCTATACATATGGCGACCGGCCAGTGGAAGTGCGACGCGGCTGGTATGTCACAACCGGGTATTACTATCAGAATGACTTGAGCTGACGACGTATCGGCACAAGCAGCGTGCATGCGCGTTTCCCACCTTCGCGTAGCACGTTTCGGGCCGCCTTTATTCTCGTTCGCGTAACGATCCAGAGCAGACTTTCGCTGCAGCGCGATATAAAAAGGCGCTAAAATTGCGGATTAGTGTGACAACATAGTAGGGGTCTAGCATGACTGATGCAGTAAGAAAGCCGAGGCCGGAATACCGGAACATCGGATTCGGCGATATCACGATGAAATACCGCATGCCGCTGGCGGCGATATTGTCGATCCTCCATCGAATCAGCGGCGCGCTGCTGTTCCTGTTCCTGCCGTTCCTGCTGTTCCTCTTCGACCAGAGCCTCACCTCCGAGCTGAGCTTCGAAGTCTTCAAGGCTTTCCTCTCCAACATCGTCGTCAAGCTGATCGTCCTCGCGCTGTCGTGGGCGTTCCTCCACCATTTCTGCGCCGGCATTCGCCACCTGCTGATGGACGTCAACCACGACGCCGTCACGAAGGAAGGCGGCAAGCGGACGGCAGTCGTCGTCTTTGTCGTCTCGATCGCCCTGACGATCGCCATGGCACTCAAACTGTTCGGAGCGTTCTAAGAAAATGGCAGCCAACAACCGAATCGGCTCGAAGCGCCTCGTCGTCGGCGCTCACTACGGCCTGCGCGACTGGCTCGCGCAACGCGTCACCGCCACGATCATGGCGGTCTATACGATCATCCTGCTCGCCCTGTTCTTCGGCGCGCACGACTTCTCGTACGAAGGCTGGGCATCGATCTTCTCCGCACAGTGGATGAAGCTCGCGACCTTCGTGACGCTGCTTTCCCTCTTCTACCACGCATGGGTCGGCGTGCGCGACATCTGGATGGACTACGTGAAGCCCGTCGGTGTGCGCCTGCTGCTGCAATCGCTGACCATCGTCTGGCTGCTCGCATGTGCGGGCTACGCCGCGCAGATTCTCTGGAGAGTGTAAAGAATGGCTGCAATCAAAACTTCCCTGCCGCGCCGCAAGTTCGACGTGGTGATCGTCGGCGCGGGCGGCTCGGGCTTGCGCGCAGCGTTGCAACTGTCGCGCGCGGGCCTGTCGGTCGGCGTGCTGTCGAAGGTGTTCCCGACGCGTTCGCACACGGTGGCGGCGCAGGGCGGCATCGGCGCATCGCTCGGCAACATGAGCGAAGACAACTGGCACTTCCACTTCTACGACACGATCAAGGGTTCCGACTGGCTCGGCGACCAGGACGCGATCGAGTTCATGTGCCGCGAAGCACCGAACGTCGTGTACGAACTGGAACACTTCGGCATGCCGTTCGACCGTAACGCCGACGGCACGATCTACCAGCGTCCGTTCGGCGGCCACACCGCGAACTACGGCGAGAAGCCCGTCCAGCGCGCTTGCGCGGCCGCCGACCGTACCGGTCACGCGCTGCTGCACACGCTGTACCAGCAGAACGTCGAAGCGAAGACGCAGTTCTTCGTCGAATGGATGGCGCTCGACCTGATCCGCGACGCCGACGGCGACGTGCTCGGCGTGACGGCCCTCGAGATGGAGACGGGCGACGTCTACATCATGGAAGGCAAGACGACGCTGTTCGCGACGGGCGGCGCAGGCCGGATCTTCGCGGCATCGACCAATGCGTTCATCAACACCGGCGACGGCCTCGGCATGGCGGCCCGTTCGGGCATCGCGCTGCAGGACATGGAGTTCTGGCAGTTCCACCCGACCGGCGTGGCCGGCGCGGGCGTGCTGATCACCGAAGGCGTGCGCGGCGAAGGCGGCATTCTGCGCAACGCGAACGGCGAGCGCTTCATGGAACGCTACGCACCGACGCTGAAGGATCTGGCGCCGCGTGACTTCGTGTCGCGTTCGATGGACCAGGAAATCAAGGAAGGCCGCGGCGTCGGTCCGAACAAGGACCACGTGCTGCTCGACCTGTCGCACATCGGCGCAGAGACGATCATGAAGCGTCTGCCGTCGATCCGCGAAATCGCGCTGAAGTTCGCGAACGTCGATGCGATCAAGGAACCGATCCCGGTCGTCCCGACGATCCACTACCAGATGGGCGGCATCCCGACCAACATCCACGGTCAGGTCGTCGGCACGTCGCGCGACCACAAGGAGCCGGTCAACGGCTTCTACGCAGTGGGCGAATGCTCGTGCGTGTCCGTGCACGGCGCGAACCGCCTCGGCACGAACTCGCTGCTGGACCTCGTGGTGTTCGGCCGTGCGGCCGGCAACCACATCGTCGAGCACGTGAAGAACCAGAAGGAACACAAGCCGCTGCCGGCCGATGCAGGCGAATTCTCGCTGGCACGCCTGGCGAAGCTCGAGAAGTCGAGCTCGGGCGAGTACACGCAGGACGTCGCGAACGACATCCGTTCGACGATGCAGAAGCATGCAGGCGTGTTCCGCACATCGGCGCTGCTGAAGGAAGGCGTCGACGAGATGGCCGGCCTGAAGGCCCGCGTGGAAAACATCCACCTGAAGGACAAGTCGAAGGTGTTCAACACCGCGCGCGTCGAAGCGCTCGAGCTGGAGAACCTGATCGAAGTCGCCCGCGCGACGATGGTGTCGGCGGAAGCGCGCAAGGAAAGCCGTGGCGCGCACGCACACAGCGATTACGAACACCGCGACGACGAGAACTGGCTGCGCCACACGCTGTGGTACAGCGAAGGCGATCGCCTCGACTACAAGCCGGTTCAAATGAAGCCGCTGACGGTCGAATCCGTGCCGCCGAAGCCGCGCACGTTCTAAGCCGAGTCAAAGGAATCCGAAATGGCAAAACGCATTTTTGAAGTCTACCGCTACGATCCGGACAAGGACGCGGCACCGCGCATGCAGACGTACGAGCTCGAGATCAAGCATGAACGCATGCTGCTCGACGCACTGGTCAAGCTGAAGGCAGTGGACGAGACGCTGTCGTTCCGCCGCTCGTGCCGTGAAGGCGTGTGCGGTTCGGACGCGATGAACATTAACGGCAAGAACGGTCTCGCGTGCCTGACGAACCTGAACGACCTGCCGCAGAAGATCGTGCTGCGCCCGCTGCCGGGCCTGCCCGTCGTGCGCGACCTGATCGTCGACATGACGCACTTCTTCAACCAGTATCACTCGATCAAGCCGTACCTGATCAACGACGCGCCGCCGCCGGAGAAGGAACGCCTCCAGTCGCCGGAAGAGCGCGACGAGCTCGACGGCGTGTACGAGTGCATTCTGTGCGCGAGCTGCTCGACGTCGTGCCCGAGCTTCTGGTGGAACCCGGACAAGTTCGTCGGCCCGGCCGGCCTGCTGCAGGCTTACCGCTTCATCGCGGATAGTCGCGACACCGCCACCGGCGAGCGTCTCGACAACCTGGAAGATCCGTACCGTCTGTTCCGTTGCCACACGATCATGAACTGCGTCGACGTTTGCCCGAAGGGCCTGAACCCGACGAAAGCGATCGGCAAGATCAAGGAACTGATGGTTCGCCGCGCGGTTTAAGGTTGTATGAGCGACGATTCGCATCAATCCGACCCGCACCGTCGCGCGCGCCTTCGCTGGCGCGCGCGACGGGGTCTGCTGGAGAACGACATCGTTTTCGAACGGTTCTTCGGCAGATACGAGCATGACCTCACCGATGCAGACGTAGGCGCGTTGTCGCGCCTGCTCGATCTGAGCGACAACGACCTGATGGACTTGCTCCTCGCGCGCAAGGAACCAGAAGGCGACCTAGACAGCCCGGATATTCACCGGCTGTTGGAGATGCTGCGCAACGTGTAACGCCAAGGTGTAACGCGCTGTGCCCGTTATCGAATCCCGTTTCTTTATTTCGATTGAGGATGTGCCATGACTCCGTCTGATGTTAAAGCCACGCTATCGTTCAGCGACAACTCTCCGAGCGTCGAAATGCCGATCTACAAGGGCACGATGGGCCCGGACGTAATCGACATCCGCAAGCTGTACGGCCAGACCGGCAAGTTCACGTATGACCCGGGCTTCATGTCGACGGCAGCTTGTAATTCGGCGATCACGTACATCGACGGCGACAAGGGCGAACTGCTGTACCGCGGCTACCCGATCGACAACCTCGCGCAGAACGCGGACTTCCTCGAGTCCTGCTACCTGCTGCTGAAGGGTGAACTGCCGAACGCAGCGCAGAAGAAGGAATTCGTCGACACCGTCACGAAGCATACGATGGTGCACGAGCAGATGCACTTCTTCTTCCGCGGTTTCCGTCGCGATGCGCACCCGATGGCGGTGCTGGTGGCGGCCGTCGGCGCACTGTCGGCGTTCTATCACGACTCGCTCGACATCAACGACCCGCGTCACCGCGAAGTGTCGGCGATCCGCATGATCGCGAAGCTGCCGACGCTCGTCGCGATGGCGTACAAGTTCAGCATCGGCCAGCCGTTCGTGTATCCGAAGAACGAACTGTCGTACAGCGCGAACTTCATGCACATGATGTTCTCGAACCCGTGCGAAGAGTACAAGGTCAACGACGTGCTCGTCCGCGCACTCGACCGTATCCTGATCCTGCACGCCGATCACGAGCAGAACGCATCGACGTCGACCGTCCGTCTGGCCGGCTCGTCGGGCGCGAACCCGTTCGCATGTATCGCGGCCGGTATCGCATGTCTGTGGGGCCCGGCGCACGGTGGTGCGAACGAAGCCGCGCTGAACATGCTCGAGCAGATCGGTTCGCCGGACAACATTCCCGAATTCATCAAGCAGGTGAAGGACAAGAATTCGGGCGTGAAGCTGATGGGCTTCGGTCACCGCGTGTACAAGAACTACGACCCGCGTGCGAAGCTGATGCGCGAAACGTGCTACGAAGTGCTGAACGAACTGGGCCTGCACGACGACCCGCTGTTCAAGCTCGCGATGCAGCTCGAGAAGATCGCGCTGGAAGACGAGTACTTCGTGTCGCGCAAGCTGTACCCGAACGTCGACTTCTACTCGGGTATCGTTCAGCGCGCGCTGGGCATCCCGACGTCGATGTTCACGTGTATCTTCGCGATGGCACGTACGGTCGGCTGGATCGCACAGTGGAACGAAATGATTGCCGATCCGGAGCAAAAGATCGGCCGTCCGCGTCAGCTGTTCATCGGCGACACGCCGCGCGAAGCGAAGCCGATCAGCGCACGTTAAGTCGTGCGTGGCGCGACGGCCGCGAGGCCGCTCGCGTCCGGCAGGCGCAACGCCTCGACACCCCGGTGGGTCATCCTGCCGGGGTGTTTTCATTTGTGCGGTCGAGGCCGGCCCGGTCCGGTGCTGCGCTCCAGCGACGGCGGCCGCGTATCGAGCGGCGCCGGCGCGTCGGCATCGGGCGCGTGGCCGTGCCGCGCGAAGAACTGCCGGTATGCGCCCGGCGTCATTCCGCGCGCGGCGAGGAACTGGCGGTTGAAGTTCGCCGCGTTCGGAATGCCGCAGCGCGCGGCCACCGTTGCGATCGGCCAGTCGGTGCCGACCAGATGGCGGCACGCATGCGCGAGCCGCAGCCGCTGCACGTAGCGGCCGACGCTTTCGCCGAGGTGCCGCACGAAGAGCCGCTGCAGCGTGCGTTCGGACATGTGTGCCGCCGTGGCGAGTGCGTCGACGCGCAGCGGTTCGTGAAAATGCCGGTCGATCGCGTCGAGCACGCGGTCGAGGCGTTCGGCCTCCGGCGCGGCGACGTCGGCGGCCGCGGCCGTGGCGGTTGCAGCGGGCCGGCCATACGCCTGCGCGGTGGCGAGCGGCTCGCCGCCGGCTTCCGCGAGATCGGCGAGCGTATCGAGCGCGGCCGCGAGGCGGATGCGCGGCGACGCATCGAGCAACTGCGGCAGCCGTGCGCGCATCGCGCGAGCCGTGTCGGCTGCAAAGCTCAGCCCGGGCGCCGCGCGCCGCAGCAGCGAGCGCAGCGGCGCGTATTCGGGGCAGCAGTCGGCCACGCGTCGCGCCCAGTCGCCATCGAACCAGACGACGAGCGCGACTTCGGGCGCGTCGCGATCGATGCGCGCGTTCGACGACCACGTATGCGGCAGGTTGGGCGGCACGAGCACCAGGTCGTCGTCCGTGTAGCGGGCGACGTGATCGCCGACGAAGCGCCGGCCGCGGCTATTGAGCGTCAGCGTCAGTTCGTATTCGGGATGGCGGTGCCATTCGAACGGAATGCGCGCGAGCTGGCGGTGGTACACGCGGATCGAACAGCCGGGGGCGAACGTCACGTGTTCGTACTGCGGTTTCATCACGGCCTCCGGTGGGGCAGGCAACGCGCCGTGGCATGATCGTGAGCATTCGTCACGACGGAGCGATGCCATGTTTTCACATGTTTGCGTGGGTGTCGGCGATACCGCGCGCGCGTACGACTTCTACGCGCCGCTGCTCGCGGAACTCGGGTTGCGTCTGAAGTTCAGCGAGCCGGACGGCTGGTCGGGCTGGATGCCGGCCGATACCGACCGTCCGCTGTTCTTCTTCGGCCGCCCGCTCGACGGCCGCGTGCCGGAACCGGGCAACGGCCATACGATCGCATTTGCCGCGCAGACGCGCGCGCAGGTCGATTGCTGCCATGCGCTCGCACTGCGGCAGGGCGGCACCTGCGAAGGGCCGCCGGGGCTGCGGCCGCACTATCACCCCGACTATTACGGCGCGTATTTCCGCGACCCGGACGGCAACAAGCTGTGCGTGGTGTGTCACCGGGCCGAATGAATCGGTTGTCAGGATTGTATCGATTGTTGGCCGGATAGTGTCGTTGCCGGGTGCGCGGCGGCCGTACGCTGAGCACTCGTCACGACACGATTCAGCGAGGAGACAACGATGCACCTGACGATTGACGATCTGCCCGTCGCGATTGGCGCGGCGAAACGGGCGCTGCGCGCCGATCTGCCCGGCTACGCGGCCACGTTCCGCGAACTGGCGGGCGACATCGCGCGACAGGTCGACGCGATCCGCCGCGCGCACGCGCACGGCCACGACGTGATTCCGGTGCTGCGATTCGCGGATATCGCGAACGGCACCGTCGATCCGGGCGCGATTGCCGCGATCCGCACGCGCGGCGCGGCGGTGATCCGCGGGGTGTTCGACGCGCGGCAGGCGCGCGACTGGAACGACGAGATCGGCGCCTATCTGGAGTCGAACCGCTTCGCCGACCGTCTGCATGCGCGCGCGGAGGATCGCTATTTCGGCAACCTCGCGTCGGGCAAGCCGCAGATCTTCGGCGTCTACTGGTCGAAGCCGCAGGTGGCCGCGCGCCAGTCGCCGGCACTCACGCAGGCACGCGTGTTCCTGAACCGCCTGTGGCGCCATGCGGACGGCGCGCGCACGCATTTCGATCCCGATCAGGTGCCGGCCTACGCGGACCGGATCCGCCGCCGGCCGCCCGGCTCGACGTCGCTCGGGCTGTCGCCGCACGTCGACGGCGGTTCCGTCGAACGCTGGCTCGGCGCGAATTTCCGGCAGGTCTATCGCCACGTGCTGGCCGGCCGGTGGCGCGATTACGACCCGTTCGACGCGGCGTTCCGCCCGGATGTCGAGGAGATTCCGTCGCCGGCCGTATGCTCGATGTTTCGCACGTTCCAGGGCTGGACCGCGCTGACGCCGCAAGGGCCGGGCGACGGCACGCTGCAGCTGATTCCGGTCGCGAACGCGATGGCGTATGTCGTGCTGCGCGCGCTGCAGGACGACGTCGCCGACGATGATCTGTGCGGCGCACGTCCGGGCCGCGCGTTGTCGATCCTGCCGGAATGGCATGCGCTGCTGCTCGACGCGCTGGTGCCGATTCCGCACATGGAGCCGGGCGATGCGGTGTTCTGGCACGGCGACGTCGTGCATGCGGTGGAGGATGCGCATCGCGGCAACGGCGACAGCAACGTGATGTACATCGCGGCCGCGCCCGGTTGCGCGAAGAACGATGCGTACCTGCAGCGCCAGCGGGTCGCGTTCCTGCGCGGCGACAGCCCGCCCGATTTCCCGGCAGACCATTTCGAGGTCGACTTCGACGGGCGGGCGGGGGCGGGCGATCTCACCGCACCCGGCCGCGCGCAGATGGGGTTCGAGCCGCTCGCGTAACGGCCGCGCCGCGCCGCACAGGCAGCGCCGGCGGCCGTTTGCGCCGCGGTCGGAGGCCGTCTGCCGAATCCGCTGCATCGCGCATGCAATTCGACGCGATCGGCTGCGGACACTCGTGAAATCGACGCGAATTGCGCAATTTGGCTTCCGATAATGGTCCGGACACAACGCAGCTGCCCCGTGCGCCGCACGGG
Source organism: Burkholderia sp. IDO3 (assembly GCF_003366075.1). NCBI lineage: Bacteria > Pseudomonadati > Pseudomonadota > Betaproteobacteria > Burkholderiales > Burkholderiaceae > Burkholderia > Burkholderia sp. IDO3. The sequence continues at coordinate 1,062,721 of NZ_CP028962.1, forward strand.
GGAAGCGATGACCATGGAGAAGTCGATGCAATTCACGCAAGCGATCGTTCGCCGTCCCGCGCCGTCCTGTGGCGCGGGTCTCACCACCGCCGTGCTCGGTGCGCCGGACTACGACAAGACCCTCACGCAGTTCCACGCGTACTGCGATGCGCTGCGCGGGCTCGGCGTCGAGCTGACCGAGCTGCCGCCGCTGGACGCATTCCCCGATTCGCACTTCGTCGAGGACGTCGCCGTCGTGACGCCCGAGTTCGCGGTGATCACGCGCCCCGGCGCGCCCGCACGGCGCGGCGAGACGGTACACATCGAAGCGGCGCTGGGCGCGCATCGCGACCTGCTGCCGATGCAGGCCGGCCGTCTCGACGGCGGCGACGTGATGCTGGTCGGCAAGCGCTTCTTCATCGGCCTGACGAGCCGCACCGACGCCGAAGGCATCGCCGCGTTCGAATCGCTGGTGTCGCGCTACGGCTATTCGGTCGTCGCGGTGCCGGTCGGCGCCGGCCTGCACCTGAAGTCGGTCGTCAACGCGCTCGGCGACGACACGCTGCTCGTGACCGAGGCGCTGGCCGCACATCCGGCGTTCGCCGACTATCGCCGGATCGCGATTTCGGCCGCCGACGAATATGCGGGCAACACGCTGCGCGTGAACGGCACGCTGATCACGCCGGCCGGCTATCCGCGCGTGCACGACGCGATCGGCTCGCTCGGGCTGCCGCTGCACGTGATCGACACGAGCGAGTTCCGCAAGATGGACGGCGGCCTGACCTGCCTGTCGCTGCGGTTCTAGCCGATTGGCGCGCGGCCGCTTCGGCCGGATAATGTGGCCCCCGCGCGGAACTGGAGGAGATGCTCCGCGCACCAGCCACGACCCGACCGGAGCGAACGCGGATGACCGACAAGAAGATGCAGCTCGACAAGATCGATTTACGGATCCTCGACATCCTGCGCACCGACGGACGAATCTCGTACCGGAAGCTGTCGGAGCGCGTGAACCTCACGCCGCGCCCGTGCCAGGCGCGCGTGGAACGGCTCGAGGCGCTCGGCGTGATCGAAGGCTACCGCGCGGTGATCAAGGCGCCGCGCGCGACCAAGCCGATCGTCGTGATCGCGCAGATCGTGCTGGCCGATCATGGGCGTTCGCAGGCGCCGTTCGAGGACGAGATGCGGGCGAATCCGGCCGTGCTCGATTGCTGGCTCGTCAGCGGTACGTTCGATTTTCTCGTGCGGCTCGCGTGCGAGGATCTCGACGAATACCGGCGGATCGCGAACGCGTGGCTGGAAAGTTCGCGTTTCCGGATCGAGAAGATCGTGACGACGGCCGAGCTGCAGGCGATCAAGCGCAGCGTCGTCTGACGGGGCAGTGCGCGTACGGGCCGGCGGCAGCGGATGCGCGGCCCGTCGGGCAGCGCCGGTTTCGATGCGAATAACCAGCGCGATCGATTGGTATTCCGAATCAAATCGATCGCGCCGAATCCAATCAGGGTGAACACTATGGATGCTTTGCAAGCGGCAGCTCAGACGGCCGCACCGTCCGGGACGGTGCTCAAGCGCCGGCTGCAGAGCCGCCACATCGCGATGATCGCGATCGGCGGCTCGATCGGCACGGGCTTGTTCGTTGCATCGGGCGCGTCGGTTGCGCAGGCCGGGCCCGGCGGTGCGATCGCCGCGTATATCGCGATCGGGCTGATGGTCTACTTCGTCGTCACCGGGTTGGGCGAGATGGCCGCGCTGATGCCGGTGTCGGGATCGTTCGCGGTCTACGGCGAGAAGTACGTCGACGAGGGCTTCGGCGTCGCGCTCGGCTGGACCTACTGGTACAGCTGGGCCGTGACGATCGCGATCGAGCTGGTCGCCGGGCAGATCGTGATGCGCTACTGGTTTCCGGAGATTCCGGGCGTGTGGTGGGGTGCCGGGTTCCTCGTGCTGATCTTCCTGTTGAATACGTTGTCCGTACGCGGCTTCGGCGAATCCGAATACTGGTTCTCGCTGATCAAGGTCGTCACCGTGATCGCGTTCATCGCGGCCGGGCTGCTGATCGCGGCCGGCCTGCTCGGCAACGGGCATCCGGTCGGCTTGCGCAACTTCAGGATCGGCGACGCGCCGTTCGTCGGCGGCGTGCACGCGATGATGAGCGTCGCGCTGATCGCGGGATTCTCGTTTCTCGGCACCGAGCTCGTCGGGATCACCGCCGGCGAATCGGAAAACCCGCGCAAGACGATCCCGCGCGCGGTGAAGCAGATCTTCTGGCGGATCATGCTGTTCTACGTGTTCGCGATTTTCGTGATCGGGCTGCTGGTGCCGTACACCGATCCGAACCTGCTGAAGAGCGACGTGACCGACATCGGCGTGAGCCCGTTCACGCTGGTATTCAGCCATGCGGGCTTCCGGCTTGCCGCCGGCGCGATGAACCTGGTGATCCTGACGGCCGTGCTGTCGGCCGGCAACTCCGGCACGTATGCGGCCACGCGGATGCTGTACAACCTCGCGGCCGAAGGCCGTGCGCCCGCGATGTTCGCGACGCTGTCGCCGGGCGGCGTGCCGCGCAACGCGCTGTACGCGACGATGGCGGTGGGCGGGCTGTGCTTTCTGACCTCGCTGACCAACAACCAGAGCATCTACCTGTGGCTGCTCAATACGGTCGGCATCACCGGCTTCATCGCATGGCTCGGCATCGCGGTCTGCCATTACCGGTTCCGCAAGGGTTTCCTGAAACAGGGCTACCGGCTCGACCAGTTGCCGTACCGCGCGAAATGGTTCCCGTTCGGGCCGCTGTTCGCGATCGCGGTCTGCATCGTGATCTCGCTCGGGCAGGATTACCAGGCGTTCTTCGCGACCCGCATCGACTGGATGGAAGTGCTGTCGATCTACGTGTGGATTCCGCTGTTCGTCGCGATCTGGTGGGCGTATCGCCGCGCGCGCAAGAGCCGGCTCGTGCGGTACGAGGAGATGGATATCGGCCCGTGGTTGACGCGTTCGGTCGAGGCCGTCGATGCGGCGGCGACGCAGCACGGGCCATCGCACTGAGCGTTCATTCGCGCCGGCTGTTTCATCACGAACCTGAGAGAACCATGCATCTGCCGGATCCGTTTTTCAACGAAATCGTCGACGCGCACGTCGACATCGAATGCTGGCTGTCGGGCCGTGCGCAGCCCGACCGGTTTGCGCCGCTGCTCGCGCGTTTTTCGCCGGAGTTTTCGATGATCACGTTGCAGGGCGCGACGATCGGCCACGCGGGCGTTGCCGCGTTGTTCTCGCACGGGCACGGCGCCCGCCCGGGGCTCGCGATCGGCATCGACGAACTGCGCGGGATTGCCGTGTGGTCCGACGGCACGGTGATCGGTTATCGCGAGACGCAGACCGACGGGCAAGGGCGACGCACGGTCCGGCGCTCGACCGCCGTGCTGCGACGCGAAGCGGACGGCCATATCGTATGGCTGCACCTGCACGAGACGCCGGTGACCGCCTGAACGAGCGCGGGTGCCGCCGCGCGGCTGGCGCGCGGCGCCGCGGCCGGTCGTGACGTTACCGATCCAGCTCCGGATAGTGCCGGAAGATGCCCATGTCGTTGAACGGGATGCGGCGCTCCGATTCGAGATAGCGCGCGATGGGCGGGTGCGCGGCAACGCGGTCATGCAGGCCGACGAGCCCCGCAACCTTGCGTTCCGCGCGCTTCATCGCTTTCGGGAACGCGTAACGCAGCCCTTCGATCAGCTGGAATATCGACAGGTCGACGTAACTGAGCGCGCTGCCCGCGATATAGCCGCCCTTGTGCGGATTCTGCGCGAGCACGCGATCGAAGTAGCCGAGGAACTTCGGTAGCCGGGTCTCGAGGAAATCGGCCGCGCGCTCGGCGGCCTCGGCCTTCTGATCCTCGTAGTACAGGCCGCTGCTGATCGGGTGATGCGTGTCGTGGATCTCGGTGACGAAGTCGGCGACGGTCAACTGGAGCTGATGCACCCACAGCCGGCCGGCCTCGTCGTCGGGCGCGAGCCCGAGCCGCGCGCCGAGAAACAGCAGGATGTTCGCGGCCTGCCCGACGAGCACATCGCCGGCCTTCAGGAACGGCGGCGCGAACGGCACGTGTTCGGCCTTCGCGCTGTCCATCATGTGCATCATTGCCGACACGCCCATGCCGCGCCCCGATTCGCGCGCGACGTCGACATAGTCGGCCTCGGTCGCTTCCAGCGCGAGCCGGACGTATTCGCCGCGGCCCTGGATTTCGGGCCAGTAATAGAGTTCGTATCGCATGCGGTGCTCCTGTCCGGTCGATGCGTCAGGCGATGCCCGCATCGTGATGGCGGGGAGGGCGGCCGCGCGCCGCCCGTTGCGAATAGACAGTCTAGGTTGTTCGCATACAAACGGCCATGCGAATGCCCGAAATCGATCATCCGCCAGGGGATTACCTGCGGGGCACACGGCGAGGCGCAAGGCGCGCCGCTGGGCGAGCCAAACAAGCGGCGCACGACGCCGCCATGCAGTCGATTTCGGGTGTTCCCGAGGCGTTGCCCCGGTAAAGGGGCAACGCATGGTCGTTTGTATGTGGACAGATCCTGCTACCCTGACATAACTTCAGGTCATAGCCACTACAACAATTCCGGCGTTGCCCCCGTCTATTTGACTCAATATATTTTTATTCAAGCGCGCGCGGTAGCTGCTTCGTCAAAAGAGCGGCGCTGCGCGGCCTGCATGACTGCCACCGCTTAACCCCTTGTCAAGGAAACGCCGTGAAGAATATTGCCAGGTTTCGTCGTTCGTGCTTCTTGCTTCGCCCGCTTGCCATGACTTTGACGCTGAGCATCGCGGCCACCGCGCCTGCCTTCGCTGCCGGAAAAATCACGTTCGTCTCGCAGGGTGGCGCGTATCAGGAAGCGCAGACCAAGGCAATTCTCGATCCCGCCGCGAAGGCACTCGGCATCACCATCAATCAGGACAGCATTCCGGACGCGTATCCGTCGATCAAGGCGCAGGCCGCAGCCGGCAAGCCGATCTGGGACGTGATCGATACTCCGACCTCGAATTGTCTGCGCGGCGGCCGCGAAGGTCTGCTCGAAAAGCTCGATTTCTCGAAGATCCCCAACGCCGCCGCGATGCCGGAGAAATACCGCACGCCATACTCGGCCGCCTATGAGTTCTATTCGACCGTCATCGGCTACAACAAGAAGACGCTCAAGAAAGTGCCGCAAAGCTGGAAGGATTTCTGGGACGTGAAGAATTTCCCCGGCACGCGCGCGCTGCGCAACGACCCCATGACCGTGCTCGAAGCCGCCCTGCTCGCAGACGGCGTGCCGCGCGACAAGCTCTATCCGCTCGACGTGGACCGTGCGTTCAAGAAGCTCGAACAGATCAAGCCGAACATCACGGTGTGGTGGACGTCGGGCGGCCAGTCGGCGCAATTGCTGCACGACGGCGAAGTGGATATGACGATGATCTGGAACGGCCGCGTCAGCGCCGTGATGAAGGACGATCCAGACGTCGGCTTCACGTTCAATGACGGCATCCTTCAAAACACCCAGCTTTGCGTGCTGAAGAACGCGCCGAATCTGAGCGATGCCATGCGCTTCATGAACGCGGCATTGTCACCGGAATTGCAGGCGAATCTGCCGCTGTATATCGATTACGGTCCGGGCAATCCAGCAGCGTTCAAGACCGGCAAGATCACCGACAAACGTGCGGCGGAACTGCCGTCGTCGCCGGCAAATGCGGCGAAGCAGGCGCTGATGTCGGAAGAGTGGTGGGCGTCGGAGCCGGGCATTCAGGCGAAGGCGCGCTGGCTCAAGTTCATGCAGTAACGCAGTGTCGTGATCGACTATCTGATCCTGGGCGGCGGCTCGGCGGGATGCGTGCTGGCCGCGCGCCTTTCTGAGGATGCGGGCGCGAACGTGTGCATCGTCGAAGCGGGGCGCAATATCTCCGCCCAGACCATGCCCGATGCGATCCGCAGCCGCTATCCGGGCCGCGCGTATCTCGACACGCACCATATCTGGCAGACGCTGAAGGCGCGCATGAGCGTCTCGAGGCACGCGCCGATGCGTCGCTACGAGCAGGCGCGCGTGCTCGGCGGCGGCTCGGCGATCAACGCGATGATGGCCAATCGCGGCGCGCCCGCCGATTACGACGAGTGGGAAGCGCTGGGCGCCGCCGGCTGGAACTGGCAGTCGTGTCTGCCGTATTTCCGCAAGCTCGAATCGGATTGCGATTTCAGCGGGCCATTACATGGCAGCGATGGACCCGTGCGTATCGAGCGCACCGAATGGTCGCGCATTTCGCCGTTCGTGCGTTCGGTGCTGCATACGCTCGGCAAGACCGGACACGCGTTGCATGACGATCAAAACGGGCCGTGGGAAGACGGCGCGTTTATCGGCTCGATTGCGGTAAGCGCCGGAGGCGAGCGCATTCCCACCTCGGTTTGCTATCTCGACGATACGGTTCGCGCCCGTCGCAATCTTTCGATTCGTACTGGCGAAATCGTCGAACGCGTGCTGTTCGATGGCAAGCGCGCGGTCGGTGCGCGCGTGCTGCGCGCCGATGGATCGCGCGAGGAAGTGCGGGCGCGCTGCGTGATCGTATCGTCGGGCGCGATTCATACGCCGGCGCTGTTGATGCGCAGCGGTATCGGTCCGGGCGATGAACTGGCGAAGCATGGAATCGACATCGTATGTGATCGTGCGGGCGTGGGACGCAATCTGATGGAGCATCCGTCGATCGCGGTATCGGCTTTTTTGCCGCGTGACGCGCGCACGCCGTTCCCCGACGAGCATCACGAACAGGCGATCGTGCGTTTCTCGTCGCACTTGCCGAACACGGTTCCCGGCGATATGCACGGCGCGATTTTGTCCCGTTCGGGCTGGCATTCGGTGGGGTATCGGCTGGGGACGATTTTCTTTTGGGTCAACAAGTCGTATTCGCGTGGGCGCGTGACGCTGGCGTCTTCTTCCGCGTCCGATGAACCCAACGTCGATTTCGCGATGCTCTCTGATTCGCGCGATCTCGAGCGCTTGAAGCTGGCGTTGCGCTTCGGCGCGGCGACGCTGGCCTCGCCATTGATGGCAGGCTCGCGCGATGTGGTTTTCCCGTCGAGCTATTCGCCGCGGGTGGCGGCGGTGGCCGTTCCGGGCACGTGGAACGCGATCCAGCGCGGTTTGCTGAGTGGCATGCTCGATATGGCCGGGCCGTTGCGCGCCGCGCTGATCAAAGGCGTGGTGACGCAAGGCGTGACCATCGACGAACTCCTTGCCGACGATGCCGCGATGACGCAGTTCGTCACGTGCTCGGTCGGCGGTACGTGGCACCCGTCCGGCACCTGCCGCATGGGCGCCGCCGACGATTCCCTCGCCGTTACCGATTCGCGCGGCGGGGTGTATGGCGTCGAAGGTCTGCATGTCTGCGATGCATCGCTGATGCCGTCGATTCCGTGCGCGAATACGAATGTGCCGACGGTGATGATGGCGGAGCGGGTGGCGGATGCGTTGCGCTACCGTTTGGCGAGCGATTCGCGGTCCGGCTCCGAAAGCAGTGAGGCCGCGATTGAAGCCGGAACTCGGATTTCCCGTGCGCTCTGAACGATCGTCCAGCCGATACCAGGGGCAATGAAGCGAATAGCGATCGCCGCAATCCATGCGCCGGTCGGGGTAGCGCCGCCACGCCAGCTTCAAGTGCGCATCGGGTTTGCTCGCCGTGGGTATTGTGCGCGGAGTACGCTCACTTCCTTTTGCACCGTCGCGTCGTAAAGGCTATTAGCCGCGGCCCGAGATCACGCCCCAAACCCGACAATCCCTTTCACTTCCAGAAACGCTTCCAACCCCCACTCACCATATTCGCGTCCATTTCCCGACTGCTTGTACCCGCCAAACGGCGAACCCGGGTCCCACGCCGGATAATTCACGTACACGCTTCCCGCGCGCATCCGAAAGGCCACGCGCCGCGCCCGTTCCTGATTCGCCGATTGCACATAGGCCGCCAGACCAAACGGCGTATCGTTGGCAATCGCGATAGCTTCTTCTTCATCGCGATACGGCATGATCGCCAGCACCGGCCCGAAGATTTCCTCACGCGCGATGGTCATCGACGGATTCACGTTGGCGAAGATGGTGGGCTTGACGTAATAGCCGCGATCCAAGCCATCGGGACGATCCAGACCACCCGCCACCAGCTTCGCCCCTTCGTCGATACCCACGCCGATCAACCGCTGCACGCGCTGATACTGAACATCGCTGACGACCGGCCCCATCGTCGTCGAAGCATCGTCAGCACGGCCGACGCGCACCGCGCCCGCCGCGCGCGATGCAATCGCCACCGCCTCATCGTGCCGCGATGCGGGCACCAGCATGCGCGTCGGCGCATTGCACGACTGACCGCTGTTGCCGAAGCACGCGTTCACGCCCGCCGTTACGGCCGCTTCGAAATCGACATCGTCGAGCAGAATGTTGGCGGATTTACCGCCCAGTTCCTGATGCACACGCTTGACCGTTGGCGCCGCGAGTCGTGCAATCTCGACGCCCGCGCGTGTCGATCCCGTGAACGACACCATGTCCACGTCCGGATGCGCGCACAGCGCGGCGCCGACCGTGGGGCCATCGCCGTTGATGAGGTTGAATACGCCCGCAGGCACGCCCGCTGCTTCGAGAATTTCGGCGAAGAGAATCGCGTTCATCGGCGAGACTTCGCTGGGCTTGAGCACCACCGCGCAACCCGCGGCCAGCGCCGGCGCGACCTTGCAGACGATCTGATTGATCGGCCAGTTCCACGGCGTAATGAGCGCCGCCACGCCGACCGGTTCGTGATTGATGAGAGTCGTGCCCTTCCTGCGCTGCCACGGAAAATGTTCGATGGCGTACAGCGTTTCCTCGAGGTGCCGACGGCCCAATCCCGCCTGCCACGCGTGCGCGAGTTTCTTCGGCGCGCCGATCTCGCGCATGATGACATCGGCCATTTCGTCGTAGCGCGCCAGGTACGCTTCGAGCACGCTTTGCAACAACGCGACGCGCTCCGCCACGCTCGTTTGCGAGAATGTGACGAACGCGCGTTTCGCCGCCGCGACCGCGCGATCCACGTCGTGTTCATCGCCTAAAGCGACATCGCCCAAAGACGTTTCCGTCGACGGATCGATCACCGGCAGACGCTCGCTGCCCGAAGGCTCGACCCATTCGCCATCGATATAAAACTGCTGGAGATGTCGCATGTAATCCTCAGGCTCGTGCCGCGGCATTGGAACGGCGGCTGATAACGACGAACATCACCAGGCACAAGGTCAGTGCGGTCAGCATGGTGCTGATCGCGGCGATGGTCGGGTCGATTTCATCGCGCAAGGTGACGAACATGCGGCGCGTCAGCGTCTGATTCGGGCCGCCCGAAATGAACAGCGCCACGACGGTTTCATCGAGCGCCTGGATGAAGACGAACACCGCGCCGGAAATCACGCTCGCCTTGATCTGCGGCAGCGTCACCGCCATGAACGCGCGAAAGCGATTCATGCCGAGGCTGCGCGCGACCATCTCCTGCGTGCGGTCGAAGGTGCGCAAATCCGCGCCGACTGAAATCAGCACGTACGGCAGACCGAGCATGGTATCCGCGACGATCAGACCCGTCAGCGTATTCACATAACCCGCCTGCGAGAACACGAAGAACACGCCCACCGCGACGATGATGATCGGCACCATCAGCGGCAGCATGAGAATCGTGCGCAAGTACTTGAGCCACGGATGCGAGCCGTACTGAATGCCGTACGCCGCCATGATGCCGAGCGGCGTCGCGATCAGCGCGGCACACGTCGATGCGGCGAACGTCGTCTTGGCGGCTTCGATCCACGCGGGGTTATCGAAGAAAGCGTGATACCAGCGCAGCGAATACCCCGGCGGCGGGAAGGTGAGAAAGCGCGCGTCCGAGAACGACAAGGGCACGACGATGATCACCGGGATCATCAGAAACGCCAGAATCAGCATCACCGATGCGCCCAGCGTCACGCGTCCGAACGAGAGTGAGTTCATTTTGCCCCCAGCGTCTTTTCGAGCGGAATCACGCGGCTCACGGCATAGAAGATCGCAAACACGCAGACCAGCAGGGCCACGCTCACGGCGCTCGCCGCGCCCCAGCTGTTGTAGATCTCGACGTTGCGGCTGACGATCATGGAGACCATCATCGACTTGCCGCCGCCCATCAGTTCCGGCGTGATGTAGAAGCCCAGGCACAGGATGAAAACGAGCGTCACGCCTGCAAGCACGCCGCTCATCGACAAAGGCAGGAACACGCGCAGGAACACATGCACGGGCGAGCCGCCGAGACTCGCGCCCGCCTGCGACAGGTTCGCGGGGATCTTCTGCATCGCCGAATACAGCGGCAAGACCATGAACGGCAGCAGAATGTGAACCATCGCGATCACGGTGCCGAACTGGTTATACGAAAGCTGCAAAGGCCGATCGATCAATCCCATGCTCAATAAGGCCTTGTTGATAAGGCCGGTCCGTTGCAGCAGCACGAGCCACGCATACGTGCGCACGAGCACGCTGGTCCAGAACGGCAGCATCACCATGCCGAGCACCAGCGCGCTCCATCGCGGCGAGATCGATGCCGCGAAATACGCCACCGGATAACCGAGTAATAACGTGATTACCGTGACGATCAGACTGAGCTTGAAGGTCAGCAGAAACGTATCGAGATAAGCGCCGGTGAACACGCGCTTGTAGTTGGCGAGTGTGAAGCCGCCATCGTGATAGATCGATTCCCACGAAAGCCACGCCAGCGGCACCACCAGCAGCACCACGACCACGAGCAGCGCGGGCGCCATCAGAAGCAGCATCGCGCGGTCTTCGCGTTGCTGGTGGCGTACCGAAGGGTCGGTCGATACTGCGTGCATCGCGGTCGGGTCCTGAAAAATCCGTTGAGTCCGTTTGGCTGTCGTCATCATGCACCCACGGCGTCGAGAAACTGATACCACGCAGCGACGAGCCTGACGCCCGGCGCGCGCAGCGCGTGAAACGGCACGGGCCGCAAGCCATCCTGCGCAAGCAACGCCAGTTCGGGCTTTTCGCCCAGCGCGAGCGCCGCCGCGTGCTGCCCGATCAGACTGGCCATCGCCACGCCCGCGCCGTTGTAGCCCAGACAGAACACGGTGGCGTCGTCGCTGCGGCCGACGTGCGGCAGCGCATTGAAGGTCATGCCGACATAGCCCGACCAGCGATACGCCACCGGCACGCCCACGAGCATCGGGAACAGCGCGATCATCGCGCGTTGCAGCGCATCGAAACCGGTCGGCGCGCCTTCCTTGCCGAATGCGTCGCGCCCGCCGAAGAGCATGCGGCCATCGACCTTGCGGAACCACTTCATCATGCGGCGCGTTTCGGTGTAGCTGCGTCGATTGACCATCAATTGCGCATCGAGCTCGGGCGATAGCTTCGCCGTTGCGATCATCGCGCTTCGGAAGGGGACGAGTTCGCGATGATAGGACGATGTCGCATCGGTCAGGTTCGAGTACGCGTTAGTCGCGACGATCACCTGTTTCGCGCGCACCGTGCCGCCGGGCGCTTTCAGCACGACGCGCTTGTCGTCGGCGCGCGACATGCCGGTCACCGGCGTGTTTTCGTAGATCGGCACGCCGCGCGATTCGATACCGGCCGCCAGGCCGCGTACGTATTCGAGCGGCAGAATGGTGCCCGCGTCCGCGCTCAGCACGCCGCCGACGAAGCCCTTCGATCCGGTTTCGTGCTCGATCTGCGCGCGCGATTGCACGCTCATCGACGTGTCGTTGAGCGTGGTTCGCACCCAGTCGGCTTCCGCCTTGATCGATTCGAGCGCGCGATCCGTATGCGCGCACCGCAAGCTGCCGGTATGTTCGAAGCGCGCCTTGTCGAGCTTGAATTCGTCGAGCAGCGCTTCGACCGCGCGCACGCCGTCATGCGCCAGCCGATGCATGCGCACGGCGACATCGACACCGAAGGTATGGGCGATGGCCGGAAACGACGGCCGGAATTTCGACGACACCACGCCGCCGTTGCGCCCGCTTGCGCCCCAGCCGACCGGATTCGCATCCAGCACCGCGCACGCGACGCCGCGTTTCTGCAATGCGTACGCGGCGGTCAGCCCCGAGTAGCCCGCGCCGATGATCGCCACCTCGACATCGAGATCGCGGGCGAGCGGCGCTCGCGGATCGGCGGGTGCGGCGAGCGCACGCCAGAGCGAATCGGCGTGCGGGCGTGGCGGTGTCGTCGGGGCGCGCATGGGCTTCGGCCTCGCCTTATGCGGCTGCGCGGACTTCGGCTTCGACGGCATCCGCGAGCGCGGCGAGCGTTGCGAACCTGAAGGTCGGCGTTGTCACGGATTCGGGTGTGGGCGTCGCACCGAAACCTTTCTGGCCCTGACGACGTTCGATCCAGCACGTCGCATAACCCAGCTTCGTCGCCACGCCGATATCGTGATACTGGCTCTGCGCCGTGTGCAGAATCTCCTCGAACTTGTAGCCGAAGGCGGCCTGACGTCCTCGGTTGTACGCGAAGAATTGCGGATCGGGCTTGGGGACGCCGGTTTCGTCGCAGCAGACGGTGTCATCGAACGGATTGCCGAGCGTGTGCGCATACGCGGACAACGCGACGCGGTCGGCGTTGGTCATGGCGACGAGGCGGAAGTGCTTGCGCAGACGCTTCAGTGCAGCGACCGAGTCTTCGAATGCGGGCCAGTCGAGCACGTCGCGCTGGAAGGCGGCGGCGGTTTGCGCGTCATCGGGCAGGCCCAGTTCCCTGGCGAGATGCAGGTAGACGTTGGCCATCGCGTGGCTGGAGCGGCCGGGATATTTCGCGCGGCCATCCATGTACGGTCCGAAAATCTGGTCGTCGGCCAGGTCCTGCGCCTTTGCGCCGCCGAGACGGTGCACGGAATCGAGCACGCCCTTTTCGAAGTTGATCAGCGTGCCGACGACATCGAACGTCAGGACCTTGAAATCGAGGAGATTCATTGCTTCATCCTTTGCAGTTGCGTTTGCACGCGTGAGAGAGAGTCAGGCTGGAACGACGATGGTGTCCTGCGGATCGAGCGCCACCGTCATGGATGCGCCCGGTTCCGGAATGCGACGCCGTGCTTCATGGCTACCGGGTTGTCGAAGGCTGATGGCCGTGCCGTCGGCGAGTTCGGCGAACACGCGCAGGCTTTCGCCCTGGTACAGGATTTCGGTCACGCGGCAATTCAGGCGATTCGAGTCCGCGTGCCGATTGTCGGCATCGATGACGAGCTTTTCGGTTTGCACGGCGAGCAGCAGTTTTTCGCCGCGTGGCAGAGGATGCGCGGTGCGAAGCACCGTGTCGCCGAGACGCACGGCATCGTCGCCGGCGCGGGTCACGTCGAGCAACGTCGCTTCGCCGATGAAACTCGCGACGAAGGCATCGCACGGGCGGTCGTAGAGGCGCTCGGGGGTGTCGATCTGCACGAGCTTGCCGTCCTTCAGCACGGCGACGCGGTCGCTCATGGTGAGCGCTTCTCGCTGATCGTGCGTCACGTTCACGATCGTCGCGCCCAGTTGCCGATGCAGCCTGCGCAATTCGATCTGCATGGTCTCGCGCAGTTGTTTGTCGAGCGCGGAGAGCGGTTCGTCCATCAGGATCAGTTGCGGCTGGAAGACCATCGCGCGCGCCAGCGCGACGCGCTGCTTCTGTCCGCCTGACAACTGATGGATGCCGCGATCTTCGTAGCCTTTGAGTTCGACCATGGCGAGCGCATCGGCGACGCGTTTGGGCCAGGTCGATTTCGGTTCACGCCGCGCACGCAGCGAAAACGCGACGTTCTCGCCAACGGTCATATGCGGAAACAGCGCGTAGTTCTGAAACACGATGCCGATATTGCGTTTGTGCGGCGGCGCAAATGTAATGTCCCGCTCACCGACCCAGACGCTGCCGGAACTCGGCTGCACGAAGCCGCCGAGAATGCCGAGCAGCGTGGTCTTGCCTGAACCCGACGGTCCGAGCAGCGACACGAACTCGCCCGGCGCGATATCGAGCGATACGTCGTCCAGCGCCGTCACTGCGTCGTAGCGCTTGGTGGCCGACCGGATTGACACTCCCGTTTTTGCGCGTGCGTCCATGACATTCATTCCATATGACAAGCCGTGGTTGAGGAAAATACTAAGTCGCAACTTTATTGACAGCAATTCCAAAATTGTTGGATCGGGCATAACATGAAGTCATGCCAAACCTTCGCAAGAAACTCCCGAGCGCCAACGCGCTGTTCGTCTTCGAAGCCGCCGCGCGCTGCGGTAATTTCACGCGCGCGGCGCAGGAGCTTTACGTGAGCCAGCCTGCGGTGAGCCGCATGCTCGCGCGCATGGAGGAGCATCTCGGCGTGCGCTTGTTCGATCGCGTGCGCGGAGGAATCGAATTAACGGAGAACGGGAAGATTCTTTATCGCAAGATTTCGGAGGGCTTCAGCGGAATCGAAAGTGCGATACGGGAAATCGAAGCGCGTGCCACCGGTGTTGAAACCGTTACGCTGTCAGTCTCCACAGGGTTTACCACGCATTGGTTGATGCCGCGCATGAAGCGGTTGAATCAGGCGTTTCCTTCGGTGGATTTGCGGTTTCAGCTGATATCCGGCCGGATTGGCGGCCCGCTGGTCGATGTCGATCTAGGCATGCGTTTTCTGCATGACGAAGAAATCGACGAGCACGCGGTCTTGGTCATGCCCGAAATGCTGTTGCCCGTTTGCGATGCGCGTTACGACGAGACCAATCGCGTCGACGGCGACACGGTCATCATGATGGACGATGAGGAGCGCGGATGGCATGAGCGCTTTCATGCGTTTGCATCGCGCAATCGCCATGCCGCGGGGATGCTGAGCTTCAACGATTACGCGATTGTCGTGCAGGCGGCGCTGCTCGGGCAGGGGATTGCTTTAGGCTGGCTGAACGTTACGTCGCACTGGCTCGCGCAAGGAACGCTGGTGCCTGCGGAGCAGGAACTCCTTGTGTCCAGCAGGCGGTGCTGCTTGCTGACGCCGCAGAACAAACCCACGAGGCCCATCGTCGCCGATGTGCGGGATTGGCTGATTCAGGAAGCGTTAAGCGATTTGCGGGTGATCGAGGGGAAGTATCCGGGGTTGGGATTGCGGGGGGCGATGAAACAGGTGGGGGTTGAGTTGGGGTGAGCGGGCGCTCGGTTGCACGGGATCTGTTTTACTTCGAATAACTGTCCGTTGCCTGCCGATTTGGCTTAAGGGTTTTCGCCGTTTCTCTCGAAGAGAAACGGCAATACGACGCCGCCCGATCGAATCTCGCTTGGCGCTTCGGCGAACCGGCAGCCTGCCAGGAGATCGTACGGACAGTGCGGTGCAAGCCGCGTCTCATGCGCCGCGCTCGTCGCGCTCGCCGCCTTCGGGGCCGTAGAAGAACACCCAGGTCGAGAAGTCGTCGGAGAAGCCGACGAAACGGTGCGCGGCGAAGGCGGGCACGAACAGCACGTCGCCGGCCGCGACCCCGCATTCGCGTCCGTCGAGCACGAACCGCGACGTGCCGGCGGCGATCACGTAGACCTCGTCGCGCGTATGCGGCGTCTGCCGGTCCTCGCCGCGCGGCCGGTACAACTCGACGTCGAGCGTGCCATGGCGAAACAGCGTGGTGAACAGCGTGCCTTCATCGTCGAGGCGCGCGAGCGATGCGTCGATGCCGAGCTTCATCGTCGTAGGCTCCGGGTCCAGATCGTGGGAACGTGGGCATGCGGATCGCACCATCGTAGCGCGAAACACGACGATTGGCCCGCCGCGTGCGACGCCGCATGCGCATCACGTTGCGCACCATCGATGAAACGGCGACCGTCCGCGCTCGCCGCCGATGAAACGAACGTGTCCACCGGTGAAACGGTGCGATGAACGTCCGCATTCGTTCGGCAGGTTCACCACGATTTAATAAACGCCTACTACGATCGCGCATCGTCAATCGACGGAGCGTCGCGTCGAGGCTCGCGCTTCGATCCTGCCGCCCCTCGCCGAACCGCGCGACTCGCCCGATTGTCATTTCCCGTGAACCCGCGATGTGCGACGCCGTGGCATGCAGACGGCGCGCTTCGCATCATTTCGTATTTCTGATGAAATTGAATCCGTCGACTGCTACACGCAGAAAATTCCTGGCTGCCGTGCCGGCCGTTGCAGCAGCGCCGCTGTTGAGCGCATGCGGTGGCGACGATGTCGTATCGGCGCCGATCACCGATGCGGCGCTGGCCGCGCAGATGTCCGCGAAGTTGAACGCGCAGCTCGGCGATGCGGCGACCGTCGACGCGATCGTGCCGGCGCTGACCGATGTCGGCTTCACGTGGGATCTGCCGACGGTGCCGGCCGCGCAGATCGGCGCGATCGTTGCGTACAGCTTCGGCAATCGCCCGAACGCGGCGAGTGGCAACACGTCGAGCACGGGAGGCAACCAGTCCGCGCTGCCCGATCCGGGGCCCGTCAACGAAGCGCTGGCGGACGCCGTGTACCGGATCCGCCAGTTGAAACCCGTCAAGGTCTACGCGCAGTGGGAAATCGCGCGCTTTCTCGTGTCGAAGTACGGGATGGGCAGCGACGTGCTGTCGTCGGTCGAGCCGGTGATCGCGAGCGACGGCACGATCGTGTATCTGAGCACGGCCGGCGTTGCGGCCGAGGCCGTCACGCGCGCGGGCGGCGCGGCCGCGATGGGCACCGTGGCGGTGGTCGGCCATCGCGATCATGCGAAGCGCTGCATCCAGACCTCGCAGCAGGCGGGCATGACGGCGGCTGCCGTCGCCGAGGTGTCGCTCCCGACCGTGTACGACCCGCAATCGGGCCAGCCGTGGACGCGCAACCGCAGCCTCTACCTCGTGCACGACATGTATGCGCAGATGCTGACCCGCGCGATCGCCGCGACGATGCAGGCGTTTCCGAAGGGCTGATGCCTTCCGCTTTCCATTCGACTCCGATGACCATGACGACCCGCCGCCATTTCCTGACTTCCTCTTCGTTGCTTGCCGTATCGTGTGCCGCCGCGGTGCCCGCGCGCGCGGGCGATGCGCCCGTGTCCGATGCCGAGCTTCGGCGCCAGATGCTCGGCAAGCTGACGAACGAACTGAACGATTCCACGGTGGCCACCGACGAGACCGGCTACCTGCTCGACACGTTTTTCTCATGGACGCCGCCGACCCTTGACCCTGCAGGCATCGACACGATCGCCGCGTTCAGCTTCGGCAATCGCGCGGGCGCGTCCGGCGCGGCACCCGTACCGGGCCCGGTGAACGAGTCGATTGCCGATGCGGTGTTCCTGCTTCGGCAGAAGGCCGCGGCGCCGATTTACGCGCAGCAGGAAGTCGCGGGCGTGCTCGCCTCGAAATACGGGCTGACGGCCGGCGTGACGTCGATCGCGACGCCGGCCGTGGCCGCCGGCAACCCGATCCCGACGCCCGACGGCGTCGCCGCCGCGATCGTCCGGCAGGCCGGCTCGGCCGCGGCGCTCGGCAAGGTCGGCATCGTCACGCACCTGGACCAGGCGTCGCTGGCCGTGCGCGTGTCGACGGCCGCGGGGCTGCAGGCGGCGGTGCCGGCCGGGCTGACGCTGCCGGTGCGCTACGACGCCTCCGCGCAGATGCCCGCATTGCGTCGTCGCGATCTCTACCTGCTGAGCAGCGCGGGCGTACAGCTGGGCATGCTGCGGCTCGACCTGATCAGCCGCGAATACCCGAACGGCTGATGCCCCAATTTGGCTGGTAATGCCGATACAGGTATTGGCACTACCAGCCAAACCACTGTTTTTAATGGGTTTTTTCTCGTTCGCGCTACGCCGTGGCCCATTCTGCGTGGCATAATCGATCGCACCAGTAAGGCTTGTAGTCACAACGACCCCGCATACCCATGGCACAGACTCTCTACGACAAACTGTGGAACACCCACGTCGTCCACACCGAGGACGACGGCACGGCATTGCTCTATATCGACCGTCAACTGCTGCACGAAGTCACGAGCCCGCAGGCATTCGAAGGGCTGAACGTCGCGCACCGTCCGGTGTGGCGCATCAGCGCGAACCTGGCCGTGTCGGACCACAACGTCCCGACCACCGATCGCAGCCACGGCATCGCCGATCCCGTCTCGAAGCTGCAGGTCGACACGCTGGATGCGAACTGCGATGCGTTCGGCATCACGCAGTTCAAGATGAACGACGTGCGCCAGGGCATCGTGCACATCATCGGGCCGGAGCAGGGCGCGACGCTGCCGGGCATGACGATCGTGTGCGGCGATTCGCACACGTCGACGCACGGCGCGTTCGGCGCGCTCGCGCACGGCATCGGCACGTCGGAAGTCGAGCACGTGCTCGCGACGCAAACGCTGCTGCAGAAAAAGAGCAAGAACATGCTCGTGAAGGTCGAGGGCACGCTGCCGCGCGGCTGTACCGCGAAGGACATCGTGCTCGCGATCATCGGCAAGATCGGCACGGCA
This sequence comes from Burkholderia sp. IDO3, assembly GCF_003366075.1. Lineage (NCBI taxonomy): Bacteria > Pseudomonadati > Pseudomonadota > Betaproteobacteria > Burkholderiales > Burkholderiaceae > Burkholderia > Burkholderia sp. IDO3. The sequence goes on from NZ_CP028962.1 coordinate 1,081,126, forward strand.
GGCGGCACGGGCTACGCGATCGAATTCGGCGGCTCGACGATCCGCGCGCTGACGATGGAAGGCCGGATGACCGTCTGCAACATGGCGATCGAAGCCGGCGCGCGCGCGGGCATGGTCGCCGTCGACGATACGACGATCGACTACCTGAAGGGCCGTCCGTTCGTGCCGACCGGCGCGGAATGGAACCAGGCCGTCGAATACTGGCGCGAGTTCAAGTCCGACGAAGGCGCGCAGTTCGACCGCGTCGTCGAGCTGAACGCCGCCGAGATCGTCCCGCAGGTCACGTGGGGCACGTCGCCGGAAATGGTCACGTCGATCGACGGTCGCGTGCCGGACCCGGAGCGCGAGAAGGATCCGGTCAAGCGCGACGCGATGGAGCGCGCGCTGGCCTACATGGCGCTCGAGCCGAACACGCCGATCGAGTCGATCAAGGTCGACAAGATCTTCATCGGTTCGTGCACGAACGCGCGCATCGAGGATATCCGCGCGGCCGCGTACGTCGTGAAGAAGCTGAACCGTCGCGTCGCGTCGAACGTGCGCCTCGCGATGGTCGTGCCGGGCTCGGGCCTCGTGAAGGCGCAGGCCGAGCGCGAAGGGCTCGACAAGGTGTTCACCGACGCCGGCTTCGAATGGCGCGAGCCGGGCTGCTCGATGTGCCTCGCGATGAACGCCGACCGGCTCGATCCGGGCGAGCGCTGCGCGTCGACGTCGAACCGCAACTTCGAAGGCCGGCAGGGCGCGGGCGGCCGTACGCACCTCGTGAGCCCCGCGATGGCGGCGGCAGCGGCGATCGAAGGCCACTTCGTCGATATTCGCAAGCTGGGGTAACGCGTGACGGCATCGAAGGTCATCGCGCGGCTGGTTGCCGCGCTGGCGCTCGCGGGGCTGGGCTTCGGCCTGGCCGGCTGCAATACCGTCCGAGGCTTCGGCGACGACGTCAATGCCGCCGGCAACGCGCTCCAGCGCGCCGCGGACTGATGCCCGCCGAGAATTTGTCGATGTGCGCCGGCTGATTGCCGGCCCTTCAACCGGATAGACGGATCATGGAAAAATTCACTGTACATACCGGCGTCGTGGCGCCGCTCGATCGCGAGAACGTCGACACCGACGCGATCATCCCGAAGCAGTTCCTGAAGTCGATCAAGCGCACGGGCTTCGGTCCGAACGCGTTCGACGAATGGCGCTACCTCGACCACGGCGAGCCGGGCCAGGACAACTCGACGCGCCCGCTGAACCCGGACTTCGTGCTGAACCAGCCGCGCTACCAGGGCGCATCGGTGCTGCTCGCACGCAAGAACTTCGGCTGCGGCAGCTCGCGCGAGCACGCACCGTGGGCGCTGCAGCAGTACGGTTTCCGCGCGATCATCGCGCCGAGCTTCGCGGACATCTTCTTCAACAACTGCTACAAGAACGGGCTGCTGCCGATCGTGCTGACCGAGCAGCAGGTCGATCACCTGTTCAATGAAACGGTCGCGTTCAACGGCTTCGAGGTGACGATCGATCTCGACGCGCAGAGCGTGCGCACGGGCGACGGCCGCGAGTATCCGTTCGACATCACCGCGTTCCGCAAGTACTGCTTGCTGAACGGCTTCGACGACATCGGCCTGACGCTGCGTCACGCCGACAAGATTCGTCAGTTCGAAGCGGAGCGGCTCGCGAAGCAGCCGTGGCTCAACAACAAGCTGGTCGGCTGAGATCGTCTTTCGGTTGGGCGCGCCAGGGGCGCGCTTGCCCGCCTGCCTCCATAAAAATCTACCCAGTCAGGAATAACGCATGAAGATTGCAGTGCTGCCCGGCGACGGCATCGGTCCGGAAATCGTCAACGAAGCGGTCAAGGTGCTGAACGCACTCGACGAAAAATTCGAGCTCGAGCAGGCGCCGGTCGGCGGCGCGGGCTACGAGGCGAGCGGTCATCCGCTGCCCGACGCGACGCTGAAGCTCGCAAAGGAAGCCGACGCGATCCTGTTCGGCGCGGTCGGCGACTGGAAGTACGACTCGCTCGAGCGCGCGCTGCGCCCCGAGCAGGCGATCCTCGGGCTGCGCAAGCACCTCGAGCTGTTCGCGAACTTCCGCCCGGCGATCTGCTATCCGCAGCTCGTCGATGCGTCGCCGCTGAAGCCGGAGCTCGTCGCGGGCCTCGACATCCTGATCGTGCGCGAACTGAACGGCGACATCTACTTCGGCCAGCCGCGCGGCGTGCGCGCAGCGCCGGACGGCCCGTTCGCCGGCGAGCGCGAAGGCTTCGACACGATGCGCTACTCGGAACCGGAAGTGCGCCGCATCGCGCACGTCGCGTTCCAGGCCGCGCAAAAACGCGCGAAGAAGCTGCTGTCGGTCGACAAGTCGAACGTGCTGGAGACGTCGCAGTTCTGGCGCGACGTCATGATCGACGTGTCGAAGGAATATGCGGACGTCGAGCTGTCGCACATGTACGTCGACAACGCGGCGATGCAGCTCGCGAAGGCGCCGAAGCAGTTCGACGTGATCGTGACCGGCAACATGTTCGGCGACATCCTGTCGGATGAAGCGTCGATGCTGACGGGTTCGATCGGCATGCTGCCGTCGGCGTCGCTCGACAAGAACAACAAGGGTCTGTACGAACCGTCGCACGGTTCGGCGCCGGACATCGCGGGCAAGGGCATCGCGAATCCGCTCGCGACGATCCTGTCGGCCGCGATGCTGCTGCGCTACTCGCTGAATCGCGCGGAGCAGGCCGATCGCATCGAGCGCGCGGTGAAAACGGTGCTCGAACAAGGCTATCGCACGGGCGACATCGCGACGCCGGGCTGCAAGCAGGTCGGCACGACGGCGATGGGCGATGCCGTGGTCGCCGCGCTGTAACGCGTCGGCAGTTAATGTAGAAAGGGCGCGAACGGGCCGGAAAATCGGCCGGTTCGCGCACGGTTGACCGTTGTGCGGGCAACCGGCTTTGTGTAGACTCGAACGATGGCGCTGATTTCCCTGATCTCCCCGGTCTTGAAACTCCACGGCAACATTGCCCGTGCGGGTGCGCGCGCCATCGTCATCACGAAAACCATTACCACGAAAACGATCATTAAACGCTGATCGTCCGTCGTGCCCGCCTGTTTCCCCGCGCGGTCACGCCGGGGACGGAAATGGCGGGGAAGCTCCATTCAAAGGGTTAGTCATGAACGTAGGTCTCGTAGGTTGGCGCGGCATGGTCGGCAGCGTGCTGATGCAGCGCATGCAGGAAGAGGGCGATTTCGACCTGATCGAACCGGTGTTTTTCAGCACCAGCAACACGGGCGGCAAGGCGCCGTCGTTCGCGAAAAACGAGACTACGCTCAAGGACGCGACCAACGTCGACGAGCTGAAGAAGTGCGACGTGATCATCACGTGCCAGGGCGGCGACTACACGAACGACGTGTTCCCGAAGCTGCGCGCGGCCGGCTGGAACGGCTACTGGATCGACGCGGCATCGTCGCTGCGGATGCAGGACGACGCGGTCATCATTCTCGATCCGGTCAACCTCGACGTGATCAAGGATGCGCTCGTCAAGGGCACGAAGAACTTCGTCGGCGGCAACTGCACGGTCAGCCTGATGCTGATGGCGCTCGGCGGCCTGTTCCGCGAGAACCTCGTCGACTGGATGACGGCGATGACGTATCAGGCCGCATCGGGCGCGGGCGCGCAGAACATGCGCGAACTGCTGTCGCAGATGGGCGCGCTGCACGGCGCGGTGCAGGAACAGCTCGCCGATCCGGCTTCCGCGATCCTCGACATCGACCGCCGCGTGCTCGCGACGATGAACAGCGACGCGATGCCGACGAGCCACTTCGGCGTGCCGCTTGCCGGCTCGCTGATTCCGTGGATCGACAAGGATCTCGGCAACGGGATGTCGAAGGAAGAGTGGAAGGGCGGCGCGGAAACCAACAAGATCCTCGGCAAGCCCGCGATGGGCGAGCCGGGCTCGATCCCCGTCGACGGCCTGTGCGTGCGGATCGGCGCGATGCGCTGCCACTCGCAGGCGCTGACGATCAAGCTGAAGAAGGACGTGCCGCTCGACGAGATCAACGGCATCCTCGCGTCGGCGAACGACTGGGTGAAGGTCGTGCCGAACGAGCGTGAAGCGTCGATGCGCGATCTGTCGCCGGCCAGGATCACCGGCACGCTGACGGTGCCGGTCGGCCGCCTGCGCAAGCTCGCGATGGGCGGCGAATACCTGTCGGCATTCACGGTCGGCGATCAACTGCTGTGGGGCGCGGCCGAGCCGCTGCGCCGCATGCTGCGCATCCTGCTCGACAAGTAAGTATCGGGCCGCACCGCGCGCCATCGGCGCGCGAAGCGATACGCCTGCCTGCCCTTTGCGGGGCGGCAGGCGTTTTTCGTTGGTGGCCCGCGTGCGCAGGGGCGGTATCGATCGGTACCCTCGTTTTCGACAAGACCATTGCACGCGATTCGTGCGCCGGCGGCCCGCGTGGACGCCGTTGCAACGATGCACGGCCACGGCCGGCCGCGCCCGCCGGCGACGAATTCGGCCCGAACCCGATCGTGTGAAGTAAACTACGCGGTTACGACGCGCAGAGTCGCCGAAAGCGTCGCGTTCTGCGCGACGCTTTTGCATTTCTGCGGCGACTTTGTTGACGCTTTCAAACGCGAATCCGAGCCGCGCCCGCGCGCGGCGATAGAGCCTACGATGTCCCGAATTTCCTTGTTTCCGCGTCAGTCTCGTCTGTCGCGCGCCGTGCGTGGCGCGCTGGCGATCCTGGCGCTCGGTGCGGCCGCATCGGCCTGGGCGGCCGGCACCGGCGAACTGCCGGCGTCCGGTGCCGGCGCCGCCGCGCCGCTCACCGTGACGGTCCAGCCCGGCCAGTCGTTGAACGACATCGCGAAAGCGGCCACGCAGTCGCACGATCCGGCCGTGCTCGCCCGCGCCGGCCGCGCGCTGTTCGACGCGAATCCGCAGGCGTTCATGAAGCACGACGCGAGCCGCCTGAAGGTGGGCGCGACGCTGACGGTACCCGCGCTCGACGCGACGGGCGCGGTGCTCGCGCCGGCCGGTGCGTCCGCGGCAACGGCGGCCTCCGCTGCAGTCGCCGGGGCGAGCGACGCGGCAGCCGCGCAGCATGGCGCGTCCGCGTCGCATCCGGGCTCGGCCGTGCAAGCCGCGCCGAGCGCATCGGTCGCGCATGCTGTACCGGTGAGCGGTGCGAGCCCGGCAGCGGCAGCCGATGCATCGGCTTCGGTCGGTGCTTCCGCCGCGCATGGCGCGTCGACGGTCGAAACCGTTCCGCCGGCAGCACCCGTTGCCGGCGCAAGCGGGCCGCACGTCTGGAGCGGCACGATCCAGTCGGCACCGTCGTCGGCGAGCGAGACGGCCGCCCAGCCCGCACTGGGCGCTCTGAGCGAAGGCGCGCATGAACCGGCCGGCGCGGCACCCGCCGCGGCCGCATCGCAGCCGCGGCCGTCGAGCCTGCAGCAACTGCTTGCGCTGAAAAATCGCGTGCTGATGGAACTGCAGAAACACGGGATCGGCAAGCCGGCCGCAACGAACGGCGCAGCCCCCGCGCCGGCGCCTGCCGTACCGCGCCCGGCCGCGAACGATGCCGGTGCGCCGGCCGCTGCATCGGCCGGCGCGGCACCGGCGAGTGAAGCGGCGTCCGGCGTGGCCGCCAGCGCCGCGCAGCCGGCATCGGCGCCGGTGCAGCCGGCCGTGCCGGCAGCAAGCGCAGCGCCTGCGAGCGGTGGCGAGCAGGTGGACTGGCGTCCGGCCGCGGTGGCCGGCGCCGGTGTGGTCGTTCTCGCAGCCGGGTTCGCGTGGCGCCGGCGCCGGAAAACCCGGCTGGCGAACGCGATCGCGACGGGTTCCGGTGATGCAGCGGCTGCCGATGCCGGCGTGTCGCCGTCCGTCGAGCCGCTGCCGCCGGCACTTCCCGAAACGCCGCTTGCCCGCGATGCAGCTACCGACGCGGGCCTCGTCGCGGCCGACGCGGTAGCCGCCGAGGCGTTCGAGGCGCGCGATGCCGACGTGTCGCCGCAGTCGGAAGTGGTGAAGCCGCATGATGATGGAGCGGAAGCGACTGCCGCGCACGCCGAGCCGGAGCACGACTCGGCAGGGGTTCCGCACGACGTGAAACCTGGAGCGGAAGCGGTTGCCGATCCGTCCGCCGCACGTCCGGCGAACGACGCGCAGCACGCCGCGCTGATGCAGAACGCGATCGCCGCGCTCAACAGTCTCGACATGCCGCTGCCGCCGCGTATTGCGGATGAGCCGGCCACGCGGGAAGGGCAGGCGGCAAGCGATCAAATTGCAACTAACGGTCAATCCGTACCGCACCCGCCGGTTGGCGCGAACGATCCGTCCCCGGAACGCGCGTTCGGCCAGGACGACGACTTCGATTGGGATCCGGACGCGGCATCGCCTGCCCCCCACGCGGGCGGGGCGTCCACGCCGTCGTCGCTGCCGCCGCTCGGCGGCGCGCAGTTCGGCGCATTGAAGCTCGATTTCGATCTCGACCTGCCGTCCACGCCGGGCGCCGTATTGCCCGCGCTGACCCCTGACGAGCTCGCGCGCATCGCGCGCAACAAGCTCGACCTCGCGTCGGAGTACGTCGAGCTCGGCGACTTGTCCGGCGCGCGCACGCTGCTGCAGGAAGTGATTGCCGCGAACGATGCCGCGACGCGCGACGACGCGCGCGCGCTGCTCGCGAAGCTGGCGGACCAGGCGTGATGCGGATCGCGCTGGGGATTCAATACGACGGGGCAGCGTTCTGCGGCTGGCAGGCGCAGCCGCACGGCAAGACCGTGCAGGACGCGCTCGAACATGCGCTCGGCGAGTTCGCGTGCGTGCCGCTGCATACGACGGTCGCCGGGCGGACCGACACGGGCGTGCACGGGCTCGGGCAGGTCGTGCATTTCGACACCGAGCTCGATCGCGCGGAATTCTCATGGGTGCGCGGCACCAACGCGTTTCTGCCGCCGACCGTGTCCGTGCAGTGGGCGAAGGTGATGCCGGACACGTTCCACGCGCGTTTCTCGGCGTTCGAGCGCACCTATTACTACGCGCTGTACGTGCAGCCCGTGCGCTCGCCGATGCTGGCCGGCCGCGCGGGCTGGATCCACACGCCGCTCGACGACGATGCGATGCGCGCCGCCGCCGCACACCTGATCGGCGAGCACGACTTCTCGTCGTTCCGGTCGTCGGAATGCCAGTCGAAGACGCCGGTCAAACACCTGTACCGGATCGACGTGCGGCGCGCGGGCCACTTCATCCATTTCCGCTTCCGCGCGAACGCGTTCCTGCATCACATGGTGCGCAACCTGATGGGTTGCCTCGTCGCGGTCGGCCGCGGCCGCTACCCGGCGGACTGGGTTGCCGATGTGCTGGCCGGGCGCGACCGCTCGCTCGCCGCACCCACGTTCATGGCCGACGGGCTGTATCTCGCTCACGTCGGCTACCCGGCGGAATTCGCCGTCCCGCCCGCGCAGCTCGGCAGCGTGCCGTGGAGCAGTGTCTGGGCCGATCTGGACCCGCAATCATGACGGAGCACGCCGTGTCTTCTTCGACTTCCGCCGCGGCCGGCCTCGCGCCGCGCACGCGCATCAAGCTGTGCGGGCTGTCGCGCCCCGAGGACGTGCTGCACGCAGCCGCGCTCGGCGCCGACGCGATCGGCCTCGTGTTCTACCCGAAGAGCCCGCGCGCGGTATCGATCGCGCAGGCGGCCGAGCTCGCGAGCCTGGCGCCGCCGTTCGTATCGGTGGTCGGCCTGTTCGTGAACGCGACCGAAGCCGAGATCGAGGCCGTCGTGCGCGACGTGCCGCTGACGGTGCTGCAGTTCCACGGCGACGAAACGCCCGGGCAGTGCGACGCGCTCGGCCGCGCGGCCCGGCTGCCGTGGTTGCGTGCCGTGCGTGTCGGCCCCTCGACGCAGCCGGCCGATTTGGTAGAATCGGCTCTTCATTATTCGAAAGCGCGCGGCCTCCTGTTCGACACTCTCGTGCCGGACTACGGCGGTAGCGGCAAGGTCTTCGATTGGTCTCTTATTCCCGCAGAGCTCGCGCATCGGGCCGTTTTGAGTGGTGGCTTGAACGCGCAAAACGTCGGTGATGCGATCCGCCAGTTGCGTCCGTTTGCTGTCGATGTCTCGAGTGGCATCGAAGTGGAGGGCGCGAAGGGCGTGAAGGATCACGCCCGGATGGCGGCGTTCGTGCGCGCGGTGCGCGAAGCGGACGCCGGGTGATGCAAACGGTGCGGCCCCAAAAGCCGGGCGCACCGACCGATCGAGAGTGACACCATGTACAACCTTCCTGATGATCGCGGCCACTTCGGCCCGTATGGCGGCGTGTTCGTCGCCGAAACGCTCATTCACGCGCTGGACGAACTGCGCACCGCGTACGAGAAATTCCGGAACGACCCCGAATTCGTCGCCGAATACGAGCGCGAACTGAAGTATTTCGTCGGTCGTCCGTCGCCGATCTATCACGCGCAGCGCTGGAGCGAGACGCTCGGCGGCGCGCAGATCTACCTGAAGCGCGAGGACCTGAACCACACCGGCGCGCACAAGATCAACAACGTGATCGGCCAGGCGCTGCTCGCGAAGCGCATGGGCAAGAAGCGCGTGATCGCCGAGACGGGCGCCGGCCAGCACGGCGTCGCGACCGCGACGATCTGCGCGCGCTTCGGGATGGAGTGCATCGTCTACATGGGTTCGGAAGACGTTCGCCGTCAGGCCGCGAACGTGTACCGGATGAAGCTGCTCGGCGCGACGGTCGTGCCGGTCGAATCGGGTTCGCGCACGCTGAAGGATGCGCTGAACGAAGCGATGCGCGACTGGGTCACGAACATCGAAAGCACGTTCTACATCATCGGCACGGTCGCGGGCCCGCATCCGTATCCGGCGATGGTGCGCGACTTCCAGCGCGTGATCGGCGACGAGTGCAAGGTGCAGATGCCCGAACTCGCCGGCCGGCAGCCGGACGCGGTGATCGCTTGCGTCGGCGGCGGTTCGAACGCGATGGGCATCTTCTATCCGTACATCGACGACACATCGGTGCAGCTGATCGGTGTCGAAGCGGCCGGCGACGGCCTCGACACGGGCCGTCACGCGGCGTCGCTGATTGCCGGCAGCCCCGGCGTGCTGCACGGCAACCGCACCTACCTGCTGCAGGACGACAACGGCCAGATCATCGAGACGCATTCGGTGTCGGCGGGCCTCGACTATCCGGGCGTCGGCCCCGAGCACGCCTGGCTGAAGGACAGCGGCCGCGCGCAGTACGTGCCGATCACCGACGACGAAGCGTTGAAGGCGTTCCACGACTGCTGCCGGATCGAGGGGATCATTCCCGCGCTCGAGTCGAGCCACGCGATCGCGTATGGCGTGAAGCTCGCCCCGACGTTGCCGAAGGACAAGATCCTGCTCGTCAACCTGTCGGGTCGCGGCGACAAGGACATGCACACGGTCGCCGAGCGATCGGGCCTCACGCTCTGACCCCCGCCGATGCGTGACTTGATCGAACAGCCGGGCGGCGGCGCCGCGAGCGAAGCGGAGGCGGGGCAGCCCGTCGTCGCCGTGCCGCGCGCGCTGCCGTCCGGGATCGAACTGCATAACCGCGATTTCATGACCGAAGCCGCGCGCCTGCCGGATGCGTCGATCGACCTGATCGTCGCCGATCCGCCGTACGGGCTCGGCAAGGACTACGGCAACGACTCGGACAAGCGTTCGGGCGACGATTTCCTCGCGTGGACGCGCGAGTGGCTCGAGCTCGCGATTCCGAAGCTCAAGCCGAGCGGGTCGATGTACATCTTCTGCACGTGGCAGTACGCGCCGGAAATCTTCAGCTTCCTGAAGACGAAGCTCACGATGGTCAACGAGATCATCTGGGACCGGCGCGTGCCGAGCATGGGCGGCACGACGCGCCGTTTCACGTCGGTGCACGACAACATCGGCTTTTTCGCGGTTGCCAAAGCGTATTACTTCGATCTCGATCCGGTCCGCATCCCGTACGACGCCGACACGAAGAAGGCCCGCTCGCGCAAGCTGTTCGAAGGCAGCAAGTGGCTGGAGATGGGCTACAACCCGAAGGACGTCTGGTCGGTCTCGCGCCTGCATCGGCAGCACGCGGAGCGCGTCGATCATCCGACCCAGAAGCCGCTGGAAATCATCGAGCGGATGGTGCTCGCAAGCTGCCCGCCGGGCGGCCGCGTGCTCGATCCGTTCATGGGCAGCGGCACGACCGCGGTGGCCTGCGCACGGCAGGGGCGCGACTTCGTCGGCTACGAGATCAACGAAAGTTATTGCGCGATCGCGCACGAGCGCGTAAACGCCCTCGCCGCGCAGGCGTGCGCGTGAGTCGCGCCGCCGCAGTGCCGATCGCTGCTTTGCATTGGGACCGGAGTAAGCGCTAAAGCGCTCACTCCGGTCGACAAAGGAAAATTGCCATGAATCGTATCCAGCAGACCTTCGCCGCACTCGCCGAACAAGGCCGCAAGGGCCTGATCCCGTTCATCACGGCCGGCGATCCCGATCCCGCGAAGACCGTCGAATTCATGCACGCGCTCGCCGAAGGCGGCGCCGACGTGATCGAGCTCGGCGTGCCGTTTTCGGACCCGATGGCCGACGGCCCGGTGATCCAGCGCTCGTCGGAACGCGCGCTCGCGCGCGGCGTCACGCTCAAGAGCGTGCTCGCCGACGTGAAGCGCTTTCGCGAGACCGACCCGAAAACCCCCGTCGTGCTGATGGGCTATGCGAACCCGATCGAACGGATGGGCGTCGATACGTTCGCTGCCGAAGCCCAGGCGGCCGGCGTCGACGGCGTGCTCGTCGTCGACTATCCGCCGGAAGAAGCGGGCGTGTTCGCTGAGAAAATGCGCGCCGCGCAGATCGATCCGATCTTCCTGCTCGCGCCGACGTCGACCGACGAACGCATCGCCGACGTGGGCAAGATCGCGAGCGGCTACGTGTATTACGTGTCGCTCAAGGGCGTGACCGGCGCCGGAAATCTGGATGTTTCGAGCATTGCGGGTAAAATCCCGGCCATCAAGTCGCGCGTGCCGGTTCCGGTGGGCGTCGGCTTCGGCATTCGCGACGCCGAAACGGCGCGCGCGGTGGCCGAAGTGTCGGACGCCGTCGTGATCGGCAGCCGTCTGGTGCAATTGCTCGAGAGCGCCGCACCGGAAGGCGCTGCCGCCGAGCTGAAGACGTTCATCGCCGAGCTGCGCGCCGCTTTGGACGGCGCCGGCAAGACGGCGCGATAAACACAACACAGGAAGCGGGAACGGGCCGGCTGGCCCGCCCCGCCACGGAACAGGAAACCATACGATGAGCTGGCTCGACAAACTGTTGCCGCCGAAGATCAAGCAGACCGACCCGAAAAGCCGCAAGGGCATTCCGGAAGGGCTGTGGGTCAAGTGCCCGTCCTGCGAGGCCGTGCTGTACCGCAATGACGTGGACGCGAACCTGCACGTATGCCCGAAGTGCGATCACCACATGCGCATCGGCGCACGCGAACGCCTCGACGGGCTGCTCGATCCGGAAGGCCGCTATGAAATCGGCCAGGAAATCGTGCCGGTCGACTCGCTGAAGTTCAAGGACAGCCGCAAGTACCCCGATCGTCTGAAGGAAGCGATGGACGAGACGGGCGAGACCGACGCGATGGTCGTGATGGGCGGCGCGATCCACACGCTGCCCGTCGTCGCGGCCTGCTTCGAGTTCTCGTTCATGGGTGGCTCGATGGGCTCGGTCGTCGGCGAGCGCTTCGCGCGCGGCGCGCAGAATGCACTGGAACAGCACGTGCCGTTCATCTGCTTCACGGCATCGGGCGGTGCGCGGATGCAGGAAAGCCTGCTGTCGCTGATGCAGATGGCCAAGACCACCGCGATGCTGACCAAGCTGGCCGAAGCCAAGCTGCCGTTCATCTCGGTGCTGACCGACCCGACGATGGGCGGCGTGTCGGCGAGCTTCGCGTTCCTCGGCGATGTCGTGATCGCCGAGCCGAAGGCGCTGATCGGCTTTGCCGGCCCGCGCGTGATCGAGCAGACGGTGCGCGAGAAGCTGCCGGAAGGCTTCCAGCGCGCGGAATTCCTGCTGAAAACGGGCGCGATCGACATGATCGTCGACCGCCGCAAGATGCGCGACGAGATCGCGCAGCTGCTCGCGCTGCTGCAGCGTCAGCCGGCCGACGCGCTGGCCTGATTGGCGCGGCGTTGTGAACTGCGCGCGTCGCCCGGCTGAACCGCCGGGCGGCGCGTTTCGTTTTTTGGGCGTAGTGGCGGTACTGATTCAGATTTGATCCGATGAGCACTTTTCCCACTCTCGACGCGTGGCTTTCGCATCTCGAACGCGCGCACCCGGTCGGCATCGACATGGGCCTGACCCGCATTGGGCAGGTCAAGGCGGCGCTGCCGCTCGACTTCGCGTGCCCCGTGATCACGGTCGGCGGCACGAACGGCAAAGGCTCGACCTGCGCGTTTCTCGAGGCGATTCTCGTTCATGCGGGCTACAAGGTCGGCTGCCACACGTCGCCGCACCTGCTCGAATTCGGTGAGCGCGCACGCGTGAACGGGCAGCAGGTCAGCGATGCCGAACTGCTGCCGCACTTCGAAGCCGTCGAAGCCGCGCGCACGTCGCTGCCGGAGCCGGTGTCGCTCACGTACTTCGAATTCACGACGCTCGCGATCCTGCACCTGTTCGCGTCGCGCGGCCTCGATGCGGTGATTCTCGAAGTCGGCCTCGGCGGCCGGCTCGACGCGGTCAACATCATCGACACCGATTGCGCGATCGTCACGAGCATCGACATCGATCACACCGAATACCTCGGCGACACGCGCGAGAAGATCGCGTTCGAGAAGGCGGGGATCTTCCGTTCGGGCAAGCCGGCGATCTGCGGCGATCCCGCGGCGCCGCAGACGCTGATCGATCATGCTGGCGCGATCGGCGCCGACCTGTGGCTGGTCGGCCGCGACTTCCGCTACGAGGCGCAGCCGGGTGCGGAACGTCAGCAGTGGAGCTACCTCGGCCGCGACAAGCGCTATCCGGCGCTTGCGTACCCGGCGCTGCGCGGCGCGAACCAGCTGATCAATGCGTCGGCCGCGCTGGCCGCGCTCGAGGCGCTGCGCCCGGTGCTGCCGGTGTCCGCGCAGGACATCCGGCTCGGCCTCGCGAACGTCGAGCTGCCGGGGCGCTTCCAGGTGCTGCCCGGCAAGCCGGCGATCGTGCTGGACGTCGCGCACAACCCGCATGCGGCGGCCGTGCTCGAGCAGAACCTCGGCAACATGGGCTTCTTCCCGTACACGTACGCAGTGTTCGGCGCGATGCACGACAAGGACATCGACGGCGTGCTGCGCCATCTGAAGGGCGAGATCGACCACTGGTGCGTGACCGACCTGCCGCTGCCGCGCGCGGCGAGTGCGGAGCAGCTCGAAGCCGCGCTGCGCAAGGCCGGCGTGGAAGAGGGGGCCGATTCGAGCGTCACGCGTTTCGCGTCGCCGGCCGAAGCGTTTCGCGATGCACTAAAAAGAGCATCCGAGAATGATAGAATCGTGGTTTTCGGCAGTTTCCATACGGTGGCAGGTGTGATGGCCTACCGGAAATCGCAGCATCACTGACTGACGGGCAGTTTCGGACTCAGCCATTCATGGGAATTTTCTCGTTCGGCAAGAAAGACGACGACGCGCCCACCCGGCGCGGCGGTCGTACCGGGGCCTCCCGGAACGTGCGCACGGAGCGCACTGAACGCGTCGAGCGACGCACGCGCCGTACGGAGCGTCCGGAGTCGGATGCTCTGCTCCTCGATCCGACCCTTCCAGAAAAGCAACGCGCACGCCGTCGCCTCGTCGGTGCGATCGCGCTCGTCGTCGCAGCCGTGATCGTGCTGCCGATGGTGCTCGATTCGCACCCGAAGCCGGTGACGGACGACATCGCGATCGATATCCCGAACCGGCCCGCGCATCAGGCGGTCGCGGCGGGCGATGACGATGCGTCCGACGTGCAGGCGGGTGTCGCGCACGACGAACCGCCGGCATCCGACGCTGCCGCCGTGGCGGCCGCTCCCGCGCCTGCCGCGAAGGAGATGGCCAAGCCGGCTGCGAAGCCCGACGCGTCGACCACCACCACGGCCAGCGTGACGCCGCCGAAGCCTGCCGCGAAGCCGGCCGCCCCCGCGGCGAAACCGGTCGCGCCGAAGCCGGCGCCCGCGGCCGTCGCGAACGCCGACACCGATGCCGCGGCCGACAGCGGCGACGCATCGTCGCCGGCGTCGCCGGCCGGCGCACGCTTCGCGGTGCAGCTCGGGTCGTTCAAGGACGACGCAACGGCCCGCTCGTGGGCGACCAAGTTGAAATCGGCGGGCGTGCCCGCATATGTCGAGCATCGCAAGCAGGCCGACGGCAGCACGGCTACACTGCTGCGTGCCGGCCCGTTCGCGGATCGCGCGGCGGCATCCGCCGCGATCGCGAAGGTGCGCGAAGCCGGACTGACGCAGTAACGTGCGATGCTGACGGCTTTCGACTACGCTGTATTGGCGGTGATCGCGTTGTCTGCGCTGCGTGGTGCGTGGCGCGGCTTCGTCTCCGAGATTTTCGGGCTGATCGGCTGGATCGCGGCGATCGTGATCGCGGGCCGTTATGTCGGACTCGTCGTGCCGTATATTCCGGCGAACTGGCCGGGCGGCGCGCTGACGCAGTGGGTGATCGCGTTCGCGCTGATCGTGATCGGCGTGGTGTTCGTCGCAGGGGTCGCGAACGCGCTGTTGTCGCGCATCGCGCAGGCGACGGGCCTCGGCGGTGTCGACCGCTCGCTGGGCATGATGTTCGGGCTCGTCCGCGGCTGCGTGCTGGTGGTGCTGCTGGTCGCGGCGGCCGGGCTGACCGACTTGCCCAAACAGGATTTCTGGCGCAATGCGCTATTGCGTCCTATCGCCGAACAGGGCGTGCACGAGCTGAAGCAGCTCCTGCCCGACGGCATGGCCCAGTACATACGCGTGTGACGACGCGGCCGGGCAGGACGGAACCGATTTTGTCATCTTGAAGGACATGCCATGTGCGGCATCGTAGGTGTTATTTCCCAATCCCCGGTCAATCAGCTGATCTATGACAGCCTGCTGCTGCTGCAGCATCGCGGTCAGGACGCAGCCGGCATCGCGACGGCGGATGGCAGCAATTTCCACATGTACAAGGCGAACGGGATGGTGCGCGACGTGTTCCGCACGCGCAACATGCGCAGCCTGCCCGGCACCTTCGGCATCGGCCAGGTCCGCTATCCGACGGCCGGCTCGGCATCGAGCGAAGCCGAGGCGCAGCCGTTCTACGTGAACGCGCCGTTCGGGATCATCCTCGCGCACAACGGCAACCTGACGAACTGGGAACAACTGAAGGACGAGATGTTCCGGATCGATCGCCGGCACATCAACACCAATTCCGACAGCGAAGTGCTGCTCAACGTGTTCGCGCACGAGCTGCAACTGTCGACGACGGGCCTCGAGCTCGATCCGGCCGCGGTGTTCAAGGCGGTCTCCGGCGTGCACCGCCGCCTGCAGGGTTCGTATGCGATCGTGTCGCTGATCGCCGGCTACGGCCTGCTCGCGTTCCGCGATCCGTTCGGCATCCGTCCGCTCTGCCTCGGCAAGCTCGAAACCGAACACGGCACCGAATGGATGGTCGCGTCGGAGTCGGTGGCGGTCGAAGGCATCGGCTTCGAATTCGTGCGCGACGTGCAGCCGGGCGAAGCGATCTTCATCGACAAGGCCGGCAACTTCCACAGCCAGCAGTGCGCGGAGCAGCCCACGCTCAATCCGTGCATGTTCGAATACGTGTATCTCGCCCGTCCGGATTCGTGCCTCGACGGCGTGCCGGTCTACAACGTGCGCCTGCGCATGGGCGACTACCTCGCCGAGAAGATCAAGCGCGAGCTGCCGAACGTGCCGATCGACGTCGTGATGCCGATCCCCGATTCGTCGCGTCCGGCCGCGATGCAGGTTGCCGCGAAGCTCGGCGTCGAGTATCGCGAAGGCTTCTTCAAGAACCGCTACGTCGGCCGCACCTTCATCATGCCGGGCCAGGCCGTGCGCAAGAAGTCGGTGCGCCAGAAGCTCAATGCGATGAGCATCGAGTTCAAGGACAAGCACGTGCTGATCGTCGACGACTCGATCGTGCGCGGCACGACCTCGCACGAGATCGTGCAGATGGCGCGCGATGCGGGCGCGAAGTCGGTGATCTTCGCGTCGGCGGCGCCGCCCGTGAAGTTCCCGAACGTGTACGGCATCGACATGCCGACGCGCGGCGAGCTGGTCGCACACGGCCGCACCGACGAAGAAGTCGCGAAGATCATCGGCGCCGACCACCTGATCTATCAGGACGTCGACGATCTGCGCCGCGCGGTGCGCGACATCAACCCGAAGCTCGAACACTTCGAGGCGTCGTGCTTCGACGGCAACTACATCACCGGCGCGGTGACGCCCGAGTACCTCGATGCGATCGAGCGCGCTCGCCTCGCACCGGCGTCGCAGGCCGATCGCGACGCGGCCAGCGACACCGCGGTGTCGCAGATGAACCTGCAGCTGTCGGTCGAGTGATGCCGACGCACGCTTCGAATGAAGCGTGATAGGATGTGGCCTTGCGTCGATTTGATTCAGCTTGCGGACGCGGGGCGACTTCCCAAAACAGCTAAAGCGAAGGCCGGCGGCAGCCGGCCCGAGTCGATCGCTGTCGTACCGCACCGAAGCCCGCTGATGCCGACGCATAGCGGGCTTTTTGTTTTGGCCTGGTTTTTGGCTGGGTTCGCGCGTCATGCATGACCTTCGGCGCGACCCTCGAATACGGAAAACGGAACATGGACGACTCCCTCAATTTCGACACGCTCGCCGTGCGCGCGGGCACGCTGCGTAGCAGCGACTTCAACGAGCACTCGGAAGCGCTGTTCCTCACGTCGAGCTTCTGCTTTACAAGCGCGGCCGAGGCCGCCGAGCGCTTCGCGAATTCGGAAGACTATTTCACCTATTCGCGCTTCACGAACCCGACGGTCACCATGTTCCAGGATCGTCTCGCCGCGCTCGAAGGCGGGGAAGCCTGCATCGCGACGGCGTCGGGCATGGCCGCGATCATGTCGGTCGTGATGTCCGCCCTGCAGGCGGGCGATCACCTCGTCAGCTCGCGCAGCCTGTTCGGCTCGACGCTCGGGATGTTCTCGCAGATCTTCAGCAAGTTCGGGATCACGACGACCTTCGTCGACCCGACCGACCTGAACGCCTGGCAGGAAGCCGTGCGGCCGGAAACGAAGATGTTCTTCCTGGAAACGCCGTCGAACCCGCTGACCGAGCTCGCGGACATCGAGGCGATCGGCAAGATCGCGAAGGCCGCGAACGCGCTGTTCGTCGTCGACAACTGTTTCTGCAGCCCGGTGCTGCAGCAGCCGCTGAAACTCGGCGCGGACGTCGTGATGCACTCGGCGACCAAGTTCCTCGACGGGCAGGGCCGCGTGCTCGGCGGCGCGCTGGTGGGTTCGAAGGAATTCATCATGGGCAAGGTGTTCCCGTTCGTGCGCAGCGCGGGCCCGACGCTGTCGGCGTTCAACGCGTGGGTGCTGCTGAAGGGGATGGAGACGCTGTCGCTGCGCGTCGAGAAGCAGTCGGCGAATGCGCTGGAAATCGCGCGCTGGCTCGATTCGCATCCGGCCGTCGCGCGCGTGTTCTATCCGGGGCTCGCATCGCATCCGCAGCATGAACTCGCGAAGCGCCAGCAGAAAGCGGGCGGCGCGATCGTGTCGTTCGAACTGAAAGGCGACACGCCGGAGCAGCAGCGCGCGAACGCCTGGCGCGTGATCGACGGCACGAAGCTGATCTCGATCACCGGCAACCTCGGCGACACGCGCACGACGATCACGCATCCGGCCACGACGACGCATGCGCGCATCACGCCGGAAGCGCGTGCGGCCGCCGGCATCAGCGAAGGGTTGATCCGCCTCGCGGTCGGCCTGGAGAACGCCGGCGACCTGCGCAACGATCTCGCGCGCGGTCTCGAAGGCTGAGCGTAGCGGCCGGTTTCACGGCTGCATGAAAGACGGGCCGCTCAAACTCGAGCGGCCCGTTTCGTTTCGATGGGCAACGTGCGCGTTGCCGGCATCAGCCGGCGTGCGCGGTCGGCCCTGACTGCGGCGCGTCGCGCATCGCGTCCACCATCCAGCGCAGCGTTTCGTCGAGCGGCGTCGCGGGCAATTCGCCCACCGCGCGCCGCAGCTTGTCGCGCGACCCGCTCAGGCGCTTTACTTCGTTGTGCCGCACGAAACGCGGATCGATCGTCACGTCGATCACGTAACCGGCGATGCGCGACAGCATCGCCAGCACTTCCTTCAGCGAATACGCGCGCTCCGAGCAGACGTTGAACGTCTCGCCGGCCGGCGCCGCTTCGAGCAGCTTCAGATACGCGGCCGTCACGTCGCGCACGTCGGAGAAATCGCGGCTCACGTCGAGATTGCCGAGCGAGATGCGCGGCGCGTTGCGCGCATAGTGCGACACGAGCTTCGGCAGCAGATAGGCGTTGTCCTGGCCGACGCCGGTGTAGTTGAACGGCCGCGCGATCACGATCGGCAACCGGTCGGCCCACAGCTTCGCCGCGTATTCCATCGCGAGCTTGCTGATCGCGTAGTCGTTCGCGGGCGCGGGCGCGATGCGCTCGTCGAGCACGCCGGCCGTCGAATTGCCGTAAATGTTAGCGCTGCTGGCGAGCAGCACGGCCGACGGGCGGCGGTCGAGGCCCGCGAGCGCGGCCAGCAGGTTGCGCGTGCCGGCGATGTTGACCGCGTAGGTCTGCGACGGCTCGTCCCGCGCGACGTGCGCGCGTGCGGCGAGATGCACGACCGCATCGGGGCGCGCATCGGCCGCCGCCGCACGCATTGCGTTCGGATCGAGCAGATCGACCGGCAGCAGCGTGCAGTTCGCGAATGCCGGGTCGTCGGGCCGCGTCGCGCCGGGCGTCACGGTGCCCCACACGTCGTAGCCGGCCGCTGCGAGGCGCTGCGCCATGTAGCGGCCGGTGAAGCCCGTCAGGCCCGTGACGAACGCACGGCGCGACGGGCGTCCGGCATCAGTACGTGTCATGGTGGCGATTTCGCGTCAGGTCCGCTTCGACCATCATCTGGCAAAGCTGCTCGAGCGTCGTCTCGGGCGCCCAGCCGAGCTTGGATCTGGCCTTGTCCGCGCAGCCGATCAGCAGGTCGACTTCGGCGGGGCGGTAGAACTTCGGGTTCACTTCGACGAGCACGTTGCCGGTCGACGCGTCGAGGCCGCGCTCCTGCTCGCCCTTGCCGGTCCATTCGATCTGGTAGCCGGCGGCCGCGAACGCCATCCGCACGAAGTCGCGCACGGTTTCGGTGCGGTTGGTGGCGAGCACGTAGGTGTCGGGCTCGTCGACCTGCAGCATTCGCCACATCCCTTCGACGTATTCGAGCGCGAAACCCCAGTCGCGTTTGGCATCGAGGTTGCCGAGTTCGAGCTTGGTCGCCTTGCCGAGCTTGATCTTCGCGACGGTGTCGGTGATCTTGCGCGTGACGAACTCGCGCCCGCGCAGCGGCGACTCGTGATTGAACAGGATGCCGCTGCAGCCGAACAGGCCGTACGACTCGCGGTAGTTCACGGTCATCCAGTGCGCGTACAGCTTCGCGACGCCGTACGGGCTGCGCGGGTAGAACGCGGTCGCTTCCGTTTGCGGGATCGACTGCACCTTGCCGAACATCTCGGACGTCGACGCCTGGTAGAAGCGCGTCTTCGGGCTTACCACGCGGATCGCCTCGAGCAGGTTGAGCGGGCCGATGCCCGTCACTTCGGCGGTGGTTGCCGGCTGGTCGAACGACACGCCGACGAAACT
Source organism: Burkholderia sp. IDO3 (assembly GCF_003366075.1). Taxonomy (NCBI): domain Bacteria; kingdom Pseudomonadati; phylum Pseudomonadota; class Betaproteobacteria; order Burkholderiales; family Burkholderiaceae; genus Burkholderia; species Burkholderia sp. IDO3. The sequence goes on from NZ_CP028962.1 coordinate 1,100,939, forward strand.
CTGCGCGGCCAGGTTGTACAGCTCGTCGGGCTGCGTGCGTTCGAGCAGCCGCAGGCTGGAGCCCGCATCCGTCAGGTCGTGCTCGACGAGCGTCAGGTTCGGATGCGTGTCGACGCCGAGTTCGGCGATGCGCCAGAAGTTCACCGAACTGGTGCGGCGATAGGTGCCCGTGACCTCGTAGCCCTTGTCGAGCAGCAGTCGGGTCAGGTAGGCGCCGTCCTGCCCGGTGATCCCCGTGATGATGGCCTTCTTGCGAGTTTGGCTCATGGCAATGTCCTGGTCGAAACGTTGAATTGAGAAAGTCAGGCGGTCGTGCTGGCGGCGGCCGGCAGCGTGCGGCGCGCGGGGCCGCGCGTGAGGCGCCGCTCGAAGCCGTACCAGCTCAGCGTGGCGTACGCGAGCGTGATCGCGAGCGCGAGCGCGGCCGTCACGAAGCGGTTCAGGTGCAGCGGCCACAGTGCGTACAGCACGCTCAGGTGAATCAGGTACACGGTGTAGCTGACGGTGCCGACGTAGACGAGCAGCGGGTTCGTCAGCACGCGTTGCACGAGGCCGCGTCCGCGCAGCGCGATCACGACGATCGACGTGCACAGCAGCAGCGAGATGCTGTAGAGCGCGGCGTTCGACACCGGCGTGTTCGCCGCGCGGAACCGCGGGAACGACAGGTGCAGCCACGCGAGGATCGCGAGCGACACGAGCGCGCCGACGATCGCGAGCGGATAGAACGGCTCCAGCGCGCGGCGGTCGCGGCGCAGCACGATCGCGAGCAGCGCGCCGGCGGCGAGCAGATCCATTCGGAACGGCGTCAGGTAGTAGATCGGCCAGAACGAATCGAACCACGGCGTCGCGATCGCGCGCAGCACGGGCGCCGCGACGATCAGCGCGGCGGCGACCCACAGCAGCGCGCGCTCCGAACACCACAGCACGACGAACGGCCAGAAGATGTAGAACTGCTCCTCGACGGCGAGCGACCACAGCACGTTCAGGCTGTCATGGCCGATGCTGCCGAGCGACAGCCCGATATTGGTCGAGAAGAACGCGAACCATGGCCAGTGCGGCAGCCAGCTCGCCCCGAACAGCAGCGTCGACACGACGAGCAGCAGCACGTACGGCGGCAGGATCCGGCGCACGCGGCGCGCGTAGAAGTGGCTGAAGTACGATTGCCCGCGCGCCTTGCGATCGAGCAGGATGCCGGTGATCAGCAGGCCGCTCAGCACGAAGAACAGGTCGACGCCCATCCACAGCGGCGCCTTCAGCGCGTGTTGCAGGAACACGGCGCCCACGGCGATCGCGCGCAGTCCGTCGAGCTGCACGATACGGCCGTGTTGCGGCGGGGCGAGGTTGGCGGTTTGCGCGCTGCCCGTCATCGCGCCGCTCCTTCGCGACGCGCGGCCGAAGCCGTGGCGCGCCGCGCATTCGATGCGTGAACGTAATGCATGCCTTTTAAATGAAATATTGAGTCGAAATCGATTCTAGGGAAAAGAAATCGGCAAAAAAACGCATGTCATTTATCCGGCTGAAAACGTGCGAATGACGGCGGTTTCAATCGCGACATGAAAGGTTTGCAGGCTGGGCGCCACACGGGGCGTGCCGGAGCGGCATTTTCTACGGATCGGTGCGTGAAAGGTGGTCGTTATTTCCGCATTGCCGGCCATTTTCCCATTTGTTCCGGATCGATATTTCAGGCGGAAACATCCCCAAATATTTCCAAATTTCTTGTGATTATTTTTGCTTGTAACCTGCATCGCGACGTTTGAAACCTATTTAGCGACAGGTCATCCGGGCATGCAGCACGCCGCGGCGCCGGTCGCTTCCGCATCAAGTCTGGAGAGCGCATTGCGACGTCTGATTCTGGTTGGCATGACGGTGTGCGCGGTGGTGACGGCGAGCGCCGCACCGGCCGAAACGGTGTTGCCCGCCACGACCTCGTGGATCGGCAACACGTTCGGCTATGGCGACGGCAGCTGGACGCAGATCGACATCCGCGCGATCGCGGTGACGCCCGACGGCAAGGTGTATACGAATGCGCCGTGGGACGAGAGCGGCGCCGAGGCGAGCGTCTACCAGGACGGAAAGATGCTCGGCTTCGCCGGCGGCACGCACGGCTGGGGCAACCTCGGCGGCAGTGCGATCGCGGTGAACGGCAAGTACGCGTATGTCGCGATCGGCGTCGGCAACGAACGTGGCCATCTGCAGTCGCCGGGCATCTGGCCGGACAAGGGCAAGCAGTGGTTCGGCATCTCGCGGCGCACGATCGGCGACATGAAGCAGCCGGCGCCGTTTCGCGCCGCGCCGCAGGTCGCGCCCGGCGGGCGCGCCGATGCCGGCCGCGCGCGAATGGCCGCGAGCTTCATGATGGTCAACGAGGTGCCGGCCCCGGCCCGGTCGGAAGTGGGCGGGCTGAAAGCGGAGGTGGGCGGCCTCGCGGCGGACGACAAGACGCTGTTCGCGACGAATCCGTCGCATGACGCGGTGGACGTGTACGACGCCGAGACGATGCAGAAGAAGGCTACCTGGAGCGCGCACGAGCCGGGCCGCATCGCGCTCGCGGGCGACGGCACGCTGTGGCTGCTCACCGATACGGTCAGCGGGCCCGCGCACCTCGTGCACGTGCGCGCCGACGGCCGCAAGCTCGACGACGCGCCCGCGCTGCCCGACGGCGCCGACGCGGTGGACGTGGCGGTCGACGCGAAAGGGCGCGTGCTGGTCGCGGACAACGGCCCGCGCCAGCAAATCCTGATTTTTTCGAAAGGCGGCAAGGGCTACGCGGCGTCCGGCACGCTCGGCGAGCGCGGCGGCATCTTCGCGGGCCCGGTGCCGGGTCGCCCCGGGCCGCAGCGCTTCAACGGGCTGACGGGCGTGGGCGTCGATCGCGAGGGCAACATCTATGTGTCGACGAACGGGATCGGCCCGCACCACGACACGATCGGCGCGGGGCTCGGCGCGGTGCTCGAAAGCTACACGCCGGACGGCAAGCTGCGCTGGCAGGTACAGGGCTTGCTGTTCGTCGACGGCGCGTGGCTCGACCCCGCGCGGCCGAACAGCGTGTACACGGGCAACAAGCGCTTCGAGCTCGACCTGTCGAAGCCGCCCGGCCAGGACTGGAAATACGTCGGCTTCCTGTCGAACCGCTTCAAGTATCCGGACGATCCCGTGTTCCACACGGATCAGTATCCCGGCATGCCGTTCGCGCGGCGCGTCGACGGCCGTACGTTCCTGTACCTGACCGACATGTATGCCGATCACCTGAAGATCTACCGCTTCGACGCGAAGCGCGACGGCGAGGTCGCGATTCCGTCGGGCCTGATCGCGGGCCGCGCGCGGCCGGTCGACCAGGTGCCGAACAAGCCGCCGGGCGGCGACTGGATCTGGCGCGACGCGAACGGCAATGGCCGCATCGACGCGGACGAGTTCGAGATCAACACGACCGGCAAGGCGAAGGCGGGCGGCTGGGGCTGGTGGGTCGACACGAAGGGCGACATCTGGCGCACGAGCGACGTGCGCGGCATCCACCGCTTCCGCTACGGCGGCGTCGACAAGGCCGGCAACCCGATCTACGCGTACGACAAGGTCACGACCTATCCGATGCCGCAGCCGTTCACGCAGCTGCGCCGCGCGATCTACGAGCCGCAGACGGACACGCTGTACGTGACGGGCTATACGGCCGATGCGCCGCCGCAACCGGGCATCAACAAGGAAGTCGGCCGCGTGCTGGTGCGCTTCGACAAGTGGTCGACCGGCTCGCCGGTCGTGCGCTACACGGTCGCGCTGCCGTGGCAGCTCGATGCGAAGCCGATCTTCGACCTGATCGGGATCACGGTCGAGGGCCGCTACATCTTCACGGTGGAGCCGGTCGGCAAGATCCACGTGTACGACAAGGAAACCGGCAAGGAAGTCGGCGTGATGAGTCCGGGCGCGGCGGTCGGCAAGGCGTCGGGCTGGGTCGACGTGCCGTTCGGCATCAGCGCGTTCCGGCGCGAGAACGGCGAATACCTGGTGTTCGTCGAGGAAGACGCACGCGGCAAGGTGCTCATGTACCGCTGGAAACCGTAACGGGCCCATGGGCTAAAGCATGGACAAAGGCATACTCAAGAACGTTTCGATCAACTTCATCGGGCTGATCCTGCCGACCTTCGTGTCGCTGGTGACGGTGCCCGCCTATATTCACGCGCTCGGCGTCGAACGCTACGGCGTCGTGAGCCTCGTGTGGACGCTGATCGGCTATTTCGGGATCCTCGATCTCGGGATGAGCATGGCCGCGCAGAACCACATCTCGAAGGCGCTCGCGAGCGGCAACGAGGACGAAAGCGCGCGCGTGTTCTGGAGCGCGTTCTGGCTGAACCTCGGCACCGGCATCGCGGGCGGGCTGCTGATCTACTTCGGCGCGTTCGTCTACACCGCGTATTTCACGAAAGTGTCGGCGGCGATGCAGCACGAGGTGTATCTCGCGCTGCCGTGGCTCGCGCTCGCGATTCCGCTCGCGAACGTGTCGTGGGTGTTCGCCGGCGCGATCAACGGCGCCGAGCGGTTCGGCGTGTTCAACACGAACCAGACGATCGGCACGTTCCTGTTCCAGCTGCTGCCGCTCGGCGCCGCGTGGTGGATCGCGCCCAACCTGCAGACGGTGCTGGCCGCGGCGGTCGTCGCGCGGCTGATCGCGGCGGTGATGCTCGGTCACGCGAGCATCAAGGTGCTCGGGATCCGGCGCATCGATCCGCCGCAGTGGGGCACCGCGAAAGGGCTGTTCAACTTCGGCGGCTGGATGCTGATCGCGAGCACGGCCAGCATGATCGCCGACACGCTCGATCGCGTGATGCTCGGCGCCGGCATGGGCGCGAAGTTCGTCACGTACTACACGGTGCCGCAGAACCTCGTCACGCGGCTGAACATGCTGCCGAACGCGCTGGTGCGCACGCTGTTTCCGCGCCTGTCGGCGGTCGGCCGCGATCACGCCGACACGCTCGCGCGCCAGTCGCTCGAATTCCTGAACGGGGTATTCACGCCGGTCGGCATCGTCGCGATCTTCGCGCTCGCGCCGTTCCTCACGCTGTGGGTCGGCGCCGATCTCGCCGCGCATTCGGCGCCGGTCGGCCGCGTGCTGGTGATCAGCGTGTGGCTCGTCGGTCAGGCGAGCGTCACGCGGATCCTGATCCAGTCTCAGGTCAACCCGGCGCGTGCCGCATTCGCGGGCCTCGTCGAGATGCCGTTCTTCGTCGGCGGCCTGTGGTTCGGCATTCATCACTTCGGGCTGATCGGGGCGGCGGTCGTCGTCGCCACGCGCGCGCTGGTCGACTACGGCGTGCTGCTGTACCTGTCGGCGATCCGGATGCGCGCGATCGTGCTCGACATGCTCGCGCATCTCGCCTTCCTGCTCGCGAGCCTGTTTCTCGCGCAGGCGTGGTCGGGGCTCGGCGAGTCGATCGGCATGTGCGCGGTCGTGCTGGTGCTCAACCTTGCGTGGTCGCTCACGATGACGCCGGGCCTGCGCGCGCTCGTGCGCGACCTGTTCGTCCGTCTCAATGCGAGGAAAACAACATGAATCGCGATCTGGCGGAACACGCCATCCTGAACATCGCCACGGCCGACGGCGCCGTGGCCGAAGCCGGCGCCGCCGCGCGGCGCCGTGCCGAATCGGCCGGGCAGGCGGGCGCACGCCATGCGTCCCGCCCGCTGCGCGTGGCGATCGTCCACGACTGGCTCGTCACGTATGCGGGCGCCGAGCGCGTGCTCGAACAGATCGTCGCGTGCTTTCCCGACGCGGACCTGTTCAGCCTCGTCGACTTTCTCGACGATCGCGCGTTCGTGCGCGGCAAGCGGGTGACGACGTCGTTCATCCAGAAGCTGCCGTTCGCGCGCACCAAGTACCGCAGCTACCTGCCGCTGATGCCGCTCGCGATCGAGCAGCTCGACGTGTCCGGGTACGACCTCGTGATCTCGAGCAGCCATGCGGTCGCGAAGGGCGTGTTGACGGGGCCGGACCAGGTGCACATCAGCTACGTGCATTCGCCGATCCGCTATGCGTGGGACCTGCAGCACCAGTATCTGGAGCAGTCGAATCTCACGCACGGGCCGAAGTCGCTGCTGGCGCGGATGATCCTGCACTACATCCGCAACTGGGACACGCGCACGGCGAACGCGGTCGACGGCTTCGTCGCGAATTCCGCGTTCATCGCGCGGCGCATCAAGAAGGTCTATCACCGCGATGCGGCGGTGATCTTCCCGCCGGTCGACGTCGACAGCTTCTCGCTGAACGAGACGAAGGACGACTTCTACCTGACCGCGTCGCGGATGGTGCCGTACAAGAAGATCGACCTGATCGTCGACGCGTTCTCGCGCACGCCGGAGCGCAAGCTCGTCGTGATCGGCGACGGCCCGGAGATGCAGAAGATCCGCGCGAAGGCCGGCCCGAACGTCGAAATCATGGGCTATCAGCCGTTCGCGGTGCTGCACGACCGGATGCGGCGTGCGAAGGCGTTCGTGTTCGCGGCCGAGGAAGATTTCGGGATTTCGGTTGTGGAGGCGCAGGCCTGCGGTACGCCCGTGATCGCGTACGGCAAGGGCGGTGCGCTCGAAACCGTGCTGGAGCCGCAGTCGCACGGGAGCCCGACCGGGCTGTTCTTCGACGAGCAGACGCCGCATGCGATCGTCGCGGCAGTCGACGATTTCGAGCGCGCGCCGCAGCGCTTCACGCCGACGGCGTGCCGCGCCAACGCGGAGCGCTTTTCCGCCGACACGTTCCGGCGGCGCTTTCTCGACTACGTGGAGGCGGCGCTGCCCGGCTCGACCGCGCAGCGCGGCCCGGCCGCAGCGCCGATGCCGGCCGCGCGCGGCCCGGCGACGCTCGTGCTCGACCAGAGCGGCGTGCTCGGCGGCGCCGAGCTGTCGCTGCTCGAAATCATGAAGCACATGCGCGCGAACGCCGACGTGCTGCTGTTCGACGACGGCCCGTTTCGCGCGGCGCTCGACGAGGTCGGCGCACGCGTCGACGTGCTCGACCAGGGCGCGCTCGCCGGCGTGCGCAAGCAGGGCGGCGTGTCGGCCGGCGCGGTGAAGCAGCTCGTCGGGATGGTGCGCGACGTCGCGCGGCGTGCGCGCCGCGCCGAGGTGATCTACGCGAACACGCAGCGCGCGATGGTGGTCGCCGCGCTGGCCGGGCGGCTCGCGCGCAAGCCGGTGGTCTGGCACCTGCGCGACATCGTCAGCGACGACCATTTCGGCGGCAAGCAGTTGATGGCGATCAAATACTGCGCGTGCCTGGGCGTCACGCGCGTGATCGCGAATTCCGATGCGTCCGCGCAGGCGTTTCGCACGCTGACGGGCTTCACGCCGCAGCATGTCGACGTCGTGTTCAACGGGATTTCCGCGGAGCCGTTCGACGCGCTGGACGACGTCAGCCAGGCCGCGCTGCGCGCGCGCTTCGGGCTGCCCGAGCATGCATGGCTGGTCGGCTCGTTCAGCCGCCTCGCGCGCTGGAAGGGGCAGCATCTGCTGCTCGAGGCCGCCGCGCGGCATCCGGACATGCACGTGGTGCTGGTCGGCGCGCCGCTGTTCGGCGAGGACGAATACGCTGCGCAACTGCACGAGACCGTCGCGCGTCACGGCATGGACGAACGCGTGCATTTCCTCGGTTTCCAGCGCGACGTGGCCGCGTGCATGAAGGCGGTGGACGTGGTCGCGCATACGTCGATCACGCCCGAGCCGTTCGGGCGCGTGATCGTCGAGGGCATGCTGGCGCGCCGGCCGGTGGTCGCGGCCCGCGCGGGCGGGGTCGTCGAGATCATCGAGGACGGCGAAAACGGCTTGCTGTGCGAGCCGGGCGACGCGAGCGCGCTGGCCGATGCGCTCGGCAAGCTGCAGCGCGACGCCGCGTTGCGCGCGCGGCTCGTCGCGAGCGGGCGGGCGACGGCGGTGCGCCGGTTCGGCACCGAGACCTATGTGGAGCGGGTCGAGAAGATTCTCGCGGATACCGCGAAGGCTGCGAAGGCGAAGAAGAAGCAGTAAGCATGCGTGCCGGCGCGAGTCGGCGGAAAAACGAGCCCTCATGCGGTATTGCGCCGCATGGGGGCTTTGTTTTGCTTTGCGGGCGGGCGGGCGCTTGCTGCGCGGCACGCATGGTTTTCTTGTCGGGGCCGGTAGATGCTCGTTCGGCGGGTGTGCGGCCGGCAGCCGCCTCGACCGGAATCGCCTTTCGGGACGCGAGCGGTGTCGCCGTACGGCCCCGCGGTCGAGGGCGAGGCCGACGGGCTGGGCAGCCGACAAGCGGCCGAAGCGGCCGTTATGCGCCGGTCGGGTGCGTTGCTACGTGGCGCGCGTCACGCCTTGGCGCGGGAACGCATTCTCGCGCCGCTACGCGCCATGAAAAACCCCCGCGCAGCCAGAAGCCGCACGGGGGCCGGAGCGCCGTCACGACGCGCTCAGGCGGCCTGCTCGGGCGCCGATGCGACGACCCGGGCCGCGCGCGTCGGCTTCAGGCTCGCCGACCACGCCATCGCCGGCCGTTCGAACAGCCGGTAGAACAGGTACGCGACCGGAATCGCCGCGGCCATGAACGCGAGCGACGGCCAGATCGACAGCTGCAGCTCGGAATGGAACAGCACCGAGCCGAGGCAGACGAACAGCGGCAGGTGAATCAGGTACAGCGAGTAGCTGAAGTCGCCGAACCGGCCGAGCACGCGCAGCAGCGGCGTCGGGTGCGGCGGGCACGCGAGCGCGCGGTACAGGAAGCACGCGAAGCCGGCCGCCCACAGCTGGAACGCGCCGTATTGGCCGAAATGGAACGCGCCGCAGCCCGCGGCGAGCAGCACGGCGGCCGCGCCGTACCACGCGCGCGACGGCACGGCGGGCGTACCGCGCGCCGGCTGCGCGCGCACGTCGGCGATCCACGCGCCGATCGTCCACGACAGCCAGTACGACGTGAAGAACTGCAGGTCGTGCCGCTCCAGCAGCAGCGCCGACGCGACGTTGACGAGCGCGACGCCCGCGACGATGGCCGGCATTCCGACGCGCCGGCGCAGCGCGAACAGCAGCGGATAGACCACGTAGAACTGCACTTCGAGCGACAGCGTCCACAGCGCGCCGTTCGACCCGTACGTATAACCGGCGACGCCCTGCAGCGAGAACAGGTTCACGAGGAATGCGGTGATGCCGATGTCGCGGATCTTGTGGCTGACCGGCGCGATCTGCAGGCTGATCGCGTCGAGCGCGAGCGTGAACAGCAGCGCGGCGAGCAGCACCGGATAGATGCGCGCGAAGCGGCGCGCCCAGAAATTCGGCGCGTCGAGCCGGTACGCCGGGTTGGCCGCGAACTTCAGCGCCGCGTTGCGGTGAATGCAGTAGCCGCTGATCACGAAGAAGATCGGCACGCCGGCCGAGCCCCACGCGAACGGGAACGTCAGGTAGCCGACGATCACGCTCGGGTCCAGCGCGTGACCGTAAGCGCGATGGAAGCTCTGCATGCCGACCCAGACGACCTGGCGGCAATGGAAATAGGCGACGAGCAGCGCCGCGAATCCGCGCATCGCGTCGATCACGTGTTCCTTGTGGTCGGCGACGGGCGGCGCAGTCAAAGACGATCCGCTGAAAGCTTGCATGCGATTCGATTCCTTGCGACGGATGAAGGGGATGGTCCAATCGTAATGCGCAAGAATTCGATCGAATGAATAAAAAAATCGCGACGGGAAATAATGGTATTTCGCATAATGGTTTTATTCCCGTTCTGAAAGCGGTTTCGAAGCCGCTGCAATTATTTGCCGATTTTTTTCTGTTAGTTTGAAGCTCCGGTTGATTGATGCAAGGAGCGGCAAGATGGACATGCATTGGATCGCGAGCGCGGCAGTACTGCTGGTCATGGCCGTGCTGTCGGCGTATCGCGAGGCGCTGAAGAACGAGCCGATTCGCTCCGGTCTCGAACGGGGTAGCGTCCCGTATATCGAGGAATTCGAATCGTAAGCATTTGTATCCGGAAAATCGGTAATTTGTTTCTGCTTCGGCAATGGGTGCGGCAATATCGACCGGGTCGGCTGATTATCTCTTTTTCGGAAATGGTGGGCAATCGGTCCATATCGAAAATGAGCGGAGTGAAATTGGCCGCGCCGTCGATTCTCGATATGCCGTTCGGAAAACAACCGCGCCGGGTCGCAGGTCGACGCGGCGCAGTCAACGCAATCAGGATGCGAACATGTTGAAAGTCACCAAGGCCGTGTTCCCCGTCGCCGGTCTCGGCACGCGGTTCCTCCCGGCAACGAAGGCGAGCCCGAAGGAAATGCTGCCCGTCGTCGACAAGCCGCTGATCCAGTACGCGGTCGAGGAAGCGATCAACGCCGGTATCACCGAGATGATCTTCGTGACCGGGCGCAGCAAGCGCGCGATCGAGGATCACTTCGACAAGTCGTACGAGATCGAGGCCGAACTCGAGGCGCGCGGCAAGGAAAAGCTGCTCGAACTCGTGCGCGGCATCAAGCCGAGCAACGTGAACTGTTTCTACGTGCGCCAGCCGGAAGCGCTCGGCCTCGGCCACGCGGTGCTGTGCGCGGAAAAGCTCGTGCATGGCGAGCCGTTCGCGGTGATTCTCGCCGACGACCTGCTGCACGGCGAGCAGCCGGTGCTCAAGCAGCTCGTCGACGTGTTCGACCACTATCACAGCTCGGTGATCGGAGTCGAGACGATCCCGCGCGAGGACAGCCGCTCGTACGGCGTCGTCGAAGGCCGCGAATGGGAAGAGGACATCATCAAGCTGTCCGGCATCATCGAGAAGCCGGCGCCGGAAGATGCGCCGTCGAACCTCGGCGTGGTCGGCCGCTACGTGTTCATGCCGACGATCTTCGATCACCTGCGCCGGCTCAAGCCGGGCGCGGGCGGCGAACTGCAGCTCACCGACGCCGTCCAGTCGTTGCTCGCGCACGAACAGGTGCTCGCGTATCGCTACTTCGGCACGCGTTTCGATTGCGGCAGCAAGATCGGTTACCTGAAGGCGACCGTCGAGCTCGCCCTCCAGCATCCGGAAGTGAGCCGCGAATTCGAGGCGTATCTGCGTACCTGCCTGCCCGCGCTGGCTGCTGTCGCATAAGCAGCCGCGCTGCTCCGTTGTTTCAGGTGGTGGTTGTTCCGTTGGCCCCGGCTGCCTTGCGCGTCGGGGCTTTTTTGCGTCCGGGCGAAGCGGGGCGGATGGCGGGCGGCGGACGATCGGCCGGGCTGAAGCCGGGCGGATGCGGGGCGAGCGAGAACGGGTGCGCCCCTGGCGTACCGGCGCGCGGCTCGGCTTGCGGTGCGTGCCGCGTTCGTCAGGATTTCCGGTTCGACTGAAACCGGTGCCGGCGCGCTGACTGATCGCTGTTTGATCGACGTTCGCGTGGTGCAACGGCTGCCCGCGTTCACTGCGATGTCGATGCAGGATCGCTGACTGCCCGCCGCATTGAAACCTGGAGCCGCCGGTGCAACGCATGTCCGGTGCCGTTCCCGCGTTCTGCACCGCGCCGTTTCCGCGTACCCGCAGCGCGCGTCGCACCACGCGTTTCCCGCTCGACGTTCTCGACGCCGGCTTCCCGCTCAGCGCGGCGACGTGCTCGGCCGCGCGACGAAGTACCGTGCCAGCATCGCGGCGACCGGTTTCTTGAAATCGAGCAGGCGCTTTTCCAGGTAGCGCCACGACAGATGCGCGAGCAGCACGGCGAGCGCGAACTGCAGCATTTCAGGCAGGACGTCCCGGACGAGCGCCGGGATCGGCACGTGCGCGAACGTTGCCGGCAGCACGCCGAAGCGCGCCGGAATCAGGTTGTGGAACAGGTAGAAGCCGTAGCTGATCGTGCCGAGATAGACGAGCGGCGCCCGGTCGAGCAGCGACACGGCCGGATGATCGGGTTCGGTGACGATCCACAGCATCAGCGAGCCGAGCGATGCGGACAGGCCGAGATCCGCGAGCCCCGTCACGAGGTCGGGCAGCGTCGTGAGCGCGGGCAGCACGAGGAAGAACACGACGCCGGCGGCGCCGAGCCAGCCGGGCGGAATGCGGCGTGCGACGGCCGGACCGCGATCGGCGAGCGCCATCGCGCCGATGCCGCCGAGCGCGATCAGCGCGAAATTCCACGGGGAAAACGCGTAGATCAGCACCGGCGACGCGTCGACTGCATAGAGCGCGAGATGCGCGAGCGCGCATGCCGCGACGGCCGCGATGCCGAGCCGGACGTGTCGCGCCGCAGGCACGGCGAGCAGCGTCAGCGGCGCAATCAGATAGAACTGCTGCTCAACCGCGAGGCTCCAGAAGTGCGACGTGGAACCCGGCCAGCCGTCCTTGACCACGCCGATCCAGTAGTTCGACAGGAACGTCGCGTGCCACGCGAGCCCGAGATTGACGCCGCGCTGGTAGAACAGCGCATGCGCGATCGCGAGCGCGGCGAGCAGCAGGTAGTAGACGGGAAAGATCCGCAGCGCGCGCTTCGCGAGGAACAGCGCGAGTGCATGGCGGCGCGTCATCGTGCCGCGCTCGATCGCCTGACGGTTGCGATGAAGCTCGCCGACGATCAGGAATCCGCTGATGAAGAAAAACGTCCACACGCCGAGCTTGCCCACGTCGACAGCGAGGACGTGGCCCTTGTGGGACAGGAAAACGAGGATGACGGCGATGGCTCGCAGGCCGTCGAGTCCTTTGACGTATCTGACTTCGCGCATGAAGGCATCCGGGGCACTGAGCGAGGTCAGTATAGGTGCGCAAATATCGAACGTAATTCCGGTTCGGACGTTATACGTGACGACGTTTTTCGATGCTCGAGCGTCGGCGAAGTCGGTCGGGCGCAACAAAACCTGCGGGAAACCCCGCGAAAACGCATAAAAGTACTGCACGAAGCGTCAAGGCGCTTGTAGAATCCGGCGTTGAAGCGCGCGCGTTGCACGCTTCGTGTATCCAACGACCACACCTGGTAGGAGAAACATGGCGACTTCCGCAAAAAAGGTGGCCAAGAAGGCTGCCGCACCGGCCACCAAGAAAGTGGCTGCCAAAAAGGCTGCGCCCGCGAAGAAAGTAGTAGCCAAGAAGGCTGTCGCGAAGGCAGCACCGGCTGCTCCGACGCCGCTGAAGGACAAGTTCACGAAGGCATCGCTCGCAACGCACATCGCCGAGCGCGCGGCTGTCGAAGTGAAGGCGGTCAAGGCAGTGCTTGTCGCACTCGAAAACGTCGTGCTGGGCTCGGTTCACAAGAAGGGCGCGGGCGAGTTCACGCTGCCGGGCCTGCTGAAGATCACGGCGCAAGTCGTGCCGGCGAAGAAGAAGCGCTTCGGCAAGGATCCGTTCACGGGTGAAGAGCGCTGGTTCCCGGCAAAGCCGGCCAGCGTGCGCGTGAAGGCACGTGCGCTGAAGAAGCTGAAGGACGCGGCTGCGTAATGCAGCGTAACGGTTGTCGACCGCAGGTCGGCGATCGTTGCGATGTCCGACGATCCCCGTACGCGAAAGCGTGCGGGGATTTTTATTGCGCTGCGCAAATCGGGGGGTGGTCGAGGCGCGGTGTGCGACCTCGTGTCGCGCGATGCGTATTCTCGGCTGCGTGCCGTATGTGCGGATGGTGGATGCGGCGCATGCGCTCGCGGGTTGTTTTGCCGCGCAGTCTGTTGTTCATGCGTAGCCGTGCGAGCCTCGTTTTACGAGTCGGGACGCTGCTGTTGCCGTCGAGTTCGCCGGCAGCTTGACTGCCGCGCGCGTCGCGATCGGGCGGCATGTCGGCGCGGCGCTGTATGCGATTCGCGCGATTGGCGCGGTGCGCGATGGCAAGCGGAAATCGCACGGCGACATCGACGTTGCGGCATCGCGCAGTGAACTTGTGCGCGTTGCTCGCCGATGATCGACGTCGCCGGATGTGCCGGTGCCGGAGGACGAGCGGGCGCAGCGTATGGGTACGCCGGACGGAAGTAACCGTCACCGTGCGCGGCAATGCAGTGGCGAGGCATCGTTCGGCGCGGCGCGCATTTCAATTCGGGGGGGTCGTCGCGCCGCGATTCGTGTTGTGTTGCCGGTATCGCCGGGTTGGCATGCGGCGATCGCGATCTGGCGATTCTGTCGATGAAGGGATGCTCCGCGCGTCGCCGCCTCGTTCGAGCCGATACCCGTGTGCGAGACGGTCGCCTTGCTTCTCGCTACCGTCGCGCAGCGGGATGTGAAACCAGGCCGGTGCGGCAACGAATGCGACGTCGTGCTCGCATTTGCACAGGTGTTCGGCACAGCGAGCACCGCGCTCTGCGGAATCATCGATCGAGAACGTCGCCGCCGCGAGCGGAGTGGAGCGCCTCGCTCCGATGCGTACGCGCCGGTCGTCACGGTCGCGCGCGCCGACTGGTTGCGCAGCGACGGCGATGACGCGATCGCTGTCCGGCGAACCGGCTGCGGCATTCGTTCGCGACGCGCGATGCGCGACGTGTGACGAATGGACCGTCGAACCGAAGCTGTCGGCATGGCGCGCAACCATTGTCCGGGATTGAATCGCCACGTGACGCGACGCGACGCGACGCGACGCAACGCCTCGGCAGAGGCATCCTGCGCCGACGGTCATGAACGAATCGACCCGCGCGGCACGAACGTCCCCGCGCCTCGCGACGCACGCGTCGCACCGATGGCACGATGTCAGCCCGCCGAGCCCTCATACGCCGCCTTCAACGCGGCGACATCGAACTTCGTCATCTGCATCATCGCTGCAGCCACGCGTGCGGCCTTGACCTCGTCGCGGTCGGCCATCATCGGGATCAGCGCGTCCGGAACGATCTGCCACGAGACGCCGTAGCGGTCCCGCAACCAGCCGCAGTTGTCGGCCGTGCCGCCGTTCTCGAGCAGCGCGCTCCAGTAGCGGTCGAGTTCCGCCTGGTCGGCGCAACTGATCATCAGCGAGATCGCGTGGTTGAACGTCTCCGTGCGCGGGTGGCTCATCGCGATGAACGGTTGGCCGAACAGCTCGAATTCGACCATTCGCGTGCCGCCGGCGCCGGACACCGTCGTGACGCGCACGACGCGCGAGTTCGGGAAAATGCCTGCATAGAAGGCCGCGGCTTCCTCGGCTTCCGTCGAGTACCAGAGGAACGGCGTGATCTTCTGAATCGTCATGGTGTGTCTCCTGTCAACGGTCGATAGGGCTGCGGCAGCCTGCGTGCATGCCGCCATCGATACGACGGATGAAGCCTGCCGAAATCGACACGTCGAAGGATAGTCGCTCGGATCGCGCAACGCGCACGGCGATCGAATGGAGGGCGGGGCATCGGGCGACGTGCCCGGATGCGCGCAGACGCGCCTCCGGCGCGTCACAGACGGGCCGGGAACCGCTTGCGGCCCGTTGTCGCTCCCGATGGGCCGGCGCGTCGCGGCAGCCCGCCACGGGGCCGCTGGCGACGGACGAAAAAAAACCAGCCATGGCCGAAACCGATGACTGGTTTTGCAGTTCGGCGGCATGGCGTCGGAGACGCCATGCACACCGGAAACGTACTTCTTAGAACTTGTGGCGCAGGCCGAGAGCGACCATTTCCTGCGACTTCGTGCCGGCGATGCCGTACGAGCCGATCGAAGCTTGCGCTGCCGACGTCGTGCCATCGGCGTTCAGCTGCGTACCGCTTGCGTGCTGGTATGCGCCGACCAGGTAGATGTCCGTGCGCTTCGACAGCGAGTAGTCGCCGCCCAGCGAAACCTGATGGTACTTGGCGTCCGTGTTGCCGCTTGCCTTCGTGTACGAGTAGCCAAGGCCCAGCAGCAGCGGCGGCGTAACCTGGTACGTCACGAAGCCACGGCCCGTGTTGTACTTCTGGCTCGAGCCGAAGGCCGAGAATGCGTCCGGCTTGTATTGCGCGTTGCTGTAGCCGAGGCCGACCGTCACCGGGCCGATTGCATACTGACCTGCGACCTGTGCGATCGCGATCGACTTCGCCGTCACGTAACCTGCGTTGATCGGGCCGTCGATGATGTTGTCCGACGTCGTCGAGCCCCAGCCCGTGCGCACGCCAGCGACCGTCGGCGACGGGTTGGCTGCGTAGAAGTAGCCTGCGGCAACGCCGACCGGGCCGTTGTTGTATGCCGCTGCGACCGACCACGTCTGGCCCGAACCCGTCTTGCCCGCGACGCCGCCGAGAGCGTACATGCCTTCGAGCTGGAAGCCTGCCCAGACCGGCGACGTGTACTTGATCGCGTTGCTGACGCGCAGCGAGTTGTCGTTGTTGTCGACGTCGCCCGGCGTTGCGAACGTGCTGCCGAAGTAGTTGTCAGCCGTGACTGCCTGGACCAGATCGACGATCGGGTCGTATTGGCGGCCCAGCGTCAGCGTGCCGTACTGGTTGCTTTGCAGGCCGACGAATGCCTGACGGCCGAACATGCGGCCGCCTTGGCCCAGGCGGCCCGAGCCCGGATCAAAACCGTTTTCCAATTGGAAAATCGCCTTCAGGCCACCGCCGAGGTCTTCTGCGCCCTTCAGGCCGAAGCGGCTGCCTTGCAGGTTGCCCGACAGCATTTGCCACGAGTTGTTGGCTTGGCCGTCATTGCCGTGAACGTAAGCAATCGACGTATCGATCACGCCGTACAGCGTCACGCTCGATTGAGCGTGAGCAGCGCCAGCGGCGCCCAGCAGGGCGAGCGAGAGGGTCGAGAGAGCGAGTTTCTTCATCGTTGAGTATCTCCACGCAAATGATTCGTCATTCGTTATTTGTTGCGGATTGGAGAATAGCTCAGTGCCATACCGGCAAGAAAGCTTAAAAAATAAAGTGTCTCGAAAAGGTAACAGCGAGAAAAAGTCCATATATATCAAGCACATCAAGGACTATTCCTCTTTTTGAAATAGTTGACAATTGCTGCGCTGCGATTGTTGCAATGATCGATGCGCCCGGCAACAGACGGGCGAATTTCGCCGGTTGGCGCATGGAAATCGAGGCGAGCAAACGTTTGCCGTTGCAGCGCGCATCGCGCGCCGATGCACGGACGCATCGACATGCAGGCGCGCACGGTGGGCAGGATGGTTGCGAAAAGAAAAGCGGCGGCGTAGGGCGAGCAGGGCGACGCGTGCGGCACGCGCGAGGCGCGGCTGCGGGCGAAGCGGGCGGGCGGAATCAGCTGTCGCGAGCGCGATCGGTGGCGCGACCCGTTGACGCCGATGTCGATAGGGATGCGGCTGCGACGTTGCCTGCGCCGCGGTGCGCCGCGCCGCGCGCGGCCGCGAATTCCGCGCCGAGCAGCAGCACGGCGGCGGAGAAGTACAGCCACATCAGCAACACCGCGAACGATCCGGCCGCGCCGAACGCACTCGCCGTGCCCGCATGCGCGAGATACAGCGCGAACAGCTTCTTGCCGCCGGAGAACAGGATCGCCGACACGATCCCGCCGACTGCCGCGTCGCGCCATGCGACGCGCGCGTCGGGCAGGAACTTCATCAGCGCGGCGAACGCGCCCGCGAGCACCGCGATGCCGACGAAGAACTGCAGCAGGTTGGTGACGACCACATACGGCGAATTGCCGAGCAGCCAGGTGCCGACGAACGTGATCGCGGTGTCGAGCACGAGCGACACGATCAGCAGGAACGCGACGCCGAGCACGAGCCCGAACGAAACCAGCCGCACGCGCACGAGCCCGAGCATGCTCGACCAGCGGTTTTCGGTGCTCGGCCAGATCACGCTCAGCGCCGTGTTCAGCGACGCGAACGTTGCCGACGCACCGATCGCGAGCGCGGCGAACGAGATCAGCGTCGCGATGCCGCCGCGCTCGCCTGCGCGATGCGCGTTCTGCACGATGGTCTGGATGCTGGCCGCGGCATCGTCGCCGATCAATTGATGGGCCTGCTCGAACACCTGGCCGCGCGCGGCATCGTCGCCGTAGAACCAGCCGGCCACCGCGATCACCATCACGAGCGTCGGTGCGAGCGAGAACGCGGAGAAGAACGCGATGCTCGCGGCCATCGCCGAGCAGCGGTCGGAGGAGAAACGCTTGAATGCGTTGAGTGCCCAGTTGGCCTGTTGTTGCGCGAGACGGGTGGCTTCCGAGGTGATCTGTCGTTTCATGACGGTTCGGTGGTGTGCTGACCGCGGATATCGGCGGATCAGACAAATCAGTATTGATCCGAAGATTCCATCATAGTTGCGCTGACTGTCTATAATCCTTTCAGTTTCTCCCTACCCCACAAAACCGTCGAGACCATCATGCTACAAATGTCCCGGCGCCAGTTCCTGAAGGTGACGGCCACGTCGCTTGCCGGATCGAGTCTTGCCCTGATGGGCTTTTCTCCGACGGAAGCGCTTGCCGAAGTCCGACAGTACAAGCTGGCGCGCACCACCGAAACGCGCAACACCTGTCCATACTGTTCAGTGGGTTGCGGCATCCTGATGTACGGCCTTGGCGACGGCGCGAAGAATGCGCAGCCGAGCATCATCCACATCGAAGGCGATCCCGATCACCCCGTCAATCGCGGCACGCTGTGCCCGAAGGGCGCGAGCCTGATCGACTTCATCCACAGCCCGAACCGCCTGACGCACCCCGAGTATCGCGCGCCCGGCTCGGACAAGTGGGAACCGATCTCGTGGAATGACGCGCTCGACCGGATCGCGAAGCTGATGAAGGCCGACCGCGACGCGAACTTCGTCGAGACGGCCGAAGACGGCGCGAAGGTCAATCGCTGGCTCACGACCGGCATGCTGGCCGCGTCGGCGGGCAGCAACGAAGTCGGTTACCTGACGCACAAGGCTGTCCGCAGCCTCGGGATGCTCGCATTCGACAATCAGGCGCGTGTCTGACATGGCCCGACGGTGGCAGGTCTTGCCCCGACGTTTGGCCGTGGAGCGATGACGAACCATTGGGTCGACATCAAGAACGCGGACGTGATTCTCGTGATGGGCGGCAATGCAGCCGAGGCCCATCCGTGCGGTTTCAAGTGGGTGACGGAGGCGAAGGCGCACCGCAAGGCGCGGCTGATCGTCGTCGACCCGCGCTTTACGCGTACGGCCTCGGTGGCCGACTATTACGCGCCGATTCGCACCGGCACCGACATCGTCTTCCTGGGCGGCGTCATCAACTATCTGCTGACGAACGACAAGATCCAGCATGAGTACGTGAAGCACTACACGGACTTCTCGTTCATCGTGCGCGAGGACTTCGCGTTCAACGACGGCATCTATTCCGGCTACGACGCGGAGAAACACGCGTATCCGGACAAATCGAGCTGGGACTACGAGCTCGGCGACGACGGCTTCGCGAAGGTCGACCCGACGCTGCAGCATCCGCGCTGCGTCTACAACCTGCTCAAGCAGCACTACGCGCGCTATACGCCGGACCTGGTCCAGCAGGTCTGCGGCACGCCGAACGAGAAATTCCTGAAGGTGTGCGAGATGCTCGCGACGACGGCCGTTCCCGGCCGCGCCGGCACGGTGCTGTACGCGCTCGGCTGGACGCACCACTCGATCGGCGCGCAGATCATTCGCACCGGCGCGATGGTGCAGCTGCTGCTCGGCAACATCGGCATCGCCGGCGGCGGGATGAACGCGCTGCGCGGCCACTCGAACATCCAGGGGCTGACCGACCTCGGGCTGATGTCGAACCTGCTGCCGGGCTACATGACGCTGCCGATGCAGGCCGAGCAGGACTTCGACGCATACATCAAGAAGCGCGTGCAGTTGCCGCTGCGGCCCAATCAGCTGAGCTACTGGAAGAACTACAAGGCGTTCCACGTCAGCTTCATGAAGTCGTGGTGGGGCGATGCGGCGACCGCCGAGAACAACTGGGGCTACGACTACCTGCCGAAGCTGGACAAGCAGTACGACCTGCTGCAGGCGATCGAGCTGATGAATGCCGGCAAGATGAACGGCTACATCTGCCAGGGCTTCAACCCGCTCGCGGCGGCGCCGTCGAAGGTGAAGACGGCCGCGGGCCTCGCGAAGCTGAAGTGGCTCGTGATCATGGATCCGCTCGCGACCGAGACGTCCGAGTTCTGGAAGCATCACGGCGACTTCAACGACGTCGATGCGTCGAAGATCCAGACCGAGGTGTTCCGCCTGCCGACCACGTGTTTCGCGGAGGAGAACGGCTCGCTCGTGAGTTCGAGCCGCGTGCTGCAATGGCACTGGAAGGGCACGGAGCCGCCGGGCGAGGCGAGGAGCGATCTCGAGATCATGTCGGGGCTGTTCCTGCGGATGCGCAAGATGTATCAGACCGACGGCGGCAAGTATCCGGATCCGATCCTGAACCTGACGTGGCCGTACGCGAACCCGGAAAGCCCGACGCCCGAAGAGCTCGCGATGGAGTTCAACGGGCGCGCGCTCGCCGACCTGACCGATCCGAAGGATCCGGCCAAGGTGCTCGTGAAGAAGGGCGAGCAGCTCGCCGCGTTCGCGCAACTGAAGGACGACGGCACGACCGCGAGCGGCTGCTGGATCTTCTGCGGGGCGTGGACGCAGGCCGGCAACCAGATGGGGCGGCGCGACAACGCCGACCCGACCGGCATCGGCCAGACGCTGAACTGGGCGTGGGCGTGGCCCGCGAACCGGCGGATCCTGTACAACCGCGCGTCGTGCGACGTGAGCGGCAAGCCGTTCGACCCGACCCGCAAGCTGATCGGCTGGAACGGCAGCGCGTGGAAGGGGGCCGACGTACCGGACTTCAAGATCGACGAACCGCCCGAGAACGGGATGAATCCGTTCATCATGAACCCGGAAGGCGTCGCGCGCTTCTTCGCGCGCGCGGGGATGAACGAAGGTCCGTTCCCCGAGCACTACGAGCCGTTCGAGACGCCGCTCGCCGCGAACCCGCTGCACCCTGACAACCCGCTGGCGCTGAACAACCCGGCCGCCCGCGTGTTCGCGGACGATCGCGCGTCGTTCGGCAAGGTGTCCGAGTTCCCGCACGTCGCGACGACCTACCGGCTCACCGAGCATTTTCACTACTGGACCAAGCATGCGCGGCTGAACGCGATCATCCAGCCCGAGCAATTCGTCGAGATCGGCGAAGACCTCGCGAAGGAAGTCGGCGTCGCGCACGGCGAGCGCGTGAAGGTGTCGTCCAAGCGCGGCTACATCGTCGCGGTCGCCCTCGTCACGAAGCGGATCAAGCCGCTGATGATCGAAGGCAAGAAGGTCCAGACGGTCGGCGTCCCGTTGCACTGGGGCTTCAAGGGTCTCGCGAAGCCCGGCTATCTCGCCAATACCCTGACTCCGTCCGTCGGCGACGGCAACTCGTATACACCGGAATTCAAGTCGTTCCTGGTGAAAGTCGAAAAGGCGTAAGGGGGAAGAGATGGCATTGCAATCGCTGGATATCAAGCGCGTCTCGGCCACCACGACGCCGCCGCCCACGGTGCGCGAACCGGTGACCGGGAGCGTCGCGAAGCTGATCGACGTATCGAAGTGCATCGGCTGCAAGGCATGCCAGACGGCATGCATGGAGTGGAACGACCTGCGCGACGAGATCGGTACGAACGTCGGCGTGTACGACAACCCGGCCGACCTGACCGAGCACTCGTGGACGGTGATGCGGTTCGCCGAATACGAGAACCCGGCCGGGGACCTCGAATGGCTGATCCGCAAGGACGGCTGCATGCACTGCGAGGATCCGGGCTGCCTGAAGGCATGCCCGTCGCCGGGCGCGATCGTGCAGTACAACAACGGGATCGTGGATTTCCACGAGGAGAACTGCATCGGTTGCGGCTATTGCGTGACCGGCTGCCCGTTCAACGTGCCGCGGATCTCGAAGAAGGATCATCGCGCGTACAAGTGCACGCTCTGTTCCGACCGCGTCGCGGTCGGCCAGGAACCGGCCTGCGTGAAGACCTGCCCGACGGGCGCGATCGTGTTCGGCACCAAGGAGGACATGAAGCAGCACGCGGCCGAGCGGATCGAGGACCTGAAGGAGCGCGGCTTCGAGCATGCGGGGCTGTACGACCCGCAGGGCGTCGGCGGCACGCACGTGATGTACGTGCTGCACCACGCGGACAAGCCGTCGCTGTATCACGGCCTGCCCGACAATCCGTCGATCAGCCCGATGGTGAAGCTGTGGAAGGGGATCGCGAAGCCGCTGGCGGTCGCCGGTCTCGCGCTGACCGCGCTGGCCGGGTTCTTCCACTACACGCGGGTCGGTCCGAACGAAGTCAGCGACGAGGAAGAAGCCGCCGCCCGCGACGAGGCGCGACGCATCAAGGAGGACGCAAAATGAAGCACGACGACCCCAATCTGATCGTCCGCTACACGCCGAACGAGCGCACGAACCACTGGATCACCGCGATCACGTTCGTGCTGCTCGCGTTGTCCGGGCTCGCGCTGTTCCATCCGTCGATGTTCTGGCTCACCGCGCTGTTCGGCGGCGGCCAGTGGACGCGGATCCTGCATCCGTTCGTCGGTCTCGTGATGTTCGTGTCGTTCGCGATTCTCGTGGTGCGGTTCTGGCACCACAACGCGCTCGACGCGGACGATCGTCAATGGCTGAAGCAGATCGGCGACGTGCTGACCAACCAGGAAGACAAGCTGCCACCGGTCGGGCGCTATAACGCCGGACAGAAGCTGCTATTCTTCACGTTGGTGGCATGTCTGCTGCTGCTCCTGCTGTCCGGGATCGTGATCTGGCGGCGCTACTTCTCGTTCTATTTCCCGATCGAGGTGATCCGCGCGGCGGCCGTCGTGCATGCAGTGGCGGCGTTCGTGCTGATCGCGAGCATCATCGTGCACATTTACGCGGCGTTGTGGGTGAAGGGCTCGATCGGCGCGATGGTGCGCGGCACCGTCACGCTGGGCTGGGCACGCAAGCATCACCCGAAGTGGTTCCGTGAAAGCGTGAAGTAGCGCACCGGAGCGGGGCGGCTCGCCATCGCGGCGTATCGCTCCGCCACCGTCGGAACCGCCTGAAAAGCGCCGATCCGTCGGCGCTTGTTCTTTTGGAAGACATATTTGTGACACAACGCATTCTCGAACCGACCGAGATCTCGGCGCTCGATCATTCCGCCATTCCCCGCTTTCGCCTGCCGGAGCGTGGCACCGCATTCGCGGCGCGTGGCGCGCGGCTGCGCAAGCTTGCCGACCTGAACCCGATCAGCGGCTACCTGCGGCTGATGGCCACCGTCGCCGACGCGCAGCACGCGACGCTGCAGCAGTTGAACCTGCCGCTGCCGTCGCCGGAAGCGATCGCACGCGCGCAGCAGCATTCGATGCCGCTCGTGCCGGCGCTCGACGGCGAGCGCAATCCGCAGTGGCGGGCCGTGCTGTATGAACTGCTCGATCGCGTCGACAGCGCCGGGCTCGTCAATCCGTCGCTCGCGAAGCTGCTCGACCGGCTGCGCCTGATGTCGCCCGCCGAACTGGACGCGCAGGCCGACGCGATCCTCGCGCTGCGCTTCGCCGAAGTCGACCCGGCCACCGCGCCGTTCCTGATGGCCGCGTTGCAGGTCGTGTGGACCGATCTCGCCGGCCGCGTCGCGCCGGCCGACATTCCGTATCTCGACCAGCCGGGGCTGTGCCCGGTGTGCGGCTCGCATCCGGTCGCGAGCGTCGTGCGCGTCGGCGGCCAGTTCCAGGGCTACCGTTTCCTGCAGTGCGGGCTCTGCACGACCGAGTGGCACATGGTGCGCACGAAATGTTCGCACTGCGACTCGACGAAGGGCATTGCATACCACGGGATCGAGGGCGGCAGCGAAGCGGTCAAGGCCGAGTCGTGCGACGAGTGCAAGACGTATCGCAAGATCGGCTACCAGGAAAAGGACTACGCGTTCGAGCCGCTGGCGGACGATCTCGCGAGCCTCACGCTCGATCTGCTGATGAACGAGGCCGGCTACCAGCGCAGTTCGCCGAACCCGCTGCTGTGGCCGGACATGTCGCGCGAAGCGGACTGACGGCGGGCAGCCGGGGCGGGCGCGCAAGCGCCGGCCCCGTTTGCCTGCCGCGCATCGAAATGGAGCCACGACTACGTGACCGAACCGGGTTTGAATGAACTGAATGCCGTCCTCGCGCGCGTGCCGTCGGTCGAGCGCGTGCTGTCGTCGGCGCCGCTGCAACCGCTGCTCGCCGACTATGGCCGCACGCGCGTGCTGAACGCGGTGCGCGCCGAACTCGAGCGCTGGCGTACCGCCGCGCAGCATGATCCGTCGTCGGCCGAGCCGCTCGACGAGCCGCACATCGCGGCGGCCGTCGCCCGCACGCTGGCCGCGCAGAGCGCGGGCGCCGTGCGCGCGGTGTTCAACCTGACCGGCACCGTGCTGCATACCAACCTCGGGCGCGCGCTGCTGCCCGACGATGCGGTGAGCGCGGTGGTCGCCGCGCTCACGCAACCCGTGAACCTCGAATTCGATCTCGGCACCGGCCGCCGCGGCGACCGCGACGACCTGATCGACGATCTGCTGTGCGAACTGACGGGCGCGGAAGCCGCGACCGTCGTCAACAACAATGCGGCGGCCGTGTTTTTGACCCTGTCCGCGCTTGCGCCGAAACGCGAAGTGATCGTGTCGCGCGGCGAACTCGTCGAGATCGGCGGCGCGTTCCGCATTCCCGACATCATGAGCCGCGCGGGCGCGAAGCTGCATGAAGTCGGCACGACCAACCGCACGCATCTGCGCGACTATGCGGATGCGATCGGCCCGCGTACGGCGCTGCTGATGAAGGTGCACTGCAGCAACTACGCGATCAGCGGCTTCACGAAGGAGGTGACGCTCGCCGAACTCGCGCCGCTCGCGCGCGAGCACGGGCTGCCGGTGGCGGTCGACCTCGGCAGCGGCACGCTTGCCGACCTGTCGCAATGGGGCTTGCCGCACGAGACGACCGTGCAGGAAACCGTCGCGGCCGGCGCGAACCTCGTCACGTTCAGCGGCGACAAGCTGCTCGGTGGCCCGCAGGCCGGCCTGATCGCCGGCGATCGCGCGCTCGTCGCGAAAATCAAGAAGCATCCGCTCAAGCGCGCGCTGCGCGTCGGCAAGCTGACGCTCGCCGCGCTCGAACCCGTGCTGCGGCTCTATCAGGCGCCGGAATTCCTGCGCGAACGGCTCACGACGCTGCGGCTGCTGACGCGGCCGCGGCACGACATCGCCGAAGCGGCCGAGCGCGTGCGCCCGGCATTGCAGGCCGCGCTCGGCAGCGGCTTCGACGTGCGCATCGAGCCGATGTTCAGCCAGATCGGCAGCGGCGCGCTGCCGGTCGACCAGTTGCCGAGCGCCGGGCTCGTCGTGCGCACGCCGGACGGCAAGCGCAGCGGCCGCGCGCTCGCGCAGCTCGAGAAGCGGCTGCGCGAATGGCCGCACCCGGTGATCGGCCGCGTCGCCGACAACGCGCTGCGGCTCGATTTGCGCTGCCTCGAGGCCGCGGACGAAGCGGCATTCGTCGCGCAATGCGCGCTGATCGCGGGGCCGGCTGCATGATCGTCGGTACGGCAGGACATATCGACCACGGCAAGACGACGCTCGTGCGGGTGCTGACGGGCGTCGACACCGACCGGTTGAAGGAAGAGAAGGCACGCGGCATCTCGATCGAGCTCGGTTATGCGTATACGCCGCTCGAGAACGGCGACGTGCTGGGCCTGATCGACGTGCCGGGCCACGAGAAGCTGATTCATACGATGGCGGCCGGCGCGTGCGGAATCGACTTCGCGCTGCTCGTGATCGCCGCCGACGACGGCGTGATGCCGCAAACGCGCGAGCATCTCGCGATTCTGCAGCTGCTCGGCGTCACGCACGGCGTGGTCGCGCTGACGAAGTGCGATCGCGTCGATGCCGCACGCCGGTCGGCCGTGCGCGACGAGATCGCGACGTGGCTGCACGGCTCGACGCTCGATGGCGCACCGATCTTCGAAACCTGCGCGACGCGCGCGGACGATCCTGGCGTTGCCGCGTTGAAGCGATGCCTCGCCGATGCGGCGCTCGCGTGGCGCGCGCGCCGCGACGACGGCCTGTTCCGGCTCGCGGTCGATCGCGTGTTCACGCTCGCCGGGCAGGGGACCGTCGTGACGGGCACCGCGTTCGCGGGCCGCGTGGCGACCGGCGACACGCTCGCGGTCGTCCGCACCGGCGGCGCGGCGCGCGTGCGCAGCATCCATGCGCAGAATCGGCCGGTCGAAGCGGGCCGCGCGGGCGAGCGTTGCGCGCTGAACCTGGCCGGCGTCGAAAAGGCGGACGTCGAGCGCGGCGATACCGTCGCGGATGCGCGGCTCGTCGCGACGTCGCCGCGGCTGGACGTCGAACTGACGCTGCTGGCCGATGCCGGGCTGACGCTGACGCACTGGGCGCCGCTGCACGTGCATCTCGGTACGCTGCATCGCGTTGCGCACGTCGCGCTGCTCGACGGCGATACGCTCGCGGCCGGCCAGAAGATGCGTGTGCAACTCGTGTTCGACGAACCGGTATTCGCGCTGCCGGGCGATCGCTTCATCGTGCGCAACCCGCAAGCGACGCGCACCGTCGGCGGCGGCCGCGTGCTCGACCCGTTCGGGCCGGCGCGCAAGCGGCGCACGCCTGCGCGCCGCGCATGGCTCGACGCGCTGGCCGTGTGGCTCGACGAAGGGCGGCTCGATGCGCTGCTCGCGCAGGCGCCGCTCGGCATTGCCCGCACGATGCTCACGCATCTGACGGGGTTCGCGCCGGACGTGCTCGGGTTGCCGGACGATGCGCTGGCGATCGGCCAGCGCGATGCGGCGTCGAACGACGGCACGGTGATGGCGCGCACGCACTGGCATGCGTTGCAGGCGCGGGCGATCGACACGCTGCGCGTGTATCACGAGCGGATGCCGGACGAGCAGGGGCTCGATGCGGCACGTCTGCGACGGATGGCGGCGCCGGTCGTCGACGATGCGCTGTGGCGCGCGCTCGTCGATGCGCTGGTGTCGGGCGGGGACGTCGCGCGAAGCGGGCCGTGGCTGCATCTGCCGTCGCATTCGGTGAGCTTCGACGCACGCGAGGAGGCGCTGGCGCGGCAACTGCTGCCGCTGATTCATGCGGGGCGTTTCGATCCGTCGTGGGTGCGCGATCTGGCGCGCGACACGGGCGCAGCCGAGGACGCCGTGCGCGCGCTGCTGCGCAAGCTCACGCGGCGCGGCGACGTGCATCAGATCGTGCGCGACCTGTTCTATCACGCGGAGGTCGTGCGCGAGCTGGCCGGGCTGGTTGCGCATCTCGCGCCGACGCGCGGCGGCGGGCTCGATGCCGCGACGTTCCGCGACGCGACCGGGCTCGGCCGCAAGCGGGCGATCCAGATTCTCGAGTTCTTCGATCGGGTTGGGTATACTCGCTTCCACCGCGATCTTCACTTCCTGCGGCCTGACAGCGGTTGGGTGGGTATTCAGGCGTAGGCGCTCGTCGTGCTTCTCGCTCTTTTGGTTTTTCCCACGGAAGGCATTCGTATCCGGTGGTACGGCCGGACTTCAAATCCGGTTGGGGGTGTCAGACACTCCCGGGTAGGTTCGACTCCTGCTGCCTTCCGCCATTCAGGCTTTCTTTCCCGATTCCCGAACGCAGCCTTTTCGCAGCGGCACTCCGCACAGCGACCGCCAAGCCGTAATCCTGATCGGTAAAAGCACCGAATTCGCACCGATTATTTCCTCGCTATAGTCGAAGCACGGGCGGTCGACGCATGCACCATGCACCGACACCGTCCGGGCAATGACTGTAGACAGGTGCTGTATGAAAAACATAATCGAAAAGACCGCGGGGCCGGTCTGGGGTGTGGCGGCAGGCGTGCTCCTCGCCGTCGCAGGACTGGGTCTCGGCCTTTTCCCGAAATCGCTGCACGGCTCGGGAAGCGCGAACGACTTCATGGCATCCGGCGTCGCGATGCTGGGCATCTTCCTCGTCGTCTATTCCACACACGAATTGCGAAGAAGGCGCTCGTACTGAGCGCACGCGCATCGTTGCTCGGGAAAACGCACCGGGCCGGCCGACGGCTCAGGAGTGCGTGCGTCCTTCGGCCGAACCCGAATCGACGAGCAGATCGTCGACGATGATTTCGCCGGCCGCGCGGCCGGCGCGCAACGCGTTGCGGGTGTTGCGGAACAGGCGGCCGCCATCGTCGCCGAGCCGGATCGGCGCCAGCAGGCGCGGCGCGACGCCGGCTGCCCGCACCTGCACGATCGCGACGAACCCGAACCGCAGCGTGTCGGGCGGCGCGGGGTCGCGCGGCGGGTCGAGCCGGAATTCGCAGCGGACATCGATCGTATATCCGCGGTAGGTGTACGCACTGTTCATCTGCAGCTCGCTCGGAAGGGAACGCGGCGACGGACCGTGGGCGCATCATATCGGCTCGGGCGAGCCGGCGGGGTTGGGGTGTCTACCTACTTGCGCAGCTCGTGCCGGTAGACGAGTTCGACGATCCGCTTCGTCGGAATGCTCGCGCGCAACGCGTCGACGTTGTCGATGGGAAACCACCGGCACCGCTCGATCTCGTTGCTCGCCTGCGGAATCTGGTCGGGGCCGGCTTCCGCGAAGAACACGTGATGGATTTTCGCGAGCCCGGTGAACTGCATCGAGTAGACGAGCGCCTGGCCCGTGATGCCGGTTTCTTCCAGCAGCTCGCGATGCGCGGCTTCGAGCGGCGTTTCTTTACGCTTGATCGTGCCGCCGGGCAGCGCCCATCGCGACGATGCGCGGGCGACGAGCAATACCTGTTCGTTGCGGTAGCAGACCACGGTGGCACGTTCCCTGACCGGAACGACGTCGGCTTCAGGGGTATTCGCGGAGACGAGGGCTTGAGGCATGAACCGATTCTAACCAGTGTCGGGCAGCCGGCCAAGTTGGTGTAGCGCGATGCGGCCCGTCGATCGGGCCGCATCGTCATGGCGTGCGTCGCGTTACTTCTGTTCCGGGAGGAACCAGTTCATCACGAGCGCGCAGATGCCGCCCGTTGCGACACCCGATTCGAGCACGTTCTTCAGCGCGTGCGGGAGGCTGTTCAGGATGTCCGGCACCTGCGACACGCCGAGGCCGAGCGCGAGCGACACCGCGATGATCAGCAGTGCGCGACGATCGAGCTGGATGCCCGAAAGAATGTTGATGCCCGATGCGGCCACCGCACCGAACATCACCATCGCCGCGCCGCCCAGCACGGGCTCCGGCACCGCCTGCAGCACGCCGGCGACGACCGGGAACAGGCCGAGCACCACGAGCATCGCCGCGATCCAGATGCCGACGTAGCGGCTCGCGACGCCGGTGATCTGGATCACGCCGTTGTTCTGCGCGAACACCGAACTCGGGAACGTATTGAACACGCCGGCCAGCAGCGAGTTCGCGCCGTTGACGAGCACGCCGCCCTTGATCCGTTGCATCCACACCGGCCCTTCGACCGGCTCCTTCGAGATCTTGCTGGTGGCCGTCACGTCGCCGATCGCCTCGAGCGAGGTGACGAGGTAGATGATCAGCATCGGGATGAACAGCGCCCACGAGAAGCCGATGCCGAAGTGCAGCGGCGTCGGCACCTGGAACAGCGCGGCCTGGTGCACGCCGGTGAAGTCGAGACGGCCGAGCACCGCGGCGGCGATATAGCCGATCACGAGCGCGATGACGAGCGCGGTGCTCCGCACCCACACGATCGGCACGCGGTTCAGCAGGATGATCGTGCCGAGCACGAGGCATGACAGCGTCAGGTTGCCGGCGCTCGCGAACGTGCCGTTGGCCATCGCGCCGTAGCCGCCGCCCATGCTGATGAGGCCGACCTTGATCAGCGTGAGACCGATCAGCAGCACGACGATGCCGGTGACGAGCGGCGTGATCAGGCGCTTCACGAACGGCAGGATGCGCGACACGCTCATCTCGACGAACGAGCCGGCGATCACGACGCCGAAGATCGCGGCCATCACGGTCTCGACCGGCGTGCCCTGCTTGACCATCACGCTGCCGCCGGCGATCAGCGGGCCGACGAAGTTGAAGCTCGTGCCCTGCACGATCAGCAGCCCGGCGCCCAGCGGGCCGAAGCGCTTGCACTGCACGAAGGTGGCGATGCCGGAAATCACGAGCGACATCGACACGATGAGGGTCGTATCGCGGCTCGATACGCCGAGCGCCTGGCAGATCAGCAGGCCGGGCGTGACGATCGGCACGATGATCGCGAGCAGGTGCTGCAGCGCGGCGACGAACGCGACCATCGGCGCGGGCCGGTCATTGGGGCCATAGACGAGGTCGTGCGACGGGTCGGTATCGTCGACGCCGTGGGAGGCGGATCGGGCGGGGGAAGCGGGTTGCATGGCGAGCGGGCCGGACAAAAGGGAAAGTGCGGCATTTTAGCCGAAGGGCCCGCCCGTGCCGCCCGCGCGCGCTGCAATAGCCGGGATTCCGCGGCGCGGCCGCGCGCCGGATCAGCCGCCGGTCGACAGGTATTGCTGCGGGGCCTGGCCGAACAGCCGCCGGAACATCACGGTAAACGCGCTCGGCGTGCTGTAGCCGAGATCGAGCGCGACGGACGCGACGCTCGCGCCGTGCGCGAGCCGCGTCATCGCTTCGGCCGCGCGCATGTGCTGCCGCCAGTGGCCGAAGCTCATGCCGGTTTCGTCGCGGAAATGCCGGGCGAGCGTGCGGCTGCTGGTGCCGATCTCGTCGGCCCAGCGATCGAGCGTGTAGTCGTTCGCCGGGTCGGTCATCATGTGCTCGCAGATCGCGAGCAGGCGCGGGTCGCGCGGCAGCGGCAACCCGCCTTCGCCGAGCGGCGGCGCTTCTTCCAGCAGCTTCAGCAGCAGCGGCACCGCGAGCGCGGTGCTGCCGTCGGGCGGGTAGTCGCCGCCATCGCGCAGCATGTTCGTGACGAGCTCGCGGATCAGCGAGTCGATCGCGATCACGCGGCCGGTCGGCCAGCGCCACGGGGTGGCATCGGGCTCGACGCTGACCGTGCATAGCGTGAGGCGTCCGACCGCATGCAACTCGTGGTCGATGTTGGGCGGCAGCCACACGCCGCGCGACGGCGGCAACGTCCACGTGCGGTTCGGCGTCAGCACGCGCACGACGCCCCTCAGCGCGAGGATCACGTGGCCGAACTCGTGCTGGTGCCACGGCTCGTGCTGGCCGTTCTCGTAAGTGATGGCCCGCACGATCACGGGCCGCGGCAGGCGGCGCCGTTCATGCGGGTAGCGGTTGAGCAGGAATTCCTTCATCCGGAGCCGGGGTGGTTGATGCGGACTGTTCAGCACCGGACAGAATCTGGCCGAAACTGAACATTTGTTGTCTACCTGCGAAATAAGGTAGTCGCTATGCTTGTCGTGTGTCAACTGAACGAAAACGATAGTGCGACTGAAAATGGTAATGAGTCGCATTAACTATGACGAAAATCGGCGACAGCCATACGCAAGGGCGACAGGAATGAGGTTCGGGGAAATGAAGGGGCCGTTGAAGCTGGGTATCGCGGCGACGCTGCTCGGCGGGACGGTGCTGCGGGCCAGCGCGGCGGACGACGGCACGACGCCGGCGCCGGCACGGGACGGCACGCTGCCGACGCTGGAGGTGCGGGCGGCGTCGATGCAGGACCCGGCGGGGCCGGGCGTCGGCTACGTCGCGACGCGCTCGACGACCGGGACGAAGACGGATTCGGACCGGCTCACGCAGCCGCAGAGCGTGTCGGTCGTGACGCGCGGCCAGATGGACGATCTCGGCGTGCAGACGGTCGATCAGGCACTGCGTTATACGCCGGGCGTCTATTCGCAGGACGGCACCGACATTCGCTTCGACCAGTTGTCGGGGCGCGGCTTCTCGCTCGACTCGTATCTCGACGGCCTGCACCTGTACCAGTCGCCGCGCTTCGCGACGCCGCGCATCGATCCCTATTTCCTCGAGCGGATGGAAGTGCTGCACGGGCCCGCGTCGGTGCTGTACGGGCAGGGCAGCCCGGGCGGCCTCGTCAACTACGTGAGCAAGCTGCCGACCGCCGAGCCGTATCACGAGGTGATGCTGCAGGCCGGCAATCACGACAACTACCAGCTCGGCTTCGACTTCAGCGGCCCGGTCGACAAGGCGGGCACGGTGTCGTATCGCGTGGTCGGCCTCGGGCGCACGGCCGACACGCAGGTCAGCAAGATCAAGGACCAGCGGATCGCGATCGCGCCGTCCGTCACGTTGCGTCCGGATCGCGACACGACCTTCACGCTGCAGGGCGGCTTCCAGCGCGATCCGAACGGCGGCCTGTTCAACCCGGTGCCCGCGAGCGGCACGCTGTTCGTGAGCCCGAACGGGCGGCTCGGCCCCGACCGCTATTTCGGCGATCCCGACCGGGACGGGATGCATCGCACGCAATACTGGTTCGGCTATCAGTTCGATCATGCATTCGACGATCGCTTCAGCGTGTCGCAGACGCTGCGCTATCTGCATATCGACCAGCACTACTACCAGACGTCGGTGACGAGCCCGTTCTCCGCCGACGGCAAGACGGTCTCGATGTGGGGCAACGTCGACAACGAGCATTACACGCAGTTCGAGGTCGACACGCATGCGCAGGCGCGTTTCTCGACGGGCCCGGTCGAACATGTCGCGCTGTTCGGCGTCGACTACCAGCGCTCGATGCTCGGCGACAACGAGGGCAATTCGGTGGTCGGCACGGTCGACCTGTTCCAGCCGAACTATGCGGCGCTGGGGACCCAGCCCGTCGACACGCGGCTCGACTATGCGCTCAGCACGTTCGGCGTCTATGCGCAGGACGAGGCGCGCTACCGGAACTGGGTGCTCACGCTCGGCGTGCGCCAGGACTGGGCGGGCGGCAACCAGCAGACGACGTCGCTCGCGTCCGGGGCAGGGACGATCTACCACTCGAACGACCACGCGTTCACGTGGCGCGCGGGCCTCGCGTACCGCTTCGACAACGGGATCGCGCCGTACGTCAGCTATGCGCGCTCGTTCCAGCCGCTGCTCGGCGCCGCGTATGGCGGCGTGCCGTATTCGCCGACCCGGGGCAAGCAGCTCGAGGCGGGCGTCCGGTATCAGCCGAAGGGCTTCGACGGATTCTTCTCGGTCGCGGCGTTCACGCTCACGCAGGACAACGTGCAGGTGACGGACCCCGTCCATCCGCAGTTCGCGATCCAGACGGGGCAGGTCCGCTCGCGCGGCATCGAGGCCGAGGCGCACGCGAACGTCACGCCGAACCTGAAGCTGATCGCGTCGTATTCGTACCTGAATCAATCGGTGACCGAGAGCACGATGGCGAACCTCGGCAAGCGGCCGACGATCGCGCCGCGTCATACGGCGGCCGCCTGGGCCGACTACACGTTCCTGACCGGGCCGCTGCGCCACTTCGGTATCGGTTCCGGCGTGCGCTACACGAGCAGTTCGGCGGGCGACAGCGCAAACACGTTCGACGTGCCGGCGCGCGTGCTGGTCGATCTGGGCGTGCACTACGACCTGCAGAACTGGCGGCTCGCGCTGAACGTGAACAACCTGTTCGATCGCGAATACATTTCGTACTGCTCGTCGTCGTCGCTGTGCTACTGGGGCGCGACGCGGACGATCCTCGGCACGGCGCGCTATCAATGGTGACCACGGTGCTTCACGATGCGGGCGGTATCGAGGCGGGGCCGGCCAGCGTGACACGTCGCCGCGCGCTGGCGTGGTGTGCCGCGGCCGCAATCGGCAGCGTGGGCGGCGTGGGCAGCGTGGCGCATGCGGCCGTTGCCGCGTCGCCGCTTTCGGCTTCGCCCGTGACGGCGGCTTCCGCGCACGGGGCGCCGAGAGTCGTCGTGCTCGACTGGCCGCTGACCGAGATCGTGCTGTCGCTGGGCGTCGTGCCGGTCGGCGTGGCGCGTCCGCCGTGGTACATGCGCGTCGACGGGGATCCGCCGCTGCCGTCAGGCGTGACCGATACGGGGCTGCTGTTCCAGCCGAACTTCGAAGTGCTCGATGCGCTGAAGCCGGATCTCGTCGTCATCACGCCGTTGCATGCGCCGCTGCGCGCAATGCTCGAACGGATCGCGCCGACCCTGACCGTCGGGCTGTTCGGGCGCGGGGTCGATGTCTATGCGGCCGTTCGCGATGCGACCCGGCACCTCGCGCAGCGCTTCGACCGTCGCGCGGCGGCCGATGCGCTGCTGGCGCGGGCCGACGCGCAGCTCGCCGACGCGACGCAACGGCTGGCGGCTTTCCGCGCGGCGGGGCGGCCGGTCTATCTGTTGTATCCGATCGACGACCGGCACATGTCGGTGCTCGGCGCGAACAGCCTGTACGGCGGCGTGCTGTCGCGCGTCGGGATCGCGAACGCGTGGCGCGGCGACGCCGATCCGCAGGGCGCGACGCAAACCGGGCTCGCGGCGCTCGCGCGGCAGCCCGATGCGCACGCGCTGCTGCTCGACGTGCCGGCCGGTGTCGACGCGCAACTGGCGCGCGGCCCGCTGTGGAATGCGCTGCCGTTCGTGCAGGCGCGTCGCGTGCACGGGCTCGGCGCGCTGCCGTCGCTGGGCGGCGTCGTCGCGTCGATGCGCTTCGCGCACGGCATGGCGCTGGCATTGCAGGAGGGTTCGTGATGAAGGCGCATACGATGACGGCCGATGCCGGCGCACGCGCATGGGCGCTGCCCGCGCTGCTCGCGGCGGCGACGATCTGGGCCGTCGTTCACACGCTGTCCGCGCAGCTTCCGGCCGCGCAATGGTCCGGTGTACTGACGGGTGGTGCGCACGCGTCGCTGACGCAGCTCGTCGTGCGCTATGCGTGGTTGCCGCGGGTCGTCGTGTCGCTGACCACGGGCGCCGCGCTCGCGCTGGCCGGCGTCGTGTTCCAGCAGGTGCTGCGCAATCCGCTGGCGGAACCGCTGACGCTCGGCGTGTCGTCGGGGGCGTCGCTGGCGTTGTCGGCCGCGTCGATCATGGCGCCCGCGCTGGTGGCGGGCGAACGTTTCGCGGTCGCGCTCGGCGGTGCGACGCTCGCGATCGCGGCCACGCTGGCGCTGACGTGGCGCAAGGGTTTCGCGCCCGTATCGGTGACGCTCGCCGGCATGGTCGTGAGCCTGTACGCCGGCGCGCTCGCGGTGCTGCTCGCGATCGTGAACGAGCGTTCGCTGGTCGCGGTGTTCATCTGGGGCGCGGGTTCGCTCGTGCAGAACGGCTGGGACGTCGCTGCGTGGCTCGTGCCGCGCGTGGCCGGCTGCATGGTGGCCGCGTGGCTGCTTGCGCGGCCGCTCGCGCTGTTCGCGCTCGACGATCGCGGTGCGCGCCGGCTCGGGTTGTCGGTCGTGGCGGTGCGCCTCGCCGCGCTGGCGGTTGCCGTGTGTTTGAGCGCGCTGGCGACGAGCGCGGTCGGCGTGATCGGCTTCATCGGGCTCGGCGCTCCCGCGCTCGCGCGGCTCGCCGGGGCGCGCCGGCTGCGCGACCGGTTCGTGTGGGCGCCGTGCATCGGCGCGCTGCTGCTCACGCTCGCGGACCAGGCCGTGCAATGCCTGCCCGGCGCGCTTGGCGAAGCGCTGCCGACCGGCGCCGCGCTGGCGCTGCTCGGCGGGCCGCTGCTGCTCGCGATGCTGCGGCGCGTCCATACCGGCGCGGTACGGCCGGCGATGGATACGCACGACGTACGGCGCCGCTCGGTCGCCCGGTTCGCGCTGCCGGGCGTCGCCGTGCTCGCGCTGGCCGTGTGGGCGTCGCTGCATTTCGCGGTGACGACGGACGGCTGGCAATGGACGCATGCCGCGCAGTGGCCGGCCGTCGCGTTCTGGCGGGTGCCGCGCGTGGCCGCGTCGCTCGGCGCGGGCGTGATGGTCGCGCTGGCCGGCACGGTACTGCAGCGCCTGACCGGCAATCCGATGGCGAGCCCCGACCTGCTCGGCGTGAGCGGCGGCGCGATGCTCGGGCTGCTGGTCGCCGCGCTCGGCGCGGGCGTGCCGTCCGCGCCGGTGCTGCTGGGCGGCGCATCGGCGGGCGCGCTCGCGTGCCTGGCGGCGATGGTCGGGTTCGGCCGTCGCGGCGGTTTCGCGCCCGACCGGATGCTGCTCGTCGGCATGGCGATCAGTGCGTTCTCGCAGGCCGTGATCGTGCTCGCGACCGCGCGCGGCGGCCTGCAGGCCGAACTGCTGCGCGCGCTGCTGTTCGGCTCGACCTATGTGGTCCTGCCGCAGACGGCGATCGCGGTCTGGATCTGCACCGTGGCGGCCGGGGTGCTCGCGTGGCTCGCGTTGCGCTGGCTCGACATCCTGCCGCTCGGCGCGGATGTCGCGAATGCGCTCGGGGTGCGCGCAAGCCAGGCGCGCGCGGCGTTGTTCGCGGTGGCCGCGATCCTGACGGCGGGCGCGACGATCGTGATCGGGCCGATGTCGTTCGTCGGGCTGATGGCGCCGCATTTCGCGCGGCTGCTGGGCTTCACGCGCGCACGCTCGCAATTGCCGATCGCGGCGCTCGTCGGCGGGTTGCTGATGGTTGCGGCCGACTGGCTCGGCCGCAACCTGCTGTTTCCGCAGCAACTGCCGGCCGGCATTCTCGCGACGCTGGTCGGCGGACCGTATCTGCTCTGGCTGTTGCGGCGATGACGTCGACGCAACGCCGCATCTCCACTACAACTGATGGCGGCACGCCGCCCGTCGCGCGAGCGGCGGGGCGGCGTCGCACGTGCAAGGATTCCCCATGTCGCTGTTTCGTTTCCTGACCGGCAGTTTTCGCTGGACCCTGCCGCTCGCGTTGCTGACGAGCCTCGCGAGCGGGATCGGCAATGCCGTGCTGATCGCGCTGATCAACCAGGCGCTCGGTGCATCGGCCGAACGCCTCGTGGCGCTCGGCTGGCGCTTCGCGGCGGTCGTCGTCGCGGTGCTCGCCGCGCGCGCGGTGTCGCAGATGCTGTTCATGTCGCTCGGGCAGCGCGCGAAGGCGATGCTGCGCATGCGGACGATCCGCCGCATCGGCGATGCGGCGTACCCCGATCTCGAACGGCTCGGCAGCGCGAAATCGCTGTCGGTGCTCACGCAGGATCTCGACACGATCGTCGTGTTTTTCGTCAACCTGCCGACGATCGCGATGCAGGGTGCGGTGATCGCCGGCTGTCTCGCGTACCTCGGCTATCTGTCGTGGCAGATCCTGCTGTTCGCGGCCGTCACGATCGGGGTCGCGATGCTCGGCTTTCGCGTGGTCCAGGGGCGCGCGCTGACCGACCTGCGCGATTCGCGCCGGCGTGAGGACGATCTCGTGCGCCACTTCCGCGCGCTGTTCGACGGCGCGAAGGAGCTGAAGCTGCATCGCGCACGCCGCGATGCATTCGTCGACGAGATGCTCGCCCCGGGCGTCGAAGCCGTGCGCGTGCAGCGCACGCGCGGCTACATGCTGTACGCGGCCGCGGCGAGCTGGGGCAACCTGGTCCTGTTCGCATTCATCGGCCTCACGCTGTTCGTGCTTGCGCGCTGGTTCGAGATCGATGCGCGCGTCGCGTCGGGCTACGCGATGGTGTTCCTGTACATGATCATGCCGATCGAAGGGCTGCTCGCCGCGATTCCGTCGGTCAGCATCGCGCGCGTCGCGTTCGAGCGCATCGAGCAGCTCGATGCGGAACTGCCGCGCGAGCCGGTGGGCGGCGCGCGGCCCGTGCGCGCGTTCGGGCGGATCGCGCTCGACGGCGTCACGCATCGCTATGTGCGCGACGGCGAAGCGTTCACGCTGGGGCCGATCGACCTGTCGTTCGCGCCGGGCGAAACGGTGTTCCTGATCGGCGGCAACGGCAGCGGCAAGACGACGCTCGCGAAACTGATCACGGGCCTGTACGCGCCCGAAGGCGGGCGAATCCTGCTCGACGGCGAGCCGGTCGATGCGGCGTCGCGCGAGCGTTACCGGCACCTGTTCTCGGCCGTGTTCAGCGATTTCTTCCTGTTCGAACGGCTGTTCGGCATCGACATGGCGTCGCGCCAGCGGGCGCGCGCACTGCTCGACGCGCTGCAGCTGTCGCACAAGGTGGCGGTCGATGGCGGCGCGTTTTCCACGCTCGAGCTGTCGCAGGGGCAGCGCAAGCGGCTCGCGCTGCTGGTCGCGTATCTGGAAGACCGGCCGTTCTACGTGTTCGACGAATGGGCGGCCGACCAGGATCCGCTGTTCAAGGATGTGTTCTACCGGCAATTGCTGCCGGAACTCAAGGCGCGCGGCAAGACGGTGCTGGTGATCTCGCACGACGACCGCTATTTCGCGCTGGCGGATCGCAGCGTGAAGCTCGACTACGGGCAGATCGTCGCGCAGTCCGCTACCGTGGCGCCGCATTCGACGGTATCTCCGACATGAATCCGATTGCTTCCGTACCGGCGCCTGCTCTCGCGCCGGATGTCTCCGCGGCCGTCGCGTCGCCGGCCCCGTTTTTCGCGCTCGAACGCGTGTCGTTCGAAGCGGCCGGTCGCGTGCTGCTGCATCCGGTCGATCTCGCGTTCGCGCGCGGCAGCGTGGTCGGCCTGCTCGGTCACAACGGCTCGGGCAAGTCGACGCTGGTGAAGCTGCTCGCGCGGCAGCAGCGGCCGTCGGCAGGCACGATTCGTCTGCAGGATCGCCCGCTCGATACGTGGGCCAACCGGGCGCTGGCGCGTGCGATCGCGTATCTGCCGCAGCATCTGCCCGCGACCGACGGGCTGACCGTGCGCGAGCTCGTCGCGCTGGGCCGCTATCCATGGCATGGCGCACTGGGCCGGTTCGGCGACGAGGATCGCGCGATGGTCGACGATGCGTTGCGCGCGACGGACGTCGCGGCATTCGCGGATCGGGCGGCGGACAGCCTGTCGGGCGGCGAGCGACAGCGCGCGTGGCTCGCGATGCTCGTCGCGCAGCGCAGCGAATGCCTGCTGCTCGACGAGCCGATTTCCGCGCTCGACGTGCGGCACCAGATCGAGGTGCTCGCGCTCGTGCGCGCGCTGGCGCTCGAACGCGGGCTCTGCGTGGTCGTCGTGCTGCACGACGTGAATCTCGCCGCGCGCTATTGCGACCGGCTCGTCGCGTTGCGACAGGGGCGCGTCGTGGTCGAAGGGACGCCGGATGCGTTCATGCGCGATCACGTGCTGACCGACGTCTACGACATCCCGATGGGCACGGTCGCGCATCCGGTGGGGCAAGGGCGGATCGGGTTCGCGTATTAGGGGGCGTTATCGACGTACTCGCCGCGACGATGCCTGCGGCGCGTGGAATCCGGGGAGTTCGGGAAGCCGCTGCTCGATGAACTGCAGGAACGTGCGGGTCCTGAGCGATGACGCGGGTCGATCACCTGGTCGTCACGGCGGGGCGCTTCATCGCCGGCAAGCTGGCCGACACCGATCCCGATCAACTGTTCGCCGCGATGCACGAGCGCATCGCCGGGCCGGCTTATGCGATAGATCCTGCACGTCGACGGCGGCGGCCGGCTGGTGTGACGCCGGCGCGTTTCGCCCGAACCGGGTGCCTCAGCCGGTTGCGCGCGAACCCGTGCCGCGTGCCGACGCGCGCGGCGGGCGGGAATCCGGATACGCGCGCTTGCATGTGTCGATGACGGTATCGCGCAGGCGGCGATGTACCGGGTCGCCGTGCATGCGCGGATGCCACAGCGCCGAAACGAGAATCCCGGGCAGTCGAACCGGGATGTCGAAGCTGCGCAGCCCCAGCGCTTGCGCGAGCCCCGGCGTGAATGCATTGCCGAGGCTCGAGCGCGGCACGAGCGCAATCAGGTCGGTGCCGGCCGCGACGCGCATCGCATCGGGGTAGCCGGGCACGACGACATGTACGTCATGGGCGGGCGCGCGCGGACCTGTCGCCTCGTCGGCCGGTCCGCCGAAATCGCCCAGCTGCGACGCGATCACGTGACGGCACGCCGCGTAGCGCGCGGGCGTGATCTTGCCGGATGCGAACAGCGGATGCCCGGCGCGCGCCACCGCGACGTGCCAGTCGTGAAAGAGCGGGCGCGTGTGCAGCTCGGGCGCGTCGTCGCCGCGTTTGCCGATCTCCAGATCGACCGTGCCGTCGCGCAGCGGCCCCGGGTCGCGATCGGGCTTCGAGACGAAACGCACGCGCACGCCGGGCGCGATGTCGCCGATCGCGGCGACCACCGGGCCGGCGAGCATGTCCATGAACGACGCCGCCGCGCGCAGGGTGAAGGTGGCCGCGAGCGTCGACATGTCCACGTCGGCCGTGGCCGGCCGCAGCACCGCACGGGCGTCGCTCGCGATCGCATGCGCGCGATCGCGCAAAGCGGTTGCGTGCGGCGTCGGCACGAGCTTGCGTCCGGCGCGCACGAGCAGCTGATCGCCGGTGGCGGCACGCAGCCGCGTAAGCGTGCGGCTCATCGCCGACGTGCTCAGCCCGAGCCGGCGCGCGGCGGCGGTCACGCTGTTTTCGGTCAGCAGCACGTCGAGCGCGGCGACGAGGTTCAGGTCGATGTCTTCCATCCGGACAGCATACGGCATTGCGCGGCTTGGCATGGCGTTCGATGCAACTATTCCTTGAGTTCGGTGCGTCTGGCGCTCATTGATGCACGCACCTATAGTGGCTGCATGACGGATTTCCACACAGGCAGAACCATGCAATCGACTGTATCGAACCCGCGAGCACCCTCGATCCTGCTCGTCGCCGCGTCACGAGGGCTCGGCCTCGCGATGGCGGAGCAATTCCTGAACAAGGGCTGGCGTGTCACGGGCACGGTCCGTGAAGGGGCGGCGCGAACGAAACTGCACGAACTCGCCGGACGCTTCGACGGCAGGCTCGAGATCGAGACGCTCGACATCTGCGAGCCGGAACAACTGGCCGCGCTGCGCGAGCGTGTGTCGGGCAGGCGCTTCGACATGCTGTTCGTGAACGCCGGAACGACCAATGACCCGAACGAAACGATCGGCGAAGTGACGACCGGCGAATTCGTGCGCGTGATGATCACGAATGCGCTGGCGCCGATGCGCGTGATCGAGACGCTGCAGGATCTCGTGACCGACGATGGCCTGATCGGCGCGATGTCGTCGGGGCAAGGCAGTGTCGCGAACAACGTCACCGGGATGCGCGAGGTCTATCGCGGCAGCAAGGCCGCGCTGAACCAGTTCATGCGCAGTTTCGCGGCACGCCAGGCCGGCACGTCGCGTGCGATGGTGCTGATGGCGCCCGGCTGGGTTCGCACGGAACTCGGCGGCCCCGACGCGCGACTGACCATCGAGGAAAGCGTGCCGAGCCTCGTGGACGTGCTGATCGGAAAACAGGCGCGGGCGGGGCTGGAATACCTCGATTACCTGGGGCGCACGGTGCCGTGGTAGCGGCCGGTGCATCGGTGACGACCACCGCGCGAGAGACGACCGGCATCGGTGCGGCCGGCATTCGACAGGCGCGCGGCGCGCTGCGAATGCCGCGCCGATTCAATACAATGCGACGTCGGGCCGTCTGCTCGATATCCGTGCGGACGATCGCCGCCTTCCTGAACGTCGGCCCGTCGTGACGGGCCCCTGTCGAACCCGGAGCGCAGCATGAACGAGCCTTACCTGCAGGTCATCGCCCATTACTTCGCGAAACCCGGCAACGGCGACCGCGTGATCGAACTGCTGGCCGAACTCGCACCGGCCACGCGCGCCGAGCCGAAGAACCTCGACTACGCGTACTTCCGGTCGCCGGTCGACCCCGACCACATCGTGATTCTCGAGCGCTACCGCGACGCCGACGGGCTCGACGCGCATCGGGAAACGCCGCATTTCCAGCGAATCGGTGTCGGAGCGATCATTCCGTTGCTCGATCGCCGCGACGTGACGCGCTACATGGTGCAGCCGGACACCGGCACGGCGACGCCACCGGGAGACAGCCGATGAACCCGTTTCAATTCCGTACCGTTCCGACGCAGATCGTCGAATTCGGCGCCGCGCGCCGGCTCGGCGCGCTGTTGCGCGAACGCTTTCCGGCGCTTGCGCGGTTATGCGTCGTCACCGACGCGTTCCTGCATCGCAGCGGCGTGCTCGCGCCCGCGCTGGAGAGCCTCGCCGCGCACGGCTGGCAGGTGAGCGTGATCGACGACGTGATTGCCGACCCGCCCGAGCACGTGGTGCTCGAAGCGACCGAGCGGGCGGTGGCGGCCGATGCCGAGATCGTGCTCGGCCTCGGCGGCGGTTCGTCGATGGACGTCGCGAAGCTGATCGCGGTGCTCGCACCGGGCCGGCAGGCGCTGGCGGACATGTACGGCGTCGACAAGGTTGCGACGTCGCGGCTGCCGCTCGTGCAGATGCCGACCACGGCCGGCACGGGCTCCGAAGTGACGGCCGTGTCGATCGTCACGGTCGGCGAGGCGCGCAAGATGGGGGTCGTGTCGCCGCACCTGTTCGCGGACGTCGCGATCCTCGATGCCGAACTGACGCTCGGGCTGCCGCGCGCGGCGACGGCGGCCACGGGCATCGACGCGATGGTGCATGCGATCGAGGCTTATACGTCGTCGCGGCTGAAGAACCCGGTGTCCGACATGCTGGCCGTGCAGGCATTGACGCTGCTGTCGCGCAATCTGCTGAAGGCCTGCGACGACGGCACCGATCGCCACGCGCGCGAAGCGATGCTGGTCGGCGCGATGTTCGCGGGGCAGGCGTTCGCGAACGCGCCGGTCGCGGCCGTGCATGCGCTGGCCTATCCTGTCGGCGGCATTTTCCACGTGCCGCACGGGCTGTCGAACGCGCTCGTGCTGCCGCACGTATTGCGCTTCAACGCGCCGGCCGCCGCGCCGCTGTATGCGGAACTGGCGGCGATCGTCGCACCGTCGGCGACGGGCAGCGACGATGCGAAGGCGCAGGCGCTGATCGGCGAGATCGATCGCCTGATCGTGGCGACGGGCATTCCGAACACGTTGCGCGAAGTCGGGATCGGCGAGGGCGACCTGCCGAGGATGGCGTCGGACGCGATGCTGCAGACGCGCCTGCTCGTGAACAATCCGCGCGAAGTGACGGAAGCCGACGCGCTGGCGATCTATCGGCAGGCGTGGTGATGCGCCGGGCGTGAAGGCGAAGCGGTCGACGGCGCGACGCCGCCGGCCGGCCCAACTATTTCAGCTCGGCATCCCGGCAGGTCGATTCGAGCTCGCCGTCGAAGTACTGGTACAGGTGCACGAGCAACGTGTTGCTGCCGACCTTGCGGCCGAGGTAATGCACCCCTTCGGTCGACGTGCAGATCGAGAATGCGAGCGGCAGGCCGCCGTCGAGCACGGCTTGCGGATGCGCGCCCTGATGCACGAAGCGCGCGTTGCCGGCCACACCGAAGCCGGTCGTATCCGCCGGAACCGACTTCGGCAGCGACAGCGTATACGCGGCGATCGCGCGGTCGTCGTGCAGCGCGTCGAGAATCGGGTTGCCGGGCTTCGCGGCCGGCCCCGTGATGGTCGCGCAGCAGTGCGCGATACCCTTGCCGTCGTCGGGCAGAATCTGCAGCGACGTGCCGGCGGCCAGATGCGTGTTCGGCGTGTAGTAGACGCCATCCGCGACCACGCCGACCTGCTGCGCGCGCGATGCGACGGGAGCGGCGAGCGTTGCGAGTGCGGCGGCGATCAGGAGCGGACGAAGCGGTCGGATGGGCATGATGGCGGCGATGATACACGCCGCCATCATGCGCGGCGAGGGCCGGCTGCGATCACGACGATGCACGCACCGCCTGCCGCATCGGCCATGCCGATACGCACGCACATCCCAGCGCGATCGCAACGAGCGCGCACCCGGCCCACGGCGTGACGAGCAGCGCGCCGCGTTCGACGAGCATGCCGCCGAGCGCCGAACCGAGCGCGACACCCGCATGCATGGCCGACACGTTGATGCCGACGCTGGCATCGGCGAGCGACGGGGCGGCGTGGATCAGCGCGTTCTGCACGATCGGCGAG
The DNA here is from genome assembly GCF_003366075.1 of Burkholderia sp. IDO3. NCBI lineage: Bacteria > Pseudomonadati > Pseudomonadota > Betaproteobacteria > Burkholderiales > Burkholderiaceae > Burkholderia > Burkholderia sp. IDO3. Next base: position 1,144,564 of record NZ_CP028962.1, read on the forward strand.
ATCGACCAGCTGATGCAGCCCCACAGCATCATCGCCGGCACGAACGCGAACGGCGACGCACCGGTCATCGGCAACGCGGCCATCGCGACGACGAACACGGCCGGGCAGGCGCAGAGCGCGCGCGATGCGCCGAGCCGGTCGGACAGCAGCCCGCCGAGCCATGCGCCGCTCACGCCGGCGACGCCGAACGCCACGTACAGGCCTTCGAGCGCGGCGGCGTTCGGCGACAGCACGGCCTGCAGATATGGCGTCAGATACGCAAACAGCGTGAAATGCCCGCCGATCATCGCGATCGACACGAGTTGCGCGGCCAGCAGCCGGCGGCGGCCGAGTGCCGCGCGGTACGACGGCGATGCGGTTGCGCCGGTTGCGCTAGCGCGCGCCGATGCACGTGCGGGCGTCAGGCGCGGCAGGCGCCGGCCGAGCAACAGCGCCAGCGGCAGCGCGGGCACGGCGATCGACACGAACACCGCCCGCCAGCCGGCCCAATCGGCGATTCGCATTCCGATCGGCACGCCGAGCACGAGCGACGCGCTGATGCCCATGAACACGATGCCGATCGCGCGGCCGCGTTGCGACGCCGGCGCGAGTTCGGCCGCGAAGCGCGTCGCGACGAGGATCAGCGTCGCGCAGCTCGCGGCCATCAGCACGCGTGCGGCGAACAGGCTCGCATAGCCGGGGCTGGCCGCGGCGAACAGGTTCGCGGCCGCGAACGCGCCGAGAGACGCAACGAGCGCGGTGCGCCGTTCGACACGCCCGACGAACGCGGCCGCGACGAGTGCGGCGAGCGCGAACACGGCGGAGAAGATCGTGGTGAGCTGGCCGGCGGCCGCGATCGAAACGCGAAGGCCGGCGGAGAGGGCCGGCAGGATGCCGACGCAGATGTTTTCGGCGACGCCGGCCAGAAACACGGCGGCGGCCAGCAGGTATACGCGAACGTCCATACTCGAACCCTCCTGTACGTACGACGCGGCGGCGCCGGCAAGGACGGGGCCGCATCGGATCGAATCGACGGATGGGTTTCGAGGCGAGGCTTCGGTTATCCCGGAAAGCAGGACGGTACCGCACGCTCAGCCGGCGTGCAAGCGTCGTGCGGGCCGCGCGGCGCTTACGGTGCGTGCTGCGTCAGCAGCGCGGGGATTTCCTGCTTCAGCAGATCGACGATGACCCGCACGCGCGGCGGCAGCGGCCGTTGCGCGACGAGCACGTTGAGCGCGTAGCCGGGGATCGTGTACTGCGGCAGGATCCTGACGAGTTCGCCGCGCGCGAGCGCATTCACGCAGGCCGGCTGCTGCACCACGCCGATGCCGCCGCCGGCCAGGATCGTGTCGAACATCGGGCGCCAGTGGCTCGTCGTCATCGTCGTCTGGATCCGTGCGTACTCGAGCGTCTTGTCCTCGCCTTGCAGCGGCAACTGCTCGTTCGCGAAGATGCCCTTGACGCGGATGAACGGGTGGTTCATCAGATCGGCTTTCGTTGCGATCGGGCCGTGGCGGTCGAGATAGGCGGGGGCGGCCACGAGCACGCGGCCGACCGCGCCGAGCGAGTGGGCGACGAAGCCGCCGTCGCCGAGCTGACCGACGCGGATCGAGATGTCGACCCCTTCGGTGACCGGATCGACGATGTTGTCGTTCAGCACCAGGTCGACGTGCAGTCGCGGATACGCGGTGCGGATATGCATCAGCGTCTTCGGAACCACGACCTCGCCGAAGCATTGCGGCGCCGCGATCCGGATCGTGCCGCTGAGCGTGTTTTCCGTCTTCGATACCGATGCGATCGTATCTTCCGCCGCATCGAGCAGTTCCTTGCTGCGTTCGTAGAAGATCCGGCCTTCTTCCGTGCACGTGAGCGTGCGTGCGCTGCGCATCAGGAGGCGTGTGCCGAGAAACTTCTCGAGCTTTTCGATACGCTCGCTGACGGCCGGCTGGCCCATGTCCAGATCCCGGGCCGCGCCTGACATCGTGCCGCGCTCGACGACCCTGACGTAGATGCGCATCGTCGCCAACAAATCCATGAAGTCGCGCCTCTTATCTGATGAGTGTTGGTTTGTAATCGGTGCAAGGATGCGAAGATTGATTGCCGAGTGACGCGCAATTCGTTGCCACTCGATGCATCTTCCGGAAAATAAAACGAATTCACAACTGCCCGGAAATTGTTTCGCATCTCGATCCGATTTCTCAATCGGAAGAGATAGTACTAAAGACCCTTGCCCGGAAAGATGCGCGCAAGGCCGATACTGGATATCGGCGGCGCCGACTACCGCCCAACCCCGAAGCACCGTAACCTTCGCCGCGACCTGCCTGTCCCGACGGGGCGGGGTTGGCACATGCGTACCCGAAGGGCCGGTTGCCAGGCAACGCCATGCGGCAACCGAGGCGATGCGCACGGACCAGGCGGTTTTCGCCGCCGCGTTCGCTTCGTCTTTATTTCCCGAGCCAGGCTTCCCCGTTTTAGCGCCGATTCCGGCGACGTTTTCGCAGGCTTTCCCGGGCTTTGATCCGGCCCGGGTGCCGCCTCCTTTTCCGATTTTTCGCTCCGGCAACGACAGATAGATTCGCACAACTGATCGATTGTACGGGAGCGTTTGACTTCTATGAACAGAATATACAAGACCATCTGGAATGAATCGATCCGCGCGTGGGTCGCGGTTCACGAAAACGCCGCGGCATGCAGGAAGTCGACGCGCAGCACGCGCCGGCGCGTGGCGCGCCGATTGCTCGCGCTCGGTGTGGCCGCGACGGGTTTCACGGCAGTGACGCCAGGCGCGCATGCGCAGGTGAACCCCGACAACCTGCGCAGCGTGCACGCCGGCATCGGGCGTCGCCCGCCGTTCGCTTCCAGTGCGAGCGGCGGCGCGCGTCGTGTTCATCCAGGAGGCGGCCCGCCCGCCGTGTCGCGCCACCGCGTGTGTTTGCCGGCGCAGTGAGCGAAAATCGATCTCCGGTGAGATCGCATCGATCGTACCGACAGCACGCATCGACCGACAGGAGACGACATGACGCAACCGGACGAAGCGGCGCGCACGCGCTGCGTTGCATGGCAGATCGAGCAGAGCTGGCAGGCGGTCGAATGGTGCCGGCTGGCCGAGTCGCGCACGGGCATTGACTTGTCGGGCTCGGTCGCGGGCGTGCTCGACGGCACGCCGTTTCGCGTCGACTACGCGATTGCATGCGATGCGGGCTGGCTGACGCGGTCGGTGCGCGTGAACGACTGGCTCGGCACGGCGCCGCCGCGGCAGCGCGATATCCGGTGCGAAGCAGGGCGATGGACGATCGACGGTGCCGACGCGCCGGCGCTCGATGGCGCGACCGACATCGATCTCGGCTTCAGTCCGTCGACCAATACGCTGCCGATCCGGCGTCTCGGGCTGGAAGTGGGCGCATCGGCCGTGATCCGCACGGCATGGCTGCGTTTTCCGGACTTCGACATCGTGCGCGGCGAGCAGCGCTATGCGCGTACGGCGAAGAATGTGTACCGCTACGAGAGCGGCACGTATGCGGCCGACATCGCGATCGACGACGCGGGCCTCGTCACCGACTACGACGAATGGCGGCGCATCGGTGCGACGCGCTTGCCTTGACCGCGTCGCAGCGGCAATACGTCGACGTCAGCGGGCGTTGGCCACCGTCACCTTGCCGGGAATCAGCTTCAGCGTGCTGAACGCGTCGGCGATGTTCTGCTGATACGCGAGCGTTGCGTCGGTGATCGGCTGCACGCCGTAGCCGGCCCGCTTCAGCGCGACCTCGAGCGTCGGCGCGTCGAGGCCGACGAGCGGCGACAGTTGCGCGGCGACTTCCGGAATATGGTCGCGTCCCCAGCGGTCGACCGCGTCGACTTCCTCGAGCAGCGTGCGCACCACCTGCGGCTGCGCGGCCGCATATTTGCGCGCGGCGAGGTAGTACTGGGTGTTGCGCACGAGCCCGTCGCCGTTCGCGACGACGCGCGCGCCGAGCTGCCGTTCGGCGGCCGCCAGATATGGATCCCAGATCACCCATGCATCGACGCTGCGCTGCACGAACGCGGCGCGCGCGTCGGCGGGCGTCAGGTAGATCGGCTGGATGTCGGCATACGTGAGGCCCGCGTGCTCGAGCGCCTTCACGAGCAGGTAGTGCACGTTCGAACCCTTGTTGAACGCGACCTTCTTGCCGTGCAGCTGCGCGACGTTGCGGATCGGCGAATCGGGCAGCACGACGATCGCCTCGCCGTGCGGCGCGGGCGGTTCGTTGCCGATGTAGACGAAATCGACGCCGGCCGCCTGCGCGAAGATCGGCGGCGTTTCGCCGACCGTGCCGACGTCGATCGCGCCGGCGTTCAGCCCTTCGAGCAATTGCGGGCCGGCCGGAAATTCCAGCCATTGCACCGTGACGCCCTGGCTCGCGAGCCGCTTCTCGAGGGTGCCGCGCGCCTTGAGCACGACGAAGTTGCCGTATTTCTGGAAACCGATGCGCAGCCGCGTGCCGCCTTGCGCGTACGCGGGCAGCCCCGCGAGCGGGCCGAGCGCGAGCCCGGCCAGCCCGGCGGCCGCGCCATGCAGCAACCGGCGGCGGCGCGGGTTTTCCGGGGTCGTTTCAACGTGTGCGTATGGCGTGTCGTTCATCGAGGCGTCCTGCTTGCGGGTTCACGGGCCGCGCGGGCATGCGGCGCGGTCGGCGCAGGACGGAGCCGGATGCGGGCGATGCGCGCAGCCGGCCGGCCCGCGCCGGATTCAGGACGATACGGCCGCGCGGGTTGGCGGCCAACCAATGAATCCGCATATGCAAATCAGCGGCGGGACATAGGGTCGGCAAGGGCGGCGCGGCGCCCGGCGGCTGCGGCCGCGTTCAGTCGGTGCCGAGCGGGCTTTCCTCGATCGAGTCGACCCGATCCGGATAGAACGCAAGATGGGCGCGAATCGATTCGACGGCCGGATACGGATGCTCGTACGTCCATACCGCGTCGGTCGCGCGCGCGCCGCCGGCCGGAATCGAGTAGTACGCGCAATCGCCCTTGTACGGGCAGTACGTCGCGTGGTCGGTGCGTTGCAGCAGCGCCATGTCGGCATCCTCGCGCGGGATGTACAGCACGGCCGGATAGCTGGCCTCGCGCAGCGCCAGCGCGCGACGCGTATCGGCGACGACCTTGCCGGCCACCTTGACGACGACGCGCGACGGATGCGGTTCGATCGTGATCGGATGATCGGGGCCCGGCGACTTCACGGGACGAGAGGGCGTATCGGGACGAGTCGACATCGTGGGTCCTCCAGGAAGTGGCGGCGCGCCCGGCAGGCACGCCGGCGTTGGCCAACCGATACGATGCGCCAATTCCGTGGAAGCTGCAGGGGGACGGAAGGCGGTGCGCCGGGCGTGCCGTATCCGTGCCGTACCGCCGGCTTTCGACGCTCGCATGGACGTTCTCGTGCAGCGGCAGCGGGATGCATTCGCCGCGATAAGCAACGCCGAATTAATTGGTAAGCGATCGGCGGGATGCGCGCGAAGATCGGCGGTCGTCATTCACGTGACCGTCTCTTTCCTTCCGCCATCATGAAGATTCCATTCGCATCATCCGCCGCGCGTCGTGCGCGGCGCGCATTGCATGCCGGTGTGGCGCTACGTGGCGTGGCCGCGTCGCTGCTGCTCGCCGGTGCGGTTTCGCACGCGTTCGCCGCACCGGCCGGCAAGACGCTCGTGTACTGCACCGAAGGCAGCCCGGCCGGCTTCGATCCGGGCCAGCACACGACGAGTACCGATTTCGACGCGAGCACGTACACGGTCTACAACGGGCTCGTGCAGTTCAAGCGCGGCACGCTCGATCTCGTGCCGTCGCTCGCGACGCGCTGGGACGTGTCGGCCGATCAGCGCGTCTATACGTTTCACCTGCGGCACGACGTGAAGTTCCAGACGACGGCATGGTTCAAGCCGACGCGCCCGTTCCAGGCGGACGACGTCGTGTTCACGTTCCGCCGGATGCTCGACCCGGACGATCCGTTCCGCAAGGCCTACCCGGTCAGTTTCCCGTACTTCAGCGATCTCGGCTTCGATCGCAACATCGAGCGCATCGAGAAAGTCGACGACTACACGGTGCGCTTCGTGCTGAAGTCGCCCGACGTCGTGTTCGTGCGCAATCTTGCGATGGCGTTCGCCTCGGTCCTGTCGGCCGAATATGCATCGCAGCTCGCGGCGCGTCATCGCGAGGCCGACATCAACCAGTTTCCGGTCGGCACGGGGCCGTTCCAGTTGCGCACGTACCAGAAGGATGCGCTGATCCGCTACGACGCGAATCCCGACTACTGGAAGCCGGACGACGTGAAGCTCGCGCATCTGGTGTTCGCGATCACGCCGGATCCGGCCGCGCGGCTGCAGAAGTTGGTCGCCGGCGAGTGCCAGGTGTCGGTGTTCCCGCGTCCGGCCGATCTGGAGACGGTGCGGCGCGACCCGAAGCTGACGCTGTTCTCGGGGATGGGCTTCAACGTCGGTTTCGTCGCATACAACACGCAGCATCCGCCGCTCGATCGCGTCGACGTGCGGCGCGCGCTCGACATCGCGATCGACAAGGCGGCGATCGTCAAGACCGTGTTCAACGGTGACGCGAAGATCGCGACGAACCCGATGCCGCCGTCGCAATGGTCGTACAACCCGCGCCTGAAGGACGCGCCGCGCGATCCGGCCGCCGCGAAGGCGCTGCTCGCGCAGGCGGGTTTCCCGAACGGTTTCGACCTGACGCTGTGGGCGATGCCGGTGCAGCGCCCGTACAACCCGAATGCGCAGTTGATGGCGCAACTGATCCAGCAGGACTGGGCGAAGATCGGCGTGCGCGCGAAGATCGTCAGCTACGAATGGGGCGAGTACAACCGCCGCGCGAAGCACGACGGCCAGCACGACGCGATCCTGTACGGCTGGTCGGGCGACAACGGCGACCCCGACAACTGGCTCGGCACGCTGCTCGGCTGCGACGCGGTGCACGGCAGCAATCTCGCCAAATGGTGCAACGCGGACTTCGAGCGGCTCGTCGATGCGGCGCGCGCGAACGCGGACGTCGCGAAGCGCACGTCGCTCTACGAGCAGGCGCAGGTCGTGTTCAAGGATCAGGTGCCGTTCACGCCGATCGCCACGTCGATCGTGTCGCTGCCGGTGTCGAAGCGCGTGCACGGGCTCACGTTCTCGCCGCTCGGCGGGCACCGGTTCGACGGCGTGTGGCTGGATTGAACGAGGGAGACAAGCCCGGCGCGCGCGTGCGCGCCGGTTGTCGTCGCGACGACGGTCAGTTCAGTGCGACCGCCGCGGCCGCCTCGACGGGCGAACCTTCGAGTGCGACGGACGGACGGCCGTCGGGACCGACCGGCACGTCGCCGACGAGCGTCGTGCGATAGAGCTGGCGATCGAAGTCGAGATCGAAGATGTCGACGGGCGCGAGATGCGCGGTCGCGCGGTTGTCCCAGAACGCGATGCTGCGCGGCTCCCACTTGAAGCGGATCGTGAATTCCGGCCGCGTCACGTGTTCCCACAGCAGTTCGAGCAGCGCCTGGCTTTCGCGCGGCGTGAGCCCGACGATCGACTTCAGGAAACTCGGGCTCGCGTACAGCGCGCGTTCGCCGGTCTCCGGATGCACGCGTACCAGCGGATGCTCGGTCACGAGCGGGCGGCGCTCGACGGCGGCGTCGAACGCGCCGGTCGCGCGGGCGCCGGCCGGCGGCGTGAAGCGATGAATGCCGCGCAGGCCGTCGACGAAACCGCGCAGCGGCGCGGACAGCGTTTCATAGGCGCGCACGAGGTTGGTCCACTGCGTGTCGCCGCCGTACGGCGGAATCGTCACGCCGCGCAGGATCGATGCCCACGGCGGATTGACGGCGGCCGTCACGTCGGTGTGCCAGCCCGTCCACGGCCGGCGTACCGGCTCGCCTTCGAAGCGCGTCGCCTTGCGGTGCTTCGCGATCGAATAGACGGCAGGATGACCGTCGACGTGCCCGAATACGGGGTGGCCGACCGTCGGCTCGCCGAACTGCGCGGAGAACGCGACGTGCTGCTCGTGCGTGAGGAATTGCTCGCGAAAGAAGATCACGCGCCACGTCAGCAGCGCCGCGCGAATCGCGGCGATCTGCGGCGTGGTCAACGGCTGGGTGAGGTCGACGCCGCGTATCTCCGCGCCGATGTGGGCGGACAGCGGAATCACGTCGACCGGCTGGGCGGCGGGTTCGAGTAGGGCGCTCATGCAACGCTCCTGGCGGAAGTGGACGGGGTGGACGGCCGGCGACATCGTTGCGCATGCACGCGTCGGCCCGGTGGCGGGAAGGTCATGGTCGGATCCTCCGGTCGGGAATGCAGGGATACGGTGATGTGGTGATGCGGAAGCGGGACCGCGCATGGCGGCGGCCGGTGCCGCCGCCATGCGCGAACCTCATTGCAGCGTGGCGCCCGGCCCCTTCAGCACGACGCTGCGGCGGCCGTCGATGCCGGCCGGCACGTCGCCGTGAACGGTCGCGCGACGCACGACGCGGCGCGCATCGCCGTAGTCGTTGATCGCGTAGTGCTGCGTTGCGCGGTTGTCCCAGATCGCGACGTCGCCTTGCTGCCAGTTCCAGCGCACGGTGTTCTCGAGCCGCGTCACGTGTTCGTGCAGCACCTGCAGCAGATGCGCGGAATCCTGCGACGACAGCCCCTTGATCTTCTGCACGAAGTGCCCGAGCACGAGCGTGCGCTCGCCGGTCTCCGGATGCACGCGCACGACGGGATGCTCGGTCTCGTAGACGGTCGACGTGAACACTTCGCGGTAGCGCTTCAGTTGCGTGTCGTCGGCATGCACGTGCGTCGACGCGTAGTCGTATGCGTTCGTGTGCAATGCCCACAGCGTGTCGACGAGGGCGCGCAGCGATTCCGGCAGGTGCGTGTAGGCGGCCGCTGTGTTGGCCCACACGGTGTCGCCGCCGAACGGCGGGATCACGACCGCGCGCAGGATCGACACCTTCGGGTAGGCATCGACGAACGTCACGTCGGTATGCCACGAGTTGGCGCGCGCGCCGTGCGCGGAATCGAGTTCGAGCAGATGCGCGCTGCCGTCGACGGACGGCACGGTCGGGTGCGCGACGGTGTCGCCGAAGCGGCGTGCGAACGCTTCTTGCGCGGCGTCGTCGAGATGGCCCTGGTTGCGGAAGAACAGCACCTTGTGGCGCAGCAGCGCGGCGTGGATCGCGTCGAACGTCGCGTCGTCGAGCGTGCCCGACAGCCGGACGCCGGCGATTTCGGCGCCGATCCGGCCGGCGACCTGGCGAAGCTGAAGCGGATCGGCCGCCGTGCGCGGCGCGGCGGCGTGCGAAGCATGCGATGACGGGTGAGCGGCGTGCTGGACTTCGGACATCGAGAGTCTCCTGGTCGGGTCGGTTGAGTCTCCATTCAAGCAGGGACCGCGCGGAACCGGAACCGATGAATCGTCACAACCTTAGCGTGCGCCGTGATGATCGATATGTGTCGTCATGCTGAACGAACCGCGCGCGACAGGCTGCGCTGCCGCGCGACGCAGGCCGGGCCGCGCGTGCTACCACGCGAGCCGCCATTCGCCGATGCGGTGCGCATCGGCCGCGGCGATCCGGGCGCCACCGTCGCCGCCGTCGCCCGGCGGATCGCGATCGTCGAAATCGGCGAGCACCGTGTCGCGCAGCCGCGCGAATTCCGGCGCATCGCGCCGGCGCGGACGCGGCAACGCGACGTCGACGATGCGCTCGATGCGCCCCGGGCGCGGCGCCATCGTGACGACGCGGTCACCCAGATACACGGCCTCGTCGACGTCGTGCGTGACGAGCACCATCGTGATGCGCTCTTGCTCCCAGATGCGCAGCAGCTCGTTTTGCATGCGCGCGCGCGTCTGCGCGTCGAGCGCGCCGAACGGCTCGTCGAGCAGCAGCACGCGCGGCCGGTTCACGAGGCCGCGCGCGATCGCGACGCGCTGCGCCATCCCGCCCGACAACTGGTTCGGGTACGCATGCTCGAAGCCGTTCAGCCCGACGAGCGCGATGTGCTCGGCCACCGCGCGCCGCTTTTGCGCGGCGTCGAGCGGTGCGTTGCGCAGCGCGGCCTCGACGTTCTGCGCGACGGTCAGCCACGGAAACAGCCGATGATCCTGGAACACGATCCCGCGCTGCAGCGACGTATTGCGCACGAGCGCGTCGCCAGCACGGATTTCGCCCGCATAGTCGGTGTCGAGCCCCGCGATCAGCCGCAGCAACGTCGACTTGCCGCAGCCGCTCGCGCCGACGATCGTCACGAACTCGCCGGCGCGCACGTGCAGCGACACGTCGTCGAGTACGGCGAGCGTCGCGCCGCGTTGCGCATAGCGCTTGCTCACATGGAGGATATCGAGCGAATCGGAAGCGAGGGTCGTCATGGCGGAAAGGGAAGCGGCAGGAAGGAAGAGGGCGATTACCGTTGCAGGTCGCCGCGACGGGCCAGCGCCTTGCGCTCGATCGCGCGCGCGACCGCGTTCAGCGCCCAGCCGGTCACGCCGACGACGATGATCCCGAACAGCACGAGGTCCATCCGGAACTGCTCGCTGCCGTCGATCAGCGTGTTGCCGATCCCGCTGCCCGCGACGAGCAGGTATTCGGCGCCGAGCGTCGCGAGCCACGAATAGATGAGACCGAGATACAGCCCGGTGAAGATCGACGGCAGCGCGGCGGGCAGGATCACGTAGCGCACGAGCTGAAGCCGCGAGTAGCGCAGCGCGCGTGCGACGTCGACATAGGTACGCGGCACCGCGTGAATGCCGTCGCACGTGTGGGCCGCTACCGGCAGCAGCGCGGCGAGCGACAGGAACACGACCTTGGCGACGTCGCCGAGGCCGAACCACACGGAAATCAGCGGAATCCATGCGAACAGCGAGATCTGCTTGAACGTGTCGAAGCTCGGGCCGACGATGCGCGTCGCGATACGCGACAGCCCGAGCGCGGCGCCGAGCAGCAGGCCGCCCGTCGCGCCGATCGCGAAGCCGCACGCTTCGCGCGCGAGCGATGCCGACAGCGCACGCGCGAGCGCGCCGCTGGTCGTCTGCGTCCACGCGGTGTGCAGCACGTCGGCCGGGCCGACCAGCAGCCCGCTTTTGACGAGATGCGCGACGGAGATCGCCCACCAGATCGCGAGCGCGGCGAGGGGCAGAACGAAGCCGCGCCAGTCGGGTGCGGACAGGCGGCGGGTGAGTGCGGGCGCGGCGGCGGCCGGCGCGGCGTTCGGCGTGGACGGGGCGGAAGGCGGCACGAAAAGGCTCCTTGAATCGGGTTCAACCGCGAAACGCGGACGGCACGCCGCGGCGCAGCCGGGCTTCGAGCGCATCGAGCAGCCGGTTGATCGCGAAGCCGACCGCGCCGACCACGATCACCGCGGCCATTACGAGATCGAGCTGGAACAGCTGGCGCCCGTACACGATCAGGTAGCCGAGCCCTTCCGACGACGCGACGAGCTCGACGACGACGAGCGCGAGCCACGATTTCGTGAACGCGAGCCGCACGCCGGTCGCGAGCGTCGGGATCGCGGCGGGCAGCACGATATGGAGAATGCGCTGGCGCCGCGTGTAGCCGAAGATGCGCGCGACTTCGTCGAGCGCGGGCGGCGTCTGGCGGAAGCCCTGCAGTGTGCTCAACGTGACGGGGACCAGCGCCGCGTGCGCGATCAGCAGGTACTTCAGCGGTTCGCCGACGCCCACGAGCAGCAGCAGGAACGGCAGCCAGCCGAGCACGGGAATCTGCACGAGCGCGTTGAAGCTCGGCAGCACGTACGCTTCGAGCGTGCGCGACAGGCCGAGCGCCGCGCCGGTGGCGAAGCCGAGCAGCGTGCCGATCGCGAAGCCGACCAGCACGCGCTGCAGGCTGATCAGCGTATTGCGTGCGAGATCGCCGCTTGCCGCGAGTTCGGAGAGCGAGTCGGCCACCTGTTCGGGCGGCGGCAGGATCTGCGGTGCGATCCAGCCGCGCGCGCTGCCGACGGTCCACAGTGCGAACAGCAGCGCGGGCAGCGCCCACGGCGCGAGCAGCCACGCGACGCGTTTCGCGGCCGCGGCGCGGGACGGCCGCGCGGCGAGCGCATGCGGGTCGGACGACGAAATCGGGATCGCGGTGTCGCTCATCGGGGCGGGTCCGGTCAGGAGAGGGGCTTGCCGGTCGCGTTGTAACGCGGCCAGTAGTGTTCGAGCTTCTGCGCGCGCAACGCGTTGTCGAGATACTTCGGCTCGAACCAGCCGTCGATGTCGACCGGCTGGCGGATCAGCTTCAGCTTCAGCGCATCCTGCGCGACGGCCTTGTAGCGCGCGATCACGAACGGATCGATCAGCGGCGACAGCCGGTCCTTCAGGCGCTGGTTCGCATAGTCGGCCTGCCACGATGCATACGGCACGCCGCTCTTCGCCCACAGCTTGAACAGCGCATCGCGGTTCGCCTCGTCGGACGACCATTGCGCGCCCTTCACGAACGCGTCGACCACGCGCTGCACGATGTCGGGATGCGCGCGCTCGAAATCGTCGAGCACGAGCAGGTGGGTCTGGCGCGTGAACTGCGGGCCGTCGTTCTGCGATTCGTAGATGATCTTCGCGAGCCCCGCGTCGCGCAGCTTGTACAGCTGATAGTCGCCCACCGATGCGTCGATGCCCTTCGAGGCGAGCGCGGCGAGCGCACTCGCGGAGTCCAGATTGATCACGCGCAGGTCGCGCTCGCTCAGGCCGTTCTTCGCGAGCGCGTTGTCGGCGACGAGCTGCAGGTTGGTGCCGCGGAAGATCGACACGCGGCGGCCTTTCAGGTCCGTGATCGAGCGGATGTCGGAACCGGGCGGCACGGCGATCTTGATGCCCGAGCGCACGCTCGCGGCGAGCAGCAGGTGCGTCTTGATCCCGTTCGCGCGAGCGAGCACGGCCGGCAGGTCGCCCTGGTACGCGAAGTCGAGCGCCTTGTTGGCGATCGCTTCGTTGACGGCCGGGCCCGCGCCCTTGAAGAACAGCCACTGCACCTTGATGCCGTCGGCCGCGAATTCCTTTTCGACGAGCTGCTGGAGCTGTACGGTGGCCCCGCTCGACCCGCCGAAGGTCGGCGGATCGCCGGCGCCCTGCTGGGCGACGCCGATGCGGATGGTAGTGGGCTTGTCGGCGTGTGCGGCGGCGGCCGGCAGCGCAACGAGGGACGCGATCAGCAGCGATCGCAGCAGGCGCAGTGGAAGCATGAATCGATCGGTCGGGAGAACGTTGGGAAACGCGGGCCGGGGCCCGGTACGTCGAATCATTCTCGATGACGCGTCCGGCGGCGGACAAGCAACGATTTGAACTATGCTTATCGCGTGGCGGCGGGTGACGAAACCCGCCGCGATCGAATGCAGCCGATGCGGCTGCGCGGGCAACGAACAGCGCGCCGGTCGTTTACGCGACGGCCACGGAGACAGCCATGCAAGTCCACGACCTGACCGGCCCGCCGCTCGATTTCTGGGTGGCGATGGTGGAAGCGCTCGACGCGCCGCGCGTCGACGCCGCGGGATGCACGGTCGTTCGCGAGCCGGGCGGTGCGCCGATGCCGTATGCGCCGTCGTCGGCGTGGGCGGATGGCGGCCCGCTCGTCGAGCGGCTGCCGTTCGCTGCGTTCGAACGCGACGGCGGCCACGGCGCGTGGCGCGCGGGGCTGCATCGCGCGGTGCCGGCGGCCGGCGAGCGCTGCACGTTCAATCAGTCGGGGCCGACGCTGCTGGTCGCCGCGATGCGCACGCTGGTCGCATCGACGTTCGGCGACGACGTGCCGGATCTGGACATGTCGAAGCCGCGATAAGCGCGGCAGCGCTTAGGGTGCCTGCCGCGTTACGCGGCCGACAGGTTGCGTACCGCGATCGACGCGACGTCGACGCGTTTCGGCAGGATCGCATCGGCCGCCGCGCGATCGGCGACGCGCTGCAGCACGTCGATGTCCGCACCGGTGAGCGCGCGTTGCGCGAGCGCCGCACGGCGTGCGATGTCGGACGCCGCATCGCGCGGCAGGCGCGTGAGCGACGCATAGACGCTCGCGTAATCGGCTGGGTGGGCGAGCGCCCATTGGCCGGCGCGGGCGAGCCGCGCGAGCACGTCCGACAGCGCCGCGCGCTTCGCTCGATCGTCGAGCGTGTCGACCGGCGACGTGAGGAACGCAAGCCCCGAATTGATCCCGCTGCCGTCGCGCACGATGCGCGCGCCGCGCCGCACCACGTGTCCGTAATACGGATCGAAGGTCGCCCAGATGCCGATCTGCTTCGCCTCGAACGCGGCGAACGCATCGACCGGCAGCACGAAGCGCACGTCGACGTCGCCCGGCGCGAGGCCGTGTTCGCGCAATGCGCCGTAGAGCTGGTATTGCGAGATGCTGCCGCGCGCCGACGACACGACGACGGTGCGCCCCTTCAGGTCGGCGACCGTGCGGACCGGCGAATCCGGCTGGACGACGATGCCGAGCGACGCCGGCGAGCCGACGCGCGTCGCGACGATCCGCAGCGCCGGATCGCCGAGCGCGGCCGTCAGCACGGGCAGGTCGCCGGCCGGTGCGAGATCGATCGCGCCCGCGCGCTGCGCTTCGAACAGCGGCGCGGCGCCCTGGAAATTCGCCCAGCGAAACCGGTACGGCGCGCCGTCGAGCACGCGCGCGGCGGCGGGCCGGGGCGGGGGGCGAAGTCATCGGCGGCAGGTCCTCGGAGATCCGCGCGCGGGCCGCGCGGCTGCCGGGCAGATTACGGAATCGGTTTTGCGCGGGCAAACATCGAATCGCGAAATGCTTATTCGCTTATGGATAGGGCGTGGCGCGCCACGCTCACACGGCGGCCGGCATCGCGCGCAGGAACGCCCGCACCGCGGGCGCCTTCTCGAAGCGCCGATGCGCGAGCGCGAGTTCGGACATGATCGGCTTGCTCGCGATCGGCCGGTACACGACGCCCGGCAACGATACGCAGCCGGCGAGCACATCCGGAATCACGGCGACCCAGCCGTTCACCGACACGCACGCGAGCACCGCGAGCAAGCCGCCCGGCCGCGCGGCGATCACCGGCGCGAAGCGGCCGCGGCGCGCGACTTCGAGCGTGCCGCGTTCCTGTTCCGGCACCGCGAAGCGCGCGTCGGCGAGATCGGCGGCGCGCACGGTGGTCATCGACGCATAACGCGAATCGGCCGGCACGGCCGCGACGAACACGTCGCGCTGCAGCGTGACGATCCGCAGCCCGCCGGGCAGCGGCAACGGCGGGCGCACGTACGCGAGATCGAGGCGGCCGGCGTCGAGCTGCTTTGCAACATCGTCCATCGGCACTTCACGCAGGTTCAGTTCGATGCGCGGGTGCGCGGTGCGGAATGCGCCGACGGTGCGCTGCAGCGTGCCCGAATAGACGGCCGACGACACGTAACCGATCTCGATCCGGCCGAGTTCGCCGCGCTCGGCCAGCGCGGCGAGTTCGCGGCCGCGCTGCAGGTGCTCGAAGGCGGCGCTCGCCTCCGCGAGAAACGCTTCGCCGGCCGCGCTCAGCGTGACCGCGCGGCGCGACCGATGGAACAGCCGCACGCCGAGCAGCCGTTCGGCTTCCTGGATCTGCCGCGTGAGCGCGGGCGGCGCCATGTCGAGCGCTTCGGCCGCGCGTGCGAAATGCAGATGCTGCGCGACGCCGAGGAACGCGCGGACATGGCGGAATTCGAGCGGATTCATGATTGCAATTTTCGTCAATTAAACAGCATTGGTGTGTCAATGACAGGCAATACCGGACGAGCCTAGCATACGACTCTTCTTTCAAGGTTCGGAGCCGCCGATGTCCGATTTGTCCCCCGCGCCGCACACGGGCGCGCCCGCCACCGCGCGCGCGGGCACCCGCCTGCCGGCTGCCGCGACGCTCGCGGTCGCGTCGGCGACGTGCTCGCTGATCGTGCTCGACACGAATGTCGTCGCGGTATCGCTGCCGAGCATCGCGCGCAGTTTCCATGCGAGCTTCGCCGACATCGAATGGGTCGTGAGCGCATACATGACCGCGTTCGCCGCGTGCCTGCTGCCGGCCGGCGGGCTCGCCGACCGCTTCGGGCGCAAGCGGATGCTCGGCGCGGGGCTCGCGCTGTTCGCGCTCGCGTCGCTCGGCTGCGGCATCGCGCCGTCGGCCGGCTGGCTGATCGCCGCGCGCGCGGTGAAGGGGGCGGGCGCGGCGCTGTTGCTGACGGCCGCGCTCGCGGTGATCGCGAACCGTTTTCCGGACGGGCGCGAACGGGCCCGCGCGTGGGCGATCTGGGGAATGTGCATGGGGATCGCGACGGCCGTCGCGCCGCTCGTCGGCGGCGCGATCACGCAGTGGATCGGCTGGCGCTGGGTGTTCCTGCTGAACCTGCCGGTGTGTGCGCTGCTGGCCGTCGGCGCGCGGGCGGCGATCGACGAGTCGCGCGATCCGCACGCGAAACGCGTGGATGCGGCAGGCAGCCTGCTGTTCGGCGCGGCACTTGCGTGCGCGATCGCGGCGCTGATCGGCGCGCCGTCGCACGGCTGGCTGGCGGCCGCGACGCTCGGCCGGCTCGCGCTCGCCGCGGCGCTGCTGGCCGCGTTCATCGGCGCGGAGCGCTGGCAGGCGCGGCCGATGATCGAGCTCGCGCTGTTCCGCCAGCCGCGCTTCGTCGGCGCGGTGCTCGCGATGTTCGGCTATGCGGCGTGCGCGCAGGTGATGATGACCTTCCTGCCGCTGTACCTGCAGAACGCGTTCGGGATGTCGGCGATCGACGCGGGGCTCGGCATGCTGCCGTTCGCGGCCGCGATGATCGCCGGGCCGTCGCTCGGCGCGATGCTGGCGGCGCGCGTGTCGTCCGGCGGCGTGCTGGCCGGCGGGCTCGCGCTGATCGGCGCGGGCAATCTCGCGACCGCGGCGCTGACGGCCGGCGGCGACTACCGGCTCGTCGCGCTCGGCATGTTCGTGACGGGCTGCGGCGCCGGCATCATGAACGGCGACACGCAGAAGGCGATCATGGCCTGCGTGCCGCCGAATCGCACGGGCATGGCGTCGGGCATCAGCACGACGACCCGCTTCTCCGCGATCGTGACGGCCGTCGGCGTGCTCGGCGCGGTGCTGGCCGCGAATACGCACGCGCAGCTCGACCGGCTGCTGTCCGCCGCACCGGGGTTGCGCGGGTTCGTCGATGCGCCGTTCATGTCGAGCCTGCTGGCCGGCGATCTCGCGCAGGCGCTGGCGCGCGTGCCGCCGTCGGCCGCGCGCACGCTCGCGCAAGCGGCGCCCGCGGCGTTCGCGAGCGGGTTCGCGGCGGCGCTGACAGTGAGCGGCGGGCTCGCGCTCGTGGCCGCCGTCGTTGCATACAAGTTGCTTTCACAACCGATGCGCAACGCGTGATCCGCGCGGCAATGGCCGCGTTGCCCATTGCACGCGACGACGCGGAGCCGTTAAGCTTGCGCGTTCCGGTTTCACGCAGCGTGTTCAAGATGTCATCGACGATCGAGATTCTGTTGCCCGTGTTCGGGCTGATCGCGGCAGGGTTCCTGTGCCGCCGGCGGGGCGTACTCGGGCCGGCGGCGGCTTCCGAGCTCAACCGGTTCGTCGTGTGGCTCGCGCTGCCGGCGCTGCTGTTCCAGATCATGGCGCACGCGTCGTGGCACCAGCTCTATCAGCCGGCATTCGTTGCGACGTTCGCGCTGACCTGCGCGCTCGTGTTCGTCGGCGTGCTCGCGTGGCGGCTCTTCGCGGGGCGCGGGCTGGCCGATGCGAGCATCGACGCGATCGCCGCGTCGTATCCGAACACCGGCTATCTCGGCTTTCCGCTGTGCCTGCTTGCGTTCGGCACCGAGAGCCTCACGCCGACCACGATCGCGACCATCCTCGTCGCCTGCGTGCTGTTCGCCGGCGCGATCGTGCTGATCGAGATCGGGCTGCAGCGCGATCGCGCGCCGCTCAAGCTGATGTGGAAGGTGGTCGGCGCGCTGCTGCGCAATCCGCTGATCGTCGCGCCGCTGGCCGGCGTCTGCGTGTCGGCCGCGCAGGTGCCGCTCGGTGCGCCGGTCGAGACTTTCCTCAAGCTGCTCGGCGCGGCCGCGAGCCCGTGCGCGCTCGTCAGTCTCGGGCTGTTTCTCGCGGAAAAGCGCGAGGCGACCGGCGCCGCGCCGCGCGGCAGCATCGCGCTGACGGCGGTCAAGCTGTTCGTGCAGCCGGCGCTGGCGTGGTGGCTCGGCGTGCGCGTGTTCGCGATGCCGCCCGTGCTCGCGCAGATCGCCGTCGTGCTGGCGGCGCTGCCGACCGGCACCGGGCCGTACATGCTGGCCGAATTCTACGGACGCGAAGCGCACGTGACGTCGCGCACGATCCTGCTGTCGACGCTCGGGTCGATCCTCTCGCTATCGGTGCTGCTCGCGATCGCGCGGCACGCGTGACGTCGTGCGGCCGGTGCGACGCGTGCCGCTCGCGCGCTCAGTGCGACTTCGTCGCGATCCGGTGAATGCGCGCCGCACGCGCGACGCGCGGCCGCCGTGCCGCACCGCAATGTACCGGCTGCCGGCGGTGCGTGCGCCGCGCGGGGTCCGCAGAGGGAGAGGCAGCGCCGGAGGCGGGCGCGGCTGACGCACTCGTGCGCGCATCATCCGCATGCGCGGCAACCGCGGCGACGGCCGGTTGCGCGGCCTCGGCTTCGAGCCAGCTGCGCGTCGCTTCGGCGATCAGCCCGCGCAACCAGCGCACGCCGTCGACGCACGATCCCGATTCGTTCCACGTCATCCGGTAGACGATGTCCGGCGGCTCGGCCGGCAGCGCGACCGCGCCGAGCGGCAGCAGCTTCGCGTAGTGACGCGCGAGCCGGTACGTGGTGGTCAGGATCAGGTCGGAGCGCACGAGTGCATGCGCGGCAAGTTCGAAGTGCGGCAGCGTGACGACGATCCGCCGCTGCAGGCCGACGCGTTCGAGCTGCCGGTCGATCGCGCCGGACGCTTCGAGCCACGACGGCGTCGGACACAGCTGCGCGGTCCGCGCGAACTCGTCCGCCGTCATCGCCCCGCGCCGCGCGAGCGGATGCGTCGCGCGCATCAGGCACACGACGCGATCGTCGAACAGATCGTCCTGGCGGAATCGCGACAGACGCGCCGCGCGGTTGTCGATCACGACGTCGAGTTCGCCGTCGGCCAGCGCGCGTTCGTCGTCGAAGCCGTCGCCGAGCGGGTGGAACACGAGCTGCGCGTTCGGCGCGCGTTCGCGGAACAGCGCGACGAGCTTCGGCACGAACAGCACGTTCAGGTAGTCGGGGCAGCCGATCCGGTAGGTGCGCACCGACGTGCGCGCGTCGAACGTCGGCTGCTGGATGCGGATGAAATCGATCACGCGCAGCGCGTTGCGCAACGGCTCGATCAGGCGCGCGCCGAACTCGGTCGGCACCATCCCGTAGCGGCTGCGCACCAGCAGCGGATCGCCGAGCAGCGTGCGCAGGCGTTTGAGCGCCGCGCTCGTCGCGGGCTGCGACATGTTCAGCCGCACGGCGGCGCGCGACACGGTGCGCTCGGTGAGCAGCACGAGCAGGATGCGCATCAGCCGCGCGTCCAGCACGTCGAGCGCGCCCGTGGCGTCGCACGCGTCGGAGCGAAGGCTGGCCGGTGCCGGTGCGTCCCGCATGTCGCTACGCGCTCGCGCGGCTCGTCATTTGACGAAGGTGCCGGGCCAGCCGACGATCCGCTTCGGACGCGGCGGCGCGTACGTGCGGACCTTCGACGTCTTCAGCTTCAGGCGCACCAGCGATTCGGCGAGCGCGACCGCGGCCGACACGCCGTCAACCACTGGCACGCTCGTGCATTCCTCGATCTGCCGGTCGAGGCCGGCCATGCCGCCGCAGCCGAGGCAGATCACTTCGGCGCGATCGTCCTTCACCGCGCGCTGCGCCTCGCCGACGATCGATTCGATCGCACGCGCCGGATTCTCCTCGAGCTCGAGCACCGCGAGACCGCTCGCGCGCACCGACGCGCAGCGCGCATCGAGCCCGGCGAGCTTCAGGCGATCCTCGATCAGCGGCACCGTGCGGTCGAGCGTCGTGACGACGGAGTAGCGGTGGCCGAGCAGCATCGCGACGCTCGCGGCTGCTTCGGTGATATCGACGACGGGCACCGTCAGCAGTTCCTGCAAGCCTTCGCGGCCGTGCTCGCCGTAGCCGGCCTGGATCACCGCGTCATACGGTTCGTCGTAGCTCAACACGCGCTCCATCACGGCGATCGCCGCGAGGTAGCTCTCGAAGTTGCCTTCGACCGACTCCGCGCCGAAGCGCGGCGTCAGCCCGACGATCTCCGTGCCGGGGGAGGCCGCGGCCTGCGCTTGCGCGGCGATGGCGTCGGTGATCGATTCGGTCGTGTTGACGTTGACTACCAGGATTCTCATTGGGGAACTCCGTATGCATGCATCAGTGTTGGGCGCAGGCGACCGCGATGTGTTCGCCCGAGCGCTCCTCGTATTGCCGTTTGCGATCGGCCGTCAGCCAGTACACGCTGCCCGCGATGGCTGCGCCGAGCAGCCACGAGAACGGCGTCATCGCGCTGAAGGCCGGCACGACGGCGAGCGTGATCGAGATCAGCGCGGACGGCACGAGCGCCGCGAGC
Organism: Burkholderia sp. IDO3; assembly: GCF_003366075.1. Lineage (NCBI taxonomy): Bacteria > Pseudomonadati > Pseudomonadota > Betaproteobacteria > Burkholderiales > Burkholderiaceae > Burkholderia > Burkholderia sp. IDO3. The sequence goes on from NZ_CP028962.1 coordinate 1,165,100, forward strand.
GCCTTGCGGTTCACGCCGCCCGTGTAGAAATACGCGCCGGTCGGCGCTTCGGTGTAGAGATCCGGCACGTTCACGCGCTGCTTGCGCACGAGCCAGTAGTCGACCGTGATGATCCCGTACAGCGGGCCGAGCAGCGCGCCCAGGCCGGACAGGAAGTAGACGATCACGATCGGGCTGTTGTACAGGTTCCACGGCAGGATCAGCACCGCGATCGTCGCGCTGATCAGGCCCGCGCGGCGGAACGACAGGCGGTGCGGCGCGAGGCTCGTCAGCACGAAGGCCGGCGCGACGAAGTTCGCCATGATGTTCACCGCGACCGTCACGATCAGGAAGGCGAGGCAGCCGAGCACGAGGAACAGCTTGTTCGGCACCGTCGCGATGATTTCCGTCGGGCTGTGGATGATGTGGCCGTTCAGCTTGAACTGCGCGCCCGCGAGCACGAAGCTGATCGTCGCGAACACCAGGATGTTGACCGGCAGGCCCCAGAAGTTGCCGATCTTCACCGTCTTCGCGCTCGGCGACGAGCGCGCGAAATCGCAGAAATTGAGCACCAGCGTGCCGTAGATCGCGAGCCACAGCGAGCCGCCCGCGAACACCTCGGTCCACATCTTCAGGCCGGTCATCGGCTTGCCGATCGACATCGCGAGATGGCCGCCCGTGCGGCTGAACATCCACGCGGCGAGCGACAGCGTCGTGACGAGGATCACCGGGCCGGCGAGCCCTTCGTACTTGCGGACCATTTCCATCCCGTACGTGAGGATGCCGATCTGTACGAGCCAGATCGCGACGAACGTGATCCAGCCGAGCGACGACAGCCCGAAGATCGCGTTCTGGTCGAACGCGGCGAGGCCCGGCCAGATCGCGGTGAGCAGCACGCGCAGCACGACCGACGCGAGATAGGTCTGGATGCCGAACCATGCGATCGCGATCACCGCGCGGATCATCGCGGGCAGCATCGCGCCGTAGATGCCGAAGCTCATCCGGCTGATCACCGGGAACGGCACGCCGGTCTTCTGGCCCATGTAGCCGGTGAGATTCATGAAGCTGTAGACGAGCACCGCGCCGATCGCGAGCGCGGCGAGCATCTGCCAGCCCGACAGGCCGAGCGCGAACAGGCCGATGGCGAACGAATAGTTCGCGATGTTGTGCACGTCGTTGGTCCACAGCGCAAAGATGCTGTAGCGGCCCCAGGTGCGGCCTTCGGCCTGGGTCGGCGCGAGGTCGGGGTTGTGCAGCCGCGGGCTCAGCGCGGGGTCGCGCGTGGCCGTATCGGTTCGATGCGATGCGTCGTCCGCGCCGAGCACGATGCCCGGGCCGTGGGTAGCTTCCAGTTGCACGCCTTGTCTCCTTCCATGTGCGGGGGCGCGAACCGGCAGCGTGTGCACGCAGCGCGGGCCCGGCCACCGTGGACGTTATGTCTCGGATTTGTTCGCGAGTATGGGCGGCGGCCACAACGATGGGAAATTAAATATTCGGTTGGGCGTCATTTGAAAAATGAATGGGGCGCGATCGCCGGCCGGCCGCCGCCGGAGGCACGCGAATTGCGGGTCGACGGGCTCCATCCACATCGACATCAGCGGAGGTGTCATGCAGCGATATTCCTTTCGTCACGTATCGCGAGCCGTCTTCGCCGGCATCCTGATCGCCGGCCTGGCGGCGGGGGCGGGCTGTCAGAAGAAGGGCGACAACGACACCGGCACCGGTGCGAGCTCCGACACGAGCGCCACGGGCGGCATGTCGGCCGCGCCGTCCACCGCGCCGTCGGGCACGCCCGGCAGCGGCGCGGCCGGCGCCGACACCGGGACGACCGGCGGCGACAGCGGCGCGAGCACGCCGGGTGCGGCTTCCGCACCGGCTGGCGCGAGCGGCGGCTGACCGTCAGGCGCAGGCGGCGCGCGCCGGGTGCGCGGCCGCCGCCTGCCGGGCGTCATGATGTCGTGCGGGCGCGGCACGTGCGCCGGGTGACGCGCGTGCGCGACGCGCCGTGCGTGAAAGATTTGCAAGGACCGTTGTAGCGATTCCCGGACCGGCGCCGTGCATCCCGCCGGCACACGCCGTCCGGAAAGGAGGTGCGATGCAGAACGCGGAATCGAACCCAACCCCGAAACAGCAGCGGGAACAGATCGAGCAAAGCCCGGTGAAGACGCCGGCGGCCGGCGGCATGCCGGATGCCGCGGCCCGGGCCGCCGAAGTCGCGAAGCGGCCGCAGACGCCCGAGACGATCGCGGCGAAAGCGCCGACCGGCCTGCCGCCGATCGACGTCGGTGCGCATGCGGTCGACAGCGGCGATCCGGTGCGCCGTGCGGCGGGCCGGATCGTGACGCTCGACAACGCGAACATGGCGATGACGGACAACACGGTCGACGTCGACGGCAAGGGCATGGAAGCGCGCACCGGCGCGACCGAATGGCACGACAACGTGATCTATTCGAACGCGTCGCTCGACGATGCGGTCGACACCCCGGACGAAGGGCTCGGCGGTATCGAGAGCCGTCCGTCCGGCAACCTGCCGCGGATCGCGACGCGCCCCGGCTGGCGCGTGAGTCATGTCGGCGACGTCGAGATCGAGCACGGCGACGGGACGCGCGCCGAGCATGTGATCCGCCTCGAGCGCGGCGACTGACGGGCGGATGGCGCGACGCTCCGCCGGGCGTCGGGCGCGCGGCGCCGCTTATTGCGGGCCGAGTTCCTGCGCGGAGGTGTCGGCGTCGTTGCCTTGCGCGACCAGCACGTGGACGTCGTTCGGCGTCACGTCGCCGATGCCGCCGGACGGAATCGTCACCAGCAGCCAGTCGGCGTTGTTGTTGAGCGCCACCGGCGCGGTCGTCAGGATCGGCGACTTGCTGCCGGCGGTCGTGACGATCACCTGGTAATTGCCGCCGTTCAGGTAGACGGAATCCTGGCCCGATGCGGGCGACGCGTTCTGATAGGCGGCGCCGGACAGCGTCGGGCTTTGCGTCGTGATGTCGGTGCCCGGCGGCACGACGTATACGTCGACGTTCTGCGCGTTCGGCGATGCGTTGAAGGTGCGCACGCGCGCCTTGTCGGACAGCAGGCCCTTGTCGTATGGATCGTCGATCACCGAGATCGGCGACGCGGTGCTCGGCAGCGCAATCGTGGTGTAGTGGTGGCCGTTCGCCGCGCTGAACGATTGCGATGCGATCGTCGTCGTCGTGCCCGATACGTCGTAGCTGGCGTTCTGCGTGCCGGAATCGACGTCGTGATAGCGCGTGACGCCCTTGTACGCGACGCCGGATGCGTCGACCTTCGCATTCAGGTAGTAGTCGAGGTTCGGGCCGGCCGGCACGGCGTTGATGAAGCGTGCCTGCGGCTTCGAGATCCCGAGCTCGGTGCCGACGTCGTTGCCGTCGCCGCCGCACGCGGTGAGCACGGAAATGACCGAGCACAGCGCCGCGATCGTTCGTATGGATTTCATTGTCGTCCTCTCGTTCAGGGGAGCCTGCTTGCGATGCGGGGTCGCCGCGCGAAGCGTTGCGCGGTGCGCAGCGCCGGTTGAAGGATGAATGCCGTCCGCCGGATGACGGGCGCGAGGATGTCGCAAGCGATGTGCCTGCATGGCGCGAAGCACGCGGGCGGCCGTGTGGCGGCGTGTGCGGCGGGGCGGGTTGTCAAATGCCGCGCGTGATCGTGCGCGTCGGGTCATGCGCTTGTAAAAAAGCGGCGTGGTGGCGTGTCCGCGCGCGACGTTCGCGGCAACGGCGTTTCAAACGCGATCGGTGTGCGTTGCGCAACCGGTGCGGCTGCTAAGAGAGGAGGCGGGTAGCGCTGCGCGTTCGGAAGTCGTTGCGTACGCATCGATACGGCGCGCATCTTCGGCAAACGGCAGAATCGCGCGCGACGACGTGGCGTCGCCGCGCGCGTTGGCACATCAGCGATTCACGAGCTTTGCCGGATACGCGAGCGCGAGTGCGCAGCCGACCAGCATGCAGGCGGCGAAGCCGTACAGCCCCGCGCTTTGCGAATGGAAGGTGTCGCGCAGCCAGCCGATGAAATAGGTGCTGCCGAATCCGCCGAGGTTCGCGATCGAGCACGCGAACGCGATCCCGCCGGCGGCAGCCGAGCCTTTCAGGAACGTGGACGGCAGCGCCCAGACGACCGGCATCGCGGCGGCGGCGCCCGCGTTGATCAGCGAGAACAGCAGCACGGTCGCGAGCGTGCCGTGCGACGACGCGGCCGCAAGCGCGAGCGCGACGGCCGACACCAGGAACGGCACGACGATATGCCAGCGGCGTTCGCGCGCGCGGTCGGAGCTCGCGCCGCAATACAGCGTCGCGAGCACGGCTACGGCGTTCGGGATCGCCATCAGCCAGCCGATGTGATACGCGTCCTTCACGCCGGTATCGCGCAGGATCGTCGGCAGCCAGAAACTCACCGCATACAGCCCCAGCAGCACGCACAGATCGATGAGGCCGAGCGCCCACACCTTCGGATCGGAGAACGCGCGGCCGAGTGCATGGCTCTTGTTGCCGGCCGGATCGGCGTCGAGGTTGTCGCGCAGCGCACGCTTTTCGTCGTCGTCGAGCCAGCGCGCGGTCTCGATGCTGTTGGGCAGCCAGCGCAGCACCGCGAAGCCGAGCAGGATCGACGGCAACGCCTCGAGCAGGAACAGCCACTGCCAGCCGCCGAGCCCGTGCGCGCCGTCGAACGCGCGCATGATCCAGCCGGAGATCGGGCTGCCGATCATGCTCGACAACGGCAGGCCGACCATGAACAGCGCGACGATCCGCGCGCGGCGCGCGTCGGGATACCACTGCGTCAGGTACAGCAGCACGCCGGGCAGGAAGCCGGCTTCGGCGGCACCAAGCAGGAAGCGCACGATGTAGAACTGCATCGGCGTCTGCACGAACATCGTCGCGCCGGACAGCAGGCCCCACGTGATCATGATCCGCGCGATCCACAGCTTCGCGCCGACGCGCTGCAGCACCAGGTTGCTCGGGACTTCGAACAGGATGTAGCCGCCGAAGAACAGGCCGGCGCCGAGCCCGTACACGGTATCGCTGAACTTCAGCGCATCGAGCATCTGCAGCTTCGCGAGGCCGATGTTGATGCGGTCGAGGTAGGCCGCGAAGTAGCACAGGCAAAAGAGGGTGATCAGGCGTAGCGTGACTTTGCGGTAGAGCATGCCGTGCTGCGCGTCGTCGGCGGAGACGGCGGTGCTCGGGTGTGCGGTAGACATGGGACTGCCCCTGTTCAAGTGTGACGGATGAGTGAGTGGCCGATCGACGCGAGCGAGCATCTCGCCGCGCGCTGGAGTCTGTATAGCACGCCAATTACATAGCGTACACACTAGAAAATACGGAATCGCACAGGCATGAAAACGGAGGCGTCATGGCCGACTAATGCGTGAAGAAAATCGCGCATTTTTCGAGGATTCCAGCGAATCAACGCGTGCATTTAAGCAGTTTTATAAAACGCCGAGGCGTGCGCCGAATTAGTGCGTATGCGCTCAAAAGCGCAGCGTATGCGCGCAAGCGATTCGACAGCCCGACAGCCTGCCATCCGGGCATGAACGGCAACGCCGACGGATCTTCGCGCAGGGTGCGCGAGCGGTGCGGCGAACCCTGATGCACCGCAACGAAGCGGCGCGCGCGCGGCCGATTGCGTCGATTTGAGGGTGTACACTCCTTACCTTTCCCATTCGTGCCGCGCGGGCTTTCACTTTCATGGCGTCTTCCAAGGATTCCTACGACTTTCACGACCAGGTCGGCCACTTGTTGCGCCGCGCATATCAGCGTCACGTTGCGATCTTTCAGGAAGCGATCCCCGATTCGGATCTGACGGCCGCCCAGTTCGTCGCGCTGTGCGCGGTCAAGGAAAAGCAGGCGTGTTCGCTGAACGACATCGTCAAGGCGACCGCGATCGACCAGGCGACGATCCGCGGCGTGGTCGACCGGTTGAAGGCGCGCGCGCTGATCGAAGTGCTGCCCGACCCGAACGACGGCCGCAAGCTGATCGTGCGCGCGACGGCGGCGGGCCACGCGCTGATCGACCGCACGGTGCCGTTCGCGCGGCAGGTGACGGAGCGCACGTACGGCCCGCTCAATCCGGGCGAGCGCGTCGCGCTGCAGTACCTGCTGCGCAAGATGATGGAGGCCGACGGCGATGCGTGATGCACGGCGCCGTCCGTCTATCGACGCAACCCGGCGCTATACGGCGCTATACGGCGCCCGCGACGGCAGGCGTTTCGGCGCCTTGAAGCCGGCCGGCCTCGCGTAGCGCGGCCCGCACCGTTTCGGGCGTGAACGGCGGCGCGTAGACGCGCACGCCGGTCGCATCGAACAGCGCATTCGCGACCGCGGCCGGCCCCGGCACCGATGCCGATTCGCCCGCGCCGAGCGGCGGCTCGCCTTGTCTGGGCATCAGTACGACGTCGACGTCCGGCACTTCGTCGAACGTCAGGATCGGATAACTCGCCCATTCGCGCGACGCGACCTTGCCGTCGGCGAACCGGACGCGCTCCTTCAGCGTGCGGCTCAATACCTGGATCACGTTGCCGTGGATCTGGTGGCGCACGCCGTCCGGATTGATCATCGTGCCGGTGTCCTGGCCGACCGTCACGCGCTCGATCCGGATTTCGCCCGACACGCGATCGACGCTCAGGTCGACGACCCATGCGGACCACGCCGCGCCGAAACCGGGGAAGCGACTGTGCACGTAGCGTGCATAGGCAATGCCGCGGCCGCGCACGACGCGCGCGCCATCGCGGCCATCCCGTTCCTTGTCGCGGCCTGCGCGCGGCGTCCAGCCCGCGCGCTCGGCCACGGCCCGCAGCAGTTCGATCGCACGTGTGTCCTGCAGATGGCGAATGCGGAACGCGAGCGGATCGATGCCGGCCAGCGCCGCGCATTCGTCGACGAACGCGTCGTGCGCGAACGAGTTCGGCAGCGCCGATACGCCGCGCAGCCACGACGCGCGCACGAGCGGCGCGAGATCCTCGCAGACGAAACGGCGATTCGGGCTTGCATAAGGCGACACGGCCGTCCGGTCGCCCATCTCGAACACGCGCGGCTCGGGTGCGATCGCGCCGGTCAGCAGCGTCGCGAGCAGCGGCGCGTCGTTCGACGGATAGCGCGTCGTGAAGTCGTAGCCGAGCAGGCGGCCGTCGCGCGTCACGGTGCCCGTCACCTGCATCAGCTGGCCGGCGCCCTTCGGTTCCCACAGATGTTCGTCCGCACGCGACAGTTGCACGCGCACCGGCCGGCCGACCGCGCGCGACAGCAGCAGCGCGTCGCCGCATACGTCGTCCGCGCCGTTGCGGCCGTAGCAGCCGGCCGCTTCCATCCGCACGATGTCGAAATCCGCTTCGTCGCGCGCCACGAGCGTCGCGAGGTCGTAGCGCAGCGACACCGGGTTCTGCGTGCCGGACCACACGGTGATCCGGCCGTCGCCCGGCGCGCGATAGTCGGCGAGCGCGCACGACGGGCCGATCGAGCCGTGCATCTGGAACGGCCACGCGTAGGTGCGCGACAGCGTGATCGTGCCGGGTTGCGTGCGCGCCGCCTCGACGCTGCCTTCGTCGAGCAGGACGCGACGTTGCGCGGGCGCGGCGGCGATCGCGGCGGCCGGCGCATCGAGCGACGGCAGCGCGGGGTGCGGTCGCCACGTGACGCGCAACTGACGCGCCGCGCGAATCGCATGTTCCTCGCGTTCGGCAACGACGCCGACGAAGTCCCCGATCGCGACGACGGCCACCAGCCCCGGAACGTCGGCGACCGACGCGCGATCGACGTCGACGAGCGACGTGCCGACGAACGCGCCGCTGTCGTGGCCCGCATACGGCGGCCGTACGACGCGGCCGTGCAGCATGCCCGGCACGCGCATGTCGTGCACGAACGTGAGCTGGCCGGTGGCCTTCGCGGGCACGTCGACGCGCGGCGACGACTTGCCGACGATCCGGTAGTGCGCGGGATCCTTCGTCCGCGCATTCAGGTCGAGCGTCAGCGCGATGCGGTGCGTGGCGACGAGCGCGGCGAATGTCGCGGTGCGTCCGTCGGCGGGAACCGAGATCGTCCCGTCTTCGGTGACGAGTTGCACGGCGTCGATGCCGAAGCGCTCGGCGGCCAGCGCCAGCAGCGCGTGCCGCGCCTGGGCGGCCGCGCAACGCAGCGGTGTGGCGGAAATCTGGATTGTCGCGCTCGCGATGGTCGGGCCCTGGTTCGGCGTCGCGGCCGTGTCGCCGAGCACCATCGTGACGCGCGCGGCCGGCACGTCGAGTTCCTCGGCGACGATCTGCGCGAGCGACGTACGGATGCCGGTGCCGAGGTCGACGTGTCCGTTGAAGGCGAGGATGCGTCCGTCGTCGAGGATTGCGACGAACACTTCGGGCAGCGCCGGTACGTACGACGACAGGCTGCCCGGCTGGCCGGGCGCCGGCTTCACGGGCGGCGCGGGCGGGCGGATCACGGTCAGGCAGCCGCCGCGCGCAAGCAGTTCGAAGCGATTCACGGATGAAGAGTCCTGTCGGGAAGGGCGCGGCCGGCGAACGGTCGCGGCGGGTGCGGCGCGCGTGCGCCGCCGGCCGCGCACGCGTCGAATCTAGGCCGCCAAAACCGCAGCGTCAATCGCGCGCGGGCGCACCGGCGCGGCCGGCGCCCGCGCTGCGCGACGGCTCGTGACGATAGCTCAGCGCGCGTGCGCGGCGTCGACCGCCGCGATCGCATCGTCGAGCGGCATCACGGCCGCATATTTTTGCTGCATGTCGAACAGGTTCGCATCGTGCGGCGCGATCGCGCGATCGCCGACGCAATCAGCGAGCACCAGCGGACGGAACCCGTGCGACATCGCGTCGACCACGCTCGCGCGCACGCAGCCGCTCGTCACCGCGCCCGCGACGAGCAGCGTCTGCACCGCGCGCTGCGCGAGCCACGGCGCCAGTTGCGTGCCGAAGAACGCGGACGGCACGGTCTTGCGCACGACGAGTTCGCCGGCAGCGGGCGTGAGCTCGGGCACGATCGCGCTGTTCGGATGATGCTCGGTCAGCGTTGCCATGCCGGGCACCTTCAGCGAAAACACGTTGTCGTCGCTGCCGTCGTCCGCGTACACGATGCGGCTGTGCGCGACGGGCCAGCCGCGTTCGCGCGCGAGCGCGAGCGCCCGCGTCGTGCGCGCGATCGCCGGCGCGATGTTGCCGCCGCCGAACGTCACGGGATCGGCGAAGCCGACCACGAAGTCGACGATCAGCAGTCCGATGTTGCCGTGCGGCGGCAGCGGCGTGCCGAAACCCTGCTGGCGATAGACGCCCGCTTCGGCGTGATGGGAAAGATCGGTCATGGTGTCGGGTACTCGTCGGTCAGGCGGGTTGATCGATCACGCGGCCGTCGCGCACGACGGTCTCGCCGTCGAGTTCGACCGTGCAGCGGCGCAGCGGAATGTCGATGTGACAGGTGGTGGTGCGGTTGCCGCCGCCTTCGTTGTTCGGCCCGAGCGAGAACAGGAAGTTGCCTTCGAATGCGCGCGCGTCCATGCCGATCGTCGCTTCGCGGTCGTACAGGCCGAGCGTCGACCAGCGCGCGCGCGGCTGCAGCCCCCAGCCGATGTGCGAGATCGCATAGCCTTCCGGGTCGGCGAAGGTTTCCATGTAGTCGCGCAGCAGGTCGGCGTCGACGCCGCCTTCGATGCGCGTCGCATAGCCGCCTTCGACGGTCAGCGCGATCGGCTCGCTCACGTAGTGCTTCTGCGGCAGCAGGATGTCGCCGCGATCGATCACGATCGTGCCGCGCGCGGTGCGGTCGTTCGGGTAGGTCAGCGCGAAGCCGCTCGGCCAGTGATCCCAGCGGCCCGGCGCGTCGACGAAGCCGTATTCGGCGGTCGGCGGAAAGTCGCCGAGCGGACACGCGAGCGCGGTGCCGGCCGCGGAGGTCACGCGCATCTCGCGCGCGGCGGCGATCTTCTTGGCGGCGCCGAGCACGCGCGTGCGGTCGGCCAGCGTGGGCACCATCCGCACCAGCACTTCGGGCGGCTCGACCGCGAGCAGGATCTTCGTGCCGGACTTCAGGATGTCGTGCTGCTCGGGCGAGAACAGCAGCGTCATCAGGTCGAGCACGAGGTCGCTCTCGCGCAGCGCGGCGATCGCGGCGCGGTTGCCGGTCAGCGGCGTCGTGCCGAGATACGCGAGCGGGTCGCGGCTGAACGCCTTCTCGCCGTTCACCGGCGGCAGGTCGAGGCGGTTGACGATCGCGCCCATCGATTGCGTCGCGATCAGCGCGCACGACAGCGTTTGCGGATGCGTGGCCGCGCTCGTCAGGATCGTGACGGTCTGGCCGGGTTCGAGGCGCGACAGCGTGAGCACCTGCTTCCACGCGTCGATCAGTTGGGTGTCGCTGACTGGCATCGTCGGCTCCGGTAAAGGCGTGAAGGAAAGAGTGGGCGACGCGCTCAGGCCGCGAGCGGCGCGCCGAGGAAGTCGCCGAACGCGGCGTAGAAGCCCGCCGCGTTGTCCCACGGAATCATGTGGCCCGCGTCGGGCACGCGCACGTGTCGCATCGACGGCGTGGCGCGCTGCAGTTCCGCGACGTCGTCGTCGCGCACCACGTCGCCGCGCCCGGCCGTGATCAGCAGCGACGGCACGGTCAGCCGCGCGGCGTCCGCGTGGAAATCGTCGGCATGGAAGCTCTCGTACGTCGCGCGCACCGCGCGCTCGTCGCAGGTGTGCAGCCATTCGGCGCGCAGTTGCAGCTCGGCATCGGTCCAGGTCGGGCAGAACGCGCGCATCCCTTCGGCGTCGGTGCCGGCGCGCGCGAGCGCCATCGAGTCGATGTACCACGGCAGCTTGCCCGGATAGTCGCGGCGGTTCGGGCCTGACACCGGCGGATCGACGAGCACGACCGATTCGAGCCCGCGGATGGCGCGCCGCGCCGCGCGGGCGGCGATCCGCGCGCCCATCGAATGGCCGACGAGGCTCGTGCGCGGCAGGCCGAGCGCGGCAACCAGCGCCGCGATGTCGTCGGCCTGCGCGTCGAGACCGTAGTCGAGCGTCGACGACGCCTCGGACAGCCCGCGGCCGCGCACGTCGAGCACGTAGGTGTCGAACGCCGCGCCGAACACTTCGCCGACGAAGCCCCACGTGATCGCGGGGCTCGTGATGCCGGGGATCAGCACGACCGCCGGACGCGACGCGCGCGCACCGGCGGTGCCGCCGTAGCGCAGGTAGTGCTGGCGGATGCCGTTGGCGTGGACATTCGCGCCGTACAGGAAAGTTGAAGACATGAAAAAGCTCCGTCGAAAGGGCGGCAACCCGTAATCAGTACGCGCCGGACAGCAGGGCGCCGGCGCCCGGCACGACCGGTTCGAGATCAAGTTCGCGCAGCATCGCGTAGGTGGTCGCGATCGCGGCCGTGATCACCGGCTTGCCCGTCATCGCCTCGACCTTCGCGACGGCCGGCAGCGACGGCATCTGTACGCAGGCGGACAGCACGATCGCATCGGCGTCCTGGTACGGCAGCGTCTTCACGATGTCGGGCAGGCGCGCCGGGTCGTGACGGCCGACGTCGAGGTTGTCCGGAATTTCCAGCGCGCGGTACGCGATCACGTCGTAGCCTTCGTTGCGGATGTAGTCGACCACCAGCTCGGTCAGCGGCACCATGTACGGCGCGACCACCACGATGCGCTTCGCGCCGATCACCTTCAGTGCGTCGACGAGCGCGCCGGCGCTGGTGATGACGGGGGCGTCGCCGCCGTTCTCCTGCGTGCGCTCGCGCAGACGCTTCTGCGACACGCGGTGATAGCCGTGGCCCATCGCCATGATCGCGACGAGGCACGCATAGCCGAGCACGTCGACGCGCGCATCGCTCAGCTCCATCGCGCAGCGGTCGGATTCGGCATCCATCGCCGCCAGCTCTTCCTTGACGACCTTCTTCATCCGCATCCGGCTCGAGTGATACGTGAAGCGTTCGGGCCGGATCGTTTCGCGCAACCGCAGCATCGCGGGAATCTCGGTTTCCATCGTCGTGTTGGAACTCGGCACGATCTGGCCGATGCGGTAGGTCTTGCTCATGACGGGAGGCTCCGTGTCGGTAAGGGTGGGGCGGCACGCGGATGCGGGGTCGCCTGATTTCGAGCAAAGTCTAGTGTGTACATTTGAAAATGGCAATGGATCAAAATGATTGCCGATCGATGCGGAGCGTTTGTGAGCGCGAGATATCTGGATTTTATTGGTGTTTTCCCGTATATCTCGGCCGTGCTCGACAATCCTCTTGTCGTGAATAAATTGAGTGTGTACGCTACATAAATGCCATTCAATCCGCCCGTTCTCGCACCGTGTTCGGCGACGGGCCCACGATCAGGAGATCCGCATGAGCAAACCCCGTATCGCAATCATCGGCGCCGGTCTCGGCGGCACGGCCGCGGCTGCACTGCTGCAGCGCGGCGGCTACGACGTCGCGTTGTACGAGCAGGCGCCGGCGTTCTCGCGCCTCGGCGCGGGGATTCATCTCGGCCCGAACGTGATGAAGATCATGCGGCGCATCGGCTGCGAGGACGCGCTGGAGACGATGGGTTCGCATCCGGATTTCTGGTACAGCCGCGACTGGCGGACGGCCGACGTGCTGTCGCAGATTCCGCTCGGCGACTACGCGCGCAAGACGTACGGCGCGAGCTACCTGACCGTGCATCGCGGCGATTTCCATGCATTGATGACGCAGGCGGTGACGCCCGGCACGATCCGCTTCGGCAAGCGGCTTGCTGCGGTGGAGGACACCGGCGGCGAGGTGCGCCTGACGTTCGCGGACGGCAGCGTCGAGACGGCCAACATCGTGATCGGCGCGGACGGCGTGAATTCGCGGATTCGCGAGCACCTGCTCGGCGCGGAGCCGCCGCGCTATACGGGCTACGTCGCGCATCGCGCGGTATTCCCCGCGTCGCTGCTCGGCAACAAGCCGTACGACATGTGCGTGAAGTGGTGGTCGGAGGATCGCCACATGATGGTCTACTACGTGACCGAGAAGCGCGACGAGTATTACTACGTGACCGGCGTGCCGCAGGCCGAGTGGCCGGAAGGCGTGTCGATGGTCGACAGCAGCCGCGACGAAATGCGCGAAGCGTTCGCGGGTTTTCATGCGGACATCCAGCACCTGATCGACGTGTCGCCGTCGATCACGAAGTGGCCGCTGCTCGAGCGCGATCCGCTGCCGCTGTGGAGCCGCGGCCGTCTCGTGCTGCTCGGCGATGCATGCCATCCGATGAAGCCGCACATGGCGCAGGGCGCCGCGATGGCGATCGAGGATGCCGCGATGCTCGCGCGCTGTCTCGACGAGGTCGGCATCGGCGATTACGCGGGCGCGTTCGCGCTGTACGAAGCGAATCGCGCGGCGCGTGCGTCGAAGGTGCAGCTCGTGTCGCACAACAACACGTGGCTGCGCACGAACGAGGATCCGGCGTGGGTGTTCGGCTACGACGTGTTCGGCGTGCCGCTGGAGTCGCCGTCGCGCAGCACCGTCGCGGCCGTCGCCTGACGCACGCGAGCCCGGCGCCGTGCGGCGCGCGGCCGTATCGCGGATCGTGCGGCGGTACGCGCGCATTTCGGCGTGTTATACGTGAGCAGCGTGCGTGACACCGGCCGTCGCGAGCCGGCGGCCATGCCTGCCGCCGGCCCGGCCCCGGCGCGCACGCTGCCTTCCGGATCCATTCATGTCCCATCCCGCTCCTTCGTCGCGGCCGCTCGCGTTTCGCGTGAACGGCGCGCCGCATACCTTCGACGATGCCGCGCCCGATGCGCCGCTGCTGCTGGTCCTGCGCAACGACTGCGCGCTCAACGGCCCGAAATACGGCTGCGGGTTCGGCCAGTGCGGCGCGTGCACCGTGCTCGTCGACGGACAGCCGACGCGCGCGTGCGTCGTGCCGGCCGCCGCGGCCAACGGGCGCGACGTGACGACGCTCGAAGGGCTCGGCTCGCGCGCTGCGCCGCATCCGATCCAGCGCGCGTTCATCGACGAGCAGGCCGCGCAATGCGGCTATTGCCTGAACGGGATGATCATGAGCACGAAGGCGCTGCTCGACCGCGATCCGTCGCCGGACGATGCGGCGATCCGCGCCGCGCTGCGCTTCAACCTGTGCCGCTGCGGCACGCATCTGGAGATCATTCGCGCGGTGCATCGGGCCGCGCGTTATCTGCGGGGCGACGGCGATGAAGCATGACCTCAGCCTGACCGCGCGGCCCGAACCAGACACGACACAGGGCGAGCCGCGCGGTGAAGTCGTCGCCGATTCCGCGCAGCGCGGGGGCGATGCGGCACGCACGCATCGCGCGCGCTACGAATGGCCGATCGGCGACACGCGCGCGCAGGCCTCGTTCAACGTCGAAACCCGAACCGCGCCCGACGGACGGATGACGACGTGGCGGTATCGCGCGCAAGCCGGCGCGACGCCGGATGCGCCACCCGCGGCAACGGACGGCGACGCATCCGCGCCGTCGTCACCATTCGTCTACCGGCATGCGCAGACGTCGATCGAAATGGCCGATGCCGATCACGCGATTCCCGGCCACGCACACGCATTCGCACGCGAATCCTTCGTCGACGAACTGGCCGGTACGCTGGGCCGCGATCCGGTCGCGCTGCGTTTGCAGCATCTCGATGCATCGCGCGATGCGGGGCCGCGCGAGATTATCCGGATGGTCAGCGAACGCGCCGCGTGGGGCGAACCGGCCGCAGCCGACGCGCAGGCGCGGGCGAATACGCGTGTCAGCGGCCGCGGCTTCGCATTCGACGGCGCCGGCACGCTCGCCGCGCCGCTCGACAGCGGGAAGCCGCCAGCCGATGCCGCGCACGAAAGCGACCCGCACTGGTCCGCGTGGGTCGTCGATCTCGACGTCGATCGCGCGACGGGCGACGTCGCGGTGCGGCGCGTGGTGGCGGGGCAGGGCGCGGGCGAACCGGGGCAGCCGTCGATGGCCGGTCTGCCCGCGTGGCAGATCGAGGCGGCGATCTCGCGCGTGATGGGCGCGCGGTTGTCCGCGCGTCCTGCGCATGACGAGACCGGCCACGGCATGCCGCCGGATACGATCGCGCATGAACTCGTCGCGTTCGATCCGGCGGCCGCCGGTGCCGATCGCGCGCAGCCGTTGTCGACCCGCGACGCGCAACGGATCGAGCAGGCGGCCGCGCCGGCCGCCGCCGCGATCGCGAACGCGCTGTACGACGCGACGGGCGTGCGATTTCGCGCGCCGCCGTTCGACGCCGCGCGCATTCGTGCGGCGCTGGCACGGCCGGTGCCGGCCGATCTCGCCGAAGGGCAGCCGGGCGCACCGCGCCGCCCGTCGCGCTGGCGCCGCTGGCTGGCCGGCGGCGGTGCGGGCGGCGTGGTCGGCGGGCTGATCGGGCTCGCCTGCGCGATCCTGCCGGGCCCCGCGCCGATCGCTCCGCTCGCGCCTGGCGGCGCGGACGGCGCGATGTGGAGCGCGGCGACGCTCGAGCGCGGCCGCCTGATCGCGCTCGCCGGCGATTGCGCGGTATGCCACACCGCGCCCGGCGGCGCGACCAATGCGGGCGGGCTCGCGCTCGACACGCCGTTCGGCACGATCTACACGACCAACCTCACGCCCGATCCGGAAACCGGCATCGGCGCATGGTCGTATCCGGCGTTCGCGCGCGCGATGCGCGAAGGCATCGGGCGCGACGGCACGCATCTGTACCCGGCATTCCCGTACACCGCGTTCGCGAAGATGAGCGAGCCCGACCTGCTCGCGCTCTATGCGTACCTGATGGCGCAGCCGGCGGTGAAGTACGCGCCGCCGAAGACGAAGCTGCCGTTTCCGCTCGACCAGCGGCGTCTCGTCGCCGGATGGAACTGGCTGTTTCACGACGCGCGGCCGTTCGCGCCGGATCCGGCGCGCTCCGCGATGTGGAATCGCGGCAAGTACCTGGTCGATGGGGCCGGCCATTGCGGCGCGTGCCACACGCCGCGCAACGCGCTCGGCGCGGAGAAGGGCGGGCGCGCGTATCTCGCGGGCGGCGAGGCGGAAGGCTGGATCGCGCCGCCGCTCGTCGCGTCGCCGGCCGCGCCGGTGCCGTGGACCGAAGGTGCGCTGTTCGACTATCTGCGCACGGGCTTCTCCGCCCAGCACGGCGTCGCGGCGGGGCCGATGGCGCCCGTCGTCGCGGGGCTCGCATCGTTGCCCGAATCCGACGTGCGGGCGATCTCGCACTATCTGGCGTCGCTGTCGCCGTCCGTCGATGCCGCCACGGCCGCGGATGCGGCGATCCGTCGCGCGCACGGCGCGGAAGCCGTCGCGACGCTCGGCCTCGAAAGCGGCCGCCGCGCGTTCGAGGCCGCATGCGCGGTCTGTCACGCGGAATCGGGCGGCGTCGGACATCTCGGCGTGCGTCCGTTGTTGGGGCTCAACACGAGCGTCAGCCAGGCCGCGCCCGACAATCTGCTGCGCGTGCTGCACAACGGGATCGACCAGCCGGCCACCGCCCAGCTCGGCTACATGCCGGGTTTTCGCGACGCATTCGACGACCGGCAGATGGCCGAGCTCGCCGCATACATCCGCGCGCGCTACGCGCCGGGGCAACCGGCGTGGCGCAATCTGGAGGACGCCTCGGCGAGGATCCGGCGCGAGGGCGCGCACTGACGAGGGCGGGCTCGACGCTCACGCTGGCCCGGCTTCGCGCGGCAGCCGGGAAAAGCGACGCCCCGGGCCGCGCACCATACCGCGCAGGCCGTAAATCTTGCCGAAGCGGGGTCATCGTTTAACCATTCGAAACAATGTGTTCACCGAAAGGGGCATGATCTCCTGCGATCGGACAGGCATACTGTCGCCTATGTTGCTCAATGCCGTCGAATCGACGGGCGCTTGCCCCCCATGTCCATCCCTGTCTCTTTTCGATCCCTGCGATGGTTGACCGTCGCGGCTGCCGTATGCTTGCTCGCCGCGTGTTCAACCGCATCCGACGTGACCGCGACGTCGAACCCGAACGTTTTCACCGTGACGACGCGCACGCTCGGCGTGTCGACGACGTGGGCCGACGCCCATGAAAAAGCCGTGAACGAAGCCACCAACTACTGTTCGCAGCGCGGGTTGCGCGCGAGCGTGAAGCAGGAGTCGGTGACCGGCGGCCGCCGTGTCGATGCGCGCTCCGAGCTTGCGTTCGAGTGCCATCCGACCTTCGAGACCGCGTCGAACCCGCGCGGGTAAGCGTCGATCGCGCGTTCGCGGCGCCCGCGCCCGCGTTCCTCCGGATGTGATTCGACCCGCGATGCCGTTGACGGGCATCGCGGGTCGGCGCACGTCCGTTTGCTGCGTTACGCGGGTTGTGCTTCGTACAGCTTCACGCACGCGGAGAAGTCCAGCGTGCCGAGCCCTTGCTGGCTCATCGATTGATAGAGCTGCTGCGCGAGCGCGCCCATCCACACCGGCTGCCGCGCGTTGCGTGCAGCTTCGGTGGCGAGCCCGAGATCCTTCAGCATCAGGTTCGCCGCGAAGCCGCCGGCATAGCCGCGCGCGGCGGGCGCCGCATCGTTCACGCCCGGGTACGGGTTGTACGTGTCCGAGCTCCAGCAGCGCCCGGTCGACGTGTTGATGATCCCGGCCAGCACCGAAGGCTCGATGCCGAGCGCCGCGCCGAGCGCCATCGCCTCCGACACGCCCATCATCGAGATCCCGAGCAGCAGGTTGTTGCAGATCTTCGCGATCTGCCCGGTGCCCGTGCCGCCGCAATGCACGACGTTCTTGCCCATGTCGAGCAGCACCGGGCGGATGCGCTCGAACAGCGCGTCGGGCGCACCGACCATGAAGGTCAGCGTGCCGGCCTGCGCGCCGCCGGTGCCGCCCGACACCGGCGCATCGGCGAGCGGGAAGTCGCGCTGCGCGGCCGCTTCGGCCACCGCGCGCACGGTGCCCGGATCGATCGTGCTGCAGTCGACGAACGTTGCGCCGGCGCGCGCGCCGGCCAGCACGCCGTCGTCGCCCAGGTAGACGGCGCGCACGTGCTGCGCGGCCGGCAGCATCGTGATGACCAGCGCGCCGCGCGCGGCCGCGTCGCGCGGCGAGGCGGCGGCCGTCGCGCCCGCGCGCACCGCGGCGTCGACCGCGTTCGCGTCGAGGTCGAACACCGTCAGTGCGTGGCCGGCCTTGAGCAGGTTGGCGGCCATGGGGCCGCCCATGTTGCCGAGTCCGATGAATGCGATTTCCATGTGCGGGCCCTCGCTCAGCGCAGCGCGATCGTCGTGTTCACGCCGCCGGCCGTCGCGTCGTCGTCGAACCAGCGCGCGGTGACCGTCTTCGTCTGCGTGTAGAACTGCACGACCTGCTTGCCGTACGGGCCGAGATCGCCGAGCTTCGAGCCGCGCGAACCGGTGAAGCTGAAGTAGGGGACCGGCACCGGGATCGGGATGTTGATGCCGACCTGGCCGATGTCGATCTCGCTCTGGAACTTGCGCGCGGCCGCGCCGCTTTGCGTGAACAGCCCCACGCCGTTGCCCATCGGGTTCGCGTTGACGAGCGCGATCGCTTCGTCGAGCGTATCCGCTTCGAGCACGACCACCACCGGCCCGAAGATTTCTTCCTGGTAGATCGACATGTCGGTCGTCACGCCCGAGAAGATCGTCGGGCCGACGAAGTTGCCCTGCTCGTAGCCCGGCACCTTCACGTCGCGGCCGTCGAGCAGCAGCGTCGCGCCTTCCTTCACGCCCGCGTCGATCAGCGACAGGATGCGTGCCTTCGCGGCCTTCGACACGACCGGACCGACGTCCGTGCCGGCTTCGGCGCCGGCGTTGACCTTCAGCGCCTTCGCCTTCTCGACGAGATCGGGCAGCCAGTCGCGCGCCTGGCCGACGAGCACGACGACCGACGTCGCCATGCAGCGCTGGCCGGCCGCGCCGAAGCCGGCGCCCACCAGCGCATTGATCGACTGCTCGCGATGCGCATCCGGCAGCACGACGGCGTGGTTCTTCGCGCCCATCATCGACTGCACGCGCTTGCCGTGCTGGCTGCCGAGGTTGTACACGTGCGTGCCGACGCGCGTCGAGCCGACGAACGAGATCGCCTTGATGTCCGGATGCGTGCAGAGACGGTCGACCACCGTCTTGCCGCCGTGCACGACGTTCAGCACGCCCTGCGGCACGCCGGCCTCGATCGCGAGTTCGACGAGCTGCATCGTCGACAGCGGATCCTGCTCGGACGGCTTCAGCACGAACGTGTTGCCGCACACGATCGCCATCGGGAACATCCACAGCGGAATCATCCCGGGGAAGTTGAACGGCGTGATGCCCGCGCATACGCCGATCGGCTGGCGCAGCGTGTAGGTGTCGACGCCGCCCGCGACGTTCTCCGCGAATTCGCCTTGCTGCAGCGTGCCGATCGAGCACGCATGCTCGACCACTTCGAGGCCGCGGAAGATGTCGCCCTGCGCGTCGGGCAACGTCTTGCCTTGCTCGGCCGTCAGCGTTTTCGCGATCCGTTCGAGATTGCGGCGCACCAGATCCTGGAACTTCAGCATGATGCGCAGGCGCGCGCCGATCGGCGTCGTCTTCCAGGTCTGGAACGCGCGCTGCGCGGAGGCGATCGCGGCATCGACCTCGTCGAGCGTGGCGTACGGCACGCGGCCGATCACTTCCTGCGTCGCGGGGTTCACGATGTCGCCCCATTCGGCGCTTTGCGATTCGACGAACGCGCCGTCGATCAGCAGCTTGGCGGTGGGCAGGGCGAGGGTGGTCTGGGGAACTGCGGCGTTCATGGAACTCTCCGGGAAACGGTGGTGCGAAGAAAAAGGGTGGTCTGCGTCCGTCGCGCGTGCGGCCACGGCGGACGGCAGGTCGAACTGGAATCGGGGCGATGCGGGCTGGTGCGGGGCGGGTTGCTTACGGACGCGCCGGCCGCATCAATGCGGTACACGCGAGCGCGAACACGCCGAAGCCGACGAGGTACGCGATCACGTAATGGGGCTGGCCGCCGCCGACCTTGAGCAGCGACGTCGCGATCATCGGCGCGAAACCGCCGCCGATCACGCCGGCCAACTGCACCGACAGCGAGATGCCGCTGTAGCGGATTTCCGCCGGGAACTGCTGCGCGAACAGCAGCGACTCGGGCGCATAGAGAATCGGGAACACGACGCCGAGGCCGAGCACGATCGCCCACCACGCGTACGACGTCTGCTGCGTGCCGAGCATCATGAAGAACGGCGCGGCGAACGCGCACATCAGCACGAGGCCGATCGCGAACATCCGGCGCTGGCCGATCTTGTCGCTCAGGTGGCCGCACAGCGGCATCGTGACGAGCGACAGCACCGCGCCGGCCGTGATCGCGTGCAGCATCTCGGCCTTCGGCAGATGCAGCTGCTGCGTCGCATAGGCGAGCGCGAACGTGACGACCATGTAGAACCACGTGTTCTCGGCGGCGCGCGCGCCGACGATCGTCAGCACCTCGCGCGGATGGCGGCGCAGCGCGGCCGTCACCGGCGACTTCTCCGCCTTGCCCTGCTTGCGGACCTTCTCGAAGTCGGGCGACTCCGGCACCTTCGCGCGGATGAACCAGCCGAGGCCGACCAGCACGATGCTCGCGAGGAACGGCACGCGCCAGCCCCACGACAGCATGTCGGCGTCGGGCAGCGCGGCGACTGCGGCCATCGCGACCGACGACAGGATCAGGCCGAGCCCGACGCCCGTCTGCGGCAGGCTGCCGAACAGCCCCTTGCGGCCCTTCGGCGCATGCTCGACGGCCATCAGCACCGCGCCGCCCCATTCGCCGCCGACCGCCATCCCTTGCAGGAAGCGCATCGCGATCAGCAGCGCGGCGGCCCAGTAGCCGATGCTGTCGTAAGACGGAATCAGCCCGATCACCATGCTCGGCACGCCCATCAGCAGCAGCGTGATCATCAGCATCGACTTGCGGCCGATGCGGTCGCCGAAGTGGCCGAACACGATGCCGCCCATCGGCCGGCCGATGAAGCCGACCGCGAACGTGCCGAACGCGGCGAGCGTGCCGACGACCGGGTCGAGCGACGGGAAGAAGATGCGGTTGAACACGAGCGCGGCGGCGGTGCCGTAGAGGAAGAAGTCGTACCACTCGATCGTGGTGCCGGCCATGCTGGCCCAGCCGGCCAGCAGGTAGTGCTTCGCGGTGCGGGCGGGTGCCGGCGCCGCGGCGGTTGCATGCTCATCGAGGGTGGATCGGGTCTGCATGGTGTCTCCGGTTTTATTGCCCGCGGCTCATGGTCCTCAGGTCACGGTCGAGTATAGTTATGCGCGGATCCATGATGTACCGACAAGAAAACCGGTTGGATGTGCATTTATGCATATCGACGGCCGGCCCGGAGACATAGCCCTTTTTCCCTCGCCGATGCGACACGCCACCGAGCCGGTTTCCGGCAACCTGAACTGGGACGACCTGCGTTTCTTCCTCGAAGTCGCGCGCACGCAGCGTGCGAGCGGCGCGGCGAAGCGGCTCGGCGTCGACTACACGACCGTCGCGCGGCGCATTCGCGCGCTCGAAACCGCGATGGGCACGCTGCTGTTCGACAAGTCGCGCTCCGGCGGCTTCACGCTGACGGCCGAGGGCCAGCGGCTCGTCGCGTATGCCGATGCGATGGAGACGACCGTGCAGTCCGCATGCGACCAGGTCGCGAATACCGGCGAGGCGCTGTCGGGCCATGTGCGGATCGGGTCGACCGAAGGGTTCGGCTGCTTTTTCCTCGCGCCGCAGCTCGCGCGGTTTCGCGTCGCGCATCCGCATGTGACGGTCGATCTGCTGCCCGTTCCGCATTTCGTCAACCTGCCCAAGCGCGAGGCCGATCTCGCGATCACGCTCGAGCGGCCCGAGCGCGGGCCTTACGTGGTCACGAAGCTGTGCGACTACCAGCTGCGGCTTTATGCGACCCGCGACTATCTCGCGAACCATCCTCCGATCACGTGCACCGACGATCTCGCGCGGCACGCGTTCATCAGCTACGTCGACGATCTCGCGTTCAGCAGCGAGCTGCTGTATCTGGAGCGCGCGGTGCCGGGTGCGACGGCCGGGCTGCGTACGACGAGCGTGATCGCGCAGGTGTTCGCGGCGCTGCAGGGCGGCGCGCTCGCGATCCTGCCGTGCTTCATGGCGGCTACGCAGCCGGCGCTGGTGCCGGTGCTGCCGGACGACGTGGTCGTCACGCGCTGCTTCTGGCTGACCTGTCGCGAGGATCTGCGCAAGCTGCGGCGCGTGACGGCGCTGTGGGATTACCTGCGCGCGGCGGCGGACGCGAATCGCGCGTTGCTGATGGGGGAGTCGGGGCGGTTGCGATTCATTGGGGGTCCTGAATAGCGTGTGGGGCGGTCGATGTGGATGACGCAGAGCGCGGCGGGTGAAGCTGCGCGCGATACGCAGGTAGCGTGAAAAAAATTGGGTTCTTCGTGAAGTTCCGTGGGCGTCGGTTGTCGACCCAATTCGGTCATCCGCGACCTGCGCAAACTACTGACCGGGATTGACCTGACAACAGTCCGTGAAAAAGTGCGTCTTAATTTCCTGGACCACCGGATGATTCTTGGACCGTAGTCCAGACATCTTTCATGTAAATTATCCAAAGCTGACTGCGGCATAGCTCGCGATAGCGACGTGTTTAGGGCCTGCCGACAGACGATCAACGGAAGGTCAATGGACCGGCGAGACAACGCAATGTTGCTTTGCAGCAATTAGCCGAATGAATACTCCCGAAGCCCTCATGGAATAGCCGAGCATGTCGAACCCAAATCATAAGAGCCACGGACCTGAGGCTGCCCCGGATCCTGTCAGCTACATGCGTACCCGACGTCCCAGCGAGTATTCGGACTCTGAACTGGCATCCTCGCTAGAGTTGACACAAGGTTTCCTTGAATATCACCTTGAAACGCTCACGAGCCGCAGCCAAGAAACCGAATTCGCCTACTTTGCGCGCCGTCTTGCGGAGAAGGAAATCTGCCCTAACTTGCGTCCCCAAACGGGGCCGACCGGTGGGGGCGATAGCAAAGCAGACAGTGAGACGATTCCTGTATCTGGTGAACTGGCAGAGCTGTGGGTGGGTAGCGATCCTGCCGCTGCGCATGAGCGATGGGCGTTTGCATTCAGTGCGAAAAAGGACTGGAAATCCAAGGTCCGCAGCGACGTCCGCAATATTGCATCGACGAACCGTGGCTACACCCGGATCTACTTTATTACGAACCAATTTGCGCCAGACAAGTCTCGGGCTGAAAGTGAAGACACGCTCTCCAGGGAAACCGGGATACGGGTCGTTATCCTGGACCGTTCTTGGATTACCAATGCGGTGATCGAAAACGGGAGGGTAGATATCGCGATTGAAGCTCTCAAGATCGAAGATCTTCGTCCTCTCGTTGAAAGGAAAATCGGTCCAGCAGACTTGGAACGTCGACAGGAACTCGACGAACTCGAAAAGGCGATCGCTGATCCTGACTACTATCAGGGTGCACGGTACCAACAGGCTGAAGACGCGTTGCGAGCGGCGATTCTTGCGCGCGGTCTGGGCCGGCCGAGAACCGAAATCGACGGTCTTTTCATCCGCGCTGAGCGGATTGCAAACACGTCCGAGAACGTCAAGCAGCGGTTGAGAATTGCCTATAACTATGCGTGGACGGTTGTCTTCTGGTTCAACGACCTGCAGCAGTTGAATGTGCTTTACGATACTGTGGAGGCGTTCGGTCTCAGTTCCATGCACATGGAAGATGTCGAACTGGTCATGAATCTTTGGATGGTTCTTTCCAGCCAAGTTCAGCGTAAGGTCATTTCTGGAGCCGATGCCAAAATCGAAGCACGGCGAAATAGCCTGACCACCGCACTGGAGCGCCTCGCCTCGGAAAGCATGCGCCCCAACAATGCGCTTCAAGCACGTACAGCCCTTGTCTTTCTTGCCATGCACGATGTGATGGTCGAGGGAGTGCCAGAGGCGCGTGGAGACATTTGGAAAGCGCTTTCGCAGATCGTGGTGGATGCGGAAAATCTCGGGGACTATCCCTTCGAACGGCTGGCGAAGCTCATCGAGGAAATCAGCGCGCTTGGCGTTGACGATGAGGAGTTTGACCAACTGTTTGAATCGGTAGTTGCTGCGCTGGAAAAACGTCGCGGCGAGGCAGCTGGCGCAGGGATGCTTCGCGAGCGTGGCATAAAAAAGCTGGAGGCGGGCAAGCCTTATGAAGCCATCAGTCTGCTCGGTCGTGCGATGGAGCGCTTCGTTAAACGCGAACACCGCCACGATCTGATTTTCTGTCTGGTGACGTTGTATCACGCATACCTTGAGGTCGGTCTGCTTTGGGCCGCGCGTTGTTGTGCCTTGTCCGCGTGTGAGCGGTGTTTAGCCTATTTCGCGGAGGAGGGTAGGCTCCTGCCTTTGGCACTCACCTGCGTTCGTAAGCTCACCGAGGTCGAATTGCGTCTAGGGCGCATCGCACATACGCTCACTACAATCGAACTCGAAAAGATGCTCGCGCCGCAACTCATGCTTCGGGACGATCGACTCGAGAGTTTCAATGAACATCTGACGACGTCGGAGTGCATGCTGGGCATACTAATGCTTGCTTCCTCGTTGCCACAACTAAAGGAGATGGGCGGACTACCCGAGGTGCTCGAAGCGCAAGGTCTGTTTATGGCGAAGGGCTTCCTCCTATACGCGCTAGGCTACCGTGACGAATTGCGCAATGAAGGTTTCACCGAAGAGCGCTGGTCGGATGATGATATCGACAGCTTCATGTGCAAGGCTTTCGGCCAGCCAGGCCGCCTGCAGATGCCTGAGCGGCCCCAGATCGAAGCTGGTTCGCGCGTCAATTACCATTCCACGGTATTGGGATGCCACATCAGCATTGAAGCTCCCGCTACAACCGATGGCATCTCGACGGCTGAGGCGGTTCTCGCAACCATAGAGGCGTTCTTTGCGACTAGTCTCAATGAGCGGGTCATGCCCTACCGCCCAACGGCAAGGATCGTGGTCGAGCCGGTAGATCACCTTGCCGAAGGACTGAGGGTATCGAAAGGCGAGACGGATGACGAAGCTTTCCTGCTCGTGCAGTACGCTACACCTCCGCAAGTCGCGACGCCCGAAATGCGAAAGCAGTTTCGCGATGGTCTGATGGCTGTTGTACTGCACTTCATCATTCATATCGCAGTCGTCGAGGACCCGGATCGCTACATGGACCGGATCGCTGGCGAAGAGCGTGGCTTCGCCAGAGCGCTCATCTATGCCGAGACCTCGCTCACGCAGGAAAACGTGTTTGGCTCGGGCGCTAAGGTACTTGTTAATGACTGGCAGCCGCCTGCTGACGCGCGCCAGTTTCCGTTGAAGCGCGCTCACGAATGGAGCGACGATGTCGAGATCACGCAGCTTCCATTATCTGCCGATGATAGCGTTGAGCCAACTGCCCCGGCTGATCTGCGTTCATTCTTCGACCGGAAGCTGGAGAGTCAACCGCATTCCAGCCGCCGGATCATCTCTCTGATCGATATCCCGCTATGGAATCAAGCAAAGTGGCGGGCGGTATTCTATTTTTATGACCCGTCACAGGCACCCCTTCCGGTTTTCTGCCTCGGCTACGCCGAAAAGGAAGCCGCCCAGAAGATCTTCAGCGGTTGGCAGAAACAGTTTGGCAAGCACGACACGAACAACGAAATACGAGTGGTGATACTGAGGGGCATCATGCGGAGCAACCCTGCCGCCTATCGTGTGTTCATCACCGGCAACGTTAGATCAGATGGCAGTGCTGAAATCATCGTATCGGTGGGGAGACATCAGACGATGACACCATCTACGACGGCAAATCTCGATATGTTCCTTAAAGCAGTTTCCGGGGGCGGTAGTTATCTTCTTGCCCCCGCCCATTTTGTGTCCAGCGACCAGTTCCCCGATGTGGGATTTGGCGTTGCAATCCAGAAGGACGAGATCGTCGTGAGGCAAGCATGGGAGATTGGGCCAAACGACATAGATTCAGGTGCCATCCTAGCCGACGACGACCCTGTTATTCCGTCTAACGCTAAGAACCCGCCTGTCAGGGAACTTTTGCAACTGAAAGCCAGCCTCAAGACGTGATCGGGCTGAACGCGAGGCGAGGCTTCATCGTTGGCTCGGAGTCCCATATCAGACGCTTGACATTCAGTGGCCGATTCCTGAGCGCAACCGCCCTCCAAATGTCTGTGCGACTGTGTCCGCGTATGACGCTTCCTGGCCGATTGTCGCCGACACGATCCGGCTGAATCGTTAAAATCCGCCCGGATACCCCCTTCGACAGCGTCGAATTCGAGACATGCTGACTTCCTATTTCTGGAGCGGCGACGCCATCCGCAGTCGACGCGTAAGTGACATCGTTCTATCTGGCACGGTCGACGTGCCCGTTCCCTCCGCACGCGTGCTTGCAGACTGGGAAAGAGAAACATCGTCGCGGCTCGTCCTGGAACCCGGGGACGTCGAGGCCATGCCTTTGGCGCGAACGCAAGCGCGCTGGCCGGACTACAAGCGCTGCGTGCAGGCAATGTCCGACTGGACGTGCGCACTCGGGCTGCCCACCGTGCTTGCCTCCAGTGACGTAGCCCTCATGGCTTGTCGCGGCGCGAAGTACCACCATGACGGCGCGCAATATGGCGGTGCGGCCTTCTGCAATCTCTTCCTGAGCGAGGACCAGGGGCTGGACTTGCATTTTCCCTCTACGGGCCATCGCATTCCCCTGACCCGGGGGACAGCTGTGATATTCGATACCGGCCAGCCTCATGGCGTCATTCAGCGCAGCAGTAGCGGCTTTAATGCGGTCGACTTCGCGGCGGATCAGGATTGCATCCAGATATTCCTGACCTGGGAGCTTCCCATCGAAGACGCCCATGTCGGGCAAGCACTTGAGGTAGTCTTCGACATCGACCCTTCGACCGCGCTGCACCTGGATGAGGAGCAAGTCTGGTCGAACGGCGCACCCGCCGCTGTGTGCCCGGAATCGGGTCGCTGGTACCGGGTTGACTGATTGTTCGGGTCGCACCTTGGCGTTGCCGTGGCACGCTGGACAGACTTCTGTTCAGCACGATGGACGCAAGCAGCGAGCGCCATTGGGCTAACGTCAGCGATTTCAGCCTTTGCAATCGAACGGATGACGCGGCGCCGCCACGCCGCAAAGTACCGGGCCATCTCTAAAAGTTCGGCGAAGTGATCGCTGCCGGCAGTCTGGCGCTTGTCAATGATCGACGGCGCACGACCCGTTGCGGACGATCGACTTGGCTGAACGCCGACGTTCCTCCCCCGCATTCCGCGATGAACCAAAAATTTCGCAAAACGTAATTACATTTCCGCCAGCGAAAAGGGCCGGTCAGCAGATCGACCGGCCCCTCCCATCACGATCACTTCCCTGCCGAAGCCACAATCGAGTCCGTGTCCCACTTCCCGCGTCGCGTTGCTTCGGCCAGCATTCCCAGGGTCAGCGGCCGTCGCTCCGGCTGGCGCAGTCGCTTCATGAACAGCCCGATGAGCGACGACAGCAGTTCCTGACCTTCGGGGCCGAAATAGCGCCGGTACGGGAACCGTTGGGCGTCGACGCCGAACGTCTCTGCCCACTTGTCGATGAATTCCACCCCATCCAGGCCAGAGACGCCGAGGTCCTGCTCAAGCCTGGATTTCGGCTGCAGCTTTAGCTTGCCGCCCAACAGCGGCCGACCGAGTTCCTCGCGCGTGAAGGCTTCCAGGCGTTCCCAGGTATCGTCTTTCATGGTTCAGAGCACCCGGTCTTAGGGTTTCACGATGCGGTTGCAGGTCGACATGGTGTTGCGCATGATCAGGAACGCGCCGAGGCCCCGGCCGGCACTCACCCCGCACACCCGAGCCGGTCCGCGAGTTCATTCAAGTCCTTAACATCGAAATCCCACGCGTCGTCCGCTTTCAGGTCGGTCGTCTGGGCAGGCCCGTGTTCGGTCGGGCGCAGCACGAACGCGGTGGACAGCCCCAGTTGCCGCGCGGCGGCGAGATCGCCGTTGTGCGCGGCGACCAGGCACAGCTCGGCCGGCGCGATGCCGAGAATCTCGACCGCGTCGGTATAGACCTTCGGCGACGGCTTGTACGCGTGCGCGACTTCCGCGCCGAGAATCGCGTCCCACGGCAGGCCCGCGTGTTTCGCGACGTCGATCATCAGCCGGATATTGCCGTTCGACAGCGGGGCGATCACATAGCGCCGTTTCAGGCGCTGCAGCGCCGCGACGGCATCCGGCCACGGATCGAGCCGGTGCCACGCGAGGGTGAGCGCATCGATCTCCGTATCGGGCACGCCGTCGACGCCGTAGCGATCGAGCGTGCGCACGAGGTTCTCGCGATGCAGCACGTCGAGCCGCACGTAGCGCCTGCGTCCGCTGCGGATTTCTTCCATCGACGGCGAATACTCTCGCCGCCACGTATCGGCGAATTCGAACGGGTCGAGCGCCGGCGCATGGCGGGCGAGGAACGCGGCGGCATCGCGCGCGACACCGTTTCTCCAGTCGACGATCGTTCCGAATACATCGAAAACGAGCGCCTTGATCTCGGCAGGATTCGTCATGTGATTCCGTGAAGGTCGAACGAGGGGAAGGCGGCACGCGGTGTTGCTGCAATGCGCGATGCCGAGTCACACATTGAATCACGGATCGAAAAACGCGGCTGGCCGCGAGGCGCCGTGTGGTTGCCGGCGAACTGTCACGTGGCCTGGATGTACAGGCACCCGCCCGGGCCGTGCGGCTCGGGCGGGGCGGTTCATGTCACGCGGATTGCGTACAGGCGGGATACAGGCGGGACTCAGCTCTTGTCGTACGAGAACTGGATGCCCGCGGTGCCGCCGGTCTGGATGAACAGGTCGACGAACGCGGGGACGGTTGCGCTGCGCGCCCAGTCGCGCTGCAGTTCGCAGAACAATTGCGCGACGCTGATCATCTGGCCGCCGGCCTGCTCGATGCGGCGCAGCGCGGCCTCGTGCGCGGCCACCGACGTGCCGCCGACCGCGTCGACGACCACGTAGACCTCGTAGCCGGCCTTCAGCGCGTCGAGCGCGGGGAAGGTCAGGCACGCCTCGGTCCACAGCGCGGTCATGACGAGTTTCTTGCGGCCGGTGGCTTCGACGGCCTTGCGGAACTCGACGTCCTCCCACGAGTTGATGCTGGTGCGGTCGTAGGTCGGATAGCCTTCGAGCGCGGCGCGCAGTTGCGGGATCGGCGGCTTGTTCAGGCCGGTCTTCACGTTGACGGTAGAGTGGACGATCGGCAGGCCGTAAGCGACGGCGGCCTTCGATGCGCCGACGATGTTGTTGATCAGCAACTGGCGATCCATCGAGGCGATGGAGTTCACCTGGACCGGCTGGTAATCGATGACGATGAACGCCGCGTTCTGCGGGGTGAGCAGGTGGTCGTTCGCGGGATCGCGAATCGGTTCGCTTGCCATGGTTGCCTCCAGAGACAGAGCAGGAAGTGAGAAAAATCCCGAGGGTCCGGGGTGGCGCGGCCGCGATGTCGGGATCGTCGTCGCGGCGGACGAGTGCGCCAGGCCCGGTCAATCGATTCGATGCGCGATGCGCCCGTCCGGCATATTTCCGGGCCGCCGCGATCCAGTCGATCCACGTTGAATCAGGATGCTATGCGCGCAACAACCGGCTTTCCAGTCCCGTAGAATGCCGTCAGTGTTCTATGGGTGGAACAATCATGGATGACCTGAACGACCTCTACTATTTCGTGAAGGTGGTCGAGCACGGCGGGTTCACGCAGGCGGGGCGCGCGCTGGGCATCCCGAAGTCGACGCTGAGCCGGCGCATCGCCGCGCTGGAGGCGCAATACGACGTGCGGCTGCTGCAGCGGACGACGCGTCATTTCACGGTCACGGAAACGGGCCGCGAATTCTACGAGCGCTGTCTCGCGGTGCTCGTCGAAGCCGATGCGGCGCGCGAGGTGATCGAGCGTCAGCACGCGGAGCCGCGCGGCATCGTGCGCGTGAGTTGCCCGACCGCGCTGCTCGAATATCGCGTGAGCGAGCTCATCGCGCGTTTCATGGCGCTTCATCCGCGGGTGCACGTGCATCTCGAAGCGACCAACCGTCGCGTCGACCTGCTGAGCGAAGGCTTCGACCTCGCGCTGCGCGTACGCTTTCCGCCGCTGGAGGACAGCGATCTCGTGATGCGCATTCTCGGCGACAGCCCGCAGCGGCTGGTGGCCGCGCCGCAATGGCTGGCCAGGCGCGGGGCGCCGCTGACGGATCCGGCCGGGCTGGCGGGCGAACCGAGCCTCGACTGGGGGCCGGCGCGGCATCACGTGTGGCAACTGGTCGGGCCGAACGGCGAGCACGCGCAACTGCGTCACCACCCGCGCTATATCTCCGACGACATGCACGCGCTGCGCGACGCGGCGATTCACGGCGTCGGCATCGTGCAACTGCCGTGCATGGCGATCGACGACGACCTGCGCGACGGCACGCTGATCGACGTGCTGCCGGGATGGGCGCCGAAAGGCGGCGTGATTCACGCGGTGTTTCCGTCGCGGCGCGGGCTGCTGCCGCGCGTGCGGTTGCTGATCGATTTCCTCGCCCAACATATTCGCAAGGATTGACGGCGGCGGCGCGGGCCGCCGCTTTTACCGCCGCCCGTTCGGCCCGCTCGGCGGTGCTTGCGGATCGTCGGGCACGCCTTTTCGCCGCAGCGTGGGCAATTCCCCGGGCATCCGCGCGCTGCCGCAGCAGGGCGGCATCGTGTCGTTGAACAGCGTGGCGGCGCGCGCGTAACCCGGCGACGCCGAATGATGCGGCGCGGCGCAACCATCGGACGAATCGGGGGTTCGGCGCGTGCGGTTGCGACCGCGCGTAAGCCCTGATGCGCGCGGATGCGCCGGTGCGCACGGATTGGTGTTAAATGTACGTTCGCGCATCAGCTGGGCGCGCGATCGGGGGTGCACCGGGACTCGGCGTAAACCCGGAGGGGCACACGGCACGAAGGATTTCTAACGAATCGGGCGCAACAGACCCGGTCGGATTGACGGCAGGATTCATCTTGAATACCGAACCGCAAAGTTCTCGCTACAGCCTGGGGCTCGCCGCGGAAGTCCTCGCGTCCGAGCAGAGCGTGCTGAGACTGATCACGCGCAATACCCCGCTGCCGGAGTTGCTCGTCGAGGTCTGCCGGCGCGCCGAGGCGTTGCTCGGCGATGGCGCGTCCTGCACGATCCTGCTGCTCGACCCGGACGGCGCGCACGTGCGGGTGGGCGCCGCGCCGTCCTTGCCTGCCCAGTACAGCACCGCGATCGACGGCGCGCCGATCGGCCCCGCCGCGGGCTCGTGCGGCACGGCGATGTACCGGCGCCGGATGGTCGCCGTCGAAGACATCGAAACCGATCCGCTGTGGGCCGACTACCGCTCGTTCGCGTTGCCGCTCGGGCTGCGCGCGTGCTGGTCGGTGCCGTTCGAGGACGAAGCCGGCAGCGTGCTCGGCGCGTTCGCCGTCTATTACCGCACGCCGCGCCGGCCGAGCGACGAGGAAACCGACCTGCTGCGCGACATCGGCAACAGCGTCGGCCTCGCCGTGCATCAGGACCGGATCGCGCGGCAGCTCGCACTGAGCGAGGAACATCACCGTCTGGTCGTCAACAGCCTGAGCGAAGGCATTCTCGTCGTGTCGCGCAACGGCATGGTGGTCGCGAGCAATCCGAGCGCGAACCGGATGATGCGCACGCAGGGCGACCTCGTCGGCCGGCGGCTGTCGACGGTGATCCTGTACAAGCTGCGCGAGGACGGCACGCCGATCCCGCCCGACGACTGGCCGAGCCGGCGCGTGTTGGCGACGGCCGCGCCGCTGCTCGACTACACGGTCGGCTTCGGGCTCGCGGACGGCGACGTCATCTGGGTGCGCGGCAACGCGGTGCCGATCGTGAAGCCGGGCGAGACGCAGCCCGAATCGGTGCTCGTGTCGTTCCACGACATCGGCCCCGTGCGCGAAGCGCAGCAGCAGTTGCGCTACATGGCGACGCGCGATGCGCTGACGGGCCTGTACAACCGGCGCTGGCTGTCCGACCGGATGCGCGAATTGTTCGGCAAGCGCGACGCCGCGGCCGGGCCCGCGCGGGTCGCGATCCTGTTCATCGATCTGGTCGGTTTCAAGAAGGTCAACGACACGGCCGGCCACGACGCGGGCGACGCGCTGCTGCGCAGCGTCGCCGCGCGGCTCGCGGCATGCGCGGGCGGCCGGTATTCGCTCACGCGCGTCGGCGGCGACGAGTTCGTGATCCTGGTCGACGACTGCGACGATCCGGACGGGCTCGCCGTGCTCGCGCGCGAGGTGATCGATACGATCGCGAAGCCGTTCGCGATCGCGAACAACGAGTACTGGCTCGGCGTGTCGATCGGGATCAGCGTCGCGCCGCGCGACGGGGACGACGCCGTCACGCTGATGCGCAACGCCGACTCGGCGATGTACGACGCGAAGCAGCGCGGCCGCAACCATTTCACGTTCTTCACCGCGCAACTGAACCTGCGCCTGCAGCGCCGCTTCGCGATCGAGCAGTCGCTGCGGCGCGCGCTCGCGTCGGACACGCTGCGGCTCGCCTACCAGCCGGTCGTCGACGCGCGCAGCGGCCGCACGGTCGGCGCCGAAGCGCTGCTGCGCTGGACGAGCCCGGAACTCGGGCCGATGTCGCCGGCGGAGTTCATCCCGGTCGCGGAAGATACCGGGCTCATCGTCGCGATCGGCCAGTGGGTGCTCGAAACCGCGTGCCGGCAGGCCGCCGAATGGCGCCGCACGATCGCGCCGGACCTGATGCTGGCGGTCAACCTGTCGCCTCGGCAATTCCACGAAGGGCTCGTCGAGTCGGTCGACCGCTGCCTCGCGCAGACGCAGCTCGACCCGGGTGCGCTCGAACTCGAGATTACCGAGGGCGTATTGATGAACGACACGGATACCGTGCTGCCGATGCTCGAGGCGCTCACCGACATGAACGTGCGGATCTCGGTCGACGACTTCGGCACCGGCTATTCGTCGCTCGCATACCTGAAGCGCTTTCCGCTGCACAACCTGAAGGTCGACCGCTCGTTCGTGTCGGGCGTGCCCGATCATCGCGATTCCGTCGCGATCACGCAGGCGGTGGTCGCGATGGCGCACTCGCTCGGGATGAAGGTCACCGCGGAAGGCGTGGAGACCGAAGCGCAGTCGTGGTTCCTGCAGCAGATCGGCTGCGACATGCAGCAGGGCTACCTGTTCAGCCGGCCGCTCGACCCGACCGACTACGCGCGCCGGCTCGCGGCCGCCGCTTAGGTCGCCGCTTAGGTCGCCGCTTAGGTCGCCGCTTAGGTCGCGCGGGCCGCGCGGGCGTTCAGACGAAACCGCCGGTGCCCGGCGGGAAGGGCGGGAAAGGGGGCGCCGGCGTCGCATCGACCGCCACGCGGTTCTTGCCGTCGTGTTTCGCGCGATACAGCGCGCGATCGGCCGCTTCGATCAGCGACGTCGTCGGCACGTCGGGCGCCGGCACGACGGTCGCGCCGCCGATGCTGATCGTCACGTAGCGGCCCGTCGACGAATGCACGTGTTCGAGCCGCAGCGCCTGGACCGCGAGGCGGATCTTCTCGCCGAGCAGCCGCGCGGCGCCCGGCGACGTCGACGGCATCACGACCGCGAATTCCTCGCCGCCGAAGCGCGCGGCCAGATCGCCGGACTGCCCGAGACAGCGCTCGATGGTGGCCGCGATCTGCTTGAGCACGCTGTCGCCCGATACGTGTCCGTACGTGTCGTTGTACAGCTTGAAATTGTCGACGTCGATCATCAGCAGCGACAGCTCGCCGCGTTCCTGCGCGACGCGTCGCCATTCGGCGGCCAGGTATTCGTCGAGGTAGCGCCGGTTCGACAGCCCGGTCAGCCCGTCCGAATGCGTGAGCCGCCGCAGTTCGAGATTGGCTTCGAGCAGTTGCTGCTGCGATTGCCGCAGCGCGCGATAGGCCTCGTCGCGTTGCAGCAGGTTGATGTACGAGCGCGAGTGGTAGCGGATCCGCGCGACGAGCTCGATGCGGTCGGGCAGCTTCACGAGGTAGTCGTTCGCGCCGGCCGCGAACGCGGCGCTCTTGATCACCGGCTCTTCCTGCGTCGACAGCACGATGATCGGCACGTCGCGCGTCGCCGGATTCGCGCGGTACGCCCTCACGAGGCTCAACCCGTCGGTGCCCGGCATCACGAGATCCTGCAGGATCACGGTCGGCCGCGTCTCGATCGCGGTGGCCATCGCGTCGTCCGAGCGCGGGCAGTAGTGGAAGTCGATGCTGTCCTCGTCGACGAGCGCGCGCCGCACGGCTTCCGCGACGATCGTCTGGTCGTCGACGAGCAGGACCATCGCCGGGACGTCGGCGGCCGGCGCATGGCGTGCGTGCGCGGCGTCGGCTGCCGCATGCGGGTCGCCCGGCGGGCGGGTCGGGTCGCGGGTCATGACCGGGGCCGCGTTGCGCAGCGGCTGCGGTGGAGGAGGCGGGGCGTCATCGGTTCAGATCCGCGCGAGTGCAGTCAGCTCGCCCGCGATGCGTTCGAGCGGCAGGATCGCGCGCGCCGCGCCCAGTGTGGCGGCCGCCTTCGGCATGCCGTATACGGCGCTCGTCGCCTCGTCCTGCGCGATCGTGTGATAGCCCTTCATCCGCAGCGCCTTCAGGCCGATCGCGCCGTCGCGCCCCATGCCCGTCAGCAGCACGCCGATCACGCGGCCCGGCCAGTGTTCGGTCAGGCTGTTGAAGAACACGTCGACCGACGGCCGGTATGGCGTGGCGGCCGGTTCGCGCGTGTATTCGAGCGTGCCGGCGCGCGTGATGCGCAGATGATCGTCGGTCGCGGCGAGCAGCGCGACGCCCGGCTGCGGGCGGTCGCCTTCGCGCGCGACGCGCACCGCCAGCTGCGTCTGGCCGTCGAGCCATTGCGCCATGCCTTCGGCGAAGGCGCGATCGACGTGCTGCACGATCACGATCGGCGCGCGGAAGTCGGCCGGCAGGCTGCCGAGGATCGAAGCGAGCGCGCCGGGCCCGCCGGCGGATGCGCCGATCGCGATCAGCGGGCCGCCGTCCGCGCGTGCGGTCGTGCCGGTTGCGCGCACGCCGCCGGGCGCATCGAGCAGGCGGCCGATCTGGTCGATCTTCGCGAGCAGCAGCCGGGTGGTGTCGCCGGCTTCGCCTTCGCCGAGGCGCGGCGTGTCGACCGCGTCGAGCGCGCCGGCGCCCATCGCCTCGAACACGCGCCACGCGTTCGCGCCGATGCAGTTCGTCACGATCAGGATCGCGCACGGGCGCCCGGAGCGCATGATCCGCCGCGTCGCCTCGATCCCGTCGCACTTCGGCATGATCAGGTCCATCAGCACGACGTCGGGCGGCTGCAGGGCACACAGTTCGACGGCCTGCGCGCCGTCGGTCGCGACCCACAGCACACGGTGCTCGGGACGTCGCGCGATCGCGCGGCGCATCGCCTCGACGGCAAGCGGGAGGTCGTTGACGATGCCGATGTTCACAAGCGGGATACTCCGGTCGGTTCGTAGTGTTGGAGGTGGGCCGGGTTCATGGAAGGCGGTGCCGGTCCGGCGCCGGTGGCAGCATCGGCGGACGGACGGCACGGAATTCTTTTCGGTTGGCGACGCCCGCATGCTGTCATGCGCCGCGAGCGGCGGCAATCGAAAAAATTGCGCATTGCGTCGATTCCGACCCTTTCCTCTATCGACGCCGCACTTCGGGTGCCGTCCACGCGGGCAGACAGCCATGTGTAAGGTCATGCGGCGGTGCGGAAGCGGGCCATCGTTGAACGTTTCAGTGGTGATTTTCACGCTGCGGCGATGCAGGCCGAGCACGCACGCATGCGCGGGCGACCCGGCCGCACAGCCAGCGCGCCGCGAACCGCGCAATGCGCACGGTCAGCCGTTCAATGGCTGCGCGCGTACCCCTGGATCAGCGCGCGCATCATCCCTTCGACGGTCGCATCGAGCAGATCGGTTTCCTGCTCGGATTCCTCGACGAGCGCGGCGTACGCGGTGGCGAGCGTCACGCGGTCGACTTCATGGCGCTGCTCCATCAGCGTGACCATGCCGTCCTTCGCCAGATGCGCGGAGAATGCGCGGCTGCCGATGGTCTGGAATACGTCAATCATGGCGGCTCTCCCGTACGTTGCCGATGCTTTCCAGTTTAGTCGGCGTACCCGCGCTTCGCCACGGGCGGCAGGGCGGGAGCAACGACGAAACGGCGAGGAAGCGGCGAGGAAGCGGCGTCCGTCGCGCGCATCGGGATTGTTCCGACGAAACCGCTATCCGGCATGCGGCGCGTGCAATGCCGCGTCAGGTTCAACGTTTACCCGAAACATCAAATTGTCGACTTTTTATCGATAAAGTCTCGTGTTAGATTTTGCGGCCTGAATCCGGTCGAAACCGGGCAGGGGGCGCCCGTCACGGCGCCGCGCATTCGACACAAGGAGGGACAATGCTGGTGCTGATTGGGGTGCCGATCGTCGTGATCGGTTTCGCGCTGCGCTTCAACGCGCTGCTGGTGGTCACGATCGCGGGGCTCGCGACGGGGCTGGCGGGCGGGATGAATCTCGTCGACATCGTCAGCGCGTTCGGCAAGGCGTTTACCGACAACCGCTACATGGGGCTCATCTGGCTGACGCTGCCGGTGATCGCGCTGCTCGAGCGCAACGGGCTCAAGGAGCAGGCCAGGCGGATGATCTCGCGCGTGCAGGCGGCGACCACCGGCCGCGTGCTGATGCTGTATTTCGTGCTGCGTCAGCTGACCGCCGCGCTCGGCCTCACGTCGCTCGGCGGACACGCGCAGATGGTGCGTCCGCTGATCGCGCCGATGGCCGAAGCCGCCGCCGTCAGCCGGCATGGCGATCTGCCCGAATCGGTGCGCCAGCAGATCCGCGCGCATGCGTCGGGCGTCGACAACGTCGCCGTGTTCTTCGGCGAAGACATCTTCATCGCGATCCAGTCGATCCTGCTGATCAAGGGCTTTCTCGAGCAGAACGGGATCGTCATCGAGCCGCTGCACCTGTCGGTCTGGGCGATCCCGACCGCGGTCGCCGCGCTGCTGATCCACTGCGCGCGTCTCGCGCTGCTCGACCGGCGGCTCGCGCGCGGCTTCGGCATGGTCGGGCGGGAGGGCGCGCGATGATCGGCCTCGAACCGTTGTATACGCTCGCCGGGCTGATGTTCGCCGCGTTCGCGTGCTTCAACCTGATGGACCGCACGAATCCGCGCCGCGTCGTCAATTTTGCGTTCTGGGCGATCTACGCGCTCACGTTCCTGTTCGGCGCGCTGCTGCCGCACTTCGTGACGGGCTGTCTCGCGATCGCGCTCGCGGTGATCGCGGGCTCGGGCAAGCTCGGGCGCGGCAAGTCCGACGAAGCCGGCGAGGCCGCGGCCGCGCGGCGCGACGCGAAGGCGCTGCGCTTCGGCAACACGCTGTTCCTGCCCGCGCTGCTGATTCCCGTCGTCACGCTGATCGGCACGTTCGCGCTGAAGTGGGTGCCGTTCGTCGATCCGAAGAGCGTGACGCTGATCTCGCTCGTGCTCGGCACGCTCGTCGCGTTCGCCGTCGCGCTCGCGATGCTGCGCGATTCGCCGGTTCATGCGCTGAAGGAGGCGCGTCACACGATGGACGCGGTCGGCTGGGCCGCGATCCTGCCGCAGATGCTCGCGGCGCTCGGCGCGCTGTTCGCGGTCGCGGGTGTCGGCGGCGTGGTGTCGGGGCTCGTGAAGGACTGGGTGCCGATCGATTCGCCGTTCGCGGTCGTCGCCGCGTACACGGTCGGCATGGCGCTGTTCACGATGATCATGGGCAACGGCTTCGCCGCGTTTCCCGTGATGACGGCCGGCATCGGCCTGCCGCTGATCGTCCACCAGTTCCACGGCAACCCGGCGATCCTCGGCGCGATCGGGATGCTGAGCGGCTTCTGCGGTACGCTGATGACGCCGATGGCCGCGAACTTCAACATCGTGCCCGCCGCGCTGCTCGAACTGAAGGACAAGAACGGCGTGATCAAGGCGCAGTGGCCGACCGCCGTTCTGCTGCTGGCCGTCAACACGCTGCTGATGTATGCCTTCGTATTCCGCTTCTGACGAGATGCCAATGACCGACCGACTCACCCCCGAACTCGCCTCGAAATTCGCGTCGCTCGCGCTCGCGCACCTGACCCGCGAATATCCGAACAAGCTCACACATTCGCTCGAAGGCCCGCACGACGTGCAGGGGCCGCGCGCGCTGCATCCGATCTTCTACGGCAGCTACGACTGGCATTCGTGCGTGCACGGCTACTGGCTCGTGCTGCGCGTGCTCGAACGCTATCCGGCGCTGCCGGAGGCCGAGCGGATCATCGCCACCGTCGACGCGCATTTCACCGACGCGAACGTTGCCGGCGAACGCGCGTATCTCGCGCTGCCGCACAACAGCGGCTTCGAGCGGCCTTACGGCTGGGCGTGGCTGCTGGCGCTGTCCGCGCAACTGGAGCGGCTCGCGCTGAAGGGCGTGGTGCCGCAGGCCGCGCGCTGGGCGAGGACGATGGCGCCGCTCACCGACCTGTTCGTGTCGCGCTTCGAAGCCTTCCTGCCGAAAGCGACGTATCCGCTGCGCGTCGGCACGCACTTCAACACCGCGTTCGCGCTGGCGCTCGCGCTCGATTTCGCGCGCGAGACGCAGCGCGACGGGCTCGCGGCGCTGATCGTCGATACCGCGAAACGCTGGCATTCGAACGACGTCGCGTGCCAGGCGTGGGAGCCGTCGGGCGACGAGTTCCTGTCGCCCGCGCTGATGGAGGCGGAACTGATGCGGCGCGTGCTGCCGGCCGGCGAATTCGACGGCTGGTTCGCGCGCTTCCTGCCGGATCTCGCACGCGGCGAGCCGGCGACGCTGTTCGTGCCGGCGACGGTCAGCGACCGCAGCGACGGCAAGATCGCGCACCTGGACGGATTGAACCTGAGCCGCGCGTGGTGCCAGCGCTCGCTCGCCGGTGCGTTGCCCGAAGGCGATGCGCGGCGCGCGAAGCTGCTCGATGCGGCCGGCCGGCATCTGGCGAGCGCGCTCGCGCACGTGGCCGGCGACTACATGGGCGAGCACTGGCTCGCGACGTTCGCGTTGCTGGCGGTGGAGGCATGACGCGCGAAACCTGAGCGCAACCCGCGCGAAGCCCGGATGAAGCCCGGATGAAGCCCTTGCCGGCGGCAAGGTCATCCGGGCGCGGCTATACTCGCCGCTCGGGCCGCTGCGCGCATCGTGCGTTGCGCACAGCGGCCATCCGCCAGTTCTCCGCTTCGCCATGGACAAGTTGATTGCCTACGTCGCTGCGATCCACGGGCTTGCCGGCCCGGTGTCGATCGTGTCGCATGCCACGTCGCACGACCGCTGGACCGACGACGACGTCGAGGTCACGCGCGACGAAACCGAATACCGCTTCGACAACGGCGCGATCGTGCGCCGCGCGGTCGAGCAGGACCGCGCACCGTCCGACCTGCTGTGCGCCGAATGCTGGATCGACTACGACGTGATCCGCCATCCCGACGCGCAGCCGATCAGCCCGACGCGGTTCACGTTCGACAACGCGTGCCGCGAGACTTTCTGGCTGCGTTACCACCTCGCGTGAGCCCGGGCGTGATTGCCCGGGGCGACGGTTTTGCATCCGGCGCAACACGGCTTTCCACCGACCGACCGGCGCGGCGCACCGGCGAGTCGATACACTGCCGTACCGGTTGCACGGGCCCCGGCGAACAGGCCCGGACGAAGGAGACAGGATAGATGGACACCCAACGCGCAGCGGTCGTGACGCACCGCGGCAATGCGATCGAAAACACTCACGTTGCCGATGTGGCGGTGGTGGATGCCAGCGGCAGGCTGCTGTTCCGGTTCGGCGATCCGTTCCGGACGACGCTCGCGCGTTCGGCGGCGAAGCCGGCGCAGGCCCTGTCGGTGATCGAGACGGGCGCGCCGGAGCAGTTCGGTTTCGACGACGCGGACATCGCGCTGATGTGCGCGTCGCACAGCAGCGAGGAGCGGCACATCGCGCGCACGCGGGCGATGCTGGCGAAGGTCGACGCGCAGGAGTCGGATTTGCGGTGCGGCGGCCATGCGCCGTTGTCCGACGCGGTGTACCGGTCGTGGATCAAGCGCGATTACACGCCGACCGGCGTGTGCAGCAATTGTTCGGGCAAGCACGTCGGGATGCTGGCCGGCGCGCGCGCGATCGGCGCGGCGATCGCCGACTACCATCTGCCGGAGCATCCGATGCAGGTGCGCGTGAAGCACGTGGTGGCCGATGCGTGCGGGCTGCGCGACGACGAAGTCGACTGGGCGATCGACGGATGCAACCTGCCGACGCCGGCTTTCTCGCTCGATCGGCTCGCGCGCCTTTACGCGTCGCTGGCCGATGGCGCGGATACGGTGGAGGCGGGCGGCGACGCGGCGACCGACCGCGTGCGCGCGCTGGCGCGCATCCATCATGCGATGACCGCGCATCCGGAGCTGGTGGCCGGAGAAGGGCGCTACTGCACGGTGCTGATGGGCGCGTTCGACGGGCAGGTGGTCGGCAAGCTTGGTGCGGACGGCTGCTACGGGATCGGCGTGCGCGCGTCGGAACGCACGCGGCAGCTCGGTGCGCACGGCGCGCTCGGCATCTCGGTGAAGATCGGCGACGGCAACATCGACGTGCTGTACATGGTCGTGAGTGAACTGCTCGAACGGCTGCAGATCGGTACGGCGGCGCAGCGCGCGCGGCTGGCCGCGTTCCATCGCCCGCGCATGCTCAATACGCAGGGCGTCGAGATCGGGCACGCAACGTTCCCGTTCGAATTGCAGGCGGCCTGAATGGCGTGAGCGTGCCGATGCACGGCCGCGGCGCGTCGTGAGCGCGGCGTGCGTCGGCGTGCGAGTGCCGCCTGGGCCGCCGCGCAGGCAAGCGCGGCGGCGACCGCAACCGCTGCGCACTACGCGCGCGCGTCGCGAATCTTCATCAGCAGTGCGTCCGACAGCGCACCGATGTCCGCGAGCTGTTCCGCGAGAAAGTCCTTCAGCACGCGCAGCTTCGCCGAGCTGCGCCGGTTCGCCAGATACGCGATGTAGATGTACTCGCCGGTCAGCTTGTTCTGCAGCCGATAGCGCGGCAGCACGGGTTCGAGCCGGCCGCTCGCGAGCAGGTCGCGCACCAGCCAGATCTCGAACTCGGCGATGCCGAGCCCCGCACAGGTCGCCTCGAGCAGCAGCTCCGAATGGTCGGTGACGAGGTTGCCGGCCGGTAGCACGCTGTGCCGCACTCCGTCGCTCACCAGTTCCCAGCGCGGATCGCCTTCGGGATGCACGTAGCGCAGGCAGTTGTGATGCGTCAGGTCGTCCGGCGTCGCGGGCCGCCCGCAGCGTTCGAGATAGCCGGGCGTCGCGCACAGGATGCTGTCGTTGCGCGACAGCCGATGCACGACCAGGTTGTCCAGATAGTTCTCGCCCTCGTGGATGTCGAGGTCGAACCCGCCGGCGACGAGATCGTTGTGGTTGTCGGTGAGCCGCACGTCGAGCTGGATCGTCGGATAACGCATGAGAAACGGCGCGACGAGCGGCGCGAGATGACGGCGGCCGAACGCGACCGGCGCGGTGAGCTTGAGCGGCCCGCTCGGGCGCGCATTGAGCTCGGCGACGACGCGCAGCGTGTCGTCGAGATCCGCGATCAGCGTGACCGCGCGTTCGAGGTAGATGTGGCCGGCCTCGGTCAGCGTCACGCTGTGCGTCGAGCGATGCAGCAGCGCGACGCCCAGCGCTTCCTCGATCGCGGTGATCTTGCGTGCGACGGTGGACGTCGACACGTGCATCTCTTTCGCGACCGCGGAAAAACTGCCCATGTCGACGACGCGCACGAAGGTGCGCATGGCGCCGAGATGGTCGACGCCGGTGTCTCTCGCTGGTGTTTTCATTCGATTCTCGCTGTTGCGTCCCACGCAAAACCGCTTTCGATAATACAGAAGCGAGCTTCTTTATGCAAAGGCATAGAATGCGATCCCGTCGTATCGGGATGCGGTGAGCGCAGCGTGTTTGCCGCGTCGGCACGGGACATTTGAGGAGGGGACCATGACGGAACAAGGCTTCCGCGTCGAAGCGGATCTTTTAGGTAAGCGAAGTATTCCGGAGCACGTGTACTACGGCGTCCATACGTTGCGCGCGAAAGAGAACTTCGATATTTCGGGGCGCACGATCGCGTCGCTGCCGTACCTCGTGATGGCGCTCGCCGCCGTGAAGGAAGCCGCGGCCGATGCGAACTGCGAGCTCGGGCTGCTGCCGGGCGCGTATCGCGACGCGATCGCCGCCGCGTGCGTCGAGATCCGCGAAGGCCGGCTGCACGACCAGTTCGTGGTCGACATCATCCAGGGCGGGGCCGGCACGTCGACCAACATGAACGCGAACGAGGTGATCTGCAACCGCGCGCTCGAAATCATGGGCCACGCGCGCGGGCAGTACGAATACCTGCATCCCAACGAGCACGTCAATCTCGCGCAGAGCACCAACGACGTCTATCCGACCGCGATCCGGGTCGCCACGTGCTTCGCCGTCGAGCACCTGCTCGAGGCGATGGCGCGCCTGCGCGATGCGTTCGCGGAGAAGGCCGATGCCTTTTCGGGGCTGCTGAAGCTCGGCCGCACGCAGCTGCAGGACGCGGTGCCGATGACGCTCGGCCAGGAGTTCTCGACCTACGCGGTGATGGTGACGGAAGACATCGCGCGCCTGCAGGAAGCCGGCTGGCTGATGCGCGAGATCAATCTCGGCGCGACCGCGATCGGCACCGGCATCACCGCGCACCCGCAATACGCGGAGAAGGCGCTGGCCGCGCTGCGCCGCATCACCGGCCTGGATCTCAGCACCGCGCCGAACCTGATCGAGGCGACGCAGGATTGCGGCGCGTTCGTGCAGATCTCGGGCGTGCTGAAGCGGATCGCGGTGAAGCTGTCGAAGATCTGCAACGACTTGCGGCTGCTGTCGAGCGGCCCGCGCGCGGGGTTCGGCGAGATCAACCTGCCGCCGGTGCAGGCCGGCTCGTCGATCATGCCGGGCAAGGTGAACCCGGTGATTCCGGAAGTCGTGAACCAGGTCGCGTTCGAGGTGTTCGGCAACGACCTGACCGTGACCTTCGCGGCCGAAGCCGGCCAGCTTCAGCTCAACGCATTCGAGCCGGTGATCGCGAGCGCGCTGTTCCGCAGCTTCAGCCACCTGACGGCCGCCTGCACGACCCTCACGGACCGCTGCGTGAGCGGCATCACCGCGAACCCCGAGCGGCTGCGCGAAACGATGGAGCGTTCGGTCGCGCTCGCGACCGCGCTGAATCCGTACATCGGCTACAAGCGCGCGACCGCCGTGGCCGCCGAGGCGCACGAGAGCGGCAAGTCGATCCGCGAAGTCGTGCTGGCGCACCGGCTGATGACCGAGGCGCAGCTCGACGAGGCGCTGCAGCCCGAAGCGCTGATCCGCCCGCGCGCGTACTGATTCCGGCCGCGCGGCGCCGGCACGAGCCGCCGGCGCGCCGCGCGCGGCCGTTCCCGCTGCGCCCCGCCGATGGGCGCACCACATCAAGAAACGGAGACACACCATGAAGCACGCCAGCGAGCGCCCGGCCGAGACGGCCGGCGGCGCGAATCCCCGTCATGCCGACCGCGACGCGATGTTCGCGTCGCACGAAGCCGGCTATGCGAAGCAACTGAAGCCGCGGCACGTGCAGATGATCGCGATGGGCGGTGCGATCGGCACCGGCCTCTTTCTCGGCGCGGGCGGCCGCCTGCAGAGCGCGGGGCCCGCGCTGGCGGTCGTGTATCTCGTGTGCGGCGCGTTCGCATTCCTGATCATGCGCGCGCTCGGCGAGCTGGTGATGCACCGGCCGACCAGCGGCGCGTTCGTGTCGTACGCACGCGAGTTCA
The DNA here is from genome assembly GCF_003366075.1 of Burkholderia sp. IDO3. Taxonomy (NCBI): domain Bacteria; kingdom Pseudomonadati; phylum Pseudomonadota; class Betaproteobacteria; order Burkholderiales; family Burkholderiaceae; genus Burkholderia; species Burkholderia sp. IDO3. The sequence goes on from NZ_CP028962.1 coordinate 1,208,910, forward strand.
TGGGCGAGCGCGCGTCGTTCGTCGCCGGCTGGATGTACTACCTGAACTGGGCGACCACCGGCATCGTCGACATCACCGCGGTCGCGATCTACATGAAGTACTGGACCGTGTTCACCGACGTGCCGCAATGGGTGTTCGCGCTCGGCGCGCTGGGGATCGTGTCGGTGATGAACATGATCGGCGTGAAGGTGTTCGGCGAGATGGAATTCTGGTTCTCGATCGTCAAGGTCGGCACGCTCGCGCTGTTCCTCGCGGTCGGCGCCGTGTTTCTCGCGAGCGGCCATCCGGTTGCCGGCCAGGCGCCGGGGCTGCATTTGATCGCCGGGCACGGCGGACTTTTCCCGCACGGGATCCTGCCGGCGGTGCTGATCGTGCAGGGCGTGGTGTTCGCGTATGCGAGCATCGAGCTCGTCGGCGTCGCGGCGGGCGAGACCGCCGATGCGCGCAAGGTGCTGCCGAAGGCGATCAACAGCGTGATGTGGCGTATCGCGCTGTTCTACGTGGGCTCGGTCGTGCTGCTGACGATGCTGTTGCCGTGGACCGCGTACAGCGCGCACGAAAGCCCGTTCGTCACGTTCTTCAGCAAGCTCGGCGTGCCGTATGTCGGCACGGTGATGAACATCGTGGTGCTGACCGCCGCGCTGTCGAGCCTGAACTCCGGCCTCTATTCGACCGGGCGCGTGCTGCGCTCGCTCGCGATGGGCGGCTCGGCGCCGCGCTTCGTGTCGCGGATGAATGCGCGCGGCGTGCCGTACGGCGGAATCCTCGTCACGGTCGCGATCAATGCGATCGGCGTGCCGCTGAACTACATCGTGCCGGCCCAGGCGTTCGAGATCGTGCTGAACATGGCGTCGCTCGGGATCATCTCGACCTGGGGCTTCATCGTGATGTGCCAGATCCTGTTCCGCCGCGCGGTCAATCGCGGCGAGCTGAGCCCCGTGTCGTTCCGGATGCCCGGCGCGCCGTTCACGTCGTGGCTCACGCTCGGCTTCCTCTTCAGCGTGCTGGTGCTGATGGCGTTCGATTATCCGGGCGGCACGTGGACCATCGCGATGATTCCCGTCGTCGTGCTCGCGCTGGTGATCGGCTGGAAGCTGGCGAAGCGCCGCGCCGCGCGCGAGGCCGCCGCTGCGGCGCCGGCCATCGGCGATCCGGCGCGCAACGTCTGACGAGTCTGACGAGTCTGACGATATGCACGGGCGGCCTGGCCGCCCGGTGCGCTCAGTTCAACCCGGCACGCGCGTCGACCCAGCGGCCGAAATCGCGCGCCATCTGCGCGGTCAGTTCATGGCCGGCGTCGTACAGCCGCGTGTCGTGCGCGACGCCGAGCGCGGTCAGCTTCGCGTCGGCGGTGTCGGCCCATGCGACAGGGAGCTTGTCGTCGAAGCGGCCGTGCATCACCAGCGCGTGGAGCGGGCTCAATGCGTCGCGCGGCGCGATCAGCGGATCGATTTCCGGCAGGATGCGGCCGCACAGCACGGCGAACGCGGCCACGTCGGCCGGTGACGTGAGTCCGACGCTCGCGCTCATGATGCCGCCCTGGCTGAAGCCGGCGATCACGGTGGGCAATGCGGGGGCGCTGGGTTCGACGTCCCGGGCGCTCAACGCGCGCAGCAGCGTAATCAGCTGCACGCGGCTCGCGTCCGCGCGGGCCGCATCGATTTCCGGGCCGTTCGGGCCGAAGCGCACCGGAAACCACGCATGCTGGTTCGGGCCGAACGTCAGCGGGCCGCGCACGAAGGCGATTTCGATGCGCGGGTCGATCGTGCCGGCCAGGTTCAGCAGGTTGGTTTCGTTGCCGCCGACGCCGTGCAGCAGCAACAGGCGGCCCGCGGGGCGGCCGGCGGCCGGGCGCAGCCGGTACTGGAGGCCGGATTCGGAGTCGGTGGTCAGCGGCTGGACGTCGGTCATTGCGTGGGTCCGGTTGGGGAATGATCCGACAGTCTAGAGCGCGCGGGCGGGGAGGTGAATCGCCGGATGGCGATTGATTGTTTCCTGGCTGGAATGAATTCGGCGCCCGGGTGCTGGATATCGGGGGCAGCTATTCGCGTCGTGACGCGAGAAAATCCGCCGCGCAGTGTCTGTTTTCGTCAGTCAATATGCCAACCGGATGACTCGTCACGGCGGCCCATCGTTGATAAAGTAGATACGTTTTGTAGATATACGGAGTGTAGCGATGGAGACTGCCAAGATTTTCAGGCATGGCGGATCGCAGGCCGTCCGTTTGCCGAAGGATTTCCGCTTCGACACGACGGAGGTACGGATTCGTCGGCACGGCGCGTCTGTCATTCTCGAACCCGTGCCGCAAGACTGGGCATGGCTGACGCCGTTGATCGGCCCGGTTGACGCAGATTTCGAGGCCGCTGCGACGACCGAACCCGCCGCTCAGGAGCGTCCGGGGCTGGACGTCTTCGAATGAAGTTTCTGCTGGATACCAATGCGGTGATCGCCATTCTAAAAGGCGACCCAGCCGTGCTGGCCCGATTGCATAGGCATCAACCCGCGGATTTCGGAATGCCCGCGATCGTCGCGCATGAACTCTATTACGGTGCGTACAAAAGTCAGCGAGTGGAAGCGAATCTCGCACGCGTCGCGGGGCTCCAGTTCGAGGTCGTATCGTTTGACGCGGAAGATGCTCAACATGCCGGTGAAATTCGTGCGCAACTGACTGCGGCGGGAACACCGATCGGTCCATATGATGCGTTGATCGCGGGGCAGGCGCGAGCGCGGAGACTTGTACTCGTTACGCATAACACGCGCGAATTCGAGGGGGTCACTGCGCTGGAGGTCGAGGATTGGCTCGCAGGGCCGCGCGAAAACTGACCGTCCCGCGATCCCTTCCCGACCGGAACGCATTCCGTCCAAGCTGAGGCCGGCTTGCTGCAGGCTTGCCAGGCTCGCAGATTCAGCCCCCGGACCTCACCGCAACCGAATCACCGTCGACTTCAACTCCGTGTACTTCTCCAGCGCGTGCAGCGAGTTGTCGCGCCCGTTGCCCGACTCCTTGAAGCCGCCGAACGGGAAGTTCATGTCGTCTGTTTCCTCGTAGCCGTTCACCCACACCGTGCCGGCCCGCAGGCGGCGCGCGGTTTCGTGCGCGGTCGTCAAGTTTGCCGTCCACACCGACGCAGCCAGCCCGTAGCGCGTGTCGTTCGCGAGCGCGACGGCCGTATCGAGATCGTCGAACGCCGTCACCGCCAGCACCGGCCCGAAAATCTCCTCGCGCACGATCCGCGCTTCGGCGCGCGGGCAGTCGAACACGGTCGGCTCGACGTACTGGCCGCCGCTTTCCGCGCGCGCGCGCCTGCCGCCGGCGAGCAGCGTCGCTTCGTCGCGGCCGGCGTCGACGTAGCCGAGCACGCGCTCGACCTGCGCCGCATCGATCAGGCTGCCCATCCGCGTGTCGGGCGACAGCGGATCGCCGGGCGCGTACTCGGGCGCGATCGCGAGCACGCGCGCGACGAGTTCGTCGCGGATCGCACGATGCACGAGCAACCGCGAACCGGCTGTGCACATCTGCCCGGTGTTGTAGAACACCGCGTGCGCGACGGTGCGCGCCGCGCGTTCGAGGTCGGGGCAGTCGGGCAGCACGATCTGCGGCGACTTGCCGCCGAGTTCGAGCCATACGCGCTTCAGGTTCGAATCGGCCGCGCAGCGCGCGACCTTGTGGCCGACCGCGGTCGATCCCGTGAATGCGATGCAGTCGACGTCCGGATGCCGCGCGAGCGCTTCGCCCGCATCGCCGAAGCCGGGCAGCACGTTGAGCACGCCGGCCGGCAGCCCGGCTTGCGCGGCCAGCGCGGCGAGCCGCAGCGCGCTGAGCGGCGATTTCTCCGACGGCTTCAGCACGACGCTGTTGCCGGCCGCGAGCGCGGGCGCGCATTTCCACATCGCGATCATCGCGGGGAAATTCCACGGCACGACGGCCGCGACCACGCCGATCGGCTCGCGCGTGACGAGCCCGACGAGATGCGCATCGGCCGGCGCGACTTCGCCGCCCGTCTTGTCGATCGCCTCGGCGAACCACTCGGCGCAGTACGCGGTGGACGGAATGTCGATCGTGGTCGTGTCGCCGATCGGCTTGCCGGTGTCGAGCGTTTCGAGCAGCGCGAGATCGTCCGCGTGCTCGCGGATCAGCGCGACCCAGCGCAGCAGCACGCGCTTGCGTTCGCGCGGCGACGCGTCGCGCCACGCGCCGGTTTCGAATGCACGCCGCGCGGCGGCGACCGCGATATCGGCGTCGGCCTGCCGGCAATGCGCGACTTGCGCGAGCACGCGGCCGTCGATCGGGCTCGTGCACGTGAAGGTGGCGCCGTCGTGCGCGTCGCGGAATGCGCCGTCGACGAAGGCGCGGGAATCGATGTCGAGCTGGCCGGCGCGCGTGCGCCAGGCGTCGTTCGTCTGCATGGTATGGCTCCGTCCGGGTTCGGGGTGATCAGCGTGAAGCGGCGGCCGGGTGGCGGATCGCGATCGCGCGGCTCGCGTGCGGCTCGTGCGGCGCGCGCGCATGTTCGGCGTGAATCGCGTCGAGGTGCCGGCGGATCGCATCGGGGAAGGGCGCCGAGCGTTTCGCGCGCATGTCGACGTGCGTGAGCAGTTGCTCGGCGGTCGCGAGCTGCGCGCCGGTGGTCGCGTGATGCATCGAATGGAACACGTGCAGCCGCCGGTCGTCCATGTCGAGCAGCCGCAACGTGAGCCGCAGCGGCTCGCCGAGCATCGCTTCGCGCAGGTGGCGGAGATGCGTTTCCGCCGAATAGATCGAGCAGCCGGCTTCGCGATAGTCGTCGTCGATGCCGAAGTAGCGGAAGAACGCGTCGCTGCTGTCGCCGAACACGAGCAGGTAGCACGACTCGCTCATGTGGCCGTTGTAGTCGACCCACTCGGGCTGCACGGTGCAGCGATGCAGTTCGAGCGGCGTCGCGATCGGCGCGGCCGGGTCGTACGGGCGTGACTTCTGTCCTTCGTAGGCCGAGCGCAGGCGCGGCTCGGCGGCGGGGCTGAGGGTGGTCGTCATCGAGTGCACTCCGGGGTTCGGAACGGGCCCGCACGTCGTCCGCGGGGCTGCCGGTCGATGTTATGACGGGTTGAACGTTTTTTCAATAAAGAAATCGCCGATGCGTGTAAACACCGGTACTGATTCATTCATCAATCGATTGAACATTCATTCAACGAAACCTATACTCGCCAGCGCCGCGATGCCGAAGCGAAGCAGGCGGGCGGCGTTCGATCACAACGAAAAATCGATCCGCGTCGCGCGGAAACCGGAGACACCGAAAATGAAGAAGCGCTTCCTGCTGGCCGGCATGATGTCGGTGATGGTTCATGGCTACGCACACGCCCAGAGCAGCGTGTCGCTGTATGGGATCATCGACGGCGGCATCACCTACGTGAACAATGCAGGCGGCGCGCACGCGTACCTGTTCGACGACGGCATATCTTACGGTAACCGCGTCGGGCTGATGGGCACGGAGGATCTCGGCGGCGGCAACAAGGCGGTGTTCAAGCTCGAGAACGGGTTCCGGCTCGGCACCGGCAAGCTGAACCAGGGCGGCGCGATGTTCGGGCGGCAGGCGTACGTCGGGCTCGGCAACGACTGGGGCACGCTGACGTTCGGCAATCAGTACGACTTCGCATTCGACTTCACGGCCGCATACAACGTCAGCGCGTTCGGCAGCGGCTACGGCGTGCACCTCGGCGACTTCGACCGGCAGAGCGGCGACCGGCTGCAGAACGCGGTGAAGTTCGTCAGCAACAGCTTCCACGGGCTCGTGGTCGGCGGCATGTATTCGTTCAGCAACGACGCGGGCAGCTTCCACGACGGCAGCGCGTGGAGCGTCGGCGCGACCTATACGCACGGCGATTTCTCGGCGGGCGGCAACTACACGCGGCTCAATTCGCCGCGCGGGCTCGCGGCGCTCGATCCGTATGCGCAGATGGGCGTGACGACGATGCTCGGGCAGACGGTCGCGCGCATCGATCCGGCGACGGGCGCCGTGACCGACCTGCACGATTCGACGCCGTTCTCGATCGACTCGCAATCGATCTTCGGGATCGGCGCGTCGTACACGCTCGGCAAGCTGACGCTGAACGCGGACTTCAGCAACACGACGTTCAAGGGCTACGGGCAATCGTCGACGATGCGCGTGTACGAGGCGGGCGGCGTGTATCAGGCGACCGCGCCGCTGTCGCTCGTCGCGGGCTACCAGTACACGACGTTCGAAGGCCATCACTGGCACGAAGTCGCGCTCGGCACGCACTACGCGCTGTCCAAGCGCACCGACGTGTATGCGGCGGTCGACTGGATGCGGGCGTCGAACGGCGTGGACGCGGTGATCGGCTACAGCTTCACGCCGTCGACGAGCCGCACGCAGGCCGCCGCGCGCATCGGCATGCGGCATAATTTCTGATCCTTCCACGCTCCCGGGCCGGGTACGGCCGGCCCCGTCGATCATGTCCGATTCTTCCTCGAACGGCGACGTCGTCGCCGCGCTGCGCGACGCGCTCGGTGCCGATTGCGTGAGCACAGGCGACGCGATCGGCGCGCGCCATTTCACCAACTACGGCGAGGCGGCCGGCGTACGGCCGCGCGCATTGCTGCGCCCGCGCAGCGTCGACGACGTGAGCCGCGCGCTCGCGGTCTGCACCGCGCACCGGCAGACGGTCGTGCCGCAGGGCGGGATGACGGGGCTCGCGGCCGGCGCGGAGCCGGGCGCGCGCGACGTCGTGCTGTCGCTCGAACGGCTGCAGGGCGTGGTCGAGATCGACGCGGATGCGGCCACCGTCACCGCGTGGGCCGGCACGCCGCTGGAGGCGCTGCAGCAGGCGGTGGACGACGCGGGGTTCGCGCTCGGCATCGATCTCGGCGCGCGCGGATCGTGCCAGATCGGCGGCAACGTCGCGACCAATGCGGGCGGCAATCGCGTGATCCGCTACGGCACGACGCGCGAGCAGGTGCTGGGCCTCGAGGTCGTGCTGGCCGACGGCACCGTGCTGAGTTCGCTGAACAAGATGCTGAAGAACAACGCGGGCTACGATCTGCGGCAGATCTTCGTCGGCAGCGAAGGCACGCTCGGCGTCGTCACGCGGGTCGTGTTGCGGCTGCATCCGCGGCTCGCCGCGCCGTCGACGGCGTTGTGCGCGGTGCGCGATACGGCCGCGGCGCTCGCGCTGCTGCGCGCCGCGCGCACCGCATGTTCCGACTTGCTCAGCTTCGAGGCGATGTGGCCGGCGTTCTACGGCTACGTGTGCGAGCACACGCCCGGCATGCGCGCGCCGCTGCCGGCGGACGACGGCGTCAAGGTGCTGATCGAATGCGCGAGCGGCGATGCCGCGCAGACGGCCGAGCGATTCGAAGCCGTGCTGGCCGACTGGCTCGAACGCGGGCTGATCGACGACGCGGTGCTCGCGCAGAATGCGGCCGATGCGCAGGCGTTCTGGACGGTGCGCGAGGGGCTCGCGATCGACGATCTGCCCGGCCTCGTCAATTTCGACGTCGGCGTTCCGCCGCGCGAGACGGCCGCCTTCATCGAAGCGTGCGATCGCGCGCTGAAGGCGCGCTGGCCCGGCGCGCACGTCTTCTTCTTCGGCCATCTCGGCGACAGCAATCTGCACGTGTGCGTGTCGGCGCCGTATGCGGCAGGCGAGCGCGCGCACGACGTCGACGCGGTGCTGTATCCGCTCGTGCGCGATGCGGGCGGCTCGGTATCGGCCGAGCATGGAATCGGACGCTACAAGCGCGACTGGCTCGGCTGCTCGCGCAGCGACGCCGAGATCGCCGCGATGCGACGCCTGAAGCACGCGTTCGATCCGCTCGGGCTGCTCAACCCCGGCAAGGTGATCTGAGCGGCATCGCGTTCCGTATTGCCAATAGACAGCGGCCCGCTCGCATATCGCGCGAGCGGGCCGCCGCGTTTCAGGCCGGCGTCATGCGTCGAGCCGCACCAGCGCATCGACGGCCACCGCGCCGCGTTCCATCACCAGCAGCGGATTGACGTCGAGCTCGACGAGCGTGTCGGCGTGCGCCTGCGCGAAGCGCGCGATCGCCATCACGTTCGCGACCGCCGCATCGAGATCGGCCTTCGGCCGCCCGCGATAGCCGGTCAGCAGCGGGCCGAGCTTCAACCCGAGCAGCGCGTCGCGCACGTCGCTTTCGCGCACCGGCAGCAGCAGCGTCGCGGTGTCGCGGATCAGTTCGACCAGCACGCCGCCGGTGCCGAGCACGAGCGCGAGACCGAAATTCGGCTCGCGCTTCACGCCGACGATCAGTTCGAGCAACGGCGCGTCGGCCATCTTCTCGACGAGGATGCGCTCGACGCGCACGTCGGGCGCGTATCGCGCGACCTGTTCCGTCATCCGTTCGACGGCCGCGGCCACGGCTTCCGGCGAACCGAGCTTCAGCGCGACCGCGCCGGCCTCGGTTTTGTGCGGCAGGCGATCGCTGACCACTTTCACGCAGACCGGAAAGCCGAGCCGCTGCGCGGCGGCCGGCGCATCGGCGGGCGCGACGCATTCGGCCGCCGGCACGTCGAGCCCGTGCGCGACGAGCATCCGCTTGCTCGCCCATTCGTCGTGCAGCGTCGCGGTGCCGTCTCCGCCGTCGCCCGCCCGCAGCACCGGCAGTGCGTTCAGCGCATCGGCGTCGAGCACGCGGCGGCGCGTGTCGCCGTAAGTCATCGCCGCGCCGATCGCGTCGATCCCGTCGGCGAGCCCCTGCAGCGGCGCGATGCCGGCCGCGGCCATGCGTGCCGCGTGATCGGGCGGCGTGAGGTCGGGGAACACCGAGATCACCGCGCCGACCACGCCGTGCTGGCGCGCGGACGCCGCGAACGCGTTCGCCGCGATGTCGCACAGCGGCCGTTCGCCGGTCGCTTCCTGCGGATAGTCGAGGATCATCGCGGCCGCGCCCGGGCGATCCGCGAGCAGCGCGTCGCAGCATGCGCGCATCTTGTCGGGGGCGCCCCACGGCGTCGTCGTGAAGTCGAGCGGATTCGCGATCGTCGCGTATGCGGGCAGCACGGTGCCGAGCGCATCGCGGCCTGCGTCGCCGACCGGCGGAAACGCGATGCCGCGCGCTTCGCCGAGATCCGCGACGAGCCCCGCGTCGCCGCCGGACGTCGCCAGCGCGGCGAGCGTGCGGCGCTCGGGCACGCCGGCGATCGCGAGCAGCTTCAGCGTCTCGACGAGGCCGACCGGGTCCTTCACGCGGATCACGCCGAGCCGCCGGAACAGCGCGTCGTACAGCGCGTCGGAGCCCGCGAGCGAACTCGTGTGGCTCATCGCGAGCTGCGCGCCGAGCGTCGACGTGCCGCTCTTGAGCGCGACGATCGGCACGCCGCGCGCGAGCGCGCGGGCGGCGGCTTCGCTGAACGCGCGCACGTCCTTCAGTCCTTCGAGATGCACGCCGATCGCGCGGATGCGCGGATCGTCGACGAACGCATCGACGAGGCGCGCGACGTCGACCGACGCCTGGTTGCCGACGCTGGCCAGGTAGGCGAACGGCACCGAGCGCGCGCTCATCGACAGGTTGTACGCGAGGTTGCCGCTCTGCGTGATCACCGCGACGCCCGATTCGACGCGCGGCGCACCGTGTGCGACCGGCCACAGCGCGCTGCCGTTCAGCCCGTTGATCAGCCCGTAGCAGTTCGGGCCGAGCACGGCCATGTCGCCGGCCGCGTCGACGAGCGTTTGTTGCAGCGCGGCGCCGTCGGCGCCCGTTTCGGAGAAACCCGACGCGTACACGATCGCGCCGCCCGCGCCGCGTTCGGCGAGCGCGCGCACGACGTCGATCGCCTGGCGCGCCGGCACCGCGACGAACACGGCGTCGGGCGCGGCGGGCAGGTCGGCGACGCTTGCATGGCAGCACACGCCGTCGATCTCCGCGTGATTCGGATTGACGAGCCAGATGTCGCCGGCATAGCCGTAGTCGCGACAGCGCTGCACGGCGCCCGCGATGCCGCGTCCGCCGACGAACGCGATGCTGGCCGGTTCGAGCAGCCGGCGCAGATTGGCCGCGGCGGCCGCGCGGCGGTCCCTGACTGCGGGAGAGGAGGTCATGAGCATTCCTTTCGGAAGTCGCGCCGGACGCGCCGGCGCGACGGTTCGCGTCAGCTGTAGCGGCGGAGGATTTCCTTGGACAGGATATGGCGCTGGATCTCGGACGTGCCTTCCCAGATGCGCTCGATGCGCGCATCGCGCCAGAAGCGCTCGATCGGCAGTTCGTCCATCAGCCCCATGCCGCCGTAGATCTGCACCGCGTGATCGGTCACGCGGCCGAGCGTCTCGGTCGCCAGCAGTTTCGCGAGTGCGGCATCGCCGTCGGTCATCGTGCCCTGGTCGAGCTTCTGCGCGGTGTAGAGCGTGACGAGCTCCGCCGCGCGAATCTCGGTCTGCATGTCCGCGAGCTTGAACGACGTGCCCTGGAAGTCGCCGATGCGCTTGCCGAACTGATGGCGCGTCGCGGCCCATTCGGCGGCCATCTCGAACGCACGCTGCGCGCGGCCGATGTTGTTCGCGGCGACCATCACGCGGCCGGCCGTGAGCCAGTCGTTCGCGAGCTCGAAGCCGCGATGCTCTTCGCCGAGGATCTGCGCGGCGCTCACGCGGCAGTCGCTCAGGAAGATCTCCGACTGGTGATAGCCGCGCAGGCTCGTGCAGTGCGGGCCGCGCCGCACGGTCATCCCCGGCGTGTCCTTGTCGATCAGGAAGCAGGTCACGCGCTTGCGCTTCTGGCCGCGCACCTCCTCCTCGCCGGTGACGGCGAACAGGATCACGAAGTCGGCCGTATCCGCGTGGCTGATGAAATGCTTGCTGCCGTTGATCACGTAATCGTCGCCGTCGCGCACCGCGCGCGTGCGGATGCCCATCGCATCCGAGCCGGCGCCCGGCTCGGTCAGCGCGAAGCAGTCGACGCGCTCGCCGCGCACGGCCGGTTTCAGGTAGCGCTCGATCTGGTCGCCCTTGCACGCCATCAGGATCTTGCTCGGCCGCGCGACGAACACGTGCAGCGCCCAGCTCGTGCGGCCGAGTTCGCGTTCGACGAGCGCCTGCGTCACGTAGTCGAGGCCCGGGCCGCCGGCGCTTTCCGGCATGTTGAACGCGTAGAAGCCGAGATCGAGCGACTTGCGGCGGATCGAGTCGGCGAGCTCGGGCGGCACGTCGTCCGCACGATCGACCGCGAATTCATGAGGCTGCAGTTCCTTCTCGACGAACTGACGCAGCGACGTCACCAGCATGTCCTGCTCTTGGGTCAGCGAAAAATCCATCAATCATCTCCCGACAAAATGAGGTGCGCGACCTTCGACCGACGCACGAAGCGCTTCCTGACCGTCCTCGCTGTGACCGCACGCGACGCAGGCTGCCAGCTCGCCGCGCAATTGCTCGGCAAGGGTATGGGTGAGCGACTGCGCGAGCAGCGCCTTGGTATGACCGAACGCGACGCTCGGGCCTTGCGCGAGACGCGCGGCGAATGCGGCGACGTGCGCCGCGAACGCATCGGCATCGACGACTTCGGACACGAGCCCGGCCGCGAGCGCGTCCTGTGCGTTCCAGCGTTCATTGAGAAAGATGAAGCGGCGGGCGACGTCGGGGCGCGCGATGCGCGGCAGGAACCAGCTTCCGCCCATGTCGGGGCTGTAGCCCATGCCCGTATACCCGCAGCGCAGCGACGCGGCCGTGCTCGCGATGCGGAAATCGCACGCGAAGCCGATGTCGGCGCCCGCGCCGACCGTCGAGCCGTTCAGCGCCGCGACGGTGGGGCGCGGAAACGCGGCCAGCACCTGCACGAAGCGGTGCGCGCGCTCGCTCCAGCCGTACGTGTCGAGTTCGCCGTTGCGCTCGGCCTCGGCCCATTCGTCGACGTCCGCGCCCGCGCAGAACGCGCTGCCGGTGCCGGTCAGCACGAGGCAGCGCACGGCCGGATCGTTCGCGAGCGCGTCGAGTGTCTCGCGCAGAAAGTCGAGATGCGGCCGCGCGAGCGAATTGCGTTTCGCCGGACGGTTCAGGCGAAGGGTCACGACGCCGTCGTGCCGTTCGATTCGGATGTCCTCGATGCTCATGCTGATCACTGTCTCCTGGTTGTCGTGTGTCGGGGTTGTGTCAGAGCCGGCAAGGGTCGCCGCTACTTGCGGACCGCATTTCGGCATAGTATAAGTTCTGTTAAATGAACGTTCAACCCAAATGTGAGTCGGCCAGGAGACACACGATGAGCGTGGTGATGGAGACGTCGGCAGGTGTGGAGGCGGGGCAACCCGCCGCGGAAGCGGCGCGCACGGAAGCGGCGGCGCGCAGTGCGGGCGGGGCGGGGCTGCAGATCGACCGCGTGTCGAAGCGCTACGGCAGCGTGCATGCGTTGCGCGAAACGACGATCGACATTCCGCGCGGCGAGTTCCTGACGATCCTCGGGCCGTCGGGTTCCGGCAAGACGACGCTGCTGACGATCGTCGCCGGGTTCGAGCATCCGAGCACCGGCGACCTGCGCGTCGGCGGCCGCAGCATCGTCGCGTTGCCGCCGGAGAAGCGCAACTTCGGGATGGTGTTCCAGGGCTACGCGCTGTTTCCGCACATGACGGTCGAACAGAACGTCGCGTATCCGCTGATGGTGCGCAAGCAGAAGGGGCCCGACGCGGTGAAGCGCGTGAAGGCCGCGCTCGATCTGGTGCGGCTCGGCCATCTCGCGGATCGCCTGCCGCGCCAGTTGTCGGGCGGTCAGCAGCAGCGCGTCGCGATCGCGCGCGCACTCGTGTTCGATCCCGATCTCGTGCTGCTCGACGAACCGCTCGGCGCGCTCGACCGCAAGCTGCGCGGCGAGGTGCAGGTCGAACTGAAGGCGTTGCACGAACGGCTCGGCGCGACCTTCCTGTTCGTCACGCACGACCAGGAAGAGGCGCTGTCGATGTCGGACCGGATCGCGATCATGCGCGACGGCCGGCTCGAACAGATCGGCACGCCGGACGGGCTGTACGAGCAGCCGGCCAACCGCTTCGTCGCGGACTTCCTCGGCAAGAGCAACTTCATCGAGGGCATTGCGCTCGGCGGCGATGCGACGGCGACGCATTACCGCGTCGGCGATGCGCGTTTCGTCGCGCCCGCATGCGGCGCGCGCGCCGACGACACGCTGCTGTTCGCGCTGCGCCCGGAGAAGGTCGCCGTGTCGGCGACCTCATGTGGCGGCGCGCACAACGAAGTGGCGGGGCGCATCCGTCACTGGAGTTATTTCGGTTCGTCGTACCGCTTCGAGATCGAGACGTCGGCGCTCGGTCGCATGACGGCGGACGTGCCTGCGTGGCGCGGGCTCGCGTCGCCGCGCACCGGCATGGACGTGTTCGTGCAGTGGGAGCGCGACGCGACCTGCCGGATCGCGGCCGACTGACGCGGCGAAGCTTGCATCCCGCGCGACGCGGCACCCGCCGCCGTCGGCGGCCGATTCACCGGCGCCCGGAAACGACGAGACGCGTGCGGGCGCTGTCCAGCCTGGAGGAGACACCATGACGAACCGCTATCTGCAGGACCTGCTCGACCAAGCACGCGACCTTCGACCCGCGACGTCGCAGCGCCGCCGCGATTTCCTGCGGCTGTGCGCGGCCGCCGGCATCGCGCCGACGCTGCTGTCGCTCGGCGCGAAGGACGCGCGGGCGTCGAACCCGAAGGAAATCGTGCTCAGCGCATGGGGCGGCGAAGCGCGTTCGGCGTTCCGCTCCGCGTACATGGATCCGTTCACGAAGGCGAGCGGGATCCGGATGGGCTACGACTCGTCGCCGGAGGACGGCAAGATCAAGGCGATGGTCGAGAACAAGAACGTGATCTGGGACGTGATGGATCTCGACGGCTTCGCGGCGATCAAGCTCGGCAAGCAGGGCTTCCTGCGGCCGATCGACTATTCGGTGGTCGGCCGCAACGCGCTGCCGGGGCTTGCGTCGGATTTCGGCGCGCCGTCGTATCTGCTGAGCTACGTGCTCGCGTACGACGCGCGCAAGTTCGGCGCGAATCCGCCGAAGAACTGGGCCGATTTCTGGAACATTGGCAAGTTTCCGGGCAAGCGCGGGCTGTGGAAGTGGATGGGCGGCGCGCTCGAAGCCGCGCTGATGGCCGACGGCGTCGACAAGGACAAGGTCTATCCGATCGACGTGCCGCGCGCGCTGAAGAAGCTGAAGGATCTGCGCTCGAACGTGCTGCTGTGGGATTCGGGCGCGGACAGCCTGCAACTGCTGCGCAACGGCGAAGTCAGCATGGCGTGCATCTGGCACACGCGGGCGAACGTGCTGCAGCGCGAGAGCAACGGCCGGTTCCGCTATACGTGGGAGCAGGGGCTCGCGTCGTGCGACGTGTGGGGCGTGCCGAAGAACAATCCGTCAGGCGACGCCGTCTGGCAGTTCATCAAGTTCGTGCAGGGCATCGAGCCGCAGGTGCGCCTGCTGTCGCTGCTCGGCAACGGGCCGGTGACGCCGGCCGCGACCGCCGCGGTGCCGCAGGCGCTGCGCGCCGACAATCCCGGCACGCCGGAGAACTGGGCGAAGCAGTGCAAGGTGAATCCCGAGTGGTGGGCGCAGCACTACGAAACGACGCTCGCGCAGTACACCGACCTGATGTCGTCCTGAGCCGCCGCCTCGTGAGCGTCATGCCATGAATACCCTGTCTACTCCCGTCGCGGGCGCCGTCCCGCTCGGCCGTGCGAAGGCCGATCGCTACTGGCTGCTCGTCGTGCCGCTGCTCGCGGTGCTGATCGTGCTGTACGTGTATCCGCTCGTGCGCGTGCTGTGGCTCGGCTTCACCGTGCCGGAGCCCGGCCTGCAGAACTACGCGCGGCTGCTCGACAACCACGGCGTGCATCGCGTGCTGTGGACGACGCTGCGCGTGTGCGCCGTCACGACCGTCTGCTCGGTCGCGCTCGGCTACGCGATTGCGTATGCGATGGCGCATGTCGGCCCGCGCCAGCGGATGGCGCTGATGTTCGGGCTGCTCGTGCCGTTCTGGGCGTCGGTGCTGGTGCGCGCGTTCTCGTGGCTGTTCCTGCTCGGCGAGCAGGGGCTCGTCAACACGTTGCTGATGCGCATCGGGTTGATCGATTCGCCGCTGCCGCTGATGCGCAACGAGATCGGCGTCGTGATCGGGATGATCCACTTCATGATCCCGTATGCGGTGCTGCCGCTGTACGCGAACATGAAGGGCATCGACCCGCAGCTCGCGCGCGCGTCGCAGGGGCTCGGCGCGGGCGCGCTCGTCACGTTCCGCAAGGTGTATTTCCCGCAGACGCGGCCGGGCATCGTCGGCGCGGCGATCCTCGTGTTCATCTTCTCGCTCGGCTTCTACGTGACGCCGGTGATCCTCGGCGGCGGCCGCACGGTGATGATCGCCGAATACATCAGCACGCAGATCCTGCAACTGGTGAACTGGGGCAGCGGGGCGGCGCTCGCGTCGCTGCTGCTGGCGTCGATCCTGGCCGCGCTCGCGCTGCTCGCGCGTTTCGTCGACCTGCGCGAGCTGTTCGGCGCGCGCTGACCCGACTGGAGAACGAACCGATGAAAACCCGAATGACCGCAGGACGCGCGCTGGTGGCCGGCATTGCATGGGCCGCGATCCTGTTCCTGATGTTGCCGCTGCTCGTGTCGGTGCCGGTGTCGCTGACGCCGAACGATTACCTGTCGATGCCGGACGGCACGCTGTCGCTGCGGCACTACGGCGCGCTGCTCGACGACGACGGCTGGCTGTCGAGCTTCCTGCAGAGCGGGCTGATTGCGCTGGTGTCGTCGGCGATTTCCGTCACGCTCGGCACGCTGTGCGCGATCGGGCTGTGGAAGGTCGCGTCGCGGCGCGGCGAGTTCGTGCGTGGCGTGATCCTGTTCCCGCTGATCGTGCCGCCGATCGTGTCGGCGCTCGCGTTCTACCGGTTGTGGGGCGAGCTGGGCATGCTCGACAGTTTCCCGGCCGCGATCCTGTCGCATGTCGTGCTGTCGGTGCCGTACGTGGTGGTGGCTGTTTCCGCATCGCTCGCGACCGTCGGGCTGCGGATCGAGCAGGCGTCGCGCAGCCTCGGCGCGAACGTCGCGCAGACGCTGCGTTACGTGATCCTGCCGTCGATCAAGCCGGGCGTGCTGTCGGCCGCGGTGTTCGCGTTCATCCTGTCGTGGGACGAGCTCGTGGTCACGCTGTTCATCTCGAGCCGTCACGTGTACACGCTGCCGCGCCGCATGTGGGACGGGATGCGCGAGAACGTCGATCCGGCGATCGCGTCGGTGTCCACGCTGCTGCTCGTCGCGACCTGCGTGGCGATCGGCCTGTCGCTGCTGCGCAAGCGCGCGGCCGGGTCCGTCTGAATTCCCCCTTCAACGTTACGTTGCGGAGAAAAATCGCACCATGAAAGTCCTGATCGTTCACGCCCATCCCGAACCGCAGTCGTTCACGACGTCGATGCTGCACCGCGCGGTGAGCACGCTCGAAGCGCAGGGGCATACCGTGACGGTGTCCGACCTGTACGCGATGCAGTGGAATCCGGTCGCGAGCGCGGCCGATTTCGGCGTGCGCAAGAACCCCGACTATCTCGTCTATGCGCTGGAGCAGCGCGAGAACGTCGCCGCGCACGCGATCGCGCCCGACATCGCCGCGGAACTCGACAAGCTCGCCGCATGCGACCTGCTGATCCTGAGCTTCCCGCTGTTCTGGTGCTCGGTGCCGGCGATCATGAAAGGCTGGATCGACCGCGTGCTCGTGTCGGGCAAGGTATACGGCGGCGTGCGTTTCTACGATCGCGGCGGAATGCGCGGCAAGCGCGCGCTGCTCGCCTATACCTGCGGCGGTCGCGACTACATGTTCGGCGCGGACGGCGTGCACGGCGAGATGGACCTGATGCTGCGCCACGTGCTGCGCGGCACGCTCGGCTACGCGGGCTTCGACGTGCTGCCGTCGTTCGTCGGCTATCACGTGCCGTATATCGGCGACGCGGAACGTGCGGCCGTGCTCGACCGGTACGACGCGTACCTCGCGCAGCTCGACCGGCTCGAACCGATGGCGTTTCCGACGCTCGACGATTTCGACGGCGACATGCGGCCGCGCGAACGCGCGGCGCAGGAAGCCGCGCAGGGCTGAGCGAGAGATCTGGCCGCGAGACTGGCCGCGATGGCGCCGCGTTTTTCAACCACCCGACCGCATGCGAGTTCGAACGATGACCCTGACGTCGAGCGACGTGCTGCTGTTCCTGACCGGCCTGCTGACGCTGTTCTGTCCGCCGGTCGCGATCCCGATGTACGCGGCCGTCACCGGGCATTTTCCCGACGTGACACAGCGGCAGATCGCGCTCAGGCTGTTTGCGTGGATCGCGGTGCTGATGGTCGGCGCGGTGTGGGGCGGCCAGTTCCTGCTGCGCATGCTCGGCCTCACGCTCGGCGCATTGACGCTGACCGGCGGCCTCGTGCTGTGCCTGTGGTCGATCCCGATGATGCGCGGCACGGCGAACGACGAACGCAGCGGCGGCGACACGCGGCTCGAATATGCGCAGTGGCGCAACTACATCGCGGTGCCGTTGATTTTCCCGCTGTCGATCGGTAGCGCGGTGATGTCGCTCGTGATCACGACGGCGACGCGCTTTCATACGCCGGGCGACCTGCTGGCGCTGAGCGCGGTGTGCGTGCTGCATGCCGGCGTGATCGGGCTCACGTATGCGTGCTCGGCGTCGTGGTGCCGCCGGCTCGGCGAGATCGGCAGGACGCTGGTCGAGCGGCTGTCGGGCATCGTGCTGACCGCGATCGCGTTCCAGATGCTCGCGCAGGGCGTGCGCGAATTGCTGCCGGGGCTCGCGCATTGACGGCTTCGCCGGCCGGCGCGTGATTCAGAAACCTGTCCTCAACGATGGAAGCGAAATGAAAACAGTAGGCATGTATCTCGTCGACCTGCTCGCCGCATACGGCGTCGACACGGTGTTCGGCATTCCCGGCGTGCATACGATCGAGCTGTACCGCGGGCTGGCCGGCAGCGCGTTGTGCCATGTGAGCGCGCGCCACGAGCAGGGCCTCGGCTTCATGGCGGACGGCTATGCGCGCGCGACCGGCAAGCCCGGCGTGTGTTTCGTGATCACCGGCCCCGGGATGACGAACATCGCGACGTCGATGGCGCAGGCCTATGCGGATTCGATTCCGATGCTGGTGATTTCCAGCGTCAACGCGTCCGGCGATATCGGCTCAGGCAACGGCCATCTGCACGAATTGCCGGACCAGCACGCGTTCGCGGAGAACATCGCCGCGTTCAGTTACACGGTGCCGCGCGCCGATGCGCTGCCGCAGGCGATCGCGCGCGCGTTCGCGGTGTTCTCGGGCGGCCGGCCGCGCCCGGTGCACATCCAGATTCCGCTCGACGTGCTCGCGGCGCCTGCCGACGCGTTACCGCCGGTGCCGGCCGTGCCGCCGCGCATCGCGCCGGGCCCGGCGTCGGCCGGCGGCATCGACGCGCTGCGTGCGAAGGTGGCGGCCGCGCGCGCGCCGCTGATCCTTGCGGGCGGCGGCGCGCTCGATGCGGCCGACGACGTGCGCTGGCTCGCGGAAGCGCTCGATGCGCCGGTCGTGATGACGATCAACGGACGCGGCGTGCTGCCGCCCGCGCATCCGCTCGGCATCGCATGGTCGGCGTCGAGCGACGCGGTGCGCGCGCTGATGCGCGACAGCGACCTGATCGTCGCGCTCGGCACGGAGCTCGGACCGACCGATTACGACCTGTATGCGACGCGCAGCTTCTCGATGCCCGCGCCGCTCGTGCGGATCGACATCGATCCGCAGCAGTTGTGCCGCAATGCGGTGCCGGCGCTGCCGCTGCTCGGCGACGTCGGCGAAACCCTGCGCGCGCTGCGGCGCGTGTGGCCGGGCGACGCGCATGCCCATGCGGATGGCGACGGCCTCGAACGCGCGGCGATGTGCCGTGCGGCGGCGCGGCAGGAGTTGAACGACGAGATGCGGCGCGATCTCGCGTTGCTCGACAGCGTGCGCGACGCGTTGCCCGATGCGGCGATCGTCGGCGACTCGACGCGCATCGTCTATGCGGGCAACGTCGGTTTCGCGGCGCCGCGCCCGCGCAGCTGGTTCAACGCGTCGGTCGGCTTCGGCTCGCTCGGCTACGGGTTGCCGGCCGCCGTTGGCGCGAGCCTCGGCGATGCGTCGCGGCCGGTCGTCTGCGTCGCGGGCGACGGCGGGTTCCAGTACACGCTCGCCGAACTCGGCACCGCGGTACAGCATCGCGCGCGCGTGATCGTCGTGCTGCTGAACAACGGCGGTTACGGGGAGATCAAGCAGGCCATGGTCGACGGCGGCGTCGAGCCGGTCGGCGTGGATCTGCACACGCCGGATTTCGTCGCGATCGCGCGGGCGTATGGCTGGGGTGCGCAGCGGGTCGAAGAGGGCGCGTCGCTGGCCGGGGCGCTCAGCGAAGCGGCGGCGCATGACGCGCCGTATCTGATCGAGATTCGCGCACGCTGAAAACGCGAACGGCCCCGCAATGCGAGGCCGTCGCGTGTGCCGCCGGGCTTCCGGCGGCGATGATGCGCCGCGTTACGCGCGCTTGCGGGCCGTCTTCGGCGGCGGCAGGAACGAGTCGACGACGCGCAGGCAGCTCGTCAGCGCGTCTTGCGCGGTAAACGACGTCGGGTCGCGTGCGAGTTCGAGCCAGAACCCGTCGATCACGGCTGTCAGCGTCAGCGCGGCGAGATCGCTGTCGACGGTGCCGCCGCGCACTTCGGCGATCTGGTCGAACAGCTTCTTCAACGCCTGCCGGTAGCCGGCGTACAGCTCCTTGTGCGCCTTGCGGATCACCGGATCGCTGTGCGCGACGCTCCAGAAGCCGAGCCAGACCTTCACGTTTTTCGGCGCGAACACCGGCGTGGCGAAACACACCCTGATGATCGCGTCGAGCTTGTCCTCGGGGCCCGTCGCATTCGCGGCCGCCGCGCGCGACACGTCGAGCAGGTCGGCGGCGAGCCGCTTGTAGGTCTGCGCCATCAGCTCGTCTTTCGACTGGAAGTGATGGTTGATCAGCCCGCGCGACACTTTCGCTTCCGCGCAGATGCGGTCGATCGTGGTTTCCGAATAGCTGTAGCGCGCGATGCAGCGCATCGTCGCGTCGATGATCGATTGCTGCCGCACGGCGGGCGTTTCGCGAATGCCGCGGCTGCGGGTCTGAACCGGTGCGCTGCCAGGAGTCTTTTTCACGGGGTGACCTTACGGAATCGTCATGGCACCGATTATAGGGGAGTGTCGGACGCTTGTTCAATTGCCGCGGCGGAACCCGCGAAAACCCTTGCTTCCAGATGAATGAAATCTGTTGAACCACTGTTCAACAGAGCCTATACTCGACTCCGCATGAGGTTGGTCGGCCATTCAACAAGACGCCGCGGTCCCGCACGGGACGGGCGTGAGAATTCGACACAGGAGACAGCATGTTGGCGCGGGTGGAGAGCGTGAAGACAGCCATCGAGGAACGCGTGCAGGTGACGGACCTGCACAAGCGGTTCGGCGAGCTGGAGGTGTTGAAAGGTGTGTCGCTGAGCGCGCACGAAGGCGAAGTGATCTCGCTGATCGGCGCGAGCGGCTCGGGCAAGAGCACGCTGCTCCGCTGCATCAACCTGCTGGAGACGCCGACCCGCGGACGCATCGTCGTCGACGGCGAGGAAATCGGGCTGAAAGTCGACCGCAAGGGTCGCACGGTGGCGACCGATCCGCGCCAGGTCGAGCGGATCCGTACGCGCCTCGGCATGGTGTTCCAGAGCTTCAACCTGTGGGCGCACCGCACGGTGCTCGAAAACGTGATCGAGATGCCGGTGCACGTGCTGCGCGAGCCGCGCGCCGAAGCGATCGCGCGCGCCGAGCAGCTGCTCGAGCGCGTCGGCCTTGCCGACAAGCGCAACGTCTATCCCGCATTCCTGTCCGGCGGCCAGCAGCAGCGTGTCGCGATCGCGCGCGCGCTGGCGATGCGGCCGAGAGTCATGCTGTTCGACGAGCCGACTTCCGCGCTCGATCCGGAACGCGTCGGCGAAGTGCTGAAGGTGATCCGCGATCTCGCGTGCGAAGGCCGCACGATGATTCTCGTCACGCACGAGATGGCGTTCGCGCGCGACGTGTCGAACAAGGTGCTGTTCCTGCACGAAGGGCGTGTCGAGGAGAGCGGCACGCCGCGTGAAATCTTCGATACGCCGCAGAGCGAACGCTGCCGGCAGTTCGTCAACGCACACCGGCAACGCCACTGAACCGCGGGCACGGCCCGCGCGTGCCTGCGCGGGCGGCCTGGCCGATACCGGCTGCACCGGTGCCGGTCGCACCGATCCCTATCTTTCCCGCAAGGAGTCCGACCATGAAACGTGTCGTACGCAGTCTGCTGTGCCTGTTGAGTCTCGTTCTCGCGGCGCTCGCGCCGTTCGGTTCCGCGCACGCGTCGTCGGGCGTGCTGCGCTTCGGCGTCGCCGCCGAGCCGTATCCGCCGTTCCTGATGAAGAGCCCGACCGGGCAGTGGAGCGGCTTCGAGGCCGACCTGATCCGCGCGCTGTGCGAGCAGATGAAGGCGAAGTGCGAGATCAAGGAAGTCGCGTGGGACGGCATCATCCCGGCGCTGCTCAGCGACAAGATCGACGTGATCTTCAACTCGATGTCGATCACGCCGGAGCGCCAGAAGGTGATCGCGTTCTCGCGGCCGTACTATGAGACGCCGGGCACGTTCGTCGGCGCGAAGAACCAGAAGCTCACGCTGACGCCGGACGGCCTCAAGGGCAAGGTGATCGGCGTGCAGGGCTCCACCGCGAACGCCGAATTCATCAAGATGGCCTACGGCAAGAACGCGACGGTGCGCCTGTACAACACGCAGGACGACTGCAACGCGGACCTCGTCGCGGGCCGCATCGACACGATGTACCTCGACCAGCTCGGCATCCTCGATTTCCTGAAGTCGAAGGACGGTTCCGCGTTCGAGCTGAAGGGCCCCGGCAGCGTGAAGATGGACCCGGCGATTTTCGGCTACGGCGTCGGCGCGGGCATGCGCAAGGCGGATGCGCCGCTCAAGCAGCAGATGGACCAGGCGCTCGAACAGCTGCACGCATCGGGCAAGTACGCGCAGATCGCGAAGAAGTACTTCCCGATCGACCTCTGGCCGCACTGATCGCACGGATATACGCAGACGCGCGCCACGCACGGAACGGGAGGAGGCATGGACGGTTGGGGATGGGTGAGCTACCTGGGGATGGACCCGGACGGCTGGGGCGTCGCGCTGCTGCAGGGCGCGGGCGTCACGCTCGAGATTTCGCTCGGCGCGTTCGTCGTCGGGATCGTGCTCGGGTTGCTGGGCGCGGCCGCGAAGCTGTCCGGCGTGGGCGTGCTGCAGCGGCTCGCGCAGGGTTACACGACGCTGTGCCGCGCGGTGCCCGAGCTGCTGCTGATCCTGCTGCTCTATTACGCGGGCACCGACGCGATCAACCTGCTGATGACGGCGATCGGCGTCGGTCCGGTGGCGGTCAACGGTTTTGCCGCGGCGGTGATCGTGCTCGGCATCGTGCAGGGCGCATACGCGGCCGAGATCATCCGCGGCGCGATCCTCGCGATTCCCTACGGGCAGATCGAGGCCGCGCGTGCCTTCGGCGCGCCGCCCGCGCTCGTGTTCCGGCGCGTGACGCTGCCGGCGATGGCGCCGTATGCGCTGGCCGGCTTCACGAACCTGTGGCTGATCCTCGTGAAGGACAGCGCGCTGATCAGCGTGGTCGGCTACAGCGAGCTGCTCTACACCGCGAAGCAGGCGGCCGGTTCGACGCGCGAGTACATGCATTACTACCTGATGGTCGCGGCCGTGTACTTCGCGATCACGTCGCTGTCCGGCATGCTGTTCCGCGAGATCGAGCGGCGCTTCGGCCGCTGGATGCCGGCGTCGTGAACCGCATCGCGCCTTTCCACGGATTTTTCGACCGAACCGGATCAACGTCATGGATCTGAGCGTACTGTCCTCCTACGGGTCGCTGCTGCTGCTCGGCGTGCTGACCACCGTCAAGCTGCTCGTCATCTCGGCCGTGTTCGGCTTCGCGCTCGCGATCACCGTCGCGTTCGCGCGGCTGTCGACCAATCCGGTCATCGCGCGCGTCAGCAAGGCGTTCACCGAGGTGATCCGCGGCACGCCGCTGCTCGTGCAGATCTACCTGATCTACTACGGCGTCGGCTCGCTGTTCGCCGGCTGGCCCGCATTGCGCGACAGCGTGCTGTGGCCGTTCCTGCGCGACGGCTTCTGGTATGTCGCGTTCGCGCTGGTGATCAGCGTCGGCGCCTATGTCGGCGAAGTGCTGCGCGCGGGCCTGCGCGGCGTGCCGAAGGGCGAGATCGAGGCCGCGCGTGCGATGGGGATGCGCCCGTCGATGATCGCGCGGCGCGTGTGGCTGCCGCGTGCGATCCAGATCCTGCTGCCGACGTTGGCCGGCGAAACGGTGATGCTGCTGAAATCGACCGCGCTCGCATCGACGGTCGCGGTGATGGACGTGCTCGGCGCCGCGAACTACATTCGCGCGCAGACGCTGCGGACCTACGAGCCGCTGCTGGCGATCGCGGTGATCTACGTCGTGCTGGCGTTCGTGATCGAACGCGCATTCGGCCGGCTCGAGCGGCGTGTGCCGGTGCGCATGCCCCGTTGAACGAACCACTGACGGCGCGGCCGCCGCCCGGGCACCGCGCGAGGGAGAACGCATGAACTATTCGAAGCTGGTCGATCGCCTGCAGGGCAAGCGCACGACCGCATGGGACATTCATTACGCGGCGCAGCGCGCCGTCGCGGCAGGGGAGCCGGCGATCATCCTGAGCGTCGGCGATCCGGATTTCTCGACGCCCGACGTGATCGTCGAGCGCGCGGTTGCCGCGCTGCGCGGCGGCGATACGCACTACAGCGAAGTGCGCGGGCGCGCCGAGCTGCGCGCGGCGATCGCGCGCGAGCATGCGAAGGCGTCCGGGCAGCCGGTCGGCGCCGAGCACGTGATCGTGACGGCCGGCGCGCAGAACGCGCTGTTCGCGATGGCGATGTGCCTGTGCGAAGCGGGCGACGAGGTGATCGTGCCCGAGCCGATGTACCTCACGTACGAAGCGAGCGTGCGCGCATCGGGCGCGACGCTCGTGCCGGTGCCCGTCGACGCGTCGCGCGGCTTTCATCTCGACTTCGACGCGCTCGAAGCGGCCGTGACGCCGCGCACGAAGGCGATCTTCCTGGCGACGCCGTGCAACCCGACCGGCGTCGTGATGCCGCGCGCCGATCTCGAACGGATCGCACGGCTCGCGTGCGAGCGCGATCTGTGGGTCGTGTCCGACGAGGTCTATGCGGAACTGACGTTCGAGCGCGACATGGTCGGCATCGCGGCGCTGCCCGGGATGGCGGAGCGCACGGTGACGATCGGCAGCCTGTCGAAGTCGCACGCGATGCCGGGCTGGCGGGTCGGCTGGGCGATCGGCCCGACCGAGCTGATCGAGCACGCGGAGCGGCTCGCGCTGTGCATGCTGTACGGGCTGCCGGGCTTCATCCAGCAGGCGGCCGTCGCCGCGCTCGACAACAAGGCGGCGATCGTCGCCGACATGCGCGAGCTGTACCGCCGCCGCCGCGATCTGGCCTACGCGCGCCTGCGCGACGTGCCGGGGCTGCGCTGCTTGCTGCCGGAGGCGGGGATGTTCATGATGGTCGACGTGCGCGGCACGGGGCTGGATGCCCACGCGTTCACGTGGGGGCTGTTCCGCGCGAAGCAGGTCGCGTTGCTCGATGCGAGCGCATTCGGCGATACTGCAGCCGGCTTCGTGCGCTTCGGCTTCGTCGTCGACGATGCGAAGCTGGCCGACGCGTGCGAGCGCATCGCGGCATTCGTCGCGAGCCTGCGCGCGGCGTCGTGATGCCCGGCGGGCTTCGAATGGAGGACGGACGATGATCGAAACGCTGACATGGCAGGTGCCGGGCGATGGCGGGCAGCCGCTCGCGATCCGCGCGTGGCGGCTGTCGGGCGGCGACGGGCCGCGCGTGCACCTGCAGGCCGGCGTGCATGCGGACGAGATCGCCGGCATGCTCGTGCTGCACCGGTTGCTGCCGCAACTGTGCGCGGCGCATGATCGCG
The DNA here is from genome assembly GCF_003366075.1 of Burkholderia sp. IDO3. NCBI lineage: Bacteria > Pseudomonadati > Pseudomonadota > Betaproteobacteria > Burkholderiales > Burkholderiaceae > Burkholderia > Burkholderia sp. IDO3. The sequence continues at coordinate 1,233,985 of NZ_CP028962.1, forward strand.
GCGTGCTGCGCGGCACGGTGACGATCGTGCCGCAGGCGAACCCGCTCGGGCTTGCGCAGTTCCGGCAAGGGCGGCTGCTTGGCCGCTTCCACGATGCGACGCACCGCAATTTCAACCGGCATTTCCACGAGTCGGCTGCGATGCGCCGGCCCGCGACGACGTTCGCCGCGTGGCAGCGCACGCTGTTCGACGCCGCATGCGACGCCGACATCGTGCTCGACCTGCACACCGATTCCGACGCGCTGCCATACGTGTACTTCCACCGCGATGTGTGGCCGGCGGGCCGCGATCTCGCGGCGGCGCTCGACGCCGACGTCGCGATCCTGTGGGACGAGGACGACGACGGCGCGTTCGAAGGCGCGATCGCCTCGCACTGGGCGCGCGGCGGCCGGTTGCGCGAGCGGCTCGTCGCGACCGTCGAGCTGCGCGGGCAATCCGACGTTTCCGATGCGCTCGCCGAGCGCGACGCCGACGGCTTGCTTGCATTCCTGCGCGGCCGCGGCGTGATCGCGGAACCGGCCGGCGTACGCGAATGGCGCGGCGAGGCCGTGCCGATCGCGCACATGGAGACGGTGCTGGCGCCGGTGTCGGGCGTGCTCGTGTACGAACGCGAACTCGGCGCGACGGTCGATGCCGGCGAACGCATTGCGCGGATCGTCGCGCATCCCGGCGTGCCCGGCAGCGAGCATGTGCTGGTCGCGCCGCAGGCCGGGCGCATCGTCACGCGCAATCGCGAGCGGCTGGTCGCCCAGGGCGACGTCGCGTTGAAGCTGACGGGTTCGCGACCGTCGGCCGGGTGGTCGGGCGGCGTGCTCGATCCCTGAGCGACGAATGCGCGGGTTGGCGGCCGCCCGCGCATTCGATCCGTCGTCACGCATAAAGGCATTCGGAATGAATTCGACTTGCGGATGATGCGCAAACGTTTTACCGATATTTTCCCGGATTGAATTGGCGGATCATGAATAAAAGAATGAATATCCGCAATTCGATGCGTTCGGTCGGCCGGGAAGCCTGATGAGGGCGGCAGGCCGGAGGTTAACGGCAAATTCTCGAAAGACTTTAGCTTTTTCTCGCTGCAATTAATTATTGTGATTTTCTCAATGACCGATTGATTTTCGGTCATCGGACAGTCATACACCATCCCCGATAATTCGCCGCTCACATTCTTTCAACAGGCCAAGGGGCGATCGAAGCCGGATCGCTGCGGGGAGCTGTACTCATGACCATCCGTCATCGCATTACGTTGCTAGTCGTCCTGACGTTTTTCGCGCTGTCCGCGATCGGCGTATACGCCGTGTACCAGACGCGCAAGAGCGCGTCCGAAGTGCGTCAGGTTACCCAGGGAATCGTGCCGAGCGCGCTCGCATCGGCGGATCTCGTCGCCGACGTGAAGAACATCCAGATCGCGACGATGACGCTGATCTACGCGCCGGATGCGAACACCGCCGCGCAGGCGCGCGACGAGCTGAAGGCGAAGCAGGGCGCGCTGCGCGCAGCGCTCGACGCGCAGGCGAAATCCGCCGTCGGGCAAGCGCAGGAAGGCCTCGTCACGCAGGCGAAGGACAGCGCCGCGAACTATTTCTCGGCGATCGACGATACCGTGAAGATGAAGACGGACGGCAAGCCGGAGATGGCGCAGGCTTACCTGTTCGCGAACGTCGCGCAGTATCGCGACGAACTGGAAAGCATCGTCGACACGCTGCGTGTCGAGAAGAATCGCCAGAAGGACGACGCGATCCATGCGCTGAACGGGATGCTGTCGACCACGGCGACCGCGATCGCGGGTGTCGCCGGCACCGTCGTCGTGCTGCTGACCGCGCTCGGTTTCGTGCTGTATCGCCAGATCACGCGTCCGCTGAGCGGGATGCAGACGATGATGAGCGAGATCGCGACGAGCCAGGACTTCACGCGTCGCGTGCCGGTGGGCCGGATGGACGAGATCGGCCATTCGATCGTCGCGTTCAACGGGATGATCGAGAAGATCCAGGAGAACGCCGCGCAACTGAAGCAGAAGACGGCCGACATCCAGGCGATGCTGCAGAACATGCAGCAAGGGATCCTGACCGTCGTCGAAGGCGGCGTCGTGCATGCGGAATATTCGGCTTACCTCGAAACCATCTTCGAGACGAACGACATCGCGGGTCGCGACCTGATGGCGCTCGTGTTCGACGATTCGAGCATCGGCCCGGACGCGCGTTCGCAGGTCGAGGCGGCCGTGCATGCGTGCCTCGGCGAGGACAGCATGAACTTCGCGTTCAACGCGCATCTGCTCGTCAACGAAGTCGCGAAGCGGATGCCGGACGGCCGCGAGAAGTGGCTCGACCTGAGCTGGTCGGCGATCACCGACGAGACGGATACGGTCGCGCGCCTGATGCTGTGCGTGCGCGATGTGACCGAGATCCGCGCGCTGACCGCGCAGGCCGGCGAGCAGCAGCGCCGGCTCGAGATGATCGGCGAGATCCTGTCGATCAGCCAGGACAAGTTCCACGACTTCGTGCACAGCGCGAAGGGCTTCCTCAGCGAGAACGAGCGGATGATCCGCCAGCACGAACGCGCGGATCATTCGATCGTCGCGGCGCTGTTCCGCAACATGCACACGATCAAGGGCAATGCGCGCACGTACAGCCTCCAGCACCTGACGAACATCGTCCATGAAGCGGAGCAGGCGTACGAATCGCTGCGCCACGCGGACGGCGGCCCCGAGTGGAACCGCGATGCGCTGATGGACGATCTGTCCCGCGTGCGCGAGGCCGTCGATCACTACGCGACGATCAACGCGGTCACGCTCGGCCGCAACGGCGAACCCGCGCAGCACGGCGGCGCCGACTACCTGATGGTCGAGCGCGCGCATATCAGCGAGAGCCTGCGCATGCTCGACGGCGCGGATCCGGCGAACGCGGGCGACTGGCACGCGGCGCGCGATTCGGTGCGCCGTTTGCTGAGCCAGTTCGGCACGCTGGGCATCGGAGAAACGCTGGGCGGCGTGATCGAGTCGCTGCCGTCGCTCGCGGCGGAGCTCGGCAAGCCGGCGCCCGTCGTGCATATCGACAGCCACGGCCATCGTGTGCGCAGCGAGATCGCGGCGACGCTGAAGAACGTGTTCATGCACCTGCTGCGCAATTCGGTCGACCATGGTATCGAAACGTCCGACGAGCGTCGTGCGGCGGGGAAGGCCCCGGCCGGCACGATCGACATCGCGGTCGACGTCGGGAACGGCGCGCTGCGCTTCGTGCTCGGCGACGACGGTCGCGGCCTTGCGCTCGACCGGATTCGCGGCATCGCGCGCGAGCGCGGCTGGATCGACGACGACAACGAAACGGCGCTGTCCGACGAGGCCGTCGCGGCGCTGATTTTCCGGCCTGGCTTCTCGACCGCGCACGCGGTGACCGAAGTGTCGGGGCGTGGTGTCGGGATGGACGCGGTGCGCAACTTCCTGACGCGCGACGGCGGCGATATCGCGCTGCGCTTCACCGACGACTGCGTCGGCGCGCCGTATCGCGCATTCCAGACGGTCGTGTCGCTGCCCGAGCGCTTTGCGGCGAGCGGCAGCGCCCACGAAGCCGCGCACGTGTCGGCTGGCGTCGCGAACGCCGACGCAACGGAGTGACCGTGCAAGCGTGGATGATCCCGATCGGTGCCGCGCTGGCCGGCGGCCTGGTGGTCGCGGCGCTCGCCGCGATCGTGTGGCGGATGGCGCGCGCACGGCTCGTCGCGGCGATGACGCGTGAAGCGGACGTGTTGCGCGACGCGCTCGGCGCGGCCGCGACGCGCGCCGATGCGGCGGCGGCAGCGCACGTCGACGCGGCCGATGCATGGGCGCAGCGGGAGGCCGCGCTCGAGGCAGCGCTTGCGCACGCAACGGCCGGCGCCGGCGAGCAGCACGATGCGCTGCAGGCGGTCGCGGCCGAGCGCGCCGCGCTGTCGCAGCATGCGACCAGGCTCGCGGAAGAAGCCGCGCGGTTGCGCGGGCTGGCCGGCACGTTCGAGCGCTGGCACGAGCAGATGATCTCGCTGACCACGCAGAACCAGGACATGCGCACGAAGAACCAGGAGCTGTCGGCGATCGTCGCGCACGTGTCGATCGTGTCGCTGAACGCGTCGATCGAAGCGGCGCGCGCCGGCACGGCCGGACGCGGCTTCTCGATCGTCGCGAGCGAGGTGCGCGGGCTGGCCGCGCGCTCGCAGCAGCTGTCGAACAGCTATCGCGACAGCCTGAATCGCAACGATCTCGTGACGGCCGCGACGTTCCAGGACATCCAGGCCGGCGGCAAGATGATCACGGCCGCGCTCGCGACGGTCGAGACGCTCGCGGGGCACCTGCATGCGCGTCTCGAAGGAGCGGCGGCGTGATCAGTGCGCAGGCCCGGGCCGGCTTCGAGCGGATCTTCTTCGATGCGGCGCGCACGCGGCTCGCATCGGGCGGCGCATGCGAGATCCGGCCGGCGGCCGACGACGCACACGGCGCATCGCACGATCCGTCGCGCGCGAAGCCGCGCTCGACGCCGAACGTGCCGGAGCACGTCGCCGTGCTGACGATTTCGGCGCTGCACTTCCGGCTGCTGCTCGCGCTGCGCTTTCGCGACGACGATGCGACGCGCCGTCATTTCGCCGCCGCGACGCCGGGCGCGAGCGCGCAACGGCCGCTGCCCGAAGCCTTCATGGAAATCGCGAACCTGTGCTGCGGCGCGATCAACCAGGCGCTGATCGCGCCGTTTCCCGATCTCGGGATGTCGACGCCTTACCTGCTGAGCGGCGCGAGCATCGATTACCTGCCGGCGCTGAACCCCGGTCACGTGGCGGCGTACGACGTGACGCTCGGCGGCGACGTGCGGATCGGCGCGACGTTGTGCATATGCGCGAACGCGCCGGTCGATTTCCACGTGCCGGAAGCGGCCGCGGTGGACACGGGCGGCGAGCTCGAACTGTTTTGACCGATTCCGAGGATTGAGCGAGATGACCGAAGACCAACCCGTGAGCAAGGTGCTCGTGCTCGACGAAAGCCGCGAGCATGCCGCGACGATCAAGCGTTTCTGCGACGAGCACAACCTGGTCGGCCTGACCGTGCGGCGCAACCGGCTGCTGAAGGTGCTGCGCTCGAACATCGATCTCGGCGCGATCCTGCTCGCCGAGGATTACGGCGGCTCGCCGGCCGAGAGCGCGATCATCGCGACGCAGATCGACGCGCTGCGCCCGGAGCTGCCGATCATTCTGCGCCGCACGTCGCCCGCATCGCGCGACGCGCTGCACGACGGGCTGCCCGATGCACTCGCGCGCGTCGCCTGCGCGGCCTACGCCGGCGACGACCTGACGCCGCTCAAGCACGCGATCGACGAATACCTGTTCGGCCGCGACTACCCGAATGCGCTCGTGCGCGGCATCGCGGAGATCACCGAGGCGCGGCTCGACAGCCTGTTCCCGGGCCTCGCGATCGAGCGCGACACGCCGTGCATCGTGCGCGACCAGATCATCTTCGGCGAGGTGTTCAGCCTGATCGCGCTGGAAAGCGCGTGGTGCCGCGGCTACATGCTGCTGCAGACGAGCGAGCAGCCGCTGCTCGACATGATCGGCGGCACGCGCGACGACGGCCGCGCGCCCGATTTCCGCGACGTGAACAGCGTGCTCGGCGAGCTGACCAACCTCGTGTGGGGCGCGTTCAAGAACCGCTATCTCGGCGACGCGGAGGCGCTTGCCCGCCATCCGGTGCAGGTGCCGCTCGTCGTCAATCACAAGCAGAAGTTCATTTCGTTCGGCGGCGACTGTCCGCAGCTCTGCTTCAAGTACCGGATGACCGACCCGGCATCGGGGCGCTCGGTGCAGCTCGACCAGCGCTTCGTGTTCAGCCTGAGCTGGTCGCCGGAGGATTTCCGCGAATCGGTGCAGGACGTGGGGCCGATGGTCGAATCGGGCGAACTCGAACTGTTTTGAATATCGACGTCGGCAACGACGAAAGGGGAAGAAAGCATGGCAAAGATTCTGGTGGTCGACGATTCGGGCACGGTGCGCGACGAAGTCGCGGGTTTCCTGCGCAATCACGGGCTCGACGTCGCGACGGCGGTGGACGGCAAGGACGGGCTCGCGAAGCTCAAGGCGACGCCCGGCGTGCGCCTCGTGATCAGCGACGTGAACATGCCGAACATGGACGGCCTGACGATGGTCGAGAAGATTCGCGGCGAACTGGCGAACGCGTCGGTCAACGTCGTGATGCTGACGACCGAAAGCAGCCCGGCGATGAAGGAGCGCGGCAAGGCCGCCGGCGTGAAGGGCTGGATCGTGAAGCCGTTCAAGGGCGACGCGGTGCTCGACGCGCTGAAGAAGCTCGCGGGCTGATGCGCGCGACGAGCGCGGCCCGGCAACCGGTTCACGTTCCGCATTCAACGCTGCGGTTCGGGTTGTGCGGCCGCTGTGGCGCCTGTTGCGGCTGTTGCACCGATGCGGGCGAGTTTCTGCGGATGTCGGTCGTCGTGCCGGACTGCGTCCCCGGACTGAACGCGGGCTCATGTCATCCGGAGATCGCGTTCACGACGTGCGTGGGCCTGACCGCGCGCGAAGGCGCTGCCGCCCTTGAAGAGCCTTCAGCGCGGCGCCGGCACGGCGGACGCGAATTCGTCGACGACCGCTTCGATCACGGCCTGCACGCGCGCGGTCTTGTAGAGATCGGCATGCGCGACGAGCCATACGTCGAAATGATTGCAGCGCCGTGCCATGAGCCGCACCAGTTCCGGTTCGGCGTCGGCGCGAAAACACGGCAGCTCCGCCACGCCGAGCCCGGCAATGGCGGCTTCGACCAGCATCATTGTCGACGACGTCTGGAACATCACGCGGCCGCGTGATGTCGGTTCGCCGCACAGCGCTTCCCACATCGTCGGCACCACCGGCTGCTGGTACATCACCAGGTCGTGGCCTGCGAACGCGCTGCCCGGCGCCGGTTCGCCGCGTTCGGCCAGGTAGCCGCGCGACGCGTAGATGCCGGTTTCGAGATGCCCGAGCCGCCGGACGATCAGGTCGGGCGATTCCGGCCGCAACGTGCGAATCGCGAGATCCGCTTCGCGACGTGTGAGGTTGGCGATTTCGGCCGACGTCACGCACACGACGTCGATGCCCGCGTGCTTGCGCCGCAGGCGGGCGATGGCCGGCACCACGAAGCGCTTGCCCAGCGAGTCGGTGGTCGCGATGCGCACGGAGCCGGCCAATTGCTCGTCGAAGCCCATCACGCGCCGCTCGATGGTGAGCGACGCGCGCTCCATCGTTTCCGCCGGCTCGCGCAGCGCTTCGCCGGCGGGCGTCAGTACATAGAGGGTCGGCGTGCGCAGGAACAGGCGCGCGGACAGTTCGTCCTCGAGCGCGGCAATCCGGCGCCCGACGGTCGCCTGGTCGACGTTCAACTGCGTGGCCGCGCCGCGCAGCGTACCGGCGCGGGCCAGGGCCAAAAAGAAGCGGGCGTTGTCCCAGTTCAGGCGCATCAGCGGACTCCGTCAGGCAGGTGGATGCATTTCTGCATCACGATAATGCGAAATTACCACTTTTCTGCATGGTGTGCGGTTCCTAGACTCACGGCATCAGCCTGGAGTTCTCATGACCGATTGCACGTCCCGTTGCACTTCTGCCCGCACCCCTGTACCCGTCGCCGCGCCGACGACGGCCGGGCGGCCGACCGCGCGCGAACGCCGCTTCACGCTGGCGCTCGTCGCGATCGGGATGTTCATGGCCGTACTCGATTCGACGATCGTCAACGTCGCGCTGCCGGCGATGCGCCTGAACCTCGGCGCGACGGTCGCGGGGCTTGCATGGATCGTCGATGCGTACACACTCAGCTTCGCCGCGTTGATCCTCGCGGGCGGCGTGCTGTCCGACCGGTTCGGCGCGAAGCACGCGTATCTCGCGGGCCTCGCGCTGTTCGTCCTGGCGTCGGCGGGATGTGGCTTTGCGCCGTCCGTGACGGCGCTCGTCGCCGCGCGCTTCGTGCAGGGCGTGGGGGCGGCGCTGTTTCTGCCTGCCTCGCTCGCGATCGTGCGCAACACGTTCGACGTGCCGGCCGAGCGGGCGCGGGCGATCGCGGTCTGGGCGAGCATCGCGTCGGTGGCGGCGTCCGTCGGGCCGGTGCTGGGCGGTGTGCTGGTGGAGGATTTCGGCTGGCGCAGCGCGTTCCTCGTCAATGTGCCGACCGGCGCGCTGGCGCTGATCGGCGCGGCGATGCTGGTGCGTGGGTCGGGCCGACGCGCCGCGCGCCGCTTCGACTGGGCCGGTCAGTTCGCCAGCGTGACGGCGCTCGGTGCGCTGTGCTTCGCCGCGATCGACATGCCGACGCACGGCCCGCGCGCGACGGACGTGCTGGTCGCGCTGCTGGTTGCGGCGCTCGCTTGCGCAGTGCTGATCGTCGTCGAGCGGCGCGCCGCCGATCCGATGGTGCCGCTCGCGTGGTTTCGCAATCGCGTGTTCGTTGCGATGAATCTGATGGGCACGCTGGTCTATGTCGGCTATTTCGCGCTGCTGTTCATCCTGAGCCTGTACCTGCACGGCGGCCTCGGGCTGAATGCGCGGCAGACCGGGCTGATGCTGTTGCCGCTCGCCTTGAGCCTGTCGCTCGGCAACGTGTTGTCGGGCAGGCTGCACGGACAGGCCGGCGCGACGCAACTGATGGCCGGCGGGCTGATGCTCGCCACGTGCGCCGTGCCGGCGCTCGCGGCCGCGCTGACGATGCGCGCGCCGTGGCCCGTTGCGTGGGCGGCGATGGCGGCGTTCGGCACCGGCACCGCGTTGTCCGTGCCGCCGATGATCGCGACCGTGCTCGAACAGGTGCCGGCGGACGCGGCCGGTGTCGCATCGGGGTTTCTCAATGCGGCGCGGCAGGCAGGGAGCTTGTTCGGCGTCGCGTTCGCGGGTGCCGCGACGATGCTGTTGCCGAATCCGGCGGCGGCGCTGCGCGCGGTCGCGGTGCTCGGTTTTACCGCGTACGCGGTCGCTGCGCTGGTCGCGCTGATGGCCGGCGCACGGATCGCGAAGCCGGCGCGCGGGCAGACGTGACGCGCGAGGCGTCCGCTTCGCCATGCGGTCGCGCACAAGCGTGCTTCGGATGGCCACCGGTCGGCCCCGCTGGACGTCGCGCGCAATGTGGAGGACGATTCGTGATCGTGTGAGTCGCGAATCGGGCGGGCGCCGCCCGTTTGCGCCGATCGAACCCTGCGAGCGGAGCATCATGGAAACCCGTCACGAGACACCCGAGCCGATCCTGTTGCGTGAAGACCGCGACGGCGTCGTTACGTTGCGACTCAATCGGCCGCAGCAGTTCAACGCGTTGTCGGAGGCGATGCTGGCGAGCTTGCAGGACGCATTCGATTCGCTGGCCGCCGATCCGCGCGTGCGCTGCGTCGTGCTGGCCGCGCAAGGCAAGGCGTTCTGCGCGGGCCACGATCTGCGGCAGATGCGCAGCAAGCCCGAGCTCGATTACTACCGCGCGCTGTTCGCGCAATGCAGCCGCGTGATGCTCGCGATGCGCGCATTGCCGGTGCCGGTGATCGCACGCGTGCACGGCATCGCGACGGCGGCCGGCTGCCAGCTCGTCGCCGCGTGCGATCTCGCGATCGCGGCCGACACCGCGCGCTTCGCGGTATCGGGCATCAACGTCGGGCTGTTTTGTTCGACGCCTTCCGTCGCGTTGAGCCGCAACGTATCGGCGAAGCGCGCGTTCGACATGCTCGTCACCGGGCGTTTCGTCGATGCGGCGACGGCTGCCGCGTGGGGGCTCGTCAACGAAGCGGTGCCCGAGGATGCGCTCGACGCGGCCGTCGCGCGCAAGGTCGCGGAGATCGTCGCGAAGAGCCCGGCGGCGGTGCGTTACGGCAAGCAGATGTTCTACCGGCAGCGCGAGTTGCCGCTCGACGACGCGTACGCGTTCGCGGGCGACGTGATGGCGCGCAACATGATGGAAGAGGATGCCGGCGAGGGGATCGACGCGTTCCTGGAGAAGCGCCAGCCGACGTGGCGTTCGTGACGCGTCGCGCAGCGGCAGGGCGGATGCGCGTTCTCGTCAGAGGGGCTTGCGTCCCGCACGCTTCGTCGCATCGAGAGTCGTGAAGACAAACGGGCCGCTCGTGAACGGCGGCCCGCACATGTGTCCGGAAGATCCGGATGCGCGACGACGCGCGAGCGTGCCGCCGCATCCGCGACCTGCGTGCTTGCGTGCCTGCGGACGTTAGCGCCCGTAGCTGCCCGTGCGCAGCGCTGGCTCGGCCGTCGACGCGCCCGGCGGCACGATCACGACCGGCACGCGGCGCGCGAGCGCGCACATCAGCTCGTAGCCGATCGTGCCGCTGGCTTCCGCGACGTCGTCGACCTTCACCCGATCGCCCCACAGCTCGACGCTCGACCCGATGCCTGCCTGCGGGCACGGCGTCAGGTCGACGGTCAGCATGTCCATCGATACGCGGCCGACGACGCGCGTCATCACGCCGTCCACCGCGATCGGCGTGCCGGTCGGCGCATGGCGCGGATAGCCGTCCGCATAGCCGCACGCGACGACGCCGATCCGCATCGGCTGGTCGGCCGTGAAGCGGCGGCCGTAGCCGACGGTTTCTTCCGGCGCGAGCGTCTGCACGCCGATGATCTTGCTGGTGAGCGTCATTGCGGCCATCAGCGGCGTGTCGGCGATGTGCCGCGCCGCACCGGTCGGCGACGCGCCGTACAGGATCGTACCGGGCCGCACCCAGTCGCGATGCGCGCGCGGATGCCACAGCACGGCCGCCGAATTCGATGCCGAGCGCTCGCCCGGAATCCCGGCGGTAGCCGCATCGAACTGCTCGAGCTGCCAGTCGACTTCGCCTTCGTCGGCGTTCGCGAAGTGCATCATCAGCGTGATCTTGCCGATCGACGGCGCGCTCGCCGCGCGTTCCCATGCGGCGCGGAATGCGTGCGGCCGGTAGCCGAGCCGGTTCATCCCGGAGTTCATCTTGAGTTGAATGTCGATCGGCTGCTGCGGCTTCGCGGCGATCAGCAGGTCGAGCTGCTGGTCGCAGTGCACGGCCACCGTCAGCCGGTGGCGATCGGCGAGTTCGACGTCGGCCGGCTCGAAGATTCCTTCGAGCAGCAGCACCGGCTTGTCCCAGCCGAGCTCGCGCACGCGCACGGCTTCGTCGAGATCGAGCAGCGCGATGCCGTCGGCGGCCGCGAGGCCCGGATAGATGCGCTCGATTCCGTGACCGTATGCGTTGGCCTTGACCACGGCCCACACGCGCGACTGCGCGGCGGTGCGGCGGATGAAGTCGAGGTTGTGGCGGACGGCGTCAGGACGGATATGGGCGACGATGGGACGGGGCATGGGCGGCTCGGGTCGAAAGTCGTTCGGTGCGCGCGGCGGCGCGATTCGGGGCGGCAGGCTCGCGCGGCAACGCACCGAGCCAGTGTTGAGCGCTATCTTATTGGTGTTCGACCAGTTTTAATTAACGTATTTGTCGACGATTTGGTGGAATTTTGGGTGCCGGACCATCGCCATCGCGGCTTCCGCCGGCCGCCGGTGCCGAGTCCCCCGTCTAGAAAACCGGTGCGCGATCGGCGCGGCACAATGCTAAGCTTCCAGCGATCATGTCATTGAACAATGTAATCATAAAGGAGGAGACTTTGATGACGACGTCCCAGCTGTGCCTGTTCATCGTGGCGCTGTTGCCGTTCCCGATGACGTTCCTGGCCAAGGCCCGCAAGGGTTACGACAACCATGCGCCGCGCGAGTACCTGGCGAAGCTCGCCGGCTGGCGTGCGCGGGCACAGGCCGCGCATCAGAATGCGTGGGAAGCGCTGGCGCTGTTCACCGCTGCATTGGTCGTGGCATGGCACAACGGCGCGAACGCGCACCACGTCGACCAGCTCGCGATGGCGTTCGTCGCGACCCGCATCGTCTATGCGTTGATGTATCTGCTGAACTGGGCGTCGCTGCGCTCGCTCGTGTGGTTCGCCGGCATGGCCTGCGTCGTCGCGCTGTTCTTCGCTACGCCGTGACGCGATGACGGGCCGCCGGCACCGGCTTCGCGTGCCGGCCCGTCATGCGCCGCCCGCGCCGCGCGCATGGTTGTCGTTGGATGCGGGCGCAACGATCTTCGCGATATTGAACGGCGGTGCATCCGCTTCGCGATGCAGGAACGCGATCAACGGATCGAGCAGCCGGTGCCGCGTCGACGGATTGCGGCGCAGCACGAAGCGCCATGACGCATCGCGCGCGAGGCCCGGCACCAGCGGCACGAGGCGGCCGCTGCGCAGTTCGGGCTCGATCAGCGGCACGCGGCCGAGCGCGATGCCCGCGCCGCCGACCGCCGCGCCGATCACCTGGCTGAAGCTGCTGTAGCGGACGATCTTCGTTTCGAAATCTCCCGGCAGTCCGAACGCCGACGCCCAGTTGCGCCAGTCGATCTCGGGGCTGTCCTCGTGCATCTCCTGCAACAGCCGCGAGCGGCACACGTACCCCGATGCGTACGGGAACAGCTCGGGGCTGCAGACGGGGAACACGGTTTCCCGTATCAGGATGTCGTCGTCGGCGCGCAGCCGATGCGCGGGCACGTGCACGATCGCAAGATCGACACCGCTGCGCGCGAAGTCCGGTTCGTCGTCGACCACGACGGCGTGCAGCGGCGTTTCAGGGTGGAGCGACGAGAATTCGGCGAGACGGCGCGCGAGCCACATCGACGAAAACGGCGCGTTGGCGGACACCGTGAGCCGTTGCGTGGCGGTGCCGCGAATCTCGGCGCACGCGTCGGTCAGCTTCGACAGCGCATCGCTGACGGCCGGCAGCAGGCGCGCGCCCGCCGGGGTGAGGCCGATGCCGCCGAGCCCCGTGCTGCGTTCGAGCAGCCGTGCCCCCAGCGATTCCTCGAGCGCGCGGATCTGGTGACTGATCGCGCTGGTCGACACGTTCAGCTCGGCCGCCGCGCGCGCGAACCCGCCGAGGCGGACGGCCGCCTCGAAAGCACGCAACGCGCTGAGGGGAGGAAGGTGCGACATGCGGGGTATTGTAGTTGACTCAACACCCGTTGAAAAATCATCTTTTGCCGCGCGTCGGGCGCGCGGGTAGCCTTGGTCCGGTCAATAAAACCGCAACGAAAAACCGACCGGAGGGCTTCATGTATTTCGACCGACGACTATGGGCAATGATGGCGGGATTGCGCGGGCGGGTCGCCGCCGCGGTCGCGCTCGGGCTGCTCGCGATGGGCGTCGGCATCCTGCGTTTCGTGTTTCTCGGCCGCGTGCTGGCGCTCGTGTTTTCCGGCGCACCGGCGCGCGATATCGCCGAAACCGTCGCTGCGACGGCGGCCTGCGTGCTGCTGCGCGCATGGCTCGACCATCGCCGCACGCTGCTCGCGCAGCATACGGCCGGGCGCGTGCAGTCCGCGCTGCGCGCGCGGCTGTTCGACCGGATCGCCGCGCTCGGCCCCGCGTGGTTCAGCGGCGAGCGCACGGGCGGCGTGATGCTCGCCGTCGTCGACGGCGTCGAGCAATTGCAGACCTTCTTCGGCGTTTACCTGCCGCAGTTCGTGATCGCCGCGTGCGCGCCGGTGATGATCTTCGCGGTGCTCGCATGGTGGGACGTGCCGACGGCCGCGGTCCTGCTGGTCGCGGCACTCGTCACGCTCGCGCTGCCGCAGCTCGTGCATCGCGCGGATCGTCGCGCGGCGCTCGCGCGTTCGTCGGCGTTCAAGGCGTTCGGCGAGGAGTTTCTCGATGCGGTGCAGGGCCTGCCGACGCTGAAGGCGTTCGGCCAGAGCCGCGCGTTCGGCGCGAAGCTGGCGGAGAAGGCGCGCGCGCTGTCCGACAGCACGTTCTGGGTACTCGCGCTCGGGCTGCTGACGCGGCTCTTCACCGATCTCGGCACCGGGCTCGGCGCGGCGGCGGCCATTGCGGTCGGCGCATGGCGCGTGCGCCACGGCGACATGAGTCTCGAAGCGCTGCTGATCGTGCTGATGGCCGGCAGCGAGATCTTCCGGCCGCTGCGCGACCTGCGCGCGGTGCTGCATCAGGGGATGATCGGTCAGTCGGCGGCGAACGCGATTCACGCGCTGCTCGACGCCCGCAGCGAGACGCCGGCCACCGTGGCGCCGCGCGTGCCGCAGGTGCGGCCGGAGATCGCGTTCGACGGTGTCAGCTTCGCGTATCCGGGGCGTCGCGCGGATGCGCATGCGGCGCTGAGCTTCACGGTCCGCGAAGGCGAGACGGTCGCGATCGTCGGCCCGAGCGGCGCGGGCAAGTCGACCATCGTGCGTCTGCTGCTGCGCCAGCACGATGCGCAGGGCGGCGCGATCCGCATCGGCGGCCACGACGTGCGTGCGCTCGACGCCGACCAGGTTCGCGAAATGATTGCCGTGGTCGCGCAGGACGCGGCGCTGTTCGACGGCAGCGTCGCCGACAACCTGCGGCTCGGCCGTCCCGACGCGAGCGACGCCGACATGATCGCCGCCGCGCGTGCGGCCAACGCGCACGACTTCATCTCGGCGCTGCCCGAAGGCTACGCGACGCGCATCGGCGAGCGCGGGCTCATGCTGTCGGGCGGCCAGCGCCAGCGGATCGCCATTGCGCGGGCGCTGTTGCGCGACGCGCCGATCCTGCTGCTCGACGAGGCGCTGTCGTCGGTCGATGCGGAGAACGAGGCGCTGATCCAGCAGGCGCTCGACCGGCTCACGCGCGGCCGCACGACGCTGGTGCTCGCGCACCGGCTGTCCAGCGTGATCGGCGCGGACCGCATCCTGGTGCTCGACCAGGGGCGTGTCGTCGACGAAGGCGCGCATGCCGAACTGATCGCGCGCGACGGCCCGTATCGCCGGCTGATGGGGCCGCAGCTCGAAGCGGCGACCGAAGCCGTCGGCACGGCCGCGGCCGGCGGCGGCACGGGTGCACGTGCTGCGTCGGGCCCGCAGGTCCGGCCGCTGAACGACGACGCGGCGACGATCGGCTGGCCGGACACCCTGCGCACGCTGCTGCGGTTCGTGCGACCGTGGACGGGCAAGGTCGTGCTGACCGTGCTGTTCGGGATCGGCCGCGTGCTCGCATTCATCGGCGTCGGCGTGATCGGCGCGCTGGTGGTCGGCGGCGTGTCGACCGGGCATGCGAACGGCGCGCTCGTCACGGCGCTGCTCGTCGTCGCGCCGGTCGCGGCCGTGCTGCACTGGCTCGAATCGTGGCTCGCGCACGACATGGCGTACCGGATGCTCGCGGAAATGCGTATCGCGCTGTTCGCGACGCTCGAACGGCTCGCGCCGGCCGGGTTGCTGCGCCGTCGTTCCGGCGACCTGGTTGCGCTCGCGACGCAGGATGTCGAGACCGTCGAATACTTCTATGCGCATACGCTCGCACCCGCGTTCGTCGCGGTGCTGGTGCCGGCCGGCGTGCTGGTGCTGCTCGCGTCGATCGCATGGCCGCTTGCGCTGGTGCTGCTGCCGTTCCTGCTGTGGGCCGGGCTGGCCCCGGTGCTGGCGCGGCGCGATGTCGACCGGCTCGGCACCGGTGCGCGCGAAGCGCTCGGCCAGCTCGGCGCGCACCTGACCGAAACGATCCAGGGCCTCGCGGAGCTCACTGCGTTCCAGGCGATCGAGCGGCGTCGCGCCGCGTTCGTCGCGCAGGCCGATGCGTACCGGCGGCAGCGCGCGAAGCTGCTCGACGACCTGTCGACGCAAAGCGCCGCGCTCGAAGTCGCGAGCGGGCTCGGCGGGCTGGCCGTCGCGGCGCTGGGCGCGCTGCTCTGCGCGCGCGGTTGGTTCGCGCACGAATCGCTGCCGCTGCTGGTGCTCGTCGCGGTGGCCGCGTTCATGCCGGTTGCGGAGATCGGTCAGGTCGCGCGGCAACTGGCCGACACGATCGCGTCGACGCGCCGCTTGCGTGCGCTCGAGAAGGAGCCGGTGACGGTCGTCGACGGCACGCATGCGCTGTCCGGCAATGCGACCGTGCGGTTCGAGGAAACGGGTTTCACGTACCCGGGCCGCAGCGTGCCGGCGATCGACCGCGTGAGTTTCGAGGTGCCGCCCGGCAGCACGGTTGCGCTGGTGGGCGCATCGGGCGCGGGCAAGTCGACCGTCGCGAGCCTGCTGCTGCGCTTCTGGGATCCGCAGCACGGGCGCGTGACGCTCGGCGGCGTCGATCTGCGCGATCTGCGGCTCGACGATCTGCGCCAGCACATCGCACTCGTTGCGCAGGATACCTACTTGTTCAACGACACGCTCGAAGCGAACATCCGGCTCGCGGCAAACGATGCGTCGGCCGCCGACGTGCAGCGCGCGATCGACCAGGCGGCGCTCGGCGACTTCGTCGCGCGGCTGCCCGACGGACTCGCGACGCGCGTTGGCGAGCGCGGTGTGCAACTGTCGGGCGGGCAGCGCCAGCGGGTCGCGATCGCGCGCGCGTTCCTGAAGGATGCGCCGGTGCTGATCCTCGATGAAGCCACGTCCCATCTCGACACGATCAGCGAACAGCAGATTCGCGCGGCGCTGGAGGACCTGATGGCACAGCGCACGTCGGTCATCATCGCGCACCGGCTGTCGACCGTTCGCAATGCCGACGCGATCCTCGTGATCGAGCACGGCCGGATCATCGAGGCGGGAACGCATGCGCAACTGATCGCGCGGCAGGGCGCGTATGCGCGGCTGGTCTCGCATCAGGCGAGCGGGGTGGCGGCGTGAGCGACGCCGCTTCGAAGCCGCGTTGGCCGGTATTTCCGCTCGACGCGGCGCCGGCTCGTTAAGTGGTGCCGGCAGCGGCCGGCGCGCTCCCCAACCGAACGACCGCATGCGTCGTCGCCTCGCATCCGTTCGCGTTTTCCTTTCTTCCGACTTATCCCTCCAGCCCGGCTCGGGTTTGTCTCGATGCAATTAGCCGTTGCGGATATTTTTGTTGTCGTAGTATCGCCATTGACAACACTTGTTGCACTAAGGTCTAATTCAACATCGCATGTTGCGGTGCGACCAGATGTCGTCGTTCCCCGGCCAGCCGGCCGGTTACATCGCTCAATCATGCGGAGAAATGCCATGAGTCGTCGTTCCTTCCTGAAAGCTGTCGCGGTGGTCGCCGCGCTCGGCGCCAGCATCGCGCACGCGGATACCAAAACGCTCGTCGTCGGGACCGATACGTCGTTCATGCCGTTCGAGTTCAAGCAAGGCGACAAGTACGTCGGCTTCGATCTCGATCTGTGGGCGGAGATCGCGAAGGACCAGGGCTGGAAGTACACGATCCAGCCGATGGATTTCGCGGGTCTGATTCCGGCACTGCAGACGCAGAACATCGACGTCGCGCTGTCCGGGATGACCATCAAGGAAGAACGGAAGAAGGCGATCGACTTCTCCGCACCGTATTACGATAGCGGGCTCGCGGCGATGGTGCAGGTCGGCAACACGTCGATCAAGTCGATCGACGACCTGAACGGCAAGGTGATCGCCGCGAAAACGGGCACTGCGACGATCGACTGGATCAAGGCGCACCTGAAGCCGAAGGAGATCCGCCAGTTCCCGAACATCGACCAGGCGTATCTCGCGCTCGAGGCCGGCCGCGTCGACGCGGCAATGCATGACACGCCGAACGTGCTGTTCTTCGTGAACAACGAAGGCAAGGGCAAGGTGAGGGTCGCGGGCCAACCGGTCAGCGGCGACAAGTACGGGATCGGCTTCCCGAAGGGCAGCCCGCTCGTGCCGAAGGTCAACGCGTCGCTCGTGAAGATCAAGGCCGACGGCCGCTATGCGCAGATCTACAAGAAATGGTTCGGCGCCGAGCCGCCGAAGATGTGAGCGTGACGGCACAACATGGCGCGGCCGGGTGGCCGCGCCGGTCTTGAATCGAACGGGGAGCGACACGTGAATTTCGATTGGTCGGCGATCTGGGCGGCGTTGCCGGACCTGATGGACGGGGTTCGGTTGACGGTGTTCATCGCATTTTTCGGGCTGGTGGGCGGGTTCGTCGTCGGGATGATCGCGGGCATGTTCCGCGCATACGGACCGAAGGCGATGAACGTGCTCGCGCAGGTTTATATTGAGTTGATCCGCGGCACACCGATCGTCGTGCAGGTGATGTTCCTGTACTTCGCGCTGCCGCTGCTCGCGCATATCCGGATCGACGGCCTGACGGCCGCGATCATCGCGATCACGGTGAATTCGGGCGCGTATCTCGCGGAAGTGGTGCGCGGCGCGCTGCTGTCGATTCCGAAGGGGCTGACGGAAGCGGGGCTCGCGATGGGTCTGTCGATGCCGCGCGTGCTGCTGAAGGTGGTCGGGCCGCTCGCGTTCCGGCGGCTGATTCCACCGCTCGGCAACCAGTGCATCGTGAGCCTGAAGGATACGTCGCTGTTCATCGTGATCGGCGTCGGCGAACTGACGCGCAAGGGGCAGGAAATCATCGCGGGCAATTTCCAGGCGGTCGAGATCTGGACTGCGGTGGCCGTTCTTTACCTGCTGCTGACCGGCGCGATGACGCTGACGCTTCGGCTCGTCGAAAAGAGGATGAGGATCCTATGAGCATGATCGAATTCCAGAACGTGTCGAAGAGCTTCGGCCATGTGCCGGTGCTCAAGCATATCGACCTGAAGATCGACGCGGGCGAGGTGGTCGTCGTGATCGGCCCGTCGGGCTCGGGCAAGTCGACGATGTTGCGCTGTATCAACGCGCTCGAAAAAATCACCGGCGGCGAACTGCTGGTCGACGGCCAGAGCGTGCGCGGCAACGCATCGACGATCCGCAACATCCGCCTCGAGGCGGGCATGGTGTTCCAGCAGTTCAACCTGTTTCCGCAAATGACCGCGCTCGAGAACGTGATGTTCGGGCCGATCCAGGTGCGCGGTGCGTCGCGCGCGGATGCGCGCGACCAGGCGATGGCGTTGCTCGACAAGGTCGGTCTCGAATCGCGCGCAAATCATTATCCGTCGGAGCTGTCGGGCGGCCAGCAGCAGCGCGTCGCGATCGCGCGCGCACTGGCGATCCGGCCGCGGCTGATGCTGTTCGACGAGCCGACGTCGGCGCTCGATCCGGAATTGCGCCACGAAGTGCTGAAAGTGATGCAGGATCTCGCAACCGAAGGGATGACGATGATCGTCGTTACGCACGAGATCGGCTTCGCGAAGCGGGTCGGCACGCGGCTGCTGTTCATGGATCAGGGCGGCATCGCCGAGGACGGCCATCCAGTCGACCTGATCGACCGGCCGCCGACACCGCGCCTGAAGGAATTCCTGAAACACGTGTCCTGAACCAAACCGACTCATCCGACATGCCGCTTTCCCTTTCTCCCGTCATCGCCGGCACGCCGTTCGACATCGGCGTGCGCCTCGGCGAACTCGCGCGCCCCGTGTTCGATACGTACATGCAGCAGAGCAGCGCATGGCAGGCCGTGCGCCGCTGGCGCGGCCATCCGTTCGTCGACGCGTTGCGACAGGCCGCGCTGGCCGCGTACCCCGATCTCGTCGCGGAGCTGGACGGGATCGCGGCGGGCGTCGGCTGGCCGGCCGAGGATATCTTCCTGTGGAACTGCCGCGGCGAACTGATCCACAACGCGCCGGACGGCTGCACGACGCTCGCCGGGCGCGACGCGCACGGCACGCGCTGGATCGCGCACAACGAGGACGGCGATCCGTACCTGCGCGAGCGCTGCCTGCTCGTCGACGTGCAGCCGCATGGCAAGCCGGGCTTCATCAGTTTCTATTACCCGGGCTCGCTGCCCGGCCATACGTTCGCCGCGAACCGTGCCGGCATCGCGCAGGCGATCAACAACCTGCGCATCCGTACGCCCGCGGCCGGCGTGCCGCGGATGATCCTCGCGCGCGCGGTGCTCGATGCGCCGTCGCTCGACGCGGCCACCGACGTGCTGCGCACGCATGCGCGCGCCAGCGGTTTCCATCACACGCTCGGCGCGACCGGCGACATGCGGGTGCTCAGCATCGAGGCGAGCGTCGCGCGTTGCTCGGTCGTCGATGTCGCACGTGTCACCGGCCACGCGAACCATCTCGTGCATCCGGGTTGCGACGCGGAAGCGCAGATCGTCACGCAGTCGTCCGGCGATCGCCAGCGGCGGGTCGATGCGTTGACGCCGGACATCGACGCGATCGACGCAGCCGCGTTGCTGCGCGTGCTGGGCGATCGCGCGCCGGAAGGGTTGCCGATCTATCGCGACGACCCGGCCGATCCCGACGACGAAAACACGCTGGCGACCGCGGTGTTCGCGATTCGCGACGCGGCGATCGACTTCACCATTCATCAACACGGCACGCAGCGTTTCGCGACGCGCATCGTGCCGGTCGCGCACGCGCCGAGCGCGTCCTGAACCATGAGGCAACGCATGACGACCGTTTTTCATCGCGCTCCGCGCGCCACCTTGCCCGTTGCCGTTGCAGGCGACGGCATCGAGATCGTCGACTCGACCGGCAAACGCTATATCGACGCGTGCGGCGGTGCGGCGGTGTCGTGTCTCGGGCACAGCAACCAGCGCGTGATCGATGCGATCAAGCGGCAGGCGCAGCAACTGCCGTACGCGCATACGTCGTTTTTCACGACCGAGGTGGCCGAGGAACTGGCCGACCGGCTCGTCGATGCGGCACCGGCCGGCCTCGAGCACGTGTATTTCGTGTCGGGCGGGTCCGAGGCGATCGAGGCTGCATTGAAGCTCGCGCGCCAGTATTTCGTCGAGAAGGGCGAACCGTCGCGCCGCCATTTCATCGCGCGGCGCCAGAGCTATCACGGCAATACGCTGGGCGCGCTCGCGATCGGCGGCAACGCATGGCGGCGCGAGCCGTTCCTGCCGCTGTTGATCGAAGCACATCACGTGAGCCCGTGCTATGCGTACCGCGATCAACTGGCCGGCGAAACCGACGAAGCGTATGCGCAGCGTCTGGCCGACGAGCTCGAGCAGAAGATCGTCGCGCTCGGCGCGGAAAACGTCGCGGCGTTCGTCGCGGAAACGGTGGTTGGTGCCACGGCCGGTGCGGTGCCGCCGGTGCGCACCTACCTGAAGAAGATCCGTGCGGTGTGCGACAAGTACGGCGTGCTGCTGATTCTCGATGAAATCATGTCGGGGATGGGGCGGACGGGTTATCTGTTCGCATGCGACGAAGACGGCGTCGCGCCCGACCTGCTGACGATCGCGAAAGGGCTCGGCGCAGGCTACCAGCCGATCGGCGCGACGCTCGTCAGCGACCGCATCTACCGGACCATCGTCGACGGCTCGGGTTTCTTCCAGCACGGCCATACGTACCTCGGCCACGCGACGGCATGCGCGGCCGCGCTCGAAGTGCAGCGCGTGATCGCCGAAGAGAAACTGCTCGACAACGTGAAGGCGCGCGGCGAGCAACTGCGTGCGTCGTTGCGCGCGCATTACGGCGCGCATCCGCATGTCGGCGACGTGCGCGGCCGCGGGCTGTTCGTCGGCGTCGAACTCGTGCATGATCGCGATACCAAAGCGACGTTCGATCCCGCGTTGAAGCTGCATGCGGCAGTCAAGCGCGAGGCGATGCAGCGCGGCCTGATGGTATATCCGATGGGCGGCACGATCGACGGCGTGCATGGCGATCACATCCTGATCGCGCCGCCGTTCATCTGCACCGCGCAGCAGATCGACACGATCGTCGAGCGGCTGTCCGGCGCGATCGATGCGGCGCTCGCATCGGCCGGCGCGTAAACGACGACCTCACGGAATCCTCACCATGACGGACAGACTGCCTCCCTTCGATCCCGCATCGGCCACCGACGAGCAGAAGGCCGTGCTCGCCGAGATCCTCAGCGGCCCGCGCGGCAACCTGAACGGGCCGTTCCTCGGCTGGATCGCGAGCCCCGAGCTCGCGCAGCACGCGCAACGCCTCGGCGCGTTCTGCCGCTATCGCACGGGCTTGTCGCTGCGCCTGTCGGAGCTCGCGATTCTCGTGACCGCCGCGCGCTGGCGTTCGCAGGCCGAGTGGCACATCCACCATCCGATCGCGCTCGATGCCGGCGTGCCGGCCGCGACGGCCGACGCGATCCGGCGTGGCGTCGAGCCGGCGTTCGAATCGGACGACGATGCGCTGATCCATGCGTTCGCAACCGAGCTGTACGACACGAAGCGCGTGAGCGATGCCACCTTCGCGCGTGCGCAGGCGCGTTTCGGTCACGAGACCGTCGTGAACCTCGTCGCGCTGCTCGGCTATTACGCGCTCGTCGCGATGACGCTCAACACGTTCGGTATGCGCGCGGACGGGCAAACTGTTTTACCGTTTCCGGAATAATCGCCGCGCACACGCGCATCGGCACAGGCCGCGCGTACGTTCGGATTGCGTCGAAAAGCCCGTCTGCACGGGCTTTTCCGCATTTTTGCCCCGGCTCGATCGACAGGCTCGCCGCGTCTTGCTGACGCACATCGCGCCGTCTGCACTTTCAGCGCAGGAAATTTTCCCCGCCCCTAGAATTTCGGCAAACAGCTTACGGGGGAATAACGATGCGCTGGGTCCTGTTGATCGTGTTCATTGCGTGTGTGGTGTACACGCATCGGCGCGGCAAGGTTCGGCACAGGTTGTTCAGGCAACTATCCGATCACTCGACCTTCACTGCACCGCTGAACTGCTTTTCCTACGCGTTCTCGTCGGTGCCGACCACGCCGTTTCTCGACACGCAGCACTTTCCGGAGCTCGCGGCGCTGCAGCGCGAATGGCAGACTTTGCGCGGCGAAGCGCTCGCATTGCGCGACGCAAGCCGGATCAAGGCGTCGGGCGAGTACAACGACATCGGCTTCAATTCATTCTTTCGCAACGGCTGGAAGCGCTTCTATCTGAAGTGGTACGACGCGCCGCATCCGTCCGCGCGGGCGTTGTGTCCGCGAACGGTCGAGATCCTGTCGCGGATTCCGTCGATCAAGGCCGCGATGTTCGCGCAACTGCCGCCGGGCGGCAAGCTCGGGCTGCATCGCGATCCGTATGCGGGCTCGCTGCGCTATCACCTCGGGCTCGACACGCCGAACGACGCCGCGTGCCGGATCGTCGTCGACGGCGAGTCGTATGCATGGCGCGACGGCGAGGCCGTGATGTTCGACGAAACCTATCTGCATTGGGCCGAGAATCGCACCGGGCACGATCGCGTGATCCTGTTCTGCGATATCGACCGGCCGATGAAATATCGCTGGGCACAGCGCATCAACGATACGTTCGGACAACTGCTGATGCGCGCGGCCGCATCGCCGAACGAGACGGGCGACCGCACGGGCCCGCTCAATCGTGCCTTCAAGTACCTGTATGCGATTCGTCGTGCCGGCAAGCGGCTGAAAGCGTGGAATCGAACCATGTACTACATCGTCAAGTGGGTTCTGTTCGGCGGGATCGCGGTTGCGATCTTCTGCATCTGAAGGGCGCAAGGCACACGCAGTCGAACCATCTGACGATAGGGCGGCGCGCTGTTGCGCGGCCCCGGCGACGTGGGGTCGATATCAATGCAACCAAATGTATTCGTGCGGGATCAAGCGCGAACGCACGCGTATGATGGCTCGTTCACGTCGATAAGATCAGTGAGCAAGCATGACGAGTACCCGAAAAACCTTGATGATCGCCGGCGGATTGCTGGTTGCCGCGGCAGGCACCGGCTACGTGATGCTCCTGCGTGCGGACCACCGTGCGATCGCGGAAGCCGGCATCGGCGATTCCGCCGCGCCTGCCGCCGCCGTGGCGAGCGCGAACGACGGTCACACCGCAGAAGGCGCGATTGCACCGCCTGCGGCGGTCGCCATCCCGTCCGCGCACGTGGACGACGTCGTGCCGCAACAAACGCCTGCCGCGCGCACGAGTGCGGCGCCGGCATCCGCTGCCGTCGTGCCGGTGATCGCCGCGCATGCACCACCGGCGAAGCCGAGTGCGCCGCCACCGGCCGTCCCTGTCGTGACGGCGGAGCCGGAGGGCGCGACCCCGCCGAAGGCCGAACTCGCGCAACCGGTGCAATCCGCGCCGCCGGTCCAGGCGGCACAGGCGAGCCAGCCGAGCCAGCAGGCGTATCAGCCGCCGCAACACGCGGTGCGCAAGCGCGATGGACTCGAGCGCCACGCAGCGACAACCACGACCACGGCCAGAAATGCCGAAACGCCGGAAACGGCCGAGCTCGTGCGCGAATCCGCGAAGCTCGATCCGTCGCTGCCGCCGCCGCAATATGTGCCGCCGTCGAACTCCGGCCAGCAGCGCGCGTCGGCGGGCTCGAACGCGGTGGCTGCCGCGATGACGGATCAACTGGTTCGCCAGTCGAGCAGTTTCAAGGCACCGACTCCGGCGAACGCGGGCCCCGCCGTGGCTCGGTAAGCGTGGCTCGGCAAGACCAGCGCGGCCGGCCAGTGCACTCGCACATCGCAAACCGACGCCGGATGAAAAAGGACCCCGCACGCCGACCAGGGCATGCAGGGCCAAGAGAGACGATTCGGTGTGGTGCGTCGCGCGTTATGCGGCGATCGCTTCTTCGGCCTGCGGCGCGGCGGCCGCAGCCGGCGTCGCGTCTTGCCGGATCAGGTAGTCGAACGCGCCGAGCGATGCCTTCGCGCCTTCACCGACCGCGATCACGATCTGCTTGAACGGCACCGTCGTCACGTCGCCGGCCGCGAACACGCCCGGCACCGACGTCGCGCCGCGTGCATCGACGACGATCTCGCCGTGCTTCGACAGGTCGATCGTGCCTTTCAGCCATTCGGTGTTCGGCACGAGGCCGATCTGCACGAACACGCCTTCGAGATCGATGCGCTTCGTATCGCCCGAACGCAGATCCTTGTAGACGAGCCCGTTCAGCTTGCTGCCGTCGCCGGTCAGCTCGGTCGTCTGCGCCTGCGTGACGATCGTCACGTTCGGCAGGCTGCGCAGCTTGCGCTGCAGCACTTCGTCCGCGCGCAGTTGCGTGCCGAATTCGATCAGCGTGACTGCCTTCACGATGCCGGCCAGGTCGATCGCGGCTTCGACACCCGAGTTGCCGCCGCCCACCACCGCGACGCGCTTGCCCTTGAACAGCGGGCCGTCGCAGTGCGGGCAGTACGCGACACCGCGGTTGCGGTATTCGCGCTCGCCCGGCACGTTGATTTCGCGCCAGCGCGCGCCGGTCGCGAGAACGATCGTCTTCGCCTTCAGCACCGCGCCGTTCGCGAGGCGGATCTGGTGCACGTCGCCCGGAATCAACGCATCGGCGCGCTGCACGTCCATGATGTCGACGTCGTACTGCTTCACGTGCTGCTCGAGCGCGGTCGCGAACTTCGGCCCTTCGGTTTCCTGCACCGACACGAAATTCTCGATCGCCATCGTGTCGAGCACCTGGCCGCCGAAACGCTCGGCCACGACGCCCGTTGCGATGCCCTTGCGTGCCGAGTAGATCGCGGCCGCCGCACCGGCGGGGCCACCGCCGACGATCAGCGTGTCGAACACTTGTTTGTTCTCGAGCGACTTCGCGGCACGGGCGCTGGCGCCCGTATCGAGCTTCGCGAGGATTTCCTTCACGCTGCTGCGGCCCTGGCCGAACGATTCGCCGTTCAGGAACATCGTCGGCACGGCCATGATCTGGCGGGCTTCGACTTCGTTCTGGAACAGCGCGCCGTCGATCGCGACGTGGCGGATGCGCGGGTTGACCAGCGACATCACGTTCAGCGCCTGCACGACTTCCGGGCAGTTCTGGCACGACAGCGAGAAATACGTTTCGAACGCGTAGTCGCCGTCGAGCGCACGGATCTGTTCGATCACATCGTCGTCGAGCTTGACCGGATGGCCGCCCGTCTGCAGCAGCGCGAGCACGAGCGACGTGAATTCATGGCCCATCGGGATGCCGGCGAAGCGGATGCCGGCCGGCTTGCCGGGCTCGCCGATCGAGAACGACGGCTTGCGCTCGGCGTCGTCGCGGCGTTCGGCCACGGTCACGCTCGACGTCAGCGACGCAATCTCGTTCAGCAGCGCAAGCAGTTCCTGCGACTTCGCGCTGTCGTCGAGCGACGCGACGAGTTCGATCGGGCGCGTGATCTTTTCGAGGTACGCTTTCAGTTGGTTCTTGAGATTGGCGTCGAGCATGGCGTTTCGGATTCCGTATTGATGATTCTGGTCGGGCACGTCGTGCCGGAGGAGGGCGCGAGCCGCGCGAGGCGGCCCGTGGTGATGCTTGTCGCGCGCCCCGTGCGAGGCGCGCGGCGACCCTTAGATCTTGCCGATCAGGTCGAGCGACGGGGTCAGCGTTTCCGCACCCGGCGTCCACTTGGCCGGGCACACTTCACCCGGGTGCGCCGCGATGTATTGCGCGGCCTGCACCTTGCGCAGCAGTTCGCCTGCGTCGCGGCCGATGCCGTTGTCGTGGATTTCGCACAGCTTGATCTCGCCTTCCGGGTTGATCACGAACGTGCCGCGCAGCGCCATCCCTTCTTCCTCGATCAGCACGTCGAAGTTGCGCGACAGCGTGAGCGTCGGGTCGCCGATCATCGGATACTTGATCTTGCCGATCGTGTCCGACGTGTCGTGCCATGCCTTGTGCGTGAAGTGCGTGTCGGTCGACACGCCGTAGATTTCGACACCCAGCTTCTGGAATTCCGCGTAGCGGTCGGCGAGGTCGCCCAGCTCGGTCGGGCAGACGAACGTGAAGTCGGCCGGGTAGAACACGACGACGGACCACTTGCCCTTGAGGTTTTCTTCGGTCACGGGCACGAAATCGCCGTTGTGGTATGCGGTTGCCTTGAACGGTTTGATTTGGGTGTTGATGATCGGCATCTTGCGAGTTCCTTTTGCTTGGGTGTTGAAGAAGTGTTCCCAGTATCCGGGTTCACCCCAGGTTTGTGAAATTGCTTGTTTCAATCCGCGGCATCGGGAATTTCTATCTGCTTCCGGCCCCTGTTCGTGGCGGTCGATCCGTTCGGCGAGATCGTGCGCGCGCTGTTGCCGGTGATCGGCAGCCCGGCTGTCGTGTCGGCGCTCTGCGCGTTGCCGTCGTGCGGGTGAAGAGCAACGGCGAACAGCGTGGCGCTCGTCGGCGTATCAGGCGTATTGGGTGGGATGGATGAGGCCGCTGGCCACGGGCGACTTCATGCGCCGCGTGATTCAATTGACTTGACGCACGCACGCACGCACGCACGCACGCACGCGACGCTCACGCACCGGGTCGTCGGTATCGCGGTGATGGGCTGCACGGAAATGCCGATCGCCGCATGCGCGCTGCGTCGTTCGCGTATGCGATCGCGCCCGGCTAAGGGGCGCAGCGTGATGCGGCTGGGCATGTGTCCGTCGCGCCCGACGGACACCGCTCATGCTAGATCTGATAAGGCGCGCGGACGCCGGGCTCGGTGACGGGGAAGTCCTTCGTGTTGCGCGACACGAACAGCAGGCCGTTCACTTGCGCGGACGCCCAGATGATCGCGTCGGGCAGGCGCATGCGATGTTCCTTGCGAATCGTTACAGCGCGATTCGCGACCGTGCCATC
Source organism: Burkholderia sp. IDO3 (assembly GCF_003366075.1). NCBI lineage: Bacteria > Pseudomonadati > Pseudomonadota > Betaproteobacteria > Burkholderiales > Burkholderiaceae > Burkholderia > Burkholderia sp. IDO3. The sequence goes on from NZ_CP028962.1 coordinate 1,261,347, forward strand.
GAGCGGGATGATGGCGAACGACGAAAGCCACGCGCGGATCGCCGCGTCGTCGCCGGCCGTCGCGCCGACCAGCACTTCCATCCAGGTAATCATGCTGATCGCCCGGTAGTCGTAGCGGGCGAGTTCCGTTCGTGCGGCCTCCACGCCACCCAGGTAGTCGATCAGGATGTTGGTGTCGAAGAGGGCCTTTACCATTCCGCGCGCAGTGCTTGCTGATAGGCGAGCCCGTCGAGCGCGCGGTTTCTCCAGAGGCCGAACACGGTGTCGGCAGATTGCCGCCGGTGCTGCGCGAGGCAGGCGTCGGCCGGATTCGGGCGGCCGGAATGCCGGGCCGCGCCATGGGTGTAGATGAGTGCTTTTACCATTCTGAGCGCAGTGCCTCCTGATAGGTGAGCCCGTCGACCGCACGATCTTTCCAGAGACCGAACACGTTGTCGGCATGCGAACGCTTGTGCTGCGCGATATACGCGTCGATCGCATCGCGAATGATCGCAGCGCGAGGGCGTTGCTCAGTCTCGACGATGGCGGCCAGCTCGTCGAGCTGGCCATTCGACAGATCAATCAGGATACGGCTCATCGCAACCTCCGATATACGATATGCATATCATATATATGCCTGCCGGCACCCGCAAGGCGCCGGCGGGGCAGCGAGGCCCGACAGGGGCGCAGGCAGCCGTCCGTCCGCGCGTTTACGCCGCCATCTTCCTCAGCCATTCGGCCAGCCGTCGTGCGCCGTCCGGCATATCCGCATCCTCGCGCGTGCACAGGTAGTAGTCGCGTCCATCGTCGAGCGCGTGATCGAACAGCTTCACGAGCGCGCCGCTGGCCAGTTCGCGCTCGACCAGCGGCGCGCGCAGCAGCGCGGCGCCGAGATCCGCGCGCGCCGCGCTCAGCGTGAGCTGCCCGTCCTCGAACATCGGCCCGACCGCGTGCGACACATGGCGCACGCCGGCGCCCTGCAGCCAGTTGACCCACGTGCTGCGATCCTCGTCGTGCACGAGCGGGGCGCGGGCGAGGTCGGCCGGCGTGCGGAACGGCCCGTGGCGCTTCAGGAACGACGGGCTGCACATCGGCACCATCGCGCCCGGCAGCAGCCGCTCGCAGCGGTAGCCGGGCCAGTCGCCGGTGCCGAAGCGGATCGACAGGTCCGACGCGTCGCTTCGGTAGTTGCGGTGGTGCGCATACAGCACGGTCACGTCCACGTCGGTGTTGTCGGCGAGGAACGCATGCAGCCGCGGAATGAACCAGCCGATGCCGAGCAGCGGGATCAGGCTGATCGTGATTTGCCGCAGCGACGAGCGATCGCGCACGAAGCGCGTCGCGCTGCGCAGTACCGAGAACGCGGCGCTGATCGAGCGGTAATAGTCGCGCCCTTCGTCGGTGAGCGCGAGCAGCCGGCCTTCGCGCACGGTCAACGGCGTCTGGATGAATGCCTCGAGCAGTTGCAGCTGGTGACTGACCGCGGACGGCGTGATGTCGAGTTCGTGCGCGGCCGCAGTGACCGAGCCGAGACGTGCGAACGCCTCGAACGCGCGGACGGCGCGCAGTGGCGGATCGTGCGGCAATTGTTCGATATTTTTCATGTATCGAATTTTATAGAAAAGTCGGGGTAAGCGATAGTATAAAAATATCCTGTATTTACAGGTAATTACGATATCGTGTTGGGAATCGTATAAGCATCCAACAATTGAATATTTGGGGTGTGGGTGCTGAGTCTTTAATATTTTTCATGTTTTGATCCGAACCGCTGATCCCCGCACATGAAAATCGCTTTCCTTCCCGCCAGCCTCGCATTCTCCGCGGCCACGCTGATCGCGTCCGTTCCCGCCTTCGCGCAATCCGCGCCGCAAACGATCCTGATCGGCCTCGCCGCGCCGCTCACCGGCCCGTCCGCACGGATCGGCAAGGACCTGCAGAACGGCGCGCAGCTCGCGATCGACGACGCCAACGCGAAGCATCCGAGCATTGGCGGCAAGCCGGTCGTCTACAAGCTCGTCGCGGCCGACGATCAGTCCGACCCGCGCACGGCCGTCGCGGTCGCGCAGCAACTCGTCGACCAGCACGTGATCGGTGTCGTCGGCCACTGGAACACGGGCTGCAGCGTGCCGGCGTCGCGTGTCTATCGCGATGCGGGCATTCCGCAGATCGCACCGGCGTCCACCGGCCACCAGTACACGCAGCAGGGCTACGCGACGGCGTTCCGGATCATGGGTCACGACGATGCGGGCGGCAACTTCACCGGCACCTATGCGGTGAAGACGCTGAAGGCGAAGCGCATCGCCGTGATCGACGATCGCACGTCGTTCGGCGCGGGGCTGGCCGACCAGTTCATCAAGGGCGTGCAGGCGAACGGCGGCACGATCGTCGATCGCCAGTACGTGAACGACAAGACCACCGACTTCAGCGGCGTGCTGACCGCGATCAAGGGCAAGCGCGCGGATCTCGTGTTCTTCGGCGGGCTCGATGCGCAAGCGGCACCGATCGCGCGCCGGATGCGCCAGCTCGGCGTGAACGCGACGCTGCTCGGCGCGGGCGGCTTCGTGAGCCAGACCTTCCTGTCGCTTGCCGGCAAGGACGGCGACGGCGTGACGGCGCTCGAACCGGGCCTGCCGCTCGACCGGATGCCGGGCGGCAAGGCGTTCGACGCGCAATACCGCGCACGCTTTCACGCGCCGATCGAGCTGCACGCGCCGTTCGCGTACGACGCGGCCGCCACGCTGATCGCCGCCGCGCAAAAGGCCGGCACGACGCAGCCGGCGAAGCTCGTCGCGGCCGTGCGTGCGATCGACCGTGCCGGCGTGACCGGCCGGATCGCGTTCGACAACGAAGGCAATCTGAAGGATCCGGCATTCACGATCTATCAAGTGCGCGGCGGCAAGTGGACCGTCGTCGACGTGCTCGGCGGCGCGCGCACCGCAGCGAAATAACGACGGAGACGACCCCATGACCGATACCACCCAGGCATCCGCCGCCGCAGCGCCCGAGGACGCGCGCCTCGGCATCCTCGCGCGGCGCCGCATCGAAGCGGAAATCATCAAGCCGATCTACGAGATCATGAAGCGCGAATTCGGCACCGAACGCGCGCAGGCCGTGATCGCGGAAGCGGTACGCGGCGCGGCCGTCGACGCGGGCCGCGCGTTCGCCGCGCAGGAACCCGACGGCACGAGCGTGCAGTCGTTCATCGCGCTGCAGGTGCTGTGGGAGAAGGACGATGCGCTCGACGTCGAAGTGCGCCGCGCGGACGACGCGCACTACGACTACGACGTGCATCGTTGCAGCTACGCGGAGATGTATCACGCGATGGGGCTCGGCGAGATCGGCCACCTGCTGAGCTGCGCACGCGACAGTTACTTCATCGACGGCTACGACCCGCGCATCGCGCTGACGCGCACGAGCACGATCATGCAGGGCGGCAAGCGCTGCGATTTCCGCTATGCGCTGCAGACCGCGCCGCGCGACAACGCACCGGAGCGCGGCAATGCGTGACGACCTCGCGCTTGCGCCGCGCGTCGACGGCGAGCGCCTGTGGGCGTCGCTCGAACGGATGGCGCAGATCGGCGCGACGCCGAAGGGCGGCGTCTGCCGTCTCGCGCTGACCGATCTCGATCGCGAGTCGCGCGACCTGTTCGCGCAGTGGGCGCGCGACGCCGGCTGCACGGTGCGCGTGGACCGGATGGGCAACGTGTTCGCGCGCCGCGCGGGCCGCAATCCCGATGCGGCGCCGGTGCTGACCGGTTCGCACGCGGATTCGCAGCCGACGGGCGGCCGCTACGACGGCATCTACGGCGTGCTCGGCGGCCTCGAAGTCGTGCGCGCGCTCAACGATGCGGGCATCGAGACCGAGCGCCCGATCGACGTCGTGATCTGGACCAACGAGGAAGGCTCGCGTTTCGCGCCGGCGATGATTTCGGCCGGCGTGTTCTCCGGCGTCTATACGCTCGAATACGGGCTGTCGCGCACCGACGGCGCGGGCAAGACGATCGGCGAGGAGCTCGAGCGGATCGGCTATGCGGGCACGGAGCCGGTCGGCGGGTATCCGCTGCATGCCGCGTACGAACTGCATATCGAGCAGGGTGCGATTCTGGAGCGCGCCGGCAAGACGATCGGCGTCGTGACGGCCGGGCAGGGGCAGCGCTGGTACGAGGTGACGCTCACGGGCGTCGATGCGCACGCGGGCACGACGCCGATGGAATTCCGCCGCGACACGCTCGTGGGTGCCGCGCGGATGATCGAATTCGTCGATGCGCTCGGCCGGCGCCATGCGCCGCACGCACGTGCGACGGTCGGGATGATCGAAGCGCGGCCGAATTCGCGCAACACGGTGCCGGGCGGCTGCTTCTTCACGGTGGAATTTCGTCATCCTGACGATGCGGTGCTCGACGCACTCGATGCCGCGTTGCGTGCGGAGCTGGCGCGCGTGGCCGATGCCGCCGGGCTCGGCGCGCAGATCGAGCAGATCTTCAAGTATCCGCCGGTGCCGTTCGCACCGGCCTGCATCGGTGCGGTGCGGGATGCGGCGCAGGCGCTCGGGCTGTCGCACATGGACATCGTGTCCGGCGCGGGCCACGACGCGTGCTATGTCGCGCGCGTCGCGCCGACCGGCATGATCTTCGTGCCGTGCGTCGACGGCTTGAGCCACAACGAGGCCGAGGCGATCACGCCGGAATGGGCGGCGGCCGGCGCCGACGTGCTGCTGCGCGCGGTGTTGCGGAGCGCGCAGGAGCCGGGCGTCTGAGCGGCGCGCCGGCGCGGCTTACTTGCCGGCTTTGCGCCGTGCCATGTAGGTGAGGTAAGCGACGATCTGGTCGAGTTCCCGGTCGCTCAACTGATCGGGCGGGAAGGCCGGCATCACGCGGCCCGGCCAGTCGCGCACCGACGCCGGATTGCGGATGTAGCGGCGCAGCGCGGCGGGCTGGAAGTAGTCGACCGGGTTCATCGGCGTGTTCAGGTCCGGGCCGGCATGGCTGCTGCCCGCGCCGTCGAGCCGGTGGCACGCGAGACATTGCGTGACGAACAGTCGCTGCCCCGCGCGGGCCGGATCGTTCGCCGGCAGCGCCGGATCGACGGCGAGCGACGGCCAGCGCGCGAGCGGCGACGATTCGATCGTGATCCGCACGATCTGATAAGGCCACTGCTCGCCGCGCACCGACGACGCGTCCGGCCCCAGCCACACGAGATAGAACGGCCCGGCGCTGACCGGCTTGCCCGGCAGCTTCGGCCACGGACGAGCGGGGTCCTCGATCGCGAGCCACGCAACGGCGCCGGCCGGCGCGCCGCGGCGCACGAGATCCAGCGGCAGTTGCGCGGCGAAGCCGTCGGCCGCACGCGTTTCGAGCACGCCGGCCGCCGGCAGCGGCATGTCGCCGAGCAGCGCGGCAAACGGCACCGCGCGGAACGTCATCGGCCGGCCGTACGCGATGTCGCGCGGCACATGAATGTCGGTTGCGTCGGGGCGGGCAAGCAGCGCCTGCCGCGTCAGGACGCGCGGCGTGCCGTCGGTATCGAGTTCGAGCGAGGACTGCGCGGATGCGCGCGCGGCGATCAGGCACATCGTCAGCAGCAACAGCGAAAACCACTGGCGCTTCGGCATTCGTTCTCCGTGGAAGGGCGTTCCGGCGGCGACGGGAAGGCGGGCGCCGCGGCCGATGGATGGAATCGGGCGACAGTCTATCCGGTACGGGCGGCGCTGGCGACTTCGGCGCGGGAGCGGCGTAGCGCCAGGGATCGGGCCGAACAGTAACGACGGATGCCGCGCTGCGGCGAAGCGTGCGCGCGCTGCGTTACCGGCTGCCGCCTGCGCTGCGACGCGCGATGCGAACGGCCGGCGCGGGCGCGCGTTCGGCGGCGATCGTGTCGGCGGCCGCGGTGCGCGGCCGGTTCATGATGTAGGTCCACAGCTGTTCGGCGGCGAGCCCGCGCTTGCGCGCCGACCGGTACAGGCGGATCTCGAGCTCGGTGATCCAGTGTTCCGAGCCTGCGCGCACGAGCGAACCTTCCGCGAGTTCCTTCGCGACGCAACTCTCCGGCAGCCAGCCGATGCCGTGCCCGGCCACGACCATGCCCTTCAGCGCTTCGGACATGTGCGTCTCGAAGCACCGATGCAGCGCATACGACTCGGACGCGTTCAGCAGCAGCATCTCCACGACGTTGCCGAGGAACGCGCCCGACGAATACGCGAGCAGCGGCAGCGGCGCGTCCGGCGTGCCCGGCAGTTCGAAGACCGGCTTGCCGCGCGCGTCGGGCGTCGACACCGGCAGGATCCGTTCGACGCCGAGCGTGACGAACGGGAAGTGGTTCGGATCGAGCACGATCGGCAGTTGCGGATGGTGATAGCCGAGCAGCAGGTCGCATTCACCTTCGACCAGCTGCTGCACGCCCTCGGGCACGTTCACCGCATTGACGCGCGCGGTCACGTGGCCGACTTCGCCGTTCAGTTGCTTGAGCCATTCGGGAAACAGCGTGAACACGAGCGTATGCGCGACCGCAAAACGCACGACCTGGTCGCTCGCCGCGAACTGGTCGTAGCCGTTCACGAGATTGCGTGCCGCATACATGCTGCGCAGGATGTCGGCGGCCAGCCCGCGGAACATCTGGCCGGCCGGCGTCAGCGCGACCGGATTGATGCTGCGGTCGACGAGCTTCGCATCCATCCACGTTTCGAGTGCGGCTATTCGTCTGCTGAATGCCGACTGCGTGAGATGCCGATGACGCGCGGCCCGGGAAAAGCTCTTGGTATCCGCGAGGCTCAGGAAATCTTCCAGCCACTTTGCTTCCATTTCGATCTTCGCTTTTTATAGTCGGGCGCCCACGGGGCGGCGGCGCCGTTTCGCTGCACGAACCTTCTAGCCTACCGCGCCTCGTGCATGCCCGGCCGATGTTTTTTTTCGATGGGTGTCAGTCGAAATATGCATGAGCGTTGTCGGCGGCATTACGGCTGCATACGTTTGAGGCGCCGGACCCGGCTAACCGGTTGGTTCATCGCGTCGAACGACGGTGCAGCCGCAGACGGTACTTCCCCAGGGCCGGCCGCGCCGGGTGCGTGGCTGGCCCGCCCTTCGCGAAACCCGTCGCGACGGGCGGGGCACGCGGGCAGGACGATGGCCGGCACGGGCCGCCGCATCGCGCAAGGGCCGCGCGACGCGCGCATTGGTGCAGTGCAGATTGCACACGCGTGACATGCGGGGAAACTATGTTCGACAGGCGCGGCGCCGGCCGCGCGATCGCGGCGCGCCGATGCGCGGGTTCGAGCCACCGTGCACCGTCGTGGTGCGGCGTGGCGCGCAGGCGTGCGCCGATGACGCGAAAAGGGGGAATCGACGGGGGGCAGGCAAGGCACGTTCCTTGCAAAGCAGTGATTACGCCGGTCCGGCATGCGCAATGCCGGGGAGAACGATGGAGAACAATTCGATGAAACCGTTCGATGAAATGTTGCAATCCGGCGAAATGGTCAGGGCGCCTTATGCGCGCCTGAAGCAGTGGCTCGACACGCAGAACCCCGCGAGCCTCGCCCAGAAAGCCCACGACGCGGAAGGCGTGTTCCGCAGGACGGGCATCACGTTCGCCGTGTACGGCGACGCCCAGGCCGCCGAGCGGCTGATTCCGTTCGATATCGTCCCGCGCATCATTTCGGGTGCCGAATGGAGCCGGCTGTCGCTCGGCATCGAGCAGCGCGTGATGGCGCTCAACGCGTTCCTCGACGACATCTACCACCGCCAGGAAATCGTGCGCGCGGGCATCGTGCCGAAGCACCTGATCGCGCACAACGAAGCATTCATCCCGGAAATGATCGATTTCCGGCCGCCTGGCAACGTTTACACGCACATCATCGGCGTCGACATCGTGCGCACCGGCGAGAACGCGTTCTATGTGCTCGAGGACAACGCGCGCACGCCGTCGGGCGTGTCGTACATGCTGGAAAACCGCGAGACGATGATGCAGCTCTTCCCGGAGCTGTTCCAGCAGGTCAAGGTGCGCCCGGTCGAGACCTATCCGCAGATGCTGCGCCAGTCGCTCGCGGCCGTATGCCCGCCGGGCGGCAACGCCGACAATCCGACCATCGCCGTGCTCACGCCCGGCATCCACAATTCCGCGTACTACGAACATTCGTTCCTCGCCGACCAGATGGGCGTGCACCTCGTCGAGGGCAGCGACCTGCAGGTGATCGACGGCCGCGTCGCGATGCGCACCACGGAAGGCTTCCGGCCGATCGACGTGCTGTATCGCCGCGTCGACGACGCATTCCTCGATCCGCTCACGTTCCGCCCCGATTCGGTGCTCGGCGTGGCCGGGATCATGGACGTCTATCGCGCCGGCAACATCACGATCGCGAACGCGCCCGGCACCGGCATCGCCGACGACAAGGCGATCTATTCGTACATGCCGGAGATCGTCGAGTTCTACACGGGCCGCAAGGCGCTGCTGGAGAACGTGCCGACCTGGCGCTGTGGCGAGGCCGACAGCCTCAAGTACGTGCTCGACCATCTCGACGAACTGGTCGTGAAGGAGGTGCACGGCTCGGGCGGCTACGGGATGCTGGTCGGCCCGTGCGCGTCGAAGGCCGAACTCGAAGCATTCGCGGCGAAGCTGCGCGCGCGGCCCGCGAACTACATCGCGCAACCCACGCTGGCGTTGTCCACGACGCCGATCCTGACCGAAGCGGGCCTTGCGCCGCGCCACGTCGACCTGCGGCCGTTCGTGCTGGTGTCGGACCGGATCCGCATCACGCCGGGCGGGCTCACGCGCGTCGCGCTGAAGGAAGGATCGCTCGTCGTCAACTCGAGCCAGGGCGGCGGCACCAAGGACACCTGGGTGCTGGCCGACTGAGCCGGGCACGACCGCGCGTGCCGCAGCCGGCACGCGAACCGAACGAAGACGGAGTGGACACGAGATGCTTCTGGGACGAACTGCGAGCGGTCTCTACTGGATGTACCGCTATATCGAGCGCGCGGAAAACATCGCGCGCATCGTCGATGCCGGGCTGCGAATGGCGCTCACGCGCACGTCCGACGCGCCGGCCGAATGGTCGTCGGTGCTGGTCAGCTCGGGCGCGGACGACGGCTATCGTCAGAAGTACGACGCCTATGCCGCCGATACCGTGACCGACTACCTGCTGCGCGACCGCGACAACCCGTCGAGCGTGCTGTCGTGCATCGAGGCCGCGCGCTCGAACGCACGGATGGTACGCACGGCGCTCACGCGCGAAGCGTGGGAGAGCGTGAACGGTGCATGGCTCGCGCTGTGCGGCGCGCTTGCGCAGCCGGTGCCGGAGAGCGCGCTGCCGGCCGTGCTCGACGAGGTGAAGCGCGAAACCGCGCTGATACTCGGCAGTTTCTACAGCACGATGCTGCGCAACGAGATCTTCGACTTCGCGCAGATCGGCGCATTCGTCGAGCGCGCGGACAACACCGCGCGCATCCTCGACGTGAAATACCACCTGCTGCTGCCGTCGGTGTCGCACGTCGGCACGATTCTCGACAACTACCAGTGGGAGACGATCCTGCGCTGCGTGGCCGCGCACCGGTCGTATCGCTGGGTGTACGACGTGCAGTACAAGCCGATGAACATCGCCGACTACCTGATCCTGAACGGCCGCATGCCGCGTTCGCTGCGCTATTGCTACGGGCGCGTCGTGTCGAGCCTGAACCTGCTCGCGAAGGATTACGGCGTGACACACCCGTGTCACGACACGGCCACGAAGATTCTGCAGATGCTGTCCGATACCACGGTCGAGCGAATCTTCAAGAGCGGCCTGCACGAGTTCCTGACCGATTTCATCGGCCGCAACAACAGCCTCGGGGCCGACATCGCCCAGGCCTACAACTTCGACTGAGACTTGCCATGCGACTCGCCATTCGACACATTTCGCGTTATCAGTTCGACGATCAAGCCACCCATGCGCTGCAACGGCTGCGGCTGCGCCCGCAATCGGGGCCCGGGCAGACGGTGCGCGCGTGGCAGGTCACGATCGACGGCGTCGAGCCGACGCTGTCGTATGCGGACGGGCTCGGCAACCAGATCGATCTCGTGCGTCACGAACGCGGCGCGAAGCACGAGATCGTCGTGGTCGCCGCCGGCGTCGTCGAAACACAGGATCGCGCGGGCATCGTCGGCAATCCGGAGGGTTATGCGCCGCCCTGGATCTTCGAGCGCGAAACCGCGCTCACGAAAGCGGGCGAACTCGTGCGCGAGCTCACGCAGGCGCTGCCGATCGAGCCGCGCAGCCTCGATGCGCTGCACTGGCTGATGACGGAAGTGCACGGCCGCATCGCATATGCGCCGAACCTGGCGGCGGATGCGCCCGTCGATGCCGAAACCGCGTTGCAAAACGGCGAGGGGACGAGCCGCGACCATGCGCATGCGTTCATCGCGGCCGCGCGTGCGCTGAAGGTGCCCGCGCGCTATATCTCCGGCTACGTGCTCGCCGACAGCGCGATGCAGCGGATCGCCGACGCGAAGCAGAGCGCCGGCGGCGAAGACGCGGAGGAAGCGCTCGCGCTGCAGAGCGGCGACGGCATGCAGCAGGTGCTCGGCGCGTCGCATGCCGCGCAGTCGCAGGGTGCGCCGCACGCGGCGCTCGCCGCGCAGCCGCAGGGCGTTGCGCTGATGCAGCAGCCCGCCGGCCATGCATGGGCCGAGGCCTATGTCGAAGGGCTCGGCTGGGTCGGCTTCGATCCGTTCATGAACCGCTGCCCGGACGAGCGTTACGTGCGCATCGCCGTCGGTCTCGACTCTCGCGATGCGCAGCCGGTGACGGGGCTCGGCGCGCGCGCCACCGGCGTCGAGATCAGCGTCGTGCAGTCGCCGGAACTGGTCTGACACGCACCTTCGCCGAACCCGTCGTGCCGTGCCGCCGCAGCAGCGGCGACGCGGCGCGCGCGGGCGGCCCAACCCGAACCGAGCGGCTTCCCCATGCCTATCCACGTCGCGCTGCATCACACCACCCGCTACCGCTACGACCGGCCCGTGAACCTCGGTCCGCAGGTCGTGCGGCTGCGGCCCGCGCCGCACTGCCGGACGCCGATCGTCGCATATTCGATGACGGTCGACCCGGCGCAGCACTTCATCAACTGGCAGCAGGATCCGTTCTCGAACTATCTCGCGCGGCTCGTGTTTCCGGAGCGCACCGAGCACTTCGAGATCACGATCGATCTGGTCGCCGAGATGTCGGTGTACAACCCGTTCGACTTCTTTCTCGAAGCGAGCGCGGAGCAATACCCGTTCAGCTATGACGACGCGCTGAAGACCGAACTCGCGCCGTATCTCGCATGCGATCCGCAAACGAGTGCGGCACCGCTGTTCCGTGCATACGTCGACGGCGTCGACCGCACGCCGGCCGGCACCGTGAACTTCCTCGTCGCGCTGAACCAGCAGCTGCAGCGCGACATCGGTTATCTCGTGCGGATGGAACCGGGTGTGCAGACGCCCGAAGAAACGCTCGAACTCGCGTCCGGATCGTGCCGCGACAGCGCATGGCTCCTCGTGCAGCTGTGCCGGCATCTCGGCATCGCCGCACGCTTCGTGTCCGGCTACCTGATCCAGCTCACGCCCGACGTGAAGGCGCTCGATGGCCCGAGCGGCACGTCGGTCGACTTCACCGACCTGCACGCGTGGTGCGAGGTCTACCTGCCGGGCGCGGGCTGGATCGGCTTCGACCCGACGTCGGGCTTGCTCGCCGGGGAAGGCCATATCCCGCTCGCGTGCACGCCGCAGCCGACCAGCGCGGCGCCGGTCGAAGGGCTGATCGACGAATGCGAAGTGTCGTTCGAGCACGCGATGACGGTGACGCGCGTGTACGAATCGCCGCGCGTGACGAAGCCGTATACGGAGCAGCAATGGGACGCGGTCCGCACGCTCGGCGCGCAGGTCGACGGCGCGCTGACGGCCGGTGACGTGCGGCTGACGCAAGGCGGCGAGCCGACCTTCGTGTCGATCGAGGATCGCGACGGCGCTGAATGGAACACCGATGCGCTCGGCCCGACCAAGCGCGGTTATGCGACCGAACTCGTGCAGCGGCTGCGCGCCGAGTACGGCGCAGGCGGCTTCCTGCATTTCGGGCAGGGCAAGTGGTATCCGGGCGAGCAGCTGCCGCGCTGGGCGCTGTCGATCTTCTGGCGCGCCGACGGGCAGCCCGTGTGGCACGATCCGTCGTTGTTCGCCGACGAGCGCGAGCCGTCCGCCTGCACGACCGGCGACGCGAAGCGTTTCATCGACGCGCTGGCCGCGCGGCTCGGGCTGACCGACGAATTCGTGCGGCCCGGTTACGAGGACGTGTGGTACTACCTGTGGCGCGAACGCCGGTTGCCGGTCAACGTCGACCCGTTCGATTCGCGTCTGGACGACGAGCTCGAACGCGCGCGGCTGCGCAAGGTGTTCGAGCAGCAGCTCGACAGCGTGGTCGGCTACGTGCTGCCGATCAAGCGCACGGAGGAGGCGAGCCTCGACGGTCCGCGCTGGCAGACGGGGCCGTGGTTCTTCCGCGACGAGCGCATGTATCTCGTGCCCGGCGATTCGCCGATGGGCTATCGGTTGCCGCTCGATTCGCTGCCGTGGGTCGGCAGCGCCGACTATCCGTACCTGGTCGAACGCGATCCGTTCGCGCCGCGCGATGCGCTGCCGGACGCGGCGGCATTGCGTGCGCGACACGCGGGCGCCGCCGATGCGCCGCGCTATCTGGCGGGCGTGCATCGTGAAACGTCTGCGCAGACCGTCATGCAGTGGCGCAACGACGGCACGGGAGCAAGTGCCGGGGCCACCGAACAGGGCACGCAGGACGCACATCGTCACCCCGAGCGCTTCGAATCGGCCGCATGGATCACGCGCACCGCGCTGTGCGCCGAAGTGCGCAACGGCATCCTGTATCTCTTCATGCCGCCGCTGGCCGCGCTCGAGGATTATCTCGACCTGCTCGCGGCGATCGAGCTGACCGCGCACGCGCTCGACGTGAAGCTCGTGCTCGAAGGCTATCCGCCGCCGCGCGATGCGCGGCTCAAGCTGCTGCAGGTCACGCCCGACCCCGGCGTGATCGAGGTGAACATTCATCCGGCCAGAAGCTTCGGCGAACTCGTCGATCAGACCGAATTCCTCTACGACGCCGCGTGGCAGTCGCGACTGTCGAGCGAGAAGTTCATGGTCGACGGCCGGCACGTCGGCACCGGCGGCGGCAACCACTTCGTGCTCGGCGGCGCGACGCCGGCCGACAGCCCGTTCCTGCGCCGTCCGGACCTGCTCGCGAGCCTGATCGCGTACTGGCACAACCATCCGTCGCTGTCGTACCTGTTCTCCGGGCTCTTCATCGGTCCGACGAGCCAGGCGCCGCGCGTCGACGAGGCGCGCAACGACCAGCTCTACGAACTCGACATCGCGTTCGCCGAGATCCAGCGCAACAAGCTGCTGTACGGGCAGGACATGCCGCCGTGGCTCGTCGACCGCGTGCTGCGCAACCTGCTGATCGACGTGACCGGCAACACGCACCGCAGCGAATTCTGCATCGACAAGCTGTATTCGCCCGATTCGCCGACCGGGCGGCTCGGCCTGCTCGAACTGCGCGCGTTCGAGATGCCGCCGCATGCGCGGATGAGCATCGTGCAGCAACTGCTGCTGCGTGCGCTGGTCGCGCGCTTCTGGGCCGCGCCGTACACGACGCCGCTCACGCGCTGGGGCACCGCGCTGCACGATCGCTTCATGCTGCCGGCGTTCCTCAAGATGGATTTCGACGACGTGCTGGCGGAGCTGCGCGACGCCGGTTTCGCGTTCGATTCCGCGTGGTTCGCGCCGCACTTCGAATTCCGCTTCCCGCTGTTCGGCCAGATCGCGGTGAACGGGATGCAACTGTCGCTGCGCGGCGCGCTGGAGCCGTGGCACGTGATGGGCGAGGAGGGGGCGCCCGGCGGCACCGTGCGCTACGTCGATTCGTCGGTCGAGCGGCTCGAGGTGCGCGTGACGGGGCTGAACGACAACCGGCACGTCGTGACCGTCAACGGCCGCGCGCTGCCGCTGCAGCCGACCGGCACCGTCGGCGAGTACGTCGCGGGCGTGCGCTACAAGGCGTGGGCGCCGCCGTCGGCGCTGCATCCGACCATCGGCGTGCATGCGCCGCTCACGTTCGACATCGTCGATACGTGGCTGCAGCGCTCGCTCGGCGGCTGCCGGTATCACGTCGCGCATCCGGGCGGGCGCAACTACGCGACGTTTCCCGTCAATGCCTACGAGGCCGAAAGCCGCCGGCTCGCGCGCTTCGTCGCGATGGGACACACGCCGGGGCGGATGACGGTCGAGGCCGCCGCGCCGAGCCGCGAATTCCCGTTCACGCTCGACCTGCGACGGCCCTGATCTCCGGATGAAAGGACGGATGCCGATGCGCGATTCGCGCCTTCCCGGCCCGCCGGCCGATGGCGGCCCCGACGGAGTGCTAGGATGCGGGCAGATTGCACCCGCTCGCCGCGCCTGCCGCGCTCGATTGCCGATGCGGCGGCGCGCGGGCGCCGCCGCATCCTGACGACGGAACGACACCCGTGCCGCCCATTCACCCCGACGATCTCGCCGCCGCCGACGCGATGCCCACGCTCTTCGATACCGGCGCGCAGCCGGACGCCGCGGAACTGGCCGCCGCGCTCGCGGCGCCTGCCGCCGCAGGCCGCTACGACGAACTGCGCGGCAGCGCCGCCGGCCTCAACGCGCCGCCGCTCGCACCGGCGTGGCGCAGCTTTTTCACGTCGATCGGCAGCGACGGCGTGGCCGACCTCGATCGCCGCGCCGAAGCGTTGCAGCGGCGCATGCGCGAGAACGGCCTGTTCTATCAACTGCACGAACAACGCGCGGGCGACGGCGCGGCCGGGCCGTGGTCGCTCGACCTGCTGCCGCTGATCGTCACGCCCGAGGACTGGGTCGCGATCGAGCGTGGCGTGCTGCAGCGCGTGCGGCTGCTGAACGCGACGATGGCCGACCTGTACGGGCCGCAGACGATCCTGCAGCGCGGGCTGCTGCCGCCCGCGCTCGTGACCGGGCATCCCGGCTACCTGCGCGCGATGCGCGGCGCACGCGTGCCGGGCGATACGTGGCTGCACGTCGTCGCGTTCGATCTCGCGCGCGGGCCCGACGGACAATGGCGGATCGTCGCGCAGCACACGCAGGGGCCAGCCGGCCTCGGCTATCTGCTCGAAAACCGGCTGATCGTGTCGCGGCTCTTTCCGCGCGGATTCCGCGGGCTGCGCGTGCAGCGGCTCGCGTCCGCGTACCGTTCGCTGCTGCAGAGCATGCAGGCGCTGAGTCCGGCCGCCCGGAAATCGCGGATCGTGCTGCTGACGCCGGGGCCGCACAGCGCGACCTATTTCGAGCATGCGTATCTCGCGCGCTACCTTGGCCTCACGCTGGTCGAGGGCGGCGACCTGACCGCGCGCGACAACCGCGTATTCCTGAAGACATTGCGCGGGCTCGAACCCGTGCACGGGATCCTGCGCCGCGTCGACGACGCGTGGCTCGATCCGCTCGAGCTGCGGCCCGATTCGCTGCTCGGCGTGCCGGGGCTGCTGCAGGCCGTGCGCGCCGGCAACGTGCTGCTCGCGAACGCGCCGGGCTCGGGCTTTCTCGAATCGCCGGGCGTGCTCGGTTTCATGCCGCGCCTGGCGGAAGGGCTGCTCGGCGAAACGCTGACGCTGCCTGCCGTGCATTCGTGGTGGTGCGGCGAGGCAGCCGCGTGCGAAGACGCACTGCCGCAACTCGCGCGCGGCATCGTGAAGCCGTCGTATCCGCCCGATGCGCAGGCGGGCGGCGCGTTCGATCCGGTGATCGGCGCGCGGCTCACGCAGGCGCAGCTCGCCGAGTGGCGCGCGCGGATTCTGGCGCGGCCCGAGCATTACACGGTGCAGGCCGACCTGCCGCTGTCGCAGGCGCCCACCTGGCCGGGGCACGACGCGCACGATGGCAATGGCGGCGCGCGCATCGTGCCGAAGCCGCTGCTGCTGCGCGTGTTCGCGCTCGCCGACGGCGCGCAGCGCTGGCGTCTCCTGCCGGGCGGACTGTCGCGGGTCGGCACGCGCGACACGTTGTTCAATGCGCCGATGCCGCGCGGCGGCAGCACCGTCGATACGTGGGTGATGACCGAAGGCATCGTCGATTCGACGACGCTGCTGCAGACGCATCTCGGCCCCGACGATCTCGTCGGGCGCCCGCGCGCGATCGCGAGCCGCGCGGCCGAGAACCTGTTCTGGCTCGGCCGCTACACCGAGCGCGCGACCAACCTGATGCGTCTCGCACGTGCCGCGCTCGAACGGCTGCGCGGCGAGGACGACGTCGACAGCCCCGCCCATCTGGAGCTGATCGACACGCTGTGCCGCGACACCGGCCTGATCGCCTCCGACGCGCCGAACGCCGTCGATGCGCCGCGCGCGTTCCAGCACGCGCTGGCGACGTCGCTGACACGCGGCGCGGACCGCACGTCCGGCATCGCATCCTGCCTGTTCGGGATGCGCGGCGCGGCCGCCGCGATTCGCGAGCGGCTGTCGAGCGATCAGTGGCGGCTGATCGACGACGCGACGCAACTCTTTGCCGACAGCGCCGATCACCCGGAAGCCGAGGAGCAGATCGGCAACGAGGCGCTGCAACTGCTGGAACGCCTCGGGCTGCTGCTCGGCGCGATTACCGGCGCGCAGACTGACAACATGACGCGCGACGACGGCTGGCGGCTGCTGTCGATCGGCCGGCAGATCGACCGGCTGGACTTCCTGTGCAGCGTGCTGAAGTTCGCGTTCGAAGAGGGCGCCGTGCACCGGCAGGACGGCTTCGAGCTCGTGCTGGAGCTGTTCGACAGCACGATCACGTTCCGCTCGCGTTTCCAGCGCGGCTTCGACGTCGCGCCGCTGTTGTCGCTCGCGGTGCTCGACACCGACAACCCGCGCTCGCTCGGCTGGGTCGTGCAGGCGCTGCGCGGCCGGCTGACGAAGGTCGAGCACAGCGAAGGCTATGCGCTGTCCGAGCTGGCCGAGACGATTCCCGACGTGCCCGCGTGGTCGCTGCACGAACTGTGCGAAACCGGCGACGACGGCCGGCACGACAAGCTGCTCGAAGCGCTCGATACGACGGTGAAGGCCGTGTGGGATCTGTCGAACCGGATCGGCGAACGTTATTTCAGTCACGTACGCGAGGCGGGCAGGACGCTATGGTGACGCCGAAACACACGGCGAAGATGCCGCCCGCATCCGGTTCCGGCAACGCCACGGCTGCGACGCCGGCGACACGCACCGTGCCGAAAACACCGGCGGCGCCGACCGTGCCGGCCACGCCGGCTGCCGTCGCGCCCGGCCGCTTGCTGCGCGTGACGCACGACACCGAATACCGTTACGCCGCGCGCGTCGAGTCCGCGCAGCATCAGGCGCGGCTGCAGCCGCTCGCGACGCTGCGCCAGCAGGTGCTGTCGTTCGCGCTGGAGATCGAACCGGTGCCCGAAGCGGTCGGCACCGAGATCGACGCATTCGGCAACGCACGGGCGTCGTTCGCGCTGAACCAGCCGCACGACACGCTGTTCGTACGCAGCCGCAGTATCGTACGCGTGACGCCCCCCGTGTGGTCGCAAGGCGCGCGCGGTGCGCCGCCGCCCGCGATCGCGAACCCCGATGCCGAGTGTGCGACGGCCTGGGAAGCCGTGCGCGAGCGCCTGCGGTTTCGTGCGGGGCAACCGTATGATGCCGCGAGCGAATTCGTGTTCGCGTCGCCGCATGTGGCGTGCGATCCCGAGCTGGCCGCATATGCGGCCGAGAGCTTCACGCCGCAGCGGCCGCTCGTGCAGGCGGCATGGGATCTGATGCGGCGGATTCACGCCGATTTCGCATACACGCCGAACAGCACCGACATCACGACGACCGCGCTCGATGCGCTCCGCTTGCGCAAGGGCGTGTGCCAGGATTTCGCGCACGTGATGATCGGCGCGCTGCGCTCGCTCGGGCTTGCCGCGCGTTATGTGAGCGGCTATCTGCTGACGCAGCCGCCGCCCGGGCAGCCGCGATTGATCGGCGCGGATGCGTCGCACGCGTGGGTCGACGTGTACGACCCTGCGTGGCCGGAGGATGGCGGCTGGCTGCAGCTCGATCCGACCAACGATCGTGCACCGGGCGACGACTACGTGATGTTGTCGATCGGCCGCGACTATGCGGACGTGACGCCGCTGCGCGGCGTGATTCGCGGCGGCGGCGCGGACCAGGAGCTGAAGGTCGGCGTGACGGTCGAGCCGCTCGACGAGGATGCGCCTGATACGGCGTGATCGGCCGGCGGCGGTGCTGTTTCGGCGTTTAAGTCTTCGTTAATACTGCACGCCTAGCATGGTCATGCCGGCGAACGGATCGGACCCCGATCCGGCGCCGGCGGCACGCGCGGGTGCGTCGACGTCACGGCGCCGCGCCGTCGCGCGTCGCCATACCCTTGCAACGGCGGCGGACATGATCAAGCACTTCGATTACACGCTCGGCAACGAGACGATTGAGCTTTGCGCGAGCTTCGGCGCGGGCCCGGCGTTCCGCCGCGTGCTCGTGAGCCGCGCGGATTCGATGGAGACGCTGGTGGTGCTCGACGCGCGTGGCTTGTCGGGCCTGCTGAAGGTGGCGACCGAAGAGCCGGAAGGATTGCTCGACGATGCGATCCGCAAGGTCGGGGACGAACAACTCGTCGAGCGCGCGATCAACGGCAGGACGATCGTCGAAGCCGCGCTTTGACCGGGCGGCGCGTGCAGGCCGGCAGGGCCGGCCGCGGCGCGCCGCGTGGTGTCGTGTTGCGGCTTATGCGGCGAACCGGTCCGTCGCCGCGAGCAGCGCTTTCAGGATGCCTGGTTCGTTGTACGCGTGCCCGGCATCCGCGACGATTTCGAACGTCGCGTCGGGCCACGCCTTGGCGAGATCCCACGCGGTGCGCGCGGGCGTCGCGACGTCGTAGCGGCCCTGCACGATCACGCCCGGAATGCCGGAGAGGCGATGCGCGTCGCGCAGCAACTGGCCTTCGTCGACGAACCCGCGATTCACGAAGTAGTGGTTTTCGATCCGCGCGAACGCGAGCGCGTAGTGGCCGTCCGCGAAGTGCGCGGCCAGCGCCGGATCGGGCAGCAGCGTGATCGTGCGGCCTTCCCAGATGCTCCATGCGCGCGCGGCTTCGAGCTTCGCGGCTTCGTCGTCGCCCGTCAGCCGGCGGTGATAGGCGGCCATCAGGTCGCCGCGCTCGGCTTCCGGAATCGGCGCGAGGAAGGCTTCCCACAGGTCGGGGAACAGCCACGACGCGCCTTCCTGGTAGTACCACAGCAATTCCGCGCGACGCATCGTGAAGATGCCGCGCACGATGAGCGCGCTCACGCGTTGCGGATGCGTTTCCGCGTAGGCGAGGGCGAGCGCGCTGCCCCACGAGCCGCCGAACACGAGCCACTGCTCCGTGCCGACCATCTCGCGCAGGCGTTCGATGTCGGCCACCAGGTCCCAGGTCGTGTTGTTGTCCAGACTCGCATGCGGCGTCGAGCGTCCGCAGCCGCGCTGATCGAACAGCAGGATGTCGTAGCGCTCGGGATCGAACAGGCGGCGATGGTCGGGGCTGCAGCCCGCGCCCGGGCCGCCATGCAGGAACACCGCGGGCTTGCCGGCCGGGTTGCCGCAGCGCTCCCAGTAGATGCGATGGCCGTCGCCGGTGTCGAGGTGGCCGTGGGCGTAGGGTTCGATCGGTGGGTACACAGGCAGGCTCCGGTTCAGGGTCGACACGAGGGCGGATGCAGGGCCGGTGTGCGGGCGCGATACGCGCCATTCGCGCCATACGGAAAGCGCATGATGCGGCGCCGCAAAATTCGTTGTGCGGGCATCGGACCGGCCGCCGCCGGACAAGGCTTGTCATTATGCCCATTCATTCCGGCCGCTGCGCGCCGATCGGCACCCGTTTTGCGGGCCGGTATTCCGCGCCGCCGCCGCTCCGGCATTTTTTCGGCAATTTCATTTCGATATTTTTCAGACAGAATCCCGGCGGCGTATCGGCGCCGCCCGTCGCGGGCGCCGGCCTTCACATCGTCCCTCCACCGTGCCAACGGAAGCCCGCCGATGAACCATCGCGTCACGCAGTTGACCGGATTGCGCGCCGTCGCGGTGACGATGGTCGTCGTCGGCCATGCCGAGCACGTGCTGCCGGGCGGCTATACCGGCTGGTATGCGCCGCTGCGGCTGGTCGCCGACGGCCGGCTCGGCGTGCTGATCTTCTTCGTGCTCAGCGGCTTCCTGATCACCAGCGTGCTGCGCGCGGAGTTCGCGCGCACCGGCGGGATCGCGTTGACGCCGTTCTACGTGCGTCGTGCGCTGCGCATCTGGCCGGCCTGCTACGTGTATCTCGCGACCGTCGGTGTTCTCGCGATCGTCGGCTGGCTCGACGTCGACCGCCGCCAGTGGCTGTATGCGGCGCTGCATCTGTGGAACTACTCGGCGTGGTTCGGGCTGACCGGCGACAACGCGCTGCATCCGGACGGCGCGTGGTATCTCGGTCATTTCTGGTCGCTCGCGCTCGAGGAGCAGTTTTACTGGTTCTGGCCGCTGCTGTTCCTGTACGGTGCGCGTCGCCGCGGCACGCGCTGGCTGGCCGCGCTGATCCTGATCGTGCCGCTGGTGCGCGCGCTTACGTATTTCGTCGCGCCGGCGCTGCGCGGGCAGCTCGGGATGATGCTGCACACCGGCGTCGATCCGATCCTGATCGGTTGCTACGCGGCGCTCAATCGCGAACGGCTCGAAGCGTGGATCCGTTCATGGCGAAGCGAGACGTACATCGTGACGGCGCTCATCGTCATCGTGCTGTTCGGGATGCCGCTTGCCGAGCATCGGCTCGGCGGTTTCTGGAATGCTACCTATGGCGTGACGCTGGAAGCCGCGCTGATTGCGGTCGTGATCGTCGTGCTGAATTTCCGCGGCGAGTTCTGGTGCGCGCGGTGGTTGCGGGCCGCACCGGTCGTGTTCGTCGGCACGATCTCGTTCAGCCTCTATCTGTGGCAGCAGCCGTTCGCGAATCCGGATCTGCCGGTCGCGCATGGCTTTCCGCTCGGGATCGTATGGGCGTTGCTGGCCGCGAGCGCCAGTTACTTCGTCGTCGAGAAGCCGTTCCTGCGGCTGAAGGATCGCTTCGCCGCGCGCGAGGCACGACGCGTGAACGACGACGCACGGCGGATGCCGGCGTCGGGCGACGCGATCGGGCCGAAGGCGGTGGAGTAGGCGGGCGGGGTGGCCCACCGCAGTTTTACTTGAAGCGCTTCATCGCGACAGGCGAATACCAGAAGTTTCGGAACATGTCGATTCCGTACGTCTTGCCGTCGTAATGGACGATCGTTCGCGCGGTGCGCTTGCCCGTATCGGCGTAATCGCCGTCCTTGCGTTGCGTCTTCGTGATGTGGGCGGTGATCGACAGGTCCGCGAAGCCGTGGCTCGAAGTCTTCTCGACGGCAATCGTCATGCGTGCCTCTTCGCTGCTCGCGTCGCCGACACCCGGGCCGCAGGCTTCACCTTCGACGGCGACCCATCCATAGCGGTTGGTGCCGAACACCGGACGGATGCGGTTGCCTTCGCGCACCCACAGCGTCAGCTCCTCGCTGGCATCGGCATCGGGGCAGCTCGGCCCGCGGGCGCTGCTCGTGAACACGACGCCGAACGCACGCACGTCGGGCGACAGCCGGTAGGGTGCCGTATCGATCTGATAGCTGTGCTCGCCGATCTCCGTCGCGGCATCTTCCTCGACCACCGACCGTTCGGCCGCCACGACCTTGCCACCCTCGACGAGCGCGACGACCTGCAGCTTGTTGCTGTCGTCCGGGTTCTTGCTCTTCGGAAGCGAGTCGAATGCGGCGGCCACGATCGTTGTTTCCGGCGCGTTCGGCATGGCCTTGCACGCCGACGCGACGACGAGCCGGTCCGTGTCGCGCGCGGCGAGGCGTGCGTTCGTGATGCCGGCCCAGCGGGCGACGGCGACGAGGGTGGCGTCGTCGCAAGTCTGGGTGTCGGCGGCTTGAGCGGCGGGGGCGGCGGCGAGCGCCAGTAGCGGGGCGAAACGCAGGATTCTCATGGTCACGTTGGAAGAGGGTTTCACTGAGTTTTGCGGGTGTCGGTTACCGGTCCGAAGTGGACTGTCGAATTACCGGAAAGCGGTCATTCCAAATCTCGACTTTCGGCGCGCAGGTTTCCGGAATTTTTCCGGTGAAGCATTCGAACGCCGCCAGACAGATACTGCTTCACTTCTTGAGCTTTATCTGCTCACGGCATTTCGTCAAGAAAACACCCCAGAAGCTGGATTGGTGGCTAGCAAAAATCCATAACACGCCCTGTGCATTGGATTGGTGAACGAGAAATACGGTATTCTCCGAATCGCGCAAAACCAGCTCGAGCGCATGCACTTTGTTGTGGGCATCGTCAAGCGTTCAGCTTGGCGACTCGAATAATCCGCTAGGGGTAAAACAATTATGCTGTTGAGTCGAATCGCCATCTATGGCCTCGCCGCGTCCATTCTTGCTGGATGCGCGGTAGGCCGCACAACTGTCGACGTCTCCGCGCCTCAAGGCACAAACCCTGCGACGGGGAAGTACGTGCGCATTGACTCTGTCCAGGACAAACGCACTTTTACCGTCAAGCCTCCCAGCGCCGACATGGCGTCACTGGATTCTGATGAAGATTCTAGCGATGCATCGAAAGCTCGCGCGATCGGTCGGAAGAGAAACAGTTATGGCAAGGCACTCGGCGATGTGGTGCTTCCTGAAGGCAAGACGGTTTCCGGCCTCGTTGAAAGCGCATTGACTACGGGCTTTCAGGAGGCAGGTTACATTGTCGTAAAGCAAGGAGACCCCAACTTTGCCGCCGCCGCTCCGGTAACTGCGCAAGTAATCGAATTCTGGGCATGGTTCCAGCCCGGCTTCTGGTCCGTCACAACCAATCAGAAATCAGAATTGCAATTGTCAGGCGACGTCGGCGCACTTCATGGTGCTCAGGCCGTGAAGACTCACGTTAGCGATTCGAAGCAGGTCGTAGTTTCCAGCGACTGGCAAGAGATCGTGGAAAAAGGCTTGTCGGCGATTACCCAGCGGACAAAGGACCTGGTAAGCGGGAAGTAGCTCCCTCCAAGAGCGAACCATGTCGCTCGTCGTGAAGATGACTGAAGCGTCTGGCTCGCCGGTCCAGAACCGCAATCGGTATTTCGATATCAGATCGACGACGTCGAGCGGGATCCGACGTCGCTCGCAAAAGCGTGAAGACGATAATGCTCCCAGCCAAACAACGAGACGCACAGCTACGAAAGCTCTTTTCGCATAATGATCTACGGCGTCACGGTGAATGCCCCAAAGTGGCCGAACCCGGACAAATGTGCCAGTTTCCCGAAAACGCGAGTTGAACAAAAAAGGCCCGTGAGGGCCTTTTTTGTTCAACGGTGCAGGCAAGAACCTACCGCGTCAACGCCGTAAACCCATCCAGCAACCGATCGACATCGGCCGCCGCAATCGCGCCCATCGTCGAGATCCGGAACAGTTCCTTCGACAGCCCGCCTTGCCCCGCATAGATCACGAAGCCACGCGCCTTCAGCCCATCGTGCAGCGTTTCGTACGTAACGCCTTGCGGCAGCCGGTAAGCACGCAGCACGACCGACGAAGCACCTTCCGGCAGCACGAGCGGCATCCCGCGCGCCGCAAGCCCGGCCTGAGCCTGATCGGCAAGCGCCTTGTAGTGCGCATGCCGCGCCCGCCAGCCACCGGCTTCATCAAACTCGCGCAGCGCCTCGACGAGCGCGTAATACGCATGCACGGACGGCGTAAACGGCGTATTCCGCTGATCCTGCAGCTTCGCGAGACGACCAAGGTCAAGATAGTAAGTACGGCTCGCGGCCTTCGCGAGCGCGCTGCGGCGCACGATCACGAACGCCGCGCCCGGCACGCCGTGCAGGCACTTGTTCGCGGTCGCGGCAACCGCGTCGATCACGCCGCCGGCGAAATCGATTGCTTCGGCGCCAAAGCTGCTGACGCCGTCGACAAGCATCTTCACGCCACGCGCACGGCACACCTCGGCAATCGCACCGAGATCGTTCAATCGGCCCGTCGTCGTTTCGTGATGAATCACCGCGACGTGCGAATAGCCGCCCGCGTCGAGCCGCGCGGCGATCTGCGCGAGATCGGGTGCCTGCATCCATTCGTGCTTCAGCACGTCGTGCGCGATGCCGTATTGCGTCGCGATCTGCGTGATGCGCTCGCCGTACACGCCGTTCTCGATCACGAGCAGCTTGCCGTCCTGCGGCACGAGCGCCGCGACCATGCTTTCGACGGCGGCGGTGCCCGAGCCCGTCATCAGCACGGCGGCCCATTCGGCCGGATCGAGTTGGTAAGCGGCGACGAGGCGCGCACGCGCTTCATCCTGCAGATCGAAGAATTCGCTTTCGCGATGACACAGGTCGGGTTGCAGCAGGCTGCGGCGTACGCGTTCGGTCAGCGTTACCGGGCCGGGGTTCAGCAGCAGCATCAATGCGCTCCTTCGGCGTGGGCTTGCGCCTGTGCGGCGCCGATATGCCGCATCAGGCGGGTCTTCACTTCGACCGGCGTCACGGTCGGGCGGGGCAGGCCGTCGGGCACGCCGGTGCGAATCGCGAGTCGCACGAAGCGCGTGCCGTCGTTCGGGTTCGATGCGCCGAGCGCGGCATCGAGCACGTCGAGCGTGTCGCCTTCGACGGCCGACGCATAGCCGCATGCGGCCGCGACGCCCGCGAACGACACATGCCGCGACACCGTCGCCTGGCCGCCCGTCGATTCGTGCGCGCCGTTGTCGAGCAGCACGTGCGTGAGGTTGGACGGCCCGTAGGTGCCGAGGGTCGCGAACACGCCCATGCGCATCAGCGCGGCGCCGTCGCCGTCGACGGCCACCACGCGCAGGTCGGGGCGCGCGAGCGCGAGACCGAGCGCGAGCGGCGTCACGCAGCCCATCGAGCCGACCATGTACAACTGGTTCGGGCGATCGTCGATCGCATAGAGTTCGCGGCCGCAGAAACCGGTTGACGCGAGCACGACGGTCGAATCGACCGGCGTGTGCGCGATCACGCGTTGCAGTGCGTCCTGGCGGGTCGGCCAGACGGCAGGCGATTCCGCGCGGGCCGCCGACTGCGCGGCGACATGCGCACGCGGCGCGGCCGCCGGGTTCGCCTTCAGCTCATACGGCGCGACACTGCCTTTCTGCATCACGAGCGCGTACGGGCGGCCCGTTTCGTCCATGTGCGCGATCGCGCGGTCGAGCGCCGGGCCGACCTGTTCGGGGTCGGTCGGGAACGTCTCCCACGGAATCTCCATCGTGTCGAGCATCGCCGGCGTGATCGGGCCCATCAGCGCGTGCTGCGGCTCGTCGGACACGCCGGGCTGGCCGCGCCACGTGACGATCAGCAACTGCGGCAGCCGGAACGTCCACGTCAGCGACGTGAGCGGGCTCACCGCGTTGCCGAGGCCGGAGTTCTGCATCATCGCGATTCCGCGCTTGCCGCCGAGCGTGGCGCCCGCGATCAGCGCGACCGCGTCGCCTTCGTTCGCGGCCGACAGATAGTGCAGCGTCGGATCTTGCAGCACGTAATTGATGAACGGCGTCAGGTACGAGCAGGGCACGCCCGCGTACCAGTCGAAACCGCGCTCGCGCGCGGCCTCGACGAACTGGGCCGCTTCGATCATTGCGCGCTCCCGTTGCCGAGCGGCGTCTGGCCGTGCGCGAAGTCGCCCGCGCGGCGGAAGTCTTCCAGATCGTTGACGCCGCGCCAGTGGCCGTGCACGTACTGCACCTCGATCTTCTCGCCGGCGGCGATCAGTTCGTTGAGGAGCGTGGGGATGTCGAGCGTGTCGAAATCGGGGCGCGCCTGCAGCGTCGCGAGCATCGCCTTCAGGCGCTCGACGCCGGCGCCGCGCACGTTCAGCAGGCCGATCCAGCGGCCGTGCGGCGTGCCCGCGGCGACGTCGCTCGACACGCGTTGCAGGTAGGTTTTCTGACCGAACAGGCCGCGGTCGTCCGCAGCCGAGCAGAGCGCGAAATCGCGCACGCTCTGGTTGGTCGGCTCGGTGAGCGACGAATCGACGACGACGCTGAACTCGGCCTCGCTCTCCGCGAGGTCGCGCACGATGTAGCTGCGGAACAGCAGGTCGCCGTACGAGATCACGGTGTCGCCGGTCAGGCGTTCGGCCGCGCACGCGAGCGACGCGAGTTCGCCCGTCTGCGCGTGGCGCTCGTTGACGACGAGCTTGATGCCCGACGTGTCGATCGCGTCGGCACGATAGCCGCCGACCACGGTGATGTCGTTCACGCCGTGCGTCTTGAAGCCGTCGACGAGCCAGCGCAGCAGCGGCTTGCCGGCGACCGGCAGCATGACCTTGGGTTTATCTTCGGTCACGGCTTCGAGGCCCTTGCCGCGGCTCGCGGCGAGCACGATCGCCGCGTTCGACGCGCGCGACGACGACGACAGGTAGATGCGCTCGGCCGCCGAGTATTCGTCGGCGTCCTGCAGGCGGAAGATCTCGTTGACCGATGCGACGCGGTCTTCGACGTTGATCAGCGTCTGGTTCTCATGGATCTCGCGTGCGACGGACTGCATCGCCGATGCCGACGCGCGGATCAGGTGGTTCGCCCAGATCACGGTGCTGATGCCGGCCTGGCGGAACACGTCGGTCGGCGTGCTGTAGTACTTGGTCGGCACGATCACGAGCGGCGCCTTGCCGCTCCATTCGCGCGCGAACTGCAGGATCTCGTCCGGGCGCGACAGCTTGCTGTGGATCAGGATCGCGTCGGCGCCGGCTTCCGCGTACGCATTCGCGCGGCGCAGCGCCTCGTCCATCCCCCAGCCCGCGATCAGTGCCTCGACACGCGCGACGATCGAGAAGTCGGGATCGCTCTGCGAGTCCTTGCCGGCCTTGATCTTGCCGCAGAATTCGTCGATTTCCGCGAGCGGCTGGCGC
Source organism: Burkholderia sp. IDO3 (assembly GCF_003366075.1). NCBI lineage: Bacteria > Pseudomonadati > Pseudomonadota > Betaproteobacteria > Burkholderiales > Burkholderiaceae > Burkholderia > Burkholderia sp. IDO3. Next base: position 1,288,285 of record NZ_CP028962.1, read on the forward strand.
TCGCCGCCGATGAAGCTGTTCGTTTTCGGGAACTGCTTGTCCTCGATGCACACGCCGGCGATGCCGCGCTGCTCGAGCTTCTTCACGAGGCGGCGCACGTTGTTGAAGTTGCCGTAGCCGGTGTCGCCGTCGAGCAGGATCGGCAGGTCGCTCGCGTCGGCCATGAATTCGAGCACGTCGACGACCTGGGTCCAGCTCGCTTCGTTGTTGTCGCGCACGCCGAACTGCGCGGAGATCGCGAGGCCCGACGCCCAGATCCCCTTGAAGCCGGCCTCGCGGACGATCCGCGCGGACAGGCCGTTGTGCGCTTCCATCAGGAATTCGAGTTCGTTGCTGACGAGCATGCGGCGCAGGCGCGCGCTGCGCGATTCGGAGAAGTTGGGTTCGCGTGCATTCATCGTGCGGCTCCTGCGGTCGTGCGTTGAATCAGGGGGAGGATTTCTTGCGTCGCGCGCGCGACGTCGTTCGGGAAGTCGATTTCGATCCACGGCGAACCGGTGACGTCGGCGACGTCGAACGAATGGCCGCCTTCGAGCAGCAGGTCGCGCACGGCTTCCTCGTGCGGCATGTTCGCGCGGCCGCTGTCGACGTAGCCCGCGACGATTTTCGCGAGGCGGCGCGCGGTGCCTTCGGTGAAGCGGAAGAAGCCGACCGACTCGCCGATCGTGTCGTAGTCGAGGTCGACCGCGAGCTGCTTGCGCAGCTCGACCGGCACGCCGTTCTTCAGGCACAGCTTCACGGGCTCGTCGCCGGCCTCGAAGTCGCGGTCGATCAGCAGGCGGTCGACCGCCTTGTCCTGATCGGCCACCAGCGCGTGCAGGATGTTCTCGTCGTACAGCACGTCGGCGTCCATCAGCAGCACGTCGCCGCCGCGCGTCATCGCATCGGCGACGGTGTGCACGGTCAGCACGCTGCCGAGGTCGTAGCGCTCGTTCAGCACGATCTCGGCGGTGCGGCCGAGGCGCTTCAGCTCCTGCTCGACCTTCTCGGACTGGAAGCCGAGCCCGAGCACGATTTCGTCGACGCCCGCGGCATCGAGCACGCGCAGATGGCGCTCGAGCAGCGATACGTCGTCGAAGCGCAGCAGGCACTTCGGGAACTGCGCTTCGGGCGGTTGTTGCAGGCGCAAGCCGAGGCCTGCCGCAAGAATGATGGCTCGCATGGGTTCTCCAACCAAAAAGCCGGCGGATCTGAACGATCAGTCGGCGAGCGGCTGCGGCGCACGGCGCCGCTGCCAGTTTCTTTCACTGAAATGCAGATAGAGCAGGCCGGGCAGGCCGAGCGCGAGCTCGCGCGCGCGCTTCGCGAGCGACAGCGCGAGCGCCGCGTCGGGCGGCAGGCCGACCAGCGGGGCGAGCAGCAGGTAACCGCCTTCCTGTGCGCCGAGCGAGCCGGGAATCGCGAACGCCGCACCGCGAATCGCCTGGCCGACGCTCTCGAGCAGCAGCGCGTCGAGCCAACTGACCGGGTGCCCGAGGAAGTGCAGCGCGAGCCACACTTCGGCGGTGCCGACGATCCAGCCGACGAGGCTCAATGCGAAGGTCTTCGCGACCTTCGCGCGATCGCGGTACAGCGCACCGACCGCGTCGTCGATCGCGTCCGCGCGGGTCGCCAGCGACGACCAGTCGCGCGGGCCGAGCAGCTTCGACGCGATGCGCAGCCCGCGGCCGAACAGCCCGCGCCGCTGCGCCGCGTAGAACGCGATGGCGAGCGCGCCGAGCACGCCGGTGGCGATCAGCGCGGGCGTGCGCAGATGCGCGACCGAATCGTGCGTCGCATAGAGACTGAACGCGGCGATGCCGATCAGCGCGAACGCCATCTGCGCGAGCGCCTGCATCGTCGTGCCGACGGTGACGGCGGCGGCCGCATCGGCCATGCGCGTGCCGCGCTGCGCGAGATGGCGCACCATCAGCACCGGGCCGCCGATCTGTCCGGCGGGCAGCAGGCTGTTCACCGATTCGCCGACCCAGCGCGCGCGCAGTGCGTTGCCGAGCTCGGCGCCCGGCTGGCCGTGGCGGAACATCACGGAAATCGCCATCGCGTCGATCACGAGCGGCACGACGTGGAATAGCGCGACGAGCGCGAGCCCCCAGCCTGCCGCGAGGAACGTCGACGCGACCGCGCCGACGCCTTGCCACGCGAGCAGGGCGACGAACAGTGCCGTTCCGAGCGACAGCAGGATCAGGCCGGCGCGTGTCATGACCCGCTCGTCCGTCGCGACGCCAGTTGCTTGAACACCTGGCGGAAACCGAAATACGCGATCGCGTCCTTCATGTTCGAGATGAAGCGCTTCCACGGCCGCATGCCGGGGTTCGTCACGTATTCGAACGTGAGCGACACGCGCATCTCGTTCTGGCCGAGCGGCGTGATGCGATGGCGCAGCTTGTCGCCGTCGAACAGCACGATGCCGCCGTCGGCGATCTGCACGGAGCCCGGTTCGTCGGGCACGTCCGGGTTGCGCGTGTGCAGCTCGTAGTCGAGCCGGCACGACGATTCGTCGATCACGCCGATCAGCAGCGTGTAGCGGCGGCCGTCGTAGTACGACGTGTCGTAGTGCCAGCCGATGTGGTCGCCCGGCTTCGTGTAGTAGTACAGCGCGTAAGCGTGCGGATCGTTGTCCGGCGACAGCATCAGCTTGTCGCCGGTGACCTTCTCCAGGAAGCCGAGCAGCGCCTTCGAGCGGTACAGTTCCGCGATGTACGGCGCCTGCTCGTCGATCGTATGACGGCTCACGCTGCCGCCCTGCTTGTGGCCGGGCAGGTAATTGCGGTTCAGGCCGGGCTGCATCGCGCGCGCGGCATCCGCGAGTTTTGCGTAGGCGTCGGGCGGCAGGAACGCGTCCAGATACAGGAACGACCCCTGGCGCGTGTAGTCGCCGCGCAGATGGTCGAGGTCAAGGCGGCCGACGCAGTCGGCCACGGTGCGATCGGGATCGGCCGCAACCGCGCGCGCAGGCGCGGGGCGTGCCGGGCTCAGCACGGAGTCGTCGCGCGTGCTAGGAGTCATTTGGAAGCCTGGATTTCGGTTGGATTCTGCGCGGCCGGGTTCTGCGGGCGGTTGTCGCGCCGCACGACGCGCCACCAGTCGATCACGACCCAGGCAGCGAACAGCGGGGCGCCGATCGACGCCGCGAGCAGAAACGGCTGGACGCCGTTGGTGAGGGTCACGAGCGGCAGCAGATAGAGCACGTCTTCCGTCTCGAAGCCGCCGGCGAATGCCTGCTTGGTGCCGGCCTTGCCCGCGATCGATTCGATCCGCATGCGCAGGAAGAAGATCAGCGCGACGGCCGCGCCGGCCGCCGCGCCGAGCAGCACCGGCGACGCGACCATCCGGCCGCCCTGGGCGACGACGCCGACGCCCATGCTGACGAACAGCGCGACCGTCACGAGCGCATCGGCCGCGAGGTCGTAAAAGTGACCGATCTTGCTGGTTTTGCCGCTGATGCGCGCGAGTTCGCCGTCGGTGTGGTCGACGAAGTTCGACAGCACGATCAGGAACGCGCCTGCGTTGCTCCAGCCGAAGCCGCCGTGCGCAAGGCACCAGGCGCCGGCGAGGCCGATCAGCAGACGGACGGTGGTGAGGTGATTCGGGGTGACGGGTGTGTCGACGAGCGGTCGGACGAGCGAGCGCGCCAGCCGCGCATCCCAGGTGCGTGGCAGGGGGGGCTCGGAGCGTGTTGCGGTTTTTCTTTGGTCCATCGGCGAAATATATACGGAATTGTAATTTGTTGCTTTTTATTCGATCAATGTCCTGACATGCGGGAGTGTTACCGCGTATTCCAGACACCGGCCGGTTGCGAACCGGAGGCGCGAAACGGTGTTCGGGCAGGCGGGCCATACCTGATCCAGTGCGGTGCGTGGCGCGACCGTCAAGGGCGCTCAGGCGTGCCGCACGGGCTCGACGGCGCTTCCATGCGTGTGCGGAGGGGGGCGTTGCGCGCGAGCACGGTTTGATATTGGTCAGGCCGGAAAAAACGGTGGCAGGCGACAATTGGCCGCGGCGATCGCGGGTCGATTCTTGCAAATTCATTACGGTCGTTCGCGCGGACAATGCGCGCGGGTTTCGGGGGATTGACGGTCAGCCGTTCGCAATAAGTGTTCGACCGATTCGCCGCTCGCTTTCGTGCACCTTTCGAGTGCATTCGCTGCGTGCGCAGCGCAGCGCGTCGAGGGTTCGCGCCTGTCACAGAACGGCCGTTCGATACCCGATACATTCGGCAAGTATCTTTTGCATTCGGCGGACATTTCGCGGCGATGCCCTCTGCGATACTCCGACCGTGCCTGTGGTGCCGGCCGCTCCATGCGGCCCCAAGGGCTTCGCGTCGCTCCGGAGACACCCCCCGCGACGTCAACGACAGACCAAAAGCGTCAGATAACCAGCCATGTCTTCTTCACGCATCCTCGCTCCCGCCCTGCGTTCGCTCGTCCGCACCGCCGACGAAGCCGCCGCGCTGATCCGCCCCGGCATGACCGTCGCCATGAGCGGCTTCACCGGCTCGGGCTATCCGAAGGCCGTGCCGGCCGCGCTCGCCGCGCATATCGACGCGGCGCACGCGCGCGGCGAGGACTTCCGGATCAACGTCCTGACGGGTGCCTCGACCGCGCCGGAACTCGACGGCGCGCTCGCCCGCACCAACGGCATCTCGATGCGCCTGCCGTACCAGTCCGACCCGACGCTGCGCGACAAGATCAACAGCGGCGAAGTCGACTACCAGGACGTCCACCTGAGCCACGTCGCGCAATACGCATGGTTCGGGCTGTACGGCGAGCTCGACGTCGCGATCGTCGAAGTCGCGGGCATCCGCGAGGACGGGCTGCTGATTCCGTCCGCGTCGATCGGCAACAACAAGACGTGGCTCGAGCAGGCGAAGCACGTGATCCTCGAGGTCAACTCGCGCCAGCCGCTCGGCCTCGACGGGATGCACGACGTCTACTACGGCACCGCGCTGCCGCCGCACCGCAAGCCGATTCCGCTGACGAAAAGCGACGACCGCATCGGCGAGCCGTACCTGCGCTGCCCGGCCGACAAGATCGTCGCGATCGTCGAGACCGATGCGCCGGACCGCAGCAACGCATTCTCCGCGCCGGACGCCACGTCGAAGCAGATCGCGCATCAGCTGATCGACTTCCTGCGCCACGAAGTGAAGCGCGGCCGCCTGCCGGAAAACCTGCTGCCGCTGCAGTCGGGCGTCGGCAACATCACGAACGCGGTGCTCGCGGAACTGAGCTCGGCCGGCTTCTCGAACCTGACCGCTTACACCGAGGTGATCCAGGACGGCATGCTCGACCTGCTCGACGACGGCACGCTGAGCTTCGCGTCGGCCACGGCGCTGTCGCTGAGCCCGGCCGCCGTGCAGCGTTTCGCCGACGAGATCGCGACGTTCCGCGAAAAGATCCTGCTGCGCCCGCAGGAGATCAGCAACCATCCGGAACTCGTGCGCCGCCTCGGCTGCATCGCGATGAACGGGATGATCGAAGCCGACATCTACGGCAACGTGAATTCGACGCACGTGATGGGCACGAAGATCCAGAACGGCATCGGCGGCTCGGGCGACTTCGCGCGCAACGGCTACCTGTCGTGCTTCATGTCGGCCAGTACCGCGAAGGGCGGCGCGATCTCGCGGATCGTGCCGATGGCGAGCCACGTCGATCACACCGAGCACGATGTCGCGGTGGTCGTCACCGAACAGGGGCTCGCGGATCTGCGCGGCCTGTCGCCGAAGCAGCGCGCGCGCAAGGTCATCGCGACCTGCGCGCATCCGGATTACCGGCCGATGCTCGAGGACTACTTCGAGCGCGCGTCGCGCGAGAGCTTCGGCAAGCACACGCCGCATCTGCTCGCCGAAGCGCTGTCGTGGCACGAACGCTACGTGCGCACCGGCACGATGAAGGCCTGACGGGAGGTTTGACACGACACACCGGGCGCGCGACGCGTGCGCCCGGCGTGCCGTCAATCCATCGCCGCGTGCGAGACGTCGACGCTCGCCGTTTTCTGCGGCGGGCGGATCAGCAGCAACAGCGGGATCATCAGCAGCGTCGCGACGAACATCAGCTTGAAGTCGTTCAGGTACGCGATCATCGCGGCCTGCTGGTTGATCGTGCGGTCGAGCAGCGCGATGTCCAGATGGCTGCCGGCCATCGCCTGCACGGCCGGGTTGAACGGCGTGATGTGGGTCGCGAGGTCGGCGTGCGCGACCTGCGTGTTGCGCGTCATCAGCGTCTGCACGATCGAGATGCCGATACTGCTGCCGATGTTGCGCATCAGGCTGTAGGTTGCGGTGCCGTCCGCACGCAGCTCGGGCGTCAGCGTCGAGAACGACAGCGCGCTCAGCGGCACGAACACCAGCCCCAGCCCGAAGCCCTGGACCACGCCGGGCCACACGATGTCCGCCTCGGACAGCACGATCGTGTACTGCATCATCTGCCATAGCGCGAGCGCGGAAATCGCCAGCCCGGCGAGCAGCAACGCGCGCGCGTCCACGTATTTCAATAATCGCCCGACGAACAGCATCGCGATCATCGTGCCTGCGCCGCTCGGCGCGGTGACGAGGCCCGTCGTCGCGACCGGATAGCCCATCAGGTTCTGCAGCATCGGCGGCAACAGCGCACGCGTCGCATACAGCACCGCGCCGACGACGAAGATGAACAGCGTGCCGGTCGCGAAGTTCGGGTCGCGCAGCAATTCCGACTTGAAGAACGACGCCTTGCCGACGGTCGCCGTATGCACGAGGAAGAACGCGAAGCTGAGCGCCGCGACGAGCGCTTCGATGCGGATCTCGTACGAGCCGAACCAGTCGAGCTGTTCGCCGCGGTCGAGCATCGCCTGGAACGCACCGATCGCGAGCGCGAGCGTCGCGAAGCCGAACGCGTCGAATTTCACGTGCGGGCGCGGCGCGCGCGCGGGCAGGAAGGTCAGCACGCCGGCCAGCGCGAACGCGCCGATCGGCACGTTGATGAAGAACACCCAGCGCCAGTTGTAGCTGTCGGTGAGCCAGCCGCCGAGCGTCGGGCCGAGGATCGGGCCGACCATCACGCCCATCCCCCAGATCGCCATCGCCTGACCCTGCTTCTCGCGCGGGTTGATGTCGAGCAGGATCGATTGCGACAGCGGCACCAGCGCGGCGCCGAACACGCCCTGCAGCAACCGCGCGCCGACGATCTGCACGAGCGATTCGGACAGCCCGCACAGCGCGGACGCGATCGTGAAGCCGGCGATCGAGATCGTCAGCAGCCGCTTCATGCTGAGCCGGTCGGACAGCCAGCCGGTCAGCGGCGTCGCGATCGCCGCGGCCACGATGTACGAGGTCAGTACCCAGGTGATTTCGTCCTGCGACGCGGACATCGTGCCCTGCATGTGCGGCAGCGCGACGTTCGCGATCGTGCTGTCGAGCGTCTGGATCAGCGTCGCGAGCATGATCGACAGGGTCAGCATCGGCCGATTGAGGGCGGGCGGCGAGGCGGCAGCGTCGGCGGCGGGGGGATTCAAGCGGTGTCTCCGTGGAGCGGTCGCCGTGGGCGGCGATCCGGTATGACCAGAATTATAAGCACGCTTATTATATTCGTGCTCATCGCCGTACCTGTGTCGCGCGGGCCATGAACGGCTTGACCCTATAATCGCCCGATGGACAAGACCTACGAGAACCGGATCGGCTACCTGATTTCCGACGTGGCCCGTTTGCAAGGACGCCTGTTCGACCGGCGCGCGAAGCGCCTCGGGCTCACGCGCGCGCAAAGCCGCGTGCTCGCGTATCTCACGTGGAAAGGCGAGATGAATCAGGCGCGGCTTGCGGAATGGCTCGAGATCACGCCGATCTCGCTGACGCGGCTGCTCGACCGGATGGAAAGCTACGGCTGGATCGAGCGGATCGCGAACGACGACGATCGCCGCGCGTTCGTGATCCGGCTGACCGACAAGTCGCGCGCGATCTTTCCGCAGATGCTGGAAGTGGGCGATACCGTGTCCGACGACGGGCTGCGCGGGTTCACCCCCGACGAGCGCGACACGCTGGTGCGCCTGCTCGGGCGCGTGCGCCACAACCTGATCGACAGCGGCGGCGAATGATGCGGGCGTCCGTCTGGACGCACCGTTTGCAACGACAATAAAGAGAACACTGAGAGATGACACAGGCACGACGAATCGGCCGCAAGACCCGTATTGTCCTTTTCACCGCGCTCGCGCTGATCCTGATCCTCGGGATCGGCATCGTCTGGCTCGCGCGGGACGACGATGCGCCCGTGACGTTCGACGAGGCGATGGCGAAGGCGAAGCTCGGCGACCCGGTCGGCGAATACAACGTGGGCGTGATGTACGAGACCGGCAACGGCGTCGAGCGCAATGTCGACGAAGCCGCGAAGTGGTACAGGCGTGCGGCCGATCACGGCGATTCGTCCGCGCAGAACAATCTCGGCACGCTTTACGAAGACGGCACCGGCGTCCCGCAAAGCGCGTCGGAGGCCGTGGGCTGGTATCGGCGCTCGGCCGCGCAGGACAACGCGAGCGCGTGGGGCAATCTTGGCCGCGCGTACGAGGATGGGCGAGGCGTGCCGCAGGATCTGGCGGAGGCGGTGCGGTTCTACCGGCTTGCGGCCGAACATGGCTCGGCCAAAGGGCAATTGTTCCTCGGGATGATGTACGACGACGGCAAGGGCGTGCCGCAGGATTACGCGGAAGCCGCGAAATGGTATCGACGGGCGGCCGAGCAGGACAACCCGAAGGCGCAGAACAGCCTCGGCTATCTGTACGACGTCGGGCACGGGGTGCCTCAGAGCGATACCGACGCATTCGACTGGTATCGGCGTGCCGCGGAACAGGGCAATGCGAACGCGCAGAACAATCTCGGCCTGATGTATGAAAACGGGCAGGGCGTGCGCAAGGACGACGTCGAAGCCGTGAGCTGGTACCGGCTGGCTGCCGAGCAGGGCATCGCATCGTCGCTGTTTCGCCTTGGCCTGAGGTACTACTCGGGTGGCGGCGTCGACCACGATCCGATTGCCGCGAATGCGCTGTTCGGTCTGGCCGCAGCGGCGGGCGATACGCGTGCGCAGGCGTATCTCGATCAGGGCGCGAAACTCACGGCGCCGGCCGATATCGAGAAAGCCGCAAAGCTGAAGGCGGCAATGAGCCGGCCGGGCAAGCTGCTCGACGCGCTCGATCATTACGAGGAAACGGCGCAACGCAGCGATGGCGGGTGACGTCTCGACGGCCGCTCCGCTTCGATGGACGTGGAGCGCGCTTTCTCCGCCGGGCGGCGGTCGCGCGACCGTTTTCGGTCTGGTCCGTCAGTACCCCGGCGCGGACAGCGCGACCGCAGCCAGATAAAGCCCCGCGCCGAACACCAGATGCGTGACGATGCTGCGCCGGCGCGCGATGCCCGGCTGCGGCGTGCGCGATGCGGCGACGCCAAAGCCGAATGCCGGCTGCATCACGAAGAACGGCGCGGCGACGCTGGCCAGGCCCGCGACGAGCGCGGGCACGGGCGTCGGCGTGCCGACCCATTCCGTGCCGGCGATCGCGACGGGCAGCATCGCGAACGCGGCTCCGATCGCGTAATGCGCGACCCAGCCGAACGCCCGTTCGCCCGGCACGGGCGTCGCGGCGGCGATCGACGCGTGCCGGAACCGGCCGCGCATCATGTGGCCGAGCCAGCGGCCGACCAGCGCGTAATCGAGCGACGGAATCCCGAACATCCTGCGCCGGAACAGCGTCCACAAATCCATCAGGAGCGTCGCGCCTGCGCCGATCAGCAGGATGCGCAGCAGGAGGTCGGGCGACGTCATCGCGCGCCTTTGCAGGGAAGGGCGGCGGCTGCGTGGCGCAACGGGCGGCGGGGCGGTTTCGGCGGTGTCATGGCGGTCCGGGCTTGTGTTGAAGGATGCGAGCGACTATCTTGCAACTTCAAGTTCACTTGAGGTCAAGCATGAGTCGTCTGGACATCGCCGATGTCGCGCGCCGCTCGGGATTGCCCGCGTCGACGCTGCGTTACTACGAGGAAAAGGGCTTGATCGTGCCGATGGGGCGTCACGGGCTGCGACGCCAATACGACGAGTCGGTGCTGGAGCGCCTCGCGCTGATCGCGCTCGGCCGCGAGGCCGGTTTTTCGCTGGACGACATTCTCGCGATGTTCGGCGAGGACGGCCGGCCCGCGATCGATCGCGCGAAGCTCGACGACAAGGCCGACGAGCTCGATCGCACGATCCGCCGTCTCGGTGCGGTGCGCGACGCGTTGCGGCATGCGGCCGTCTGCCCGGCGCCGAGCCATCTCGAGTGCCCGTCGTTTCGCAAGCTGCTGCGTATCGCCGCGCATCGTCATCCGGCGCGCCGTGCAAAGGCGGAGGGGGCGTAGGCGGCCTGGCCGGGCAGCATTGCGCAACGGTCCGCCGCACCCGGCGAGTGCGCCGCGCGCGTCATCCCGCGTAATACATGCGGCATTCCATCTCGCGTCCGCGCACGATGCGCTTGCCGACGAGCGTACCGAGCGTTTCGGTGACGATCGTCCGCTGATGCTCGCATTGCAACGCATCGTAGAAGTAGAGCGCGACCCAGTCCGCCGTGCGAACGGCGTCCTGCGGGCGCGCGGGATACGGGCACAGCGCGGTGAAATGCCAGCCGCCTTTCGTCAGGTGCATCACCGGCGGCGACACGCTGACGTCCGCGTTCACGCGCCGGGGCACGAGCGTCGGCAGGATGCCGGCGGCGGCCTTGTTGCGATACAGGCGATCGATGTAAAGCAGCAGTTCGACGGGCGGTTCGGTGCCGGGGTCGGCGTTGCGCGCGTGGCCTTGCCAGCGGCGGCGCCGGGTCAGTACGTCGTCGAGCGCGGCGCGGATGCCGGCCGCGCGGCGCGGGCCGACGCCCGCGATCGCCTCGAGCTGGCCGCTGCGGGCCGCACGTTCGAGATCCTCGAGCGTATCGATATGCAACTGGTCGTGTATTCGCAGCGCGAGCGCGTGGCCGATGCCCGGCACGGCTTCGAAGGCGGATGCGCGTTCCGCTGCGCCGCGCAGCCGGTCGAGCAGGCGCCAGCGCCCGGTCACCAATAGCTCGGCGATCGCTTGCGCGACGCCCGTGCCGGTCTCCGGCAGCGCACCGAGCGCATCGACGCCGCCCGCTTCGAAGCGGGTGCGCAGGCCGTCGTCGAGCGACTCGATCGTGTCGGCCGACGCGCGGTATGCGGCAACCCGATAGGGATTGGCGCCCTGGTCGGCAAGCAGCTGCGCGGCTTCGCGCAGGCATGCCGCGATCTGCCGGTTTTCCTCGTTCGTCTCGCTGACGCTCGTCTGCATGGAGAGGGGCCCCGGAAAGCGCAAACGGAATGGACGCGGCGCGTCATGCGACGGTCTGTCTTGCATTTCAGCACATTGTCGCGGCAAGCGACGAACAAAACTTGATGCACATCAATGGCAAACGTTGCGCGGGCGGAACCGGATCGCGCGCGGCACTGTCGCGTTCGTGCCGGGGTGGGCACCAACGCGCGGCCGCGCGCCGCAACCGGTTACGCGTCGAGGAACGCGTGCGCGCCTTCGGCCTCGGCGGCCGTGCGCAGCGTCGCGAGCGCGCGTTTCTCGATCTGCCGCACGCGTTCGCGCGACATCCCCGCGTCCTGCGCGATCGCGTCGTAGGTGTCGGGCTCGGCGCCGCCGAGACCGAACCGCCGGCGCAGCACGTCGGCCTCGGCCGGCGTGACGGAGCGCAGCAGCGACGTCACGCATTCGTGCATGCGCGTGTTCGCCAGCCGCTCGAACGGACTCGCCGAAGCCTGGTCCTCGATCAGGTCGACGAGGCCGGTGTCCGTGTCGGGCATCGGCGTGTCGAGCGACAGCGGCTCCGCCGGCAGCGCGAGCACGGCGCGCAGCTTGTCCTCGGCCATTCCGGTTTCGGCGGCGAGCTCGGCCGGCGTCGCGCGACGGCCCGTGCGCTGGCGGAAACGCAATGCATGCCGCTGCACGCGCTGGTACTGGTCGCCGACGTGCACGGGCACGCGGATCGTGCGCGAGCGGTCGGCGACCGCGCGCGCGACCGCCTGCCGGATCCACCAGGTCGCGTAGGTCGAAAACTTGAAGCCGCGCCGGTATTCGAACTTCTCGATCGCACGCATCAACCCGAGGCAGCCGTCCTGCACGAGGTCCGGCAGTTCGATGCCGCGGTTCATGTACTTGCGCGCGATCGACAGCACGAGCCGCAGGTTCGCTTCCAGCATCGCGCGGGTGCCGTCGCGCACTTTCTGCTGACCGTCGCTCAGCGCGGCGCCGAGTGCCCGCCGCGCGACCGAGTCGAAGCAGGCGGTGTCGCTGCCGGCGGGCGTGTCCGGCGCATCGGCCGGCGTGGACGCGAGCGTACGCACGACGCGGCTCGCGTCGTCGACGGCCGGTGCAACCCATGCCAGCGTATCGAGCAACGCGGCGAGCCGGTTGCGCGCGTCGCGGTATTCGGTCGAGCGGCAGCCTTGCGCATGCAATGCGCCGCGCACGGCCGCGACCGCGTCGAGCAGCGTGTCGTTGCGCGCGGGGGCGGGCGTGTCGGCGTCCTTGGCGTCCTTGACGTCATCGCCTTCGTCGTCGGCCGCGCCGGTTGCGCCCGTTGCGCCGTGGCGCGCGAGCAGCACGTCGACCGCCGCCGGACAACCGGCGAGCGCATGCAGGATCTGATGGCGGCCTGTTTCGATTTCGCGCGCGAGCACGATTTCGTCTTCGCGCTTGAGCAGCGGCACCGCATGGATGCGCCGCATGTAGAGCGCGAGCGGATCGGTCGACGCGCTCGTGCCGCGGGCGAGCTCGCCGAGCAGCGCGCGGCCCTCGTCGAGCGCGTCGCGATCGACGTCGACCGGCGCCGCGCCCGCGAACGGCACCGGCGCGGCCGGCTCGTCGAGCACGGCAATGCCGATGTCCGCCAGCGCGGCGCGCACGACGTCCAGCGCGTCGGGGCTGTCGCTTTCGGGCGGCAGCGCGTCGACGAGATCGGCGTGCGTCAGATAACCCTGCTCGCCGGCAAGGGCCAGCAACTGGATGATCGGATCGAGGGGCGTGTCCGCCCGGAGTGTGGGGCGTGGCGTAGTCATGTCGATGGCGGCGCGAGCCGCGTTCCTGTCTGGGCGGGCCGAAGTCCGCGGGTTTCAGGCTGCCGGTGCCCGCGAACGCCCGTCCGCGCCGGAAGTCTGACTAGGTTCAAGTTGAGGGCATTCGCGCGAACTTCAACGTCGGCGCGGCAGACGCGAGAGCACGCGGCGTGCCCGCGGCGGCCGGAACCGTCGTTCGGTGCGGGAAACAAAAAGTAACCGATCATACCCGCGGAAATATGCAGGGGACGTAAGCTAGAGGCAGGCGCGCGCCATGCGGCGGCGCAAGGATTCCTGCGGAGCAATACATGAACGCTATCACTGCCGCGAGGCCGATCGCCATGGCACTGGCCATGCTGACGCTGAGCGGCTGCTATTACACGGGGCCGTATGGTTATGGGCCGTATTACGCACCCGTGCCTGCCACGGTGACGCAGCGGGCATTGCCGGTTGCGCCGGCGAGCCCGGCGCCGTCCGTCTCGTCGGCGCCTGCTGCGCCAACAGTGCCGGCCGCTCCGCCGCCGGCGGATGACTATGCGCAGGCCCCGGCCTATGCCGCGCCGGCCTACGTGCCGTACCCGGCCTACTATCCCGCGTATTACCCGGGCTGGTACGGCCCGCCCGTCACGATCGGCCTCGGCTTCTGGGGGCACTGGGGCGGCGGATACCGGGGCGGATACTGGCGCCGCCCGTGGGGCGGCGGCCACTGGGGGGGCGGACATTGGGGCGGTGGCCATCGACACTGACCGGCGCGCGGCGGCACCGCGCGGGAGAGCATCATGAGCAATACCATCATTCGAAGTCTGTGCGCCGTTCTCTTCGGCATCGCGGCCATACCGGGCATCGCCGACGCACAGAGCAGCGCCTACACGAACTCGGCGGCCGAACTGTATGCCGGGCCCGCGCCCGATTACCCGGTCGTCGCACAGATCCCGCCCGGCACCGCGCTGGACGTGTTCGGCTGCCTGAACGACTACTCGTGGTGCGATGTCGCGCTGCCGGGCGTGCGCGGCTGGATCGACGCGGAGCAGCTCGACTACCCGTACCAGGGCAACTACGTGCCGTTGCTTCAGTACGGCGCGATCATCGGCGTGCCGATCACCGGGTTCGCGATCGGCGCGTACTGGGATCGCTACTACCGGAACCGGCCGTGGTTCCACGACCGCGATCGCTGGGAGCATCGCCCCGAGCCGCGGGTTGGCCCGGGTGGGAGGCCGCCGGCACAGGGGCGCCCGCAGCCGGGCGGCCCGATCCTGCACGCGCCGGGCGGTGCGCAGCATGATGCACGGCCGTCGGCCACGCGCGGCGGCTGGAACGGCCCGAACCGCGCGCCGGCGCCGATGCCGATGCCGGGTGCCCCCGGCAATGCGCATGCGCCGAGCCCGCCGCCGGCTGCGCCGAGTGGCGGGCCGCGGATGATGGTGCCGCAGGGGCATCAGGGCGGCGGCGGTTATGCACGCCCGCAAGGCGGCGGAAACGGCGGCGGAAACCACGGTGGCGGTGGAGGAGGCGGTGGTGGCCACGATGAATTCCGCCATTGACTGACGCCGCCGGTGCCGCGGCCCCGCCGGCGCCGGACGAAAAAAAGCCGCTCCGGGGAGCGGCGTCCTGATCAGGCGGGCGGGCCGTTCGCACGCCCGCCGTCTTGCATCAGTCGTCGAGCAGCGACAAGTCGCGCACGGCGCCCTTGTCGGCCGACATCACGAGCTTCGCATAGGCCTTCAGCGCCGCGGACACCTTGCGCGGGCGCGGTTGCGCCGGCTTCCAGCCCTTCGCGTTCTGCTCTTCGCGGCGGCGCGCGAGTTCCTCGTCCGACACCAGCACGTCGATCGTGCGATTCGGGATGTCGATGCGGATCTTGTCGCCGTCGCGCACGAGGCCGATCGCGCCGCCCGCTGCCGCTTCCGGCGAGCAGTGGCCGATCGACAGGCCCGACGTACCGCCCGAGAAGCGGCCGTCCGTCAGCAGCGCGCACGCCTTGCCGAGACCCTTCGACTTGATGTAGCTCGTCGGGTACAGCATTTCCTGCATGCCCGGGCCGCCCTTGGGGCCTTCGTAGCGCACGATCACGATGTCGCCGGCCTTGACCTTGTCGTTCAGGATGTTCTCGACGGCTTCGTCCTGCGACTCGGTCACGTGGGCCGAGCCCTCGAACACGTGGATGCTCTCGTCGACGCCGGCCGTCTTCACCACGCAGCCGTCGAGCGCGATGTTGCCGGTCAGCACGGCGAGGCCGCCTTCCTTCGAGAACGCATGCTCGTACGAGCGGATGCAGCCTTCGGCGCGATCGACGTCGAGGCTCGGCCAGCGCGTGTTCTGGCTGAACGCGACCTGCGTCGGAATCCCGGCCGGGCCGGCGAGGTAGAACGTGCGGACCGCTTCGTCCTGCGTGCGGACGATGTCCCACTGGTCGAGCGCATCCTTCAGCGTCGGCGCGTGCACGGTCGGCACGTCGGTGTGCAGCTTGCCGGCGCGCTCGAGCTCGCCGAGGATCGCCATGATGCCGCCGGCGCGGTGCACGTCTTCGATGTGGTACTTGTTCGTGTTCGGCGCGACCTTGCACAGCTGCGGCACGGTGCGCGACAGGCGATCGATATCCTTCATCGTGAAGTCGATGCCGGCTTCCTGCGCGATTGCCAGCAGGTGCAGGATGGTGTTGGTCGAACCGCCCATCGCGATGTCGAGCGTCATCGCGTTTTCGAACGCCTTGAAGCCGACCGAGCGCGGCAGCGCGCGCATGTCGTCCTGCTCGTAGTGCTGGCGCGTGAGTTCGACGATGCGGCGGCCGGCGCGCTTGAACAGCTGCTCGCGATCGGCGTGCGTCGCGACGACCGTGCCGTTGCCGGGCAGCGACAGGCCGAGCGCTTCGGTCAGGCAGTTCATCGAGTTCGCGGTGAACATGCCCGAGCACGAACCGCAGGTCGGGCAGGCCGAGCGTTCGACTTCGGCGACGTCCGCATCCGAATACGACTGGTCGGCGGCGATCACCATCGCGTCGACGAGGTCGAGCTTCTTCAGTTCGACGGTCTTGGTCACCGGGTTCGCGAGGCGCGTCTTGCCGGCTTCCATCGGGCCGCCCGACACGAAGATCACCGGGATGTTCAGGCGCATCGCGGCCATCAGCATCCCCGGGGTGATCTTGTCGCAGTTCGAGATGCAGACCATCGCGTCCGCGCAGTGCGCGTTCACCATGTATTCGACCGAGTCGGCGATGATGTCGCGGCTCGGCAGCGAATAGAGCATGCCGTCATGGCCCATCGCGATGCCGTCGTCGACGGCGATCGTGTTGAATTCCTTCGCGACGCCGCCCGCGGCTTCGATTTCGCGCGCGACGAGCTGGCCGAGATCCTTCAGGTGCACGTGCCCCGGCACGAATTGTGTGAACGAGTTGACGACCGCGATGATCGGCTTCGAGAAATCGTCGTCTTTCATGCCGGTGGCGCGCCACAGCGAGCGCGCACCTGCCATGTTGCGGCCGGCGGTGGAGGTTTTGGAACGGTATGTGGGCATGGTGATGGCTGAAGAAATATCGCGGAAAAGGGTGGAGGCACGGGAATAAAGGCCTCTCTCGCGCCCGTGCGAACAACCTCTTGAGCTGCGCCCAGGGCAAACTCGGCGATTATCCCACAGCCGATGGGGCAGTGGCGCTCACGGGGCGGGCCATGCGCCGGGTAGGCGGCGCGCAGGCGGGACGTGAGCGGGGCATGGGCGGGGCGCAGGCATCGCCGTACGGAACGGCGGGCGGCGGCCGCACCGCCGTTCCGCCGGCAATGGCCGCCGCTGCCGCTCGCGCGTCAGTCGAGCAGCGTCAGGATTTCGTCGTACAGCGCCTGCGGAATCCGCACGCCGTTCGCGACGCTGCGCGCGCGGGCGTCGAAGCGCCGTTGCGACGGCAGCCGCGCGCCTTGCCCGGTGATCGCGCCGAACATCCGCTCGCCGCGCGCGAGGCCCGCGTCGAGATCGTCGCCGAGGAATACCGTCGGGTCGAATGCGATCACGAGTTCGCCGTGGCACGGCGTCGCGCCGACGCCTTCGTCGAAGTCCATCGACTCCCGGCTCGTCATGTCGCCGATCAGCGCGCCGCCGAGCAGCTCGACCATCGCCGCGAGCGCCGAACCCTTGTGACCGCCGAACGTGCGCATCGCGCCCTGCAGCGCGGCCTTCGGATCGGTGGTCGGCTGGCCGTCGGCGTCGATCGCCCAGTGCGGCGGGATCGCCTTGCCTTGCTTCGCGTGCAACTCGATGTCGCCGCGGGCGATCGCGCTCGTCGCGAAGTCGAACACGAACGGCACGCCGTCCGGGCGCGGCCAGGCGAACGCGATCGGGTTGGTGCCGAACACCGGCTCGCGGCCGCCTTCCGGCGCGACCCAGCTATGGCTCGGGTTCATCGCGATGCCGACCAGCCCTTCGGCGGCGATCGCTTCGACCTCGGGCCACAGCGCCGAGAAGTGGTAGCAGTGGTTGATCGCCATCGCGGCGATCCCGTGCTGCTTCGCCATCTCGACGAGCACCGGCAGGCCGGTTTCGAAGCTCAGCAGCGAGAAGCCGCGATGCGCGTCGACCGCGACGATCGACGACGACAGCCGGCGCAGCGTCGGCACCGCCTGCGGATCGACCTTGCCTTTCTTCAGCGAGCGCACGCACACGAGCAGCCGGTACACGCCGTGCGAGTGGCACTCGTCGCGCTGGCCCTGCGTGATCACGTTGGCGATCGCCTGCGCATGCGCATCGGACATCCCGTTGTGCGTCAGCACCCGCAGCGCGAGTGCATGCACCTCATCGAGCGACAGGACGACTTCGGCGAGCGGCTCAGACATCGCGCGCTTCCCGCGGCGCGGGCACGCCGTCGATGCGTTGCGGCACGTTCAGCGGATTGCCGTTGCGGATCGCGTCGGGCAGTAGGGCGTCCGGCACGTCCTGGTATGACACCGGCCGCAGGAAACGCTCGATCGCGCGTGCGCCGACCGACGTCGTGCGCGTGTCGGACGTGGCCGGGAACGGGCCGCCGTGCACCATCGCGTGACCGACCTCGACACCCGTGCCGAAGCCGTTGACGAGAATGCGGCCGGCCTTGCGCTCCAGCGTCGGGCGCAGCGCGGCGAACAGCGCGGCATCGCCGTCGGCGAGATGGGCGGCGATCGTCAACTGGCCTTCGAGCGATTTCAGCACGCGATGCAGCGTGTCGGCATCCGGGCAGCGGACGATCAGCGAGGCGGGGCCGAATACTTCGTCACGCAGTTCGGGGTGGGCGATGAACGCGTCCGCGGAGGTGGCGAACAGCGCCGCGCGCGCCTGATAGCGGCCGCCTTCGACGCCTTCGGCCAGCGACTCCACGGCTGCGTGATTGCGCAGCGCGGCAACGCCTTGCGCATAGCTCGCGTGGATGTGCGGCGTCAGCATCGTCTGCGCGGCGCTCGCCTGCACGGCGGTGGCCGCCGCGGCTTCGAAGGCGCGCAGCGCGGGGCCGTCGATCGCGAGCACGAGGCCCGGGTTCGTGCAGAACTGGCCGGCGCCGAGTGCGAGCGACGCGACGAACTGCGCTGCGATCGCGTCGTGACGCGCGTCGAGTGCGGCCGGGAACAGCAGCACCGGGTTGATCGAGCTCATTTCCGCATAAACCGGAATCGGCTCGTGGCGCGCGGCCGCGATGTTCATCAGCGCGACGCCGCCACGGCGCGAGCCGGTGAAGCCGACGGCCTTGATGCGCGGATCGGCGACGAGCGCCTGGCCGATTTCGCGCGACGCATCGAACAGCAGCGAGAACACGCCCGCCGGCAGACCGCATTCGCGCACGGCTTGCTGGATCGCGCGGCCGACGAGTTCGGACGTGCCCGGATGCGCGGAGTGCGCCTTGACGATCACCGGGCAGCCGGCCGCGAGTGCCGATGCGGTATCGCCGCCGGCGACCGAGAACGCGAGCGGGAAGTTCGATGCGCCGAACACGGCGACCGGCCCGATCGCGACGTTGCGCAGGCGCAGGTCGACGCGCGGCAGCGGCTTGCGGTCCGGGCGGGCCGGGTCGATGCGCGCATCGACGTAACCGCCGTCGCGCACGAGCGATGCGAACAGCGCGAGCTGGCCGACCGTGCGGCCGCGTTCGCCTTCGACGCGTGCGCGCGGCAGGCCCGTTTCGGTGACGCAGCGCTCGATCAGGTCGTCGCCGAGCGCCATGATGTTGCGGCCGATCGCGTCGAGAAACGCCGCGCGTTGCTCGGGGCGCGTTTCGCGGTACGTGTCGAATGCGTCGTCGGCGAGCGCGCAGGCCGTCTCCAGGTCTTGCAGGCTCGCGCCGCCGAACGCGGGTTCGAGCGTGTCGCCGGTGGCGGCGGCGATCGCGTGGAGGGTGCCGTTCTGTCCGGCGACGGCCGACTGGCCGATCAGGAGCTGACCTGTGAGTTGCATGGTTTTCCTCGGAAAATGCGGGGCCGGGCGTGATGGGCCCGGCCGGAGTGAAAAGGGGGACGCGGGGGCGTCAGCCTTCGTCGTCTTCGAGCTGGAGCTTGTCGGAACGGATGCCGGTGTTGGCGCCCCAGTAGTAGATGACGAGCGCGACGGCCGCGACGACGACCGTGTCGTACGGATGCGCGAGCTGGCCGGTGCCGCCGAAGCCGCCGAAGTACGACAGCACGATCATTGCGGCGTAGAACGCGATCAGCCATGCCGACGAGCGCACCTGCTCGGCGAGGCTCAGGTGCGCGGTCGGCACCCAGCGGCGGCACGCGAGATAGATCACGAACATCACGATCTGCAGGCCGAGCAGCCAGGACACCGTGCTCCAGCCCGACCAGTAGACGATCAGCGCGGCGATCGCGAACGATGCGGGGCCGGTGATGCCGAACGCGACCGCGCGGAACGGCCGCGGCAGGTCGGGGGCGGTGCGGCGCAGCGCGGCGACCGACACGGGCGCGACCGCGTAGCTCAGCACGAGCGCGGCCGACACGATGTTGATCAGCGCTTCCCACGACGGGAACGGCATCGTCCAGAAGATCGCGAGACCGAACGTGAGCCAGAGGCCCGCGCGCGGGATGCCCGACGCTTCGTCGACGCGCGTGAACATCTTGAAGAACGTGCCCGTCTTCGCCCAGCCGTAGACGACGCGCGGCGTCGCGTTCATGTAGATGTTGCCGCAGCCGCTCGGCGAGATCATCGCGTCGGCGACGACCATCACCGCGAGCCAGCCCACGCCGAGCGCGAGCGCGATGTCGCGGTACGGCAGCGAGAATGCCTTGCTCACGTCGTGCCAGCCGGCGGCGAGCATGTCGGTGGGAATGCTGCCGATGAACGCGAGCTGCAGCAGCACGTAGATCAGCGTCGACAGCAGGATCGACAGGATCAGCGCGATCGGGATCGTGCGCTGCGGATTGCGCACTTCGCTCGCGACCGACACGATCGGCGTGAGGCCGAGGTACGCGAAGATGATGCCGCCGGCCGACACGGCCATCTCGATGCCCGGCATGCCGAACGGCGCGAAGCCGTGCACGGTCAGGTTGGCGGGCTTGAAGAACGTGAACAGTACCGCGATCACCGACAGCGGCACGATGAACTTGAAGACGCTGATGATGTTGTTCGCCTTCGCGAACGTCTTCACGCTCGAATAGTTCAGGTAAAAGAAGAAGCAGAGCAGCCCGGCCTGCAGGAGCCAGCCGAGCGTGGTCGGATCGCTCGAGCCCGCCTGGGTCAGGCTCGGAAACCATGCGGCCGCGTACTGGCGCGCGGCGACCACTTCGATCGCGATCAGGCTCGAGAACGCGATCAGCGTGATGAAACCCATCAGGTAGCCGAGCAGCGGGCCGTGCGAGAACACCGGGTAGCGAACCACGCCGCCCGCGCGCGGCAGCGCGGCGCCGAGTTCGCAGTAGACGATGCCGAGCAGCAGCACCGAGAAGCCGCCGAGCAGCCACGAGAAGATGCCGGCCGGGCCGGCGATCGTCGACACGTGACTCGCGGCGAACAGCCAGCCCGAACCGAAAATCGCGCCGAGGCCGATGAACGTCAGGTCGGTCAGCGACAACTGCTTCTTGAACTTGCCGTGACCCGCGTCGGCGGACGCTGGACCGGAAATCGGAACGGACGAGGATGTGTTGCCTTGGCCTGGCATGGGTTTGTCTCCTGGGTAATGTCGGGGCAGGTGCGTCGGGGCAGGTGCGGTTGCGCCGCGCTCTCACGGAGCAGCGGCGCACACCTGCCGGTCGGCGTGCGACCGGTGCGGGCCGCGGGGCCGTTCATGCGCCGCCGGAGGCGGTGACGCAGCGAGCGGGCCCGTACGGGCCATGCCGGACCGGAAGTGACGGCGCGACGGGGGAAGCCGCTGCGCCGCCGGAAGAATCGACCCGCGCGATCGGCGCGGTCAGCGGTTCGCCCGGTTCTTTTCGGCGCGGTGCGTGGTGTCGCAAGCGATGGAAGAGCCCGGTGCAGCCCCGTTGCTGATGACGGGGAAAACTCCGGTCCGCTGGATGGCGTTTCGACTCACTGCAATCTCCTGCTTCGTATCGATCGACGACAGGCGCGTCGATGTGCAACCAGTATCGCCGTGCAAACACCCATCACGCTTGAGCCGTATCGCGGAGCAAAATGACGAAATCGGCATAGTGCGCGGAAGGGCCGCGAAAGGTGCTCCGCACTATGCCGATTTCGTCGCCGTCCTCATCGAAAAGCCACAAGCGGACGGACGCGCGACGGAGGAAGCTATGCTCCTTTCCCCACTTCGGACGGCTCATGATGAAGCGCATCCAGATCATCGATTCGCACACGGGCGGCGAACCCACGCGGCTCGTCGTGTCCGGTTTCCCTTCGCTCGGCAACGGCACGATGGCCGAGCGCCGCGACGTGCTCGCCCGCGAACACGATCGCTATCGCACCGCGTGCATTCTCGAGCCGCGCGGCAGCGACGTGCTGGTCGGCGCGCTGCTGTGCGAACCGGTGTCGCCGGAAGCGGCGGCCGGCGTGATCTTCTTCAACAACAGCGGTTATCTCGGGATGTGCGGGCACGGCACGATCGGCGTCGTGCGCACGCTGCATCACATGGGCCGCATCGAGCCGGGCGTCCACCGGATCGAAACGCCGGTCGGCACCGTCGAGGCGACGCTGCACGACGACCTGTCTGTCAGCGTGCGCAACGTGCTCGCGTATCGCCATGCGAAGGGCGTCGCCGTCGACGTGCCGGGTTACGGCCCGGTGAAGGGCGACATCGCGTGGGGCGGCAACTGGTTCTTCCTGATCAGCGATCACGGCCAGCGCGTGGCGGGAGACAACGTCGCCGCGCTGACCGCCTATTCGTCGGCGGTGCGTGCCGGGCTCGAACAGGGCGGCATTACGGGTGCGAACGGCGGCGAGATCGACCATATCGAACTGTTCGCCGACGATCCCGAACACGACAGCCGCAGCTTCGTGCTGTGCCCGGGCCATGCATACGACCGTTCGCCGTGCGGCACCGGCACGAGCGCGAAGCTCGCGTGCCTCGCCGCCGACGGCAAGCTCGAACCGGGCGTCGTGTGGCGGCAGGCGAGCGTGATCGGCAGCGTGTTCCAGGCGAGCTATACGCAGGCCGACGGCGGCATCGTGCCGACGATCCGCGGCAGCGCGCACCTGAGCGCGGAAGCCACGCTGCTGATCGAGGAAGACGATCCGTTCGGCTGGGGCATCGTGTCGTGAGCGAGACCAGGACCGACGTCGTCGTGATCGGCGCCGGCATCGTCGGCGCGGCATGCGCGCATGAACTCGCGCAGCGCGGGCTGCGCGTGCTCGTCGTCGACGACGCGAGCGGCGGCGCCACCGGCGCCGGCATGGGTCACCTCGTCGCGATGGACGACAACGCGGCCGAGCTCGCGCTGAGTCATTACTCGATCGCGCTGTGGCGCTCGCTCGCCGGCGAGATGCCGGACGGCTGCACGTACCGCAACTGCGGCACGCTGTGGCTCGCGGCCGATTCTCACGAGATGGACCTCGCGCGCGCCAAGCAGGCGACGCTCGCCGCGCACGGCGTGGCGGGCGACCTGATCGACGCGGCGACGCTCGCGCGACTGGAGCCGATGCTGCGTCCGGGCCTCGGCGGTGCGCTGAAGATTCCCGGCGACGCGATTCTGTACGCACCGGTTGCCGCGAGCTGGCTGCTGCAGCGCGCACCGAACATCACGTTGCGGCGCGATCGCGCGGTGGCGGTCGACGGCCCGGGCGTGACGCTCGCGAGCGGCGACACGTTGCGCGCGGAACGCGTCGTCGTCGCGAACGGCGTCGCGGCGCGCACGCTGTTGCCCGAACTGCCGCTGCGCCCGAAGAAGGGCCACTTACTGATTACCGACCGTTATCCGGGCCAGGTGTCGCACCAGCTCGTCGAGCTCGGCTATGCGGCGAGCGCGCATGCGAGCGACGGCACGTCGGTCGCGTTCAACGTGCAGCCGCGGCCGACCGGCCAGTTGCTGATCGGTTCGTCGCGCCAGTTCGACACCGAGGACGCGCGTATCGAGCCGCCCGTGCTCGCGCGCATGTTGCGCCGCGCGGTCGGCTACCTGCCGGATCTGGCCGACCTGAACGGCATTCGCTCGTGGACGGGCTTCCGCTCCGCGAGCCCCGACGGCCTGCCGCTGCTCGGCGAGCATCCGGCGCGCCCGGGCGTGTGGCTCGCGGTCGGGCACGAAGGGCTTGGCGTCACGACCGCGCCGGGCAGCGCGCGGCTCGTCGCCGCGTTGATGGCCGGCGAGCGTCCGCCCATCGACATCGAACCGTATTTGCCGGGACGTTTCCTGACGACGTCCCCCGTAGCCGGAGCGCTGACATGAAACGACCCCCACGCTCACTTCGTTCGCTTGGGAGGGCGCAGTCCCCCCATCCCTCGACGGCCGATTCCCGTACGTGCCGGGCGGCCCGGCGGAGGCTGATATGAAACGACCCCCACGCTCACTTCGTTCGCTTGGGGGGACGCAGTCCCCCCATCCCTCGATGGCCGATTCCCGTACGTGCCGGACGGCCCGGCGGAGGCTGACATGAACCGACCCCCACGCTCACTTCGTTCGCTGCCCCCCGCGGGGGCTGTCAGCCCCCTTGGGGCGGCCCGGCGGAGGCTGACATGATCATTCATCTGGACGGCCGCGCGCTGACGGTGGCCGATGGCGCGACCGTCGCGGCTGCCATCGCGGCGAGCGGCGACGACACGACGCGCGTGTCGTGCACGGGTGCGGCGCGCGCGCCGTTTTGCGGTATGGGCATCTGCCAGGAGTGCAGGATGACGATCGACGGCCGCCGCCGTCTGGCTTGCCAGACGCTGTGCCGCGACGGGATGCGGGTGGAGCGCACGCGATGAAACAGGAACGACTGAGCGTCGACGTCGCGATCGTCGGCGCGGGCCCGGCCGGGCTGTCGGCCGCACGGGCCGCCGCGCGCAGCGGCACCACGATCGCGATCATCGACGACAACCCGCGCGCGGGCGGGCAGATCTGGCGCCAGGCGGCCGCCGCCACGCCAGTGCGGGCCGCCGCCGAACGCCTTGCCGTGCTGCGGCAGCCGAACGTGACCCATCTGGCGGCCACGCGCATCGTCGCCGAAACGCAGCCGGGCACGCTGCTGCTGGAGGACGACGAGCGCGGGCTCCTGCTCGAATTCCGCACGCTGATTCTTTGCTGCGGCGCGCGCGAACTGCTGCTGCCGTTCCCGGGGTGGACGCTGCCGGGCGTCACCGGCGCGGGTGGTCTGCAGGCGCTGATCAAGTACGGCCTCGACGTGCGCGGGCAGCGCACGGTGATCGCCGGCAGCGGTCCGCTGCTGCTCGCGAGCGCGGCGACGGCCCGTCAGGCCGGCGCGCAGGTGTCTCACGTGCTCGAACAGGCGGCGTGGGGCGACGTGGCCGGTTTCGGCGCGGGGCTGTGGCGCTGGCCGTCGAAGGTCGCGCAAGCCGCGAAGCTCGTCACGGCGGCCTACCGGCCCAATGCGCACGTCGTCGAGGCGTTCGGCGACAAGCGGCTCGAACGCGTACGGATCCGGCAGGGCGAGCGCGAATTCGAGATCGACTGCGACCGGCTCGCGTGCGGCTTCGGGCTCGTGCCGAACACCGTGCTGCCGAGCCATCTCGGTTGCCGGATCGACAGCGGCGCGGTGGCGGTCGACGTGCATCAGCGCACGAGCCGCGACGGGTATTTCGCGGCAGGCGAGTGCACGGGCGTCGGCGGCAGCGAACTGGCGATGGTCGAAGGCGAAATCGCCGGCTTTGCGGCCACCGGGCAGACGGCGCCGCTGGCCGCGCTGGTCGCGCAGCGCGCGCACTGGCAGGCGTTCGCCGACGCGGTGCGCGAGCGCTTCGCGATCCGCGAGCCGATCCGCCGGCTCGCGCGGCCCGATACGCTGCTGTGCCGTTGCGAGGACGTGCGTTTCGACGCGGTTGCGCCGGCGCCCGGCTGGACGGCCGCGAAGCTGCAGACGCGCTGCGGGATGGGCGCATGCCAGGGCCGCGTATGCGGCGCGGCCGCGCAGGCGCTGTTCGGCTGGACGCCGCCGGTGCCGCGCACGCCGCTCGTGCCCGCGCGGGTCGGCACGCTGATGCTGGACGACACGGCATCCTGCGACGGCGCGTGATGCGCTACGGCGAGGCGGCCCCGTTCAGGCGGGCCGCTTCGCCGCTTACTCCTCCTTCACTTTCTCCCATCCGCCCACCTGCGGCGCCGCACAAGCGCGCAGGCATTCGATCGCGGCCGCGACGGCCGCGCGGTTCGCACTGTCCGGATGCCAGTACATCGACACCGCGCCCTGGCCTTCGAGCTGCATCGGCAGGATGCGGATCGCGTTCAATTGTTCGAAGCGGCGTGCGGCACGATGCGACGCGACGCCCAGCAGGTCGGTGTTGTTCAGCAGCGTGAGGTTCAGGATCGACGAATTCGACTCGACGCAGTGCGGCGGCTGCACGCGGCCGGCGGCCGTCAGCGCGACCTGCAGCGCGTTGTGCACCGGCGTGCCGGGCGGCCAGACGATCCACGAGTAGGCGAGCACCGCGTTCCAGCCGATGGACGCCGTGCCGACGAGCGGGTGATCGGGCCGCGCGACGAACACCACCGGATCGACATACAGCGCCTCGGCGTGCAGGTGCGGATCGACGGACGCGGACCCCGAGCGGCCCAGGACGATGTCCAGTTCGCCGCGCGCGAGCTGCGGCATCAGCTGGTTCATGGTGCTCTCGGCGAGCCGCACCTGCGCGCGCGGCATCCGCTTCAGCAACTGCGACACCGCGAGCGGCACCGTATCGGCGGCCGCGACGCCCGATGTGCCGATCGTCACGAGGCCGCTGCCGCCTTCGCGCAGCGCGGCCATGTCGTCGCGCGCGACGTCGAGCTGCGCCTCCACGCGGCGCGCGTGCTCGATCAGCGCATCGCCGTACGGCGTCGGCCGCAAGCCGCGCGCGTGCCGCTCGAACAGCGGCAGCCCGACATCCTCTTCCAGTTCCTTCAGCCATTTCGACAGCGCGGGCTGCGTGGTCGCGAGCGCCGCCGCCGACTGGCTCAGGTTGCCCGTGCTGGCGAGGCTCAGCAGCACCTGCAGGTGGCGCAATCGCAGCCGGTAGGTCCAGTCCATCGCATGCTCCGTATCGGAAGGTATATCAAAAATAATATGGATTAGATGATTTAACCATTTTACCGGGTATGTCTGCGTCGAATATAAATTCGTCAACGGGCCGCCGCACGCGGTCCTCGACCGGATACCGCGCCGACAGCGATCGGCCGCCTCAAGGAGACATCATGACCCGCCGACACCCCGATACCACGCGCGCCGAGTACTACGCACGGATCGCCGAGCAGCGCCTCGCGCCGCTGTGGGAGTCGCTGCACAACCTGGTGCCGAAGACGCCGCAGCCGGCCGCGCAGGCCGCGATCTGGAAGTACGCGCAGGTGCGCGACCTGGTGATGCAGGCCGGCAACGTGATCAGCGCGGAAGAAGCCGTGCGCCGCGTGCTGGTGCTGGAAAATCCGGGGCTGCCCGGCAAGTCGAGCATGACGCCGAGCCTGTATGCGGGCCTGCAGTTGATCCTGCCGGGCGAGATCGCGCCGAGCCACCGGCATACGCAGTCGGCGTTGCGCTTCATCGTCGAAGGCAAGGGCGCGTGGACCGCGGTGAACGGCGAGCGCACGACGATGCATCCGGGCGACTTCATCATCACGCCGTCGTGGGCCTGGCACGACCACGGCAATCCGTCCGTGGAAGACGGCGGCGAGCCGGTCGTCTGGCTCGACGGTCTCGACATCCCGCTGGTCGGCAGCCTCGACGCGGGTTTCGCGGAGAACTATCCGCAAGCCGAACAGCCCGTCAGTCGCGCGGAAGGCGACAGCTTCGCGCGCTTCGGTCACAACATGGTGCCGGTGCGGCATCGCGCGAGCGATCCGACGTCGCCGATATTCAGCTATCCGTATGCGCGTACCCGCGAGGCGCTCGACGCGCTGTACCGCAACGGCGAACTCGATGCATGGGACGGCGTGAAGCTGCGCTACGTGAACCCCGCGACGGGCGGCTGGCCGATGCCGACGATCGCCACCTTCATGCAGTTCCTGCCGGCCGGCTTCGACGGCCGCACGTATCGCAGCACCGACGCGACGATCTACTGCGTCGTCGAAGGCAGCGGCACCGCGCACATCGGCGACGACGCGTTCGCGTTCGCGCCGCACGACATCTTCGTCGCGCCGTCGTGGGCGCCGGTGCGGCTGTCGGCGTCGTCCGACAGCGTGCTGTTCAGCTATTCCGACCGGCCCGTGCTGTCCGCGCTGAACCTGCTGCGCGAGGCGCGCGACTGACGCCGCGGCTTTCCCCGCTTTTCCCGATTCGTCAGGTGCGCCGCCCGGGCGGCGCCCATTCCTTCATTCATGCCTACGCTGGAGCCGTTCATGACTTATGTTTTCCCGCCCGAAGCGCCGGTGGCGCTTCCCGTCGCCGGTAGCGACGCCCGTTTCGCCGTCCGCCGCGTGTACTGCGTCGGCCGCAACTATGCCGCCCATGCACGTGAAATGGGCTTCGATCCCGATCGCGAACCGCCGTTCTTCTTCTGCAAGCCGGCCGATTCGATCGTGCCGGTCGCGTACGGCGAAACGCTCGAGCTCGCGTATCCGTCGCAGACGCAGAACTATCACTACGAAGCTGAGCTCGTCGCGGTGATCGGCAAGGGCGGTTCGGACATTCCGCTCGAACAGGCACTCGAGCACGTGTGGGGCTACGCGGTCGGTCTCGACATGACGCGCCGCGACCTGCAGATGAAGATGCGCGAGATGGGCCGGCCGTGGGAAATCGGCAAGGCGTTCGACCGCTCCGCGCCGATCGGGCCCGTGCATCCGGCGAGCGAAGCCGGCCATTTCGAGCAGGCCGGCCTGTGGCTGACCGTCAACGGCACGACGAAGCAGAAGAGCGACGTGTCGCACCTGATCTGGTCGGTCGCGGAAACGGTCGCGGACTTGTCGAAATTCTTCCGCCTCGAACCGGGCGACGTGATCTTCACCGGCACGCCCGAAGGCGTCGGCGCGGTGGTCAAGGGCGACGAGATGAAGGTCGGCGTCGAGCGTCTCGGCGAGCTGACCGTGCGTGTGGTCTGACGCGCGTTCGTCGATTTCCTCGAAAGGTCCCATCGTGCAACTGCATAGTTTTTTCAACAGTTCGACGTCCTATCGGGTGCGTGTCGCGCTCGCGCTGAAAGGGCTGTCGTACGACACGCTGCCCGTGAACATTCGCACGGGCGAGCATCGCGATGCCGGCTACGTCGCGCGGGTGAACCCGTCGGCGTCGGTGCCCGCTTTGGTCGACGGCGATTTCCGTCTCGGCCAGTCGCTCGCGATCATCGATTACCTCGACCAGCTTCATCCGGCGCCGCGGCTCATCCCGCTCGAGCCGCAGCACCGCGCGCGCGTGCTGGAACTCGCGACGCTGATCGCGTGCGACATCCATCCGGTCAACAACCTGCGCGTGCTGCGCTACCTCGATACCGAGTTGAAGGTCACGCCGCAGCAGAAGAGCGCGTGGTATCGGCACTGGGTCGCGGAAGGGATGGCCGGCGTCGAGCGGCTGCTCGCGCGCGCGGACACCGGCCCGTGGTGTTTCGGCGCCGTGCCGACGCTCGCCGACGTGTGCCTCGTGCCGCAGGTGGCGAACGCGCTGCGGATGGACTGCGACCTGAGCGCGTATCCGCGCAGCCTCGCGATATATGAACACGCGCGGCACGAGCCGGCGTTCGACGCGGCGCAGCCGCAGCGGCAGCCGGACTACGTCGCGTAACACACGAAGAAGGAGACAGACATGGACGAGAACAACAACCCGGGCCGACGCGTGCTCGTGATCGGCGGCGGCATCGGCGGGCTCGCGACGGCGCTGGCGCTCGCGCGCCAGGGCATTCGCGTGAAGCTGCTCGAGCAGGCCGAGCAAATCGGCGAGATCGGCGCGGGCATCCAGCTCGCCGCGAATGCGTTCAACGCGCTGGACGCGCTGGGCGTGGGCGAGGCCGCGCGCGGCCGGGCGGTGTTTACCGACTGGCTGCAACTGATGGATGCCGTCGATGCGCGGGAAGTCGCGCGCATCGACACGGGCGCCGCGTATCGCGAACGCTTCGGCAACCCGTATGCGGTGATCCATCGCGCGGACATACACCTGTCGATCTACGAAGCGGTCAAGGATCATCCGCTGATCGCGTTCCGGACCGGCACGCAGGTGTGCGCGTTCGAGCAGGATGCCAATGGCGTGACCGTGACCGATCAGCGCGGCGAGCGTTATCGCGCCGATGCGGTGATCGGCTGCGACGGCGTGAAGTCCGCGATTCGTCATGCGCTGATCGGCGATGCGCATCGCGTGACGGGACACGTCGTGTACCGCGCGGTCGTCGACGTCGAGAACATGCCGAAGGATCTGCAGATCAACGCGCCGGTCGTGTGGGCCGGCCCGCATTGCCATCTCGTCCACTATCCGCTGCGCGGCGGGCGGCAATACAACCTCGTCGTCACGTTCCACAGCCGCGAGCAGGAAACCTGGGGCGTGCGCGAGGGCAGCAAGGAAGAAGTGCTGTCGTACTTCGACGGCATTCATCCGCTGCCCAAGCAGATGCTCGACCGGCCGACGTCGTGGAAGCGCTGGGCGACCGCCGACCGCGATCCGGTCGAACGCTGGAGTGCTGGGCGTGCGACGGTGCTCGGCGATGCCGCGCATCCGATGACGCAATACATCGCGCAGGGCGCGTGCCAGGCGCTCGAGGATGCGGTGACGCTCGGCGCGGCCGTCGCGCAGACCGACGGCGATTTCGAAGCCGCGTTCGCGCTGTACGAGCGTGCACGGATTCCGCGCACCGCGCGCGTGCTGTATTCGGCGCGCGAGATGGGGCGGATCTATCACGCGAAGGGCGTCGAGCGGCAGGTGCGTAACGCGCTGTGGGTCGGACGCACGCAGGCGCAGTTCTACGACTCGCTCGACTGGCTGCACGGCTGGCGTGCGGAGGATTGCCTGAAGTCCGTCGCCTGACGCGCACTTCAGCCCGAATCCGGCGGCACGCATTCCAACGACATCGCGCGCGACCGCCTTCATGGAGGAGACACCATCATGGCCGATACGCTGTCCATCGACGTCAGCGAGTGGATCGACCGGCATCGCGTTGCGCCGTTTCAGGCCGCGATCGTCGCGCTGTGCTTCCTGATCGTCGCGATCGACGGTTTCGACACGGCATCGATCGGATTCATCGCCCCCGTCATTCGAGCGGAATGGGGGCTGTCGCCCGCGCAGCTCGCGCCGGTATTCGGCGCGGGCCTCGCCGGGCTGATGGCCGGTGCGCTCGCGTTCGGGCCGTTCGGCGACCGGTTCGGCCGCAAGCGCCTGCTGCTCGCCTGCGTCGCGTGCTTCGGCATCGCGAGCGCCGCGTCGGCAAGCGCGAGCGGTTTGACCGAATTGATCGCATGGCGCTTCGTGACGGGCCTCGGGCTCGGCGGCGCGATGCCGAACGCGATCACGCTGACATCCGAATACTGTCCCGCGCGGCGGCGCTCGCTGCTCGTGACGACGATGTTCTGCGGCTTCACGATCGGCTCCGCGCTCGGCGGGCTGGTGGCTGCGTCGCTGATCGAGCGCGACGGCTGGCGCGCGGTGCTCGTCGTCGGCGGTGCCGCGCCGCTGCTGCTTCTGCCGGTGCTTGCATGGCGGCTGCCGGAATCGGTGCGTTACCTCGTCAACACCGGCGCGGCGCGCGAGCGGATCGCGGCGATGCTCGCCCGCATCGCGCCGGACCCGCATCTCGCGCACGCGTCGTTCAGCGCGCCGAGCGGCAAGCCGGCCGGCTCGCCGCTCGGCCGCCTGTTCGCCGCCGATCTTCTGCGCGGCACGCTGCTGTTGTGGCTCACGTTCTTCATGAGCCTGCTCGTCATCTACCTGCTGTCGAGCTGGCTGCCGACGCTGTTGCGCACGACCGGCGCGACGCTGCAGATGGCCGCCCGCGTGACCGCGATGTTCCAGGTCGGCGGCACGCTCGGCGCGATCGTGCTCGGCTGGCTGATGGACCGCTTCGATCCGCATCGCGTGCTGGCATGCAGCTATGCGGGCGCCGCTGTGTTCGTCGCGGCGATCGGCGTGCTGGCCGCGTCGCCGGCGGGGGCCGCGCTGGCCGTGTTCGCGGCCGGCTTCTGCGTGTCGGGCTCGCAGGTCGGCGCGAACGCGCTGTCGGCCGCGTTCTATCCGACCGAATGCCGTACCACGGGCGTGAGCTGGGCAAACGGGATCGGCCGCAGCGGCTCCGTCGTCGGCTCGATGGCGGGCGGCGCGATGCTCGCGATGGGGCTGCCGTTGCCGACCGCGTTTGTCTGTGTCGCCGTGCCTTGCGTGATCGCCGGGGGCGCGGTGTTCGTGCTCGGCGTGCAGAGGGCCGGGGCCGGGCGGACGGCGGCCGATGCGATTGCCGGCGAGCAGGCGTAGCGACGGGCGGGGTGGCGCTGCGGGTACGTTCGGACGGCGCCGGCGGCAGCGCTGAGCAACGATATATAAATTGATATAATATCGATTCATTAATCGTTGACCTTCATCCTCCATGAACATCGATCCGTCGGCCGGGCTGCCGCCCGCGCCCGAACAGATGCGCGCGGCAGCAGAATCGGCATGCGCGCTGCTCAAGGTGCTGTCGAATCCCGACCGGCTGCTGCTGCTCTGCGAACTGTCACAGGGCGAGCGCTGCGTGAGCGATCTCGAGACGCGGCTGGATATCCGTCAGCCGACGCTGTCGCAGCAACTCGGCGTGTTGCGGGACAACGCGCTGGTTCGCACGCGCCGCGACGGCAAGAACATCCACTATTCGCTCGACAGCGCGGCCGCGATCGCGGTGATGGGCGTGCTGTACGAGCAGTTCT
This sequence comes from Burkholderia sp. IDO3, assembly GCF_003366075.1. Classification (NCBI taxonomy): domain Bacteria; kingdom Pseudomonadati; phylum Pseudomonadota; class Betaproteobacteria; order Burkholderiales; family Burkholderiaceae; genus Burkholderia; species Burkholderia sp. IDO3. The sequence goes on from NZ_CP028962.1 coordinate 1,320,658, forward strand.
GCGGCCCGGCCGCGCAGGGGACGCGCGATGCAGCTTGATGCGCTTCATTTCACGCCGTGGCTGTCGCTTGCCGGCGGCGTGCTGATCGGGCTCGCGGCGGCGTGGCTCGTCGCGTTCAACGGGCGCATTGCCGGGATCAGCGGCATCGTCGGCGGGCTGTTCACGGCCCGTGGCGAAGAGCGCGACTGGCGTGCCGCGTTCGTCGCCGGCTTGATTGCCGCGCCGCTGGCGATGCGCATCGCCGGGGCGGGCGTGACGCTGCGGATCGATGCGGGTTGGGGCGAACTGATGGCGGCCGGCCTGCTGGTGGGAATCGGCACGCGGTATGCGGGCGGGTGTACGAGCGGCCACGGCGTCTGCGGGCTGTCGCGCGGCGCATTCCGGTCGATCGTCGCGACGGCGGTTTTCATGGTCGCGGGCTTCGCGACCGTATTCGTGCGGCGGCACGTGCTCGGAGGCTGACATGCAGGCAGGATTCGCGTTTCTGGCGGGGCTGCTGTTCGGCGCCGGGCTCATCGTGTCCGGGATGGCCAATCCGCAGAAGGTGCTCGGTTTTCTCGACCTGGCCGGCCGCTGGGATCCGTCGCTCGCGTTCGTGATGGCCGGCGCGATCGGCGTCGCCGTGTTCGCGTTCGCATGGGCGAAACGCCGGACGCGCTCGTGGCTGGGCCTGCCGATGCAGTTGCCGGCCGCGCGGACGATTACCGTGCGGCTCGTTGCCGGCAGCGCCGTGTTCGGCATTGGCTGGGGGCTTGCGGGGTTCTGCCCGGGGCCCGCGATCGTGTCGATCGGGCTCGGGTCGGTGAAGGGCATCGCGTTCGTTGCCGCGATGCTGGTGGGGATGGCGCTGTTCGAATGGATCGAGCGTCGGCGGAAGGCGGGTTGAGCGGGTGGTGGGTAGCGCGTCGCGGGCTGCAATGGGCGGTGGTGGTCGAGTCGGTCGAACGCGCGCAGGCGTTGGGCCGCATCGCGGTCGTCGTCAGGCGAGGGCGATGCGATCGTTGCCTGGCGACATCGGCGACATCGGCGATCTCCGCGATCCTGGCTCCGGCGCGCGTCGCCGCGTCAGGACGGCTCGCGCGCATGCCGCTCGCCCGATACCCGCCCGATCAACCGGCGTAAAACCACGCGCCACCCGGCGAACACGCCGCGCCCGCCCGCAGGTTCCATGACGGTCGCGCTGGCCGGCCCGGCGCCGCTGGACGTCAACGCCACGTGAGCGCCCGTCTCGATCGTCAGGCATTCGCCTTCTTCGAGCACGCGGCGAACGTATTGCGGCGCATCGGGCAGCCAGTCGAGCCCGCCGTGGCGCAACGTGACCGCGAGTGCGCCGCCCAGCACGATGACCTGGCTACCTTTGTCGAACCACGCAAAGTGGCTTTGTCCGGCGTCGAGCCGGATGTCCTGTGTCCGCATGGCGAGTCCCTTTCCCGGTTGCGCAGCCTCGCGACGGCGAGGCGACAGCGTGTCATCAGGTTAGGGAAACGCGCGGAAGCAGGACAGATTCAGGGGACGGGAATCTGTTGCGGTGCAGCCGGCGATTTTGCATCGCTGTATCGGTGGGTTTGCCCCGAATCTGTATCTGGCGAGCATCCGCGCGCGCGGGCACGATGGCCCGCATGACGCCCATCACCGATCTGTCACGCACGCCTTTGCCGCTGTCCGGCGAGCCGCTTTACGAACGGCTCGCCGAGCATTACCGCCGCATCATCGCGGCCGGCACGCTGTCGCCCGGCGACCGGATGCCGTCGGTGCGCGCGTTCATGGCGCAACACGGCGTGAGTTTGTCGACCGCGATCCAGGCGTTCCGGCGGCTCGAGGATGCGGGCTGGTGCGAAGCCAGGCCGCGCTCGGGCTATTTCGTGCGGCGGCGCGCGGCGGCCGTGCTCGACACGCTGCCGGAAAGCGACGGGCCGCCGCTGAGCGTCGAGCCGCCGTTCGCGGGCCTGCACGAACGCGTGTCGCGCGTGATCGATCGCGCGAACGCGGCGCCCGATGCGCTGAACCTCGGCGGCGCATCCGCGCAGGCGACGCTGTATCCGGCCGAACGCCTGCAGACGCTCGCGATCCGGCTGCTGCGGCGCAAGCCGACGTTGCTGACCGACGCGGGGCCCGTCGGCGGTTCGCCCGAATTCCGGCAGACGATGGCAAAACGCGCGGTGTCGTACGGCGTGACGGTATCGCCGGACGACGTGATGTCGACGAGCGGCGGGGTCGATGCCGTGAATCTCGCGCTGCGCGCGGTGGCGCGCCCCGGCGACACGATCGCGATCGAATCGCCGGCCTTTTTCGGCCTGATCCAGTTGCTCGAGAGCCTCGGCCTGCGCGCGCTCGAGATTCCGGCCAGCCCGACCACAGGGTTATCGATCGAGGCGCTGGACGTGGCGCTGGCCGCGTATCCGGACATCCGGGCCGTGGTCGTCGTGCCGAACCTGCAAAACCCGCTCGGCAGCGTGATGCCGGACGACCGCAAGGCCGCGCTGGTCGCACTGTGCGCGCGCCGCGGCGTGGCCGTGATCGAGGACGAGCCGTATCGCGAGCTCGTCGAAGCGCCGCATGCGGTGAAGCCCGTGAAGGCATGGGACCGCGACGGCACCGTGATCTACTGCCCGTCGTTCAACAAGGTGCTGGCGCCCGGGATGCGGCTCGGCTGGATGAGCGCGGGGCGCTGGCACGCACGCGTGAAGATGCTCAAGTTCGCGCACAGCCGGCACAACGCCGCGCTGCTGCAGGCTGTCGCCGCCGAGTTCGTCGGCTCGGGCGCGTTCGATCGTCACCTGCACCGGTTTCGCGAGCAGCTTCGCGTGCAACGCGATGTGACGATCGACGCGATCGCACGCCATTTTCCGGCTGGTACGCGGATGAACCGGCCGCCGGGCGGCATGCTGCTGTGGATCGCGCTGCCGGAAGGCGTACGTTCCGAAGCGCTGTTCGACGCAGCGCTGACGCGTGGAGTAAGAATTGCGCCGGGCTCGATCTTTTCGAATTCCGATCGCTTTGACGCGTATATCCGGCTTGCCTGCACGCGCGTGTTCGACACCGCGCATGAAGCGGCAATCGAAACGCTCGGCCGGTTGATACGCGATGCAGCAGCGGCCGCGTAACCGGGCTGACCGGCAGGCGGACTGGCGACGGTGCGCCCGAGTGCTGCCGACGCAGCGGATGCGCGAGCCGGCCGATCCGGCACGCCGTCTCCACGTCGGTTTCTCGCCGTGCGACGCCGCACCGGCGATACGATTTCGGCGATTTCATCGCCCGACCGTGTGCGTGGCGAGGTGCTGGCGGATCAACGACAGGTAACGATCGCCGACCGAGAAGTCGCGGGCGGCGCGCGGCCGCTCCGCCTGACGCAGCGTGGCCGGCGCGCTCATGCCCAGATACCGGCACACCGCGGACGGAAACGGCTTGCGGGTATGCCCGAGCTGGCGCGCCGCGCGTTCGACGCGGGCGTCGCCGACCTGCGCACGCAGCCAGGCCAGCACTTGGCGATCGGTGTCGTTGACGATACGGACCAGATGTTCCATCGCGCACCTCACTGTTCATAAATACAGTACTGTAAATATAACCAGTATATGAGGCGACCGCAAGCGGATGTGCTTGCGCCTGGCCGTTCGGCCAGGGTCAGCGCGCCGGCGCGGCGGTTCGGGCTGCGGGCACGGCGGAGGCAGCAGGTACTGCAAGCCTGGCGTAGCGCGCGTCGGTAAGCGTGCCGAGGAACGCGACGATGTCGTCGATTTCCGCGTCGGTCAGTGCGGGCGGCGTGCCGGGCCGGCGGTTCATCGGCGTCGAATTGACGTTGATGTTGCCGCGATAGGCGGCCGGCACGTCGTCGAAGGTTTTTGCGCCGTGATACCAGTAGCCCGGGTCGGTCGAGCGCGTGTTGTAGAACGCGACCGCGTCGCGCAGCGTCGTGAACACGCCGTTGTGCATGAACGTCTGCTTGACTGCGACGTTGCGCAGCCCCGGCGTGCGCAGGTAGCCGCACCATTGCGTCGGTTCCGGCCAGCGCAGCCGCGTGGCGGTATCGCACAGTCCGTTGTCGAAGTGGCGCGGATCGCGGTTCGCTGGCAGCGCGCGGTTGCGCGGCACCGCGATCGCGTCGTAGCCGAAATCGGTGAACAGCGAGCGCTCCGGCCGGCTCGACGTCTCCGACAGCGTATGGCAGGTCATGCAATTGCCCTTGTCCGGATTCCGGAACAGCGCCAGGCCGCGCATCTCGGCCGGCGCGAGCGGCGTGCGCGTGCGCAGGAAGGCGTCGAAGCGCGACGTGAACGGCGCCATCTCGTCGCTCTGCAGATAGGCTTCGACGGCCGAGCCCAATGCGCGCACCAGTTGCTCGGGATCGCGCCGCACCGACGCGCCGAAGCGCGCGGCGAGATCGGGTGCGAGTTCGGTGGCGTCGACCTTGCGCAGCAGCGCGGCCGGCGACCGGTTGTTCATCTCGTTCGGATCGAACAGCGGCCCGCGGATCTGCTCGGCGAGCGTGTCCGCGCGGCCGTCGCCGAACAGTCCGCCGAACGGCGACGGCGCCGGTGCATCGTCGTCCTGGTAGAAGTGGCGGCGCGGCACGTAGCGCACGTAGAGCAGCGACGGCGCGTTGCGCTGGCTGAAGCGGCCGTGACGGCTGCCTTCCGGCACACCGGGCCCCGCCAGCGATGCCGCCGATAGCGTCGGCGCGAACGCACGGCCCGGATCGTGGCAGCCCGCGCACGACATGCCGCGCGGCTCGGACAGCCGCGGATCGAAGAAAATCCGGCGGCCAAGCGCGACGAGCGTCGGATCGGGCGCGAAGTGCGCGGTCGCCGCGTCGACCTTGCCCGTCACCTGCGGCGTGCCGTTGCCGATCGTGGCGACGATGCGCGACGGCGGCGCGCCGGGCAGCAGCGTCGTTTCGGAAGGGGCGGCGTGAGCCGCGAGCGCGACACCGGCGAGCACGGTCGCGGCGAGTACGCGTGCCGTCCGGTGGGCACGGGCTGGAACGGAAGTCGAATGCGACACCGGAAGCGCCGCGAAATCCGCCACCGACACACGCTGCCTCCTCGATCCGGCCATTCTCCGGCGACGCCTGCCCGAACCCGCCACACCGCGATTCACTCGAACTTCGTCACTCACGGCGCGATGAACCCCGTCTTGTCGCAGGCGAGCGTCGTGCCCGACTGGTCGCACGATGCGAGCAGCTTGCCGGCCGCCGAATACGCATGGAACACCCAGCCCGTCGCCGGTGCCGCGCGCCGTTCCATGATCAGGAAACCGAAGCTGTTGTTGTGCGACAGCCGTTCGATCACGGCGCCCGGCGCGGGCGTCAGGTCGGCCGGGAACGGGTCGGGCAGCGCGACGTCGAGGTTGTCGCCGCCGTTGCCGGACACGATCGTCGCCGGATGCCCGGACGCGAAATTGATCGCCTGGAAGTCGTGTACGTGCCCGTGCAGCGCGACGTGGATGCCGGGCGGGTAGTACGCCTGCGCGTTCAGGCTCGACATCACCGACTGCAGCGCGAGATTGCCCGGCGCGGGCGTGCTGCCGGCGATCGGCGCGAACGCGAGGATCGGGTGATGGTTCGTGAAGATCGTCGTCGTCATGCCGGCCTTCGACGCGAGCGACGCCACCGTCTGGAACTGCTTCTGGTAAATGCGGAATTGCGCGTCGGTCGTCTTCAGCGGATTGCGGCCGACCTTCGCGGTATCGAACACGATCACCTGCGTGCCGCCGCCGAGCGACACCGCATACGGTTCCGAATAGTTCGCGTCGTCGTCACGGGCCGGATCGTCGCACGAACGGGCCGCCGAATACGGGCGCGGATCGAGGAAGCGATACCAGCCCTGGCCCGCCCGCGCACATTCCTCGTGATTGCCGCGCACGACCACCCACGGCGCCTTCGCGAATAGCGGCGCGGCCGGGCGGAACAGGTCGGCCTGCCACGTATCCCAGCCGTAGCCCCACGGGCTGTCCTTGCAGCCCGCGATGTCGGGCGGGCACGCGTTCTCGCGGTAGTGATAGTCGCCGACGTGCAGCACCAGATCCGGCGACAGCTTCGCGACGCTCGCCGCGATCGTGTCGAACGGCCAGACCGTCGCGTCGTTGCACGCCTGCCATGCGTTGTCGGCCTTCTTCATCCGGCAGCCGGTGTCGGCGATGATCGCGATGCGCTGCGGCTGGGCCTTCGGCAGCGGCAGCGCACGGCCGGCGACGCTCGCCGTCTGCGCGTCGGCCGGCAGCGTCGCTTCGCAGACCGATACCGGGAAACTCGACGGTTTGGAGTCGGCCGGGTCGCTCGCGGTCGGTCGCTGTGCGACGGTCGCGGTGCCGGCGCGCAGCGTCATGCGCGACAGCTTGCCGTCGACGGACAGTTGCGGACACAGCGGATCGCTCGCGGAAGCCGGACTGTAGTTCGTGATCGCGCGCGCGATCGCCTGGTTCGCATCGCCGATCTCGACCCACGCGGCCTGGACGTTGATCGCGGCACTGGCCGGATCGGCGGGCGTATCGATGTGATTCGAACACGCGGACAGCGCCGCAAGGGCGGCAAGGGCGGCAAGCGGAGCGCAGCGCACGAACAGCGTGCGAGAGAGGAGTCGTCGCATGGGTGGCACCGTGGGAAAGCCGTCAACGGTACGCAACATGAATGTAAGAAATATGAAAGTGGGGCGCGGCGGGCGTGTCGTGGCAGCGCTTGACCTCAAGCCGGCTTGAAGCCGCATAGTCAGGCTCACGATCAACGATGCACACGAAGGGGAATCGACGATGGAATCGCACCAGCCCAACGAAGCGCAGTCCGCGCTATGGAACGGCCCGTCGGGGCTTGCATGGGTCGACGCACGGACGTCGCTCGACCGGATGTTCGAGCCGTTCGAGACGCTGCTCGCGGATGCCGCGGCGGCATTACCCGCGCGCAGCGTGCTCGACGTCGGCTGCGGCACGGGGGCGGTGACGCGCGCGATCGCCCGGAGGCTCGGTGCGCACGCGCACTGTACGGGCATCGACATCTCGGCGCGGATGATCGCCGTTGCGCGGGATCGCGCGGAACGCGAGGGCATCCGCGCAGGCTTCATGTGTGCCGATGCGCAGACGCATGCGTTTGCACGCGATCGTTTCGACCTGGTCGTGTCGCGTTTCGGCGTGATGTTCTTCGACGATCCGGTGCGCGCATTCGCGAACCTGCGCCGTGCGACGCACGCGAACGCGCAACTGCGATTCGTCGCATGGCGCAGCGCGGCGGACAATCGGTTCATGACGACGGCCGAGCGCGTCGCGGCGCCCTTGCTGCCGAACCTGCCGGCGCGGCAGCCGGGTGCGCCGGGACAATTCGCGTTCGGCGACCGGCAGCGGATCGCGTCAGTGTTGTCGGACAGCGGCTGGACCGACGTCGAGATCGAACCGCTCGATATCGCGTGCGCGTTGCTCGAGCCCGTGCTGCGCGACTACATCGCGCGACTGGGGCCGGTCGGACTCGCACTGCAACAGGTGGATGACGCGACACGACGGCGCGTGGTCGATACGGTGCGCGCCGCGTTCGAGCGCTACGTGCGCGGCGCGGACGTGCGTTTCGATGCGGCGTGCTGGCTCGTCACGGCGCGCGCGCCGTCTGCGTGACGCAGGGGAAGCGGGCCGGCGATCCGGCGTTCGCCGTGCGCGTTGCGGCTGGCCGGCGATGAAGCGGCACGCGTAAAGGCGTGCCGTCAGCCGCGCCTTGCACGCACCATCAGCCACGCGCAGCCCGCCGCAACGAGCACAAGCCCGAGCAGCACCGCCTCGACGCCGAGCGCGAAGCCCGACGACATTTCGCCGCTGTTCGGCACCGGCGACAGGTTGACGGTCATCGCGATCGCACCGCCGGCCAAGAGCGCGATGCAGGCGATCCAGTAGAGCTTGCCGCGCGACGCGGCAGCGCGAATTCGCCAGAGCGCGAGGCCGGCGCCGCCGAGGTAAAGCACGGCGAGCGTGACGAGCGCGACGAGGTCGCCGGCGCGATTGTGGAGGAACCCGCTCATTGCGCGGCTCCGTCGATCGTCGCGTATCGGGGCGACGGAGTGAGGGCGATGCGGTTGTTCATTCGGTCCTTGTCTCGTGCGCCGGTACGCGGCGCGCCCGCTCGGCGGTTGCCGAAGCCGTTCGCCGCAACCGGCACCCGAAATACGGCGAAGATGGCGACGGCGAGCGCGCCGGGCAGGCCGAAGCGGGCGACGTCCGATTGCGGGCCGATGAAGAACCATGTGCCGATGACGGCGAGCACCGGCAGGACGACCGGCGGTTCGAATGCGGTTCGGAACAGGAGGCGGGATTCCGGCATGACGGGCATCCAGGTGTGGGGCAACGCGGTGCGACGCCGTCCGGCCACGCGTGTCGCAGGCCGGACCCTGATACGGCGTGCGTCGAACGTACCGCGATGTCAGGATTGCACGAAGGATCGTGCAGGGATCAACCTGACGGATTGTAAGTGATCGGGAGCAAGTGTGCGTACCGCGCGGTGCGCGCACGGCGTTGCAACGGAAGCGGGGAAAGACGGCGCACCCGGGCGATGTACGGAGATGCACATCGTCCGGGGCGAATGGCGGGCAGCACGTTGCCGCCCGCGTTCAGAACGTCACGGCGATCCCGGCCATGCCGACGAACTGGCCGTGCGTGGTCGACGGCGTGAGCTGCTGCGAATCGCCGACGATCGGCGCCGCATCGACGATCTGGCCGGCACCTTGCGCACCGAGCGTCTGCCCGCTCGAATGCGTATACGCCTGCAGCGCGTAGAGCGTCGTGCGTTTCGACAGGCTGTACGACTCCTTCAGCGAATACTGCTGGTAGCGTGCCGCATCCGACACGCCGTTCGCCTTCGACGCGAGCGTGTACGAGAACGCGCCGGCCACCGAGAACGCCGGCGTGAAGCGATACGCGGCAAGCGCGCCGTAGGTGTTGAACACGGCCGTGTCGGTGAACGCGGAGCCGTTGCCGGGCAGATACTTCACGTTCGAGTAGTTCAGGCCCATCGTCAGGTTGCCGAGCGTGTAGTTGCCGGCGGCCGCGACCTGTTCGACGGCCTTGGCGGTCAGGTAGCCCTGGTTGAGCACCGACACCGCGAAGCTGCCCGACGCGGCGGTCGCCGGGTTCAGGAAGCCCGCCGACGAGCCCGAGCTGTTGATGCGCAGGTAGCCGGCCGCGATCCCGACCGGCCCGTTCGCGTAGCGCAGCGCGGCGCTGAACGTGTTGCCCTTGCCGGTCGCGCCGGCGATGCCGCCGAACGCGTACATCGCGCTCGCGGTCAGCCCGGAGAAGGTCGGCGACGTATAGGTGACGGCGTTGTTCACGCGGATCGTCGTGTCGAGGCCGTCGATGTCGCCCGGGTGCGCGCCCGTCGCGCCGGTCAGCCAGCTGCTCGACGCGTACGGGCCGACCAGCAGGAAGTACGGCGTGTACTGGCGGCCGGCCGTCACCGTGCCGTAATGGTCGTTGCGCAGCCCGACGAACGCCTCGCGGTTGAAGATCGTGCCGGCCGCCGACTGTGCGCCCGTGTTCAGGTTGAAACCCGACTGCAGATCGAAGATCGCGTGCGTGCCGCCGCCGAGATCCTCGTCGCCGCGCAGCCCGAACTTCGACGCATACAGGTTGCCGTCGCGCATGTATATGTTCGAATGGCCTTGCTGGTTGTTTACGTAGGCAAGCGAATCGTCGACCACGCCGTACAGCGTCACGCTGCTTTGCGCATGGGCGGCGGACGCGCCGAGCGACGCGGCCGAGAAAATCAGGATTGCATAACTGTTACGCGGGGCTTTCACTTTCATTGTCGATCTCCGAGTCTCTTCAACGGGGCGGGAGGTTGCGAAGCCTCCTCTGTGGTGAGTGGCGGGCCGCGCGAACGGCCCGCCGGAACAGAATGCGAGGCGCGGTCAGTCGGCGAGCGCGACGACGATGCGGCGCCATGCGCCGTCGGGTGCATCGTGCTCGACGCGTGCGCCGCGCACGGCGAGCGGGCCTTGCAGCGACGCCGGCAGCAGGATCTCGACGCGCTCGGCGGGGCGGCGCATGCGGCCGTCCCAGCGCACCGACACGCCGAGTACGCCCGACGCCTCGCGTCCGGTCTCGATGCGCCACAGTCCGTATTCGCCGTCGCGCCAGCTTTCCGTTTCGCCGTCGTCCTCGACGCATTCGCCGTGGGCGACGCCGTCCTCGATGCGCGGCGCGACGATGAAGCCGCGTGTGTCGGCGCGTGCGCCGAACCGTTGTTCGGCGACGTTCAGCGGCAGCACGCGGCCTTCGCGCAACAGCATCACCGGCGTGTCGAGCGGCGCCGGCAGCGTCACGCTCGCGCCGCCGTCGAACGACTGCGCGCTCGCGCAGCACAGCCAGCGCGCGCCGGACGGCAGGTAGACCGTGCGTTCCGTGTGGCCGGGGTCGACCACCGGGGCGACCAGCAGCGCGTCGCCGAGCATCATGTCGTCGCATTCGTCGTAGCAGTGCGCGTCGCCGGGGAAGTCGCCGAAGGTCGGGCGCAGCACGGGTTCGTAGCGCGTGGTCGACAGCCACAGCAGGTGATAGAGATACGGCAGCAGCCGGTAGCGCTGCTTGATCAGCGACGCGATCTGCGCGGTGATCTCCGGATACATCCACGGTTCATTGACGGTGCCGTCGTCGTTCCACGAATGGATGCTGAAGCGCGGCATGAAGATGCCGAACTGCACCCAGCGCAACAGCAGCTCGGGCGACGGCGCGGGGCCGGAGAAACCGCCGATGTCGTGACCGATGTTCGACACGCCCGACAGCGCGAGCCCGAGGCCCATCTTCAGGTTGTAGCGCAGCGTTTCCCACGACGTGTAGTTGTCGCCGGACCAGGTCTGTACATAGCGCTGCATGCCGGCACCGCCGGAGCGCGACACGAGGAACGGCCGCAGCGCCGGCGCGTGCGCGCGCTGCGCTTCGCGCGACGCGCGCATCATCAGCATCGTCTGCAGCACCTTCGCTTCGCGCGCGGGGAACGGCTGGCCGAAGCCGTGCGCGATCGCGTCGGGCGACCAGATCTCGTATTCGTTGTTGTCGTTCCACGTCGACTCGATCCCGTAGTCGAGCAGCGCCGACGTGACCTGCTCGCGCCACCAGCGATAGGCGTCCGGCTGCGTGAAGTCGATATACGCGCCGACTTCGTCCCAGAACTGCACCCACGCCGGCTCGCCGGACGCCGAGCGGATCAGCAGCCCGCGTTTCGCCGCGTCGTCGAATGCAGGGTGATCGCGCAGCAGGCACGGCTTGATGTTCGCGCACAGCCGGATGCCGTGATCGCGGTAGTGCTTCACGAAGCCCTTCGCGTCGGGAAACTTCTCGCGATTCCAGTTGAACACGTAGCGCTTCGCGCCGATCGACGTATAGCCCGACGACAGGTGGAACGAGTCGCACAGGATGTCGTGCGCGTCGCATTGCTCGACGAACTGGTTCATCTGCTGCTGCGCGTCCGGCGCATCGGTGTAGCGCATCGTCGAGCCCGAATAGCCGAGGCCCCATTTCGGCGTGCGCGCCGGCCGCCCGGTGAGCCACGTGAAGCGCCGCGCGGCCGCGAGCGGCGTGTCGGGCGATGCGATGAAGTAGTAGTCGAGATCGCCGTGCTCGGCGACGAAATAGCGGTACAGGCCGTGGTAGTTGTCGAGCTCGCGGCCCATGTCGAACGAGCAGTCCGACAGCGTGTCGTAGAACAGCCCGAAGCCCTGGCAGGCGTCGGGCGACCACGTGACGTAGAACGGGATGTGCTTGTAGAGCGGGTCTGTCTGCTTCGCGCTGTAGCCCATCGCGTCGATGTTGCGCATCTCGAAGCGTGCGCCGGTGCGGTCGAGCCCGCCCGCGCGCTCGCCGAGGCCGAACACCTTGTCGCCGCGCTCGCGTGCGACGTAGTGATACGCGCGCTCGTCCCACCAGCCGAAGTTGTACGCCTGCGTCGCGCGGTCGGCGAGCACCACGCGCCACGCGCCGTCGGCGCCGCGCATCGACCACGTGCAGTGGCCGCCTTGCCGCTTCACGCTGACGCGGATCTGCGCGGTTTCGATGCGCAGGGTGTCGTCGTCTTCGACGAGGTCGTAGGCCGGCAGCGTGAAGCCGCTCAGGTCGAGGCGATCGCGACCGTCGAGCGGCACGTCGTCGAGGCCCGGCGCGATCGTCCACGTGCGCGGGTTGCGCGGCATCGCGTCGGGCAGCACGCGAACGCGCACGATGTCGTCCTCGAGCACGAAGATCTCGAGCGTCGCGCCCGCATCGGACGCGAGCTGCACGCGGTTCGCATGACGGGCGGCGATGCGGAACACGGGCGGATGAAGAAGCGAAGTCATGAAGGCGATTCCTGGTAAGGGCGAAGGTCAGGCGTGCTGGGCGAGCAGGCGTTCCTGCTTCGACTGTCCGCGGATCAGCACCGCGAGCAGCGTGACGCCGATGATGTCGAACAGGCCGAGGCAGGCGAACAGCGGCGCGTAGCCGATCTTGTCGGCGAGGGCGCCGACCAGCAGCGAGAAACCGAGGCCGCCGATCCACGCGGCCATCCCGGCGAAGCCGCTCGCGGTGCCGACTTCCTCGGGATCGAACACGTCGGCCGACAGCGTGTTGACGAGCGCGGAGATCATCTGGTGCGCGAAGCCGCCGACGCAGAACAGCGCGATGGCCGTGTACGGCGACGACACGATCCCGATCGCCGCCGGCCCGATCATCAGCAGCGCGCCGAGCGCGACGCCGGCGACGCGCGACCACACGAGCGGCAGCTTGAACCGTTTTGCGAGGTAAGGCGACAGGTAGCCGCCGGCGATGCCGCCGAGGTCGGCCGCGAGAAACGGCATCCACGCGAAGATCGCGATCTGCGTGAGCGCCATGTGGCGCTCGGTCGCGAGGTACAGCGGGATCCAGAAGCTGAAGGTTTGCCACGCGGGTTCCGCGAAGAAGCGGGGCAGCGCGATCGCCCAGAAACGGCGCGCGGTGATCACGTCGCGAATGCGGCGCTTCGATACGGCCGGCATCGTGGCCTGGCCTTCGCGGATCAGCGTGCGCTCCTGCGGCGTGATGCGCGGATGGTCGGCCGGCGACCGGTATTGCGTGTACCACAGCGCGGCCCACACGAAGCCGAGCGCGCCGGTTGCCATGAACGCGGACTGCCAGCCGAAGCGCATCGACAGGAAGACGACGAGCGGCGGCGCGATCGCGGCGCCGAGCGACGTGCCGGCGTTGAAATAGCCGACCGCGACGGATTTCTCGCGATCGGGAAACCATTCGGCGACGGCCTTCATCCCCGCCGGAATCGCGGCGGCCTCGAACAGCCCGAGCAAGCCGCGCAGGACGCCGAGCGACAGCCAGCCGGACGCAAAGCCGTGCGCGACGCCCACCACCGACCACAGCATCGCGAACAGCGCGAAGCCGAGCCGCAGCCCGATCAGGTCGACGACGAACCCGCACACCGGCTGCATGATCGTGTAGCCGATCTGGAACGCGCCGACGATGTACGAGTACTGCTGCGTCGAGATCGCGAACACATGCTTGAGCTCCGGTGCGAGCACCGACAGGGAATTTCGTGCGAGGTAGTTGAGGATCGTGCCGAGACATACCAGCACGATGATCCACCAGCGCAACGCCTTGATTGTTTTCACTGCTGTCTCCTGATCCGGGCAAGCCGGCCGTCGGCGGCGGCTTGCTGCGTCTTGTTTGTACGATGTCCGATCTTGTTGGGCGTCAGCTTGTCAGCTTTTTGCCGGAATACCCGCGTTCACTCGAACATTCCGATGCGATTGAAAGCCAGTGTTATCTGACGACTGATCATTTTCGAACATCCTATGTTCGAATTCGAATCTGGTCAACGTGAATCTGTATTCGAACGAACTTGTCTGGGGTTTTCCCGGGAGCGGATGAAAACCCGGTGCGCAGCGGTGGCCGCGGGAACGCGTGCGGCATGCCCGCGTAGCGGGTACGGGCGAGGCCGGAACGATCGGTCGACGGGAAGCGGGCGCTTCAGAGGGCGTGAGTGACAACCCTAATGAAAATTTATTTTTTTCCTTGCGATAGATTGTGTAAATTTATTTTCATCTACCTTGCAACGACCCTTCGCATGACGCCTCTCGTTCCGCACGATGCCAGTCAGGATGAACCCGCGATCGCCGAGCGCATCGCGTCGGCGATGCCGTTGATGACCCCGATTCACCGCCGCATGGGCGAGTTCGTGCTCGCGAACCCGTTTCGCGCGGCGACGATGCGCATCGACGAGCTCGCGCAAGCCGTGAATGCGTCGATCGCGACCGCGAACCGCTTCGCGAAAGCGCTCGGCTTCGACGGCTATCCGGCGATGCGCGCGGCGCTCGTGCGCGGCTTCGAGGCGACGCTCGGCCCGGTCGAGCGGCTGCGTTCCGCGCAGGAGCAGGAGTCGGGCGTGCGTGGCGCCGCGTGGATCGACGCGGTGTTCGACCAGGCTGTCGCGAACATCGAGAACACGCGCGCGCAGCTGGATGCGGGCGACGTCGAAGCGGCCGTCGAGGCGATCGTCGGCGCGCGGCGCGTGCTGATCCTCGGCGCCGGTTCGAGCGCGTTTCTTGCCGGACTGATGGAACACGGGCTGTCGGTGTGCCACGACAACGTGCAGTCGCTCGCGCTGCTGGGCGGCCCGTCGCACGCGGCGCGGCGCCTGTATACGGCCGACTCGCGCGATCTCGTGATCGCGCTCGCGTTTCCGCGCTACGTGACGGACACGATCGAGCTCGCGCGCCGGGCGGCCGCGCGCGGCGCGCGCGTGCTCGGCATCACCGACGGGCCCGATTCGCCGCTTGCGCCGATCGCGTCGCTGAAGCTGTACGTGAGGGCCGAGCGGCGTTTTGCGGCGACCTCGGAAGCGGCCGTGCTGACGATGATCGAGGCGCTGATCGACGCCGTCGCGCTACGCACGCACCGTTCCGCGAAGTCGGCCGCCGAAATGACCGAATTCCTGTTGCCCTGGCTGATTCAGCCTCAAGCGGCGCAGCCGGCCGCCAACCCTTCTTCCTCCGGTCCGAAAAAATCATGACTTCACCCGCGATCGTCGCGATTCATGGCGGCGCAGGCACGATCCTGCGCGATGCAATGGATACCGACACCGAACGCCAGTACCGCGCCGAGCTGACCGCGATCCTGCAGGCCGCGCAGCAGGTGCTCGCCGACGGCGGCAGCGCGCTCGACGCCGTCACCGTCGCGGTGCGGATGCTCGAGGACTGTCCGCTGTTCAACGCCGGGCGCGGCGCCGTCTATACGGCCGAAGGCAAACACGAACTCGACGCGGCCGTGATGGACGGCGCGACGCTCGCGGCGGGCGCGATCTGCTGCGCGACGCGCGTGCGCAATCCGGTGCTCGCCGCGCGGCGCGTGATGGAGGCGAGCGAACACGTGCTGTTCGCCGGCGCGGGCGCCGACGCGTTCGCGGCCGCGCAGGGGCTCGAGCTTGCCGAACCCGGCTACTTCGACACCGACGCGCGGCACGCGCAGTGGGTGAAGGCGCGCGCGGCGGCCGGCACGATGCTCGACCACGACGCCGCGAGCTTCACGTTCGGCGGGGCCGCGCAACCCGCCGAGCCGCTCGACCCGGACCGCAAGCACGGCACGGTCGGCGCGGTCGCGTGCGACGTGCACGGCCATATCGCGGCGGCGACGTCGACGGGCGGCATCACGAACAAGCAGCCGGGGCGCGTCGGCGATTCGCCGATCATCGGCGCGGGCTGCTACGCGGACGACGCGACGTGCGCGGTATCCGCGACGGGCACCGGCGAGATGTTCATCCGGCTCGCGACCGCGCATGACGTGGCCGCGCAGATCGCGTATCGCGGCGCGTTGCTCGCCGACGCCGCGCGCGACGTCGTGATGAACAAGCTGCCGCGCCTGGCCGGCCGCGGCGGGATCATCGCGGTCGATGCGCACGGCAACGTTGCGATGCCGTTCAACACGGAAGGGATGTATCGCGGCTACGCGCGCGTCGGCGAGACGCCCGTGGTCGGCATCTACCGCGACGATGCGGCCTGATTGCGGATCGCACGAGGAGACCTTCGCATGACTTCGAGCCGAAACCCGTCCGGACTGGCGCTGCCCGAGCAGCGCGTCGTTGCCGTCGACGACCTGTCGGTGATGTTCCGCCGCGAAGGCGCGACGTTCGATGCGGTGCGCAACGTGTCGTTTCACGTCGATCGCGGCGAGACGCTCGCGATCGTCGGCGAATCGGGCTCCGGCAAGTCGGTCACGTCGCTCGCGCTGATGCGGCTCGTCGAGCATGGCGGCGGCGAGATCACGAGCGGGCGGATCGCACTGCGCCGCCGCGGCGGCGCGCTCGTCGATCTCGCGCAGGCGAGCGCGGCGGCGATGCGCGGCATTCGCGGCGCGGACGTCGCGATGATCTTCCAGGAGCCGATGACGTCGCTGAACCCGGTGTTTACGGTCGGCGACCAGATCAGCGAGGCGATCGCGCTGCACCAGTCGAAGGGCGCGACCGAAGCGCGCGCCGAAGCATTGCGACTGCTCGACCTCGTGCGTATTCCGGAGGCGCGCCGCGTGTTCGCGCGCTATCCGCACCAGTTGTCCGGCGGGATGCGCCAGCGCGTGATGATCGCGATGGCGCTGTCGTGCCGGCCCGCGCTGCTGATTGCCGACGAACCGACGACCGCGCTCGACGTGACGATCCAGGCGCAGATCCTGCAACTGATTCGCGGGCTGCAGGACGAAATGAACATGGGCGTGATCTTCATCACGCACGACATGGGCGTGGTCGCCGAAGTGGCCGACCGCGTGCTCGTGATGTATCGCGGCGAGAAGGTCGAGGAGGGCGAGTCCGGCCGGATCTTCGCGGCGCCCGCCCATCGCTACACGCAAGCACTGCTCGCGGCCGTGCCGCGGCTCGGGTCGATGCAGGGCACCGATGCGCCGGAGAAATTCCCGCTGCTGAAGGTGGACGGCACGAACGCGGCCGCACCTGCACCGGCTGCGAACGACGCCGCTGCGCAGCCGCACGTCGATCCGGCCGCGCCGCCGATCCTGCGCGTGCGCGATCTCGTCACGCGGTTTCCGGTGAAGAGCGGCGTGTTCGGCCGCGTGTCGCAGTACGTGCATGCGGTCGAGCGCGTGAGCTTCGAGCTGCGCGCGGGCGAGACGCTCGCGCTGGTCGGCGAATCGGGCTGCGGCAAGTCGACGACCGGCCGCTCGCTGCTGCGCCTCGTCGAATCGCAGCGCGGCTCGATCGAGTTCGACGGCCGCGACATCAGCGCGCTGAAGGGCGCCGATCTGCAGGCGCTGCGGCGGAACATCCAGTTCATCTTCCAGGATCCGTTCGCGTCGCTGAACCCGCGCCTGACCGTCGGCTTCTCGATCATGGAGCCGCTGCTGGTGCACGGCGTCGCGAGCGGCCGCGACGCGCAGACGCGCGTCGACTGGCTGCTGGAGAAGGTCGGCCTGCCGCCGGAGGCCGCGCGCCGCTATCCGCACGAATTCTCGGGCGGCCAGCGCCAGCGGATCGCCATCGCCCGCGCGCTCGCGCTGAATCCGAAGGTCGTGATCGCCGACGAATCGGTGTCCGCGCTCGACGTGTCGGTGCAGGCGCAGATCGTCAACCTGATGCTCGACCTGCAGCGCGAGCTCGGCGTCGCGTATCTGTTCATCTCGCACGACATGGCCGTGGTCGAGCGCATCAGCCATCGCGTCGCGGTGATGTATCTCGGCCAGATCGTCGAGATCGGCCCGCGCCGCGCGGTGTTCGAAGCGCCGCAGCATCCGTACACGAAGAAGCTGATGAGCGCGGTGCCGGTGGCCGACCCTGCTCGCCGGCACGCGCCGCGCCAGCTCGCGGCGGACGAGATTCCGAGCCCGATCCGCGCGGTGGGCGACGAGCCGTCCGTCGCGCCGCTCGTCGCGGTCGGCCCCGATCACTACGTCGCGACGCACCGCGTCGGCGGTGCGTATTGAGTGCGGCCGGCCCCGTCGTTTCGCGCGACGCTTCCGCAAGGAGCGCGCGCCATGCAGTACGCAGTCGAAACCGAAACCGAAACGCCCGCGAGGCGTCACCGATCCAACAGGAGCCCAGCAAAATGAACAAGCAGCATCCGTTCCCGATGTTTCGTCCGCGCGCAGGCTTCGCCGCGCTCGCCGGCGCGATCGCGCTGACGGTCGCACTGCCGGCGTTCGCGCAGCAGACCGCGGTGATGGCAGTGGATTCGACGTTCACGACGATGGATCCGTACGACGCGAACGACACGGTGTCGCAGGCCGTCGTCAAGTCGTTCTATCAGGGGCTGTTCGGCTTCGACAAGGACATGAAGCTCGTCAACGTGCTGGCGACGAGCTACGAAGCGAGCGCCGATGCGAAGACCTACACGATCAAGCTGCGCCAGGGCGTGAAATTCCACGACGGCACCGACTTCAACGCGGCGGCCGTGAAGGCCAACTTCGACCGCGTGACCGATCCGGCGAACCACCTGAAGCGCTACAACATGTTCCGCGTGATCGAGAAGACCGAAGTGGTCGATCCGTACACGGTGAAGATCACGCTGCGCGAGCCGTTCTCGGCGCTCATCAACACGCTCGCGCACCCGTCGGCCGTGATGATCTCGCCGGCCGCGCTGAAGAAGTGGGGGCGCGACATCGCGCTGCATCCGGTCGGCACCGGGCCGTTCGAGTTCGTCGAATGGAAGCAGACCGACGACCTGAAGGTGAAGAAGTTCGCCGGTTACTGGAAGAAGGGCTATCCGAAGATCGACGCGATCGACTGGAAGCCGGTGGTCGACAACAACACGCGCGCGGCGCTGATGAAGACGGGCGAAGCCGATTTCGCGTTCCGCATCCCGTTCGAGCAGGCGGCCGACCTGAAGGGCAACGCGAAGGTCGACGTCATCGAGCGGCCGTCGATCGTGCAGCGCTACGTGTCGCTGAACACGCTGCAAAAGCCGTTCGACAACCCGAAGGTGCGCCAGGCGCTGAACTATGCGGTGAACAAGGAAGCGCTCGCGAAGGTGGCGTTCTCCGGTTTCTCGACGCCGGCCACCGGCGTGGTGCCGCAGGGCGTCGACTATGCGACCAAGCTCGGCCCGTGGCCATACGACCCGGCGAAGGCGCGCGCGCTGCTGAAGGAGGCCGGCTATCCGAACGGCTTCGAGACGACGCTGTGGTCCGCGTATAACAACTCGACGTCGCAGAAGGCGATCCAGTTCGTGCAGCAGCAGCTCGCGCAGGTCGGCGTGAAGGTGCAGGTGCAGGCGCTGGAAGCCGGCGAGCGCGTCGCGAAGGTCGAGAGCGCGCCGGATCCGGCGAAGGCGCCGGTGCGGATGTACTACATCGGCTGGTCGTCGTCGACGGGCGAAGCGAACTGGGCGATCACGCCGCTGCTCGCCGGCGCATCGGCGCCGCCGAAGCTCGTCAACACCGCGTACTACAAGAACGACACGGTGGACGGCGATCTCGCGAAGGCACTCGAGACGGTCGACCGCGCGAAGAAGACCGAGCTCTACGCGGACGCGCAGAAGCAGATCTGGACCGACGCGCCGTGGATTTTCCTCGTGCAGGAGAAGATCGTCTATGCGCGCAGCAAGCGCTTGCAGGGCGCGTACGTGATGCCGGACGGCTCGTTCAACTTCGACGAAATCTCGCTGAAATGACGGCGACTCGCCCGCCACGCGGTGCCGGCGGCGTACGCTGCCGGCGCGCTGATTCGACCGGTGCTGCCCCATGCTGAATTTTCTCGTCAAACGCCTGTTCGGCCTGCTGCCCACGCTCGCGATCGTCGCGGTGCTGGTGTTCCTGTTCGTGCACCTGCTGCCGGGCGACCCGGCGCGGCTCGCGGCCGGCCCCGAAGCCGACGATGCGACGGTCGCGCTGGTGCGCGCCGATCTCGGGCTCGACCGGCCGCTGCCCGCGCAGTTCGCGAACTTCTTCGTGAAGATCGCGCACGGCGATTTCGGGCGGTCGACGCGCAGCAAGCGGCCGGTGTCGACCGAGATCGGCGAGCGCTTCATGCCGACGCTGCTGCTCACGCTCGTCAGCATGGGGTGGGCGACGCTGTTCGGGATGGCGATCGGGATCGCGTCGGCGGTGTGGCGCAACCGCTGGCCCGACCGCGTCGGGATGACGATCGCGGTGTCGGGCATCTCGTTTCCCGCGTTCGCGCTCGGCATGCTGCTGATGGAAATCTTCTCGGTGAAGCTCGGCTGGCTGCCGGTCGTGCCGGACGGCACGTGGAAGAGCTATGTGCTGCCGTCGCTGACGCTCGGCGCGGCGGTCGCGGCCGTGATGGCGCGCTTCACGCGCGCGTCGTTCGTCGAGGTGCTCAACGAGGACTTCGTGCGCACCGCGCGCGCGAAGGGTGTGCACGAGCCGATGGTCGTGCTCAAGCACTGCCTGCGCAACGCGATGATCCCGGTCGTCACGATGATGGGGCTGCAGTTCGGCTTCCTGCTCGGCGGCTCGATCGTCGTCGAGGTCGTGTTCAACTGGCCGGGGCTCGGGCGCCTGCTGGTCGACTCGGTGACGATGCGCGACTACCCGGTGATCCAGGCGATCGTGTTGCTGTTCTCGCTCGAGTTCATCCTGATCAACCTGACCGTCGACGTGCTGTACGCGGTCATCAACCCGACCATCCGGTTCAAGTGAGGGCCGCATGAACGCGACTGTCCAGCCCGCGGCGCCGGCCGCACCCGCCGCGATTCGCACGCCGTGGCGCGAATTCTGGCGCAAGTTTCGCAAGCAGACCGTCGCGCTGGTCGCGGCCGGCTTCGTGCTCGCGCTCGTCGTCCTGGCGTTCGTCGGCCCGCACATCGTGCCGTTCGATCCGGAAAACTACTTCGACTACGACGCGCTGAACGCGGGGCCGTCGGCCGTGCACTGGTTCGGCGTCGATTCGCTCGGCCGCGACATCTTCAGCCGGATCGTCGCGGGCACGCGCATCTCGCTCGCGGCCGGTTTCTTCTCGGTCGCGCTCGGCGCGATCATCGGCACGTTCTTCGGGTTGCTCGCCGGCTACTACGAAGGCTGGTGGGACCGCATCACGATGCGGGTGGCCGACGTGCTGTTCGCATTCCCGGGGATCCTGCTCGCGATCGGCGTGGTGGCGATCCTCGGCAACGGGATGGTCAACGTGATCTGCGCGGTCGCGATCTTCAGCATCCCGGCGTTCGCGCGGCTCGTGCGCGGCAACACGCTGATGCTCAAGCACATGACCTATGTGGAGGCCGCGCGCAGCATCGGCGCGTCCGACTGGACGATCATCATGCGGCACATCCTGCCGGGCACGGTGTCGTCGGTCGTCGTCTACTTCACGATGCGGATCGGCACGTCGATCATCACGGCCGCGAGCCTGTCGTTCCTCGGGCTCGGCGCGCAGCCGCCGATGCCGGAGTGGGGCGCGATGCTCAACGAGGCGCGCGCGGACATGGTGACCGCGCCGCACATCGCGATCTTCCCGAGCCTCGCGATCTTCCTGACGGTGCTCGCGTTCAACCTGCTCGGCGACGGGCTGCGCGACGCGCTCGATCCGAAGCTGGAGCGTCGTTGATGGGCGCGGTTTCGATGTGGACACAGACGTTGCCGGCCGGGCCGCGCGGCACGATCGCCGACGTGCCGGGCGTGACCGTCGGCCATGCCACGCTCGACGCGGGCGGCGTGCAGACGGGCGTCACCGTCGTGAAGCCGCATCCGGGCGACCTGTACCGCAGCAAGGTGCCGGCCGGCGCGGCCGTGATCAACGGCTTCGGCAAGAGCGTCGGGCTCGTGCAGGTCGACGAGCTCGGCACGCTCGACACGCCGATCGCGCTGACCAATACGTTCGGTGTCGGCATCGTTGCGCACGCGCAGATCCGCGCGGCCATCGCCGCGAATCCGCAGATCGGCCGCGACTGGTCGACGGTCAATCCGCTCGTGTTCGAGTGCAACGACGGGTATCTGAACGACATTCAGGCGTTCGCGGTGACGGCCGCGCATTACGACCACGCATGCCGCACGGCCGCGCGCGACTTCGCACGCGGCGCGGTGGGCGCCGGGCGCGGGATGTCGTGTTTCGACCTGAAGGGCGGGATCGGTTCGGCCTCGCGCGTGGCCGTCGCGGCGGGCCGGCCGTATACGGTCGGCGCGCTCGTGCTCGCGAATTTCGGCCGGCTGCCGATGCTCACGCTCGGCGGCGTGCCGGTCGGGCGCATCGTCGCGCAACGACGGGCGGAGGCGGCCGCGCATGCGGCGCCGCCCGAGCAAGGCTCGATCATCCTGCTGCTCGCGACCGATGCGCCGCTCGACGCGCGGCAGTTGTCGCGGCTCGCACGCCGCGCCGGTGCGGGGCTGGCCCGGACCGGTTCGGTCTACGGGCACGGCAGCGGCGACATCGCGCTCGCATTCTCGACCGCGTACACCGTCGCGCACGATGCATCGACCGTCGCGCTGCCGGCCCTCGTGGCCGATGCGGCGCTCGATCCGCTGTTCATGGCCGCGGCCGAAAGCGTCGAGCATGCGATCGCCGACGCGCTGCTGCAGGCCGTGACCGTTGCCGGGCGCGATGCTCACGTGCGGCAATCGCTGCGCGACGCGGTGCCCGATCTCGATCGCCTGTTCAACGAAAGCAACGAAGGACGCTCGACCCAGTCATGAAGATCCTGATCTCGACCGACATCGAGGGCGTCGCCGGCGTGTTCGCCGCCGAGCAGACGCGTGCCGGCAATCCGGAATACGAACGCGCACGCCGCTGGATGACCGCCGAGGCGAACGCGGCGATCGAAGGCGCGTTCGCGGGCGGCGCGCAGGCCGTGTGGGTCAACGACTCGCACGGCGGCTTCCGCAACCTGCTGCCCGACGGGCTCGATGCCCGCGCGCGCGTCGTGCTCGGCAAGCCGCGCGCGCTCGGGATGATGGCCGGCCTCGAACAGCAGCCGGACCTCGTATTCATGATCGGCTTTCACGCGAAATCGCAGACGCGCGGCGTGCTCGCGCATACGATCAACAGCTTTGCATTTACGCAGGTGTGGCTGAACGGTGTCGAGCTCGGCGAAGCCGGGCTGTACGGCGCGCTGGCCCGCGAATACGGCGCGCACGTCGCGCTGGCGTCGGGCGACGACGTGTTCGCCGAGGAAACGCAGCCGCTGTTTCCGGACGCGCGTTTCGAGACGATCAAGACGGCCGGCGGCGCGTCGAGCGGCGACACGCTCACGCCGGCCGCGTCCTGCGCGCGCATCGCGACCGCCGCGCGCGAAACGGTCGTGCACGCGCTGTCGGCCGGCTGGCGCGCCGGCGCGCATCGGCCCGCGCCGGCCGCATGCACGCTGCGCGTGCAGACGGCCGCGCTCGCCGATCTGTTCTGCGTGCTGCCGTCGATCGAACGGACCGATGCGGTCACGTTGCGTTTCGACGGGCCTTCGGTCGAACATGTCGTGCGCACGCTGAACAGCCTGTCGGCGATGTCGTTCATGCTGCGCTGATGCGTGCCGACCGGATGCCGCGCGTGGGCGGCGCATCACATACGGTTCGCCGGTTCGACGGGGTTCGCTGCCGTGGCGAGCAGGAACGATTCTATCGCGGCGACCAGCGCGAGCGGCGTCTCGTTCATCGGATAGTGGCCGGCATTGCGCAGCACGTCGACGGTGGCGAGCGGATAGCGCCGCAGATACGTGCGCGCCATCAGCGCCGCGTCGAATGCCGGATCGTGTTCGCCGATCAGCACCTTCACCGGATGGCGGCCCGCGATCTCGTCGCTGAAATCCGTGTCGGCCCATGCGCGGAAGTACGCGGCGAACGCGCGTGCCGACGAACAGGATGCCGAATACGCGGCTTTCCACTCGACCCACGCGGCCGGCAGCCGGCCGCCGGTGCTGCGGTCGATGAGGGTCCGGCGATCGGCGAGATGGTCGGCGGCGCGTTCGAATAGCGCGCGCTGCGCGGCGTCGAACGGCAGGCCGCCGCAGGGCACCGGCACGATCGGCACCAGCGCGCGCACCCGTTCGGGCGCGATGGCGGCGACTTTCTCGATCGCCATGCCGCCCATCGAGTGGCCGACGAGGCTGAACGCGGGCCAGCCGAGCGTGTCCGCGAGCGCGAGGGTGTCGGCGGCGATCTCGTCGATGGTGTAGCTGCCGTGCGCGTCGCGCATGCGGCCGTAGCCGCGGTAGTCCATGAATACATAGGTGAAGTGCTCGCGTGACAGCCACGCTTCGAGGGGGTCGAACGCGCGGGCGTCGCCGAACCAGCCGTGCAGCACGAGAACAGGGTGGGGGCCGTCCCCCACGCGATGAAACGTATTGGGCATTTCCGCTCCGATGAAGTTGCTATCCGGCCGATTCGGCCGTCGGGTCTTGCGGCCATCCGGTCGCGCAAGCGTGGAGCGGATCGTAGATCGATCGAAGGTGACCCGCCTTCGATATCGGGTCATTCATGATGGAATTCGGGCCTTGAGAAATACGCTGCTGGATCCCTACGAACATATTCCCCGTAGCGTGGTGGTGACCGCCAACGACTACGCGGCAGGCACGACGTTTCCCGAGCACGCGCACGTGCGCGGGCAGTTCGCGTTCGCGTCGCGCGGCACGATCAGCGTGTCGACGCCGCACGGCCGCTGGCTGGTGCCGCCGCAGCGCGCGTGCTGGGTGCCGGCCGGCGTGCGGCACGAGATGACGATGACGGGGCCGGTCACGATGCTGAACACGTTCGTGTCCGGCGATGCCGCGCAGGCGGTGGGGCTGCCGGAACAGTGCGGCGTGTACGGCGTGTCGCCGCTGCTGCGGCAACTGATCGACGATGCGATCGACCTGCCGGCGATGTACGACGTCGACGGCCGGGCCGGCAAGCTGATGGCGCTGCTGGTCGCGGAAATCGCGACGATGCCGCGCCTGTCGCTGCATGCGCCGCTGCCGGCCGACGCGCGGCTCGCGAAGGTCTGCCGCCATCTGCTCGCGTCGCCGTCGATCGCGGCCGATCTCGACAAGGTGGCGGCCGATGCGGGCGTCAGCCGGCGCACCTTCACGCGGCTGTTTCGTGCGCAGACCGGCGTGAGTTTCGCCGCGTGGCGTCAACAGGTGTGCATGCTTGCGGCGATTACCCGCCTGAGCGACGGGCAGCCGGTGACGCGCGTCGCATTCGATCTCGGCTATGCGAGCGCGAGCGCGTTTACGTCCGCGTTTCGGCGCATCCTGGGTGAGACGCCGAGCCGGTATCTGGAGATTCGCCGGTAGGCGGAGCGGCGGCGGTGCCGGCCGCGCCGGTTTTCCGCGCGCGAAAAAAACGCGCCTGCCGGATTCGGTCAGACGCGCTTAAAGGCACTCGGTCAGAAAAAATGCGCGAACAGCCCTGCTGGCGTGTCGCGCATTGCTCGGGGAATTGTTGCTTGTTTCGATTCAATCCCGTTGGTGTGTTGCAGATAGCCAAGCATACGCCGTGTAACGCGCAAACGATATCGCGGGCGCCGCACAATTGATGTGCTGTCGCAGCATGCGTTTGAATCGCCTGTTCGGTATCGGGGTCGGAAGGTATCGACGAAAGGCTTGGGCGGTCGCGAGCGGGCATGTCGCGATGCAGCATCGAATGATGGTGCCGTACAACGAAAAACCGCCGCACGGCGCGATGCCTGCCGGTATCGCGCCGTGCGGGCGGCTCGCTGCCGGGCCGGCTTGCGCCGGCCCGTGCCGGTTCGTGCGTTACACGTCGAAGAACACGGTTTCCTCGGGGCCCTGCATGCGGATGTCGAAGCGGTACACGACGGGGCGGCCCGGCTGCGCATCGCGCTTGGCGACGAGCGTCGCGCGGCGCTCGGCCGGCACTTCGTTCAGCACCGGATCGGCCGCGTTCGCCGCGGCTTCGTCGTCGAAATACACGCGGGTGAACGCGTGCGTCAGGATCCCGCGCATCATCACGGTCACGTTGATGTGCGGCGCTTCGTCCGCGGCGATGCGGCCCGGCTTCACCGTCTCGACGACGAAGCGCTGCTGCGGATCGGTGCCCGTGCCGACGCGCGCGAAGCCCGTGAAGCCGGACTTCGCGATGTCGTCGCGCGATGCCGGGTAGCGGCCGGCGCTGTCCACCTGCGTGAATTCGAGCACGGCGTCGCCGACGATGTTGCCGTCGCCGTCGAACACCTGGCCGATCAGCAGCACGTGCTCGCCTTCGGCGTGCGATGCGGCGATCGTCGGCGTGAACAGGCTCTTCAGGTCGTAATCGTATTGCTGCGGGCACAGGCCGTAGGCGAAGTACGGGCCGACCGTCTGCGAAGGGGTTTGCTTCAGCGTCGTCATGGTTCAGCGCTCCATCGGGGTGGCGTCACGGCCGCGCAGCACGATGTCGAATTCGTAGCCGAGCGCATAGCCTTCTTCGGTGATGTCCATCGAGAAGCGCGAGATCAGGCGATCGCGCGCGGCCTCGGGCGTGCCCTGGAAGATCGGGTCGTACGCGAGCAGCGGGTCGCCGGGGAAGTACATCTGCGTGACGAGGCGCGAGCCGAAGTAGTCGCCGAACAGCGAGAAGTGGATGTGATTCGGTCGCCACGCGTTCGGATGGTTGCCCCACGGATACGCGCCGGGCTTGACCGTCAGGAAGCGGTAGCGGCCTTCGTCGTCGGTCAGGCAGCGGCCTGCGCCGAGGAAGTTCGGGTCGAGCGGCGCGTCGTGCTGGTCGACCTTGTGCACGTAGCGGCCGGCTGCATTGGCCTGCCACACTTCGACGAGCGTGTTGCGCACCGGCTTGCCGCCTTCGTCGAGCACGCGGCCCGTGACGACGATGCGCTCGCCGAGCGGCTCGCCGTTCTTCACGGCGTTCTTCGTCAGGTCGTGGTCGAGCGCGCCGAGATCTTCCGCACCGTAGACGGGTGCGTACTGGTCGCGCAGCTTTTCCTTCAGCGGGATCATCGGGCGCGTCGGGCCGCGCTTTACCGACGAACGGTACTCGGGGTGGACATACGCGGGATGCGACGGCCAGTCGCGCGGGGTGAGGATCGTGGGGGAATCCATCGGGCGTCTCCTGATAGGTATTTCGCGAAGTGGATGGCAGGACTTTAGCCAATCCGGAAAGTTATGCAAAATGACCTTTTTTCGCGAATCACATAACCGTTCGTTATGTTCGGCCGCGCCAATGAAAATCCGCCGGACAGGAAGCCTGTCCGGCGGAAAAAGCGATCGGGCTTCGCGTCGTCGGTGACGACCCCGTGCACGGCCCTCCAGCCAGCCCGTCGCTGTTTTTTTGATATGTCGTTGTTGTTGTTATCCGGTCTCCCCGAGCGTGCCCGCGTTGCGCCGTTACCGGCAGCCGGGATCGAACACGATCCCGTCGAATTCGAGCGCCAGCGTGCCGCTGCGCAGCAGCGCGGCCGGCGTCGCGGCCTGCTCGGCGCCGAGCACGTCGGTTACGTAGTTCGCGCAGAACCCGCGTTGCGACAGCAGGGTGAAGCGGTTGCGAAGCAGCGCGTCGATCCGCTGCTCGGCCGTCGCATGCACGTCGCGCTGTGCTTCGACGGTCGATGCCGCGATCCGGCGTGCCAGTGCGATGCGTGCGCCGTCGGCGCGGGCGACGAAGCGCGACAGCGGCGTGAGCTTCGTGCGCGCAAACGCGGGCTCGGCGATTAGCGGCTCGTCGCCCGACGTATCGACGACGATCCCGAACCGGTTGGCCCATGCGCCTGCGCTGCCAGCCGCATCGCGGGACGCGCCGGCCACGCGGATGAACACGAGATCGCCGACGTGTGCGCCGGCGGCCAGCGTGCGTACCGTGGCGAGCGGCAGCATGCGACCGGTGTCGCGGGCATCGCGCGAGGCGGTGTGATGCGGGTCGAAGTCGGCGGTTTCGGTTCGGGTGGTCATTGCAGCTCCGTCGATGCGTGACAGGACGGAGCGGATTATGCAGACAAGTATCCAAAAGTGCTTGCCTGGATGCTTCAGTAGCCTAATATCCGACCTTGAGCATCATTTTTCGATACCGACATGACCGAGACCGCCCAACTCATCGAAACGCTGAAGCGCCAGTTGAAGGCGCAGGGCATGACCTATCGCGATGTCGCGCGTGCGCTGGACGTATCGGAGACGAGCGTGAAGCGGCTGTTCGCGAGCGGCCGCTTCACGCTGGAGCGCATCGCGGAGATCGCGCAGCTGCTCGGCTATACGCTCGCCGAGCTCGTACAGGAGGCGTCTGCCTCCGCGCCGCGGCTGCGGGTGCTGACCGAGCAGCAGGAGGCGCTGATCGTGTCGGACGAGAAGCTGCTGCTCGTCGCCGTCTGCGCGATCAATTACTGGACCGTGCAGGACATCGTGTCGGCCTATTGCGTGACGCAGGCCGATTGCGTGAAATACCTGCTGATGCTCGACCGGATGAACGTGATCGCGCTGCTGCCGGGCGACCGGATTCGCGTGCGCGTCGCGCGCGATTTCGACTGGCTGCCGGGCGGCCCGATCCGCCGGTACTTCCATGCGCACGTGCTCGACGATTTCCTCGGCAGCCGCTTCGACGGCCCGGGCGAGACGATGACGTTCTCGCAGGGGATGCTGACCGAAGCGGCTGCCGCGGAACTCGAGCAGGAACTGCGGCGGCTGAGCAGCAAGGCGGCGGCGCTGCACGCGGAGTCGTCGTCCGCGCCGCTCGGACAAAAGCACGGGACGGCCTTGCTGATCGCGAAGCGGGTCTGGGAGCCGACCGGCTTTCACGCATTGCGGCGTTCCGCGTGACGTATCGCCGAATGCTTGGGGCTATCCGGAAAGTTATGCAAAATGGCATTTCATCGACCTCTGCATAACCGCCTGTTATGAATAACCGTATCGCCGACGGCCGCGTCAAATTCCGGCACCTGCAGTGCTTTCTCGCGGTCGCGCAGCTGGGCGGCGTGCAGAAGGCGGCCGAAAGCCTGTCGATCACGCAGCCGGCCGTGTCGAAGACGATCGCCGAGCTCGAGTCGATCCTCGGCGTGAAGCTGTTCGAGCGCGGGCGGCACGGCGCGCAGCCGACCCGCGAAGCGCAACTGTTCATGCCGCATGCGAACGCGTGCGTGCTGGCGCTGCGGCAGGGCGTCGGCTTGCTGTCGCGCGAGGGCGGGGCCGCCGCGGCGACGCTGGAAATCGGCATGCTGCCGACGGTTGCCGCGTCGCTCGCGCCCGCGCTGATGAAGGCGTTGGCCGCACGCTGGCCGCGCGTCGTCGTGCGGATCGCGACGGCCGCGAATACCGAGCTGCTGGAGCGCCTGAAGGCGGGCGCGCTCGAATGCGCGATCGGGCGCCTGTCGGAACCCGAGCGGATGATCGGGCTCGCGTTCGAGCAGTTGTACAACGAGCCGCTCGTCGCGGTGGTGCGCGCCGGGCATCCGCTGCTGGCCAGCGCCGCGCCGGCCGCCGAACTCGCGCGCTATCCGGTCGTGCTGCCGCCGTTCGGTACGTTGATCCGGCAGTCGGCCGAACAACTGCTCGGCGCATGCGGCGCGCCGCCGCTGGATTCGTTCATCGAGGTGCTGTCGGTGTCGGTCGCACGGGTGCTCGCGCTCGAGAACGATGCGGTCTGGTTCGTGCCGCTCTATGCGGCGGAATACGACCTGACGGCCGGTGCGCTCGCGCGTCTGGCGTTGCCGGCCGCGGGTACCGACGAACCGGTCGGCCTCGTGCTGCGCACCGATGCGCAGCCGTCGCCGGTCGCGCGGACGCTGATCGACGCCGTGCGTGAGATCGCGCAGGCGCGGTTCGGCGATGCGCGCGCGCCCAGCACGCCGCGCGGTGCGCGCAAGCCGGCTCGCCGCGGGTGATGCGCGGTGACGCCCGGCGCAAGGCCGGCCCGTCACGCGTCGGCCGGCGGCATTCCCCTCACGGCTTTTCGCTGGCCATTCGGTCAGTAGCGGGCTGCATCGTGCTTGGCATATCGTATCGTTTTTGGTACGCTTCCTGGCAAGACGATGACGAGACAGCAGATTCAGGTCACGCTCGGCGTGCGCTTCTTTCGCACGGCGTGCGGCAACGAGCCGGTGCGTGAGTGGCTCAAGCGGCTCGGGCACATCGAGCGAAGGTTGATCGGCGAAGAGATCAAGACCGTTCAATTGGGCTGGCCGCTCGGCATGCCGCTGGTCCGGAAGATGTCGAAGGATCTGTGGGAGATCCGCGTGATGTTGCCGCGACGAAGCGCGCGCGTGCTATTCACGGTCGTCGGCGACACGATGGTCCTGCTGCACGCGTTCTTCAAGCAGTCGCAGGCGACACCGTCCGACGATCTCGACGTGACCGTCGCACGGCTGAAAGCGCTGACGCGCGCCATCTGAATTCACGGCTTGTGCCGGCGCCGCCGTCAGCCGGCAACGCGATGCATTGGAGTACCTTATGACGACCACGAACAATCCGCATATCGGCAGCGATTTCGATGCCTTCCTCGACGAGGACGGCCATCTCGAAGCCGCCACCGCCACCGCGATCAAGCGCGTGATCGCGTGGCAGATCGCGCAGGAAATGAAGGCGCAGCACATCACGAAAACGGCGATGGCCGCGCGGATGAAAACCAGCCGCGCCGCGCTCAACCGGCTGCTCGACGAAACCGATACGAGTCTTACGCTCGCGACGCTCGCGAGCGCGGCCGCCGCACTCGGCAAGCGGCTCAGCTTCGAGCTGGTGCCGGCGTGACGCACGTCACGCGCACGACGAACCGCTGCGCAGCCGGCGGGCGATGAACGCGTGAGCGCTCGAGCGGCGCGTCGCAGCGATCGCATGCACGATCGCCGGCGCACCGGTGTGCGGCGCCGTCAATTGCGCCGGCCGGCCATCCGCAGATAAAGCAGCGCACCGCCCGCGAGCAGCAGCGGGCACAGCAAATACCATCCCGTCGTGAGGAACAGCCCGGCCACGGCGACCAGCGAAACCCACGCGCAGCGATACGCGATGCTGCCGCGCGGCAACAACTTCAGCGCGGCGGCCGCACCGAGCCCGTACACCATCACGAAGCAACCGGACGTGACTAGCACGAGCGGTTTCGGCCCGACGTCCGAGATCGTCGTCGCGGCCAGTGCGATGGTCGCGAGCAACGCAATCACGCCGAGGCTGCGACGCGGCACGCCGCCGACCTGGCTGCCTTGCGCAAGCCACGCGGGCAGCGCGCCGTCGCGGCCGAGCGCCGCGCCGAGCTTGGCCGCGCCCGCGAAATACGCGTTCATCGTGCCGAGCGTGAGCAGCAGCGCGGCCGCGGCCGCCAGCACCTGCGCGTGTCCGCCGATGCCGCCCGCGATCAGTTCCGCGAGCGGCGCACCCGATGCGCCGGCCGATGGCCCGAGCACCGCGACACTCGCGGCGGCGACCGACAGATACAGCAGGCCGACGACCACGACCGCGATGCCGGCCGAGCGCGGCATGTCGTGCGCGGGCCGGCGAAATTCCGCGGCGAGGTGCGTGATCGCTTCCCAGCCCGCGAAGCTCCACACGAGCAACGCGGCGGCCTGGCCGACCGCGAGCCAGCCGTGCGGCGCGAACGGATGCAGGTTCGCCGCGCGCGCATGCGGCGCGGACGCGAGCACGGCGGCGAGCAGCAGCGTGACGAGCAGCGCCGACAACACGAGCTGCATGCGGCCCGATACGGTGACGCCGAACGCATTGGCGGCGGAGACTGTTGCGATCAGCGCGGCGGCGGTAACGATGACCGTCGTGTGGCCGCCGCCCGTGACGGCCGCGACGTAGGCGCCGCCGAACATCGCGGCGGCGGGCGCGCCGGCCGGCACCGCGAAATAGAAGCACCAGCCGACGATTGCCGCGGCCTTCGGCCCGAATGCGCGTCGTGCATAGGTCGATACGCCGCCGGCGTCGGGGTAGCGCGCGCCGAGTGCGGCGAAGGTGGCCGCGAGCGGCCCCGACAGCACGACGAGCGCGGCCCACGCGAGCAGCGAAGCCGGGCCCGCGACTTCGGCGGCGAGCGCGGGCAGTGCAATGACGCCGGTGCCGAGCACCGCGCCGATATACAACGCAGCGCCCTGGAAAATGGTCAACGAGCCCGCGTGATGAACGGCGGGCGAATCGGCATGCGAAGGCATGAAGGGAAATCTCCGGAAGGCGTGTGTCGGGCGTGGAGGCCCGTACGTCGAATCGTTCGATGCTATCCGAACGCGCGCGACGTTGCAGCGCGGCGTTCAGTAGTCCGCGACGTATCGCCTGTCAGCCGTTGTCAGTAGCGTCGCGCGAGCCGCAGGCGCGCCTCTTCGCGTGCGGCGGGCGTCAGGTCGGGCGCGTAGTGGAACGTGCCCGACACGAGCGATGCGACGGGCATGCCGTCGCGGAACAGCACGCGATTGCCCGAGAGCGCCGGCACCTTGTCGCCGGGCAGCAGCGTGCCGGCGAGGTTCAGCGGATCGGCGCCGGTCACGCACACGTACTGGCCGTCGCCCGGTTGCCGGCGCAGTTCGCGCAGGATCGGGATCGCTTCGGGCAGCGCGAACTGCTCGCCCGCGAGCCCGGCCACGAAGCGTCCGCCGCGAATCTCGCCGCGTGCTTCGAGACGCTGCAGCACGCGCACGAGTTCGCGCCAGCTCGGCAGCCAGTCGGCTTCGCGTTCGAGCAGCCGCCAGAACACGACGCCATAGCGGCGCAGCAGCGTCCATACGATGTGTTCGAGCGCATCGGGGTCGGTCGCGGCCATCCCGCGTTGCGGCGCCGGCGTATCGTCCGGCGGCGTCACGCGTTGCACGAGCGCCCAGCGGCCCGCGTCGTCCATGCCGCCGATCAGTGCGCCGCCGCGCCGCGTGCGCGGCGCATAGGTCGCGCTGCGCTTGACGGCCGGCCGCAGCAGCGCACGCAGGCCGGCGAAGCTGTCCGCGTTCACGAGGCCGGCCGACACGAGTTCGCCGAGCGCCTGTTCGAGTTCGACGGGCAGCATGTGCAGCTCGTCGAGCAGCGCATCGAAGAACATCGCGCCGTGCGCGGCGAGCGCGTCGCGCACCTGCGCCGCGCGTGCGGACAGCGCCGGTTGCGCGGCGGGGTCGCGCAGCGCCTGCCATGCGCCGAGGTGGCGGCGCGGCAGCAGCACGACCGGCGTCGTCTTCACGGGCGTGCCGGCCGCGCGCGCCGGCGCGCCGATGCGGGTCCACACGAGCTTGCCCGAGCGGCACAGCTCGTCGAGGCCGCCGGCCGTGTAGTCGGTCAGCCGCGCGGGCAGCAGCGCGTCTTCCCATGCGCCGGCCGCGGCTTCGTAGCCTTCGAGCTGTTCGACGACGGCCGCGAGTGCGTCGCGGCCCGAGCCGCGCGTGTCGGGCGTCAGGTGCTGCCAGTGCAGCAGGAAGCGCATGAAATCGGCGCGCTCGACCGGTTCGATCTCGCGACGCAGTCGCTTCACCGTATAGCGATGAATGCGCGCGAGCAGGTGGCGTTCGCACCATTCGTCGCCGGTTGCGCCCGGCGTGAAGCGGCCGCGCATCACGTAGCCTTCGCGTTCGAGCGCCGCGAGCGCGGTTGCGATCGCGGAAGGCGGCAGGCCGAGCGGCTGCGCGATCGCATCGAGCGCAAGCGGCCCGAAGCCGGTCAGCCGCGCGCGGATCACGTCGACGAGCGCGGCATCGGCTTCCCACGGCTGCGCGCACGCGGCCGGCACTTTCAGCGCGGGCGCCGTGCGCGCGTCGGGGTGCAGCGCGCGAAGGCAGACCAGCCGCTCGACCGGCACCCATAGCGCCGCGCCATCCGGCGTGACGAGTTGCGTCGCGCGGCGGCGTTCGGCCAGTTCCGCGAGGCGCTCGGGCCAGCCTTCGTGTGCGCGCGCTTCGTGATCGGCGACGCAGGCGAGCGTGAGCAGCGCGTCGTGCATTTCGTCGGCGTCGCGCACGAGCGGCCACGCTTCGTCGCGCACCGCGTCGATCGCGTCGGCGTCGAGCGCGCCGAGATCGTCGGCCGATTCCGGATCGCTCCAGCGGCGCGACTGCACGGCCTGCGTGCGGCGCTCTTCGAGCGGCGCGTCGTCGAGGAACGCGTACGGTTTCGCGTTCAGGATTTCGGCGGCGAGCGGCGACGGCGCGGGCAGGTCGCGCGCGACCAGCTCGATCGCGCCGCTTTCGATCCGGCGCAGCAGCGCGAGCCAGCCGTCGGTATCCATCGCGTCGTGCAGGCAATCGTCGAGCGTCTGGTCGACGAGCGGGTGGTGCGGTATCTCGCGTTCGCCGACGACGTTCTCGAGGCACGCAACCTGATCCGGGAACACGGTCGCGAGCAGATCCTCGCTCTTCATCCGCTGCAGTTGCGGCGCGGTGCGCCGGCCGCCGGTGAAGCGCGGCAGCGCGAGCGCGGTCGTCGCGTTCCAGCGCCAGCGCACGCCGAACAGCGGCGCGTCGAGCAGCGCCTGGATCAGCACGTGCTCGGCGC
Organism: Burkholderia sp. IDO3; assembly: GCF_003366075.1. Taxonomy (NCBI): domain Bacteria; kingdom Pseudomonadati; phylum Pseudomonadota; class Betaproteobacteria; order Burkholderiales; family Burkholderiaceae; genus Burkholderia; species Burkholderia sp. IDO3. Next base: position 1,354,890 of record NZ_CP028962.1, read on the forward strand.
TGGCCGAGCGCAGGTAGCGCCACACTTCGTCGAGCGCGAAGCTGTGCGCGAGCGACAGCGACAGAATGATCGCGTCGTCGGTCGCGGCCGCCTGCAGCTCGAAGTTGAAACTGCGGCAGAAGCGCTTGCGCAGCGCGAGCCCCCACGCGCGGTTGATGCGGCTGCCGAACGGCGAATGGATCACCAGCTGCATGCCGCCCGATTCGTCGAAGAAGCGTTCCATCACGAGCGTGTCCTGCGTCGGCAGCGCGCCGAGCGCCGCGCGCGTGCGCGCGAGGTAGTCGGCGATCTGGCGTGCCGCGTCCGGCGACAGGTGCAGATCGTCGGCGAGCCAGCGCAGCGCCGGCGCGAGACGGCTTTCGGCGACGCCGGTTGCGGTGGCGGGGACGCTGGCATCGCGTTGCGAGGCGGCGGTGCTCGTGCCGGCATCCGCGCGTTTTTTTTCGTTGCGGCGGGTGCCGGTTTTTCCGGGGGCGTGGCCGTTGCCATTTTCGTCGCCGCCCGCATGCTTGCGCGCACCGGCATGCGCCAGCCGGTCGCCTTCGGCGAACAGCCCGTCGAGCCGTGCGCGCAACCGGCCGACGGCCGCCGACAGCTCGTCGCTGCGCCCGGGCGCCTCGCCGAGCCAGAACGGGATGCTCGGCGACTGGCCCTGCGCGTCCTCGACACGCACGCGGCCCGTCTCGACGCGGATGATCCGGTATGACTGGTTGCCGAGCTGGAACACGTCGCCGGCCAGGCTCTCGATCGCGAAATCCTCGTTGACGGTGCCGACCTGGAGGCCCTGCGGTTCGAGCAGCACCGCGTAGTCGGCCATGTCGGGGATCGTGCCGCCGGACGTCGTCGCGGTCATCATCGCGTTGCGGCGCCCGCGCACCGTGCCGCCGACCACGTCGCGATGCAGATACGCGCCGCGCACGCCGCGGCGGCTCGTGAAGCCTTCGGCGAGCATCTTCATCACGTCGTCGAAGCGTTCGCGCGGCAGATGCGCATACGGCGCCGCACGCGTGAAGCTCGCGTACAGCGCGTCTTCCTGCCATTCCGCGCATGCGACTTCGGCGACGATCTGCTGCGCGAGCACGTCGAGCGGTGCCTCGGGAATCCGCAACGCATCGAGTTCGCCGCGTTGCACGCAGTCGAGCAGCGCCGCGCATTCGACGAGCTCGTCGCGCGACAGCGGGAAGAGGCGTCCCTTCGGCACGCCGCCGACATGGTGGCCGGAGCGGCCGACGCGCTGCAGGAACGGCGCGATGCCGCGCGGCGAACCGACCTGGCAGACGAGATCGACGTCGCCGATGTCGATGCCGAGTTCGAGCGACGCGGTCGCGACGAGCAGCTTCAGTTCGCCGCGCTTCAACCGCTGTTCCGCTTCGAAGCGGTGTTCCTTCGCGAGACTGCCGTGGTGCGCGGCGATCGCGTCCTTGCCGAGGCGGTCGGCGAGATGGCGCGCCATGCGCTCCGCGGTGCGCCGCGTGTTGACGAACACGAGCGTCGTGCGATGCGCGGCCGCGAGCGCGGCGATCCGGTCGTACACCTGTTCCCACACGTCGGTTGCCATCACCGGTTCGAGCGGCACGTTCGGCAGTTCGAGCGCGAGGTCGCGTTCGCGCGTGTGACCGGTGTCGACGATCGTGCAGTCGCGCGGCGCGCCGGCCGGGCCGCCGACGAGGAAGCGTGCGACCGCGTCGATCGGTTTTTGCGTGGCCGACAGCCCGATGCGCGGCAGCGGACTGCCGGTCAGCGCGTCGAGACGTTCGAGCGACAGCGCGAGATGGCTGCCGCGCTTGGACGATGCGAGCGCGTGGATTTCGTCGACGATGACCGAGCGCACGCCTGACAGCATCTGCCGCCCCGATGTCGACGACAGCAGTACGTACAGCGACTCGGGCGTCGTCACGAGAATGTGCGGCGCGCGCTTGCGCAGCGCCGCACGTTCGGCCTGCGTGGTGTCGCCGGTGCGCACGGCGGTGCGGATCGCCGGCACCGGCAGGCCGAGTTGCGCGAGCGATTCGGCGATGCCGGCGAGCGGCGCGTCGAGGTTCACGTGGATGTCGTTCGACAACGCCTTCAACGGCGACACGTACACGACGAGCGTCGCGTCGGGCAGCGCGCCGTCGTGCGCGAGCGCATCGCGCACGAGATCGTCGAGTGCGCACAGGAAGGCGGTGAGCGTCTTGCCGGAGCCGGTCGGCGCGGCGACGAGCGTCGAGCGGCCGGCCTTGACGTGCGGCCACGCGAGCGCCTGCGCACCGGTCGGTGCGGCGAACGTGCGGCGAAACCACGCGGCGACGGCCGGGTGGAACACGTCGAGTGCGCTGGCGGCGGGGCGGGTGGCGGTGACGTCCATCGGAGCGTTGAAATGGGGTGCGAGCGGGGGTGCGAGCGCGCGGGCGACCGCGCGCGAATCGTCAGTGTGCCAGACGACGCGCGTGCGTGCCGGGCCTCGGGCGCGGCGTGAGTGCGTGCGTCGTCTCGCCGATACGGATGAAGATGAGGCGCGACGCCGGCGTTTCAATAGGCGTGCGCGGGCACGGCGCCCGCGAATCGCGGGTGCCGGTTCAGACGGAGGGGGAGGGAAGAAGCCGTCGAAGAAGCGGTCGGCAACGCGCGTCGCGACGGAAGCGAGCGGTTCGCTGCGCAACATCACGCGATATCGCGCGCCCTTCGCACGACTACACGCGATGCAGCCAGCCGAGCCAGGATTCGAGCAGCGGTGCGCGCGTGCACAGCGATTGCGCGAGCCACAGCGTGCCGCCCCATGCGGCAGCCACCACGATCAGGTCGCAATGGCCGCTGTTCCACAGGTTGAGCGAATGACGCCGCCAGATCCACGGCACGCCGAGCGGATTCGGCCAGTCGGCGAGCAGGTGCATCACGCCGCCGCATGCGAAGCCGAACAGCGGTGCGGCCCACAGCGGATACGGATGATGGGTGAGCCCGTGCCATCCGAGCGCGAGCAGCGCGATCCAGCCGATGCCCCAGTGCGTGACGGTGCGGTGCGTGATCCACAAGCGTCGCTTGCGCGACCACCATGCGAGTTCGAGCCAGTCGGGCGCGGTGCCGCCCGCGACGCCTGCCGCGAATGCGGCGAGCATGCCGGTGTGCCAGAGGCCCGTTGCGCCGGTTTGTGCGACGAGGACGGCGGCGGCGACGCCGGCTGCGACGCCGGTCGCATGATGTGCATTGTGTGAAGCCATACGAAGCGAGACTAGAAAACGTGAAGCGGCGCGTGCACGCAACGAATGATGCGGCGTGAAATCGGGGCGCTATCTTCGCAGATACGCGTGTGCCGCGGGCGCTCGATCGCAGGTTTTTTTACGTGCGGCGCGCGTCGTGCGCGCACGACGCAACTTTCGGTTTTTGTGCATTGCGCGATCGCGCGCGACGCATGAAATTTCGACCGGCCCGTGTGGCGGTTTTTACCGTCGGCATGTGGGGCCGCGCACAATTTGCGCGCTTTCGTCGCGCACCGCGTGTTCGACCCTTTTTGTCCCCCTATACTACGAAACCGCACGTGGCTGCCGGCGCGCCAGCGGCCATAAGCGGATCAGGTGCCTTTCCTGCCTGAAGGAGATCCATATGGGGGACATGCAATGACTACGCTGAATCGCTTCAAAACATCCGCCGTCGTGCTCGCGACGGTGGCCGGCGTCGGTTTCCTGCCGAACGCGCCCGTCTATGCGAAGGGCCCGCAGCCGGCGGTCCTGACGAGCTCGGCGGTCGCGGTGGCCGACAAGTACAGCGCGGATGCCGCGGAGCGGATCTTCAAGGAAGGCGGCAACGCGATCGACGCGGCCGTCGCCATCGCGTTCACGCTCGCCGTCACGTATCCGGAAGCCGGCAACATCGGCGGCGGCGGCTTCATGACGATCTACAAGGACGGCAAGCCGTACTTCGTCGACTACCGCGAACGCGCGCCGCTCGCCGCGACGAAGGACATGTACCTCGACAAGGACGGCAACGTCATCAAGGGCATGAGCCTGTACGGTCCGCGCGCGGTCGGCGTGCCCGGCACGGTCGCGGGCATGTGGGAAGCGCAGAAGCGCTTCGGCAAGCTGAAGTGGAAGCAGGTGCTCGCGCCGGCGATCCACTATGCGCGCGACGGCTTCGTCGTCGACGAACAACTGGCGCAGCGCGGCGTCGACGCATCGAAGGAGTTCGGCGGCAAGACCAACTTCGACAAGTATTTCTCCGGCCTGAAGGCCGGCGTGAACTTCAAGCAGCCCGATCTCGCCGACGTGCTCACGCGGATCTCCAACGACGGCGCCGAAGGTTTCTACAAGGGCAAGACGGCCGAGCTGATCGCCGCGTCGATGAAGACGGGCGACGGCAACGGGCTGATCACGACCGAGGATCTCGCGCAGTATCGCGCGGTATGGCGCGAGCCGGTGCAGGCGAAGTGGAACGGCTACGACGTGATCACCGCGCCGCCTCCGAGCTCCGGCGGCATCGGCCTCGTGCAGCTGCTGAAGATGAAGGCCGACCTGAAGAAGGACTTCGAGGGCGTGCCGCTCAACTCGCCGCAGTACATCCACCTGGTCGCCGAAATCGAGAAGCGCGTGTTCGCCGACCGTGCGCAATACCTGGGCGACCCCGACTTCTACAAGGTGCCGATCGCACAGCTGACCGACGACGCGTACATCGCGAAGCGCGCGGCGGAGGTCAACCCGAAGGAGCCGTCGGACACCAAGAGCGTGCAGCCGGGCCTCGGCACGACGATGCCGGAGAAGGCCGAAACGACGCACTTCTCGGTCGTCGACAAGTGGGGCAACGCGGTGTCGAACACGTACACGATCAACGGCTATTTCGGCTCGGGCGTGATCGCCGACGGCACGGGCATCGTGCTGAACGACGAGATGGACGACTTCTCCGCGAAGCCGGGCGTCGCGAACATGTTCGGCGTGGTCGGCAGCGATGCGAACGCGATCGAACCGAAGAAGCGGCCGCTGTCGTCGATGTCGCCGACGATCATGACGAAGAACGGCAAGGTGTCGCTCGTGATCGGCACGCCGGGCGGCTCGCGGATTTTCACGTCGATCTTCCAGGTGATCAACAACATCTACGACTTCAAGATGCCGTTGAAGGAAGCCGTCGGCGCGATGCGTTTCCACCATCAGCTGCTGCCGCCGAACACGATCTTCTGGGAGCCGTACCATCCGATCGAGGGCGAGCTCGCGAAGCAGCTCGAAGCGCGCGGCTACACGCTGAAGGGGCAGGACTTCAGCGGCGACATCCAGGTGATCAAGATCGACGGCAAGACGCCTGAAGCGATGGCCGATCCGCGCGGGCGTGGCGTTACGCGGGTCATTCACTGACGTCGGCGTGAAGCATGCGCGTTCGCGAAAGCGGCCGCGCATGCGGTTCGCATGTGGTTTCGCGGCCGGGTGTTCGCCCGGCCGTGGAATGTACCGTGCCGCTCGCCCGGGCCGGTGAAGCGATGCATCGCGATGCGTCACGCGATCGAGGTCGAGCGCGACGACGAAACGGTCGCGGTTGTCGATAGGGTTCCGCAACCAGTAGTTGCATTCCTGCGGTGTTGCGCTTTTGCCGAATCCCGTGTGATCGGGTGCGATGCGCCGATCAGATGACGAAACAGATCACCCCACGCGGGTTCGCCATGCAGGCACAGGACGGTCTTGCCGTCGCGCGGGTCCTTCGTCGACGCAGTGCATCCGGAACCCGGACGAGACGCACGTGCGTCTCGTCGACCGCAAGACCGGCTGGTTGCCCGTCAGGAAACGGGAGCTGCGCGCACAGGACGGGCGCGTGCCCGGCCCCGAGGATACGGCCATGCTGCCGCCGCCCGACTGACGTACGGTGACGCACGGCGTTCGCGCATGCGTCACCGCTTCAGCAGCGCGTGCGCCTGCACGATTTGTTCGGCGAGCTGGTTGATCGAGATGCGCCGCTCCATCGCCTGCGAGCGGATCTGCTGATACGCCTCTTCCTCGCCGATGCCGTTGTGCTGCATCAGCAACGTCTTCGCTTCCTGCAGCGTGCGCGCGGATATCACGCGCTGTTCGAGCTGCGCGATGCGGCGCCGGTATTCGTCGTGCCGGCGGCTCTGGTGACACGCGAGCGCCATCGCGCTCAACAGCCCGAACGAGCGCACGGGCGTCGTCACCGCGCTTTGCGCGTCGATGCGCAGCATCAGTTCGAGGATGGTCGGGCTTTCATAGGTCGTGACGGCGATCACCGGCGGCCGCGCATCGTCCTCGAGCCACGGGATCGACAGATGCAGCAGATCGGGCCGCACCGCGAGAATCACGAGATCGACGCTCTCCGGCAACTCGGCGGGCGGCGGCCAGCGCTGCTCGCTCGGGCAGCCGATGCGCGACAGCTGCTCGACGATCAGCAGGCCGTTGTCGTCGTCCGGGTAGTACACCATCACGCGAAGCGAACGGAGTTCGGCGAGCAGGCGCGGCGTCGAGCGGATCGGGGTGCGGGCGCGCATCGTCGGCTATGCCTTCAGTTCGTCGGGCGTATGCACGCGATCGCCGAGCGAATGCGTGACGAGATACGGATCGGGATGCACGCGGCGCGTCGCTTCGCGCACGATCGTGAAATTGCCGTCCGCCGTCGCGCAGCCGATGCGCGGATACAGGCACGTGTGCTGCGTGAGCCGGTCGATCTTCACGCGGCCCTGCGGCGCGTCGAATTCCGATTCGGCGAGATGCTCGACGAGCCGGTCGCGCTGGTCGGTGCCGGCGCGCGCGAGCGCGTTCGCGAACAGGTGCACCTGGAAATACGCGGCTTCCCATGGCGCGGACGCGTTCGCGTCGTCGCCGAAGCGCGCCTTCAATTGCGCGATGCAGCGCCGGTTCACGTCCGAGTCGACGGTCTGGAAATAGGGCGACGACGTGTAGTGGCCGGCCGCGGCCGCGCCCATCTGGCCGAGCTCGATCTCGGACGTCGTCAGGCTCGCGATCGGCATCTTGCGCGCGTCGAGCCCGGCTTGCGCATACGCGCGGTAGAACGCAGCTGTGCTGTCGCCGACCAGCGTGCTGAACACGAAGTCGGGCGCCTTCGCGCGGATGTCGGCCACCACCGCCGCGAAATCCTGCTCGGACGTGACGAGCGGCATGTAGACCTCGCCGAGGATCTGGCCTTCCGGATGCTGCGTGACGAGGTCGATCATGATGCGGTTCGACTCGTACGGGTAGATGTAGTCGGACCCGACGAGGTACACGCGCGCGCCGAACTGCGCGGTCATGAACGCGGCGAGCTGCACGCTGTTCTGGTTCGGCGCGGCGCCCGTGTAGATCACGTTCGGCGAGAATTCGAAGCCTTCGTACAGCGTCGGGTAGAACAGCAGCTTGTTCCACTTCTCGACGATCGGAATCAGCGCCTTGCGGCTACTCGACATGTACGCGCCGAACAGCACGTTCACGCGCTCGGTGGCGATCAGGTCTTCGGCAAGACGCGCGTAGACGGCCGGATCCGAGCACGCGTCGCGCACGACCGGCACGATCTCGCAGCCGTTCGCGCCGCCGGCTTCGTTGATCTCGGCGATCGCCTGCAGCGTGCCGCGCAACTGGCTCTGGCCGAGGCGCGACGTGAATCCGCTCTGCGAGAACAAAACGCCAACCTTCACACTGTTCATTCGGTCTTTCCTGTCTCTTCCGGGTAGGGCCGTCAGGCGGTCAGCCGCCCGGCCGCCTGTGCGACGACGGCCGGCAGGGCGTCGCCGTTCGCCGCGTGAACGCAGCTCGGGCCGACGCCAAGTATTGTAGACAAGCCGGGCGGCGCGCCGAACGACAAACCCGCGATCGCGACGCCATGCTGCCGGCCGTGGCGCGCCGCATGGCGTGCATCCTCGACGAGATAGCGCGGATCGAACACGTCGATGTCGGCTGCCTCGCCGTCGCCGATCATCAGCACGGCGGCGCGCACGGCCCCGGTCTCGCGACGCAGCAGCGCAAGCGCGTGGCGCAGCGCGGCGCCGGTGCGCGTGCTCATCCCGGCGTCGGCCGCGAGCAGCGCCGTGCGGCGGGGCGCGTCGAACGCGTCGTTGAAATCCTTGAAGCGCGCGTAGTACACGCGGTGCCGGCCGTCCGACGTGTAGCCGTGCACGGCCCAGCGCCGCCGCTGCCGATCGAACAGGTCGCCGAGCACGAAGGCCGCGCGCTTCTCGAGCGCGGCCACGTGCGCGGCCGTCGACGCGGACAGGTCGAGCAGGATCAGGACGGGCCCGCACGCGTCGTGCGGGACGCGGCGACGGAATATGCGCGGATCGGGCGCATGCCCCGCGTGTCGCGCGATGCGGGCGGCGATCGCCGCATCGACGTCGAGCGCGTCGCCGTCGAGCTGGCGCCCGACGCGTCGCAGCAATTCCGCCGCGCGTGCCGGGCGCAGGTGCCGGGCGGCGCGCCGATCCGCGTCCACCCGCGCGGCGAGCGACGGCGATGGCGCGGACGTGGGCGGCGCGCGTTCGACGATCGTCGCCCAGTCGCGCCGTTCGCGCCGCGTGTGGCAATTCCACTCGGGATAGCGCGGTGCATCGGCGGGTGGCGCCGGTGTGTCGTCCGGCGCGTCGGCGTGGCCGCCGGTGGCGGCAGACGTGTCGACGCCTTCGCTGCCCGCACGCTCGGACGCGGCGGCCGGCTGCGTCCACAGCCACGCGTTGTCGTCGCGATAGCGCAGCCAGGTGCCGTCGTCCGGTTCGAAGCGCACGCGCATCTGGCCGAGATCGTTCGCGAGCCGCGACGCGATCGTGCGACATGCGCGGTAGTCGTCGAGCCGGTCGCGCAGCGCGTCGAACAGTTGCACGCCGGTGTCGACCCACGGATTGCCGTCGCGATACGAACGATCGAACAGCGCCTTCGCGAGTCGCGCGCACAGGCGGCCGAACGTGAGCCCTTCGCGGTCGATCGGCGCGAACGCCGGCGCCCAGAAGGTCGCGAGCCCCGGCCATTCGCGGGCGAGCAGCGTTTCGACGCGTGCATCCTCGATCAGGCCGGCGATCGCGATGCCGATCGGCGTGAGCGTGCCGGCCGGTTCGCCGGACGGAGAGTGCCGCCAGTGCGCGAGGGCGTGTGCCGCCGCGGCGACACGCGCATCGGGCGGCAACGTGCGCGGCACGCGCAGCGTCGCGTGGCCGAGCGTCGCGCGCGGCGCGGCATCGTCGAGCTGCACGCCGGTTTCGCGCGCGGTCATGCCGTGCAGGAAGCGGGCGAGCTGCAGCGCGTTCATGTCGGCGCTCATGTCGCGAAGTGCGCGGCGGCCATCGTCTGCAACGCGGCGCGCGTGTCGGCATCGTCGGTTGCCGCGTCGCTGATCGCGATCCGGCACGCGTCGAGCGGCGCGAGCCCCGCGACGATCAACCGGGCCGCATGCACGAGCAACCGCGTCGACGCGCCTTCGTCGAGCCCGTCGCCGGCGAGCGCGCGCGTGCGCTGCGCGAGATCGACGAGCCGGCGCGCGGTGTCCCGGTCGGCGCCGCTTTCGCGCACGACGACGTCGGCTTCGTGTTCGGCATCCGGATAGCCGAAGTCGAGCGCGACGAAGCGCTGCCGCGTCGACGGCTTCAGCCGCCGGTGGTCGCCGTGATAGCCGGGGTTGTACGAGATCACCAGATGGAAATCCGGATGCGCGTGCACGACCTCGCCGAGCCGGTCGAGCGGCAGCACGCGCCGCGAGTCGGTCAGCGGATGGATTACGACGGTCGCGTCCGGGCGCGCCTCGACGATCTCGTCGAGATAGCAGATCGCGCCGTGGCGCGCCGCGAGCGTGAGCGGCCCGTCGGCCCAGTAGGTGCCGTCGGCGTCGAGCAGATGCCGGCCGGTCAGGTCGGCCGCCGACGTGTCGTCGTTGCACGCGACCTGGATCAGCGGCAGGCCCATGCGCCACGCCATGTATTCGACGAAGCGCGTCTTGCCGCAGCCGGTCGGCCCTTTCAGCAGCACCGGCAGATGATGGCGGCAGGCCGTCTCGAACCAGTCGGCTTCGGCGCCGGCCGGCTGGTAGAACGGTGCATCGGCGATGCGGTGGCCGGCGAGCGGATCGGCGGCGAGCGGTGTATCGCGTGCGCTCATCACCACCTCCCCGTCATCATCAGCATCCCGGGCAGCCAGCACGTGCCGACGCCGATCGCGATCGTGTAGCCGGGCAGGAAACGCACGCGGCGCTTCAGCCCCAGCGCGACGAAGAACAGGAACCACAGGCTCGACCACAGCAGCCACATCGCACCGAAACGCAGGTCGTGCGACGTGCCCGCATAGACGAGCGCGCTGATCGCGACGAACAGGCAATACCAGCCGAGGCCCGCGCCTTGCAGCCCGCGCCACTGGACGGCGGCGAGATACAGGTACGTGAACGCGAACAGCAGGCCGCCCGCGCTCGAGAAATACTGCGGCGGCGCGGATGCCTGCACGAGGCCGGCAAGGTTGATCAGCAGCGCGAGCAGCCCGACGAGCAGGTTCAGGCCGGCCGCATCGCGCGGTTCGATGCGGCCGGTGAGCGCGACGCCGTTGACGACCAGCACCGCGCCGATGAAAAAGAGAGCGACACCGAGCATGATGAGGGCTCCAGAATGAGGCGGAGCCGTTCGCGCGCATGACGCGAACGGCCGGGCAGGGGCTGCGTGCTCAGCGGTGCGCGGGCGCTTCGGCCGGGATGCCCTCGATCGGGCATTCCGGCGTGCCGGGTGTTGCGCGCGTGAGGCGTTCGACGGCCTGGCGCGTGCCGTCCGGGTCGTTCACCCAGTTCGCATAGAACTCGAACGGGCATTGCGCGACGCCGTTCGGCGATTCGCCGGAACCGATCTTGCCGGTGTAGCCGCGATGCAGCAGCTTGTACAGGTGGTTCTGCGACTGCATGTTGCGGCGCGCGTCGCGGATCAGGCTCACCGACAGCTCCGCGTACTGCACGCCGTTTTCCTCTTCGCCGCATTCGCCGAGCGTGCGGCCGTCGAAGCCGACGATCGCCGAGTGGCCGAAATACGAATACACGCCGTCGAAGCCCGACGCATTCGCGACCGCGACGTAGCAGTTGTTCATGAACGCCATCGCTTTCGACACCAGCACCTGCTGATCCTTCGCCGGGTACATGTAGCCCTGGCAGCGCACGACCAGCTCGGCGCCACGCATTGCGCAGTCGCGCCAGATTTCCGGGTAGTTGCCGTCGTCGCAGATGATCAGGCTGATCTTGAGCCCCTTCGGGCCATCGGCGACATACGTGCAGTTGCCCGGATACCAGCCTTCGACCGGCACCCACGGCATGATCTTGCGGTACTTCTGCACGATCTCGCCCTGGTTGTTGATCAGCACGAGCGTGTTGTACGGGGCCTTGTCCGGATGCTCCTCGTGACGCTCGCCGGTCAGCGAGAACACGCCCCACACGTTCGCCTTGCGGCACGCGGCCGCGAAGATGTCGGTTTCCTCGCCGGGCACGGTCGACGCCGTGTCGTACATCTCCTTCGCGTCGTACATGATCCCGTGCGTCGAATACTCGGGGAACACGATGAGGTCCATGCCGGGCAGGCCGCGCTTGATGCCGACCACGCGCTCGGCGATCTCGCGTGCGTTTGCGATGACCTCGGCGCGCGTGTGCAGGCGCGGCATCTTGTACTGGACGACGGCGACGCCGACGGCGTCGTTGCTGCTGGAAATATCGCCATGACGCATGGTGTGCTCCTGATTCGGTTGAGGAAGTACGTTTTCGAAGGACAAAAAAAAGCCCTTGCCTCGACGAGCGAGGCAAGGGCTTCTTTGCCGGTCCGTTCACCCGACAACGCTGTCGGATAACGGGAATGCGGATAGGGTGGCCGCTTGCGGGGCGGCCGGCGCGGCGCGGGCTAGCGGACCCGGGTTGCGCACGATCGTGGGACGTCTTTGTCCGCCGGAATCGATGGGATGCACTCTATGCAAAGTTTTTTCTGGATGCAACACCACGTATACCCCTGCACGGCGTGAAGGCCGTGAGAGCGGGCGGTGGGCCGCCGGGTATGCGAATTGCACGGCGCGATGGCGCAGGGTCGGGGCGAGTTTGCAGGATGTGATGCGGTGACGTGTGGGGGCTTCGAAGCGGTCAGGCGTACGGTGCGCTAAATGGTATTTAGGGAGAAGGTTGTGCGCGCAACTAGATTGCGAGGTGTTGGCGAGTGGCGTGTGACGCTCGATTGCAGCCGGTTCAAGGGGTGTTTTCGGTGAAAATTTTCTGTCTCGCTCAGGGGTTTCTCGGCGGGCTGGATGGACTGTGTTTTCAACCGCAGTTTGCACGTATCGCCATGACGCGACGTACGGATTTTTACGCATGCACGAGGTGTCGCGCTGCTGATCTGGCATGTCGGGCGCCGTGCCGTAGTCAGCGTGCGGATGCGCGGCTGTCGACGCGATGTATTCGAGCCGGCCGGTCGGGAGGTCGGCACGCATCGCGGCAAGAGGCTGCCGGTTCCGGCCGCCGCATTCCCGGCTGACGACCTGAACCCGCGGGACGGGCGGCGCGGCTTCTGAAGGCCGCCGACCCGCTTCAAGGCCCGGGTTCGGTTCGCCGCCGGCGGTATGTCGCCGGCCGAAGGGCGATCGTCGACAGCGGTGGCGGGCCGGGACGATGTCGCGACCGTGCGGGCGTCGCGCCCGAGTGGCCCAGTCCGCCCGCCCAGCCGTGCCAGCCGTGCAACCGGCGGCGGTTGCACTCCCGACGGGGCCCCGCGGGCCGTTTCATCAATTTGACGCGCGACGCTGGGATAATGGCGGAGTTTGGCTGCGTCAACTGAAGGAAGGAGGCCCCATGGGCGACAACACTACCCGCACCGAGACCGACAACCTCACCGATATGGCATCGCTCGAAACGCGACAGCGCCGTTTCGAGGAGGACCTCGTCGACGCTTATGACGAAGAGCTCGAGATGGAGCTCGACGACCGCCGTTTCGACGACGGCGACGACCTGCTGTTCTCTCAGGAGCGCCGCGAAGCGCGCAAACAGTATTTCCGCGAGTTGTTCCGGTTGCAGGGCGAACTCGTGAAGCTGCAGGACTGGGTCGTGGCCACGGGGCACCGGCTCATCGTCATTTTCGAGGGGCGCGACGCGGCAGGCAAGGGCGGGGCGATCAAGCGCATCACGCAGCGGCTGAACCCGCGCGTGTGCCGCGTGGCGGCGCTGCCCGCGCCGAGCAACCGCGAGCGCACGCAATGGTATTTCCAGCGCTACGTCACGCATCTGCCGGCCGGCGGCGAGATCGTGCTGTTCGACCGCAGCTGGTACAACCGCGCGGGCGTCGAGCGCGTGATGAATTTCTGCACCGACGACGAATACGAGGAGTTTTTCCGCTCGGTGCCCGAGTTCGAGAAAATGCTCGCGCGTAGCGGGATCCAGATCGTCAAGTACTGGTTCTCGATCACCGATCACGAGCAGGAGCTGCGTTTCCAGAGCCGGATCGAGGATCCGCTGAAGCAGTGGAAACTGAGCCCGATGGACCTCGAGAGCCGCCGCCGCTGGGAGGCCTATACGGCTGCGAAGGAGGAAATGCTGCAGCGCACGCATATCCCCGAGGCGCCGTGGTGGGTCGTGCAGGCCGTCGACAAGAAGCGCGCGCGGCTGAACTGCATTCGCCATCTGCTGGACCAGGTGCCGTATCACGAGGTGCCGCGTTCGACCATCGATTTGCCGCAGCGCGAGCACCACGAGGACTACATCCGTCGTCCGGTGCCGGACGACATGATCGTGCCGGACTTTTATTGAGCGATTGAGCGGACGAGGCCGGAGACGCGCGCCGTGCAACGCGGCGCGCGCCGGCCGCGGATCGGGCGCGCGGTACGGAGGCGGCCGGCGACGCGGGTCGCCTCCCGGTCGCGCCCGATTACAGATCGGGGAAGCCCGAGCGCCCCTGCGTCAGGTCGAACAGCTCGGCTTTCGCGGCCGCCTCGGCCGTTTCGGGCAGCTTGATCACCAGTTTCACCGTCATCCCGTAAGCACTGTCCACCAGTTCGTAGCCCGCCTGTTCCATCCAGCGGCGCACCCGCGCTTCGTCGGGGTAGCCGATTTCGATCGCGAATCGCGTGTAGCGAATGCGCTCGACGCGCTCGGCATCGAGCAGCGCCGATGCGATCGCGTCGGTATAGGCGCGCACCAGGCCGCCGGCGCCGAGCTTCACGCCGCCGTAGTAGCGGACGACCGCGCCGAGCACGCCGTCCAGATCGTGATGACGCAGCACTTCGAGGATCGGCCGGCCGGCGGTGCCCGACGGTTCGCCGTCGTCCGACATGCCCGACTGGCCGCCCGCGAGCAGCGCCCAGCACACGTGGGTGGCCGTCGGATGCTCGTCGCGCAGGCGCTGCAGCGCGTGCATCGCGGCGTCGCGGTCCTCGACGGGAATCGCGTGCGCGATGAAGCGGCTCTTGCGGATTTCGAGTTCCCGGGTGTAGGTGGTGGCGAGCGAGTAAGTCATTGAACGGGAAGCAGGGAATTCGGCATCGAGCGCATTATGAGCCATTTCAGTGCCGGACCGGCGCAAGGTACGCTGAATCGTGATCGTCTGGATAACCGACGATGCATGACTTTTTCGAGAAATTGATAAATCGTTAAATATCGAAGACGTCACTCGCCGTGGCGTTGATCTTTTGTAACAGCCCTGTTACAGTTTCGCCGCACCGAGATGCCGACCATTCAATCGCAGTGGTTGATAATCCGGCTGCCAGCTTCGCAGGCATGGCGACTTCCATTTTTTTGAGGTATTGCCGCAAGATGGCGAGTCGATTGCGGGCGTCCGGGCGCCAATGCGTGCGGTAGCGGGTTTCACGGAAAAGCGGAGCGCAGCTGCCTTGATTCAGGGCCGCGCTACATAAAAGCATTCAAGAAAAGTCACCTCAACGAGAACAACAATGGCCGATTTGCATTGGACCATGCCAATCGCCAGATGGACGTCGATTTCGACCGCGGGGGTGCCGGGCGTCGAAGCCCTCGATCCGATGGTGCGACGCCGCTTGAGCCGGCTGTCGCGTCTCGCGCTTCAGGCAGCCTATGACTGTGCCGGAGCGGAGCATCCGTTGCGGATGGTATTCGCGTCGCGCCATGGCGAGTTGACACGCACCACCGGCATTCTCGCCGACATCGGCGCCGCAGAACCGGTCTCCCCAACGGCCTTCAGTCTCTCGGTCCTCAACGCGGTCACGGGCATATTCGGAATTGCCAGGCGCGATCGATCGGCTGCGACCGCGGTCGCAGCCGGCCACGAAACCCTCGGCTACGCGTTGCTCGAAGCATTTTCCCAATATGAAACGTCGCCGGCGTCGCCGGTGTTGCTCGTCTATGCGCACGAGCCGGCCGATCCGGTATATGGCGCCGTCGATGACGACCCGGAGAGCGTCGGACTTGCGATGCTGATCGGTGCAGACGAGCCGGCCGGCTATCTGACCTGCGAGATAGCGGCGCACGGCGCGCAAGAGCCCGACGAGGCGGCCGGCACGCACTGCACGGCGGTGCTGCGCTGCCTGTCGGCGCGCACGACAGCGTCATGCCGCAGCCAGCAAGCAATGTGGCGATGGAGCTGGCATGATCGCGCGGCTTGACTACGGCTGGCGCCTGTTCGCGACCGGCGCGAGCCTCGCGTTTTTCGCACTGTGCGGATCGGTGTTCTCGTTGCTGGCGATCGTCGTCGGCATGCTGTGGCCGCACCGACGCTCACGCCAGCGTGGCGTGACGCTCGTCATCCATTATTTCTTCCGCGCGCTGGTCGCGCTGCTGCAGCGCGTCGGCGTGATGAAGCTCGAGTCGAGCGGCGTCGAGGGCCTTGCACAAGACGGCCCGGTAATCGTTGTCGCTAATCATCCGACGTGGCTCGACGTGATGGTGCTGCTGTCGCTGACGCCGAAGGCCTGCTGCGTCGTCAAGCGTGCGCACTGGGGCAACCCCTGTTTCTGGGGTATCGTCCGCGCGGCCGAATACGTGAGCAATGCCGATGCCGTCGATCTCGTCGAGGCCGGGGCACGGCAACTGGCGGCGGGCTACACGATGATCGTCTTCCCGGAAGGGACGCGCAGCCCGGGCGACAATCGTCTGCATGCGTTCTCGCGCGGTTTCGCGCATATGGCACTGCAGTCGCGCAGCCGGATTCAACCGGTGCTGATCGACTGCGATCCTCCGGTCTTCACCAAGACGCTGCGCTGGTATCACGTGCCGTCTCGTGCGTTTCGCATGCGCATCGACGTGCTCGAACCGATGGATCCGAGCCGGCTGGCACCGGGCGCGACGTCGCCGTCGATCGCTGCTCGCAGCATCGCCCGCGAGGTGGAAGTGCACATTACTCAAAGCCTGTTTCAGCATGGATACTTTAAAACTGCAAATTAAGCAGCTTCTGATCGAGATGCTCGACCTCAGCGACATGACGGTCGACGATATCGACGACGATGCACCGCTGTTCTCGACCGACGGGATCGGCCTCGATTCGGTCGATGCGCTCGAAGTCGGCATCATGCTGCGCAAGAAGTTTCACCTGACGATCGCAGCGAACGACGAGCGCACGAAAGCCCATTTCCGTTCGATCAACACGCTGGTGGCTTTCATTGCCGACCAGCAATCGCGTCAGGCATCGCAAGAAGCCATGCTGGAAAAAGGGAGTCATTCGTGACCGATGCAGAAATCTTGGAGCGCATTCGCGCCATTTTTCATGAGAATTTCGCGATCGAGCCGGAGCGCGTGACACCCGATACGCACCTGTTCGACGAGCTCGATCTGGACAGCATCGACGCGGTCGATCTGGCCATCAAGCTGCAGGAAATGACGGGCAAGCGCATCAAGCCCGAAGAATTCAAGTCCGTGCGGACCGTCGGTGACGTCATTGCCGCGGTTCACGCGTTGCTCGCGCGCGCGTGACGGCGACGGGCATGCGCGCGACTACCTGCACCGGCTTGCTACGCTGCGCAGGCGTCGCGGCGAGGGCGGCGCTGGTGGCAGCCTATCCGCTCGTCATCCTGTTTGCGTGGCAACACATGTCGCCGCGTTATGTCGGCTGCCTGCTGGTCGCGTTGCTGTGGCTCCAACGTATGATCGGCAAGGGCACGCTCGCGAAAACGCTCAAACGGATCACAACGCTTGACTGGTGCGTGGCCGGCGCATTGACCGTGTTGTCCGCCGCGATTGCCGTGACCGACAGCGAACGTCTTCTTCATCTTTATCCTGCATGCGTGAGTGCCGGTTTGCTGGTCGCGTTCGGCGCGACGCTCCGGCGCGGCCCGACAATGATAGAGAAATTCGCACGATTGACCCATCCCGAGCCGAGCCTGGAAATCGTCCGGTACACGCGCCGCGTCACCCAGGTGTGGTGCGTATTCTTCATCGTGAACGGCGGTTTTTCGGTCTACACGGCGCTCTGCTGGAGCCGGGCGTCGTGGGCGCTTTACAACGGGCTGGTCGCGTACGTGCTGATCGGCGCGTTGCTCGCGGGTGAGTGGCTGTGGCGCAGCGTCGTCGTCGCGGCCAGACGGAAACGAACGGGTGTCGCATGATCGCTCTGCACGAGATGCTATGTGCCGCGGCAGATGATGCAACGGCGGTGTGTCGCAATGGCGCGGAGGTGCTGACGCTCGGCGATCTGCGCGCTCGCGCGGGGGCCATCGCGCGGATGATGCAGGCGAGCGGCGCGCGACGGGTCGCGATCTGCACGGACGATCCGTACGATTTCGCGTGCGCTTTCTTTGCGGTGGCGGCGCATGGGGAAGTCGTGATTCCGGCGAGCAACGCGCCAGGCTATCTCCGCGATCTCGCCCATGCGTACGATCTGGTGCTCGATGCGCCGGCACTGGCCGCGTGCGAGCACGACCCGGAACGCGAACCTGCCGTCGCCGGTTGCCCGATCGACGCGGCCGTCGCGGTGACGCTTTACACCTCCGGCAGCAGCGGCACCGCGAAGCCGGTGCGGAAGTCGCTTGCGCAGTTCGATGCCGAAGTGCGTACGCTGCAACGCGAATGGGGCGACCGGATCGGTGCGGCCGTGACGCTGTCGAGCGTGCCGCATCACCACATCTACGGGCTGCTCTTCAGAATCCTGTGGCCGCTGGCGGCGGGGCGCGCGTTCGACCGGACGCCGGTGCTCGAGCCGCTGCAACTGCAGCAGCGGCTCGCCGCGTATGGCGTCGTCGTCGTGGTCTCGACGCCGTCGCAACTGATGCGCTGGCCGGCATTGTCCGGTTTTCCGATGCAGGAGCCCGCGCCGTGCGCGTTCTTCTCGTCGGGCGGCCCGCTGCCGGCCGATGCGGCAGCGGCGTATTCGAACGCGTTCGGCGCCGCGCCGCTCGAGATCTTTGGCAGTACCGAAACCGGCGGCATCGCATGGCGGCGTCAGGACGTCTCGCCCGCGTGGCAGCCGCTGACCGGCGTCGACGTGCGCTGTGACGACGACGGTGTGCTGTGCGTTCGCTCTGGCCATCTCGGTCACGATGGCTGGCATAGCACCGACGACACCGCGCGATTCGACGCACAGGGGCGCTTCGCGCTCGTGGGACGACGCGACCGCGTCGTCAAACTCGACGGCAAGCGCGTGTCGCTGCCGGAACTCGAGGCGCGGATACTCGCACATGCATACGTCGAACAGGCGGCCGCGGTGGTGGTCGACGGCACGACGCGCGCCCATGTCGGCGTCGTCGCGGTATTGAGCGCGGTGGGGCGAGACGCGCTGGTCACGGACGGCCGGATCGCGGTCGCCACGACTTTGCGGCATGCGCTCGGCGCCTATGTCGATGCGGCCGCGTTGCCGCGCTACTGGCGATTCCTGCACGCGATGCCGTTCGATACGCGCGGGAAATTGCCGGCGGCCGTGCTGGCGGCGGCCTTCAAGGTCGCGCCGGAGGGTTTCGAGCTGCTCGCGTCGTGGCGCAGCGACGATGACGCGCTGCATTATGAACTGCGCGTGCCGCCCGCACTGGCGCATTTCGAAGGGCATTTTCCAGGGCTGCCGATCCTGCCCGGCGTCGTGCAGATCGACTGGGCCGCGCGGCTTGCCGGTCGCGAAATACCGGGCGTGCGGGAAATCCGCTCGGTCGAACACCTGAAATTCAAGGCACCGGTGCCGCCCGGCGCGGTGCTGGCGCTGCGTATCGCGCACGATCCGGCGCGCGGATGCGCGCGCTTCGCGTTCCGGTGCGGCGGCCGGGAATGCACGTCGGGCGTGTTGGTCTATGGCGCGGCGGCGAGATGAGCGGTACCTGCATCGTTATTCCGATCTACAACCATCGTGACGCGATCGGCGGAATGCTGGCGCGCCTCGCCGTGCACGGTCTGCCGATCCTGGTGGTGGATGATGGCAGCGACGAGTCGACCCGTCGAGTGCTGGCCGCGCTGGCCGAGCAGTACGCCGCGTCCATGACGCTGCTGCAATTGCCCACCAATGGTGGAAAGGGCGCGGCGGTCATGGCCGGATTGCGCGCCGCGCACGCACGCGGCTATCGGCACGCGATCCAGATCGACGCCGACGGCCAGCACGACGCCGCTGATGTGCCGAAGTTCGTGGCGGCTGCTCAGATCGAGCCGGATGCCGTGATTCTGGGGCGGCCGCGTTTCGACGATAGCGTGCCGAAGGCGCGTCTTTACGGCCGCTACCTGACGCACGCATGGGTGTGGATCGAAACGCTGTCGCTGGATATCCCCGATGCGATGTGCGGGTTTCGTCTTTATCCGGTCGATGCCGTCTGCGAGCTGATCGACGCGGTGTCGATGCCGACGCGAATGGCTTTCGACAGCGAAATCCTGGTCCGGCTTCACTGGCGTGGCCTGGCGTTCAGGACGATCCCGACGCGCGTGGTCTACCCGGCCGACGGCGTATCGCATTTCGACGTCTGGCGCGACAACGTGCGCATCAGCATGAGTCATGCGCGGCTCGTCGCGGGGATGCTCGTGCGCGCGCCGATGTTACTGACGCGCCGGCTCGTCGAACGACGCGACGCGTTGCCGGCGAACCGCACGCGCGCATGGTGGCGCATGCCGGAACGCGGCAGCCGTATCGGGATGGCGTTGCTGGCGCTGAGCTGCCGCTGGTTCGGCAAGGGCTTCACGTCGTTCTGGCTGCATCCGGTCGTCGGCTATTTCTTGCTGACGAACCGCGCGGCGCGCACCGCATCGCATGCGTATTTCGCGCGCCTGCGCGAAGCGCAAGCGGTGGCCGTGCCGAAGCCGGGCTGGCGCAGCGCGTATCGGCACATGCTTGCCTTCGCGCAGGCGGGATTCGACAAATTCGTCGCCTGGTCCGGCCGTCTCGACGAACTCGACGTGAGTTTCGACGATTCGTCCGCATTCGATGCGCTTGCCGCGAGCGGACGCGGCGCGCTCGTGATCGGCGCGCATCTGGGCAACCTGGAGATGACGCGGGCGCTCGCGTTGCGCGATGCGCATGCGAAGGTGACGGCGATCGTCTATACCGAGCATGCGAAACGCTTTACCGGCGTGCTTGCCGGCGCGAACCGGGAATTCGGCAAGCAGCTCGTCGAGGTGTCCGACTTCGGCCCGGATACGGCGATGATGATGCAGTCGCGGATCGATGCGGGCGAGTTGCTCGTGATCGTCGGCGACCGCGTGCCGCCGCACGATTCCGGTAAAACCGTCGACGCGCGCTTTTTCGACGCGACGGCCTCGTTCGCGCAGGGCCCGTACATCCTCGCCCACGCGCTCGGTTGCCCGGTCTACCTGTTCTTCTGCCTGAAGGAGCAGCACGGCTACCGGCTCTATTTCGAGCCGTTCGCTGACCGCATCGAGCTGCCGCGCCGAGAGCGCGCCAGCCATGTCGCCGCGTGGGCGCAGCGCTATGCCGCGCGGCTCGAGCACTATTGCCGCAAGGCTCCCTATCAATGGTTCAACTTCTTCGATTTTTGGGCGCGGCCCAACGGAGGTCCGCGTGGCCGAACATGACATGAAGAACGTCGCGGCAACCGCCGCGGTGGATACGGACCGGCCTGCCATCGTGATCGGCGACCGGCATCTGACGATCGAGGACGTCGTCGCGATTGCCCGCGACGGTGCACCGGTCGCGCTGAATGCGGGGCCCGCATGGCGTGCGCGGATCGAGCGCGGCGCAACCTGGTTGCGTGACTATCTCGCGAACGGCGGCACCCTGTACGGTGTCACGACAGGCTATGGCGACGCGTGCGTGGTCGAGGTGCCGCCGCCGCTCGTCGAAGCGTTGCCGCTGCAGCTGACCCGCTATCACGGATGCGGGATGGGCGACTGGTTCGACGCGACGCAAACGTTGTCCGTCATCGTCGCACGGCTCAATTCGCTCGCGTTCGGCTACTCGGGCGTGCGATTCACGCTGCTTGAACGGTTGGCCGATCTGGTGAATCACCGTATTCTGCCGCGCATTCCGTCGGAAGGCTCGGTTGGCGCAAGCGGCGACCTGACGCCGCTGTCCTACGTCGCCGCGGCCCTGATCGGCGAGCGCACCGTATCGTTTGCTGGCGACGAGCGGGACGCGGGGGACGCATGGCGCGCGATCGATCGCATCCCGTTGACGCTCGCGCCGAAGGAAGGGCTGGCGCTGATGAACGGCACGGCGGTCATGACCGGGCTGGCATGCCTCGCGTTTGCGCGCGCCGATCACTTGACGCGAATGGCGGCCCGCCTGACGGCATTGACGACCGTCGCGCTCGACGGGCGGGCGGGGCACTTCGACGCGCGGCTGTTCGACGCGAAACCGCACGCGGGGCAGGCCGAGGTGGCCGCATGGATACGGGCAGATCTGGCCGGGCGCGACGAATTGCCGGAGCGTCGCCTGCAGGATCGCTATTCGGTCCGGTGCGCGCCGCACGTGATCGGCGTGGCGCGCGACGCATTGTCGTGGATGCGCCGCGATATCGAGAACGAGCTGAACAGTGCGAACGACAATCCGCTAATCGATCCGGACGAAGGATGCGTCCTGCATGGCGGCAATTTCTACGGCGGTCATATCGCGTTCGCGATGGATGCGCTGAAGACGGCGGTGGCCAATCTCGCGGACCTGATGGATCGTCAGCTCGCGCTGCTGGTCGACGACAAGTTCAGTAACGGACTGCCGCGCAACCTGACGGGCGCTGCCCCGGAACGGGCCGCGATCAACCACGGGTTCAAGGCCGTGCAGATATCGTCGTCCGCATGGACGGCCGAGGCGCTGAAACACACGATGCCGGCGAGCGTGTTTTCGCGCTCGACGGAGTCGCACAATCAGGACAAGGTCAGCATGGGAACGATCGCCGCGCGCGACTGCCTGCGCGTGCTGGCCCTGACCGAGCAGGTTGCCTCGGCGCACGTGCTCGCGACCGTGCAGGCCGTGCGGCTGCGGCTGCGCGACGACCCGCGGACGCAGCTTTCGCCCGCGCTTCGCGCGTTCATAGACGACGTGGGCCGCCAATCGCCGCCGGTGGTCGAGGACCGGCCGCTCGAGGCGGAGTTGCGCGCGCTGACCGCGCGACTTGCGGCATGCGGGCCGATCGGCGATCCGCTTGGCGGATGCCTTCACGGGGAGGCCGCATGAGCGAGACGCATCCGCTGCTGACCGCGACCGCACGCGTCGAGGTGCTGTTTCACGATGTCGATGCGATGAACGTCTGCTGGCACGGCCATTACCTGAAGTACTTCGAAAGCAGCCGCGCGGCGTTGCTGCGGATGATCGACTACGACTATCCGGCGATGCTGGCGTCGGGCTACATGTGGCCGGTGGTGGAAGCGCATCTGAAGTACGTCCGCCCCGCACATTACAGTCAGCAGCTCGACGTGCGCGCGACACTGCTCGAATTCGAGAACCGGCTGAAGATCGGTTACGAAATCGTCGATGCCGCTTCCGGCGAGCGTTTGACGAAGGGTTACACGGTGCAACTGGCGATCGACGCGACGACACGCGAACTGCAGTTCGTGTCGCCGCCGGCCCTGATCGAAAGGGTGTGCGCGCAATGGGCGTAAAGTTGAACGACGGACGGCTTGCGACGATGATGCTCGTCGCGTGCGTGATGCTCGCCGGCGGCGACGCGATGGCCGCGCCGGCGCCTGCCGCGACTGTGCGGCAGGGAAATGCCGCGCTCGTTTCCGATATCGCGACGCGGCTGGCGCGAATCGGCGCGATTCGCGCGGATTTTCGGCAGACCCAGACGCTGTCGGCGATGAAGCAGCCGCTCGTCAGCACCGGTTCGATGTTGTTCGATCGTAACTCGGGCGTCATCTGGCGAATCGAAACGCCCTACAAAGCCACTTATGTGATTACCGACGGCGGCGTGCGCGAGGTCGGCACGGACGGTCGTCTCGTCGCGCCTGGCGGCGGCGGACGTGGCGTCGCGCAAGTGTCGCGCATGATGCGCGACATGCTCGGCGGTGATCTGTCGGCACTGTATGCGCAATTCGACGTTGCGGCGAGCGGCGCGCCGGAGCGGTGGCGGATGGTGTTGCGGCCGAATCAGCCGCAGCTCGCACAGGCGATCCGCGTGCTCGAAATGAGCGGCGGCGCGTATCTCGGCAAGCTCGACATGACGTTCGCGAACGGCAACGTGACCGTGCTCGAGTTCGCCCGGCCGACGCCGGTCGACGCGCTCGCGCCGGTCGAGCGCGGGTGGCTGGAGGCCCGATGATGAATACGGCGCGCGACGTGATCGCAGCATCCGGAGAGCGTGCTCGCCGGCGCGCGCTGTACGCGGCATGGCTCGCCGTCGCGCTGGTTGCGATCGCGTACATCCTGTGGCGCTTCAGCGGGTCCGCGCCGTTGCAGACGAACCTGCTTGCGTTGTTGCCGGCGACGGAAGCGAATCCGGTTGCAGAACGCGCCGTCGACATGCTCGGCGATGCGCTCGGCAATCGCACCGTCTATCTGGTGACCGACCGCGACGCCGCTCGCGCCAAGGCGGCCGCAAAGCAGCTCGGCGCGCGGCTCGACGCCAGCGGCGCATTTCGCTCGGTGACGGTCGAGGTGCCACCGTTCGATCTGTCGCAGATCGCAGCCACCTACATGCCGGCCCGCTTCGGTCTGCTGACGGGCACGGATCGCCGGTCGCTCGAACAGGGCGACGCCACGCTCGGCGACCGGCTCGTCCGGCGGCTCTATGCGCCGCCCGTCGACGGCCTGCAGACCAGCGTGGCGGACGATCCGTTCGGCTGGCTGCAGCACTGGCTCGGCGAACTGCCGCTCGCGGCGTCGAGCCTGTCGCTCGAAGACGGCATGCTGGTGTCGCATCGCGATGGAGCAACGGGCGTGCTCGTGATGACGTCGCTGCCGGGATCGGCCTACGAAACGAAGATCCAGCACGCGGTTCGCGTCGCGACGCTCGATGCCGAGCGCGCGCTCGCGGCGGATTTCCCGGGCGTTCGCGTCGACCGGGCCGGTGCGGTGTTTTATGCGGAAGCGGCGCGCGCCAGCGCCGAGCGCGACGTGCACGTGATCGGTGCGGCGTCGCTGGCTGGTATTGCGCTGTTACTGATGAGCGTATTCCGTTCACCGCGCCTGCTGGTGCTCGCGTTCGCATCGACGGCGTTCGGCATCGTGTGCGCGCTGGCGGCGACGCTGCTCGTGTTCGGCAAGCTGCATCTGCTGACGCTGGTGTTCGGCGTGAGCCTGATCGGCGAGGCCGTCGATTACTCGATCCAGTATTTCGTCGCGTACCTGTCGGCCGGGCGGCAATGGGATGCGCGGCGCGGCGCGGCGGCGGTGCGGCCTGCGCTCGCGGTGGCGCTGGCGACCAGCTTGCTCGGCTACGCGATTTTGATGTGGGTGCCGTTCCCCGCGCTCAAGCAGATCGCATGCTTTGCTATCGTCGGGATCCTCAGTGCGTTCGCGGCCGTAACGGGCTTTTTGCCGCTCGTGCTGACGCAAGGCCCGCGGCGCGTGCCGTCCCGCGTTTTCTCGGGTGCCGCCCGCTTGCTGGGCGGATGGCAGTCGCTGCTGGCCGGTCGGCGCGCGGTGGCCGTCGCCGTGCTGGTTGCGCTGGTCGCGATTCCGGGATGGGCCGTGTTGAAAAGCGACGACGACATTCATCTGCTGATCCAGCGCGATGCGAGCCTGGCGCGACAGGAAAACGATATCCGTGCGGCGGTCGGGCTGGCGAACACCGCGCAGTTCTTCGTCGTCCAGGGCGCGTCGCAGGAAGAAGTGCTCGAACGTTCGGAAGCATTGATCGCGGCGCTCGACCGGCAGCAGGCCGGCCGCGTCCAGTCGATCGCGACGTTCGTGCCTTCGGCGCAACGACAGGCCCGCGATCGGGCCGTGCTGGACAAGCGCGTGTTTGGCGATGCCGCGACGCTGCGCGCGGCACTCGTGCACGCGGGCTTCCGTGACGAGGTTGTCGACGAGTGGATTCACGCGTTTTCTCGCCAGACGCCTGCGACGCTGTCCGTCGACACGTGGCTGGCAGCACGCTGGTCCGCCCCGTTCCGACATCTGTGGCTCGGTCGAATCGATGGCGGCGCCGGTCCCGTCGATGCGGCATTGGCGATTCCGGAGCGGGTCGACGCGACGAATGCGGCGACGTTCGCCGCGCTCGCGCGCACGCTGCCGGGTGTGTCGTGGGTCGACAAGGCCGCGAGCGTGTCGCGTCTGTTCGGCGCCTACCGGGTCGACAGCGGCCTGTGGCTGGCCGGCGCGCTCGTCGTGGTCGCCGCGCTGCTGATGTGGCGATACGGTGTGCGCGGCGGCATCGCGACGACACTGCCGGTCGTGTTCGCCATTGCACTGACGCTTGCGGCGTTCGGCTATGCACGGGTGCCGCTCACGCTGTTCAACTGGCTCGCGCTGATGCTGGTGCTTGGCGTGGGCGCCAACTATGCGGTGTTCCTTCGCGAAGGCTGCATGCGGGACATGGCCGGTCTCGGCGCCGTATGGACCGGCGTGCTGCTGTCGGCGGCCACGACGTTGCTGTCGTTCGGCATGCTCGGGGCGAGCGCGATGCCCGCGCTGCGCAGCTTCGGCACGACGCTCGCGATGGGCATCGTATTCTCGGTGCTGTTCGCGCCGCTCGCCACGCCATCCGGGAAGGAGTGTCGCGCATGAATTCGAAACAGACGCCGGTTTATCTGTCCGCGCCCGGCATGATCAATGCGCTTGGCGCGACGACCGACGAGATTGTCGACGCACTACGCATCGGCGTCGCAGCGGGCATGGCTCCGCGCACCGATGTCGCCGGTGGCGGCTGGGTCGGGCGCGTGCGGTCGAGGCTCGAGGTCGCGCCGCCTGTATCACTCGCGCATTTCGACTGCAGGAACAATCGGCTGTTGCTGGCCGCGCTGGCGCAGATCGGATCCCGCGTCGATGCGGCGATCGCGCGTTACGGTCCGCGGCGGATCGGCGTCGTGATGGGCACGAGTACGTCCGGTATCCAGGCGGCGGAGCGGGCGTTCGCGCAGCGCGCCGCGACGGGCGTGATGCCCGCCGGATTCGATTATCGACAAATGGAAATCGGCACGGCCGCGCCGTTCGTGCGCGCGGTACTCGGTGTGACCGGCCCGGCCTACACGCTATCGACCGCCTGCACGTCGAGTGCTAAGGCGTTCGCGGCCGCACGGCGACTGCTGCGGTTGAAGCTATGCGACGCGGTTGTCGTCGGCGGTGCGGATTCTCTGTGCGAGCTGACGTTGCAGGGTTTTGCATCGCTCGAATCGGTCAGCCCGGACCGGACCAACCCGATGAGCCGGAACCGCGACGGCATCAATATCGGCGAAGGCGCCGCGCTGTTCGTGATGAGTCGCGACGAGGCGGAGGTCCGGCTGGCCGGCGTCGGCGAGTCGAGCGATGCGCACCACATCTCGGCACCGGACCCGGTGGGCCACGGCGCGGAGGACGCGCTGCGCGCCGCGCTCGCGGACGCCGGCGTCGCGTCGTCCGCGATCAGCTACGTAAACCTGCACGCGACGGCGACGCGCCTGAATGACGAGATGGAAGCGAACGTGACGGCGCGGGTGTTTCCGCACGGCGTGCCGGCGAGCGGGACCAAACCGTTGACGGGTCACATGCTCGGCGCGGCGGGTGCGACCGAGTTGGGGTTCGGCTGGCTGGCGCTGGCTCGCGGGATCGCGCTGCCGATGCACGTATGGGACGGTGAGAACGACCCGGCGCTACCCCCACTGGATCTTGTCGACAGCGAGCGCCATCTGACTGGCGATGCAACTGGACGTTATGTGATGAGCAATTCGTTTGCTTTCGGCGGCAGCAATGCCAGCCTGATTCTGGGAGGCTGACATGCACGCCAGACCATTGACCGACGCGCTGCACGGCGGCGCGGACATTCCCGTCGGCAACGTGCGGGACGTGTTGCCGCATCGCGGCACGATGCTGCTGCTCGACGCGATCGAACGCTGTTCGGAAACCGGCATCGAGGTGAGTGCGCGTGCATGCCGCGATGCGTGGTACGCCGACGGTAACGGCGCGATGCCGGCCTGGATCGGCATCGAGCTGATGGCGCAGGCGATCGCCGCGCATGTCGGCCTGCTTGCCGCGCAGGCGGGCGGTCGTGCGAAGCCGGGTGTGTTGCTCGGCGCGAACCGCTATGTCGCGCATCGCGCGGCGTTCGACGCCGGCACGGTGCTGCGCATCGGCGCGCGGGAACTGCTGCGCGGCGACGAGGGACATGGCGCATACGAATGCGCGATTCATGCCGAAGGCCGGTGTTGTGCGGAGGCCGTCGTCAAGGTGTACCAGCCGAACGATTTTCAATCTTTTATCGAAGGGAGCTTCAATTCATGACTCGGCGAGTTCTCGTGACAGGCGCGAGCCGCGGCATCGGCCGCGCCGTGGCGCTGCGGATGGCATCCGACGGCTTCGCCGTGACGGTGCACTGCCGCACCGGCCGCGATGCCGCCGAAGCGGTGGCCACGACGATTCGCGAGCGGGGCGGCACGGCAAGCGTGCTGCAGTTCGATGTGCGCGACCGCGCGGCGTGCCGGCGCGAGCTGGAGGCCGACGTCGACACGAACGGCGCGTACTACGGGATCGTCTGCAGCGCGGGCGTGACGCGCGATGGCGCGTTTCCGGCGCTGTCCGGCGAGGACTGGGACATCGTGATCGAGACTGGCCTGGACGGTTTCTACAACGTCGTCCATCCGCTGACCATGCCGATGGTGCGCCTGCGTGGCGGCGGCCGCATCGTGACGATCGCGTCCGTGTCGGGCGTGATGGGCAATCGCGGCCAGGTCAACTACAGCGCCGCGAAGGCCGGGTTGATCGGCGCGACCAAGGCGCTGGCGGTCGAGCTGGCGTCACGAAGGATCACGGTCAATTGCGTCGCGCCCGGGTTGATCGACACAGGCATGCTCGACGACGTGCCGCTCGACCATGCATTGAAGACCGTGCCGATGGGCCGCGTCGGCCAGCCCGACGAAGTCGCGGCGGTGGTCGGCTTCCTGATGTCGGATGCGGCGACTTACGTTACCCGACAGGTGATCGGCGTCAACGGCGGGATGGTGTGATGAAGCGAGTGGTCGTGACGGGGATGGGCGGTGTAACCGCCTTCGGTCAAAGCTGGCCTGAAATCGACGTGCGTTTGCGCGAAGGGCGCAACGCGGTGCGGCGCATGCCTGAATGGGACTGCTACGAGGCACTGCATACGCGGCTCGCGTGTCCGTTGCCGGCATTCGAGCTGCCGCGCACGTATCCGCGCAAGAAGACGCGTTCGATGGGGCCCGTGTCGATGTATGCGGTGCGTGCGAGCGAGTTGGCGTTGCAGGATGCGGGACTGTCCGACGATGCGTCGATTCGGGACGGCCGGATGGGCGTCGCGTACGGCTCGTCGTCTGGATCGGTCGAGCCGATCCGCGCATTCGGCACGATGATCGAGACGGGCTCGATGCGGGACGTCACGTCGAACAGCTATGTGCAGATGATGCCGCATACCACGGCAGTCAACGTCAGCCTGTTCTGGGATCTGAAAGGCCGGATCGTGCCGACATCGTCCGCGTGTGCGTCCGGCAGCCAGGCGATCGGCTATGCGTACGAGGCGATCGCGACGGGCAAGCAGGTGCTGATGCTGGCCGGCGGCGCGGAGGAGTTGTCCGGCCCGGCGGTCGCGGTGTTCGATACGCTTTATGCGACCAGCACGCGCAACGATGCCGCGAACCTGACGCCACGCCCGTTCGATGCCGCGCGTGACGGTCTGGTCGTCGGCGAGGGCGCGGCGACGCTGGTGCTCGAGGAGTACGAGCATGCGGTCGCGCGCGGCGCGACGATTCATGCGGAGATCGTCGGCTTCGGCTGCAATTCGGACGGTGCGCACATCACCCAGCCGACCGCGGAGACGATGGCGATTGCGATGCGTCTCGCGCTGAGCGATGCGACGCTCGGTGCCGGCGCGATTGCCTACGTGAACGCGCACGGCACGTCGACTGATCGGGGCGACGTCGCTGAGAGTCATGCAACGGCGTCGGTATTCGGCGAGCGCATGGCGATCAGTTCACTGAAAAGCTACGTGGGCCACACGCTCGGCGCGTGCGGCGCGCTCGAGGCGTGGTGGACGATCGAGATGATGAAGCGCAACTGGTATGCGCCGACGCTCAATCTCGATACGGTCGATCCGGCCTGTGCGCAGCTCGACTACATCATCGGCGATGCCCGCCGTATCGATGCGGAATTCGTGATGAGCAACAATTTTGCATTCGGCGGCATCAACACGTCGCTGATCTTTCGGCGGGTCGTCGCGTGACGGCGCCCGGTAGAGCGGCGGCGCGCGTGGTGATCACGGGGATCGGGATCGTATCGTGCCTCGGTAATTCGCTCGGCGAAGTATCGGACGCGCTGCGTACCGGCCGCTCGGGCATCAGCCGCGTCGACGCGTGGCGCGAGCGCGGCTTCCGCAGTCAGATCGCCGGGGTTGCGTCTGTCGGAGTGGCGCCGCGATTCGCACGCAAGCACGAGCGCTTCATGGGCGATACGGCGCGTTTTGCCGCGCATGCGACCGCGTCGGCGCTCGACGATGCGGGCCTCGACGCCGGCATGTTGCATTCGCCGCGCGCGGGCACGATCGTGGGATCGGGCATCGGATCGATGGCCGATTACGATGATGCGATGGCGATCGCGCACCATCGCGGCATCGACAAGACGCCGCCCTACGTCGTCCCGAAGGCGATGGGCAGCACGGCGTCGGCATGCGTTGCGCAGTTGTTCGGTATCGAGGGCGTGTCCTATACGCCGTCGTCCGCCTGCACGAGCGCGGCACTGGCGATCGGGCAGGCGGCGCAATTGATTCGCGCAGGGTGCCAGGACATCGTGCTGGCCGGCGGGAGCGAGGCGCTGCACGACAACATGACGCTGATGTTCGACGCGATGGGGGCGTTGTCCAGCGGATTCAACGACACGCCGGACCGCGCGTCGCGCCCGTATACGCTCGGTCGCGACGGCTTCGTGATCGCATCGGGTGCGGGCATGCTCGTGCTCGAGTCGCTCGAGCATGCGCGTGCGCGCGGCGCACGCATCTACGCGGAGGTCGGCGGGTTCGGCCAATGCACGGACAACGCTGGCATGGCGACGCCTCATGCGCCGGGGATCGCGCGCGCGATGCGCGCCGCGCTCGCCGGCGGTGGACGGCGGCCCGACTACGTCAATACGCACGCACCGTCGACGCCGCGCGGCGACCTCGAGGAGCTGAAGGCGCTCGGTGACGTATTCGGCGGCGATGTGCCGGCATTCTCGTCGACGAAAGGCATGACGGGGCATCCGCTCGGCGCGAGCGGTGCGCATGAAGCGATCTATACGCTACTGATGATGCGCGACGGTTTCGTCGCGGGTACGGACGTTGGTCATGAACCGGATCCTGCGCTCGCGGGCCTGCCACTTGTGCGCGCTGCACGCGAATTCGTGGTCGAACGCGCGCTGTCGGTGTCGTTCGGGTTCGGCGGCAGTTGCGCAAGTGTGTTGTTGGACGCCTGGAAGGGCGATTGAAGTGAACCTACTGAACTGAGGGGACGATAACAATGAAGCATAAAGGACACCTGGCCGGCATGCTGGTCGCCGCATCGCTGCTGACGGGCTGTGGTACCGTGGTGCGTTCGCTGCCTCTGCCGGCGACGGCAACGGCGCCGGACACGAACGGCGTCGCAATCTATTTCGGTGCGCAGCCGCACCCTGACGTCAAGACCAGCATCGGTCCTCGTTCGGAATCGGTGCGCGTGCGCCGCCTGGAAAGCGAGCAGCCGACTTGCGATCAGGCGCTGGCCGAAGCGCTGAACCGTCTTCGCATCTATGCGAAGAATCATGGCGGGAATGCGGTCATCAACGTGACGACGCGTTTTCATGAGAAGCGCTCGGACTCGACGACCGAATATACGTGCGGCGTGAGCGGTAGCGCAGGCGCGATCGCCGTGTCGGGCGAGGTCGTGCAATTGAACGCGCAATAACGGGGGCACATGTGAAATACCGCATTGCACTCGTGCTGCTCGGCGCGACGCTTACAACCTCGATCGCGCACGCACGGGATACGATCAGAGATTATCCGATCGCGGCCGCGCTGAAGAGCGAGGCGGGCAAGCTTGATGACGGCGTTGTGCTCTATTTCGGCGACCAGCCGCATCCGCGCGTGATCAAGTCGTACGGATCGTTTGCGACCAACAAGAAGACCAACGCGTTCGGCAAGAGCGACGAGGCAGCGTGCGAGCACGTGTTCCTGTCGGCCGTGATCGAGCTTCAGGCGCGCGCACGCAAGGAAGGCGGCAACGCTGTCGTTGGCATCAGGAGCAACTATCGCAACGTGTCGCGCTCCAGCACGACCGAGTACACGTGCGGGGCCGGTGCGATCGTGGCGGGTGCGGCGCTCACGGGCGAGGTCGTCACGTTGGAACCGTAACTGGCGCGTGGCGCAAGGGGCCGCCGAACGGCGGCCTCCGTTGTTCAGGCAGGCTTGCGCGCGGCAACGTTGACGAGCGTTTCGCGGCGCTTGCCGGGTTTCGGTGTGTACAGGCCCATGCGTTCGAGGAGTCCGAAGTCTTTCGCACGGCTCCACCACAGGTACGGAAACGATACGTTGCGGGCATCGAACGCGAATCCGCCATCGCGGAGCATCGCAAGGTAGCCGTCGGCGCTTTTCTGCACGTCCATCGGATGACGGAACAGCAGCCGGATCACCCACGACTTGATGTACGCGTCGGTCGATTCGGCGAACAGCAGCAGCCCGCCGGGTTTCAGCACGCGGTGAAAGTCGGCCAGCGCATGCTCCTGGTCGACGAGATGATGAAAGGTCTGATGGCAGAACACGATGTCGACGCTCGCATCGGCGAGCGGGATCTGCGTGCAGTCCGCATGATGCAGTTCGACGGGCGCCGTGCAGCGCCGCGCCGCTTCCGACGCATGCACGAGCGAGTCTTCGTGGCAATCGATGCCAACGATCTTGCCGGGCGAGAACGCTTCGCCGAGCAGGCGGAACGACTTACCCTGTCCGCATCCCGCATCGAGGATGACGGGGGCCTTCGGCAGCGGCGCGGCGATGAGCTGTATCAGATCGTTGATGGCGACCCTAAGCACGTGATGCTCCCAGGTATGCGTGCGAAGAAACCAGATGCCGAAGCGGGTTTCGGGAACATAGGCGGGGGCGTGCGTGCGGCAGGACGTCATGGGCCTCTCGTCGGAATGTTGGATTTGTTGAGCGGCTATTGTAGTTTGCAACGCCAGATCGTGGCGCGAGAAACGCAAGATAACCAGTCGATCGATATGGGTTGGCAAGCATGAGTGAAATGAAATCGAATTCCATTGACGTCGCGATCATCGGGGCGGGACCGTCTGGCGCGGTCGCGGCCGCGCTACTGCGCCGGGCGGGCCGTTCCGTGCTGGTGCTCGAGCGCCAGCATTTTCCGCGCTTCTCGATCGGAGAAAGCCTGTTGCCTCAGAGCATGCAGTATCTCGAAGAGGCGGGCATGCTGCAGGCGGTTGTCGAGGCCGGCTTCCAGTTCAAGAATGGTGCGTATTTCGTTTATCGCGACCGGATATCGTCATTCGATTTCCGCGAGAAGTTTTCCGAAGGCTGGGGAACAGCCTATCAGGTGGAACGCGCAGCGTTCGACGATCTGCTGATCCGTCGCGCGGCGGAGCAGGGCGCGGACGTTCGATTTGGCCATGCCGTGCACGCTTTCCAGCCCGGCGACACGCCGCGGCTCGATGTCGTCGATGAAGCCGGCCATGAATATTCCGTTCACGCGTCGTTCGTGCTCGATGCGAGCGGATTCGGACGCGTGTTGCCGCGGTTGCTGGATCTCGAGGCGCCAACCGGCTTGCCGACACGCGCAGCCATTTTTTCGCACGTGGAAGACAGCCTGCCGGCCGGGGAGACTGATCGCGACAAGATCTGCATTGCCGTCCATCCGGAGCGACGCGACGTGTGGTTCTGGATGATTCCGCTGACGAACGGGCGTTCGTCGGTCGGCTGCGTGGCCGATGCCGCTTTTCTGGACGTCCCGCAAGCGCAGCAGGAAGCGTGCTTGCGCGAATTGCTTCGGAGCGAGCCGACGTTGTCGCGGCTGATCGGTAGCAAGCCGTTCGTGATGCCGGTACGCCGCATCGCGGGCTATGCGGCGAATGTCGAGCGCCTGCATGGCCCGGGGTATGCGCTGCTCGGCAACGCAGGCGAATTCCTTGATCCGATCTTCTCGTCGGGTGTGACGATCGCGCTGCGGTCGGCCCATCTGGCGGTCGCCGCGCTCGAACGGCAGTTGCGCGGCGAGACGGTCGACTGGGTGCGCGATTACGACGTCGCGTTGCGCAAGGGCATCGACACGTTCCGCGCCTTCGTCGAGCGCTGGTATTCCGGCGCGCTGCAGGACGTCGTGTTTCACGAGGACAAGGCATCCGACGTGAAGCGCATGGTCTGCTCGATTCTGGCCGGCTATGCGTGGGACGAGTCGAATCCGTTCGTCAGGGAGCCGGCGCGCGGCCTCGACGTGCTCGCCGAATTCTGTCGCTCCGGCGGCCTCGGGTAATCGACGCGTCAGGGTGGGCGCCGAGCGATGTCTCGCCCGGCGCCCACCATTGGCTTACCCGCTCACCTACCGCTTGCTCAGCGACCCTGCAGCCGGATATCGCGCGACGACGCGCCGACATACACCGTCCCGCCCGGCACGACCTTCCAGCCGTTGCGCGACGTGTCCCACACGCTCTGCATCCGTGGCGACACGCTCACGTGCACGTGCCGCGCCTCGCCCGGATTCAGCCGGACCTTGTCCCAGCCGACCAGCCGCTTCGGCGGTTCGTCCTTGTACGGCACGCCGAGATAGACCTGCGGCGTTTCCGCGCCCGCGACACGGCCGTCATTGCGCACGGTAAACGCGACGCTCAGCGAGCCGTCCCGTTGCCGCGACACCGACAGCCCCGAATACGCGAAGTGCGTGTACGACAGCCCGTAGCCGAATTCGAACATCGGCTTGATGTTGCGCGCATCGTACCAGCGGTACCCCATGTCGAGCTTCTCCGCGTAGACGGGATCGTTCTCGAACGTGCCGTTTTGCCCCCACGTCGGCGTGTCCTGGTCGCGCGCCGGGAACGTGACGGGCAGCTTGCCGGACGGATTGACCGCGCCGAACAGCACGTTCGCGATCGCCTTGCCGCCGGCTTCGCCCGGATACCACGCGTCGACGATCGCCGAGACGTTGTCCTTCCACGGCATCAGCACGGGATTGCCGCTCTCGACGACGACGATCGTGTGCGGATTCGCACGCGCCACGGCTTCGACGAGCGCGTCCTGATTCGACGGATTCGCGAGGCTCAGGCTCTGCAGATCGCCGAAATCCTCGCCGGCCGGCTGCGCGACCACGACGATCGCGACGTCCGAGCGGCCGGCAAGCGCCGCGGCCTGGTCGATCTCCTGCTGGGTGTACGCGCGAAACGGCGACTGCTGATCGCTGTTGCCGGCGAACGTGACCTGTGCGGCAGGGGCGAGCGCGCGGATCGCCGCGACGATCGGCACGTCGACCTTGAGCCACGGATTGCGCCACCAGCTGCAGCCCGTCGACGACCCGAACGTGAGGCCGCCGCAGCCCGCGAACGACCCGGTGACCGGATCGCGCGTATTGCCCGAACCGCCGCCGGACAGCACGGCCGCATCGGCATGGCCGCCGATCACCGCGATGCGCGACAGCGCGGAAGCCACGAGCGGCAACTGGTTGCCGTCGTTCTTCAGCAGCACGATCGACTGCTCGGCGACGCCCTGCGCGAACCGGTTCGCGGCCGCGAAATCGATGGTGCCGCCGCCCTTGGCCGGATCGTCCATCACGCCGACGCGGATCATCACGGCGAGCTTGCGGCGCACCATGTCGTCGAGGCGCGCGGTCGACACCGAGCCGTTCGCGATCGCCTGCTTGACGGCGGCCGGCGTCAGGTAGACGGTCGGGCCGACGTCCTCTTCCTCGTCGAGTCCCGCGTTGATCGCGGCGGCGGTGCTGTGCGTCGCCCCCCAGTCGGACTGCACCTGGCCCTGGAAGCCCCAGTCGTTCTTCAGCACGTCGTTGAGCAGGTGATTGTTCTCGCAAGCATACGCGCCGTTCAGGCGGTTGTAGCTGCACATCACGCTGCCGGGTTGCCCGCGCTTCGCGGCGATCTCGAACGGCAGCAGGTAGAGCTCGCGCAGCGTGCGCTCGTCGATCTGGCTGTTGCCGCCCATCCGGCCATGTTCCTGTTCGTTGCCCGCGTAGTGCTTGATGGTCGCGATGACCTTCTGCCGCTGCGTGCCGAGCGTGCGTTCGGCGAGCAGATCGCCGGCAAGCAGCGGATCCTCGCCGAGATACTCGAACAGCCGGCCGCCGCGCGGTTCGCGCGCGAGGTTGGTGCCGCCGCCCAGGCCCATGCCGAACCCTTGCGCGCGCAACTGGATCGCGATCTGCTTGCCGTAGTCGTACGACAGCCGGCGATCCCAGCTCGCGGCCACCGCGATCGTCGCGGGGAAGGTCGTGCTGGCGAGCGACGTGCTGCCGGAGCCGGTCGACGAGTCGGCCATGTTCAGGTCGGGAATGCCGAGCCGCGGCACACCCTGGATATAGCCGGCACCGCCGCCCGGCACTTGAGACATTTCGTATTGCGAATGGATGAACTGAAGTTTCTCGTCGAGCGTCATCTTGCGCACGAGCAGGTCGGCGCGCCGCTGCGCGGCGGACGACGCGAACGCGTCGGCGGCGTCGCCCGGTGAATTGAAATCGGCGTTGCCCGCATAGACGCTGGTGCAGAGGGTCGCTGCCAGCACGGCGGCCGGCCAGAGTGTGTCCCGCATGTTGCTCTCCATGATCGTATTGCCGGTTGTTCGAATGATGTCTGGAGCTGCGCAGGTCCGATGGATTCGCATCGAACGCATTCGGCTGGCGATGCAGGGTGGTTGCGCGTCGGCATGCCAGGCCAGGCGGGGAATCGTTACGGCCGGTTGGGCCCGATCGAACCATGCGGACGGCGACGCGGACCGCCCGACACTGCCGAATCGGATGTAGCGATTCTCTGCAGCGACTAATCGTACGAATGTAGTTTGACTACAGCATCGGTGTTTCTACTGATACGTACGATCTTTATTCGACGGGGTGGCGCGACGCGGGAAAAACGCGGTCATCGTTCCCGATGTGCGTGCGCAGCAGAGTAAGAAGTACCTGCGCGCAAGCGTTCGGAAGCGGGCGACGAGAGGAGCGGCAGGCAACGGGCGAGCATATCCGCATGCCACGCTCGTTGCGTGCGCATCGAATGCGGGCCGGCGGGATGCGGGCAGCCGTCCGGCGGCTACGCGCGTCGCGCGGCGGGACTGCCGGGCAGCGGAATGCCGGCGCGGTAGACGACGGTCGCGAGCGCGGCGGCGACCGCGGCCTCGGCCAGCAACACGGCGGCGGCCGCGCCCAGTTCGGCGAAGTACTTTGCGAGCACCGGCACCAGCACGATGTTCACGACGCCGGACGACATCAGGATGCGCGTGAATGCCGACTTCATGCCGAGCGGCAGCATCGTCTGCACACCGAACAGATCGGTCATGCCGGCCATGAACGGGATGAACGCCATCCAGCGCAGCACCTGGACCGTCGGCTCGTACGACGGGCCGTACAGGATGCGCACGGCGAGCGGCGCGCCGAAGAAGATCGCGAGCGAGATGCCGAGCACCATCACGACCTGCACGACGAACAGCTTGCGCAGGAACGAGAACGCGTCGTTGCGCGCATGCCGCATCAGATAGTTGATGCGCGGATAAGTGGCGGCCTTCAGCGGCTGAAGCATGCTGAGCGCCGCGCGAATCAGCTTGTCGCCGGCGGCGAAGTAGCCGGCCGCGACGTTGCCCGACACGAAGCCGAGCAGCACGGTGTTGGTCGACGCGTAGAACGCGATCGACGTCGATGCGAGAAACACCTGCCAGCCGCCCTTCAACGATTCGGCGATGTCGTCGAAGCCGACGCGAACGAAGTCGATTTCCCGATGGAAAAACAGGTAGAGGGCCAGCGCGACCGCGGAGAGCGTCGGCACGGCGGCGTTGACGATCATCGCCCGGTCGATGTCGGCCGGGCTGTGCACGAGCGCGAACATCGCGGGCAGGCTCAGGATGCGGCCGACGAACAGGATCACGCTCAACGCGCGCAGCTTCTCCATCCCCTGGAAATACCAGCCCGGCGTGAACGCGACGCCGGCCACCATGCCGAAACCGATCAGCAGCAGGTCGCGATCGTCGCCGAAGCGCCGGACCACGAGCGTCAGCACGACCAGTACGATGAAACAGAGCACCGCGATGCCGATCTGTGCGTACAGCGTCGCCCAGAAAATACGCGAGCGTTCGGCGCGGTTGTCGCGGGCGAGCGCGATGCGCGGCGTGGCGGTCAGGTCGAAGCTGTAGCTCGTGCAGTTGGTGAGATACGCGATGACGGCAAGCGAGAACGCGAGCTGTCCGTAGCCTTCCGGGCCCAGCGCGTGCGTGAGCAGCGGTGCGATCAGCAGCGGCACCGCATACATCGAAATCTGCAGCGTCAGCAGCAGCAGGAAGTTCTTCTTGAGGTTTGACATTCGCTCGGTCGGCGCCGTGGGTGTCGCATGGCGGCGGATCGGGGCCGCCGTGCGCTCGCGCGGCCGGCCGGCCTGACGCGGCTGCGTGGATTCGCGGCCCGCGCCGACAGGCGCCGGTTTTCGTCCGGCGACGCCGGGCACGGCCACATCGTCTGGCGGTCATGATACGGGCCGACGGATGCGCCTGTGTTCGCGAGCCTACCGTTCGTCGATTCCGTGCGTGCGCGCGGAGGCAATCGTGCCGGCGAGTATGTCGTTGTGTCGCGACAGTGGGGAATGCATTTGTAAGCTGGCGCACCGAAGCCCGCTCGGGCCGGATGATCTAATCAACGCACTGTTTTCGTTCATGACGGACAGCGTGCACGGCTACGGCCGGCACGCGCGAGTGCGCAAGACAAGACGCTTCCGCACTGCATGAGCAGGACGGCGAGCGCATGAAGCAGGGCAGGCGGGCCGCGCAGGGGCGCGGCGGCTATCCGTCGCCGTGCTGCCGTGCGTTCGTCCGGCAGCCGCATGAGCGGCGGTGTCGCGCATTCCGATGGGGCCGGAACGCGTACGCGTATCCGATAACAAATACCGATCCGAGGAGTACCGATTGAAGCCGATAACGTTCGGCAGCTGCGTAGGGTGGCTGCACGAAGGACAGACGAGACAAGGCGTGATCCTGTGCGAATCGCTGGGTCACGAGGCTTCGTGGACGCACAAGCTGATGCGGGCGATGGCCGAGCGTCTGGCTCGCGAGGGCGTCACGGTGATGCGATTCAACTATCCGTGTACCGGCGACTCGGCGGGCGACGACCGCGATGCAGGCCGGCATGCCGCCACCCTCGACAGCATTCACGATGCGATCGACCTGTTGCGCGACGAGGTCGGCGTGACCGGGCTCACGCTCGTCGGCGTCCGCGCGGGCGCGCTGTTCGCGATGCTGGCCGCCGCGGGCGTGGGCCCGCGCCCGCCGCCGC
The DNA here is from genome assembly GCF_003366075.1 of Burkholderia sp. IDO3. Lineage (NCBI taxonomy): Bacteria > Pseudomonadati > Pseudomonadota > Betaproteobacteria > Burkholderiales > Burkholderiaceae > Burkholderia > Burkholderia sp. IDO3. The sequence goes on from NZ_CP028962.1 coordinate 1,393,701, forward strand.
GCGTCGACGGGCTGGTCGCGCTGTCGCCGGTCGTGCGCGGCCGCGCCTACCTGCGCGAGCTGTCGTTCGTGCATCGCCAGTGGCTCGATACCACGTCGCCCGCGATCCGCGCCGCGCATCGCGACGAACCCTGCATGAACGTGCTCGGTCATCGCTTCCCGAACGATCTGGTCGATGCGCTGAAGGCGGTCGATCTGTGCGACGTGGTGCGCGATGCGCCGACGCTGCCCGGCGCGATGCTGCTGATCCAGCCCGACCAGGGCGACGGGCCGGCATTGCATGACGCGCTGCTCGCGCGCGGCGTGAACGTGACGAGCGAACCGTTTCGCGAGTGGCCGACGACGATGCTCGACGGCACCCGCTCGCGCCTGCCGCTGACGGCGATCGACACGGTCGTGAGCTGGATCGTCGAACGCTCGCTGAGCACGCCGGCTGCCGACGAAACGCGCGCACACGCGGATCCGGCGTGGAACGGCGAGTCGGCCGTCGCGCTCGACATGAACGACATGACCGAGCAGGTCGTCGCGGTCGGTCCCGACCGGCTGGTCGGCGTGCTGTGCCGTCCCGCGGACACGCGGCCGGCCGCGCCGGTCGGCCCGGCGGTCGTGATCGCGAACACGTCGACGAATCCGCGCAGCGGCGAAGGGCGTTTCAGCGTGCGCCTCGCCCGCACGCTCGCGCGCGTCGGCGTGACGACGCTGCGGATCGACGTGCAGGGCGTCGGCGACAGCGGGCGCATTGCGCTGGACGATCAGTCGGGGGTCGTGTACTCGACGCAATCGGTCGACGACGTGGCCGCCGCCGCGGACTGGCTGCGCGCGCTCGGTTATCCGGAGGTGGTCGCGACCGGCATCTGTTCCGGCGCATACGCGGCGCTGCACGCGGCGGTGAAGACGCCGTCGCTCGGCGGCGTGATCGCGGTCAATCTCGCCCGCTTCGTATGGCCGGCCGGGCTCTCGCTCGAGGCGGTGCAGAAGCAGCGGAACAACTCGGTGCGCGGTTACTGGCTGTCGGTGCGCGACTGGCGGAAGTGGAAACGATTCGTGCTGGAGCGGCGCGACCTGCGGCCGATCGTGCGCGCGGTGGCCGCGAATGCCGTCGCGCGCGTCAGCGTGCCGGTGATGGAAATCGCGGCGCGCGTCGGCTGGAAGCCGCGCATCGACACGCCGCGCGGGGTGATGCGCGAACTCGCGCAGCGCAACGTATGGACGATGCTCGTGTACGGCGCACTGGATCCCGGCATCGACGACGTCCGGCGTCACTTCGGCGCGATCGAGCACGCATTCCGGCGCTCACGCCACGTGCGCCTGCACCTCGATGCCCAGGTCGACCACGCGGTGTACGGCGCGGTGGGCACGGACGTCGTGATCGATCTGTGCACGCAGGCGCTGGCACACGAGTCGGACTGGCCGGTCGCGCGTATCGCCGATCAGGCCGCGCCGGAGGCGGCCGGGCGGTCGTACGCAGGGGTGCCGGTCGGCCGGTCGTGATGTCGGGCGCGATCCCGGTTCGGATGGAGATGGGCGTTCGGTGGGGTCGCTCACAAACGCGCGAGCCGGCGTGGTGTCCAATCCGGTATGGATGCACGCGCGGTCATGCGAGGGCATGACCGCCACGGGCGTCAGTCCGGATCGCCGGGTTGCTCGTACGGGGATTTCGCGTAGGGCGACGCGTACAGCGTGTCGCTGCTCCATGCATCGCCGGCCGGTGCGCTCGCCGCTTGCGGGCGGTGCGGTCGGTCTGCCACGAGCGGTCGACGCAGTGCACTGCGAGGGCGCGATTCGGATTGTGCCGCGGCGCGGGTGGCGGGAAGCGGAAACGCGAAGCCGGGCGCCGCGACACCGGATGCAGGTGTGTCGGATTCCGCGGCAGCGCCTCGCGCGGCGGTTTGCGCCGAACGTTGCAGCACGAGCGGCGCGGGCAGCGTCGACGATGCGGAGACCGGCGCGTCGGCCGGCGCGGCGGGCGGCGTTTGCGCAGCGGCGGCACCGGCAAGGCAGGCCGACACGATGCAGACGAGCGACGAAAGCGGCGAAGGACAGTTCATGACGAATCGTACGGAATGACGTGCGGTGAAGAGGGAGGCGCGGCACTGCAATGCGAGCCGCGCTGCCAAGCGTAATGCGGGAATCGGTCGGGTTCGGCGGGTTACCGCACAGTTTCGGAAGGGCACGAATGTCAACCACCACGCAAAAGAGATCGACGCTCGCGACGCGACGGCCGCAGACGGCCGCCGTCGGTCGCGCGCCGTGGCTGTCGCGCATGGCGATCATCGCGGCTGCATGCGCATTGAGTGCGTGTGCGTTGTCGCCGGGCATGACGTATCGGGGGCCGGCCGAACGCGATGCGAATGCGCGCGTCAGCGCCGACGCATCGGGCTCCGGCGGCCTCGACGGCGTGCAGAACGTGTCGAGCGAGGATCTGATCGAGATCACGCCGGCACTCGTCGCGCAGCACCATGGCGCGCCGCAAGGCGTCAACGCCGATGCGGAAATCCGCCAGCTGTTCGGCAAGCCGCATCCGTACACGATCGGCCCCGGCGATGTGCTCGGCATCGTCGTGTGGGATCACCCGGAGCTGAACCTGCCCACGACGCAGATGACGGGCGGCGGTGCGGGCGGCGACGGCGTCGGCGCCAGCTCGGTTGCGACGGGCTATACGGTCGACGCAAACGGCAACGTGCAGTTCGCGTATGCCGGCCTCGTGCACGTGGCCGGGCTTGCCGAGGCACAGGCGAGCGCGCTGATGTCGAGGCGGCTCGGCGAATACGTGCGCAAGCCGCAGCTCTCGCTGCGCGTGCAGGCCTACCGCAGCAAGCGTGTGTATCTCGACGGCGAAGTGCGCTCGCCGGGGCTGCAGATCGTCAACGACCTGCCGATGACGCTGCCCGAGGCGATCGACCGCGCGGGCGGCTTCACCGCGACGGCCGACCGCTCGCAGGTGTCGGTGACGCGCGGCGACAAGACCGTGAACGTGAGCCTGCCGGCACTGATCGCCGCGGGCGTGAACCCGTCGAACATCCTGCTGCGCGACGGCGACCTCGTGCGCGTGCGCGCGGCGAGCGACGCGAAGGTGTTCGTGCTCGGCGAGGTGTCGCGTCCGGCGACGCTGACGCTGACCGACGGCCGGATGAGCCTCGGCGAAGCGCTCGGCGACACCGGCGGCGTGAGCCAGTACACGTCGGACGCGCGGCAGGTGTTCGTCGTGCGTCGCGGCCCGGGCAACCGTCCGCAGGTGTACCACCTCGACGGCAGTTCGCCCGCGTCGTTCGCGCTGGCCGACCAGTTCCCGCTCGAGCGGCGCGACGTCGTGTTCGTCGATTCGTCGTCGCTGGTGCGCTGGAGCCGCGTCGTCAACCTGCTGATTCCGTCGTCCGCGCAAGGCGCGCTGACGGCCAAGGCGATTTCGCCGTGACCTTCGCGGCGAATTCGTGATCGCGACCGCGCGTCGCGCCCTACGGGACTGATGCTGTATGACTTCTTCGACCTTGCCCGACCCGTTCGACGGGGCCGCCTTGCGCCCGTCCTTCCCGGTTCGCCGCTACTGGCGCATGCTGTACGGCAGCCGGCGGCTGATCCTCTGCACGGCACTCGCCGGTGCGGTCGTCGGCACCGTGTATGCGCTGTGCGCCGCGCCGGTCTACCGGTCCGACATCCTGTTCCAGGTCGAACAGAGTCCGACCGATTCGAAACCGACGGCGCCGACCGGCGATCCGTCGTCGGTGTTCGACCTGAAGACCGACGCATCGACGGAAATCGAGGTGCTGAAATCCCGCGCGGTGATGGCGCGCGCGGTCGACAGTACCAACCTGCCCGTGAACGTCCGGCCGCACTACCTGCCGATCGTCGGATGGCGGCTCGTGAGCGGCGCCGACGGATTGTCGTCGCCGCTGCCGGGCGGGTACGTCTATGGCACGGAGCGCATCGACGTGCCGACCTTCGACGTATCGAAGCGACTGCTCGACAAGCGTTTCGCGCTGACGCTGGGCGATGACGGCGCGTATACGCTGCAGCGCACCGGCTTCTTCGGCAGGAAGGGGCCGGTATGGCAGGGCCGGGTCGGCCAGCCGCTGCACGTCGAAACGCCGCAGGGGACGATCGACCTGTTCGTGCGCGACGTGGCGGGCAAGCCCGGTGCGCGCTTCGACCTGACGCGCTACGGCGACGAAGAAGCGACGACGTGGCTGCAGAAGAACGCGCTGATTTCGGAGCGCGGCAAGCAGTCGAACATGATCGGCGTGACGCTCGACGGCACCGATCCCGCGCACGACAGCCGGGTGCTGAATGCGATCGGCGATGCATACCTCGCGCAGAACACGCAGCGCAAGTCGGAAGCGGCCGACAAGCTGATCCGCTTCATGGATGCGCAACTGCCGCAGTTGAAGGCGCAACTCGAAACGGCCGAAAGCCGCTTCAACGCATACCGCGCGTCGCATGGCACGGTCAATACGAGCGATGAGGCGCTGGCGTTGCGCCAGCAGTCGGTCGACATCGAGACGCGCGTGCAGACGCTGCAGCAGCGCCGCGAGGAGTTGCTGACGCGCTTCATGCCGAAGCATCCGGCGGTCGTGGCGGTGGACGCGCAGCTCGCCGACGCGCAGCGCTCGCTCGACACGACGCGCAAGCAGATCCAGCAGCTGCCGACCGTCGAGCAGGGCGTGCTGCAGTTGCAGCGCGACGTGGCCGTCGATACCGCGCTGTACACGAACCTGCTCAACACGCGCCAGCAGATGATCCTGGCCCGGGCGAGCAAGACCGGCACCGTGCGGATCGTCGACGTCGCGAAGGTGGCGGAGGTGCCGATCGGGCCGCATCGCGGGATGATCGTCGTCGCGTCGCTGATCGTCGGCCTGCTGGCAGGCGCCGCGATCGTGGTCGCGCGCCAGCGCGTCGCCGGCACGGTGGGCGACGTGGACGAAATCGAATGGTCGACCGGCTTGCCCGTGTTCGCGACGGTGCCGCACAGCCCGGCGCACGCGCAAATCAGTGCGCGCGCAAGGAGTGGCCCGAGTGGGGCGAGCGGTGCGAGCGGCACGCGCACGCCGGTGCCGCCCGTCGCGGCGCAGGACGTCGCGCTGGAAAGCCTGCGCCATTTCCGCACGGAGCTGCAATTGTCGATGCGCGATGCGCCGAACGCCGTCGTGCTGATCTCGGGGCCGACGACGGGCGTCGGCAAGTCGTTCGTTGCCGCCAACCTCGCCGCGTTGATGGGCGCGGCGCGGCGACGGACGTTGCTGATCGACGCGGATCTGCGCAAGGGATCGCTGCATGAACGGTTCCGCTACAGCCGCGCGCCGGGCCTGTCGGATGTGGTGGCCGGCACGCACGGAATCGACGAGGCGATCCGGCACGGCGTGACGCCCGGCCTGGATTTCCTGCCGATGGGCAGCGTCGTTCCGGATCCGGGCGAACTGCTGCTGCAGCCGACGTTCGCGGAGCTGATCGAGCACGCGGCGTCGCAGTACGACATGGTCGTGATCGACGGGCCGCCGCTGTTGCCGGTTGCCGATGCGCTGCTGCTCGGGCGTCTGGCGGGCACCGTGTTCCTCGTCGCGCGCAGCGGCGTGACGACGCTGACGGAGCTCGACGAAAGCGCACGACGGCTCGAGCACGCGCATATCGCCGTGCGCGGCGTGATCCTGAACGACTTCAAGGGCGTGCCGGGGCGGTACGGCTACGGGTACAACGACACGAGCACGCATCAGGCGATGTCGGGCTACGCCGACGTGATGGCGGCGCGACCGCCGGCGCGCTGAGCGGCGCATGCGTCGCTCCGGCGGCTTCGCGCGATTCGCGCATCGAAAGGATGGAACGGGCATCATGAACGATCGACCGGCGGCCGGCGTGCGCATGCAACGACGACAGCCCGGGCCCGCCCGCCGGGCCGCGGCGGCGCGCGCCGCGCGTGCGGCCGGATACCAGGCTTACTGGTGGGAGGATCCTGCACGGCTCGTGCTGATCTTCATCCTGCCGTTGTACGGGATGCTGTCGATGGGCCTGCTGGGCGACCAGAAGTCGATCGCGCGCATCTATTTCGACGGTTATTACGCGATCGTCGGCGCGTTGTTCCTGCTGGTGCTGATGGCGGCCGCGTGGTTCGCGTCCAACGACGCGCAGGCCCCGCGCGCGCCGGCGGACGAAGCGGTCGAACTGTCGCCGCGCGTGCTCGATTTCGTGTTCGCGCTCGCGCTGTTCGGCTACCTCGTCATGATGAGCGGCATTCTCACGCATCCCGCCGTCCTGCTGTCGTATCTGCGCGGCACGGCCAACACGTTCGAGCTGATCGACCTGAAAGGGCGCGTGACGGGCCTGAGTACGTTCACGCAGGCGACCGCGCCGTTCGTCGCGCTCTATTTCTACGTATTCAGGACGCCGGTCAAGGGGCTGAACCGCTACAAGATCTATCTGGCCGTGCTCACCGTGCTGACGCTGCTGCGCAGCTTCATCTTCGCGGAACGGCTCGCGATCATCGAAGTGGTGTTGCCGTTCGCGCTGATGGTGGTCCGGTTCCGCTTCGGCCGTTCGGGCTCGCGCTCGCGGCTGCTGACGCTCGGGCCGTATGCCGCGATTCCGCTGCTGCTCGGACTGTTCATCGCGAACGAATACAACCGGTCGTGGGAAACGTACTACATCAACATCTACGACAACATCTTCGATTTCGCGCTCGAACGCCTGGGCCTGTACTACTCGACATCGTTGAACAACGGCGCGGGGATCCTGAGCGTGCTCGGCTGGGACAGCGGACACCCGATGTTCACGTTCGACTGGCTGCTGCATTTTCCGGTGATCGGCTCGATGGTGCAGCCGTGGCTCGACTCGGGCGACCGGCTCGACCTGTTCCTGAACAGCTATGCCGATCCGGAGTTCAACAACCCGTCGGGGATCTTCGTCCATTTCTACGAGTGGGGCTGGTTCGGCTTGCTGAATGCGGCGTTTGCCGGCTGGGTGTTCGGCCGCGGCTACGCGGGCTGGCGGAGCGGCAACGGCTTCTGGTGCTGCGCGCACGCCGTGCTCTATGTGTCGCTTCTGGAGATACTGCGGATTCCGAACCTGTTCAGCGGACGGAATTTCGTGCCGGTCGTGCTGCTGATCGTCGTGTTCCAGTGGTTCTCGAAGCGAGTGCGACCCGTTGCGCCGGCGCGCTCGCGTATCGCGGCGGTGCAGGCCGGTTCCGATAGCGTCTGACTGTCGCCCAGCCCACTGTTCGTCCGCGCAAGCGCGCCTACAGTGTAGCGATTCCCACTTGCGGCGCGCACGGGCTTCGACGAAGCCGCGCATCGAACAGACATGACAGCACGCGAAACCACCCTCGACGCGGCACGCGGCGCAGGGATCATTCTTGTCGTCTATGGCCACGTGTTGCGTGGTGTCATCGGATCGGATCTCGTACCGGCGGGCCTGCCCGCTACCTTGCTCGCGTGGAGCGACTACGTGATCTATACGTTCCACATGCCGCTGTTCTTCTTCCTGTCCGGGCTGCACGTGTGCAGCTCGCTGCGCCGCGCGCCGGAGCGGTTCATCGGCGCGAAGATCAGGACGATCGCGTATCCGTATCTGCTCTGGTCCGTTCTGCAAGGCGGCGTGCAGATCGCGATGTCGTCGCACGGCAGCAATCATCCGTTCACGCGGGACGATCTGCTCGCGATCGGCTGGCGGCCGTTCGCGCAGTTCTGGTTCCTGTATGCGTTGATGCTCTGCATGCTCGCGGTGTGGCTGGCCGCACGCCATGTGCCGACGCTCGCACGCGTGCCGATGCCGGCGCACACGCGTGGCGGGCTGGTGGCCAGCGCGGTGCTGGCGCTCGCGATCGGCGCGACGACGCAGTGGGGCATCCTGTCGACGACGCTGATGAACTGGCCGTTCTTCGTGGCCGGCATCGTTGCCTCCCGCGCTTTGCCGGGCTGGCTCGAGCGCTACGGCCATCGATGGGTGAGTGCGGTGACGGCGGCGCTGTTCGTCGTGGCGATCGCATTGGCGCACGGTCGGGGCAGCGCCACGAGCGTTTGGGCCATTCCCGCCGCATTCGCGGGCATCGCGTTGCTGTTGCAGCTCGCATACCGGCACGCGTCGTTTCCCGCGCGTACCGGATGGCTGGCGATGGTCGGCTACGCTTCGATGCCGATCTACCTGATGCATATTCTGGTGATGGCCTGCGTGCGCATCGTGCTGGTGCGCGTCGGCATGACCGATCTCGCGACGCACCTCGTCCTTGGCACGCTCGCCGGCGTCGCGATCCCGATGGCTGTCTATCTGGTCGCGTTGCGCATGGGTATCGCCGGCATGGCCGGGTTCCCTGCGTGGCCCGGGCGCAACCAGGCGATTCGCGCGCAGACGACGTGAGGGCGCCGCCGCCCCGGCTCGATGCGCGCCTGATGTTATCCGACGCGCAAGCCGATGCTCAACGTGCGGTGGCCCGTCGATCGGGCTGCCTGCGCACCCGGGCGAGTGGATTGGCGAGATAGCGGATCGCGCGGTCGCTGAGTGTGGTCGACGGCAACAGGCACGCGAGCGACAGCCCGGCGACGGAGATCTTCTTGAACGGACGCCAGAACGGATTGCGCAGCACGGTGTGCCAGTAGCCTGCCGACTCGCACAGGAACCAGCGCCAGCGGCGCGCGAATGGCGCGCGATAGAGCGTGCTCGCGAAGCGGGCCTTCTCGATCGCGAAATCGAACGGTGCGATCGGCAGCGATTCGTGCAGCCGCGTGCCGGCGAGCGTGCGCAGCGTGGACCAGCGACGTCGCGCCTTCAGCGCGCCCGTGGCCGCATCTTCCGAATTGGCCAGCGCCAGACCGGACACGCCCGGGTTCGCGTCGCCGGCCGTCGCGGCGGCCGGCCGATGCACGCGGTAGCCGCCCAGCGTCGCATCGATCATGTGCACGTCGCCCAGCAACGCAATGCCGTAAATCGCGTAGAAATCGGCGCCGTGCAGGTTGTCCGCGGTGACGGGCACGGGAAAGATGCGCTTGAGCGCGTCGGTCCGATATGCGTTGCCCGACGCCGGCGGCGACGGATACAGCCAGCCCTTGCGCAGCAGGCGCCCGCAATCCGTGTCGACCACCGATTGCGGCACGGTGGCGCCGGTCGGCACGCCGTCGGGCGCGACCACATCGAGCCGGAAATGCACCTTCACGAAATCGCCGGATGCGAATGCGGCGAGCACGCGGGTGGCCGCATCGGCGTAAAGCAGATCGTCCGCGTCCAGTAGCAGCACATACGGCGTCGTAACCTGCTCGATCGCGCGGTTGTACGCGGCGACCTGGCCGCCGTTCGTCTGGAAGATCGCCGTGATGCGCTCGCCGTACGAGCGGATGATGTCGCGCGAGTCGTCGGTGGAACCGTCGTCGATCACCAGTACGTGGATACCACCGGCCGTTTGTCCGAGCGCGGAATCGATCGCAGTGCGAAGGTATGTGCCGTGGTTATAGTTGCAGATGGCAATGGTCAGGTCTGTCATGAGCACCTTCGGGCGGGCTGGGTTCGGGCGATCCGGTTGCTGGCGGGAGCATGCACGGGACATCGCCCGGAAACGTGCGTGATATCGGGTGGCAGCGGCGGACCGCGTCTGGCCGGCACGTCGACGACTTCGGCCGCACGGGTCGACGCCCCCGCAATCGGCTTCGGCATGCACGCGCCGGCCAGCGGCACGCGGCGACGCACGTGCGCTCTCCGCACGTGCGCTCTCGACACGCCGGAATCGGCGGCCGGCGGCGATTCGCCCGGCATGCGGGCGCGAAACCCTTCGCCATCCGTATCAGGTCAGAGAGCAGCTCATGATATGCGCGCGGCAGCGCAGGCTCTGTTCGCGAACCTACCATTCGCGGCTTCGCGGGTCTTGCCCGGTGCAACGGCCAGCCGCGTGCGATGCAAGTCTGCTGGCGCACCGAAACCTGCCGGACCGGGTGCTCTAATCGGATGCATCGCTTCGCTTGTTCCAACGGGGCCGTGAGCTGCCCCGCGACTGGCGGACATGATGGACCTGTCGTCGAATCGCGCAACACGGAAATCGTGGCGTGTCGCGGCGGACATCTTCAGACCCGGGGGATCGACTCGATATGCACAGATTGCGATGTCTGCCCGCTACGTGCGCGGTGCTGGTCGGCATGCTGGCGACCGGCGGCGTGTCGTGGCCGGGAATTGCCGCGGCCGTATCCGGAGCGTCCGCACCGGTCGCACCTTCCGCGAACCTCCCCGACGCATCCGTTCATCCGGCATCCGACGCGGCCGATCAGACCGACGCACTGCAACGCGCGCTCGATGCATTGCAGCCGGGCCAGCGGCTCGTGTTCGCGCCGGGGCGCTACACCGTCAGCCGTTCGCTGATCGTGCGGCAGCCCCGCGTCATCCTGTCGGGCTATGGCGCGATGCTCAACGCCACCGTCCCGGACGACCAGACGATCGAAATGCGCGGCGACGGTACGACGATCGTGGGATTCCGGCTGACGGGAACCGGCACGACGCGCCTCATGAATCCGGAGTCGACGAAGATCGAAGTGACGGGGCGCGACGTGCAGGTGCTCGACAACGTGATAGACGGCGGTGGCGGCGGCATCTTCGTGTTCGGCGCGACGGACGTCGCGATCGTCGGCAACGAGGTGATGTCGACGCTGGCCGACGGCATCCACATCACGCACGGTTCGCGCAACGTGCTCGTGCGCGGCAATGTCGTGCGCGGCACCGGCGACGACATGATCGCCGTGGTGAGCTATCGCCAGGACGGCGCGCTGAGCGGCAACGTGCTGATTACCGGCAACTCGCTGGAGGGCAACCCGTGGGGGCGCGGCATCACGGTGGTCGGCGGCGAGAACGTCACCATTTCGAAGAACATCGTGCGCAACGTGCAGGTGAGCGCCGGGATTCTCGTCGCGCAGGAGGACAGCAGCCGGACTTTCGGCGCATCCGACGTCCGGGTCGAGAACAACGTGATTACGGACATCCAGACCGCGCCGGGCCGGGTCGATCCGCGTCCGCTCACGCAGCAGGCCGCGATCGACGTCAGCACGTGGTCCGGTTCGGTCACGCGCGTGGCCGTGATCGGCAACCGCGTGTCGCATGCGCGTTTCGACGGCATTCGCTTGTGGGGAAACGTGTCGGACGTCCGGCTCGAACACAATCAGCTATCGGAGATCGGCGGATTGCCGGTGCGCATCGGTCCCGCGCCAGGGTGCGCGGCCGACCCGGAGAAGGGCGCACTGTGTGCCGGGGCGCGCCAGCCGCTGTCGGTTGCAGCCGATGCGGTCGGCGCGGATGCGTCGTTGCTGCCGCGTGTACGCGAGTCGCTCAGGCGGCCGCGGTGGTCGCAGGGCAGGATCGAGTGACCGGGCAGTGCGATGGCTTGCCGGGCACGCGAGCGTGCCCGGCGCATGCTCACCGGGCGGCCGTGCGCTCCACGGCTTCGTCGCGCGGTTCGCGCGCGGCGCGTGCGGTTGCCGGTTTCGGCGGCAGCGTCTGGACGACGGTGCGGCCGTACTGATCGTCGAAGCGGACGATGTCGTCCTCGCCGAGATAGTTGCCCGATTGCACTTCGATGATTTCGAGCGGAATCTTGCCCGGGTTCTCGAGTCGATGCACTTCGCCGACCGCGATGTACGTCGATTCGTTCTCGCTGAGCAGGAACGTCTCGTCGCCGCGCGTCACCTTCGCCGTGCCGCGCACGACGATCCAGTGCTCGGCGCGGTGGTAGTGCATCTGCAGCGACAACTGCCTGCCCGGTTCGACGACGATCCGCTTCACCTGGAAGCGCTCGCCGAGATCGATCGAATCGTAATGCCCCCACGGCCGCTGGACCTTGCGATGTTCGCTGGCCTGCGGGAGCCGGTCGATCTTCAGGCGCTCGACGATGTTCTTCACGCGCTGCACGTCGTGCTTGTTCGCGACCAGCACGGCATCGGCCGTCTCGATCACGACGACGTCCTTCATGCCGACGCAGGCGACGAGCCGGCCTTCGGAGCGGACGAAACTGTCCTGCGTGTCCTCGAACACGATCGGGCCGCGCGCGACGTTGCCCTGATCGTCCTTCGGCATGATTTCCCAGATCGCGTCCCAGGTGCCGATGTCCGACCAGCCGGCCGCGAGCGGCACCACGATGCCCTCGATGCCGAGCTCGGGGTGTTCGGTCAGGCGTTCCATCACGGCGTAGTCGATCGAGTCGGACGGACATGCATCGAATGCCGCCGCATCGACCCGGAAGAACGATTCCTCCGCGACGCCCGCGCGCCAGGCCGCCTCGCACGCAGCGTGGATGGCCGGCGCGAGCGTACGGATCGCCTTCAGCCAGACCGACGCGCGCGTGACGAAGATCCCGCTGTTCCACCAGTAATCGCCCGAATGCAGGTAGCGCTCGGCGAGCGCGACGTCAGGCTTCTCGACGAAGCGGCCGATCGAATAGCCCCCTTGTCCGCCGAGGCGGCCGGTGCGCTGCGCACCGACCTGGATGTAGCCGTAGCCCGTTTCCGCGCGACGCGGCAGCACGCCGAGCGTGACGATCGCGCCTTCCTGTGCGTAGTGCGCCGCGCGCCCGATCGCGTCCTGGAAGGCCGCGACATCGCTGATGATGTGATCGGCCGGCATCACCGCGAGCACCGGATCTTCGTCGAGCGCGCTCGTATCGAGCGCGGCGAGCGTGAGTGCCGGCGCGGTGTTGCGCGCGGCCGGCTCGAGCAGGATGCGCGGCGGCGCCGCGCGGCCGACGACCTGCGCGGCGCTCATGATGCGATGCTGTTCGCCGCACACCAGCAGCAGCGTATCGCCGAGCGACGCATTGCTGATGCCGTTCAGGCGGCGCGCCGTTGCCGACAGCGGCGATTCGTTCGAGATCAGTTCGATCAACTGCTTCGGATGGCACTCGCGCGACAGCGGCCAGAGCCGCGTGCCCGAGCCGCCGGCGAGGATCACGGGCAGGATGCGCGGCAGGTCGGGCTCCGGAACCGGGAGAAGGGTGGGGGTCATCGATTGACTCCGGTATCGGTGGGAAGTCGGTTGTGCACGCGGCTGTCGGTGCGGGCGTCGGAGTCGGGCGCGTGCGGCGCCGACGCGACCCGGGACAGCAGGTTGCGCAGGGCTCCGGCGGTACGGTCGACCGGCCGGATCAGGCCGATGAACGGCGTGCCCTGTTCCAGATACGGGCCGTAGGCCTTGCGGAATCCGAAGCGTTTATAGAACGCATGGCGCGGCGCCGGAACGTGCGTGCGCACGGCGACGTCGGGCCATGCCGCGTGCGCGGCGGTGAGCGCGCGTTCGATCAACCGCTCGAGCGTATCGTCGTCGCGACGGGCCTCGCTCGTGAGAACCTTGTCGATCACGATTTCCGGATCGATGTCGTCGCCCGGCAGGAGACGTGCGTAGGCCGCGATTTCCACCGTGCTGCCGTCGCGTACGCGCGCGAAGACGTGCAGTGCGTCGGCGTCCTTGCCGTCGATGTCGAGATGCGTGTGGGCGTCCTCGACGACCAGCACCGCGTTGCGCGCGCGCAGGATCGCATAGAGATCGACCGAGCTCAGATGTTCGAATTCACAACAATGCCATTCCATGATGCCGTCCTCGCGTGATGCCCTCAGCAGGCCGTGTCGCATGGACGCGTTCGTCCCGGACGTCACGGCTGAAGACATGATGCTTACAAGCCGCTCGCCGGTCTGTTCGAAAGCGTACTCAGGCTTTCGGTCATGCGTGCGCTGCAGCAGCGCATGCGATGCACGTCGGGCAAGAGCCGGACAATGTGTGGTAGCACACATCGGCGCCGCGACCGCTTTTTCATAATGAGCGGGTTGGAGCAGCCGGCGCGACGCACGGCCTGCCCGACGCGAACGTGAATGAAAATCCGGGGAGGCGGTACTTGAAGATTGCGATCGTTCACGACTGGCTGGTCGTGCAGGGCGGCGCCGAACGCGTGCTCGCGCAGATGATCGACTGCTTTCCGCAGGCGGATGTCTACAGTCTTGTCGATTTTCTCGAGGATCGCGCGTGTCTGCGCGGTCACGACGTCCACACCTCCTTCATCCAGAAGCTGCCGTTCGCGCGCAAGCACTATCGCAGCTATCTGCCGCTCTTTCCGCTGGCGATCGAGCAGTTCGACCTGTCGGCCTACGACGTCGTGCTGTCGAGTTCGTATGCGGTCGCGAAGGGCGTGCTGAGCGGCCCCGACCAGTTTCATGCGAGCTACGTGCACTCGCCGGTGCGCTATGCGTGGGATCTGCAGCATCAGTATCTGGACGAGGCGGGCCTTGCGCGCGGGCCGAAATCGGTGCTCGCGCGTGCACTACTGCACTACATCCGCAACTGGGATGCGCGTTCGGCCAATGGCGTCGATCGCGTGATCGCGAACTCGCGCTTCATCGCGCGACGCATCCGCAAGGTCTACCGGCGCGACTCGACGGTGATCTACCCGCCGGTCGACGTCGACCACCTGTCGCTGCGCACCGACAAGGAGCCGTTCTACCTGACCGCGTCGCGGCTCGTGCCGTACAAGCGGATCGACATGATCGTCGACGCGTTTTCGCGCACGCCCGAGCGCCGTCTCGTCGTGATCGGCGACGGACCCGACATGGAGAAGATTCGCGCGCTCGCGGGGCCGAACGTCAGCTTGCTCGGCTATCAACCGTTCGACGTGCTGCACGATCACCTGCAGCGCGCGCGCGCGTTCGTGTTCGCGGCGGAAGAGGACTTCGGCATCTCGCCGCTCGAAGCGCAGGCCTGCGGGACGCCGGTGATCGCATACGGGAAGGGCGGTGTGTGCGAGACGGTGCGCGCATGGCCGGGCGAGCGCGCGACGGGGCTGTTCTACCGCACGCAGACGGCCGACGCGTTGCTCGACGCGCTCGCGCGCTTCGAGGCGCTGCCGCGCGGCACCTTCGATCCGCACGCGTGTCGCGGCAATGCCGTGCGCTTCGGCGCCGCGCGCTTTCGCGACGAGCTCACGCGCTTCGTGACCGAAGGTTATGCCGCATTGCAGAACGAGATGGCCATGTCCGCGGACTGCGAACCCGGGGGCGATGCGGACGAGGCAGGCGAAGCGGATCGTCCGGACGACCGGCGTGACGCTGCCGCGCTGCGTACCTGAGCCGTCGCTGCCGGCCAGATCGTTACGACGATGTAACAGGCAGCGCGGCGGAGGATGCGACCATCGCCATATCCGGGCGGCCGGCCGGGCGCCATTGCCCGCCAAACGGTATGGCCGGTAGGGTTTTGTGTATATTTAAGCGACATATGTTGGCAATGAGCGACGCCAATCGTGAGGAAAGGTTAGATTTACCACCGACGGACGGGAATCGTCGTAGATAATCAAACGACAGTCTTCAAAGGGCGGTTTCGCGAATTTCGTCGGCAGCGTAATTGAATGATTCGGGGCTTACTTTTCGGTAACAGAGCCACTCCAAACGACGTGTAAGTTCAGGAGTGGAAGAAATGAGGCGGCCATTTCGAACGCGGGTTGGCGGCCATCCGGTTCAGCATCGGGCGCGGCTGTCGTGTACGACGCGACGCAAATGCGGACGGAATTCGCGTTTGCCGGCGTGCCGGTTTGAAGGTGCGTCGCATCAAAGCCGGAATGCCGCGGCGCCTGCAGCCGCGCATTCCCTTCGAGTTCGATGAATACGAGACCGGATGACGTCCGTCTCGATCTCCGGGGGCTTTTCGCCGTGTGTAATTTCGATCTTCGCCCAGGCTGTAGAAACGCAGCGCGGATAGGCGGCCATGCACCGCCGGCACCGTGCGCGAACGGTTCGCGTAGTGGAGAAAGTGATGGTTCGTTATGAATATGCCAATAACGCGCGATAAGAGCGCCGGCGAGGGGAGAACTAGCGGGCAGCGTCCACTGATTTACTGGACGCAGACGCCGTCCGTCATGCTTCGCAAGGAACTGGCGCGGCGCGACTGGAAAGTGTCGATCGTCGCGCATGCCAGCGAGTTGCGCGACACCTCCGGTGAAATCACCTGCGGCATCCTCGACCTGAGCGGCGGCCACGCCGACGCGATCGGCAGCATCGCGTCCACCTGCGCATCGATGCGCGACGTTGTCTGGGTCGCGCTCGTCGAGGCCGGCCAGACCGCTTCTCCGAACGTGCGCGCGCTGTTGCGCGACTACTGCTTCGACTACATCACGTTGCCCGCGTCGCACCAGCGGATCGCCGATACGGTCGGTCATGCGTATGGAATGGAATGCCTGTTCGCGCGCGACCGGGAGCGGCTCGAATCCGAGGAACACGGCATCGTCGGCACCTGCAGCGCGATGCTGCGACTGTTCGATACGGTGCGCCGCTTCGCGCGCACCGATGCACCGGTGTTCGTGTTCGGCGAAACCGGAACCGGCAAGGAACTGACCGCCGTCGCGATCCACCGGCATTCGGAGCGACGCAACGGCCCGTTCGTCGCGGTCAACTGCGGTGCGATTCCGTCGCACCTGCTGCAATCGGAACTGTTCGGCTACGAGCGCGGCGCCTTTACCGGCGCGAACGCACGCAAGATCGGCTACGTCGAGGCCGCGAACGGCGGCACGCTGCTGCTCGACGAAATCGGGGATCTCCCGCACGAGAGCCAGGCGAGCCTGCTGCGCTTCCTGCAGGAGCGCTCGATCCATCGGCTGGGCGGCAGCGATCCGGTGCCGGTCGACGTGCGGATCGTCTCGGCGACGCACGTCGATCTGCGCGAAGCGATGGAAGAAGGGCGGTTCCGCGCGGACCTGTTTCACCGGCTCTGCGTGATGCGCATCGACCAGCCGCCGCTGCGCGCACGCGGCAAGGACATCGAGCTGCTCGCGCATCACATGCTCGAGCGCTTTCGCGGCGATGCGCGTCATCGCGTGCGCGGCTTCTCGACGGATGCGATCACCGCGCTCTACAAGCACGACTGGCCCGGCAACGTGCGGGAACTGATCAACCGCGTGCGTCGTGCGGTCGTGATGACGGAAGGACGCCTGATCACCGCGCAGGATCTCGAGCTCGAATACTGTCTCGACGCTGCGTCGCCATCCGTTGCGGACATCCGCAAGTCGATCGAACGCGAAGCGATCGAGACGGCCCTGCTGCGTACCCGCGGGCGCGTCGCGGCTTCCGCCCGCGAACTCGGCGTGTCGCGCGCGACGCTGTATCGCTGGATGGAAGCCTACGGAATCGAACGGCCGCGCGGCACGGGCTCGTCGGACTGACGGGCATGCCGCGCGGCCGCGGCTGTCGCAGGCGCAGGCGCGGCCGCGTCAGTCGGCCGGTGCGGCGCGCACGGTTCGCGCCGCGTTGAGCGCGCGGATCTCGACGACCGGCGGCGTGCCGGCCGCCACCTGGGCACCGGCGTTTTCCAGCTGCACCAGCGCGACGCGTGCCGGCGTGCCGGGCGCGAGATGGAACCAGTCGTCGTGCGGGACGAATCCCGGTGCATCGATCTGCACATGGCGCGCGACGTGACGCGTGTCGATATCCACGTGCCACGTATCGCCGGTGCGCGAGACGCACGCTTCGATCCCCAGCTCGCGCCGCACGAACACGGCAGGATGCGTGCGGGACGGGAAGTAGAACGCCTGCGACAGCAGCGTGTCGTCCTCGGCGCGCAGTGTCGCGACGACGGTGTCGTGCTCGCACGGCCCGAATCGATACGCGTAGGTCCAGTCGAAGAAGCGGCCGAGCAATTCGGCCGAGCCGAGCCGCACCGCATCGTGCGCGGCGATCCGGACCGGGCAGCCGGCACGCGCGACCGGCGTGCGGCCGTCGCGCAGCGCGACCAGCTCGACGGTGGCCGACAGCGGCGCCGGCCGTTCGTTGAGCACGTGCACGTCGAGCCCGTTCAGCCCTTCGTCGACGAGCAGCACCTGCACCGGCTGAAGCACCTGGCGCAGCGCATGCCAAACCGATTTCGGCCGATGCGTCGCATCGATCAAGCCCCATCCCGCGCCCGGCATCACGTCCTGGAACTGCCAGACGAGCGCGCCGGCGCAGCGCGAACCGGCACGCCGCCATTCGGAGAACGTGTCGCGCATCACGTCCGCGATCACTGCGCGCGACAGCTCGAAGTAGCGCGACGGGTCCTCGCGCCGCAGGCGGTCGGGCGACACGTCGTACAGCGTCTGCAGGTAGTGGTCGCGAATGTCCTCGAAATCCCACGACGTGCCGGGGTCGCGCGGCACGGCCGCCTTCCAGCGCGGCTCGTGGATGCCCGGCCAGCCGAGACTGTCGAGCATCGCGTTGTCCGGCACGTTCGCGAACGCGAGGCATTCGCTCGCGAAGCGCACGTCGGCGCGGCGCGCGTCGTCGAGCGGGCGCAGGTACGCACCGACGCCGTAGTAGTGCGATACGCGCTCGCGCGGCATGAACGGCAGCACGCCGCCGTCGGGCGTGTCGGGCATGTAAATTGCGTCGGGCCGCCGTGCCGCCGCGTGTCCGGCAAGGCGCTCGGCGGTCAGTTCGACGAAGCGCTGCTTGGGGCCGAGGCCCGACATTGCCGCCTGCTGCGCGATTTCGCTGCCGCCGCACAGCACCGCGAGCGACGGCGACGCCCGGTGACGCGTGAGGAACTGTTCGGCTTCACGGTCGACGGCATCGGCGAATGCGCGATCGGCCAGCGCATAGTCGAAGTTCGCAAACATGAAGTCCTGCCAGACCAGCAACCCGAGACGGTCGCACCACGCATGGAACGCATCGGCCTCGTAGGTCATCGTGCCGCCGACGCGAATCATGTTGAAGCCCGCGTCGCGCGCCAGCCCGAGCAGGTGGCCGTAGGTCGCGTCGTCCGCATGCAGCGCGAGCGGTGCGGCGCTGCTCCAGCACGCGCCGCGCGCGAAGATCGGCACGCCGTTCACGCGCAATCCGAATCCCTTGCCGTCGTCGCCGGCGTCGTGCTCGATCGTGCGGAAGCCCGTCGCGCCGAGCGGCCGCTGTTCGGCGTCGATGTGCAGCGCGACGTCGTAGAGCACCGGTTCGCCGTGCGTGTGCGGCCACCAGCGGCGCACATTGGGCACCGCGACGGTGGCATGCAGCCGGTCGGTGCCGCAGCGTTCGAGCGTCGCGTGATGTTCGCCGCACGACAGCCGGGCCGCGAACGCGTCCGGCAGCGGCGCGGCGAACGCGAGCTTCGCGTCGAGCCAGCCGGTGTCGCCGTCGATGCGCGCATGCAGGTCGCAATGGACGAGCACGGGGCCGAGGGCCGGATCCAGTACGTCGACCGGACGCCACGGGCCGGTCGGCACGCAACGCGGAAACCAGCCCGGCATGTGCCCGAGCAGCGACGTGCGCACGGTGCGCAGCGTCGCCGGCTCGGCAAGCCGCGTGCGCCAGCGCGCGCGGCGCGGCGCACGCGCGTCGCGCAGGTGCGGTGCGAGGGCGCGGAAGCAGACCAGCAACCGGTGCGTGCCGTCGAGCGACACGGACACGTCGTGCGTGACGAACATGTTGTCCGATCGCAGGATCGGCGTGTCGTCGAGCCACGCTTCCGCCAGCGTCGCGAGACCGTGAAAGCGCAGCACGCGCGGCCCGTGTCCGCGCAGTTCGACGCGATACCAGTGGTCGCGCTCGTCGTGCGATGCCGCGTCGTCGGGGCGGCCGGCCAGCGTGAGCGCCTGCGCGACCGTGCCGGGCACCGGCGCCGCGATCCACTCGGCGGCGGCGGGGAGGTCGCGCGGCCCGTGGGCGGCGCCCGCGGCCGTTGCGACCATCGTCCACGCGGGCACGGCGCGCGTGCGCGTCACCGCATCATCGGCACGGGTGCCGCGTTGGCGCGAACGGGCGCCGCCGGCTGCAGCGGCGGGGCGATCTGCCGTGCGCCGTCGACCAGATCGGCATAAGCCGCTTCGATCGCGTCGAGCGTGGCATCGCCGCGCTCCTCCTTGCCGCGCGAGCAGGCTCGCGCGAGCCGGAACTCCAGCACCATCGCCTCGGACGCAATGCGATCGCACGCGGCGCGGATGTCGGCGAACGGGCCGACGCAGCCGCTCGCCTGCAGCCAGCGCGCGTAGTGGCCGAACAGTTCGAAGTTCGCGCCGAGCTGGCGCACCGAATTGAACGAGTACGCGTGGAAGCGTTCGAGCGGCGAATCGGCGAGCGATTTCGTGTCGATCCGCAGCTGCCGCCGGAACGCCGCGATCGGATTGACGATCGGCAGGCGGCGCAGGTGCCGCTGCAGCGAGGCGAGCGACGCTTCGCACAGCGAGCGTTCGTCGAGCGGCGTGAAGCGCCGTTTCGCGCACTCGACGTACGGCGGCAGCGGCATCGGCGAACTGCCGCCGACGAGCCCGTTGTAGTCGAAGTCCTCGGCGACGTAATAGCCGCTGTTGTGGAAGTAGCCGATCTGGCGCCGG
Source organism: Burkholderia sp. IDO3 (assembly GCF_003366075.1). Classification (NCBI taxonomy): domain Bacteria; kingdom Pseudomonadati; phylum Pseudomonadota; class Betaproteobacteria; order Burkholderiales; family Burkholderiaceae; genus Burkholderia; species Burkholderia sp. IDO3. The sequence goes on from NZ_CP028962.1 coordinate 1,413,972, forward strand.
GTGCGGTCGATCGCGTCGATGCCGATGGTCGTCTTCGTATGCTGCGTGCGGTACGCGCTGCCGCGCGTGTCGGGCAGGAACCACGCGTCGACTTCGACGATCATCAGATGACCGCGCGCAACCTGCGTCTCGACGTGCTGTTCGAGCGGTTCGTAGATCGAGTGTTCCTGCACGACGATCCCGTAGAGCCGCTCCAGTTCGTCGTGCGGAAACTTGAAGAACGTGAACTGGTCGCCCTCGAAATCGAGCGCCACCGTAAACGGCAGCGCCGCGTACGGATTGAGGCCCCACCACCGGAGCACCTCGAGCCACATGTCGACGTAGCAGTTGGTCTGTTTCCAGACCATCTCCTGACTGTGCAGCGGGTGCGGCCGGTAGTGGCGTGCGCGGTGGCGCACGTCCTCGAACGACGCTTCCTCGCCGTCGCGGGACACGAATTTCATCGCGTTCCCCACAGCACGTCGCGCACGTCGGCCGGCCACGCTTCGATGTCGAAGCCGTGGTGGCGGAACAGCGCGAGCGTCAACCGTTCGAGACCGAAGCCGACGCAGCCGGTGTGCGCGACATCGTTCGTCGCGGTGCGGATGTCCCACAGCAGCCCGAAGTGATCCATGTGGTAGTTGAAGCTCAGGCACGCGGTCTGGCGGCCGTCGTGCTCGATCGGGATCAGCAGCTCGAACTTCAGGTTCTGTTCGCGCTGGCTGTTCGCGACGATCTTGCCGCCGCGTCCGAAGAACGGATCGTTCGCGAGATCGATCGTGTTCGGCAGGCGCAGCGCCTCGATCATGTGCGTGCCGCGCTCCATCCACGTTTCGCGGAACGCGACGATCTGTTCGGGCGTGCCGATGCGAACGTATTCGCGCATCCGGAACAGCTGCATGCGGGTCGGATCGAGCGACGGTTCATGGCGGAAGCAGTACGAGAACACGTCGAAGATCCGGCCGTCGTCGGGCAGCGCACCCGCGCGCGCGACGACCGGGTAGACCGGATAGCACGCGGCCGGCGTCATCACGACGTAGGTCGGCTTCTGGTTTTCGGTCCAGTCCTCGCCGCGATCGAGGCACTGCAGCACCCGCTGATGCCGCTGCTCGTCGCCGCAGAACGCATGCACGCTGCCCGCGAGTTGCGGGAAGCTCTTCATGTACTCGCTGCGCTCGAACTCGGTGCGGCTCATCGCCGGCGGGAAGCGCAGGACTTCGGCCTGCTGGTCGGCGCCGAGACGCGTGACGAAGGCGTCGAGCGCTTCGACGACGCGCTCGAACCGTTCGCTGCGGCCGAACAGGCCCTGGATGCCGGTCGACACGAGCAGGCCGGCGTCGATCAGTTCGTCGCGCAGCGGGTTGACGCCCGCGCGGTCGAGCGGTGCGTCGGACGGCGCGGAAGCGGTGGAGGGCACGGAGAGGCGATCGTTCACGAGTGTTTCTCCAGCGTCGCGGGACGCAGTGCGAGCAGCAGGCTCGAAGTGTTGGCGGCGATGCGGTCGTTGCTGATCATCAGCGGCGCCGCGTGCAGGTCGCGCAGGTGACGACCGATGCTGAACGGCGTGCCGTGCTTGTAGCCGGCCATCCCGCAGATCATCATCGCCTGCTGCACGACCTCGAGCGCGGTCGACGACACATAGGTCTTCAACGTGTTGATTTCGGCGGCCCAGGCCATGCCGGCCGACCACGAGCGGGCCGATGCGCCGGCATGGAGGCGCAGCACGTTGTCGACGCGGGCCTGCATCGCCTGCATCAGCGCGAGCGATTCGGCGATGCGGCGCGACGCGGGCGACGGCGCGCCGTCGGTCTGGCGCGCCTGCGCGCGGAAGAACTGGTGCGCGCGATGGAAGGCATCGCCGGCGACACCGATCCATACGGCGGCCCACAGGATGTGCGAAACCGGCACCATGGTCTGTTCGGCGATCTGCGCGAACGGCACCGGCAGGCATTGCACGGTCGCGCCCTGCGCGTCGAGCACGAAGCCGTTGCTGCACGTGCCGCGCATGCCGAGCGTGTCCCATTCGCCGCGGCGCGTGAGCGTATAGCCGTCGCGCAGCAGCGTGACGAGCACCTGCTCCGATGCAGGCGCGTCGGCGTCGCGTCGCGCGGTCGCGAGGATGCCGTCGGCGTAGTCGCCGTACGAGATCGTCGGTGCGGACTTGTGCAGCCGGAATTCACCGCCGTTGCTTTCGATCGCGCACTGGCTCGCGCGCAGGTTGCCGCCGACGCCGTCTTCGGACGTCGCCGAGGCGAGCAGCCACTGGTGCCGCACGAGTTGTTGCAGGAACAGCTTGTGCCAGCCCTGGTCGGCCGCGTGATCGACGATGCAGGCGACCTGGATCTGGTGCATCGCGAACACCATCGCCGACGACGCACAGGCCTGGCCGAGAATCGAGCATGCCGATGCGACATCGGCAAGCGACGCGCCGGCACCGCCGAGGTGGGTCGGCACCATCGCGCTCAGCAAGCGGCGGGCGCGCATCGCTTCGATCGCCTCGACCGGGCAGCGCGCGTCGCGATCAACCGCATCCGCGTGCTGGGCGGCGATTTGCGCGACGGCGCGCGCGGCCTCGTCGAGCCGATGCGCTTCGTCGTCGGCCGCGAGTTCGGGAAGCAGCGCGCTCATGCGGAATGCTCGGCGCGTTGCAGGGTGGCGATCGTTTCGGCGAGCGCATCGACGCTGCGGAACAGATTGCGGTTCAGCATCTCGTCGGGAATCTCGATGTTGAACTGCTTTTCGATCGCGAGCATCAGCTGGATCGTATCGAGCGACGAAAGGCCCGCTTCGTAAAGGTCGTCCCCGTCACCGATCGAATCGATCGTGGCTTCGAGATGGGCGACGTGCTTGAGGATGGTTCTGATTTCGTTTTTCACGTGCGGCTCCGGCGTGTGTGGTGTCGTCCGCGCGGGCGGACGCGCACAACGCGCTGACATCCCCCCGGCAGTCCGGCATCAGTAGACCATTCGCGGGCACTGTGTTCTGTTCGCCACCCTACAATCTGCTGACCCGGCCCCGCATCGGCACGCCGGAGTGCCGCGTGAATCACGCGCGCGCGGCAGCCGTCACGCCGGAGTCCGCCGACAGGATGCGCTTCATGTCGTCGCGCACGATCGCGCGGCAACCGCACGACAGCTTCTCGAGACCATCGAGATCGGCGAGCTCGATCGAGCTGCGGTACTGCCGGATCAACCCGAGCTTCTGGATTTCCCCCGCCGCGTCCGTGACCGTTTCGCGCCGCACGCCGAGCATCTGCGCGAGCATGCTGTGGGTGACCTGGATCTCGATGCTGCGCGAACGATCGTAGGCGAGCAGGAACCATCTGCATAACTGATGTTTGAGCACGTGATGGCGGCTGCAGAACGTGATCTGCGAAACCTGCGCCATCAGCAGCCGCACGCACACGAACACGAGATGTCGCATCACCGGCGACGCGTCGAAGGCCGTGGCGAACACGCGCCGGTCGAGCCGATAGACGAAGCCGTCGCGACAGGCGACGGCGCGGCAGGGCATTCGGCCGCTGCCGCCGATCACGTCGTCGCACACGATGCTTTCGCTGCCGATTTCGGCAACCTCCAGCGTCATGCCGCCGGACGACACGTACTGCAGCGAAATCGCCGTCGTCACGGGCAGGTAGACCGCGGCCAGCATTTCGCCGGGTTCGCAGAGCACCTGCCCCGATTTCAGGTGGACGAGCTGGAGATTGGCGATCAGCGTGGCGCGCTCGTCGCGGTCGAGCGCCGCGAGAAACCGGTTGGCGTCGAAGCTGTGGGAAAGTTCGATCATGCCGGTCGCGTGGGCGACGGCGTCGTTGGCCTGTTGAGTCACGGCGCATCCTCGTAGCGTGGCGGTCGCACATCGCGCGATGTCATCCCGACGGGATTTAGCACGTACGTGCGAATATTGTGTTCAACAAAATTCGAATGCAGATAGCCGGGAAAAGGCTAGCACGCAGTTGAATCGAGTCAATTGCGTATTACGTCACTTCACAAAGTTTGACGGTTTTGAATGTAAGCAAACGTTATCCGGATTTAAAGTTCCTGTTTTCAGGCATTAAACATCCTGAAAATAATCGCGTGCCGATCGGCAATTCGACTGCGATCTGGAATCAATGGCCAGCGACGTGCATCGTACAAGGAAAAAATCCCGGGCGCATTGAACATTCTTTGACATTTGAGATATCGCGACTCAATTTCTCAATGAAATCAGTGCTCTGCAAGCGATGTGTGCGTTTGATTACAGAGCGGTGAATTAATGTCGCGATCCAAATTTGAGACAGTTTCAAACGCTCATTCGAGATGCAAGATGGCCGTCGGACGTCGTGCGGAACGTCACGGAAACAATTGAAAACATCCTGTAAGTCGTTGAACGATAAGACTCGCAGGCCGCTACAGGCGCCTGCCGCCGGGCATGTCGGCATTGTTCAGTTGATTCACCTGCGGTGTCCGCCGCATCGGTGAGTGTCCGGAAATGAGACGTTTTTTGCCGGTTTCCCGCCGGCTATTCAGCGTTCTAAAACGGAAGCCGTTTATATATTAAGGACAGGCAGGTATTGGCACGTAAATCGCTTATTCGGGCCGGCGAGTCGAAACGAGGCGATCGATTCGATCCGGCGGCGAGACGCCGAAGGTCGATCGGATTCAGGGTTGTGGCCGCAACCCGCATCACCTTGAGGACGCGCATCGCGATAACGCGTTCCACAGACGCGGCGCCTGCGCCGCGGACAATAAAGAGGGATACAGACATGCTACATCTTCACTCGAGCTATTCGGCGAACGCCATCCTTGCCGCACTTCCGGAGGACAGCGTCCGCGCCATCGCACCGCACCTCGAACTGGTCAGGATCAAGGCCGGCATGCTGGACCGGGTCGGTGAACCCATGCGCCACCTGCATTTCCCGACCACCGCCATGATGTCGGTGCAGCACCTGATGGAGGACGGTGCGATGGTCGAGGTGGCGGTGGTCGGCCGGGAAGGCGCGGTCGGCCTGGCGACGCTCGTCGGCGGCGCCACGGTATCGAACCGGGTCGAGGTCCGCATCGGCGGCATGGCCTATCGCGTGCCGGCCTGCGTGATGCGCTCCGAGTTCGAACGTTCGCCCGCGACGTACCGGCTGCTGCTGAACTACTGCCAGGCGATGATGGCGCAGATTTCGCGCAGCGCGCTGTGCAACCGGCATCACTCGGTCAGCGAGCAACTGAGCCGCTGGCTGCTGCTCGCGCACGACCGGATCGACGGCGACGAGCTGGCCGTCACGCAGCAGACGATCGCGAACATGCTCGGCGTGCGTCGCGAAGGCGTGACGGAAGCGGCCGGCAATCTGCAGGAAGCCGGGCTGATCCGGCAGCGTCGCGGCCGCATCACGGTGCTCGATCGCGAGGGTCTCGAGCGCAATTCGTGCGAGTGCTACGAGCTGATTCGTGCGGACTATCGCCGTTTGCTCGGCCCGCGCGAGAGTGCGAGGCTGATGCCGGTACTGTCCCGGATGCCTGAAATGCATGGCGGATTTTCCGCGCGCGGTGCATGACGATGCATTCGATGTCCGGAGGAACGAATGCAATGCGTCGCGCCGCGATTGCCGCGGCCGACGGTGTGCTGGTGCTGGCCGGCGCACTCGCCGCACAGGTCGCGATGGGGCTGGCGTGGCGCGACTTGTCGGATGCGCAGCGCGGTGCGATCGCATTGCTGTGCGTGCTGACGGTCGGGTTGTTGCCGCGGGGCTTGCGAGCGGTGCGCGGCGGGGCGTCGACGTATCGCGTCGAGCCCGTGCTGACGCGCACGGTGGTGGCGATCGTATGCGCGAGCACGCTGACGGCGGCCGGTGCGACGTGGATCATGAATCGCGGCGGCACGATGACCACACGCTGGATTGCCCGCACGGTGCTGTCCGGCGACGCGGCGTTGCTGATCGGCAGGCTGGCGCTGTGCGCGCTCACGTCGAGGCGCGGCGATCCGCGCGCACGGCAGCGGCGGGTCGCTGTCGTCGGTGCGACGGCATACGGGCGCGTGGCGATCGAACGGATGCAGTTCGAACCGGACGGCGCGTTCGCGGCGGCCTGCGTATTCGACGACGATGCGCCGGCCGCGACTGCGTCGGACGCGATCGGCGGCGTGCCGGTGATCGGCGACTGGGCCGAGTTGCGCCGCATGATTCGCGGCGGCGAGATCGATGAAGTCTGGCTTACATTGCCGATGTCGCACGAGTGGCGTATCCAGCGCATCGTGCGCGAGTTGCGCGACGAGTTCGTCGAGCTGCGGCTGTTGCCCGACGTGCGGCAGATGGCCGTCGTCGAACGCTCGGCGACCGACGTGCTCGGCATGCCGGCGATCAACCTCGCGACCACGCCGCGCTCGGCGCCGGAGCTGTGGGCGAAGTTCGCGTTCGACCGGCTGTTCGCGGTCGCCGTGCTGATTCCGCTGCTGCCGTTGCTTGCGGTGCTGGCGATCGCGGTGAAGCTGTCGTCGCCGGGGCCCGTGTTGTTCAGGCAGCGGCGCAAGGGCGCGGACGGGCGCGAATTCCATATCCTCAAGTTCAGGACGATGCACGCGCATCGCGCGCAACCTGGCGTCGTGCGGCAGGCGTCGCGCAACGATGCGCGCATCACGCCGGTCGGCGCGTTCCTGCGCCGCACGTCGCTCGATGAGCTGCCGCAGTTCTTCAACGTGCTGTTCGGCCAGATGTCGGTGGTCGGCCCGCGTCCGCATGCGATCGAACACGACGACTTCTATCGGCAACTGATCGACTGCTACATGTATCGCTACCGCGTGCGGCCGGGCATCACGGGATGGGCACAGGTGAACGGTTATCGCGGCGAGACGCGCAAGGTCGAGGCGATGGCCGCGCGCGTGAAGTTCGATCTGTTCTACATGCAGAACTGGAGCTTCTGGTTCGACATGAAGATCATCCTGCTGACGATCGTGCGCGGCTTCATCGGGCGCAACGCATTCTGAGGATCACGAAGCGATCGTCGAATCGAAAGATTGTGCGGTCGAACGTACCGACCGCATCGACACGGATCGACACACTGACGGCATAGGAGCATCCCGCGACGCGGGGTGTCTGGCGGCGCGATTGCGTCGCAGCCATCGGAGTGATCATGTCAACGTCGATTCGGGAAGGTCGTGAAACCGCGCTGCAGGACGGGCGTGCGGAACGGGGCGCCGGGGCGGCCGCGCGCGTTGCGCGGCTGAGCGGCATCGCGGTCAACGGAAAATTCACCGCGCAGCGGATGACGGGCGTGCAGCGGGTCGCCTATGAACTGACGGCCGAGCTCACGCGTCTCGCGAATCCCGGCGATGCGCCGGCACTGGTCGTGCCGGCGGATCACGATCCGGCGGCGTTGCCGGCCGGCGCGCGCAGGCAGGTCGCCGGCGGTTTGCGCGGTTCGCTCTGGGAGCAGTTGACGCTGCCGCGTGCGACGCACGGTCGAATGCTGCTCAGTCTGTGCAACGTCGGGCCGCTCGCGAAGCGCGATCAACTCGTCCTGATCTACGATGCGGCGATTTTCGATCTGCCCGCCGGTTACTCCGTCGTATTCCGGATGTGGTATCGCTTCGCGTTCTCGGTGCTCAAGCGACGCGCTCGCCACATCGTCACGATTTCGCACTTCTCGCGCGCGCGCCTTGCCGCGAAGCTCGGTGTACCGCCTGCGCGCCTGACGGTCGTCCCGGCGGCCGTCGACCATATCGACCGGATCGATCCCGATCCCGGCGTGCTCGCCCGCCTGAATCTCGAGACGGACGGCTACGTGCTGTTCGTCGGCTCGCTTGCGCCCGGCAAGAACCTGGTGCGTGCACTCGAAGCGATGCAACTGATGCGCGCGTCGCATCCGACGCTGCGTTTCGTGATCGCGGGGGGCGCCAATGCGAAGATCTTCGGCGGGAGCGTGCCGGGCCTGCGCGCCGACGATCCGTACGTGACGTGGGCGGGCTACGTGACCGACCATGAACTGAAGGCGCTGTACGAGCATGCCGGCTGCTTCGTGTTCCCGTCGCTCTATGAAGGCTTCGGGCTGCCGCCGCTGGAAGCGATGCGGTGCGGCTGCCCGGTGATCGTGTCGCACGAGGGCGCGTTGCCGGAGGTGTGTGGCGGTGCCGCATTCTTTTGCGATGCGTATTCGCCGCCGGACATCGCCGCGGCGATCGCGCGCGTGATGGACGATGCCGACCTGCGCGCGCGGCTGCGCACGGCGGGCCGCGAGCGCGCGCAGCATTTCAGCTGGCAACGCTCGGCGCGCGCGCTGCTCGACATCGTGCGCGCCGACGTGTAACGGCACATCGACCGGCCGAGCCGGTCGGGTGTTTGTAAGACGGCGCCGTCGCGGCGGCGGTATATGGCGTATTCGCGTCCGTCCCCGGATCCCGCACCGCACCGTCGGCGTTCATGCGGCTGACGACGATCAACACGCGCCGGTCCATTGGGTTTATCCTGCGTCGAATGCGCCCGCTGCACTGTACGGCCGGGCGCCCCGGTGTGCGACGGGCGGATCAAGCATGCTCGCCGCACACCGGCGCGACAACCGCGCGCCGCATGCCTCATTGCGCGGAACCCGGAAAAGGAGAGACGGCGATGGCGCTCGACCAACAACAACGGCAGACGCTGCAGCAGCGGCTGACCGAAAGCGAGCAGGCGCTGCGCGCGGAGATTCGCACCAGCGAGGACCAGCGCGCGTCGGAGTCCTACGCGGATCTCGCCGGCGCGGCGCCGGACGAGGGCGACGAGGCGAACGCCGATCTGTTCGTCGACATGGATCACGCATTGATCGGGATGAAGCTGGCCGAGCTGCGCGCGATCGGGCGCGCGCAGCAGCGCATGCGCGACGGCAGCTATGGCGAGTGCATCGATTGCGACGCGCCGGTCGGCTACGAGCGTTTGCTCGCGCGACCGAGCGCCGAGCGCTGCACGCATTGCCAGTCGGTATACGAGCGTCGCTACGCGACGACGCCGCGCGCGTCGCTGTGACACAGGCGGCGCCGCGATGTCGGCGCGCCGCGTGCCGCACGATACGCAGAGCCGGTGCAGGATGACCAACGGGCGCCCGCCGCCGTCGACATGCGGCCCCGGGCGGGCAGACGTCGTCGCGCCAGCGCACGGCGCCATCCACGTGGAAGGGAGCCACGCCGATCATGCCGATCCACAATGCCGAGTGCGCGGCCGTCTTCGCCGAAATCGCCGACATGCTCGAGATCCAGGGCGCCAACCCGTTCCGGGTGCGCGCGTACCGTAACGCGGCCCGCACGATCGCCGACTACGGGCGCGACGTCCCGACGCTGATCGCGAACGGCGGCGATCTCGGCCGGATTCCGTCGATCGGCCCCGATCTCGCGTCGAAGCTGCGCGAGATCGCGGCGACGGGCACCTGCGAACTGCAGCAAACGCTGCGCCATGCATTGCCGGGCGCGATCGTCGAACTGCTCGACGTGCCGGGGCTCGGCGCGAAACGCGTGAAGGCGCTGCATGATGCATTGCACGTCGATTCGCTCGAACAGTTGCGCGCCGAAGCGAAAAGCGGGCACGTGCGCGCGCTGCCGGGTTTCGGCGCGAAAACCGAAGCGCATCTGCTCGACGCGATCGACGACCGCCTGCAACGCGAGCCGCAGCGATTCCTGCTGCCCGATGCCGCGCAATCGCTGATGCCGCTGCTCGAGCGGTTGCGTGCGGTGCCCGGTGTCGGCGAAGCGGTGCCGGCCGGCAGTTTTCGGCGCGGCCGCGAAACGGTCGGCGATCTCGACATCCTCGTGACCTCGCGCGATCCTGCCGCGGTGGCGGACGCGTTCGCCGGCTACGGCGACGTCGCGCGCGTGCTCGCGAACGGCAAGACGCGTTCGAGCGTCGTGCTGCGCAACGGGTTGCAGGTCGACCTGCGGGTCGTCGATGCCGACGCGTTCGGTGCGGCGCTCGTCTATTTCACGGGATCGAAGGCGCACAACATCGCGCTGCGCCGGCTCGCGCAGGCCGGCGGGCTGAAGATCAACGAATACGGCGTATTTCGCGGCGACGAGCGGATTGCGGGCGCGACGGAGGCATCCGTGTACGAGGCGATCGGCCTGCACTGGGTGCCGCCCGAACTGCGCGAGGATCGCGGCGAGATCGATGCGTCGCGCGCCGGCACGTTGCCCGCGCTCGTCGAGCGCAAGCACGTTCATGGCGATCTGCACGCGCATACCGACGCGTCGGCCGGTCGCGACACCCTGCGCACGATGGCCGAGGCGGCGCGCTCGCGCGGGCTCGCTTATCTGGCCGTGACCGACCGTGCGCCGACCACCGCGGGCGGCCGCGCCGGTTGCGACTGGCTCGTGCGGCAGATCGACGAGATCGACCGCATCAACGCATCGTTCGACGACTTCGTGTTGCTGAAGGGCGTCGAGGCCGGCATCCGCGAGGACGGCAGCCTCGATGTGCCCGACGACGTGCTCGGCCGGCTCGACCTCGTCGTCGGCGCGGTGCATGACCATTTCGACTTGCCGGGCGATGTGCAGACCGAGCGGATGCTGCGCGCGATGGACCATCCGCATTTCACGATTCTCGCGCATCCGCTCGGCCGGCTGCTCGGCGAGCGCGACGCATGCGAACTCGACGTGCCGCGCGTGATCGCCGGGGCCGCCGCGCGTCGCTGCTTCGTCGAACTCGACGGCGATCCGCGCCGGCTCGATCTTCCTGACATCTGGTGTCGCGAGGCCGCAAAAGCCGGCGTCGCAGTGGCGATCGGCTCGGATGCGCGATGCGCGGACGATCTCGACCGTCTTGCCTACGGCATCGGTCAGGCGCGGCGCGGCTGGCTGACCCGGCAGGACGTGCTCAACACGCGCACGCTCGCGCAACTGCGGCCGCTGCTCGCACGCACGATGGGCGATAGCAGCGCGACTGGCGCGTCGAGGCACAGTCGCTCGAAGGGCGCGTGACGGCGTGCACGCGCGCCGATGTCAGCGCAGCACGTCTTCGGCCGGTACGTACGGCAGGCCGAGCGCCAGCGCGACGGCTTCGTACGTGATGTGTCCGTCGCACACGTTCAGCCCCGCGCGCAGATGCGGATCGTCGCTCATCGCGCGTTTCCAGCCCTTGTCGGCGAGCGCGAGTGCGTGGCCGAGCGTCGCGTTGTTCAACGCGAACGTCGACGTGCGCGCGACCGCGCCGGGCATGTTCGCGACGCAGTAGTGCACGACGCCGTCGACGACGAAGGTCGGCTGCGCGTGGGTCGTCGCATGCGAGGTTTCGAAGCAGCCGCCCTGGTCGATCGCGACGTCGACGACCACGGCGCCCGTGCGCATCGTCGCGATCATGTCGCGCGTGACGAGGCGCGGTGCCGATGCGCCCGGCACGAGCACGGCGCCGATCACGACGTCGGCGTCGCGCACGGCTTCGTCGATCGTGTGCGCGTTCGAGCAGACGGTCGTGATGCGGTTCGCGAAGAGCAGGTCGAGCTGGCGTAGCCGTCCGACGTTCGTGTCGAGCACGGTGACGCGCGCGCCGAGGCCGACCGCCATCTGCAGCGCACCGGTGCCCACCACGCCGGCGCCCAGCACCACGACGTGCGCGGCCGGCACGCCGGGCACGCCGGCCATCAGCACGCCGCGCCCGCCGCGCGGGCTTTCCAGATGCGTTGCCGCAACCTGGATCGACATGCGTCCGGCCACCTCGCTCATCGGCGCGAGCAGCGGCAGGCCGCCGCCGGGCCCCGTCACGGTTTCGTATGCGATGCAGACCGCGCCGGATTTCACGAGCGCGGCTGCCTGCTCCGGATCGGGGGCGAGGTGCAGGTACGTATAGAGGATCTGCCCGCGCCGCAGCATCGCGCATTCGGCCGGCTGCGGCTCCTTGACCTTGATGATCATGTCGGCGCGCGCGAATATTTCGCTCGCATCGTCGCACAGGGCCGCACCGGCGGCGGTGTAGTCGTCGTCGAGCAGGCCGATCGCGGTGCCCGCGCCGCGCTGCACCAGCACATGGTGGCCATGTCGCGTGAGCTCGCGTGCGCTGGCCGGGGTGAGGCCGACGCGATATTCGTGATTCTTGATCTCCTTCGGCACGCCGATCAGCATGAGTCGCCTCCATGAGTATTCGTCATCGTTGCCGTGCATGCGCATTGCCATCGGTCGACCGTGCATGTCGGCACGATGGCGGCGCTGGCGCATGCACGGATCGATTGCCGTGCTGGAATAAAAGGGTAGCGTTGCGCGGAGCGAAGTCAAGCGACGGCCCGACGCGATGGTCGCGCGCATTGCGTCGCACCCCACGTGGCATGGCGTATTGCGACCGGACGTCGCAATGCATGTCGCGTGGGGTTTGGGTATCGTCTTGTGTCGTGCGGAACGGGGCCGCACGCCGGCATTCGTCGACCACACCTCGGCCACACCTCGGCCACACCACGACCCGGCGACACAATGAGACAACGGACCTTACCGACATGATGGGCGCGTATTTCAGCGTGCCGACGCTTTGCGCGATCGCACTCGTTCACGTCTACTGGGCGTTCGGTGGGCGGCTCGGCAAGCGTGCGGCCGTTCCGGAGCAGGACGGCGTGCCGCTGCTGCGGCCGAGCATGGCCGGCACGCTCGCCGTCGCGGCGGCATTGCTGGCCGGCGCATGTGCGGTGGCGTCGCGCGCCGGCTGGCTGTGGCCGAACCTGTATCCCGGCGCGATCGCGTTCGCGGTCGTTGTGCTCGCACTGATCTTCGCGGTGCGCGCGGTCGGCGATTTTCGCTACGTCGGCTTCTTCAAGCGGATTCGCGGCTCGCGTTTCGCGCGGATGGACAGCCTCTGTTACTCGCCGCTGTGCGCGGCGCTCGCGTTGTCGATCGCCTCGATGCTGTGGCCGTGGTGAGCGGCCCGCGGATCGCGGTCGGCGTGTAACGCAACGGGGCGGCTCGGGAACGGGCATCGCGGTGCCGTGACGTGAAGCCGCGCGCGTCCGCGAAATAGCGCGGGGCCGCGAAACGGGCGCTCAATCGCCCGGCGTGCCCAATGCACCGTTCTTGTGCATTCCACAAATCACCTTTCCGATTGTTGCGATTTTCGATGTAATGAATTGCATCCAGCCCTTTGGAGCTGGAACCGGTTCCATTTATAATTCGCGGCACTCGTCGCCGGGCCCGAAATGAGGGTCGTGCACGTTGCGCTTGCCGTCGGCCCGCGCGGCGTCTAAGTTGAATCAGGGTCAGGCGGGCGGGCACGGGCCGACAGGCCGTATTTGTCCGCTCAGACCCGCGAAGAGGTCGATCCGCGCGGCGCTCCGAAACCGGCGCAGCGCGGTTGCATGACGGCTAGGCCGCGCAGCGCGCGGCCGGCGCCCGTATCGAGGTTGTTCGCAGCACAGCAAGAACAAGGACGGCCGGCCGCGTGCGGCATGGCTATCGTGGCGGGCACGCCGCATCCGGAATGCGCGGGCTCGAACGCTCCCCAACGATCAACATCCGACATGTCCACGCCACCAGACAAACCCAATTCGCGTCGCCGCTTCCTGCGCACGTCGGTCGCGCTCGTGCCGATCGCTTCGGTCGCCGGTTGCGACCTGCGCCCGTCGTCATCGTCCGCCACCACGGCGGACAACGCATCGGCTGCGGCGGCCGGCGCCGAGCGCGCTCCGTACAAGCCGACTTTCTTCGATGCGAAGGAGTGGGCGTTCGTCCAGGCCGCCGTCGACCGGCTGATCCCGGCCGATGCCGAAGGCCCCGGCGCACTCGAATCCGGCGTGCCCGAATTCATCGACCGCCAGATGGAAACCCCGTACGCGAACGGCGCGACCTGGTACATGCAGGGGCCGTTCCAGCAGGGCGTGCCCGAGCTCGGCTATCAGCTGAAGCTCGTGCCGCGCGACATCTATCGGCTCGGCATCGCGGCGGTCAACCGCTATAGCGAAAAGAACCACGGCAAGGCGTTCGCCGATCTCGACGCCGCGACCCGCGACACCGTGCTCGGCGAGCTGGAGAAGGGCAGCGCGCAGATCGACGACGTGCCGTCCGCCGTGTTCTTCGGCCAGTTGCTGCAGAACACGCGCGAAGGCTACTTCTGCGATCCGGTGCACGGCGGCAATCACGACATGGCCGCATGGAAGATGATCGGGTTCCCGGGCGCGCGCGCCGACTTCATGGATTTCGTCAACCAGAGTGGCAAGCCGTATCCGTACGGCCCGGTCTCGATCAACGGGGAGCGTACCTGATGGCCGCAGAAAAGAAGCCGCATGTCGATGCGGTGATCGTCGGCTTTGGCTGGACCGGCGCGATTCTCGCGAAGGAACTGACCGAAGCGGGCTTGAACGTCGTCGCGCTCGAGCGCGGCGAGTATCGCGACACCTATCCGGACGGCGCGTATCCGAACACGATCGACGAGCTGACCTACAACATCCGCAAGAAGCTGTTCCTCGACCTGTCGAAGACGACCGTGTCGATCCGCCACGGCGTGCAGGACACCGCGCTGCCGTACCGGCAGCTCGCGGCATTCCTGCCGGGCGAGGGCGTCGGCGGTGCCGGGCTGCACTGGTCGGGCGTGCACTTCCGGATCACGCCGGAGGAACTGCGCCTGCGCAGCCACTACGAAGAGCGCTACGGCAAGAAGTTCATCCCCGACGGGATGACGATCCAGGACACGGGCGTCAGCTACGACGAGCTCGAGCCGTATTTCGACTTTGCCGAGAAGGTGTTCGGCACGTCGGGCCAGGCATACAAGGTCGGCGGCAAGGTGGTCGGCGACGGCAACGTGTTCGAGGCGAACCGCAGCGACAACTTCCCGCTGCCCGCGCAGCTCAACACGTATTCGGCGCAGCGCTTCTTCGATGCCGCGCAATCGCTCGGGCTGCATCCGTACCGGCTGCCGTCGGCGAACACGTCGGGGCCGTACACGAACCCGTACGGCGTGCAGATGGGCCCGTGCAACTTCTGCGGCTACTGCAGCGGCTACGCGTGCTACATGTATTCGAAGGCATCGCCGAACCTGAACATCCTGCCCGCGCTGAAGCAGGTGCCGAACTTCGAATTGCGTTCGAAGTGCCACGTGCTGCGCGTCGATCTCGACGATACGAAGAAGCGCGCGACGGGCGTCACCTACGTCGACCCGGCCGGCCGTGAAGTGCATCAGCCGGCCGATCTCGTGATCGTCGCCGCGTTCCAGTATCACAACGTGCACCTGCTGCTGCTGTCGGGCATCGGCAAGCCGTACGACCCGATCTCGGGCGAAGGCGTGGTGGGCCGCAATTTCGCGTACCAGAACCTGTCGACGATCAAGGCGTTCTTCGACAAGGACACCTTCACGAACCCGTTCATCGGCGCGGGCGGCAACGGCGTCGCGGTGGACGACTTCAACGCCGACAACTTCGATCACGGCCCGCTCGGCTTCGTCGGCGGCTCGCCGCTGTGGGTGAACCAGGCCGGCGTGAAGCCGATCAGCGGCATCGCGACGCCGGCCGGCACGCCGCAGTGGGGTTCGGCGTGGAAGAAGGCCGTGAAGGACAACTACGCGCACACGATCTCGATGGACGCGCACGGCTCGAACATGTCGTACCGCGACGTGTACCTCGATCTCGATCCGACCTATCGCGACTCGTACGGCCAGCCGCTCTTGCGGATGACCTTCGACTGGAAGGACAACGACATCAAGATGGCGCAGTACGTGACGGGGCAGATGAAGAAGATCGCGGAGGCGATGGGGCCGAAGTCGATCGGCGTGTCGACGCGCGAGTTCGGCAAGCACTTCGATTCGCGCGCCTACCAGACGACTCACCTGGTCGGCGGCGCGATCATGGGCACCGATCCGAAGACGAGCGTGCTGAACCGCTACCTGCAATGCTGGGACGTGCACAACGTGTTCGTGATGGGCGCCTCGGCGCTGCCGCAGGGCATCGGCTACAACCCGACCGGGATCGTCGCGGCGCTGGCCTACTGGTCGGCCCGCGCGATTCGCGAGCAATACCTGAAAAATCCCGCCCCGCTGGTGACCGTATGAAGAGGACAGTGAACCACTATGCCGCGCGCCGCATTGCCCCGTTCGGGCGCGCGCTGGCGATCGGTGCGGCATGGGCCGCGTTCGGTTGCGCCGGTGGAGCGGCGTTCGCGCAACCGGCTTCGACGGCGGCGCCCGGCCCGGCGGCCGCACCGTCTGCGCCGGCCGCCCGGTCGGCCGACGCGGACCTCGTCAAGCGCGGCGAATATCTCGCCCGCGCGGGCGACTGCGTCGCGTGCCACACCGCGATCGGCGGCAAGCCGTTCGCGGGCGGACTGAAGTTCGATACGCCGATCGGCGCGATCTATTCGACCAACATCACGCCGGACCCGAAGACGGGCCTCGGCGGCTGGACGCTCGACGACTTCACCCGCGCGGTGCGCGAGGGCGTGCGCAAGAACGGCGACACGATGTACCCGGCAATGCCGTTCCCGTCCTATGCGCGCCTGTCCGACGACGACGTGAAGGCGCTGTACGCGTACTTCGTGCACGGCGTCGCGCCGGTCGAGCACGAGAACCGCAAGGTCGACATCGTGTGGCCGCTGTCGATGCGCTGGCCGCTCGCCTTCTGGCGCAAGCTATTCGCGCCGACGCCGACGCCGTTCGATGCGGCGCAGTACACCGACCCGGTGATCGCGCGCGGCGCGTATCTCGTGCAGGGTCTCGGCCATTGCGGCGCATGCCACACGCCGCGCGCGGTGACGATGCAGGAGCGCGCGCTGACGGACGCGGGCGGACTCGACTTCCTGGCGGGCGGCGCGGCGATCGACGGCTGGGTGCCGACGAGCCTGCGCGGCGAACAGCGCACGGGGCTCGGCACGTGGACGGAAACCGAGATCGTGCAGTTCCTGAAGACGGGCCGCACGTTGCGCACGGCCGCGTTCGGCGGGATGACCGACGTGGTCGGCCACAGCATGCAGCACATGAGCGACGAGGACCTGACCGCGATCGCGCGCTACCTGAAGACGCTGCCGCCGCGCGTGCAGGGCGAGCAGCCGCACGTGTACGACGCGGCCGCCGCGAAGGCGCTGCAAGGCGGCGACGCGAGCAAGCCGGGCGCGGCCGTCTATCGCGACAACTGCATGGCTTGCCACCGCAGCGACGGCCACGGCTACACGCGCGTGTTCCCGGCGCTCGCGGGCAATCCGGTCGTGCAGGGGGGCGATCCCACGTCGCTGATCCACGTCGTGCTGGAAGGCAGCGCGCTGGAGGGCACGCGAACGGCGCCGTCGACCTTCACGATGCCGCCGTTCGGCTGGCGCCTGTCGGACCAGGAAGTCGCCGACGTGTCGAACTTCGTGCGGACGAGCTGGGGCAACACGGGCGCGCCGGTCACGGCCGCGCAGGTCGCGAAGGTGCGCAAGAGCGTGCCGTCGACCCGGCCCGAGCCGCCGCCGGGTGCGCGGTTCCCGCAGGCGGCGCGCTAACGCCGCGCAGCGCTTCCCGTCCGGCCGGGGTTGCACCCCGCAATGGCGCGCCACCGCGTGAAATTTTCGCGGAGGCGCGCCATTTTTTCGTGTCATCCCTTATCCTTTGAGGCTTGAACCTTACTAAATAGTTACAAGAACCCGGGAGGGGGGATGCCTCATGACGTCAGCCTGATTGCACTGCTCGCGGCCGGTTTCGGTCTCGCGATGATTTTCGGTTACTTCGCTTCGCTGCTGAAGATGCCGCCGCTGGTCGGCTATCTGCTCGCCGGGATCGTGATCGGCCCCGGCACGCCCGGTTTCGTCGGCGATCTGTCGCTCGCGCAGCAGCTCGCGGAAGTCGGCGTGATGCTGCTGATGTTCGGCGTGGGCCTGCATTTCTCGCTCGGCGACCTGCTCGCCGTGCGCAAGATCGCGCTGCCCGGCGCCATCGTCCAGATTACCGTCGCGACGCTGCTCGGCGGCGGGCTGGCGCTCACCTGGGGCTGGAGCCTCGGTGCGGCGCTCGTGTTCGGGCTCGCGCTGTCGGTCGCGAGCACCGTCGTATTGTTGCGCGCGCTCGAAGGGCGCGGGCTCGTCGAGACGGTCAACGGCCGCATCGCGGTCGGCTGGCTCGTCGTCGAGGATCTCGTGATGGTGCTGGTGCTCGTGCTGCTGCCGCCCGTCGCGGGGCTGCTCGGCGGCACGCCGCCCGGCGACGTGCACGCGGCCGGCGGCAGCGTGTGGAGCACGCTCGGCATCACGATGCTGAAGGTCGCCGCGTTCATCGCGCTGATGCTCGTGGTCGGCAAGCGCGTGTTTCCTCGGATCCTGTGGCTCGTCGCGCGCACCGGCTCGCGCGAGCTGTTCACGCTGTGCATGATCGCGGCCGCGGTCGGCATCGCGTTCGGTGCGGCGAAATTGTTCGACGTGTCGTTCGCGCTCGGCGCGTTCTTCGCCGGGATGATGATGCGCGAGTCGGAGTTCAGCCGGCGCGCGGCCGACGAGACGCTGCCGCTGCGCGATGCGTTCTCGGTGCTGTTCTTCATTTCGGTCGGGATGCTGTTCGACCCGAAGGTGCTGCTCACCGAGCCGCTGCACGTGATCGAGGTCGCGGCGATCGTGCTGATCGGCAAGACGCTTGCGGCGGTCGCGCTCGTGATCGCGTTCCGTTACCCGCTGAACACCGCGCTGACGGTCGGCGCGGGCCTCGCGCAGATCGGCGAATTCTCGTTCATCCTCGCGGGGCTCGGCCGCGCGCTCGGGCTGCTGTCGGCCGAAGGGCAGAGCCTGATTCTCGCGGTCGCGCTGATTTCGATCGCGATGAACACGCTGCTGTTCGCGATGATCGACCCGGCGCTCGCCTGGATTCGCAAGCATTCGGCCTTTGCGCGCAAGCTCGAGGCGCGCGACGATCCGCTCGCCGCGCTGCCGATGTCCACGCCGCAGACCCACCTGACGGGGCAGGTCGTGATCGTCGGTTACGGGAAGGTCGGCACGCGGATCGCGCACGCGCTGGACGAGCGCGGGATCGCCTATGTCGTCGTCGAGCAGAATCGCGAACTCGTCGAGAAGCTGCGCGCGGACGGCGTCGCGGCCGTGTCGGGCGATGCGATCGAGCCGATCGTGCTGGTCCAGGCGCATATCGCGCGCGCCGGGATGCTGGTCGTCACGCTGCCGGATGTATTCGACGTGCGGCAGATCGTCGAGATCTCGCGCACGCTGAATCCGGCGCTCGAGGTCGTGCTGTGCACGAACAGCGGCGACGAGGCCGCGTTGCTGTCGAGCGAGGGCGTCGGTACCGTGTTCACGGGCGAGAGCGAACTCGCGCGCGGGATGACCGAGCACGTGCTCGGCAGGATGGCGAAACCGGTGGCGGCTGCGCACTGACAGGCGGGGCGGCCTTCCGGCCGTTGCCGCTGCCGACGGGCTGGCGACGGCACGCCCGGGACGGGCATGCGTCACTGAGGAAGGGCGGCGGCGCGGCGAACGCAGCATGCTTTCGCCGCGCACATGACGCGCATGGCGCAGCGCCGCCCGGTGGCGTCAGCTTGCCGCCGCCTTGGCCTGCACGGCCGCGCCGGATTGCGCGGCCGTCTTCATCGAAGCCGGCGCGTTCTGCGCGGCTGCCGTTTTCGGTTGCACGGCGGCCTTCGGCGCCGCGACCGTCTTGTGCGGCGCGGTTGCCTTGGCCTGTGCGTTCGGCTCGGGGTCGACCGGCGCATCGGGCGGCACGCCGAGCAACTGCAGCGAGCCGCTCGTGACCGACGAGAACACCGGGCCGGCCACCGTGCCGCCGTAGTAGCCCTTGCCGCGCGGCTCGTCGATCATCACCGCGACGATCAGGCGCGGATTGCTCATCGGCGCCATCCCCGCGAACAGCGCGCGGTACTTGCCCTTCGCATACGACGCGCCGACCTGCTTGCGCGCCGTCCCCGTCTTGCCGCCGATCCGGTAGCCGTCGACGCGCGCCCGGCGCCCGGTGCCGCCTTCGCCGACTGCCGACTCCAGCATCGTGCGGATCGCCGCCGCCGTTTGCGGCGAGGTTACGCGGTGGCCGCGATGCGCGTCGATCGACTGCTGATCGGTGCCGTTCTTCAGCAGCGACACGGGGTGCAGCGTGCCGTCGCCGGCGTACGCGGTGTAGGTCTGCGCGATCTGCAGCAGCGACATCGACAGGCCGTAGCCGTACGCCATCGTCGCCTGTTCGATCGGCCGCCAGCGCTTGTAGCCGCGCAGGCGGCCCGACGCGACGCCCGGGAACGTCAGCTCCGGCGCGCGGCCGATCCCGTATTCCTGATACTTGTTCCAGATGGTTTCGGCGGGCAGGTTCAGCGCGAGCTTCGCGAGCGCGACGTTGCTCGACTTCTGCAACGCCTGCGAGACGGTCAGCGCGCCGTGGTTCGACGTGTCGTGAATCACGGCCGGGCCGATCTTGTAGGTGCCCGGCGACGTGTTGATGATCGTGTTCGGCGTGACCTTGCGTTCGTCGATCGACAGCGCGACGACGAGCGGCTTGATCGTCGAGCCGGGCTCGAACGTGTCGATCACCGCGCGGTTGCGCAGTTGCTGGCCGGTGAGCCGGGCGCGGTCGTTCGGGTCGAAGGTCGGGTAGTTCGCGAGCGCGAGGATTTCGCCGTTCTGCGCGTCGAGCACCACGACGCTGCCGGCCACCGCGTTGTTCTCGATCACCGCGGCCTTCAACTGGCTGAACGCGAGCTGCTGGATGCGCCGGTCGATCGTCAGTTCGATCGTCGCGCCGTGCTGCGCGGGCACGAGCGGGCGCGTGTCCGACACGATGCGGCCGAGCCGGTCGCGGATCACCTCGCGCTGCCCGGCGGTGCCCAACAGCCGCGCATTCGCCGCGAGCTCGACGCCTTCCTGGCCCTTGTCCTCGACGTTCGTGAAGCCGACCACGTGCGCGGCCGATTCGCCTTCCGGATAAAAGCGCTTCGAATCGGCGATCTGCGTGATGCCGTCGATGTCGAGCTTGTCGAGCCGGCTCGCGGTCTCGGCGTCGATCTGCCGCTTGAGCAGCACGAACGTACGGTCGTTGCGCAGGCGGCGCTTCACTTCAGCGAGCGGCATGTCGAGCAGCTTCGAGATCTGCGGATAGTCGGTTTCGGCGACCTGTTTCGGGTTCGCCCAGATTTCATAGGTCGACAGGCTGACCGCGAGCATCGCGCCGTTGCGGTCGACGATGCGGCCGCGCATCGCGTCGAGCTCGATCGTGCGCTGGTAGCGCTTCTGGCCTTGCCCGACATAGAAATCCTGGTTCGCGACCTGCACCCAGAAGGCGCGTCCGATGAGCGCGGCGAAACCGAGCGACACCAGGATCACGACCAGCTTCGAGCGCCACATCGGCAGGCGCGACGCGAGCATCGGGTGTTTGGTCGCGGCTGCGTACGGATCGGCGGGGTGGGTCTTCTTTTTTACGCTCATGCAAGGGCCGGGTCGGGCCGCCAGGCGGCGGCTGGGTCAATCGGAATAATGCGATTGTAATAAATGAGTAAACATCATGTGGGGAAAGTGTGGGTCGGCGCGGGAAAAGACGGCGGTTTCACCGGGCGATGAGGGCAAACCGGGGGAAGGAGCGGGGCAAGTCGGCACAGCGCCGTTCGTGACGCGGGCCCGGGATCATGACGGACGGCGGATGCGGATACCGGCGGCGCGGGTGAATTAACCCGGCCCCGATTGTTTTTTTGAAGTCCGCAATAAAAAAGCGCCACGAATCGAGGCGCTGTTATTGTTGAATATCGAAATGAATATCGTTGAAACTGGAATAAACCCGAAAACCGCAGAGGATTGCCGTCGCGAATACCTATCGTGCGACGGAAATAAATTCGTGGTATTCGGGTTCGACCTTGCAATGATCGACCGCCTGCAGTCGCCATGCACCGTCCGGGTGCTCGCCGGCGAGTACGGCGGGGCCCTGTTCGCGCTGTGTCGCATCGAACGACAGGCCCTTCAACTGGCACACGGCGCTGCCGCCGTCGGCCGCGCAGAGCGCCATTGCGCCTTCGACGTCCCGGACTTTGCCCCAGGTCGGAAGGTCGATGCCCTGATGTGCTTCGCGCGACCACAGCCCCTCGTCGGTATCGACCCACAGCACCGCGAATGCATGTCGGGTTGCCGATTCACTGCCATTAATCCGAATGGTGAGGCGCATTGGATCGTCTCCTGAGAAAATGACACATTCGACCGTTTTGGTTTGAACAGTCTAGATAGACTGTCACGAAACGCAAGCGATAATCCGCAATAAATCCGAATGAAGTCTATTGTCGTTTCGTATGAAACGACGTCTGACGATTCCGGTCGATTCCGTCGCCGCGCGCAAACGCAGACGGCACCGTGCCGGGCGTGCGACAAGCCGCCGCTGAAGCAACCACGACATGCGATGACCGGCCGAAGGGCGCGTCGATCTGTCGCGCCGCGATGGCGGCCGACGTGATGGTGTGGCGGCGGGTCCGGCGGCGCCGCAAACCCGGCCCGGCGGCCGCCGGATCGGACGTTTCGTCGATGTGACGGCATGGCCCGCGCGACACACTCAGACATTCGCGCACAAATCCACACACTTTCACGAAACTTTCGGGACAGACTTGCATGCGTTCGGGCCCCACACTGGGACTTTCCCGATCTGCGCCATGGACGCCCGTCCGTGGCGGGCTGTCGCCGCCTCGTGCCAGAGGCGCGATCGATGCGGTCGCGGGCCACACGCCCGATCGGGACGGCCGGGGCGGGCATCGGCCCTGGCCCGGCCCACGGCAGTGCGCGGCCCCGAGCGGGGCAGCTTGCCGTCCGGCCGACCCTTCGAAGGAGACTATCGTGCTGATCTGGAAAACCGCGTTGTCGCTCAACTGGCGGACCAGCCTCGTGTCGCCGGCCAGCGCACCGGTCGCGGCGGCCAACGTCAGCCGGCTGGTGCTGACCGGCGCCACCGGCTTCATCGGCAGTACCGTGCTGACGGCGCTCGTCAACGCGGGGTTGCTCGACCGTATCGTGTGCGTCGTGCGCGCGGAGAACCGCGGCCATGCGGTCGCGCGGCTGCGTGAAGCGGCGCTGCGCGCGGGGCTCGCGCCGTACTGGGCATCGCGCCTGGGCGATGCGAACGTGATCGTCGGCGCGCTCGGCGACGTGTGGCAGGGCGCGGATGCGTCGCGTCTTGCCGGCACGACGCACGTGATTCACTGCGCGGGCCATGCATCGCCGGCCGACGGCGCGCACCTGCAGGCGGACATCGCCGATTCGCTGTCCTTCGCCGCCCGTTTCGCGCGCGCGCCGCGGCTGCGGCGTTTCGTGTACGTTGGCACGGCCTATGCGCATGCGGGCCGTGGCGGGATCGTGCAGGAGGACGTCGCGACCGACGCGGCGCCCGACGACGAAGCGCTGCCCGGCGCGGTATTGGCGGCCGACTACCTGCATGCGAAGGCGCAAACCGAGCAACGCCTGCGCGAGCTCGGGCTGCCGCTCGTCGTCGTGCGTCCGTCGCACGTCGTCGGACACACGGTGCTCGGCACGCGGCCCGCGCCGAATTCGTTCTGGATGTTCCGCGTCGCGCATGCGGCGCGCCGCTTCACGGCCCGCCCGATGACGCGCATCGACATCGTGTCGGTCGACGACGTCGCGCGCGCGACGATGCTGCTCGCCGTGAAGCCGACGCTGATGCACGACGTGTATCACGTGTCGGCGGGCGACGAGGCGCCGCAGGTCGCGCAGATCGTTCGCGCGATGGACGACGCGGCGGGCATGACGGGCGCGCCGCGCTACGCGGCCTGTGCGCCGGCCGAGTTGCCGCTCGTGGTGCGTGACGTGCTGGGGCGGCCCGATCCGGCGCTCGAGCGCGTGATCGGCCGGGCGCTGCAGCGTTGCGCGGAATTCGCGACGGTCGATCGCGTGTTCGACAACCGTCGCGTGCGCGACGAAATCGATTTCGAACCGTTGCCGTTCATCGATTACGTCGAGGAGTGCATGCGGACGTCACGCGGCGTCGCGGTGACCGAGCTGATGCGCGGCGCGCTGCAATGAGCCGGGGCGAGTCAGGTCACGCGCACGGCCGGCATGCGCCCCGAACCGGCGCCGCCGGTTCCGGTTCGCCGCCGTCCGGCGCCGCCTAGGGCGCGTTGCCGAGCTCGATCAGCCGGTCGAGCGCGCGATAGATGTCGTCGAGGCCGTCCGCGCCGAAGCGCGCTTCGAGCTGCCGATACTGCTCGTCGATGCGCGGACCGATTTCGGTCACCAGATTCCTGCTTTGCGGCGTCAGGCTCACCAGCAGCCGGCGCTGATCTTCCTGCGCGCGCGTGCGGGTAATCAGCCCGTCCCGTTCCATGCGTTCCAGCACGCCGGTGAGGCTCGGGCTGAGGATGCAGCAGCGGCGCGCGATCTGGCCGGCTTCGAGCGCGTGCGCCGGTTCGCCGTCGAGCACGCGGATGATCCGCCATTGCTGTTCGGTCAGCGCAAATTCCTTGAGAATGGGGCGGAACAGGCCCATCAGCGTTTCGCGGGCCTCGAGCAGCAGCATGGCCAGATTACGATGGTCGAGCGTACGGTTCATCGGGTCGGAAGTAGGCGGGGGACGCATCAATCTTAACAGCCGGCGGTGATGAATTTCATGTCTCAGGGTAATCGAGGTTGCTGGCGTGCGATTGTTTACTTCATATATTAACCACAGGCGACCGCCGCGAACGGGTTATGACCGGCTTTCGCCATTCCCGGCTTCGCCTCTCGCAGGCGCCAGATATTTCCCCGGCGTGGTGCCCATCGCGCGCCGGAACATGTCGATGAACGCACTGACGTTGTCGTAGCCGAGATCGAGGGCGATCGTCGTGACCGGCACGCCGTCCGCGATTCTCTCGAGCGCGCGCAGCAGCCTCGCCTGCTGACGCCACTGCGCGAACGTCAGCCCCGTCTCGGCGACGAAGCGGCGGCTCATCGTCCGTGCGCCGATGCCCGCCCATTCGGCCCATTCTTCCAGCCGCCGGTTGTCCGCGAGGTTCGTGGCCAGCGCGTCGGCAATACGCATGAGCCGCGGGTCCCGCGGCCGCACCAGCCCCAGCGACTCGACTTCCGCGACGGCGATTTCATCGAGGATCACCTCGGCGATCCGCGTTCGAGCCGCATCGAGTTCCGAACCGCCCCAGCTTGCCGCGCGCTGTACGGCCGCGTGCAGCAGCGGCGTCGTGCGGATCGCTCGCGGCGTGTCCGGCAGCGTCGCGCAGCGTGCCTCGGCGACGAACGCCGACCAGCCTGAAATCGGCCCGAACGAGCGCAGCGAATGCCGGCAATGCGGTGGAATCCAGATTGCGTGGATCGCCGGCACGACCCAGTCCTGATCGTCGAGACCGATCGTGAGCAACCCGCTCAAGGCGCCGACCAACTGGCCGCGCGCATGCGCGTGCGGCGCGGTCACGCGCGGGTCGCGTTGCGACAGGACGGCCGCGACGACGAACGGGCCGTCGTCGGATGCGACGAAGCGGGCGGGCAGGAGGGGATCTGACATGGCCGGATATCGGTATCGAATGGCTGTTATACCGGAGATCGGCCGGTGATGCGCGCCTACACTGCGTCCATCGATGACAACCGGAGTGCGACACCATGCGAGCCGAACAGATGCTTCCCGACCATGCCGACCGGATCGAAGTCGGTGGAACGACGATCCGCAAAGGTACCGTCGGTGCGTTCCTGGTCAACGCGCGCGTGCTGACCGATCCGAACGCGGCGCCCGCCGAACGGGCGCGCGCCGAGGCCGATGCGGCCGCTGCGCTGCCCGCGCTGCGGGCGCTCGGCCTGTTCGACGTGCTGGAAGTACGCGATCCCGCGCTGCGCGCGTGGCTCGATGCCCGCTAAAGGCCGACCGTCCGAGTCGAAGGAGCCACCATGAAAGCTGCAGTCGTGAAGGGGGCCGGCGAGCGTCCCGTCCATATGGAATTCGAACCGCCGCGCGCGATGCCGGATCATTGCCTGATCGACGTGACGGCATCCGCGCTGAGCCGGCTCGCACAGGCGCGTGCGTCGGGCACCCATTATTCGTCGGGCGGGCGTTATCCGTTCGTCGTGGGTGTCGACGGTGTCGGCCGCCGCGACGACGGCCAACGCGTCTATTTTTTCGGCCCGCCCGCGCCGTTCGGCGCGATGGCCGAGCGTACGATCGCACCCGACGCGCATTGCGTGCCGCTGCCGGACGCGCTCGACGACGTCACGGCCGCGGCGATCGCGATTCCCGCGATGTCATCGTGGGCGGCGCTGACCGAGCGTGCGCGCCTGGCTCCCGGCGAGACGGTGCTGGTCAACGGCGCGACGGGCGCGTCGGGACGGCTCGCCGTGCGGATCGCGAAGCACCTCGGCGCCGCGAAGGTCGTCGCGACAAGCCGCAATGCGGGCGCCCTGGAGGCATTGCAGCACGCGGGCGCGGATGCGGTCGTCTCGCTGCGGCAGGACGACGCGCATCTGGCGCGTGCGTTCGAACCGCATTTTCGTGCGGGCGTCGACGTCGTGCTCGACTATCTGTGGGGCGCCAGCGCACAGGCGTTGCTGATTGCCGCGGCAAAGGCGACGCCCGCCGGCCGCCGGTTGCGTTTCGTGCAGATCGGATCGATCGGCGGCGCGGACGTGCTGCTGCCGGGCGCCGTCCTGCGTGCGACGGCGATCGAACTGATGGGCAGCGGCCTCGGCAGCGTGTCGCTGCCGCGGTTGCTGGTCGCCGTGCGCGGCGTGTTCGGCGCGGCCGACGCGGCGGGCCTCGCGATCGACACGCGTGCGGTGCCGCTGTCGGCTGTCGACGAGCACTGGGCGGATGCAGACAGTCAGGTGCGGCCGGTGTTTACGATGCGCGGCGGGGGAGCGTGGTGAACATTCACCGGCGCGCAGAGCCGCACCGGCCCTCGACCGCGCCGCCCCGCCCGCCGGCGGAGGGCGGAAGGGCGGCAATCGCACGTCGCCGCCCGTTGCGTCAAACTCAGAACCGCTGCTGAATCCCGGCCGTCACGCCGACCTGCGTCGTCCCGTATCCGTCAAAGTCGCGCGACACGCCGACCTTCTCCCCATGCTGCGCGATCGCGAACGCGCCGGCCGCGTACAGCACCGTGCGCTTCGACAATGCATATTGCGCGCGCACCGACACCAGCGTCGGGTCCGCATCGCTGCCGCCCTTGATGTTCTGATGATAGACGGCCGCGATCAGCGAGAACGTCGGCGTGAACCGGTACGACCCGCCCAGCCAATACATGTCGCTCAACTGATTCGCCGCGCTCGTGTGATACGTGCGCCGATAGTTGCGATAGCCGGCCATCGTCTTCAGGTTGCCGAAGTCGTAGCTCAGGCCCGCATGGATGCCCTGGATAGTGTTGACGGTATCGGCCGGCGTGACGCTGTCGGCCGCGCCGTTCTGCCGGTCGAACGTGACGACCGCGGCGAACGGGCCCGTCTCGTAGCCGAGCGCGAAGTCGTACTTCGAGCTGGTCTTCACGCTGCCGGGCACGTTGCCGAAGCCGTACAGCGCGCCGAACTTGAAGCCGCCGAATTCGCCGTCGTAGCGCACGGCGTTCGACGAGCGCGTGAAGAGGCCGTCCTTGCGGCCGCCGGTCGCCATCGACGACGTCGCCCACGAGTAGTTCTGCGCATACCCCATCGGGTCGAACGGCAGCATGTAGTCGTAGGTGACGGTGAAGTTGCGGCCGAGCGAGAGTTCGCCCCATTTGCCTTTCAGGCCGACCGTCGCGCGGCGCGCGAAGATCGAATCGGCGCCGTCGTCGAACGTGCCGTTCGCGAGGTCGATCCCGCTTTCGAGGCGGAACACGGCCTTCAGCCCGCCGCCGAGATCCTCGACGCCGCGCAGGCCCCAGCGCGACGTGTTCTTGTTGCCGGATTTCAGCTTGAACGAATTGCCGCCGTCGGGCGCCGCGTGATTCGCGTATTCGATGCCGGCATCCATGATCCCGTACAGCGTGACCGACGACTGCGCATGCGCGGCGCTTGCCGCGAAGCCGGCGGCGACGGCCGAGCCGGTCAGGACGGCGGTGCGAAGGGAACGTTCTGCGCGTGACTTCATTGACGGTGTCTCCTTGGTTTCTTGTGGGTCGGGGTAAAACGGGTACGCGGCGCGCAGCCGTCCGCGGCGGACGCAGGGAAGCGTCCGCCGATCGCGTGTGTCGGGACGGGATGCGCGCTGGCATGCATGCGCGGCGGCGCGCGCGGGCCGCCGCGCCGGGGTCAGCCCGCTTTCGCGAACGCCCAGCAGTCGTTGGCCGGGAATTCGATCCAGTGCTTGCCGGCCGCGCGCGGCACGTGGCCGAATGCGCGCAGGCGCATCTCGCCGCAATGGAACAGGTATTCCCAGCGGTCGCCGAGATACATCGACGTGACGAGATCGGCCTGCAGCCGGTTCGCGCCCGGGCCGTCGGCGACCTGCACGCGCTCGAGGCGGATCACGGCCTGCGCGTCCTGGCCCGGCGCGAACGTGTCGCGGGCGAGCGCCTGCAGCTCCCAGCCGTCGCCGGCGAGGGTCACGCGCTCGCCGTCGACGGCCGCGACGCGCGCGTCGATCCGGTTGTTGCTGCCCATGAATTCGGCGGTGTACAGCGAGCGCGGCGCACCGTACAGCTCGGCCGGCGTGCCTTCCTGTTCGATGCGGCCGTTGCGCAGCAGCAGGATGCGATCGGACATCGCCATCGCTTCGGTCTGGTCGTGCGTCACGCAGAGCGCCGACAGCCCGAGCGACACGATCAGCTCGCGCAGCCACGCACGCGCTTCCTCGCGCAGCTTCGCATCGAGGTTCGACAGCGGCTCGTCGAGCAGGATCACCGGCGGGTTGTAGACGAGCGCGCGCGCGATCGCGACGCGCTGCTGCTGGCCGCCCGACAACTGGTGCGGAAAGCGTTCGGCGAGATGGCCGAGGCCGAGCTGGTCGAGCGCGGTCTGCACGCGGCGCTTCTGTTCGGCCGGCGCGACGCGGCGCAGCTTGAGTCCGTAACCGACGTTGTCGGCGACGGTGCGGTGCGGCCACAGCGCGTACGACTGGAACACGAGGCCGAGCGAGCGCTGTTCGACGGGCAGGTCGACACGCTGCGCGCCGTCGAAGAACACTCGCTCGTCGAGCTGGATGCGCCCGTCGGACGGCTGTTCGAGGCCGGCCACCGCGCGCAGCAGCGTGGTCTTGCCGCTGCCCGACGCGCCGAGCAGGCACACGACTTCGCCGGCCTTCAGTTCGAACGACACGCCCTTGAGGATCGGGTTGGCGCCGTAGCTGAGGTGCAGGTCGTCGACGATGAGCTTATCCATGAAGTTTCACTCCGAAACGCAGGGCCACGCCGAGACCGGCGCCGACCATCGCGATGTTGATGACAGAGAGCGCGGCGACCTGGTCGACGGCGCCGGTCGCCCACAGCGACACGAGCAGCGCGCCGATCACTTCGGTGCCGGGCGACAGCAGATAGACGGCGGTCGAGTATTCGCGCTCGAAGATCATGAAGATCAGCAGCCACGCGGCGAGCAGGCCGAACCGCACGAGCGGCAGCGTGACGTCGAGCGACACGCGGCTGCGCGTCGCGCCGACGCTGCGGCCGGCTTCCTCGAGCTCGGGGCCGACCTGCAGCAGCGCGCTCTGGATGAGCCGCATCCCGTATGCGAGCCACACGACCGTGTACGCGATCCAGATGCTCCACATCGAGTTCTTGAGCTCGCGCAGGCCGGGGACGAACAGGAAGATCCACAGGAACGCGAGACCGGCGAGCAGGCCCGGCACCGCGCGCGGCAGCAGCACGAGGTAGTCGAGCAGCTTGGTCGCCCAGTCGTGGCGGCGGTGGCCGGCGAACGCGACGAGCGAGTAGAAGCCGACCGCGAGCGCGCCGCCGATCACGCCGATGCCGAGCGTGTTGACGATCGCGCGCACCAGGTTGTC
Source organism: Burkholderia sp. IDO3 (assembly GCF_003366075.1). Taxonomy (NCBI): domain Bacteria; kingdom Pseudomonadati; phylum Pseudomonadota; class Betaproteobacteria; order Burkholderiales; family Burkholderiaceae; genus Burkholderia; species Burkholderia sp. IDO3. Next base: position 1,443,679 of record NZ_CP028962.1, read on the forward strand.
CTGCTCGAACAGCTCGGTGAAGTTCGACAGCGTCAGCACTTCGGCGAGCGCGACGCCTTCGCCCCAGTTGGTCACGAACGCGCGCAGCACGATGCCGGAGATCGGCACGATCACGGTCAGCATCAGCCACAGTGCGACGATCGCGAGCGCGACCCAGCGCCAGACGCCGAGCGGCAGCACCGTCGCGCGGCCGGCCTTGCCCTTGACGGTCACGAAGCGGTTGGCCGTCTTCAGCAGGCGGCGCTGCAGCAGCACGAGCGGGAACGTGATCGCGACGATGCACACCGCGACCGCGGCCATCAGGTGATACGACGGCACGCCGAGCTTGTTGGTCAGCTTGTACAGGTAGGTCGCGAGCACGAGGTGGCCTTCCGGATCGCCGAGCACGAGCGGCAGCCCGAACACCTCGAAGCCGAGGAAGAACACGAGCACGCCGGCGAACAGCAGCGCGGGCATCGTCATCGGCAGGCTCACGTCGAGCGCGACGCGGAACGGGCGGGCGCCCGTCACGCGCGCGGCTTCCTCGACGTCCGAGCCGAGGTTGCGCAGCGCGGCCGACGAATACAGATACACGTGCGGCACGTGCGTGAGGCCGACGATCACCGTGATCGCGAAAATCGAATACACGTTCCAGGGCACGTTCTGCACCCCGAACAGTTCCTTGAACCACACCGAGTAGAAGCCGACCGGGCCGGCCGCGACCACGTAGCCGAACGCGAGCACCATCGGCGACACGAACACGGGCGTGAGCAGCAGCGGTTCGAGCCAGCGGCGGCCGGGCAGGTCGGTGCGCACCATCAGGAACGCGAGAATGCCGCCGAGCGGGATCGAGATGAACAGCATCCCGCCGGCGATGATGAACGAGTTCTTCACGGCCGACCAGAAGTCGGGGTCGGTGAAGATGAAGCGGAAGCCTTCGATGCCGAGCGTCTTGTTCGCGTCGAAGAACGGCGCGGACAGGAAGCTCTGGAACAGGATGAAGCCGAGCGGCAGCGCGACCGCGATGGTGAGCACCGCGACGACGATCCAGCGCAGCATGCCGGCGAGCGGCTGCAGGCTGTTGGCCGGCAGCGCGGGGATCGCGCCGCCGTGGCCGGTGGAGGGCGGTGCGGCCGGCGCCGTTGCCCGTGTGCTGGTTGAAAGCATGAGTTCACCCCTGCGGCCATCCGGATGGCCGCCTCTAGGAAGTCGGTAAGGGGAAGGGGCCGCCGCGCGCGAAGTGCGGCGGCGGCGCGTGGCCGGCCGAAGCCGGTCAACCGGTCAGCGCTTGATCGCCTGCTGCCATTGCTTCAGGAACGCGAGGCGCTTCGACTGGTCGAGATAGACGAGCAGGCCGGTGCCGATCTGGATCGGCTTCAGCGAGTCGCCGAGTTCCTTCGTGAGGCTCGCGGCCGACGTTTCGCCGCTCACGTCCGTGCGGATCGCGTACAGGTTCGCCTGGTTCGCGATCAGCGTCTGGCCGCGCTTCGACAGCAGGTAGTCGACCCACAGCTTCGCGGCGTTCGGGTTCTTCGCCTTCTTCGAGATCGTCGCGAGGCGGCTCACGACCTGCGTGTAGTCCTTCGGAAACACGTAGCCGATCGACTTGTCCTTCTTCGCCTTCGCATAGGCATACGAGCCGATGATGTTGTAGCCGATCAGGTTCTCGCCCGACGAGATCCGCTCCATCATCGCGCCGGTGCTCGACTGCAGCTTCGGGCCGGTCGCGCCGATCGCCTTCACGAGCTCCCACGTGACCTTCTCGTTCACGTGCGCGTCCTGCGTCAGGTAGTTGAAGCCGACGCCCGATTTCTCGATGTCGTAGGTCGTGACCTTGCCCTTGAACTTGTCGGCCTGCGTGGCGAGCAGCTTGATGAGATCGGCGCGGGTCTTCGGCACTTCGTTCTCGGGGATCAGGCGCTTGTTGTAGACGATCGCGAGCGGCTCGAACGTCGTGCCGTACGCCTGCTTCTGGTACTGCGCCCATTGCGGCACGTTCGGGCTTTCGGGCGAATCGTACGACGCCATCAGCCCGTCGTTGACGAGCTTGACCTGCAGGTCCATCGCCGAGCTCCACAGCACGTCGGCGCTGGTGCTGCTCGCCGCGTTCTCGCTGATGTAGCGGTTGTACAGTTCGGTGCTGTTCATGTCGTTGTACTCGACCTTCACGCCGTACAGGCTTTCGAAGTCCTTGATCAGCGGGCGGACGAGGCCCGTGTCGGTCGTCGAGTAGACGATCAGCTTGCCTTCCTTCTTCGCGGCGTCGACCACACCCTGGTAGTTACCCGGATACCCGGCCGGAACCTGCGCGGCGGCGCCACCGGCGGCGGTGCCCAGGACGATCGCCAGCGCGGCGGCGAGGTGCTTCGGTGCAAACGGCATGTCTTCCTCCAGTTACCTGTGTGTTGTTCGAGTGCTGCGGATGTTAATTGCGACGCACTTTCAGCCCGCTTTCATTTCGGTTCACAATAGCGGCCTTTGAGTCATGGATTTCCCGAGGTCCCCATGCGTGTGCTGCTCGTCGAAGACAACCCGAACCTGGCGCAATCGCTGAACGACGCGCTGAGCGCCGCGCGTTTCGCGGTCGATCACATGGCGGACGGGGAGGCGGCGGATCACGTGCTGCGCACGCAGGATTACGCGCTGGTGATCCTCGATCTCGGGCTGCCGAAGCTCGACGGGCTCGAGGTGCTGCGGCGGCTGCGCGCGCGCCGCAATCCGGTGCCGGTGCTGATCCTCACCGCGCACGGCTCGGTCGAGGACCGCGTGAAGGGGCTCGACCTCGGGGCCGACGATTATCTCGCGAAGCCGTTCGAATTGACCGAACTGGAGGCGCGCGCCCGCGCGCTGATCCGGCGCAGCCTCGGCCACGAGCATTCGCAGGTCGAATGCGGGACGCTGTCGTACGACAGCGTCGATCGCAGTTTCCGCCTCGCCGGCGAACCCTTGTCGCTCACGCCGCGCGAGCGCTCGGTGCTGGAGGTGCTGATCCTGCGCAACGGCCGCGCGATCAACAAGGAAACGCTGTCGGAGAAGATCTTCGGGCTCGACGAGTCGGTCAACGCGGATGCGATCGAGATCTACGTGTACCGGCTGCGCAAGAAGCTCGAGAACACCGGCATCGCGATCGTCACGCTGCGCGGGCTCGGATATCTGCTCGAAGCGAAGGCGGCGGAATGAACCGCCTCCGCGCCCGCGCTCGGCCCGTCGCCGCTGCGGCCCGGCGGCACGCATGATGCGTCGTCCGAACCTGCGCACGCAGGTCGCGCTGTGGCTGCTGCTGCCGCTGCTCGGGCTGCTCGCGCTCGACTCGTGGCTCACGTACCAGCGCGCGATGAGCGCCGCGCACGTCGCGTTCGACCGCACGCTGTCGTCGTCGCTGAAGTCGATTCGCGAAGGCGTGCGGCTCAACGAGGGCGAGATCGAGGTCGACCTGCCGTATCTCGCGCTCGAGATGTTCGAGTCGGGCGACGGCGGCAAGATCTACTACCTGATCCGCGAAGACAACGGCCGCACGATCACCGGCTATCCGGATCTGCCGCTGCCGCAGGGCGACGGCGCGCTGTTCGCGACGCGCTACTACGACGTCGTCTATCGCGGCGAGCAGTTGCGCATGGCCGCGCTGCGCGTGCCGGTGCACGACGTGCCGACCGCGCAGACGCGCATCGTCTGGGTGATGGTCGGCGAGACGATCGAGGCGCGCCAGGCGCTCGCGCGCGAGATCCTGATGGGCTCGCTGCTGCAGGAGGGGCTGCTCGTCGTGCTCGCGCTCGGGATCGTGTGGCTCGGCGTCGGGCGCGGGTTGCGGCCGCTGAACCGGCTGTCGGCGACGGTCGCCGCGCGCAGCGACGCCGATCCGACGCCGCTCGACACCGGCGGCATGCCGAGCGAGCTCGCGCCGCTCGTCGAGTCGATCAACCAGTACATCGGCCGCACGCAGCGGATGCAGGTCGCGCGCCGGCGTTTCTTCGCCGATGCGGCCCATCAGCTGAAAACGCCGCTCGCGGCCGTGCAGGCCGGCGTCGAGCTGGCGTTGCGGCCCGACGAGCAGCCGCGCGTGAACGTGCATCTGCGGCGCGTGAACGGCGCGGTGCGGCAGGCCGCGAAGATCGTCCAGCAACTGCTGTCGCTGTCGCGGCTGGATTCGGACAGCGGCCAGGCCGTCGCGCACCAGCGGCTCGCGCTGCACCGGCTCGCGCGCAGCGTGACGCTCGACTGGTCGCCGGTTGCCCGCTCGCGCGACATCGACCTGGGGTTCGAGCACGAGGCCGATGTCGACGTGCTCGGGCAGCCGGACCTGCTCGGCGAAATGATCGGCAACCTGGTCGACAACGCGATCCGCTACGCGGGCGATCGCGCGGTGATCACGGTGCGCGTGTCGCGTGACGGCGAGCATGCGCGGCTCGACGTGATCGACAACGGGCCGGGTATTCCGGCCGGCGAGCGCGACGCGGTGTTCGAGCGCTTCCATCGCGGCAGCAAGACGCAGACGGTCGAAGGCACGGGGCTCGGGCTGTCGATCGTGCGGGAGATCGCGCGCGTGCATCAGGGCAGCGTGACGCTGGCGGATGCGGTGGGCGGCGGGTTGGTCGTGACGATCCTGCTGCCGCTGGCGCAAGCCGACGGGCGTGTGCCGCAAGGAGGGCGCGTGACGGACGGCCCGGCACGCGCGCCGATGCGCGCGTCGACCTCGGCGATCCGTTCAGCGGCTACGACGGGGCGAGCATTGCGGCCGCGCGTGCCGCAGCGAGCGGGCGGGGAACGGGACGTGATCGTCGGCGCGAGGTTCGACCGGTCTACCGGCTATTCGGGCGACGGCGATACGGTTCCATGAGCGCCGCTCAATCGCCGAAGCCGATCTCCGCCTCGACTGCCTGTCCGACCTCGAGCCATGCGCCCGCGCCTTCGACGACGATCGCGTTGATGCCGAACGTCAGCGCGTCTTCGTAGTTCGGGTTCGCGCGATAGGTCTGCATCGTGTCGGTCGGCTCGTGCGGCCACGCCGGGTTCGGTGCGCCGGTTGCCTGGTCGATCGTCGGCATCGGGCAGCGTGTGCACAGCTTCACGAGGCGCAGCCGCACGGGCGTCGCGCCGTCGGCGTCGAGATGTTCGACGAAATCCTCTTCGTATGCATCGAGATCCGACACGACGATGTTCGGACGGAAACGGTTCATCGGAATCGCCGGCGCGCCTTTCGCGGCGAGCTTCGCGTTCAGGTCGTCGAGCGACGACTGGCCGATCACGAGCAGCGGATAGCCGTCCGCGAACTGCGTGTGCGTATCGATGTCGCCGGTCCATTTGCGGTTGCAGCCGCGGCGTGCGTCGGCGCCGAAGCGCGCGAGCTTCAGCGGCACGCCGAGGAATTCGGTGAGCCACGCGGCCGTTTCGGCGCCGGTGTCGATCGCGTCGACGGTGTCGCGCCAGACGGTCGCGGCCATCTTCGGCGTCGCGGGCGTCGCATCGCCGTCGAGCGGCGTGCGGATCTCCGGCATGCCCGGCGCGTTCAGCACCAGCGCATCGCTTTCGAGCGCGGTGCGGATCAGCGCGAGGCGCGGGTGCGTGCGTTGCGTGATCATCATCCCGTCCGGGGTCGTGATCAGCCAGTGGCGATCGTATGCGAGGCCCGTTTCGAGCAGCTGCGAGCGCGACAGCGCGATGCCGGCACAGGATTTGATCGGGTAGACGAAGAGTTCGGAGATGGCTGGCATGACGCTGGCGGACAGGCGAGGTGGGTCGAATCGCGATTGTGCCAGATCGTGCGAAAGCCGTTCGGGCGGTTGCGCACCGCCGCGCCGCCGCTCACGCCAGCGGAAAGCCGAGGTCGAACGTCGTGCGCACGTCGAGCGGCTGGCGCAGCAGCCCGGCCTTCAGGTAGAAGTCGGCCGTGCGCTGCTGCTCGGCGATCACCGTCGCGTCGATCGCCTGCCAGCGTGTGTTGCGGCGCTCGAACTGCAGTTTCGCGGCGGCCGGCGGGATGCCGATGATGCGGGCAAGCGCCGCGGAATACGCGTCGACGTGGCGGTACGACCAGACCTGCGCGCGGACGACGCGTTGCACGAAATCGCGCAGCACGTCGCGCTTCGACGCGATCGCCGCGTCGGTGGCCGCGACGTAGCTGAGGCCCGACCACAGCCCGCGGCCGCTGACCAGCACGCGCGCGCGGCCGCTCGTTTCGGCCAGCGCGGTGTACGGCTCCCACGTCGCCCACGCGTCGATCGATCCGGTTGCGAGCGCAAGCATCGTGTCGGCCGGCGACAGGAAGCGGAACGACACGGCGTCGGGCGGCAGCCCGGCTGCGTCGAGCGCCTTCAGCGTGACGAAATGGCCGATCGAGCCGCGCGTGGTGCCGATGCGCTTGCCTTTGAGGTCGGCCGCGCCTTTGAGCGTTGCGTCCGGTCGCACGAGCACGGCGGTGCCGTACGGGTCGGAACGGTTCGCGCCGATCACCTTGATGCGCGCGCCGGACGCGAGCGCGAAGATCACCGGTGCATCGCCGATCGGCCCGCAGTCGACGGCCGCCGCGTTCAGCGCTTCGGCCAGCGGCGCGGCGGCCGGGAATTCGGTCCACGCGATGTCGTAGGCGAGACCGTTCAGTTCGCCGGCCGCTTCGAGCAGCGCGCGCAGCCCGCCTTTCTGGTCGCCGGCGCGTAGCAGCGGCCGGGCGCCCGATTGCGCGTGCAGTGCGGCCGGAGCCAGGGCGACGGTGGCGAGGGCGCTTGCCTGGGCGAGGAACTGGCGTCGGGTCGGATTCATCGTGAAGTTCGGTCGTGGAAATGATTCGGAAGCGGTTCAGGGATTCAATGCGGAAGGCCGGCCTGCACGTCGCGCACCGGTTCGGCATCCACGCGCAGCAGCAGTGCAGTCAGCGGATCGGCGTTCGTGGCGACGGTCGACGGCCGTGCGGTCGCATCCGAGCGGCACAGCAGGTCGTCGGCCGACCAGCCCGCGCTGCCCGGCAACGCACGCGCGCGCAGCCAGCCGCGCCGGTCGGCGAGCAACTGCGTGCCGCCTAGCGTATCGGGCGCCACGCCCGCGATCGTCGCGAACGCTTGCCATGCGCCGGGCGTCGACGCGACGCAGCTCGCACGCGAGCCGCCGGCCAATGGCGCGGGCGTCGCGCCGTCGGTGACGAGCAACGTCTGCCAGCGCGGGTCTTCCGCCGGCGGCGTGCCGCCCGGCGCGAGCGCGACGATGCGCACACGCTGGCCTTCGCGCCAGCGGTCGAGCGGTTGCGGCGCGGCGTTGCCGCAGCGCACGTCGAGCACCGGCAGCGGGACGGGCACGGGCCACGCACCTTCGGCCTGCGCGCCGCTGCCGGCCGACAGCGCTTTCAGGTAGTCGAGCACGGCCCAGGTGTCGGCGGGGTCGAGCGTCGCGGCAAAGCCGGGCATCGACGGCGCGCCGTGTCCGTCGTGCGTGCCATGCCGCACGCGCCAGTACAGTTCGCCGTCGAGCCGGCGCGCGAGCAGCGTGCCGGCGAAGGTCGGCGGCCAGTGCGCGAGCGTTGCCGCGAGCGGTCCTTCGCCGCGGCCGTCCGCGCCGTGGCAGGCCGCGCAGTGTTGCGCATACAGATGTGCGCCGTGCATCACGTGTTCCACGGAAAAGGGCGCGGGATTGCGCTGGAAGCTCGTGGGCACGGCGGGTGCGAGCCACAGCGACGACGGCGGCCACGGCGCGAACCACGCGACGGCCAGCGCGGCGATGGCCGACGCCACACGCCACCTGCGCGACGCGATCGCGACGCCCCCAAGCGCGACGGCGAGCGCGGTCGCCGCAACGGCGAACGCGAGCTGCCGCGTGAGCCCCGTGTCGATGCGCAGCGTTTCCAGCGCGATCCGGTGCGCCCACGGCCACGCGGCTTGCCCGTCGGCGTCGCCGGTCAGCCCGGCCGCATGCAGCGCCTGAGATAGCACGGTCTGCACGCGATACAGCAGTTGCAGGAAGACGAGCGCCCAGTCGGCGAATGGCGGCGCGCTCATCGGCGCGGCCCGTGCCGCCGCGAACCGGCCAGCCGGCGAACGACACCGCGCATCTACCAGCTCGCATCGAGTCCGAGATGCCGCAGCGCTTCGTGGCGCAGTTCGGCAAGGCGCGGGTCGCCGCGATGGCGCGGATAGGGCAGGTCGACGCGCAGTTCCGCGACGATCCGGGCGGGACGCGGCCCGAACACGATCACGCGTTGCGCGAGGAACAGCGCTTCCTCGACGTCGTGCGTGACGAGCAGCGCGGAAAATCCGTCGCGTTGCCACAGCGCGGTGAGTTCGGCCTGCATCGTGAGCCGCGTCAGCGAGTCGAGCTTGCCGAGCGGCTCGTCGAGAATCAGCAGCCGCGGATCGTTGACGAGCGCCCGCGCGAGCGCGACGCGCTGCGCCATCCCGCCCGACAGCTGATGCGGAAACACGTTCGAGAATTCCTGCAGCCCGACGCGCGCGAGCGCATCGTCGACGCGATGCTGCGCGGTGCGCGCCACGCCGCGCGCTTCGAGGCCGAGCGCGACGTTCGCGCGCACGCGGCGCCACGGGTACAGCGTCGGATCCTGGAACACGACGATGCGCGACGGATCGGGCTGCTCGATCGGCGCGCCGTCCTGCGCGATCGTGCCTTGCCGTGCGGCGTCGAGGCCCGCGACGAGCCGCAGCAGCGTCGATTTCCCGCAGCCGCTCGGGCCGAGCAGCGCGACGAATTCGCCGGCCGCGACCGACAACGTGACGTCGTCGAGCACCGGCAGCGGGCCGCCGGGGCCGTCGAACGCATGGCTCACGTGGCGGATGTCGATGCGCGCGCCGCGCGGCGCTGCCGCGGCGGGCGCCGCTGAAACGGACGATTCGAGAACGGCGGCGCTTACCATTTGACGGTTCCTTTCTGCCACGCGAGCACACGGTCGCGCACCGCGAACAGCAATGCGATCAGCCCGGAAAACAGCAGCGCCATCACGATCAGCGCCGCATACATGTTCACGTACGATGCCCAGCCCTGCGCCCAGCTCAGGTACCAGCCGAGCCCCGACTTGACGCCCATCATCTCGGCGACGACCAGCACCGTGAACGACGCGCTCAGCCCCATGAAGATGCCGACGAACACGTGCGGCAGCGCGGCCGGAATCGCGACGCGCAGCACCAGGAAGCGCGCGTTCGCCCCGAGCGTGCGCGCGACGTCGTAGTACTGCCGGTTCACGCTCGCGACGCCCGACCATGTCAGCACCGCGACCGGGAAGCCGGTCGCCAGCGCGATCAGGAACGCGGCGGCCGAATAGCTGGTCGGGAAGAAGTAGAACGTGAGCGGCAGCAGTGCGGTGGCCGGCACGGGGCCGAGCACGCGCAGCACCGGATGGACCCAGTAGCCGATGCGGCGCGACCAGCCGATCGACACGCCGACGGCGAACCCGACCGCGACGCCGTACGCAAAGCCGAGCGCGAGCAGCTTCAGCGTATTGCCGGCGCTGCCGGCGAGGCGCGGCCAGTCGTCGACGTACACCTCGATCAGCGCCTGCGGCGGCGCGAAGAACGGCGTCGGCAGCCAGCCGGTTTTCGCGGTGACGATTTCCCACGCGGCGAGCACGAGCGGCAGCGCGACGAGCCACGGGCCGGCCGCACGCACGCGGGCGAGCCGTGCGCGCGTGGCCGGCACGCGATGGCCGAGCGTCGCGGCGACGAGCAGCAGCGCGGCGATCACCCACGCGGCGGTGCCGAACGTGTCGGTGTACGCCCAGTCGGTGAAGCCGACGACGCGGTTCGGCCACAGCTGAGTGAGCGCGCCGAGCACGGCCCACGCGAGCGCCGCGACGATGCCGGTCGGCCAGGTGCGCGCCCGGCGGGCTTCGGCCGCGAGCGTCGCGTCGCAGGCCGTGCACGCGGCACGGGGCGGCGTAGCGGTGGCGGCGCCGGCCGGTGCCGACGCGGAGCGTGTGGTGGAGGCGTGTTCGATCGTCGACATCGCGTCACCCCAGCACGTTCGCATAGACCTGCTGCGCGAAGCGCTGCGGGTCCGTACTCTTCTTCAGCACGTTGATGCGGCGGAAATCGTCCGCATAGAACGCGATTTCCTGCTGCAGGTCGACGTTGGTCGGGTGGTGCGTATAGGTCAGCGTCGCGTACAGCTTGCGCAGGTCGTCCGGGTTGATCTTCGGCGAATACTTCGCGAACGCCTTCGCGGCTTCGTTCGGGTTGTCGTGCGTGTATTCGGTGGCCTGCACGATCGAGCGCGCGAGCGCGGCAGCGGTCGGCCGGTCGTTGCGCACGAGGTCGCCGCGCGCGCCGATCACGCAGCACACCTTGCGCGCGTATTCGCCGGACAGGTTCGTCGCGAGTTCCGCATACGCGCCGTTGCTGCGCTTCTCGAGCAGATAGAGGTTCGGGTCGCCGTCGGCGATCGCCTGGATCTCGCCCTTGTCGACCGCCACGCCGAGCAGGTCGGCCGGATACTGCCGCCACGTGATGTCGCGCTCGGGATCGATGCCGTTCTTCGCGAGCAGGATCGAGAAGAAGTGCTTGCCGGGCGCGGCGAGATCGCTGACGCCGACGGTCTTGCCCTTCAGCGCCTGCAGCGTCGTGACGCCGGCCGTCTTCGAACCGAGCAGCCGCACGCAGCCGCCGTGCGAGCTGCCGATGATCTTCACGTCGAAACCGGCTTCGAGCGGCTTGAGCCAGCGGTGGATCATCCCGACCGCCGCGTCGGCCTTGCCGGTCGCGATCGATTCGAGCAGCTGGTCGGTCGACCCGCTGTAGTTGATCAGCTCGACCTTCAGCCCGTTCTTCTCGAAGAAGCCGTTCTCTTGCGCGACGACGATCGGCGTCAGGCAGAACGCGTTCTGGTTCCACGCGAACGTGAGCTTCTTCAGCGGCGGCGCGGACCACGCCTTGCGGCCGAGCGTGATCGCCGGCGCGGCGAGCGCGGCCGCGCCAGCCGCGCGCAGCAGCCGGCGGCGTTTGTCGTCGTGCGCGCCGGGCGGCGCGGATGCGGGAGTATCGGTCATGGTGTGGTCTCCGGTTGCGGTTCCGGTTTCGTGCGAGGGTGGTCAGTCGAGCAGGTCGGGTTCGTCGGCGACGACGCGCGCGAACAGGCTGTCGAACGCATGCAGCGCGCCGTCGGGGCCGCCGATCTGGCCATGCGTGTGCTGCGCGGTGGCGTGGTCGATCGGTTGCGGCGTGCCGGCCGCTTCGGCGAGCAGCTGCGTATGTGCGGCGTTGTCGAGCGCGATGTACCACCACGCGGCGGCTTCCACGGTCGGGCCGGCCGTCAGGATCCCGTGGTTTTTCAGGATCGCGCCCTTGTGCGTCGTGCCGTCGGGTTTCGCGAGTGCGTCGGCGATCCGCGCGCCTTCGCTCGTATCGACCACCATCCCCGTGAAGTCGTCGAACAGCGCGTGGTCCTCGTAGAACACGCATGCGTCCTGCGTCAGCGGGTCGAGCGTGCGGCCGAGGGTCGACCACGCCTTGCCGTAGGTCGAATGCGTGTGCGCGGCCGCGACGATGTGCGGGTGCGCGTCGTGGATCGCCGCATGGATCGCGAACGCGGCCTTGTTCAGCGGCCGGTTGCCGATCGCGGTTTCGCCGCGCGCATTGACGAGCAGGAGGTCCGACACCTTGATCTGCGAGAAATGCACGCCGAGCGGATTCACCCAGAAGTGGTCGGGCAATTCCGGATCGCGCGCGGTGATGTGGCCGGCGAGCCCCGATGCGAAGCCGAAGCGTGCGAACAGGCGGAATGCGGCCGCGAGCCGCTCCTGCCGATGGCGGCGCTCGGCGGCGACGTCGACGCGCGGCGCGGACGGTTCGAACCAGAAATGCTGGCGCGGCGTGTCGGCGAGCACGAGGCCCGACGCGGTGCGCACGGGCGGGGAAGAGGACAGGACGGCGGACATGGCGGGCGTCTCCGGTTGCGTCAGGCGGCGCGACGCGCGGCGTCGCGTGCGGCAACGGCGCTGCGCACGCGCGGAATCAGCTCGCGGCCGAAGTCGATCGCATCGTCGAGCGGGTCGAAGCCGCGGATCAGGAACGTCGTCACGCCGAGGTCGTAGTAGTCGAGCAGCGCATCGGCGACCTGTTCGGGCGTGCCGACCAGCGCGGTCGAATTCGAGCGCGCGCCGGTGAGCTTCGCGATCTCGGTCCACAGCCGCTTGTCGACGCGCGCGCCGCGATCGGCCGCGGCGAGCAGGCGGCGCGCGCCTTCGCTCTGCTGCGGGCCGCCCGCGCCGAGCCCGGCCGCTTCGCGCAGCCGGCGCGTTTCGTCGAGGATGCGATGCGCGCGCGCCCACGCTTCGTCTTCGGTCGCCGCGAGAATCGGGCGGAACGACACGGAGAAGCGCACCTGTCGGCCGTGCTTCGCGGCTTCGGCGCGCACGCGGGTCGTCAGGTCGCGCACCTGGTCGAGCGATTCGCCCCACAGCGCATAGACGTCCGCGTGCTTGCCGGCCACGTCGAGCGCCGCTTCCGACGCGCCGCCGAAGTAGATCGGCACGTGCGGTTGCTGGAACGGCTTCACGTCCGAAAAGCCCTGCGTGAAGCGGTAATGCGCGCCGTCGTGATCGAACGGCTTCGTTTCGGTCCAGATGCGCCGCAGGATGCCGAGATATTCGTCGGTGCGCGCATAGCGCGCGTCGTGATCGAGGAAATCGCCGTCGCGCTGCTGTTCGCTGTCCGAGCCGCCGGAAATGAAGTGCACGGCGAGCCGGCCGCGGCTGAACTGGTCGAGCGTCGCGATCTGCCGCGCGGCGAGCGTCGGCGCGGTGAAGCCCGGGCGATGCGCGAGCATGAAATGGATGCGCTCGGTCGCGGCGGCCGCGAACGCGATCGTCAGCGTGGCCGACGGGCCGGTCGAGTGGTGCGGAACGAGGATCCGGTCGAAACCGGCCGTTTCGTGGGCGCGGGCGAACGCGCGGACATAGTCGGGGTCGACGACAGGGCCGGACGGCGGATGGATTTCCGACTGCTTCTGGCTCTGGATCATGCCGATGAATTCGACGCTCATCTGGGTCTCCGGTGCTGGGACGGCCCGGCACGGCCAGCGGCGGCTGTCCGGGGCGGGAATGGAGCGCAGATTACCGCCGCGATCATGCGAAATGGAAATAATCAATCCCGATTTGAATATCAGATTTGCATGGTTTGGGCGCTTGCGCGTTGCGCATACGCTGTGGGTTCGCGATCGAATCGGGAGGGTGGCGGCTGCGTGTCGCGGAAGGCCGCGGCGCGGGTATGCGCGGGATCGGGATGCCGCGCGAGGTGCGCGGTCCGTCGCGGTCCGCCTCCGAACGCCGGGGCATCGGCGACGCCGGGTCGAAGAGGACCCGCGGCCGAGCCCGCCGCGCCACCCGCCTGTCGATCTCCGCCGTTGCGTAATCCAGTCGATTACGCCTTACGCCGTTACCGAGGGAATCCGTACCGATGTCCGCCAGCCTTGCTGCCTCCTCGCCACCTTCGCAGCAGTCGTCGCTGCGCCACCTGCCTGCCGACGATGCGCGCGTCGCCGCGCTGCTCGAACGTCTTTCGTCCGAACTCGCCGCGGACGCGGCCCGCAACGACACCGAACGACGTTTCCCGCACGAGAACTTCGCGCGGCTGCATCGCGCTGGGCTGATCGCCCAGGTCGTGCCGCGCGAGCATGGCGGCGCCGGCGCGACGCTCGCGCAGGCGAGCCGGATCGTGGCTGCCGTCGGGCGTGCCGATCCCGCCACCGCATTGGTGCTGACGATGACGTATCTGCAGCATCGCGCGCTCGGCCGGGCCGATAACCGCTGGCCCGCGCGCCTGCGAGCGGCGGTGTTCGATAGCGCGGTCGACGAAGGCGCGCTGATCAACGCATTGCGCGTCGAGCCGGCGCTCGGCTCGCCATCGCGCGGCGGCTTGCCGGAAACGATCGCGCGCCGCGACGGCGACGGCTGGCGGTTGTCCGGCCACAAGCTGTACAGCACCGGCATTCCGGCGCTGCGCTGGCTGGCCGTGTGGGCGCGCACCGACGAACCCGAGCCGCGCGTCGGCGTGTTCCTCGTGCCGCGCGAGCGCGGCGCGGACGACGCGCGGATCCGCGTGATCGAAAGCTGGGATCACCTCGGCCTGCGCGCATCGGGCAGCCACGAGGCGGTGTTCGACGACGTGCCGCTCCCCGCCGATCATGCGGTGGACGTGCGCGCGCCGGATGCCTGGGCCGTGTCGGCCGCGAGTCACGCGGATGCCGACGCGCAGACCGACCAGCAGGCGTGGATGGTCGCGCTGCTCGGCAGTCTTTACGACGCGGTGGCGCGCGCGGCGCGCGACTGGCTGCTCGATTTCGCGACGACCCGCGCGCCGAGCGGGCTCGGTGCGCCGCTCGCGACGCTGCCGCGCGTGCAGGAAGCCGTCGGCGAGATCGAAGGCTGGCTGCATGCGAACCGCGTGCTGCTCGACGATCACATCGCGCGCACCGATGCGGGCGACGCGCCGTCGGTGACGACGAGCGGGCTCGTCAAGCGGACCGTGACGGAACAGGCGATCCGCGTCGTCGAGCACGCGTTGAAGCTGTCGGGCAATCACGGGCTGAGCCGCCACAATCCGCTCGAACGCCACTATCGCGACGTGCTGTGCAGCCGCGTGCATACGCCGCAGGATGATGCGATCGCGGTTGCCGCGGGGCGCGCCGCGCTCGATGCGGCGGCGCGGCGTGCAGCGACGAACGCTAAGGCCGAAGCGTCGTCCCGCCACGCGCCTGCGTCCGGTCGAAACGATGCGTGAGCGGGGCGGTGTTGCAGTCGGCGGAACCCGGACGACGCCGTGCCGGCGCCGCCGGTTCGGCTCAGGCGGCTTCGTCGTGTTCGGCCGCATCCGCGGGCAGTGCGAACGCCGTGCGCGCATGCGCGGCCACGGCCGCGAGCGGCGCCGCGAAGCGCGCGGCGTCCTGCCGGTGCAGCAGCCACAGGTCGATCTGCGGTTTGAAATCGGCGAGCGGCACGATGTCGAGCGCATCGCGCAGCGGGCTGCCTTCGACGAGCGGCAGCGGCATCAGCCCGATGCCGAACCCGTTCGCGACGCTCTGCAGTTGCAGGTCGCGGCCATAGGTATCGAGCGTGACCGGCATCGGCAGCCCCTGCGCGTCGAGCGCGCGGCGCAGGCCGGCACGAAAGCCGCAGCCGTCGGGATTGAGTACCCAGCCGCGCGCATGGCAATCCGCGAGCCGGTAGCTGCGGCGCGGCCAGTCGCCCTTGCGGCCGACCGCGACGAGCCGCGTGGCCAGCAGCCGAACGCCTTCGACCTGCGGCGGCAGCACCATCTCGCGCGCGAGGAATACCAGCGCCGCGTCGAGTTCGCGGCGCGCGACGCGCTCGACGAGCATGCCGCCCCACGCGGTCGTGACCTGCGTCGCGAGCGCGGGCCAGGGTTCGGCGAGCTGCGCGATCAGGCCGGGCAGCATCAGCTCGCCGAGCCCCTGCGTGAGGCCGACGCGGAACTCGCCGGCGGGCGGCCGCTGGCCGGCCGTCAGTTCGCGCAGCGCATCGACTTCGCGCAGGATCGTGCGGCACTGCGCGAACACCTGCAGCCCGATGTCGGTCGGGCGCGGCGGCTTCGTGTTGCGGTCGAGCAGCGTCACGCCGAGCGCTTCCTCGAGATTCTGCACGCGCCGCGTGATCGCCGGCTGCGTCATGCCGAGTTCGGCCGCGGCCTGGCTCAGGGTCTGACAGCGCACGACCGCTGCAAAAGCATCGATATCGCTAATTTTCATGTTTGTTCTGCATGGTCTTTCAGGTGCATCATGACGATCCATCATATTCGGCATCATATTCGAGGAGGCAGCCGATGAGTACGCTTTCGTTGCATCAGACGCCGCTGCGTCCGTTCGTCGACGGGCTGGGCGCGTTGCTCGCGTCCGGCGCGAACGAGGCGCGCATCCTCGACGAGGGCGGTGCGCTGCTCGGCGCGCTCGTCGCGCACGACGACTGGCTGCCCGACGCGTTCGCGCAACCGGACCCTGAACGCTACCGCCAGTACCTGCTGCATCTCGATCCCGACGAGCGGTTCTCCGTCGTCAGCTTCGTGTGGGGGCCCGGCCAGACGACGCCGATCCACAACCACACGGTGTGGGGGTTGATCGGGATGCTGCGCGGCGGCGAGTTTTCGCAGCCGTACCGGTTCGACGCGACCGGCAAGCCGGTGCCGGCGGGCAATGCGGTGCGGCTCCGGCCCGGCGAGGTCGAGGCCGTGTCGCCGCGCATCGGCGACGTGCATCGCGTGACCAACGCGTTTGCCGACCAGGTGTCGATCAGCATCCACGTGTACGGTGCGAACATCGGCAAGGTCGAGCGCGCGGTGTTCCTCGACGACGGCACCGTGAAGCCGTTCGTGTCCGGCTATTCGAATGCCTGACGCGCATGCGTGCAGCCGGATGCGCGTGAGCGGCCCGTTGCACGCGCGCGCCGGCAGCCGCAAGATTCATCCGTTTTCGTTCGTTTTCGTGCGTTTTCTTCACCGACTTCAACAGCATTCAACAGAGACATCGTGACGCAATCCGCTGATTCCACTTTCCGTTTTCCCGCCGCGTCGTACCAGGACGTACGCGCGCGCCTGCTGGCCCGCGACGAGATCGCGCTGATCGACGTGCGCGAGGAAGACCCGTACGCGCAGGGCCATCCGCTGTGGGCCGCGAACTTTCCGCTGTCGAAGCTCGAACTCGACGCGTGGACGCGCATTCCGCGCCGCGACACGCCGATCGTCGTCTACGGCGAAGCCGGCGGCGAGGATCTCGCGCCGCGCGCGGCCGCGAAGCTCGTACAGCTCGGCTATACCGACGTGCGCGTGCTCGAGGGCGGCCTTGCGGGCTGGCTCGCCGCGGGCGGCGAACTGTTCATCGACGTGAACGTGCCGAGCAAGTCGTTCGGCGAATGGGTCGAGGCCGAGCGCCACACGCCGTCGCTGTCGGCGCAGGAAGTGCAGGCGCTGATCGACGCGAAGGCCGACGTCGTGATCGTCGATGCGCGCCGCTTCGACGAATACCAGACGATGAACATTCCGACGTCGACGAGCGTGCCGGGCGCGGAACTGGTGCTGCGCGTGCGGGCGCTCGCGCCGGACCCGCGGACGCAGGTCGTGGTGAACTGCGCGGGCCGCACGCGCAGCATCATCGGCACGCAGTCGCTGATCAACGCGGGATTGCCGAACCCGATCGCGGCGCTGCGCAACGGCACGATCGGCTGGACGCTGGCCGGCCAGACGCTCGAACGCGGCGCCGCGCGACGCTTTCCGGACGACATCGATGCCACGCAGCGCGCCGAAGCCCGCCGCGCCGCGCGCGCGGTGGCCGAACGCGCCGGCGTGCCGCGCATCGCGCTCGCGGACGTCGCCGCGCTCGACGAGCCGGGCCGCACGCTGTACCGCTTCGACGTGCGCACGCCGGAGGAATACGAGGCAGGTCATCTGCCGGGCTTTCTCGGCACGCCGGGCGGCCAGCTCGTGCAGGAGACCGACCACCACGCGGCGGTGCGCGGCGCGCGGATCGTGCTCGCCGACGACGACGGCGTGCGCGCGGACATGAGCGCATCGTGGCTCGCGCAGATGGGCTGGGACGTGCGCGTCGTCGAACCGGCCGGTACGGCGGCGTTCGTCGAGCGCGGCCAGCCGCCGCGCGACGTGCCGGCGACGCCGCGGGCCACCGAGGTGTCGCCCGCGACGCTCGCGGGCTGGCTGAAGGAGGGGGCCGAAGGCGAGATCGCGATCGTCGACGTGACGACCAGCGCGAACTACGTGAAGCGCCATATCCCCGGCGCATGGTTCGTCGTGCGCGCGCAGTTGCGCGACGCGCTCGCCGCGATTCCGCCGGCGCAGCGCTACGTGTTCACATGCGGCTCGAGCCTGCTCGCGCGGTTCGCGGCGGACGACGCGCGCGCACTGCTGCCGGCTTCCGCCGAAATCGCGGTGCTGACGGGCGGCACGGCCGCGTGGATCGACGCGGGGCTGCCGCTCGAACACGGCGAGACGCGCCTGGCATCGCCGCGCGTCGACCGCTACCGGCGCCCGTACGAAGGCACCAACAACGCGGCGGCCGCGATGCAGGCGTATCTCGACTGGGAATACGGGCTCGTCGATCAGTTGAAGCGGGACGGCACGCATCATTTCGGCGTGATCTGAGTGCGGAGCGGCAACCGGCGCGCGACATGACGTTCGCCGCGCCCGGTCGCCGCATATCCGGCAGCGCATCGCAGCGTGCTGCATCGCATGGACGGACGACGGCGGGCGAATCGGGCGCATTCCCGCCCGCCTCAGGGCAGGCGGCGGGCCGGATGCACTAAACTTGCGGGACTTTTGCATCGCCGCGCCGGGCCGACCCCCGCCCGCGCACGGCGATGCGGCGACTCGCGGGCCGGCGCGGGCGCCCGGCGCCCACGGGCGTTCGGGGCCCGCGCCGGCCGATTTTTACCGATCCATGACGACTCATACCGATCCCGCCTACCTGCTCGGCGACCTGCTGAAGAACGTTTCCCGCTCCTTCTACCTGACACTGCGCGTGCTGCCGGACGGCATGCGCGACCCGGTCGGCCTGGCCTATCTGCTGGCGCGCGCGGCCGACACGATCGCCGATACGGCGCTCGTCGCGCCCGATCGCCGCGCGGCGCTGCTCACCGAGTTGCGCGACGAGGTCGAGCGGCTCGGCGACGGCGTGGCGCTGTCGCGCTCGCTCGAGGACGTGACGCGGATGCAGACGGATTCGCACGAGCACGTGCTGCTCGGGTCGATGCAGCCGATGCTCGGATTGCTGCGCGCGCAGCCGGCCGCGGACAGCGTTTCGATCCGCAAGGTCGTCGCGACGCTGACGTCGGGGATGGAGTTCGACCTGCGCACGTTCCCCGACGAGCAGTCGGGGCAGGTCGCGTCGCTGCCCACCCGCGACCTGCTCGACCGCTACACGTATCTGGTCGCCGGCTGCGTCGGCGAATTCTGGACCGACATGACCGGCGCGCACACGCAGGCCGCGCGCGGCTGGGACTTGCCGGACATGCGCGAGAAGGGCATCCGTTTCGGCAAGGCGCTGCAGATGACCAACATCCTGCGCGACTGCGCGAAGGACTTGCGCATCGGCCGCTGCTACCTGCCGGACGACGTGCTGGCCGCGCACGGGTTGAGCGTCGCCGGCCTGATGTCGCCCGCCGCGTCGGCGCGCGCGCGCGGCGTGCTGTTCGACCTGCTGCGCGTGACGCTCGCGCAGTATCGCGACGCGTGCCTGTATACGCTCGCGATTCCGCGCCGCTTCGTGCGGCTGCGGCTTGCCTGCCTGTGGCCGATCATGATCGGCCTCGAAACGCTCGAACTGCTGGCCGCGCACGATGCGTGGCTCGATCCGGCCAGCCCGGCGAAGGTGCCGAGAAAGCGGATCTACCGGATCATGGCGTCGTCGCTCGCGCTCGTCGGTTCGAACACGGCGATCCGCGCACGGATGAACGCGCTGATCGATGCGGTCGACGCACGGATCGCGCAATCCGCGTCACGTTGAATGCCGCCGGCGCGCCGCGCCGGCATCCTCTTTCGGCCCGCGTTCGCCGGGCCGCTCCCGCCCGATCTCCCGCGCCGGCTGAAACGTTTTCATGATTTCACGTTCCGAAATGTGGGTGTCATGAACGTCAGCGATCCTGCCCGCCGGCGTGAATCGCGGCGTCAGCCGCGGTTGCGCATTTGTAAGATGGTTTTCACCGGAAGGCGTCTGACGACATCGGACGGTCGCGTGACACCCGTCAAAATGTAAAGCTAGGGTTTTCACCGTCAAATGCCGGGGAGGCCCGCCGCATAAGCGTTTCAAGGTGTTGTGTAACTGTTTGGTGAACCCGCGCGTTGCGTCGATCATACGATGACCGACTGTGCGTATTGGGAAACGATTGGTAATCCGTCAGAATTGCGCCGGCATGTACTCGCACATGTGCATAAAACCACACCAGAAAAGAAATCATTCTTTGAGGACGGAGAATCAATGAAAAAGCGCGTCGCTTTCGCCATGACGGCAGTGGGTCTCGCAGCCGCTACCGCAGCCCACGCCCAGAGCAGCGTGACCCTGTACGGTATCGTCGATAACGCTATCGCTTACCAGAACAACTCGTCGGCAACCGGCGCGACCTCCGGCGGTCACTCGAAGGTGCAGATGGCCACCGGCATTTGGGCCGGCAGCCGCTTCGGCCTGAAGGGCAGCGAAGACCTCGGCGGCGGCACGAAGGCGATTTTCCAGCTGGAAGCCGGCTTCAACGGGAATAACGGCGCGTCGCAATGGTCGGGCGGCATCTTCACGCGTCAGGCATGGGTCGGCATGACCAACCCGACGTACGGTACGCTGACGGCAGGCCGCCAGTACACCGCGTACTACACGCTGCTGTCGCCGTACAGCCCGACGACCTGGCTGACCGGCTACTACGGCGCGCACCCGGGCGATATCGACTCGCTGGATACCAGCTACCGCGCGAACAACTCGCTCGTCTACATGTCGCCGAAGTTCTACGGCTTCACGGTCGGCGGTTCGTACTCGTTCGGCGGCGTTGCAGGCAGCACGAACCGCGGCTCGACGTGGAGTGCGGCGATCCAGTACCTGAACGGCCCGGCAGGCATCGCGGTCGGCTACCAGAAGATCAACAACTCGACGCTCGGCGGCGGCGCGTGGGGCGCGAACTCGACGACCCAGAACGGCCTCGACAGCAGCGGCAACGGCGCGCAACCGGCTGTCTCGTCGATCAACAACGGCTACGCGACGGCGCAATCGCAGCAACGCATTGCCGTGACGGCTGGCTATCAGTTCACGCCGGCATGGGACATTTCGGCGTCGTACTCGAACGTCAAGTACACCCCGGGCACCGGTTCGTCGTTCCGCAACACCGCGATCTTCAACACGGCAGGCGCCGTGCTGCACTGGAAGGCGTCGGCTCAGTGGGACTTCGCGGCAGGCTACTCGTACACGGCGGCAACGCAGTCGAACGGCATCACGAGCGCAGCCAAGTACCATCAGGTCACGCTGTCGCAGTACTACAGCCTGTCCAAGCGTACGGGTCTGTACGCGCTTGAGGCTTACCAGCACTCGAGCGGCAACACGTGGAACCCGACGCTCGGCGTCGTTGCGGCGACGACGTCGATCGGCGACGGCGTGGGCGCAGGTTCGAAGCAGAACCAGATCGCTGCCGGCGTCGGCATGATCCACCGCTTCTGATGTCGCGCGGCGCGCGAGCGCCGCTCACGGCATGCGGTATGAAAAAACCGGCCTTCGGGCCGGTTTTTTCATGGGTACGGTCGTGCGGGCCGCGTAGCGCGGGTGCGGTTGCCGGTCACGCGCGTTCGACGACGCGTGCTCGCGCCATCCGGCGATCAGTGATGCGAATCATCCGCCCACGTTCCCGCCAGCGCCTGGAACAGCGCCGCCGTATCGGCAAGCCGGTCGGCTTGCGCGCGTGTCCGGTCGAGCGCGGTCTGCAGTGCCTGCCGCTGCGTGTCGAGCAGGTCGACCCGGCTGATTCCGCCCGCCGCGTAGCGATCGCCGGCAATCGCATTGCCCGCCGCTGCCTGTTGCGCAGCGGTGTTCCTCGCCTGCAATTCGGCGGCATCGTGTTCGACCGCGCGCATCGCGTCGGCGACCTGCTGAAGCGCCAGCAGCACGGTTTCCCGATAGCTCGCGAATGCGGCGTCGTACGCCGCTTCGGCCGCGCGTTTTCTCGCGCGCAGTTCGCCGCCGTGAAAGAGCGGCTGCGTCAGGCCCAGGCCGACGTTCCACACATTGAGCCCGCTCACGATATCCACGATGCGCGAGCGCTCCGACCCGACCCCTGCCGAAATCGAAAAACGCGGATACAGGTTCGCCGTGGCCACGCCGACGTTCGCGCTCGCCTGGTGCAGCACGGCCTCCGCCGCGCGGATGTCGGGCCGTTCGCGCGCGAGCGTCGACGGCAGCGCGACCGGCAGCGTGCGCGGCAGCGCGAGTGCGTCGAGCGCGAGGTCGGGCAGCACGGCGCCGGACGGCGGCGCGCCCAGCAGGATCGCGAGGCGGTGGCCGGCCTGCGCGTAGCGCGCCGCGAGCGGCGGCAGCGATGCCAGTGTCTGCGCGAGCAGCGCACGCTGGGCATGCACGTCGGCCCGCGACACGCCACCCGCCGCGAAGCGCGCTTCGACGATGCGCAATTGCCGCGCCTGCGCGTCGACGAGCTGCCGCGTGAGCGCGACCTGCTGCGCGAGCGATGCGCGCAG
Organism: Burkholderia sp. IDO3; assembly: GCF_003366075.1. Taxonomy (NCBI): domain Bacteria; kingdom Pseudomonadati; phylum Pseudomonadota; class Betaproteobacteria; order Burkholderiales; family Burkholderiaceae; genus Burkholderia; species Burkholderia sp. IDO3. Next base: position 1,465,821 of record NZ_CP028962.1, read on the forward strand.
GATCGCGGTCGCGACGACGTTGCCCGCGAGTGTCAGGCGGGCGGCATCGAGCGTGTACGCCTGATAGTCGACCTGGGCACGCAGCGCTTCGAGCGCGCGTCGGTCGCCGCCGAACACGTCGAGTGTGTACGACACGTTCACCGACGCGTCATACAGCGTGAACGGCCCGGGATTCGGCACGCTGGCGGGCAGCCCGAACGAGGCGATGTCGACCTGCTCGCGCGTGGCGGACAGGTTTGCGTCGATGCGCGGCAGCATCGTCGCGCCGGCCTGGGCCGCATGGTTCTGCCGCGCTTCGTCGAGCCGCGCGTGGGCCTCGGCGAGCGTCGGGCTGTTGTGCCATGCGGTATCGACGAGGCGGTCGAGTGGATCGGAGCCGAACGTCGTCCACCAGCGTTGCAGCGTGTGTGCGGACGGCTCGAACGTCTGCGCGCCGCCGGCCGGGCCGCCGGTGGCCGCCGTGGTCGTGGGCGCCGCATCGTGCGTGTACCGTGGCGTGGCCGGCGGGTCCGGCGCGCGGAAATCCGGCCCGACCGCGCATCCGGCGAGCAGTGCGACGGCGGCCAGCACGCTGCCGTGGGCAGCGAGGGAGGCGCGACGCGAAGGCGGTTTCATCGCGCGGCCCCTAATCGAGCGTGCGCCGGTAGAAGCGCAGCGCGACACCCATCACGACGACGGTGAACAGTGCGACGGGCCACACGGACGGCCACAGGTCGGTCCAGTCGTTGCCTTTCAGCAGGATGCCGCGCACCAGGCGGTTGAAGTAGGTGAGCGGCAGCAGGTTGCCGATGAACTGCGCCCACTTCGGCATCCCGGCGAACGGGAACATGAAGCCCGACAGCAGGATGTTCGGCAGGAAGTAGAACACCGCGAGCTGCATCGCCTGCAACTGGTTCTGCGCGAGCGACGACAGCGTGATGCCGACCGTCAGGTTCGCGGCAATGAAGAGCAGCGCGGCCAGGTAGATCGCGAATACGCCGCCGACGAACGGCACCTCGAACACGTACCGCGCGGCGGCGAGAATGATCGACACCTGGATCAGCCCGATGAACACGTACGGGACGATCTTGCCCGTCATCACCTCGATCGGCCGTACGGGTGTCGCGAGCAGGTTTTCCATCGTGCCGCGCTCGCGTTCGCGGGTGATCGCGAGGCCCGTCATCATCACCATCGTCATCGTCAGGATCACGCCCATCAGGCCGGGCACGACGTTGTACTGCGTGATGCCTTCGGGGTTGTACAGGCGATGCAGCACAACGTCGAACGCGGGCGGGCGGCCGTTCAGGCGCGCGAGGGGGCCCGTCAGGTCCTTGTCCGCGACGGGCTGCACGAGGCCCGGCAGCGCGCTGATCGCCGACGCGGTCGCGACGGGATCGGTCGCGTCCGCCTCGACGAGCAGCGACGGATGCTCGCCGCGCAGCAGCCGTTTCGAGAAATCGGCCGGCACGCTCAGCACGAACTGCACGTCGCCGCGCGCGAGCGCATGCCGGCCGGCCGCTTCGTCGGGCAGCGCCGCGACGATGTCGAAATACGCGGAATTGCGCATCGCGGCGATGAAGCTGCGTGCGAAGGGGCTCGGATCGGCGACGATCACCGCGGTCGGCAGATGCTTCGGATCGGTGTTGATCGCGAAGCCGAACAGCGCGAGCTGGATGATCGGCACGCCGACGATCATCGCGAACGTCACGCGATCGCGGCGCAACTGCAGGAATTCCTTCATCACGATGCTCCACCAGCGCGCGACCGAGAACGACTCGCGCAGGCCCGTCCATGCGTTCATGACGATGCTCCGCCGGGCGGCCCGGATGCACGGCCCATCATGTAGATGAAGACATCTTCGAGCCCGGTGTCGATCGGCGCGACCTGCAGCGATGCACGGCCGCCCGCCTGCGCGGCGGCCTGTGCCGCGACCTGCGCGAGCGTGGCGTCGAGCAGCGCACGGTCGCGGCCGCTCACGTGCAGCGCGGAGCCGAACACGACGGTCTGGTCGACCCCCGGCATCGTGCGCAGCTGCGCGGACAGTTCGGCCAGGTGCCCGCCCGTGATCGTGCGGGTCGACAGGTGCTGCGACGCGGCGATTTCCGTCGACGTGCCTTGCGCGAGCAGTTCGCCGGACGCGATGTACGCGAGCTTGTGGCAGCGCTCGGCTTCGTCCATGTAGTGCGTGCTGACGAGCACCGAGATCCCTTGCGCGGCCAGCCGGTGCAGTTCTTCCCAGAAGTCGCGGCGCGCGGCGGGATCGACGCCGGCGGTCGGTTCGTCGAGCAGCAGCAGTTCCGGTTCGTGCAGCATGCACGCGGCGAGCGCGAGGCGCTGTTTCCAGCCGCCGGACAGCGCGCCCGTGAGCTGGTCCGCCCGGCTTGCGAGGCCGAGCCCGTCGAGCGCGCGCGCGACGGCCGCGCGGCGATCGGGCATCCCGTACACGCGCGCGACGAAATCGAGGTTCTCGCGAATCGACAGGTCTTCCCAGTACGAGAAGCGCTGCGTCATGTAGCCGACGCGCCGCTTGATCTGCGCGCTGTCGCGCACGATGTCGTAGCCGAGGCAGGTGCCGCTGCCCGAGTCGGGCGTGAGCAGGCCGCACATCATCCGGATCGACGTGGTCTTGCCGCTGCCGTTCGGTCCGAGAAAGCCGAAGATCTCGCCGCGCGCGACGCGCAGCGATACGTCCTTCACGACGTGCTTGTCGCCAAATCGCTTGTTCAGGCGGTCGACGTCGATCGCGTACGGAGCGGAAGGCACGTTCATCGCACCCTCACGGCGACGGGCTGGCCCGGATGCAGCTTCGGCGCGTCGGCGAGCGCCGGGCGCGCCTCGACCATGAACACGAGCTTGGTCCGGCTCGCGTTGCTGTAGATCACGGGCGGCGTGTACTCGGCCTCGCTCGACACGTAGGTGATGCGCGCGGGCAAGTCGGCCGGGCAGCCGTCGCAGTGGACCGAGACTGTCTTCCCCGGGGCGAGCGACACAATGGCGGCCTCCGGCACGAAGAAGCGCACCTTCAGGTTCTGCGGCGGCAGCATCTGCACGACCGGATTGCCGGCCTGCACCCATTCGCCGACGCGGTACAGCGTGTCGTACACGCGCCCGGCGGCGGGCGCGGCGACGCGCTTCTGGTCGAGCTTCCATTGCGCTTCGGTCACCGCCGCCTGCGCGGCGTCGACTTGCGCGGCCTGGGCGGCGACCTGCTGCTCGCGGCCCGGCAACCGCGCGACTTCGACCTGGTTCTGCAACTCGCGCATCTGCGCGGCAGTGGTCTGCGCGGCGGTGCGCGTATCGTCGAGCTGCTGCTGCGACAGGCCGCCGGCCGCGTACTGGCGTTCGTCGCGCACGCGTTGCGCGGCGGCCCGCGCCGCTTGTGCGGTGGCCTGCGCGAGCTGGGCACGCGTGACCGCGATCTCCGGAGGACGCTTGCCGGTCTGCAGATCGGCAAGCTGCGCGCGTGCGGCCGCGAGCTGATGTTGCGCCTGCCGCAGCGCGGCCGTTTCGCTGACGGCTTCGAGCGAGAACACCGGCGTACCGGCCGCGACGGCCTGGCCGCGCTCGACCGACAACTGGGTCAGCGTGCCTGCTTGCGACGACGACAGGTACACGAATTCGCCTTCGACATAGCCCTGGTAGGTCGTGCCGGTGTCTGCCGAGCGTCCGCAACCGGTGAGCAGCGCGGTAGCGGCCAGCGCGAGCGGCAGCGCGCGGGCGGTGCTCACGACGGCCTCCGTGGCGTGCGCGAGCGCGCATCCGGCGCGGTGGCGGGCGCCTGCATGCCGGAGTCGAGCAGCGCGCGGACATGGCGATGCAGCACGTCGCGATCGATCGGCGGCAGGCCGCGCGCGCTTTGCCACAGCTTCGCGGTCGCGAGCGGCAGCATCACGAGCGCGATGATCGAATGGAACAGGAATGCGGGTTCGAGCGACGGGTTCAGCGTGCCGGCCTGCTGCGCGGCGCGGATGCGTTCGGCAAAACGCCCGACATGCTCGAGCGGAATGCGGCGGACCATCCGCTCGCGCAGCAGGCCGCCTTCGTGGACGATCTCGCGTAGCCAGATCGACGGCAGCCACGGCATGCGATGCGTGACGTCGAAGAAGCGGTCGACGAGTTCGGCGACGAGCGCGAACGGATCGTTTTCGATCTGCGGCGCGGTCGGTCGCCACACGAACGCGATGACCTGCGCGAGCCGCTCCTCGACGATCGCGTCGAGCAGGTGCTCGCGACTCGTGAAGTAGTAGTGGACCATCGCCGACGTGACGCCGGCGGCCGCGGCGATCTGCGCAACCGTCGTCGCGGCGATGCCGCGCTCGGCGAACAGCTGGATCGCAACGTCGAGCATGTGGTCGCGCAGGTCGAAGTCTTCCGCCGACGGGCGGCGCCCGCGCGGCTTGGCGACGGTGGATTTCGCGTTCATGAAATCGACGCTAATTGATGAGTTAGTTAATTTCAAGGAAGGGTTTTCGCCCGCGTTGATCGAGATCAGGCGTGCGCCGAATGGCGGTGCGGACGTGCGCGGAGGTGGCTCGACGGAGGGCCGTGCGCGGGTGGCGGCGTGTAGGAAGCGGTTAATGAGGAAGCGGCGGAGGGGAGATGGCCGAAACCGGTGAGGCATCGGCGCGGATCCGGCATGGCGCCGGCAGGGCGGCCGGTCGTGAAGCAGGCGCGCGCGTGCGCCGCGGCACGCGCGCCTGAAACGTCGTCACTGATCGATCGGCGACGTCAGCGGATCGTGCTCGCCGGTCAGCCCGAACACGACGAGTTGTGCGGGTTCGGTGGCGCTCGCATTGCGCGATACCTGATGGCGCGAACCGGGCGGCTCGTACCAGCCTTCGCCGGCGCGATAGCGGCGCACCGGGCCGCCGTTCACCTGCGACAGCACTTCGCCTTTCGACACGACGGCGAACACCGAGCCGAGGTGCCGGTGCGGTTCCGACGCCTGGCCGGGCGCATAATCGACGGTCGCGACGACCGCGAGCTTGCCGGGCGCTTCGGGCACGGCCTGGCGCATGATCGCGTGCACGTTGTCGCCTGCGTCGTGCGCATGGACGGCGGCCGGCAGCGCGGCGCCGAGCGCGAGCGACGCGCACAGAAACGTATGACGGAGAGTCGAACGCATCATCGTCGTCTCCTTATTCGGGCATCTTGCGGAACGCGATCGCGAAGCGGTTCCACGCGTTGATCGTCGTGATCAGCAGCGACAGTTCGAACAGCTCCGCGTCGCTGAAATGCGGCTTCACGGCTTCCCAGACGGAATCGGGCACGTGGTTGTCGGCGACCAGCGTCAGCGCTTCGGTCCATTCGAGCGCCGCGCGTTCGCGCTCGGTGAAGAACGGCGTTTCGCGCCACACGACGACGGTCGCCAGGCGGCGCTCGGTTTCGCCGCCCTTGCGCGCGTCCGTCGTGTGCATGTCGACGCAGAACGCGCAGCCGTTGATTTGCGAGGCGCGCAGCCGGACGAGTTCGGCGAGCGGTTTTTCGATGGTGCTCTTCGCGAGGAATTCCTCGGCGTTGCGCATCACCTTGATGGCGTTCGGGCTGGCGGCGTAGAAGTTCAGGCGCGGTTGCATGGCGGGTCCTGGGGGTTGATGCGCACGGTGGCGCGACAGGACCTACTGTATGCCGCTCACTGGTTCGCTTGAATGTCCAATTTCCGGAAAATTCAGGTAACCAGTGGCGTGTGGCCGGTGCCGCCCGAATCCAGCAGCGCGGCCAGCTTCGCGAGCGCCGTGTCGATACGCAGCGCGTCGATCCCGCCATAGCCGAACAGCAAGCCCGCGCGGACCGGCGCGCCGACATGGAATGCCGAGATCCCGTACAGGCCGATGCCGTCGGCGCGGGCGGCCCGCACCAGCGCGGTTTCGTCGAGCTCGGGTTTCAGTAGCGCGGCCAGGTGAATGCCGGCGGTCGGCGCGATCGCGTCGAACCACGGCGCGAGGCCGCCGCGCAGGTGCGCGATCAGCATCGTGCGGCGCGCGTCGTAGTGCTTCTGCACGCGCCGCAGGTGCCGCGCGAAGTCGCCTTCGAGCATGAAGCGCGCGAGCGCGGCCTGCGTCAGCGAGCAGGTATGCCAGTCGACGATCTGCTTGGCCTTGGACAGCGCGCCGCGCAGCGCGCGCGGCGGTATCGCGTAGCCGATCCGCAGTTCCGGGAAGATCGTCTTCGAGAACGTGCCGACGTAGGCGACGAGGCCGGTGCGGTCGAGGCTTTTCAGCGATTCCACCGGGCGGCCTTCGAAGCGGAACTCGCCATCGTAGTCGTCCTCGATGATCACCGCGCGGCGGCGCTGCGCCCATTCGAGCAGCGCGACGCGCCGGTCCAGCGTCATCGGCATGCCGAGCGGAAACTGGTGCGACGGCGTCACGTAGACGAGGCGCGCGTCGTCGGGCAGCCGCTCGGTGACGATGCCGTGCGCATCGACCGGCACGCCGATCACCGTCGCGCCGAGCGACGCGAACGCCGCGCGTGCCGGCGGATAGCCGGGATTCTCGACCGCGACGACGTCGCCCGGCCGGACGACCACGCGCGCGATCAGGTCGAGCGCCTGTTGCGCGCCCTGCGTGACGAGCACGTCGTCCCAGCCGCACGCGACCGCGCGGCTGAACCCGACGTAGCGCGCGATCGCGCCGCGCAACTGCGGATCGCCGGCCGGGTCGTGATACTGGCCGGGGCCGCGCGCCTGCTGGCGCAGCGCGTGGTGCAGGCAGCGGCGCCACGCGTCGAACGGGAACAGCGTTTTGTCGGTCACGCCGCCGCGAAAGTCGAAGGCGGGCGAGTCCTGCGGCGTGGGCATCGCGAGCGCGTCGGGCAGGTCGTCCCACAGTTCGCGCGCATCGACGGCATGAACCGGCGGCGTGGCTTCGACGAGCGACGGCGTTGCCGCGGCCGCCGCATGCGGCACCCGCGCGAGGCCGTCGGCGACGAACGTGCCGTCGCCGGCGCGCGTGTTCAGGTAGCCCTCGGCGACGAGGCGCTCGAACGCATCGAGCGTCGTCTTGCGCGATACGCCGAGCTGCTTCGCGAGGTCGCGCGTCGACGGCAGGCGGGTGCCGCCTTCGAGCCGCCCGTCGACGATCGCGGTGCGCAGTTGGCGGAAGATCTGCCCGGTCAGGTCGTGGCGGCCTTCGATGCGGATCGCGATGTCCATCGCAGTGGTTACCTCGGATACTGGAATTCGGTGTTTGTCAGCATACCGGAAGTTCATGGCCGGACTGGCGCTCGGGAGGGCGGCATGTGCGGCTTCGTGCGTCCGGGGGAATGAGCGTGCTTGTGGTCGTGCCTGTCCGGATGCCCGAAGGGATCGCCCCCCGTCGGGAGGGTTGGCCTGCATCCGCCGCACACCGGGCGCAGCGCCATTCGATTGGACCGCCGCCCGCCGCTGCCTTACGATCCACGACACCCCCCGACCGGAGTGCCGCTCATGTTGTCCGAAGACGAACTCGCGCTGCTCGATGCGATCCGCGCCACCGGCAGCCTGTCGCGGGCGGCCGCGCGGCTCGGCAAGGCGCCGTCGACGGTGTCGCACGCCGCGCGGCAGCTCGAAACGCGCTTCGACGCGCTGTTGTTCGACCGGCGCGGCTACCGGCTGCAGCTCACGCCGGCCGGCCAGTTGCTGACCGACGAGGCATCGCGCCTCGCGCTGGACGTCGCGCGGCTCACGCAGCGCGTGCGGCAGGTCGCGAGCGGCTGGGAGGACCGGCTGTGGATCGTCAGCGACGAGGTGCTGGAGTTCGATACGCTGCTGCCGGTCGTGCGTGCGTTCGACGCGCTCGATTCGGGCGTGTCGCTGCGCTTCACGCACGAAGTCCTCGGCGGCACCTGGGAGGCGCTGCGCGACGGTCGCGCCGATCTGGTCGTCGGCGCGACCAACGAGCCGCCGGCAATCCCGGGTTTCAAGTGGTTCGAGCTCGGCGCGATGGAATGGGTGTTCGCGGTATCGCCGCGCCATCCGCTTGCGGCGTCGAGCGAGCGGCTCACGCGGGATGCGATCGGCGCGCACCGCGCGGTCGTCGTCGCCGATTCGTCGCGGCGCTCGGTCGGCCGGGCGTACGGGCTGCTCGGCGGGCAGGCGGTGCTCGCGGTGCCGTCGATGCGCGCGAAGATCCTTGCGCAGCGCGACGCGCTCGGCGTCGGCTGGGTGCCGCGCCGGCGGGTCGCGTCGCTGCTGGCGCGCGGCGAGCTGGTGGAGAAGGAAACGGCCGATCCGCGCGAACCGAACGTGTTGTATGTCGCGTGGCGCGGCGATCGCGACGGCCGCGCGCTGCAATGGTGGCTCGAGCAATTGCGGGAACCGCGGCTCGCGCAGCGGCTGCTCGACGGGATCGACGTGGCGGGTTGAGCGCGCCGTCCGGGCGAGCCTCCGCAAACATGTTCGAAGATTTCGAACGTGTCCGCCGCGCCCGTCGTACGGCAACCCCGGGCGCCGCGCGCATCCTGTGTTCACGGTCAACTCACCGGTTCACAGGAGAACATCATGCAACGCTTCGAAGGAAAAACGGTACTCGTCACGGGCGGCAACAGCGGCATCGGCCTGGCGGCCGCACGGGCATTCGCGGCCGAAGGCGCGCGGGTCATCATCACCGGTCGCGACGAGCAGACGCTCGCCGCCGCGCGCGAGACGCTCGGCGACGGCGCGCTCGCGATCCGCAACGAGGCCGGCAGCGTCGCGTCGGCGCGGGCGCTGGCGGATGCGATCGCGGCATCCGGCGCGCGGCTCGACGCCGTGTTCATCAACGCGGGCGTCGCGAAACTCGCGCCGTTCGCGGATATCGACGAAGCGTTGTGGGACCTCGTGTTCAACACGAACGTGAAGGGTGCGTATTTCCAGATCCAGGCGCTCGTCCCGCTGCTGAACCGCGGCGCGTCGATCGTGATCAACGGGTCGATCAACGCGCACATCGGGATGCCGGGTTCGTCCGTGTACGCGGCAAGCAAGGCGGCGGTCAATTCGTTCGCGAAGACGCTGTCGACGGAATTGCTGCCGCACGGCGCGCGCGTGAACGTGGTGAGCCCCGGGCCGGTCGAGACGCCGTTGTACGGCAAGCTCGGGCTCGATGCGGCGACGCTCGACGAGACCGCGGAAAAGATCAAGGGGCTCGTGCCGATCGGCCGGTTCGGCACGCCGGACGAAATCGCGTCGACGGTGCTGCACCTGAGCGCACCCGAGTCAGCGTTCATCGTCGGCGCGGAAATCATCGCGTCGGGCGGGATGGGCTTGCTCTGAGCGTGAAACCGGCCGGGCTGCACCGCTTGATGCGACGTCGAGCGGCGCAGCCCGGCCGGCCAGTCGAATCGCTGGCGCGACGTCGTCGGGCGCCGTGTGGCGCGCGTCGAGTTGCATCACCGTCGGCCCCGGAAACGTCACGCGGCCCTGCTCGGCGAATACGGCGCCACGATCCGCATCGCGCGGCGGAAATATCAGGCCCGTTACCGCCACGCGGCCGCCGTTCGCGAACCCGTCGACCGAACCGCGCTCGATGACGATTTCCAGCCCTGCGGGCGGCCGTGCTCGCGCGGCAGATCGGCGATATGTTCGCGGCTGAACGTGCTCGCGAAAGCCGCAGCACCGGACCGGAAAGGGGGCGCGATCGGCAACGGCTGTTGCCGGATGCGCTCCGTTGCAAAAGCCATGACGATGGCAGGGCCGAATCCCGGATCGCTAGACGACCGGTCTAATCCAGGGCTATCATCCAGCCTGCTGAATGCGACGCCGTTCCTGACGCATCGCGCAGACGCGAAAATGCCATATCGCGCTGCGATGCTGCTCGTGCAGGAGAGGTCGTCGTTTTTTTCGATGCTCCGACTAGACGACTGGTCTAATAGCATCGGGCAACGAACATTTTCGATGCGCGACCGGCACGTCGGCGCCCGCCAGCGGACTAACCGGCAGGCGCGCGTCGTTCGCGGCACGCGGCGTGCGCCATGCTGGCCGCCGCGCGACGCGGCCCCGTTCCCCCATTTCGAAGGAGTGTCCGATCATGAAGATTCTGGTTGTCCTGACCTCGCACGACACGCTCGGCGACACCGGCAAGAAGACCGGCTTCTGGCTCGAGGAACTGGCCGCGCCGTATTACGCGTTCAAGGATGCCGGCGTCGAACTGACGCTCGCGTCGCCGAAGGGCGGCCAGCCGCCGCTCGACCCGAAAAGCAGCGATCCGGCTGCGCAAACCGACGCCACGCGCCGTTTCGACGCGGATGCGGCGGCCAGGGCCGAACTCGCGGCGACGCGCGAGCTGGCCGACGTGTCGGTCGACGATTACGACGCGGTGTTCTATCCGGGCGGCCACGGCCCGCTGTGGGATCTCGCCGAGGATCTGCATTCGATCGGCCTGATCGAGCGCGCGTTGTCGGCCGGCAAGCCGGTCGCGGCCGTGTGCCACGCGCCGGGCGTGCTGCGCCACGTGAAGGATCCGAACACCGGCGAGTCGGTCGTGCGCGGCAAGCGTGCGACGGGCTTCACCAACAGCGAGGAGGCGGCCGTCGAGCTGACGGAAGTGGTGCCGTTCCTCGTCGAGGACATGCTGAAGACCAACGGCGCGCAGTTCGAGCGCAGCGCCGACTGGGCGCCGCACGTCGTCACCGACGGGCTGCTGATTACGGGGCAGAACCCCGCGTCGTCGGCGCCGGCGGCCGAGGCGCTGCTCGCGCAACTCGGCCGTCGATGAAAGTTTGCCCGGCGCCGGCATGACCGGTGCCGCGCCGTTTCCGTCGCCGGGCACAGCCGGCCCGACGACGGCCCGAATCGTTCTGCCGCGCACTCCCGTGCGGTGGATCGTCCAGCCGTTTCGCAGAACCAAGCAAAGGAGTGGTGGATGTCTGCCCTGTTCGAACCGTTCAAACTCAAGGATGTCACGCTGCGCAACCGCATCGCGGTGCCGCCGATGTGCCAGTACGTCGCCGAAGACGGCGTCGTCAACGACTGGCATCACGTGCATCTGGCCGGCATCGCACGCGGCGGCGCGGGCCTCGTGATCGCGGAGGCGACGGCCGTGTCGCCGGAAGGCCGTATCACGCCGGGCTGTGCCGGGCTGTGGACCGATGCGCAGGCCGAGGCGTTCGCGCCGTCGGTCGCGGCAATCAAGGCGGCGGGCGCGGTGCCCGGCATCCAGATCGCGCATGCGGGCCGCAAGGCGAGCGCGAACCGTCCGTGGGAAGGCGACGATCACATCGCCGACGGCGATCCGCGCGGCTGGCAGACCATCGCCCCGTCGGCCGTTCCGTTCGGCGCGCATCTGCCGAAGACGCCGCGCGCGATGACGCACGACGACATCGCGCGCGTGCAGGCCGACTTCGTCGCATCGGCGAAGCGCGCACGCGACCTCGGCTTCGAATGGCTCGAACTGCACTTCGCGCACGGCTATCTCGGCCAGAGCTTCTTCTCGGTGCATTCGAACCGGCGCGACGACGAATACGGCGGTTCGGCGGAAAACCGCGGCCGCTTCCTCGTCGATACGCTGAAGGCGGTGCGCCAGGTATGGCCGGAGCACCTGCCGCTGACCGCGCGCCTCGGCGTGATCGAATACGACGGCCGCGACGAAGAGACGCTCGCCGAATCGATCGCGCTCACGCAGCGGATGAAGCAGGAAGGGCTCGACATGCTGAGCGTGTCGGTCGGCTTCTCGACGCCCGACGCGCAGATTCCGTGGGGCCCGGCGTTCCTCGCGCCGATCGCCGAACGCGTGCGCCGCGAAGCCGGCCTGCCGGTGTCGTCGGCGTGGGGCATCGACACGCCGCAGCTGGCGAACCGTGTCGTCGCCGAGCAGCAGCTCGACCTCGTGATGATCGGCCGCGCGCATCTTGCCGATCCGCACTGGCCGTACTACGCGGCCAAGCAGCTCGGCGTCGAGCGTCCGTCGTGGACGCTGCCCGCGCCGTATGCGCACTGGCTGGAGCGCTATCGCGTTGCCGACAAGGTGGCCTGAGCACGCGTCCGGTCGCGCGACGGCGCGGCGTTCGCCGCGGCCCGCGGTTGACGACGTGGCGCGCGACGTCGGCGTGCCGTCGCGGCAACGATGGATAGAATGGCGGTTCGCCCGGGTTTTCGGCCCGGGCGAACCGCCATTTTTTCATTTCGACAGAGGTGCCATGCGCGCACATGTCCCGCCCTCCCAGGATGCCGCCGTGCGCCCGCGCGTGCAGCAGATTGCCCGCGCCGTGCTGTATGCGGTGTTGCTGGTGCTCGCGCTGTGGGTGATCCGCGATTTCATTCCCGCCATTGCATGGGCATGCGTGATCGCGATCGCGCTGTGGCCGTTGCTGAAACGCTTCGAGTCGGACCGGTGGTTTCGCGACCGGCCGACCCTGACCGCGACGGTGATCACCGCCGGGATTTCGCTGCTCGTCGTGCTGCCGGTGGCGCTCGCGCTGGGGCAGGCGTTCGCGCAGGAGCACGACTTGCGCATGTGGCTGCACTCGATCCAGGACAACGGCATTCCGCTGCCGGACGTGGTCGGGCGGCTGCCTTACGGGTCCGCGCAGATCACCCAATGGTGGCAGGCCAATCTCGGTCATCCGCTGCATGCCGACTCGGCGATGCACGGTGCGAGCGGCGCGAAATTCATCGCTTTCGGGCGGCAGTTCGGCACGAAGCTCGCGCACGGGCTGTTCGAATTCGGCTTCATGCTGGTTACGCTGTTCGTGATCCTGCGTGCCGGCCACAAGTTGTCGGGTGCGCTGCTGCAGGGCGCGCGGCGTGCGTTCGGGCGCGGCGGCGCGGATCTGATCGAACGGATGGTCGCGGCCGTGTACGGCACGGTGACGGGGCTGGTCGTCGTCGGGCTGGGCGAGGGCGCCATTCTCGGCGTTGCGTATGCGCTCGCGGGCGTCCCGCACTCGGCGCTGCTCGGCCTCGTGACGGCCATTGCCGCGATGCTGCCGTTCTGCGCGCCGATCGTGTTCTGCGGCGCGGCGCTGTGGCTGTTCGTGCAGGGGGCGACCGTGTGGGCGATCGTGGTGCTGGCGGTCGGCTTCGTGGTCGTGTTCGTCGCCGAGCATTTCGTGCGGCCGGTGCTGATCGGCAGCTCGACGCGCCTGCCGTTCCTGCTCGTGCTGTTCGGCATTCTCGGCGGCGCCGAGACGTTCGGCCTGATCGGGCTGTTCGTCGGCCCCGCGCTGATGACGGTGCTGACGATGCTGTGGGCCGAATGGGTCGCATGACGGTGCCGGCCGCTGCGCCGGTCCGTCGCATCGGCGTAACGGTGAGCGGTGCACCGGCAAGGGCGGGTGACGGCCCGTCCGGCGCCGCTGCGCGTCACCGCGATCCGGTTTGCGCGCGGCGTGCATGATCCGCGCCGCCGGACACCGATTTCAACATTTCTTTTCGATCCGAACCCCAAGGTCTAGTAGCATGGGGCTTTCGATCGCGCCGGCACGGCGCAGCAGATTCCTCCAAGCATGCGATTGATTCCGATGTCCCGTCCCGCAGCGACGCTGTCCCTGGCGGCCAGTTGCCTGATGTTGCACGGCTGTGCGTGGTTCGATTCGTGGCTGCCGTTCTCGTATTCGCGTACCCCGCTGGCGAGGGCCGCGTCGCGGCATGGCGCGATGCGCACCGACGTCGTCCGCGCGGGCGGCAATCCGCGCAGCGTGTGGATGGTCCGCAACGGCAACGGCGTCTGCTACAACTACGTCATCGAGCACGGCAACGATCATCGGCCTTACTTCGTCGTGTTCGACAAGGCCGGCGCCGTCACGCAACGCGGCTTCGATACCTGCATGGACGCCGACCGCAAGGGCGCGCTGCAGCCGGGCAAGGCCGCTTCCCGATAGCGCGGCGGCCGTCCGCCGCGCCTGCCGTCCCGGTCTTGTCGGCCGGGTTTGCCGTTACGCGATCGTGTCGACCACGCCGCCGTCGACGCGCAACGCCGCGCCCGTGGTTGCCGATGCCTGTGGCGAGCACACGTACACGACAAGGTTCGCGACTTCCTCCGTCGTCGCCGGCCGCTGGATGATCGAGCTTGCCCGCTCGCTGCGCACGAAATCCACGGCAACATCGTCGATGCTGCGGCCCGTTTCGTCGGCCGTCGCCTTCAGCATCGCCCGCACGCCTTCGGACATCGTCGGCCCCGGCAGCACCGAATTGACCGTCACGTTCGTGCCGGCCGCGAGTTTCGCGAGGCCGCGCGAGATCGCCAGTTGCGCGGTTTTCGTGAATCCGTAGTGAATCATGTCGACCGGGATGTTCAGGCCCGATTCCGACGAGATGAACACGATGCGGCCGGTGTTGCGCGCGAGCATCCCCTTCAGGTAATGCCGCGCGAGACGCACGCCGGACATCACGTTGGTCTGGAAGTAATGCTCCCATTCGCCGTCGTCGATGTCGAAGAACGCCTTCAGCCCGTAGATGCCCGCATTGTTGACGAGGATGTCGGCCTCCGGCGTGTGCTGCGTGATGCGCGCGACGCCGTCTGCGCCGGACAGGTCGGCGGCGACGCCGTCGACGTCCGCGCCGGGCACCGCGGTGCGCAGCAGCGCGAGCGCGGCGTCGACCGACTTGTCGCTGCGGCCGTTGACCACGACGCGCGCGCCGGCGTGCGCGAGCCCTTCGGCGATTGCCAGCCCGATGCCGGCGGTGGAGGCGGTGACGACCGCGGTCTTGCCTTTCAGATCGATGTGCATGAACGTACCGGTTTGAAGAGGGAACGGAACCCGCCGCGTGCGCCGCGGCGGCCGGAATTCAAAGCTTAGGCGATCCGGCCGCGACGCGTCGGCTTGCGGTTGCGTCGCGTCGCACAGTCTTGTACGGTGTGCGTTCGCCATCCGATCCGGGAGCCTGTCGCGTGAGCCGTTCCGCCAACCCCCTCGCCGTGCCGTCGCCATTCTGGCGCGACGCCGCGCTGCCGTTCATCGAGGCGCGCACCGTCGACGACGGGCGGACGATCTGCTACGCGAAACACACGCACGACACGTTTTCGCTCGGCGCGATCGTCGGCGGCACGAGCACCTACCTGAACGGCCCGACGAAAGAGCACGTCGGGCGCGGCGTGCTCGTGATCATCGATCCGGAACAGGTGCATGCATGCAACCCGTACGGCCCCGACGCGTGGGCATACCGGATGGTCTACGTCGACGTGCCGTGGCTCACGCGTCTGCAGCATTCGCTGGGGCGCGATCCGAATGGCGATTTTCAGGGTTTTTCGCCGAAGTTGACGCAACGGCGCGACCTGTTCGCGCAATTCGGCGGGTTCTACCGCACGCTCGTGTCGCCCGGCGTCGATCCGCTCGGCAAGGAAAGCGCGGCGGTCGAATTCTTCACGCGACTGCACGGCGCGCTCGATCGCGACCTGCCTGCGCACGCCGCGCGCGGCGCCGACAACGCGAAGCTCGCGCGCGCGGCCGACTACATCGCCGCGCATTGCCGGCAGGCCGTCACGCTCGATGCGATCTGCGCGGCCGCCGATCTGTCGCCGTCCTATCTGATCCGCGCGTTCAACGCCCGTTACGGCATGACGCCGCATGCGTTCCTGATCGATCGTCGCGTGCAGTACGGCCGCACCGAGCTGCGCCGCGGCCGGCCGATCGCCGACGTCGCGCTCGATGCGGGCTTCGCCGACCAGGCGCATTTCCAGCGCGCGTTCCGCCGCATCGCAGCCGCGACGCCGGGACAATATCGAAGCGCCGCGAGCTGAGCGGCGGAGCGGGCAACGCCGGATCGCTGCGGCGCCGTACGGCGGCAGGCCGCCATCGGCTCGCGACGCCGGTCGAATACGCCATTCGGCGTAACGCGCGTATCGCGGAACGACCGCGCTAGAGGTCGAGCAGATAGAGCGCGCTGCCCGCGAGCAACAACGCCATCGCGCGGTTGAACAGCCGCATCCGCCGCGCGTTCGCGAGCCGGTGCCGCAGCGATGCGCCCGCATACGCCCAGCACGCGATCGACGCAAAACAGATCACCAGATATAGCGCGGCGAATTGCCAGACCTGCGTGCGGTCGCCGTCGGCCGCATACGCGCCCATCGCGGCCACGCACGCAAGCCACGCTTTCGGATTGAGCCACTGCATCGCCGCGCCGGCTGCTGCCGACGGGCCGGCGACGCCCGGTGCGTCCGGATCGGCGGGGTCGGCCGACAGCCGGCCGTCGTCGAGCGCGAGCCGCAATGCGAGGTAGAGCAGGAACGCGATTCCCGACCATTGGGTGGCCGTGGTCAGCATCGGCCAGCGCGCGAGCGCCGCGTGCAGCCCGAGGCCGATCAGCAGGAACAGGGCGACGAAGCCGAGCGTCGCGCCGGCCGCATAGCGCAGGCTTGCGCCGAGACCGTGGCGCGCGCCCGCACTGAGCGCGACGATGTTGACGGGACCGGGGGTGATCGATGACGCCAGCGCGAACGCGGCCATCGAAACCAGCATGCTCATCGGAAGTCTCCATGCGAATGTGAAAGTCGCATCGAGACTAAAGAAGCCGAGCGGGCCCGTATTGAAGAAAACTGCCCTCGGCGGCGCGGCCGCCGTCAGTGCATCGCGCGCGATGCGTGCGCCGGGCGCGCCGGGTGCGGCGCATGCGGGTCGGTCGCGTCGGCCGCGCGCAGCGGGGCGCCGGTGAACGGCTGCGCCGACACCGAGAAGCCGAACGTATTGGTGCCGCCCGAGCACGCGACGAACACGCTGCCGCCATGCATCTCCGCGACGGCCTTGACGATCGACAGCCCGAGCCCGTGATTCTCCTTGCTGTTCGCGCGCGCTTCCTCGAGCCGGTAGAAGCGCTCGAACACGTGCGAACGCTGCACGGGATCGATCGGCTCGCCGGGGTTCGCGACCGACACGTCGACGAGCGTGTCGCGGCGCGTGATCGTCACGTTCAGCGTCGCGCCGGGCGCCGAATGCTGGATCGCGTTGATCAGCAGGTTGGTCATCGCGCGGCGGAACAGCGACGGATCGACGGCCGCGCGCGCGTCGCCGTGCAGTTCGGCGCGCAACTGCGCTTCGTCGAGCGGAATTTCGAGAAAATCGAGCATGCGCCGCACCTCGTCGGCGAGCGACACGTGCTTCAGGTCGGTCGCGCGCTCGCCGCGATCGCTGCGCGACAGGAACAGCATGTCGTTGATGATCACGCGCAACCGTTCGAACTCCTCGAGGTTCGACTGCAGCGTCTGGCGCATCCGGTCGACCGAGCGGTCGCGGCTCGTCAGCGCGACCTGGGTCTGGCCGATCAGGATGCTGATCGGCGTGCGCAGTTCGTGCGCAACGTCCGCGTTGAAGGCTTCGAGCCGCGCGTAGGTCTGCTGGATGCGTTCGAGCGCGCCGTTGAACGAGGCGGCGAGATCGCGCAGCTCGGTTGGCAGCGCGTCGGTCTGCAGCCGCTGGCGGCGGTTGGTGGCGCTGACGGCCGCCGCGTCCTGCGACAGCCGTTCGAGCGGCGCGAGCCCGAAGCGCGCGACCGCGCGGCTCAGCAGCAGCGTGATGACGGTGGCCGTCGCGATCAGCGCGGCGAGCGTCCACACGAAACGGCGCAGCATCCGCTGCGTGCGCTCGCACGACGACGCGACGATCAGCTTCAGATCGGGGCGCTCGCCGCTGCCCGCGATCGGGATGGTCTTCGTCATCACGTCGTAGCTGCTGTGGTTGAGCGCGTATTGCCGGAATGCGCCGAACGGTTTGCCGACGGGCGCGCCGTCGATCGGACGACCGAAGCGGAAGTCGGCGTCCGGGCTCTCGATCTGGTAGCGCGTCGAGCCGTCGGGCGGTTCGAGGTCGGCGAGCTTTTCCTGCATCAGCCGGCCGCGCGCGGCCGTGGTCGCGTGCGACACGATCATCTGCGCGACCTTCGCGCGCGTGTCGATCGTCGCGCGCAGTTCGGCGAACAACTGGCGCTCCATCATCACGAACAACCCGCAACCGACCAGCGTGAACACGAGCAGCGACACGATGCCGAACATCGCCGAAAGGCGCAGGGTGATCGAGCGTTTCATGGGTGCCTCTCGCCGTCGCCGTCCTCGCGCGCCTCGAGCACGTAGCCCATGCCGCGGATCGTGTGCAGCAGTTTTTCCGCGAACGGGCCGTCGAGCTTCGCGCGCAGCCGCTTGATCGCCGTCTCGACGACGTTCGCGTTGCTGTCGAAGTTCACGTCCCACACGAGTTCGGCGATCGTCGTCTTCGACAGCACCTCGCCGCTGCGCCGCGCGAGCACGCCGAGCAGCTGGAATTCCTGCGCGGTCAGGTCGAGGCGCGTGCCGTCGCGGGTCGCGCGGCGGCCGATCAGGTCGACGCGCAGGTCGCCGATCGAGATCAGCGTCGATTCCTGCACGCGCGCGCGGCGCGTCAGCGCGCGCAGCCGCTCGATCAGCTCGAGGAACGAGAACGGCTTGGTCAGGTAGTCGTCGGCGCCGCCGCGCAGCCCGCGCACGCGGTCGTCGACGCGGTCGCGCGCGGTCAGCATGATGACGGGCGTCTGTTTCTGCGCGCGCAACGCGCGCAGCACGCCGAAGCCGTCGAGCTTCGGCAGCATCACGTCGAGCACGACCACGTCGTAGTCGAACTCGACCGCCTTCCACGCGCCGTCCTCGCCGTCGAGCGCGGTATCGACGACCCAGCCTTCCTCGGTCAGGCCGCTTTTCAGGTATTCGACGACTTTCGGTTCGTCTTCGACAATCAGGACTTTCATAGGCTTGTCCGCGTAACCGGGTTAGGGGGCCGCGCCCGCGTCGTGCTGCGGGGACGCTCCCGCGACGGCGGTTGGCGCGGTGGTGCCGTCCCAGCCGCCGCCGAGCGCCTTCGCGAGAAACACGACGAGCGCCGCGCGCTGGCCCTGGATCTGCACGGCCTGGCGTTCGCTCGTCAGCAACTGCTGCTCGGCGGTCAGCACGTCGATGAACGGCGTCAGGCCACCCGCGTAGCGGTCCTGCGCGAGCGACACGAGCTTGCGCGCATCGTCGACGGCGGCCGACGCCTGCTGCGCGGCCTGCGCGAGCACCGACAGGCCCGTTACGGCATTCTGCACCTCCTGGAACGCGGTGAGCACGGTCTGCCGGTAATCGGCCTGCGCGGCCACGTAGCCGGCCTGCGCGAAGTCGACGCCGGCCTTCAGCTTGCCGCCTTCGAACAGCGGCTGGCTGACCGACGCGCCCACCGACCACAGCAGCGCCGGCACGGTGAACAGGCCGGCGAAGCGCGTCGCATCCCAGCCGATGTCGGGCGACAGCGCGATGCGCGGGAAATACGCGGCGCGCGCGACGCCGATCTGCGCGTTCGCGGCGGCCATCGCGCGTTCGGCGGACGCGACGTCCGGCCGCCGCTGCAGCAGGTCGCTCGGCATGCCGGTCGGCAATTCGGGCGCATGGATCGGCACGACGCGCGGCGGCAGCGAGAACGCGGGGGCTGGCGTGCCGACCAGTGTCGCGATCGCGGTTTCCACCTGCGCGCGCTGCTGGATCAGCAACTGCGCCTGCGTGCGCGTCGCATCGAGCTGCGAGCGTTGCTGCAGCAGATCGAGGCCCGAGACCGCGCCGAGGTCGTGGCGCGCGCTCACGTAGTCGAGCGCCTTCTGCTGCAGGTCGATCGAGCGCTTGACCACGTCGATCTCGGTATCGAGTTCGCGCAGCGCGAAGTAGCTCGACGCGAGATCGGCGGTCAGCACGAGGCGCGCGTTCGCGAAATCGTCGCGTGCTTGCTCCGAGCTGGCCTGCGCGGATTCGACGCTGCGCCGCACGCGGCCGAACAGGTCGAGCTCGTAGCTGACGCTCGCGCCGACCTGGATGTCGTTCTGCACGGTCGATGTGCTGACCGTCGCGTAGTTGGTCTGCGGCCGGTCGGCGGAGATCTTGAAGCGCTGGCCGCTCGCATTCAGACCGACGGCCGGATATTGCGCGGACGCGACCGACGCGAGTGTGGCCTTCGCCTGGTCGTAGCGTGCGGCGACGGCCTTCAGGTTCTGGTTGTTGCGCAGCGCGTCGGCTTCCAGCGCATCGAGCTGCGCATCGCCGAACGCGGTCCACCATGCCGGATCGAGCGGCGCGCGGGCCGGCGAGGCCGGGTGCCAGTAGGCATCGGCCGGGTCGAGCCGCCACGCGGCCGGCGTATCGACGGCCGGGCGGCGGTAATCGGGGCCGACGGTGCAGCCGGCGAGGGCCGCGAGCGCGACCGTCGCCGCGGCCGCAACTGCCGTCGGGCGCAGGCGGGCGCGCATCGCGATCACGACTTCGCTCCCGCAGCCGCGGATGCCGGCTGCGCGGCCGGCGTCTGCACGACGACCGTGTCGCCGTCCGCGAGCGCGTCGCTCGGGTTCGCGACGAGGCGGTCGTTCGGCGTGAGCGGGCCGTCGACTTCGAGCGTCTGGCCGATCGTGCGCACGACCGACACGGCCTTCAGGTGCACGTGGCCGTTCGCGCCGACGGTCGCGACCGTCGGCCCTTCGGCGCGGAACAGCAGCGTGCTGGCCGGAATCTGCAGGCGGCCGACCGGCGTCATCGGCAGCGTCGCCTGCACGTATGCGCCGGGCAGCAGCCGGCCGTCCGGGTTCGGCAGCGTGATCTCGATCTGCAGCGAACGCGTCGCGACGTCGATCGCCTGCGACGTGCGCGTGATCGTGCCGTCGAAGGTCTGGCCGGCCAGTTCGGCCTGCGCGACGCTCACGTGCTGGCCGACCTTCACCTGCTGCGCATACGCCTGCGGCACCTGCACGTACAGGCGCAGCCGGTCGGCCTGCACGACGGTGAATAGCGAGCGGCCCGCGTTGCCTGAATTCACGAGATCGCCGACGTCGACGTTGCGCTGCGTGACGATCCCGTCGATCGGCGCGACGATGCGCTGGAAGCCCTTCAGCTCGGTGAGCCGGCGCATGTTCGCGTCGGCCGCGGCGAGGTTGGCGGTGCCCTGGTTGAATGCGCCTTGCCGGTCGTCGAGTTCCTGCTGCGACACCGCATCGCGCTGCCGCAGCTGCTGTGCGCGGTCGAACGACGTCTTCGCGAGCGCGAGCGTGGCCTGCGCCTGCTGGCGCTGCGCGGTGGCCTGCGCGAGTTCCTGGTTCAGCTCGGGCGTGTCGAGTTCGGCGAGCAGTTGCCCCTGCTTCACGTGCGCGCCGATATCGGCCTGCCAGCGCAGCACGTAGCCGCTCGCGCGCGCGTAGATCGGCGCCTCGATGAAGCCGCGCAGCGTGCCGGGCAGCGTCAGCTTGCCGCCGGTGGCCGCGTCGACCGGATGCACGACGTTGACGTACTGGTGCGTGTTCTGCTCGGCAACGGCGTCGAGCTGGTTGCGGTTCAGGACGTTGACGACGATCGTGCGCGCCGCGCCGGCGGCCAGCAGTACGCCGATCACGATCAGCACGATCCGCCCGCGCCGCGATACCGACGTGCGGCTCGGCAGGTGCATGCCGTGTTCATCGACCTGGATGCCGACGGCGCTGTGATGTTTCTCTTCCATGAATTAACCGGTCTATAGGCGAAAGTCAGTGTCCGGCCTGGCGCGCGCGCCGGCGGGCCAGCCGCGAATGCACGCCGCCGAACACGAGCGGCACGAACAGCAGCGTCGAAACGGTTGCGAACAGCAGGCCGCCGATCACCGCGCGGCCGAGCGGCGCGTTCTGCTCGGCGCCTTCGCCGAGACCGAGCGCCATCGGCACCATCCCGATGATCATCGCGAGCGCCGTCATCATCACCGGCCGGATCCGCGTCGCGCCGGCTTCCAGCGCGGCCGTGAGCGGCGGCGCGCCGGCCGCGAGGCGCTGCCGCGCGAACGACACCACCAGAATACTGTTGGCGGTCGCGACGCCCACCGTCATGATCGCGCCGGTCAGCGCCGGCACGCTCAGATGCGTGCCGGTGATGAACAGCATCCACGCGATGCCCGCGAGCGCGGCCGGCATCGCGCTGACGATGATCAGCGGGTCGAGCCACGACTGGAAGTTCACGACGATCAGCAGGTAGACGAGCACGATCGCCATCGCGACACCCGCGCCGAGGCCGAGGTACGACGTGCGCATCGTCTCGACCTGGCCGCGCACCGACAGGTCGGTGCCGCGCGGCAGCGTCGCGCGCGCGTCGGACACGACCCGGTCGATCTCGCCGGCGACCGAGCCGAGATCGCGGCCCTCGACGCTCACGTAGAGGTCGATCGCCGGACGGATGTTGTAGTGCGTGATCACGGCAGGGCCGATGAAGGGACGGATCCGCACGAGGTTGCCGAGCAGTTGCAGCGGCGTGCCCGTGCGGCCGCTCGCGGAAACCGGCGTGGCGAGCAGGTCGTTGATCGACGAGATGTCGTATTGCGGGGTCTGGATCTGCAGCGGGTACTGGACGCCCGTGCGCGGGTTGATCCAGAACGACGGGGTCGTCTGGGAACTACCGGACAGCGAGATCAGCATGTTCTGCGCGACGTTCTGCGCGGAGAGGCTGAGTTGCTGCATGCGCGTACGGTCCATGTCGGCCACCAGGGTCGGTTCGTCGTTGCGCTGCAGGACGTGCACGTCGACGGCGCCGGGGATTTGCCTGATCTTCTTCATCAGGCTGCTCGCGATAGCCATGTTACTCGCGAGATCGTTGCCGAGCACCTGCACGTCGATCGCGGCCGGCTGCCCGAAGTTGAGGATCTGCGTGATGATGTCCGACGGCTGGAAGAAGAATTCGACGCCCGGGAAGCGTTGCGGCAGCAGCGTGCGCAGCAGCCGCACGTAGTGCTGGGTCGAGCGGTGACCGGGCTTCAGCGCGATCATCAGTTCGCCGTCGAGCGTGCCGATCGTGCCGCTGTTGCTGTACGACAGGTTGATGCCGCTCACCGGCAGCCCGAGGTTGTCGACGATCGCGCCGAGCTCGTCGGGCGGCACGGCCTCGCGGATCACGCGCTCGACCTGGTCGGCGAGGCGCGCGGTTTCCTCGATCCGGTAGCCGGTCGGCGCGCGCATGTGCATCCGGATGTTGCCGGAATCGGCGTTCGGGAAGAAGTCGCGACCGAGCACGAACACGAGGCCGGTCGACAGCACGCAGAAGCCGAGGAAGCACATCGCGTAGAAGCGGCGGCGCACCAGCAGGATGCTCAGCAGCACGATGTACCATGCGCGCAGCCGCTCGAACGCGTCGTTGAACGCATGATGGATGCGTGCGAAACGCGACGTCGAATGATCGGGGCCGGTGCTCGCCTGTTGCGGGCGGAACAGCAGCATCGCGAGCGTCGGCACCAGCGTGCGCGACAGCACGTACGACGCGAGCATCGCGAATACCACCGCCTCGGCGAGCGGCACGAACAGGTAGCGCGCGACGCCGGTCAGGAAGAACA
This sequence comes from Burkholderia sp. IDO3, assembly GCF_003366075.1. Lineage (NCBI taxonomy): Bacteria > Pseudomonadati > Pseudomonadota > Betaproteobacteria > Burkholderiales > Burkholderiaceae > Burkholderia > Burkholderia sp. IDO3. Next base: position 1,489,005 of record NZ_CP028962.1, read on the forward strand.
TCGGCACGAACACGATGCAGATGCACAGCGTCGACACGAACGCGGGCACCGCGATTTCGCCGGCGCCTTCGAGGATCGCCTCGTGCAGGTTGGTGCCGAGATGCAGGTGCCGCTCGATGTTCTCGATCGTGACGGTGGCATCGTCGACCAGAATCCCCACCGCGAGCGCCAGCCCGCCGAGCGTCATGATGTTGATGGTCTCGCCGAGCGCGGACAGCGCGATCAGCGACGTGAAGATCGACAGCGGAATCGAGATGGCGATGATCAGCGTGCTGCGCCAGTTGCCGAGGAACAGCAGGATCATCATCGCGGTCAGCACGGCGGCGATCAGCGCTTCGTGAATCACCCCCTGCACGGCGGCGTCGACGAACACCGACTGGTCGAACAGCGGCGTGACCGTGAGCCCTTCGGGCAGCGTCGGGATCACCTTCGGCAGCAGCGCCTTCAGGTCCGACACGACTTTCAGCGTCGACGCGTCGCCGGTCTTCAGGATCGACATCAGCACGCCGCGCTGGCCGTTCTGGCGCACGACGTTGGTCTGCGGCGCGAAGCCGTCGCGCACCGACGCGACTTCGCGCAGGTAGGTCGTCGCGCCGTTGACGGTCTGGATCGGCAGGCCGTTGATGTCGGCGATCGTGTCGGCCGACGCGTTCGTGTCGATCCGGTATTCGGTCTGGCCCATCTTCGCGGTGCCGGTCGGCAGCACGAGGTTCTGCGCGTTGATCGCATTGACGATGTCGGCGGGCGTGAGGCCTTTCGCGAGCAGCGCCTGCGGATCGAGGTCGATCGCGACCACGCGCGTGCGGCCGCCGTACGGGAACGGGATCTGGGCGCCGCGAACCGTGATCAGTTGCGGGCGCAGGAAGTTGAGCGCGATGTCGGCGAGCGACTGCTCGCTGAGCGTCTTGCTCGACAGCCCAAGCTGGATCACCGGGATGCTCGACGCCGAATAGGTGATCACGAGCGGCGGCGTCGCGCCCTGCGGCATCTGGCGGACGATCGACTGCGCGGACGCCACCGTCTGCGCGATGGCCGTCTGCACGTTCGCGCCGGGTTGCAGGAACACCTTCACGACCGCGATGCCGGGCAGCGACGTCGACTCGATGTGCTCGATGTTGTTGACGGTCGTCGTCAGGCTCCGTTCATGAACGGCCGTGATCCGGTTGGTCATGTCCGTCGCCGAGAACCCGCTGTAACTCCAGATCACGCTGATGACGGGGATGTTGACCGCCGGCAGCACGTCGACGGGCGTGCGCATCAGCGCAAGCGGGGTGGCCAGCACGATCATGATGGCCATCACGATGAACGTGTACGGGCGCCTGAGGGCGAGATTGACGATCCACATGGAGGCAGCGGGACAGGCCGTGATCAGGCGTCGGTGAAGGGAACCCGAATGATAGGCGTCGGGGCTGAACGCGTTACTGACATGAAACTGGCGGAATTGTCAGTTTCGGGCGCGGTGCAGGCCGGCCGATTCGTCGGATGGAAAGCGGGCTGGCGCGGGAGCCGGGAAGCGGCTGCCGGATCGGCTGCGCGCGCTGCATCGACGCCGGTTTCGTTCATCGGGCCGCGCTCAGATCTGCTCCATGCCGACCCGCGCGAGCGCGGTCAGGTCGACGACTTCGATCTGGTTGTATGCGAGCCGCAACACGCCGAGTTTCTCGAGTTGCTGCAGCGCCTGGTTGATCCGCTGCCGCGATACGCCGACGAGCATGCCCAGTTCCTCCTGCGAGATCGCGAGCGACGGGCCGGTGTCCGGATACAGATCGGGATTGAACAGTTGCGCGAGCGCTTGCGCGACGCGTGCATCGACGTCGAGCAGCCGGCTGTTCTGGATCGATGCGATGAACTCGCCCATCCGGTTGTTCAACTGATGAATCACGAAGCGCGTGAACGGCAGGCTGGTGTCGAGCAGCGCATGGAACGTGTCGACCGGCACGAACAGCACGGTCGAGCGCTGAACCGCGACCACTTCGTATTTGCGCAGCTCGCGCTTGATCACGCTGCCTTCGCCGAACCAGCCGCCCGACGGCACGCCGGAAAACGTGCAGCCGCGTCCCGACGCATTGAAGATCGCCAGCTTCAGCAGCCCGCGATGCACGCCGATCCAGTACTCGGACGGCGCGAGTCGCTGCGCGATCACGTCGCCGGCCTCGCGCTGCTCGGCGCGCGACTGCGCGAGCACCAGCGCCTGATGTTCCGGCGCGAGCGCGCGGAACCACGCGCATTGCCCGAACAGCGTCGACAGCGCCGGCAACGGGCCCGGATCGAACGGCGTGCCGGCCGTGGTGGCCGGGGTGGCGGCCGCGTCGGGCGGCGCAACGAGGTGGTCGTGCATGGGTGCGGGTTTGCGAGGATAGGGATAACGCGCAGCGTTCGAAAGGCACTCTGTCGTTTCGATGACAGACGGCTCACAATAGCGCCCGTTAGGCTGTCGGCAATTGAACCACATCAAAACGAATCGGGGTGCATGCACTCCGGCTGAACACGAGACCGATGCGTGCGCCGCGGCGTCGATGCACGCGCCGGTCGACAGAAAACGGGAGACAGGATCATGACGCAGATGTTCGAGGCCGGACTCGGCCGCCGCGACGCCAACTACGTGCCGCTCACGCCGCTCGACTTCCTGGTCCGCGCGGCCGAAGTCTACGGCGCGCGCCTGGCCATCGTGCACGGCGACGTACGACGCACGTGGGGCGAAACCTACACGCGCGCGAAGCAGCTGGCGAGCGCGCTCGCGCAGGCCGGCGTCGCGCGCGGCGAAACGGTCGCGGCGCTGCTGCCGAACATCCCGGCGATGGTCGAGGCGCACTTCGGCGTGCCGATGGCCGGCGCGGTGCTCAACACCATCAACACGCGGCTCGACATTTCGTCGGTGTTGTTCATGCTGCGCCATGGCGAGGCGAAGGTGCTGATCGTCGACACCGAATACGCGGATCTCGCGCATCGCGCGGCGTTGGAGGTGCCGGGCCTGAAGATCGTCAGCGTCGCCGACGCGATGCCGGCCGACCCCGCGCGCTTCGCCGGCGCGACCGACTACGAAGCGTTCGTCGCGGGCGGCGACCCCGACTACGCATGGACGCCGCCCGCCGACGAATGGGATGCGATCGCGCTGAACTACACGTCCGGCACGACCGGCGACCCGAAGGGCGTCGTCTATCACCATCGCGGCGCGCATCTCGCGGCGATCAGCAACATCCTCGAATGGGACATGCCGAAGCACGCCGTGTATCTGTGGACGCTGCCGATGTTCCACTGCAACGGCTGGTGCTTCCCGTGGGCCGTCGCGGCGCGTGCGGGCGTGAACGTGTGCCTGCGCAAGTTCGATGCGAAGACGGTGTTCGACCTGATCCGCCGCGAACGCATCACGCATTACTGCGGCGCGCCGATCGTGCAGAGCGCGATCGCGAATGCGCCGGCCGAATTCCGCGAAGGCATCGATCACACGGTGCACGCGATGGTCGCCGGTGCGGCGCCCGCGCCGGCCGTGATCGCGAAGATGAAGGAGATCGGCTTCGACCTGCTGCACGTGTACGGGCTGACCGAGGTCTACGGCCCGGCGACCGTGTGCGCGAAGCAGGCGCACTGGGAAGCACTGCCCGATGAAGAGCGCGCGCGGCTGAACGCGCGGCAGGGCGTGCGCTATCACCTGGAAGCGGGGGCGACGGTGCTCGACCCGGACACGATGGCGCCGGTGCCCGCCGACGGCGAGACGCTCGGCGAGATCATGTTCCGCGGCAACATCTGCATGAAGGGCTATCTGAAGAACCCGCACGCGACGGATGAAGCCTTCCACGGCGGGTGGTTCCATACGGGCGATCTCGGCGTGCTGACGCCGGACGGCTATATCCGCATCAAGGATCGCCGCAAGGACATCATCATTTCGGGCGGCGAGAACATCTCGAGCATCGAGGTGGAGGATGCGCTGTACCGGCATCCGGCGGTTGCGGTCGCGGCCGTGGTCGCGATGCCCGACCCGAAGTGGGGCGAGGTGCCGTGCGCGTTCGTCGAGCTGCGCGAAGGCGCGAGCGCGACCGAGGCGGAGATCGTCGCGCACTGCAAGCAGTTGCTCGCCGGGTTCAAGGTGCCGAAGGTCGTGCGCTTCGGCGAGCTGCCGAAGACGTCGACCGGCAAGATTCAGAAATTCCAGCTGCGCAACGCGGTCGGATCGGACAAGGCGATCGATCTGGCGGGGGACAAGAAGTAAGTGACCGATGCGCGTGCAGGCGCGTGACACCGAGATGACCGGCAGTCGGCCGTCCAGTGACGGGCGGCCGGTTATCGGGGGAGCGCGGTGCGGCCTTGTACTTTGTGATGTCAGGCGTGGGCGAATTCTCGGGGCTCGATGCGCTTCTGGATCTCGCGGCCGTGGTCGCGCTCGGCGATTTTCAGGTCATAGGTGGCTTGCAGGTTCAGCCACGTTTGCGGATCGCCGCCAAAGTAGCGGGCAAGGCGCAGCGCCGTATCGGCGGTGATGCCGCGCCGCTCACGGACGATATCGTTGATGCGGCCGGCCGTGACGCCAAGTGCGCCGGCCAACGCGTTCGCGCTCATGTCGAGCGGGATGAGGTAATCCTCACGAAGAATTTCGCCCGGATGGACCGGGCGCATACCGTTTTTGAACCGGGTCATGTCAAGCTCCATTCAGTGATAGTCGGCGATTTCCACATCGGCCGGCCCGTCATCGCCCCATGTAAAGCACACACGCCATTGGCCGTTGATTCGGATGCTGTACTGGCCAACACGATCGCCCTTCAGTGCCTCAAATCGGTTGCCGGGCGGTGATTTCATCGCGTCCAGCGTCGCCGCGTTGTCAAGTTGCGTAAGACGACGCATTGCGACATCGGCAATGTTGGCGAATTGTCTGCAACGTCCCGTTTCGAAAAGCTGCCGCGTGTCTTTGCATTTGAACGACTGGATCATTGCCACATCTTATGCCGTTTATCGATAAACGGCAAATCTGCAGCCGGCCGGCAAAATTCGCAAGATCCACCCGGGCAATGTGCGTCGCGCACCTCAATGCACGACGAGCCACGCGATTACCAGATACCGGCCGACTTTCGCGATCGTGACGATCGCGAGGAAAGTCGGTAGCGGCTCGCGCAGCACGCCGGCGATCATCGTCAGCGGATCGCCGATCACCGGCGCCCAGCTCAGCAGCAGCGACCAGCGGCCATAGCGCCTGTACCAGCCCTCGGCGCGCGCGAGCGCGGCCGGCTTGACCGGAAACCAGCGGCGATCGCGGAAATGCTCGATGCCGCGGCCGAGCACCCAGTTGATCGCCGAGCCGGCGACGTTGCCGACGCTCGCGACCAGCACCAGCGCCCACACGGGCTCGCGCCCGGCGAGCAGCAGGCCGGCGAGCACGGCTTCGGACTGGAGCGGAAACAGGGTCGCGGCGACCATCGACACGGCGAACAGGCCGCCGTAAGTGAGCAATTCGGACATCGCGCGATTGTACCGGCCGCGCATCGGCCGGCCGCGATCGGCTGCTTTTTCGAGGGGCCGGCGGCGGGTGACGCGGCACCCGCGTGCGCAGCCGCCCGGGCTTCGACCTCAGTTCCAGCCGACCATGATTGCGCCCATCCCGACCAGCAGCCCGCCCGTCACGCGATTCATCGCGCGCATCCGCGCCGGCCGTTGCAGCGCGCGGCTCAGCCGGTGCGAGAACAGCGCCATCGACGCGACGCCGCCGGCGAACAGCACCGCGAAGGTCGTCGCGAGCAGCAGGAACTGCGCGTTCAGGCTCCAGTCGGTGTTCGGGACGATGAACTGCGGAAAGAACGACGGAAAGAACAGCAGCGTCTTCGGATTCAGCCCGGACGTCGCCACGCCGCGCCAGAACAGCGCGCGCCCGGTGTCGGCGCCGGATGCGGCGGCGCCGGTTTCGGCCGACGCGGCAGGCGCGTTCGCCGGGGCGCGGCTGAGCCATTGCTTGCAGCCGAGCCAGACGAGGTATGCGGCGCCTGCCCAGCGCAGCACGGTCAGTGCATGTTCGTTGAGATGAACCAGCGAATTCAGGCACAGCGCGGTCAGCGCGAGTTGCAGCAGCACGGCGAGCGTGCCGCCCCATACGCACGGCAGCGCGCGGCGCCAGCCGGTGCGCAGTGCCTGGTTCATCGTGAGGAGGTTGACGGGGCCGGGAGCGTAGATGAGAACGGCGGATGCAGCGAGGAACGACAGATAAAGCCTGAACGACATGACGGGATAGTACGGGAACAGGGAAATCGGGCGCCGGCCCGGCAGCCGGATAGGCCGCGCGGGAGGCGGGGAATCGCATGCCTGCAGGTCCGGCGCCGCAACTCGTGATTGCGGCCGGGCGTCCCGGTGCGAGGGGGTTGTCGCGGGGAGCGTGCCGGACCACAGGCATGGAGAAAATGTATCAAGCGGGCCGATTAAAAGGCTTCCTGTTTTCCAGCAAAACGGACCCGAAACCGGAATGCTGTTCAGATAGAATGCCGATTTTCAGTAGAAGATTCTTCCTGTTATGGCTACCCGCGAACGCTCGCCGAAAACCCTCGACAATCAGGACCGCAAGATCCTCGGAGCGCTGCAAAAAAATGCGCGCCTGTCGAACGCCGAACTGGCCGAGCAGATCGGCATGTCGACCACCGCATGCTGGAACCGCACGCGGCAACTCGAACTCGACGGCTACATCGACGGGTATGTCGCGCTCGTCAACCAGAAGATGCTCGGTTACGCGGACATCGTGATTCTCGAAGTCACGCTCGATCGCCACGAGGACGACGCGCTGGCGCGCTTCGGCGCCGAACTCGCGGCACTGCCCGAGGTGCTCGAGGCGTATCTCGTGTCGGGCGAATATGACTACTGGATCAAGGTCGCGGTGGACGGCACGGCCGGCTACGAACGTTTCCTGCGCGAGAAGCTGTACCGGATTTCGAGTATCCGCCACAGCCGCTCGATGTTCGCGCTGCGGTGCATGAAGGATGTGCCGTCGATTCAGGTCTGACGGGACAGCGTCGGGCCGGCGATCCGTCGCGGCAACGATGGATTCGGCTGCGCTGAAGAAGGGCGGTGATCGGGCTGCGCGGCGCGTGTGCGCGGCCCTGAACCGTTTACGGGCGGGACAATGCCGGCGGGGCCGGAAAACGGATGAATCTTCCGCGGCGACCCGGCGCGACGCGATGCCGCGGCATCGCGCGTCGCGAGCGCACGCAGCGGCCAGCTGCTGCGTTGACCGATGCGTGAAACTCAGCATCGGCCATTACCCATGGCGCTCGCATCGTGCCGAGGCCATTCGAACCAGGACCATGCGGCCCTGTTTCATGAAATTCGTCCGGCGCTCCGATGCCGGACGCGGCGGCCTTGCGGCGCGCGTCCCGACACGCGGATCGGACGGTTATCGTGCCGCCGGCCGGCGGCCAGTGGCCAAGCTTAGTGCGGCAGGCGTGCGTGCGCTTCAGCGATGACTTCGCAGTTTTCCAGGTGGAGCGACCAGGCTTCTGCGATCAGCTCGCCAACACGTGCGAGCCAGCCAGCGGATTCGGTGGAACGGTTCGAGACATTAGACGTTTGCATGACGAAACCCCAGAGAAGTAGTGGATTAGGGATAACCCTAATCATAAAGAAACTTCACCGCTTTGTGAAATGCGATTTCGTTATATGAGAATTACTGACATTCTCTGTTGCTGCTGCGCAACACGGAAAGCGTGCATGCGGATCGTCGTGGCGAACAGGCGCGCCGAGGCCGTGGCAAGCACGGCCTCGCATCGAGGAAATGGAAAAAGGGAGGGCAGCCGGGGCGGATGAGCGGCGGTAGTACGGCGATCAGGTGCCGATCCACCCGAACCGCCACGACAGCCGGCGCGTCGCCGCGAGCAGCGTATGCGCGAGCGCGCTGTCCGGCCCGCGCGGGAAGCCGCGCGACGAGCCGATGATCGCGATCACGAGCCGGATGCTGCCGGTGTGATCGAACACGGGCGCGGCGATCGTGCCGATGCCGGGCACCGGCGCGTCGAACGCAAAATCGAGTTCGTCCGCGCGGATCGCCGCAAGCCGCGCGCGAAACGCGTCGTCGACCTGCGCCGCGCCGCCGGCAAGGCGCACCGGTTCGTCGGCCAGCAGGCCGGCCAGCACGTCGTCGGACATGCCGGCCGCGAAGATCCGGCCGATCGCCGTATTGACGAGCGACATCACGGTGCCGACCTGCAGGCTCACGTGCTGTGGCCGTGCCGATTCCTCGAGCCGGATCACGGTCGGCCCGAGCGGCCCGAGCGTCGCGGCCGCCACGCTCATGTCGGTCGCCCCGGCGAGCGCGACGATTTCGGCTTCCGCATCGCGTGTCGGCGATACGCGCTGCATTGCGATCAGGCCCAGCGCCTGCGCGAGCGGGCCGCCGCCGAAGCAGCCGGCGTCGTCGCGGCTCAGCAGGCCGATTTTCTGAAGGCTCACCAGATGCGGGAACGCCTTGGCGGCCGGCATCCCGGCGGCGGCCGCGAGGTCGCGCAGCGGCAGCGCGCGGCCCGCCGACACGAGCGCGAGCAACAGCTCGCCGGTGCTGTCGAGCGCATTGATGCCGCGTTGCGTCTTCGCGTCGTCACCGAGCGCGGGCGGCACGCGCGGCGTGGCCGGCGTCGCGGCCGGCACGGCCGGCGGTGCGTCGCGTCCCGCGTCGAGCGACGCGGTGGCTTGCCGCGCGGCGTCGCGCAACGCCGTCGCGATCGGGCCGTCCCAGCCGACGTCGATCGACCCGGTCGAACCGATCACGGTCAGCGCGAGTGGCAGGCACCCGTCGGCATCCAGCACCGGCACGCACATCGCGCTGACGCCGGGGCTCGGCCGGTCCACACCGCGCTCGATCCCGCGCGTGCGGATCGCGTCGAGTTCGGCCTGCTGCGCGCGGGCATCGGTCGCCGGCTGCTCGCCTTCCGCGCCGGCGAGCGTGTCGCCCGCGCCGGCCTGGCTGGCCGCCATCGCGTCGAGTTGCGCGGGATCGCCGAAGGCGCGGAACACGCGGCCGGTGGCGGTCGTGTCGAGCGACATCACCGACCCGACGTGCAGGTTCACGTGCAGCGGATAGCCGCCGTGCTCGATGCGCACGATCGTCGGGCCGAGCGCGCCCGGCACCGACAGTGCGACGCTCAGGCCCACCGTCTCCGCGAGCCGCGCCGCGTGCGGCAGCGCCGCGCGATAGGCCGGCTGGCGTTCGATCGACATCAGCCCGAGCCGCAGCGACAGCGGGCCCGGTTCGTAGTTGCCGGTGATCGCGTCGCGTTTGACGAGCGCGAGGCGCGTCAGGCTCACGAGATAGGTGTGCGCCTGCGCGGTCGACAAGTCGGCCGCGCCCGCCAGCTCCGACAGCCCGAGCGGCTTGCGCCGGCGCGCGAACGCGTCGAGCAGCCGGCCGCCGACCTCGACGCTCTGGATGCCGCGCTGCGCCTTGGGCGGCGCGTCGTCTGCGCTGACTTCGTGGTTCTGCACGCGATGATTCTTCCGTTGACGAAACCCCGCATGGTATCCGACGCCATTTCCCGCGCCAGCCCACACGTTTACCCGTATTAAACAATAGCAAGAAGATTTGCCATTGACAAATATTTGGCGCAGGACGATGATCCGCTCACTCCCCTCAACACATGGCTCGCAGCCACGGAACGCCACATGGCCAAAGCATTCGCATCCCAAGCCGATCTGGAAGAGAAGAAGGTCACCTGGACGAAGCTGTCCGAGAACGCATACGCGTACACCGCCGAAGGCGACCCGAACTCGGGCGTGATCATCGGCGACGACAGCGTGCTGATCGTCGATACGACCGCGACGCCCGCGATGGCGCAGGACTTGATCGCGAAGATCCGCAGCGTGACGGACAAGCCGATCAAGCACGTGGTGCTGTCGCATTACCACGCGGTGCGCGTGCTCGGCGCATCGGCGTATTTCGACGAAGGCGCGCAGCAGGTGATCGCGAGCCGCGGCACGTACGAAATGATCGTCGAGCGCGGCGAGGCCGACATGAAGTCGGAGATCGAGCGCTTCCCGCGCCTGTTCGCGGGCGTCGAGACGGTGCCGGGCCTCACGTGGCCGACGCTCGTGTTCGAGCGCGAGATCACGCTGTTCCTCGGCAAGCTCGAAGTGAAGATCATGCACGTCGGCTCGGGCCATACGAAGGGCGACACGATCGTCTGGCTGCCGTCGCAAAAGGTGCTGTTCTCGGGCGACCTCGTCGAATACGACGCGGCCTGCTATTGCGGCGACGCGCAGCTCGAACAATGGCCGGCCACGCTCGAGGCGCTGCGCGCGCTGGGCGCCGAGAAGCTCGTGCCGGGCCGCGGCCCCGCGCTGCTGAATCCGGCCGACGTGAACAAGGGCCTCGACTACACGAAGGATTTCGTGACGACGCTGCTCGCGCAGGGCCGCAAGGCGGTGGAGCGCAAGCTCGACCTGAAGGCGTCGATGGCGCTCACGCGCGAAGCGATGGATCCGAAGTTTGGCCACGTGTTCATCTACGAGCATTGCCTGCCGTTCGACGTGTCGCGCGCGTTCGACGAGGCGAGCGGCATCACGCATCCGCGCATCTGGACCGCGCAGCGCGACAAGGAAATGTGGGCCGCGCTGCAGGACTGAGCGGGTCACGACGGCGGGGCGTCCGGGCGGACGTCCCGCCGTTCTTCTGAAGGCTCGTGAATGGCGGCGGCGTTGTGCCGCGGCCCACGGCGCCGATTTCCGGTTTCACAAGAAAGCAGGGCGCATGCACGCCCTCGGAGACTGCTGCGCGCTCGATTCGCGCGGCCCGTTTGGAGAGAGACATGCCCCGATCGCTTCCCGCCGAAGCGACGATCGCGCACGCGAGTGCCGCGGCGTCGACTTCCGCATACGAGACTTCCGCCTATGCGTCCGGATCCGAATCCAGCGACGCGCTGCTGTTCCGCAAGATCGCATGGCGGATCGTGCCGTTCCTGTTCCTCTGCTACGTCGTGTCGTTCCTCGACCGCATCAACATCGGCTTCGCGCAATTGCAGATGAAGCACGACCTCGGCTTCAGCGATGCGATGTACGGCCTCGGCGCCGCGGTGTTCTACGTCGGCTACGTGTTCTGCGAAGTGCCGAGCAACATGCTGCTCGCCCGCTTCGGCGCGCGCCGCACGTTTACGCGGATCATGCTGCTGTGGGGCCTCGCGTCGACCGGGATGATGTTCGTGTCGCAGCCGTCGCATTTCTACGTGCTGCGCTTCATGCTCGGCGTGTTCGAGGCCGGCTTCTTCCCCGGCATCGTGCTGTACCTGACCTACTGGTTCCCCGCGAACCGGCGCGCGGCGGCGATCTCGGTGTTCTTTGCGGGCGTCGCGGTCGCCGGCGTGCTCGGCGGCCTGATGTCGGGCTGGATCATGCGCGACATGAGCGGCGTGTTCGGGCTGCACGGCTGGCAGTGGATGTTCGCGATCGAAGGCGCGCCGGCCATCGTGCTCGCGTTCTTCGCGTTCACGTATCTGGTCGACCGGCCGCAGGACGCCGCGTGGCTCGCGTCCGATGAAAAGGCGCGGGTGGCGGCCCTGTGCGCGGACAGCCGCACGCACGGCGCCGCGCACGACGCGCGCAGCGTGGCGGCCGCGCTCGCGAATCCGCGCGTCTACCTGTTCGCGTTCATCTATTTCGCGCTGACCTGCGCGTCGCTGACGCTCAATTTCTGGATGCCGCTGATGATCCGCGACTTCGGCGTGACCGATGTCGTGGCCGTGAGCCTGTATACGGTCGTGCCGAACGCGGTCGGCGCGGTGGGCCTGATTCTGATCGCGCGTCACTCGGACCGCACCGGCGAACGCCGCAAGCATTTCGCGTGCTGCACGATCGGCGGCGGGCTCGCGCTCGCGGCCTTGACGCTGCATCTGCACAGCTTCGCGGCGATGCTCGCGTGCCTGTCGATCGCGGCGACGCTGATCTTCGCCGCGCTGCCGATCTTCTGGGCCGTGCCGACCCGCTACCTGTCGGGCAACGCGGCCGCGGCCGGGATCGCGCTGATCAGCAGCATCGGGATCACGAGCGGCATCGTCAGCCCGTGGGTGATCGGGATGATCCGCACGCGCACCGGCAGCATGGATCTCGCCGTGTACCTGCTCGCCGCACTGCTCGCGCTGAGCGGCGCCGCGCTGATGCTCGGCGTGAAGGGCGAACCCGTGTCGCGCGACTGAACGCGGCCGGTCGCTGCCGGCGGGCGGCGGCGACCGGCGTTCGATTTTCCGGCCCGCATTCGTACGCGGTATTCGTACCCCGCATTCGCATCCATCGAGGAGACGATCGATGTCAGCCCCTCTTCAAGCGGACGCCGCGCAAGCGGTCGCGTCCGGTTCCCGCGCGTCGGACAACGACGCGCTGTATCGCCGCATCGGCATGCGGATCGTGCCGTTCCTGTTCATCTGCTACATCGTGTCGATCCTCGACCGCAGCAACATCGGCTTCGCGCAGTTGCAGATGCGGCAGGATCTCGGCCTGACCGACGCGATGTACAGCCTCGGCGCGGTGCTGTTCTTCGTCGGCTACGTGCTGTTCGAGGTGCCGAGCAACGCGCTGCTGCGCCGCTTCGGCGCGCGCCGGACGTTCGCGCGGATCATGTTCCTGTGGGGCGCGGTGTCGGTCGCGATGATCACCGTCGACAGCGCGAAGCATTTCTACGTGCTGCGCTTCCTGCTCGGGCTGTTCGAAGCAGGCTTCTTCCCGGGCGTCGTGTTCTACCTGACGTACTGGTATCCGGCGCGCCGGCGCGCGTCGGTGCTGTCGATCTTCTATGCGGGCGTCGCGGTGGCCGGGATGATCGGCGGGCTGCTGTCGGGCTGGCTGATGCGCGGGATGTCCGGCGTGCTCGGGCTGCACGGCTGGCAATGGATGTTCGCGATCGAAGGCGCGCCCGCGATCCTGCTCGGCGTGATCGCGTGGTTCTGGCTGTGCGACCGTCCCGAGCACGCACGCTGGCTGTCCGACGACGACCGGCAACGGCTGGCGGCCGATCTTGCCGCCGATCGCGCCGGCGCACCCGCGCATGTGGCCGGGTCGCTGCGGCAGGTGCTGGCCGAGCCGCGCACCTACCTGTTCGCGTTCATCTATTTCTCGCTGACGACCGCGCTGCTGATGCTGCTGTTCTGGATGCCTTTGATGATTCGCGAATTCGGGATTCACGACGTCGTGCAGATCAGCCTGCTGTCGATCGTGCCGAACGCGGTCGGCGCGGCCGGCCTGATCGCGATCGCGCGGCGTTCGGACCGCAAGCGCGAACGGCGCCGGCACTTCGCCGCGTGCGCGTTCGGCGGCGCGGTGGCGCTGGCGTTGCTGACGCTGCATCTGCAGAGCATCGTCGCGATGATGGCGCTGCTGTCGATCGCGGCCATGCTGATCTTCGCCGCGCATCCGGTGTTCTGGGCTGTGCCGTCCGCGTATTTCGCGGGCGCCGGCGCGGCCGGCGGGATCGCGCTGATCAGCAGTATCGGCGTATCGAGCGGGATGATCACGCCGTGGATCGTCGGGGTGATCCGCACGCGAACCGGCGGCATGGATCCGGCCATGCTGATGATCGCGGCGCTGCTGGCCGCGTGCGCGGTCGCGATGCTGCTGGGCGTGCGCGCCACGCCGCGCGAGGCGGCGCAATCGTAGCGTTGGGGGCGTGAGCGACGGCGCGACCCGTCGGCGGGCCGCGCGAAGGGCGGCGCGCGGCTACGCCTGATAGACCTCGATCCGGTTGCGGCCGTGTTCTTTCGCGACGTACAGCGCCTTGTCGGCACGCGACAGCGACTGGTACGCGCCGAAGTCGGACATCCGCATCGCGTCGATCCCGATGCTGACCGTCAGCGCAACACGCTGATCCTCGTGCATGAGCCGCGTGTCTGCCGCGCGCCGCTGCACGCGCAGCGCGAGCGCGAACGCCGCGTCGACCCCCGCGCGCGGCAGCACGATCGCGAATTCCTCGCCGCCGATGCGCCCGACGATGCCGTCCGGCCCGATCTCCGCGAGCAGCAGCCGCGCGAAATGGCGGAGCGCGCGGTCGCCGAGCGGATGGCCCCAGCGGTCGTTCAGCGCCTTGAAGTGGTCGAGATCGAGCATCAGCACCGCGGCGTCCTGGCCGGTCGCGCGCACACTGCGCAACACGGCCTCGCTTTGCCGCATGAACGCGTGGCGGTTCGGCAGCTGGGTCAGATGATCGGTCGTCGCCATCCGGTGCAGTTCGGCCTCGATGTGCTTGCGCTCCGTCGCGTCCGTGATGAAGCCGTGCCACACCGTGCCGCCGTCGGGCGTGCGTTGCGGGCGCGCGTCGCCTTCGCGCCAGCGCAGGCCCTGATCCGGCAGCATCACCCGATATTCGAGCCGCCACGGCGTCAGCCGCTCCGCCGACGCTTGCAGCGACTGACGGTATGCGGGCAGATCGGCCGGATGGATCCGGGTTTCGACCGCATCCGCGTCACCGGCGATCTGTTCGGGCGTCAGCTCGTAGATGTCGCACACGCCGGCGCTCGCATACGAAAAGAAGCGGCGGCCGTCGGCCGCCTGGCGCAGCTTGAACACGAGGCCCGGCACCTGGTCGGTCAGGCTCGTGACGAGCGTGGCGGAATCGCGCAGCCGGTCGGCGAGCTCACGCAGCGCGGTGATGTCGGTGGTCGTGCCGACCATGCGCAACGCGCGGCCGTTGTCGTCGCGCGCGATGACCTTGCCGCGGCTGCAGATCCATTTGTACGCGCCGTCCTTGCAGCGGATGCGGTGCTCGACCGCGTAGCTGTCGGTCCGGCTCTCGAAATGCGCGAGCATCGTCGCCTTCACGTCGTCGACGTCGTCCGGGTGCAGTCGTTCGTACGCGTCCTCGATGCGGCTGGTCAGCTCGTGCGGCGCGTAGCCGAGCAGCGCCTTCCATGCCGCCGAGTAATGAATTTCGCCGGTTTCCACGTTGCGATCCCAGACGCCGGTGCCGCTTTCCGTCAGCGCCAGCGTGGTCAGCGCGCTGTGTTCCTCGATCGCGCCGAGCCGTTCCCGCAGCGCGGCTTCCGAGATTGCGCGGCCGATCGCATGTTCCGCCAGCGTGGCCAGATCGTCCAGGAGGGTGCGTTGCGCGATGTCGAGCGCGAAGTCGCCGTCGCTCACGACGCACAGCGCGCCGAGGCGCGCACCGTCCGGCGCGATCAGGTCGCAGGCTGCGGCGATGTGCGGTGCGTGACGCGCATGCGCGCTCGCATCGGGCGCGACGAATCGTCTGCCGACAGGCGACGTGCGGGCGGTATGGGCGGTGTGGGCGACCTGAGGCGGGAACAACACGGAAGGTAGCGACGCGGGCAGCGTTCCGTCGAACGCGAGCACGCATTGCGCGCCGGCCTCTCCGTGCACGACCAGCGCGCCGGCCGCGCCGACCTGCGCACGTGCGATCCGGCACAGGGTTTCCAGCTCGGGTAACGGCGCAAACGCGGGCCGGCCATCGGCGGGCACGCTGGAAGGGCCAGGCGCGTCGCCGGCCCCGGTGGTGAACATACGGAACCGCATGGTCGAATTTCGCAACGGTCGATAGCGCCGATGATCGGACGAATGCCGGAGCGCAACTCCGGAAACTGCAATCGTAGAGATTACTGTTGCGGGGAGGGCATGGCAAGCGGGTCGGAACGCGCCGGGGATGGTGCGAAACGCGGTGACGTCGGGGCATCGCGGCAGCGGCGGCTCGCATGCCATCGGCGCCATTCGAATCGACGGCTTTACGCTGAAAACGGGGCAGTCGCCGGCGACGGCGATCGAGCGGCCGCGGCTCGAGGCCGCGCGTCTGATGATCGAGCGGAGCCGGCATCCGCTCGACGTGATCGCGAAGGCGGCCGGCTTTCGCGACCGGCGCTGTTTGCGCGACGCATCCATGCGCGGTTTCGGCGTGCCGTCGCTGGCGATTCGGCGCAGGGACGAACGCGAGATGGCCTGAAGCGCCCGAACCCGAACGGGCCGAAACCGGCTGCGCGGTTGCTCAGCGCGTGACGAACGGCGCCGCGTCGTTCGGCGCCGTGCGCGCATGCTTGCGCTGGCGCAACAGCGCGACCCGGCAATTCTCGCGCGCGGTCTCACGGCCATCGTCGTCGAGCAGTACCAGATCGCCGCGCATCACGTTGAGCGTGATCACGTCTTCGCCGGGCGCGCCGAGCGTTTCCGGCGTGTGAACCGAGCCGGCCGGTTCGAGCACCGTCGAGCCGGCCTGCGCGATCCAGTCGTACTCGAGGTAGCGCCACGCCCCCTGCAACGTATGGACGAACACTTCGCCGTCGTGACGATGGCGCGGCAGCGTGCCGCCGGCCGGCATCTTCAGCAGCGCGGTCAGCGTGTCTTCGGCCGCATTGATATGCAGATACTTGATCGCGAGCCCCGGCAGGTCCGCGCTCATCGGCAGCCACGGCAACGCATCGCCGGGCAGGCACGAAATCGGCGGCAGGTCGGTGGGAAGCGGGGCGGACGGCTGCGTCATGGCGGAAGGCGGTGCGGGAACGGGAAGCCCGCATTATCGCAGAGCCGGATCGGGCCGAAGAACGGGGGCGGATTGCGTGCGGCGCCGATGGACCGGTCACGCGCCACCTCCGAGGGCATATTTACAGCTTAACTGTACAGTTTTCCTGTAGATGTGCTATCTTGAATTCATGAACACGTCATCCTCGCCCCCCGAAGCGCTGCATCTGGCCGGACTCGCCGGCGAACTCCGCATCTCCGTCAGCAAGCTGATGCGGCGGATGCGCGAGCAGACCCACCCGAACGATCTGACGTCGTCGCAGAAATCGGTTCTGCTGCGTCTCGATCGCGACGGCGCGGCGACCGTTTCCGCGCTCGCGCGTGCCGAAAGCGTGCGGCCGCAGTCGATGCGCATGACGGTGGCGACACTGGAGTCGATGGGCGCCGTCAGCGGCGCACCCGATCCGACCGACGGCCGGCAGACGCTGATCGCGCTCACGCCAGCGTTCCGCGAGCGGCTGCAGGCCAACCGCGCGGCCAAGGACGACTGGCTGTTCCGCGCGCTGCATGCGCAGCTGTCGACACACGAGCAGGCCGAACTCGCGGCGGCCGTGCAACTGCTGCAGCGGCTCGCGGAATTCAACGACGGCGCGCCCGCGCGCCCGACCGACCTGCCCGGCGGGAGGCATGCCTGAACATGAACATCCTGCATCTCGTGTGCTGTTTTTTCGGCGGCGCCTTCCTGGCGAATGCCGTCCCGCATCTCGTCAGCGGGCTGCGCGGCGAGCCGTTCCAGACGCCGTTCGCGACGCCGCCCGGCCGCGGCCTGTCGTCGTCCACCGTGAACGTCGTGTGGGGCGTCGTCAATCTCGCGATCGGCTATGCGCTGCTTTGGCGGATCGGCCGTTTCGACCTGATGCGTACCGCCGACGCGGCCGCATCCGGCCTCGGCGTGCTGGCGCTCGGCCTGTATCTCGCGCGGCACTTCGGCGCGCTGCACGGCGGCAACGCTCCGGAGCGGCCATGAGCGTGCCGGCCGCGGGCGTGTTCCGTTCGCTGCGCAGCTTCAACTACCGGGTCTGGGCGGCCGGCGCGCTGGTGTCCAACGTCGGCACGTGGATCCAGCGCACCGCGCAGGACTGGCTCGTGCTCACGCAGCTCACGCACCACGACGCGTCGGCGGTCGGCATCGTGATGTCGCTGCAGTTCGGCCCGCAGCTCCTGCTGCTGCCGTGGACGGGCTATGCGGCCGACCGCTTCAACCAGCGCCGGCTGCTGATGACGACCCAGGCGCTGATGGGCGGCCTCGCGCTCGCGCTGGGGCTGCTGACGGTCACGGGCGTCGTGCGGCTGTGGCACGTCTATCTGTTCGCGTTCCTGTTCGGCTGCGCGTCGGCGTTCGATGCGCCGGTGCGGCAAACCTTCGTCGCGGAACTGGTCGGCGACCGCGAGCTCGCGAACGCCGTCGCGCTCAATTCGACGTCGTTCAACGCGGCGCGGATGATCGGGCCCGCGGCGGCCGGCTTCATCATCGCGTCGGTCGGCACCGGCTGGGCGTTCCTGATCAACGGCGTCAGCTTCGTCGCGGTGCTCGCGTCGCTGTCGCTGCTGCGCGCCGGCCAGTTGCGCGAGAACGCGCGCGCCGGCCGTGCGAGGGGGAGCCTACTCGACGGGTTCCGCTACGTGTGGCAGCGCCCGGACCTGAAAGCGACGCTCGCGATGCTGTTCCTGATCGGCACGTTCGGGCTGAATTTCCCGCTGTTCATCTCGACGATGGCGGCCGGCGTATTCCATGTCGACGCGCGCGGCTTCGGGATCCTGTCGTCGATGATGGCGGTCGGCACGATCTCCGGCGCGCTGCTCGCGGCGCGCCGCGAACGCCCGCTGTTCCGGCATCTGTGGATCGGCGCGACGGTGTTCGGCGTCGGCTGCACGTTCGGCGCGATCGCGCCGAGCTACTGGCTGTTCGCGGCGGCGCTCGTGCTGACCGGGATCGCCGCGATGACCTTCACCACGTCGACCAATGCGCTGATGCAACTGTCGACCGAGCCGGCGATGCGCGGGCGCGTGATGGCGCTGCGCCTCGCGGTCGCGTTCGGCGGCACGCCGATCGGCGCGCCGGTCGCGGGCTGGGTCGCGAACCATCTGGGCCCGCGCTGGGCGCTCGGCGTCGGCGCGGCGTCCGGGTTCGCGGCGGCGCTCGTCGCCGTCTATTTCCTGATGCGGATGCGGCGACGCGCGCAGGCCGACGGCGGCGCGTGAGCGGGCCGGCAGCCCGGCCGCGGCTACGCGTTGCCGTCGGCCCGCTGCGCCGCCGCATGCGCGGCTTCGAGGCACGACTGGAACAGCAGCGCCGCCCGTGACGGCCGCGGCGAGCGCCGCAGCAGGCTCACGAACCGGCACCGGTAGTTGAACCGGTGCGGCGCGATCGCCTGCATCAACCCCTTGTTTTCGAAGCTTTCCGCGTAATGGTCGGGCAGGAAGCCCAGGTAGCGGCCGGACAGGATCAGCGTCGCGATCGATTCCTGGTCCGACGCCGTCGCGCTGCGCGTGAGCTTCGCGCGGTGGCTCAGTTCCATGTTCGGCGAGTGGAAGCCGAGCCCGGCGAACGCATGGTCGCGGATCGTCGTCCACGTGAGCTTGCCGTGCGGCGCGTCGTACAGCGGATGCTGGCGGCCGCAGTACAGCAGCATCCGCTCGTCGAACAATTCCGCATACACGAGGCTGCCCGAGCTGCGGTGCGCGGGAATGATCCCGACCTGATAGCTGCCGTCGATGATCCCGCGCTCGACTTCGTTGATCGACGCGACATGCAGGTTCAGGGCGACGTCGGGCGCTTCGTCGGCGAACTGGCGGATCGCGTCGCCGAGCCGTGCATTCGCGTTGGTGGCCGTCTTGTCGAATACGGCGATGTGCAGTTCTCCGCCCATCTTGTCGTGAATGCCGTCAATCCGGCTGCGAAATGCTTCCATCGACGCGAGCAGCCGCAACGTTTCCTCGTATACGGTCTGGCCTTCGGCCGTCAGCGTGAAGCCCGCGCGGCCGCGCCGGCACAGCACCAGGCCGAGGCGCGTTTCGAGATCCTTCACGTGCCGGCTGATCGTCGAAATGCCGATATTCAGCTCGAGTTCGGCCGCCGCCATCCCGCCGCACTGCACGACGCCCTTGAAGACCCGCAGCAGCCGCAGGTCCATGTCGCTGAGCTGCCCGAGCAGCGCGCGACTCTTCGGTTTCTTTGCTTGCATAGTTGCGCAAGTGAACATTGATATTGCGATATTCAAAAGACTAATTGGCGTCCCGACAATGCGCAACATCAACACAAGGAGGAGGGGCGCGCCGCGCCGACCGACATGACCGACACGACCATCGCCAACCAGCACCAAGAGACGAATCTCCGTACCGACGCCGCCTGGCTCGACGCCCACTGGATGCCGTTCACGGCGAACCGCCAGTTCAAGTCGGACCCGCGCATGATCGTGTCGGCCAAGGACGCGTATTACACGGACGGCGAAGGCCGCAAGATCTTCGACGGCCTGTCGGGCCTGTGGTGCACGGGCCTCGGTCACGGCCGCGCCGAAATCACGGAAGCCGTGAGCCGCCAGGTCGCGCAGCTCGACTACGCGCCGGCGTTCCAGTTCGGCCATCCGAAGTCGTTCGAGCTGGCGAACAAGATCAAGGATCTGACGCCGGCCGGCCTCGACTACGTGTTCTTCACGGGTTCGGGCTCGGAAGCGGCCGACACGTCGCTGAAGATGGCCCGTGCGTACTGGCGCGCGAAGGGCAAGGGCACGAAAACGCGCCTGATCGGCCGCGAGAAGGGCTATCACGGCGTGAACTTCGGCGGCATCTCGGTCGGCGGGATCGGCGCGAACCGCAAGCTGTTCGGCCAGGGTCTCGACGCCGATTTCCTGCCGCACACGCAACTCGCCGAGAACACGTTCTCGCGCGGGATGCCCGAGAACGGCGCCGATCTGGCCGATCGCCTGCTCGACCTGATCACGCTGCACGACGCATCGAACATCGCGGCCGTGATCGTCGAGCCGTTCTCCGGCTCGGCGGGCGTGGTTATTCCGCCGAAGGGCTATCTGAAGCGCCTGCGCGACATCTGTACCGCGCACGACATCCTGCTGATTTTCGACGAAGTCATCACGGGCTTCGGCCGTGCCGGCGCGATGACGGGCGCCGACGCGTTCGGCGTGGTGCCGGACATCATGAATTTCGCGAAGCAGGTGACGAACGGCGCGCAGCCGCTCGGCGGCGTGATCGCGACGAAGGAAATCTACGACACGTTCATGGCCGCGGGCGGCCCGGAGTACATGCTCGAGTTCCCGCACGGCTACACGTACTCGGCGCACCCGGTTGCATGCGCGGCCGGCGTCGCGGCGCTCGACCTGCTCGTGAAGGAAGACGCGGTGAACCGCGTGCGCGATCTCGCGCCGCATTTCGAGGCGGCCGTGCACGGGCTGAAGGGCCAGCGCCATATCGCGGACATCCGCAACTACGGGCTGGCAGCGGGCCTGACGATCGCGGCGCTGCCGGGCGAGCCGGCACGGCGCCCGTACGAGATCGCGATGCGCTGCTGGGCGAAGGGCTTCTACGTGCGCTACGGCGGCGACACGATCCAGCTCGCGCCGCCGTTCATCGCCGAGAAGCGCGAGATCGACAATCTCGTGAACGCGCTGTCCGACGCGCTGAACGAAGTGGACTGAGCCGCGGCCCGTTCCCGGCGATAACCGAATTCACGAAAGAGCCAGAAACATGAAACACGACAGCAATGTGACCTCCACCGTCGGCCACCTGATCGACGGCAAGCGCGTCGACGGCGGCAGCCGCGTCCAGCCGGTGTTCGACCCGGCCACCGGCGAATCGGACAAGAGCGTCGCGCTCGCCGACAAGCTGACCGTCGAAGCCGCGATCGCGTCCGCGCAGGCCGCGTTCCCCGCGTGGCGCAACACGCCGCCGCTGAAGCGCGCCCGCGTGATGAGCCGCTTCAAGACGCTGCTCGAGGAGCACGCGGACGAACTGTGCGCGCTGATCACCGCCGAGCACGGCAAGGTGCTCGCCGACGCGATGGGCGAACTGCAGCGCGGGATCGAGAACGTCGAATACGCGACCTACGTGCCCGAGCTGCTGAAGGGCGAGCACAGCAAGAACGTCGGCCCCGCGATCGATTCGTGGAGCGAGTTCCAGGCGCTCGGCGTGGCCGCCGGCATCACGCCGTTCAACTTCCCGGTGATGGTGCCGCTGTGGATGTGGCCGATGGCCGTCGCGTGCGGCAACACGTTCGTGCTGAAGCCGTCCGAGCGCACGCCGTCGTCCACGTTGCGCATGGCCGAGCTCGCGTTCGAAGCCGGCCTGCCGCCGGGCGTGCTGAACGTCGTGAACGGCGACAAGGAAGCGGTCGACACGATCCTGACCGACCCGCGCGTGAAGGCGGTGAGCTTCGTCGGCTCGACGCCGATCGCCGAATACATCTATTCGACCGGCTGCGCGCACGGCAAGCGCGTGCAGGCGCTCGGCGGCGCGAAGAACTTCGCGGTCGTGATGCCCGACGCCGACATCGGCAACGCGGTGAACGCGCTGATGGGCGCCGCGTACGGTTCGTGCGGCGAGCGTTGCATGGCGATTCCGCTGGTCGTGGCGATCGGTGACGAAACGGGCGACAAGGTCGTCGCGGGGCTGACGGCCGAGATCGAGAAGATGAAGGTCGGTCCGGGCAACGGCGCGGGCATCGACATGGGGCCGCTCGTCACGAAGCAGCATTTCGAGAAGGTGACGGGCTTCGTCGAAGCGGGCGTGGAAGCGGGCGCGACGCTCGTCGTCGACGGCCGCGGCGTGAAGGTCGACGGCCACGACGGCGGTTACTACCTCGGCCCGTGCCTGTTCGACGACGTGAAGCCCGGCATGCCGATCTATCAGCACGAGATCTTCGGACCGGTGCTCGGCGTGATCCGCCTGAAGTCGCTCGACGAGGCGATGGCGCTGATCGACGCGCACGAATACGGCAACGGTACGTGCCTGTTCACGCGCGACGGCGAAGCGGCACGCTATTTCAGCGACAACATCCAGATCGGCATGGTCGGCATCAACGTGCCGCTGCCGGTGCCGGTCGCGTATCACTCGTTCGGCGGCTGGAAGCGCTCGCTGTTCGGCGACCTGCACGCATACGGCCCGGATGCGGTGCGTTTCTACACGAAGCGCAAGACGATCACGCAGCGCTGGCCGTCGGCCGGCGTGCGCGAAGGCACGGTGTTCAGCTTCCCGTCGAACCGCTGATCGTGCCGGCGTGCGCTGCGGCTGCGCGCGTCGCGATGCCGCCGGCGTGAAGACGCACTGGCCCGCCCCGGACTCCGACCGGGGCGGGCCTTTTTACGTGTGCGGCGGTGGCGCCGTTGCGGAAGGCGGGGAAAGAACGCTTACGGCGCGACTACGTGCCACATGTTCTTGAAATTGTCGCCGTTGCGGTCGCCCTGTTTCATGTCCTTCGAGAAGAAGTACAGCGGCTTGCCCTTGTACGCCCATTGCGGGCTGCCGTCTTCGCGCTTGACGATCGAGTAGGGCCCGACTGGAACGTCGGTCGCGCTGGCCTTGTACGGCGGCCAGAAGGTTTCGCACTGGCCCGAACATGCGCTGGTGCCGGCGTTGGGCTTGTCCTTGTCGAACGAATAGACGGTCATCCCGTTCGCGGCGACGAGTGCGCCGTCTTCGACCTTGGTGATCGAGCCTTGAGCCGAAGCCGAAACGGATGCGAGGGCGAGCAGGGCGGAACTGACGAGCAGCGCGGCTTTCATGGGTACCTCCTTGTAGTCCGGTGGGCGGCGCCGTCACGGGCATGGCCGGGCGTGCCCGCGACGGCGGGGAATGGTGCCGGAACGCTGCGCCGTGGCCGCCGGTGCGAGCGACCTGGAGTCGAATGGCGGCAAAGCGGGCGCGCTTCTTTCACCATAGGCGGTTTTTGGCGGGGCTGCGAGAAGAACCGGGGGCGTATCCGCGTTGCGTATGTCTGACGCAACGACGCGGGTTTGACAGCCGGGTGACGGCATTCGACGTCCGTTCCCGACCCGGCGCGAATCGCGCCTGAAGTCCGCACCGCCGGTCCGCGAGACGGGCGGATTCAGGCCGCTTCGGCGGCAGGCGGTGACGGTTGTTGTCGAGTCGGTGTGCTGCCGGTCCCGCGCCGTCAGCGAAACACGGGTGCCGACGCGAGCGCCGTCAGCACGGCCGGCATCGCGAGCGCGGCGGCGATCGTCTGGAACGCGGTGATGCCGGCCATCAGCGGTGCGTCGCCGCCGAGCTGGCGCGCCATGATGTACGACGAGGACGATGTGGGCAGCGCCTGGAACAGCAGCGCGATGGTCAGTGCCGCGTCGCCGAGCCCGAACAGGCGGCCGGCCGCAAGTGTGACGAGCGGCATCGCCATGAACTTGAATGCCGACGCGATGCACATCGGCTGCAGCCAGCCGCGCGCCGCATCGAACTTCAGCGCCGCGCCCACGCACAGCAGGCCGAGCGGCATCGATGCGGCGCCGAGCGCGCGCACGGCCGGCTCGACGGCGGCCGGAAACGCGATGCCGCTCGCCTGCATCGCGATCCCGAGCGCACAGCCGACGACGAGCGGGTTCGACAGGATCTGCCGTGCGAGCGCCAGCGCGCCGAGCCGCGTTTCGCCGTAGCGCGCGAACACCAGCACGCACATCAGGTTCACGGTCGGGACGATCGCCGCGACGCACACGGCCGCGAGCGCGATGCCGTGCGCGCCGAACAGTCCGGCGGCGAGCGCCGTGCCGACGTAGTTGTTGAAGCGCACCGCGCCCTGGAACACCGACGTGAACCCGGCGCCGTCGACCCGCACGAAGCGGCGGACCAGCAGCAGAAGCGCCGCGACGAGCGCGGTCGAACCGACCAGCGCCGCCGCGAGCGGTAAAACCGGCAGCGATTGCAGTTTCGCGTTCGCGAGACCGTCCGCGAACAATGCAGGCAGCAGCACGTAGTAGCACAGCCGCTCGGCGTGCGGCCAGAACGCGTCGCCGATGAAACCCGTGCGTCTCAGGCCGTGGCCGAACGCGACCAGCAGCGCGACCGGCGCGAGCGCGAGCAGGATCGGGCCGATCATCGGCGCGCCTTCAGGCGGGCCGGTCGGAGCGGCTTGCAGGCGGAGCGGCGGAACGAAGCGGGAATCCATCCGGCGGGCAACATGGCGACAGGCGATCGAAAGCGTGACGATGGCGCCAAGTTAACACGCGCTTGCAACAGGAATAATGGTTAATTATCGGGTGTTCAATGAGAAAGTCTCATCGATGACGCGGTGACTTCGGCGGCCAGCGCACGCGCGAAACGCTCGGCCGGACGCGACTGGTGTTCGAGCAACACGACAGCGCGGCCCATCTGCGGCTGGCCGAACGGCAAACGCGTGACGGGCGGCAGGCGTGCGAGCGTCGAATCGGGCAGCGCGACGACCGCCACGCCGAGCCCTCGCGCCACCATGCGCGCGATCGTCTCCGCGCTGTCGAGCACCATCTCTTCGCGTACCCGGACGCCGATGCGGCGCAGTTCGGCGGCGATCATCCGGCCGGCCCAGGCCTGCGCGTCGAAGCGGATGAACGGCAGAGCTTCGAGCAGCGCGCCCGCGTCGCGCTCCGCGTATTCCGGCGGCGCGAGCAGCCAGAAGCGGTCTTCGTAGAGCGTCGTCCACGTCAGCTGTGCCGGGTGCGGGCGCACCGGGTGTGTCGTGATGGCCGCATCGAGTTCGCCGGCCGCGACGCGGTTCGCCAGTTCGACCGACATGCCGGCCGACACGTGCACGCGCAGCGACGGATGCGCGTTGCGCAGCGAGAGCAGCGCATCGGGCAGCGGGCCCGACAGCGCGGTCTGGATCGCACCGATCCGCAGGCGGCCGACGAGCTTTTTCTCGTCGCTGAGCGCATCGGGAATCCGGTCGACCATCGCGAGCACCTGCTCGGCCTGCGCGACGAGAATGTTGCCGGCTTCCGTCAGCACCGGCTGGCGGCGCGAACGGTCGAACAGCTGGACGTTGTATTCGCTTTCGAGCGTCTTGATCTGCAGGCTCACGGCCGACTGCGTGAGGCCGATCGCTTCGCCGGCGCGCGCGAAGGTCCGGTATCGGGCGATCGCGACCAGGGTTCTGAATGCGCGTAGTGACATGGGCTCGATGAGGTGGGCGGCGAAGGGCCGGCATGCGGATTGCTCGTTGCGCGATTGCGGCGGATGGCGCCATGCGGACGGGCTACCCATGACCGCCGCAGCGGACGACCGCGGGCCGGCAGGCTGGCGGACATCATGCCCGCGCGTATGGAAACGGGCAACCGCGGCATGGGCCGAGCGTGACGAGGATTGCGGGGCGACGCGTGCGGGTTTTCGTGAACGGCCTCGCGCCGCGCGTGCACGCGTATCTGCGAACGCGGGATCGGTCGCGGCCGTTCGTGCCGCCCGTTGCCATTTCTCTTCGTCGATGCCGTTATCCGGCCGCATCCTCTCCCAGCGCCTGGATGAACCGCGAAAACAGTTCCGGCTGCGACGAGATCCCGAGCTTCGCGTAAAGGTGCCGCCGATGCACCTTCACCGTCTCCGGTGAAATCGCGAGCCGCTCCGCGATCGCCTTCGACGAATTGCCGCGCAGCACCATGCGCGCGATCGACATCTCGCGATCGGTCAGCACACCCGCGCCGAAGCGCGCGAGCGCCTGCTCGACGCGTGCGCCGAGGTCGGCGTCGGGCGTTGCGCGCGCGGCGTCGCCCACCAGCCGCCAGTGTTGCCGGATGACCGCGAGCACCCACGGCATCGCGGCCGTCAGCTTGCCGAGCGGCTCGACGTCGAAGCGCATGGCCGCGCCGAGCGACAGCGACAGCAGCGTGTCGGGGTTCGGCCGCAGCAGGATCTGGATCTCGTCGTCGCCGACCGCGTCGCGAAAATAGCTCAGGAAATATTCGCTCTGCCGGAACAGGTCGGGCGCGACTTCCTCGAGCCGGTAGCAGCCGTCGGCGAGCCCGTCGTGCGCGGCCTGCAGGAACGGATCGAGCAGATATAACCCATTGAGGTAAAGCGGCACCGGCGACGCGCTGTCGGTGCCGCCCGCGTCGTATTCGTCGAGCACGAGCGGCACGCCGTCGGGGCCGATCGCGGTCGCGAGCGCGTTGTCGAACGGCACCATTTCGTTGAGCAGCAGCACCAGGAAACGCCAGAAACGCGGCTGGCCGAGATGATCGATTGCGCGGCCAAGCGCCTGGTGCATCGCGATTTCGGAGAAGAGTCGATCCATACCACCACCGGAGGGCGTAACACGAAGGGGGAATAGCGGTCCTGAATTTGGCTTCCTAGACTGCCACGCAATCAATCGGGCCCGAGTATGGGCGTTCAAAAAAAAGCAGCATAGGCGCTACAGGAGAACGAAATGGCGATGATGTCGGAATCGACGGGCACGCTGCAAGCGACGCCTGCAACGGAAGACGCGCCGCGCGCGTTGTCGCAGACGCTCAGCGTGCGCGACGCGGTGATGATCACCGTGTCGGGCGTGACGCCTGCCAGCTCGATCTTCGTGATCGCGCCGTTCGCGATCCAGCAGGCGGGCAGCGGCGCGGTGCTGTCGTTCGTGCTCGGCGGCGTGCTCGCGCTGGCGTTCGCGCTCTGCTATGCGGAGCTGAGCGCCGCGCACCGCAGCGCGGGCGGCGAGTATGTGATGGCCAAGCGCGTGTTCGGCACGCTGCCCGGCTACCTGACCTTCATCACGGTGCTGTCCGTCAGCGTGTTCATTCCGGCCGTGCTCGCGAGCGGCGCCGCGCCGTACCTGAACAACGCGCTCGGCACGCACTTCAGCAACCAGTCGGTCGCATTGACGATCGTGCTGCTCAGCTACGTGCTCGGGATGCTGAACATCAAGACGAACGCGTGGATCACCGGCGCGTTCCTCGTCGTCGAGATCGGCGTGCTGATGCTGATCGCGGGGCTCGGCTTCGGCTCCCCGCATCGCGGCGCGGACGTGCTGGTCGCGCCGGTGGTCGTGAGCGGCAGTGCGCTGGTGCCCGCCACGCTCGCGGCGATCGTGCCGGCGATCGGCACGGCGATCTTCTGCTACAACGGCTTCGGCTCCGCCGCGTATCTCGCGGAAGACCTGCGCGGCGGCAACCGCAACGTCGCGAAGGCGGTGATCTATTCGCTGCTGGTGATCCTCGTCGTCGAGCTGGTGCCGCTCACGGCGATCGTGCTCGGCGCGCCGTCGCTCACGGAGCTGACAAAGAGCGCCGATCCGATCGGCTACGTCGTGCGTTCGCTGAGCAATCCGGTGGTGTCGCGCATCGTCAGCGGCGGGATCTTCCTGTCGGTGTTCAACGCGATCATCGCGATCGTGATCACGATGGGGCGCCTGCTCTACAGCAGCGGCCGCCACGCGCTCTGGTCGCGCACCTGCAACCGTGCGTTCTCGACGATCCATCCGCGCCTCGAATCGCCGTGGCTCGCGACGCTCGCGCTGGCGGTGCCGTCGGCGGGGCTGGTGTTCGTGTCGAGCCTCGACGAACTGACCGCGTTCACGGTCGACCTGCTGCTGATGATCTACCTCGTCGTCGGGCTGGCCGCGCTGGCGAGCCGGTACGTGCGCCGCGACGTCGAACATCACTACCGGATGCCGCTGTGGCCCGTGACGCCGCTCGTCGCGGTGGCGGGCGCCGCGTACACGCTCTACACGACGCTGGCGACGGCGACGAAGTCGACCGACCTGCTCATCATCGGCGGGCTGCTGGTGGCCGCGCTCGTGATGTACGGCGCCTGGGCGCGCCACAGCGAGGCGTTCCGCTCGCTCTGAACGCCGTGTCGAAACCTTGCCATACCGAAACATCGAACCATTGAAAGACTGGAGGAACTGCATCATGCGCACGAGGGATCTCGGCATCCGCATCGGACTCGGCACGCCGGGCCGCTTCAACGCGATCACGGACGTACCGGGCGTGCGGGTCGGACATTGCACGCTGCAAGTCGAGAACGGCGACGCGTCGATCCGCACCGGCGTCACCGTCATCGAGCCGCGCGCTGGCGTCGCGCACGATTCGCCGTGCTTCGCGGGCGTCCACGTGCTGAACGGCAACGGCGATGCGACGGGGCTCGAATGGATCCGCGAGGCCGGTTTGCTGACGACGCCGATCGCCTATACGAACACGCACAGCGTCGGCGCGGTGCGCGATGCGCTGGTCGCGAACGAGCGCGCGGCGGCGGCCGGCCGCGTGTACTGGTGCATGCCGGTCGTGATGGAAACCTACGACGGTCTGCTCAACGACATCTGGGGGCAGCACGTGAGTGCCGAGCACGTGCAGCGTGCGCTGGCCGCCGCGCAGTCGGGGCCGGTCGCCGAAGGCGGCGTGGGCGGCGGCACCGGCATGATCTGCCACGAGTTCAAGGGCGGCATCGGCACCGCGTCGCGCGTGACCGGAGCCGAGGCGGGTGGCTGGACCGTCGGCGCGCTCGTGCAGGCGAACTACGGCGTGCGCGAGATGCTGCGCGTGGCCGGCTATCCGGTCGGCGAGGTGCTGCGCCACGTGCATTCGCCGTTTCGTGCCGCCGATGCGCAAGGCGAAGCCGGGATGGGGTCGATCGTCGTCACGATCGCGACCGACGCGCCGCTGCTGCCGCATCAGTGCACGCGCCTCGCGCAGCGCGCGAGCGTCGGGCTGGCGCGCGTGGGCGGCGGCACAGAGGATTCGAGCGGCGACATCTTCCTTGCGTTCGCAACGGGCAACGACGGGCTGCCGGCCGCGAACTACGGCAGCAAGGGCGCGCCGACGACCGACGTGCGGATGGTGAACAACGACCATATCTCCGCGCTGTTCATCGCGGCGGCGGAAGCGGTGGAAGAGGCGATCGTGAATGCGCTGGTGGCGGGCGGCGACGTCGAGTCGCGCGGTGCGCGGGTCGAAGGGCTGGGGCAGGCGCGCTTGCTGGATGCGTTGCGCGAAGTGGGCTGGCGGCCGGGGCGCGGCGCCTGAAACGGCATGCGCCGCTTCAATCGAAGCGGCGCGGCGGGCAGTCTTGTTGCGGGAGCGGCGATCGGCCGGCTCGCCGTGCGTTCGCGCATGCGCTGCGCGAGCGGCGGGCCTGGCCGTGACGACGCGGCGTCATGCTCAGCTGCCGAAGTAGATGTTGCAGAAGCTGACCGGGCCGACGCATGCGTTCGGGTCTTCCTGCTTCGATTGCGCACGATCGACGCGGCCTGCGGCCTGGACGGCTTCGGCGCGGTTCGCCTGCTGTTGCGCGAGCTCGGCCGGCGCGGGCTGTGCGTGTGCGACAGCGGCGGTGAGCGAAAGGGCAACGAGGGCGAGGTGCAGCGGCTTCATTTGGGTTTCTCCTGGGTGATTGCCAGTCTCGCTGGCAGTGAGGAAACTATAGGCTCGCACTGCTTGAAGATTAATCGCCGCGGGTGCAGAGCTTATTTCCAAACGGAACAAGGATGACGTTGCGCGCGCATCGATCGCCGTCGACGCTCAATGACGGTGGTGGTTGAACGGCGCGTCCTTGTCGAGCAGCGCGCTGCGGATGAAGTGCAGGCAGCCGACGATGCGCTGCATGCGACGACGCGCTTCGGGCACCGCGTACCACGCATGCAGCGTGTGCTGCGCCGCGCGGATCGCCAGGTTCACCGATTTCAACGTGCGGGCGTGGTGACTCGGCGTCGGATCGTCGAAGAAGCGCGGCAGCGCGCGCAGCACCGCGTCGATCGACGCGGTCCAGTGCAGCGTCTGCGGTGGTTTCGCGTCGCAGAACGCATGCAGTTCGTCGCGCAGGTCGATCACCGCGTGACCCACTTCGAGCGTCGCCAGCATCCAGCGCAGCGCGTCGCGATGCTGGCGCGTGCGTTGCACGAGCAGCGTGCGAAGCTGCGCCATCAGGTCGTGCGTGCTCGACTGGAAGCGCGGCGCGAGGCCGTCCCGCACGCCTTCGCACGCGAGCGTGACCTGACGGCGCAGGTCGTGCGCGATGCGGCCCGTGAGCCACGGCATGCGGGTCGGAAACACGACGGCGAACACGATCGAGCACGCGAACATCGCGACGACCACCGCCAAACCGTTGTTGATCAGCACCTCGGGCGTATACGCGACGGCATTGTCGGGGCCCGCGAGCAGGCAGAAGAACACCGCGAAGCCGATCCCGTAGCCGGACAGCCCCGGTCGCATCGCGAGAAACGCGCCGAGGCCGAGCACGGGCGCGAGCGCCGCGCACAGCAGCGGAAAGCCGTCGATGTTCGGATACACGTAGCAGAGGAACACGTAGCCGACGGCGGTCGCGAACGCCGCGCCGACGCCCATCTGCGCGACGAACTTCGGCGCCCGCGGCGACATCGAACTCAGCGCGCACGCGATGGCGGTGGCGATCACGGCGAGCGAGCCGCTCGGCCATTCGGACGCGATCCAGAACGCGCTCATCGCGCCGACGGCGACGAGCGTGCGCAGGAACGCGAAGCCGACGAAGAACGCATTGGTCTTCACCGCGTAACGCGTGACCGAGCGTTCGAGCGCGTGATTGTCCTGGTCGAGCGACGCATAGGTGTCGGCATAGCCGAGGTATTCGCCGATGAAGCGATACATCAGCTCGATCGCGGTATCGAAGTCGAGCACGCCGCCGGCCGCGTGCGCTTCGATCTCGCGGCGCGTCGCGCGCGCGGCCTTCGGCAACGCATCGTGAAAGCGGCGCAGTTCGAGCAGCGCGCCGGTCGTCGATGCGATGCCGCGCTGCCGCTCGTCGCGCAATGCGGCGATCCGTTGCGCGAGCGCGTCGATATGCGGGGCGAGCGCGTCGAGCACGGCGTCCGACCGGTTCGCGCGCAGGCGTTTGATGAGCTGGTGCAACGCATGCAGCCGCGTGCACGCGTTCATGAATTCGCTGTTCAGCCGCGCGAGCCGGCGGCTGCGCGCGCGAATGTGCGGATCCTCGAACGATGCGAATGCGCGATTGGCCTCGAAGCCGACGATCTCGTCGACGAAATCGGCAAAGCGCCGTTCGAAGTCGCCGCGTGCAAGTTCGCCCGACAGCGCGCCGGCCGCGAACGCCGGGAATCTCACGTGGCGGGCGGTCAGCGTGCGCATCAGCGTCTTCGCGGAACTGAGCGGCAGGATCAGCGCGCTGACCGCGCCGGAGCATGCGATGCCCAGCGCGACTTCCCCGGCGCGCGTGAGCGCCGACTGGAACAGCGTCTGCGGCGTCATCACCGCGGGCAGGCCGATCAGCGCGGCCGTGTAGCCGGCGAGCACGAATCCGTACCAGCGGAAGTGGCGGTTACGCACCGCGAGCGCGATACATGCGCCGATCCACAGCGTGATGCCGGCCATGTACAGCTCCGGCTGTTGCGCGAACAGGCCGCCGAGCGCGAGCGCGGCGACGAGGCCCGCCGCCGTGCCGAGCACGCGGTAGAAGCTCTTCGCGAACACCATTCCCGACAGCGGCTGCATCAGCACGAACACGGTCGTCATCGCCGTACGCGGCTGCGACATCTCGAGCCGCATCGCAATGCCCATCGCCAGCAGCGCGGCGAGCACGGTTTTCGCGAGGTGCAGCCAGACGAGACCGTCGCTCGCGGCCCAGTCGCGCGCCGCGTCGCCGAGCGGATCCAGCCAGCTCCTCCATCGTGCCGGTTCGATGGAAGGTCGCTCGATCGCAGGTTGTGGCTTCATGAAAGGAAAATGGGCGCGTGTAGTGCGCGGCGCGTCCGTTCGACTGTGAGGCGCCGATTGTAGGAGTGCGGCGCGCAGGCATTAACGCAGCTACGGGGAAACGATAGTTGCAGGCCACGTAACAATCTGTCGCACCCGGTGGAGGAAAATAGCGGCTCCGCTACAGGTTGCTCACAGGAATGGATACGCTACAAAACATGCGGGTGTTTACGCGCGTCGTCGAGACGGGCAGTTTCACCGCGGCCGCGCAATCGCTGAATTCGACGACGGGCGCGATGTCGCGTGCGGTCTCGGAGCTCGAGGCGCGCCTGCGCACCCGTCTGATGAATCGCTCGACGCGCCGTCTCGCGCTGACGTCGGCCGGCGAAAGCTATCTGCGGCGCTGCCGCCAGATTCTCGCCGACGTCGATCGCGCGGAAGAAGAAGCGAGCTGCGCGCACGAACGGCCGGCCGGCGTGCTGCGCATGCACAGCTTCGCGAGCGTCGGCCATCACTACGTGATGCCCGCGCTCACGCGTTATCACACGCAGTTTCCGGACGTGTCGATCGAGCTGTCGCTGTCGCAGCGCATGCCCGACCTGTTCGACGGCACGAGCGACATGGCGGTCGTGACCGCGTCGTCGCTGCCCGATTCGGAACTCGTGTCGCACCTGCTCGGTTCGACCTTCAGCATCCTGTGCGCGTCGCCCGGGTACGTGAAGCGGCACGGCGCGCCGGCACGTCCGCAGGATCTCGGCGCGCATGCGTGCCTGACGCTCTGCACGCCGGCCTTTCCGACGCACGAATGGGTGCTCGAAGGGGCCGACGGCGTCGAGCAGATCCACGTCACGGGGCCGGTGCAGACCAACACCGCCGAATCGCTCGCACTCGCGATCCGCGACGGCATCGGGATCGGCATGCTGCCGCTGTATTCGGCGATCGACGCGTTGCACGACGGCACGCTCGTGCGCGTGCTGCCCGGGCACATCCTGCAGAAGATGAACGTGTATGCGCTGTATCCGTCGCGCCGTTTCGTCGACGCGAAGGTGCGCACGTGGGTCGAGATGCTGCGCGCCCAGGTGCCGGGCATGATCGCGCGCGACGTCGACATGCTCAACGCGATCGGCCGCGAGGCGCAGGCCGCCTGAGCGCGAACCGGCCGGACGCTGAACGCTTCGTCCGGCCCGATCGTTTCATCCCGGTTCTTCAATACGCGCGCCGCCCGCAGCAGACCTTCGATGCGGGCGGCGCGTGTCGTCACGTCGTTACAGCGTGGGCTTCGCCGCGCCGGATTCCGTTGCCGGCACACCTGCCGGGCCGTATGCGGCTTG
The DNA here is from genome assembly GCF_003366075.1 of Burkholderia sp. IDO3. Lineage (NCBI taxonomy): Bacteria > Pseudomonadati > Pseudomonadota > Betaproteobacteria > Burkholderiales > Burkholderiaceae > Burkholderia > Burkholderia sp. IDO3. Next base: position 1,522,378 of record NZ_CP028962.1, read on the forward strand.
CGCGGCGTCGCGCTTCGCATTCAGGCGCGCCTGGGCGGCGAGAATGTCTTCCGGATAGTTGCCCGCTTCACCGCGCGCCGGGTTGTAGCCGACCGACTCGAGATCGACCAGTTCCTGCAGCACCTGCGCACGCGTGACGTGCGACTGGGCCGACTGGGCGAACGACAGGGCCGGTGCAGCGAGCAGCACGGCAGCGGCGGCGGTAACGACGAGCGATTTCACGATGTTCTCCTGTAGACGGGGTGTGGCCGGTTCGGCGATCGAGGTTCGATCCGAACCGTCGACGTCAGTCTATGCAGCGCGCGCGATCGCAAAAACCCCGATTCCAGGCAGGCAGCTTTCCAGATGGCACAACATTGGCGTGCGCCGCCCGCGTCGAACGAACTTGCCGGTTGCGGCGGATTCGTTGCCGGCGGAACGCTTGCCGATGTCGATGCCGATCAGAACCGCGTGCGCATGCCGATCGTGCCGACGATCTGGTTCGCGGTGCTCGATGCGCCACCCGACGTGTTGATGAACGCCTGGTAGCCGCGGCCCGATGCGTGCTGATACATCGCTTCCGCGTACACGTCGGTGCGGCGCGACAGCTTGTACACGGCCTGCAGGTCGACCTGGTGCCACTTCGGATCGGTGCCGTGCTTGCTGTCCGGGTTCGACACGGTGGCGTCCGTGTACACGTACGCCGCGCCGAGGCTGACGGCCGGCGTGACCGCATAGCGCACGTTCACGTCGAAGTTGTTGAACGCGACCTGGCCGGTCGAGCCGAACGAACCCGAGTTGTCGTACTGCGAGCGCGTATAGACGAAGCCGACGGTCGCCGGGCCGAACACGTAGCCGATGCCGCCGCCGTACGCACGCATGCGATCCGCGCCGACCGACCAGCCGCCCTGGCTCACGCTTTTCGCTTCGGCCACGTCGGTCGCGCCGGCGCTCGCGCTCGTCGAGCCCTTCGTGCCGTTCATCTGCAGGTAGGCGCCGGCCAGCTTCAACGGGCCGTTCGTGTAGCTCGCCGCGACGCTGTACGCGCGGTTGCCGGCGAAATTCGTCGAATTCGAGAAGCCGTACAGCGCGCCGACCTTGAAGCCCGCGATCGTGTCGCTCGTGTACTTGACCGCGTTGTTGATGCGCACCGAATGGTTCAGGTTGTCGTTGTCGAACGGATGCGCGAAGCCCGTGTCGCCGAAGTCGCCGGACGTGGCGGACAGCGGCGCGACGAAGTCGACCATCGTGTCGTACTGGCGGCCGAGCGTCAGCGTGCCGTAGCCGTTGCCGCTCAGGCCGACGTATGCGTGGCGGCCGAACAGCTTGCCGTCCTGGCCGAGCGCGCCGTTGTTCGCGTTGAAGCCGTTCTCCAGCACGAACAGCGCCTTCACGCCGCCGCCGAGATCCTCGGTGCCGCGCAGGCCGAAGCGGCTGCCGTTGATCGTGCCGGTAGCCATGCGCCACTGGGCCGCGCCGCCGACGTTGTTGGTGTACGCGATGCCGGCGTCGATCAGGCCGTACAGCGTGACCGAGCTCTGCGCATGGGCGAGCGGGGCGAACAGCACGACGGTGCATGCGACGGTAGCGGTGGTTTTTTTCATGTAAGGACTCCTGCGTGTGGGTCTGTCGATCAAGTTCGGCGCAAGTGTAGGGGCGCGTTCGCCTGATTCCGGCGATGAGGGCGCGAGGGCACCATTGCGAGTCGCGCAAGAGTGCGTCACACGGCGTTCACAAATCGGCGTGAACCCGGCGGGCAATGGGTTTTCGCCTGCGCGCCGGCGCGCGGCGCGCGATGGCCGCGCACCCCGTGTCGCGCATCGGCAACACGCGCGTTGCCGGGGCGGGAGTTGATTGCCGCGGCGCGTGCGTGGAGAATGGGGAATCCGACGACACGATCCGGAGACACCCCATGACCACGCCTCGCCGTCCATCCTTCAGCGCCGCGCTGTGCTATCGCGACCCGAAAGCCGCGCTCGCGTGGCTCGAGCGCGCATTCGGCTTCCAGCGCTTGATCGTCGTCACCACGCCGGAGGGCGACATCGCACACGCCGAAATGAAATTCGGCGACGGTGTCGTCATGGTCGGCGGTTCGTGGGCCGATTTCATCGCGTCGCCGGAAGACACCGGCGACCGGAACACGCAGAACGTCCACGTGCATCTTCCCGACGACGCGGACATCGACGCGCATTGCGAGCGCGCGCGTGCCGCCGGCGCGGAGATCCTGCAGGCGCCAGGCGACCAGTTCTACGGCGAGCGCGTGTATCGCGCCCGCGACCCGGGCCGGCACGTATGGACGTTCGGCAAGCACGTGCGCGATGTGTCGAACGACGAGATGAGCGCGGCGACCGGCCTGAAGATCGAGGATTTCAGATAACGGACGGACGCGTTGCCCGAGCCGGTTTTCCCCACCACGCGGCCCGCCGGGGCCGCATGACGCCTGGACCCACATGAACCTGTTCAATACCCACCTGCGCGGCCGCGACGGACTGTTCACGATCGGCATCGACGCCGGCAAGATCGCGCGGATCGACGCGCAAACTGCACCGGTCGCGCCCGTCGGCGCCGACGACGTCGATGCGGGCGGGCGCCTCGCGATCCCGCCGCTCGTCGAGCCGCATATCCATCTCGATGCCGTGCTCACGGCCGGCGAGCCGGCCTGGAACATGAGCGGCACGCTGTTCGAGGGGATCGAGCGCTGGGCCGAACGCAAGGCGACGATCACGCACGAAGATACGAAGACGCGTGCGCACACGGCGATCGGCATGCTGCGCGACCACGGCATCCAGCATGTGCGCACGCACGTCGACGTCACCGATCCGACGCTGGCCGCGCTGAAGGCGATGCTCGAAGTGAAGGACGAGGCGCGCGGGCTGGTCGACCTGCAGATCGTCGCGTTTCCGCAAGAGGGCATCGAATCGTTCGACGACGGGCGCGCGCTGATGGAGCAGGCGATCGCGCTCGGCGCGGATGTCGTCGGCGGGATTCCGCATTTCGAGAACACCCGCGAGCAGGGCGTCAGTTCGATCCGTTTCCTGATGGATCTGGCCGAGCGCACCGGTTGCCTCGTCGACGTGCACTGCGACGAGACCGACGATCCGCATTCGCGCTTTCTCGAAGTGCTCGCGGAAGAAGCGCGCGTGCGCGGGATGGGCGCGCGCGTGACGGCGAGCCACACGACCGCGATGGGTTCGTACGACAACGCGTATTGCTCGAAGCTGTTCCGGCTGCTCAGGCGCGCGGGGCTCAACTTCATCTCGTGCCCGACCGAGAGCATTCATCTGCAGGGGCGTTTCGACACGTTTCCGAAGCGGCGCGGCGTCACGCGTGTCGCGGAGCTCGACCGCACGGGCCTGAACGTGTGCTTCGGGCAGGATTCGATCAAGGATCCGTGGTATCCGCTCGGAAACGGCAACATCCTGCGGGTGCTCGATGCGGGGCTCCATATCTGCCACATGATGGGTTACCAGGACCTGCAGCGCTGCCTCGACTTCGTGACCGATCACAGCGCGACGACGATGCACCTCGGCGACGGCTACGGGATCGCGGTCGGTCGTCCGGCAAACCTCGTCGTGCTCGACGCGGACAGCGATTACGAAGCGGTGCGCCGACAGGTGAAGGCCACGCTGTCGGTGCGGCACGGGAAGGTGATCATGCGGCGCGAGCCGGAGCGGGTGACTTATCCAGGGTGACGCCGTGACGGGGCGGCGCGCCCGTCGCGGTGCGCCGTCGCCATAGTATTCAAAAAATACATGAGTTAATCAGAAAAATACGTTTGTCTCATGAGAAGCCGAGGCCTACGATGCGGTCCTGACGGCGGCGTGCAGGGTGCGCGCCGTCTTTTCGATCCTCGTTCGCCGACCTCATGCGCCTCGATCTCCCGTCCGCTCCCGCGTCTTCTTCGCCGTCCATCAGCCCGTTCGCACGGATTGCCGTCGTCGCGGTCCTGACCGGCGTCGGCGCGGGCTTCGGCGGGATGCTGCTCGCGCTGTTGCTGCACGCGATCCAGCATGTCGCCTACGGCTACAGCCTCCGGCACGTGGTTGGCACCGAGAGCTTCCTCACGGGCGTGACCCAGGCCGATCCGCTGCGCAGGCTGGCGGTGCTGGTCGTATGCGGGCTCGTCGCGGGCGGCGGCTGGTGGGCGCTTTATCGATACGGGCGGCCGCTGGTCAGCATTCGCCGCGCGGTTCGCGCGGCCGACCCGCGGATGCCGTTCGTCAGCACGACGGTTCACGCGCTGCTGCAGATCGTCACCGTCGCGCTCGGTTCGCCGCTCGGCCGCGAAGTCGCGCCGCGCGAGATCGGCTCGCTGCTGGCCGGGCGGCTCGCGCACCGTGCGGGGCTCACGCCCGCCGACTGCCGTCTGATGGTCGCGTGCGGCGCGGGCGCCGGCCTCGCGGCCGTCTACAACGTGCCGCTCGGCGGCGCCGTGTTCGTGCTCGAAGTGCTGCTCGGCACGTTCGACATGCGCGCGCTGGTCGTGGCGGTCGTCACGTCGGCGATCGCGGCGGTCGTGGCGTGGATCGGTCTCGGCAACGAACACCAGTACGCGGTGCCGCCGTTCGTGCTGAGCGCGCCGCTCGTCGCATGGTCGATCGTCTGCGGGCCGCTGTTCGGCTTCGCCGCATACGGCTTCGTGCGGCTCACGACCCGTGCACGGGCCGATGCGCCGAAGGGCCGGCTGCTGCCGGTGCTCGCGCTGATCAACTTCGCGGTGATCGGTGTGCTTGCGATGCGGTTTCCGCAACTGCTCGGCAATGGCAAGGGGCCGGCTTCGCTGGGTTTCGACGGCTCGCTGACGATCGGTCTTGCCGCCGCGCTGCTCGTGCTGAAGGTGCTGATCGAGGCGGGCAGTTTGCGCGCGGGCGCCGAGGGCGGGTTGCTGACGCCGGGCCTGGCGAATGGCGCGCTGCTGGGTGTCGTGCTCGGCGGGCTGTGGAGCCTCGTATGGCCGGGTGCGTCGATCGGCGGATGCGCGCTGATCGGTGCGACCGCGTTTCTTGCTGCGTCGATGCAGATGCCGATCACGGCCGTCGTGCTGCTGCTCGAATTCACGCATGCGAATCACGACAGCCTCGTGCCGATGCTGCTGGCCGTGGCCGGTTCGCTCGTTGCGTATCGGTTCGCGCAGAAGCTGGCGGAGCGGCGGGCGAATGCGATGGCGATGGTCGGTACGCCGGCGACGGCTGCTCGCTGAACCGCGCCGTTATCCATCGTCCTCGCAGGCTGAGCCCGAGCCGGCTGCCGTCGTCTTTTCCCCGTTTCCTCGTCCGTTCCTTGCGCGTATCGCTACCTGATCACACCGGGGGCGCGCGCCGAAGCGCGTCTTGCGGTTCTGTGCAAGAATCCGCGCGATTCCGCGCACCGAACAACGAACCACACGCGCGGACGTCCCTATCAGGAAACGAGGAGCTCAAGTTGATTCAACGCATTTCCCGCTTTTTCACGCAGGTGGTCCACCGCGTGCTGCCCGACCCGTTGATTTTCGCGATCCTGCTGACGATCGTCACGTTCGCGCTCGCGTTCGGCCTCACGCCGAACACGCCCGCGCAACTCACGACGATGTGGGGTTCGGGCTTCTGGAACCTGCTCGCGTTCTCGATGCAGATGGTGATGATTCTCGTCACCGGCCACGCACTCGCGAGCTCGCCGCCCGTGCGACGCATGCTCGTTGCGCTCGCAAGCACCGCGCGCACGCCGGGGCAGGGCGTGATGCTCGTCGCGTTCGTCGGCGCGCTCGCCTGTGCGATCAACTGGGGCTTCGGCCTCGTGCTCGGCGCGATGCTCGCGCGTGAAGTCGCGCGCCGCGTGGCCGGCAGCGACTACCGGCTGCTCGTCGCGTCCGCGTACATGGGCTTCCTGAGCTGGCACGGCGGGCTGTCGGGTTCGGTCCCGCTCGTCGCCGCGACGAAGGGCAATCCGATGGAAAAGACCATCGGGCTGATTCCCGTGTCGCACACGATCTTCACCGGCTACAACGCGTTCATCACGATCGGGCTGATCGTGATGCTGCCGTTTCTCGCCCGGATGATGATGCCGAAGCCCGGCGAGGTCGTCAGCGTCGATCCGGCGCTGCTCGCGGAGCCGCCGAGCGTCGAGCGTCAGCTCGGACCCGACGCGACGTTCGCCGAACGACTGGAAGAAAGCCGCGCGCTGTCGATTTTCGTCGCGGCGCTGTGCGCGGTGTTCCTCGTGCTGCGCTTCATGCAGAAGGGTTTCGCGCTCGACATCGACACCGTGAACCTCGCGTTCCTCGCGGCCGGCATCCTGCTGCACCGCACGCCGATGGCCTATGCGCGCGCGGTGGCCGGCGCGGCGCGCGGCGCGTCGGGGATCATGATCCAGTTCCCGTTCTACGCGGGCATCCAGGCGCTGATGGATCACTCGGGCCTCGCGGGCGTGATCACCAAGTGGTTCGTCGATATCGCGAACGTGCACACGTTCCCGCTGCTCGCGTTCCTCAGCTCGGCCGTGATCAACTTCGCGGTGCCGTCGGGCGGCGGCCACTGGGTCGTGCAGGGCCCGTTCGTGATGCCGGCCGCACAGGCGCTCGGCGCCGATCTCGGCAAGGCCGCGATGGCGATCGCTTACGGCGAGGCGTGGACCAACATGGCGCAGCCGTTCTGGGCGCTGCCCGCGCTCGCGATCGCCGGGCTCGGCGTGCGCGACATCATGGGGTACTGCGTGACGACGCTGCTGTTCTCGGGCGTGGTGTTCGTCGCGGGGATGTATCTGTTCTGACGGTGCGCGGCGCGATGCGGACGAGGCGGGATCGCCGCATCGCGCCGGCTTGAATCGCGCGGACGTTCAGCCGGTCGAGCGTGCACCGCGCAGTTCGTGCCCGTGACGCAGCGCAAGACTCGCGAACGCCGCGACGACGAGCGCCGCGGCGAGCAGCGTGAGCCCGTTCCTTGCATTGCCCGTCGCCTGTTCGATGGCGCCGACGACAGTCGGGCCGACGAAGCCGCCGAGGAGCCCGCACGTATTCACGAGACCGAGGCCGCCGGCCAGCGCGCTGCCCGCGAGCCGGGACGCGGGAAACGTGAATACGATCGACTGCACGACGAAGAACATCGACGCGGCCACGCACACGCAGGCGAGGCCGGCCACCGGCGACGCATGCGCGGCGCCCACCATCCCCGCTGCCATCACCACGAGCCCGGCACACAGTATCCGGCGCGAATGGTGCGATTCGCGCGCGAAGCGCGGCAGCGTCGCTGCGCCGAGCGCGGCGGCGAGCCAGGGCAACGCGGTCAGTAATCCGACCGCGAACGGCGAGAAACGCCCGGATGCACCGATGATGCCCGGCAGGAAGAAGATCACTGTATAGATCGTCAGTTGGTGGCAGAAGTACACGAAGATCGCGAGCCAGATCTGCGGATCGCGCAGCGCCGAGCCGAACGCGTGGCTGCCGCGGGCGGCCACGCCCGCATCCTGTTCGGCCGCGAGCGTGCGTTCGAGGGCCCGACCGGTCTCGGGGGAGAGCCACGGCGCGCTGCTCGGGCGGTCCGGCAGGCGCATCCAGACGACGAAGGCGAGCAGGATCGCCGGAATCCCTTCGACGACGAACAGCCATTGCCAGCCGCGGAAGCCGAGCGACCCGTCGAGTTCGATCAGCGCGCCCGCCAGTGGCCCGCCGATGATGTTCGCAATGCACACGCCCAGCAGGAAATAGCCTGTCGCGCGCGCACGTTCCTCGCGACCGAACCAATACGTGAGGTACAGCATCACGCCCGGAAACAGCCCGGCTTCGGCGACGCCGAGCAGGAGACGCATCACATAGAACGACGTCGGGCCACCGACGAAGGCCATCGCGACCGACAGCGCACCCCATGTGAGCATGATTCGCGTGATCCAGAAGCGCGCGCCGACGCGGTGCATGATCAGGTTGCTCGGGATCTCGAACAGCGCGTAGGTGAGGAAGAACAAGCCCGCGCCGAGCCCGTAGGCGGCGGACGAAATACCCAGATCCACACCCATCGAATGTTTGGCGAAGGCGATGTTGGTGCGGTCGAGGAAGCTGATGACATAGGCGGCGATCAGCAGCGGCATCAGCTTGCGGAACAGCAGTTGGTTCAGCGACGCGCTTGCGTCGCCGGCGGCGGAAGGCAGTGCCTGGGCGTGGTGAGTGGACATGCGGACGACTCCGGTAAAGGCGAACGGGCGCACACGGCAAGCACGGCGCACCGCATTCGACAGAGGCCGCTGCGTCGCGCGCAGCGGAGGGGCAGACGACGGAGCCGCGCCGGCGGCGCTCGACGGGAGCGGGGCGATGAAGGGCGTCCTGGCGCCGGCTCGGGCCGTCGCCTTGTCTCTGCGCTTGCGGGTCCTGGGTTAAGGCTGCGGTCGGGGGCTACCCGGCGATCAGAAATTGACCGCGTCGCCGCCCTTGAGCTCGAGCATCGCGCGCGCCTCGGCCGGCGTCGCGATGTCCAGCGACAGGCCCTCCAGCACCTGCCGCATCTTCAGCACCTGCGCGGCACTCGATTCGGCGAGTTTGCCGGGCGCGATCCACAGCGAGTCCTCGAGGCCGACGCGCACGTTCGCGCCCTGGGCCGCGCCGATCGTCGCGAGCGGAATCTGGTTGCGGCCCGCACCGAGAATCGACCACACGTAGTCGTCGCCGAACAGGCGGTCGGCCGTGCGGCGCATGTGCATCAGGTCTTCCGGGTGCGCGCCGATGCCGCCGAGCAGGCCGAACACGCTCTGCACGAAGAACGGCGGCTTCGCGAGTCCGCGGTCGACGAAATGGGCGAGGTTGTACAGGTGCGAGATGTCGTAGCACTCGAATTCGAAGCGCGTGCCGTTCGCGCCGCAGCGCGTGAGGATCGTCTCGATGTCGGCGAACGTGTTCTTGAACACGAGGTCGCGGCTCTTCTCGAGATGTTCGCGCTCCCACGGATGCTTCAGTTCGCGAAAGCGCTCGAGCATCGGATAGAGCCCGAAGTTCATCGAGCCCATGTTCAGCGATGCGATCTCGGGCTGGAAATGCAGCGCCGGCTGCAGCCGTTCGTCGACGCTCATGTGCGGACTGCCGCCCGACGTGAGATTGATCACCGCGTCGGTTTGCGCCTTGATGCGCGGCAGGAATTCGGCGAACACGGCCGGATCCTGCGTCGGTTTGCCGTCGGACGGGTTGCGCGCGTGAAGATGCAGGATCGCCGCGCCGGCCTCGGCAGCCGCGACGGCGGCCGTCTCGATCTCATGCGGCGTCACGGGCAGATACGGCGACATCGACGGCGTGTGGATCGCGCCGGTCGGCGCACAGGTGATGATGACTTTGCGAGCGTTTGCCACGGATGGATTCCTTTCGGTGAGCGATGCGTGAGACGCGTCAGAGCACTTCGACGTTGCCGCAGACGGAAATCGCCTGCCCGGTGATGCCGTGTCCGCCCGGCGAGCACAGGAACAGCGCGGTCGCGGCGATCTCGGCCGGATCGGTCATGCGCCGCAGCGAAATCTTCTCGAGATAGCGCTTCTCCATCTCGTCGTAGCCGATACCCAACTGCTGCGCGCGCGCCTCGATCACGCGGCGCATCCGCGGGCCGCGCACGATGCCGGGCTGGATCGCGTTCACGCGGATGCCGAGCGGCCCGAGCTCGATCGCGAGGCTTTTCACGAGGCCGACGATGGCCCACTTGGTCGCTGCGTACGGCGTGCGGAACGCATAGCCGAGCCGTCCCGCGACCGACGACAGCGCGATGATCGCGCCGCCGTGCTTCGCGTCGCGCAGCAGCGGCACCGCGTGCCGCGCGAACTGGAACTGCGCGTTCAGGTTGATCGCGACCGTTTGCTCCCACTGCACCGGGTCGATTTCGTCGATACCCCCGGTCGGGCCCGCGATGCCGGCATTGTTGACCAGCACGTCGAGGCCGCCGAGCGCCGCCGCGACGTCCGCGAACACGCGTTCGACCGCGGCCGGATCGGCTACGTCGGCCAGCGTCGCGCTGATCGCGGGGCGGGACGGCCGGTCCGCCAGCGCCGCGATCGCGGCTTGCGACGCATCGCACACGTGGACGCGCGCGCCGCATTCGGCGAACGCGTCGGCGATCTCGAGACCGATGCCCGAGGCGCCGCCCGTCACGAGGACGCGCAGGCCGTCATAGGGTTTCAGCAGGTCGGAAGCTGTCATGCCGGGTTGTCTCCATCGTTGAAGTTGTAATCGGGTGCGCCGCCGCCGGGCGGCTGCTGCGCAATGCGGCCGCTACGGCTTTGCGTTCACGCGCCGCGGGGTTTGCTCGGCCCGCAACGTCTCGGCGAGATCGTGCGCCGCGCCGCCGATGTCGAGCGCGATGCCGGCGCGCACGCCGGCGCCGTCGCGCCGTTCGAGCGCATCGACGATCGCGCGGTGCGCATCCATCGAGCGCCGCATGTGCGGGATATCGAGCGCGACCATGTTGAGGAACGGCCCGACGCGCATCCACAGGTTCTCGACGATCGCGAGCGTGCTTTCGCTCGCGCCGTGCGCGTAGATCGCGCTGTGGAACGCGAAATTGCTCTGCAGGTATGCGCGCGAACGGCCGGCCTCGACTTGCGCCTGCATCGTTTCGCAGGTCCTGCGCACGGTGGCGATCTGCGCGTCGGTCATGCGGGCGCACGCACGTTCCGCGATGCAGCCTTCGAGGGCGATCCGTACGTCGCGGAGTTCACCGAGCATGTCGAGCGTCATCGGCGGCACGACGAGCGCGCGATTCGGGCCGTCGACCAGCGCGCGCTCGGCGCGCAGCCGCGTGAGCGCGGCGCGCACGGGCATCGTCGACGAGCCGACCGCCTCGGCGACGCTGCGCAGGCTCAGCGCCTGGCCGGGCGCGAAACGGCCGCTCATCAGCGCTTCGCGCAGTTGCTGATAGACCTTGTCGGCCATCGTTTCCGATTCGATGGCTTTCAGTGCGGGCGGGACGATACGAGGCGCCAAGGCGGGGTTCTCCTGGGTTTGATCTGCGATCTGTGATCACACTTGCGATGTGCGAAGTGTTGTCGATCGGGCGACGGGAGTCAAGATGGTCGGGGTTGGGGAAAACGAGGGGGGAGCTTCGCGGGAGGTGGGCGAGGGTACGACAGGTGTCGCCAGATGATTATTACAAAATCATTTCATAAAGTGCATCATGATGCACGGGATGGAGGACCCGAAGGGTTTCGGGAAACCATGAGTCGCGGTGATTTTCCGATGCACGCGAGCCAACCAAGTTAATTCCAATGACAGGGAGTCGAAGTGAAACGACCTTCGTTTGCCGTTGCGTGGGGTACGGATCGTGCGAATTTTTGGAGTCTGTCATGAAGGGAGCCTGGATCGCGATCGCACTGGCATGCGCTGCGCTTCATCCTGCAACGGTGTCGGCGAAGGAGGCAGCCCGAACGTCGCCGGAAGCCGGCTCACGGACCTACCTCCAGAACTTCAAGGACATGCTCCAGGTCGTAGTAGGTCCAGTCGCGCAACGCGTTCGTGCTGCTGCCGATATCCTTGCTCACGGCGGGTGCCTGCTCGTAGGCGGTAGCCAGACACTGCGCGAGCACCATGCACCGGACGTCGTGCATGCGCTGGTGGCGAAGTACCTTGCACGTGATTACCGGAATCCGGTCGTCGAATCGGAAGTGAGGAACGTCAGGTTCGACTACCTGAAGTGCATGGATCTGTATCACGGCAACGAACTGGACGCCGCCGCGAAGAAGCTCGTCCTGCGCCCGAACAGCACGTACCGGGCCGAGCACCCGCGATAAGCGGTGACGTTCGATCGTCGCCGTCCGGGCGCCGATCGGGCAGAATCGAAATCCCGACTCCCCCCGACGGACGCCGCATGACCGACCCGAACGAACCGTCCGCCCGCCGCGCGTACGCGAGCTTCGCGCAACGCTACGCGGACATCGCGCCGACCAAGGCGCACAACGCACTCTACGAACGGCCGGCGACGCTGGCGCTGCTCGGCGACGTCGACGGCCTGACGGTGCTCGACGCCGGCTGCGGGCCCGGCATCTGCAGCGCGCACCTCGCGCGCCGCGGCGCGACCGTCCATGCGTTCGACATTACGCCCGAAATGATCGCCCTCGCGAAATCCCGCTGCGCGGGGCTCGCGGTCGACGTCGTGGAGGGCGATCTCGCGGCGCCGCTCGACTGGCTGCCCGACCGATCATTCGACAAGGTCCTGTGCTCGCTCGCGTTCGACTATCTGCGCGATCTCGCGCCGACGCTGCATGAATTCAGGCGCGTCGCGCGACCGGGCGCGACGTTGGCGTTCTCGATGGCGCATCCGATGCGCGACTGGATGGACGAGCGCACGCACGGGGAGGACACGTACTTCGACACGAACCGGTTCGGTCTCCATTGGTCGGGTTTCGGCGAACCGAAGCCGTATGTCGAGGCATGGCGCCGCCCGCTTGCCGACATCCTGAACGCGCTCGCCGACGCCGGCTGGCGGCTCGAGCGCTTCGTCGAGCCGCGGCCGCTGCCCGAGATGAAGGCCGTGTCGGAACGGCTCCATGCGGCGCTGTCGCTGGCGCCGGCCTTCCTCTGCATCCGCGCGCGCTGCTGACGCCGCGCGGCGGCCCGCCGCTCAGTGCGCCGGCTCGTCGGTCAGCGTGCCGAGAAACGCTTCGATATCCTTGATGTCCTGCGCGGTCATCGCGGGCTTGTCGCCGGGCTTGCGATCGAACGGCGCATCGGTCACGTCGACGTTCGCATGGTACTTCGCCGGAATATCGTCGTATTCGTCGACCTTGCCGTCCGCGCCGCGCGAATAGAACTTCTGCGGCGAGATGCTGCGCTCGTTGTAGAACGCCATCACCTGGTCGAGCGTATGGAACACGCCGTTGTGGAAGAACACGTGGCGCGTCGCGGCGTTGCGCAGCGTCGGCGTGAGGAACATCGCGCAATACTGCGTCTGGTCCTTCAGATCCTCGCGGAACGGCCCGCACACGCCGAGATCGTAGAACGCGGGGTTGCGGTTCTGCGCGAGCTGCCGGTTGCGCGGCGCGCCGAGCGCCTCGTACTGATAGTCGGTAAACATCGGCGGCAAGCCGTCCTTGCCGGGCTTCGACAGGTGGCAGCCGGCACAATTGGCCTTGTCCGGATCGTTGAAGAGCCGCAGCCCGCGCAGCTCGGCCTGCGTGAGGCGCGCGCGGCCTTCGAGCCAGCGATCGTACTTGCTGTTGTACGGGTGGAACGACGAATCCTCGACCTGGTACCGCGCGATCGCGAACATCGCCTCCGACACCGCGAGCTGCGGGCTGTCGAACACGCGCGGCCCGAACAACTGCTCGAACTGCGCGCGATGCGACGACTGCGCGAGCTTGTGCGCGACGTCGTCGATGCTGGCGTTTGCCATTTCCACCGGATTCAGCAGCGGCCCGAATGCCTGCTGCTGCAGCGTGTCGGCGCGGCCGTCCCAGAACATGCCGCCTTGCGGCACGAGCTGCGGTGCCGCCGACGTGCCGGCCACCTTCTGCGCCTTGACGACGCCGGCCGCCGACGCGGCCTGCTGCGCGACGCTCGGCGCGGCGTCGTTTTCGCCGGCATCGGGGCCGATGCTGAAGTTGGGCTGCCGGTACAGGTACATCAGCGACGGCGGCGGACGATAACCCTGCTGCGTCATCGCGAGGCCGCCCGGCTGCACGTCGAGCCCGTTCGGCGGGCCGTACGCGTGATCGGGGCTGTGGCACGACGCGCACGACTGCTTGCCGGAGGCCGACAGCGACGGATCGACGAACAGCGCGCGCCCCAGTTGCGCAACCGCGGACAGCGGCTGCGCGGCCGGGCGCTGCAGCACGACCGGATGCGGATTCGCGCCCGTCCAGTCGGCGACGACGTCGCCGATCGCCGCCGGCGTGCGGGCCGGAAACGCGATCGCGAACGCGCCGTAGCCGAGCACGGCCGCGCCGAGCGCGAGCGCCGCGCGGCGCAGCGCGCGGGAAGGGGAACGCGGCGCGGCGGCGCCGGATGCGTCGGGAGACGGGTACGCGGGACGAGCTGTCATGCTGTCGGTCGAAAGTCGGAGTGCGGGCGCCGCGCGAAGCGGCGCGTTGAATGGAAACGGCCGGCGCACGATGCGCCGGCCTGCTGCGTGCTGCTACGTGTTACGCAATGCCGGTCAGATCGCCGGCGCCGCGCTCAGCACGGTGCCTTGCGTCGGATCGAGATACAGCGGCGCCGTATTCGGCTTCGACGAGAAGTCGAACAGGCCGCGCAGATCGCCTGCGGACGCATCGAACGAGCCGCCGCCGATGCGCTGGCTGCCGAGCCAGTTGTCCTCGATGAAGCGCACGACGGACGCCTGGTCGATCTGCGTGTGGTCGACGTAGTTCTGCTTCGCATACGGCGAGATCACGACCAGCGGAATGCGCACACCCGGGCCGCAGCGGCCGTTCACGGTGCCGCCGTTCACGCCCGTGGTACCGCCCGAGCCGCACTTGCCGTTGCCGTTCACCTGGTCGACCGCGTCGGACGACGAGCGGGTCGGCGTCGTGTACGCATGGTCGTACCAGCCGTCCGAATCGTCATAGGTGACGATCACGGCCGTGCTCTGCCAGTCGGGCTGCTGCTGCAGGAAGTTGACGACCTTCGTCACGAACGCCTGCTCGTCGAGCGGATCCGAATAGCCTGCGTGCGCGTCCTGTGCGGCCGGCGCCTTCAGGAAGCTGACCGACGGGAAGTTGCCGGCCTTCACTGCCGAGAAGAAATCGTCGGTGTCGTACTGGTGGTTCGCCGGTTCGGCCGTCTTGCCGTCGGTTTCGAGGCTCGAGCCGATCGCCGCGACCGAGCTCGGGCGCGTGTGCTGCGGGTTCGACGTCGACGCGTAGTACTGGAACCAGTTGTGGTGCGGGATGTAGTCGGCCGTCGCGGCGTTCACGGCGGTGGCGATCGTGCTGCGCGCGCAGCCCGTCGTGCCGTTGCCGTTGGTCGTCGACAGGTTGAAGCCGCCCATGAAGCCGCCCCACGTGATCTTCGCGCCGTTCAGCAGGTCGCCGATGTTCTTGCCGGTCATCATCGCCTGGTCGGTCGTGCTCGAGCACACGTCGTAGCCCGGGTCGACGTCGTTGATCATCGTGAAGCCGCCCTGGCCGTCATTGATGTAGTACGAACTCGTCGCGAGCGTCGACGGCTGCGCCGACGTCTTGACGATCTGCATCCCGTTGGTCTGGCCCGACACGACGTTCAGCGCGCCCGGCGTCGACGGGCCGTACACCGTCGTATATGCGTTGTCGCTCATCGCGAAGCGCTGCGCGTAGTTCCACAGTGCGGTGACGGTGTTGCCGTCGAAGAAGCCCATCACCTGGCCCTTCGTGCCGAACGCGCCGGCGCCGCCGGACGAGCCCTTGCCGGTGTATTTCGGGAACAGGTCGGCGAGGCCGTTGTCCTCGGCCTGCTGCTCGGCCGTGTACGCGTGGTTCTGGTCGGCGGTCGCGGCCTGCGTGCGATCGAGGCGGAACGGGTTCGCGGCGTCGGTGCCGTTGGCCGTGTTCGTGAAGTTCGGGTTCGCGGTCAGCAGCGTGCCGGTCAGCCCGTTGACCGTCGGCGTGCCGGACTTCGCGGTGAATGCCGGTTCGCCCGACGGGTTCGACGCGTTCGGGTAGGTGCCGAAGTAGTGGTCGAACGACACGTTTTCGCCGTAGATCACGACGACGTGCTTGATCGGCGTGGCGGTCTTCAGCGCATTCTGCGACGACACGGCGGGCGTCGACGTGGGATCGTCGCTGCCGCCGCAGGCGAACAGCGCGAGCACTGCGCCGGCGCAGGCGGTGACGAGCAAGGCTTGACGGAACATCGGAAAGCTCCAGATAGGTTTGCGATGGTGGAGATCGGCCCCGTCGCCGTATCGGTTCGGCGCGGAGCTCGTTGATAGAGCACCGGCATTGAAACAGTCCGGTATGAAGATATGGGGGCGGAGTGGTTTCGCGGCGGTTGCGTTGCGGTATCGATTTCATTACGGCGCGGAGGGTGGCGAAAGAGAACGGAAAGGGACGGAGCGTCTGCCACCTGTGCGACACATTCGGCCGGGGGGCCGGCCGCTGCCCCGTGCGCCATGTCCGGCGGGCGATAGCGTGCCGCGGGCAGGGTCGGGCCGGCGGTCGCGCAGCCGGTCGTTTTTGACAATCGCGTGACGTATTCATACGATGGTCGGCCCGCGGCGACGATTTCGCGTTGCCGGCCGTCAGCGAGTATTCAGCGTGCCGATTCCCGTTTTGTTTGCCGTGTTGTGTGCCGCGTTCCTGCACGCGTCATGGAATGCGCTCGTGCGCAGCAGCGGCGACCGGCTGCGTTCGGCCACCGTGCTGCAGATCGCGATCGGGCTGTTCGCGCTGCTGTTCCTGCCGGCCGCCGCGCCGATCTCGCCCGCGAGCTGGGCCTGCGTCGTCGCATCGGCGGTGATCCATGTGGTCTATACGCTGCTGCTGGTGCGCGCGTACGAACACGGCGATCTGACCGTGGCGTATCCGGTCGCGCGCGGCACCGCGCCGCTGCTCGTCACGCTGGGTGCGGCGGCGTTCGCCGGCGAGCGGCTGAACGTGGGCGCGCAATGCGGGCTCGTGCTGATCTGCGCCGGGATCATGGCGATCGGGCTGGAGCGTGGACGCGGTGCGCGGCACCGGATGAAGCAGGTATTGCCGACCGCGTTTGCAACCGGCGTGTCGATCGCCGCGTACAGCGTGGTCGACGGGATCGGCGTGCGCGAAAGCGGCAGCACGATCGGCTATACCGCGTGGATGTTCGTGCTGACCGGGCTGATGATGGCCGTGTACTACCGGTTGCGGGCGGGGCCGCTGCGGCTCGCGCAGGATGTCGGCGAAACCGCGAAGGCCGCGTGCGGCGGCGTATTTGCGGCGCTCGCGTACGGGATCGTGATCTGGGCGATGGATCGCGCGCCGATGGGCCCCGTGTCGGCGTTGCGCGAGACGAGCGTGGTGTTCGCGGCGCTGATCGCACGCGTGTATCTGGGCGAACGGCTGACGCCGCGTCGGGCGGGCGGGTGCGTGGTGATCGCGGCGGGGGCGTTGCTGATCAGCGCGTTTGAAGCGGTGCGGTGAAGACTTGCGAAGATCGCCGGTTTCGACACGTGCGGGTGGGGTCGCCACAGGTGGCGCCAAAGCGAGCTATAGCTCGAGGGGAACTGACGGAACGAGGCGACGACATAAGTTGCATTGTGCCGCCTCGTCGATCCGACTTAGCTGAAAAGACCTAGCGAGGGTGCCGTGTAGCTCGCGAGATGAAAAAAGACGACAAACAGCGTAGTGGCAACGAACACGGTTCCCCATCTGCGCCAAGACCAGCGCCGGTAAGCGAAGGCGTTGATTGCGGCAAAGAGGACCGAAGGCCACAAAGTGAGCGCGAGCAGACCGAGCACGAATACGGCGTGAGGGGCGCAATGCTCCATGTCGTTGCAGCCGATCGAATGTGATGGCGTAACGGGCCAATGAATACGGCTGAACGTGTAGAGGGATGCCCAGGTAGCGAGTAAGCCCCATATGAGTCCACCCAGGGTGGCAGCCAACCGTTTCATTCAACTTCCCAGAAAAGGATTTCTTTCGAATCGGCCAGGTCCGAGTACCAATTTCCGCGTCGGCCCCGTAGATAATCGACCGGGTTGATCATGGACCGCACGCCGATGCGAAATCTCCAGAACGATGCGGCGGAGGGCGTGAGCGTGTCCTTGTTCCACAGGTCGATATGTCCGCCGCTCAATGCGTCAGCCGAATCTCCGTCCTGCCGCCAATAGCCGAAGAAATAGATAATACCGGTGCGGCCCTTTATCTTGTCCTGCCAATCCTGTCCGGTGATGCTTTCCGGCTTGCCCAGGCCAAGGAATGGGCGAAGCTTCAACCATTTCGCCAGTTCATAGGCGCGGGTTGCAGTTGCTTTTCCATTGAGAACCAGACGCCCGAGCGTCTGTTTTCCCGGCATGGGTTTCAATACCTTCTGAGAAAACGACTTCATGCTGCTGCCGATTGCGTGGAAGGTGACGCTCATCCGGATCGCACATTGATTTTCATACTCGCCAGTCGGGTCGTCGTATGGGTTCTTCTTCGGATATGCGTTCCAAAGCTCCTGAAATGTCAGTGTTCTGAGTTGTACGACTTTTTCAGAATGCGGCGTGTTATTGGTACGGACTTTCGTGGGCGGGTTCGGCATCGGTTACGTCCCGTACGTGGCGGCGATGACGAATCCGACGGGAGCGGTCGGATCGCTGGCTCTTGCTACGGCTTGTTGCATAGTCGATTCCTGCCTGGTGCATTAAGGAATCGAAGACGATCGCTGATAGGAAACAAGTCGCCTATTAGACGTGTACGATTTTTCGTGAAATTCACTAACGATTGGTGGGCGTCCTGTTAATCGGTGCCATCGGGCAACGACGCAGGCGAATGCGTTTTACAGGCAATGTCGATCGTGAACGCCTCGCCCGCGTGCTGGTGTTACGTCTCCACCGGCATCGCACTCGTGCACTTGATCTCGTCGAGGCACACGCTCGAATGCACGCCGCTCACGCCGGGAATGCGCATCAGCGTTTCGAGCAGGAACGTGGACAGCCCCTTCAGGTCGTGCGCGACCACCTTCAGCACGTAGTCGATGTCGCCGGTCACCGAGAAACATTCCTGGATCTGCGCCAGATCCGACACCAGCTTCTGGAACTTCGACAGGTCGCGGATATGCCCGCGCTCCATCGTCACGTGCACGAACGCGGTGACGCCGAAACCGAGCGTATCGGGGCAAAGGCGCGTCTCGTAACGGCGGATCGCGCCGATCTCTTCCAGCCGGCGGTGGCGTCGCAGCGTCTGCGCGGGCGACAGGCCGACGGCCTTCGCCAGATCGAGGTTCGACGCGCGGCCGTTCTCCTGCAGCACCGACAGCAAGTGGCGATCGATGCGATCGAGAACCGGTTCAGGCATTTTTGTTTCCTCATCTGTCTCCCGGATGCAATCTTATCTCATAATGTAGGGTTTGCATGAGCGGGTTACGCAACCCGATTTCGTCGTCGCGACGCTAAACTGACGCCGGATTTTCGTGTGCGACCGCAGCAATGCGGCGAAGACGACAAGTCGGCGGCCGGTCTGGCGGGCCCGTCGACGCGAATCATCGGGCGTTGCCACGCGAAGATTGCAGTCCCCAACCCGGTGGCTCCACGAACGGTCGCCGGCACAGCAAAACAGCGCCCGGCACACCGAGGCGCGCCGCACCGCTTCCGGCGGAGGCGGAGAGAGTGGAGAAGACATGGTTTCTGGAAACGAGAAGGACGGCCTGAAGCGGGGGCTGAAGAATCGCCACATCCAGCTGATCGCGCTCGGCGGCGCGCTCGGTACGGGGCTGTTCCTCGGCATCGCGCAGACGATCAAGATGGCCGGCCCGTCCGTGCTGCTCGGCTACGGGGTGGCCGGCATCATCGCATTCTTCATCATGCGCCAACTGGGCGAGATGGTCGTCGACGAGCCCGTCGCCGGCTCGTTCAGCTACTTCGCCGACAAGTACGTCGGCCACTTCACCGGCTTCCTGTCCGGCTGGAACTACTGGGTGCTGTACATCCTCGTCAGCAT
Organism: Burkholderia sp. IDO3; assembly: GCF_003366075.1. Taxonomy (NCBI): domain Bacteria; kingdom Pseudomonadati; phylum Pseudomonadota; class Betaproteobacteria; order Burkholderiales; family Burkholderiaceae; genus Burkholderia; species Burkholderia sp. IDO3. Next base: position 1,541,875 of record NZ_CP028962.1, read on the forward strand.
GGCCGAGCTGTCCGCCGTCGGGATCTACGTGCAGTACTGGTGGCCGGGCGTGCCGACCTGGGTGTCGGCGCTGGTGTTCTTCGTCGCGATCAACCTGCTGAATCTGGCGAGCGTGAAGTCGTACGGCGAGACGGAATTCTGGTTCTCGATCATCAAGGTCGCGGCGATCGTCGGGATGATCGGCTTCGGCGGCTGGCTGCTCGCGAGCGGTCATGCGGGGCCGGAAGCGACCGTCGCGAACCTGTGGCAGCACGGCGGCTTCTTCCCGAACGGCGTGTCGGGGCTCGTGATGTCGATGGCGGCGATCATGTTCTCGTTCGGCGGGCTGGAGCTGATCGGCATCACCGCGGCCGAAGCCGACGATCCGAAGCGCAGCATTCCGCGCGCGACCAACCAGGTGATCTACCGGATCCTGATTTTCTACATCGGCGCGCTCGCCGTGCTGCTGTCGCTGTATCCGTGGGAGAAGGTCGTCTCCGGCGGCAGCCCGTTCGTGCTGATCTTCCACGCGCTGAGCAGCAACCTGGTCGCGAACGTGCTGAACGTGGTCGTGCTGACGGCCGCGCTGTCGGTCTACAACAGCGGCGTGTACAGCAACAGCCGGATGCTGTTCGGCCTCGCGAAGCAGGGCAATGCGCCGAAGGTGCTGTGCTCGGTGAACAAGCGCGGCATTCCGCTCGCCGCGCTCGGCGCGTCGGCGCTCGCGACCGGCGTGTGCGTGCTGGTCAACTACTTCATGCCGGGCAAGGCGTTCGAGGTGCTGATGGGCCTCGTCGTGTCGGCGCTGATCATCAACTGGGCGATGATCACGCTGATCCACCTGAAGTTCCGCCAGGCCAAGCGTATCGCCGGAGAGCAGACTTCCTTCCGCAGTCTGGGCTATCCTTTCACGAATTACCTGTGCCTGGCGTTCATGGCCGGCATTCTCGTCGTGATGTACCTGACACCGGATCTCCGCCTGTCGGTGTACCTGATCCCGGTATGGCTCGCGGTGCTCGCGATCGGGTATCGCTTCCGTCAGAAGAATGCGGGCTACGCGGTGCGCGACGGCGCGTCCATCCGCTGACACCGACGCTGCACGCAGGCCAGGCCACCACCGATCATTCTTCCAAACGAGACCGACATAGCCATGTTCGAACACATCGACGCGTACCCCGGCGACCCGATCCTGACGCTCAACGAGAACTTCCAGAAAGATCCGCGCGATCAGAAGGTCAACCTGAGCATCGGCATCTATTTCGACGCCGAAGGCCGGATTCCCGTGATGGGCGCCGTGCGCGAAGCCGAAACCGCGCTGCAGCGCGACATCGGCCCGAAGCCCTACCTGCCGATGATCGGCCTGGCCGCGTATCGCGACGCCGTCCAGTCGCTGGTGTTCGGCGCCGATCACCCGGCGCGTGCGGCCGGCCGCATCGCCACCGTGCAGACGCTCGGCGGCTCGGGCGCGCTGAAGGTCGGCGCGGATTTCCTGAAGCGCTATTTCCCGGACGCGCAGGTGTGGCTCAGCGATCCGAGCTGGGAAAACCACCGCTTCATCTTCGAGCGCGCGGGCTTCACGGTGAATACGTACCCGTACTACGACGAAGCGACGGGCGGCCTGAAGTTCGACGCGATGCTCGCGGCGATCGACGCGCTGCCGGCGCGCAGCATCGTGCTGCTGCACGCGTGCTGCCACAACCCGACCGGCGTCGATCTCGACGAAGGCCAGTGGGAGAAGCTGATCGACGTGATCGAGGCGCGCGGGCTGCTGCCGTTCGTCGACATGGCGTACCAGGGCTTCGGCGCGGGGCTCGACGCGGACGCGTTCGCGGTGCGCGAGCTGGCCCGCCGCGGCGTGCCGGCGCTCGTCGCGAACTCGTTCTCGAAGAACTTCTCGCTGTATGGCGAGCGCGTCGGCGGCCTGAGCGTCGTCTGCGAGGATGCCGCCGCGGCCGACCGCGTGCTCGGGCAGCTGGCCGGCGCGGTGCGCTCGAACTACAGCAACCCGCAAACCTACGGTGCGAAGGTCGTCGCGACCGTGCTCAACACCCCCGCGCTGCGCAAGCAGTGGGAAGAGGAACTCGCGGCGATGTGCCGCCGCATCGCGCGGATGCGCCAGTCGATCCACGACGGCCTGCGCGATCACGTGAGCGGCGAAGCGCTGACGCGCTACGTCAAGCAGCGCGGGATGTTCACGTACACGGGCCTGACCGAATCGCAGGTCGAAGCGCTGCGCGAAGTGCACGGCGTGTACATCCTGCGTTCGGGCCGCATGTGCGTCGCGGGCCTGAACGACTCGAACGTCGGCATCGTCGCGGATGCGATCGGCAAGGTGCTGAAGAGCGGCGTCTGACCGGCGCGCCGGATCGCATCGCAGAAACCGGCTGTCTCCGTGCGGAGGCAGCCGGTTTTTTCTTGCGCGGCTGCGGCGCGGCGGTACGATGAGGGATTGAACGCGAGAAGGAGCGGCATGGCTATTCGAATCGTACGGCTGGGCACGCCACGCGCGCCCGGCGAGGGCCTGAGGATCGGCACGGTGCGGCGACCGCCGCGCGGCGTACCGAAGGCGGAATTCGCGTCGCGAAACTACTATGATGTATGGCTGCCGACGCTGTCGCCGAGCGCCGAACTCGTCGCGCAGGCGCTCACCGCCGAAACCGACGCGCAATGGCGCGCGTTCGCGCGGCACTTCCGCGCGGAAATGGCGCATGGCGACGCGCCGAAGGTGCTGGACCTGCTTGCGGCGCTGTCCGCAACGAGCGCATTCTCGATCGGCTGTTACTGCGAGGATGCGCACCGTTGCCATCGCAGCGTGCTGCGCGAGCTGCTGGCGGAGCGTGGCGCGACGATCGACGCGGACGCGGGCTGAACCCGCCCGGCCGCGCGTCGTGCCGCATGGCATCACATGGCCCGGCGAGCCGCTTGACGTGGGTCAAGCGCGCGGCGGCGCACACCACTATGCTCTGGTCATGGAGTCGTTACGACGATGACAGGCGGACAGATGCAGATTGCCTTTCCCCCGGACCCGCCCGAATACTGCGGACGCGATCTGGTCGTTGCGTTTTCGGCGCTGGTCGACGGCCGCTGCGTGCAGTGCGCGGTTACGGCCGAAGCGCTGGAAGACCATTTCGGCGCGCGGTCGCTGCTCGAGCGGGATTTGCTGGATGCGTTCGACGCGCACCGGCCGGCGATCGAGACGATGGCGCGGCGAATGCTCGACGAAATCGGCGGCCGGCCGGTGTTGCTGCATAGCGGTCACTTCCGGCTCGACGACTGATACCGCAGGAGGGCGCATGACACTGCAGGGCAATATTCATGAACGCGACTGGTCGGTCGAAGTCGAGACGCGGCCGTGCGAATCGGGTCAGTTCCGCTGTCGCGTGTCGGTCGAGCACGGCACCGGGCCGGCGCGCTTTCATCACACGTTCGAGCACAGTCATGCGTATCCGACCGAGCACGAGGCGGCGATCGAAGGGCTGCGCGCCGGGATGACGTGGATCGAAATGAAGACGTCGCAGACGTTCAGCGTATGAACGGCGGCGCGTCGATCGATGCGGGTGCGTCATACCGGTAGCGGCGCGAACGCGCATTGCCGGGCGCGTGTCGTGCCGGCGGGAAACACGCGCGGTGCCGCCGGATTCAGGCGCGGCGCCGGCGCGGCAGCAGAACAGGCAACGCGGTCGACGAGCGGGCAACGCCGTCAGGAGGAGCGAAATGGGCGTGGGCATGCAGATCGTCTACGTCGGCTGCACGAGCTTCGCCGCGCTGGAAGCCGAAGCGGGGGCGCAACTGGTGCGGCTCGAACGATTCCGCGCGCGGCTCGGCGATTGCCGCCTGGCGATCGAGGCACGCACGTCCGCCGACGGGGGCCGGATTTACGACGTGCGGCTGGATCTGGTCATGTACGGCTGCGCGCCGGCATCGCTGCCATGCTGCAGCGGTGACGACGTGACCGAGGCGATGTGCTGCGCGTTCGCGCAGGCCGAACGAATGCTGGACGCGTGGCAGGCGGGCGATATCGAAGCGCTCGCGCTGCATGGCGCCGCGACCGGCGGCGCGGCGCGCTGACGCGAACGCAACCCTGACGCCGGTCAGACTTGTGCGAGCGCTTGCGCGTCGATGATCCGCACGCGCTTGCCGCGCGTTTCGACGAGCGCGTCGCGATGGAACCGGGAGAACATCCGGCTGACGGTTTCGAGTTTCATCCCGAGATAGCAGCCGATTTCCTCGCGCGTCATCCGCAGGTTGAATTCCGATGCCGAATAGCCGCGCGCCTCGAAGCGCGCCGACAGGTTCAGCAGGAAATGCGCGACGCGCTGCTCGGCCGACATCGTGCCCAGCAGCAGCATCTGGCTCGATTCGCGGACGATCTCGCTGCTCAGCATCTGATAGAGAAAATGCTGCATCGACTTCATCTCGCGGCACGCGGCTTCGAGCGCGCCGAACGGGATGACGCACACCACGCTGTCCTCGAGCGCGATCGCATCGCAGCAGTGCTGGCCGCCGCCGATGCCGTCCATCCCGAGCGTTTCCCCGGCGATCTGGAAACCCGTCACGTGCTCGCGGCCGTCACGATGCATCATCACCGTCTTGAACGAGCCCGCGCGCACCGCATAGATGCTGTGGAACGGGTCGCCGGTGCGGAACAGCGCGTCGCCCTGGCGAATCTGCCGCGTCGCGCAGATGATCGCGTCGAGGCGGCCGTACTCGGCCGCCGTCAGGTCCGGCGGCAGGCACATCGAGCGCATCGCGCAGACGGAGCAGCGCGCGGCCGGATGTTTGGCGGCGTCGGCGGACGCAACCGCACGAAGGGGAATCGTTGGCCGGGGCTCGACGTACGGGTCGGCTGCACAGGTGGCGGCGGTAGGCATGGGTCACTCTGGCTCGGTCAGGGGTGGTGCGCGCGAGCGTGCACCAGGGATTCGATGGCGCGGCACGCGGCGTCGAATTCGGCGGTCTTGTCGAAGAAGTAATCGGCTCCGGCCGCCGCGCATGCCTCTCTGAATGCCGCTGCCGAATGATTCGTCAGCACGATCGTGACGACGCGCGGTGTCGCCTTCGACAGCATCCCGATCAGGTCGAGGCCGCTGCCGTCCGCGAGCCGCAGGTCGACGATCACCACGTCCGCGTGGCTGCTGTGGATGTGGGTCAGCGCGTCGTGGCCGTCTTCCGCTTCGCCGACGACCACGACGCCGCCGATCGCGCCGACGCGCAGCGCGATCCGTTGCCGGACGGCGATGGCATGATCGACGAGGAACACCCTGAGCATGGCGGGTGGCAGGCTGGCATTCATGCGGGCAGTATCGTGGCCCGCCGCCGAAAAGGAAATCGGCCGAATTGGAAGTTTGTGTAGGCCGCTTCGCCGCGTTGTAGGGCGATTCCTACAACGCGTACCGGCATGCGGCGGCGCGCGCGCGTCGCGATGACGGGCGCACGGCGGGCCGGCAGCGGGGCGCTGCCGCCGAATCAGTTGCCCTGGCGTGCGTCCAGTGCGTCGCGCGCCGTGCGGCACGCGGCGAGATCCCACGCCGCGCAGCCGACGCTCTTGAACAGCAGCGGCCCGCTGCGCGCGAATGCGCCGCGCAGCACGTCCGCGAGCGACGCGACCTGCTGCCAGTCGACCTGCGCGACGATCAGGTCGCCGGCCTCGTGGCGTGCGCCGGCCGGATCGTCGACGACGAGCCGGCTATGACGCACGGTGTCGGCGTCGATCTCGGCAGCGTCGGCGGTGAATGCGCCGACGCCGACCACCAGCCGGCCCTCGCGCGCCGCTTCGCGATAGACGGGCGTGCGGCTCGTCGTCAGCGTGACGACGACGTCGATCGCATCGGGAATCGCATCGCCGTCGAGCGGCGCGAGCCGCGGCGCCTGCGCGCGGTGCGCGGCGCAGAACGCGGCTGCGCTGCCGGCGCGCGAACCGCGCACGTGGAGCCGCGCGTCCGGGAAAATCGCCGCGAGCGCTTCCGCGTGATTGGCCGCCTGCTTGCCGGTGCCGATCAGCAGGATGTCGCGCGGCGCCGTGCCGTGCAGCGCCTGGATGCCGAGCGCCGTGACGGCGGCCGTGCGGCGGCCGGTGACCGTCGGGCCGTCGAGCACGAAGCGCAGCGCGCCCGTCGTCGCGTCGTACGCGCTCACTTGGCCGAGGATCGTCGGCAGTCCGAGTGCGCCGTTGCCGGGGCACACGTTCACGAGCTTGTGGCTGGCAAGGTCGCGTGCGCTCGACGGCATCGACAGCATCACGCCGCCGGCCTGCAGCGGCACGACCAGCCGCTCGGGGCTGACGATTTCGCCGGCCGCGTAGTCGGCGACGGTTTGCCTGAGCGTGGCGAGCAGCGCCGGGTAGTCGAGCAGCGCGGCCGTTTCGGTGGCGTCGAAAGCGGGAATCCGGGAGAGGGCGGTCATCGTGTAGGTCGGTTGCGTCGATGGGCATGGACGACGGGCGCGGGGTGCGCTCGCCACGGAGGCTGCCGGGTAGCGCGACAGCGGATGTTCTGGATCGAATCTATACCAATTTCGGGCTATCCCGCAATCCGGAAAATCGAGCGGATGGCCGATTTTGGTTCTAATATCCGTCCAGATGGGCTGTTGCGCGTATCGGCACGGGTGTCGCTCCGGTATAGTGCGAACCCCTTTCACGTCCACGCCCGACCGGGCAGGAGCCTGCCGATGATGTCCGCCCGTCCCGAAGCGCTCGAAGCCGGTTTCCGGCCGCTGCAGATCTACGAGCAGGTCGCCGAGAAGATCCGCGACGAGATCCGCGCGGGGCGCTATGCGGCCGATTCTCGGCTGCCGTCGGAGCGCGAACTGGCGGCGCTGTTCCAGGTCGGCCGGCCGGCCGTGCGGGAGGCGCTCGGCGCGCTGCAGAACGAAGGCCTCGTGTTCACGAAGCGCAATTCCGGCACCTACGTCGTGCCGGCGCCGCTCGACGTGCTCGCGCGGCGCGGCGACACGCACGGCACGCCGGACGCGGACTTCAGCCCGACGTCGACGCTCGACGTGCGGCTCATTCTCGAACCGGCGATCGCGCGCCTCGCGGCCGCGCACGGCCGCGCCGATCCCGTCGCCGAGGGCTATCTCGCGCAGATGGAAACCATCACCGACGTCGACGATCCGCATCAGCGCGCGGTGTGGAACGAGAGCGACCGGCTGTTCCACCGGCAGCTCGCGCTGATGACCGGCGACGCGCTGATCGTGAAGATCGCGGACGAAGTCGCGAAGACGATGGATCAGCCGCTGTGGAAGCGGCTGAAGGACGACGGGATCTACGACGCGGGCCGCATCCGGCTCTACGTGTCCGAGCACCGGCTGATCTACGAGGCGATCGTGTCGGGCGATGCCGATGCGGCCGCGTTCTATGTCGAGCAGCACATCCGTCGCGTGCGGCGCGACATCGCGCCGAAATGACGCGCTGCATCGTTCTGGTATTGAAAGGAACCAGATTCCAAAAAGTTATTTTGAAATTGCTTGCATAGCGACCAGGTGTAGCCTACATTGGTTTCACACAAAACCAATCAGGAGACACCATGCGACACGTCGTTACCGCGCTCTCGGTGGCCATCGCCGCCGGCGCGCTGACTTCCGCCCGCGCGCAGGAAGTCGTGATGATCGGCCATTCGGCGCCGCTGACCGGCCCGCAGGCCGCCAATGGCAAGGACAATGAAAACGGCGTGCGGCTGGCCGTCGACGAGCTCAACAAGGCGGGCGTGAAGGTCGCCGGCAAGACCGTCACGTTCAAGCTGCTGTCCGAGGACGACCAGGCCGACCCGAAAGCGGGCGTGCAGGTCGCGCAGAACCTGGTCGACAAGGGCGTCGTCGCGGTGCTCGGGCCGTATAACTCGGGCGTCGCGATTCCCGCGTCGCGCGTGTACGCCAATGCCGGCGTGCCGCTGCTGCCGGTTGCGTCGAACCCGGCGCTCACGCGCCAGGGCTTCAAGAACATCTTCCGGATCGGCGCGAGCGACGAACAGCTCGGCGGCACGATGGCCACGTTCGCCGCGCAAACGCTGCACGCGAAGACGGCCGCCGTGATCGACGACCGCACCGCATACGGGCAGGGCGTTGCCGAGCAGTTCATGAAGGTCGCGAAGGAGAGCGGGATCAAGATCGTCGACCAGGAGTACACGAACTCGTCGGCCAGCGATTTCCTCGGCATTCTCACCAAGATCAAGGCCAGCAACCCCGACGTGATCTTCCTCGGCGGCTATGCGGCGCAGGGCGCGCCGATGGCCAAGCAGATGAAGCAGCGCGGGTTGCGCGCGAAGCTGCTCGGCGGCGACGGCATCTGCTCGGCCGACATGGGCAAGGTCGCGGGCGACGCGGCGTCGATCGTCTACTGCGCACAGGGCGGCGTCGCGCTCGACAAGACCGCGGCCGGCCGCGAATTCCTGAAGAAGTACCACGACACGTATCACACGGATACGCAGGTCTACGGCGTCAACTACTACGACGGCATGAAGCTGCTCGCCGACGCGATGGTCAAGGCGGGCACGACCACCGACAAGGCGAAGCTGATCGCGCAGCTGGCGAAGACCAACTACGTCGGCGTCGCGGGCACCTATTCGTTCGACGCCAACGGCGACCTGAAGGGCGCGCCGACGACCGTCTACGTGATCCGCAACGGCCTGCCCGAGCCGTACGCGAAGTAATCGTCAACCGGCACCGGGCGGCGGCGAGGCCGCCGTCCGTCGTTTTCACGCATTCGATCGACCATGAAAATTTCCCGATCCCTTTCCACCGTCGAAGTCCACACCGGCGGCGAACCGTTCCGCATCGTCACGAGCGGGCTGCCGCGGCTGCCCGGCGACACGATCGTCCAGCGTCGCGCGTGGCTCAAGGAGCACGCCGACGAGATCCGCAAAGCACTGATGTTCGAACCGCGCGGCCATGCCGACATGTACGGCGGCTATCTGACCGAGCCGGTTTCGCCGAACGCCGATTTCGGCGTGATCTTCCTGCACAACGAAGGCTATAGCGACCACTGCGGGCATGGCGTGATCGCGCTGTCGACCGCGGCGGTCGAACTCGGCTGGGTGCAGCGCACCGTGCCGGAAACGCGGGTCGGCATCGACGCGCCGTGCGGCTTCATCGAGGCATTCGTCAAATGGGACGGCGAGCACGCGGGGCCGGTGCGCTTCGTCAACGTGCCGTCGTTCATCTGGCAGCGCGACGTGTCGGTCGACACGCCGTCGTTCGGCACCGTGACCGGCGACATCGCGTATGGCGGCGCGTTCTATTTCTATGTCGACGGTGCGCCGTTCGACCTGCCGGTGCGCGAAGCGGCGGTGGAAAAGCTGATCCGCTTCGGCGCGGAAGTGAAGGCCGCCGCGAACGCGAAGTATCCGGTCGTGCATCCGGAGATCCCGGAAATCAACCATATCTACGGCACGATCATCGCGAACGCGCCGCGCCATCCGGGCTCGACGCAGGCGAACTGCTGCGTGTTCGCGGATCGCGAGGTCGACCGCTCGCCGACCGGCTCCGGCACCGGCGGGCGCGTCGCGCAGTTATACCTGCGCGGCTTGCTCGCGGCCGGCGACACGCTCGTCAACGAGTCGATCGTCGGCACCGTGTTCAAGGGGCGCGTGCTGCGCGAGACGACCGTCGGCGACATCCCGGCCGTGATCCCGGAGGTCGAGGGCAGCGCGCATATCTGCGGGTTCGCGAACTGGATCGTCGACGAGCGCGATCCGCTGGCCTACGGTTTTCTGGTGCGCTGAGCGTCGGCGCCCGGTTCCCCCGTTGTACCAGGTTTGGCGCGCCGTCCCGTTGCGGGACGCGCGCCTTTTTTTGCACGTGAACGCGCGCGGCCGGACGCCGTTCTCGCGTGCGCGGGGCGGCTACCCGCCGGTGCGGCGCGCGAGTTTTGGTACGATGCAGCCTTTCCAGCAGATCCCCCACCCGCGTGAATCGCCGAAACGTGTCGTCTGTGCGTGACTTCTGTGCCAAGTGGGTCGCGCGCGCCCAACCCGTCGCGGCCGCTGCCGCCGTGCCCGTCAAGCGTGCCCTGGCCGTCGCCTGGCACCATCTTCGTCATCCGACGCGCCGCGGCGTACTGCTCGCGGCCGCCGCGGTGCCGGCGCTGTTCGCGCTGTACGTGGTGGTGCTGATCCCGTTCACGCCGAGCATCGGCGACATCCGCAAGGCGCGGGTCGACCAGCCCGCGCAGGTGCTGTCCGCCGACGGCAAGCTGCTGGCGGAATTCAAGCCGTCGAACCGCGAATGGGTGCCGCTCAAGCAGATCTCGCCGCACATGGTCGACGCGCTGATCGCGACCGAGGACCATCGTTTCTACGAGCACCACGGCCTCGACTGGAAGCGCACGGCGTCGGCCGCGCTCCATACGTTCTCGGGCGACCGCCAGGGCGGCTCGACGATCACGCAGCAGCTCGCGCGCAACCTGTATCCGGACGAGATCGGCCGTGCGCCGACGCTCACGCGCAAGGTGAAGGAGGCGATCACCGCGCTGAAGATCGAGGCCGTCTACAGCAAGGACCAGATCCTCGAAACCTACCTGAACACGGTGCCGTTCCTGTACAACGCGTACGGCGTCGAGATGGCCGCGCGCACCTACTTCGACAAGTCGGCCGACGAACTCGACGTGCTCGACAGCGCGACGCTCGTCGGGATGCTGAAGGGCAACAGCTACTACAACCCGGTGCTGAACCCGGAGCGCGCGCTGCAGCGGCGCAACACGGTGCTCGGCCAGATGGTGAAGTACGGCAAGCTGTCGCCCGCGCAGTTCGCGCAGTTGCAACGCCGGCCGCTGCGCATCGACTTCGAACGCCAGAAGGAGTCGCCGGGGCCGGCGCCGCACTTCGCGCAACAACTGCGCAAATGGCTGATCGGCTGGGCCGACCGCAACGACTACAACATCTACTCCGACGGGCTGATCGTGCGCACCACGATCGACGCGCGGCTGCAGCAGATGGCGACCCAGGCGCTGACGCAGCAGGCGAACCAGCTGCAGGGCATCGCGAACAACGCATGGAGCGGCCGCGACGGCTGCGGCACCGACAACGAGGTGTTCCGTATCTTCATGCGCGAGTCGCCCGAGTACAAGGCTGCGCTGGATGCGGGCAAGAACGATGCGGCGGCGATGAAGCAGCTTGCGTCCGATCGCGGCTTCATGCGCGCGCTGTGCAAGACGAAGACCGACGTGCAGGCCGGCTTCGTCGCGATCGATCCGCGTGACGGGCAGATCCGTGCGTGGGTGGGCAGCCGCGACTTCACGAACGAGCCGTTCGATCACGTCGCGCAGGCGCGGCGTCAGCCGGGCTCGACGTTCAAGCCGTTCGTCTATGGTGTCGCGTTCGCGAACGGGATGAAGCCGGACGACACGTTCATCGACCAGCCGGTCGAGATTCCGCTGAAGGGCGGCGAGATCTGGCACCCGAACGACGACGTGCCGCCGTCGGGCAAGCCGATGACGCTGCGCGACGCGGTCGCGCTGTCGCGCAACCGGATCACCGCGCAGGTGATGGAGAAGGTCGGGCCGGCCGCCGTTGCACGGCTCGCACGCGACATGGGCGTGCGCGAAAGCCCGCTCGAGCGCGTGCCGTCGCTCGCGCTCGGTACGAGCCCCGTGACGCTGAAGGAGATGGTCGCGTCGTACGCGACGATCGCGAACAGCGGGCTGTACATCGAGCCGCAGATGGTGACGCGCATCGAGAATCGCCAGGGCGACGTCCTGGCCGAATTCGCACCGGCACCGCCCGAGCGCGCGCTCGATGCCGAGACCGACAAGACGCTGCTCGACGTGATGCGCGACGTCGTCACGCGCGGCACCGGCGGCAGCATCCGCACCCGCTTCGGCATTCGCGGCGACGTGGCCGGCAAGACCGGCACGACGCAGGACAACGCGGACGGCTGGTTCATCCTGATGCAGCCCGGCCTCGTCGCCGGCGCGTGGGTCGGCTTCGACGACGGCCGCGTGACGCTGCGCAGCGACTACTGGGGACAGGGCGCGCACAGCGCGCTGCCGATCGTCGGCGAGTTCTTCCAGCGCGCGCAGCGTGCACGGATCGTCGACACGAAGGCGAAGTTCGATACCGAGCCGTCGCCGGGCTGGTTCGCGATGGTGCGCGACCGCGTGACGGACCTGTTCGACGGCTGGTTCAAACCCGAGCCGACGAAGCCGCCTGCGCCCGTCAGGACACAGCGTATCGAGCGTCAGCCCGAGGCCGATGCCGGCGCTGCGGCGGCTGCTTCCGCCGCTTCCGCTGCATCGGCGCCCCAGGCGGCGTCCGGCGGCGTGGTCGAGGAGTGGGTGCCGGCGTCCGAGGTGGCGGCGTCGGCGGCTGCGCTGTCGGCGGGTGCGTCGCAACTGCAACCGACGCAGCCCGCGCAACCCGTGCTGCCGGCCGCGGGCGGCAGCACGGCGGGCGCGGGCAGCGCAGGCAGCGCGGGGATCGGCGCCGCGCCGGCAGTCGGGCCTTCGGCCGCGCCGGCATCGACGCCGGCTTCGCCCGGCGCCATCGGCGGCTCGGAGTAACGCGCCGCGTGGGGCATGGCGGTTTCTCCGGGTGTCAGAGCTTCGAGCCGCCATCGACACGCAGCGTGTCGCCCGTCACCCAGCGCGCCGCGTCGGAGGCGAGGAACAGGGCCGCTCCTGCGATGTCGTCGGGCTGCGCCACGCGCTTGAGGGCCTGCATGCCGAGGGTGAAGTCCCGGCCGGCATCGGTTTTGGCGAAGTTCGACATGTCGGTCTCGACGACGCCCGGTGCGACGGCGTTCACGCGGATGCCACGCTCGCCGAGCGATTCGGCGAAGTGCTTGACCAACGTGTCGATTGCGCCCTTGGTCGCGGCGTAGGCCGACAGGTTGCCAACCGAGCTGCGGGCGGCAAGGGACGACAGCAGGATCACGCTGCTCTCTTCACCCAGCACGGGCAACAGTTGCTGGACAAGGAAGTACGGTGCGCGCACGTTGACGGCGAACAGACGGTCGAAGTCGTCGACCGTCGTCTCCGCGATGGGCGAGGCCTTCGAGATTCCGGCATTTGCAACGAGAATGTCGAGGCGCTCGCCGACCAGCGCGCGTACCTGACGGGCCAGTTCGTGCGGGCCGTTCGCGGTGCTCAGGTCTGCGGCGATCTTCTCGGCCGAACCGCCCGACGCGCGAATCGTCTCGACAACGGATTGCGCAGCCTGTTCGTCGCTGCCGAAATGCACGATCACGCGTGCGCCCGCCGCGGCCAGGGCCAGGGCGGTTGCGCGGCCGATGCCGCGCGATGCGCCCGTGACAAGGGCCGTCTTGCCGTCAAGATCAGTACTCACGATTCATTCTCCTTGGATGACGCGTCGAAAATGCGGGCGTAGCGACTACGGGTTCAGGGCCGGAAACGGGAAACGTCTTCCACGAAACGCTCCGGGTATGGATGGAGCGAGCCGAGATTGGCGGCCGGATAAAGGCTCGGTTGAGCATCGGGGATGTGCCTGTCGGGTTATTTTCAGGTTGCTTCTCCGGTCGCGTGGCGTTCCGCGCGGAAAACGGCATCAAACGGCCATCGCGCCGGCCGGCAGTTCCTCGATCGCGTCGATCCGGTCGGGGTAGAAGGCCAGATGCTCGCGGATCGGAGCAACGGCTGCGTAAGGATGCTCGTAGGTCCAGACCGCATCGATGCCGCGTTCGCCGGCGATCGGAATCGAGAAGTAGGCGCAGTCGCCCTTGTACGGGCAGTAGGTGGCGTGGTCGGTGCGCGCAAGCTGCGTCATGTCGACGTCCTTGCGCGGGATGTAGATCACGGCCGGGTAGCGTGCCTCGAGCAGCGTGAGCGCGCCGCGGGTATCCGCGATCACCTTGCCGCCAGCCTTGACGACGATTCTCGACGGATGGCGTTCGATCGTGATCGGATGGTCGGGGCCCGGTATCTTGACGGGTTTGTCGTTCGGATGCGTGGTAGACATGATCAACTCCTTGTCGGAACAGCGGAAGCCGGCGGGCCGCACGGACGCAGCCCCGGGATGGTGTGTTCGGCAGGTCTTGGCAGATCGCCGGTTCGGCGGTCCCGCGAGGATGGCCACCGGTCAGCGCGAGCGTCAGGATCGAGACCACGGCAGGCCCCACGCCGAAGTCATTGAACGGCATGGGCACGACCGCCCGCAGCCGTGATGTCGGCGACGACCGCCTTGGCCTGGCGCGCACCACGGCGATAGCGAACGACGACCCGGGCGCCTGCCTGCGCGAGCGCAAGCGCGGTGGCGCGTCCGATGCCGCGAGACGTGCCGGTGACGAGCGCGGTCTTTCCTGTCAGGGTGTTCATGATCGTCCTTTCGGCAGATAACCGACGTTGAGGCGACGGAGCGTTTGGTCGGATGACGTGATCGAACGATAGTCGCCGCTTGTTCGCGCGAAAAAGACTTTGTAAGCTGGACTCCATGCCTGTCAGGCATGCCTAAAGGAACGCGAGCATGGAACTGCGTCATCTTCGTTATTTCGTCGCGGTGGCCGAAGAGGGCAGCCTGACCGTCGCGGCGGAGCGTCGGCTGTACACGTCCCAGCCGTCTCTGAGCCGGCAGATCAGGGACCTCGAGTACGAAGTGGGCGCGCAACTGTTCGTGCGTAGCGCGCGGGGCATCGAGCTGACCGACGCCGGCAAGGCATTTTTGGACCATGCGCGCCTCGCCCTTGCGCAGGTCGATGCGGCGCGCGATGCGGCGCGACGGGCGGCGCGTCCGTCGAAGCAGACGTTTGCCGTCGGCTTTCTGAGCGGGCAGGAGGTGACCTGGCTGGGCGAGGCGACCCGCGTGCTCGCGAGCGATCTGCGCGGCATCGAAATGACGGTGTCGAGCGAGCACTCTCCCGATCTCGCGGAGGGATTGTCGACCGGGCGGCTGGACGTCGCCTTCATGCGTGCCGAAGCCAGCCGGCCCGACCTCGAATACGTGACGGTCGCGCGCGAGCCTTTCGTCGTGCTCATGCCGAGCGACCATCGCCTCGCGGCCTTCGACGAGATCGACGTGCGCGAACTGGCGAACGAATTGTTCATCGGCGCCTCGGACGTCGCGGGCCCCATGCGCGGCGCGATTGAAAACTATCTGGCGACCAACGATGTCGCCATCGAGCCCGCGCATCGCGTCCATAACCTGACGATGGCGATGTCGCTCATCGCGTCGACGGGCGGCGTTGCACTGCTGCCCGCGTATGCCGAGAAACTACTGCCCTGGTCGGTGACAAGCCGGCCGCTGAAGGGCGAACCGCCGAGCATCGCGCTGGTGGTCGGCTATAACCGGAACAACCGTTCGGCGATCCTGTCGACGTTTCTGTCGCGCATCGACCAGATCAGGCAATAAGCGGCGCAACGGCAGGCCGCGCGCCGAAACCCGTGACGCGAGCGGGAAGCGGCGCCGCCCGCGTCGAAAGCCTCAACCCGCCGTCTTGCCGCCGTCGACGGTGAGGATCTGCCCCGTGACAAACGCGGCACCGTCGCTCGCCAGGTAGAGCACCGCCGCGGCGATGTCGTCGGGCCGGCCGATTCGCGCGAGCGGAACCGTTGCCGCGAGCGAGGCCTTGTTCTCCGGCGTGCCGGTGAAACGGTCCAGCATGCCCGTGTCGGTGGGGCCGGGCGCGACGGCATTGACGCGAACGCGCGCCGATGCGGCTTCGAGCGCAGCGGATTTCGTGATGCCTTCCACGGCGTGCTTGCTTCCCGCATACACCGACGCGAATGCCGCGCCTTCATGACCGTAAGTCGAAGATATGTTGATGATGCTGCCGGCTTGCTGTGCAGTCATCACGCGTAATTCATGCTTGAGACTCAGCAGCGTGCCGAGCACGTTGGTGTCGAAGGTATCCGCGTAGCGCTCGGCAGTCTGATCGACCACCGGTCCCGGTTTGCCTTCCGTGCCGGCATTGTTGACTGCAACGTCGAGCCGGCCGAACCGGGCGACGGTTTCGTCGACGAGGTGGCGGACGTCTTCGTCGCGGCGGACGTCGGTCTGCACGAAGAAGGCCTGTGCGCCTGCTTCGCGCAATTCGGCTTCGAGCGCCGACCCTTCCGCGGCACGGCGGCCGGACACGACGAGGCGCGCACCCGCGCGGGCGAATGCAAAAGCGGTGGCGCGGCCGATGCCCGTGAGGGCGCCGGTGATCAGGACGGCGGGTTGGTTCATTTTGCGGCTCCAGTCGGGTAGGTTCATGTCAAACGCAACGCAGGGAGAGCTTCGATGAATGCGCTAGCTCGTGCAGGCAGCGTAACGTTGCGGCGCGAAACGGAAAAAGACTTTCCAGGCTCACCCGCATGCCTGCGAAGCATGGTTCCGGAGCCGGCGCAGGGCGGGGGCACGACCCGGCTTCCACCGCAGCGCGTTGTCGTTGTATCCGGGGCTGTCGCGAAATGGCGAATCGGCCGGGCCGAGCGTCGTCAGCTCGGCCTATTGGGTTCGAATGCGGCCGCAATCGTCTGATAATTCAACCGAGTGCGCGCTGATTGTATGGATTCCGTCAACAGTGAATTAGCGATTTAGGTATTTACCCTGAGTTTGGCCGCGCCTAGACTTCTGTTCATGCGCAACGGACCACAAGTCCTGAGCGCCTGACAAAACAATCTGGAGGTAAGCATCATGAAATCGCTGATCAAGGCAGTTGCACTGGCCGCTCTGGTGGCCGCACCGGTCGTCTCGTTTGCCCAATCGAACCAGCAGCCGCTGACGCGCGCTCAAGTGCGTGCCGAGCTGGTGCAGCTCGAAAAGGCCGGCTACAACCCGAACGACTGGATGAACTACCCGGAAAACATCCAGGCTGCACAGGCGAAGATCGCCGCGGCGCAGGGCACTGGCGCGTCGGTTGACGCGACGGGCTACGGCGCGAACCCGAGCGCGACGTCGCAGTCCGGCCAGCGCGTGGTCGTGCCGGCCGCAGCCGATCGTTCGTCAGTGTACTTCGGCCACTAAGCCGTTCGCTGCACGGCGGTTTCCGAACCGCCGCCCCGTCGTACCGAAAAGCCCGCACTCCGATCGAGCGCGGGCTTTTTTGCGTCCGCGGCCCGCGCGGCGCCGGCTGACAATCCGGTGCGCGTACGCTAGCATCGCGGACGGTACCGACGCGGTACGACAGCCGTTGCGCCTGGGGGGCCGGCGCCGGCTTGTCCGCAGCACCGCGTGCCGGCACGCGGCAGCATCGCCAGCCAGGCATCGGGTTCCACGACATCAACGAACGACAAACAATCCAGGAGCATCCATGCGTGTGTTGACCGGTCTGCTGTGCTCGCTGGCGCTGACGGCGAACCTCGCCCATGCGCAGGCGAATTGCGCGGACGCGACGGATCAGGCGGCGATGACCGCGTGTGCCGATCGTGCATACAAGAAATCCGATGCGGAACTGAACCGCACGTACCAGGCCGTCACCGCGCGGCTGCGCGACGCCCGGCCGCTCGCCGAGAAGCTCGTGAACGCGCAGCGCGCGTGGATCGCCTACCGCGATGCCGAATGCAACTTTTCCAGCGCGAACGCCGAGGGCGGCAGCGTGTATCCGATGGTCGTGTCGACCTGCCTCGACGATCTGACGAAGACGCGCACCGAGACGCTGAAGGGCTATCTGGCGTGCGAGGAAGGCGATCTCGCGTGTCCGGTGCCTGCCAGGTAACGCAACCGCGCCTCGTGCGGCCGGCCGCGCGAGGCGCGGTCGGCGCAGCGGGCCGGCCTGGTCCGTTACACGTCGCCGTTACACGTCGTCCGTTTCATCGAGCAGCTTGTGCCGCATCGCGTAACGGACCAGCGCCGCTTCGTGCGGCATCTGCATCTTTTCCAGAATCCGCGTCTTGTAGGTGCTGACCGTCTTCGCGCTCACGCACAGCGCCTGCGCGATCTCGGTCAGCGTCTGGCCGGCGGCGATGCGCCGGAACACGTCGAACTCGCGATCGGACAGCCGCTGATGCGGCAGCGTTTCGGCCGGCTCGTTCAGGCTCTGCGCGAACTGTTCGGCCATCGCGAGGCTCACGTAGACGCCGCCCGACGCCACCTTCGTGACCGCGCCGACCAGCTCCGCGCTCGCGCTTTCCTTCGTCAGGTAGCCCGACGCACCCGCGCGGAACGCGCGCACCGCGTATTGCTGCTCCGCATGCATGGTCAGCACGAGCACCCGCAGCGCGGGCTTCTCGTCCTTGATCTGCTTGATCAGCTCGACGCCGTTGCGACCCGGCATCGACAGGTCGAGCACGAGCACCTGCGCGGGCGTCGAGCGGACGAGCGCGATCGTCGACGGGCCGTCGCACGCTTCGCCGGCCACCTCGAATCCGGTGGCGTTCTGGAGGATGTGCCGCAGACCGTCTCGCACGAGCGTATGGTCGTCGGCGATGAGCACCTTGATCATGTGAGGGTGGTTTCCTGTTGAACGGTGCTGAGCGGAAACGCGACGGTGATCGAGAAGCCGCGCGCGAGCGCGGTGTCGATCGTCACGGTGCCGCCCAGCATGTGTGCGCGCTCGCGAATGCCGATCAGGCCGAACGATTTGTCCTCGTGGGCGGGACCGCCCGGCGCCGCGCCGCGGCCGTTGTCCGCGACGCGCAGCACGCAGAAGCCTTCCTCGACGTCGAGCCGCAGCGCGACGCGCGTCGCATCCGCGTGGCGCGCGACGTTCGTCAGCGCTTCCTGGACGATGCGGAACAGCGTGGTCGCGCCCGCGCTGGTGAACGTCAGGCCGCCGGTTTCGATGTGGCGTTCGACATCGATGCCGTAGCGGTTCGTGAAGTCGTTCGCGAGCCACTCGATCGCGGGCACGAGGCCGAGATCGTCGAGCATCACGGGCCGCAGGTCGGCCGCGATGCGCCGTACCGACGCGACCGTCGCGTCGATCAGCCGGCGCATGGCCTGCAGGTGCGACAGCATGCCGTCGTCGGGCTGCGCGCGACCGGGCGCGCGCAACTGCTGTTCGACGACGGACAGGTCCATCTTCAGCGCGGTGAGCTGCTGGCCGAGGTCGTCGTGCAGCTCGCGCGCGATGCGGGTCTTTTCCTCTTCGCGCACGTTCTGCAGGTTCGCCGACAGCTCGCGCAGCTCCTCGCGCGACTGTTTCAGCGCGTTCTCGGCGCGCTGCCGCTCGGTGATGTCGCGCAGCATGACCGTGTAGAGCTTGCCCGACGCATCGCGGATCTGCGAGATCGACGCCTCGATCGGGAATTCCTCGCCGTTGCCGCGCAGCCCGAACAGCACGCGCTGGCGGCCCATCTGCCGCTCGGACACGCCCGTCACGCCGAACTGGTCGACGTGCTTCGCGTGTGCGGCGCGGAACCGCTCGGGGATGAAGCGCGACAGCGGCGCGCCGATCGCTTCCATCGCCGACACGCCGAACACTTGCTCGGCCATCGGATTGAAGATCACGACCGTCTGCTTCTCGTCGATCGTGATGATCGCTTCCATCGACGAACGGATGATGCCCATCATCCGCGCTTCGTTGAGGATGCCGCGGCTGCTGGCGCCGACGTCGGCGCGGCCGCGCAGCAGCGCATGGACGAGCGCCGCGAACACGAACGACGCGATCAGTCCCGCCGCGAGCACCGTGCCGGCCGCGCGCTGCGCGCCGGTCGCGCTCGGACGGCCGTCGGCGGAATAGGCGAGCGTCAGCACGGTGCCGCCGAAATTCAGTTGTTCGGACCGCCGCATCAGGTCGGGCGACATCGACGCCTCGTCGGTCGTCGTCTCGGCGCTCGCGAACGGGTGCGGGTCGTCGCCGGCGCTCATCCGCAGATCGAGCCCGCGTTCCGCGTCGAGCGCGCGCTCGACCAGATGATTCGGACTCACTTCCGCGAACAGCACGCCGTCGGTGCCGGGCTCGTGCGGGCCGGATGGCGCGACGGCCGTGCGCGGCGAGGCCGTCGCGGGCAGGAACAGCGTGAGGGTGCGCGTGTCGCGGGACGTATCGTCGTCGGCCGGGTGGATGCCGAGCGCGACGTCGCCGGTGCGCAGCGTACGCGCGAGCGGCGCGGCGTCCGACGCGCCGAAGCGGACGACGACCGAGCTCGACGTCGGGGCGCTGAGCGTGGCGACGGCCAGCGAGCCGGCCGGCATCGGCGCCTTGCCGGCGAGGGCGCTGCGCGCGGCCGGCGACAACGCCGCATAGCCGATCTGCCGCACCGGCGAATACCCGCTGTCGAGATCGAGCGTGTCGGCGTACCGGCGCCATTGGTCGGGCGTCATCTGCGGCGCGAGACCGTACGCGCCGCGCGCGCTTTCGAGCACGGCGACGCCGGACTGCAGTTCGTGGCGCAGCATCGCGGTCACGTGCGCCGTGCGGCGTTCGAAACGCGTATGGACGGCGCCTTGCCACTGCTCGCGAACGAGCAGCGCAACGCCGAGCGACAGCGCGGCGCCGGCGAACAGCGTGACGACGCCGGCCGCGAGCGGCTGGCGTAACATGGTCTTGAGGCGCGTGGGCCCTCGGGCATCACGCGGCGGGGTTCCACTGGCGGTCATTCGATGGCCATTCTGGTGTCGGGGCCGCCTGTGGCACGCAGGCGGCGCGGCAAAACCGGGAAAAACTCGCACCGGCCACGTGCGGCGTCTATTTTCGAGATGAAATTGTGCGCGGTTTACACGCTTTTTGTAATAGGGGTCAGCTAAAAAGACGATGACCGGGCGTTGCAGCGCGCGTACCGGACGCGCTTGACGCGTATCAACCGGCGCGTCGGCACGTGGGGCAGACTGTTCGGCAGGCGAGCCGGCATCGGGCCGGCTCGCGGTGACGGGCCGCCGTGGCGCGAAGCGCAACGCAGGCCCGGTCGGAGGGCGGACCATGTACAAGCGGATTTTCGTCGGGCTCGACGGTAGCCCGAGCGCGCGTCTCGCGCTGAACGAGGCGATCCGGATCGCGGCGGCATCCGGCGGCGAAGTCACGTGCGCGTACGTCGTCGAGCACCGGCCGCAGCTCGTCGACGTCGACGCGGGCTTTGCGGCCGAACGCGACGGCGATGCGGCGGCATCCGATGCGGCGACGCCGGTGCTCGACGAGGCGAGAGCGGCGCTCGCGCAGCAGCATGTACCCGGCACCGTGCGCGCACTCGATGCATACGGCGAGGACGTTGCCGCGGTATTGATGCGCACGGCCGCCGAGGCCGGCGCCGATCTGATCGTGATGGGGACGAGCGGTCGCCACGGCCTGCGCAGGCTGCTGCTCGGCAGCGTCGCGGAATCGCTGCTGCGCGCGGCCGATCGGCCCGTGCTGCTGGTGCGGCACGGCGAGGCGGCGGCAGCGGCAGCGACCGCATGACGGTCGACGGGCGGGACTGACGCAAGCGCGGTGACGGGCAGGGCTGTCGTGAGCAGGTCGCGGCTGCCCGCGCGAGCGCGTGTCGCGCACGCTGGTCGTCGCAGCGCGGATGCGCAGGCCGGCCTATCCGTCGCGTGGCACGGCCGGTTGCGTCACGCCCCGTCCTTCTGGCAGCATCGACCCGGGTTCGCTTCCATCGTCGTGCGCTGCATTGCGCGCGCGATCCGGTTGCCGCGTGCATGGCCGCGGCGACCGGCGCAGCGGTATGCGGCTCACGGCCCCGCATCGTCGATCGGCCCGTGAATCGCATACCGGTTCCATCCTTCGTCCACGTCATTCGCCATGCCGATTTCCGCCGCCGACCTGATTCACCAGTTCAACCTGCAGCCGCATCCGGAAGGCGGCTATTTCAGGGAAACCTACCGCGCGACCGATTCGGTCGTACGCCCGGCCGACGGTGCGCCGCGCGCGGCGTCCACCGCGATCTACTACCTGTTGTGTGACGGCGCGTATTCGTCGTGGCACCGGATCCGTTCCGACGAGGTCTGGCATTTCTACGCGGGCGATCCGCTCGAAGTGTGGGTGCTCGACGAACGGGACGGGCTGACGATCCACCGGCTCGGCAATCCGCTCACGCATCCGGGCACCGTGTTCCAGGCCGTCGTGCCGGCCGGGCGCTGGTTCGGCGCGCGCTGCGCGTCGTCCGGGCACGTCGCGCTCGTCGGCTGCACGGTGGCGCCGGGCTTCGAATTTGCGGAATTCGAGCTCGCGGACGCGGCGGCGCTGAGCACCGCCTTTCCCGAGTACGCCGAATACGTCGCGCGGCTCGCGCCGCGTTCCGACGCGTAAGTGCGCCGGCGACGATCGTACCGACCGCCGACCGCCGACCGCTCCGGCGGCCGCGGTCGAACGCGGCCGTTCCGCGCGGTATTGGTCAAACCCGTTTAGAATGCCCGTGATGCAGGGTTGGCTGCGGGCGTGCCGCGGCGACCGCTGCCAGCCGTATCGGCGGCCGCCCCCGCCGCACGGTTCGCCAGTCTTCCAGGAGCGCCGCCGTGTGGCACTTTCCCATCGCGATTCCCTCGTCGCTCGGCCCATGGGCCGTGTTCGCGAGCGTGCTGATCACGCAGCTCGGCGTGCCGGTGCCGGCCGTGCCGATGCTGATTCTCGGCGGCACGATGGCGGCGATGGGGCAGGCGTCCTGGGCGAGCATGTTCGCGGCGGCGATCGGCGCGACGATGCTCGCCGATTCGCTGTGGTTCTTCATGGGCCGCACGCGCGGCCGTCGTCTGCTGAACGGGCTCGTGCGCTTCTCGCTGTCGCTGGACACGACGCTGCGCTTCGCGCGTAACGTATTCGAAAGATACGGTGCGCCGCTGCTCCTCCTGTCCAAATTCCTGCCGGGCCTCGGGCTCGTGTCGGCGCCGTTGCTCGGCACGACCGCGATCGGCGTCGGCGTATTCCTGTTCTGGGATCTGGCCGGTGCGTCGTTGTGGGCCGCGGTGTGGCTCGTCGGCGGCGCGGCCGTGCACGACCAGATCGTGCAGTTCGTGCTGTGGGTGCGCGCGAGCGGCGGCACGATCCTCGACGCCTTCCTCGCGATCTTCATCACGTTCCTGCTGTACCGCTGGGTGCGCCGCCTGCAATTCCGCCGTTATCTGGCGCAGGTGCGGATCTCGCCGCCGCAGCTGGTCGAAATGATGACGTCGAACGAACCGCCGCTGATCTTCGATGCGCGTCCGCGTGCGGTGCGCGAGCGCGAGCCGTTCAGGATCTCCGGCGCGGTGCCGGTCGATCTCGATTCGCCGGACCTGCTCGATCCCGAGATGCTGAAGCGGCCGATCGTCGTGTACTGCGTGT
This sequence comes from Burkholderia sp. IDO3, assembly GCF_003366075.1. Classification (NCBI taxonomy): domain Bacteria; kingdom Pseudomonadati; phylum Pseudomonadota; class Betaproteobacteria; order Burkholderiales; family Burkholderiaceae; genus Burkholderia; species Burkholderia sp. IDO3. The sequence goes on from NZ_CP028962.1 coordinate 1,564,912, forward strand.
GCCCGAACGAGGCAACGGCCAAGCGTCTGATCGCGAAGATGCAGCGCAAGAAGATGATCCACAACATCAGGGCGCTGAAGGGCGGGCTCGATGCATGGGAGAAGCACGGCTATCCGGTCGAGCCGCTGCCGGCCGATCTCGATGCGTCGCGGTATTTCGTGCGGCCGGACCACGGCGCCGCGCTCGAAGGCGAATATACGGTGCGCGCGACGTTGTCCAAATAAAACGCGCGCCGGTTCACATTTCATCCCCCGATTTCACGCGCTCCGATCACTACGAAAATCGGCTGGCACGAAGTGTCTGATTATCCATATAATCCCGCCTGCATATTGCATGCGCTTGATTGCGCACAATCGACGCGAGTCCGTTCGCGCCGAAAGCGATTGATCCCGTTGCCGCCCGCTACGCGCACAGCCGCGTCGCGCGGGCCGCACGGGCGTATTCCGTGAAAGGCCCGATCCGTTTTCCGGATTGTTCCGGAAAATACCGATAATCTTCGGCGATTCCAATCGGAGTGACGCAGTATCCGCATCGTTTCCATCTGGAAAACGGCCGCGGGGATTTTTCGTTTTCGGTTTGCCGGTATCGGCATGAACGGTCGCGCATTGACATCGACAATGACGGCGGCCGGTTCGCGGCTGCCAGGAGACGGACTTGACACAACCGGAAGACCAGCTGCACCGCGCTCTGGAAGAGCGGCACATCAACCTGATGGCGCTTGGCGCCACCATCGGCGTCGGCCTGTTCCTCGGCTCGGCCACCGCGATCCGCACGGCCGGCCCGGCCATCCTGCTGACCTACCTGCTGGGCGGCATCGTGATTTTCCTGATCATGCGCGCGCTCGGCGAAATGGCGATCACCAATCCGGTCGCCGGCGCATTCAGCCGCTATGCACGCGACTACCTCGGCCCGCTCGCGGGCTACCTGACGGGCTGGACCTACTGGTTCGTGTGGATCGTCACCTGCATGGCGGAAATCACCGCGGTCGGCGTCTACATGCACATGTGGGTCCCCGGCGTGCCGAACTGGATCTGGGCGCTCGCGGCGCTCACCGCGATGGGCGCGGTGAACTTCATCGCGGTCAAGCTGTACGGCGAATTCGAGTTCTGGTTCGCGCTGATCAAGATCGTCACGATCGTGCTGATGATCATCGGCGGCGGCCTGATGATCGCGTTCGGCTTCGGTAACGGCGGCGTCGCGACCGGCATCTCGAACCTGTGGGCGCACGGCGGCTTCATGCCGCACGGCATCGACGGCGTGATCGGCGCGCTGCCGATCGTGATGTTCGCGTATCTCGGCGTCGAAATGCTCGGCCTCACGGCCGGCGAGGCACGCAACCCTGAGAAGTCGCTGACGAAGGCCGTCAACTCGGTGTTCTGGCGCGTGCTGATCTTCTACATCGGCGCACTATTCGTGATCATGTCGCTGTATCCGTGGGACCAGATCGGCACGCAGGGCAGCCCGTTCGTGATGACGTTCTCGCGGCTCGGGATCCCGGCCGCCGCGGGCATCATCAACTTCGTCGTGTTGACGGCGGCGCTGTCGTCGTGCAACAGCGGCCTGTTCAGCACCGCGCGGATGCTCTACAACCTCGCGCAGCAGGGCCAGGCGCCGGCCAGGCTTGGCCGCGTGAACCGCAACGGCGTGCCGGTGTACGGCGTGCTCGTGTCGGTCGCGCTGCTGCTGATCGGCGTGCTGCTGAACTATCTCGCACCGCAGCACGTGTTCGTGTGGCTGACGTCGGTGTCGACGTTCGGCGCGATCTGGACGTGGTGCGTGATCCTGGTCGCACAGATGCGCTTTCGCCGCACGCTGTCGGCCGACAGGATCGCGCGCCTGCCGATCCGCGTGCCGTTCTATCCGCTCGGCTCGTTCGTCGCGCTGGCGTTCCTCGCGCTGGTCGTCGTGCTGATGGCGTTCTCGCCGGATACACGCGTCGCGCTCGTGATCGGCCCCGTGTGGATCGTGCTGCTGGGCATCGCGTACGCGGTGTTCTACGCGAACCGCCCGGCGACGCCGGTTTCGACGAAGTCGTAACCGAACCGGGCGACGGGCGCTGCGCCGCGCCCCCGAAATGTGCGCGCGGCGCAGCGCGGGCCGCACGTGCGTTGATCGCGATCATGCACGCGCGGCCCGGGCGTCATATGCTGTTTGAATTGCTTGTCCGCGCTTCGCGTGACCATCCGCCGATTCCAGCGACCGCGCCGGCCGTCCAGCCGCCGCGTGTCGCTTCCGCGCGAAGCTCCGGGCGTCGTTTCAAGACGATGCACCCGCAAGGAGGCTTTCGCCATGCAATCCACCCGGTCCATCCCGCCGCTCGCCCGGATCGCGCTGGCCGTCGATCCGACGCCGGAGTCGCTGTCCGCCGCGCGCTATGTGAGCACGCTGCTGCGTCCCGGCATGCGGGTGCGCATCGTCTGCGCAATCGACAATCCGCGTCTCGTGCTGCCCGACATCCCGCGCATCGACGCGCTGCTGACGTCGGCGCGCGAGGACATGGTGCGCGAAGCGCAGGCGGTGCTCGAGCGCACGGCTGCGATGTTCGCCAGCGCCGGCGTGGAACTCGAGCAGACGATCATCGATACGTCGGTCACGGGCGGCACGGTAGCCAATGCGCTCGCGAACGACACGTCGACGTGGCAAGCCGACGTGCTCGTGGTCGGCGCGAATCCGCATCACGGGCTGTTGCGGCTCGTCGAAGGCGCGATGTCCGACACGCTCGCCACGCGCGCGCACTGCGCGTTGCTGATCGTGCCGGCCGACTACGCACGGCCGTCGGACGGGCCGCTGCAGCGCTTGATGTTCGCGGTCGACGGCAGCGAGCCGTCGTTGCACGCGGTTCATGTGGGGCTCGGCTTCGCGGCGCCGACGACGCTGCTGTACGCGGCCTATGTCGTCGATCGCGCGGTTCGTCTGACCGATATCGTGCCGGTACGTGCGCTGGAGGATGCGTATCGCGCGGAGGGCGAGGATGCGCTCGCGCGCATCGGCCCGGTGTTCCATGCCACCGGGAACCCGACCAAGCGCGGCATCGTCGAAACCCGTCCGACCAGCGACGACGTCGCGCATGCGCTGATGCGCGACGCGGTGCACTGGCATGCGGAACTGCTGGTGGTCGGCACGCATGGCCGGCGCGGTATCGCCGCATGGCTGATCGGCAGCGTCGCGCGCCGCGTCGCCCATCTCGCGCAGGTGCCGGTGCTGCTCGTGCGCGGTGCCGCATGATTATCGCGGCAGAGCACAAGCGAAGCGAAGATTCGTTGACCTGCATCAGAAATGGCGTGAATGTCGCGTGAGACATTGACGCAATGTCGCACGTGGAAGAGGGTTCGTCCGTGTGCGATGCGCGCGGACGGCGACATCGGCGGCGCGACGCGTCGACGCGTGCTGTCGAAGTCCGCGCTCGAACGCGCGGCCGGCGCGGTTTCGCGCCGATCATTTTCCGGAACCGGGCCGTGCATCGCATGGCGCGATCCGATCCAGAACTCTCTGGCACGAGGGTAGGCAGCAGGCTGCTGCCTTGGGCGACGGGCGGGGTGTCGATCACCCCGTCCGCTTCCCCGGCCCCGTCGCACAGCTTTCCTCGCAGGAATGCGCTTCGTCGATGTCGCCGTGCGGAACGGCGCGTAATGACACGTAACGACACGTCACGGCACGCGATCGCGCGGTTGCGGATCGGTGCGGATGGCGGCATGCGATGCGCTGTCGTGCGCCCCCGGCGCTCGCTGCCGGCGTGACGACGCAGTCGCGATGCGGCCTCGTACCGCGCGGGCTGCGTTCGTGCGTGCAGGCATCAGGTGCAGGCGTCAGGTTTCCAGGCCGTTACGTGATGCGAAGCGCGCGCAGGTCATGCCGACGGCGGGCGCCGCGGCATACGCGTGCGCGGCGATGCGCGCCATGCAATCGTCCTCGTGTGCCGGGCGTGCGATTGCGCAGCCGCGGCCAGCCGGGGCGCGTCTTGCGGCGCGTGCCCGGAACGACCGGTGCATCGGCATCGGCGCGTGCGCACAGCGCGGCGGCGAACCGCTGCAGCGCGAGCACGGATCCCGCGACGCTCTGGTATTTTTCGCGGCCGATCTGCCCGTCGAGCATGACGAGCAAACCCGACTCGCGCGCGAGCGCGAGCAGTGCGTCCAGATCCGCGGGCGGGCGGATGCCGGCCTGCGGCGCGGGAACGGCGTGCACATGTGTGCGCGGCTGTCCGTCCCGGGCCCGGAAGTGACAAGGTGCCATGGTTGGTCTCCTGCGCCGGACCCCGCGTGCCGGCTCGACGGCCGGCTGAGCGATGACCCGGTATGAACGTTCAGTTCATGACGTCAGTATCGGCCCGGCGGCGGGCGTTGCCAATCGGCGGGGGCTGAAGTCGTTGTCAGGCATTGCGCGCGACCTATCGGAATCCGCTGACACGCGAAGCGGACGATCTGCGGCGCCGCCGCGGTTCGGCGCCGCCGCACACGGCACCCGGCGCCCCGATCCGGTGCATTTCGACTGACGAATCGTGACTGCTACCGGCGCTTGACGCAGGTTTTCGACCGGACTAAGTTCCTCTCTGCATCGCCGTCGCGCGGGGTTCCATCTCCCGCCCGATCGGCGATGCCGCGCCTCCGGGGGGCGCAGCAATGCTTCCAGTGATTCGCGGGCGATCTGCCCGGCGGGCGCTGTGCGCGCACCGGTCCTTCGGCGGATCGGCGCGACGGTATGCAACGTACCGTTGATCGAGCGCAAACACGTTTCGGCGCATCGCACGCCGGACGGCAGTTCAGTCTCCAAACTTTCGATAGCGTCATCTTTTCGTTTCTCGACCGTCAGGAGCTCGTCGATGTCACAGGACAATTTGCTCGATTCACTCAAGGAAGTCGCCGAACAGCGCGCAATCGGCGCCGACCAGTTGCGTACGATGCTCGACGACGAAGTGCGTGCGCTGTCGTCCGGCGCGCGCGTGCATGACTACATCCATGTGTTCGCGATTCGCCACCTGCGCGAACGGATGCGCAGGCAGGACGAGCTCGAACGCGATACGCCGGCCGGTACGCCGCACCGCGAGCCGGATCAGGCGACGAGCCGCCGGCTGTGAAAGACGGGCGCCGCGGGCCCGCCCGCCCGCCCGCGGCGTCTGCGCAATCGTCCTGACAGCGGACTGACAGTCATCAGCGATTTTCGTCAGACGATTGCCAAATTGTCACGACAGCCTCAAGTAAGCGGCGCGAATGCCGTATACCCGGTGGAATTCGTCCACCGGGCGTTCGCGCTCCCTTACCGAGTCGTTGCCATGTTCTCGTCCATCCGGACCCGTATCCTCGCCGCGTGCGTTGCCATCGTCGTATTCGCACTCGTCGCCACCACACTGATCAATTACTTCATCGCGCGCGCGTACAACGACGACGCGATCGACCGCAACCTCACGTCCGTCGCCAGCGGCCACGTGGTCGGCATCGGCGACTGGGTCGCGACCCGGAGCCGGATGATCGCGTCGCTGCAGGACGCCGCGCTGTCGCCCGATCCGGTGCCGGTCTTCAAGCAGATGGCCGAGGCCGGCGGCTTCACCAACGTCTACGTCGGCTACGCGGACAAGGCGTTCCATTTCTCCGATCCGGCCGGCATCGGGTCCGACTACGATCCGACTAGCCGCCCGTGGTACAAGCAGGCCGCGCAGGCCGGCAAGCCGGTCGTCACGCCGCCGTACATCGACGCGGGCACCGGCAACCTGGTCGTCACGTTCGCGGTGCCGATCCTGCGCGACGGCGGGCTGAAGGGCGTCGTCGCGGCCGACGTCGCGATGGACAGCGTGATCGCGAACGTGAAGTCGATCCGCCCGACGCCCGCGAGCTTCGGGATGTTGATCGACAGCAGCGGCCACATCGTCGCGCATCCCGACGCGAAGCTCACGCTCAAGCCGGTCACCGACGTGTCGCCCGATCTCGGCGCGATCAGCGCGGCGGCGCTCGCCGGCGCGAGCGCACCGGTCGACGTGCACGTCGGCGGCGACGCGAAGCTGGTGCGCGCGCAGGCCGTGCCGGGCACCGACTGGTATGCGCTGGTGCTGCTGGACAAATCCGAAGCGACGGCCGGGATGCGCTCGCTGCTGACCGCCTCGCTGATCACGCTGCTGGTGATCGTCGGCGTCGCGTCGCTGATCGTCGGCGCGATCACCACGACCGCGTTCCGCCGCCTGTCGCAGGTGCGTCAGGCGATGGCATCGATCGGCTCGGGCACGGGCGACCTCACGCAGCGCCTGCCGGCCGAAGGCCGCGACGAGGTGGCCGACATCGCGCGCTCGTTCAACAGTTTCGTGGACAAGCTGCACGACGTGATGCGCCAGATTCGCGATGCGAGCGAGTCGGTGCGTACGGCCGCGAACGAAATCGCGGCCGGCAACCAGGATTTGTCGTCGCGCACCGAATCGGCGGCGGCGAGCCTGGAGGAAACGGCCGCGTCGATGGAGGAAATCACCGCGACCGTCGGCCAGTCGGCGGCTGCCGCCGGCCAGGCGGACGAGCGCGCGGCGGCCGCGTCGCGGATCGCGTCGCACGGCGGCGTGGTCGTGTCGGACGTCGTCGCGACGATGGAGAAGATCGAGGAAGCGTCGGGCCGGATCGGCGACATCATCGGCGTGATCGACGGGATCGCGTTCCAGACCAACATTCTCGCGTTGAACGCGGCCGTCGAGGCCGCACGCGCGGGCGAGCAGGGGCGCGGGTTCGCGGTGGTCGCGCAGGAAGTGCGCAGCCTCGCGCAGCGCAGCGCGCAGGCCGCGCGCGAGGTGAAGGTGCTGGTCGAATCGACGGTCGCGAGCGTGTCGGCCGGGTCGGGGCAGGTGCGCCAGGCCGGCGACACGATGCGCGAGATCGTGTCGAACGTCACGAACGTGACGACGATCATCTCCGAGATCACGCACGCGGCGAACGAACAGACGCGCGGCATTCAGGAAGTGAATCGCGCGGTCACGCAGCTCGACGAAATGGTGCAGCAGAACGCGGCGCTCGTCGAGCAGTCGACCGCGGCCGCGACCGCGTTGCAGACGCAGGCGAACGCGCTCGCGTCGACGGTCGGGCAGTTCAAGGTCGCCTGATCTAAGTGGAGTGGGGCGACGCGGATCGGCAATCAGCCGATCCGTGCGCCCGCGCTGCGCGTGACGGCGCCGGCCGTCACGTGTTGCCGTCGTCGCGCATCAACGCGAGACGGTTGTAGAGGGTCTTCAGGCTGATGCCGAGCGCTTTCGCGGCTTGCGGCTTGTTGCCGTCGAAGTGATTCAACGTCGCCGCGATGAAGCGCTGCTGCACATGGTGCAGCGTCGCGCCGAGCGGCAGCGCCATGGCATCGTCCGACGTAGGGTCGGGCAGCATCGTCGGCTTCGGCAGCGTGACGTCGATTCCGTCGTCCGCGAGGATGTATGCGCGCTCGAGCGTGTTGTGCAGCTCGCGCACGTTGCCGGGCCACGAATACGCGCGCAGCGCCGCGATCGCCGCATCGGTCAGCCGCTTGTGCGAGCGGTGCCGCGCGTTGAGCGTGTCGACGAATTCGTGCGCGATCGTCTCGACGTCGCCGTCCCGCTGGCGCAGCGGCGGCACGTACAACGCGAACGCGGCGAGGCGGTAGAACAAGTCCTCGCGCAGCCGGCCGTCGCGCACGGCCTCGGCCGGATTGTGACGGGTCGCGGACAGGATGCGCACGTCGAGCGGAATCGGCTCGATGCCGCCCACCCGAACGATCGTGTTCGATTCGAGCGCCCGCAGCAGCTTCACCTGCAGCGCTGCGGGCATTTCCGCGATCTCGTCGAGCAGCAGCGTGCCGCCGCACGCGGCTTCGAAGAAGCCTTCGCGCTGCGCGACCGCACCGGTGAAGCTGCCTTTCTCGTGGCCGAACAATTGCGCTTCGGCGATATCGGCCGGAATCGCGCCGCAGTTCACGGGCACGAACGGCCCGTCGCGACGCGTGCTGAGGTCGTGCAGCCGGCGCGCGACGATATCCTTCCCGACCCCGCTTTCGCCGGCAATCATCACGCTCGCGCGGGTCGGCGCGATTTTCTCAATGCGGCCGAGCAACGTGCGCATCGCGGCGGAGTGGCCGGACAGCCGGCGTGCGTCGGCGCGCTGTTTCGAACGGTGGGCGGATTCAGCCATGAGGTCAGGCGGGCCGGTTTGAAAATCGGCACCGCGCGTTTCCTTCGTTGCAATATTTATCATCGACAGCGCAACGCAACGGAAGGTGCCGCGGTATAGAAATTTCCAATGCCCGGCCCGATGCAGCAAGAAATACGCGATCGCTGCGGCCGACTCGCCCGGCCGGTGCGTTTTTACAGCACGCCAATGAAAAATCGAAAGCCGGGTGCGATCGCCCGCGCGCCCATGCGATGTCCGACCGTGCCGCACGCCGGCCTGGCGCGGTGCCGGGGGCGGTGCAGCACGGTAACGAACGTTCTCGCGGCGGGTACGCCCGTTGCTGGGTTGCGTGGGCTCGCCCGGCACGCTCGACGGCACGCCGGACCGCCGAGTCGGCATGCCGTCGCATGACGGTCGCCGATGCGATGCAAGGAAACGATGAGGACCTTTACCCGTGAGTTGTTGCGGCAGGGCGCATGGGTCGTGCTGGCCGTCGGGGCGGCGTCCGCGCTGCAGGCGTGGGCGATTCGCGTCGTGGGCGCGCATGAGCCGTTTGCACCGCTGCCTTTCTATGCCGGTGTCGCAGCCGCCGCATGGCTGACGTCGTTCGCCGGCGGGCTGGCCGCGACGGCTGTCAGCGTGGCGGTGATCGGCGCACTGTGGTGGCCGGATGCATCGATGGCCGCGCTGCTCGCGCAGGCGGGCGCGTTCATCGCGATCAGTTTCGTCGAGTGCGTGCTGGTGATGGCCGTGAAGCCGCTGCTCGCGAGCGACCGGTTGCGCGGCGCGGTCGATGCCGACGAGGACGCCGCGCGGATGCCGCGACACGAACCGGCTCCCGCGGCGCGCTCGCCCGACGACACCCTGCTGCGCCGCGTGGTCGATGCGTCGCCCGATGCGATCGTCGGCGTCGATGCCGCCCGGCGGATCACGAGCTGGAATCCGGCCGCCCGGCGCATCTTCGGCATGGATGCCGCGACGGTGATCGGACACGACGTGACGACGCTGATCGCGCCGCGCTGGCTGCGCCGGCACCCCGTCCCCGTATCGTTCGCGAACGCGCGTGCGCCCTCCGGCCCGCTCGACGTTCTCTGTTTGCGTCGCGACGGCGGCCGCTTCCGCGCGACCGTCGCGGCATCGCCGATCGTCGATGCACAGGGCACCTGCACCGGTTTGTCGATGACGCTGCGCGAGGCGCGCGAGCGTCGCCGGGAAGAGCGGCGCGACGTGCGTTCGTTGCGTGGCGCGCGCGACGCGCGCGTGCAGGCCGACGAGTCGAACCGGATGAAGGACGAGTTGCTCGCCATCGTGTCGCACGAGTTGCGCACGCCGCTGAACGTGATCTACGGCTGGGTCGAGGTGCTGCGCAGCACCGACGGTCAGGGGTTCGCGCACCAGGCGATCGACGCGATCGACCGTAGTGCGCGATCGCTGTCGCACATGGTCGGCGACCTGCTCGACGCCTCGTCGCTCGCGACCGGCCGCATGCGCCTCGAACGCATGCCGATCGATCTCGTACGCATCGTGCGCGAAGCGGCGCGCGAACTCGGGGCGAGCGCCGAGGCGAACGGGCTCCAGTTGTCGACCGACTGCGCGATGCCCAACTGCGTGATCTCCGCCGACGGCGAGCGTCTGCGCCAGGTGCTGTCCAACCTGCTGTCGAACGCGATCAAGTTCACGCCGCCGGGCGGACGCATCACGATCTCGTTGACGCGCGCCGGCACGCGCGTCCGGCTGTCGGTCACCGATACGGGGCAGGGTATTTCCGCCGAGCGCCTGCCCCATCTGTTCGATACGTTCAACCGGCCCGAAGGCGCGTCGGCGTCGCCGAAGCGCGGTCTCGGGCTCGGGCTGTCGATCGTGCGCAATATCGCACGGCTGCATGGCGGCGAAGTCGCGGCGACGAGCGACGGCGCCGGGCACGGCACGACGGTCACGGTCATGCTGCCGGTCGACGCGGGCGGCGACGATTCGTTCGGCCACCCGCTGCGGCCGAGCGGCGCAGCGACGGCGGTCGCGCTGGACGGCCAGCGCGTGCTGGTCGTCGACGACGACGCGACGTCGCGCGCGAGTCTCGCCGCGGCGCTCGAAACGCTCGGCGCGCAGGTGTCGACCGCGCAATCGGGACACGACGCGCTCGACGTCGTCGCGCGGCAGCGCCCGAGCGTCGTGCTGTCCGATCTCGCGATGCCGGACGGCGACGGCTTCTGGCTGCTCGACCATATCCGGCATCAGCCGGGCGGCGGCGCACGCTTGCCGGTCGTCGCGGTGACCGCGCACGCGGGCAGCACGGACCGCAACCGCGTGATGGCCGCCGGCTTCGATGCGTATCTGTGCAAGCCGGTCGACATGCCGACGCTGGCGAGCGTGATCGTCGACGTATCGCCGGGCGGCCGGAAGGCCGGAAGCGGACCGCGTCGCTGATGCGCGGGCCGCATCCGCCCACCCACCAGGAGGCGCGATGAACGGATCGGAAAACACGCCGCGCGAGGGCGTCCGCCGGGCGCCGGCACGCATCCGGCGCCTACCGCCGGCCGTGCGGATCGCGAGCATACTGATGCTGTCGTGTGCATGGATCGCGATGCCGCGCTACGCGTCGGCGGACGAAAGCGTTCGGGCGACGCTCGCGAGCCAGGCGTCGGCCGTCGGCAGCCAGCTTCGCGATGCGACGCTCGCGTCCCGTATCCGGGCCGCGCTCGTCGCCGAGCGGGGGCTGGCGTCCGACGACATCGACGTGCGGGTTCACGGCCGCGTGGCCGAGCTGACGGGCAGTGTGCCCGACGCGCCGCAACATGCGGCCGCGGTCCGGGTCGTGCACGACGTCGACGGTGTACGCGGCGTGCGCGACAGGCTGCAGATTCGCCGGAAGTAACGTGATGCGCGGGCAAGCGTCGGGGCCGATCGGGCGTCGCGCGCCTCGCGGCCCTGCGCGGCACCAGGCAGGAGGGTTCGACATGGACACCATCATCGCGGGCCGTTTCTCGACGCTCGAGCGGGCGGAGCGCTGCGCGGAACAACTGCGCGGCCACGCCATGCATCGGGACGACGTGAAGGTCTTCTTTCTCAATCCGCCGGGGCAGCACGCGCTGTTCTGGCTCGGCGGCGACGTTTATGCGGATTCGGCGGCGCGCCCAGGCGGCATCGGCGCGCTGGAGGGCGTGGCCATCGGCGCGATCGTCGGGCTGGCGGGTGCCGCGCTGCTGTATCTCGGCGGGCTTCATTCGCCGCTCGCGTGGATCGGCGTGCCGCTGGTCGGCGGCTACGTCGGCGCGTTGTGCGGTGCGCTCGGCAAGATGAACGGCGATGCGCCGGAAGGCCATGGGGCGCTGAAACAGTGCGAGAACGGCGTCGTGCTGGCCGCGCACGTCACGCGGCGCACGGCGACGTTCGCGGAGCGCACGCTGCTGGCGTGGGGCGCGTTGTCGATCGAGCGGGTCGAAGGCGCATGGCAACAAGGCGCGTGGACCGACTTCTTCGCGTCCGCGCATCGCCCCGCATGACGCTTGCGCCTGCAGCGTTCGGCCGGTCCCGCGGTCGAACGGCTGCGGTCGCGACGGTGCGCGACGCGCTGTCCGGTGTCATCGCCGTCCGCAGGTCAGCCAAAGGGGCGCCGGGCTTGCCGCAGGGCGCCGCACGGATGAAGGACCATCGCTCAGCGACGCCGCGGCAGTGACACGTCCTCGAGCGTGTTGGCCAGCTCGTCGCGCGCCGGGCCGCCCGCGCGTGTCGCGATGTCGCCGAGCGACACGATGCCGACGAGCTGCTTGTTGCCATCGAGCACCGGCATCCGGTGCAACTGCACGTCGGCCATCCGCTGCTGCACGTCGCCGACGCCGTCGTCCTCGACGCACCACTGCACGGGTGCGGATGCGACCGCCGTCACGGGCGTGTCGGGCGAATGGCCGTGCGACAGCGCGCGCACCGCGAGGTCGCGATCCGTCACGATCGCGACGAGCCCGGTGTCGTCGCAAACCGGCAGCACCCCGATGTCGAAGCGCCGCATCAATTCGGCCGCGTGGCGAATCGTGTCGGTGGGCGCGACGCATACCACGTCGCGCGACATGATCTCGTTGACGCGATACATGACGCCTCCTTCGTAAGCGAGACGATGGGCGAGCAGGACGCGTGCCGCGGTCAGCCGGCACACGCCGGGCCTGCGCGGCCGAGGCACGGAGAAATTTGCCAGCGCGCTTGTACATCTTCCACGGCGGGAACCGCGGCCGGGCCGCGAGCGACGTCAGTGGCCGACGCCCGTGATCGCGACGATTTCTAGAATCAGCACATGCTCGAGCGCGGCCAGTGCCGCGCCGCTCGCGGCGGCGCTGACTTCATGCCAGGCTCGTTCCATGCGGTTCATCTGTTTCGCTCCGGTTGATCCGGTCTTTCGACACGCTGGCGCGCCCCCCGGCCCCGGATGCAGTCGTCAGCCGTGATCGCGGGGCGGTGGCGGAGTGTCGGGCGTGCGACGTTCGCGTTCGCCGGACGGTTTGGCGGGGTCGATGCGGGTCGCGCCGCCGACGGCGGGCGGGTCGCTGGCCGGAAACGTCTCTTCGAGCCCTTCGTCGATGCGTTCCTCCGTCTTGTCTTCGGCCGGCGGGCGCGACGTGGCGAGCCGGAATGCTCCGGCGGCGTGAACGGTCATGATCGAACCTCCTTGACGGGTAACGACGGACGCAAGCGCCGTGCCGCGTAGCGGCGGCGGTGGTACGGCCCTTGCAGCCATCGAGCCGCCGGCACCGGCGGACGCGAGGCCCGCCTGCCGCCGGCGTGGACGAGAGGAAATCGTGATGAATGAACCCAAGGAAAGGATACGTTACGACGCGAACGTGTGCGGCGGCGATTTCAGTCATGTGCGCGAGCGTTTCGATGCGTGGAAGCGCGAATCGCCGGCCTGTCGCCCCGATCGGCGCCTGTTCGTCGGCAAGGACGCGCGGCGCGCGAACCGAACCATGCTGTCTATTGGGGGGCAGCAAGTGCGCAGCGGGTGCGATGCGCGCCGTCCAATCCGTTCGCGCTTGCGTGCAACTTGCCGCGGAAGGGTGCACGATGTGGCTCGTGATGGCGGCTTGCGACGGGTAAGCGGCCGCATGGTGTCGCAGGATTGGCACCGGGCAGGCACGCCGCTTGCGCGCGCTCGCCGCGCCAATCGACACGCGCGAGCGCGCCGCGCAGGAGTGACATGAGCACGCCATCCATGCTGCACCGTCCCGAACCGATCCCCGACGTCGAGCCCGACCCGGCGTGGCCCGGGCACGACGATCCGGTGGATCCGCCCGTGCCGGCGGGGCCGCCGCAGGGCGACCCGCCGTCGCAACCGCCGCCGATGCGGATGCCGGACGGATGCAGCGAACCGCAGCCGGCCGCGCGATCACTGAAAGGAGGACCATCATGGACATTCACGTGCAATCGCCGGACAAGCGCGCGATCGCTCAGGTGCTGGGCCGCTATTTCGAGTCGCGCTCGTTGCGCTATCACATCGAGGAATTGCCGGGCGGCGTGCTCCATATCGGCTTTCGCGCGAGCGGCCGCCCGGTCGCCGTCACGGTGTCGTTCGACGATTCCGCGTACGACACCTACACGCACTGGGATGCGAGCCAGAAGCAGCTCGCGCTCGGACGGCTCGCGGACGGCTTCTCGCGCATGATGTCGACACGCAGTCCCGCCGCGCTCGCGGGCGATTACCACGTCGAGCGTTTCTGATTCCATAACGACCCGCCGGCGCGAGCCGGAATCCGGCAAAGTGCCCGCATGCAACGGGCGCTTTGCGGCTTCGCGCGTGTCGCGTAGGATGTCCGTTAATTCAGCGCACACTACGTTCGCGCCGTCGGCAGTCTGTCGTGGCAGCCGATCAAGCGCGACGCGCTTTCCCTCAGGTTCGTTTTGCGCAACCGACGGAGACCGCCTTGACGACCACTGCCCGCCCGCTGTTGTCACCGGCCGCACGCCGGTTCGTATCCGGCCTGTCGGCCTTCGCCGCGCTCGCGGCGTCCGACGCGCGCGATGCGTCGGCGCAGACGCCTTCGCCGCTCGGCGAATGGCAATACTCGGCGGGCGTCCCGCTGCAGAAGCTGTTCAATCCGGCCGTTCCCGCGTGGCAGATCAGCGTCGGCGCAGCGATGACGCTGCAGCCGCGCTATGCGGGCTCCGATCGCTATCGCGTGATGGGCGGCCCGAATTTCGACGTGCGCTATCGCGACCTGTTCTTCCTGTCGACGGGCGAGGGGCTCGGCGCGAACGTGCTGCGCGGGCCGAACTGGCGCGTGAGCATGTCGGTCGGCTATGACCTCGGGCGCCGTTCGGCCGACGATCTCGACCACCTGAACGGCCTCGACAACATCAACGCGGCGCCGGTGATGAAGCTCGCGGCCGACTACGTGATCTCGAAGGATTTCCCGCTCGTGCTGCGCGCCGATGTCCGTCGCAGCATCGGCGGCTCGAACGGCTGGATCGGCGATTTCTCCGCCTACCTGCCGATGCCGGGCAGCAACGAGCATTTCTTCTGGTTTGCGGGGCCGACCGTGTCGTTCGCCGACTCGCGCTACATGAACAGCTGGTTCGGCGTGAGTCCGGGCGCGTCGGCGCGTTCCGGGCTGCCGGCCTATTCGGCGAGCGCCGGGATGAAGTCGTACGGCGCGGGCGTGACGATGGTCTGGTTCGTCAACAAGCACTGGTTCGTGACGATGGACGGCGCGATCGAACAGCTGGTGGGCCGCGCACGGCGCAGCCCGATCACGCAGCAGTCGACGAACGGCGTGTTCGACATGTCGGTGAATTACCAGTTTTGAGCGGAGTCGAGCCGGGCGGGCCACCGACGGCGTGCGGCATTTTTCGTCACATTTGATATGATTGCGACCTGTACAAACGTACAGTGATCGATTCCCGTGACGCCTGCATCGCCGACGCCCCCGGCGTTTTACTACCTGACCAATTTCGAACGCGCGCTGGCCTGGCTCGGCGAGCGTTACGACGACCTGCTCGACGAGCGCGAGCACGCGTTTCTGCGCCACTTTCCGCAGTTGCCGCAGGCATCGCGCGCGTTGCTCGTGCGAATGCTGATGCGCAACGGGTCGGATTTCCGCGCCAGCAAGCTCGTCTACGACGAAATCGGCTGCCCGCACGACGCGGCCGCGCCGCTCGTCGCGCTCGGCTGGGTCGATCCGGCGCCCGCGCTGTCGCTCGACGAACTGTTCGCGTTGTTGACCAAGGCCGATCTGCTGAAGGTGTTTCCGGCGCTCGCCGCGCACGTGGGCGAACGCAAGCCCGAATGGCTGGAGCGGCTGCGGCCCGCGCACGACGTCGCGCAGCCGCTCCATGCATGGTGCGAACAGGCCGACGATCGCGTGCTGCGCGTGACCGTCGGCGCGCTGTGCGACCGGCTGCGGCTGATGTTCTTCGGCAATCTGCATCAGGACTGGAGCGAATTCGTGCTCGCCGATCTCGGCGTGTTCCAGTACGAGAGCGTGCCGTTCGCGCCGTCGTCGCGCGCGTTCCAGCAGCGCGACGACGTCGATACGTATCTCGCGTTGCAGACTTGCCGCGAAGCGCTCGACGCGTGGCCCGACGATCTGCCGTTCGACGATCTGCTGCGTGCGATCGACGCGGTGAGTTGCGTGCAGCCGTGGCTTGCGACGCGCCGCGCGAAGCTGTTGTTCACGCTCGGGCAACGCTGCGAACGCCGCGCCGACTGGCCCGCCGCGCTCGACGCGTATGCGCGCGGCGCGTGGCCGGGCAGCCGCCATCGGCGCATTCGCGTGCTCGAACGCTGCGGACGCGACGACGACGCGCTCGCGCTGGCGCTCGACGCGCGCAACGGCTTCGAAAGCGACGAGGAGCGCCAGCGCGTCGAACGGATGCTGCCGCGTCTGCAGCGGCGCGTCGGGCAGCGGGGCGAACGCGCGCATGCCGCGCCGGACGTGCCGCGCGAGACGCTGGTGCTGGCGCGCCCCGATGCGTTCGTCAGCGTCGAATTCGCCGTGCGCGATCATCTGGCGCGGCCCGAAGCGCCGGTTCATTACGTCGAGAACACGCTGATCAATTCGTTGTTCGGGCTGCTGTGCTGGGAGCCCGTGTTCGCGGCCGTGCCCGGCGCGTTCTTTCACCCGTTCCAGCGCGGGCCGGCCGACCTGCATGCACCCGATTTCGCGATGCGCCGCACCGATGCGTTCGCCGCGTGCTTCGCGCAGCTCGACTCGGGCGCGTATCGCGACACGATCCTTCGTCACTACGCGACGAAGGCGGGGCTGCAATCGCCGTTCGTGTTCTGGGGCGTGCTGACCGACGAACTGCTCGACGAGGCGCTGGCATGCCTGCCGCCCGAGCATCTGCGGCTGTGGTTCACGCGCGTGCTCGCGGATATCCGCAGCAACCGCTCGGGGCTGCCCGATCTCGTCCGCTTCTGGCCCGGCGAGCGGCGCTATGAACTGATCGAGGTGAAGGGCCCCGGCGACCGGCTGCAGGACAATCAGACACGCTGGCTCGCGTACTGCATCGCGCACGGCATGCCGGTGCGCGTCGTCGATGTCGAATGGGCGGGCGTCGGCGTCGAGCCGGCCGAAGCGGCGGGGTTGTCAGCATGAGCTATGTCGTCGCGGTGCGGGCGATGTGCGAATTCACCGCGCGGCGCGGCGATCTCGACCTGCGCTTCACGCCCGCGCCGACCGCGCTCGAAGGGATCGCGGGCCACGGCGCCGTTACGTCGAACCGCGGCGCGCGCTATGAAACCGAGATCGCGCTGACCGGCACGTGGGGCACGCTCACCGTGCGCGGACGCGCGGACGGCTACGATCCGGTCGCGAACCGGATCGAGGAAATCAAGACCTATCGCGGCAGCCTCGATGCGATGCCGGCCAATCATCGTGCGCTGCACTGGGCGCAGGCGAAGGTCTATGCACACCTGATGTGCGACGCGCGCGGCCTTCCGGAAATCGACGTCGCGCTCGTGTATTTCGACATCGTGTCCGAGCGCGAGACCGTGCTGACCGACACGCTGGGCGCGAGCGAGCTCGCCGCGTTCTTCGCCGAGCAGTGCGCATGTTTCGTCGGCTGGGCCGAGCGCGAGACCGCGCATCGCGCGGCCCGCGATGCGGCGCTGCGCGCGCTGACGTTTCCGCACGGGCAATTCCGCAGCGGGCAGCGCGAGCTGGCCGTGTCGGTCTATCGCGCGGCGCGCGACGAACGCTGCCTGATGGCGCAGGCGCCGACCGGTATCGGCAAGACGGTCGGCACGGTCTTTCCGTTGCTGAAGGCGTGCGGCGAAGGCGAGCTCGATCACGTGTTCTTCCTGACCGCGAAGACGCCCGGGCGTGCGCTCGCACTCGAAGCGGCGACGACGCTCGGCGCCGGCACGCCGGCGCTGCCGCTGCGCGTGCTGGAACTCGTCGCGCGCGACAAGGCGTGCGAGCATCCTGACCTCGCGTGTCACGGCGAATCGTGTCCGCTCGCGCAGGGCTTCTACGACCGGCTGCCCGCCGCGCGCGACGCGGCGATCGGCGCCGGGCTGCTCGATCGCGCGACCGTGCGCGAGGCGGCGCTCGCGCACGACGTCTGCCCGTACTATCTCGCTCAGGAGCTGGCGCGCTGGTCGGACATGGTGATCGGCGACTACAACTACTACTACGACGGCAGCGCGATGCTGCATACGCTTGCGCAGCAGAACCAGTGGCGCGTCGGCGTGCTCGTCGACGAGGCGCACAACCTGCTCGACCGCGCGCGCAAGATGTACAGCGCGTCGCTCGACCCGTTCGCGTTCGCCGCCGCGCGCGAGGCCGCGCCGGCGGCGCTGCGCAAGCCGTTCGACCGGCTCGCGCGTGCGTGGGGCACCCTCAATCGTGCGCAAGCCGAGCGTTATGCGGCGTATCCGGACATTCCAGGCCCGATCGTATCGGCGGTGCAGAACCTCGTCTCGGCGATCGGCGAACACCTGACCGATGCGCCGCGCGCGAACGGCGACGCGCTGCTGCGCTTTCATTTCGAGGCGATCCAGTTCGGCGTGCTCGCCGACGCGTTCGACAGCGCGTCGATCTTCGATGCGACGCTGCACGGCGAGCCGCTGCCGCGCCAGTCGGGGCTCGACGGCGTTGTGCCGGCCGCGCGCCGGCGCCGCATCCAGTCGACGCTGTGCGTGCGCAACGTGATCCCGGCCGGTTTTCTCGCGTCGCGCTACGAAGCCGCGCGTGCGACCGTGCTGTTTTCCGGCACGCTGAGCCCGTTCCATTTCTATCGCGACACGCTCGGGCTGCCGGCCGATACCGGCTGGCTCGACGTCGACGGGCCGTTTCGCGCCGAGCAGTTGACCGTGCGCGTCGCGAGCCATGTGTCGACGCGCTGGCGCGACCGCGACCGTTCGCTCGAACCGATCGCGGATCTGATCGCCGCGCAGTACGCGACGCGACCCGGCAATTACCTCGGTTTTCTCAGCAGCTTCGACTATCTCGGGCGCGTCGTCGCACTGATGCAGGCTCGCCATCCCGACGTGCCCGTGTGGGCCCAGGCGCCCGGCATGGCCGAAAGCGAGCGCGACGCGTTTCTCGCCCGCTTCGATGCGGGCGGCCGCGGCGTCGGCTTCGCGGTGCTGGGCGGCGCGTTCTCGGAAGGCGTGGACCTGGTCGGCGAGCGGCTGATCGGCGCGTTCATCGCGACGCTCGGGCTGCCGCAGGTCAACGACGTCAACGAGCAGATGCGGCGCGCGATGGATGTGCGTTTCGGCAACGGATACGACTACATGTACCTGTATCCGGGTTTGCAGAAGGTCGTGCAGGCGGCCGGACGCGTGATCCGCACCGAACACGACGAGGGCGTCGTGCACCTGATCGACGATCGTTACCGGCGGCGCGAGGTGCGCGATCTGCTGCCGAGGTGGTGGCGGATCGGGTGAGGTTGTGGTGCGGGTGCCTGCGCCTACAGCACGTTGAGCATCGCGAGCGCGGCTTCCTGCAGATGCGGCAGCACGCGGCGCACGGCCGCATCGGTCGTCTCGGCGCCGATCGGCATGTTCGTGCTCAGCGCGGCGACGACTTTGCCATGGCGGTTCTTCAGCGGCACCGCGATCCCGCGCACGCCGACCTGCAATTGCTGTTCGATCACCGCGTAGCCTGCGTCGCGGGCGTGGTCGACCTGTTCGAGCAGGCGCGCCTTGTTGGTGATCGTGTGCGGCGTGAACGGCGCGAGCGCCGTGTCGTCGAGCCACGTGCGGACAGCTTCCCGATCCGGATGATGCGCGAGCAACACGACGCCCGGCGACGTCAGCGGCGCCGGCACGCGCGCGCCGAGCACGAAGCCCGTCGTCATCACGCGCGACACGCCGTTGCGCGCGATGAACACGAGCTCCCATCCGTCGAGCACGCTCACGTACGCCGATTCGTTCAGCGACGCGCTCAGTTGCTGCAGATACGGCTGGACCGTGCGCGGCAGGCGCGCGGAGTCGAAGTACGACCAGCCGACCCGCAGCACGCGCGGCGTGAGGCCGTACAGCTTGCCATCGGTGTACACGTAGCCGAGCGATTCGAGCGTCAGCAGGTAGCGGCGCGCGGCCGTGCGCGTGAGGCCGGTGCGGGCGGCGGCCTGGGTGGGCGTCATGCGCGCGTGCTGGCTGTCGAACGCCTCGAGGATCATCAGGCCTTTTTCGAGGCCGGCAATCCAGTCGCGTCGGTCGAGTTCGGGCTTTTTCATCGTTGGTGAGGCGCCGGGTAAGGCAGTCGGTGGGCGGTGTTCGCGCAGGAGTGAGCGATTATCGCGCAGATCGAAAACCGTGCGAATACGGTCGTGATGCTGGAAGCGGGGTGCGGGGCGGAGAAAGGTGCCGGGGTGGCACCAGCGTGGCAGTCGGAGGGGGCGCTGCCAGGGGGAATCACCCGGCGGTCGGTGGAAGCTGCCGGGCGAGTGCGAACGGGGGAGCGGCGCGAACGTCAGTCGCGCCGCATCCGGAAGGACGTTACTCGCTGCTCGTCCACTCGACGTTCGCACCGACCGAACGCAGGTTTTCGACGAAATGCGGATGCGCGCGGCGGATCGGCAGCGCGTTCATGATCTCCGAACGGCCTTCGATGCTCGCGGCCACCATCAGCAGCGCGATCGCGACGCGGATGATGTAAGGGCTTTCGACGCGCGCCGGCGTCAGTTGCAGCCCGCCGAACGTGATCAGGCGGTGCGGATCCGACAGCAGCACATGCGCGCCGAACTTCGACAGTTCGCCGGACCAGCCGAGCGCGCCGTCATAGACCTTGTTCCAGAACATCGCGCTGCCTTCGGCACGCACGCCGAGCGCGATGAAGATCGGCAGCAGGTCGACCGGCAGGTACGGCCACGGTGCGGCTTCGACCTTGGTCAGGATGTTCTGCGTGAACGGCCGGCGCACGCGCAGCGGGCCGTCGCGTTCCGCGCGCGACCAGCCGTCGCGGTGCGTGACGTTCACGCCGAACTTCGCGAACGTGCGGTCGATCAGCGGGAAATGCTCCGGCGACGAGTTGCGCACCGTGATGTCGCCGCCCGTGATCGCGCCGAGCGCGAGGAACGTCGCGATTTCATGGAAATCCTCGGCGAAGCGGAATTCGCCGCCGCCGAGCTTGCCGCCGCCCGTCACGCACAGGCGCGACGTGCCGATGCCCTCGATCGTGACGCCGATCATCGCCAGGAACTGGCAGAACTCCTGCACGTGCGGCTCGGACGCCGCGTTCATCAGCGTGGACGTGCCGCCTGCAGCCGTTGCGCACAGCGCGAAGTTTTCGGTGGTCGTCACCGACGCGTAGTCGAACCAGTGGTCGTTGGCCGTCAGCGGGCCGTCGGCGCGGACGATCAGCGAATCGGGCGTGCGCTCGATGTGCGCGCCGAAGCGCTCGAACACTTCGACGTGCGGATCGATTTCGCGCACGCCGAGCGTGCAGCCCTTCACGTCGTTCTCGAGGCGCGCGACGCCGAAGCGCGCGAGCAGCGGCGGAATCAGCATGATCGACGAGCGCATCGCTTCCGGCAGCCGGTGGACGGCCGGATCGAACGTCGTGTTGCGATGGTGGAGTTCGAGGATGCCTGTCGTGAAGTCGACCGACACGTCGCTGCCCAGCGCGCGGAAGATGTCGAGGATCTTGCGCACATCGGTGATGTCCGGCACGCCGACGAGACGCAGCGGCTGATCGGTCAACAGGGTGGCGCACAGAATCGGCAGGACGGCGTTCTTGTTCGCGGACGGCTTGATGTCCCCGCGCAGCGGGGTGCCGCCGTGGACGATGAGATTCGACATGATATGGGGGCGTATCGGTGACTGACGTAGGCCCATATGATGCCATTGGTCGGCGGGCGGCGTGGAATGTTCAGAGGGGAAAAAGGGGTTCTGCGCGTGTGATTGACGGTGTTTGACGTTGGGGGATGCTCAGGCCCTCCGGTTTGCCCGAGGAGGATGGCTCGCGAGGAAATGGCCGGCCGCGGCGCGCGCCGGCCATTCAGTCCGCCTGACTACTGCGCCGCCCGCATCCGCGCGGCGACCACCAGCGAGATCAGGCAGCCCACTGCGAGATAGCCGGCGACGAGGTGCCACGAGCCGCCGGCCATGCTGACGAGGGCCACGGCGATGAACGGCGTGAACCCGCCGCCGACGACGCTCGCGAACTGGTAGCCGACGCCCGCGCCGCTGTAGCGGTATTCCGCGCCGAACAGCTCGGTGAAGAGCGGTTGCTGCACGCTGACGACCATGTCGTGCGCGGCATTCGCCAGCAGGATCGAGCAGATCACGATCCATACGGTCGAGCGCGACTCCAGCGCGACGAAGAACGGCACCGCCGCCGCGACGCCGATCAGCGCGCCGATCAGGTAGATGCGGCGCAGGCCGAAGCGGTCGGCCAGCCACGCGAAGCACGGGATCGTCACGCAGCTCACCGCGCCGACCAGCAGGCCGATGTTCAGGAACAGATCGCGCGACATGCCCAGGTTCGTCGTCGAGTAGCTGAGCGCGAACGCGGTGACGATATACATCGTGAACAGTTCGGCAAGACGCAGCGCGATGATCAGCAGGAACGCCTTCGGATGACGCGTCAGCGCTTCGAGCACCGGCAGGCGCAGCTTGCGGTTGCCGTGCTCGACCTTCTCGACGAATTCCTGCGACTCGTCCATGCTCTTGCGAACCCACAGCCCGATCAAAACCAGCACGATGCTGAACAGGAACGGCAGGCGCCAGCCCCACGACTTGAACGAGGCTTCGCCGAGCGTGTGGCTCAGGATCGACACGATCCCCGTGGCCAGCACGAGCCCGACGCCGTAGCCGACCTGTACGCCGCTGCTGTAGAACGCCTTTTTCTGCTTCGGCGCGCTCTCGACGGCCATCAGTGCCGCGCCGCCCCATTCGCCGCCGACCGCGAAGCCCTGGATCGCACGCATCAGCACCAGCAGCACGGGCGCCCACCAGCCGATGGTCGCGAAGCCGGGCAACAGGCCGATCGCGACGGTCGACAGCCCCATCAGCATCACGGTCAGCACTAGCATCCGCTTGCGGCCGAGGCGGTCGCCGTAGTGGCCGAACACGACGCCGCCGAGCGGCCGGAACAGGAAGCCGACGCCAAACGTCGCGAACGCGGCGAGCGTGCCCATCGTCGGGCTGATTTTCGGGAAGAATTCGGAGTTGAATACGAGTGCTGCGACGATCCCGTACAACAGGAAGTCGTACCAGTCGACGACGGCGCCGACGAAGCTGCCGATCGCGGCCTTGCGGGCCTGACTGCGCGCTCGGGCACTGGCGGCGGTGTCGAGGGTGTCGAAGGTTGGGGTCATGACGAAGTCTCCTGGCACGGCGCATCGTGGAATCGTGGCGGCGCCGCGTCCGATGCTGTATTGAAGTCGAAGGGTGAACGGAGAATAGGGCGCGCGCCGCGTCCCGGCAATTGGCCGATCGGTCAAGGTGCGCGATTATCGTTCATCAACGTGCGATTATCGAACGATTTTCGGGTTTGCACTAGGCGGCGCGCCAATATCCCGTTCGACCAGGGTGTGCCGCAGTGAACGATCTGGTTAAAATCTGCACCATTAAAAGTTCGCCCGATCCGCGTGGATATCCGGCCGTCTCATCGGCCGGGTAGGCCGCCCGCACCGGGCGCCGTCCCCATCGACCGCCTGCCTCCGGAGAATGGAATGCCCGGTAATGCCCACCCCCTGTCCAGCGATACGCCGCCCGTTGCCGATCCGGCTGCCAATCCGCTCGGAATGGCCGGCCTGGAATTCGTCGAGTTCGCGGCGCCGGTTCCGGACGCGCTCGCGCAACGCTTCGAGCAGCTCGGGTTCAAGGCGATCGCGCGTCACGTCAGCAAGAACGTCACGCTGTACCGGCAAGGGCAGATGCAGTTCCTGATCAACGCCGAACCCGATTCATTCGCCGCGCGCTATGCGGAGGAATATGGAATGGGTGTCTGCGCAATCGGCATTCGCGTGGCCAGCGCGCGGCGCTCGTTCGAGCGCGCGATCGAGCTGGGCGCGTGGGCGTTCGAGGGCGAGCGGATCGGCGTCGGCGAACTGAAGATTCCGGCGATTCAGGGCATCGGCGATTCGCACCTCTATTTCGTCGACCGCTGGCGCGGGCGCGACGGCCAGCGCGGCGGCGTCGGCGACATCTCGATCTTCGACGTCGACTTCCGGCCGATCGACATCGCGACCGCACATACCGATCTCGACTGCGCGGGCACGGGCCTGCAGCAGGTCGACCACTTCACGCAGACGGTCGGCGCGGGGCGCATGCGCGAGTGGCTCGACTTTTATCATGACCTGCTGCACTTCCGCGAAATCCACGAAATCGACGCGCACTGGCATGTGTCCGAAGAGTCGCGCGTGATGGTGTCGCCGTGCGGCGCGGTGCGCATTCCGGTCTATGAAGAAGGCACGCGGCGCACCGAGCTGATGCACGCGTATCTGCCGGATCATCCGGGCGAAGGTGTCCAGCACGTCGCGCTCTCGACCGACGACATCCTGGCGAGCGTCGATGCGCTGCGCGCGAACGGTGTCGAGTTCATCGAGCCGCCCGCACGCTATTACGACGAGGTCGATGCGCGGCTGCCGGGGCACGGTGTCGATCTCGACGCGCTGCGTCGGCGCGCGGTGCTGGTCGACGGCGAAATCGGCGGCGACGGCGTGCCGCGCCTGTTCTTCCAGACCTTCGTCAAGCGCCGGCCCGGCGAGATCTTCTTCGAGATCGTGCAGCGCAAAGGGCACCACGGGTTCGGGGAAGGCAACCTCGCGGCGCTGGCTCGCGCCCGCAACGCCGGCTGATCGACGGCTGCCGCCGTCTCGGCCTGCGGTACGCAGCAAGCAGCGTTACACGCCGCCGAACGTCACGCGCCGGCGGCCGGCACGCGGTTCGGCGCCGGATCGTTCGGCTCGTGGAGCACGCATGCGGTGCCGCCCGGCGTGTACATCGACACGACGCAGCGGTTGCACGACGTGCAGCCCGACCGGGCAAGCCGGCCGTCGCGCAGCCCGTTCACGAAATCCGGCTCGAACACGAGCGCGCGGGCCAGCGCGACCGCGTCGAACCCTTCGCGCATCGCCAGCGCGACGTTCTCGCGCGAGCGCACGCCGCCGAGATACGCGAGCGGCATCCGGACGGCCGCGCGCACCTTCCTCGAATGCTCGAGGAAGTACATGTCGCGAAACGCGCCCATCTTCGGCTCGGTGAGTTTCTGCAGCGCCATCGCGGCGCGCACGATCGCATTGTCGGCGTTCGCGCGCGCATCGCCGGGCAGCGGGCTGCCGAACAACTGCCACACCGACTCGACGTTCATCCCGCCGCTCAGCACGAGCAGGTGCGCGCCTTCCGCTTCGAGCAGCCGCGCGATCTCGCTCGCGTCGTCGGCCGTCCCGCCGCCGCGCACGCCTTCGGTCACGCCGATCTTGCACACCACGGCGAGATCGCGGCCGACCGCGTCGAGCACGCGGCGCAGCACCTCCACGGGGAACGCCGCGCGTCGCGCCACATCGCCGCCGTACGCATCGCAGCGGCGGTTGTACAGCGGCGACAGGAACTGGCTCAGCAGATAGCCGTGCCCCATGTGGATTTCGACCGCATCGAACCCGGCGTCGCGCGCATGCCGCGCCGCGCGCGCGAATTCGCCGGCGATGGCCGTCATCTGATCGCGCGTCATCGCTTGCTTCAGAAAGCGGCCGCTCATCACGCCGACCTTGTTGAAACCGCCCGACGCGCTCAACGGCCGCTTCGTCGACAGCGACGGCAGGAACGTGAAGCAGCCGCCGTGCGTGATCTGCGCGGACGCCGCCGCGCCGTGCCGGTGGACCGCGTCGGTGAGCGCGCGGAATTGCCGGACCGTCGGCGCGTCGAGCTGCGCCTGGTCGACGAACGTACGGCCGTCGTCGCTGATCGCGCAGTACGCGACGGTCGTCAGCGCAGCGCCGCCCTCGGCGATGCGCTCGTGAAACCGCACCAGCGCGCGCGACGGCACGCCGTTCGGCGTCATGCCTTCGTTGGTCGCCGACTTGATCAGCCGGTTGCGCAGCGTCAGCGGGCCGATCTGCAGCGGGGTGAACGCGGTATCGAGGGCAGCATGTTCCATGTCGGGCGGGCATCGGGAATGGGCACGGCGACCATTGTGCGCAGTCGGTAGCGGCCCGCATCGTCCGCGTGGATGACCCGCGGCGATGGCCGCGGGCCGCCGTGCGATCAGCCGCCCAGCTTGCGCGCCTGGCGGCGCATGCCGTCGAAGATCGCATCGGCGACGTCCGCCGGGAAATCCGCCGGAATGCGCGACGCGACGTCGGCGATCGCCGGTTCGGTGCGTGCGGCCACATCGGCCATGGCCGCGCGGACGTCGTCTTCGGTCAGGCCGACGCGCGCGCCTTGCGCGATCCAGTGGCGCGGCTGGATGTCGCCGATCACGTAGTGACGATTCTTCCCGCACACGGCCATGGCGAGCCGCGCGCGGTACGGCGACAACTGGTTGCGCCGCGTGCCGATGATCGGATGCGCGGACAGCACGTCGTACAGCGGCGTGCTGCGATACGTGTTGCCCGGCAGATGCGCGATGCTGAAGTTCTTCGCATGGCCGTCGATCGCGGCGAGCACCCAGAACACGAGCTGCGCGATGAAGAAATGCCGGCGGTCCTGCGCGGCGTCGGCGGAATTCGCGAGGATGCCCATGATCGTCGCGATCCCCGGGCCGCCGTCGGACTCGTATTTCGCGCCCGACGGCGTGCCGGTCGCCTGGCACATGTCCTCCTGCGGCAGCCGCAGGATCCACGTGCCGTCGCGCGAAGGCCGGCGGTCGAATCGCTCGACGATCAGCGCCTTCTGGTCGTCGAACCGGCCGATGTCGCACGACGCGACCGGCAGGCCGTACGCGGCGACGAGCTTCGAGCACAGCCATTCGTTCTCGACCGAGGTCCGCATGTCGGCCTGCATGTTCCCGACGCGTCCGAGCGGCAGCTTGAAGATATGCGTGGTCGGCGTGCTGCCCGACGGCAGCAGCCAGCGCTCGCCGTGGCGCAGCAGCGCGGTCTTTTCCTGCGCACCGGCGATCGACAGGCGCAGCTCGCCGTCCGGCTCCGGGTGGCCGGGCAGCGGCGCGGCGGTCGCGTGGCGCAGCACGTCGGCCACGGCTGCGTCGTCGAGTGCGGTGCCGTCGATGGCTTCCAGGTCGACGGGCACTTCGTCGGGCGGCAGCAGCTGCAGCGCGCCGACGCAATCGCGGCCGATCGACGCGAGCAGTTCGAACGGCGCCGTCGACCCGAGCCGGTAGCGCTGCGCGATGCGGCGGCGGATCGGCTGGCTGTCGGGCAGCAGGTTGTCGAAATAGTCGGCGACGACCGCGCCCTGGTGCGGCTGGTTGCCGGGCGTGAACGGCAACGACAGCGACAGCGGACGCCCCTGCGGATCGTCGACCCAGGACGGCAGGTAGACGAGGCGTTCGATGCCGCGCCGGACTTCCCAGTAGCCGACCGGGATGCCGTTCATCCACAGGTCGAGACGGTCGTGGCGGGGGCGGCGCGCCATCGTCACCAGTCCTCCCGTTTCGGGCCGCGGGGCTTGCCGGGCGTCGCCGCGGCAGGCCGTTTTCGCGACGCGGCGGCCGGGGGCTTGGCGGCGGCCGGCGAGCGGGCCGCGGGGGGATCGGACGCATGCGGGGGCGAACGCCGGCGCGTGGCCAGCGCGTGCGCGGGATCGGGATCGGGATCGGCGGCATCGGGGGCCGGCGCATCGTCGAGCGTGCCCGGCTCGAGCATCAGGCGAACGCCGAGCACGTTCAGCACCTTGAACAGCCGTTCGATACTGACGGCGGACGGATTGGCTTCGAGCTGCGCATACGACTGTTGCGTGACGCCGAGGCGGGCCGCGAGCTGCGCCTGCGTGAACCCCGCCGACTTCCGGAAGCCGACGAGGATCGGGCGCAACTGGCTCAAGGTCTGGACAGGGAATGCCATGGGCTCTCCGCGAAATGACAGGCGATCGCTTGTAATCGGAAAATACAGTCTATGGCATGTATCGTCAAAATACAAACCCGAGACTGTATTTGATGAAAACAAGCGATAGCTTGTCGTGCGGAAACCCGCAGGCAAGGGCGGCAATGCGCCCCGCGCGGTCGTCAGCCGTGCGTCATGCCGCCCGCAGCGGGGCGGCCCGCGCGCTTTCCGGATCGTCGTCGCCGAGCGGGATGAACGCCATGATCTCGAGGTCGTGCCCCGACAGCGCCGGCAGCCGGAACGGGCTCGACAGCACGTTCAGACGCCGCACGCCGAGCTCGCGCAGGATCTGCGAGCCGATCCCCGTCACGCGGCCGTCGCGGCGCGCATGGGCGGCAGGCGTGCGCGTCGCGTCGCCGCGCATGTCGCAGTCGAGCAGCACCGCGACGCCGCAGCCCGCCGCGTCGATCCGCTGCAGCGCGGCGTGCAGCGGCCACGAATGCGCGGACGGTTCCGCGTCGAGCAGGTCGAGCAGCGAATGGCATTCGTGCACACGCGTCAGCACGGGGGTCGCCGGGTCCGGCTCGCCGCGCACCAGCGCGAGATGGGGCGCGCCGTGCACGGTGTCGCGATATTCGATCGCGCGGAATCGTCCCCATGGCGTATGCAGCGGCCGTTCGCCGATGCGTTCGACGAGCGATTCGTGCTCGCGCCGGTAATGGATCAGGTCCGCGATCGTGCCGATCTTCAGCCCGTGATGCGCGGCGAACGCCTTCAGCTCGGGCAGTCGCGCCATCGTGCCGTCGTCGTTCATCACCTCGCAGATCACCGACGCGGGCGTGAGTCCGGCCAGCGCCGCGAGATCGCAGCCGGCTTCCGTGTGCCCCGCGCGCACCAGCACGCCGCCCGGGCGCGCGGCGATCGGAAACACGTGGCCGGGCTGCACGAGATCGTCGGCGCGCGCGCCCGGGCGGACCGCCGCGCGGACCGTCCGCGCGCGGTCGGCGGCCGAGATGCCGGTCGTCACGCCGTCGGCCGCTTCGATGCTGACGGTGAACGCGGTCCCGAACGGCGTGCCGTTGTGATCGGCCATCGGCGGCAGGCGCAGTTGCTCGCAGCGCTCGACCGTCAGCGTCAGGCAGATCAGCCCGCGGCCGAAGCGCGCCATGAAGTTGATCGCTTCGGGCGTCACGTGATCGGCGGCGATCACGAGGTCGCCTTCGTTCTCGCGATCCTCTTCGTCGACGAGCAGGACCATCCGCCCCGCGCGCAATTCGTCGACGATTTCCGGCGTGCCGGCGAGCGTCATTGCGCCTCCGTTGCGTCGAACGCGCGGCGCAGCGCATCGGCGCCGAACGACAGCACGCGATCGGCGGCATCGACCGCGCCGAGCATGCTCGCGAAGCCGTGCAACTGGCCCGGCCAGCGCACGAGCGACACCGGCGTGCCGGCCTGCGCGAGACGCAGCGCGTATGCCTCGGCTTCGTCGCGCAGCGGGTCGAATTCGGCGCTGACGATGGTGGCCGGCGCCGCGCCCGACAGATCCGGCGCGGCGAGCGGGCTCGCGAGCGGCGACGCGCGATCGGCGCCGTCGTCGAAATAGTGACGCTTGAACCAGCGCATCGCGTCCGCCGTCAGGAAATAGCCTTCGCCGAGCGATTCGTACGACGGATGCTCGGTCGCGCAATCGACGACCGGATACAGCAGCAACTGATGCGCGATCGCGATGCCCGAGCCGCGCAACTGCAGCGCGGCGACGGCGGCCAGGTTGCCGCCCGCGCTGTCGCCGGCGACGGCGAGCGCGCCGGTGCGCGCGCCGAGATCGCGCGCGCTGGCGGCGGCCCAGCGCACGGCATCGCATGCATCGTGCGCGGCTGCCGGGAACCGTGCTTCGGGCGCGAGCCGGTAGTCGACCGACAGCACGAGCGTGCGCGCCCGTCGGGCGAGACTGCGGCACAGGTTCGCGTGCGAGTCGATCCCGCACGCGACGAAGCCGCCGCCGTGGAAGAACACGGTCAGCGGCAACGGCCCGTCGGCCTCGGGTCGATACAGCCGTGCGGACAACTCGCGACCGGGCGCGGGAATTTGCCAGTCTTCTTCGGCGGCAATCGCGTCGCCGGGCGCGAACGCGCCGCCCCCGGCGAGGCTCGCGCGGTAGGCGGGAACGGTCAGTCGATCGAAATCGATCGCGGGCGCTTGGGCGAGCGCGGCAAGCAGCGCCTGCGCCTGAGGGTCGAGCGGCATGGAAACTCCTGTCTGAATCGGGTGCGGTCGGAATCAGGTAAACCCGCGTCGCGGTTTTCCCTGAGCCCGCGCCGGAAGCTTGCCGGCACGGCCTGACGGGCATTCCAGCGCAGCACGCAGGGCGCCACATCATCCGATTGGACGATGGTTCGCGCGCCCGGATGGCCAAAGCTCACCCTTCAGTGAATGTCCCGATGACGCCGGAATTAAGACACGTCTTAATCATGGCGGCGCGGAAGAGTCGCACCGACAACAAGTCGCATGGAGGATGGAGCGTGCTGATGGAGACGAGATGGGCTCCGCAAGAGAGCCAGTCAACAAGCGAGGAAGCCGGCATCGGCGTCGCGGATTTCAGCGAACTGATGGCGCGCATCTACCAGGGGCCGATGGAAACGCCGCCGTGGGCGGGCGCGCTCGAGATGGTGCGCCGGCTGCTGCAGGCCAACTACGTGACGCTGATCCTGCGCGCGGCGGCGAGCGATCGTCGTGCGCCGCTGTCCGTGCATGCATCGGAGTTCGGCCCCGTCGTGCCGGGTGACGGCGAGGCGTCGTACAACAACTACTACTATTCGCTCGACCCGTTCGTCGGCCTGCCGGCCGATCGCGTGGTCACGGTCGACGACGTGTTCGGCGATACGGGCTGGCTGTCGAGCGAGCTGTACAAGCAGTTCCTGAAGCCGCAGGACGTGCGCTACATCCTCGGCGCGGACCTGCGCACGTCGTCGGGCGTCGAATGCCGGTTCCGCGTGTGCCGCAACCACGCGTCGAAGCAGTTCTCCGCGCGCGACAAGGCGATCTGCGCGCTGCTGCTGCCGCACCTGAAGCGCGCGGTCGAACTGCATTCGCGGCTCGATACGGCCGAGGTCGAGCGCTCGATCTACGCGAACGCGATCAACCGGATGCAGATCGGCACGATCACGCTCGACGAGAACGGCGCGATCATCGACCTGAACAGCGTCGCCGACGAGATCCTGAAGCAGAACAACGGGCTGACGATTGCGCGCGGCACGATCGAGGCGACCGACGCGCAGGAGAACCGCACGCTCAAGCGGCTGATCCGCCACGCGGTGATGGGACACCACGGTACGGCCGCGGCGATCGTCGAGGCGATGCCGATCACGCGCGGCTTCGACAAGCCGCGTCTCGGATTGCTGGTGCGCACGGTGCTGCTGTCCGACTGGTCCGAGGACAACCGGCGGCGGCCGGCCGTCACGCTGTTTCTGCGCGACCCCGATCGCAAGCCGCAAGGCGCGCAGGAAATCATCCGCAAGCTGTTCGACCTGACGCCCGCCGAGACGTCGCTCGCGCTGCTGCTGACCAACGGGCTCACGCTCGAGGAGGCGGCCGAGGAATCGGGAATCAGCAAGAACACCGCGCGCACGCATCTGCGTGCCATCTTCTCGAAGACGGGCGTGACGCGCCAGGCGACGCTCGTGCGGATCCTGCTCGGGAGCGTGGTGCCGCTCGGTTGAGCGCGGGCGGCGCGTCTTGCTCCGCCGCATCGGTATCGGGCGCATTCGTGCGCCGATACATCGACTGCGGTCGACGTGCATGCGGCGGCAGGGCGATCGCGGCATCGTGTCGGACAAGAGGCTCGCGCGGTGCGAGCCTCTTTCGCTTCAGACCTGATGCAACCGATGGCGGGTATCGGGTGTTTCGCGACGTCGCGCGCAGCGATGCCGCTTGTATCGTCACGACCCGCGCGTCGAACGATTCGCCCACGCCGACAATGCCGGCCATTGCGCGCAACCGCGCCGGATGAAGCCCGCGCCGGTGCGGATCACGATCGCGCCGATCGCGATCGCCGCGAGGTCGTCGAGACGGCCGAGGCCGACCCATGCGGCGCTCATCGCGAGCGCCGCGAGCAACGCCGACAGTGCATCAGTGCGCACATGCCAGCCGCTCGCTTCGAGCAGCGCGGAGCCGGTTTCGCGCGCCTTGCGCAGCATCCAGCGCGACAGCGCGGCCTTGCCGGTCAGCGTGAACACGATCAGCGCGAGCGTCATCGCGCCGGGTTGCACGACCGGCGGCGCGTCGAAGCGGTTCGACGCATGCCAGATCATCTGCACGCCTGTCGCGACGAGCAGTGCGCCGAGCCCCGCCAGCGCGAGCGGCTCGTACGTCGGGCGCCGCTCGGGCGGCAGCCGCGCGTCGAGCCGGCAGGCGACGAGGATCAGCGCGTCGGCCGCGAGATCGATCGCCGCGTGCGCGACGTCCGCGAGCAGGCCGGACGAATGCGCGGACCACGCCGCAGCAGCCTCGGCGGCGAGCAACAGCAGGTTGATCGCGAGACTGACGGCGAGGGCGCGGGACGTGGCCGCATAAACGTGGGGCGTGGCGCGCGACGTGCGCTGCATGGCGGATTCGTCTGTCGAAATCGTGGGACAGCCTCGAACGCTACCGGTCGACGATTGCAGGTACGTGACAGCGGCGGGATCGCCGGACCGGCCGGGACGCCACGATCGATCGAGGTCGCGCCGCGATACCGCCGATTGCGCGAACGCGAACGTGCCGTCGCATGGCATCGCGGTCGCAGCGCACGGGAACACACCGGGCGCGGCATTCCCGATGCGCGCATGCGCCGGCAACGAACACCCGGTTCGACCGGGCGCCCGTTGCCGCGCCGTTCATTTCAACAGCGCGAGCAGGTCGTCCAGCGATTGACGGCATGTCGCGGCGTCGGGCTTGTCGGCGCGCAGCGCGGCGAGTGCGCGGTCGATTGCCTTGTCGATCACGTGCCAGTCGGCCGCCGAACGCGGTTTCAGCGACGGCTCCGCATCGTCCCATTTCGTTTCGAGATCCTTGATGCGCGTTTTCGCGCCGGCCAGGTTGCCTGCATCGACGCGTTTCCTGGTGTCCGTCACGATGCTGCGGAACGCGGACAGGTCGCCGAGCTTCGAGGCGGTTGCCGCGGTTGCGGCATAGACGGACGGGGCGAAGAGCGTCGAAGCGGGGCCTGCGGCGAGTGCGGCGACGACGGCGACGAGCATCGGCTTTCGGGTGCGCATTTCAATTCCTTTGAGTAGTCGGACGGACGTGGACAACGGGGCAACGGAATACGGCGGTCATCGAACGCTCGCTTGCCGGTTGGCGAGCGTCGTGCAGGCGACCAGCAGCACGATCGACGTCAGGAACGCCGCGCTCGTCGTCGCGGTGCCGAGCCCGAGGCCGCCGTATTCGCGCGCCTGGGACAGGAAATCGCCGAGCGACGCGCCGAGCGGGCGCGTGAGGATGTAGGCGAGCCAGAACGCGAGCACGCGATTCGCGCCCATGCGCATCGCGACGGCTACCAGCGCGATCGCCGCGCCGAACGACACGATGCCGAGCCGGAATCCGAGGCCGAGCGCTTCGGTGGCGAGGTCGCCGGCGGCCGTGCCCAGCGCGAACGTCAGCAGGATCGCGGCCCAGTAGAACCCCTCGCGGCGCGTCGTCACGATGGTCTCGATCGACAACGTGTGCTCGCTGCGATACCAGAGCGCGAACAGCGCCGCGAGCGCGACGGCGAAGCACGCGGTGCTCGCGTACAGGCTGACGCCGAGCCCGTCGGTCAGTGCGTCGGTGATCTGCGTGCCGACGATGCTGACCAGCACCACGTTGAGCCAGTACAGCCACGGCACGCAGGCTTTCGCGCGGAACTGCAGCACGAGCGCGATGACGAGCAGCGACGCCATCAACGCGTCGGTGACCGGCACGCCGAGGCCGGCGCGCACGGCGAGATAGTCGGCGCCGGTTTCACCGACGGTCGTCGACAGGATCTTGATGATCCAGAAGACGGCAGTGACGGCAGGCACCTTGTTCAGCATGGACGTCGATACGGCGGGCGGGCGCGGATTCACGGATCGCTCCTTGAAGAGGCGCCGTCATCCGGGGCGGCGCGGGTCGAAGGCCTCGGTCGAGGACTGGGCGCCACTATGCGGGCTGGATTCTTAACGGATGCTTATCGGGGGCGGCGCGGGTCGGCGGCGAGTTGGAAGCGGGCGGAACGGCGGGGGCTGACCGGGAGCGGCTTGGGGTAGCCGGGGTGAGGAGACGGAATACGCCAACGGGGACAACGAAGGCGGCGAGCGACATTCGGAAGTCACGACGCTTACCTCAATAATCTCAACATTATAGAAATAATGTCAAAACCGAGAACCTGAATCATTGGATATTTGACGGTTTACGTTATATTATTTACGAAATCTCCACCGCAACCGACCATGTCCGACCTCGCCGCCGACGAATCCCGCCTGATCGCCGAAATCGACCGCCTCAAGGCCGCTTTCCCGAAAACCCGCGAGCTGTACCGCGAGGTCTGCGCATTGATGTTCTTCCGCTTCGGGATCACGCCCACCGCGAACCGCCTGTACCAGCTCGTGCGCAAGGGCAGCATGAGCACGCCGACAGCGGTGCTCGGCGAGTTTTGGGCCGAGTTGCGGGAAAAGAGCCGCGTTCGTATCGAGCATCCGGATTTGCCGGCCGACCTGCAGGCCGCCGCAGGCGAACTCGTCGCCGCGCTCTGGAATCGTTCGAGTGCCGACGCGGCCGCCGCGCTCGACGCATTGCGCGCCGAAGTCGAAGCCGAACGCGCCGCGGCAAAAGCGGAAGTCGCCGCATTGCAGGCCGAACTGGCGCGCACTGAAACCGCACTCGAACAGCGCACGTCCGCGCTGCTTGCCGCGCAGGTCAGGATTCAGGAGCTCGAGCAGGCGAGGGCCGCGGACGAAGTGTCACGCCGGGCGCAGCAGGCGGAAATCGAACGCCTGCAGGCCGACAACGCGGAAGGCGACCGCGCACTGGCCCAGGCGCGCGCGGATTTCAGCACGCAGCTCGATCGTCTTCGCGACGATGCGAACCGCGCCGAAGAGCGCCTGCGCGCATCGGAGCGGCGGGCGCTTCAGGAGATCGACCGCGAACGCGTCGCGGCGGCACGGCTGCAGAAGGAACTCGATGGCATGACCAGCCGCGCCGAACAGCGCGACCTCGCGTATCGAAACGATCTTGCCGCGCGCCAGGCGCAACTCGGCGACGCGCTGCACCGGTGCGGCGTGCTTCAGGGGCAGCTCGACGGCGCGCAGGCGACCAATGCGGTGTACGGCAAGGAACTCGACGCACTGCGGCGGGAAAGGGCGGCGCTGGCGCGACGCGCAGCGGTGCGCGGCACCCAGTCCAAGGCAGCCCCGACCGCACCCTGCGGCGACAAGCGCATGCGAGCGAAGAAGTCCACCGGCGAGACGTCGAACTGACGAACGCATCCACGAAGCGCGAGCCCGCGCTGACGCGCGCACGCCTTGGGCAGACAAGGCAGCCAGGGTGCGGGGCACCTGACTGCCGGCCCACTCTCTCAACTTGATCGGTACCGAGGCGGCAGCGGCGGCGCATCCGCCGGAATCGTCGCGCGCGGGATATCAGCCAACCCTGTGGCGAGCCGTTCGACTGCGCCTGCGCGCCGACGTCCGGCATCGTCCGCGTCGTGTGATGGATCTGCGGCGTCCCGCCCGGGAGGGGGCGCGATGAGGATCGACGTCAGGCGCTTCCCGTCGTACGCCGACGCGCCGTACGTCGAGCTGTTCCACAGCGTCCGCCGACGCGTGGCAGGGTCGTCGTTGCGACGCAAGCGGCCTGCCTGCCCGCTATCGAGCCGGATGAACGTGTCGTCCGTGCCGGTGCCGGCGACAGCCCGTTCGCACGGCTTCGCAACGATGGTAATCGTTTCGGATCGAGACTGGATTCGGTCCCACGATATGACATCGTGGAGCGGCTTGCATCGAATCTGCCCCTGCCTTCTGCCGCGAGACTCCCATGTTCAAGAAGCTCACCACCGTATTGCCCTCGTTGCGGCAATCGGAGCGCACGACAGCGACGCCGACCGCCGACCGCGCGCCGCCCAAGGTGGTCAGTCAGAAGACATCGCTGAACGTGCAGCCGTCGATTCCGCTCGTCGGGCTGCAAAAGCAAAAGCCTGCACCGGCGCTACGGCTTCCCGAGGCGACGGAGCCGGAAACCGACTGGAGCAAGGACGTGCACGCCGCGCTGGATGCGGTGATGCAACCCGACGTGACGCCTGTCACGTCGTCCGGTGGCTCGCGTCGCGCGGGATTCACCGTGCAGAAACAGCCGTCGACGCGCTCGAACGCGCCGCTCGATCCGGCGAAACCCAAGAGCCGCCCGATGAGCCGACCGCCGTCGATCGTCGACCTGGCGCGCAAGGACGACGCGTCCGGGACGTCGCACGTGCCGCCCGTCGTTGCTACGACGCTGCACGAAACGGAAACCGCGCCGACCACCAGGACGACGGAGGTTGTCGCAACCACCGACGCGGCCGAGACGGACCCGCACGCGGAACATACGGCGCGCCTTGCCCGCGTGTTCGACGAATTCTTCGGCGAGGCCGAGACACCGCCCGTCACATCCGCCCAATCGTCCTCCGAAGCGCCAGCGGGGAAGTCGTCCGCCAAGGACAAGCACGCGCCGTTGGTGGCGAACGTGTCGCACGAGAAGATCGCCGAACAACTCGCGGCGGTGCACGCGTCCAACAAGGACTTCCGGGCCATGCTGGCCAATCGCGACATGGAACCGATCCCCAACGGCGGAAAGGGCAACAACTGCTCGATCTACTCGCTGGTGCAGTGCGCGGCACCGGATCTCGACGATGCAGCGCTGCATCAGGTAGTGGGCGAGATTCGCGCCGAATTCGACGCGGCCCACACGGGCGAAGCGGGACAGATGCTGCTGCTCGACGCCAACGAGGGCGGGCACGGCAAGGCGCTCGTGTCGCTCGTGAACAAGAGATTCGGCGTCGACATGCAGGTGGGCGTGGTGCAGGCGGGCGTCAGTCCCGAGCATCCGGTCACGACGCTCGGTCAGTTCCACGGCGAGCGTCCGTCCGGGCAGGCGAGAGCGCTTCGGGTCGTCGTCTGGGATCAGCACCGGCATTTCGAAGCGGTCACCAGCACGGCCGGGCAGGCGGTCGTGACGGCGGAGCCGAAGCTCGCGACGTCGACGACCGGCAAGGGCACCGAGGTGTCGCCGGCGCGGAAGTCATCCACGCCGCCGCACGTGACGACCACACACTCGACGACGGTCGAATCGACGTCGCCGGTAACCGCCACCGTCACGAAACAGGCGTCGGGCGGCCTGGGCACGAGCAAAAGCGAAGGCAAAGTCAAAGGCAAAAGCGACGACGAGCCGCCCGGAAAAAGCCACGACGGAACGTCGCCCGCGTCAACGAAGACGACGACCGAGGCAGCGACGGCGCGCCCGCACGGCGTCGCGCTGACGAAGCTCGTGCCGAACCCGAGCTCGGGCGCGAAGATTTTTCGAAAGCTCGGCCGCTGGATGCGGGTCGACAACGAGAACGCCGTCCCGCAGTTGCTGAACCGGACCAAGCCGGAAGGCGGCATCGTGCAGGGCCTGTCGAAGGCGCACATGACGACCACGGCGCCGTCCGCGCTGCAACTGGCGCATGAAAGCGTGAACGCGGTCTATGCGGCGCAGGAGCTGGGTTCGTCCGCGATGCGCAAGAGCCGCTACCAGGCGATGCTGAAGCAGTGGCCGGCCACCGACGACGAACCGACAGTCAAGACGGGCGGCAGCGAAGTGCCGCTGTCGGAAATCGCCAGGCGCAAGGATTTCCAGTCGCGCTACGACCTGAAGGTCGCGATCCTGGGCCAACCCGAAGGCGCCGAGCGCGAGCAGATGCTCGACGTGCTGACGGGACGTTATATCGCCGAGGTACAGGGCAAGAACCGGGTGGTCCGGTCCGCGATCAAGACGACCATGTCCGTGGTGGGCGTCGGGGCCGGTGTCGGCCTGGCGGTCGGTACGCACGGTGTCGCGCCCGCGGCGCTGGCAGGCGGCGCGATCCTGTCGGGGCGCGACCTGCTCGACAATCGCAAGGCCGCACATTCGCTCAAGCAGCACTATCGCGACAAGAAGATGGATGCGATCGTCGATGGCGCGATGCAGCACCGGTTGAAGAACCAGCTCGAAGGCGAACCGGGCGACGATGAAAAGGCCAGTTGGGAAAACGTGCGCAAGGACGTCAGCCAGCAGCGCATCAAGCGTTTCCTGCCGATCAAGTACGACACGATCAACGAGAACAAGTCGACCGGCGAAAAGAAGCAGGAGGTCGACCTCGTGAAGAAGCACGCCGCCGCGCGCGTGGCCGGCGCGGTCGAGGAGAGCCACGGCCGGCACTCGCTGCAGGACGCCTACATGAAGAGCAGCGGCGTGAACAAGAAGGCGCTGAAGCAGTTCTACCGCGACGCGGTCGACGCCGACCGGCGGGAAGACGGCGGCAGCGACATCGCGGCGGCCTTGCAACTGATGCGCGACCTCGGGATGTCGAAGATGGAAGCGATTTCGCATCTGCGGACCGCGGCGGCCGGCAATCTGACGCGGCCGAAAATCGATGACGAGGATGAGAAGAAGCGGCTGAAGGAGCATCCGGATGCGATCGTGAGGGCGATGATGCAATCGCCGAGCGACCATCTCGAATCGGCGATCGGTTCGGCAATGGGCCGGCGCTAGTGAGTCGGCGCGCGAAAAGCGTTGTCAGGCAATTGACGACGATAGGTGAAGAAGCGCGCGATTATGGATGACTCGGTCATTATTTCCCTGTGCTGCGTATTAATCAGGTAATTATGACGAGCCATATTGCATTTCTAGCTTCGTATTTATGCGCGTCGATACGCACCGGTACGAATTTCGGATCGGACACTCCCCTATATTGGCCGCACGGGATGCAAGCCGGGTAAATACTTCCAATCCTAGACAGGAGTGTCTGACATGGCCTCGAATATCACCATCACCGTCAGTCCGTCGAATACCACGCCGACCGACTTCGGCAATTCCCAGGCCGGCGGCACATCGTCCGGCCAGCCTGCCAGCATCACGCTGGACGCCAGCTCGCTGGCCGCACTCCTGAAGCCTCAGGCCGGGGGCAACGGCGGGCTGGGCGGCGCCGGGCAGGGGCTGCACAACGTGAAGCTGAGCTCGGACAAGGGTACGGTGCAGGTGCAGATGGACAGCCAGGGCAACATCTACGACAAGAGCGGCAAGAGCATCGGCAAGCAGAATCAGGACGGTTCGATCACGTTCGACAGCGGCAAGAGCCCCGAGGCCGAGATCCTGGACACCGGCTCGACCAACGGCAAGCACCAGCCGCAAGGCCGCGACACGATCGACGCATCGGACGTGAGCGTGTCGGCGGGCGATCTGCGCGGCCCGAACGGCAACGGGAGCGGCGGCGATACCGGCGCGATTCCGGTGAATTACCAGCAGAACGGCAACCCGGACAGCGCGAACGGCGGCAACGGCACGCCCGGCGGCGAGAACCTCAACCTCGGGCTGGGCGCCTCGCCGACCGGCGGCCAGACCATCACGATCTCGCTGGGCGACGACGGCACGCCGCAGAACGGCGCTCTGCCGCAATCGAACGTCCCGGTGTCCACGGGCGGGGGCGTGAACGGGCTGGGCGGCGCCGGGCAGGGGCTTCACAACGTGAAGCTGAGCACGGACAAGGGCACGGTGCAGGTGCAGATGGACAGCCAGGGCAACATCTACGACAAGAGCGGCAAGAGCATCGGCAAGCAGAATCAGGACGGTTCGATCACGTTCGACAGCGGCAAGAGCACCGCAGCCGAGATCCTGAACACCGGGTCGACCAACGGCAAGCACCAGCCGGAAGGCCGCGACACGATCGACGCGTCGGACGTGAGCGTGTCGGCCGGCGACCTGCGCGGCAGCCAGGGCGAGGCGCAGGACGCGAAGAACGGCCGCGAGGTCGAGCAACTCAGCCAGCTCGGGCTCGGCCCGGTGGATCCGAACGGTCAGACGGTCACCGTCTGACGCAGGCTGGCGCGATCGGGCCGGCCGGGGAAGGGAGGCGGCCGGGCGGAACGTTCCTGGAGTCGCGGCGGGCGCGGTGCGCCCGGCCGCAGTGTATTCGCGAATGGCATGAGACGGCTCATACTGGATCGAAGCGAGGACGTGATGAAATTCGTCGCGTCCTTGACGGGGGAAGCGCGTTATCCCAATTACGACGATGCGATCGGCCTCGAGAAGGACGGCCGGCTCGTCGCCGGCGTGGTGTATCAGGCCTACAACGGCCCCAACGTGGCGATGCATTTCGCCGTCGCGGGCTCGCCGCACGTCATCACGCCCGGGTTCGTCTGCGCGGCGTTCCGCTTCCCGTTCATTCTGCTGCGCTGCAACCGGATCAGCGGCTATGTCCGCGCCGACAATCTCGCCGCGCAACAGCTCGACGAGAATCTCGGCTTTCGACGCGAAGGCGTGATTCGCGAAGGGGCGTCCGACCGCACCGACTTCATTCTCTACGGCATGCTGAAACACGAGTGTCGCTTTCTCGAAGGCCGTTACCTGAGAGCGATGAACCGCGACCTGGCGCAGCCGGAAATCGTGACGTCATGACGCGTGCAAACACTGCCTCGGCAGGTACACTTCATGAAAGAGTCAGCAGAATTCCATATAATCGAATTAATGAATTTTTATTGGGGCGGCATAAGAGGTTTAAATCGTGTTAATCCGTCCGGCGGTTATTTGTTTACGAATAAAGCTAAACGGATTCAATGCAGCTTTTCCGGAGGAAATGCGCGCCCTGGTATTTCATGCCGACGGGCCGATACGGGATTTTTCTGATGACGGGATTCGCCATATGCGCGAAGCATCGTCCTGACTTCACCTGATGTTTCTCACTCATGACCCGGGCAGGCCTGCCGGAGTTGTACGTTGCATCCATCGCATCCACCGTCGGCGACGCATCGTGTCCGTGTCGCGACAGTCGGGGCGTCCAGTTGCTGCAGTCGGAACCATGACATCGCTCCTCGCAAGACGCCGCCCGCCGGCCCGCATGGACGACGCATTTCCTGCCTGCTCATCCAGGAAGCGAGCTGATAATGAATCTTGCGGTTTTTTCCAAAGACATGGCGCGACGCGATGCAATTTGCAATCATCTCGCCGAAAACGGCATAGCCGTCGAACGGTTCGACGACGAAACGACCTTCGCCCGCGCGCTGACGCGCCGCGAATTCGATGCCATCCTCGTCAGCATGGAGCCCGGCATCGATCCGCAACATCCGGTGCTGGTTCATCGCGCATGCTATGGCGTGCAGCGCGCGCCGCTGATCGTGATCTGCTCGACGGCCGACAGCATGGACGCAGTGGACCTGCTGGACTACGAGTCGGACGAGATCGTGCTCGCGCCCGTCAACCTGCCGGAACTGCTGCTGCGCCTGCGGCTGACCAGCAAGCGCCTGCATTGCACGCGCAGCAGCGTGGACAAGGAGATCCTCGCGTGCGGCCCTTACCGGCTGGATCGTCATGCGTCGACGGTCAGCGTGGCGGGCGACGTGATCCGGCTCACGTCGCGCGAGTTCGCGATCGCGTGGATGCTGTTCTCGCAGCTCGACAAGTACGTCGGCCGGGCGGAGATCGCGCGGGCGGTGTGGGGCAGCCCGGAGGACATCGTCAGCCGTTCGCTCGAACAGCACATCTACAAACTGCGCAAGAAGCTGCACCTGAACGGCGTGCACGGCGCGTACCTGCGCACGATGTATGCCGTCG
Source organism: Burkholderia sp. IDO3 (assembly GCF_003366075.1). NCBI lineage: Bacteria > Pseudomonadati > Pseudomonadota > Betaproteobacteria > Burkholderiales > Burkholderiaceae > Burkholderia > Burkholderia sp. IDO3. Next base: position 1,606,197 of record NZ_CP028962.1, read on the forward strand.
GGTATCGCATCTTCATCCAGCCTCCCGCACGCAGCGCCGCGCCGGTGCGGCAGCGCACGGCGATGCCCGTGCCCGCGTACGCCGATGACGGCGATGCGACGTTCGTCCGGCATGCGGCCGGCGGACGGTAACGCGCGATGCAACCACGTGCGACGACATCCCGATGCGGGGCCGGCCGTTTTTCGTGCCGCCAGTTCGTTGCGCGTACAACCATAGTCGCCGCGCCGCGGGCGAACACGGGCCGCCGTGGCGTCGCGGCCGCGCGCATTCGCCATCCTCGCGTGCTCGTCCTTTCCCATGTATTCGCACATTCCACCCGCTCGCTCAGGGGCTGAGGCCGCTCAGGCCGATGCCGCCGTCGGGCCCGACGGTGCGCCCGGGGCGGCCGCCGCGCGGGACGCGGCGCAGGCCGACGGCGGCGTCCTGCAGATCCTGCGCGCGCGCATCGGCGGCGGTGGCGCCGAGTTGAAGGGCGCCGCCGGCGGCGGGCCGCAACCGGGCAGGCCCGCGGGCACGGCGGCGGGCAGCGGTACGGCGCTGTCGCGCACCGTGTCGGGTGCGGCGAGCGGGCGCGGCGACGTGGCCGGGCTCTCGGCGTTCACCTCATCGGGCGCGGGGCCGGCTACGACGACGGGCCTGCTGCCGGGGCTCACCGGCAACGGGTCGACCGGCGACGACGCCACGTCGGGCATCCTGCGCGACGAGGGCGGGGCGACGGCCGAGCCGGAGCCGGCCGCGACTGCCGCAGCCGACGATGCGCTGCCGCTCGCGCCGGACCCGTTGCCCGGGGCGCTTCGTGCGCCCGGCGCCGGCAATGCGCCGGCATTGGCCGGGGCGCAGGAGAACCCGTTTGCGGCCAGCCCGGGAGAAGGCGTGCAGGGCGGCGACGTCGGTGCCGATGGCACGATGCGCGCGCCTTCGGACCCAGCACTGGCCGACACATGGGCCGATACACGGGCCGATACACGCGCCTTCGCCGGCATGACCGTGCCCGCGAATCCCCCCGCGGGTGCCGGAACCGCCGATGCCTCCGCGGCGAATGCCGCGCCCACGTCGCGCGATGCCGCATCGCCGGCTCCGACCGCCACGCCGGCAGTGACGACCACGACGATCGCCACCACGACGCGCCCGCCGAGCGCGTCGCCGATACCGGCCGGCCAGCGAGGGAGCGCCGTTGCGCCGCCGGCTCGCTCGACGCGGGACGTCATCGCCAATGCAGCGGGCACGGCCGGCCGCTACGCGAGCGCGACGGCCCGCCGTGCCGGCACGCTCGCGTCCGCCGCGGGACGCACGCTGGCCGAGCGCGGCGCCGCGCTCCCCGGCGTGCGCGCGCTCGAAGCCGGCCTCGCCGAACGCGGATGGATCGCCCGGCACGGCCGGTCGTCCGATGCGCCGGACGACATCGATACCGGCGTCGGCGCGGACACGAACGACCCGTCGTCGGTGGCATCGGGCAACGAAGCCGCGGGTGTGGTCAGCGTCGTGCGGTTCGCGGTGCAGGCGCGCGAATGGCTGGACGAGCGGCGCGCGCGCGCGCCGGCGCACGGCTGCCCGCATCGCCGCAGCCTGCGCTGCCGCTGGTATTGCCGAGCGGGATGCACGCGGCGCGGCGTTTGAGCGTGCACTGCTTTCTTCTTCCTCCACTTTCGAGACTTCCAGCTTCGACATGAGAATCGACACGATGCACGGCGCGGCGATCGCGCTGCTGGGCGGCATGCTGCTCGCGGGCTGCAGCGCGGCGTCGCAGTCCGCGGCGAACGGCGCGCCGGTGTTCCCCGATCCGGGCGCGGCCTGGGTGGCCGACGGCACCATCGTGAACCCGCGCGTGCTGCGGCAGATCGTGCCGGGGATCACCGAGAACCAGGTGTATCTACTGATCCACGAACCGCATTTCAGCGAGGGGACGTTCGGCGTACGTGCGTGGAACTACCTGATCCGGTTCCGGACCGGGCCCGGCAACGCCTTCGTGACGTGCCAGTACCAGGTGCAATTCGACGAACGCCGGTTGGTTCGGGCAACTTACTGGCGGAATCCGGGTTGCGCGGATTACGTCACGCCGGGCGCGCCGGCGGTGTCGACGTCGCCGGTCGAACTGCCGGCCCAGTAGTGCGCGGCGCCACCGGCCCGGCAGCGTGCGTCACAGCCACGCGTTGCCGCCGGTCGAATCGCGGAGCAGTTCGCGCAGCCAGGTGCCGGCGTCGGGCGCCGGCGCGGATGGAGAGGCGTACCGGGTCAGCACGTACAGGTGGCAATCGGCCATCGGCAGTTCGCGATTCGGCTGCGGTTCATGGCGCTTCAGCAGCGCCTCGCAACGAAAACCCAGACGTTCGATGCAGTCGCCGGCCGGGCCGCCGGTCACGCAATGCGCGTAGATCCGCTGCACGCCGCGCTGCGCGAGCAGCCAGCCGAGCAGTTCCTGCAGCGCCATCAGGCATGCGCGCCGCCGTCGCGTGCCGCCGCGCTTCGCGATCATGACCGACAGACGCACGCACGGCAGATCGGGCGTGAGTTCGATCACCGCCGCGAGTTGCCCGGTGGCGCGGCATTCGCATGCATAGCGGATCAGTGTCCCGTCGCGCCAGCCACGGCGCGCTTCGGCGATATACGCATGGGTTTGCGCGAGATCCCCGTGGCGCAGGATCGGCAGGTACTTCATCGTTTCCGCGTCGCCCAGCATCTGCTCGAAGAGCGCGGCGGCATCGTCGGGCACCAGCGGACGGAGAATCAGCCATTCGGTTTCGAAAGGAGTCAACGGAGGGAATCGCATGATGATCGCTCGTCATCGATCGGTCTTGTCAGTGTGCCTGACCGCGTGCGGCGCGGCGTGAATGCGCGAACCGGCAAACGCGTCACGGAATTTCTTCGCGCAGGCGTCGGCGGATTCGCCGCGCCGCGCGAGCGCGCGGGCGCGGCATGACATGCTGGCGGATGCGCGGCGCCGCGTGGCCGCCGTTCCCCGATGGAGAGATCGCATGCGCTTCGCTTTCGCAGGATTCGACCTGTTCCACGGCATGCTCGAGACGTTCGCGAGCGCCGGATGGAAGCCGGTGTCGCTGTTCAGCTTCGTCACCGACGGCCAGGTGAATTCGAATGCGGAGATCGTGTCGTACGCGACGCGTCACGGCCTGCCGCTGCAACTGTCGCGGATCGACGAGGCCGCGCTGCACGCGCTGCGCGCGCTCGACTGCGACGTGCTCGTCGTCGCCGGCTACGGCTGGCGGATACCGGACTGGACAACGTACGTGCGGCACGCGATCAATTTCCATCCGTCGCCGCTGCCCGACGCGCGCGGCCCGTATCCGCTGCTGCGCGCGATCCGCGACGGCCACCGCGAGTGGGGCGTGACCTGCCACCGGATCGCGCCCGCGTTCGACACCGGCGAGATCCTCGCGCAGGAGCGCTTCGCGCTCGCCGCCGACGAATGCCACGAAAGCCTGCAGCTCAAGGTGCAGATGGCCGGCTGCCGGCTCGCGCGGCAGGTCGCGCACGGCTTCGACGCGCTGTGGGCCGCGCGCACGCCGCAAACGGGCGGCAGCCACTGGCCGAAGCCGGCCGATGCCGACCGCACGCTCGATTTCACGCGGCCGGTGGACGACGTGATGACGTGCGTGCGGGCCAACGGGCTGCACGAGTGCATCGCCCACGTCGGCGGCAGCGTGCTCTACGTGCGGCGCGCGGTCGGCTGGCGCGAGCGGCATGCGTTCGCGCCGGGCGCGATCGCGCATGCGTATCGCCGCTGGACCGTCGTCGCGGTGCCGGACGGGTTCGTCGCGCTGCTCGAATGGAGCGCGCTGAGCCTGGCCCAGCGCGCCGATATCGGGCCATGATTCAAGCGGCGAGGGGTGGGACGCGGCGCGCGTGTGCGACGCGAATCGGCGCGTCACGGGGTCACGCCCGCAGCCAGAAGAATTCGCCGGACGCGATGCCTTCGAACATCTCGTCGCTCGACTCGATGATGTTCTGCCGCCAGTAGCGGCCGTGCTCGGCATAGTGCGCCAGCAGGTCCGCGAGATCCGCGCCGGTGAAGTCCGGCTCGAACGGCAGCCGCAGGATCAGGACGATGGAACCGGTGTCGGCGTCGATGCCGAGCTGGGCCTGGTCCTGCGCATAGATCAGCAGGTTGGCTTCCAGCATCAACCGGAAGATGTGCAGCGTGCGGCCCGCCGTGACGGTGCCGAAATGAAAGTTCGCGTAGAGCGCGTGTTCGTCTCGTTCGACGTGCTCGAGGCGCACCTCGAAGCCTTCGACCTCGACCGACCCCGTTTCCTGCACGTATTCGACATCGTGGAGGCCGACGACCGCACAGAACTGGGCGACGAGTTCGAGGTAGCGAGGATCGCTCATGAGCGTGAAGAAGGGCGGAAGCGGGGATGAGCGGAAGGGGCCGGCGCAACGGTGCCGGCAGGACGGAAACCCGCCCGGGCCGGCCCGTTGCGCCGACGAAGGAGCCGCAAGACGGCGTGCGGATCGCGTTACTGGTTCTTCGCGATGTCCTTGAGCGAACCCGTTGCCGAATTGGTGGCGTTGGCTGCCGCCGTCGCCGCATTCAGCTGTGCGTTGTTCGATGCCTGGGCGGTGGCTGCCGCCGAGCTCGCTTGCGTGATCGCGGTCTGTGCTGCCGTGGATTGTTCGATGCTGCTGACTGCTGCACCTGCACCTGCCAATGCGCCTGCCATGTTGTTTCTCCTTGAGAAATGACGAAAGGAACTGCGGTACTGCAATAAACCGTTCTCGCGCGACGATGGCCGCAACGGAACAGAACGGAAGCGAATGCCGTCAGGCTTGCCGGATCTGGTGGATCACGCGCGATGCCGCCAGCAGCCCGCGATACAGCGTCGCGCGGTTGCGGTTGTCGGTGTCGGAGCCGGGTGCGGCGTTGTTGATGTTTTCGGCGACCTCCACGAGCGCGCGCTGGATCTTCTCGATCGTCGGCGCGGCGGCCGGATCCCTGACGAGCGCGGAAAGGTTGTCGAACTGCTTGGCGTAAGGCGTGATGGGCTCGTACATGTCGCTGGTCCTGGTCGAGGTCGATGAAATTTCAGGAGTCCGGTGCAGCCGGACGGGGCGCCGCGTGCACCTGCTCGGCGCTGCGCGCGATCGTGCTGCCGTCGACGGAGGGCACGTCGGCGCCCGAAGCGACCGGCACGCCCGACGCCGGCGCCGGATCCGCCGGCGCCTCCGTCATGTAGATATGCTTGATGCCGTCGGGCGTCTGCGTGTACTGCACCGAGTCCGACGACACGATCTCCGAATACTGCCCGGCGGCCGGCGCTGCTGCCTGGCCGGGGTGCTCGTCCACCTGCACGTCGAACCGCCGGATGTTCGAATCGAGGTCCGCACGCACGCGCGTGACGGCCTTGTCGAGCGCGGCCTTGCTGTCGACGGTGCCCGTGATCGCGAACGCGCCGTTGCCGAGATACTTCACGCGCACGCCGGCGATGCCGAGCGAATCCTCGATGCTGTGGACCGCGTTCTGCGCGACGTCATAGCTCCGGACGATGTCCTTCGACGCGATCTTCGCCAGCGTCGAGCGCACCAGCTGATCGTCGGACAGGTTCGCGACCATGCCCGTCACGACGCTGGTGCCGCCGACCGTACGCACTTGCAGCTCGGTCATGTGGGCCGCCGCCAGTGCGTCCTGGATGCGCGTCGTCCGGTAGTCAGCGCCGTGCCGCAGCGCGGCCTCGCTGTCGGGCGCGGTGGTCAGCAGCACGACGGTGCCGGCGACGATGCCGACCGCGACGCATGCGACGAGCGCGCCGTAATAGCGGCGCCGCGTGCGCCGTTCGGCGTCGGCCTGCGCATCGGCCGGGCGGGTCAGCAACGTCGACAGCAGGTCGAGATCCGATGGCCATGGCGTATCGTCGGGGCCCACGCACAGGATCGTCTCGCCGAAGCGCATCGGCACGAAATCGACCAGGATCACCGTTTCGTCCTCGATCGCCGTCGCGGTTGCCGCGCCGTCGGCCTGCGCCGGCTCGCCGGCCGGCACGTCGACGCGCGTCGATGCGCGGACGACGCCCGACGGATCGACGTCGAGCGTCACGTCGGCGCCGGTCCAGTCGGTCAGCCGGATGTCCGCATCGGCGCCGCCATGAACCCGATGCTGACCCGGCGTGAGCTGCAACATCGCTCCCGCGTGGAATCCCGTCAGTATCCGTAGCTGTTTCATGAGCAAGGCGTTCAATCGATATCAGGTCCGTATGCCGAATTCGCGGTACGTGCGCGACGGGCGAAGATCGTCCGTCACGCTGTCAATGTAGAGGCTAAACCCGAGCGGCCGGCCCCGGATGCGAAGACTTCGCGTTTCGAACGAAGCATTCGCATGGCGACGCCGCGCTACGGCGTGCGGCGCAGCGCGCGCAGCGTATCCAGCGCGCACTCGCACTGGCGGGCGGTGCGCGGGCGGTCGAACTGGCGCAGCAACAGCCCGGCCAGCAGGTTGAAGTCGCGCGCCGCGTCCGGCAGCGGCGGGGCGCCGCCCGCCGCGTCGCGGCGCGGAGCCGGATGCGCGCGCAGCTTCTCGATATCGGCCTCGGGCAGCGCGACGCCGTCGCGCTGCATGCCCAGCCAGCGCGCCGACCACGCATGCACGCGCGCGGCGACGCCGGCGCCCGGCTGCGCGGCCAGCTCGCTTTGCAGCGCGAGCAGTTCGCGCGCGCATGCGTCGCGCAGCGCGTGCGGATCGAGGTCGCGATCGGGCGCGGGCAGCACCGGCGCCGGTGGCCGTGCGATCGCCGCCGCCGGCTGGCGGCGGCCACTCTTGAACGTGGCGGCGCGCGGCGGCGCGTCGTCCTGTTCGTCGTCCTGTTCGTCGCCCTGGCCGCCACGGCCGCCGCCGTGCCCGCCGTGGCGTTCGGGTTCGTCGCCTTGCACCTCGAATTCCGCCGGTTCCCCGGCCGCATCGGCGCCTTCCGCGCCGTCGGAGCCCACGGCGCCGCGCTTGCCGCGGGCCGGACGGCGCCGGCGCGCGAGCCGCGCGGCCATCTTCCTGGTGCGCTGCGCGTGCGCGGCGCTCTGCTGGCCCGGCGGGCCGCCGTGCGCGAAACGCGTGCCGCGATACAGCGTCGCGAATTGCCCGGCGGGCTTCGAACGCCGCGGTTTCGCCGATTTCTTGTGCGCGGCGACGGCCGCTTGCCGGGCGATCTCCGCGGCGTGCTGGGTAATCCGGGTCATGGCGGCCTCGCGTCAGGACGGAAATGCCGTGCGCATCATCTCGTTCGCGAAATGCAGGATCGCCGCGCACGACAGCGGCGCGGCGATCACCAGCACGATCGTCACGGCGATCAGCTTGATCGCGAACGGCAGCGCCTGATCCTGCAGCGACGTGATGGCCTGCACGAACGACACGGCGAGCCCGACCGCGGCGGCCGCGATCACGAACGGCAGCGACACGGTCAGGCACAGCAGCATGCCCTGGGTGGCGGCGTGAACCAGCGAATCGACGTCCATGATGGCGGCTCCGGTCCGGTTACTTGTAGGTCAGCACGAGCCCATGGACCAGCGCCGACCATCCATCCATCACGACGAACAGCAGCAGCTTGAACGGGATCGCGACGTTGGTCGGCGACACCTGGTTCAGCCCCATCGACAGCAGCACGTTGGCGATGATCAGGTCGATCACGATGAAGGTCACGTACAGCAGGAAGCCGATCTTGAACGCATCGGTGAGCTCGGTCAGCGTGAACGCCGGCGCGAGCACGATCAGGTCGGTTTCCTTCAGCGCCTGCGCTTCCTCCTTCGGCCACACGATCGACGCCGAGCGCATGAAGAAGCGCTTTTCGCGTTCCTGCGTGTGCTTGATGAGGAACTGGCGGAACGGCTCGCGCGCCGCGTCGGCCGCCTGGATCACGGCCTGCGACGATTGCGGCGAGATCGTCTGGCCGTTCAGCGTCTTCGCGGCCATCATGCCGATGGGCGCCATCACGTAGACCGACACCAGGATCGCGATGCCGTTCAGCACCATGTTGGGCGGCACCTGCTGCACGCCGAGCGCATTGCGCAGCAGGCCGAGCACGACGACCACCTTCGCATACGACGTCACGACCATCGCGACGAACGGCAACAGGCCGATCGCGACGACGATCAGCAGCAGGCCGGACAGGTCACTGTACTGAACCATGCTCGTGCGCCATGCGAAGAATGCGGATGCCCACGTGTTCGCCGATCCCCACCAGCTCGCCGTAGCCGATCACCTGGCCGTGCGCGACCAGCTTGAGCGTCAGGTCGGCGATCGCGGTCGGCAGCTCGATCACGTAGCCGGGCGCGAGCGACGACACCTCGTCGATCGTCAGCGCCACGGTATCGGCGACGAACTGCACGGGCAGCTCGAGTTCGCCCACTTCGACGGCACGTTCGGCTTCCGGCGCGTCCAGCCCGGCTTCCGCGGTGCCCAGGACGGTGCTTTCGGTCATCACGGGTTCCTTCAACAAAGTGATCGTTCGGGGTTGCAGCGCCACGGCGGCCTGGCAGTGCGCGAGGCCCGCGCTGCCCCAGGTCGCGAGCGCGACGGCTCGGGCAACGGCCGGCGAACCGTCGTCCGGCGCCGCGCTTGCGGCGTGCAGCCACGCGGCATCGAGCGACGGGGCGAGCGCGCGCATCAGGATGTCGCCGCCGCGCAGGCTCTGCAGCGTGTCGACCGACAGCGGTTTCGTACCGAGCACGAGGCTGCCGGGCACGCGCAGCGACGCGTCGAACCGCGCGAGCCTGGCCGTGCTGGCCAGGCAGCCGTCCAGCCACTCGATGCAGCGCCCGGGCAAGCGCACCCGCGCGTCGTGCCGCCGGTCGCGCAGCGTGAGCGACAGGGCGACGGTCACGCTGTCCGGACGCGGTGCGGGCCACGCGCCGCGCCTGACCGCGACGATCTGCACGTCTTTCAGGCCGAGCGTGTCGAGGCAGCGCAGCAGCGGCGTGCACAGCACGTTCGCCACGGCATTGCGCAGCGTGAGCTCCGGGCTCGTGCGGCGATCGGCGGCCTGCGCCTCGGACCACGCGCAGACCGCCAGCGCGGGGTAGCGTTCGAGATCGAGCAGCAGATGCGCGCTCACCGGGCCGGCCGGCGTGTCGACCCGCAATTCCGCGAACGCCGGATCGGCATAGTCCGGGGCGTGGGCCGCGAAGCCGCGGCGAAAATCGCGCACGCCGAGCGTGTCGCGCAGGAACACCGGCAAGCGTGCGTCGAACAGCCGGCGCGACGCGTGCGCGCTCGCCGCATCGAGCGGGGGCAGCGCGAACGGCGCGGCGACGGCGTCGCCGTCAGGCGTAATCGAATGACGAATCAGTTTCAACCCTTGCCAAGAAATGCCGCCGTTGGCCCGCGCAAGCGGCCCCTGCGCCGAGGCGATTCATGCGGGGCGCTCACCACACCGTGAGACGAACGGTTCGCGGCTGCCCCCATGCACGCAGCATCGCGTCGAGCTCGTGCTCGAGCGCGATGCTGTGGGCCAAGAGTAACTGCCGGGCTTCGCGATCCTGCGTATCGAACCGAAGCAGCAGGTCGAAATGCGAAAGCGACACCTGCAGTTCGGTGGCCGGCAGAATCCGGTCGTTCAGCACGACCTGCGCTTCCCACTGCCCGGCGGCCGCGACGGCGGGATCGCCGCAGAACGCCGCGACCTCGCGCGACAGCACGCCGAGCAGGCCGAGGTGATCGCGCCGCTCCTGTAGCGTGACCGATGCGATCGGCGTGGCGGCGCTCGCGATGCGCGCGGCGATCGCCTCGCATTCGGCGCGTTCGGCGGGGGTTGGCCACGTGTCCGGCGCGGGCGTGTCGCGCTCGTTCGAGATCAGCGGCACGTGCTCGTGCGGCGCGGGCGACGGATCGGGTTCGGCGCCGGCGTCGTCCGGCTCCCGCGACGCGGGCGGCGCATCGGATACCGGGCGCGCCACCGTGCGGCGCGCGGCCAGCAGCGCCGCGTAGTCGAAGCGGCGCGTGCCGCGCGCGGGCCCCGCGTCGTCCCGAGTCGGCAGCGGGGGCGCGTCGCGGCTGTCGATGCGGGTCACGGTGCGGCGTCAGATGGTGATGCGGCCGATCGGGCGCAGGTCGACGTGCTCGCCCAGCTCCTGGTACGAATACACGGCGAGCCAGCCGAGCTTCGCCTCGATCATCCGGCGCACGTAGCGGCGGATGTCCATCGACGTGACGAGCGCGACGCCGTCGGCCGGCTGCGGGCCGACGACGGCCTGGATCTTGTCGATCAGCAGGCCGATTTCGTCCGGCGCGAGCGCCAGGAAATTGCCGGTCGGGGTCTGCTTGATCGCCTGCCGGATGTGCTGCTCGATCGGCAGGTCGAGCAGCACGGCGGGCAGCGTGCGCTGGCCGCGCGTCGCGCGATGCGCGAGGAAGCGCGACAGGTCGCCCCGCACGTATTCCGTCAGCATCAGCATGTCCTTTTCCTTCGGCCCCCATGCGATGAGGCTTTCCATGATGGTCCGCACGTTGCGGATCGAGATCTGTTCCTCGAGCAGGCGCCGCAGCACGTCGGCGATCCGTTGCGGCGGCAGCACCTTCTGGACTTCCGCGACGAGCCCCGGGTGATCCTCGCCGAGCTGCTCCAGGATCCACTGCACCTCCTGGATGCCGAGGAACTGGGTCGCGTGGTGGCGCATCAGCGCGACCGACGCGTGCGCGATCACCTGCTCGGGGCCCCACGCCGGAATGCGCGGCGGCAGCTCGCGCGCATCGGCCCAGTGGGTCGGCCGGCCGCCGGGATCGATCGGCGGGCGCGGCTCGCTCTTCGCGATCAGCGCGTCGCGCTGCCGCGCGTCCTCGTCCGACAGCGGCGTGCCCGGCGCGACGCGTTCCGGTTCCGGCAGCATGACCCGGCCCGCCGGCAGCTCCGTCAGCAGATACGGCACGTCGTGAATCAGGATCTCCGCGTGCATTGCCGGCAGCGCCGCATGGGTCCACATCGTGATGCCGGGGAACGGCAGCCCCAGCTCCTCCTGCAGCCGCGCGCGCTCCGCGCCGAACGCATTGTCGAGGGTCGGCAAGGCCAGCCGCTGCATCAGGTCGGGTGCGACGCGCACGCCGATCGGGCACGCGAACTGCGGCGCGCGCGTCATGATCGCCGGCGTGTCGGCTTTCGCGCCGGAGCGCTGCATCGCCTGCAGCCCGTCTTGCGCGGGCCCCTGCTGCGGCTGCTTGCGATTCAGCTTGTACGCGATGAACGCGAGAAGCGCGGACAGCAGCAGGAACAGCGCGACCGGGAAGCCCGGCACCAGCGCGAAGCCGAGCAGCAGCAGCGCGGCGAAATACAGCGCGCGCGAACTCGAGCCGAGCTGGCGGCCGATTTCCTCGCCGAGCGAGCGGGGCTTGTGGTGCCGTTCGTCCGCCACCCGCGTGATCATCACGCCGGCCGCGACCGACAGCAGCAGCGACGGGATCTGCGACACCATCGCGTCGCCGACCGACAGCACCGAGAAGCGGTTCGCCGCCTCGCCGGCGGTCATCCCGTGATACGCGACGCCCACCGCGATGCCCGCGACGATGTTGATGGTCGTGATCAGCAGGCCGGCGATCGCGTCGCCTTTCACGAACTTCATCGCGCCGTCCATCCCGCCGTGCAGCTGGCTCTCGATCGCCAGCGTCGCGCGCCGGTGGCGGGCTTCCTCGGGGCTCAGCAGGTTCGCGCGCAGATCGGCGTCGATGCTCATCTGCTTGCCCGGCATCGCGTCGAGCGTGAAGCGCGCGCCGACCTCGGCCACCCGCTCCGAGCCTTTCGCGATCACGATGAACTGCACGGTCGTGATGATGATGAACACCACCAGCCCGACGACCAGGTTGCCGCCGACCACCAGCTTGCCGAAGCTGTCGATGATGTTGCCGGCCTCGGCGTGCAGCAGGATCGACTTGGTCGACGCGATGTTCAGCGACAGCCGGTAGAGCGTGGTGAACAGCAGCAGCGACGGGAACGCGGACAGCGACACGATGTCCGGCACGTACATCGTCACCATCAGCAGCGTGACGCTGATCGTGATGTTGATCGCGAGCAGGATGTCGATCAGCTCGGGCGGCAGCGGCAGGATCATCAGCGAGATGATCGCGGTGACCAGCAGCGCGATGCCGATTTCGCCGCCGGCCGGGATCTTGAGGGCCTTGAACATCGGAACGCTCAGAGATGGGGTGACGGGGAGGGCGACTCGGGCGGGCGGCTCGCGCCGATCGCGTCGACCCAGCGCAGGATCGCGGCGACCGTCTCGAACAGCGCTTCCGGCACCGGCTGGTCGAGCGTGACCTTGTACAGCGCCCGCGCGACGGGCGGGTTGCCGATGATCGGCACGCCGGCCTCGCGCGCGGCGCGGCGCAGCGACGCGGCGTCCGCGTCCATGCCCTTCGCGATCACGACGGGCAGCGGATGCTCGTCGGGCGCGTAGCGCACCGCGACCGCGAAGTGGGTCGGGTTGACCACCAGCACGTTGGCGAGGCCGATGCGCGGCTTCGGCGGCGTGGTCGCCAGCTCGCGCGCGAGGCGGCGGCGCTCGCCCTTGAGTTCGGGGCTGCCTTCCTGCTCCTTGTGCTCGCGCTTCACCTCGTCCTTGCTCATCTTCATCTTCTTGATGAACAGGAAGCCCTGCAGCCGGATGTCGATCGCGCCGACCAGCACGAAGATGCCCACCGAGATCGCGCCGAGCTTCGCCAGCATGTCCCAGAACATCAGCGACAGCCCGGCGAGCGGCTGGTAGATCGAACCGACCACCAGCGGGAACAGCCACTTGATCGACTGCCACATCACCCATGCGAGGATGATCGCCTTGACCACCATCTTCGCGCAGTCGATCAGGCTTTTCGCGGAAAAGATCCGCTTGATGCCGCTCGCCGGGTTGACCGTCTGCATGTTGGGCGTGACCGGCTTGGTGGCGATCCGGAAGCCCACTTGCGCGATCGAGCCGGCCGTGGACGCCAGCGCGGCCGCGAGCACGCACGGCACGACGAGCTTCAGCGCGGTGGCGCCGATCCTGAACAGGTCGGCGTGAATGTGCTCCAGCGAGTGATCCTGGCCGACGAACGACAGCGGGATCGACACGATCTCGTGCAGCCCGTCGCGAAACATCGGCACCGTCGCGACCAGCGCGATCAGCGCGCCGGCCATCGACAGCGCGTCGGAGAAGTCGCTGCTGCGCGCGGCCTCGCCGTCCTTGCGCGCGTCCTCGAGTTTCTTGTCGGTTGGCTGTTCGGTCTTTTCGTCGCTCATGGAAGGGCCCGCGGCGCAGTCTCGGCCGGATCGAATGGAAACTGGAAACGCACGCGCAGTCGCGCCGTTGCGACGACCTTAGCGCCCGCCGCACGCGGCCGGCGCGGGCGATGCGAAGTGGCGCGGCGCGGGCCGAAGCAAGCGGCCGGCGGCGATGCCGGGCGGGGCGCGCTTCGCCTCGTGCGCGCTGGCTTCGCATGGGCGGCAGGCGGGCGGGACGGAATTGCTATGGTCGAAGGCGTCGGGATGCATCCGGCAGCGCCGCCGTTCGCGGCGCGACCGGCCGGCCTGTTTCCACCCCATCGCAGGAGCGCGTTGCCATGACCGTAGACACGCCGGAGTACCTGAACTGCAGCCCGGAATTCATTGGCGGGCTCATCGAGACCGTCTCCGTGGCGCTGCTGGACAATTTCCCGAACACGCCCGTCGACCTGTTCGACATCGAACAGGCGATCGACGCGCTGCGGCTGCTGCGCCCGCGCGTGGTCGAGATCGACGCGCTGGACGGCCTGCTGCGCATGGCGAAGGGGCAGTGGCAGGAAGCGAACCAGATCCTGCTGCGGGTGATCGAGATGCGGCCGCAGTTCGGTTATGCGAAGGCGCTGCTCGCGTTCTCGCTGTCGTCGATGGGCGATCCGTCGTGGCGGCAGATCGCGACCGAGGCGCTCGCGGACGATCCGGACAACAAGGACACGCGCGCGCTGGTGCGGGCGCTCGAAGTGAAGGACGAGGTGGATCGCGCGATCCGCGAGCATCGTCCGGGCCAGCAGTTCGTTTCGCCCGCGTCGCTGGAAGAGGCCGGTGCGAGCGCCGACGAGCCGGCGAGCACCGTGCAGCACGACCCCGCGCAGGCGGCCGAGATATTCCAGGGCGGCGGCGCATTCCTGCGCGCGTAATTCAGGAGGAACCGACATGTCCATCGATCCCGTCAGCCAACTGGCGCCCGCAGCACTCGACGCCACGGCGGCGCCGGCCGCCGCGTCCGCCGATCACGCTCAGTTGGGCGACAAGTTCAAGGCCCTGATGGCGCGCGCGCCGATGGCGCCGCCCGAGCATGCGAACAGCCATCTGTCGTCCACGGTGTCGAAGGCCGTCGAGGCGCAGGACGCGCAGTTCCAGCGGACGATCGCCGATATCGGCAAGCTGTCCGACGACATCCCGGGGCTGTCGACGACGGAGATGACCAACCGCACCATCCACATGATGTTCGAGATGACCAGCATGCAGATGAACATGCAGGTCAAGATGAGTCTCGCGGAATCGTCGAAGTCGTCGGTCCAGACCCTGATGAAGAACCAATGAGCCCCGCGCTCCGCCGGCCGGCGGGGCGGGCGTCGCGAACGGCAGTGCTTGAAGGGCGGATGGCAACTCAATGAAGTCGAATCGTCGCTGGGCGCGCGTGGCGGTCGTCGCGCTTTGCATCGCCTTGCTCGGCGGATGCAAGAAGGAACTGTACGGCAGCCTCACCGAGCAGGATGCGAACGAGATGCTGGTCGCGCTGCTCGAACAGGGCGTGACCGCCAGCAAGGACAGCCCGGACGGCGGCAAGAACTGGACGCTCGACGTCGACGACGCACAGCTGGTGCGCGCGATGGAAGTGCTGCGCGCGCGCGGGCTGCCGCACAGCAAGTTCAACGATCTCGGCGAACTGTTCAAGAAGGACGGCCTCGTATCGACCCCGACCGAGGAGCGCGTGCGGTTCGTCTACGGCATCTCGCAGGAGCTGTCGTCCACCCTGTCGAAGATCGACGGCGTGCTGGTCGCGCGCGTGCAGATCGTGCTGCCGAACAACGATCCGCTCGCGCAGGACGTCAAGCCGTCGTCCGCCGCCGTGTTCATCAAGTACCGCCCCGACGCGGACATCAACACGCTGATCCCGCAGATCAAGACCCTCGTGATGCACAGCGTCGAAGGGCTGACCTACGACCACGTGAGCGTGACGACCGTCGCGGCCGATCCCGTCGAATTGTCGAAGCTCGCGCCGCCCGCGTCGAACCCGTGGTGGATGCTGGCGCTGGGCGTCGGCATCGTCGCCGTGCTGGCGGCCGCCGGCTTCGCCGCGTACCGGTTCGGCGCGAAGCGCGGCACGCCGGCGCTGCAGGGCTGGCTCGATGCGTTCGCCGGCCGGTTCCGGCCGGCCCGCAAGGAATCCTGAGCGATGACGGGGTTCGCCGCGCCTGCCGGGCTCGACGCCGGTGTGCCGGCCGTGCGTGTCGCCAGGGCGCTCGACTGTTACCGGAACAACGTGGATCGCGTCGCCGACTGGGTGCATCCGTCGTGGATCGCCGCGTCGCTCGGCGTGCCCGAGGCGCGGTTGAGCAACTGGCGCGCGCTGCTGGCGAACGTGCCGCCCGGCGTCGCCGCGCGCTGTTCGTGGGCGCTGGTGCGCACGCTCGGCGTGACGCCGCCGGGTTTCGCGGCATTGTCGCCGGGCGGTTTCACGCCGGTCGGCGCGATCGTCGCGTCGCAGCCGAACGCGTGCCTGCTCGACGTCGTGCCCGCCCCGCTGACGATGCGGATCTGGCGCATGCGCGCGCTGCTGCTGCGGCGCGGCGAGGTGCGGCGGTTGATCGATCGCCATGCGCAGAAGCGGCTCGCCGACTGGACCGGGCTCGACGTGGACGTGCTGATGAGCGGCCCCGGCACGGACAGCGCGAACGACGCGGCGCGGCTCGCCGCCGTCGCGATGCCGCCGCTCGCGTCGCTGGACGCGGACGCGCTCGCGATCGAAGGCATGCTGCTGGTGCTGCGCGACCTGAAGAGCGCGGACGGCCTGCCGTTTCCGTTGTCGCGGCTCGCGCTGCCCCGTTACGTCGAGGTGCCGGCATGGCTCAACGCATTGCCGACGCAGCATGACGAGGCGGGCACCGCCCGGCTGTTTCGTCGTCTGCCGGAATTGCTTCGGGAGTGGGCATGGTTATTTGGTTGAACAGCCGCCGGCTGAGCGCCGACGCGGGCGCTCGGGACGACCCCGACGGCCCGGCAGTGCGGTTCGGCGTGCACGGCGACGTGGTCCGGCGCGAGACGTTCGGCGATCTGCTGTCGATCGCGCACGCGTACGCGCAACTCGAAGCCGATCGGGCGCTCGTGCTGGCGCAGGCGCAGGACGAGGCCGCGGCGATCGTCGCGGCGGGCGAGGAGCAGGCCGAGCTGCTGCTGGACGCCGCGAGCGAAACCTACGAGACGGCCGCGAAGCGCGGCTACCGCGAAGGCTCGAACCGCGCGCTGACGGAATGGATGGAGCGGCTCGCCGATGCGACCGACGCGCAGAACCGCCTGCAGGTCCGCATGCGCGAGCGGCTGGCCGACATCATCGCGTCGGCGGTCGAGAGCATCGTGCACAGCATGGATCGCGAAGCGCTGTTCGCCCGCGCGCTGTCGACCGTCGACCGCATCATCGACAACTCCACCTACCTGCGCGTCGCGGTGAATCCGCAGGACTATGACGCGGCGCGCGCGGCGTTCGATCAGCTCGCGGCGAAATGGCGCGACCTCGGCCGGCCGATTCCGGTGTCGATCGTCGCCGACAAGCAGCTCGAGCCGGGCGCGTGTGTCTGCGAAACGGATTTCGGCTCGGTCGACGCGAGCCTGAAGACGCAGTTGCGCGCGATGCGCAGCGCCGTCGCGCGGGCGCTCAAGCGCTCGATATACCAGGATCAGGCCGATGCCGATGCCGACGCGGCGAGCGCGCCGGACGACGCGGACGACGACGCGGCTGAAAACGGCGACGCCGCCGCAGCCGAGGCATCGCGATGAAGGACGGCTGGTTCGACCGGACGCTCGGCTTCGAGCGCCTGACCGACGAGATCGAGCGCGAGATTCTCGCGCGGCCGGGCGTGCTGCGCACCGGCAAGGTGATCGAGGTGATCGGCACGCTCGTCAAGGTCGGTGGGCTCGACGTGTCGCTGGGCGAGCTGTGCGAGCTGCGCACGCCGGCCGGCGCGCTGCTGCAGCACGCGGAAGTGATCGGCTTCACGCGAGACTGCGCGCTGCTGTCGCCGTTCTCGCGGCTGACGGACATCTCGCGCTCGACCCAGGTGGTCGGGCTCGGCCGCTCGCTCGCCGTGAAGGTCGGCGACATGCTGCTCGGGCGCGTGATCGACAGCCTCGGCAACCCCGTCGACGGCGGCCCCGAGATCGAATCCGACACGCTGCAGCCGGTTTTCGCGTCGCCGCCGGAACCGATGAGCCGCCGCATGATCGACACGCCGATGGCAACCGGCGTGCGCGCGGTGGACGGCATGATGACGCTCGCGGAAGGGCAGCGGATGGGCATCTTCGCGCCGGCGGGCGTCGGCAAGAGCACGCTGCTCGGCATGTTCGCGCGCGGCACCGCTTGCGACATCAACGTGATCGCGCTGATCGGCGAACGCGGCCGCGAAGTGCGCGAGTTCGTCGAGCTGATCCTCGGGCCGGCCGGCATGGCGCGCTCGGTCGTCGTGTGCGCGACCTCCGACCGTTCGTCGATGGAGCGCGCGAAGGCCGCCTACGTGGCGACGGCGATCGCCGAGTATTTCCGCGATCGCGGCCTGCGCGTGCTGCTGATGATGGATTCGCTCACGCGCTTCGCGCGCGCCGGCCGGGAAATCGGCCTGGCCGCCGGCGAGCCGCCTGCGCGGCGCGGCTTCCCGCCGTCGATCTTCGCGGAGCTGCCGCGCCTGCTGGAGCGCGCGGGCATGGGCGCCACCGGCTCGATCACCGCGCTCTACACGGTGCTCGCCGAGGACGAGAGCGGCAACGACCCGATCGCGGAGGAAGTGCGCGGGATTCTCGACGGGCACATGATCCTGTCGCGCGAGATCGCCGCGCGCAACCAGTATCCGGCCATCGACGTGCTGGGCAGCCTGTCGCGCGTGATGTCGCAGGTGATGCCCGCGCGGTACGTCGACGCGGCCGCCCGCGTGCGGGCCTTGATGGCGAAGTACCGCGAGATCGAGATGCTGCTGCAGATCGGCGAATACAAGCCGGGGGCGAACGCCCTCGCCGACGAGGCGATCGCGCGGCACGACGCGATCAAGGCGTTCCTGTCGCAGCCCACCGACGAGATCGTCGCGCTGGCCGACACCGAGGCCGGGCTCCATGCGCTGACCGCCGGCTGATGGCGGACGCGAACCGCCAGCGGATCGCCGCGCTCGGGCATGCCAACGCGCGCCGCAAGCGCGCGATCGACGCGCTGCACGTCGAGCTGGCCGCGCGGCACGACGAACGCGCCGGGCTGCTTGCGCGCCGCGCGGCGAAGGTCGAGCAGATCGACGGCGAGACGCGGGTGATCGAAGGCTACCAGGCGCGCGTGTCGCGCATGACGGGCTGCAGCGACGGCTTCTCGATCGATGCGTTCAACCAGTGCGTGCGCTACATCGGCGTCGTGACCGACCGCAAGCGCGGGATGGTCGCGGAGCTGGCGCAGCTCGACGGCGAGATCGGCGGCGTCGAGCGCGAGATCGCGCGGCTCCAGCGCGAGATCGCCATCAATACGCAGCGCATCGACCAGTGCAGCGAACGGATCGCGGCGATCCGGCGGACGATCGAACTCGCCCGCGAGGACGCGCAGGACGAGGAAAACGAGGAAATCGCCACGTCCCGGTTCATCCGGGCGCGCGCGCGCCAGGGGTGATACCGGATGATCCAGACGCTTGAACCGATTGTCGATCTGCACGGCCTTTTCATCGGCTACCTGACGGTCACCTCCGTGTGCGCGCTGCGGCTGTTCGTGCTGATGTTCGTGTTTCCGCCGACCGCCGACGGCGTGATCCAGGGCACGGTGCGCAACGCGATCGCGATCGTGTTCAGCGCATACGTCGCCGTAGGCCAGCCGATCTCGTTCATCGAATCGCTGCACGGGTTGTTTCTCGCCGAAGTGGCGCTGCGCGAAGCCGCGATCGGGCTGGTGCTCGGCTACGCGGCGTCGACGGTGTTCTGGGTCGCGGAGAGCGTGGGCGTGTACATCGACGACCTGACCGGGCACAACAACATCCAGATCACCAACCCGGCCAGCCAGGAGCAGAGCACGCCGGTCGGCACGCTGCTGCAGCAGGTCGCGATCATGGCGTTCTGGGCGCTCGGCGGGATGACGTTCCTGCTCGGCACGCTGTACGAATCGTATAACTGGTGGCCGATCGCGAAAGGCGCGCCGATCGCCGGCGATATCGTGGAATCTTTCGTGCTCCAGCAGACGGACACGCTGATGCAATCGATCGCGAAGCTCGCCGCGCCGCTGCTGTTCATTCTGGTGCTGGTCGACGTCGCGTTCGGCTTCATCTCGAAATCGGCGTCGAAGCTGGACATCTCCAGCCTGAGCCAGCCGGTGAAGGCGGCGGTCGCGATCGCGATGCTGGCGATCTTCATCGGGCTGTTCGTCGACCAGGTGCACGGGCAGCTGGCACTGCATTCGCTCGAATCGCAATGGAATGGAATTTTCTCAAAGCACGGGAAAGCAAATTAATCCCCGGCTTACTAATTCATTTCAAACTCAAACTTTCTCAAAGATCCGGTAAAAATTAGATTAATTGAATTTCTGAATATTTCATTCCATTACCCTGTTCTCCAATGCGGCCCGACAAGCCCGTTCGCACTGGAGTCAGTCATGTTCTCGACACTGTATTTCCCGCTTGCCGCGTATTTGGGCACACCGGATTTCGCCTCGGGGCGGGAACGTTTTGGCGCAGTCCTTTTCAATGGCGACATCGGTGTCGCCCGACAGCTCGCCAGCCGCTGGGCCGACGAGGCCGATGCGCCGCGCAATACGCCGCACGCGCTGCAACTGCACGCCGACATGCAATTGCTGACCGGCGGCGACGTGGAAGCGGAGGAGGCCTATCGCGCCGCCCAGCGCCAGAGCAACGCGTCGCGCCAGGCGATGCGCGCGGAGTCCTGCCGCAACACCGCGTGGCAGGCGTTTTTCCGTTATCGCCTGAACACCGCGCTCGCCTGCTTCGGCCGTGCGGCGGACGAGGACGACATTCCGCTCGACCGCGTGATCGAGGTGCGGGTCGGCATCGTGTGCGTGCTCTACGAACTGGGGCGCGTAGCGGAGGCGATCGGCGAGCTGGACGAACTGCGCGCGCTGGCGCGCGACGCGTCGGCGCAGACGATGCCGGCCTGGCACGCGCTGCTCGCGGCGCTGAAGCTCGACATCGCGATGCAGTGCGCGCTGCGCTCGTCCGCGCCGCTGCAGGATCACGTCTACTGGCAGTCGGGCTCGATGCATGGCCGCTCCACGCGGGCGTCGCTGCACGCGTATCTGGACAGCGAAGAGAGCCGCGTCGACATCGCCTGCGTGCACATTCCGGTGCTGCGCGCCCGCATCGATTACCTGTGCCAGTTGCGCGAAGCAACCGGCGCCGACCGCAACGCGGTGGACGGGCTGCTGAAGCACGTGAACTGGGCGCGCGACCAGAACCTGCACGACTACCAGCGCACGCTGCGGCTCGAAATCGCGCTCGCGATGCTCGCGTGCGACGCCGCGCAGGCCGCGGACATGATCCTCGAGCCGCTGTACGGCGCCGCGCAGGCCGGCGTGGCCGGCCACCGGCAAATCGAATACCTGTATTGCGTGGCGAAAACCCGCCAGGCACAGGGGCGGCTGCAGGACGCGCAGCAGTTCTACAGCCGTTATGCGCTGACCTCGATGGAATGCCTGCGCGAAGCGCTGTCGGCGCGCGTGCCGTTTCTCGAACGCAAGATCCGCGAGACGTCGCAGCTCGACGACATCGGCGCGCGGCTGCCGGCCCGCTACCGGCGCGCGTACAGCTTCCTGCTCGAGAATCTCGAGCACGCCGACCTGTCGGTGCGCGACATCGCCGCGGAAGTCGGCGTGACCGAGCGGGCGCTGCAGAGCGCGTTCAAGAAATTCCTGAACATGTCCCCGACCGAGCTGATCCGCCGCCAGCGCATGGAGCGCATCCGCTCCGAGCTGGTGGACGGCTCGGCGTCCGACGGCGGGGTGCTCGCCACCGCGAGCCGCTGGGGCGTGCAAAACCGCTCGACGTTGATCAACGGCTATCGCAAGCAGTTCGACGAAGCGCCGTCGCACACGCTCGAACGATAACGAACCGATTTTTTTCTTCCGTGACGGGTGTGCGACAGCGATGAAATCGAAGGCGATATTTTGCACGGTGTGGGTGGCATGGGCGATCGGGATGAGCGCCGCGGGCGCCGCGCATGCGGACGTGGTGCGCTGGCGCAGCAGCGTCGCGCACGTGACGGCCGAAGGCAAGGACCTGAAGGACGTGCTGCGCGACCTGCTCGCGAGCCAGGGCGTGACCGCGTCGATTGCCGACAACGTCCAGGGCACCGTCACCGGTCGCTTCGACATGCCGCCGCAACGAATCCTGGACACGCTCGCCGCCACCTTCGGCTTCGTGTGGTTCTACGACGGCAGCGTGATGTCGATCAGCAATGCGAACGACGTCACGCGACAGATCGTCCGGCTCGACAACGCGTCGATCGGCGATCTCAACACGACGCTGCACGGCATGCGGCTCGACGACAAGCGCTATCCGCTCACCTACGACAGCAGTGCGCGCACGGTGATCATCAGCGGGCCGCCGCAGTACGTGCAGATGGTGGCCGGCGTGGCGAAGCATCTCGACGAGAACATGCAGCGCTCGAACGGCACGGTGGTGCGGGCGTTCAAGCTGAGCAGCGCATGGGCGGCCGACCACAAGGTCCAGCTCGACGGCAAGAACGTCGTCGTGCCGGGCGTGGCGACCGTCGTGTCGAATCTCTATCATCCGCAACAGGCCGGCGGGACGGGCGGCGGCGGCCCGACGCAGCCGGTCGGCGGCCTGCAGCGGCTGTCGCCGATGACCGATGCGAGCGGCGGCACCACGGGCGGCTCGCCGATCCCGCCGCTGCCGCCGGGCATGGCGGGCGGCGACGGCTCGACGCGTGGCCTGGTGAACAGCCTGCTCGGCGGCGGCCAGTCGGGCGGCGGCAAGAACGGCGCCCTGATGGATGCGACGCAGGGCGGCCCGGGCGGCGGCACGGCGGACCCGGGGGCGGGCGACCAGAGCCTGCCGGTCGTGGAAGCCGATCCGACGACCAACTCGGTGCTGATCCGCGACACGCCGCAGCGCATCGGGCTCTATGCGCCGCTGATCGAGAAGCTCGACGCGCGGCCCAACCTGATCGAGATCGAAGCGCACATCATCGAGATCGACGACGACCTGCTGCGGCAGATCGGCGTGGACTGGCGCGCGCACAACAGCCACGTCGACCTGCAGACCGGGGCCGGCACGCAACAGCAGAACGGCTACAACGGCAACATCAATCCGAACTTCGGCGTGACCACGCTGTCCGACGGCACCACGTCGGTCGCGGCCACGCCGGTCGGCGGGGCGATCACGGCGGTGCTCGGCAACGCGGGGCGCTATCTGCTCGCACGGATCACCGCGATGGAATCGACGTCGGAGGCGAAGATCGACTCCAGCCCGAAGGTGGCGACGCTCGACAACGTCGAGGCGGTGATGGACAACCGCACGCGCTTTTTCGTGCGCGTGCAGGGCTACACGTCGGGCGATCTCTATTCGGTGTCGACCGGCGTGTCGATGCGGGTGCTGCCGATGGTCGTGCAGGACACCAACGGCACGACCCGGATCAAGCTCGACGTGCACATCGAGGACGGCCAGCTGACCGGCGACCTGGTCGATACGCTGCCGGTGATCACGAGCAGCGAGATCAACACGCAGGCGTTCGTCGGGGAAGGGGAGAGCCTGCTGATCGCCGGCTACAGCACCGACAACGATTCGAACGGCGTCGCGCGCGTGCCGTGGGTGTCGAAGATCCCGGTGATCGGCGCACTGTTCAGGAATACCAACCGCTCGCACAAGCGCATGGAGCGCGTGTTCCTGCTGACGCCGCGCATCATTCATTTCTGACCGGCGCGCGGCGGCTCGACGCGCTGGCCGACGCGCGGCTCAGCGGCGAACCCTCGGCGCTTGCTTCGAGGGCGACGCGCCTATGAATCCGTATGCGGGCGAACGGCGGGCGGCGCCGTTCGCTCGCCGTCTTGCCGCGGCGCTTCGCGTCGCGTGCCGGCATTTCGTGTCGCGCGCCCCGTGCGCGGCGTCGCGGCATACAGTCGAAACGTGCCGGGGCCGGCCAGGTTCGGTCGGCGCACACGACGGCGACACGCGACGCGTCCGACCGCGTCGACTACCTGCGGACCACGGCAATCATGATCACCATCACGATTCAGGGCAGCGCTCCGACGACCCGGAGTGATCCGACCAGCGACGCGTCGTCGCCGGACAACCTGGGAACGCAACAGATCGCACAGATCATCCAGGCGCTGATGGCGGAGCTCAAGAACCTGCTGTCCGGGCAGGGCAACGACGATTCGTCGTCATCGCCGGTGGGCGGCGCCGGCAGTTCGCCTTCGCCGCTGGCCAACTACAATGCGCTGCCGCAGAACGATCCGTCGCAGTCGACCGGCCAGAACAACGGGCCTGCGTTGAACCTGCGGAGCGCGTCGCCGGCGAGCACCGGCAGCGGCGACCCGGGCAATCAGGTCAACCAGAACAACGGCCCGCAGTCGACCGGCCAAAGCACGTCGACGCTGCCCGCGAACACCGGCGGCAGCGCCGCGAACGCGATCGCGGACGATTTGCGCAGCCGCTACGGCCTGAACGACACGCAAATCGCGGGAGCGCTCGGCAACCTGAAACAGGAAAGCAACCTGGAGCCGGACGTCAACCAGGGCGGTGTCGAAGGCGGGCCGTCCGGCAATTTCGCGGACGACAACGCGAACGGCTGGGGGCTCGCGCAATGGGGCGGCTCACGCAAGCAGGGCGAGATCGCGTATGCGAACCAGCACCATCTCGACCCCGGCAGCCTCGACGCGAACATCGGCTTCATGAACCAGGAACTCGACGGCCCGTACAGCCAGACGATTTCGGACCTGAAGAACTCGACGAGCGTCGAACAGGCCACCCAGGTCTGGGACGCCGATTACGAGCAGGCGACCGATCCGCAGATGGGCAACCGGCTCCAGTACGCGCGGAACTTCGAAGACGAAGGGCTGTAAGGCCGCCAGCCGTGCGGCCGTGCGGCCGTGCGACCGGCGCGCCGGCCGCCGGTGTCGTGCGCCTCTCTCCCCGCCATTCCGGGCGGAATCTCCCGACACGATCGATGCAGCGCCGCCGGCGCCGCCGGGTCGCGGCGCGCGAGGCCGTGTGCGCAACCGCACGGGCCGATGCCGGACCATTGGGCGCGCGCCGGGGATCGGGTAAAGTGCCGCTCAATCCACCGGCTCGACGTTACTAGACGACCGGTCTAATCGTTGCTAAGATACGCCATCATGAATGCATCTTCAGGCGCGGAAGTTCGCCAGCACATCCTGAATATCGCGAAGCCGATCATGCTCCACAAGGGGTTTTCGGCCGTCGGTCTGAACGAGATTCTCGCTGCGGCGGGCATCCCGAAGGGCTCGTTCTACCATTACTTCGGCTCGAAAGAGGCGTTCGGCGAAGCGCTGCTCGAATCGTATTTCGAAGGCTATCTCGAGCATCTCGACAACCTGCTCCGGCATCAGGCCGGCACGGGCGCGCAGCGCCTGATGACGTACTGGGGCAACTGGCTGCACACGCAGTGCGCGGACGATCCGGAAGGCAAGTGCCTCGCGGTGAAGCTCGGCGCGGAGGTGTCGGATCTATCGGAAGCGATGCGCGCGGTCCTGCGGCGCGGCACCGGCCAGATCATCGAGCGGCTCGCGGGCGGGATCGAGGCCGGGCTGGCCGACGGTTCGCTGAGCGGCGTCGACGATCCGGCGCACACGGCCGCGATTCTTTACGAGCTGTGGCTCGGCGCAACGCTGCTGGAGAAGATTCACCGCAACCGCAAACCGCTCGAACGCGCGATGCGCGAAACGCGGCGGATGCTGAATCTGCCGCCGGTCGCGGATGACGAAGCACGGTCGTAACCCGGGCGCGCATTGCGCGCCTTGTTTTTGCCCGAAATCTAGACGACTGGTCTACTCAAATCGGGGTTTGACTGCTTTACCCGCGTGCCTGCGGCGGCGTCGGCGCGATTCACCGGCACTCCCGCAGGCATTTGCATCACGGTTGTCCAACGTTGATCCGATCGTGCACGTTGCACGTCCATTTCTTGACGAAGGTTCCCATGCCGCAAAGCAAGGCAGCAAACCGCAGAATCATCCTGAACGCGCGCCCGGTCGGTGCGCTCGCCACGAACGATTTCCGTACCGAAATGCGACCGGCTATGCGCCGTTCCTGAAAGCGAGGCGCGAGTGGGGCGCGCAGGGCAACGTGAAGGCGCTCGAGCACGTGATCCCCGATCTGGCCGATGCGCCGAATGCGCTGATCGGCTTGCTCGCCGGCAAGAATTTCGGCAAGGTCGTCGTGCGTGTGGGCCCGGACGAACTCGCCTGACACACACACCCGGCCGGCCATCGGCCCGCGTCACGTGGCGCGGGCCGATGGCGGCATTTCTGTATTTCCGCAGCATTTCCGTTTCGAAAAGGAGTGTAAACATGGCGCTTTACGTGATGGCCTCGATCTTCCCGAAACCCGAACATGCACCGGCCGTCGAGGCCGAATTGCGCAGCATGGTCCCGGCGTCCCGCGCCGAACCCGGCAACCGCCGCTACGACCTGTTCCGCGAACAGGACGGCTCGGCGGCGCTGCATCTGTTCGAGATCTACGACGACCAGGCGGCCTTCGACGCCCACCTCGCCAGCCCGTACTTCACCGCGTTTCGCATCAAGTCGGCCGACTGGTTCGCGGCGCCGCCCGTCATCAAGGTGCTGTCGGGCATCGACGCGGTCGAATGACCGACGCTGAACCATCGCCGCGGCTCGCTCCCACCCGGGCCGCGCGACAGTCGCCGCGCCATGCGCGGCGACGATGAACCCACGGCGCGCCGGCCGCGCCGCTTCCCCAATACACCGGCCCCGGAGGCTGAATGGTCACCCTCAACATCAACGGCGAAAACCGCACGGTCGACGCCCCCGACGACATGCCCCTGCTGTGGGTCCTGCGCGACGTCGTCGGCCTGACCGGCACGAAATTCGGCTGCGGGATCGCGCAATGCGGCGCGTGCACCGTGCATCTCGACGGCGTCGCCGCGCGCGCGTGCGTGCTGCCGGTCGCAGCCGTCGCAGGCCGCAGGATCACGACGATCGAGGCCGTCGGCGCGACGCCAGCCGGCCAGAAGGTGCAGGAGGCCTGGCGCGAGCTCGACGTCGTCCAGTGCGGTTACTGTCAGTCTGGGCAGGTGATGGCGGCCGCCGCGCTGATCGCATCGAACCCGAGCCCGAGCGACGCCGACATCGATGCGGCGATGGCCGGCAACATCTGCCGCTGCGGCACGTACAACCGGATTCGCGCGGCGGTCAAGCATGCCGCGAAGGGGGCGTGAGATGAAACAACCCTCACGTTCACTTTGTTCGCGCCGCCCCGAAGGGCCGGTCGGCGTCGTCGAGGCTGCGCTGCGGAGGCTGACATGTCACGTGGACTGATCGAAGCCGGCCGGGCCGGCGCAGGCCTGTCGCGCCGCGGGTTCCTCCGGTTCGGCGTATCGCTCGGCGCGGCCGCGGGCGGCGGCTTGCTGCTCGGCTTCAGCATGCCGGCAGCCGGCGATGACGCGCGGCGCTCGGTGATCGGCGGCGATGCCGACGAAAGCGCGCGCGCCGGCGTGTTCGCGCCGAACGCGTTCGTGCAGATCGACCGCGGCGGCAAGGTCACGCTGGTGATGCCGAAGGTGGAAATGGGCCAGGGCGTCTACACCGCGCTGCCGATGCTGATCGCCGAGGAACTCGAAGTGCCGCTGTCGAGCGTGACGCTCGACCACGCGCCGCCGAACGAGAAGCTGTTCCTCGATCCGCTGCTCGGCGGCCAGTTGACGGGCGGCTCGACGTCGGTGCGTTACGCGTGGGAACCGCTGCGCCGCGCAGGCGCGACCGCGCGCACGCTGCTGGTTGCGGCGGCGGCGAAGCAATGGCACGTCGATCCGGCCGCGTGCCGGGCCGAAAACGGCGAAGTGCGGCACCCGCCGAGCGGCCGGCGCGCGTCGTACGGCCAGCTCGCGGACGCCGCCGCGACGCTGCCGGTGCCGAAGGACGTCGCGCTGAAGAAGCCGGAAGACTTCACGCTGATCGGCAAGCCGGTGAAGCGGCTCGATTCGCCGGAGAAGGTCGACGGCACCGCGCAGTTCGGGCTCGACGTGCGCCTGCCCGGCATGCTGTACGCGGTGATCGTGAACAGCCCGGTGTTCGGCGGCACGGTCGCGAGCGTGGACGACACGGCCGCGAAGAAGATTCCCGGCGTGCGCCAGGTCGTGCGCGTCGACAACGCGGTCGCGGTGGTCGGCGATCACACGTGGGCCGCGAAGCGCGGCGCATCGGCGCTCGTCGTGAAGTGGAACGAGGGCGCGGGTGCGAAGGTGTCGACCCAGGATCTTTTCGCGGATCTCGCGCGGGCGGCGGCGAACGGCAAGGGCGCGGTCGCGCGCAAGGACGGCGACGTCGACCAGGCATTCGCGAACGCGAAGACGCGCGTCGACGCCGTCTACGAACAGCCGTTGCTCGCGCACGCGACGATGGAGCCGGTGAACTGCACGGTGCACGTGCGCGGCGACGGCTGCGAGGTCTGGCTCGGCACGCAGGTGCCGACACGTGTGCGCGATGTCGTACAGCGGCTCACGGGCCTCGCGCCGGAGCGGATCGTCGTGCACAACCACTTGCTCGGCGGCGGCTTCGGCCGTCGTCTCGAGACGGACATGGCTGCGCAGGCCGTGAAGGTCGGCAAGCAGGTCGATGCGCCCGTGAAGGTCGTGTGGACGCGCGAGGAAGACGTCCAGCACGACATGTACCGGCCGTGTTACTACGACAGGATCTCGGCGGGCCTCGACGCGAACGGCAAGCCGATCGCGTGGCAGCACCGGATCGTCGGCTCGTCGATCATGGCGCGTTTTGCGCCGCCGGCATTCCAGAACGGCATCGACCCCGATGCGGTCGAGGTGGCGGCCGAGCTGCCGTACGACCTGCCGAACCAGCTCGTCGACTACGTGCGCCAGGAGCCGCGCCACGTGCCGACCGCGTTCTGGCGCGGCGTCGGGCCGACGCGCGGCACGTTCGTCGTCGAAAGCTTCATCGACGAGCTGGCGGCACAGGCCAAGACCGACCCCGTCCAGTATCGCCGAGCGCTGCTCGACAAGACGCCGCGCGCGCGCAACGTGCTCGACGTCGCGACGAAGGCGGCCGGCTGGGGCACGCCGCTGCCGAAGGGGCAAGGGCGCGGGGTCTCCGTGATGCATGCGTTCGGCAGCTTCTTCTCGATCGTCATCGACGTCGCGGTGGAAGACGGCGAAGTGCAGGTCAAGCGTGCCGTGTGCGCGGTCGACTGCGGGATGGTCGTCAATCCGAACACGATCGAGGCGCAGGTGCAGGGCGGCATCATCTTCGGGATCACGGGCGCGCTGTATGGCGAGATCACGATCGAGGACGGCCGCGTCGTGCAGAGCAATTTCACCGACTACCGGATGATGCGCATCAACGAGACGCCGCCGATCGAGGTCCATCTCGTGAAGAGCGGCGAGGCGCCGGGCGGCATCGGCGAGCCGGGCACCGCCGCCACGGCGGCGGCATTGTCGAACGCGATCTTCGCGGCAACCGGCACGCGGCTGCGCAAGCTGCCGGTCGGCAGCCAGTTGAAGACGGCTTGAGGGGAGGACGAACCATGCTAAACCTCACCCTGAACCGTCCGAGCGGTTCGAATCGCCTGAATGGCGCCGCGCGCTCGCTCGGCGCATCGCTGCTCGCGCTGTCCGCGTTGACCACCGGCGCGGTGGCGCACGCCGCGCCAACGGCGCCGGCCGACAGCGCGCTCGTCGCGCGCGGCGCGTATCTCGCGAAAGCGGGCGATTGCGTCGCGTGCCACACCGCGCCGCGCGGCGTGCCGTTCGCCGGCGGGCTGAAGATGGTCACGCCGATGGGCGCGATCTACACGACCAACATCACGCCCGACCCGGACACGGGCATCGGCGGCTATACGGAGGCCGAGTTCGCGGGCGCGCTGCGCGCGGGCGTCGCGAAGGACGGCCATCGCCTGTATCCGGCGATGCCCTATCCGTCGTACGCGAAGCTGCGCGACGACGACGTGAAGGCGCTGTACGCGTACTTCATGCACGGCGTCGAGCCGGTGAAGCAGGCGAACCGGCCGTCCGACATTCCGTGGCCGCTGAACATGCGCTGGCCGCTCGCGCTGTGGAACGCGGTGTTCCTCGACACGACGCCATACGCCGACAAGCCGGCCAGGGACGCGATGTGGAACCGCGGCGCGTACCTGGTGCAGGGGCTCGGCCATTGCGGGTCGTGCCACACGCCGCGCGGCGTCGGCTTCCAGGAAAAGGCGCTCGACGAAGGCGGCGCGGCGTTCCTGTCGGGCGCGGCGATCGACGACTGGTTCGCGTCGAACCTGACCGGCGAGCACAATACGGGGCTCGGCCGCTGGAGCGACGCGGAGGTCGCGCAGTTCCTGAAGACCGGCGCGAACCGGCATGCGACGGCGTTCGGCTCGATGGTCGGCGTGATCAATCACAGCACGCAGGCGTTGACCGACGACGACCTGGCGGCGATTTCCCGGTATCTGAAATCGTTGCCGGCGGCCGGCGGCACGGGCGCGCCGCCTTACCGTTATGATCCGAAGGCGACGCAGGCCGCGCTGGTCCGGCCGGCGAACGATTCCGGCGCAAAGGTGTATAACGCTTACTGCCTGCATTGCCATGGCGCGGACGGCCGCGGCTACGCGCCGCTGCTCGCGCCGATTGCCGGCAATCCGAACGTGCTCGAGGCCGATGCGGCGTCGCTGATCAACGTGACGCTGAACGGCAGCGAGTCGCTCGTGATCGGTGGCGTACCGTCCGCGTACCCGATGCCGGCGTTCGCGAACGCGTTGAACGACCGGCAGATCGCCGACGTGCTGACGTTCATGCGCGCCGGCTGGAACAACGGCGCGCCGGCCGTGCAGGCGGCGGACGTCGCGAAACTCCGCAAGGCGACGGCGGCCACGCGTTAAGCGCGGCCGGACGTGGCGGATGACGACGGGCAGGCGTGCCGCGTGCCTGCCGTCGAACGTCGCCGGGTGCATCGCGCCCGGCGACGCAGCTCTTTCTGTCAACCCGCGCGCGGCCGTTCGCGGCAGCGCGCGTTTTATCGACGCAAAGTAGGGGTGTCTGGATGGCTAACGTGACTTATACCGATACGCAACTGTTGATCGACGGCGAGTGGGTCGACGCCGCGAGCGGCAAGACGATCGACGTCGTGAACCCGGCGACGGGCAAGGCGATCGGCAAGGTGGCCCACGCGGGCATCGCCGATCTCGATCGCGCGCTGGCTGCCGCGCAGCGCGGTTTCGAAGCATGGCGCAAGGTGCCGGCGCACGAGCGCGCGGCGACGATGCGCAAGGCGGCCGCACTGGTGCGCGAGCGCGCCGACGCGATCGCACAGCTGATGACGCAGGAGCAGGGCAAGCCGCTGACGGAAGCCCGTGTCGAAGTGCTGTCGGCCGCCGACATCATCGAATGGTTCGCGGACGAAGGCCGCCGCGTGTACGGCCGGATCGTGCCGCCGCGCAACCTCGGCGCGCAGCAGACCGTCGTGAAGGAGCCGGTCGGCCCGGTCGCGGCGTTCACGCCGTGGAATTTCCCGGTCAACCAGGTGGTGCGCAAGCTGAGCGCCGCGCTGGCGACCGGCTGTTCGTTCCTCGTGAAGGCGCCGGAAGAAACCCCGGCATCGCCGGCCGCGCTGCTGCGCGCATTCGTCGACGCGGGCGTGCCGGCGGGCGTGATCGGTCTCGTGTACGGCGACCCGGCTGAAATTTCGTCGTACCTGATTCCGCACCCGGTGATCCGCAAGGTGACGTTCACGGGTTCGACGCCGGTCGGCAAGCAGCTCGCCGCGCTCGCCGGTCAGCACATGAAGCGCGCGACGATGGAGCTGGGCGGCCACGCACCGGTGATCGTCGCCGAGGATGCGGATGTCGCGCTGGCGGTGAAGGCCGCCGGTGGCGCGAAGTTCCGCAACGCGGGCCAGGTGTGCATTTCGCCGACGCGTTTCCTCGTGCACAACAGCATCCGCGACGCGTTCACGCGCGCGCTGGTTCAGCATGCGGAGGGGCTGAAGGTCGGTAACGGTCTCGAGGAAGGCACGACGCTCGGCGCGCTGGCGAACCCGCGCCGACTGACTGCGATGGCGTCGGTCGTCGACAACGCGCGCAAGGTCGGCGCGAGCATCGAGACCGGCGGCGAACGGGTCGGCTCGGAAGGCAACTTCTTCGCACCGACCGTGATCTCGAACGTGCCGCTCGAAGCGGACGTGTTCAACAACGAGCCGTTCGGGCCGGTCGCCGCGATCCGCGGTTTCGACAAGCTCGAGGACGCGATCGCCGAAGCGAACCGTCTGCCGTTCGGGCTGGCCGGCTATGCGTTCACGCGTTCGTTCGCGAACGTGCATCTGCTCACGCAGCGTCTCGAAGTCGGAATGCTGTGGATCAACCAGCCCGCGACGCCGTGGCCGGAAATGCCGTTCGGCGGCGTGAAGGATTCGGGTTACGGATCGGAAGGCGGGCCGGAAGCGCTGGAGCCGTATCTCGTGACGAAGTCGGTGACGGTGATGGCGGTCTGACGATCGTTCGACCGCGTGCGTGCCGTAGCTAGCGCGGTGCGCGCGTCGCGTTGCCGGAGGCCGGGCGTTCTGCCCGGCCTTTTTTGCGTTCCGGACGGGATGGTTGCGTCCGCATCGTGCAGTGCCGTCGCGGCATCATCGCGGCTTGCGTTCGCACAGCGCGCGGGCGCAAGCCGCGTGATCCGGTGATGCCGTGATGCCCGGGTCGAGCGCGTCAACGATGCGCGGTCATGGCGGTCGTTCCAGTCGAGCACGGGACACACCGCACACGAAGGCGAATGCGCGACATATTGCCGTCCGTCGCGCCGCGGCACCGGCCGCGCCCGCCATTCAATGCCGGCTGCTGCCGCGATAGCTCTCCACTTCCGCGTCGTACGCCGCAAGAAACGCCTTGCCGAACACCGACGCGAAATCGTCTTCGATCGCGAACACCGTGTCGCGATGGGTCGCCGCGTAGCGATCCCACATCCTCGCCTTGTACAGCGCGGGCACGCGCTTCTCGTACCAGCGCATCGCATCGTCGCGCTCGCGCAGCCGTTGCGGCGAAAAGCGCGTCAGCAAGTCCATCAGCGCGGCGCGCATGCCCGCGACCATGCCGATCTGGTGCGCATGCAGATCCTGGAACGCATCGCTGACCGCACTCTGCGGCGACATGAAGCCCGGCAGCGGCAGGCCGAACATCTGGCGCAGCACGGCACCGCCGTCCGGCAGCAGCTTCAGCGGATTGTTCTCGCGATCGAGCAGCATCGTCATGTGCGCCTTCACCTCCCGCTTCAGGATGCTGCGCGACGACAGCAGCTCGACCGTGCCGTTCGCGAACAGCGCGAGCAACTGCCCCGCGATGTACAACTGCTCGGCCGACCACTGATGCGATTCGGCGGCCGTATCGAGCCCGGCGCCTTCGAAGAACGCGTTCAGCAGTTCATCGGGCGTCGGGATGCGGGGTGCCTGCGGCGCCGGCTCGTCGGCCGGCTGCGGCTCGGCGTGTGCCGCCGCCGGTTGCACGCGCACGTGCTGCGTCCACTCGGGCGCGTGGTCGGCCTGCGTCGCGGACGGCGCGTCGCGACCGGCATGGCCGCGTTCGGTCGATGACGCAGAATCCGGCGCACCGATCTCGGGCGACGACTGCGCGAACAGGTCGAGCGGGTCGATCGACAACTGATTCAGGTCGCGTTGCGATGGCGCCGCCGCTACAGCAGCGTGCGCGGCACGGCTTGCCGGTTGCGCCGCATCCCGGTGCGCCGTGCCGGACCGCGTGTCGGCGTCAACCGCCTTGCCGCGCGGAACCAGGCGTTCCTGCAACAGGCCCCACAGCCGGTTGCCGGCGCCTTTCTCGCCATGCGCGCGCGCGGCAGTCTCCGGCACCGCGCTCCGCAGGTCGCCGTTCGTACCGGAGGCGGCGGGCATGTCGACGACCGGCGCCGCGCGATCGTCGTCGCGCTCGGCTCTCAACACGTACGGCCCGATCCGGATGATGTCGCCGGTATTGAGCGCGCGCTCCTGCGCATAGCCGACCGGCTCGCGATTCACCTCGATCGTCGACACGCTGCTCAGGTTCTTCAGCAGGCACGCATCGTCGCCGACCTGCAGCAGCGCCTGCAGCCGGGAAATCTGCCGGGTGTCGTCGCGCAGCACGAGATGGTTGTCGGTCGCCCGGCCGATGGTGCCGCCGGGCGGGTGGAACACGACGGCGTCGTAGGAGTCGCTTTCGACCGGCTCGCCGGCATGTTCGATCACGATCAGTTGCATGTCATACGTCGCTCGATGAGGAAGCGCTCGCGGGGAAACCGGTTCGGTCAGGATGACGACGCATGTCTGCGGCGCGCGAATTCGAACGCGGGCCCCCAGATCGGATGCCCCTTCTCGGCGGGGGACAAGTCGAAGCGCGGGTTGAGGTCGAGAATCTTCGAGAACTCGGCGCGGCACTGCGTGATGCGGTTCGTCACGCAGTAGCTGAACGCGAGCAGTTTGTGCGCGGCGATCTGCGTGTCGGTGTCGGCCCCGTCGATCTCCTTCGCGCGGCTCAGGATCGCGATCGTGCGTCCGTAGTCGCCGGCGCCATAGGCGGCGCGCGCATTGTCGACCTCGGCGCGCGCCGCCGACTGCGTGGGGGACGTGCTGCACCCGCCGATTCCCAGCAACAAGGCGCCGAGAACAATCACGATCGATGAACGGCCTTTCATTTTGAAATGAAATATTTGCGTAATTGGAAGGTGACACACAAGCGCTGTTGGATTCTAGTGCCAATCATGCCACCGGTTTGCTTCGTTACTTTTTGTTTCATTTCGGGAATTGCGATGGAGTTAGCACTCAAATCGACTACGAATTTCTAGACTTGTTAATCCAGAAAATCGCTTCTATAGTTCGCTGTGCTTTTGGGATTCATCAGCTGTTTGCTCGGCGAGCGTCAATGACCGGAAAAACGGCCATCCGTTCGCGCAATGCAAACAGCCCGACACGACCCGCGAGGCGCTCGCCACCCGTCTCCGAAGGCCAGTGGGCTTGGGTTGCGCGCCCATACAGCAAGTATCCGTGCCATAGAACCGGGCCGCCGCGGCGAGCCGGTCGAATCAACACGTCTTCTAAAAATGACCGAAATCAATTCAATCCATCGTCATCTCCACAATTTCGACCCCGGCCCGTAATTGGAGATTTGACCCGGCTTTTTCAAGAATAAATTGCCGATTGCCATTTGAATGGAAGGATGTGCGAGTTACATAATTACCGGTCAATTAATTGTCCCCTTTTAGTCCCGATCTCCGATTTTGAACGCGAAAATCGGCGGGGGATTATTGGGCTGCGAGGGCGAGATATGCGATGGCGGTCGAGCGGGTTCATCGTATTGGGATGTGTATTGCTGTTGCCCGGGTGCGGCGCCACCGAGCGTGCCGCCGCGGTGCCGTATGCGATCACGGTCGACGTGGCGCCGGACGTCAATCCCGACCTCAACCGCAAGCCGTCGCCGATCGTGCTGAAGGTGTTCCAGCTGCGCGCGGTGTCGACGTTCAACGGCGCAGACTTCTTCTCGCTCCAGGACAAGCCCGAGAACATCCTCGGCGCGGACCTGCTCGGCACCGACCGCGTGATCCTGCGGCCGGGCGAGTCGCGCACGCTGCACTACCGCGGCAATGTCGAGGCCGGCGCGATCGGCGTGGTCGCCGAGTACCGCATGCTCGACAAGAACCGTTGGCGCCTGACGGTGCCGCTGCCGCGCGCGAAGCAGCTCAACGTATACAAGTTCTGGCAGACCTCGCCCGGCGAGTTGAAGCTGTCGATCGCGGTCAGGAACGGCGGTCTCGCGTTGAACGACGCGGGGGGGCGCCCATGACGGAACCGACGATGTCCGCGACGCCGGTCGCCGCACTGCGTCAGCGCGTGGTGTGGACCGAAGGGATGTTCCTGCGCCCGCAGCATTTCCAGCAGCTGGAGCGGCACTGGGAACGCTACGTCGCGCTGCGCTGCCTGCCGCTGCAGGGATTCTACTGGGGCTTCGACTCGCTCGAGA
Source organism: Burkholderia sp. IDO3 (assembly GCF_003366075.1). Taxonomy (NCBI): domain Bacteria; kingdom Pseudomonadati; phylum Pseudomonadota; class Betaproteobacteria; order Burkholderiales; family Burkholderiaceae; genus Burkholderia; species Burkholderia sp. IDO3. Next base: position 1,641,535 of record NZ_CP028962.1, read on the forward strand.
TCGACCGTGAGCAGCTCGCGCTCGGCAAGGTCGCGCTGCGCGCGGCGGCCGGCGTGATGCGCGACGGGACGCCGTTCGACCTGTCGCATCCCGACGATCTCCCCGAACCGCTCGACGTGCCGGCCGATGTGAAGGACCAGCTGGTCGTGCTGGCGCTGCCGCTGTGGCGCGGCGGCGGCGAAGAGGTGTCGTTCGGCGCCGATCCGGGCAGCGGCGGCAACATGGACGCCGCGCGCTACGTCGTGCGCGAATACGAGGTGGCCGATGCGAACGCGGTCGCGCTCGGCCCCGCGCTGCTGCAGACGGGGCGCCTGAACGTCCGGCTGATGCTCGACACCGAGCTGACCGGCGACTGGCATGCGCTCGGCGTCGTGCGGATCGTCGAGCGGCGCACCGATGCGCGGCTGCTCGTCGACGACGGCTATATTCCGCCGCGCCTCGTCGCGCAGCGCGACGCCGCGTTGCTGGCGTACACGCGCGAACTGCACGGACTGCTCACGCAGCGCAGCGACGCGCTGGCCGAGCGCCTGTCGGAACCGGGGCGCGGCGGCGTGTCGGAAGTCGCGGATTTCCTGCTGCTGCAGCTCGTGAACCGCTATCTGGCGCTGACCTGGCATGCGCAGCAGGACGTCGCGACGCATCCGGAGGCGCTGTTCTGCGACTGGCTGAAGCTCGCCTGCGACCTCAGCACGTTCACGGCGGCCGGCCGGCGTCCGCAATCGCTCGCGGTCTACGTGCACGACGACCTGCGCACGAGCTTCGCCGAATTGATGACGGAGTTGCGCCGGTCGTTGTCGACGGTGCTGGAGCAAAACGCGATCCAGATCGAGCTGCGCGACGCGGGCAACGGCATCCGGGTCGCGACGCTCGCCGATCCCGCGCTGCGCGACACGGCCGGCTTCGTGCTCGCGGTGCGCGCGGACGTGCCGGCCGACAGCCTGCGTGCACGGTTCCCCGCGCAGGCGAAGCTCGGCCCGGTCGAACGGATCCGCGATCTGGTGCAGTTGCAGCTGCCGGGCATCGCGATGCGCCAGTTGCCTGTCGCGCCGCGGCAGATCCCGTACCACGCGGGTCATACCTATTTCGAGATCGACAAGGGCGGCGACCTGTGGAAGCAGCTGGCGCGCTCCGGCGGTCTTGCATTTCATTTCGCCGGCGAATTCCCGGGGCTCTCGATGGAGTTCTGGGCGATCCGCGGGTGAGGGCGGGGCAGCGCGATGAATTCTTCCTCCGATTCGATCTCCGCCGGCGCCGGCGGATTCGTGCCGCCGAATCCGGGCGGCACGCATCCGGCCGCCGCGGCCGGCGCGGCCGGGCCGACGGCGCAGCAGCCGCGGCCCGGCCGCTGGGCCGCGAGCGGCACGAATCCGCTCGTCGCGGCCGCGAACCCGCTGCTCAATCTCGTGCCGCAGATCCGTTCGACCGTCCATCATCCGAATCCGGCGTGGCTGCGCGAGCACCTCGTCGTCGAGATCCGCCAGTTCGAGGCGCGCGCGCAGGAAGCCGGCGTGCCGTCGGAGGCGATCATCGGCGCGCGCTATTGCCTGTGCACGGCGCTCGACGAAGCGGCCGCGCTGACGCCGTGGGGCGGCAGCGTGTGGTCGTCCCACAGCCTGCTCGTGTCGTTCCACAACGAAACCTGGGGCGGCGAGAAGTTCTTCCACCTGCTCGAACGCCTGTCCCAGCAGCCGCGCCAGCACCTCGACCTGCTGGAGCTGCTGTATTTCTGTCTCGCGCTCGGCTTCGAGGGCCGCTATCGGGTGCTCGACAACGGCCACGCGGAGCTCGACGCGCTGCGCCGCAAGCTGGCCCACACGATCCGGTCGGTTCGCGGCGAATTCGATCCCGCGCTGTCGCCGCACTGGCGCGACGTCGTCACGCGCGACGTGTCGCGCCGCTTCGTCGTGCCGCTGTGGGTGTGCGTGGCGCTCGCGCTGCTGATCGGGTTCGGCGTGTTCGTCGGGTTGCGCATCGCGCTGGCCGGACATTCGGATCAGTTGTTCGCGTCGATCGACGCGCTGCACGTGCCGAAGCTGCAGCCCGCGCAGGCGCCGCCGCGCCCGGCACCGGCGCCGCGCATCGCGAAATTCCTCGCGCCCGAGATCGCGGCCGGCCTCGTGTCGGTGCGCGACGGCGCCGATCGCAGCGTGATCGTGCTGCGCGGCGACGGGCTGTTCAAGTCCGGTTCGACGTCGGTGATCGATCGTTACGCGCCGGTGCTCGCGCGGGTCGCGGATGCGCTGAACCAGGTGCCCGGCAACGTGCGCGTGACCGGCTATACCGACGACACGCCGGTGCATACGGCACGCTTCGCGTCGAACTGGGATCTGTCGCGCGAACGCGCGGAGGCCGTGCGCAGCATGCTCGCCGCGCGCCTCGACCATCCGGAGCGGCTCGCGGCCGAGGGGCGCGGCACGCTCGATCCGGTCGCGCCGAACGATACGCCCGCGAACCGCGCGCTGAACCGGCGCGTCGAGATCACGCTGCTGCCGGCGCCCGGCAGCGCCGCCGTCGGCGCCACGCCGGGAGCGCATTGACATGAACCAGGCTGTCGCGCGTTTCGTCCGGCCGTTGCCGTCGCGGGAGATCTGGACCTTCGCCGGTCTCGTCGTGCTCGCCTGCTTCGTGTGGCTCGCCGGGCCGCTGTTCGCGTTCGCCGACGTCCGGCCGCTCGAGAGCGGCTGGGCGCGCGGCGTGACGATCGCGGCGCTGTTCGTCGCGTGGGGCGCACGCGTGGCGTGGCGAAGCTGGCGCGCGAGCCGCCTGAACGCCCAGTTGCTGAACCAGTTGCGCGAAGCCGCGCCCGGTCCGGCCATCGCCGACGATCCGGCGAAGGCGCAGCTCGACGAGTTGCGCAGCCGCTTCGACGAGGCCGCGACATTGCTGAAGAAAGTCCGCTTCGGGCAGGCCGATACCGCGCGCAAGGGGCTGGCGCACTGGTTCGACCGGATGTCGCGCCAGTATCTGTATCAGTTGCCGTGGTACGTGTTCATCGGTGCGCCGGGCTCGGGCAAGACGACCGCGCTGGTCAATTCGGGGCTCAGTTTTCCGCTCGCCGAGCAGTTCGGCCGGGCCGCAATTCGCGGCGTGGGCGGCACCCGGCACTGCGACTGGTGGTTCACGAACGACGCGGTGCTGATCGACACGGCCGGCCGCTATACGACGCACGAAGGCAACCGCGCGCTGGACGAAGCCGAGTGGAAGGGTTTCGTCGAGCTGCTGAAGAAGTACCGCACGCGCCAGCCGCTGAACGGCGCGATGCTGACGATCAGCGTCGCCGATCTGGTCGGCGCGTCGGAGGCCGAGCGTACGCAGCACGCGATGGTACTGCGCAAGCGGCTGCTCGAACTGCGCGCGCAGCTCGGCATCCGCTTCCCCGTCTACCTGCTCGTGACGAAGGCCGACCTGCTGGCCGGCTTCACCGAGTATTTCGGCGGCTTCGGCCGCGCGGAATGCGCGCAGGTGTGGGGCTTCACGTTCCCGCTCGCGCAGAGCGAGGCGCCAGGCTTCGACCTGCGCGCCGCGTTCGACCGCGAATACCGGCTGCTGCATCAGCGGCTGAACGACGGGCTGCCCGAGCTGCTCGCGACGCAGACCGATGCACGCCAGCGCGAGATGGCGTATCTGCTGCCGCAGCAGGTCGCCGATCTGCAGGACATGCTGGGCCAGTTCGTCGCCGAGGTGTTTTCCGTGTCGAGCTTCGAGCCGATGCCGATGCTGCGCGGCGTGTATCTGACGAGCGGCACGCAGGAAGGCACGGCGTTCGACCGCGTGATGAGCGGCATCAAGCGTTTCCTGAAGATCGAGGGCGTGCCGCCGGTCGCCCAGGTCGGCTCGACCGGGCGCAGCTTCTTCCTGAAGTCGCTGCTGCAGGAACACATCTTCCGCGAGGCCGCGCTCGCCGGCAGCGACCTGCGCTGGCATCAGAAACGGCGCGTGCTGCAGATCGCCGGCTACGCGCTGCTCGCGATCGTGTGCGTGGCGGTGCTGGCCGCGTGGCTGCGCAGCTACGCGAACAATCGCGCGTATCTCGACCGGATCGCGCAGCGCGTGCCGGCCGTCGATTCGCAGATCGCCGGCGCGACATTCTCCGATGCGTCCGATATCGCGCGGCTGCTGCCCGTGCTCGACGCGCTCGGCGGGCTCGCGAATGCCGGCGGCGTCGACCGCGCGCATCCGCCGCTCGCGTATCGCTGGGGGCTCTTTCAGGGCGAGAAGATCGACGAGGCCGTCGACGCCGTGTACCGGCGCGCGCTCGAGGACGTGCTGCTGCCGATCGCCGCGAGCCGGATGGAGGCCGCGCTGCGCGACGCGCGGCCGGACGAAACCGACTACGCGTATGCGGCGCTGAAGGCGTACCTGATGCTGTACGACAGCGCGCACTACGATCCCGCGTTCGTGCAGGCCGTCGTCGACCTGGAGATGGAGCGTTCGCTGCCGCCCGATTTCTCGCCGGCCGAACGCTCGGCGCTGCGCGCGCATCTCGCCGCGCTGTTCGGCAACCGGGTGGCGGTGTCGCCGTATCCGATGAACGAGCGGCTCGTGGCCGACGTGCGCGACCGGCTGCGGCAGGTGCCGTTTTCGCAGCGGCTGTACCGCCAGCTCACGCGCACGCTGCGGCCGGCAACGTCCGTGTTCGACTTCAGCGTCGCGCGCGCGGTCGGGCCGGATGCGTCGCTGGTGTTTCGCCGGCAGAGCGGCAAGCCGCTGTCGGAAGGCGTGCCGGGCCTGTATACGCGCAACGGCTATCGCAACGTATTCTCGCCGCGTCTCGCCAGCGAAGTCGACGCGTACGGGCGCGAAGAAGTGTGGGTGCTGAACCTCGGGCTGTCCGAGATTCCCGGGCCGAACGACGCCGGCGCGTGGGCGCGCGACATCCGCCAGCTGTACCTGAACGACTACCTGAAGATCTGGGACGACTATCTCGCCGACATCAAGCTGCAGCATACGGCGACGCTCGCGCAGAGCATCCAGGTCGCGCGTGCGCTGTCGGCGGCGGATTCGCCGCTCACACGGCTGATGGTTGCGCTCGCACGCGATACGGCGCTCGGCGATGCGCCGGGCGGTGCGCCCAATCTCGCGTCGCGCGCACAGGACAAGGTCGACGAGGCGCGCAACTCGTTGTCGCAGATCTTCGCCGGGCAGGGCGCGAGCGACGCGAATCCGTCCGCGGCGGCGCCCGCGAGCCCCGAGCAGGTGGTCGACAGTCACTTCGCCGGGCTGCGCGCGTTCGCGCCGGGCAGCGGCGACCAGGCGCAGGCGTTCGATGCGGTGCTGAAGTCGATCGACGCGCTCTATACGTACCTGACGGCCACCGATGACGCATTGCGCAGCGGCGCACAGCCGCCGCCGTCCGACGCGCCCGCGCGTCTGCGCGCCCAGGCCGGGCGGCTGCCCACGCCGTTCCGCGACGTGCTCGACGACCTGTCGAACGTCGCGAACGGCAGCGTCGCGACCGTCGAGCAGCGCAGCGTCGCCCAGCGGGCCGGCGCGAACGTCGGCGATTTCTGCCGGCAGGCGATCGCGGGCCGCTATCCGTTCGCGCGCGGCGCGTCGCGCGACGTCGCGCCGGCGGATTTTGCGCAGATGTTCGCGCCGGGCGGCCTGATGGACGATTTCTTCCAGAAGAACCTGCAGTCGATCGTCGATACGACGTCGCACCCGTGGCGTTTCGCGAACCGCAATGCGGATGCCGATCCGGCCGCGGCGGCGATGCTGTCGTCGTTCGAGAAGGCCGCGGTGATCCGCGACGTCTATTTCGGCGGCGGCGCGCGTACGGCGCAGCTGAAGGTGCAGATCCAGCCGCTCGAAATGGACCCGTCGATCACGGAGATGGTGCTCGACGTCGACGGCCAGATCGTCCGCTACGCGCACGGCCCGCTCGTGCAGAGCGCGGTGGACTGGCCGGGCCCGCGCGGCAGCAACCAGGTGCGGCTGCAGGTGTCGGGGCAAGCCGGCGCGAGCGACGGCTTCACCACCGACGGGCCGTGGGCGCTGCACCGGCTGTTCGACCGTGCGGCCGTGTCGGCCGGGCGCGGCTCGGACCAGATGATCGCCCGCTTCACGGTCGACGGCAAACCGCTCGTGCTGCAGGTGAATGCCGGCAGTGTCCGCAATCCGTTCAGGCTGCCCCAGATGGAGTCCTTTACATGCCCTCCGAAGCAATGAGCCGCATCCCGCCGCTCACGCGCGCCGACGGCGACGCCCCGGCCTGGTACGGAAAGATTCCCGGCGCCGGCGACTTCGTGAACAGCCGGCTGCCGCATGCGCTCGCGCTCTGGTGGGAACGCTGGCTTCAGCAGGGGATGGCCGCGATGCGCCAGCGCGGCCCGGACGAGATCGCGCGCCACTACACGGTCGCGCCGGTCTGGAATTTCCTGATCCCGGCGGGCGCCGGTGCGGCGTGCGTGCAGGCCGGCTGTCTCGCCCCGAGCTGCGATCGCGTCGGGCGCTACTACCCGGTGATCGTCACGCTGCCGATGCCGGCGGCCGACTACTGGAACGGGCTGCCGGATGCCGCCGACGCGTTCTACTGGCAGATCGGCCATGCACTGCTCGACGCGATCCGGCATGCGCGCGCGCCGGTCGATCTCGAGCAGACGCTCGATCGCGTGCGGCTCGCGGCGGGCGGCGCGCCGCCGGCGGAGCGCGTCGACGGCCTGCCGGCGCCGCTGCCGCAGCGGCCGGCGCTCGCCGCATGGCCCGGGCTGTCGGGCTATTTCGATCCGCACGGCGGGACGAGTTTCTGGTGGACCAATCGTGCCGACGGATCGCCGCTGCGCACGCATGCGCATACGGGCGCGCCCGACAACGCGCTGTTCCTGACGCTGTTCGGCGACGGCTGATGGCCGGCGCTCGACGGCAGGCAACGCGGGCAACACGGATGCGGTATCGCGAGGTAGACATGAAGGACCCTGTATCGAGAGACAACGAGCACGACACGGCGACCCGCGGCGACGCGCCGGAATTCACGGTGCGGCCGCTGCCGCTCGGTCATCGCCTGGGCGAGCTGCAGCTCGACGAGGTGCTGGGCATCGGCGGTTTCGGCATCGTCTATCGCGCTTTCGACCGCACGTTGCGGCGCGCGGTCGCGATCAAGGAGTACATGCCGTCGATGCTCGCGACGCGCGGCGGCGACTACACGGTGTCGCTGCGCTCCGAGCGGTTCGCGCAGGCGTTCGACGCGGGACGCGGCGCGTTCCTCAACGAGGCGCGCCTGCTGGCGCAATTCGACCACCCGGGGCTCGTCAAGGTGCTGCATTTCTGGGAGAGCCACGGCACCGCGTACATGGTGATGCCGTTCTACGAAGGGCGCACGCTCAAGCAACTGCTCGACAGCGGCATGCGGATGAGCGAGACGCAATTGCGCGGCATCGTCGGCGCGCTGCTCGGTGCGCTCGACACGCTGCATCGCGCGCAGTGCTTTCATCGCGACGTCGCGCTCGACAACGTGCTGATCCGCCCGAACGGCAGCGCGATCCTGCTCGACTTCGGCGCGGCGCGCAAACGGATCGGCGATCTCGTCGACGACGGCGCGATGATGATCAAGCCCGGCTACGCACCGATCGAGCAGTACACCGACGATCCCGCATTCAGCCAGGGGCCGTGGACGGATCTCTATGCACTCGGCGCGGTGATGCACGCGATGATCACCGGCGAACTGCCGCCGGCGGCCGTCGTGCGCAGCATCAAGGACACGTACCGGCCACTCGCGTCGCGCGAGTTGCCGGCCGGCGAGGTATACAGCCCGGCGTTTCTCGCGGCGATCGATCATGCGCTGCAGTTGCGGATCCCGGATCGGCCGGAGTCGGTCGCGGCGTTCGCGGCGGAACTCGGGTTGCGTGATCTCGACCGGACGGGCGGCGGGTATGGCGCGGCGGTTGTGACGCCGGCCGGGGATGCGGGGGACAGTGGGGAGGGGAAGGTGGCTGCCGGGGTTTCGGGGGCCGCTGCCGCTCTCACTCCCGCTGCCGCTGCCGCTGCCGCGACGAAGGCGTCGGCGTCGGTTGGTGAAGGCGGCACGGCGTCGGGCAACGCAACCGCTGATGTGCGAGGGGCGCAGCCTCAGCAGCCCGAAGGTCGGTCGAACACACCGGACACGCAGTCTGCCGCGGCCGATGCCGCTGGAGACAAGCCGGAAGACAGCGTGCCTTCGGCGGCGAAGACGGCTGCCGCTGTGGGAGCGGCAGCGGGCGCGCTATCCGCTTCGTCCGCTTCTTCGTCCGTAGCGCAAACGTCGCCGGCTTCCGCGAAAACAGCGCGCTCCGACGGACGTGAAGCCGAGGCGGAACGCGCACAGGACGCGCCGCGGGATGCACGGTCGGCTTCGAAGACCGAAGCGCACGACGACACCGGCATGCGATCGGCAAGCGCCGGGGCGGGCATCGGGCAGCGCGATGCAACGGATATCGGGAACCCGAGTGGAACGGTGGGGCCGATTGCTGGTGCTGCTGGTGCTGCTGGTGCTGCTGGTGCTGCTGGTGCTGCTGGTGCTGCTGGTGCATCCACGTCGACGTCCCCGGCGGGCGCATCGCTTCCGGCCGGCACGCCACGCCGCCCGTCGTTCACCCGGACGGGCAACCGGCGCATCCCGACCTACGTCGGTGGCGCGCTGGCGGTGCTGATCGTCGTCGGCATCGCCGCGACCTATCTGTCGCGCCCCGCGAAAGTCGAGAATGAACCGGAAGCCGGCGCAAGCCAGCCGCAAGCGGGCGCTGCGTCTTCGGCCGGTGCGTCGGACACGGCGCTCGCGCAGCACGGCCCGACGCCGATCGTCGTGCCGCCGTCGAGCCTGCCGGCCGGATCGTCCGCACAGGTGCCGCCGCCGTCGCTGGCCGCCACACCCGCCAGCACGCCCGCCGCCGTGGCGGCCGGCTCCGCGCCACAGGTTGCGACGACCGCCACGGACATCGCAGCCGCCACGCCACCGCAAGCCGGCTCCGGCTCGACGATTGCGCCGGCCGGCAGCCTCGATGCGTCCGAGCGCGTCGTCACTGTGCCGCCGTCGGAAGCCGCCGCGTCGCCGCCGACGGCACCGGTGCCAGCCCCGGCATCGCCATCGGACGCCGACACGGCGGTCGCCGCGGTCAACGCACAGGCCACCGAGCCGCGTCCCCCGAAACAGGAAACCGTCCAGGTGCGTTTCAACGTGCGTCCGTGGGGCGACGTGTACGTGAACGGCGCGCGGCGCGGCGCGAGCCCGCCGCTGCGCGCGGTGTCGCTGACGCCGGGCGTCTATCAGATCGAGATCCGCAACGGTTCCCTGCCGCCGTTGCACCGCACCGTGGCGATCGATTTCGGCAGCAAACCGATCAACATCGACTATGCATTCGAATGACGTCAGCCAGGCGGCGCTGGCCGCCGCCGTCGCGTCCTCGCCGTCGTCCGGCCTGTCGGCGACGCCGCGCGCCGACCTGATCGGCCGGCTGCTCGCGGAGGTCGCGCCCGATGCGCCGTGCGGGGCGAACCTCGAATACGACGCCGAGTTCATGCAGCTTCAGCAGCGGGCGACGCCGCGCGCCGAGCAGCAGTACGGCGACACCGTGATTCCGGCGGAAACGCCCGACTGGCGCGCGGTCGAGCGTCTCGCACTTGCGCTGAGCGAACGGACGAAGGACCTGCGCGTCGCCGCGTATCTCGCGCGCAGCTGGACCGAGCAGCACGGCATGCCCGGCTACGCGGACGGGCTCGCGGTCGTCGCGGGCTGGCTCGAGCGCTGGTGGGACGATCTTCATCCACGCCTCGACGCCGACGGCGAACCCGACCCGACACCGCGGATGACTGCGCTCGCCGATGTCGCCGGCGCGCACGAGTGCGCGCGCGCGGCACGGCGCCAGCCGCTGTTCGACGGCGGCCCGAGCGTGCGCGATGCCGAACGCGCGCTCGACGGCCGCGACGAAGCCGGCGGGCCGGCGGCAGGCGGCGTCGGCAGCCTGGTCGCCGCGCTGTCGACCGCGGGCGACGACGGCCGCGTGCCGGTCGATGTCGTGCGTGCCGCGCTGCGCGCACTGGACGCGATCCGCGCGCACGTGACCGACCGGCTCGGCAACGAATGGTCGCCGGATGCGAGCGATACGGAGAAGGCATTGCAACGGATCGCCCGTGAAGTGCCGGTGCACGAACCCGCGCCGGCGGCGCAGCAGCCGGCCGCACCGGACGGTTCGACGCCGGCGGCGCAGGCCGCATCGGCGCCGGCGGGGGTGCCGAACGGGCAGGCGTGGCGCGATGCCGAGGTCACGAGCCGAGACGACGTGCGCATCGGCCTCGACAAGATGTGCCGCTATTTCGAACTGCACGAGCCGAGCCACCCGGCGCCGCTGCTGCTGCGGCGCGCGCAGCGGCTGCTCGCGCTCGACTTCTACGAAATCATCCGGGATCTCGCTCCGGAGAGCCTGCCGAAGCTGGACCTGCTGAGCGGCGAGCGGAGCGAATGAGGCAGGCCGCCATGCGGCGGCGGCGTACACGCAATCTGATCGATGTGAAGGAGTGGACGATGACGGACAGAACCAGGGCGGCAGGCAGCGGACAGAAGTTCATCGCGCGCAATCGGGCGCCGCGCGTGCAGATCGAGTATGACGTCGAGACCTACGGCGCGGAGCGCAAGGTGCAGTTGCCGTTCGTGATGGGCGTCATCGCGGACCTGGCGGGCAAGCGCGCCGAACCGCTGCCGGACCTGCCGGAGCGCAAGTTCCTCGAGGTCGACATCGACAACTTCGACGAGCGGATGAAGTCGGTCGCGCCGCGCGTCGCGTTCCAGGTGCCGAACACGCTGACGGGCGAAGGGATGCTCAGCGTCGATCTGACGTTCGAGCAGATCGACGATTTCTCGCCGGCGGCGATCGCGCGCAACGTCGACGCGCTGCGCCGCCTCCTGGACGCGCGCACCGAGCTGTCGAACCTGCTGTCGTACATGGACGGCAAGCACGGCGCCGAGCAGCTGATCGAACGCGCGATCAACGACCCCGACCTGCTGAAGACGCTGGTGCGCGAGCCGCGCCCCGCCGCGCAGGGCGGCGACGCGACCCAACCGGAGGCCCGCGATGAATGATCCCGCCCAATCCCGTGCCGATGCACGCGACACGCTCGACACCCGCGGCGGTACAGCGTCGGCCACCGCGCCCGGCGAATTCGCCGCGCTGCTGCAGAAGGCGTTCAAGCCGAAGACGGCCGAGGCGCGCGAGTCGGTCGAGCGCGCGGTGAGCACGCTCGCGCAGCAGGCGCTCGAACACACGGTCGGCATGACGACCGACGCGTACGGCAGCGTGAAGCAGATCATCGCGGAGATCGACCGGAAGCTGTCCGAGCAGATCAACCAGATCCTGCATCACGACGAATTCCAGACGCTCGAAGGCGCGTGGCGTGGCCTGCATTACCTCGTTACGCATACCGAGACCGACGAACTGCTGAAGATCAAGGCGTTGCCGGCGTCGCGCAACGAGGTCGCGCGGATGCTCAAGCGCTACAAGGGTGTCGCGTGGGACCAGAGCCCGCTGTTCCGCAAGATTTACGAGGAGGAGTACGGGCAGTTCGGCGGCGAGCCGTTCGGCTGCCTCGTCGGCGACTTCTACTTCAATCACAGCCCGCCGGACGTCGAGATGCTCGGCGAGCTGTCGAAGATCGCGGCGGCCGCGCATGCGCCGTTCATCGCGGGCGCGTCGCCGGAGCTGATGCAGATGGATTCGTGGCAGGAGCTGTCGAATCCGCGCGATCTGACCAAGATCTTCCAGAACACCGAATACGCGGCCTGGCGCAGCCTGCGGCAGTCGGAGGATTCGCGCTACGTCGGCCTCGCGATGCCGCGCTTTCTCGCGCGGCTGCCGTATGGCGCACGCACCAATCCGGTCGACGAATTCGACTTCGAGGAAGACACCGACGCCGCGAACCACGACCGCTACACGTGGGCGAATTCCGCGTACGCGATGGCCGCGAACATCAATCGCTCGTTCAAGCTGTACGGCTGGTGTTCGTCGATTCGCGGCGTCGAATCGGGCGGGGCGGTCGAAGGGCTGCCGAGTCACACGTTCCCGACCGACGACGGCGGCGTCGACCAGAAATGCCCGACCGAGATCGCGATCAGCGACCGTCGCGAGGCCGAGCTCGCGAAGAACGGCTTCATGCCGTTCGTGCACCGGAAGAACTCGGATTTCGCGGCATTCATCGGCGCGCAGTCGCTGTACCAGCCGGCCGAGTATCACGACCCCGACGCGACCGCGAACGCGCGGCTGTCCGGCCGCCTGCCTTACCTGTTCGCGTGCTGCCGGTTCGCGCACTACCTGAAATGCATCGTGCGCGACAAGATCGGCTCGTTCCGCGAGCGCGACGACATGGAGCGCTGGCTGAACGACTGGATCATGAACTACGTCGATGGCGACCCCGTGAATTCGTCGCAGGAAACCAAGGCGCGCAAGCCGCTCGCGGCGGCACAGGTGGTCGTCGACGAGGTCGAGGACAACCCCGGCTACTACACGTCGAAATTTTTCCTGAGACCGCACTACCAACTCGAAGGGCTCACCGTGTCGCTGCGACTCATCTCGCGGCTGCCGTCCGCGAAGGCGGCGAACGAGTGAACGGCCATCGGCATTCGGGACCGCATTCAACCCGGCATTCAACCTGATTTCGCACCGAAACGGAGACGGCAATGGGCGTGGCAATGTTTATGAAGGTGGACGGCGTGACCGGCGAATCGGCGGACGCGCAGCACAAGGGCTGGACCGACATCGAATCGTTCACGTGGGGCGCGAGCCAGCCGGGCGCGATGGCGAGCGGCAGCGGCGGCAACGCGGGCAAGGCGAGCTTCAACGATCTCGTCGTGGCCGCATACATGGACAAGGGGGCGCCCGCGATCGTCAAGAACTGTGCGAGCGGCAAGCACTTGCCGAAGGTCGAGATCTCCGCGTGCAAGACCGGCGGCACCCAGGTCGAGTTCATGCGCGTGACGCTGCAGGAAGTGCTCGTCACGTCCGCGCAGGTCGCGGGCATCGATCCCGGCGACGCGGCCGACCGGCTGATGATGCACTACGGCTTTCAGGCCGCGAAGGTGAAGAAGCAGTACTGGCAGCAGAACGACAACGGCGGCAAGGGCGCCGAGGTGTCGGTCGGCTGGAACATCAAGGAAAACACCGAGATGTGACGGTGCATCGATGACGACGGACGACCCGCACACCCGCGACGGCCGGCACGGCGGCATGCGCGACCGGCTGCAGCCCGCGCTGCTCGACCGGCTGACCGACGACGCGCCGCAGCGCGTGACCGATCTGCCCGGCACGCAGTGGATCGACGCCGAGCGCCTGCGCGCGGCCGTGCTGCGCGATCTCGCGTGGCTGCTCAATACCCGCAACGCCGAGGACGGTTTCGTCGACTGGGCCGCGTTCGCGCACGCACAGGCGTCGGTGGTCAATTACGGGATGCGGCCGCTCGTCGGCAAGCCGATGTCGGGCGTCGAACGCATGTCGGTCGAGGCGTCGATCCGCGATGCGATCGTCCGCTTCGAGCCGCGCATCGCGCCCGACAGCGTCGAGGTGCACAGCATCGCCGATGCATCGGGCGCGCGCGCCGGCGAGCGGCGTCACAACGTGCTGCTGTTCGAGATTCGCGGCACGCTGTGGTCGATCCCGCATCCGGTCGAATTCGTGCTGCGCTCCGACCTCGATCTCGAGACGGGCGCGATGTCGCTGCAGTCGGCAACGGGAAGCTGACACGATGGATACACGCCTGCTCGACTACTACAACCGCGAACTCGCGTACCTGCGCGAACTCGGCGACGAATTCGCGCAGCAGTTCCCGAAGGTCGCCGCGCGGCTGCGGCTGCACGAATCGGGGCCGCCCGATCCGTACGTCGAACGCTTGCTCGAAGGCTTCAGCTTCCTCACCGCGCGCGTGCAGTTGAAGATGGACGCCGAGTTTCCGCGCTTCACGCAGGCATTGCTCGATGCGGTGTATCCCGGCTATCTCGCGCCGCTGCCGTCGATGGCGATCGTGCAGTTCGCGCCGATGCTCAACGAAGGCAGCCTCGCGCAAGGCTGGCGGCTGCCGGCCGGCACCGCGCTGCGCGCCCGCGCGGCCGCGTCCGAGCAGACCGCTTGCGAATTCCGCACCGCGCACGACCTGACGCTGTGGCCGCTCGAACTGACCGGCGCGACCGTGACCGGCGCGCCGTCGTGGCTGCCGCGCGGCGCCGTGCCGGCGCGCCAGGACGTGCGCGGCGCGCTGCGCATCCGGCTCAAGGCCCGCGGCGGCGCCAGGCTCTCGCAATTGCCGCTCGATCGGCTGACCTTTCATCTCGCGGGCCCCGAGCGCGACGCGCTGCATCTGCTGGAACTGATCGCCGCGCATGCGCTCGGCGTCGTCTGCCACGACCCGGGGCAGCCGCCGCGCTGGCTGCACACGCTCGATGCCGACGCGATCGTCCACGAGGGTTTCGATCCGGCGCAGGCCATCCTGCCCGACGACGGGCGCAGCTTTCACGGCTACCGGTTGCTGCGCGAGTATTTCGCGTTTCCGGCGCGCTTCCTGTTCTTCGGCATCGACGGGCTGCGTGCCGCACTCGCGCGCGCCACCGGCGACGAATGCGAGCTGACCGTGCTGCTCGACCGCCACGACGCGGCACTCGAGGCGGCCGTCGATGCGCGGCATCTGGCGCTGAACTGCACGCCGGCCGTGAACCTGTTCGCGCGTCGCGGCGACCGCATCCGGGTGCAGCCGGGCGCGCGCGAGCATCACGTCGTCGTCGACCGCAGCCGGCCGCTCGATCACGAGGTCTATGCGGTGCAGCGGCTCGCGAGCGAACAGCGCGACGACGGCCAGTCGCGCGAATTCCGGCCGTTTCATGCGTCGTTCGCGAGCGACGACGGCAACTACGGCGCGTACTACACGATGCGCCGCGAGCCTCGGCTGGTGTCCGCACAGGCGCGCGCGAACGGCACGCGCACCGGTTACGTCGGCAGCGAAACCTACGTGTCGCTCGTCGACAGCCAGTGCGCGCCGTACGACGAAACGATGCGCTACCTGGCCGTCGACACGCTGTGCACGAACCGCGACCTCGCGTTGCTGCTGCCGCCGGGCGACGCGAACGCGTTCACGCTGCGCATCTCCGCGCCCGTCGAGCGAGTCGTCGCGATTCGCGGCCCGTCGCGACCGCGCCCGCCCGTCGCCGATGCGCAGACGGCCTGGCGGCTCATTCGCCATCTCGGGCTCGCCCGGCAGACGCTGACCGATCTCGACGACGACGAGGGCGCGCATGCGCTGCGCGAACTGCTCGGCCTGCACGCCGACCCGGCCGACGCCGCGATGCGCCGGCAGATCGACGGCGTGCGACGCGTCGCGTTTTCGCCCGTGTTCCGGCGGCTGCCGGCGCTCGGGCCGCTGATGTTCGGGCGCGGCGTGCAGGTCGACGTGACCGTCGACGATCATGCGTTTTCCGGCGACAGTCCGTTCCTGCTCGGCGCGGTGCTCGAACAGTTCTTCGCGCGTCACGTGTCGATCAACGCGTTCGCCGAATGCGTGCTGACCAGCGCGCAGCGCGGCACGCTCGCGCACTGGCCGGCGCGGATCGGCAGGCGGCCGGCGATATGAAGCACGGCACGCCGCCCGGCGCGCAGCCGGTTACCGACACCGCACGCCGCGATGCGTGGTGGGCACGGCTGCGTGCCGCCCCGCATGGCTACGACTTGTTCGCGGCATTGCGCTGGCTCGACGCGCTGTCGCCTGGCCGCGTGCCGCTCGGCCATGCCGCGCGGCCGCGCGACGAACCGGTGCGGCTCGGTCAGCAGCCGTCGCTCGCGTTCGCGGCATCGATGCTGGCCGGCGTATCCGACGACGGCGACGGTGGCGTCGTGCGGCCGCGCATCGCGATCCACGGGTTCGGGTTGTTCGGACCGAACGGGCCGCTGCCGACCCACCTGACCGAATACGCGCACGAGCGCGCGGCCCAGCACGACGATCCGACCTTCGCCGCCTTCGCGGACCTGTTCCATCACCGGCTGATCCTGCTGTTCTACCGTGCGTGGGCCGACGCGCAGCCGACGGTGAGCCTCGATCGTCCGGGGCGCGCACGGTTCGACGCGTATGTCGCGAGCCTGATCGGGCGCGCGGCGCACGGCGACGAGCCGGCCGCGCCCGCCGCTGCCCGGCGCACGGCAGCCGACGCGCTCGCACCGCACGCGCTGTATTTCCATGCGAGCCATCTCGTGCGGCACACGCGCAACCCGGAAGGGCTCGTGCAGATCCTGCGCCAGCATTTCGGCGTCGACGCACGCATCGTCGAGCACGTGCCGCGCTGGGTCGCGATCGAACGGTCGCAACGCTGCACGATCCGTACGACGCGGCCGACCATGCGCGTCGGCGGCGTCGCGCTCGGCATCGCGGTGCGCGACGCGCAGTCGCATTTCCGGATCGTGCTCGGGCCGCTGTCGCTCGACGCGTACCGGCGCTTCCTGCCCGGCGGCCCGCACGCGCGTCAGCTCGCGCACTGGGTGCGCGAATACGTCGGCATCGAGTTCGACTGGGACGTGCAGCTCGAACTCGCGGCCGACGCGGTGCCGGCGATCGCGCTCGGCGCGGCGCAGGGCCTCGGCCGTACCGCGTGGCTCGGGCAGCGGCTGGATGCGGGGCCCGCGCGCGATCTCGTCGTCCGTTACGACGCACGCCGTGGCGACCTGCCGCGCACCGGCGCCGCCTTTCATCGCGAAACCGCCTAAACGGGAACCGTCATGTCCGATATCGGCCGCGTCAACCTGTTCGGAAAGCTCGATCCGCTTCTCTACGAGACGCTCGAGCAGGCCACCGGATTCTGCCGGCTGCGCGGCAATCCGTACGTGGAGCTCGCGCACTGGTTCAAGCAGCTCCTGCAGCGGCCCGACGGCGACCTGCAGCGCGTATTGCGCAGGTTCGAGATCGACGAGGCCGCCATCGACCGCGGGCTGGTGGCCGCGCTCGAGCGGCTGCCGCGCGGCGCGGGATCGGTGTCGGACCTGTCCGTGCACATCGACGACGCGGTCGAGCGCGCGTGGGTCTATGCCACGTTGAAATACGACGCGACGCGGATTCGCGGCGCGATCCTGCTGCTCGCGATCCTGAAGACGCCGCAGTTGCGCAACGTGTTGTATGCGATCGCGCGCGAGTTCGAACGCGTCGTGCCCGACTTGCTCGCCGACGAACTCGAATCGATCGTCGACGGCTCGCCGGAGGCGCCACCGGCCGCACATCCCGACGCGGGCTCGGGCGCGGGCGGCGGCGCCGCCGCAACGCGCGGCGTGCCGCCCGCGGAAGGTTCGGCCCTTGCGCGCTTCGCCGTCGACCTGACCGCGCGCGCGCGGGCCGGCGAGATCGACCCCGTCGTCGGGCGCGACGCCGAGATCCGCCAGATCGTCGACATCCTGCTGCGGCGCCGGCAGAACAACCCGCTGCTGGTCGGCGAGGCCGGCGTCGGCAAGACGGCCGTCGCGGAAGGCTTCGCGCTGCGGATCGCGGCCGGCGACGTGCCGCCGTCGCTGCGCGACGTTGCGCTGTATCTGCTCGATATCGGGCTGCTCCAGGCCGGCGCGAGCGTGAAGGGGGAATTCGAGAGCCGGCTGCGCGGCGTGATCGACGAAGCGATGTCGTCCGAGCAACCGGCGATCCTGTTCATCGACGAAGTCCATACGCTCGTCGGCGCAGGCGGGGCGGCCGGCACCGGCGACGCCGCGAACCTGCTGAAACCCGCGCTCGCGCGCGGCCTGCTGCGCACGATCGGCGCG
Source organism: Burkholderia sp. IDO3 (assembly GCF_003366075.1). NCBI lineage: Bacteria > Pseudomonadati > Pseudomonadota > Betaproteobacteria > Burkholderiales > Burkholderiaceae > Burkholderia > Burkholderia sp. IDO3. Next base: position 1,659,267 of record NZ_CP028962.1, read on the forward strand.
ACGACGTGGTCCGAGTACAAGCAGTACATCGAGAAGGACCCGGCGCTGACGCGGCGCTTCCAGCTCGTGCACGTGCTCGAACCCGAAGAGGCGGCCGCGGTGACGATGCTGCGCGGCCTCGCCGCGAAACTCGAAGCGCACCATCGCGTGCTCGTGCTCGACGACGCGCTGCAGGCCGCCGTGACGCTGTCGCACCGATATATTCCCGCGCGGCAGTTGCCGGACAAGGCGATCAGCCTGCTCGATACGGCTTGCGCGCGCGTCGCCGTCAGCCAGCACGCGGTGCCCGCGCCGATCGAGGACGCGCGGCGGCGCATCGACGGCCTGCGCGTCGAGCGCGAACGGGTCGGGCGCGAATGCGCGCTCGGCAGCGGCGACATCGCGCGGCGCGACGCGATCGATACCGGGCTTGCCGCCGTGCAGACGGAACTCGATCGGCTCGACATGCGCTGGCAGGCCGAGCGCGATGCGTTGACGGCGATCGTCGAATCTCGCGCGGCACTGCTCGACGACGATCCGTCGCACGAGCCTTCCGCCGCCGCACGCGCCGATGTTCAATCGCGCCTGGCCGCCGCGCAGCGGGCGCTGGCCGAGATACAGGGCGACGCACCGCTCGTGCTGCCCGCCGTCGACACGCATGCCGTTGCCGCCGTCGTCGCCGACTGGACCGGCATCCCGCTCGGCCGGATGGTGCGCGACGAGACACAGGCCGTGCTGAAGCTCGCCGAAACGCTCGGCGAACGCGTCGTCGGCCAGCGGCATGCGGTCGAACTGATCGCCGAACGGATCCAGACCGCGCGCGCGAAGCTCGACGACCCGACCAAGCCGCACGGCGTGTTCCTGCTGTGCGGGCCGTCCGGTGTCGGCAAAACCGAGACCGCGCTTGCGCTGGCCGACACGCTGTACGGCGGCGAGCGCAACGCGATCACGATCAACATGAGCGAGTTCCAGGAGGCGCACACGGTATCGACGCTGAAGGGCGCGCCGCCCGGCTACGTCGGCTACGGACAGGGCGGGGTGCTCACCGAGGCCGTGCGCCGGCGGCCGTACAGCGTCGTGCTGCTCGACGAGATCGAGAAGGCGCATCGCGACGTGCACGAGATTTTCTTCCAGGTGTTCGACAAGGGCTGGATGGAGGATGGCGAGGGGCGCGACATCGATTTCCGGCATACCGTGATCCTGCTGACCTCGAACGTCGGCGCCGATCGCGTGATGCAGCTGTGCCGCGATCCCGATCGCCTGCCCGACATGCAGACGCTCGCCGATGCGCTGCGCGCGCCGCTGCTCGACGTGTTCCCGGCCGCGCTGCTCGGCCGGCTGACCGTCGTGCCGTACTACCCGCTGACCGATGCGACGCTCGCGCGCATCGTCGAGCTGCAGTTGCGACGCTTCGAGAAGCGGATCGACCTGCATCACGGGATCCGGCTGCAGTGCTCCGACGCGGCGACCGCGCTGATCGTCGAGCGCTGCCGAACCATCGAATCCGGCGGCCGGATGGTCGACGCGATCCTCACGCATACCGTGATGCCGCGGATCGGCCGCGCGATCCTCGAGGCCACGCTCGAAGGGCGTGCGCTGACGTCGATCGAAGTGAATGCGGCCGACGGCGAATTCGCGTACCGGTTCGACGAGGAGGGAACAACGTGAATCGCGTATTCACACTCGACAGCCCGCACGGCGACGACCTGAAATTCCATACGCTCGACGGCAGCGACGAACTGGGCCGCCTGTTCGAATTCCGGATCGAGGCGCTGGCGGACAGCCATAGCCTGTCGCTGAAGGACATGCTCGGCAAGCCCGTGACCGTGCGGATCGAGCAGCAGGATCTGTCGACGCGCTACCTGAACGGGATCGTCGCGCGCGCGACGCTGGCCGGCCGGCGCGCCGAACGGCACTACGGCTACGAGCTGATCGTGCGGCCGTGGCTGTGGCTCGCGACGCGTCGCTCCGACTGCCGGATCTTCCAGAACCGCACCGTGCCCGACATCGTGCAGGAGGTGCTGGCGCCGTATGGCTTTCCGATCGAGAACAAGCTGACCGAATCCTATGTGCCGCGCCAGTACTGCGTGCAGTACAACGAAACCGATACGGCGTTCGTGTCGCGGCTGATGGAGTTCGAGGGCATCTATTTCTATTTCCGGCACGCGGCCGACAGTCACACGCTCGTGCTGTGCGATGCGATGTCGTCGCACGTCGCGTTGCCCGGCTACGAAACGATCCCGTACATCGCGCAGGATCGCACGGCAATCGCCGACGAGGAGCACATCGACGCGTGGCTGCCCGCGCAGGAGGTGAGCGTCGGCAAGCATCAGACCACCGACTACGACTACACGAAGCCGCGGGCCGATCTGTCGACGCAGAAGGTCGATCCGCGTGGCCACGATCACGACAGCTTCGCATCGTTCGAATGGCCCGGCGGGTATCGCGACGATGCGCCGGGTGCGCATTACAGCCGTGTGCGGCTCGAGGAACAGCAGGCCGAGCATGAGCGCGCGAGTGCCGAAACGGACGTGCGGGGGGCGGCGCCTGGATATCTGTTCACGCTCGAGCATTGTCCGCGCGCTGACCAGAATCGCGAGTATCTGATCGTGCGGTGCCAGTACCGGTTTCAGGAGAACGCGTATGCGAGCGATCAGGGCGCCGAGGCCGTCGTGCATCAGACGATGATGCTCGTGCAGCCGTCGAGTCTGCCTTACCGGTCGCTGCGAGAGACGCCGAGGCCGCGCACCAATGGGCCGCAGACGGCTACCGTGGTCGGGCCGCCGGGGGAGGAAATCTGGACCGACCAGTATGGGCGCGTGAAGCTGCAGTTTCGCTGGGACCGGTATGGGCAGAGCAACCAGGATTCGTCGTGCTGGGTGCGGGTGTCGAGTCCCTGGGCCGGCGGCGGGTTTGGGGGCGTGCAGATTCCACGGGTAGGCGACGAGGTCGTGGTCGATTTCCTCAATGGCGATCCGGACGAGCCGATCGTGACGGGGCGGGTTTTCAACGGCGAGAAGATGCCGCCGTGGGGGCTGCCGGGCAGTGCGACGCAGAGCGGGCTGTTGTCGCGATCGTCGCCGGGCGGAACGACCGAGCACGCGAACGCGTTCCGGTTCGAGGACAAGAAGGGCGCCGAGCAACTGTGGATGCATGCGGAAAGAAACTTCGATGCGGAGACGGAGGCCGATCACACGCTTTCTGTCGGGAACAATCACACGCATACGGTCGGGAACGACGAGACGATGCAGGTGAAGAACAACCGGCAACGCAGCGTCGGGCAGAACGAGACGGTGAATATCGGCAAGAGCCGGGTCGCGCAGATCGGGGTGGATGAGACGCATGCGGTTGGCGGGAACCGGACACGAACGGTCGGGAAGAAGGAGACCGTGACGATTGCGTCGGATCGTGAGGCGACGATCGGCGGCAGCCACACGGAGTCGGTCACGCATGCCAAGACCGAAACGATCGGCGAAGGCAAGACGCTGAATGTCGGACAGATGTATCAGACGACGTCGAAGGACATGAAGACGCTGGTGGCCTCGGCGCACACCGAAGAGATCGGCACGCGAACGTCGACGATCACGAATGCCCATACGCACACGGTCGGCGGCGAACACACCGTCAATGTCGGCGCGAACCATACGACGAACGTGCAGCATCAGGTGCTCGTCAACGCGGGCGACCAGCTTTCGCTCGTCTGCGGGATGTCCAGCATCGTGATGAAGAGCGACGGCACGATTGCGATCCAGGGCGTCAATGTCGCATCGATCGGCTCCGAGAGTCACAGCGTGCGCGGGACGAAGGTGACGTCATCGGCCACCGGCGAACACACCGTCGAAGGCACGATCCTGAAACTCAATCCGTGACGGAGGGCCGTACGAATGCAGCACTGGCAGCCGACCAATCCGGTGGAGCGCAGGTTCATGGATGCGCATTCGGACTGGATGAGTTTCGCGAAGAACAAGACCGCACGGTTGATGGTCTGGCATACCGATGAAGCGGACGCGCCGCTCGTGCGGCTGTACTTTCAGGCACAGGACGATACGTCGTGTGCGGTGAGAACGATGCGTGCGGCGTTCGCAAACCAGGCCGGCTATGCACAGGCGCTGACCGACGAACTGATTGCCTTTTACGATAGCCGCCGTGACGCATCTAGCACGCACGGGATACGCACCGACTGGCAGCCGCCGTTCTTCGAGGGTGGCGATCCGGTGCGATATATGCTGACGGTAGCAGCCAGTCTGATCGAGCATCACCCGGACGTGTTCCCCGCGCTGGTTTTCGTGCTCGAGCCAGCCCGCGTCGATGATGAAACCGCGTGGGTACGGTGGATCGATCGCCTGATGTCGACTCTCGTCGCGTCGCCGCGACTCGGCGAGCGTTTGCGCTTCGTCGTGCCCCGGACGAACATCGATCCGTTCGCACAATTGATTCAGCATCATCCGACTCTCGTCTGCATCGTGCATGGTCGATATTCGATGGCCAGCGTGCCGCGCGAACTGCTGGCCGAGTCGGGTGAGCGTGGCGCAAGCGGCGAATTCCGACGGCTTTTTGTCACGTTGAGCGAGACGATCGAAAACGGCAGTCCCGCCCGCCTCGAGGAACTCCGCGCCGCGGCGCTGAAGGTGGCCGAAGGCGAGAAGTGGTTCGACCAATGCGTCGTCGTGCACTTGATCGCAGGTGCGGCCTATTTGAAATGGCGTGATCGCGAGCATGCGATCGATGCGTACCGGCGTGCCGCCGGCAGCGGCATGCGCGCGGTCGAGGCAAGCCATCCAGCCGGACACAAGCTCGTCGCGAACGCCCTGTTTGGCGAGGCGAGCGTATATCTGACGCACAAGGATCATGCTCGAGCCGCCTATTGCTACGAGCAGGCGGCGGCTTCGACGACAGCCGCGCACGATGCACTGATGACCGTCGAGGCGTGGCGCATGAGCGCCGTGTGCTGGGAGCGGGCAGGGGAGCGGGAGCACGCGCTGGAAGCCGGCTTCAACGCGCTCGACGCCGGATTGATGCTCGATGACGCGACGCGCGTCAACAGCAACCTGCAGCTCGTCGTCGAATGGATGGTGTCGCAAGTCGGCGCGTTCGACCGGCACCGGGCCGCACTCAGCGAGAAAGTCGCCGCGTTGCGCGGCGGCCGGTGAACGGAGACGCCCATGGGATTGCCCGCGGTCAAACATCTGGATCCGGTCGTCGGCGTCGACTTGCATTCGGTATTGGTCGCACCCAGCCCGACACCCGTGTTTCTGCCGCATCCCCATGTCGGGTTCATGCTGGACTTGCGCGAGTACGTGAACGCCGCGCTGGGCGTCATCGGCGCAATCGCCTTCACGATCATCGAGGAAAAGGCGGTCGAGTATCTCCAGGATCATCCGGACGACGCGAAGAAACTCGACGACGCAGTCAACTCGGTCTCCAACGAAGCCAAAAAGCTGGCAAGCGATCCGACCGTCGCGCAGGCGCTGAAGGGTGCGGCAGTGGCCGCCGACATCGCGAATGCGGCAGGCGCCGGCGTCGGGATGGGCAGCATCGCAGGCAGGCCGATCTTCGTGAACGGAATGCTGCGCGCGACGGCCGGCACACACGCATTTCACGTGCCGTCGCTGCATTTTCCGCTGGGCGAATCGTTCGCGCCGCCCGACCCGGATCCGTCGAACGACGCGGAAGCGTACATGGGCAGCAAGACCGTGCTCGCGAACAACGATCCGATGGCCTTCCTGGCGCTGCCGGCGATGAGTTGCTGGGCGGTCGGGCTGGAGCCGCCGACGCACAACGGCGCACATACGAAGCGCGAGCATCTGTCGCTGCCGACGTCGTTCATGCTGCCGGTTCCGACCGGACGCCCCGTACTGGTGGGCGGGCCGCCGATCGTCAACATGGCTGCGCTGGCGAAGGGGTTGTTCAAGGCGTTTCGCGGATCGAAGTGGGCGAAGACGCTGGCGGACAAGCTGCATCTGAAGCCGGGGTTTCTCAAGTGCAAGGTGCTGGATGCAGAGCCTGTTGATTCGATTACCGGCGAGGTGATCGTCCAACAGCACGACTTCACGATCGCGGGACGGTTACCGCTTGTCTGGAACCGCTACTACGCCAGTCACGATATGCGGCAAGGGGTCATTGGCGTCGGCTGGCAAACACCCGCCGATATTCGACTCGAACTGATGCATCACATCGATGCGACCGGCGTTGCCGCATGCTTTCCGGATCGTGCGACGGCGTTCGATGCGCTGCCGGATGCCGCCGGTTGGCCTGCGCGCGTCTATGATTGGCAGTACGGATACGCGCTATATCAGCGAGACAGGTGGCTCGTCGTGAGAACGCGCGCAGGAATCGAATACGAGTTCGCATTGCCCGCGAACTGGCAGCGCACGATGGCGATGTCCGCGGGAGATGCCGTGTTGACGCTGCCCCTCGACAAGATGGCCGACCTCGACGGCAACGGCTGGGTGTTCGAACGTGGACCGGACGGCGCGCTCACGCGCTTGCTCGAGTGGATGCGTAACGGACCAAGTGGACGAGCGATCCGGTGTGAAGCGGCCATGGCAAGCAGCGTCCGGACGCACGCGAATTGGCTCACCGCGCTGATATTGATCGACGCCAACGGTAGCGCCCATCAGCTGGTCGGTTACGAACACGATCGCAACGGCAATATGGTCGCCGCGCTCGATGCCTTGGGCCAGCCGCATCGATTCGCTTACGCGGAAGGGCATCGGATGGTGTGCCACACGAGTGCCTCAGGCGTCTCGTTCTACTACGGTCATCGGCATCACGACGACGGAGTATGGCGTGTCGATCATGCGTGGGGCGACAAAGGGCTTTTCGATTACCGTTTCGACTACGATATCGCGCATCATGAGACGCGAATCACCGACTCCAGGGGACACGTAACCATCCTGCAGGCGAACGAGCGCGGCTTGCCCGTCGCGAGAATCGATTCTCTCGGAGGCGTAACGAGCTACGGGTACGATGGGCGACGGCGCACCAGCAAAAGCGTCGATCCCGCTGCACATGCCACCACATGGGAGTACGACACATGCGGCAATCTGCTGGCGAGTGCGCGGGCTGACGGGAGCATCGTGCGCGCGGCCTACGACAGGAATCAAAGGCCCGTGTCCATGACGCATTCGGGTGGACGGCAATGGCGGTACACATGGGATGAGTGCGGCAAGCTGATCGCCCAGACTTCACCTGCGGGGGCAAGCTCGCGATACGTTCATGATGCGCATGGGCAGTTGATATCGCATACGGATCCGCGTGGTGCGACGATGCACTTTTCCTACGACAACGACGGGAACCTGATCGAGGTCATCGATGCGCTTGGCCATCGCACGACGTATGCCTATGACGCACGAGCCAACCTCACGCGGAAAATCAACGCACTGAATCAGGTCAGCCGCTACGAATACGACCGTAACGGCAACCTGACGCGAGCGATCGAACCCGGGGAAAAGGAAATCCATTTCGGATATGACGCCGACGGCAACCTGACGCGCTATCGCGACCCCAACGGCCAGATTACGCAAATGGAATATTCCGCATTGGGCCAGATGTGCAAACGGCTTGCACCGGACGGGAGTCAAGTGGAGTATCGGTACGATACCGAGCAGCAGTTGATCGGGGTCGTCAATGAGCGCGGCGAACTGTATCAGCTCGTACGCGATCCTCTGGGACGCATAGTCGAAGAAACGGACTATTGGGGGCAAACGCGTCGTTACCGGTATGGCTCGGCGGGCGAGCTGCTTCACAGCATCGATCCGCTCGGGCAAACGATCGAATACGACTACGATCTATCCGGGCGCCTCGTCCACAAGCGAATGGCCGACTCGACGCGCGATAACAGCGTACGCATCGACCATTTTTCTTACAATCAGCATGGCGATCTGGTGCTCGCGCAAAATCCTTTCAGTCGGGTCGAATTCGAGTACGACGCAGACGGCAGGGTGATCGTGGAAAGCCAATTTGACGTAGAGCAGGGCAGCGCCTTCACGATTATCAGCGCATACGATATTTCAGGAAACCGAATCGAGCGCGCAACTCGGCTTGTTGCCGGCAGCGAGATCATCGAGCATGCCGTTCGCTATACGTACGACACGCTGAATGCGATGACGTCAGTCCAGATCGACGATGCCGCGCCGACCGTCATCGACCGGGATCCGCTCGGTCACGCTCGAACCGAGCACGTCGGGACCGGCTTGCAACGCGAACTGTCATATGAAGCCGACGGCCGCCTCGCCTCGCAGGCCCTGCTGATCTCGACCGGTAAGACCATGCTGTTCACAAGCGAGTACTTGTACGATTCGAACGGCGAACTGGTCGAAAAACGCGACGCGCGCGGCTATGCCGAGCACTTTCACTACGACCGGCTGGGCCGCCTTACCGGACATCTCGATCCTGCCGGACATCTCGGCCGTTTGATGCACGATCCCGCCGGCGATCTGCTGAAAACGCGAGTTCGCGAACGCCGCACCGTAGACGAAATGAATCCGGCGCTGACGGGGATCTGGGTGCGCGAGGGCACCTACGACGGACAGCACCACGAATACGACCGCGCAGGAAACCTGAGACGGCGGCACGACGCCAGGCAGGATTTGACACTGCGTTGGGATGCGACAGGACAACTGGAAGAGACGGTAGCCATACGACTCGACGTTCCGGGCGCTGCAGGCGGGCACGGCCGCATCCATACGCGCTACGAATACGATCCATTCGGACGACGCGTGCGCAAGATTGTGGATACGGAATCGGCGGGCGGCGAACATTCGATATCGCCGTCTCGCATCAGCCGTTTCTTCTGGGATCGCAATACGCTCGCGGGCGAATATGACTATACGACGGCCGTCGGAAGCGGCCGCAACCGTCAAACCGACAACGCGTCAATACCGATATTCGTGCCGGGATGCGCCCGTGAATGGGTGTATTACCCTGGAACATTCCGGCCGCATGCGACGATACATACCGAACTGGCGGAAAAAAAGGCATCGGAATCGGCCACACGTTCGCCGCCACGCCCCGGCGTACCGTATTTCTTCCAGAATGATCCGAACGGCGCGCCGGTGCGAATGCACGATTCCCAAGGCAACGTCGTTTGGGAGGCGTCTTATGGCCCGACAGGCGCCGCGACGGAAATCTCCGGGCTCCCGCAAGTCATGAAACAGCCCCTCAGGCTGCAGGGGCAATACTTCGACGATGAGTCGGGCCTGCATTACAACCGACATCGCTACTTTGATCCCGTAACCGGGAACTTCATCAGCCAGGATCCGATCGGCCTCAAAGGCGGGCGCAATCCGTACATGTACGCGCCCAATCCGTACTCGTGGATCGATCCGCACGGGACGGATTGCAAAAGCGAATTCAGAAAGTGGGCGCTGGACAAAATCTGGGCAGACGCCAACCATCCGTTGCGCTTTCTACTGGGAAAAGACGCCGCCGGAAACACCATCAAAGCCTTCACGCGTCCACCTTCGCGCAAGCATGAAGATCTCGTCGACTGGGCGCACGGGCCGACCATCGAAGCCGGGCACGTCACGAGCAAGCATTCCGGAGAGCCTGAACTCCTTGGCTTGCAGGACGCGTGGGAAAATCAGATGGACAATTGGTTCGGCGAACGGCACGGAGTCATCGTAACTCGCCACGGCCTTGTCGAAATTGGCGAAATCCCGGTCCATACGAGGACGGCGGAGGAATGGGAGCAATACGGATATTTGCCGTCGGGCACGGTAGCCAACGCACCCAAGAGCAATGGCTGGGCGCCGCCATGATTATCGCCATCCCTGTGGACTTCCTGATTTGATTTTACATAACGTGAATTATCAACCGAAACGTTTGTAGTGGCTAGATTGAAATGTCCGCTTTCGGGCCGCGTAAGCTGTTCGGCCGCCGGCGGGTGTCCGGCGCCGGAGGCTGCGATGGCTGCAACGGAGCGGATCACGATGACGATGCGCGAGCTGGACCGATTCAAGGTCATTCAGGACGTGGCGGACGGCAAGCTCAAGCCATGGCGTGCGGCCGAACGGCTGGAGTTGACGACCCGGCAGGTTCGCCGGCTGGTCGCTCAGCTGCGTGAGCACGGTCCGGCAGGTTTGGTGTCAGGACACCGAGCGAAGCCCGGCAACCGCCGCCTCGACCCGGGAGCCGCCGACCGGGCGCTGTCGATCATCCGGGATCGCTACGCCGATTTCGGGCCGACGCTGGCCTGCGAGAAGCTCTGGGAGTGCCACGGCATTCGGCTGGCCAAGGAAACGGTCAGGAAGCTGATGACGGACGCCGGGCTCTGGATTCCGCGCCGGCAACGACCGCCGAAAGTCTACCAGCCGCGAGCGCGCCGGGCCTGCCTGGGCGAACTGATCCAGATCGACGGCAGCGACCATCGATGGTTCGAGGACCGTGCGCCGGCCTGCACGCTGCTGGTGTATGTGGACGACGCGACGAGCCGGTTGATGATGCTGCACTTCACGCAGACCGAATCGACCTTCAGCTACTTCGAGGCAACGCGGACGTATATCGAACGCCATGGCAAGCCGGGAGCGTTCTACAGCGACAAGGCCAGCGTGTTCCGCAACGTGAAGCCGGGCAAGACTGGCAATCGCGTGACGCCGTTTGGCCGGGCGATGTACGAGCTGAACATCGACACGTTCTGCGCGAACAGCAGCTCGGCCAAGGGGCGCGTGGAGCGAGCGCACTTGACGTTGCAGGATCGATTGGTCAAGGAGATGCGATTGCGCGGCATCAACACGGTGGCCGACGCCAACGCTTACGCGCCCTCCTTCATGGCCACCTACAACACGCGCTTCGCGAAGCCGCCAAAGAGCGACTTCAATGCGCACCGGCCGTTGCGGGCCGACGAGAGTCTGGACCGGGCGCTGACGTGGCGCGAGCCGCGGAAAGTGACGAAGTCGCTCACGGTTCAGTACGACCGGGTGATGTATTTGCTGGACGACACGCCGGAGAACCGGAAGTTGATCGACCGTCAGATCGAGGTATGGGAGTACCCGGATGGGCGGATCGAGATTCGGGCTGACGATCGTGTGTTGCGCTGCAGGCAATACGACCGCCTGGCCGAAATCGATCAAGGTGCCGTCGTTGAGCACAAGCGTTTGAGCCATGTGCTACAGGTCGCCCAAGCGCTGCAGGCGCAACGCGATAACAGTCGAATCGGTAAAGCCCCGTCTCGAACGCATCGTGGCGACTCAACCCGGACCGACCGAAACGAACCCCAAGCGGGCAAAAAGAAGCAACGCGAGATCACGCAGGCCGACGTCGAGCATGTGATCGTGGAGCTGGCGCAACGTCGGCAAACCGCAAAGCCAGCGGGCAAACCTGGTCGTCGGTCTGCAAAAGCTGGAGAAACAAGCGTGAGCGCCCTGCCCGTTCAGGCGCCGACCTTCGACACTGCGTAACGGTCAAAACGAGGAAAAAGACGCAGCAAAACCAAGCTTAAAACCGGACATTTTTAAATGGCTGGAAGGTGGACATCTGAATCCGGGTATGACAACGGTTGTAGTAGCTTTTTAGAAATGTCGTGTCCTGGCTATTTACAGATGTCGTGTTTTTGACTGCTGGCACGCTGACCGATAGGCTCATCCAATTGATCAAAATTTATGCCTGACACCGATCATCGCCGCCGTCGTTTGGGCGCCCGGTTCGACCGGCTGCCCATACGCGACCGGCTGGTTCATCGCGCCTTTGTTGTTGACGTGCCCGACCTGCGCATAGATCTCAGTCCGGGCAGACAGACGATAGTCGGCGCCGACCGCGATTTCGGTCGAACTGCCCGCGTACGGCGCGGCATCGTTGCGGCTGCGCAAATAGTAAAGGCCGCTCGTGAGCGTGAGCGCCGCCGAGAGTCTATAGCCCAGCCCCGCGGAGAAAAGATCGTAGTTGGTTCGCTCCGCGTGGGCCGGATTCCTGGCATTCGCATAGGATGCCGACACGGATATGCCACCCAGCGTGGTATAGCGTGCGCCGACGTAGACAAATCGATTGTTGTCGACGCCGGTTTCCTGGGCGGGATTCACGCCAGGCACGACGCCATACGCAGCGGGATACGGATTCGTGTCGTGTCCGTTGTAATACGCAGCCGCGAACACCAGCCCGTAGCCTGCGTACTTCATCACGACCGATTCGCGCGTGCCGCCCTGAAAGTGGCCTGCAACACCGCCCGGCGCATACTCCGCCGCGAACGAAAACCCGCGATAAGCTGGCGACTGATATACCAGCGCATTGTCGTCGTAGACCGCCCCGATCTGCGCGTTCGTATTGGTGCCGGGCCAGCCCGCGGCCTGATTCAGTCCGAGCAGTGCCGTGAAGATGCTGCCGAAGTACTGCGCGCCGCGCACGTCGGTGGCTTCCATCGCCCTGAATAGCGGAACGATCTGGCGGCCGGCCGTCAGCGCGCCGAACGGCCCCGACAACCCAATGGCCGCGACCTGATTGAAGATCGCCGACTGCCCCGGCGTCGAGTTGATGCTCGATTTTCCCGTGCCGCTGCTAAACGACCCCTGTAGCTGGAACAGTGCGCGGTAGCCGCCACCCAGGTCCTCCGTTCCCTTGATCCCCCACCCGCTCGAATAGATGCCTGCATCCTGGAAGCGGAAGATCTTCCCGGTACCGCGCGCGTTCGTCGCGAGCGTCGCAGCGGAGGTGCTCTGATAGAGTATGCCGCTGTCAACGGCGCCATACAGCGTCACCGACGATTGCGCATGCGCCATACCGCCGAGCAGCGCCAGCGGCAGTGCCGCCATCGCGTACTTGTTCATCTCGTCTCCTCGTTCTGCGTTATCGGTCCGGTTCGTTGGCCGGCCATTTCTGATACGATTGCTTTATTGATTCGAATACCTAATCAATTGACGCGCGAGTGTCCGGCTCGCACTGGAACACCACCTTTTTATCAATGAGGCGCTGGATCTCGTCGGCGCGGAATCCGAAATCGCGCAGTACGGATTCCGTATCGGCGCCGACCCGAGGCGCTGCGCGCGACGCCACGTGCGAATGTCCGCCCAGCAGCACCGGCAAGCCGAGCGTGCGCGTCGTGCCGCCGCCCGGCGCGTCGACTTCCCGCACCATGCCGACCATGCGCGATTGTTCGTGCTCCAGCGCCTGCGCGATACTCTGAACCGGGCCGGCCGGTATGCCCATCCGATCGAACCGCGCGACCCAGTGATCGACGCTGGCGTCGGCGAGTACGGCGTTGATGAGGGTCTCCAACTCGCCGCGATGGCGGAGTCGTTGCTGGGGAGATTCGAAGCGGGAATCGGCCATCCACTCCGGATGCCCCAGCAGTTCCGTGATGCGCGCCCAGTTCGTCTGGTTGGCGCCGCCCACGGCGATGTCGCCGTCGGCGCATCGATATACCTGGTACGGCGCGATCAGCGGATGGGCCGTTCCCGATGGTTTGCCGACAGCGCCCGTCGCGAAGTACGCTGCCGCATACCAGTACAACTGCTGCAGCGACGCCTGCAGTAGCGAGGTGTCCACGCGCTGTCCGATGCCGGTCTTCAGCCGGTGCACATAGGCTGCCAGGATGCCGAAGGCGGCGAGAATGCCGGCGTTGACGTCCGCGATCGAGACACCTGGCTTGACGGGCGGGCGACCCGGCTCCCCGGTAACGCTGATCAACCCGCTGAACGCCTGCAGGATCAGATCGAAGCCGCCCCTGTCAGCAAGCGGACCTTGCCTGCCGTAGCCGGAGATCGCGCAGTAGATGAGCGCCGGATTGATTGCGCGCAACGTGTCATAGCCGAGATCGAGTCGCTCCATGACGCCGACCCGGAAGTTCTCGGTCACCACGTCGGCGCGCGCGATCAGCCGCAACAGAACGGCGCGACCATCGGTGCTCTTCAGATCGAGTCCGACCGAATGCTTCCCCCGGTTGAGCATCATGAACGACGGAGGTAGCCCGCCTTCGCTGCCGCGCCTATAGGAGCGCGCATCGTCGCCCGCGGGGAATTTCTCGATTTTGTAAACGTCGGCGCCCAGGTCGGCAAGCATCACGCCGCACGTGGGCCCGGCCATGATCTGCGCAAGCTCGATGACCTTCACGCCAGCAAGTGGCAAATGTCCGATCGGTTCCGTGTTTCGCATCATGATTACCCGTTACGCTCCCGTGAAAACCGGCGGCCGTTTGGCCGCCAGGGCCGCCAGACCTTCGGCGAAATCCGTCGACCGCATGCTGTCGAGACACTGCTCTCGTGCTGCCCGCTCGTCGTACTCGGCATTTGCCGCCGCGTTGATGATTCGCTTCATGCCTTGCACCGCCAGCGGTGCCAGCGCGCACAGCCGGTCGATGAGCGCCCTGCACTCGGCATCCAGTTCCGTTGCTTCGACGGCCTGCGTGAGGAAGCCGCAGGCGACGAGTTCGTGCGACGAAAACGTCTGCGCGGCGAGGAATGCACGCTTCGTTGCGTTCACGCCGACGCGGGACACCCAGCGCCGGATACCGCTTCCATAGAAATGCAGGCCCAGCCGCGCGGCCGGCACCGACATCCGGGTGTCGTGTGTGCCGATACGAAAATCGCATGCCAGCGCGAGATCGCTCGCCCCGCCGTACACTGCGCCGTTCACGCGCGCGATCGTCGCCGCGCGCATGCCTTCGATCGCATTCGCGACTTGCTCGAACGCGGTGTCGTCATCTGTGCGCGCAGCGTCGAACGCGCCAAGGTGGTAGCCGGACGAAAACGTGCTGGTTCCGCTGCCGGTCAGCATGACAACGCGCACTGCGCGATCGTCGTTCAGCATCGCAATGTGTTCGCGCAGCGTCGCGAGATCGCCGGGCTCCAGGCGGTTGTGAAAAGCGGGACGATTGAGCGTCAGCTCGGCCCGATCCGTGCCGTGATAGCTCAGGATCGGCGTCGTTCCGGCGTGGCGGATGCGTTCCGGGTCGTGTGTGTCGGTCATGATTCAGGTCCGGTCGATGGATGAAACGAAGCAGGCGTCATACGACGCAAGCTAGGCCAAGGTCTTCTTCACGCCGGCGAGCATCGCGCTGCCCGCGGCGCATGCGCATGCGGCCAGCACCAGCAGCCCGCCCGCCAGGCTGCCGGTCGCTTCGCGCATGAAGCCGAACATGACCGGCGCGACGAATCCGGAGCACACGCCGAGCGTGTTGATGAACGCGATGCCGCTGGCGGCAGCGCCCGCTCCCAGATACGACGTGGGAACCGGCCAGAACACCGGCACGACGCTCAACAGGCCGGCATACGCGACGGACAGCGCGCCCAGCGCGACGGGAATGGGCAGGCCGCGCGACGCCGCGACGACCAGCGCCGCTGCGCCGACGAACGCCGGGAGCGCGTAGTGCCAGCGTCGCTCCAGCTTCCGGTCGGAATGCCGCGACAGCAGGATCATGCTCACGAATGCCGCCGCCGATGGAATCGCCGCATACAGTCCGACGTGTAGCGCGCTCGTCACGCCGAAGGACTGAATGATCTGCGGCGTCCAGAAACCCAGCCCATACGCCGGCATCGTCGTCAGGAAATAGATGCCGGCCAGCCGGTACACGTAAGGGTCGCGCACTACCTCGCCGATGCCCCGGTGATGCCGTGCACCTTCGCTGCGATGCGCGGCAATCGCTTCTTCGAGTGTGGCCAGCTCCGCCCTGCTCAGCCATCCGGCGTCAGCCGGCTTGTCATCGATGCGCAGGAGTACGACGATGCCGAGCGCGATGCTCGGCACCCCCTCGACGATCAGCAGCCACTGCCAGCCTGCCAACCCCTGGGCGCCGTGCATGCCGTCCATCAGGAAACCCGCCAACGGACCTCCGAACACGCCCGCGAGCACGGCCGCCGACATGAAGATGCCGATCACGCGCCCGCGATATGCGACCGGCAGCCACGTGCTGAAGTAGTACACGACGCCGGGGAAGAAACCGGCCTCGCATGCGCCCAGCAGCAACCGCGCCAGGTAGAACTGGGCCGGCGTACGGACCAGCGCCGTGAGGACGGATACGAGCCCCCAGCCGACCATGATCCGGCACAGCGTTTTCCGTATGCCGATGCGCTGCAAGAGCAGCCCGCTGGGTACTTCGAAAATCATGTACGCAATGAAGAACAGCCCTGCGCCCAGCCCATAGACGGCATCGCCAAATCCGGGCATCGTCTTCATCTGGATTTGCGCGAAGCTGATGTTCAGCCGGTCGAGCTGGCAAAAGAGATACGCAACGAACAGCAGCGGGACGAGCCGGATCATCACCTTCCGGCACACGCGCGCCTCTTCGGCGCCGCCGTCGCGAGCTGATTGCTTGACGGCGGGCGATGCGTCCACCAGCGAACTATCCATCGATGTCTCCTTGTCTTGTGTTCTGCATCCTCAGGTCTGCCCGCAATGCACACGGCATCCATCCGGAGTTCGAAGCTTCATGTTGAAGCTGACAGGAGCGTAGTCGCGCTATACTCGGAACGACGAGAAATATCACATATGTGATTAGAAATCACACTCATGGAAAAGCAGGCATCAGTCAAATCCGCGCAGCGCGTGCTCGAATTGCTCGAGTACTTCGCCGATGTCCGGCGGCCGGCGAGCATCAAGGAAATCTGCCAGTCGCTCGGCTATCCTCAGTCGAGCACGTCGGTGCTGATGAAATCGCTCGTCGATCTGGGCTACTTCGACTACGAGCAGCGAACGCGCATGTACGTCCCGAACCTGAGGCTCGCTCTGTCGACGAGCTGGATCCAGGAGGAGATGTACAGCACGCAGAGTCTGTTGCGCCTGATGGGGGACGTGCAGCAACGCACCGGGCACGCCGTGATGATTGGCGCGCAAGACGGCGTGTTCGTGCGCTACCTGCACGTGCTGCAGGCCCATGACCGAAGCCGGTTCGCGCTCAAGTCCGGTGCATTGCGTCCGTTGTTCCGCAGCGCCGCCGGCAAGATGCTGCTGACGACGAAAACCGACCGCGAAATCGAGTTGCTGCTGCATCGGGCCAACGTCGTGGAGCAGGATGTGTCGCTACGGCTGGACCTCGCGACCGCGCGCGAGGAAATTGCGCGAGTTCGTCTGGATGGCTACTCGATGTCGCGAGGGACCGCCACGCCTGGTGGCGCTGCGCTGGCGGTGCTCCTGCCGGTGAGACGCGGCGCCCCGCAGATGACGCTGAGCATCGGCGGGCCCATTGCGGAGATTCGGCGCGACAAGGCATTCCTCCTGCGTACGCTCACCGAGCTTGTTTCCCCATTCCGGCAGGCGGTTGTTGCATAGTGCGAATGCACGATTTTCAGCAGGACGCAGACGTCCATCGATACGTTCTGCGCGAACGGCGGCACGGTGACCGACGCCAACGCTTACGCGCCCTCCTTCATCCCCATGTATAACGCGCGCTTCGCGAGGCCGCCGCGCATCGGCGTCAATGCGCACCGGCCACTACGAGACGACGCGAATCTGAACCAGGGCGATGGCCCGGCGTTAGCGAGGCGCCGCCATGGCAGGCGAGAACCCGCCACTCAACTCGCCCCGTAGATACTCCACCAGCGCGCGCACTGCGCTAGGCACGACCGGGCTGTAAGGGCGGATCGCGAAGATATGGTCTCCGAATGCGCCCGACGGACGCCACGCGCCGAGCAGCGGCACGAGATGGCCCGCGTCGATGTCGCGCTGTGCGCTGAAGTCCGGCAGCAACGCGATGCCGAGGCCGCCGAGCGCCGCCTCCCGCATCGCTTCGCTGTTGTTCGCCGCGAAACAGCCGCGCACGGGCACGCTCACGCGCGCGCGCCGCCGGTCGCGCGGCTCGAAGCTCCATGCGGTCGGTTCGTTGCCGCGCAAATAGCACAGGCAGTCGTGTTCGGCGAGCGCATTCGGATGCTCGGGCGTGCCGCGTCGCGCCAGATACTCGCGGCTCGCGACGAGCAGCGAGCGCGTCTCGCAAAGCTTCCACGCGACGTGCGTCTGCGGCGCGGTGGTCGTATGACGAATCGCGAGGTCGAAGCCTTCCTGCGACAGTGAAAACAGCCGGTCCGACAACTCCAGCTCGATGCGCACCCCCGGATACTGCTCGATGAAGGCCGGAAACAGCGGCACGATCTGCTGCCGGCCCAGCGCGACCGGCATGGTCACGCGCACGAGGCCGCGCGGCTCGCCGGCCAGATCCTTCACGCGCGCGAAGTTCATCTCGATGGTCTCGTAGGCCTCGCGCGTGCTGTCGACGAGCGTCTGCCCCGCTTCCGTGAGCCGCACGCTGCGCGTTGTCCGCCGTACGAGCGGCACGCCGGCGGCCCCCTCGAGATCGGCGATGCGCTGGCTCATGGCCGCCTTGCTGATGCCGAGCCGCTGCGCCGCGGCAGTAAAGCTCCCGGTCACGGCGAGCACCGTCAGGGAATGGATGTGCGGCCAAAGGGCTTGGGTATTTTGAGAATTCATCGTTCGATTATTCAGTATTCTGAACAGTGAATCAATTGTAGTGGGCTTCTCCCGCCGCCGTCATTTGCCTAGACTGGAGCCTTCTCAATCAGGACCACGGATCAGGAGACGACTTGATGACCACCGTTCCCGCCTTCACCTCGTCCGACGACGTCGGCCACTACATCAACGGCGCCCGGGTGCCGGGCGCAAGCGGCCGCTTCCAGGACGTATTCAATCCGGCAGCCGGCAAGGCCGCCCGCCGCGTCGCGCTCGCCGACGACAACGAGGTCGCCCAGGCGGTCGCTGCCGCACAAGCCGCCTTCCCGGCATGGTCCGAGACGCCGCCGATCCGTCGCGCGCGCGTCATGCACCGCTTCCTGCAACTGATGAACGAGCATCGCGACACGCTCGCCGCGATCATCACCGCCGAGCACGGCAAGGTGTTCTCCGACGCGCAGGGCGAAGTCGCGCGCGGCATCGACATCATCGAATTCGCCGCCGGCGTGCCGCAACTGCTCAAGGGCGACTTCACCGATCAGGTCAGCACCGGCATCGACAACTGGACGATGCGCCAGCCGCTGGGCGTCGTCGCGGGCATCACGCCGTTCAACTTCCCGTGCATGGTGCCGTGCTGGATGTTCCCGGTCGCACTCGCAACGGGCAACACGTTCGTGCTGAAGCCGAGCGAGCGCGATCCGTCGGCGGCACTGTTCATCGCCGATTTGCTGACCGAGGCGGGCCTGCCCAAAGGCGTCTTCAACGTCGTGCAGGGCGGCAAGAACGCGGTCGACGCGCTCATCGATCATCCGGACGTGCAAGCAGTCAGCTTCGTCGGCTCGACGCCGATCGCGCACTACGTACACCAGCGCGCATCGCAAAACGGCAAGCGCGCGCAGGCGCTCGGCGGTGCGAAGAACCATATGGTCGTGATGCCCGACGCGAACCTCGATCAAGCGGTCGACGGACTGATCGGCGCCGCCTACGGCTCGGCCGGCGAGCGCTGCATGGCGATCAGCGTCGCGGTGCTGGTCGGCGACATCGGCGATCGCATCGTCGAGAAGCTCGCAGAGCGCGCGAAATCGCTCGTCATCGGCGACGGCATGTCGCCGGAAGTCGAAATGGGCCCGATCGTCACGGGTGAGGCGCTGAAGCGGATCGAAGGCTACATCGATATCGGTGTGCAGGAAGGCGCGAAACTCGTCGTCGACGGCCGCGGCCTGAAGGTGCCCGGCCGCGAGGAAGGCTTCTTCACCGGCGGCACGCTGTTCGACAACGTGACGACCGATATGCGCATCTACAAGGAAGAAATCTTCGGGCCGGTGCTCGCATGCGTGCGCGTGAAGGATTTTGCCGAAGCCGTGAACCTGATCAATGCGCACGAGTTCGGCAACGGCGTCGCGTGCTATACGAGCGACGGCGGCATCGCGCGCGAATTTGCGCGCCGCATCCAGGTCGGCATGGTCGGCATCAACGTGCCGATTCCCGTTCCGATGGCGTGGCACGGGTTCGGCGGCTGGAAGAAGAGCCTGTTCGGCGACATGCATGCATACGGCGAAGAAGGCGTGCGCTTCTATACGAAGCAAAAGTCGATCATGCAGCGCTGGTCGTCGAGCATCGGCAAGGGGGCGGAATTCGCCATGCCGACCGCGAAATAAGCGCGGGGGCTTGGCGGGTTCTTCAACTGGCAATACCCGTGACGGGCCCTGCTCGTCGTCCTGAGCGGGCTCCGCCGCGAGCGTTTGAGTTCGGTGCGGCATCCGGATGGATGCCGCACTTTTTTGCGTGCCATCCGCCGCGGTAGAGCGCGACGGACTGCCGCAAACCATTTCGGCGCGACGGGCAGCACGCGCGCCGCTCCGCTGCTGGTTCGACTTACAGCGCCCGCACGATGCCGCCGTCGACGCGGATGTTCTGCCCGGTGATATAGCCGGCGCCTTCGGACAGCAGGAACGTCACCGTTTGCGCGATCTCCTGCGTCTTGCCGAAACGGCCCACCGGAATGCGGGCAACGATTTCGGGCGTTTCCGGCCAGCTGTCGATGAAGCCCGGCAGCACCGAATTGATGCGGATGTTGTCCTTCGCATAGCGATCCGCGTACAGGCGCGTGAAGGAGCTGAGCGCCGAGCGCAGCGCGGACGACACCGGCATGGCCTGCTCGGGCGCATCGGCCGCGAAGCTCGAAATATTGACCACCGCGCCGCCGCCCTGCTTCAGGAAAACCGGCGTCACGCGGCGCAGCACGCGCACGACGTTGAGCACGATCAGATCGAGCCCTTCGTGCCACTTGCTGTCTTCGAGTGAGAGCAAGTCGCCCTTCGGCGGATGCCCGGTGTTGTTGACGACCGCGTCGATGCGGCCGTACTTCGCGAGCGTCTCGTTGACGAAGCGCTCGATATCGGCGTCTTCGGTGACCGACCCCGCGATGCCCAACCCGCCGAGTTCCTTCGCCAGTTCGACGGCACTGCCGGACGGCGACATCAGCGCGACGCGATAGCCGTTGCTGGCGAGATCCCGCGCGATCGCGGCGCCCATGCCCTTGCCCGCCGCCGTCACTAAAGCCACTTTCTCTACAGTCATGCTGTTCTCCTGGATAGGTCGGCGATACGCCGTATTCGATCTCGATACATCAATCTATACGAGCACTCTAGGACTCTATAATGTAATTGTCGAACGATGATTTCTCCAGTCACCCTGTAGAATTTCTACTGCATGAAGGCTCTTTTGCGTACCCGCCGGTTTCCGCCGCTCAATGCGCTTCGCGCGTTCGAAGCGTCGGCGCGCCACCTCAATTTCCGGCTGGCCGCCGATGAACTCGGCGTGACCCAGGGCGCGGTCGCGCAGCAGGTCAGGCATCTGGAAGACGCCGTGGACGTTCAGCTCTTTCGGCGCTTGCCGCGAGGGCTCGCGCTGACCCGCGACGGGCTTGAGTATTTCTCGTCGGTTCAGCGCGCGCTGCAGATCATCTCCGACGCAACGGACGCGCTGGGCCGGCGCGCGACGATTCTTACCGTCAGCACGACGCCTTCGTTCGCGTCGAAGTGGTTGATTCCGAGATTGTCGGACTTCAGCCGGCTGCATCCCGACATCGAGGTGCGCGTCATCGCCGACGAACGGCTCGCGACGTTCAGGGCCGATGGCGTCGACATTGCGATTCGACTGTGCAAGCCGCCGTTCCCGCCCGGGTTGACCGGCGAGCTGCTGTTTCCGCTCGATATTTTCGCCGTCGGCAGCCCGAAATTGCTCGATGGCAATCCGCCGATCCGGAAGCCCGCCGACTTGTCGAAACACGCGCTGCTGCATGACGCCCACGATCTGTGGCCCGAATTCATCCGCAAGCTCGACGGAAACGTTCAGGCCGATCCGACCAAAGGGCCGCGGTTCAGCCAGACCCTGCTCGCCATCGACGCGGCAGTCGCGGGGCAAGGCATCGCGCTGACCAGCGAGCCGCTGGTCGAGCGCGATATCGCGGATGGCAGGCTGCGGCGCGTGTTCGATTTTTCTTTCCCGATGACGCTCGGGTTCTACGTTGTCTTTCCGCAGGCGAACGTGCATCCGGAAGCGCTCGAGGCCATGCGCGACTGGTTGTTTGCGCAGTATGGGGGCACCCGTTGATACGGCGGTTCAACGCGGGTAAAACGCTGCCGCGCAGGGGTTCCCTGCCCTGACTTTGATCGCCACTCGTTCGGCGATACGCTTGAGCCGTGCGGCAACAGGCGGCGACGCCACGGCCCCTGAGTGGCCCTGCGAACCAGTTGCCGAAAGCGTCATCTTGATCGATCCCGCCCGGTTCAGTGGGAAGCCCTTCCCGCGCTTGCCGGCAACATGCCTCGCGGCAATCCCCCGAAACGAAAGCACGCCACCATGCCTGCACCGCAGCGCCGCACGCCGATTCCGCGCGATTTTGCATAGGACCTTTCCTGTGCAGCGCCTTAATCGCCCGTCGCACGATCTCCAATAATGGCCGCTCGATCCGTCGGCCGAGCGCGCCGGCGCGACCCGTCGGCGATCGACGCCGGACCAACGATAAAAAATCCTATGCATTCCTATAAAACGAATCGACCCGCCCGCACCGCCGTGACGCACGCCGCCCGCCGCGGCCGGCTCGCATCGGGCAAGACCGCGGGGACGGTCATTGCCGCCTGCATCGTCCCGTTCATGCCCGGTATCGCACAGGCACAAAGCAGCGTCACGCTGTACGGCCTGATCGACACGTCGATCACCTACGCGACCAACCAGCGCACGCAAGGCGCCGGTTCGCCCGGCAGCGGCAGCGTCGCGATGACGAGCGGCGCATTGAACGCATCGCGCTGGGGGTTGCGCGGCCGCGAGGATCTCGGCGGCGGCACGGCCGCGGTCTTCGCGCTCGAAAGCGGTTTCTCGGGAACGACCGGCAAGCTGTCGCAGAAAGGCGTCGACCTGTTCGGCCGTCAGGCGTGGATCGGCGTCGGCTCGCGCGCGGCCGGCACGCTGACGTTCGGCCGCCAGTACGACGAGATCCTCGAGTTCGTGACGCCGCTCGGCGCGGCGGGCCCCGGCTGGGGCGGCAACCTCGCGGTGCACCCGTACGACAACGACGACTCGAACCGCAACCTGCGCATCAACAACGCGGTGAAGTACACGAGCCCGACCTATCGCGGGCTGACGTTCGGCGCGATGTTCGGGTTCTCGAACAAGGCCGGCGAGTTTTCGAACAACGCCGTCTGGAGCGCCGGGCTCGGCTATGCCAACGGGCCGGTGAAGCTCGGCGCCGGCTATCTGAAGATCAGCCGCGATCGCAACGCGCCGAACCCGGACGGTGCGCTCAGCACGGTCGACGGGTCCGCGACGATCACGGGCGGCAACCAGCAGATCTGGTCGGTTGCCGGGCGCTATATGTTCGGCCCGCACTCGGTCGGCGCCGCATGGTCGCACTCGACGACCGACGGCGTGACCGGCGTGCTGCAGGGCGGCGACATCACGCCGCTCAAGGGCGAATCGTTGGTTTTCGACAACTTCACGGTCGATGGCCGCTTCGTCGTTACGCCGGCGTTCAGCCTGGCCGCCGCGTACACGTACACGATGGGCCGTTTCGACAGCCGCGCGGGCCAGACGCGTCCGAAATGGAACCATGTCGTCGCGCAGGCCGACTACGCATTCTCGAAACGCACGGATGCGTATCTGGAAGGCGTCTATCAAAGCGTGAGCGGCGGCAACGGCAATCCGGCGTTCAACGCGACCGTCTGGACGATGACGCCTTCCGCCAACAGCAACCAGCTCGTCGTCGCGCTGGGATTGCGGCACAAGTTTTGACGGCGGCGTCGCTTCGCGCGCAAGGCCGTGTTTTAAGCCTCGCTTAATCGTCGCTGCCTACGCTGAAAGGGCCGCGCGCAGGCGCGGCCTTTTCGCTGCGATGCACGTTCGCCCCGAGCGCGAATCCGCATGCGCGAAGCCGGCAAGCCAACGTGACGCGCCCGCGATGCGGGCGCGGTGGCGCATGCTTGCCGTGCGCTGCGCGCACCCTGTGCGCGGCGCCTTTCGACGATGGCGGAGCCCGTCATGAACACGCCTTCCCTTCCGCTTGAACCCATCGACACGCATCGGCGCACGTTGCTCGTCGCGACGACCGTCACCGGCGGTATCGGCTGCATCGCGACCGCGATTCCGTTCATCGAGTCGATGTCGCCGCCGGCGAGCGCACTGGCGGCTGGCGCACCGGTCACGGTCGACATCGGCGGTCTGGCCGAAGGCGCGATGATGACGGTCGGCTGGCGCGGCAAACCGGTCTTCATCGTCAACCGGACGGCGGCGATGCTCGACGCCGTCACGAAAGCCACGCCGATGGTCGCGGATCCGGACACGCTGCATCCGTTCTCGATGCCGTTGCCCGACTACTGCCGCAACCCGTTCCGCGCGCGGGCCGACCGCCGTAATCTGCTGGTCGTTGTCGGCGTCTGCACGCATCTGGGCTGCACGCCGATTCCACGCTTCCAGCCGGGCGCGCAGCCGAACCTGCCCGACGACTGGCCCGGCGGGTTCCTGTGCCCGTGTCACGGCTCGACCTACGATCTCGCGGGGCGCGTGTTCCGCGACAAGCCCGCACCGCAGAACCTCGACGTACCGCGTTATCTGTTCACGTCGCACACCGGACTCGTGATCGGCCGGGACGAACACGGCGACGCGTAACGCGTAGCGAGCCCGGGCGCGGCCGCCGATCGTGCATCCGGCGCCGCTCGCGCGAGCAAGAACGCGTCCTGCGCGCCTCCGCTCGAAATAGACGGAGATACTGGTCACGCTGTGACATTTTTCCTAATCTAATTGCAGCGGCGCCGTCATTCGGCGTTCCGGCTACGACAATCTTTCATATGGCGCACCGTCGGCTTACGAAAGCGCTCGCGTCGCTGACGAAAAGCCGGCACTTTTGCGCCAGTCGCGGCCGGATACGTGACGTGGCCGTTTGCACGCACGACGCTTTCCACGCAGTCAACCGCAGGAGACGCACAATGAGCAAAACGAACCGATTTGCGGTCCTGGCAATCTTCGCACTGCTGGCAGGTTGCCACCACGCGGCGAAAACCCCCGAGAACGCCGGAATGACGCCCCCGCCTTCGAGCCAGGCGGTCGCCACGGTGACGGCCGACGATCTCGACAATCCGAACAGCCCGCTCGCGAAGCGCAGCGTCTATTTCGATTTCGACGACTACTCGGTGAAGCCGGAATACCAATCGCTGCTGCAGGCGCACGCGAACTACCTGCGCAGCCATCCGGCGCGCCACGTGCTGATCCAGGGCAACACCGACGAACGCGGCACGTCCGAATACAACCTCGCGCTCGGCGAACGCCGTTCGCAGGCCGTGATGAGCGCGCTCGAAACGCTGGGCGTGCCGGGCTCGCAGCTGGAGGCCGTCAGCCTCGGCAAGGAAAAGCCGGTCGCGCTCGGTCACGACGAAGCGTCGTGGGCGCAGAACCGCCGCGCCGATCTCGTCTATCGTTGACCGGATGCCGCCGCAACGGCGGCATCGTCGCAACGCGTCACCCGCAGCGCAGCGACATCGCCGGGGCGAACCGCCCGCCCCGGCCGTCTGCCGCTGCGCGATCCGGATGCGCGCGGGTTCGCGTCAGCTCGTCTGTTCCATGCGCGCCATCATCCCGGCCGTCTCGTCGCGGCCGAGCGCGCCGCGCAGCGCGAGCCCGTACACGATCACGCTCCACACCGATACGATCAGGATGTCCCAGCCGAAGTGCATGATGCCGAGGCCGCCGCCGATTCCGCCGAGCCACGACAGCAACCATAATCCGCCGAACCAGGGCAGCAGCCACGCAATGTGCTTCCAGCCGAAATCGTGCGCGCTGCGGCGCAGGATCGCGTGGTGGTAGATCGCATACGCGACGAAACCGATCGCGACGAGCGAGAACAGGAAGTTGTTGGTGCGAAAGCCGGTCCAGTAGATCACGAGATCGCTGCACACGAACGCGAGCGGCGCGAACAGGCCGGCACCGCGCATGCGGAACTGCCGCTCCATGTCGGGCAGGTTGCGGCGCAGGACCATCAGCGCGACGGGGCCGAGCCCGTAAGTGAGCACCGTGACCGACGTGATGTAGTTGACCATCTGCTGCCACGCCGGGAACGGCAGCAGGAACACGACGCCGAACGCCCACATCACGACCACCGACATCCACGGAATACGGTTGCCGTTCAGACGCGTCAGCGCGCGCGGGCCGGCTTCGAGCTCGCCCGCCGCGAACAGGATGCGCGAGCCGCCCGTCATGTACATCAGCCCGGTTCCGCCCGGCGACACGTACGCGTCGATGTAAAGCAGCGTCGCCATCCAGCCCAGCCCGAGCGTGGCGGCGAGGCCCGCGAACGGCCCGGTTTCGCCGGTGAAGCTCAGATGGTTCCAGCCGCGCGCGAGATCGGCCGGCGACAGCGCATAGATGAATGCGACCTGCAGCAGGATGTAAATCACGGCCGCGAGCAGCACCGCACCGATCACCGCGAGCGGGATGTTGCGGCGCGGATTGGCGCTCTCGCCGCCCAGATCGATCGCCGTGCGAAAGCCGAGATAGCTGAACACGATCCCGGCCGCCGGCAGCGCGGTGAACATGCCGGACAGGCTGTAGCTGTCGGGCGCGGCCTGCATCACGCCCCAGTGCGTGCTCGCGCCGAGCAGCCCGGCGATCGTGACGAGCGGCACGCCGATCTTCCACCACGTGATCGTCGAATTCACGTTCAGCAGCCAGCGCACGACCATCAGGTTCAGCAGCGCCATCACGCCGAGCAGCGCGGCGCACGTCGCGAAGCCGGTCGCGGTGAGCAGCCCTGCGCCGCCCGGGCGGATGAACCACGGCAGGTAGTTGTTCGCGTAGGTGACGATCGCTTCGGCTTCGACGGCCGGCACGGGCACGTATGCGAGAAACAGCAGCCAGCACCAGATGCGTCCCAGTCCTTCTCCGTGACTGGCGTGACTCATGTGAACGAGCGCGCCGCTACGTGGAAACAGCGCGGCCAGCTCGGCAAAACACAGTGCGATCAACAGGATGATGATCGCGCCGAGCACCCAGCTGCCGATGCTCAGCGGTCCGGCGATCCTCGATGCGTGATACGCGCCGAACAACCAGCCTGACCCGACCATGCTGGTCGTGCTGGCGAACAGCAAGCCGACGATGCCGGCATCGCGTCGTAGCTTGCCTTCGAGGTTGAGGCTTGAGGTCGTGCTCATGCGAGACTCCTTGCAAACGACCTCCCCCTGCATGATTGATTGATTTTTTGACCCGTTCGACGGCCGACGGACACGAGCCCCGCCGCGTGCGGGACCGGTTCGGAACAGGGCGGGAAGTGCCGCGGCCGGCGGCGAGATGCGGCGATCGATCCAGAACGGAGGCGTCGCGCGGGTATGGGCATTGCGGGGCGTCGGTCGCCGCACGTCGGATGGGACGGGCTGCGATCCGCTGGAGACGGGTCATCTCGTGATAGGACTATAGACCCGCGCCGCGCCGACTGCAAAAGTCGCGGATGCGATGCGGATCGCTATGCGGGGCCGTCATGCGCCGGCGCGCCGCTTTCCGCCCGCTTCGCGCGTTCGAGCCGCCGATGCAGCCAGTGCGACATCACCGCCGACGTGACGAACGAATCGAGTATGGCGACGCCGTCGATGCCGCCGATCTCGTCCATGCCCAGCAGGAAGGCCTTCAGCAGCGCATAGCCGGTCATCGCGCTCGCGCCGACGATCACCCCGAGCAGCACGAACCCGCGTCGCCGGATGCGCGTGCCGATCGCACCCATGATGCCGCCCGCAACGATCGCCGGCAGGACATAGCCGAACAGAAACGACGCGACGAAGATCAGCGGCACCATGCCCGCGCAGAGCGTCAGCGTGTCCCATTGCGGGCCATTGATCACGGACCACGCCACCAGCATCACGAGCGGCCATACGAGCGCGGCCACCAGCGGCGCACCGACGGCGAACGACACGCAGCCGAACACGACAGGCGCGGATGAACGTGACGATTTGCGCGGCGGGCGCTCGAACGTGGCACTCATGGTTTGTGTCGTCGGAATCTGAATGGCGGCGTGCCGGAGTGTACCAAGCCGGCACGGCGCGCATCAGATCCGGCCCCCGCGCGAGCCACGCGCGACGATAGGCAAAAAGCATGGAATAAACCGCCCGCCCGGAACGTCTCGTCATCGCGCGGTCGCACGACTCGAACGAACCCGCTCGTCTTGCGGCGTGCGCACTGCAAGGAGATTGAAATGAAATCGGCGAGATTGGCCGCGGTGGTGATTGCGGCGCTGGCGCTGCTGCTGTCGGCGGGATGTACGTCGCCGGGCGGCGGCGTTTCGCAAGGGCCCGGCATGAGCCGGTACGGCGGCGGCAGTTCGAGCGGCGGAGGTGGCGGCGGCTACTGAAGCGCCGCCGGGCAGGCGCGGACGGAGCGCCCCGCGCAAGCACGGCCGGCAACCGGCCGCATCGCGCGCGACGCCCCGCCCTTCGCGACGGCTCAACGCATGGCCTTCACGTCGGCCGGCGTGACGCTGGCGGGCTGGCCGCCCCACGTCGCGCGCAGGTAGTTCGCGAGCTGCGCGAGTTCGTCGTCGCTCAGCGTGTGCGCGAAACCCGGCATCGGCTGCAGGTTTTCGAGGCCGGCGAACTTCTGTTCGTCGATGCCGTCGAGCATCGCGACCAGCAGGTTGCGCGAGTCGGCCTGACGCAGCGTCGAATTGCCGTTCATCGGCACCGCGACGTGCGGCTTGCCTTCGCCGTTGAAGCCGTGACAGCCCGCGCACACCGCGAGATACACCGAGCGGCCGGCCGCGAGCTGCTGCGCGTCGGCCGACACCGGCTTCACCGGCTGCGGTGCCGGCGGCGTATCGCCGAGCAGGTACACGGACAGCGCGCGCAGGTCGCCTTGCGTCATGTACTGCGTGCTCAGGTGCACGACCGGATACATTTCGCCGAACGCCGAGCCTTGCGGCGCGATGCCGACGCCGAAGAACGTCTGCAGGTCGGTGCCCGTCCAGCCGCGCGCGGCAAGGCCGGCCGGTGTGATGTCCGGCGCGGCCACGCGGCCGAGCGCGGCGCCCGCGAACGGTTTCGCGCCGTCGAGCTGGCCCGTGAACGCGCGCGGCGTGTGGCATTCCGCGCAGTGGCCGAGCGCGCCCGCGAGATAGCGGCCGCGCTGCCAGTCGGCGGATTGCCCGCTCGACGCGTCGGGCAGGCTGTCTTTCAGGAACACCATGTCCCAGAACACCATGCCGAAGCGCAGGTTGTACGGGAACTTCAGATCGTGCTTGCGGTTTTCCTGCGCGACCGGCTTCACCGTCTGCAGGTACGCGTACATCGCGTCGGTATCGGCGCGCGTGAGCTGCCGGTACGACGTGTACGGCATCGACGGATACAGCCGCTTGCCCGGCGCCTTGCCGTCGTGCAGCGCGGCGTAGAACTCGTCCGCGCTCCAGTTGCCGATCCCGTGCGCCTTGTCGGGCGTGATGTTCGAGCCGTAGAACGTGCCGAACGGCGATTCGAGCGGTGCGCCGCCGGCGAACGGCGCGCCGTCCTTCGCGGTGTGGCACGCCGCGCAGTCGGCGGCTTTCACGAGATAGCGGCCGCGCGCGACCGGGTCGGCACCGGGCGCGCCGGACGCCGCGCTCGATACCGGTGCGTCATGGCCGCCGCAGGCGGCGAGCAGCAGCGCGCAGGCGGCCGCGATCGCGGGCAAGCCCGCGGCCCGCGCGACACGATGGGCGAATGTGCGTTTCATGCGGCGTCCTTCACGAGTCCCGGCGTCGTCAAAATCACGTCCTTCACGGCTTCGTAATAGCGGACGTAACCCGTGCAGCGGCAGAGGTGCGCGTTCAGCGCGTCGGTGATCGTGGGCTCGACGTCGGCCTTCGCGATCGGCTCGCGCTTCAGACGCTCGATCAGCACCGTCGCCGCGTTGACGAAGCCCGGCGTGCAATAGCCGCACTGGAAGCTGAAATGCTCGAGGAACTTCTGCTGGATCGGCGACAGCTCGACCACTTCACCGGCCTCGTTGCGCTTCGCGTGGCCTTCGATCGTGCGGATCGAGCGGCCGTGGAAGAAGTGCGCGCCGGTGATGCAGGTGCGCATTTCCTCGCTGGTGCCGTCCGGCTTGTCGACGATCACGACGCACGCGTGACAGATGCCCTGCCCGCAGCCGAGCCGCGAACCGGTGAGGCCCGCGTATTCGTGCAGGAACTCGATCATCATCAGCCCCTCGGGCACCTGCATCGGGCCGACGGACTTGCCGTTGATGTTCACCGACAGCGGCTTCTGCTGGAACCGGACGAGCGGACGCTCGACGGGTGCCGGCGCGGCAGCGGGTGCAGCGGGTGCGGATGCCGGAGCGGCCGAAGCCGCGTTCGGCGCGGCAGCGCCGGTCGCAGCCGCGCTGGCGCTCGCGGCCGACGCGGCGGTTTGGGCGGTCGTCATGCGAGCACCTCCTGAATCTTTTGCGGGGTCACCGGCAAATCGGTGAAACGATGGCCGATCGCGTGCGCGATGCCGTTCACGATCGCGCCGACGACGGGAATCATCACCACTTCGGCGACGCCCTTCGGCGGATCGGTCTCGGACAGCGGCGGCAGGATGTCGCCCGTCTGCGACCACACGGCGACGTCGGTCGCGCGCGGCAGCGGGTAGCGGTTGAAGTTCCACGTGCCGTTGCCGGGGCCGTCTTCGTAAAGCGGCAGGTACTCGTGCAGCGCGTGGCCGATGCCCATCGCGAGGCCGCCCTGCAACTGGCCCGACACGAGCTGCGGCGAAATCTGGTTGCCGCACTCCATGATCGAGTGATGCGTGAGCAGTTCGACCTTGCCGGTCGCTTCGTGCACGGCCAGCTCGACGAGCGTGCCGACCGCCGTGTAGTACGTGACGGCCGCGTTGTTGCGGCTCGTCGGCGGAATGAACACGCGCGTGCGGTCCAGCACGCGGTAACCGTTCGCGGTCGGCGCGAGCGTGCCGTGCATCGCGGTCGCGCCGGCCGGCGCGGCGGTGCCCGGGATCGGGCCAGCGTCGCCCGTCTTCGGCGCGCCGATGCGCAGCGACAGCGCGTCGATCGGCAGACGATCGACCGCGCCGCCCACGTCGAACTCGGCGTCGGTCCACTGCCAGCGGTTGAACACGTGCACGACGGCACCCGTCGGCAGGCCGAGCGCATGCGCCTGCTTCGCGAGCTGCTCGAACGTCAGCGGCTCGAGGCCGTCGGCGGTCAGCTTGCCGTCGACCCAGCGTGCGTCCTCGAAGCGGATCGTGTACGGCGCGGCCTGGCCGCCGCCGAGGCCGCGCGTCCAGATCGACATCGCGGCCGGCCACAGGCCGTAGCGGAACACCGCGCGTGCGGCTTCACGCGTGCTGTGCGTGAAGTAGTACGCGGAGTTCGTCGCGCTCGACGGCGACGCATAGCTCGGCGACCAGCGCGGATTCGCGCACAGGCGATCCTGGTCGGCCTGCGACATCAGGTACGGATCGCCGCTCGTCTCGACCGGCAGGTCCGGCCATTCGGTCACGGCGACGCGCACGTCCGTCGCCGGACGGCCGAGCCACTTCGCGACCGCGACGGCCTGCGACGTCGACATCCCGGTGCCGATCTCGGCAGCCGTGTGATGCAGCGACACCTTGCCGTTCTCGTCGAATTCGACCTTCGCGAACGACGCTTCCGCCCCCGTGCCGAAGTCCTTCTGCACGCACGCGAAACCGACGCCGTAGCGCTTGCCCGGGTTCGAGGCCTCGAACTCGGTCTTGCGCGCGACACGGTGCGTCCACAACGGATGCTGTTTCGCGCGCTCCAGCACTTCCGCGACGCGCAGCGCGCCGGCGGGAATCGCACCCTGGGTGTTCTTCATCCCCGAGCGCAGCGCGTTGCGCAGCCGGAAATCGATCGGGTCGAGATTCAGTTGCGCGGCGATTTCGTCGACCGCCATTTCGGTCGCGGCCATGCTCTGCAGCGTGCCGTAGCCGCGTGCCGAGCCGGCGTCGATCGCGCGCGACGCGATCGCGACCGATGCGAGGTCGCTCTTCGGGAAGTAGTAGATCGATTGCGCGGCCGTGGCGCCGACCATCGCCACCGACGGCGAGAAGTTCGAACGCCCGCCGCCGTTCGCCTCGAAGTCGCCCTTGAACGACTGCAGCAGGCCCGTGGTGCGATCGACCGCGATCCGGTAATGCATCTTGAACGCGTGACGCTTCAGCGACGTCTGGAACTGCTCGTAGCGGTCGTTCGCGAAACGCACCGGGCGGCCGTCCGCGTACAGCGCGCAGACGAGGCCGTAGAACGGCACGTTGCAGTGATCCTTCGAGCCGTAGCCGACCGTGTAGCACGGATGCACGAACAGCTTCTTCACCGGGAAGCGGCATGTCGCGACCATCGCGGCCGCGTTCTCCGCCACTTCGAGCGGCGACTGGGTCGGCACGACGAGGTGCATCGACTGCGTCGCGGCGTCGTACCAGCAGTTCGCGTTGTCGGGTTCGAGCGCGGCCGTATCGACCGACTGCGTGTTGTACTCGCGGTCGAACACGAGCCAGTCGGCCGACGGATGATCGAGTTCGGCGGCGATCCGGCCAGCGAGGAACATCCCCTGCTCGTCGAGCTTGCCGTGCTCCTTGCCGTCCGGCCAGACCGGCAGGTGCTTGCGCATCATGCTCGGGAAAATCGGCGCGTCCTTCAGGCTCGAATAGACATCGTCGTCGTAGGCCGTCTTGCCGCCGACCCGCACGTAGCGGAACGTGCCCCACGGATCGCGCTCGAGCGGGCCCGTGACCGCGCCGTAGCGGATCACGTCGTCGCGGAACTTGAGTGCGTTCTTCGCGAAACGGAAGCGCGCGAAGTCGTGGTAGATGAGGATCGCGACCGCATGGCCGAGATACGCGGGCGTCTTGCCGGCGGGCAACAGCATGTCGTCGCCGTAGAACGTCGGGAACGCGACGCCGTCGCGCGCGAGATCGTCGGCCGTGACCACGCGGTCGGGCTTGAGCGCGTCGCCGAGCAGCGACAGGTCGAAGCCTTCGTACGTGCGGTCCGCCTGCGCGACGCGCAGGATCAGCGCGTGCGACTGCTGCTGCGGCCAGTGCGGCATGTCGGCGGCGCGCACGTCGCGGGCGAACACTTTCGAGCCCGTAACCTTCGCGATGCCGTCGATGCGGAATTGGGGGACGCCGGTGACGCTATCCCATTTGACGGGGGTGAGGAGTTTTTCTTCGAAGAGCGCCGCGAATGCGCGGCTGCCGATGGGCGCGACGTAGACCGCGACGCCCGCCAGCACGCTGGCTTTCAGAAAACCCCGCCGTGACAGGCCGTGGTTTTTCATTGGGGGAACCTCCTGATGCGGCTCGGACGACGATCGGGTGTCGCGACGTTCGGAGCGGCGCGCATTCTGGCATTGTTTTAGATATATCGCCTATAGTATTTCTCGCATGAAATACTTATTGAATTTCTTATAACGGGATTCGGACGGGGCTGAGGCGCCCGGTCGCGGGGCGAAATTCGTGCGCGATTGCGTCGTGCCGGACGGGCCGCATCGATCGCGGCGGGTCATCGCGGACCATCGGCGCTCACGCGCGGCGCACGGGCAGGCCGGTCAGCGGCCGGCTACCCGATATCGTCCCGTTGGCAACGATCCTGCCCCCGCGCCGGCGAATGCGCAAGCCTTCCACGGGCGTGGTTTACGACTACTCGTCCAGGCTTGTGCAGGCACGCGCGGCTACGCCGCGCACCCCGTGTTTCATGATAATGTCGTGCGCATCCGGGGGGCCGGTCATCCCGCCACATACACGTGCGGGGCTGCCGGCCATGAATCGACATCGCGTCGAGGTCAAAATGCCATGGCAGTCAGGGCACGCATCCTGAACTCCGTTCTCGCCACGCCTCCCTGCGGCAACCACCGCGTGACGGCCGCGCTGCGTCCGTCGATGCTCGTGACGCTGTTCGAAGACGTCCGTCCGATGGCGCTGTCCGGCCTCGCGAGCGCATTCGTCGCGGCCATCGCACTGATCCGTCTGCATCAACTCTGGTGTTTCGTGTGGTTCGTCGTCGACGTCGGCCTGCTCGCCGCGCGGCTCGCGATCGCGCGTGCGTACGCGGCGCACCGCGACGCCGGCGACGATCGCGCCGAATACTGGGCGCGACGCTATGCGCCCGTGTCGCTCGCCGCCTGCTTCGTGCTCGGTCTCGGCGTGATGGGATGCGTGTCGGCGTCCGACCTGGAACTCGGCACGTTATCGGTGATGGTCGCCGGCGGCGTGTTCGGCGGAATCGCGTCGCGCAATTCGGCGCTGCCGCGGCTCGCGATGACGCAGGTGACGCTCGGCGTGGTGCCGATCGGCATCGGCGCGCTGCTGGTCACACGGCCCGGCGGGTGGCTGCTGCTGCCGCCGCTCGTGATCTATCTCGCGGCGATGCGCACGGTCGTCCAGCGCCATTACCGCGTGCTCGTTGCGCTGATCGCCGCGCGCCAGCGCAACGCGGAGCTCGTCGCCCGCTTCGACGCCGCGCTCACCTACATGCCGCACGGCCTGTGCATGATCGACGGAGAGCGCCGCGTGATCGTCGCCAACCGGCGTACCGCGCAGCTGTTCGGCTCGCCGCGCGAGATCATGCTCGACATGCCGCTGCCCGACGTCGTCGTGGCGCTCGGCACCAACGCCGTGACCGATCCGCGCGATGCCGGCCTCGCCGCGCGGTGCGCGATCTGGCTGGAGCGCGACGAACCCGCGCCGTTCGACATCGCGCTGGCCGACGGCCGCCAGCTCGAACTGACCCGCCACCGCGTGCCGGACGGCAATACGGTGATCATCGTCGAGGACGTCACCACGCGCCGCGAGACCGAGCAGCACATCCGGCACCTCGCGCGGCACGATGCGTTGACGGGGCTGCCGAACCGCCACGAGCTGCACGCCGAACTCAAACGGATGCTTGCACATCGGCCGCGCGGGCCGGGCCCCGTGCTCGCCGTCATGTATCTCGACCTCGACGGGTTCAAGGCGATCAACGACCGCTTCGGCCACCATGCCGGCGACGAGGTGCTCACGCAGGTCGCCGAGCGGCTCGGCAAGACGCTGCCGCCGGGCGACATCGCGGCGCGCGTCGGCGGCGACGAATTCATCGTCGCGCTCGACGACACGACGACGCACGCGTGTTCGCTTCTCGCCGCGCGCATCATCCGGCAGATCTCGGCGCCGTACGCGCTGTCGATCGGAGAGACGGTGAGCCTCGGGATCAGCATCGGCATCGCGCTCGACGACGACGGGCACGGATCTCCCGACGAACTGATCCGGCAAGCCGACAGCGCGCTGTACGACGCGAAGTCGGCCGGCAAGGGAATCTACCGTTTCTATTCGGCCGGCAGCCGGCGCGTCGCGCCCGTGGCGACGCGCTGAGCGCGTTCGTCCGCGGCGCTGCATCGCCGGTCCGCGCGTCAATTCAATTTCGAAACGCTTTGCGTGGTGCGACGCGTGCGCGCATGTTTCGCCGCAGCCTCGCGTGTCACGTGACGTGTTCCGTAACATCGCCGCGCGCCGTGCATCGCGTTCGCCGCAGAAGCCGGCACGATCGACGCGGCGGACGGAGTTTCATGGCTGGCACTTTTATTGCTCCTTCTCCTGGAAACAGGATGTCAGGGAGCCCGCACATGAATACCGTCGAAGTCCTCAGCCGCACCGAGCGTATCGATCAACTGGACGTGATCGACGGTGCATCGCTGATCCGGCGGCTCGTTTCGTCGCGCCGCCCGGCCGCTGCCCGCGAAACCGTTCGCGAAGCCGCGTGCGTCGACAACCCGCCGCTGACGCTATACGGTGCGTTTCGGCAGGGCGTTGCCGATTACGCGGCGCATCGCGCGAATCCGTATCGCGGCGGCAGTCGTTTCTGGGTGCTGTGGGAGGAAGGCCGTCTCGAAGCTGAAACGTCGGGCCGCTGACACGGCAACACGCGCCGGCCGCATGCCGGCAACGGGTTGCGCGAACCGGCGCGCGCCCTGGTCGCGATGCGCGCCGGCAGGCGTTTCAACGCTGCAACATCGCGTGCGACTGCCCGTGCCGCGTGCCGCGCGCTCACGCGCGGGCCGGCCGGCATCCGGTGCGCGCCAAGCGCCGCGCGGCGCTCTTTTCCCGATAAGATGGCAGCTTCCGTTCTTCGAACGACGCCGCCATGACCGCTTCCTCGCCACACCGAAATCCCATCCGCTGCGAAATCGACCTCGATGCACCGGGCAAGCATGCAGGCTATCTGCGGCTGCCGCACTCCGTGCATCGCTCCGCCTACGGCTGGCTGCCGATTCCGATCGCATCGATCCGCAACGGCGACGGCCCCGTCGCGCTCGTGATGGCCGGCAATCACGGCGACGAATACGAAGGCCAGATCATCGTGTCGCAACTGATGCGCGAGATCGACCCGGAGATGATCAGCGGGCAACTGATCCTGCTGCCGATGGCCAACTTCCCCGCGGCCGACGCGGGCCTGCGCGTGTCGCCGCTCGACGAGGGCAACCTGAACCGCAGCTTCCCCGGCGACCCGGCCGGCACGCCGACGCAGATGATCGCGCACTACATCGAGCATGCGCTGCTGTCGCGCGCGCAGTATCTGGTCGACCTGCATTCCGGCGGCAGCTCGCTGCTGTACCAGGGCGGCAACATGCTCGCGATCGACCCGCTCGACGACGACGAGGCGGCGAAGCTCAACGGGCTGCTCGTCGCCTTCGGGCTGCCGAACGCGCTGCTGCATGCGCCGAATCCCGTGCATTCGGCGTCGGCGGCGCGCCGGCAAGGCGCGATCTCGATCGTGACCGAACTGGGCGGCGCAGGCATGGCCGATCCGTCGCTGATCCGGCTCGGCCGCCACGGGCTGCTGCACTACCTCGGTTATATCGGCCTGCTGCACGGCGCGCTCGTGCCCGACGCGCCGCCGACCGTCACGCGCTTCCTGCGCGTCGACGGCGATCGTCACTTCGTCTACGCGTACGAACGCGGGCTGTATGAACCGCTCGTCGAACTCGGCGACCAGGTGAAGGCCGGACAGCCGGCCGCGTGGGTGCACTTCCCCGACACGCCGCTGCGTGAACCGGTGCTGCATCGCTTCAAGGGCGACGGCGAAGTGGTGTGCAAGCGCGTGCCCGCGCAGGTGCAGCGCGGGGATTGCCTGTTTCAGCTGGCGGAGGCGTCGACGCCGGCAAGGGTCATCCGGTAATGCATCCTGCAAGCGCCGTGCGCCGACGCCAGTGCGTATCGCAAGAACGCTGGCCGTCAGTCGGACGACCCCGGCGCCCGGATGCCGTCGACTGACCGCTCCTGGCCGCGAAGCGTCGCCGTCATATAGAATGGTGCGCTTTGCCCGTACTCCCATGTGGTTCAAGAATCTTCAGCTTCATCGTCTTCCCGCACCTTGGGCCGTCACCCCTGACCAGATGGAAAAATGGCTGGCGCCTCACGCGTTTCAGCCGGGCACCAGCATCGAAATGCAGCGCGCCGGATGGGCCTCGCCGCGTGACGACGGCGCGCTCGTGTATTCGATCAACCGGCAGATGCTGCTGCTGTTTCGTGCCGAAAAGAAGCTGCTGCCGGCGTCGGTCGTCAATCAGGTAACCAAAGCGCGCGCGCTTGAAGTCGAGGAGCAGCAAGGCTTCAAGGTCGGCCGAAAGCAACTGCGCGAACTCAAGGAGCAGGTCACCGACGAACTGCTGCCGCGCGCGTTCAGCATTCGCCGCGATACCCGCGTATGGATCGATACGGCAAACGGCTGGCTCGTCATCGATGCGGCTGCACAGGCGCTTGCCGACGACGTTCGCAGCCTCCTCGTCAAATCGATCGACGCGTTGCCGCTCGCCGGCGTTCACGTGGCCCGTTCGCCGGTGGCCGCGATGACGGACTGGCTGCTGTCCGGCGAGGCGCCGGGCGGCTTCACCGTGGACCAGGACGCCGAATTGCGCTCCACCGGCGAAGGCGGTGCCACGGTGCGATATGTCGGCCACGCGCTGGAAACGAACGACATGCGCCGGCACATCGAAGCCGGCAAACAATGCATGCGCCTCGCGATGACCTGGGATGACAGAATCTCGTTCGTGCTGACACCGTCGCTGACGATCAAGCGTGTCACGCCGCTCGACGTGATCAAGGAGGCCGCGGATCCCACCGCGCAAAACGACGATGAACGCTTCGATTCGGACGTCACGCTGATGACGGGGGAATTGGGGCGGATGCTGACCGATCTTGTCGATATCCTGGGTGGCGATCAGCACGACTCGACTCGTCAGGCAGCAGCCTGAACGCCGTCGTCGAGGATCATCGCCCCGCAACGGCGGGGCTTGACACCGACGCGACCATTCCCGAAGGTCCGCCGCCCCGGCGGCGGATCGCGGGCCACGCCCGTTCGCCGCACCCCACTCCCTCTGCAAGCCTTCTGACTCCCTTCGCGAAATCCTTATCGAAATTGCTTCGTTCGCCTTTGCCGGCCGCGCCGCTAACGTGTTCGAAACGGCGGCGGCCAGCCGAATGCATCGCGGGATGCGCAGCGGCCGCCGTCATCACGACAACCGCGTCGCGATAACGGAACAGACTGCCCGGGCCGTGTGCCCCGCGCCCGACAGGAACGTCCGCATCGCGCGCCCTTCGCGATGCCCATGGCCACGAACGACCGCATCATCGACACGACGCCGCTCGATGTCCGCGCCCAGCCGCTGATCGACGCGCTGATCGACGAATACGCGACCCGCTACGACGCCTACCGCCCCGACAGCCGCGCGTCCGCGCGCGACGAGCTGGCCCGCTATCCGGCCGAGCTGTTCGCGCCGCCCGAAGGCGCGTTCGTGCTGTTGCTGCGCGACGGCGAGACGATCGGCGGCGGCGCCTTCAAGCGCTACGACGCGCAGACCGCCGAACTCAAGCGCATCTGGACCCGCACGGACCTGCGCCGCCAGGGGCTCGCACGCGCGATCGTCGACGCGCTCGAGCTGCGCGCCGCGCAGCAGGGCTATCGGCGCGTGTACCTGACCACCGGCTTTCGCCAGCCCGAAGCGTGGGCGCTCTACGACCGCACCGGCTATACGCGGCTGTTCGATTCGTCGATCGACCCGGAAGCATATTTCCACCTGCGCTTCGGCAAGGATCTCGCCGATCCGTCCCGTACGTCGACGCTCGCCGACCTCTGGGCGCCGCTGCCCGAAGCGGCGCTGCCGCGCTGAGCGCATCGCGTCATCCCGCTCCGTACGACACGACAACACCAGGACGCCTTCATGCCACGAGCCGTACCTTTCATGCCGCGTGCGGTCCGCATGCTGGCCACTGCGCTGATCGGCCTGACCGCCATCGCCGCGGCCGCCGCCACGTTCGACCTGAGCCCCGAGCAACTCACCCGCCCGCGCGGCAAGGCCGATGCGGCCGTCGAGCGCGCGGTGCCGGCATCGTTCAAGTTCGCCGAAGCCGGCACGCTGACGATCGGCATCGCGCCGAGCCTGCCGCCGATCAGCACGTATGCGACCGACGCGCGCACCGTGGTCGGCTTCGACGCGGACGTCGGCCAGCTCGTATCCGACAGCCTCGGCCGCAAGCTGAAGATCGTGCCGCTCGCATGGGCCGACTGGCCGCTCGCGCTCGAGTCGGGAAAAGTCGACGCGGTGATCTCGAACGTCACCGTCACCGAGGAACGCAAGCAGAAGTTCGATTTCTCGACCTACCGCAAGGATCAGGTCGGCTTCTACGTGCGCAACGACAGCAAGATCCAGTCGATCCGCGAGCCGAAGGACGTCGCGGGGCTGCGCATCGTGACCGACGCCGGCACCAACCAGGAAAAGATCCTGCTCGCGTGGGACCGCGAGAACGTCGCGCGCGGCCTGAAGCCCGTGCAGATCCAGTACTACGACGATCAGGCGATGCGCATCGTCGCCGTGCAGTCGGGCCGCGCGGACGCGGTGTTCAGCGTGAATTCGGTGCTCGCGTACCAGAGCGCGCGGCAAGGCAAGACGCGGCTCGTCGGCGCGATCAGCGGCGGCTGGCCGCGCACGGCCGACATCGCGATCGCGACGCGCCGCGGCAGCGGGCTCGCCGATCCGCTGACCGTCGCGCTGAACGCGCAGATCAGGAGCGGCCGCTACCGGCAGGTGCTCGACCGCTGGAGCCTCGCGTCCGAAGCGATCGACCCGTCGCGCACGAACCCGCCGGGCTTGCCGAAGAGCTGAGCGCTTTCCCTTCCCGCTTGCTCAGGACCGTCGAACACCATGTCTGATTCGCTTTCATTGCTGGACAAGAGCCCGATCGCCTACGGCGCGAAGACCGCCGACGCGGCGCGGCTCGCGTCGGCCGAAGGGCTCGCCGGCGCGCCGCCGACCACCCCCGTGCAAACGGCCCTCGCGGCCGACCGTTCCCTTTCCCCCGACCATGACGCGTAACGCTCCCATGACAACCCGACGACCGATTCCCTTCGGCCTGATGCTGCAAGGCGCAGGCAGCCACATGAACGCGTGGCGGCACCCGAGCAACCCGCCGGACGCGAGCATCAATCTCGACTTCGCGATCGGCGTCGCGCGCAAGGCGGAAGCCGCCGGCATCGCGTTCGCGTTCGTCGCGGACGGCCTCTACATCAACGAGAAGTCGATCCCGCACTTCCTGAACCGCTTCGAGCCGCTGACCGTGCTGTCGGCGCTCGCGGTCGCGACGACGAAGATCGGCCTCGCCGGCACGATCTCGACGTCGTACAGCGAGCCGTTCACGGTCGCGCGCCAGCTCGCGTCGCTCGACACGATCAGCGGCGGGCGCGCGGGCTGGAACGTCGTGACGACGCCGCTCGAAGGCACCGCGAAGAATTTCGGCAAGGCGCATCCCGATCACGCGTTGCGCTACGAGATCGCCGACGAATACCTCGACGTCGTGCAGGGGCTGTGGGACAGCTGGGACGACGACGCATTCGTGCGCGATCGCGCGACCGGCCGCTTCTTCGATCGCGACAAGCTCCATACGCTCGACCATCAGGGCCGCTTCTTCCAGGTCGCGGGCCCGCTGAACATCCAGCGCTCGCCGCAGGGGCAGCCGGTGATCTTCCAGGCCGGCTCGTCCGACACCGGCATCGGGCTCGCGGGCAAATACGCGGACGCGGTGTTCACGCATTCGCCGTCGCTCGACGAAACGGCCGCGTTCACGCGGCGCGTGAAGCAAAGCGCGGTCGAGCACGGGCGGCAGCCCGGCGACGTGAAGATCTTCCCCGGCATCGGGCCGATCGTCGGCCGCACGGCGGCCGAAGCGGAGGACAAATACCAGGCGATCCGCAACCTGCTGACGATCGACGAGGCGCTCGCGTATCTGGGCCGCTATTTCGATCACCACGATTTCACGCAATACGCGCTCGATGCGCCGTT
This sequence comes from Burkholderia sp. IDO3, assembly GCF_003366075.1. Lineage (NCBI taxonomy): Bacteria > Pseudomonadati > Pseudomonadota > Betaproteobacteria > Burkholderiales > Burkholderiaceae > Burkholderia > Burkholderia sp. IDO3. Next base: position 1,700,404 of record NZ_CP028962.1, read on the forward strand.
CCCGGCGCTCGGCGACATCGGCCGCAACAGCTTCCGCTCGACCACCGACCGGATCAAGGCCGACGCGAAGCGCCAGAACCTGACGCTGCGCGAGACGGCGCTCGCCGTCGCGACGCCGCGCCCGAACTTCATCGGCACGGCCGAGCACGTCGCCGACGCGCTGATCCGCTGGCACGATGCGGGCGCCGGCGACGGCTTCATCCTCGGCTTCGCGGTGCAGGCCCAGGGCGTCGACGATTTCATCGAACAGGTGATCCCGGTGCTCGAAGCGCGCGGCCGCTACAGCCGCGACTTGCCGGGCAGCACGCTGCGCGATCACCTCGGCCTGCCGCGCAAGGCGAGCCGTCATGCGGCGCGCAGCGCGGCGCAAAAACAGGACGACGCGGCCGAAACCCACGCCTGATGCCGCCGCGCCGCCTTGCGCGGCGCGCTCCCGACCGACTCGAGGACATTCACCGACATGAGCGACACGACCCACCTCGGCGGCGCAATGCCGCCGCTCTCCTCCCCCGGCGCGCGCGACGCCGGCACGCGCCTGCGCATCGTGCCGGCCCGCCACCGGTCCCGCACGGCCGGCACGGCGCTCGCGCTCGTGCTGATCGCGCTTGCGCTGTACTCGATCCTCGGCAATCCGCAATGGGGCTGGCCGGTGTTCGCCGAATGGTTCCTGTCGCCGCCGGTGCTGTCCGGGCTCGCGCGCACGCTGGTGCTGACGCTGCTCGGCGCGGTGTTCGGCTTCGCGCTCGGCGCGTTCGTCGCGCTGGCCCGGCTGTCGCGCTCGCGCCTGCTCGCCGCGAGCGCGTGGACCTTCGTCTGGCTGTTCCGGTCGATTCCGCTGATCGTGCTGCTGCTGATCCTGAACAACCTCGGCTACCTGTACGAACACGTGCGGCTCGGCGTGCCGTTCACCGACATCGTGTGGTTCGACACGCCGACCACCGACCTGATCAGCCCGTTTTTCGCGGCCGTGCTCGGCCTCACGCTGAACCACGCGGCGTTTTCCGCGGAAGTGATCCGCGGCGGCATTCTCGCGGTCGACCAGGGGCAGCTCGAAGCCGCGGCCGCACTCGGCCTGCCGCGCGGCCGCCAGACCTCGCGGATCGTGCTGCCGCAGGCGATGCGCGCGATCCTGCCGACCGCGTTCAACGACCTGATCACGCTCGCGAAAGGCACCTCGATGGTCTACGTGCTCGCGATGCCGGAGCTGTTCTACACGGTGCAGGTGATCTATCGCCGCAATCTCGACGTGATTCCGCTGCTGATGGTCGCGACCGTCTGGTATCTGATCATCCTGACCGTGCTGTCGGCGATCCAGGTGCAAGTCGAGCGCCACTATGCGCGCGGCGCGCTGCGCAACCCGCCGCCGTCGGCGCTGACGTTCGTGCTGGCGCGCGTCAGCGCGCTGTGGCGGCGTGCGTCGGCGGCCGTGCCGGCTCACGGCGATGCCGCCGACGCATCGGCGGCGCCGCCGTCGGCGCGCACTGGCGGCGAAGTCGCCGTGCACAACGTGTCGAAGCAGTTCGGCATGCAGCGCGTGCTCGACAACGTGTCGTTCGTCGCGCCGCGCGGCAGCGTCACGGTGATCGTCGGGCCGTCCGGCTCGGGCAAGTCGACGCTGCTGCGCACGATCAACCACCTCGAACGCGTCGACGACGGCTTCATCGACATCGACGGCGAGCTGATCGGCTATCGCCGCGACGGCGACGTGCTGCACGAGCTGAAGGAGCGCGACGTGCTGAAGCGGCGCACGGCGGTCGGCATGGTGTTCCAGAACTTCAACCTGTTCCCGCACCTGACGGTGCTCGAGAACCTGATCGAGGCGCCAATCGCGGTCGCCGGCGCGGCGCGCGATGCCGCCGAGCGCACCGCGCGCACGCTGCTCGCGCGCGTCGGGCTCGCGGACAAGGCCGATGCGTACCCGCGCCAGTTGTCCGGCGGCCAGCAACAGCGCGTCGCGATCGCGCGGGCGCTCGCGTTGCGGCCGAAGGTGCTGCTGTTCGACGAGCCGACGTCGGCGCTCGATCCGGAACTCGTGAACGAAGTGCTCGACGTGATCAAGGAACTCGCCCGCTCGGGCACCACGCTCGTGATCGTCACGCACGAGATCGGCTTCGCGCGCGAAGTCGCGGACAACGTGCTGTTCATGGAGCGCGGCCGCATCGTCGAGTCGGGGCCGCCCGCCATCGTGCTCGACGCCCCCGTCCATGCGCGCACGCGCGCATTCCTGTCGCGGGTGCTGTGATGCACGCCGCTCACGACTTCAGAGACCCCGCACGATGATCGACCGACGCCACTTCATGACCGCCGCGCTGGCCGCGGCTGCCGGCCTGCGCTGGCATGCGGCGGATGCCGCCGCCGCGACGGCGGACCTCGATCCGCGCCAGGCCGGCCGGATCCGCGCGTCCCGCGACGATGCGGCGATTCGCGCGGCCGGCGGCTACCGCTGGGTGCGCGACGGCGCGTTCACGGTCGCGATCGCACCGCATGCGCCGCCCGTATCGACTTACGCGACCGACGCGCGCACCGTGGTCGGCGCCGATCCCGACTATGCGCAACTGGTCGCCGATACCCTCGGCCGCACGCTCGTGCTGCTGCCGATCGCATGGGCCGACTGGCCGCTGGGCCTCACGTCAGGCAAGTACGACGCGGTGATCTCGAACGTCGGCGTGACCGAGAAGCGCAAGGAGAAATACGACTTCACGACCTACCGGCTCGGGCTGCATGGCTTCTACGTCCGAACGGCCAGCCCGATCGCGAAGATCGACGGGCCGAAGGACATCGCCGGCTTGCGCATCATCACGGGCGCCGGCACGAGCCAGGAGCACATCCTGCTCGAATGGAGCCGGCGCAACGTCGCGCAAGGGCTGAAGGCGACCGAACTGCTCTATTTCGACGACGATGCGGCGTCGCGCGTCGCGCTGCTGTCGGGCCGCGCCGATGCCGAGCTGAACCCGAACGCGTCGCTGGCGTACGAGGCCGCGCGCGACGGCAAGATCCGGCGGGTCGGCGTCGTCAACGCGGGCTGGCCGGCAACCGCGGATGTCGCGATCGCGACGCGCCGCGGCAGCGGGCTCGCGCCGGCGCTCACGCTCGCGACGAACGCGCTGATCGGCAACGGCCGCTACGGGCAGGCGCTCGCGCGCTGGGGGTTGCAGAGCGAGGCGATCGCGCGCGCGGAAACGAACCCGCCCGGGTTGCCGTCGTTCTGATGCGACGGGCCGAGTCACTGCCGTGACGACGCCCGAAACGACATCGCCCCGGCCCTCCGTCACGGAAATGCCGGGGCGAATCGCGGTAGCGGCTGCGTTCGTCTACGCAGTCACCGCCGCATCGTACCGGTCGAGCTCGGCAACGTGCGCGTGGATCGCCGGAATCAGCCTGCGCCCGTAATCGAGCGCATCGTCGAGCGGATCGAAGCCGCGAATCAGGAACGTCGACACGCCGAGCCGGTAGTACGCGCCGAGCGCCCGCGCGACCTGTTCGGGCGTGCCGACGAGCGCGGTCGAATTCCAGCGCGCGCCCGTCAGGTTCGCGACGCCCATCCATAACCGTTCGTCGAGCACGTCGCCCTGCGCGGCGGCGGCCATCAATCGCTGCGAACCCGCATTCTGCGGCGCATGGCCGTCGATCGGCTGGCCGTTCGCGAGCCGGGCCGCCCGCACGCGCTCGCGGATCGCCTCGGCCTTCTCCCATGCAGCGGCTTCGGTGTCCGCGACGATCGGGCGAAACGACACGCTGATGCGCGGCGCGCGTCCGAACGGCGCGGCAGCGGCACGCACGCGCGCGATCTGCTCGCGTACCGATGCGAGCGGTTCGCCCCACGTCATGTAGACGTCCGCGTGCTGCCCCGCGACGGCCAGCGCGGCCGGCGACGACCCGCCGAAGTAGATCGGCACGTGCGGACGCTGCGCGCCTTTCACGAGCGGCGACGCGCCGCGAATCCGGTAGAACTCGCCGTCGTGGTCGACCGGCGCGTCGGCCAACCAGATGCGTTTCAGCACGTCGAGATATTCGCCGGTACGGCGGTAGCGCGCGTCGTGCGGCACGAAGTCGCCGTCACGCTGCAGATCGGCGTCGTCGCCGCCCGATACGACGTTCAGCGCGAGCCGCCCGCCGCTGAATACGTCGAGCGTCGCGATCTGCCGCGCGGCGGCCGACGGCACGATCACGCCCGGCCGGTGCGCCAGCAGGATGCGGAGGCGTTCGGTCGCGGCGGCCGCGAACGATGCGACGACGAAGCCGTCCGCCGCGTTGCTGAAATGGCCGACCAGGATCTGGTCGAAGCCGGCCGTTTCGTGTGCGTGCGCGAAGCGCCGCACGTAGTCGGGCTGGACGGCAGCGCCGCCCGGTACGTCGACCTCCGCGCCGGGTGTCGCGGTGATCATGCCGATGATGTCGACGGGCATGTCGGAGTGTCCTTCTGGTTGTCGACCGGAAATGGCCGGAACAATGATCGGGATCGCGAACCCGCCGTGCGCCGCCTGCCGGCGCGGCACGGCGGCACGGTCACTGCGCGGCGGCCGTCTTTTGCGCCGGCGTCGCGAACGCGCCCGCATACGAGCGGTCGAGCAGCTTCGACGTGTCGTAAGCGGCCGGAATCACGCCGGCCTTGTGCAGGAAATCGGCTGTGTTCTGCGCGTCCTTCGCGGCCGTCTCGTCGACCGGGCCCACGCGCTGGTGCGCGTTGTCGAGCCAGCGGTACGCGACGTCGGGCTCGAGCTTCGCGCGCTTCGCCCACAGGTCCGCGTACTCGCGCGGGTGGCTGTCGACCCACTGACGCGCGGCAACCACGCGCTTCAGGAAATCCGTGATTTCCGCGCGCTTGCCCGTAGCCGCCTGCTCGTTCGCCGCGACGAAGCTCAGCGCGGGCATCAGCCCTTGCGCGGTCGTCACGGGCCGCGCGCCCTGCCGCAGCGCGAGCGTGCTGACGAACGGCTCCCACAGCGACACGGCATCGACCGAGCCGTTCGCGAGCGCATTGGTCGCGTCGATCGGCATCAGGTACGCGTACTTGACGGAATCCGCGCGCAGGCCCGCGTGTTCGAGCGCGCGCAGCACGAGCTGCTGGCTCCACGCGCCGCGCCAGACCGCGATGGTCTTGCCCTGCAGGTCGGCGACGGTGCGCACCGGCGAATGCTTCGGCACGAGGATCGCGACGCCGTCGAGGCTCTGCCGCGACACCGCGACGACCTTCACCGGCGCGCCGCGCGCGGCCAGCGTGAGCAGCGCGGAATCGCCGAGAAAGCCGAGGTCGATCGCGTTGCCGTTCAGGCTCTCGGCGACGGGCGCGGCGGCCTGGAAGTGTTTCCACTCGATCGTGTAAGGCAGGTCCTTCAGCACGCCGGACGCCTCCATCGACGCCTGGATGTTGAAGTAATTCTGTTCACCGACGCGCAGCGTGACGGTGTCTTTCGCGAGGCCCGGCTGCGCGGCAAGCGCGAGCAGGAGCGCCGTGACGATTCGGCTCAGCAACGTGATCTCCCCGGAGGTTGGCAGGCTGCCGCGCGACGGCGGCGCCCGGTTGTCCGCCGTGCACGATGGCCGGCGGACGGGATGGAACCGGTGAAGATACGTCGATCTTCATCATGAGACAAACGCAATATTCTGATATGCAAAGATGCAAATATTTTATGAAGTGCAGATCGCGGCAGAGGCCGTGAACTGCGCTTCGCGACGCGCCGCTCGAATGATTCCTCGATAGATATTTCGTACACGAAATAAATCCTGAACTATATTTCGCATACGAAATAACTGGCCGACCGAGGACCGTCATGACATCCGAACCCATCGAATTTGCCGCCGCCGACGGCTATCCGCTGCGCGGCACGCTGTGGTCGCCGGACGCCGCGCCGCGCGCGCTCGTGCTGATCCATCCGGCCACGGCCGTGCCGGAACGGTTGTACGCGGGCTTCGCGCGCTTCCTGACCGAGCGCGGGTTCGCGGCGCTGACCTACAACTATCGCGGCATCGGCGCATCGCGTCCCGCGCGCCTGAGCGCATTGCAGGCCCGGATGCGCGACTGGGTCGAGCTCGATGTCGGCGCCGCGATCGCATGGGCGCGGCAAGCGTACGACGGGCTGCCGCTCCTGGCCGTCGGCCATAGCGTCGGCGGGCATGCGATCGGGCTGTCGGCCGGCACCGCGCATCTGCGCGCGGCCGTGCTCGTCGCCGCGCACGCGGGCAGTACGCGGCTGATTTCGCGCGCGGCGGAGCGCCTGAAGGTGCGGCTGATCCTGCGCGTGCTCGGCCCGCTCGCGTCCGCGCTGCTCGGCTACGTGCCCGGCAAGCGGCTCGGGCTCGGCGAGGACTTGCCGGCCGGCGTGTTCCGCGAATGGAGCCGCTGGACCACGCTGCCGCGCTACTTCTTCGACGATCCGACGCTGGGCGCCGCGGAGCGTTTCGGGAAACAGCAGTTGCCGATCCTCGCGCTCGGCTTCGACGACGACCCGTGGGCGAACCCGCGCGCGATCGACCTGCTGGTAAGCTACCTGACCCGGGCGGCCGTCGAACGCCGCCAGATCGATCCGCACGCGGCAGGCAGCGGACCGGTCGGGCACATGGGTTTCTTCCGCAGCCGGCCCGGCACGGTGCTATGGCCCGGTGTCGCCGACTGGCTCGCGCAGGCGCTCGATGCGTCACGCGCCGCGGATCGCCCGCCCCTTTCCATTGCGACCGGGAACCGAGCTTGAGCGAAGACCGACGACTGTTTTTCCTGTTGAACATCGGCCAGCGGCGCGTGCAGCGCTGGGTCGACCGCCTGGCCGAGACCGATACGCGGGCGAGCGCCGCGCAGGCCGGCGTGCTGTTCTGTCTCGCGAAGCAGGACGGCGCGCTGATCGGCGAAGTCGGCGCGGCGCTGCAACTGGCGCCGTCCGCGATGACGGGGCTCGCGGACCGGATGGCGAAAGCCGGCTTGCTCGCGCGTCACGCGGATTCGGACGACGGGCGGGCAACGCGCCTGTTCCTGACCGACGCAGGCCACGCGGCGCTCAAGCGCGCCCGCGTGCTGCTGCGCGAACTCAACGGCAAGCTGTGCGACGGGTTTTCCGACGAGGAACTCGACGTCGTCGCGCGCTGGCTGCATGCGTTGCAGGACCGGTTTCCGGCGGAGCGCTGACGGACAATTCGTTGTGCGCGGTGCTGTCCGGCGGCGGTCGCGGCACATTGCGCCCCCGTCTGCATCCCGTTGATTTCCCGGGAAAAATGCAAAGCGCGGCGTCGCCCGATCCACGGCGTTCGCGTTACCCGGCAAGCCTCGCCGACACACGCTCCAGCACGCTCGCCCGCCGCCGCCCCGTCGTCCCGCCGGCATTGTCCGCCCCGGCCTCCATTTCACCGATCCGACAGAAACCCTACAGCGAGCCGCCGTTCTGCTTGGAATTTGAAATGATATAACATATCATTTCGCGTACTCGTCCGCCTCGAATGCCGTTCCTACCGGGTGGCCGGGCCTCGTCGAGTCATGTTCCAGCGGGTCATTGCGCGTCGCATACGCAACAATATATCGTATCCAGCGATGACCCGCATGCCTCGTTTTCCGATCCGATTCCAATCGATTCACCGACCATGCGCGACCTCCCTCGTCTACCGCTTCGCCCGCTCTCGCCCGTTTCGCTGATGCTCTTCGCCGCCGTCGCGCACGCGCAGACCGATACGACCACCCCGGCGAATCCGCCGGCGGCCACGACGCTCGCACCGATCTTCGTGACCGCGAACCCGCTCGGCGACACCGAACTGGTCGCGCCGACCACGCAACTGTCCGGCGACGCGCTCACGCGTCGCCAGGCCGACTCGCTCGGCGAAACGCTCAACGGCCTGCCCGGCGTGTCGACGACCACCTACGGGCCGATGGTCGGCCGCCCGATCATCCGCGGGATGGACGGCGACCGGATCCGGCTGCTGCAGAACGGCGTCGCGGCCTACGATGCGTCGTCGCTGTCGTACGACCATGCGGTGCCGCAGGATCCGCTGTCGATCGAGCGCGTCGAGATCGTGCGCGGGCCGGCCGCGCTGCTGTACGGCGGCAACGCGGTCGGCGGCGTCGTCAACACCATCGACAACCGGATTCCGCGCGAAGCGATCGAAGGCGTGACGGGTGCGCTCGACGCACGCTATGGCGGGGCGAATTCGGTTCGCGCAGGCGCCGCGCAGGTCGAGGGCGGCAGCGGCGGCTTCGCGTTCCACGTCGACGCGTTCGATCGCGAGGCGAGCAAGCTGCGGATTCCCGGCTATGCGCGCAGCAGCGGGCAGCGCGCGACCGACGGCCCCGACACGCCGCAGCCGTACGGCAACGTGCCGAACAGCGACGGCCGCGTGCACGGTGGCGCGGTCGGCGCGTCGTACACGTGGACGGACGGCTTCGCGGGCCTGTCGTACAGCGGCTACGAATCGAACTACGGTTCCGTCGCCGAGGACGACGTGCGGCTGCGGATGCGCCAGGAACGCCTCGCGTTCGCGTCCGAGGTGCGCAACCTGAGCGGGCCGTTCACGAAGCTGAAGTTCGACTTCGCGTACACCGACTACCGGCACAAGGAAGTCGACAACGGCGAGACGGCGACCACCTTCCGCAATCGCGGCTACGAGGCGCGCATCGAGGCGCAGCACCGCAAGATCGGCCCGTTCGAAGGCGCGATCGGCGTGCAGTTCGGCCAGAACACGTTCTCCGCGCTCGGCGACGAAATGCTCGTGCCGTCCACGCGCACCAGCAGCGTCGCGCTGTTCGGACTCGAGGAATGGCAGGTCAATTCGGCGCTGAAGCTGAGCTTCGGCGGACGCTTCGAGCACGTGACGGTCAACCCCGATCCGGCCGGCGTCGAGAAATTCGCGGGAGCGCAGCCGCGCGACTTCAATGCCGGCAGCGTATCGGCCGGCGCGCTGTTCTCGCTGACGCCGGTGTGGTCGGTCGCGGCGAACGTCGCGTACACGGAGCGCGCGCCAACCTTCTACGAGTTGTACTCGAACGGGCCGCACGACGCGACCGGCCAGTTCCTGATCGGCAACCCGAACGCATCGAAGGAAAAGGCCGTGTCGACCGACCTGTCGCTGCGCTATGCGAGCGGCCCGAACCGCGGCAGCGTCGGCGTGTTCTACAACCGCTTCTCGAACTACCTGACCGAGTACAACACGGGCCGCGTCGTCGACGACGACGGCGAACCGGTCGCACCCGGCACCGACGACGCGCTCAACGAAGCGATCTATCGCGGCGTGCGCGCCGAGTTCTACGGCGTCGAGCTGGACGGCAAATGGCGCGCGTTCTCGCGGCGCGGCCACACGGTCGACCTGGAACTCACCGCCGACTACACGCATGCGCGCAACGTCGATACCGGCCAGCCGCTGCCGCGCATCGCTCCGTTGCGCGCGACGCTCGCGGCCGACTACGGATACGGCCCGTTCGGCGCGCGCGCGCAGCTCACGCATGCGTGGTCGCAGCACCGGGTGCCCGATAACGACTTCTCGACGGACGGCTACACGTCGCTCGGCGTGATGCTGACGTACAAGTTCCGCATGCGCGCGACGCACTGGCTCGCGTACCTGCGCGGCGACAACCTGACGAACCAGGACATCCGCTACGCGACCTCGGTCGTGCGCGGCTTCGCGCCGGAAGGCGGCCGCAGCGTAATGGCCGGCCTGCGCACGACGTTCTGATCCGCCAAACCCTGCGGCGCGTGCCGCGGGCCTGTCCGGCGCCCGGGAAACCGGGCGCCGGTTTTCGTTTACCGGCATCGCCTGGTCCGCTGCCGCGCATCGACTCCGGCCCCGGCTTCTGCTCGAACGCGATTCGGCACCCGCAATACGAATCAGATAAATCGTCAATGCGGGTTATCGGCGTTCGGGAGTTCGCGCGAACTGGTCGGCGAAATCGTGGTGCCGAAACCAGCAACGGCCCCCTCACGCTGAACATCGCCGGACTCGCGCAGGCCGGCAAGCATGACGATGCGATCGCATAAATTGATTAGTAATGCAGTTGGATTCCCGCACAACTTGTTTAATCGATCGATGCGTACGCAACTTATATGCGCGAACGTGAAATCGCGATCGCACCGGCATTCGCCGATCGCGACACTGCCGCGCGCAAACAACTCTTGTCGGCGATCTGCCTGATCGTGATCGCGGTGGGTGGCGGCCCGTGTCTGACGCGCAAGATCACGGCACCGATCGGTACATCGCATTCGATCAAATCGACGCCATGCCGACGCGATTGCGCTCGACCCGACATGTGCACGAGCACGATCATTCACCCCGCCTGCAACGCCCCTGCCCCTTCGTCCGCGCCCTATGCACACGCTGCATTTGCAGCACTACGCAATTTCCGGTCCCGGCCGAAAAACGCGATGAGCAGCGACTGTCGCATCGCATTGGCCTGTCCGTTGATCCCGGTCATGCACTTTTAAATCAGCCGAATGACGAGTATGCTTAAAAAGCACCTCACGTTCGAACGGCGAATCGCATGCCCTGACTCCCGTCCGATCGTCTCGCGGCCCCGTCGCGCGTTTTGCGTCGATGGCGGCGTCCGCTTCGCGCCCTGGCCGCATGAATTCCCCAACCCTCGCAGGAGAACCGGTGAGCCGACTCGTCGTCGTATCCAATCGCATCGCAGATCCCCGTAAAGCCGCAGCCGGCGGGCTCGCCGTCGCCGTGAAGGACAGCCTGCAGGAATCGGGCGGCGTCTGGTTCGGATGGAGCGGCAGGCTACGTGGCGAAGGCGAGCATCCCGCGCACGGCGACGAGGTGCAGATCCAGAACGTCGGCGGCATTCACCTCGCGACGATCGATCTCGATCCGCAGGATTACGACGCGTATTACCTCGGCTACTCGAACAACGTGCTGTGGCCGGTGTTCCACTACCGGCTCGACCTCGCGCAGTTCGACCGGCGCTTCGCAGACGGCTACCGGCGCGTGAACCAGCTCTTCGCGCGCAAGCTGGGCACGCTGCTGCGCCCCGACGACACCATCTGGGTCCACGATTACCAGTTGATTCCGCTCGCGGCCGAACTGCGTGCGATGGGTTGCCGGAATCCGATCGGCTTCTTCCTGCACATTCCGATGCCGCCGCCGCCGATCATGGCCGCGATTCCGGAGCACGAATGGCTGATGCGTTCGCTGTTCGCGTACGACCTCGTCGGCTTCCAGACCGAATCCGACCTGCTGCACTTCGAGCACTACGTCGAAGCCGAAGCCGGCGCCGCACGATTGCCCGACGGCCGCCTGCGCGCGTTCGGCCGCACGCTGTCGGCCGGTGCGTTTCCGATCGGCATCAACGTCGACGAATTCGCGGCGCTCGCGGAGAATCGCGACGGCATCGACATGTTCGAGCGGATGCGCGACGAATACTCGCGACGCCAGTTGCTCGTCGGCGTGGACCGTCTCGACTACACGAAGGGGCTGCCGCAGCGCGTGCATGCGTTCCGCCAGTTGCTCGAGCAGTATCCGGAGAATCGCGATCGCGCAACGCTGATCCAGATCGCCGCGCCGAGCCGCGAGGATCTCGGCGCGTACGACGATCTGCGCCGCGAGATGGACAGCCTGTGCGGTGCGATCAACGGCGACTACGGCGAGCTCGAATGGATGCCGATGCGCTATATCCACCGCACGGTGGCGCGCAAGCGCCTGCCGGGTCTCTATCGCGCGAGCCGCGTCGCGCTCGTCACGCCGCTGCGCGACGGGATGAACCTGGTCGCGAAGGAATTTCTCGCCGCGCAGGACGAAACCGATCCGGGCGTGCTCGTGCTGTCGCGTTTCGCGGGCGCGGCCGAACAACTGAAGCCGGCGCTGCTCGTCAATCCGTACGACACGCAAGGCACCGCGCAGGCGATCCAGCGCGCGCTCACGATGCCGCTCGACGAGCGGCGCCAGCGTCATGACGCGCTGATGGCGATCGTGCGCAAGACCGACGTGCACTGGTGGCGCACCCGCTTTCTCGATGCACTCACGGAAGCGGCCGAAGTCGCCGCCGCGACCGAGTCCTGACGCGTCGCATCCTGCCGCACGGCTCACGCGCCGGTCGTCTCGCGGTCTAGGGCCCGTTCACGCTAATCGCGGGCCCCAGCACCGCGCCGTTCACGTCCTGCACCGTCACCGCGATCGGGATGCCGTCGCGCATGCTCTCGGTCACCGCGCAATACGCATCGAAGCGGTCGAGCACACGCGTTGCCGCCGCCAGATCGGCCCATGTCTTGCCGACCGACAACGTAACGGCCATCGCGCCGACGCGATGCGATCCTGACGGGCCGCGCGTCGCGCCGGGCGCGATCCGCGCTTCAGCGTTCGGGTTCGCGCGGCGTCCCGTACGCGACGAAATCGCGCTCGACTGCCGTTGCCTGATCCGGCGCATTTGCGTCGGTGGCTGACGCGCAATCGGCGGAAGCCGCGGAAGCCGCGGAAGCCGCGGAAGGTGCGGAAGGTGCGATACGTCCATCGATCAACGCCTGCAACGCGTCGCGTTCGAGCACTTCGCATTCGAGCAACCGTCGCGCGATCCGCTCCAGCGCATCGCGACGCGCGCCCAGCGTCGCCAGGACACGCGCATGCGCGTCGGTCAGCAGCGTATGCACTTCGTCGTCGATCATCCGTGCGGTGTGCTCGCTGCAGCGGCCGTCCCCCGCACGCCATCCGCCCGGCATGCCGGCGTGCCCGTCCCCGTCGTCGAACGTCGCGAGCCCGATCTTCTCGCTCATTCCGTACTGCATCACCATGTGACGCGCCATCGCGGTCGCCCGTTCGAGATCGTTCTGCGCGCCCGTCGACACGTCGCCGAACACGAGCTCTTCGGCCACACGCCCGCCGAGCAGCGCGTCGATGCGATCGAGCAGCTCGCTGCGGCGCAGGACGTAGCGATCCTCGGTCGGCACCTGCTGCGTGTAGCCGAGCGCCGCCACGCCGCGCGGAATGATCGACACCTTCTTCACCGGATCGCAATGCGCGCGGCTCTCCGCGACGAGCGCGTGACCGGCTTCGTGATACGCGATCGTCAGCTTCTCCTGCGCGTTCATCACGCGGCTCTTGCGCTCGAGCCCGGTGAGCGCGCGATCGATCGCCTCGTCGAAATCGTCCATCCCGATCGCCGGCTTGCCGAGTTCGGCCGCATGCAGTGCGGCCTCGTTGACGACGTTCGCGAGATCCGCGCCGACGAAACCCGGCGTACGCGACGCGAGCTCGCCGAGATCGACGTCGGTCGCGAGCTTCACGCGCTTCACGTGCACGCCGAGAATCTGGCGGCGGCCGTTCACGTCTGGCCGGTCGATCGCGATGTGCCGATCGAAGCGGCCCGGGCGCAAGAGCGCCGGATCGAGAATTTCCGGCCGGTTGGTCGCGGCCATGATGATCACGCCGGAGCCGGCCTGGAAGCCGTCCATCTCGACGAGCAACTGGTTGAGCGTCTGCTCGCGCTCGTCGTTGCCCGACATCGGCCCGACGCCGCGCACCTTGCCGAGCGCATCGAGCTCGTCGACGAACACGATGCACGGTGCCTTTTGCTGCGCCTGTTCGAACAAGTCGCGCACGCGAGCGGCGCCGACGCCGACGAACATCTCGACGAACGCGGAGCCGCTGATCGAGAAGAACGGTACGGCTGCCTCGCCGGCCACCGCGCGCGCGAGCAGCGTCTTGCCCGTGCCCGGCGCGCCGACGACGAGCACGCCCTTCGGGATCTTGCCGCCGAGCCGCTGGTAGCGATCGGGGTTGCGCAGGAACGCGACGAGCTGCTGCAACTCGGCCTTCGCTTCGTCGATACCGGCGATGTCGTCGAACGTGATGCCGGTTTCCTGCTGCACATACACGCGTGCGCGGCTCTTGCCCATCCCGGTGAAGTCCTGCAGCCCGCCGCGCTTGCGCAGCATCAGGTTCCAGATGAACACGAATGCGACGAGCGGCACCAGCCACGACGCGAGCGACGTGATCCAGCCGGTGTCGGACGCACCGTGATAACGGATGCCGGCGGCGGTCAGCGTATCGATCAGTTGCGGGTCGGTCACGCGATTGGTCGAGAAGCGCCACGGCGTGCCGGCGGATTTCACGGACTCGACCTCGGACGCCGGCAGCATCGGGCCGGCCTGCGGCATCTTCAACGTGCCCGAGATCGCGGTCGTGCCGATCTCGAGATCGTCGACGAGCCGTGCCGCGACGAGCCGGTGGAAATCGCTGTACGCGATCACCGTCGACGCCGGACGCAGCATCAGCAACTGCGCGGCGAACAGCACGAAGAAGCCTGCCGCGATCAGCAATCCTGCGTAGTCGAGTTTCCTGTCCATCGCATCGGGCCGGCTGCGTGCACCGTGCGGCGTGCTGGCGCGTGCTCGCGCGCCCGGCCGGCGCACGGCATCGGCAGCCCGGCGCGCACGGCATGCATCCGCGCCATCGTCGCCTCGTTTCGTCGCATGAATGACACCGCGGCGGCACCGTCGGCCGACGCCACCGGGCGACCTTCTCCAGGGCAACACCATGTGACGCGCCGCCCCTCATTCAAGTCTAGTTCGCGCACGCGCGTCGCGCAGCGTCCGACAAACACCTTTCATCGGCGCGGCCGGCCGCGTTATAGTCGCATTCGTGACATTTTTGTGACAACCGCATGGCGTGGCGCAATCGCCCATGCGGTTGTTGCGTCCCGTCTCGCGTCGCGGCAGGCTGTGCGACGCTGCCGCGCATCGAACGACAACCGCCCATTCGAGGAGCACACGACGTGAACGACACCCCCGATCGCCCCGACGACCTTCCCGTTGATCCCGAGCGCCGCCGCGTACTCGGCGGCCTCGCCGCGCTCGGCGCGGGCGTCGCGCTCGGCGGCTGCGAGACCGTGCCGGGCGGCGCGCCGCGCTCCGCCGCCGACCTGCGGCTCGACGAAGCGCTGCGCCGGCAGGTGCGCCACATCGTCGTGATCTATGCGGAGAATCGCAGTTTCGCGAACCTGTACGGCGATTTCCCGGGCGTGCGCTATCCGCTGAGCGACGTGCAGCCCGCGCATGCGCAGCAGCTCGATCGCGACGGCAAGACGCCGCTGCCGGTGCTGCCGAAGATCTGGGGCGGGCTCGTGCCGCAGGCGCAGGAAGTGGACGGCAAGCGCTACGCGATCGCCGAGCGCGACATCGACAAGCTGCCGAACGCGCCGTTCCGGCTCGCCGACACGCAAGGCCAGCCGCTGCCGAACGGCGTGATCACGCGCGACCTGTGGCACCGCTTCTACCAGAACCAGATGCAGATCGCGGGCGGGCGCAACGATCAGTTCGCCGCATGGGCCGATTCGGGCGGCCTCGTGATGGGCCACTACCGCAATTCGGCCGACACGCTGCGGCTGTGGAATCTCGCGCGGCAATACACGCTGTGCGACAACTTCTTCATGGCGGCCTTCGGCGGTTCGTGGCTCAACCACATGTTCCTGATTTCCGCGCAACCGCCGATCTATCCGGATGCGCACAAGCAACCGCATGCCGGGAAGCTGCTGTCGAAGGTCGACGGCGACGATCCGGCCGGCACGCGCCTGACGCTCGCCGCCGATTCGCCGGCGTCCGCGCTCGACGGTCCGCCGAAGTTCGCGGGCGACGGCCCGCTGACGCCCGACGGCTACGGCGTCAACACGATGGCGCCGCCGTACCAGCCGAGCTACGTGCCGCCGCCCGACCCGGGCAACGCCGCGTATGCGGACCCGTCGGATCACCGCGTGATCCCGCCGCAGGCCCATGCGACGATCGGCGATCGCCTGTCGGAAAAGAACGTCGACTGGGCGTGGTACAGCGGCGCGTGGCAGTACGCGCTCGACCACCGCGATACCGGCACCGTGCCTGATTTCCAGTACCACCATCAACCGTTCAACTACTTCGCGAACTACGCGCCGGGCACCGACGCGCGCCGCCGGTACCTGCGCGACGCGGGCCTCGGCGACGAACCGTCGACCAACCACTTCATCGCCGACATCGACGCGGGCCGCCTGCCGGCCGTCACGTTCTACAAGCCGCAGGGCAACCTGAACATGCACGCGGGCTACGCGGACGTCGAATCGGGCGATCGTCACATCGCGAACGTGATCGAGCACATCCGGCGCGGCCCGCAATGGGCGAACACCGTGATCGTGATGACGCACGACGAGAACGGCGGCTGGTGGGATCACGTCGCGCCGCCGGTCGGCGATCGCTGGGGCCCGGGCTCGCGGATTCCGGCGCTGGTGATCTCGCCGTTCGCGAAGAAGGGCCACGTCGATCACACGCTGTACGACACGAACTCGATCCTGCGCTTCATCAGCCGCGTGCACGGGCTCGCGCCGCTCGACGGCGTCGCCGCGCGCGACAAGGCGTTCGCGGCGCGCAACGCAACGCCGCCGGGCGACCTGACCAACGCGCTCGATCTCGCATGACGGCGCGATGACCGGCGGACGTCCGCGTGACGTCCGCATCGAACGACGACGCCCCGGCGCAACGCAATTGCCCGGGGCGTCGTTTTTTCCGGATGAACTACGCCGCGCTGCGCAACGCGTCGGTCAGCGCCTGCGCCGCGTGGCGGCCGGCCTGCCGTCCGAAGAACGTCGCGTCGGCCAGCGACAGCCCCGAGCTGTATCCGGCGCCCCAGCGCGGCAGCCCGCAGCTCGTGCGGCCGGCCGCATAGAGGCCCGCCACCGGCGTGCGCGTCGCGTCGAGCACCTGCCCGGTCGGCAGCGTATCGAGCCCGCCCAGCGTGAAATGCGGGTAGAACGCGTAGTCGATCCGGCAATCGAGCGCGACGAACGGCGGTTCGATCAGCGGCTTCAGCCATTTCTTCGCCTTGTGGAACAGCGGATCGACGCCTTCGGCCGCATGGCGGTTGTACACGTCGATGGTCGCCGTCAGCGTGCCGGCCGGCATCCGCAGATCGCGCTCGACTTCTTCCCAGGTCTCGCCCGCCGCCGCGATGCCGATCCGCGCGATGTCGGGCGGCGCCTGGTAGGTCGCCTGATCGACCAGCAGGTAGATCCGGTCGTCGGCCTGATGGAACGCATGATGACCGGTGCGGCCATGATAGCCGTCCTCGTTGATGAAACGCTGGCCGCGCGCGTTCACGAAGATCCCGTGGATCAGCGATTCGGGCGCGTAGAACGGCAGGCTGACGAAGCCCTGGTCCATGTGGATCGCCGCACCGCCCGCGCTCTGGCCGAGCAGGATGCCCGAACCGTCGTCGCCGGGGCTGCCGATCGGTTCGTTCGAGCGCAGCAGTTGCGGCGCGTGCCGGCGCACCATGTCGCGGTTCATCGCAAAGCCGCCGGCGCACAGGATCACCGCGCGGCGCGCGCGCACGAACGCCGTCTCGCCGTATGCGCGCAGTACGACGCCGCGCACCGCGCCGGCATCGTCGACGATCAGCGCGAGCGCCCGGGTGTCGTAGCGCGTCGCGACGCCGAGCGCCTGCACGCGCCCGGCCAGCACGCGCATCAGCATCTGGCCGCCGCCCCAGCCCGGCCATTGCGGCGTGTGGCCGCGCGGGCACGGCTTCGCGGCGTCGCAGAACGGCCACGCTTCCTCGCTGCCGGACCAGATCAGGCAGTCGTCGGTTTCCGGCTCGACGATCCGCTCGGGAATGAACGTGTTCTTGTACGTGAGGCCCTGTGCGACCAGCCAGTCGTGGTGCGCGAGGCTTTCATTCGCATAGACGCGCACCTTCGCTTCGTCGGCGTCGCGGCCGCCCGCGAGCATCAGGTAGCGATACAGGTCGTCGGTTTCGTCGACGAAGCCGGCCTGACGCTGCGCCGGCGTGCCGCCGCTGCCGCCGAGGTAGATCTCGCCGCCGGACAGCGCGCTCGTGCCGCCGTAGCTCGACGCGCGTTCGACGATCAGCGTGTCGGCGCCGGCGCTCGCGGCTTCGATCGCCGCGCATGCGCCGGCCGCGCCGAAGCCGACGATCACGACGTCGTGTTCGGCGTCCCAGCGATGCACGTCGCGGGCGTTCAGGGGGCGGGTCAGGGAATATTCGGATGACATGGGCGTGGATAGGCGTGAACGGAATGCGTGAAAGGCGATGGTCGGGGTGGCGGCTGGCCTGGCTGCGTCGCGGCCGGATGCGAACGTCACCGCGTCGTGGATGCCGATACGGGCGGTGCGGCGTCGTGAATGCGGGGCGGCGGCGCGACATCGCGCGGCGGCCGGGAATCGAATGACGAGAGACCGGATCGGCAATGCGATCCGGCCGATGCGCAACTCATGCCGCGATGGCCTTCGCGCAAGCCGTCCGCACGCCGCTGCACCGTGTCACAGCGGCGTCCTTCCGACACGGCGCACGGCCGCGCCGGCGTCACATGCCGCGCAATGCGGCGAAACCGAAGTGCGACGGCTCGATCGGCACGCAACCGGTCGGCAGGCCGTTCTGGTCGACCGAGCGGCATTGCAGGATGCCGGCCGCATACGGCGGCGACGGGACGCGATCGGCGCCGTATCGCGCCATCGCCATCGCAGCGAACGTGCCCATCGCCAATACGCACAGCTTGCGAGTCGTGAGTCTCATGATCGTCGTCCCCTTCGGTTGACCGCTCCCGCGGTTCGAATCCGGCTCGGTGGCAACCACACCGGATGACTGCACGGTAGCCAGCGCCGGGCCCGCAGCCATCGTCCGTTTCGACTAGGGGCAAACGCGAGGCAGGCGCCGGACGCGTTTTGCGGCGCAACATCGCGTGAGGTGGCTCGCCGAGTCGATTGGAAAAAGCATGAGCGACTGCCTTGCGTGACCGGCCGCGTCATCCTCCGGCGAATGCCGCATCACGCACGCCGCGCCGCAGCATCGGACGATGCGCGATCGCCGCTCCCGGTGTTTTCCCCGAGCCGCGCCCTGCTCCGTATGGACGATGAGGATCGATCGGTCCGATGCGAACCTGCGCATCGACGTCGCAATGCCGCCACGTCCGCATGCGCGGCGTGGCCGACTCTTTCCGTACATCCACGGGAGCACTGCATGACCGATTCGAATCCCCGCCACGCGCTGTACGAGCTGGCGTGCCGTTACGCGCAAGCCGTCGACCGGCGCGACTGGCCGCGCCTTGCCGCCCTCTTCACCGCCGACGCGCGGCTCGACGGCCCCGGTTTCCGCTTCGACGACCGCGATGTGATCGTCGCCGGCATGCGTGTGATCGAGCGTTACGAGACGACCCAGCATCACGTGCACAACCAGCTCGTCACGCTCGACGGCGGCGAGGCCGACGTCGAGACGTACGGCGTCGCGTGCCACGTCTATGTGCGCGACGGCGTGAAGCGCAAGCTCGACTGGGGGCTGCGCTATCGCGACCGCTGCGTGTTCGACGGCGCGGCGTGGCGCTTCGCCGCGCGCACGCTGCACGTCGACTGGTCGCAAGACCTGCCGCTGGAGGGCTGAACGATGCGCTCGTCACGCCCCCTCGCCGGCCGCACCGCGCTCGTCACGGGCGGCGCGGGCGGCATCGGCGCGGCCCGCGCGCAGGACGTGCGCCAGGCGCTCGAAGCAATGTCTGGGCGGCATCCGTTCATTTGATACGGCGCGCCTGCGCCGTCACCGGAGACACCATGAAAATCCTGATCATCGGCGGCACCGGCCTCATCGGCGGCCACGCGGCGCTGCACCTGCACGCGCAGGGCAACCACGTGACGCTCGCCGCGCGCAAACCGCCCGCACCGGGCAGCGCGCTCACGCAATTCGACGTGCTGCAGCGCGACTACGTGGCCGGCAACTTCACGCGCGACGATCTCGCGCCGTTCGATGCGATCGTGTTCGCGGCCGGCAACGACATTCGTCATCTGCCGCCGGGCACCGACGAAGCCGCGCACTGGGAACGCGCGAACGTCGAAGCGGTGCCGCGCTTCTTCGCGCTCGCGCGCGAGGCCGGCGTGAAGCGCGCGGTGCTGGTCGGCAGCTTCTATCCGCTGGTCGCGCCGGAGTTGGTCGACAGCGTGCCGTACGTGCGCTCGCGCCATCTCGCCGACGAACGCGTGCGCGCGCTCGGGTCGCCGTCGTTCGCGGTGTGCAGCGTCAATGCGCCGTTCGTGGTCGGGTCGGTGCCGGGGCTGCGCAACGAGATGTTCGCCGCATATACCCGCTACGCACAGGGCAAGATCGCCGGATTGCCGGTATACGGGCCAGCCGGCGGCAGCAACTTCATCTCGACGCAATCGCTGTCGGAAGCGATCCGGGGCGCGCTGCAACGCGGCGAAACCGGCAAGGCCTATCTCGTCGGCGACGAGAACCTGAGCTTCGCCGACTACTTCGCGGCGTTCTTCCGCGCGGCCGGCAATCCGCAGACGGTACCGTCGCTCGACCACGCGCATCCGCTGCTGCCGGACCTCGCGATCTATACGGGGCGCGGCAACGTCGTGTCGTACGAGCCCGATCCTGCCGATACCGCGCTGCTGCGCTACCGGCGCGGCGACGTGCAGCGCGCGGTGAACGAAGTGGTCGCGCATTGCGGCGCGTAGGCACACGGCGCGACACACGCGACACACGCGAAACGAAACAAGACGCGAAGCGTAAACGACGACGTCCCGCCGCCGGCGATGCATGCCGGCGGCGGGACGTTCGGGCGTTGACTGCGCGACCTCGTTGCGTCGATGCGGATCGTCAGCCGCCGATGCGCTGTTCGATCTTGTTCATCGTGTCGGTCAGCTCGGCGGGCAGACGCAGCTTCAGCGTGTCGAACAGCTTCGCGTGCAGCTTCAGCTCCTCGCGCCATTCGTCCGCGTTCATCGACGTCACCCAATCGAACTGCTCGCGCGTGAAGTCGAGCCCGTCCCAATGCAGGTCGTCATAGGCCGGCGACACGCCGAACGCATGCTCGCCGCCGCCGCCGTTGCCTTCGAGGCGATCGAGCATCCACTTCAGCACGCGCATGTTCTCGCCGAAGCCCGGCCACACGAACTTGCCGTTCGCGTCCTTGCGGAACCAGTTCACGCAGTAGATCTTCGGCAGCTTCGCGCCCGCGCCTTCGAGCTGCTTGCCGAGCTTCAGCCAGTGCGCGAAATAGTCGCTCACGTTGTAGCCGCAGAACGGCAGCATCGCGAACGGGTCGCGGCGCACGATGCCTTGCTGGCCGACGGCCGCGGCGGTCGTCTCCGAGCCCATCGTCGCGGCCATGTACACGCCTTCGACCCAGTCGCGCGCTTCGGTCACGAGCGGTACGGTCGTCGAGCGGCGGCCGCCGAAGATGAATGCATCGATCGGCACGCCGGCGGGGTTCTCCCATTCGCCGTCGATCGACGGGCATTGGGACGCCGGCGCGGTGAAGCGCGAGTTCGGATGCGCGGCCTTGCGGCCCGTCTCCTTGCCGATTTCAGGCGTCCACGGGTTGCCCTGCCAGTCGGTCAGCTTCGCGGGCGGCGTGTCGGTCAGCCCTTCCCACCACACGTCGCCGTCTTCCGTCAGCGCGACGTTCGTGAAGATCACGTTTTCCTTGAGCGTCGCGATCGCGTTCGGGTTGGTCTTCACACCGGTGCCCGGCGCGACGCCGAAGAAGCCGGCTTCCGGGTTGATCGCGTACAGGCGGCCGTCGCGGCCCGGCTTCAGCCACGCGATGTCGTCGCCGATCGTCGTGACCTTCCAGCCGTCGAAGCCCTGCGGCGGAATCAGCATCGCGAAGTTGGTCTTGCCGCACGCGGACGGGAATGCCGCCGCGACGTGATACTTCTTGCCGGCCGGCGACGTCACGCCGAGGATCAGCATGTGTTCGGCGAGCCAGCCCTGGTCGCGGCCCATCGTCGATGCGATGCGCAGCGCGAAGCACTTCTTGCCGAGCAGCGCGTTGCCGCCGTAGCCCGAGCCGAAGCTCCAGATCTCGCGCGTTTCGGGGAAGTGCACGATGTACTTCACCGGATTGCACGGCCACGGCACGTCCTTCTGCCCCGCTTCGAGCGGGTGGCCGACGCTGTGTACGCACGGCACGAACTCGCCGTCCTCGCCGAGCACGTCGTACACCTCGCGGCCCATGCGCGTCATGATCCGCATGTTCACCGCCACGTACGGACTGTCGGACAGCTCGACGCCGACGTGCGCGATCGGCGAGCCGAGCGGGCCCATCGAGAACGGCACGACGTACAGCGTGCGGCCGCGCATCGAGCCGCGGAACAGCCCGTTCAGCGTCTCGCGCATCTCGTCCGGCGCGATCCAGTTGTTGGTCGGGCCGACGTCGTCGGCCGACGGCGTGCAGATGAAGGTGCGGTCCTCGACACGCGCGACGTCCGACGGATCGGATTGCGCGAGATACGAGTTCGGGCGCTTCGCCGGGTTCAGGCGCGTGAGCGTGCCCTGATCGACCATCGCCTGGCAGAGTGCGTCGTTTTCTTCCTGCGAACCGTCGCACCACACGACGCGTTCGGGCTCCGTGAGCTCGGCGATGCGCGACACCCAGTCGATCAGCTTGCGATGTTTGACGAATGCCGGCGGAGCGATCAGCGGGCCGTGCGTTGCTTCGGCCGTAGTGTTTTGCGACATGGGAATGTCTCCAGATTATTGGGCGGGGATGGGGGGTGCGGGGCGAGCCCGCGAGATGAGGAATGCGATCGGAGCGCAGGATGCAGCGACGCGCAAGGCGGGACGCGCGAGCGGAGCGCGTGTCGATGCCGCGATGCGGGCGAGAGAATGTGATGTCTCGTATGAGCGTGCGAACGCGAGTTTCGCCATGCAAGCAACCTGCCGTACAACTCCATGCCGGCCAGCATACCATCGCCGTTATCGGGCGGGCGTTGCGTTGCAACAAGAAACAACCGTGACGCCCTGCCGGCATGACGCTTGCCGGCAGGTTCTTTTTACTGCGCGCACGCAGTCGCTTTGGGGACGAATCCGCCGGAACGTCCGCCCGGCAAGGGTTTCGCGAAGACGGAAAAAACCGCGCGACGCATTCGCGCGCGCGCACGCGAACCCGCTCGGCCCGAATTAGCGTTTTCGCTATTCAGGCAAACCCCGAATTAGGTTGCGTACACAAACATCCGGCATGAATGCGTTGTGTACGCTACCGCTCAAAACGGCGCGCCCGGCAATCCGGGGTAATACGCGCCCGCCGCCATCCCGCCGTCGACGGACAGTTCTGCGCCGTTGCAGTACGACGCCTCGTCGCTTGCGAGAAACAGCGTCGCGCGCGCGATTTCGTCAGGCAGGCCGACGCGCTGCAGCGGCACGTGCGTGTAGTGCTTGTTGACCTCGTCGAGCGGCGCGCCGGCCGGATTCGACATCGCGGTGTTCACGCCGCCCGGATGGATCGAACTCACGCGCACGCCCTGGTGCCCGAGTTCGAGCGCCGCAACCTTGGTGAGTCCGCGCACGCCCCACTTGCTCGATACGTACGCGGCCAGCGCGTTCACGCCGCGCAGCCCGTCCACCGACGAGATGTTGACGATCGACCCGCTCTTCTGCGCGATCATTCGCGGCGCGATCGTGCGGATGCCGACGAACGTGCCGACGAGATTGATCGACACCGCGCGCTCGAAATCGCGCTTCGACAACGCGGTGATCGCGCCGAACATCAGCACCGCCGCGTTGTTGACGAGCACGTCGATGCGGCCGAACTGCTCGACGGTCGCGTCGGCCACGCGTTGCCAGCCCGCTTCGTCGGCCACGTCGAGCCGCATGAAGCGCGCCGCGTCGCCGAGTTCGCGCGCGAGCGCTTCGCCTTGCGCGTCGAGCACGTCGCCGATCACGACGCGCGCGCCTTCCTCGACGAACAGCCGGCACGTCGCCGCCCCCATGCCGCGTGCGCCGCCCGTGACGATCGCCACCTTCCCTTCCAGTCGACCCATGTCGTCCTCTTCCCGATTGTTCCGATTGTTCCGATGCTTTCCGGTTCCGGCTTGCCGGCCGCGATGCCCGATGGCGCGCACGCGTGGCGGCCCGTGCCTGGCGATGCGCGCATCCCGCGCGCCGTCAGCCCCAGTACGCCTGCCCGCCGTCGAGCGGCAACGTCGCGCCCGTCAGATACGCGGCGTCGCGGCTCGCGAGCAACACGATCGCGCGCCCGATGTCCCGCTCGCAGTCGCCGACGCGGCCGAGCGGGATCGTGCGGAAGAACGCGGCGGCTTCGTCCGGGTTCGCATCGACCCAGCCCTTCAGCCCCGGCGACAGCGCATGCGGTGCGACCGCGTTCACGCGGATGCCGTCGGCGCCCCATTCGCAGGCGGCCGCCCGCGTGAGCGCGCGGATCGCTTCCTTGGTCGCCGCGTATGCGCCGTAACCGGACGTATCCCAGCGCACCGCGGCTGACGACGCGAAATTGACGATCACGCCATCGCCTTTCAGATGCGGATGACATGCGCGCATCATCCGCAGCGTCGCGATCGGCCCCGATTCGAGGCCCGCGAGAAAATCCGCGTCCGTCACGTCGAGCAGGCGGCCGAGCGGCACGATCTGCGCGTTGTTGATCAGGATCTGCACGCCGCGAAACCGCTCGACGACCGCATCGACGCACTGCGCGATTTGTTCGGCATCCATCACGTCGCAGACGAACGGCTCCGCAACGCCGCCGCGTGCGCGAATCGCCTCGCACGTCGCGACCAGCTTGTCGCGCGTGCGGCCGACCACGGCCACCGCCGCGCCTTCGGCCGCGAGCGCATGCGCGACGCCTTGTCCGACGCCTTGCCCCGCGCCCGTCACGAGCGCGACCTTGCCATCGAGATTGCCCATTGCGCGCGCCTTACGCCACGATCGCCGGATGCGCCTGCACGGGGCCGCCGAGCATGTCGCGATACGACGGCGGCTGCTTGCCGTCGAGATCCGCGATGCCGTACCGCAGCGCGGCTTCCGCGCCGACCAGCACCTGCCCCGACAGCGCCATGCGTTGCGGATCGGCGTGGATCGCCTGAATCACGCGGCCGGTGAATTCCGGGCTTTCGGCGACGAGCGAGAATTCCTTGTACAGATCGGGATGCTCGCGCCACACGCGCGTCGTGCGCTCGGTGCGCAGCGGGCCCATCCAGATCGACACGGCGGCCACGTCGAACGGTTTCAGGTCGACCGCCATGTCCTTCGCGAACTTGTCGACGCCGGACTTCTGCGCACCGTATGCCGCGCCGTGCATGTAGCAGCTCGCGCCGAACGACGACGTGAACGCGATCAGCCCGCTGCGGCGCTTCGCCATCAGCGGCGCCGCGTGCCAGCTCGCCACGTAGGCCGAGCGCAGCCCGACGTCGAGGATGTTCACGAGGTCAAGCGACTTCTCCCAGAACGGGCCGGGCAGGATCAGCTGATCGTGCAGATAGGTCGCGTTGTTGACGAGGATGTCGAGCTGCCCGCTTTCGCGTTCGACCCGTTCAAATAGCGCCTTCACCTGCGCGTCGTCCGCGTGGTCGCATGCGACCGCGATCCCGCGGCCGCCCAGCGCGTCGATCTCGCGCGCCGTCTCGTGGATCGTGCCGGGCAGCGGCGCATCGCCTTCGTGCTGCGAGCGGCCCGTCACGTAGACGGTCATGCCGGCCGCGCCGAGTGCGCGCGCGATGCCCTTGCCCGCGCCGCGCGACGCGCCCGTCACGACGGCGACCGGCGCCTCGTGGTTCTGTGTCATGTTCGATGTCTCCTGGGGAATGTTCTCAACCGACGCGAGCGGAGCGCGTCGTCACATCGCAGGCGGCTGCGCGCCGGCGAACAGCACGCCCGGCGCATCGCCTTCGTAGCGGGCGGACAGCGTCGACGTGACGACGCAGCGCGTGGCCGCGATCTTCCATTCGCCGTCGACCTTCCGGTATTCGTCGTCGTAGGTCGCGCCGAGCTGCGTGAGCGTGTGCGCGTGCGTATCGAGCATCTGGTAATGCAGCCCCCACGTGCCGCGTGCATGCGTGTCGTCGAGCACGGTGATGTCGGGGTTCACGCCGTGGTGCATCTCGACGATGTGCGGATGGCAGCCGAGCCGCTCGAACACGTCGACGAGCGCGTCGCGATGGTCGAACGTGCCGATCCGCCCGTAGTCGATGTGCACGGTGCCGGGCGCGAAACAGTCGCGCATGCCCCGCGGGTCCTTCCGGTCGCAGCACGTGAAGTAGCGGGCCTTCAGGCGGCGGATCGCATCGGCGTCCTCGAGCCTGCGCACGCGCGCTTCCATTCGTTCGATCGGGGTCATGCCGTCTCTCCTTGGTCTCGTGTGCGCGGATCGAAGCCGCGTCGACGCCACGTTACAGGCGCACGAAAGCGCGGCCATCACCTGTTTGGATGAATCCGGTGGTCTGTATCGGCATGCGCCGACGATGCCGTCGCCGCGTTCGTCCGAACAGACGATGTGACGCGGGCGGCTTCGTTCCTACCATCGAACGACACCACCACGAGATACGGCGATGGACGAGACAACCCGCACGCTCTTCGAATACGAGCAGATCCGGCAGTTGAAGTACCGGTATTTCCGCGCGATCGACACGCACGACTGGTCGCTGCTCGAACAATGCGTGACCGACGACTGCGAAGTGCGGCTGCAAGGCGGCCGCTATGCATACGACGGCCGCGACGCGTTCGTGTCGAGCCTGCGTGCGCTGATCGGCAAGCCGACCGTCCTGACGATGCATCACGGCCATCACCCCGAACTCACGCTGATATCGGCCGATCACGCATGCGGCGTGTGGTTTCTCGAGGATCACGCGATCAATCTAGAGGACAACTACCTGGTGCACGGCACCGCGTTCTACGACGACCAGTACGTGAAGCGCGACGGCATGTGGCGCATTCACGCGACGCGCCACGAGCGGCTGTTCGAAACCGTCACGTCGCCGATTCCGCCGTCGTTCACGTTGACCGAGAACCGCTTCGCACCGGGTGCGCGCGACGCGGCCGATTCCACCGTCAACGCGTCCTGAAACCCGGCGGCAGCGCCGCCGATCCCGTCATTCCCTCTGGAGCCGGAGCAATGGAGAAAGTCATTTACGTGTTGTGGCGCGATGCGCAGGTCGCGCCCGATCAGTGGAGCCGCAGCGTGCGCGCGCAACTCGCGGACACGCTGCTGTCGCTCGGCGCGCACGGCGTGCAGGCGAACGTCGCCGATGCCGACGTCGCGCCGGCCGCGGCGCTCAAGCAGACCAATACGCACCCGGGCATCGACGGCATCGTCGCGGTGTGGCTCGACAGCGCGAACCCGATGTTCCGCCAGCCGTTCGACGATGCGGTGCGCGCGGTCGTCCCGCACATGGCCGCGTATCTCGTCACCGAATCGCAGCCGATTCCGAACACGCGCTTTCCCGCGCGGCCCGGCGAACGCACGAGCGGCTTCTCGCAGCTTGCGTTCCTGAAGCGCCCGCCGCGACTCACGCACGAAGCGTGGCTCGACGTGTGGCATGGTCATCACACGCGCGTCGCGATCGATACGCAGGACAATTTCCAGTACGTGCAGAACGTGGTCGTGCGGGCGCTCACGCACGCGGCGCCCGGCTACGACGCGATCGTCGAGGAATGCTTCCCGGCCGCGGCGATGACCGATCCGCACGCGTTCTTCGATGCGGTCGGCGACGAGGAGAAATTCCAGCGCAACGTGGCGGAGATGATGGACAGCTGCGGACGCTTCATCGATTTCGACAAGATCGACGTGGTGCCGACGAGCCAGTATGTCGTGAAGGCGGTGCGCGGATAAAAAAAGCCAACCCGCAACGGGTTGGCTTTTCTGCTTCGGGTCCGACGGATATCAGAACTGGTTCATCGTGTTGTCCTTGCCCGCCGCCTTCAGCGCTGCTTCGCCGCTGAAGTATTCCTTGTGGTCGTCGCCGATATCCGAGCCGGACATGTTCTGGTGCTTGACGCACGCGATGCCCTGACGGATTTCCTTGCGCTGCACGCCGGCCACGTAGCCGAGCATGCCCTGGTCGCCGAAGTATTCCTTGGCCAGATTGTCGGTCGACAGCGCGGCCGTGTGGTACGTCGGCAGCGTGATCAGGTGGTGGAAGATGCCGGCTTCACGCGATGCGTCGGCCTGGAACGTGCGGATCTTGTCGTCGGCGATCTTCGCCAGCTCGGTTTCGTCGTACTCCACGCTCATCAGGCGTGCGCGGTCGTACGCCGACACGTCCTTGCCTTCGGCCTTCAGCGCATCGTAAGCCTGCTGACGGAAGTTCAGCGTCCAGTTGAACGACGGGCTGTTGTTGTACACCAGCTTCGCGTTCGGGATCACCTTGCGGATCTCGTTGACCATGCCGCCGATCTGCGCGATGTGCGGCTTTTCGGTTTCGATCCACAGCAGGTCGGCGCCGTTCTGCAGCGACGTGATGCAATCCAGCACGCAACGCGCTTCACCCGTGCCCGAGCGGAACTGGAACAGGTTGCTCGGCAGGCGCTTCGGACGCAGCAGCTTGCCGTCGCGCTTGATGACGACGTCACCGTTGCCGAGCTGGTCGGGCGACAGTTCTTCGCAGTCGAGGAACGCGTTGTACTGGTCGCCCAGGTCGCCCGGCGTGCTGGTCACGGCGATCTGCTTGGTCAGGCCGGCGCCGAGCGAATCGGTACGGGCGACGATGATGCCGTCGTCCACGCCCAGTTCGAGGAACGCGTAGCGGATCGCGCGGATCTTCGCGAGGAAGTCCTCGTGCGGCACCGTGACCTTGCCGTCCTGGTGGCCGCACTGCTTCTCGTCGGACACCTGGTTCTCGATCTGGATGCAGCATGCGCCTGCTTCGATGAACTGCTTGGCCAGCAGGTAGGTTGCTTCCGCGTTGCCGAAGCCGGCGTCGATGTCGGCGATGATCGGCACGACGTGCGTCACGTGGTTGTCGATCTTTTCCTGGATCGCGGCCCTGGCAGCGGCATCCTTGGCGGCGTCCAGCTCGCGGAACAGGCCGCCGAGCTCACGGGCGTCGGCCTGGCGCAGGAACGTGTACAGCTCGCGGATCAGCGCGCTGACCGAGGTCTTTTCGTGCATCGACTGATCCGGCAGCGGGCCGAACTCCGAGCGCAGCGCGGCGACCATCCAGCCCGACAGGTACAGGTAGCGGCGTTCGGTGCTGTTGAAGTGCTTCTTGATGGAGATCATCTTCTGCTGGCCGATGAAGCCGTGCCAGCAACCCAGCGACTGCGTGTACTTGGCCGGATCGGCATCGTACGCGGCCATGTCGGCGCGCATGATCTTCGCGGTGTACCTGGCAATGTCCAGGCCCGTCTTGAACTTGTTCTGGGCGCGCATGCGGGCAGCGGATTCCGGATTGATGGCATTCCACGCGCTGCCTTGCTTCTCCTTCAAACCAGCCACTGCCTTGATGTCGTCTTGATATTGGGACATGTCTATCTCCTGGGAACGAAGCGCATTTGAGTAAAGGGTTCAGCCTGCCCGCCCCGCGTGACGAAGCGAACTGCATGGACTTAATAGTAACGCCGCGCGGCGCGCTGTCCACCAACTCTTATATAAGACATAAGATATAAATTTCGCTTGTTTTTCAATGAGATAAGAACAGCATTTTGCGATGCAAAACAGGTTTTCAAGCGGCGGGAAGGCCGCGCGACGGGAATTCGACGCGCATTTCGCGATATGAAACGATCTTTCGGCAGTTGGTGGGAGGACACGTATCGCGATCCATGCTTGCGGCTTTTGCCATCGACATGACAAAACGTCTATACTTGGACAATCCATCGACAGCGCATTGCGATGCGCCGTCCCCCGCGTACCGCAATGCGCACCCGCCTGCCCGCAACGACATGAGCGACTACCCTGTTTTCGACGCGCTGTGCGCCCTGCTGAATACGTCCGGCGCGCGGTTCCGCGTGCTGGAACATCCGGCCGAAGGCAAATCCGACGTGATCGCCGCGATTCGCGGCACACGCCCCGAACAGGGCGCGAAGGCGATGCTCTGCACGTTCAAGGACGGCGGCGACGCCGCCGCGCTCGCGGTGATCCCCGGTCATCTGAAGATCGATTTCCGGAAAGTCGCCGGCGCGCTCGGCCGCCGCAAGGCGACGCTCGCGCCGCCCGAACTGGCGGCCGCCGTCACGCGCTGCGTGATGGGCGCGGTGCCGCCGTTCGTGTTCGACGCGAACGTGACGCTCGTCGTCGATCCCGCGCTGATCGAACACAACGACGAGATCGCATTCAACGCAGGCCGCCTCGACCGCTCCGTCGTGCTCGACGCGTCCGACTACGTGCGCATCGCCCGCCCGCTGCTGGCCGACATCACGCGGCCCGACGCCACCGACGCGCCCACGCGCCAGGCCAGCGCATGACCACGCCCCGCAAAACGTCGCAATCGGAACAGGCGTCGCTGATCGAACAGATGCAGCGCATCGCCGAAGGGCTCGGCGCGATGTTCGCGCCGTTCACCGAGGTCGTCGTGCACGACCTGCGCACGCCCGAGCACGCGATTCTCGCGATCCACAACAACCTGTCCGGCCGCGCGGTCGGCGATCCGGCGACCGAGCTCGGCCTGGCGCGCATCGCCGACGACGACTTCCCGCAGGTGCTCCCGAACTACGCAAACCGTTTCGCCGACGGCCGCACCGCGAAGAGCACGTCGATCGGGATCAAGGATTCGAACGGCCGCTACGTGGCCGCGCTGTGCCTGAACGCCGACGTCACGCTGTTCCGCGGCTTCCAGGGGATGCTGAACCAGTTCTGCAGCATGGAAGGCGAACCGGTCGCCGAGACGCTCGACCCGGCCGGCGCGGATGCGATCCGGCAGCGCATCGATGCGTTCGCGACGCGCCTCGCGACCACGCCGCGTGAACTGAAGACCGACCAGCGCCGCGAGCTGATGCAGATGCTGAAGACCGACGGCTTCCTCGAGGTGCGCCGCGCGATGGAAATCGTGTCGCAGCATCTCGGCGTCTCGCGCGCCACCGTCTACAACGATGCGAAATGATGCGAGGCGCATGCGCGCCCCGCTTACCTGTTGACCGACCCTTCCGACGAGCGACTCATGACCACTCCGACCCTCCCCACCTACGACGACGTCGCGGCCGCCGCGGCGCGGCTCGACGGCCACGCGCACCGCACGCCGGTGATGACGTCCCGCACGATCGACGAAGCGCTGGGCGCGCAGGTGTTCTTCAAGTGCGAGAACCTGCAGCGCATGGGCGCGTTCAAGTTCCGCGGCGCGTTCAACGCGCTGTCGCGCTTCGACGCGACGCAGCGCCGCAACGGCGTCGTCGCGTTCTCGTCGGGCAACCATGCGCAGGCGATTGCGCTGTCGGCGCGCATGCTCGGCATTCCGGCAACCATCGTGATGCCGCAGGACGCGCCGGCCGCGAAGATGGCCGCCACGCGCGGCTACGGCGGCAACGTGGTGACCTACGACCGCTATACCGAGGACCGCGAGCAGATCGGCCGCGCGCTCGCGGAGAAGCACGGGCTCACGCTGGTCCCGCCCTACGACCACGCGGACGTGATCGCGGGCCAGGGCACGGCGGCCAAGGAACTGTTCGACGAGGTCGGGCCGCTCGACGCGGTGTTCACGCCGCTCGGCGGCGGCGGCCTGCTGTCGGGCACGGCGCTCGCGACGCGCGCGCTGTCGCCGCATGCGAAGCTGTACGGCGTCGAGCCGGAAGCCGGCAACGACGGCCAGCAGTCGTTCCGCTCGGGGTCGATCGTGCATATCGACACGCCGCGCACGATCGCCGACGGCGCGCAGACGCAGCATCTCGGCAACCTGACGTTCCCGATCCTGCGGCGCGACGTCGACGACATCCTGACCGCGACCGATGCGGAACTGGTCGACTGCATGCGCTTTTTCGCGACCCGTATGAAGATTGTCGTGGAGCCGACCGGCTGCCTGTCGTTCGCGGCCGCACGCCGGATGAAGGACGAACTGCAAGGCAAGCGCGTGGGCATCGTGATCAGCGGCGGCAACGTCGATCTCGAGACATTCTGCGCGCTGGTATCCGCCGCCGCATGACCGCCGCGGCGCGCGGATGACGTCATGCAGCGTCCGTCATCCGTGCGACGGCGCCTTCACGTCGCGTTAAGTTTCGCGACCTAGACTCATTGCGTGATCCCGCAGTCAGTCGTGAAGAAGGAGTCGCCATGAACACGCACGCGATCGTCGCTGCCGCCCTCGCGGCCGCATCCCTCTCGGCGTTCGCTCAACCGGGCGTGACGTCATCCGGGTTTCCCGCTGTCTCGCCGCGCGACGACGTCGCGCGGCCCGCTCACCGTGCGCCCGCCGCGCTGCCGCACGCCGGCTTCGTGCTCGCGAAGATCGATCAGAACAATACGCCGCCCGATCGCGGCGGCGATCCGTCCGGCCGCACGCGCGGCAGCACGCATATGTAACGCCGTGTGGACCGGCCGCGTCGGCCGGCCTGCATCGCGACATCGCGACATCGCGGCATCGCCGCATCACAACGACGGCAGCGACGGATCGCGCGCGGCAAGGACGTCGGCGGTACGCCGCTGCAGCGCGCCGTCGATCGTCTCCGGCTGCGGAATCAGCCAATAGCGTCCGTCGCGAATGCCGTCGAACACCCGCGCGGCGAACGCGTCGGGCGTGAGTCCGTGCGCGTTCAGCATCGCGCGCATCGTGTCGACGAAGCCCTGCACTTCCGGCCGGTCGTGCGCGGCGCCGAACGGGTCGTTGAAGATGCCCGTCTGCACCGGCCCCGGCGCGAGCAGCGACACGCCGACCGGCGCGCCGAGCATCTTCAGCTCGCCGTACAGCGATTCGGTCAGCGCGACCACCGCGAACTTCGTCGCCGAATACGGCGACATCAGCGGGCTCGGCAGGAAGCCGCCCACCGACGCGGTATTCACGATGCGCGCCGGCACGTTGCGTTCCAGCATGCGCGGCACGAAGCTGCGGATGCCGTTCATCACGCCGTGCACGTTGATCGCGAAGCTGCGCTCGAACCGTTCCGGCGTGATTTCCCAACTGAAGCCGGTCGCCATCACGCCCGCGTTGTTGAACAGCAGGTCGACGCCGCCGAAGCGCCGCCACGCGGCGTCGGCCAGCGCGTCGACGGCTTGCGGCCGGCTGACGTCGGTCGGCACGCACAGCACGTCGGTATCGAGCGTCGCGGCAAAGGCGTCGAGCTTCTCCGGGTCGAGGTCGGCCAGCACGACGCGCATGCCGAGCGCGGCCGCGTGGCGCGCAAGCCCGCTGCCGATGCCGCTGGCCGCGCCGGTGATCACGGCGGTGCCGCCGTCGAAGCGAATCGGGTTCGTCATGTCAGCGTCCTGTCGGGTCGATGTGGGGATGGGCATACGCGGGAATCTCGGGCGGCGGCAACGGCGTGCGGCCGTCGAGCGAACGCACCGCGAGCCCCTGCGACAGCGGGAAATGCAGGCTGTGCGTGACGAGGCCCGTGCGCTCGCGCGCCGGCAGGCTGCACAGCGCCAGCGCGGTTTCCGCGAGGTACGCGACGTCCTCGGTCGGATAGCCTTCGGGGATATAGCGCGCCGCGCCCGGCGTGCGGATCGCGGTGCTCGGCGCGACCAGGTTCACCGCGATGCCGTCCGCTTCGAGTTCGGCCGCGAGCCCCTGCGTGAAGCGCGACAACGCGGCCTTGACCGCCGCATAGACGGTCGCGCCGCCCGCGCGCGCGAACTCGTCGAACGGCCGCAGCGGCGCGAGCGCGGTGACCGACCCGACGTTGACGATCCAGCCGGCGCCGCGTGCGCGCATCAGCGGAATCGCGGCCTGGGCCAGCGCGAACGGGATGCGCAGATAGTGTTCGATCGTCGTATCGAACATCGCCATCGGCATCGCGTCGACGCACGCGTAGTCGGCCACGCCCGCGTTGTTCACGAGGATGTCGAGGCCGCCGGCCGCCTGGGCCGCGCGCGCGACGAGCGCGTCGCGCTCGGCGGCATTCGACAGGTCGGCGGCCAGCGCGATCGCGCGGCCGCCCGCCTGCTCGATCAACGCGACCGTTTCGGTGAGCGTGCCGGCGGTCGTTGCCGATTGCGTGAGGCTGCGCGCCGTCACGACGACGGTCGCGCCTTCGGATGCGAGGCGCTGCGCGATCGCGCGGCCGATGCCGCGGCTCGCGCCCGTCACGAGCGCGCATTTGCCTGCGAGTCGTCCGGTTCTGGGGTCGGTCATGGTGTCTCCGGTGAAGGGGGGATTCGGTGCGAAGCGTTCGGTTTCAGTCCGCGATATCCGCAACATGCAGCACGAGCTTGGTTTTCGCGTCGCCCGTTTGAACGAGATCGAGCGCCCGCGCGGCCTGTTCGAGCGGAAAACGGTCGAAGCGCGGCACGCGCAACGCGCGCCGGCCGAGCCGTTCGGCGATCAGGCCGAGCGTCGCGCCGCTCGGCATCCGGCTGTAGGTCATCGCGGTGCGCAGGCCGCGCTGGCCGGCCTCGGCCGCCGTCGCGGCGAGCCGCTCCGCATCGCCGGGCGCGAGCGTCATGATGTTGACGAGCGTGCCGCCCGCCGCAAGCAGGTCGAGCGCGGCGGGCAGCGTGTCGCCGCCGACCGCGTCGAGCACGAGGTCGACGCCGCCCGGCGCCCATGCCCGCACGGCCGCGGCGATGTCCTGTTCGCGATAGTCGATGCCCTGCGCCGCGCCGAGCGATTCGACCGTCTCGCGATTGCGCGCCGAGCACGTCGCCGCGACGCGCGCGCCGGCCTGGGCGGCAAGCTGGATCGCAAACGTGCCGACCGCGCCCGCGCCGCCGTGAATGAGCACCGTCTGCCCGGCGCGCAGCCCGCCGTCGTCGAACAGGCCGGCCCATGCGGCCAGCGCGGGCGTCGGCGTGGCGGCCGCCTCCGCGAAGCCGACCGCGTCGGGCAGGCGCACGACCGAATCGTGGCGCACCGCGACGTATTCCGCATAGGCCCCCCAGCGCCCGGCGCCGACGTCGGTCTGCGCGAACACGCGCATCCCCGGCGCGAAGCCTTCGACACCGTCGCCGACCGCTTCGACCACGCCAGCGGCATCGAAGCCGATCACGAACGGGAACGCGATCCGCATGAACGCGCCGAGATAGCCTTCCCGGCATTTCCAGTCGGCGGGATTGACGCCCGCGTACGCGACGCGGATCAGCACGTCGCCGGGGCCCGGCTTCGGCACGGGAACGTCGGCCAGTCGCAGCGCGTCGGAATGGCCGACGCGGTCGATCAGCAAGGCTCGCATGGTGGTGTCTCCTGTATTGATAGGTCGCATGGATCGGGATCGGTCGCCGCGCGTCACGCCGCCGTCTCGGCCAGCAGGCTCGACGCGAGCGGACAGAACGCGTGCGAGATCGCATCGACGGTCCAGTCGGGGCTTTCCGCGTCGAACCGGCGATCGACCCAGCCCCAGTGATAGGGATGCAGCAGGTATTCGCCGAGCAGATCGCCGACGCGCGCGAATTCCTGTTGCCACACGTGCGTCCACGCGCCCGGCGTCACGATCCGGCTCAGCCGCCAGTTGCGGATGCCGGGCATGAACGCGGGCATGCGCAGCAGTTCGCGTTCGAGTGCGGCAACCTGCGTGTCGTCGGCCTGTGGCCGCACGCGCAGCATCAGCGTGCGCCAGACGCCGTCGCGCAGCGCCGGTTCGCGCAGGCCGCCGCCGATCGCCCGGCACGCGGCGCCGTCGATCCGCACGACGCCCGGCAGCCCGGCCAGCGCGGTGAAATCCGTCGCGCAATCGGTTGCCCGTTCGTCGCGCAGCACGTCGAGCGTGTAGTCGCCCGCGCCCCAGCATCCGTCGAGATTGCGCTCGAGCGACACGCGGGTGGCGCCGGGCAGCGCGTGCGCGGCATCGCGCAGCGCACGCTCGGTTGCGCCGGCATCGGCAGCGGCCGAAACGAATACCTGCGCCGTGTCATGCTGCATGGTCGACCTCCGTCAAGGCCGGCAGCGGCGCGTCGGCGTCCGTCATCACGTGGCGGCGGCGTGCGTCGCACAGCGCATCGACGGCCATCCAGAATGCGACCACGTCGGCATCGGTCAGCGCGCGCATCCGGTAGTACGCGGGCGCATCGGCAACCTGCCAGGTCAGCCACAGCGTGCTCGGCCGCCCCGGCACCGCGACGGGCGGCGACACCCAGCGCCCGGCCGCCGTCAGCCCGCGCGCCGCGTGGCCCGGCAAATAGCGGTCGCGCAGCAGGGCAAGCACGTCGGGAATGCGCTCGGGCGCGAGCGTGATTTCGTCTACGATCTGGATCATTCGCGGGTCGTCTCGGATGGTTCGTGGCGGGATGCGATGCCGGCCGCCTACGCCGTTCCGGCGAGGCCGGAAGCGGCCGGCGTGGGTAGCATTCTTGCGTGGCAACGTTGGATGAACCCCTACCGGGCCGATCACCGGCCCCTATCGTCGCGATCAGAACGGGAGACACATGAAACAGCGCGCATTGCCGGCACGCGGCCGCGTGCTGCCGGGCCTCGGCGCACGCCTGCTCGACGAACTGACGCGCAGCGGCGCGCCGTCGGCGCAACCGCACGCGATGCCCGCCGTCGGGGTTAGCGCGACGACGCCCGGCGGCTTCGTCGCGTTGTACCGCGACGCGATCGAACGGCTCGAGGCGCAGGTCGCGCGCGGCAACGGTCATCCGCCGATGCGCAAGCAGGAAGTCGACCTGATGTGCCGTTGCCTGCTCAGCTGTGCGACGCTCGCCGATGCGATCCGCTGCGCGGCCGAGTTCTGCGAGATGCTGACGCCGCGTGCCGGCATGCTGTCGCTCGCGGTGCGCGACGGCCGCGCGACGTTCCGGATGGATTCGCTGCGCCGCACCCGCAGCCCGGCCGCGTGTCTCGTCGACCTGACCGGCCTGTTCTGCTATCTGCAACTGTTCGGCTGGCTCATCGGGCAGCCGCTGCGGCCGGACGAAGTGTGGCTCGGCCATCCGCGCCGCGACGATGCGATGCCGCTGCTCGGGCTGTTCAATGCGCCGGTCGACGTCGGCCGCCAAACCTACGGCTTCGCGTTCGACGCGGCGCGGCTCGATGCGCGCGTGATCCGGCAGCCGGGCGAGCTCGACGCATTTCTCGTCGACTTTCCGTTTCGTCTGATCGATGCGGCACCGGCCGTCGTGTCATGGGCGCAGCAGGTGCGCGGCTTTCTCGACGCGGCGCTCGCGCGCGAGCAGGCGGTGCCGGCGCTCGCGGAACTGGCGACGTGGCTCGGCGTCAGCGACGCCACGCTACGGCGGCGGCTGGCGGCCGAAGGCAGCGGCTATCACGTGTTGCGCGAGCAATGCCTGGCCGACGTCGCGCGACGCTGCCTGCGCGAGTCGGACTGGCCGGTCGCGCGGATTGCCGCGCATCTCGGCTTCGGCGGCGAGGAAGCGTTCCGGCGGGCGTTCGTGCGCTGGACGGGTATGGCGCCGAGCCGGTTCCGGCGCACTTGCGCGGCTGCCGGCATGCCGTTTCATCAGACGTGAAGCCCGGTTCGAGTGCCTCAACAGAAAGGATTTCGAAAGAATCCGGCGAAGAGTGACGTTTTTTCGCATCCCCTTCGCACCGGCAATTGACGCGCCGGAGCGCTCGCCATTACGCTTGCGCGCTGATGGTTCCCGGGAACGGGATCAAAAGGGAACGCAGGAGAGGCAACGCCTCGAATCTGCGGCTGCCCCCGCAACTGTAAGCGGCGAATCCGCGCCACCGCATGCCACTGGGAAAACCGGGAAGGCCGGCGCGAATGACGACCCGCGAGCCAGGAGACCTGCCATCGACCCGAGGTCCAAGCAGCCGCACCGGGCGGGGTGTCCCGATGCGCCACGCGCCGCCTTTGGCGGTCGCTCGTTGCATGGACGGCCCGACCT
Source organism: Burkholderia sp. IDO3 (assembly GCF_003366075.1). Lineage (NCBI taxonomy): Bacteria > Pseudomonadati > Pseudomonadota > Betaproteobacteria > Burkholderiales > Burkholderiaceae > Burkholderia > Burkholderia sp. IDO3. Next base: position 1,737,932 of record NZ_CP028962.1, read on the forward strand.
CAGGACCCATCCGATGTCCCATCTTTCCGAATCCGCTTCCACGCCGGAAGCGTCGCGCCGACATGCCGCCGGCATGCGCGGCGTGTCCGCGCACGTCTGCCGCGTCGCCCTGCGCGACGCCCGGCCACGCTGTCCGGTCCCGCGATAAACCAACGAGAACGAGCGCGGTACTCGCCGCGCCCCGCTTACGCCCGCTGTACGCAACACCATCACGCTCGCTGCCTTATGAACCTCCGCCACCTCCTTGCCACGTCCGCCGCCACGGCGCTGCTCTCCCCGATCGCCCACGCCGCCGGCGACACGGCGATCACGCAGCCGCCGCAGACCACGGACGGCGCCGACCTGCCCACGATCAGCGTGACCGACACGCGCCATCTGCCCGAGTCGTTCGACCAGCGCTATGCCTCGACGCAGGTGCTCACGCGCACCGACCTCGACCGGCTGTCGCCGAGCGATCCGGGCATCACGCAGGCGCTCGCGACGCTGCCGGGCGTCACCGTCTCGCAGAACGGCGGCCCGGGCTCGTCCGCGTCGGTCAGCATCCGCGGCTCGTCGGCCAGCCAGGTCGCGGTGTTCATCGACGGCATCCGGATCGGCTCGCCGACCACCGGCATCGCGCCGTGGGCGGACCTGCCGACCGAGGCGTTCGAACGCGTCGAAGTGATTTCGGGGCCGGCCGCCGCGTCGTTCGGCGCGAACGCGATGGGTGGCGTCGTGCAGCTGTTCACGCGCCGCGCGGCCAACCAGCCGAACCAGACCACCGTGTCGTTCGGCGGCGGCTCGAACAAGACGTTCGACACCCAGCTGCGCACGTCGGGCACCGTGCCGTCGACCGGCCCGCTCGCGGCGCTCGGCGGCCTCACGTATTCGCTCGGGCTGCACGACTACAACACGGCCGGCATCGACGCGACGCGGCCCGTGTTGCCGTACCACGAGGACGGCCGCAATCCGTATCACGCGCAGGACCTCGATGCGCGCCTCGGCTACGCGCGCGATAACTGGTCGATCTCGACGTTCGCGCTGTATCACCGCTCCGACCTGTCCTATGACAACGCCGGCTATGCGGATCGCCAGCTCGATCACCAACTGACGACCGGCATCGCGTTCCATCTCGACCTCGCGCCCGACACCCAGTTCGACCAGTCGTTCGGTTATGCGAACGATCGCCAGTTCCTGTATGCGAGCGACCCGGCCATCCCGACCGACCAGATCAATTCGCAGCGCATCACCTCGTCGACGTCGCTGACCCATCAGGCGCGCGGCTTCCATCTGTTCGGCCTGCCGCTGTCGGGCGAGACGAAGCTCGCGTACGACTTCACGCGCGAACAGGCATTCCTGCCGATCGATATTCCGGACGGCGTACCAACGCGCAACGACTCCGCGTTCTCGCTGCATCAGTCGGCCACGCTCGGCAGCGTGACGATGTTCGTCGCGGGCCGTCATGAAATCATCGCCGGCCAGTCGGTGAACACCGGCAACGCGGCCCTGTCGTGGGCGATCACGCCGGTGTACACGGCGCGGGTGTCGTACGGCAACGCGTTCCGCCTGCCGGCCTTCAACGACCTGTACTACCCCGGCTACGGCAATCCGGACCTGAGCCCGGAGCGCAGCGATTCGATCGAGGCCGCGCTCGACGCGAACACGTCGTACGGCACGTTCACCGCCGCGATCTACGACACGCGGGTGCACAACCTGATCGCGTACAACCCCGCGACGTTCTCGCCGATGAACATCGGCCGCTCGCATATCCGCGGTATCGACCTGTCGTACAAGGGGACGATTGGCCGCTACACGCCGGTCAGCATCGCGATCGGCCTGCTGGACCCGCAGGACGAGACCAACGACAGCTGGCTCAACCGCCGGCCGCGCCAGACGGTCAGCGTGAGCGTCGACCACACGTGGGACGAACTGCACCTGCACGCGCTGAGCACGGGCGCGTCGCTGAACTACGGCGGCACGACGTTCGACGACCCGGTGAACACGACCTACCTGCCGTCGTACCTGACGGTGAACCTGCGCGCGTCGTACAGGATCAACGCGCACCTGACGGTATCGGCGACGCTGTCGAACCTGTTCGACCGCCAGTACATGACCGCGTACGGCTACAACACGCTCGGCCGCACCGCGTTCGGCAAGGTCAGCTACACGTTCTGACGCCCGGCTGCCCACGCATCGGCGTCCGCGATCGCGGGCGCCGATGCGGAGCCGTTCAGATGAATCGAATGCGTTCGCAGCGAACCGCAGTCGACCTTCACGCCCCCACGACACCGCGCACGCCCGCAATCAACTGGATCGCGCCGAACCCCGCGATCACGACGGCCGACACACGCGACAGCCCAAGCATGAACGCGCCGGACATCTTCGTGCGCAACGCGGCGGTCGCACCGCTCAGGCACAGCCACCACGCCGCGGAACCCGCGAACACGCCGGCGACCATCGGCGCGACGGTCATCCGCATCGCGCCTTCCCGCGCCGCCGACAGCGGCCCCAGCGCCGCGAAAATCCCGATGAACGACACGATCGTCATCGGGTTCGACAGCGTCAGGCCGAACGTCGTCAGGAAATCGCGCGGCACGGTAGCCGTGCGCGGCCCGTCGCGCTGCACGGCCGCCGCGGCCGGCGCCTGACGCGCGATCGACCACGCCAGCCACACGAGGAACGCGCCGCCGCCGATCTTCAGCGCGACGGTCAGCATCGGGAACGCCGTGGCGATGCCCGCGACACCGAGCGCGCCGAGCAGCCCGTAGATCGCATCTGCGCAGGCGGCCCCGATGCCGGTGGCGAATCCCGCGCGAAAACCGCGGGTCAGGCTGCGCTGGATGCACAGCATGCCGATCGGGCCGACCGGCACCGCGATCGACAAGCCGATCACGACGGACTTGATGAACAGCATGGCCGGCTCCTCGCGTCAGGCAATGGGATGTACCGGCATCGTAGGGAAAGTCCGATCGCCGCTGAAGACGGTTTTTAAGGAAAAATGGCTGTTCCACCTTAAAAACCCCGCCGCCATGGACGATCTGGACTGGAAGGTACTCGCGCTGCTGCAGGCCGACGGTCGCATCAGCTACACGGCGCTGGCACGCCAGGTTCACCTGTCGGTGCCGGCGGTGACGGAACGCGTGAAGCGCCTCGAATCGGCCGGCGTGATCGACGGCTACACGGCGCGGGTCGATCCGGCCGCGGCCGGCTACCCGGTGAGCGCGCTGATCGGCATCACGGTGCAGCAGCCCGCGAAGGCGAAATTCCTGAAGCTGCTGGAGACGATTCCCGAAGTGGTCGAGTGCCATCACGTGACCGGCGCGGATTCCTACGTGATGCGGTTCGTGGCCACGAGCATGGCGCACCTCGAACAGCTGATCGAACGCATCAACCTGTACGGCGAAACCCGCACGTCGATCGTGATGTCGACGCCGCTGCCGGCCCGCGGGCTCGCGCGCCCGGCGGCGGCGATCAAAGGCAGTCGGGGATGACAGGACACCCCGCGCTGCGCGATGCTGTGCAATGCCCCCTTGCACGAACCGGACAACCTGCCATGTCAGTCATCGGACTCGATCATTACAACCTGCGCGCCGATCGGGCGACGCTCGATACGCTGCGCGATTTCTACGTGAACGTCGTGGGCCTCGAACCCGGCTATCGGCCGCCGTTCCAGAGCAACGGCTACTGGCTCTACGCGGGGGCGCAAGCGATTCTCCACCTGTCGGAAGCGCGGCCCGGCGAAGTGCGGCCCGCGCACGTCGTCAATACGTTCGACCATATGGCGTTTTCCTGCGCGAACGCCGCCGACATGGAGCGGCGCCTCGGCGACGCGCAGGTCCGGTACGCGCGCCGGTACGTGCCGCTCACGCGCCAGCTTCAGATCTTTTTCAGCGATCCGGCCGGTAACGGCGTCGAATTGAATTTCGCCGAACCCGGCTGCGATGCCGGTGATGGACCGGATTAGCACGCATCGTTCGGACCGGCGATTCGTGCGCGCCGCAAGGGTATCGACGGCACGCCGCGCGCCGGCCGCGCGCGCTGACGATCAGTGCGGGTCCGTCACTTGCCGACCGCGCCGAGCAAGCCGCCGACGAGCGACGTGACCGGCGCGAGCGGATTGCTCGTGCCGCCCGACGTCGCCCCGCCGCCCGTACCGGCGCCGGGACCGTTGTGCACGGTTGCCGGTATCCCGCCGACCACGCTCGTCACCAGGCCCGAAATCGGCACGGCGCCGTTTGCGCCGTTCGGATTCACGAGACCGCCCACGTTGGTTACGGTATTGCCGACCGCCTGAACCAGTTGCCCGACATCGCCGACCACCGGCTGCGACGACGCGGCCGATACCTTCGTCCCGGCCGACGTAATCGCCCCGCCGACCTGCCCAAGCAGACCGGCGACCGGCTGGCCAAGGCCGCTCGCCGTGCCGACCTGTTGGGTCAGGCTGCCGGCCGTCGTCACGAGCGGCGTGATCGCCGACCCGGCCAACTGGGTCACCTGCCGCACCGGCCCCGACGACACGGCCGAGCTGACCGTCGCGCCCGCCGACTCCAGCCCGTGGGCTACCGTGTCGAGCAGGCCGCCAACCGGCGTCGTGATGGGCGCGAGCGGCGACAGCGGGCCCGCGCCGAGCGCTTTCACCGTCTCGCCAAGGCCCAGGACGGGATTGCTCGTCGCGCTGATGACGGTGCCGAGCCCGGTGACCGTCCTGCCAACCGGGTCCGGCGTGATGCCGATCTGGCTGATCCCCGAGCTCACCGCGTTCGCCGTGTCGCTGATGACCGAGCCCACGCCGGTGATCGTGGTGCCCGCCCCCCCGGTGACACTCTTGCCGACACCCGGCAGGCTCACCCCGCCGAGCGAGGTGCCGACGTCCATCACGGCCTGGCCGACCGTGCTGACGATGCCGTTCGTGCCGGGCGCGCCGCTTGTTCCGCTTGTTCCGCTTGTTCCGCTTGTTCCGCTTGTTCCGCTTGTTCCGCTTGTTCCGCTTGTTCCGCTTGTTCCGCTTGTTCCGCTTGTTCCGCTTGTTCCGCTTGTTCCGCTTGTTCCGCTTGTTCCGCTTGTTCCGCTTGTGCCACTCGTGCCGCTCGTGCCGCTCGTGCCGCTCGTGCCACTCGTCCCGCTCGTGCCGCTCGTGCCGCTCGTGCCACTCGTCCCGCTCGTGCCACTCGTGCCACTCGTGCCGCTCGTCCCACTCGTCCCGCTCGTCCCGCTCGTCCCGCTCGTCCCGCTCGTCCCGCTCGTCCCGCTCGTCCCGCTTGTGCCGCTTGTGCCGCTTGTGCCGCTTGTGCCGCTTGTGCCGCTTGTGCCGCTTGTGCCGCTTGTGCCGCTTGTGCCGCTTGTGCCGATGTTATTACCGGCCACGGCCGGCGCGGTGATGTCGCCGCCGCCGCACGCAGCCAGCGTACAAGCTACGGCGATCGCGGCAAGCGCAACGCCGGTTCTGGTGAAATGGTGGTGCATGGATGCCCCCGTCGGTTTTTCAGATCGATGCGTTCGACAAGCATCTCCCGTGCCACCCTGGCCGACATCGATGCAATCCCGCGATTGCGGTGCACGGGGCCCCGCCGGCGGCCGTCCTTGCGCGGGACGTGCGGCATGCGAGCCGAAATCCGCCGGTTCGGCCGGCCTCGCATCGCGCCCGACGTTCACGTAACACGAGGGCATGTTACGTAGCATCGGCACGAAACTCCGACGCCCCCTCCAATCGGGTCGAATCGAACGTCATAGGCCCGACGGTCATTCGCGTGACGAATCGGGGCAGCGCAATGTTCGCGCTCGCGAAAGCGTCGTCACGCCCGCGGCCTCCCCTGGCCACGTGACGGCCGCGTCGCCATCCCGTGCGCGGCGTCGATGCGTATCACTTCGGCATCGGTGCGGCATCCGGCCGCCGACATCTTCATGTCGCCCATGTGCATGTTCAACGTGCCGCCGGCCGCACAGGCCGGCATCGCAACGATCGTCATTGCACCGACGGCAGCGGCCGCAACGCACCGGATCTCCGTCGACAAGCTCCCGGACGAGCCGCGGATAAGTTCGTGACTCCCGGGGCCCGCACCTGCACCGCGGCATGAACGCCCCCGCTACACGAGCAGCGTCGCGACGGCCCACGTCATCAGCACGACACCCAGCGCGCGGCCGATACGCTCGCCGCCCGGCAGCACCTTTTCGGCGAGCACGAACAGCGACAACGCGACGATCCACACGACGTTCATCACGCCGCCGACGAACAGCAGCGCCATCAACAGCCAGCAACACCCGACGCAATACGCGCCGTGGCGCACGCCGAGCAGGAAACTGCCCGACACGCCGGGGCGCCAGTACGTAGTGAGAAAACGCACCGGCGACCGGCATTGCCGCAGGCATGCCTGTTTCAGCGGCGAGAACTGGTAGATGCCGGCCAGTGCGAGGACGAACGCCGACAGCGCGGCGCTCTTCGACCACAGCATCATCCCCGAGATCAGGCCGGCGGGCTGCAGCAGCATCTGAAGCACGGCCGCGCCGACCGAAAAAACGAGCCAGGCGGCCAGATAGCCGGCCAGCAAAAACGCCGACGTGAGCGCCAAACCGGCGCCCTGCGCACCGCGATGCCGCAGCACGCGCCGGTACAGCAGCACCAGCGGCGCGGCACCGGGCGTCATCATCGCGGTCATCATCACCCACCACATCAGGATCACGGTCGGCAGCGGCGGACCCATGGTGCCCATGGCGCCGGCGAGCCGATGCGGGAACAGCGCGACCGTCGTCATGTTCAGTGCCGACATGCCGGTTCCGGCGCCCGTCCACAGATAGGCCCAGCACGCGCCGACGAGCGCGGCCATGCCGAGCAGCATGACGACGCGCTCACGCCCGAGAAAATCGCCGACGAGGTTCATGCCATCGCGCGATGCCGGACGACCCCGTGATTGTTCAGGTGCAGTCGCGCGAACTGCGCATAGGTCCGCTCGAAGTCCAGTTCGATGTGGCCGTGCGAGTGGCCGGTGCCCGAGCCGATCTCGGCCAGCTCGTATTCGAAACCGCCCGGCAGGTCGATCCGCACGCGATGTTCGGCCCCCGTCACCGGATTGACGATCGGTTCGCCGACGACGTCGAGCACACCGTCCACGTGAATCTGGCCGCGCCGCGCATCGACATCGACGTCGAAATCGATCTTCGCGAAGATCGGATCGAATGCCTGTTCGAGCGTCGACGCAAACACCGAGAACATCGTCGCGAACGGATCGGTATCCTGACCGGTCATGATCTTCAGCACGGCATCGCACTGCGCCGGATCGGCGCGCTCGTCGACGATCGGCTGGCATTTGCCGTGGCCCTCGTGCACCGCGCCCGGCCACTTGAACACGACCGCGATCCTGACGCCGTCGAGCACCACGTCGCCGTAGTGGCCGCTGTCGATCGAAATCGCCCCCATCGCCTGGCAATGGCCGTTCGTCGGCAGCGCATTGAACTGGCACGGGCAACCATATGAGCAATTGCAGTTCATCAGCTCGGTTCCCTGAATCTCCCACGGCGTCATGGCGTCACCTCGCACGGTCGGCGATAGGTATCACGCTTCGAATCTAGTGCACCACACGGGGAAAGCAAGGCGCGCGCGTGGATGAGGGTACACGTGGGCAACGGTGTGCTTCGCTGCGCGCGATCTCGCGGCGCCGTCGCTCGCGATCGTGCAGGACAGGCCGGCGCCGGTGCGTACGCAGCAGGCGTGCCGTTATCCGGTTTTTTTCGGCGAACGCGCGACGGTGAACCATCCCATCACCGCACCCGCGACCCACGCGCAGGTCAGCATCAGGTCGAAGTCCATCATCCCTTCGAAATTCGCGCTGTTCTCGAAGCTGCAACGCTGACGGCCGAGGAATACGATGCAGCCGCTGACGACCCACTGGACATGCATGAATACGTGATAGACGGCGAAAGCCGACGTGATGATGGCGATGCGCAGGCGTATATTCGTTTTCATTCGGCGCCGGAGGCGGTAGGCTGGTCTGACGCCGATCTTATGACAACGATGCCGCATCAGGCAATCGATCGCACACGGATGCAACGAGCCCCATGTGCGGCATCGAATCGCCATCGGCATAAACCCCGAGAGAATCGATGACCGAACCTCACACGATCGCGCTGATCGTCGATCCGGAATGCGGCGAGCGGATTCGCGAAGTCGCCGCTGGCGTTCGGCACACGTGGGTCGTGACGAGCGACGTGAACGACGCGGTCGTCGAGCGGATCTGGCGCGAATCGCGCCTTGTACGCACGTTCGGCGCCGAAGGCGGTGTCACGAGGTTCGATCGCCACGGCGACGATCCGGCAAGCTGGTGCGATTCGATACTCGATGCGATCGAGGACCACCACGGCAGCCTTACCCGGCAGCACGGATACACGGCGCTCGATGTCCGTGGCGTCGCGCTTTCGGCCCGGCTTCGTTCGGCGCTCGTCGAATGCGGCTTTTCCGTCTTCACGCCGACGAACGAAGGCTTTGTCGCCGGCAAGTGACGACGTGCCCGCGCTTACGCTTCGTCGATCCGCGTGAGCGTCTTCAGACAATCCACCGCCAACTGCTGATACACCCGCGTACCGTTCGCCTTCGCGGCGATCTCCGCGTCGCTCAGCCGCCGCACCACGCGCCCCGGCACCCCCGCGAGCAGCACGCCCGCCGGCACGGCGTAGCCGGCCTTCACGAACGCACACGCTGCGACGATCGCCGTCGCGCCGATCGTCGCGCCGTCCATCACGACCGCGTTCATCCCGATCATCGTGTCCGGTTCGAGCGTCGCGCCGTGCACGATCGCGCCGTGGCCGACGTGGCTGTTCACGCCGAGCCGGCACGTCTCGCCGATGCCGACATGCAGCACGCAGCCGTCCTGCACGTTGCTGCCCGCCTCGACGACGATCGCGCCGAAATCGCCGCGCAGGCTCGCATGCGGGCCGATGTAGCAGCCCGCGCCGATCGTCACGTCGCCGATCACGACCGCGCTTGGATGCACGTACGCGGACGGATCGACGCGCGGACGCATCCCGTCGAAGTCGAACAGCGGCATCGTCAGAGCACCGCGGCCGCTTCGGGCACGAGCGCGAACAGGTCGCCGACGACACCGTAGTCGGCCACGCTGAAGATCGGCGCGTCCGGATCCTTGTTGATCGCGACGATCACCTTCGAATCCTTCATGCCGGCTAGGTGCTGAATCGCACCCGAGATGCCCACCGCGATGTACAACTGCGGCGCGACGATCTTGCCGGTCTGGCCCACCTGATAGTCGTTCGGCACGTAGCCCGCATCGACTGCCGCGCGCGAGGCGCCGAGTGCCGCCGACAGCTTGTCCGCCAGCGGCTCCAGCACCTTCGTGTAGTTCTCGCCGCTACCAAGGCCCCGGCCGCCCGACACGATGATGTTCGCGCTGGTGAGTTCCGGGCGGTCGAGCTTCGTCACTTCCCGGCTGATGAACTGCGATACGCGCGCATCGGCTGCCGCTTCGATCTTCTCGATGGCGGCGCTGCCGCCGTCCGCCGAAACCGGATCGAAACCCGTCGCGCGCACCGTGACGACCTTGACCGGATCGGTCGATTGCACCGTCGCGATCGCATTGCCCGCGTAAATCGGGCGCTCGAACGTATCGGCCGACACGACCGCCGTGATCTCGGAGATCTGCGCGACATCCAGCTTCGCGGCGATGCGCGGCGCGATGTTCTTGCCGTAGGCCGTCGCCGGCACAACGATGTGCGAATAGTTTGCCGCGATGGTCAGCACCGTCGCTTCGACGTTCTCGGCGAGGCCGTCCGCGAGCTGCGGCGCATCGGCGAGCAGCACCTTGGCGACACCCGTGATCTTCGCTGCCGCATCGGCTGCCGCCTGCGCGTGATGGCCGGCCACCAGCACGTGAATGTCGCCGCCGGCGAATTTGCCGACGTCGGCCGCCGCCGCCACCGTGTTCAGCGTCGCGGCCCTGATCGGCGAAGCGCCGCCCGCCGATGCCGCGTCGTGCTCGGCAATTACCAGAATCGTCATGTCCTTCCGCTCCCCTGTCACAGCACCTTGGCTTCGGTCTTCAGCTTCTCGACCAGCGTCTTCACGTCCGGCACCTTCACGCCGGCTGCGCGCTTCGGCGGCTCGTTCACCTTGAGCACCTTCAGACGCGGCGTCACGTCCACGCCGAGCGCATCGGGTTTGACGATTTCCAGCGGCTTCTTCTTCGCCTTCATGATGTTCGGCAGCGTGACATAGCGCGGCTCGTTCAGGCGCAGATCGGTGGTGACCACGGCCGGCAGCGTCAGCGACAGCGTTTCCGCACCCCCGTCGACTTCCCGTGCAACGGTTGCCTTACCGTCGGCAATCGTCACCTTCGATGCGAACGTCGCTTGCGGCAGGCCCGCCAGCGCGGCCAGCATCTGGCCGGTCTGGTTCGAATCGTCGTCGATCGCCTGCTTGCCGAGAATCACCAGTTGCGGCTGCTCCCTGTCGACCAGCGCCTTCAGCACCTTCGCGACGCCGAGCGGTTCCACGCCGTCGTTCGACTCGACGAGGATCGCGCGATCCGCACCGATCGCCAGCGCCGTGCGCAGCGTTTCCTGCGCCTGCGCGACACCGACCGACACGGCCACCACCTCCGTCACGACACCGGCCTCCTTCAGCCGCACGGCCTCTTCCACCGCGATTTCGTCGAACGGGTTCATCGACATCTTCACGTTCGCGATGTCGACGCCCGTGCGGTCGGACTTCACGCCGACCTTCACGTTGGCATCGACCACGCGCTTCACTGCCACGAGCACTTTCAACGGCCTGTCTCCTGTTTCGTTGCAACGGCCGCGGCGCGTCAGCGCGCGGTATACCCGCCGTCGATCACCAGCTCCGCACCCGTCACGTAGCGGCCCGCCGGCGACACGAGATACAGGATGCCGGCCGCGATGTCGCGCGGGCTGCCGATCTTCGCCATCGGCACGTGGGTCTGCATGTATTCGAACGCGCGGTCGGGGTCCTGGCCCATCTGGCGGAACGCGTCCTCGAGCATCGGCGTGCGGATGTAGCCGGGATGCACCGAGTTCGCGCGGATGTTCTTCGCCGCATACAGCATCGCGTCGACCTTCGCCATCATCCGCACGGCCGCTTTCGATGCGTGATACGCGGGCACGTCGGGGCCGCCGACGATCCCGTACATCGACGACAGGTTCACGATCGAGCCGCCGCCGGCCGCTTCGATGTGCGGAATCGCCGCGCGCGTGCACAGGAACACGCCGTTGACGTTCACGTCCTGCACGCGCTGCCATTGCGCGAGCGTGAGCTCGTGCGTCGGCACGTTGTGTCCTTCGATGCCCGCATTGTTCACGAGCACATCGAGGCGTCCGAAGCGCGCGACGATCTCGCCGAACACGCGCGACACGTCGGCCTCGTGCGTGACGTCGAGCGACCAGAACGCCGCCTGGCCGCCCTGTGCGCGAATCTCCCCGACGAGCGCTTCCGCCGGTTGCGACAGCACGTCGAGAATCGCGACGCTCGCGCCGGCCACGGCCAGCGTGCGGGCCGTTTCGGCACCGATGCCGCGCGCGCCGCCGGTGATCGCGGCCACCTTGCCGCGCAGGTCGAACAGTTCTTCGATGAGTTTCATCATGTCTCCGTGGATTCGGACGGGCCGGCCGCGTTCGGCGCCGTCCGTCAGGGGCAGCTCGTGTTATCGGACGTTTTTCGTCGCGAGGAAATCGATGCATTCCCGATTGAAATAGGCCGCGTGCTCCACCATGACCCAGTGGCCGCAGCGGTTCATCAGCACGACGCGCGCGTCGCGGCAGCGTTCGACGAACTTCAGCGCACCGCCGACCGGGTTGAAGCGGTCGTCCGTGCCCCAGAAGCCGAGCACCGGGCAGCGCAGGTCGGCGAGCGCGCCGGTCAGGTTCGGCACGCTCATCGTCGACAGCACTTCGGTCGGCTGCTCGACGCACACGTTCATCCGCTCGGCCACGAGCGCATCGGTGACGATCGCCGGATCGTGCACGAGCAGCGTCAGCAGTTCGCGCATGGTGTCGTCATTCATCTGGCGATTAGTGAAGAGCTTCACCATCCGCTGGATGCCTTCCATCCGGAAATACGTCTCGCGATCCTCGACGCCGCCCGGCGCCATCATGATCAGCCCGTCGACTGCGTCGGGATGGTCGAGTGCGTATTTCAGCGCGATCGCGCCGCCGAGCGAGTTGCCGAGCAGCACGGCCGGCCCGATGCCGAGCGCGGTGAGCTGCGCGTGCAGCGCGCCGACGAAGAAATCGAGCGTATAGGCGACGTCGGCCGGCTTCGACGACTGCCCGTAGCCCGGCAGGTCGACGACGATCGCGCGATGGCCGGCGGCCGCGAACGCGGCGTAGTTGTGCTTGAAATTGCTGAAACCGCTGGCGCCCGGGCCGCTGCCGTGGATGAACACCACCGGGCGGCCCTCGCCCGCCTCGAAATGGTGCAGGCGCAGGCCGCCCGGTACGTCGGTGAAGATGCCGGCCGGCGGCGTCGTGGGGGTCGTCATCGCGGGTTGTCTCCTTCGTCGGTCGATGGATGCCTGCCACGATGATTGCGCCGCCGGCGCCGGCCGGCATCATCCTTTCAGACTACGAAGCCGCGCGCGCTTCTTCCTATCATCGGCCCACCGAAACGGAGGCAGACGATGAACGGATTCGACTACAGCGGCAAGACGGTGCTCGTGACGGGCGGCACCAAGGGCATCGGGCGGCGCATCGCCGAGCGCTTTCTCATGGCGGGCGCGCGCGTGTTCGTCTGCGGGCGCGGCGCGCCCGCCACCCCGCCCGCGGCCGGCGGCCGCACGGCGACCTTCATCGCCGCCGACCTGCGCGACGTCGAACAGGTCGACGCGATGCTCGCCGCGATCCGCGCGGCGGCCGGCGGCCTCGACGTGCTCGTCAACAACGCGGGCGGCTCGCCGTTCGCACTCGCGGCCGATGCGTCGCCGCGCTTCACCGAATCGATCGTGCGGCTGAACCTGATCGCGCCGCTGCAGCTCGCGCAACGCGTGAACGCGATCATGCAGCCGCAGCCGCACGGCGGCGTGCTGCTGTTCATCGCCAGCGTCAGCGCCTCGCGGCCGTCGCCCGGCACCGCGGCCTACGGCGCCGCGAAGGCCGGCCTCGTCAATGCGGTCACGTCGCTCGCGGTCGAATGGGCGCCGCGCGTGCGCGTGTGCGCGATCAGCCCGAGTCTCGTGCAGACGGAATCCGCGACCGAAGGCCACTACGGCGACGACGATGCGCTGGATGCGATCCGCGCGACGATTCCGGCCGGGCGGCTCGCCACGCCCGACGACGTCGCGTCGGCGTGCCTGTTCCTCGCGTCGCCCGATGCGTCGTATGCATCCGGCGCGAACCTGCGGCTCGACGGCGGCGGCGAACGGCCGGCGTTTCTTTCGGCGGCGCGGACGGACGCGCGATAACACGCGCGGCGCGAGCGGCGCGAGTGGCATAAGCGTGCACCCGCGACATCATGCGAATCGTTTCCAGTCCTAGGGAAGTCATCTAGTTCATTTTGACGATTCCCTGCTACCGCGATCTCCCTACTCTGCCTCTCACGACAACCACAGTCGACCGTCGTCGATACCCCAGAGGAGACACCATGCATCAACGGATTTCGCGCCGTACCGACAAGCGGGCCACCGCCACGCTGTCGACGCTGGCCGCCGCGCTGCTGACGTGCGCCGTTCCCGACGCGCATGCCGGCAGCACGATCGACCTAGGCGCCGACACGACGCTGGACTACACGTTCACGCTCAGCTACGGGCTCGGCATGCGCACGCGTGCGCCGAGCGGCAATCTGCTGACGCCCGCGAACATCAACGGCGACGACGGCGACCGCAACTTCGCGAAGAACAAGCTGATCGAGAACCAGGTCAGCCTGCTCGGCGAAGTGAACCTGAAGCACGACGACTGGGGTGTGTTCGTCCGCGCGGACACGTTCTACGACCAGGCCTATCACCGCCCGAACTACAACGACGCGCCGGGCACAGTGAACCAGTCGGGGCAGTACAACAACTTCACGAGCGATGCGCGTTACTGGTCGGGCGGCCACACGACGCTGCTCGCCGCGTATGCGTACAACACCTTCCGCATCGGGCCGACGAGCCTGAACGTGAAGGTCGGCGACCAGGTGGTCGCATGGGGCGAAAGCCTGTTCTTCCCGAACATCGCGGGCGCGCAGGGGCCGTCCGACGCGACCAAGTCGTACATGGCGGGCGCCGAGGTGAAGGACATCCTGCTGCCGGTGCCGCAGATCTCGACGCAATGGCAGATCACGCCGAACTTCAGCGTGCTCGGCTACTACCAGTTCGCGTTCCAGCAGAACAGGCTGACCGCACCCGGCACGTACTGGAGCTATTCCGACGTCACGGGCCCCGGCGCGCAATTCATCATCGGCCCGGGCGGCATGCTGATTCCGCGCGGCCCCGACGAGAAGCCGAGCGCGAGCAACCAGTGGGGGATCGGCGCGCGCTTTCGCGTGCTCGGCGACACCGAGCTCGGCCTGTACTACCTGCACTACAACGACATGAACCCGAGCGTCGTCACGACCTACTTCCCGACGCTCCAGTACCAGCAAACCTATTTCAGCAACATCAAGCTGACCGGCGCGAGCTTCTCGACGCAGGTCGGCCCCGTGAACGTCGCGGGCGAAGTGTCGTACCGCCAGGGCGCGGCCGTGCTGGTCAACACGCCGACCGGCCCGCAGTCGACGCGCGCGAACGTGCTGCAGACCAACCTGTCCGGCATCTACTCGATCGGGCCGAGCTTCCTCGCGAACTCGCAGTCGCTGATCGGCGAACTGACGTACGTGCATGCGGGCAGCATCTCCGAGCTCGACGGCTCGACCACGCTCGCCAACTCGCGCAACGCGCTCGCGATGGAGATCGCGTGGACGCTCAGCTACAAGAACGTGTTCAACGGCTGGGATCTCGACGTGCCGCTGACCTACACGCACGACCTGACCGGCACGTCGCCGCTCGCGGGCGCGCTCGGCTCGCTGACGGGCCAGGGCGATCACCGCGTGACGGCCGGCGTGACCTTCACGCGGCTGAGCAACCTGCAGCTGTCGCTCGTCTACGCCAAGTTCCTCGGTTCGCCCAACCCGGTCACGCGTCCGCTGTCGGATCGCGACTACGTGCTCGCCACGGCGACCTACCACTTCTGAGCGGCCCGGCCGCTCGTCACTCAGCAAGAAGAGGATTTGTCATGAAACGAACTCGTCTCCCCCTCCTGCGCGCGACCGTGATGGCCGCGTGCGCGCTCGTCGCGACGGCATCGTTCCCGAAGGTCACGCCGGACGACCTGAAGGCGCTCGACGGCCCGCTCACGCCGATGGGCGCGGTACGCGCCGCGAGCAAGGACAGCGGCGTGCCGGAGTGGTCGGGCAAGTGGCTCGGCACGCCGCCCGACGTGCAGTACAAGCGCGGCGGCCGCTACCCCGATCCGTTCGCGAACGAGAAGCCGGTCGCGACGATCACCGCGGAGAACATGGCGCAGTATGCCGAGCACCTGACCGACGGCCAGAAGGCGATGTTCAAGCGCTATCCGGCGACGTTCAAGATCAACGTCTACCCGAGCCATCGCGACTTCCGCTACGCGGATTCGGTCTACAAGGACATCCGCGCGTATGCGCCCGACTCGACGATGACGGCCGACGCGAACGGGCTGACCAACGCGCCGCCGCAGGTGCCCTACCCGATTCCGAAGACGGCCGCCGAGCTGCTGTGGAACCAGCGCTTCTCGTCGGCGATCGGCACCGAGCAGGCGACCTACGACCAGGCGGTCGTGTATTCCGACGGCAACATCGCGTGGGGCAAGGTGCGCTACGACATCTACTCGCCGCGCAACGTCGGCAAGTACGACGTGAAGAGCGACCTGAACAACCGCACGTTCTACCGCAACGCGACGGAGCTGCCGCTGTCCGACCGCGGCTCGCTGATCGTCGGCTTCACGAACTGGGACAAGGCCGGCGCGGACAACTCGTCGCGCACGTGGATGTACAACCCCGGCACGCGGCGCGTGCGCCAGGCGCCGGAATACGGCTATGACCAGCCGCAGGGCCCGGGCGGCTTCCGCACCGTCGACGACGACCGCCTGTACAACGGCCCCGGCGACCGCTACGACTGGAAGATCGTCGGCAAGCGCGAGATCTACGTGCCGTACGACGACTACAAGGCCATGGACAGCGCGGTGAAGTACGCGGACCTGCTGACCAAGGGGCACGAGAATCCGGCGTACATCCGCTACGAGCTGCATCGCGTGTGGGTGCTGCAGGCGACGCTGAAGAGCGGCTATCGCCACCAGTATGCGAAGCGCGTGCTGTACATCGACGAGGATTCGTGGATGACGCTGCTCGCCGACAACTACGACGCGCGCGGCCAGCTGTGGCGCACCAACGTCGCGACGACGCTGTACGCGTATGACGCGAAGACGTTCTACCCGGGCGCCGTGTTCTTCCACGACCTGATCTCCGGCGCGTACATGGCCGACCGCCTGACCAACGAAGGGCCGATGCCGAAGCTCGACAGCAGCTCGCAGTTCACCGAGGCGTACTTCTCGCCGGACGCGATCCGCAGTTCGGGTAACTAAACGATCGGCGCGCCGGAGCCTCGCTCCGGCTCACAACGCCGCCCGATGCGGCGGCCTGTTCCATTCGAGGGCCCTACCATGTCCAACCGCTTGCACGCGACGCTCGGCGACGAGCTGTACGCCGCGTGGCATTCCCGCGCGCCGGTCGCGCCGCTGTCGGCGCGGCCACGCCGGCTGTCCCTCGACGATGCGTACCGGATCCAGCAACGCTTCATCGAACGCCGCGTCGAGCGCGGCGAATCGGTGGTCGGCAAGAAGATCGGCGTGACGAGCCAGGCCGTGCAGGACATGCTGAACGTGCGCCAGCCCGATTTCGGCATCCTGCTGTCCGGCATGCACTACGCGGCCGGCGAGGCGATCTCGATCGAATCTCTGATCGCGCCGCGCGCCGAAGGCGAGATCGCATTCATCCTGTCGCGCGACCTGCGCGGCCCCGGCATCGACCGCACCGACGTGATCGCCGCGACCGCCGCCGTCGCGCCCTGCTTCGAGATCGTCGATTCGCGCATCCGCGACTGGGCGATCCGCATCGAGGACACCGTCGCCGACAACGCATCGTGCGGCGTGTACGTGCTCGGCGACGCGCGCGTCGACCCGCGCACGCTCGACCTCGCCGCGTGCGAGATGACGATCGACAAGAACGGCGAGCGCGTCGCGCAAGGCCGCGGCGATGCCGCGCTCGGCCACCCCGCCGACGCGGTCGCGTGGCTCGCGAACACGTTAGCCGAATACGACGTGCCGCTGCTCGCCGGCGAGATCGTGCTGTCCGGCTCGCTCGCGAAACTGATTCCGGTCACGGCCGGCGACGCGCTGTCGATGCATATCGACGGCATCGGCGGCTGCGACGTCCGCTTTATCTAAAGGAACGAACCAGATGAAGAAAATCAAATGCGCACTGATCGGGCCGGGCAACATCGGCACCGACCTGCTGGTCAAGCTGCGCCGCTCGCCGGTGCTCGAACCCGTATGGATGGTCGGCGTCGATCCGGCGTCCGACGGCCTCGCGCGCGCGCGCGAATTCGGTCTGAAGACCACCGACCGCGGCGTCGACGGGCTGCTGCCGCACGTTGCCGACGACGAGATCCGCATCGCGTTCGACGCGACGTCGGCCTACGTGCATCGCGACAACTCCGACAAGCTCACCGCACTCGGCGTGAAGATGATCGACCTGACACCCGCGGCGATCGGGCCGTATTGCGTGCCGCCGGTGAACCTCGACGCGCACCTCGGCAGCGCGCAGATGAACGTGAACATGGTGACCTGCGGCGGCCAGGCGACGATCCCGATGGTGTATGCGGTGTCGCGCGTGCAGCCGGTCGCCTACGGCGAGATCGTCGCGACCGTGTCGTCGCGCTCGGTCGGCCCCGGCACGCGCAAGAACATCGACGAATTCACGCGCACGACGTCCGGCGCGATCGAACAGGTCGGCGGCGCGCGCAAGGGCAAGGCGATCATCGTGATCAACCCGGCCGAGCCGCCGCTGATCATGCGCGACACGATCCACTGCCTGACCGACGGCCCGCCCGACGTCGACGCGATCACCGCGTCGGTGCATGCGATGGTCAAGGAAGTGCAGCGCTACGTGCCGGGCTACACGCTGAAGAACGGCCCGGTGTTCGACGGCAATCGCGTGTCGGTCTTCATGGAAGTCGAGGGGCTCGGCGATTACCTGCCGAAATACGCGGGCAACCTCGACATCATGACCGCCGCCGCGGCCGCCACGGCCGAGCGTTTCGCCGAACAGATGCTGGCCGCGACGGCCGCCACCGCTTGAGTCGAGGAGTCACACGATGTCACTTGCAGGCAAGAAGATCACCGTCCACGACATGTCGTTGCGCGACGGCATGCATCCGAAGCGTCACCAGATCACGCTCGACCAGATGCGCGACATCGCGCGCGGGCTCGATGCGGCCGGCGTACCGCTGATCGAGGTCACGCACGGCGACGGGCTCGGCGGCGCTTCGGTCAACTACGGTTTTCCGGCGCATACCGACGAGGCGTACCTGAGCGCCGTGATTCCGGAGCTGAAGCAGGCGAAGGTGTCGGCACTGCTGCTGCCCGGCATCGGCACCGTCGAGCATCTGCGCATGGCGCACGCGCTCGGCGTCGGCACGATCCGCGTCGCAACGCACTGCACCGAGGCCGACGTGTCGGAACAGCACGTCGGTCTCGCGCGCACGCTCGGGCTCGATACGGTCGGCTTCCTGATGATGGCGCACATGTCGTCTCCCGAACAGCTCGTCGTGCAGGCGAAGCTGATGGAATCGTACGGCGCGAACTGCATCTACATCACCGACTCGGCCGGCCACATGCTGCCCGACGACGTGACCGCGCGAATCGGCCAGGTGCGCGCCGCGCTGAAGCCGGAGACGGAACTCGGCTTCCACGGCCACCACAACCTCGCGATGGGCGTGGCCAACTCGGTCGCGGCGGTCGCGGCCGGCGCGAACCGGATCGATGCGGCCGCGGCCGGCCTCGGCGCGGGCGCGGGCAATACGCCGATGGAAGTGTTCGTCGCGGTGTGCGACCGGATGGGGATCGAGACGGGCGTCGACGTGTTCGCGATCGCCGACGTCGCCGAGGATCTCGTCGTGCCAATCATGGACGCCCCGATCCGCCTCGACCGCGATGCGCTGACGCTCGGCTATGCGGGCGTCTACTCGTCGTTCCTGCTGTTCGCGAAGCGGGCCGAGGCGAAGTACGGGATTCCGGCGCGCGACATTCTCGTCGAACTGGGCCGGCAGCGGCTCGTCGGCGGGCAGGAGGACATGATCGAGGATGCGGCGCTGACGATGGTGCGCGCCCGGGAGGTGGCCGCCTGATCGTCCGGTCGATCGCCGGTCATGCGGGACGGGGCTCATGCCCCGTCTTTTTTATCGAAGAACGGTGATCGCACCGTACTGCGCTTGCGTCGCCGCCGGCTGGCGACGTGTGACTGGTGACGTGCGACTGGCGACACACCCTGCCGCGAGCCGTCGGCCGCTTACTTCCCGATCGTATTCACGGCACTCTTGAATGCGGTACCCGCGGTGAACTTGACGGTATTCACCGCCGCAATCCTGATTTCCTCTCCGGTCGACGGATTTCTGCCGATTCGGGCCGCGCGTTTCCCTTGCCTGAACGATCCGAAACCGACCAATTGAACGGCGTCGCCGGCCGCAACCGAGCCGACGATCGTATTGATGACCGCATCCACTGCCTCGGTGGCCGCGGCCCGGTTTAAACCGGTAGAAAAAACCACGGCGTCGACCAACCCTTGCTTGTTCATCAGTGTCTCCTGCGTCGAAGAAAAACCGGTATTCGCATTACCGGACTTGTTGTATTCGCGATGTCTTGCCGCACCTTGCACGGCGCGGCCCTGCAAGGCTGCCGCGCAATGGCGCGATGCGCGTCGTCCAGACGGACCGTGTGGCATCGATCGGGGCGGGTTTCTCAGGTATTGCTCGAGCGCGTCCAATCCGGAAAATGGTAAGTCTTCGCCCATACCGCAAACGCAAGAAATCCATCGCATAAACGATGTTGTATGAGCGTATACGCGGATATCGATCGGCATCACGACGCCCAATTCGAAGTTATACAACTTCGCGTATACGCATGATGCATTTCGTCCAATGGCTCATCAGAAACAACCTATTTACGATCCAGCATCGTTGTCATGAAACCATTCGAACGATGAAGTCGCGCGGTGCGATTCGACCGCAATCGCACGCGGCACCACCGCCCAATCGAGTCCCCCGTCTTACCCTCGGGCCATGCATCACGCGACGCCAGTCGGCCCGCCATCGATCAATACAGGAGACCCCATGAAGTCATTCGCTCGCCGTGCATCGCGCACGTCCGTCAAGCTGATCGCCGCAGCCGCCTGCGTGGCGGCCACCGCGCCCGTCTACGCGCAGTCGAGCGTGTCGCTCTACGGTCAGGTCGACGAATGGATCGGCGCGACCAAGTTTCCCGGCAGCGATCGCGCGTGGAACGTGGGCGGCGGCGGGATGTCGACGTCGTACTGGGGCATGCACGGCGCCGAGGATCTGGGCGGCGGCTACAAGGCGATCTTCACGCTGGAAAGCTTCTTCCGCGCGCAGAACGGCCAGTACGGCCGCTTCCAGGGCGACACGTTCTTCGCGCGCAACGCGTACGTCGGCATCGATTCGCCGTACGGCACGGTGACGGCGGGCCGTCTGACGACGCACCTGTTCCTGTCGACGATCCTGTTCAACCCGTTCTACGATTCGTACACCTTCTCGCCGATGGTGTATCACGTGTTCCTCGGTCTCGGCACGTATCCAACCTACCCGAGCGACCAGGGCGCGGTGGGCGATTCGGGCTGGAACAACGCGGTCGCGTATGCGTCGCCTTCGTTCGGTGGCCTGAACTTCGGCGCGATGTATGCGCTCGGCAACACCGCCGGCGACAACCGCTCGAAGAAATGGAGCGCGCAGTTCAACTACGCGAACGGCCCGTTCGCGGCAACGGCCGTCTACCAGTACGTGAACTTCAACAACGGCCCGCAGGATCTGAGCGCGCTGGTGGCCGGCATGAAGAGCCAGGGCATCGCGCTGGTCGGTGCAACCTACGACCTGAAGCTCGTGAAGCTGTTCGGCCAGTACATGTACACGAAGAACGACCAGGTCGCGGGCAGCTGGCACGTGAACACCGCGCAGGGCGGCGTGTCGGTGCCGCTCGGCGTCGGCAACGCGATGGCGTCGTACGCATACTCGCGCGACGCGGGCGGCCTCGACCAGACGCGCCAGACCTGGGCCGTCGGCTACGACTATCCGCTGTCCAAGCGCACGGACGTCTACGCGGCATACATGAACGACCACATCAGCGGCCTGTCGAGCGGCAACACGTTCGGCGCCGGCATCCGCGCGAAGTTCTGATCGCGGAAATGCCGTGTGCCGGCATCGCGGTTCCGGCAGCCGGATGACAAGATGCGGAGCATCGCGCTCCGCATTGTCATGTCGAAACGCCCGGAGGAAACGGCCGGACGCTTCGATGCACGCAGAACCGCCGCGACGGAATGTTGCCGCCGTCCACGACCCGCTCGGCGCCCGTTGCGTAGCTCGCGTCGTCGGACATCGGGAACTACGCCACGCGGCCGATTTTCACCGGATCGCCGAACCGGCCCGGCGTCGCCTGCACGGGCAACGCCAGCGCGCAGGTTCGCGTCGGGCACGGCGTCCCGGCGTGCTTCGGTCAGCGCGTCGATGCCGGTCCGGTCGGCAACGCGGCGCGCGTTGCGTCGGCAAGCGCGACGAATGCGTCGAGCCTGCCGCTCAGCACAACCATATGCCGCAGCAGTAACGCCGCCGCTACGCTGCGATGCCGTCCCTCGATCGAGGCGGCCCCGGCCGCTCCTTACGGCAAGCCTTCAGCAACGTCTGCGCAGGCGGGTCGAAGCCGATCTGAAACGCGCCCCGACGCATACGGGCATGCCGCTTGCGTGCCCGCTGCCCTCGCCCTGCTGACACCACGCTGGCAGCAGGCGGCGCTTAAGCTCGCAGGATCGCCCGTTCAGGAATGCCGCCCATGACCCCTACCGGAGCACTTTCCGCACTCGCCGGCCGTGTCGTCAAACGGCGCGGCGTGACCCTGCTGACGTTGTGCATCGCCGTGCTCGTCGCGCAGGTCGACACGGCCGTCGTCAATCTCGCGACGCGCGCGATCGGCACGTATTTCCATGCGGACGTCGGTGCGCTGCAATGGGTCGTCGACAGCTACAACCTCACGTACGCGGTGCTGCTGCTCACCGGCGGGCTGCTCGCCGATTTGCTGGGCCGGCGCCGCGTCTTCATGGCCGGCACGGCCGTGTTCACCGTCGCGTCGCTGCTGTGCGCGCTCGCGCCGTCGGTGTCCGTGCTGATCGGCGCACGCGCGCTGGCCGGCGTCGGCGCGGCGCTGCTGCTGCCGGCGTCGCTCGCGATCGTGCGGATCGTGTGGCGCGATCCGGTCGAGCGCGGCCGCGCGCTCGGCATCTGGGCCGCGTGCAACGGCGTCGCGATGGCGCTCGGGCCGACCCTCGGCGGCGTGCTGATCCGGCATTTCGGCTGGCGCAGCATCTTCTTCGTGGTCGTGCCGCTGAGCGTCGCGGCGATGCTGCTCGCGGTCCCGGCCGTGCCCGAGTCGTCCGATCCGCGCGGCCGGCATTTCGACGGCGGTGCACAGGTCACCGGCGCGCTCGCGCTCGGCACGCTCGCGTATGCGGCGATCGTGTTCCGCGATTCGCCGGTCACCAGTGCGGTCGCCGTCTGCGTCGCGATCGCGTCGTTCGCCGCCTTCATCACGATCGAACGGCGCCACGGCGACGCCGCGCTCGTGCCGCTCGACATCTTCCGGCTCGGCGCGTTTCGCGGCGCGATCGCGGCGACCACCGCCATGACGTTCGGGATGTACGGCGTGCTGTTCCTGCTGCCGCTGACGTGGCAGAGCACCGGCCGCCTCGATGCGACCGGCGCGGGCCTCGCGCTGCTGCCGATGGCGCTCGTGTTCGTCGCCGTGTCGCCGTGGTCGGGACGCTTGTCCGAGCGGGTCGGCACGCGCGTGACGACGGCCGGCGGTGTCGCCGTGATCGCGAGCGGGCTCGCGGTGATCGGTGCGTGGGCTGCGTCGCCGGGCCTGCTCGGCGCGGAAATCGGGCTTGCGTTGACGGGGCTCGGGATGGGAATCGCGACGGGGCCGCTGATGACGGTGGCCGTCGGCGCGGTGGACGCCGCACGCTCGGGCACTGCGAGCGCGCTCGTCAACGTCGCACGGATGACCGGCGCGACGCTCGGGATCGCGGTGCTCGGCACGCTGTTCGCGGCGATGCATGGCGGTGCGGCGGGGTTGCGCGCGGCGATGTTCGCCGGTGCGGCGGTGCAACTGGCGGGGGCAGCCGGAGCAGCGGTCAGCGCGCAGCACGCGCGGCAGCCGGTGTAAGGATGCGTTGCCCGCCACGCGAGGGGGTGGCGCGAACCATGTGCGTCAGTAGCGGTCGGCGATTTGCCGATTTGCCGATTTGCCGATTTGCCGATTTGCCGATTTGCCGATTTGCCGATTTGCCGATTTGCCGATTTGCCGTTTGCCGTTTGCCGATAGCCATCAAGCGTCACGCGCTAACCGCCATCCACCCGCCGCGTCAGCGATGCTTCCCGTGATGTCTGCGCCGCCGATGCACTTCCCGCGCCTGCAGCAGCGCCGGCATCAGTTCCTCGATGTACTGCCGCGCCTGCCCGCGCGTGACGACCTCGCTGAAACGCTGGTGGGCCTTGTCGTGGCCGACCAGCGCCGCATGCGCCTTCTTCAGGATGTGCAGGTACGCGATCAGGCTCGTGCCGTCGCGCACGGGCAGCGCATCGCGCGGATCCATCGCCGGCGTCGTGTTCATGATCCGATCCTCGCCGGGCAGTCGGTGCGGCAGGTAGCGGTGACGAGCGGCAACAGGTCGTTCGCGAGGCGATCGCGGTCGGTCAGCGGCGCGAGGCCGAACAGCCTGCCGAGCGTCGCGACCACCGAGCTGTGATCGTACGGCGTGTGATCGACCTGTCCGGCCGCGACCCACGGCGAAACGACGATCGCCGGCACGCGCACGCCGTACACGTCGAACCCGAAGCCGCTCGCGTTCAGCGTCGCGGCCGCGCCGTCGTTCGGCGGCGGCGCCGCGCCGGGCCTGACCGAATCGTAGAAGCCGCCGTGTTCGTCGTAGACGATCACGAGCAGGCTGCTGTCCCAGACCGGCGAATTGCGGATCGCGTCGTACACGCGTGCGGCGAGCCGGTCGCCGCCGGGCAAGCCGTCCATCGGATGATGCGAACTGCCGTTTTCATAGGTGCCGTGCACGATGTCGCCGTAGCCCGGTTCGATGAGCGTGTAGCGCGCGGTGTAGCCGGCCGCGAGATCGGCTTCGAAGTGCGCGAGATCGTCGACGTCGAAGAAGCTCACGCCCTTCAGCGATGCGACCTGCGGCACGTGGCCGAGCGGGTCGCCCGACTGGTCCTGGTAGATGCGCCAGTTGTCGTCGCCAAGCGCATCGAAGATCGAGCCCTTCGGATAGTGGAAGCCGTCGAGCGTATCCCATCCGGCCATTTCCTCCCTGGTCGGCGAATGGTCGAGCCCGACCGACGACGCACCGTGCAGGAAAAAGCGGTTCGGCCAGGTCGGCCCCGGCATCGACGCGTGCCAGCGGTCGCACAGCACGAACGCGTTCGCAAGCGCATACAGCGACGGCGCATGCGCGCGGATATCGGCGCCCTGCATGATCGTGCCCGCGTTGCCGGCCTGCGGCGGCGAGCCTTCGGAATGCGACGTCGCGTAGTTCGACACGAAGCCCGAGTTGTCGACGTCCGGATAGGGCTGCCCTTTGACGAACGGTACGCCCGCGCCGCAGAGCTGTTCGAGCACGTCCGTGAATTCATGGCACGGATCGGTCGGCATCTGGTCCGGCGCGCCGCCGCCGAACGGATAGACGATGCCGCCGTACGCATTGCTGTCGGCCGGCGACGCGGCCGTGATGCCGGCGATGCCCGACAGCGCGAACAGATGGTCGAACGAACGGTTCTCGAGCATCAGCACGAACACGTGCCGGATGCGGTCCCGAACCGCTGGTGCGGCGGAAACGGAAGAAGATGCGGGGGCTGCGTCTGCACTCATGGCGCCTCCTGGCGTCGCGCGACGAATGTCCGGCTCGGCACGATCGTCGGCCCGCTGAAAGCAACTGAACGGCTCGAAAGCCAGGCGCGCGGGCCGCGAATTGCCGACGAGTGTACGACCGCGCCGGCTCGCGCGTAAAGACGCGTGCGGTGCACCGTGAATGCATCGCGCCAGCCGTTGACTTTCGCCGGACGGCCCGATACGATCGAGCCACTTTCAAGACGCCCTCCCGGTCCGCCGGGAGGGCGTTTCGTTTTGGTTCCGCCAACCAAAAGGAAACCGCTTGAAATGCCGCTGATCACCCCCCTCGTCTCCCGCCCCGGCCTCGGCTACCTGCAACACGGCACGGGCCCCGAATGCGTGCTGGTCCTGCACGACTGGCTCGGCGACCATACGAACTACGCGGCGCTACTGCCGTATCTGGACGAAACGGCCTTCACGTACGTGTTCGCCGATCTGCGCGGCTACGGACGATCGATCCATCTGAGCGGCACCTGCACCATCGACGAAATCGCGACGGACTGCCTCGCACTCGCCGACCAGCTCGGCTGGCAACGTTTTCACGTCGTCGGCCATTCGATGACGGGCATGGCGACGCAACGCATCGCCGCCGACGCGCCGTCACGCATCAAGAGCGCGATCGCCGTGTGCCCGGTGTCGGCGGCCGGCAATCGCCTGAGCGACGACGCGCGCGCGTGCTTCGCGAGCACGACCGTCGACGACGATGCATTGCGCCGGCTCGTGCGGTTCGTGACGGGCGGGTTGTCGGCGCGCTGGGCCGAGCTGAAGCTGCGACAGAATCGCGAACGCGTGGCACCCGCGTGCCGGCTCGCGTATCTGGACATGCTGACCGGAACGGATTTCGTCGACGACATTCGCGGCCTCGACACACGCTATCTGGTGATCGTCGGCGACAAGGATCCGGGGCTCGACGAAGCGGCGATGCATGCGACGTTTCTCGCGTGGCACCCGAACGCAAGGCTGCTGACGATTCCGAATTGCGGGCACTACCCGATGCAGGAATGTCCGCCTTATTTCGCGACGATCGTGGAAGATTTCCTGCGGGACGCGGCCGCTTGAGCGTTGCACACGCACGGCAGCCGGAGAAGATGACCTTGGCCGCCGCGGCGTAACGACGCCGCCGGCGACCGACGAACGGTGCGAATCGCGCCGTGCGTCCGGTGTGTCCGGCCGCATGACGGGGCCGGACGGGTTGCGATCGGAGCCGCGTTGCGCGCCCGATCGTGACTGCTTAGCGACGCGGTTGCCCGGTGCGCGGCGGACGCGGCGAATTCGCGTCCTTGTGACGGAAGTTGATGCGGCCCTTCGTCAGGTCGTACACCGACAGTTCGAGCGTCACACGGTCACCCGCGAGAATGCGGATGTGGTTCTTGCGCATGCGGCCCGACGCATACGCGCCGACCACGACGCCGTTTTCCAGCGTGACACGGTATTTGCTGTCCGGCAGCACTTCGTCGACGATTCCGTCCAGTTCCAGCAGTTCTTCTTTTGCCAAACCAATTCCTCCAGACAAGGTGAATGACCGCGGCCGCGGCGAACTCACCGGCGCCGTGCCCGCAACGGGGTCGGCGGCCGGCAGGATGCCGGGTATCAATTCGTTCAGACGGGCGACAGGCCTGTCTTGCAATCGGAGCCCGGCGCGTTGCGGCGTTCGGGCGGTCAGTGGCGGCGGCGCGATGAGCACCGCGCATAGTCGGGACCGCGCCGCGTACGGCATGGCGACGGTCTACTCGGGTTGCAGCACGAGCCGCTGGCGATGCGGCGAGCGCATCGCGAGGGCGTTGAATCGCACGTCGTACGGACCTGCGATGGATGAGGGAAGCACACGACCGATGCATCGTGAATACCGCGATGCATCGGTCGTGTGCGTCGAAACGCGCAGGACACGGGCCAGGGCCGGTGCCCGCGCGACATCCGTCCGGCAGCGGCCGCCGATTGGCGACCGATGCCGATGCGGCTTACTGCGGCGTGATGTTCGACGCTTGCAGGCCCTTCGGGCCACGCTTCACTTCGTAGCTGACCTTCTGGCCTTCGGCCAGGGTCTTGAAACCCGTGCCACGGATTTCGGAGAAATGGGCGAACAGATCGTCGCCGCCGTTGTCCGGGGAGATGAAACCAAAGCCCTTGGTTTCGTTGAACCACTTGACGGTACCGGTATCCACAAATACTTCCTTAATACGAATGAATGAACTTGCGCCCACGACGGGCACAGAAAGAATCAAAGAGGGAGAGACCAACGACTGCCGCACGCCGTGCGGCCAATGATGAGCAATCGAGCTTCTTGAAGACTTCGGTCTAGGACACTACGCTGCGCCGGCCGATTCGTCAAGCCCTTTCGGTGCGGCGTTCGCGCACGGTATCGCGCGACGCCTTGCCTGGCGGGCGTTGGCGGCAATGGGGGGGCGTAACGTTACGCCCCCCTTTTTGCCCCGCCGCCGTTATTGCGGCTCGAACACGTGATGCAGCGGCGGCGGCGTCTCGCCGTCGCGAATCGTCATGTCGAACGCCTTGCGCGCGACGCTCGACGGCCGCACGTCGGCCGCGTCGAGGTAGAACTGCGAATACCAGTCGCGCATCTGGTACAGCGGCCCGTCGCCTTCGCACAGCAGCGGGTTGTCGATCCGCGTCTTGCTGTGCCAGATGTCGACGTCCTCGTAGAACGCGCGCTGCGCCTCCTTCACGTACGCGTTCGCGATCTCCAGGTTCTGCGCGTCGCTGAGCCCGGCGACCTTCTTCACGATCACCCCGTAGCGCAGCTCGAAGCTGTTCATGTCGATCGGCACGTGGCAGTTCAGCAGCACCGAATGGATCGGCTGCCCGTTGCTCTGCCCGGTCATCTGCGTGATGTGCACGGCCGGCCCGAAATACGTCGACAGCGCGGTCAGGCTGTCGCCGCCGAGCTTCTCGCTGCGGCCGACTATCAGCTGCGTCGCCTTGTGATCCTCGAACAGGTTCGCGAAATAGTCGATCGGCGCGTGGTGCACGGTCGCGAAGTGCGCGACATCCGAGATGTTGTCGACCAGTTCGCGGCAGTTGGCCTGGATCACCATCTTGTCGACGACCCAGTCCGACCATTCGTCGGAGAAGCACACGTCCAGGCGCGGAATCGCGACTTCCGGCGGCGGCGCATTGCCCTCGGGGTCGTTCCACACGAACAGCAGGTTGTTCTCCTCGCAGGTCGGCCATGCGCCGATGCGCGCCTTCGGCGGAATCCGCTTGCAGTACGGGATCGACGCGCACTGCCCTACGCCGCTCCATGCCCAGCCGTGGAACGGGCACACGAGGTTGTCGCCGTCGACCGTGCCGAGGCTCAGGTCGGCGCCCATGTGCGGACAATACGCGTCGACGACGCTGACCTTGCCGGTCGAATCGGCGAACGCGGCGAGCTTGCGGCCGAAGATGTTCAGCGTATGCGGCTTGCCGTCCTTGTAGTCGCGGGCGAGGCCGAGGCAGTGCCAGCCGCGCGCATAGCGCTGCGCGAGCGGCTGGGCTTCGATCTTGTAGGGGCGTGCGGACATTTCAGTTGACTCCTTTTGGGGGGACGCGCGGCGGCCCGCCGCGCACCGGGGGAACGGGGTAACGGGGATGGCGTCGCTCAGCGCACCGGATTGCCGGATT
The DNA here is from genome assembly GCF_003366075.1 of Burkholderia sp. IDO3. NCBI lineage: Bacteria > Pseudomonadati > Pseudomonadota > Betaproteobacteria > Burkholderiales > Burkholderiaceae > Burkholderia > Burkholderia sp. IDO3. The sequence continues at coordinate 1,766,759 of NZ_CP028962.1, forward strand.
CGAGCGCGCGCGCCGGCTCGAGCGCGGACGCCGGCGCGGCCTGCTGCGGCATCGACTGAGGCTGCGACTGAGGCTGCGACACGCGGCACTCGGCACGCTCGACGCCGAGCCATGCGGCGAGCGCCGGCAGCAGGAACACCGCGCCGAACAGGTTCACGAGGAACATGAACGCGAGCAGCACGCCCATGTCGACCTGGAACTTCAGCGCGGAGAACGCCCACGTGCCGACGCCGATGAACATCGTGACGGCCGTGAACAGCGCCGCGGTGCCGCGCTGGCGCATCGCATCGGCGAACGCGTCGGGCAGCGTCGCGCCGTGGCGGATGTCGTGCTGCAGCCGCTCGTACAGGTAGATCCCGTAGTCGACGCCGACCCCGACGCCGAGCGTGATCACCGGCAGCGTCGCGACCTTCAGCCCGATGCCGAGCCGCGCCATCACCGCGTTGCACAGGATCGACACCAGCGTGAGCGGCACAATGATGCACAGCACCGCGCGCCACGAGCGGAACGTGAGCGCGCAGAGCAGCGCGATCGCGCCGAAGATCGACAGCAGCATCGCGATCTCCGCGTCGCCGACCGCCTCGTTGGTCGCGGCCATCACGCCGACGTTGCCGCCGGCGAGCCGGAACGCGACGTTCGGCGCCGGGTTCCCGGCCGCGTAGCGCCTGATCTCGTCGACGATGTGCGCGATGGTCGTGCCTTCGTGGTTCTGCGTGTAGATCAGCACCTGGATCGCCTTGCAGTTCGCGGTGTTCATCCCGTTGTCGGGGTCGAACGCGTTGGCGCCCTGCGTGAGCCCGTCGCTGGAGCGCGGCAGCGCGGCCCAGCGCGGATTGCCTTCGTTGAACGCGGCGATGAACACCTTGCCCTGCGACGCGACGCTCGTCACCGACTGCACGCCGGCCACGCCGCGCATGTTCATCTCGAACTTCTCGATCGCGCTCATCACCGGGTAATGCAGGCACGCATCGTCGAAGCCGGTCGTCTCGACGATCACCGACAGCACGTCGACGCCGATGTTGTACTGGTGCGTGATTGCCGCGTTGTCGACGTTGTAGCGCGAGTTCGCGCGCAGCTCCGGCGCGCCGGTACCGATGTCGCCGATCTCCAGCTTGCGCGATTCGAGCGCGCCGCAGGCCAGCAGCGCGAGCGCCACCGCGAACACGCCGAGCGCCGGCCCCGGCCGCGCGAACAGCGCGAAGCGCGACCACATCCGGCTGCCGCCGGCCGCCGCCGTGCGCTGCGCACGGGCCAGCGTGCCGCGCTCGAGGCGCGTGTACGACAGCAGGATCGGCAGGAACACCTTGTTGGTGACGATCATCAGCAGCACGCCGAGACACGCGGTGATGCCGAGCTCGCGCACGATGTCGATCCTGATCCGCATGATCACCATGAAGCCGAGCGCGTTGGTCAGCAGCGCGACCGTGCCCGGCACGAACAGCTTGCGGAACGCGTCGCGCGCGGCCTCGACCGACGTTGCGCCGCGCACCAGCGCCTGCTTCCACGCATTGGTCATCTGCACCGCGTGCGACACGCCGATCGAGAAGATCAGGAACGGCACCAGGATCGACATCGGATCGATGCCGAGCCCGAGCAGCGGCAGCGCGCCGAGCAGCCAGACGACCGGCAGCAGCGCGACGACGAGCGCCAGCACGGTGGTCTTGAGCGAGCGCGTATAGGCGAACAGCAGCGCGGCCGTCACGAGGAACGCGAGCGCGAAGAACGCCATCACGCCGGCGATGCCCGCCTCGACGTCGCCGACCAGCTTCGCGAAGCCGATGATGTTCACGTCGATGCCCTGCTTCGCGTACTTCGCGCGGATGTCCTCGAGCTGGCGCGCGACCGCGCTGTAGTCGAGCCGCTTGCCGGTGGCGGGATCGGTCTCGCGCAGCTCCGCGCGAATCAGCGCCGACTTCAGGTCGTTGCCGACGAGGCGGCCGATCTGCCCGGAACGCGCGACGTTGCGGCGCACCTTCGCGAGATCGTCCGGGTTCGCGCTGGAGAACTGGCCGGGCACGACCACGTCGCCGCGAAAGCCAGCCTCGGTCACCTCGGTGTAGTGGACGTTCGGCGTGAACAGCGAGAACACGCGCGAGCGGTTCACGCCGGGGATGAAGAACACGTCGTCGGTCGCATGACGCAGCGCGTCCATGAACGTCTGGTTGTAGATGTCGCCGCCGCCCTTCCAGCGCAGGCTGACGAGGATCGTGTTGGCGCCCGGAAACGCGCCCGCATAGCGCTCGAACACCTGCATGTACGGGTGCTGCATCGGGATCATCTTGTTGAAGCCCGGATCGAGCTTCAGGCGCGTCGCGGACAGGCCGAGCGCGAGCGTCGCCGCGACGCACAGCAGCATCAGCAGCCGGCGCCGCCGGATGATCGTGTCGGCGCAGCGCTCGACGAACGCGGCAAGGCGCGAGGCGGGCGCGGCTTCAGTGGGACGTGACAGGTCGTTCATGGCGTTCTCGAATCTGGGCTGACGATGCGGTCGATGCGAACCGGCGAAGCAATGCGAACGGAAACGGGCGGCCGCAAGCGCCGCCGCGTCCGGGCATCAGGACGGCGACGCGGCGAGCGGCGCGACGCCGGCCTCGCCGCCGAGCAGCAGCGCGCCGCGGCCCATGTCGAGCACGGCCGCGAGGCTCTGCACGCCGCCGAGCTTGCGCACGTCGAAGGTCAGGCCGCCGTCGCGCGACGCGACGATCGCGCCGCCCTGCCCGACCAGCACGAGTTCGCCGCTGGAAAGCTGGGTCGCGCCGAAGTACGACACCGGGACATGGCTGTCGACGTGCGTCCAGGTCGCGCCGCGATCGGTGCTGCGCAGCACGTTGCCGCGCATCCCGTACGCGACCCAGTCGCCGTTCGCGAGCATCAGCGCGCCGAACAGCGAACCGGCGTACGGCGACGGCAGCTTGTCCCAGGTGGCGCCGTTGTCGGTCGAGCGCAGCAGCGTGCCGCTCTCGCCGGCGATCAGCAGGTTGCCGTGGCCGTCGCCGACGACCGCATTCAGATGGCGGTCGCCCGCCGGCGTCTTCACCGTCTGCCACGTGAGCCCGGCATCGTCCGAACGCAGCAGCTGGCCGAAGCTGCCGGCCGCGAACAGCGGGCCGCCGGCTGTGCCCCACACGGACAGCAGCGGATCGGAATGCGCGGGGTCCAGGTGGACTTCGCGCCAGTGCAGGCCCGCGTCGTCGCTGCGCATGATCCGGCCGTCGTGGCCCACCGCGATCCCGAGCGTCGGCGTGATGAAGCTCACCTGCGTGAGCGTCGAGCCCTGGTCGGGCGTGACCGACGCCGGCCGCCACCGGCGGCCCGCATCGTCGCTGAGCAGGATCACGCCGCGCTCGCCGACCGCGACGATGCGCGTGCCGGCCCGCGCGAGCCCGTTGATCTGCAGCCGGTCCGCATGGATCGCGGTGACCGGGAACGCCGGCAGCGGCCGCGGCGAAAACGCGAACACCGCGGCGCCGAGCACGAGCGCCGACATCGCGAGTCCTGGCAAAGTACGTTTCATCGGTTGTCTCCTGTCTTCGCGCCGGCCCGGGCCGCGCCGACGCGCTCGCCCTGCCCGCTGCAAGTCTCCGGGCCGTCGGTCGTTGCCGCGGCCTCGAAGGGTCCCGAATGGAGGGCGGCCGAACCGGGTATTCGGCCCGGCCGCCGTCACCACTGTCGTTACGCGCCGACTTCGAACAGCGCGGCCGCGCCCATGCCGCCGCCGATGCACATCGTCACGACCGCATGCCGCACGCCGCGGCGCGCGCCTTCGAGCAGCGCGTGCATCGTCATCCGCGTGCCGGACATGCCGAACGGATGGCCGAGCGCGATCGCGCCGCCGTCGACGTTCAGCCGCGCGTCGGGAATGCCGAGCGTGTCGCGGCAATAGAGCGCCTGGCACGCGAACGCCTCGTTCAGCTCCCACAGCCCGACGTCGCGCACGGTCATCCCGAAACGCTCCAGCAGCTTCGGGATCGCGAACACCGGGCCGATGCCCATCTCGTCCGGCTCGCAGCCGGCCACGGCCAGGCCGCGGAACGTGCCGAGCGGCGTGAGCCCGCGGCGCACCGCCTCGGTGCGCGACATCACGACCACGGCCGCCGCGCCGTCCGACAGTTGCGACGCGTTGCCGGCCGTCACGAACTCGCCCTGCTCGACCACCTTGCCGCCGCTCCACGACGGCTTGAGCCCCGCGAGCCGCTCGGCCGTCGTATCGGCGCGCACGCCTTCGTCGCGGGCTGCGCGCACGTCCTCGTGGCCAGCCGGATTGCCTTCCTTGTCGAACAGCGCGCGGCGCACGTCGAGCGGCGCGATTTCCGCGTCGAAGCGGCCGGCCGCCTGTGCATCGGCCGTCCGCTGGTGGCTCTGCAGCGCGAACGCGTCCTGCGCCGCGCGCGAGATGCCGTAGCGGCGCGACACGATCTCGGCCGTTTCCATCATCGCCATGTAGGCCGCCGGCTGGTGATCGAGCACCGCCTGCGAACGCGCGCGATAGCCGTTCTTGTGCTTGTTCTGCGTGAGCGAGATCGATTCGACGCCGCCCGCGACGACGATCCGCGCGTCGCCCGCGCCGATGCCGCGCGCGGCGCTCGCGATCGACATCAGGCCCGACGAGCACATCCGGTCGATCGCCATGCCGGGCACCGATGCCGGCAGCCCCGCCGCGGCAGCCGACAGGCGGCCGATGTTGTAGCCCTGCGTGCCCTGCTGCGCGGCGCAGCCGATCAGCACGTCGTCGACGTCGGCCGGTGCGACGCCCGCGCGTTCGAGCGCGGTGCGCACGACGTGGCCGCCCAGCGCGGGCGCCTCGGTGTCGTTGAACATGCCGCGAAACGCCTTGCCGATCGGCGTGCGTGCGACGGAAACGATGACTGCGTCTTCCATGAGCTGACTCTCTGAATCGGAAACTAGAAGGTGTAGCGGCTGATCGTGTCGGCGACGCAGCCGGGTTTGGCCTCGCCTTCGATCTCGACGGTCACGCGGACCCACGCCTGCACGCCGCCGTCGAACGGCTCGACGCGCAGCAGCTCGCCGACGCCGCGCACGCGTGCGCCGACCTTCACCGGCGCCGGGAAGCGGATCCTGTCGCAGCCGTAGTTCACGCCGAGCCGCGCGCCGTCGATGCGCACGATCTGCGGCAGGAAATGGTTGACGAGCGACAGCGTCAGGTAGCCGTGCGCGATGCACGCGCCGAACGGGCCGTCCTTCGCGCGCACCGGGTCGACGTGCACCCACTGGTGATCGCCCGTCGCGTCGGCGAAGCCGTCGATGCGGATCTGGTCGATCGCGAGCCATGCGCTCGCGCCGAGCGTGTCGCCGACGGCCGCCGCGAGTTCGCCGGGATGCGCGAACACGCGGGGCGTCGCGCGCACGGGGTCGAGGGTCGTCGCCATCATGCGTGCTGGCTGCTGACCGACAGCACTTCGCCCGTCATGTACGACGCGTAATCGCTTGCAAGAAACACCATCACGTTCGCGACCTCCCAGACTTCGGCGGCGCGCCCGAAGGCTTCGCGCGACGCCAGTTGATTCAGCAAGTCGGCCGACGCCGACTTCTTCAGAAAATCGTGCATCGCGATGCTCGGCGCGACCGCATTGATGCGCACGCCGTACGGCGACGCTTCGAGCGCCGCGCAACGCGTGAGCGCCATCACGCCCGCCTTCGCCGCCGCGTAGTGCGCCTGTTCCGCCTGCGCGCGCCAGCCGAGCACCGATGCGTTGTTGACGATCGCGCCGTGGCCACGGGCCTGCATGTGCGGCAGCATCGCGCGCGTCATCCGGAACGTCCCGGTCAGGCTAATGTCGATCACCCGCGACCATTCGGCATCGTCCATTTCGACGATGCGCTTCGCCCCGCCGAGCCCGGCGTTGTTGATCAATACGTCGACGCCGTCGAGCTTGTGCTGCGCGTCGGCCACGAGCGCCTGCACGTCGTCCTCCACCGCGACGTTGCACAGGCGGCCGTAGATCTGCCGCAGCCCCGTTTCGGCGCGCAGCGTCGCCACCGCCTGTTCGAGACGCTTCTCGTGGATGTCGGAGATGAACAGCGCGCGGCAGCCTTCCTCCGCGCAACGGCGCGCGGCCGCGAAGCCGATGCCGGCGCCGGCGGCGGCCGTGATCAGCACCGATTTGCCGGCGAGCAGCTGGTGGCCCGGAACGTAGGCCGGGGCGTTCTGGATCTGGGGTTCGGTCATGCGTGTTGTCCTCGCGGTTCTCTCGGCATGCCGAGCCCGCGCTCGGCCATGATGTTGAGCTGGATTTCGTTGGTGCCGGCGTAGATCGTGTCCGCACGGGAGAACAGGAATACGCGCTGCAGATGGGTGAGCTTCTCGTCGGCCGGGTCGATCACGTTCGCGCGGGCCCCGAGCGCGTCCATCGCGAGCTGGCCGAGGTCGCGGTGCCAGTTCGACCAGAAGTACTTGTAGATCAGCGCCTCGCGGCGCAGCGGTGCGGTGGCGCCGCCGTTCGCGTCGCCCGCGCCCGACAGCATCCGCAGCGCGTTGTAGCGCATCACGCGCAGCCCGGCCCACGCGCGGCCGATCCGCTGGCGCAGCACCGGGTCGCGATCGGCGCCCGATTCGCGCGCGGCGTCGATCACCCATTCGAGTTCGCGCACGAACTGCATCTGCTGGCCGAGCGTCGACATGCCGCGCTCGAAACCGAGCAGCGTCATCGCGATCCGCCAGCCGTCGCCGGGTGCGCCAACCAGATCGCATGCTTGCGCGCGCGCGCCGTCGAAGAACACTTCGTTGAATTCGGCGCCGCCGTTGAGCTGCCTGATCGGGCGGATCTCGATGCCCGGCTGGTCGAGCGGCATCAGCAGGAACGACAGCCCCTTGTTGCCCTTTGACGCCGGATCGGTACGCGCCAGCACGAAGATCCAGTCGGAATCGTGCGCGAGCGACGTCCAGACCTTCTGGCCATGCACGCGCCACGCGCCGTCGGCATCCTGCCCGGCGCGCGTGCGCACGTTCGCGAGATCCGAACCCGCGCCCGGCTCCGAGTAGCCCTGGCACCAGAACTGCGTGCCCGCGAGAATCCCCGGCAGGAAGCGCGCGCGCTGATCGTCGGTGCCGCACGCGACGAGCGTCGGCCCGAGCAGCCCTTCGCCGATATGGCCCATCCGGCCGGGGCCGCCGGCGCGCGCGTATTCCTCGTGGAAAATCACTTGCTCGGCAACGGTGAAGCCGCGGCCGCCCGCGTCGGTCGGCCAGCCGAGGCCGGTCCAGCCGCCTTCGGCCAGCTCCCGCTCCCATGCCTTGCGCAGCGCGGGAAACGCTTCCTCGTCGCCGGGGCCGCCGCGGTACTTCAGGCACGCGAATTCGCCGGTCAGGTGCGATTGCACCCAGTCGGCGACTTCGTGCCGCAATTGCTGTTCGCGCGTTTCGCTGTTCATTGGCGTGCTCCGGTGCGCGCGGCGGACGGACGCGTGGCGATCGAAACCGACGGCGACGCCGACGCGGGCACCGCGTCGTGTTGCGACGTGCCGCCGTCGATCGCATGGCGTGCGATCCATTCGAGCAGTTGCGGCGTGCTGCCGAACTGCGCACCCGACGCCTGCGCGCGCTTGAAATAGAGATGCGGGTCGTATTCCCATGTGAAGCCGACGCCGCCGTGCAACTGGATCGCCTCCTGCGCGCAAAACGCATACGCGTCGTTGGCGGCGGCCTTCGCGGCCGCGACGTCGGCGCGCAGTGCGGCGCCGGGCGTGCTGCTGCCCGCTTCCGCGTCCCACGCATGCGCCGCGCCGAGCACGGCCGAACGTGCGGATTCGATCAGCACCATCATCTGTGCGCAGCGATGCTTGACCGCCTGGAACGACGCGATCGCGCGACCGAACTGCACGCGCTGGCCGGTGTAGTCGAGCGTCAGGTCGAGGCAGTGCTGTGCGCCGCCGATTTGTTCGGCGGCCAGCGCGAGCGCCGCGAACCAGGCAGCGCGATCGAGCAGCTGGGCGGCAGCGGCGCCGCTGGCGAACAACGCGTCGCGGCTCACGCGGGTTTCGTCGAACGCGACCCGCGCGATCGGCCGCGTCGCGTCGAGCGTGTCGAGCGGCGTGACGCTCAGGCCGGCCGCCGTCGCGACGTCGATCGCGAACAGCCCGATCGCCTGCCCTTCGTTCGCGATCCACGCCGGGATCAGCAGCAGGTCGGCGCGCGCGCCGTCGATCACCTGTTCGATCGCGCCCGACAGCGCGTAGCCGCCCGCCGCTTCTTCGGCAACGACCGGCAACTGCCCGGTGCCGGCCGGCAGCTCGAACGGCAATGCCAGCGTCGCGCTGCACGCGCCTTCGGCGATCTTCGCGAGCCAGGCGGTCGCAAGCGGCGTGTCGGCGCAGACCGCCAGCGCGGTCGCCGCGAGACACGCGGTCGACAAGTACGGCACGCACGCGATGCGCCGGCCGAGCTGCTCCATCAGCAGCGTCTGTTCAAGCGCGCCGAGCCCCATCCCGCCCGCTGCTTCGGGCAGCGACAGCGCATTCCAGCCGAGCTCGCCGGCCAGTGCGCGCCACAGCGCGTCGTCGCGACCGGCCGATTGCTCGATTGCGCGGCGCACGTCGGCGGACGCGCTGCGTTCGGCGAGCACGTCGGCCGCCGCGTCGCGGATCATCGCCTGTTCGTCGGTGAGCGCCAGATCCATGACTCAGCTCCCGTACACGCGCTGCGCGGGCCGCGCGTCGGCGAGCAGCCGCGCGACCGCCGGGCCGACGTCGGCCGGCGCCCAGCGCGCGCCGCGATCGACGCTCGGGCCGGTGCGCCAGCCTTCGGCCACCGCGATCATCCCGCCCGCGACCTCGAACACCTGGCCCGTCACGTCGGCCGACGCCGCGCTGCCGAGCCACACGACGAGCGGCGCGACGTTGGCCGGATCGAAATAGTCGAAGCCGCCGTTCTCGGGCTTCTTCATCATGTCGGCGAACACGCCTTCGGTCATCGACGTGCGCGCGGCCGGCGCGAGCGCGTTCACGCGCACGCCGTAGCGCTGCAGCTCAACCGCCTGCATCAGCGTGAGCGCGGCGATGCCGGCCTTCGCCGCGCCGTAGTTCGACTGGCCGATCGAGCCTTGCAGCCCGGCGCCGGAACTCGTGTTGACGATGCGCGCGTCGACCGGCTTGCCGGCCTTCGCCGCGTCGCGCCACACGCGCGCCAGCACGTTCGACAGGCAGAAGTGACCGCGCAGGTGCACGCGCATCACGTCGTCCCAGTCGGTCTCGCTCATGCTGGTGAACATCTTGTCGCGGCAGATGCCCGCGTTGTTCACGAGCACGTGGACGTCGCCGAATGCCGCGCGCGCCGCGTCGACGATCCGCTGCGCCGTTTCGACTCGCGTGATGTCGTCCGCATTGGCAAGCGCGCGGCCGCCGCGCCGCGCGATCTCGTCGCACACGGCCTGCGCGGCGTCGCGCCGGATGTCGTTGACGACGACCGACGCGCCTTCGGCCGCGAACGCGAGCGCATATTCGCGCCCGAGCCCGCCGCCCGCGCCGGTGATGATGACGGTGCGTTCGTGACAGATTCCCATGCTTGGCCTCCTGGATCGAGAGATCGTGAAAGTGACGCGCTCACAGGCGCTCGATGATCGTGACGTTCGCGAGACCGCCGCCTTCGCACATCGTCTGCAGTCCGTAGCGGCCGCCGGTACGCTCGAGTTCATGCAGCAGCGTCGTCATCAGCCGCGCGCCGGTCGCGCCGAGCGGATGGCCGAGCGCGATGCCGCCGCCGTTCGGATTGGTCTTCTCGTGCGGGAAGCGCGTGTCGGCGAGCCACGCCTGCGCGACCGACGCGAATGCCTCGTTCATCTCGACGACGTCGATCTGCGACCAGTCGAGGCCGGCCTTCTCGAGCGCGGCCTTGGTCGCCGGAATCGGTGCGGTCAGCATCCACAGCGGATCGTCGCCCAGCACGCTCAGGTGATGGATACGCGCGCGCGGCGTGAGGCCGTAGCGCTTCAATGCATCCTCCGACACGATCAGCAGCGCGGCGGCCGCATCGCAGGTCTGGCTCGCGACGGCAGCGGTCAGCGAGCCCCCCGGCGTCAGCGGTTCGAGCGTCGCCATCTTTTCCAGCGACGTGCCGGGGCGCGGCGTTTCATCGTGCAGCACGCCTTCGAGCGGCACGATTTCCCGCTTGAAATGCCCGGCCTCAATCGCCGCGAGCGCGCGGCGGTGGCTCTCCAGCGCATAGCGCTCCATCGCGTCGCGCGACAGGTTCCAGTGATCGGCAATGCGCTGCGCGGCGACGAACTGCGACACCGGCGCGTCGCCGAAGCGCGCGCGCCAGCCGGCGCTGCCCGAGAACGGGTCGGTGAAGCCGAGCGGCGCCGCGCAGGTCATCGCCGACGAGATCGGGATCTGCGTCATCGTCTGCACGCCGCCCGCGACGACGACGTCCTGCACGCCGCTCATCACGGCCTGCGCGGCGAAGTGCACCGCCTGCTGCGACGAGCCGCACTGGCGGTCGACCGTCACGCCCGGCACCTGCAGCGGCAGCCCCGCGGCAAGCCAGCAGGTGCGCGCGATGTTGCCCGCGAGCGGGCCGATCGTGTCGACGCAGCCGAACACCACGTCGTCGTAGTCATCGGCCGGGATCGCGTTGCGTTCGACGAGCGTCTTCAGCACGAAGCCGCCGAGGTCCGCCGCATGCACGTGCGCGAGCCCGCCCTTGCGGCGGCCTGTCGGCGTGCGCAGCGCGTCGACGATATAGGCTTGTTTCATCAGTTGGTTTCCTCGAAATCGAAGGTCTGCGCGGGGCCGATCGGCAACGCGTCGCCGAGGATCGCGTCGGCCACGCGGGCCCTGTGGAATGCGGTGTCGCCCCAGCTGCCGGACAGCGCCCAGATCCGCTTCATGAAGATCTGCAGATCGAGCTCCCACGTGTAGCCGATCGCGCCGTGCACCTGCATCGTGTGACGCGCGGCCAGTTGCGCGGCCGAGGTCGCCGCGAGTTTCGCGTGCGACACCAGCACGGCACGCTGCGGGTGATCGTCGGCGATCGCCTGCGCGGCGCGTGCCACCACCGGCCGCGCGAACTCGTAGCGGATCGCGACGTCGGCGAGCAGGTGCTTGAGCGCCTGGTACGAGCCGATCGCCTTGCCGAACTGCTTGCGCTGCGCGCTGTAGTCGATCGCGACGTCGAGCACGCGCTGCGTGAGACCGAGCAGCTGCGCCGCAACCTCGAACGCGCCGTGGTCGAGCGCGCGATCGAGCAGCGGCGCGGCTTCGTCGGCGCTCGCGATGCGGGTGGCCGCCGACGCTTCCCAGTCGAGCGTGAACAGGCGCCGCGACGGGTCGACGCTGTCGACCGCGCGCCACGCGCATTGCGCGGGATCGACGCGGTGCAGCTCGCCGCGGTGCTCGCACAGCAGCGTTTGCGCGACGTGCACGTCGGCCGCATACGGGTTCACCGGATGCACGAGCGCGACGCGCGCGCGCCCTTCGGCGATGTCGCGCAGCAGCGCGTCGCGCCAGCCGCTCGCAGGCAGCCGCGCGAGCACGCCGGCCGACACGAGCGCCGTTTCCAGCAACGGCTCGGGGCTGCCGAAGTAGCCGTAGGTCTGCGCGAGCAGCGCCCATTCGACTTCGGTCAGACCGAGGCCGCCGTGCGCTTCGGGCACCGACACGGCGGTCAGCCCCTGCGACGCGAACAGCGACCACAGCGCGTCGGAGCGGCCCGTCGGCGTGGCCCACAGCTCGCGGATCAGCTCGGGCGTCATCTCGGTCATCAGCAGGCGCTTCACGCTGTCCGCGAGCGCTTCCTGGTCTTCATCGAATACGAAATCCATACGATGTCCGTTCAGTGAGTGTCGCCGGCGCGCTTACGCGCGCGGCATGCCGAGCATCCGTTCGGCGACGATGTTGCGCTGGATCTCGTTGGTGCCCGCGTAGATCGGGCCGGCCTGCGCGAACAGGAAACCGTCGAGCCAGTGGCCGAGCGTGGCGTGCTGCGCGGCCGTCCGCGGGACGACCTCGCCGTGCGCGCCGAGGATGTCGAGCGCGGTCTGGTGCATCCGCAGGTCGAGTTCCGACCAGAACACCTTGTTGGTGCTCGACTCCGCGCCGATATGGCCGCCCTTGAGCAGCCGGCTCGCGGTCGCGTAGGTCGACAGCGCGTAGGCCTGTGCGTCCATCCACGCGGACACCACGCGCTCGCGCAGCGTCGGGTCGCGATCCGCGCTGTCGCGGTGCGCGAGATACAGGTCGCGCAGCGCCTGCGCGGTGCGCTGGAAGCGCGCGGGCGAACGCAGCATCAGCCCGCGCTCGAAGCCGGCCGTCGCCATCGCGACCTGCCAGCCCGCGCCTTCGGCCGCGAGGCGGTTCTCGACCGGCACGCGCACGTCGTCGAAGAAGATTTCCGCGAAACCCGTCTGCCCGTTCAACTGGCGGATCGGCCGCACCGTGATGCCCGGCGTCGACAGCGGCACCATCAGGAACGTGAGGCCGTGGTGACGCGACGATTCGGGGTCGCTCCTGAACAGCCCGAACAGCCAGTCGGCCCACACCGCGCGGGTCGACCAGATCTTCTGGCCGTTGAGCACGTATTCGTCGCCGATACGGATCGCGGTGGTGCGGATCGCGGCCATGTCCGAGCCCGCGTTCGGCTCCGACCAGCCCTGCGCCCACACGTGCTCGCCCGCCGCCATCGCGGGCAGGAAGCGCGCCTTCTGCGCATCGGTGCCGAAATCCATCAGCGTCGGCCCGAGCAGGAAGATGCCGTTCTGGTTCACGCGCATCGGTGCGTCCGCGCGCCAGTACTCTTCCTCGAAGATCAGCCACTCGATCAGGTCGCAGCCGCGCCCGCCCAGCTCGCGCGGCCACGTGACCATGCTCCAGCGGCCCGAGTGCAGCGTGCGCTCCCATTCGCGGTGCGCGGCGAAACCTTCTTCCGTATCGAAGCTCGGCAGCCGCTCGCGCGGCACGTGCGCGGCGAGCCATGCGCGGATTTCCGCGCGGAACGCCTGTTGCTGCGGTGTATAGGCGAGTTTCATTCGCGTGCCTCCTCGGCCTGCGCGTCGAACTGCGCGTCGCGCTTCTCGACGAACGCGGCACGCGCCTCCGTCGAGTCGTTCGTCATGTACGCCTGCAGCGTGAAACCCTGCTCCCAGCGGTACTTGTCCTCGAGATCGCCGTCCTCGACGCCGTTGAGCGCCTCCTTCGCGAGCCGCACCATCGCCGGGCTCTTCGCCGCGATCCTGCGGGCGATCGCGAGCGCCGCGTCGCGCAGCGCGTCGCGCGTCACGACCTGCTCGAGCGCGCCGAGCCGGTACGCTTCGGCCGCGTCGATCATCTCGCCGGTGAAGTACATCGCGCGCACCTTCTGCACGCCGAACAGCCGCTGCAGATGCGCGCCGCCGCCCATCGCGCCGCGGTCGATCTCGGGCACGCCGAAGCGCGCGCAATCGGCCGCGACGACGATGTCCGCCGCACCGCAGATGCCGATCCCGCCGCCGAGCACGAAACCGTGCACGGCCGCGATCACCGGCTTCGGGTTGCGGTGCACCGCGCGGAACGTCTCGTGGTTGCCGGCGTTGACCGGCACGATCCGCTCCGGATGCGCGGCCAGCTCCTTGATGTCGACGCCCGCGCAGAAACCGCGGCCTTCTCCGCGCACGACGATCACGCGCACGTCGTCATCGCTGCCGAGCGCGTCGAGCGCACGCGCGAGCGCATGCCAGCCTTGCGCGTCGAGCGCGTTCACGGGCGGATGGGCGATCACCAGTTCGGCGATGCCGTCGGCGCGCTCGATCCGGAACGGCATCGCGCCGCCCGGTTGATTGGATGCTGTCATCTCCAAAGCCTCCCTGTGATGTTTTTTACGCAGCCTGTGCCGCTGCCGCGCCGCGCAATGCGGCCAGCGCATCGAGCCGTTCGCCGGCTTCCGCGACGATCCGCGCGATCAGCGCGTCGCACGATTCGATCGCGCCGATCATCGCGGCCGCCTGGCCGCTCGGCAGCACGCCTTCGTCCGGACGCCCGTCGACGATCGCGCGCTGGATCAGGAACGGCGCGTTCGCGGCCATCAGCGTCTGGCTCGCCGTGTAGTCGTGCGAGCGCAGCGCCTTGATCGCGAGGCCGAGCATGTCCGTCGTGCCCAGCCCGTTCTGGCGGCGCCACGCGTCGGCAGTTTTCAGCGCGAACCACGTGCGACGCAGCGGGCCGAAGCGTTCGAGCTTCAGCAGATACGGGTTGTCGATCATCCGTTGCGGCAGCCCGTCGAGCGCGTCTGACACGCGGATGCGTGCCGGATCGCCAACCGCGACGTAGCGTTCGAGCGTCGCTCGCGGCACCGGCGATTCGGCGCTCATCAGGAAACGCGTGCCCATCGCGATGCCGGCCGCGCCGTAGGCCAGCGCGGCAGCCAGCCCGCGCCCGTCGAAGAAGCCGCCGGCCGCGACCACCGGCACCCGTACCGCGTCGAGCACCTTCGGCAGCAGCAGCGTGGTCGGCACCGAGCCCGTGTGGCCGCCGCCTTCCGCGCCCTGCACCGTCACGATGTCCGCGCCGAGCTCGACCGCCTTCGCCGCATGCTTCGGCGCGCCGACGGTCGGCATGCAGACGATGCCGGCGTCCTTGAAGCGGCGGATCGTCTTCGCGTCCGGCCCGCGGCCGTAGCTCACTGCACGCAGCTTGTGCTTGATCGCCAGTTCGACGACCTGCTGCGCGTTCTTCTGAAACATGTGGAAATTGATGCCGAACGGCTGGTCCGTCAGCGCCTTCACCTTCAGGATCTCGGCCTCGACCTGCTCGGGTTCGAGCGTCGCGCCCGCGAGGAAGCCGAAGCCGCCCGCGTTCGCGGTCGCCGCGACGAGCCGCGCGTCGGCCACCCAGCCCATCGCGGTCTGCACGATCGGGTAGCGGCAGCCGAGCAGGTCACACAGCGGCGTATGCAGCGGGCTGTGGAGCGGGCTTCGAAGCGTCGTGCTCATGCGGCGGCTCCGTTGACGGCGGCCGGTGCGGCTTCGCCCTGATTCTCGTCACCCGTCTTGCGCTGCGAGCTGGCCATCTTGCGCGCGTCGTACCCGCCGAGGCGGTCGCCGCTCACCAGTTCGTTGTGCGCATGCGCGAAGTGATGCCACGCGAATGCCGCGTCCATCGCCGCGCGCTTGCCCTGCAGTTCCTCGACGTGGTTCAACGCCTGCTTGGTCAGCGTGAGGCCGAGGCGCGGCATCGTCGCGATCTTCGCGGCGATCGCGTAGGTCGCGTCGCGCAGCCGCTCGCGCGGCACCACGCGGTTGACCATCCCCATTTGGTACGCGCGCTCGGCCGGCATCCGCTCGCCGAGAAACAGGAATTCCTTCGCGATGCGCGGGTTCAGCTCGTACGCATGCGCGAAATACTCGACGCCCGGAATCCCCATCCGCACGACCGGGTCGGCGAAGAACGCATCCTCCGACGCGACGATCAGGTCGCACACCCACGCGAGCATCAACCCGCCCGCGATGCACGCGCCATGCACCATCGCGATGGTCGGCTTCGGCAGATCGCGCCAGCGCCGGCACATCCCGAGATACACCTCCTGCTCGCGTGCGTAGAGGAATTCGCCGCCTTCCTTGTCGACGTGGTCGTACCACAGCGACGCGCGGTCGAACGACTCGTGGATGTCGCGGCCCGGCGTGCCGATGTCGTGGCCCGCCGAGAAATGCTTGCCGGCGCCCGCGAGCACGATCGCCTTCACCGCGTCGTCGTGCGCCGCGCGCCGGAACGCCGCGTCGAGCGCATAGGTCATCTTCGAGTTCTGCGCGTTGTGATACTCGGGACGGTTCATCGTGATCGTCGCGATGCCGTCCTCGACCGCGTAGTCGACGACACCGTCGCCGAACGTCATCTGGGTCGCTTCCATGTCGGACCTCATCCGCGGCGCGGCGCCGGGTTGTTGCGCACGATCGTCGCGCGCAGGTTGTGAGGGTCGAGCGCACGCACGATGCGCAGGTCTTCCGCGCCCGGTGCAGCCGTCGTGCCGAGTGCCGGATGCGCGACCAGCGGGAAGCCCGTCGCGTCCTGCACCTCGTCGAAGCTCACGCCCGGATGCAGCGAGCGCACGCGGATCGCGTGGTCCGGCCCGCCGAAATCCATCACGCACAGGTCGGTGACGATGCTGCGCAGGTCGACGAAGGTCTTCATCCCCGGCAGCCGGCGCGCCGGGTTGTAGCCGACCGTGCACACCATGTCGACTTCGCCTTCGACGAACGTGCGCTTGCCGTGACCGCTGACGAAGAACGAGTTCGCGTGGTTCGTCGAGTTGCCGGGAAAGCCGCGTGCGCCGAGCAGTTGGGTTTTCGGGCGCGCATAGTCGTCGCCGAGCCACGAGATGTTCGCCTGGCCGAAGCGGTCGATCTGCGTCGGCATCACGAGCGCATGGCGGCGGCCGTGCCACAGGCAGTCGAACACGCGTTCGTAGGTCATCCAGCCGCTCGCCTTCACGCGATAGCCGTCTGGACGGGCCCCAAGCGGAACCGGCTCCTCGACGAGATACGCTTCGCCGTCGGTCAGCATCAGCCCGTTGTTGTACGCGAGCCGCGCGAGGCCGGCCGCGAGCCGCGGGCCCGTGCCGATGCCGGTCGCCAGCACTTCGCCGTCGTCGCGCCAGAGTCGCGCGGACGCGACGATCATCAGTTCCGCGAGGGAATGGTCGAGAGATTCGCTCACAGGCGCTCCTTTACAGAATCGGCAACGGCAACGTCGTCACATGCGACAGCCCGCCGACGCCTTCGAGGTACCGGCGTTCGTCCTGGCCGACCACGTCGCGCAGGTACGCCGCCGTCTTCGCATCGTCTTCCGCGCTCGCGCAGTACGCGCGCAGGTGCGGCAGGTCCCAGCCGTAGGCCGGCCCGCACGAGGTCGGGTGCGCGCCGCCCGGCGCGTGCACCACGCCCGTGACGAGCGAGCGCTCGAACGGGTTGCGGCGCGCGGCGTCGAGGTCGTCGCTCGCGAGCGATGCGTCGACCGTTTCCGCGGACACGTAGCAGCGCTTCGCCGCGCGTGCCATCCACGCGTCGAAGAACGGATCGGGGCCGTCGATGCGCGTGTTGCCCATCCGGTCGGCCGCGTTCGCGTGCAGCAGCGCAACGTCGAGTTCGATCGCCGGCATCGCGAGCAGCGTCTCGCCGTCGTCGTACGGCGATTGCACCGTGCGCAATTGCGGCGCGTGATCGAGCAGCGCGGTGCCGAGCCCGGCGCGCGTCGGCAGGAACGGCAGGCGTGCGGCGGCCGCGCGCAGGCCAAGCTGGAGCATCCCTTCGTCGAGTTCCAGCACGTCGACGCGCCCCTGTTCGCGAGCCCGGCGGAAATGCGGTTCGAGCGGGATCACGTCGAGCGACACGAAGCCGAACACCGCCTTGCGTACCTTGCCGGCCGCGCACAGCAGGCCGATGTCGGCGCCGCCGTACGCGACGATCGTCAGGTCCGTCAGGTTCGAGCGCGCGATCTCGCGCACCAATGCCATCGGCTTGCGCCGCGGCCCCCATCCGCCGATGCCGATCGTCATGCCGTCGGCGAGTTGCGCGACCACGTCGCGCGCGGACATCGTCTTGTCGAGAGGTTTCATCGTCATCGTGCTGGCTTACCGGTATCCGATGCTGAAGTCGTGGCCCCACTGGCTCACCTGGGTGGCCTCGAACACGGCGTGCTTCGACCAGTCGACCGTGAGGCCGCCGAAGCCGTATTCGAGATCGAAGCCGCCGGGGGTCTTCATGTAGAACGAGATCATCTGGTCGTTGCAGTGCCGGCCGAGCGTCGCCGACAGCTTCACGTCGTGCGCGGCAACCCGGTCGAGCGCGCGGCCGACTTCGTCCATCGAGTCGACTTCGGCCATCACGTGCACGCAGCCCGACGGCACCGCCATCTCGAACAGCGCGAGGCTGTGATGGCGCGCGTTGCGGCAGTGCATGAAGTGGATGCGCTTTTCGGGTTCGGCGGGATCGGGCGTGAACTTCACGCGGTAGATGTCGGACAGATCGAAGCCCAGCACGCCGCGCACGAACGCGTCGGTCGCGTCGAACTGCGGCGCGGGCAGCACCGCGTGGCCCAGGCCCATGTCGCCGGTGACGAAACGCGCGACGCCCAGCGGCGACGCGAAGCGGCGAAAGTCGCAGCGCGGGCCCCAGTACAGCTCGTGCCGGTTGCCCGACGGGTCGGTGCACCACGCCATCGCCTGCACGCGGCGCAGCGCGGCTTCGTTGCGCGTGGCGCGCACCGCTTCGACGCCCGCCCGCTGCAGCGCAGCCAGCGCGGCGTCGAACGCGGCGCCGTCGGGCAATTCCCAGCCCGATGCGAAATAGCGGTCGGTCGCGCCGGGGACGATCACGTAGCGGAAATCGCGCTCGTCCATCTTCAGGTACAGCGCGCCGTCGGGCGCGTCGAGCGCCTGCATGCCCAGCACGTCTTCGGCGTAGCGGCGCCACGCATCGACGCGGGTCGCCTCGACGACGACGTAGCCGAGTGCACGGACATCGATCATGTCGGCCTCCTCCAGGTTCAGAATCCGTTGTTCGTGAAAGGATTCTGGCCGCTCGGGGATGGCGTCACATCGTCTGTTGGGACGAGAGGCGGAGGGGAATCGGCGCGGTGCCGGCGCGCGCGAAAGCCCGGCTGAGCGGGCTACGCGCGACGAAGAAAGCGGAAGGCGGCGGGAGGTTGCCGCGCCGCGGCAACCCGGATCAGTCGAAAGGGTTCAGCAGCCGGACGCCGGTGCGGGCGAAATCGTCGACATTACGCGTGACGACCGTGAGATCGTTGATCAGCGCGGTGGCCGCGATCAGTTTGTCGAGTTCGTGGGTCGGATCGGGCACGCGCAGATGGCCCCACGTCTGGCTGGTCTCGATATCGACCGGCAGGATGTTCGACGCATAGCCGGACAGGATCATCGCCATCCAGGCCTCGAGCGCCGACGCCTGCTGGTGATCGCCGCGATGACGGATCAGATCGACGCCGCGCCGAAGTTCGGCCACCGTGACGACCGACAGGTAAAGCGGGCTCGCGTCGGCCTCGGCCTGCCGGAAGAATGCGCGCACGCCGCGGTTGGTTCGCTTGCCCTTTCTGATCTCGCTGATGACGTTCGTATCAATCAAAAACACGCCTGACCTCGCCGGAATCCTGAACACGTTGGAAATCCGCGTCTTCGCCGACGTCCGGCATGCTCATCAGCACCTGCGCGAATGTCCGTCGCTTCGGCCGGCCGAGCGCATCGGCCAGGATGGCCCGATGTTCGGCCTCGGCGCTCCTGCCGTTGGCCGCAGCCTGCTCGCGCAGGCTCTGAACGATACTGTCATCCACGTTACGCACCAGAAGATTTGCCATGGGTCCCTCCCTCCAGATTGCTATCAATGATAGCGTTTCGACGGTGAATTGCAAGCATTGCTATCATCGTCGCGACCGGAAGGAAGACGGTGGTCGGCGTTGGCCGGCGGCAGCGGACGGCATGAATCCGCCACCCTTCCGCCGCCGGCCCGACGCATCGAACTGCTGTGACACAAGGTAAGCGGAATCGACGCGGCAAAAAAGACGGCCGAATGGCCATTCACTGGCGGGGGCGGCCGAGACACGCGCATAACGTCCGGCGCGCAGCGCAACCCCACCCGCGCAGCCCGTCCGACGGCCGAGCCCGCACCCGACCGTCGCACGGCTACGCCGTAACAGCACGCACGGCTCAGAACCGGTACGAGATCCCGATCTGCAGGACCGGATACCACCGATAGCGCGACATCATATGGTTCAGGTCGTCGAGACCGCTGGCGACCAGGACCTGGCTCTTCTGTGGGCCGGCCGCGGCAGCGAGCGCCGGCGACAGCGTGTACGAACATCGCGGGATCCCGTATGCGACGCCCAGGTCGGCGACGAACCCCAACCCTTTCGATGCCGGCCGGTGCCCGTAGCCGATCCCGAAGTACGGCATCACGTCCGGATAGCGCGCCTGCGCGACGGCGTACATGCCGGGCAGTGCCGGATACCTCTTGCCGGCGAACACGTAGGTGCCGTTGGTCGGCACCGATACGCCGGTGATTTCGTCGTTGTTGAAGCGCAATCCGAGCGTCGCGCGAAAGCCGCTGCCGCGCCACGGAAAGATATCCGCGTACAGGCCGCCTTGCCGCAGCTTGAGATCGTCCTGATAGCGGTTGCCGGCCACCGAAAAATCACGCGACAGGGTGATCGCATTGAAATCCGCGTGTGCACCCAGCATCGAATTGAAGCTCACGGCCGCGCCGACCCCCACCCCTTGCGTGCCGCCCTGCAGGTAGATTTCCTGCGCGTGTGCGCTGGCCGCGAACAATACCGCCAGCGCTGCCCATTGGTTCACTGTCATTTTCACGAGCGTCTCCCCGACTCGCGCCGGGCGCGTCGCCCCGCCGCGTGCGGTCCTTTCCCGTCACGCGTGACGCGTCCCCCGGCACGACACCTCGCAAGCAAGCTTGCTGTTTGACGGATCGAACGCACACTGCCCTTCGTGTCGCCGATACGACGCATCACGCGTCCGACGCGACGGGCGTCACCCCGCGGCCCGATCCGATCCCCGTAGTTTCGATGTCGTTGCGTGCCGCTCCCGCGATACGTTCTTCTGGCCAGTCGCGGGTGGTACGAGCGGCACCGACCTCATCGCAATGCCTGTGCCATGCGGCACGAACCCGTGCGGGGCGGGCCTCTGCGTCAAACATCTGCACTTATGCGTAATCGAACTGGAGGAAATGTTTCAGGCGCGCATCGTTTTTTCGGCGCTTCGTCGCCGCACACGTGATTGGGGACATCCCGCAGCGAACGCCGCAACGCACGCCAGGCAAGCATGCGAGGTCGTCAACAGCTCCGCATCGCGGCGGTGTGCGGACGGGCGAGATGGCATGCATCGGGCGAAACGTTTCATCGACGTGACGTTGCGCAGGGTCGCGCGCGAGCGGGATGTGTGATTGCCTCGCGCGGATCAGGGGGAATACGGAGGGCGATGGACGGGCGTCACGCGATATCGGTAAAGACCCGACATGGATGTGTTCGCAACGATCGCCGAGATCGCTAAGATCCGGTCGGTACGTCGCGGAGCGTGTCCGCCGATGCTGGCGGGAGCGTTGTGGCTGATTGCGTGGGCGGTCAAGTGTGGCGCAGGCACCCGGCGACCGGGTCGGCTGCCGGGTGCGTTTTCCTGGCTGGATTCACGCCATGACGACGCCACTCACCCCCGCCCCCCAACCACCACCCCGCCCACGATGATCGCCAGCACGAGCATCGACAGCACCGCATAAATCCAGTCGCGCTCGCGCAGAAAAATCCCCGTCAGCAACGCGACGCGCATCACCGGCAGCAGAATAAACAACGCGACGCCGGCTTTCGCGAGCGCATAGCCGTCACGGCCGAGCACGCCGGCATCCGCCACCGGCCACCCCGCACCGAGCAGCATCCCGGCCGCAATCAGCCCGCACGCGCACACCGTGCCGTACCGGAGCAGCATCGCAACCGCCCGGTCGCGACGCTCGACATCATTGACGGCGCGCGTCATGCGGCACCTCCCGGTGCGTGAACGCCGAGCGCGCTCACGCACATCTCGACCGCGAGCAGCAACAGCACGACGACGAAAAAGACGCGCAGCTTGTCGGCCGGCAAACGGATCAGCATCCGCGCGCCGACGATCGCGCCGATCACCGAGCCGAGCGCAATCGGCCCGGCAAGACGGATATCGATGTCGCCGCGCGTGAAATAGGCGCCCGCGCTCGCGGCGGCCGTCACGCCGATCATGAAATTCGACGTGGCCGACGACACCTTGATGGGCAGCCGCAGCACCGTGTCCATCGCCGGAATCTTCAGCACGCCGGAGCCGATCCCGAGCAACGCGGAAATCAGCCCCGCGCCGTACATCAGCGCCATGCCGAACGGCACGCGTCCGACCTGGTAGCCGATATCTCGGCCGGACACGGGATCGGGAAAGCTCGCATGCAGACGCAACGCGCTGGCCCAGCTCGCGGCATCGGGCGGCCCGTCGACGACCGCGTCGTGCCGCCGCGCCAGCATCTGCTTCGCGGACACCACGAGAATGATCGCGAACAGCGCATACAGGAACGAAGCCGGCACGCGGCCGATCAGCAGCACGCCGGTGAGCGCGCCGAGCGTCGTCGCGGTTTCGAGCACGACCGCGAGCCGGACGTTGATCAGCCGCTCCGACAGGAACGACGCGGCGCCGCTGCACGAGCACGCGATCACCGACACGATGCTCGCGCCGATCGCGGTCTGGATATCGACGCCGAACAGCAGCGTGAGCAACGGCACGACGAAGATGCCGCTCGCCATCCCGAGCACGCCGCCGAGCGCACTGGCGCCGAACGCGGCAACGAACAACCACCACGCGTGCATGACGGCGCGCCCGTTACGATCGCTCGCCCGCGCGGCGGCTCAGCCGCGTGACGAAACGGATGAGGTCGCCGCGGTAATAGAGCCTCTCGAAGTCGACCGGCCGGTGCGCGTGCGTATGCGACGTCCGTTCGATCAGGAAGACGGGACTGCCGGGCGCGATCGACAGCGCCTGCGCGACGTCCGCCGGTGCGGCGACGGCTTCGAGCCGGTATTCGGCGTCGACGAGCGGCACGTCGTAGCGCTCCTCGAGCAACGAGAAGATCGGCTCGGCTTCCAGATCGTGCGCGACGATCTTCTCGCCGAGCGCGCGCGGCAGGTAGGTTTCGTCGAACGAGACGGCGACGCCGTCGGCCAGGCGCACGCGCCGGATCCGCATCACGTCGGTGCCGGGCGGCAACGCGAGCTGCCGCGCGACGGCGGCATCGGCTTCGACGATGTGCCGATCGACGAGCCGCGCGCTCGGCGTGCGGCCTAGCGCGTGCATGTCCTCGACGAAGCCGGTCAGTTCGGTCAATTCCTGCGTGATCTTCGGCTCGGCGACGAACGTGCCCTTGCCGCGCCGGATTTCGACGAGACCGCGCGCGACGAGGTTTTCGATCGCCTTGCGCACGGTCGTGCGGCTGACGCCGAACCGCTCGATCAGCCGCTCCTCGGGCGGAAGCTGGCTGCCCGGCGCCAGCGTGCTGGCCGAGATTTCCGAGGCCAGTGCGGCCTCGACCTGCGTATAAAGCGGCGCATTGCCGAAATCGGAGTTCATGGAAGACATCATGACGTCATGATGTCGTGATGTCAACCGCCGATCGGGCCTCGATAGACGGGCTATAACCCGTACCCACCGGAGACATTCAACTGCTGCCCGGTGACGTAATTCGCGCGATCCGACGCGAGAAACACCGCCGCGCGCCCGATGTCGTGCGCCTTCCCCCAGCGCTTGAGCGCGAGCATCTTCTGCGTCTCGTCGATCCACGTCTGGTCGAACTGCCCCTGTTCCATCAACACCGGAAACATCCCGGCCTCGATCACACCAACCAGGATCGAGTTCGCGCGAATCTCGTAGCGGCCCTCCTCGCGCGCGAGCCCTTTCACGAGCGCCTCGTTCGCGGCCTTCGGCGCGACCGACAGCCCGTCGCGATCGGGCCAGCGCAGATGGCCGGCCGAGCCGAGCGTGACGAACGACCCGCCGCCCGATGCGCGCAGATGCGGCAGCGCCGCCTTCGCCGCATTGAAGAAACCGACCGTCTCGACCTCGATCGCACGGCGCCAGTCGTCGTGCGTCATGTCGCCGATATGGCGCTGGTTCACGAACGGGCCGGCCGCCCACACGATCGTGTGCACGCGGCGATGCGCTTCGATTGCGGCGGCGAGCGCCGCCTCGACCTGCGCGGGGTCGGTCACGTCCGCACGATGCGTGCTGACCGCGACGCCCTCGCCGCGAATGTCGCGCGCGACGCGCTCGGCGACGTCGGCCTTGCTGCGATAGCCGAGCGCGACCGGCACGCCGGCGCGCGCGAACTCGAGCGCCACACCCTGCCCGATCCCGCCGCTGCCGCCGAACACCAGCACCGCGCCCCGCGGAAATCCGTTGTCGTTCATCCGTTCCCCCCGTTGATGTGTCGCGGCGCCGTTCAGGCCGCCGCTTCGGTAATCGCACGCAGCCGGTACTTCAGCACCTTCCCGGCCGCGCTCGTCGGCAGTTGTTCGACGAACGTGAAGCGCCGCGGCACCTTGTAGTTCGCCATGTTGCGGCGTGCCCAGTCGTTCAGTTGCTCCGCGTCGGCATGCGCGCCGGGACGCAGCACGACGTACGCATGGCCGACCTCGCCGAGCCGCGTGTCGGGCACGCCGACCAGCGCGACCTGCGCGATCGCCGGATGCGCGGCGAGCAGCCGCTCGATCTCGGCCGGATAGCAGTTGAAGCCGCCGACGATGAACATGTCCTTGATCCGGTCGGTGATCTTCAGGTTGCCATGCGCGTCCACGCAGCCGAGGTCGCCGGTGTGCAGCCAGCCGTCCGCGTCGACAGTTTCGCGCGTCGCGTCGGGCTGGTTGAAGTAGCCGCGCATCACGTTGTAGCCGCGCACCCAGATCTCGCCGGTCTCGTCCGGGCCGAGCGCCGTGCCGCCGGGCCCGGCGATGCGCAGTTCGACGTCCGGCATCGGCCGGCCCGACGTATGGGCAACCGTCGCCGCATCGTCGCCATGACGGCACAGCGTCGCGAAGCCGCACGACTCGGTGAGCCCGTAGCCGGTCAGCACCGTCTCGAAGCCGAGCTCCGCGCGCATCCGCTCGATCAGGCTCGGCGCGATCGCGGCCGCGCCCGTCACCGCAATGCGCAGCGACGACAGGTCGCGCGTCGCACGATCGGGCGCATCGAGCAGCGCGTAGTACAGCGTCGGCGGCCCGGGCAGCACGGACACGCGCTCGTCGGCCACGCGCCGCAACACGTCGGCCGGCTCGAACACCAGATGCGGCAGCACGGTCGCGCCGCTCGACAGCGCGGCGAGCCAGCCGGCCTTGTAGCCGAACGTATGGAAGAACGGATTGACGATCAGGTAGCGGTCGTCGTGACGCACGCCGGCGATCGTCGCCCACGCCTGCGCGGCGCGCAGGTTCTGCCCGTGCGCGGTCATCACGCCTTTCGGGCGGCCGGTCGTGCCGGACGTGAACATCAGATCCATCACGGTGTCGGGCGTCACCCGCGCCTCGCGCTCGCGCACCGCGGCGATCGATATCGCCGCGCCGCGCGCGAGGAACGCGTTCCAGGTTTCGTCGTGCGTGCCGGACGGCGGCTCGCCGTCGAACACGACGACGCGCTCGAGCGTCGCGGGCCGATGCGGCGCGAGCATCGCCGGATAGGATTCGCCGAGGAACGTGCCGCAGCAGAACAGGAGCCGCGCACCGCCATCGTGCAGGATGCCGCCGACCTCCATGCCCTTCATCCGCGTGTTGACCGGCACGAGGATCGCGCCGACGGTATGGATCGCCAGCGCCGCGACGATCCATTCCGGCAGGTTCGGCGCCCACACCGCGACCCGGTCGCCGGCATCGATGCCGCTCGCGAGCAGCGCGCGCGCCGCTTCGAGGCGGGCGGCGTCGAGCTCCGCATAGGTGAGCCGGCCGTGCGCCGATTCGATCGCCGGATGCGCGCCGTGGCGCGCGGCAGCCCGTGCGATCAGCGCGGGCGTCGTCAGGATTTCGTTGTCCATCGTCATCAGAATCGCAACAGGGTTGCCGGGCACGCCGTCGGCATGCCGCGGCTCAATCGGGGAACACCACGCGCAGCGCGTCGCTCGCGGGCCGTGCGCAGCAGGCAAGCGTCCAGCCGGCCGCGATCTCGTCGTCGTCGAGCACGTGGTTGCCGTCGAGCGCCACCTCGCCGCGCTCGATTCGGCACATGCACGCGCCGCACTGCCCCATCCGGCAGGAATTCGGTGCGGGCACGCCGGCGCGCAGCATCGCGTCGAGCAGCGTTTCGCCGGGCGCGCTGTCGAACGTGAACGCGTCGCCGTCGAGCACCGTCTCGATCGCCGCGCCGTCACCGGGCTCGGCGGCCGCGGCCGACGAAGCCGACGCCGGCGCATCGGGCAGCGACGCGAAGCGCTCGACATGCACGCGCGAGCGCGGCAGCCCGAGGCCGAGCATCGCGGCAAGCGCGTTCTCCATGAACAGCGCGGGCCCGCAGATGAACGTCTCCTGCTGGCTGAACGGCCGCGCGAGCTCTTCGAGATGCCGCTGCTGCGGCACGCCCTGCACGCTGTCGAGCCAGTGGATCACGCGCAGCCGGCCCGGATGGCGATGCGCGAGCTGCTGCAGCTCGTCGCGGAAAATCACCGAGCGCTCGTCGCGGTTCGCATAGATCAGCGTCAGCATCCCGCGCCCGTGCACGAGCGCCGATTTCAGGATCGACAGCACCGGCGTGATGCCGCTGCCGCCCGCGAACAGCAGCAGGTCGCCGTCGAGCGTGCGCGGCGTGAATACGCCCGCCGGCGGCAGCACGTCGAGCACATCGCCCGCACGGATGCGGTCGCACAGCCAGTTCGACGCACGGCCGTCGCGCACGCGCTTGACGGTGATCTTCGGCGCGGCGTCGATGCCCGGCGCGCTCGACAACGAGTAACAGCGTGCGACGGCCGCATCCGCGCACGGCACGTTCAGCGTCAGGAACTGGCCGGGCCGGTACGCGAACGCGTCGCGCAACGCGGCAGGCACGTCGAACACGAACGAGCACGCGTCGTCGCTTTCGGCAATCACGTCGGCAACGGTCAGCCGGTGGAAACGGGAATCGATCGGGGTAGTGCTCATCGCCGGTTCCTCATGCCACGCCGGTATCGTGCCGGCCCGCTTCGCGCGCGGCGGCCTGCGCCGGATTCGACGCGAGCGCCGGCGCGATGCACGCGAATGCGTTCAGCACGTGCGCTGCCGCGCCGCCGATCCGCTGCACAAGCTCGCGCACGATCGTTGTGTCCGCATCGTTCTCGATGCCACGCTTCATGGTGCATGTCATGGGTCGCCTCTTTCCGGTGCGGTTAAACACGCGCCGCCGTCACGCGGCCACGCGGCTCGCGGGCGCGCCGGGCGTCGTGTACGCACCGTCGAGATAGACGAGCGGATCGACGTCGCCGGTCATCAGCACCTCGCGGATCCGGCCGATGAACACCGTATGCGTGCCGTATTCGAAGCGGCCGTCCTGCTCGCACACGAGGCTCGCCTGTGAGTCGTGCAGATACGGGACGCCGAGCGGCGACGTATGCCAATCGCCGGTCGTGAAGCGCGCCTCGCCCTTCAGGCGACCGCTGCAGTCGATCGCGATGCCTTCATGACGCGCGGACAGCACGTTCACGCAGAACGGCGCGCCCGCATCGAGCGGCGGATACAGCGACGCGCTGCGGTTGATGCAGATCAGCAGCGACGGCGGATCGGTCGACAGCGAATCGACCGCCGTCGCGGACATCGAGTAGCGCCGGCCGGCGTGCGCGCTGCTGATGACCGTGACGGAGCGCGCGAGGCGGCGCATCGCGAGCAGCATGTCGGTGCGCAGCGGATGGGTAGTGAGATCGCTCATCATTGGACTCCGTCAAGTTCAGTCGTGGACGGCCGGGCTGTCTGGCCGCCGGCGTCGGCCGCTTGCGCGGCCAGGTGGTCGGCGGCGATGAACCCGAAGGTCATCGCCGGACCGAGCGTCGAGCCCGCGCCGGGGTAGCTCGCGCCCATCACCGAGGCACTGGTGTTGCCGATCGCGTAGAGGCCGTCGATCGGCGCACCGTCGGCGCGCAGCACGCGCGCATGCGCGTCGGTGACCAGCCCGCCTTTCGTGCCGATGTCGCCCGCGTCGATCCGCACCGCGTAGAACGGCGCTTCGTCGACCGGCCCGAGGCACGGATTCGGCTGGTTTTTCGGATCGCCGTAGTACGTGTCGAACAGGTTGTCGCCCTTGCCGAACGCTTCGTCGATGCCGGTGGCCGCATAGCGCGCCATGTCGCGCAGCGTGTCATGCAGCCCCGCCGCATCGACGCCGATCCGCGCGGCGAGCGCGTCGATCGTGTCGGCCTTCACGAGCACGTCGCGGAAGGCGTCCGGAATGCGCGCGTCGGGCATCATCGACGCCGGCATGATCGGCCCGCACGGATACTTGCGGCGAAAGCGCGCGTCGAACACCATCCACGCCGGCACGCATGCGCCGGTGCGCGCATGGTCGCGATACATCGCCGGCACGAATTCCGAATACGGCGCGGCTTCGTTGACGAAGCGCTTGCCGAGGCCGTTGACGATCACGCAGCCCGGCAGGTTGCGTTCGACGAACAGCGCGCGCTGCTTCTCCTCGCCCGCGACGCCGACCGTCGGCGCGCCCCACACGTGCGCCATCAGCGCGAGCGCGCCGCCGAGCCGGTGGCCTTCGGCGATCGCGTCGCCGGTGTTGGCCGGCGGCGTCGCGCTCCACTGCATCCGGGTCGGTTGCGGCAGGTAGCGTTCGCGCATCGGCTGGTTGCGCTCGAAGCCGCCCGCGCCGAGGATCACGCCACGGCGCGCCGCGATCGTCACCGGCTGGCCGAAGCGCTGTACGCGCACGCCCGTCACGCGGCCGTCGGCGTCGAGCAGGTCGCGCATCGGCGTGTCGAGCCACACCGGCACGTTGCGTTCGAGCAGCGCGCGGCGCAGCCCGCCGATCAGCGCGTTGCCGAGCGTGAGGCGCCGGTCGCGCCGCGTGCGGCGGCGCACGCCGACATCGAGCCAGTAGCGGCCGAACTGCGCGATCGCGAGCTTCATGAAGCCCGGCCCGCGCGAGAACAGCGTATGCGCCTCCTTCGACGTCACCGCGACGCGGCCGCCGATCAGCGTGCCGGGCGACGGCGGCCGCAGCCGGTCGAGCTCGTCGCCGAGCAGCGCGCCGTCGAACGGCAGCGGATCGAGCGCGCGATAGCCGGGCATCGCCCCCGGCAGCTTCTGGAAATAATCCGCGTACTTCGGCAGCGCCTGGTAGCGCACCGGCGTCTTCGCTTCCAGGTAGCGCAGCATCTCGGGCGCCTGGTCGAGATAGGCATCGAGCCTGTCGGGCGACGACGCGCCGGCCGTGCATGCGTCGAGATAGCGGCGCGCGGCCTCGCGCGTATCGGTCGCGCCGAGTTCGGCGATATGGTGGTTGCACGGTATCCAGATGCCGCCGCCCGACACCGCCGACGTGCCGCCGTATAGCGCCGTCTTCTCGATCACGACGACGGACAGCCCGCGGTCGGCCGCGCGGCATGCCGCGAGCAGCGCGCCCGCGCCGGAGCCGACGACCACGACGTCGAACACGTATTGCTGCGCTTGCGTGTCGTTCATCGCCGCCTCGTCAGATGAAGTAGTCGGTGTTCTCGCGGCCGAGCATCACGGCGCCGAGGTTCTGGCCGAAACGGTCCACGTTGTTCGCGTAGTGCGCACGGGCCGCATGCAGGTCGAGGAAACGGCGCACCAGCGGATTGCGGTGATAGATGCCGTTGCCCCCCGCATAGCGCAGCAGCGCGTTCGCGGCCTGCGCGCAGCGCTCGGCGACCTGCGCGGACTGATAGCGGAAATGCACGCGGCGCTCGATCGATACGGCCGGCCCGCCCGTCACCGACGCCATCAGTTCCGCGAAATTGCGCTTGAGCAGCACCTTCATCTCGTCGATCGCGACGGCCGCGTTCGCGCATGCGTGCTGCGCGCCCGGATCGTCGGTCGTCTTCGCGCCGCTGTTGGCGGACACGCGCGTGGCCGCATAGCCGGTGAAATCGTCGAGCGCGCCCTGCAGCGCGCCGATGCACGACGTGCACACCGCCCGCACGAAGATCTGCGCGAACGGCAGCCTGAACAGCGGCGCGTCGTTGACGGCAAGGCCCGGGCTGGTGCCCATCATCCCGTCGATCGCCTTGTGCGTGCGGTAGGCGGGCACGAACACGTCGTCGACGACGATGTCGTGGCTGCCGGTCGCCCGCAGGCCGAGCACGTCCCAGTCCTGCTGGATCCGGTAGTCGGCTTTCGGCAGCAGGAACGTGCGGTACTCCGGCGGCTGGCCGGCAACGGCCGGCGGCACCAGCGCGCCGAGGAACACCCATTCGCACAGTTCGCTGCCGCTCGAGAACTTCCAGTGGCCGGACAGCCGGAAGCCGCCTTCGACCGGGGCCACGCGGCCGACCGGCATGTAGGTCGACGCGATCAGCGTCGCCGGATCCTTGCCCCACACGTCCTGCTGCGCGCGTTCGTCGAACAGCGCGAGCTGCCAGTTGTGCACGCCGACGACGCCGTACACCCATGCCGTCGACATGCAGCCGCGCGCGAGCGCCATCTGGATGTCGAAGAAGGTCTGCGGATCGAGCTCGTGGCCGCCGTAGCGCTTCGGCTGCAGCACCTTGAAGAAGCCGGCGGCCTGCATGTCGGCGATCGTCTCGGCCGGGATGCGGCCCTGCGCTTCGGCTTGCGCGGCGCGGCCGGCGAGCGTCGGCGCAAGCGCCTCGGCCCGGGCGATCAGCGTGGCGGCCAGTGCGTTCGAATCGTTGTCGCGATGCACGAATGTCTCCTGTGATGCGGAGCGCGCTGGCGCGCCGCCCCGGTCTTTTTCACCTGGTTCGCCGCGGCGGGCGCCGCGAGCGTAAGTTCCTGCTGCCGATGGTCGGCCTCGCGCGGCCGCGCCGCATCGTCCGAAGGGACGACCGGCGCGGTCCGGCCCGCATTACGCGCAGGCGCGCGCCTTCTCCTGGTTGAAGAACGGGATCACGTGCTCGCCGATATTGCGGATGGTTTCCATCTGCGCGTCGTGCGGTACCGTACCCATCTGGCACAGGAACAGCACTTCGTCGACGCCCGCTTCCTGCAGGCGGCCGACGTAGCCGATACAGTCGTCGACCGTGCCGTACGCGTGGTTCGGGTTCATCATCGCGAGCGCCGGATCGGCGAAGTTCACGACGACTTCCTCGGACGCGAAGCGCGACCGGATCACCATCTCGCCGGTGTCGGCCTGCACGAGGTCGTCGCCCCACTTTGCCGGGTCCGGACGCTCGCCGCCCGTGTACCAGTACGCGAGCGATTCCATGAAATAGCGCTGGCCGCGGATGCCGATCTTGCGGGCCTTCTGGCCGTCGGCCATCACGACCGTCGGGCACAGCGCGGCGAGGTGCCGGGTCGGGCGGAAGCCGACCTGGTCTTCCGGCTTGCGGTTCGCCCACGCTTCGCGATACACCGCGTTCTTCTTCGCGACTTCATCGGGGCCGCCGAAGCCGAGCACCAGCGCGCCCATTCCGCGCTGGCCGGCGCGCAGCAGCGCATCGGTGTTGGTGCACGCGAGGTACATCGGCGGATGCGGATCCTGTATCGGCTTCGGGTGGATCGGACGCTTCGGAATCTTGATGTATTTGCCGTCGTGCTCGATCTCGTCCTGCACGAACATCTTCGGCACGAGGTACATCGACTCGTCGATCATCGGCTGCAGCTCGTTGAGGTCGTAGCCGAACGCGCCCGCTTCCTGCTGGCTGCCGCCCTTGCCGACGCCGAAATGCACGCGGCCGCCCGACAGGATGTCGAGCAGCGCGACACGCTCGGCCACCTTGATCGGATGGTTCATCGCCGGCGGCAGGCACACGACGCCGTGACCGAGCCCGATGCGCGTCGTGCGGCCGGCCAGGTACGCAAGGAAGGTTTCCGGCGCGCTCATGTGCGCATAGTTGGTCAGCGACGTGTGCTCCACGCACCAGATCGTGTCGAAGCCGACCTGCTCGGCCAGCAGCGCCTGTTCGACCGTCTCCTTGAACACCCGATGGTCGCCCTCGCGCGATGCGTCGGTCGTCTGGGCTTCGTAGATAAGGGAAAACTTCATTGCGTGCGTCTCCATGGTTGTTGGACGAGTCGGGGTCGTGCAGCCGCCCGCACGATACGGACGAATAGCGACGGTCCACGAATGGGAGTGTCGGCGCGCGGGCCCGCACGGGCATCGTCTGTTTGGAGTAACGGCGCGCATGCGCGGACAGAGGGGTTTCACCGTCATCCGATCGGACTGCGTCGCGGCTGGCGCCGCGCGCTAGGATCGAGCGACGATGCCGTGCGCGCCGCACACATCACGACACGGGAGAGAGGAAATGAAGGTATCGATGCTGCTGTATCCGGTCGACGACATCGACACGGCCTTGCCGCTGTTCGTCGACGGACTGGGCCTGAACGTGAAGTTCCGCGACGGCGACCGCTATTGCGCGCTCGACGGCGGCCCGCTGACGATCGCGCTGGTGGCCGGCGACGAGCAGATCGTCGAACGCGCGGCGCTCACGCTGTGGGTGGACGAGGACGACGATCTCTATGCGGCGATGGCGCGGGTCGTGAAGGCCGGCGCATCGGTGCGCGTGCCGGTGCAGGCGGGGCCGCACGAATTCCGCGCGGTGCTGGAGGACAAGAACGGCGCGCTGCTGGTGATTTCGCAGAAACGCGCCGCGTGACGCGGCAACGCATGGCGCACGGCACGGCCGGCGGGACGCCGGCCGCACACCGCGCGGACGCCGTGCATCAGGTATCGACGGACATCGCGCTCACGACCCGCATGACACCTCCTCCCATTACGCGGCCGCGCCCGGTGCGCGCAGGTCGCTGGTTTCCAGCAGCTCGAGCAGCGTGCCGGCCGGCTGGCTGAGCCGCTTCGCGGCGAGCGCGATGAATTCGACGTCGGGCAGCGCGGGCAGCCCGTCGCCGTTGACGGGCGGCGCCAGCCCGCGCGCCGACAGGTACTGCGACGTCGCGGTGAGCCCGAGCCCGGCCCGCGCGGCCGCGATGCAGCCCGGCTGGCTGCTGCTCGAACACACGACTTCCCAGCCGATCCCCTTCTCCGCGAGCGCGTTCAGCACCACCGCGCGCGTGACGCTCGGCTCGGCCACCAGCACGAGCGGCAGCGGCCGCTCCAGGTCGACCACCGTGCCCGGCCGCGCGACCCATTCGAGCCGCGCGCGCAGCAGCGGCGTGCCGCGCCGCTCGCCGAGCCGCCGCTTGCCGACCATCAGGTCGAGCGCGCCCGCATCCAACAGTTCGTAGAGCCGGCTCGTCATGCCGGTGGTGATCTCCAGCGCGACGTCCGGGTGCGCGGCGCGGAACGCCGCGAGCACGTCGGGCAGCGCGACCAGCGCGAGATCGTCCGACGCGCCGAGCCGCACGCGCCCTTGCAGCCGCGGCTTGCGGAACTGCGATTCCGCGCGGTTCAGCGCCTGCAGGATCACGTTCGCATGCACGAGCAGCGCTTCTCCGTCGGCCGTCATCGCGATCGAATGGGTGTCGCGCACGAACAGCCGCCGCCCGACGCTCTCTTCGAGACGGCGGACGTGTTCGCTGACGCTCGACTGGTTGAGCCCGAGCTGCCGCCCCGCTTCGGTGAAGCTGCGGCAGTTCGTGACGGTGGCGAAGGTCTTGAGCCAGACGGGATTGAGCATGGCGCATTGTCATTGGTAAATCCGATGACAGTCAATGCCTTGAGGCGGCTTCCCGATAACCACCGGAATCGGTACCATCGAGCGCTTGTAGACCGGCCGTGCGCCGGCGCGGGCCCGCCGCGCCGCCCCGGCCACGGTCGCCGCACCTCGAATTACGTCATGCCCCGGGAACCCTCACACGCCGCGCTGCTGTGGATCGTCGCCGCCGCGTTCTTCATGCAGTCGCTCGACACGACGATCGTCAACACCGCGCTGCCGTCGATCGCGCAGAGCCTGCACGCGTCGCCGCTCGCGATGCAGCCGATCGTGGTCGTCTACACGCTGACGATGGCCATGCTCACGCCGGCGTCCGGCTGGCTCGCCGACCGGTTCGGCACGCGCCGCGTGTTTTCGCTGGCGATCCTCGTGTTTTCGCTCGCATCGATCGGCTGTGCCGCCTCGCACACGCTCGGCCAGCTCGTCGTCGCGCGCGCCCTGCAGGGCATCGGCGGCTCGATGCTGCTGCCGATCGGCCGGCTCGCCGTGTTGCGCCGCGTGCCGGGCGAACAGTACGTCGCGGCGATCGCGTTCGTGTCGATCGCCGGGCAGCTCGGGCCGATCGTCGGACCGACGCTCGGCGGCTGGCTCACGCAGGCGATTTCCTGGCACTGGGTGTTCATCGTCAACGTGCCGGTCGGCGTGGTCGGGTTCATCGCGGTGCAGCGCTACCTGCCGCACGATCAGGCGACGCAGCCGCCGCCGTTCGATTTCGTCGGCTGTGCGCTGCTGTCCGTCGCGATGATCGCGCTGTCGCTCGCGACCGATCCGCCGATGCCCGCGCATCGCACCGGCTGGGCGATCGCGCTGGCCGTGCTCGGCGTCGCGAGCGCGCTCGCCTACCTGCCCCATGCACGCCGCCGCGCGCAGCCGCTGTTCCGGCTCGGGTTGTTCCGCGAGCCGAACTTCGGTTCGGGACTGCTCGGCAACCTGCTGTGCCGGATCGGCACGAGCGCGGTGCCGTTCATGCTGCCGCTGCTGATGCAGGTACAGCTCGGCTATACGCCGCTGCAGTCGGGGATGATGATGTTGCCGGCCGCGATCGCCGGCGTGCTCGCGAAGCGCTGGATCGCGCCGCTCGCCAGACGCTTCGGCTATGCGGCGTTTCTGGTCGTGAATACGGGGATCGTCGGCTGCGCGATCGCCGGGTTCGCGCTGATTTCGACGCGGCCCGCGCCGGTGCTGGAGATCGTGCTGCTGATCGTGTTCGGCGCGGCGAACTCGATGCAGTTCGCCGCGATGAACGCCGTGACGCTCAAGGGGCTGTCGCACGCCGACGCCGGCAGCGGCAACAGCCTGTTCACGATGATGCAGATGCTCGCGATGGGGCTCGGCGTGTCGATCGGCGGCGGGCTCGTGAACCTGTTCGCCGCGCATTGGGGTTCGATGGCGAACGGCTTCATGCTGTCGTTCGCGTGCATGGGCTCGGTCACGCTGCTGTCGTCGCTCGTGTTCCGGCGCATCGACACGGCCGCGCCGCCGCGCCCGATCGCGCCGCGCCCTTCGGCGTAGGCGGCGCCGCGAGCAAGCGGGCGCGCCGCGCCGTCAGTTCACCTGGCGGCGCTCGACGACGCGCTTGAGCACCCAGCGGATCGACGAGCCGTCGGCCGGCGACTGCGCCACGCGATATTCGTCGACTTCCAGCACATATTGATAACCGGGCTGGTACGCAAAGCCCTCGATGCCCGCGTACCACCGGCTCCACGGCTCGGCCGGGCTGCTGCGCACCTGCAGGCAGTCCATCGGCGCGACACCCGTGCAGCGCACCGGCTGCGGTGCGACATACACGGTTTTCGTCACGGGGCGGCCATCGGTCGGACGGGCCGCGCGCGCGGCCGCCGCTTCCGTCGCTTCCGTCGCGGTCGCGCCGGTCTGGCAGCCGGCGAGCAGCGCGCTGCCGGCAATCACGGCCGCGCCGAGCAGCGTTCTGGTCTTGCGATTCATCTGATGTTCCTGTGGAATCGTGGGCGGGGCGATTAGACGAACGCCGTATCTCGAAAGTTCACAAATAGCTTACAAACAGCGCGCCGCCGCCCTCATTCGCAGGACGTCGCCCGTCCGCCGACGCGCGACCTGGTGCAGATCCGCGCGAACTACGTGACGTTGATCCTGCGCTGGCCCTCAAGCGGTCACGCGGGGCTGATGTTGACATCCTCCGCCGGCTGAAGGTCGCGGATTCCTGCCGCGTCCGAGACGATGATGCTCGTCTCAGATCGCCTCGGCGGTTTCCTGCTTGCCGGAACGGACGATGTAGACGGTATTGTGGGCACGGCATTCCCGATCGCCGCCGACGGCGGCTTCACCGTGTGGTGATCGTGTATTACCATCGGCGCTTCCTCGACCGCTTCGTCGCGCCGCCCGCGCCCGCCCGGCCACTGGCGGGCGACA
Organism: Burkholderia sp. IDO3; assembly: GCF_003366075.1. Classification (NCBI taxonomy): domain Bacteria; kingdom Pseudomonadati; phylum Pseudomonadota; class Betaproteobacteria; order Burkholderiales; family Burkholderiaceae; genus Burkholderia; species Burkholderia sp. IDO3. The sequence goes on from NZ_CP028962.1 coordinate 1,802,410, forward strand.
CGGCACGCCTCGCCTCGCTTCGCATGACCTCACCCGTTCCGTCCGGCGCCTCCCTGCGGCCGCTGCCCATCGATATGCTGACCGTGCCGGCCGCGCTCGACGGACGCGCGGGCACGAACCGCTCGACGCGCGCGCATCCGCAGATCGCGGCGACCCACGATCTCGACGCGGTGCGCGCGTGGCTCGCGCGCTTCGTCGATACGCCCGCCACGTTCCAGAACTATCGGAAGGAAGCCGAGCGCCTGCTGCTGTGGGCCGTGATCGCGTGCAGCAAGCCGCTGTCGTCGCTCACGCACGAGGATCTCGTCGTGTACCGCCAGTTCCTGCTCGCGCCGGCGCCCGCCGACGTGTGGTGCGCGAACGGCGGCCGCAAGCATCCGCGCGGCGACCCGCGCTGGCGGCCGTTCTACGGGCCGCTGTCGGCGGCCAGCCAGCGGCAGGCGATGGTGATCCTCAACGTGATGTTCTCGTGGCTCGTGCAGGCCGGCTACCTGGCCGGCAATCCGCTCGCGCTGTCGCGGCAGCGGCAACGACGGCCGGCGCCGCGCGTCACGCGCCATCTCGGCGCGCCGCTGTGGCAGGCGGTCAAGGATGCGATCGCCGCGATGCCGCGCGGCGATGCGCGCGCCGCCTTCCATGCGGATCGCGCACGCTGGGTGTTCACGCTGCTGTATCTCGGCGGGCTGCGCATCACCGAAGCCGCCGACACGACGATGGGGCATTTCTTCGCGCGGCGCGACGCGAACGGGCGCGATCGCTGGTGGCTCGACGTGACCGGCAAAGGCGGCCGGCAGCGGCTCGTGCCGGCCACGGCCGAGATGATGGCCGAGCTCGCGCGCTACCGGCGCGCGCACGGCCTGCCGGCGCTGCCCGCGGACGGCGAGCCCACGCCGCTCGTGCTGCCGGTTGGCCGCACGCGCAAGCCGCTCACGCGCGCGGCGCTGCACCGGATCGTGAAGCAGGTGTTCCGGTTCGCCGCCGACCGGCTGCGTGCGCAGGGGGAAGCCGGCGAAGAACAGGCGCGCGTGCTCGAACAGGCGTCCGCGCACTGGCTGCGCCACAGCGCGGGCTCGCACATGGCCGACGGCCGCGTCGACCTGCGGCTCGTGCGCGACAACCTCGGGCACGTGTCGCTGACGACGACCAGCCAGTATCTGCATGCCGACGACGACTGGCGGCACAGCGAAACCGAGGGGAAGCACCGGATCGATTGGTAGCCGGTCATTGGCCGTGCGCGGTGCGTCGATACGCGGGCCCGCTTCCGTTCTCCCGTGCCGTCACCCGCGCGGCAGGTTGCATGCGCTCAATACACGCCCACCCAATGCCCCGGCACCCACGCCCAGTGGTTGCCGGCCCAGCGGTAATGCCCCTTCGCCCAGCGATAGCCGGGCGCCGGCGGCGGCGGCGCCACCTCGGCGACCGGCGCGGGCTGCGGCGGCCGCGCGGGTTCGACCACGCATGCGGACATCAGCGTCGCGCTCGCGGTCACCAGGACGGCGAGCGATATGGATCGGATCTTCATCGTCGATTCTCCCTGTCGTGTAATCGGTTGGCGGATGCCAGCACCGGCATCCCGGATGCCGCGCGTCACACCGTGGCATGAACGAGCCCCGTCATCGGCCGCGTCGTGCCGCTTTCGGCGAACAAGGCAGCGGCGGTACGGTCGGGGTCGAGCCGCAGGCTTTCGGCCGCCGCACCGGCGATCAGTGCGTCGAGCGACGCGGTCGGCTTCAGGTCGCGCCCTTCGTACAGGTCGGCCGGCCGCAAGCCGGGCCAGTCGGCGATCACGCGGCCGCCCGCGACCACCCCGCCCGCCAGCATCGCGACCGACGCCTGCCCGTGATCGGTGCCGTCCGTACCGTTCACGGCGGCCGTGCGGCCGAACTCGGTTGCCACCAGCACCGTGGTCTGCTGCCACGCCGGGCCGAGGCCGTCGCGCAACGCGGCGAGCATCGTGTCGAGCGCCTTCAATTGATTCGCGAGCCGCGCGTTCTGCGCGCTGTGCGTGTCCCACCCGCCCGTCTCGATCATCGCGATCCGCGGGCCGTCGTCGCGTGCGAGGAACGTCGCCGCGAGCTTGCCGACGCCGGCCGGATCCTGACGCGCATGCGCATCGCCCGCGAGGCCGCGCGCGGCCATCGCCGATTGCCACAGCGGCCCGAGCTGCGCGTCGGCCGCGTAGAGCGCCGACACGCGCGCGAGCAGATCGTCCGGCGCGGCCGGCAGGCCGGACGCCGCATACGACGCGGCCTGCACACTGCCGCGCAACGCGAGCGGCACGGTCGGCGCGAACGCGATCGCGCTGTCGCGCGTCCTCGGCAACATCGCGGCCAGCCGGTTCAGCCAGCCGTCTTTCACTTGATACGGCGCGCGCCCGCCCGTCTCGAGCACGTTCTGTCCGTCGAAATGCGAGCGGTCGCGATACGGCGATGCGATCGCGTGGACGAACAGCGCCTGCCTGTCGCGCACCAGCTCCGCGGTTCGAACCAGCGACGGATGCAGCGCGAACGTGCCGTCGACGCGTATCGCGGCCGACGCGTCGATCGCGAGCGGGCCGCGCAGCGACGCATACGCGGGTTCCGCATACGGCACGACGATGTTCAGCCCGTCGGCCGCGCCGCGCTGGATCACGAACACGAAGCGCCGGTCGGTTTCGACGTTCGCGAACACGATGCGCGGCGCGACGAGGAACGCGCCTGCGCCGGCGGCGGCCACGCTCAGGAAATGACGACGGGTAAAAGATCGGGCGGATCGGGCCATGTTCATCTCCGTTGAAAGTCGGGCGACACGAGCAGCAGCGCGAGCGATGTTGTCGCGCTTTCGGCGCGCGACAACGCGGTCGCCGTCGGTGCGCTCAGCGAGCCGGCCAGCAGCGTATTGCCGAGCGTGCGCGGATCGAGCCGGTCGCCGGTGCGCGCGGCGAGCCGCTGCGCGATTTCGACACGGCGCACCAGCGCATCGGGCGCGGCCCAGCTCGCGGCGACGTCGTCGTAGCCGGCCGGCGATCCGGGCCGCCACACGGGCTGGCCGAGTTGCGCGAGCAGCGGCGCGGCCTTCAGGTCGCCCGTGTCGCGCCAGCCGAGCCCGCGCAGCGACGACACGGCCCACTCCCACGGCGTCTTGAACTTGCGGTTCACCGGCGCCCACGCGTCCGGCGCATCGACGAGCGCGCGATAGACGGTCGGCAGGTCGCCGCCGCTCGCGTCGAATGCACGGGCGAGCCGGTCGGTCAGCGCGGGCGGCGGATCGTCGGCGACGAAATGACGGGCGAGCTGGAACGCGATATGCCGGCCCGTCGCGGGCGCATGCGCAAGGTCGGCCAGAATCGCGCGGCCCTGCGCTTCGCCCGGCTGGTCGTAGCTGCGCCCCGTCACCATGCGTGCGCCCGGCTCGTGCAGCTTCGGGCGGAATACGAACGCGCCGGGCGCCGCATCGCCGGGCCGCGGCCCGCGTCCGCCCGCGATGCTCCAGCCTGTCAGCGCGCGTGCGAATTCCGTCACGTCCGCCTGCGTATAGCCGGTGCGTACGCCGAGCGTATGCAGCTCCATGATTTCGCGCGCGAGGTTTTCGTTCAGGCCGCGCCGCGCCGCGGGATTACGGGCGTCGGCGCGCAGCGCGGCCGGGCTGTCGGGGCCGACCGAGCGCGCCTGGTCGAGGAACAGCTGCATCGCGGGATGCTGCTCGACGGCGACGAGCATGTCCTCGAAGCGGCCGAGCACGTGCGGACGGATCGCATCGCGCTCGAATGCGCCCGCGTATGCGGCGACCTGCCCCTTGTCGACCGACACCGCGAAATGGTTCGCCCAGAAATGCACGAGACGCTCGACGAACGGCGCCGGCGTGTTCAGCGCACTGTTCAGCCGCGCGGCGACGGCGCTGCGATACGCGTCGTAGCCGTCGCGACGGATCGACTGCGCGGTCGCGCGCCTGGCCGCCGCGTCGTCGCCCGTCATCGCGTTGCGTGCATCCGCGAAGCGCGTCGCGAGCGCCACCGCGTCCGGCTCGCCGGCCCACGCGGCGGGCCGTGCGTCGTAACGGTCGAATTGGGCGACCAGCGCCGCCTTCGGATCCGCGGGCGGCGCTTCGTCGGCCCGCGCGCCGAGACCGAAGCGGTTCAGCGCGATGGCGGCCGGTGAGATGTCGTTCGGGTGGTCCATGACGGGGTTCTCGCGATGCGTACCCGTGTTTAACGGACAGTGGCGGGAAATCCGTCGCCGGGCGGCTGAATTTTTTTCTGCGTTGCGCGGCGCGGTGCCGCGAGCGTATGCGCTGCCGTTTGCTTTCAAACGATGACGAAAATCCGCCGGACCATGCACGGCCGGCAATTCGGCTGATGGATACGCCGCAATCGACGGCCCCCGAAACGCCGCCCTTCATCCGCTTGCCCTTCCCGCAAAGCCGTCTAGACTCAAAGGAATGTGCCGCCCGCGCGTCACGGGAGTGTCGGCAAGGGCCGCAGGATCCCGTACTCGTGCAACGCCTCGCGCGCGAAAGGCGACGATCTCTCCCTGAAGCGCGACAACGCGAAATCATTCAGTTCGTCGAATCGCATTGAACGCCGCGCATCGCGTTGAAGTCGCGACATACCCCTGACGAGGAGACGTCGCCGCACGCCGTCCAGCGACGGCGCAATGCGGCAGCCGCCACGACGATGACTCATCCTTCCCCGCCAATTCATGCCTCGACGTGCCGGCGCGCACCGTCGTTCCGGGCGTGCGCGTGGCTGCTCGCCATCGCGTTGATGCTGCACGGTCATGCGGCTCACACGCAAAACGCGCCCAGGGTCGTCGACATTCCGACGCGCCCCGGCGTCACGCAACGGTTTCTCTTCATCGCACCGCAAGCACCGAAAATAGCGGCGATTCTCTATGCCGGCGGACACGGTGGACTGCAGTTGGACCCGTCGGGAAGATTCGGATGGGGAGAAGGCAATTTCCTGGTGCGCACCAGAACGATGTTCGTCGATAACGGCATTGCCGTGGCGGTCATCGACGCACCGAGCGACCGTCAATCCGCGCCCTACCTCAACAGCTTTCGTCTCTCGCGCGAACACGCCGACGATGCGCGCGCCGTGATCGCATGGTTGAAGGCGCAGTTGCACGTACCGGTCTGGCTCGTGGGAACGAGCCGCGGCACGCAATCCGTCGCGGCCATTGCGATCGCGCTGGCCGGCGGCGGCGGGCCCGACGGCATCGTGCTGACGTCCACGATTCTCCGCGACAACAGAGGCGGCGACCCGGTCACGAACATGGATGTCGCGAGCCTCAGGATTCCGGTGCTCGTCGTGCACCATGAAAAGGACGCCTGCAAGTTGTGCCCGGTGTCCGAGACGGATGCGCTGATGAAGAAACTGAACGCGTCGCCGAAAGCCGATTTGATGATCGTGTCGGGCGGCACGTCGCGCGGCGATCCGTGCGAGGCGTTCGCCTATCACGGCTTCAATGGCGTGGAGGGTAGCGTCGTCGATGCGATCTCGACGTGGATGCTTGCGCGTTGAGCGTGCCGCAGGCGTAACGCGATTGCGCGTTCGTTGCGACGCTTCGCGGAAGTTCGCCGCTGAACGTTTGCCGTCATTGAGCTGCGCATGCGATCTCGGGAATCGACGACGCGAGCCGAACCCGATCGCATGTCGTCCTGCTTACGGGCTCCCCGCTTCGCCCGGCTTCTTCTGCAATTTCGCCGGCAGCCGCCAGTTCCCGCTACGTCGCAGCCCGTCGACGAACTTCGCGCGCTCGTCCGGCGTCAGCGTCGCCGCGAAATCGACGACACTGCGCTCGACCTGCCCGCGCAACGCGGTGTCGGCCGCCCGCGTACGATCGAGCGCGGCATCGATCGCCGCGCGATCGAGCTGCGGCGCGGCCAGCAGATCCAGCACGGTGATCCGGCCGTCGCGCCCCTCGCGCGCGAAATCCCGACCGTCCTTGCGCGCTGCCTTCAGCGCCGCGGCAAATTCCCGCTGGCGCGCGTCGGTCAATTCGTCCGCGGCGAAACGCAGCGCGGTGTGCTGCGCAGGCATGCCGGCCACGTGCAGGCCGCGATGCGTCGAGAACCACTGATACGCGCCGCCGCCGATCGCGCCGAGCACGAACACGTTCAGCACGACGGAACCGACGAGGATGTATTTCCAGCCGCGCTCGCTCACTCGTCGCCTCCGTCGATGCTCGGGCCGCCGAACGTCGTCGTCAGGTAGCCGGGTTCGTGCTGCGCGACCGGCGCGCTGCCGAGCATCAGCATCGACACGGCCACCGCGCCCGCCAGCGCACCGGCCAGCCCGACGCCCGCGAACGCCGCGCCCGACCACCACACATTGCCTCGGCGCCGCGCGCGTTGCGGTGCGGGCGCCGTCGCGACGATGCGTTCGACGAGTGCCGGCGCGGGCGGCACAACGGTGTCCTGCGCGAGCCACGCATCGAGGTCGGCCGCATCGTCGAGCGCCTCCAGCGCGTCGCGCGGATGCGCGTGGGCCCACGCTTCGGCCGCCGCACGTTCGTCCTGCGGCCAGCGCCGCGCATCCGAACCATACGCGGCGACGATGGTACGGAATCGTTCGGGTGTCATCGCTTTTCCTCGCTAGGTGGATCGCCGGCCAGTTGCGCGCGCAGGTTGCGCCTCGCGCGCGCGAGCAGGCTTTCCAGCGCATCGACGGTGATGCCCATCAGGTTGGCCGCTTCGATGTTCGACATGTCCTGATAGTACTGGAGCACGAGCGCTTCCCGCTGCCTCGGCGGCAACGCGGCGAGCGCGTCACGCACGCGCGCGTCGCGCGAGCGCAGCTCCGCGTGCGCGGCAGGCCCGGGTTGCGTGTCGGGCACCTCGGGCAGCGTGTCGACCGGCTCCTCGCGCCGCCCGCGCAAGCGGTCGTAGCAGAGGTTCAGCACGACGCGATGCAGCCACGTGTCGAAGCGCGCGTCGCCTTCCCGCCAGCGCGGCGCGTGATTCCAGATCCGCAGGAAGGTTTCCTGCGCAACGTCCTCGGCTTCGGTGCGGTCGCCGAGCATGCGCGTCGCCAGCGCGAGCAGCCGCGGCAGCTTGCGGGCGACGAGCACGCGCACGGCCGACGCGTCGCGCGCGCCGACCCGTGCGACGAGTTCCGCGTCCGGATCGCCGTCGCTCAACGCGGGCTGCTCCGCGGCGTGCCGCGCATACGCCGCACTGTGCCGGCGGGTGCGCCCGCCGTCCGGATGAAGCTCATCGTCGTGCTCTCCTTGCATGCGTCGGGCCGGCACCGCGGGGCGCCACGCCGACGGTTCGGCCGCGCGTGATGCGCCGCGGCCGATGTCGGCGCTGTCGGCTTCATCGACATCCGGCTCGAACCGCATACCGATCCGGTCGATCGCTCGCCGGACGCCGCGACCCGCGGCAGCCGGCCGGCGCGATCAATATACGACGACCGGCGCGGGCCGGTAATAGGCCGGACGCGCCGGCACCACGACGCAGCCGGCCAGCACGATGGCCGCGGCCGCCAGTATCACGATGGTTCGGAAAGGCATGGTTCGACTCATGGCGTCTGGATGAAATCCCGCCGCGCCGGCGCCGCACGCCGCGCGACACCGTGGGCATCACGCCCAGTGGCCCGGCACCCAGCGCCAGCCCGGGCCGCGCGGAGCCCAGTGTCCGGGCACCCAGCGATAGCCCGCGCGAACCGTCCGCCAGTGTCCGGGGACCCACACGTAGCGGCCCTGCCGCCAGCGCCAGTGACCTTGATCCCACGCATAGCCCGCACGCGGCGCCGGCACGACTTCGACGCGCGCCGGCGGCGGTGCGACCGGCGCGACGATGACGGCCTGCGCGAATCCGGCGGACGTCGCCAGCGCCGCTGCGCAGCCGGCAGCGAATCGCAATGAAATGGAAAGTTTCATGAAAGACTCCGAAGCATCGGGCTCGGCCGGAAGCAGCCGTTCATGTCCTTGAACGACGCGTGCGGACGAAATCCGTCGCGCCATCGGCAAATAAATGTCCGCCGCGCCGAAAGCACCGATGGAGGCGCGCGATGCGTTGTTTACCGTCTGTCACAACCCGGCAAAACTGCCCTTCGACAATGCGTACCACCGGGATCCCGCTCGTTTCCGGCCCACGCCCCGGCCGCGCACGCGCCGGCCGGGCGGTTCCTCATCTCGCGTCCCAATCAACGAGAATACGATCATGTCGAACCCGGACAACTTCTCCGCCGAGCCGAACGAGCCGGCCGCTTCCGTGTCGCGTCGCGGCTTCCTGAAACTGGCCGGCGTATCGAGCCTCGCCACCGCCACGGGCGGGCTTGCGGCCGCCCGTGCCGCCGCGTCGAACCCGGACGGCACGCCCGAGCAGGTTCACCTGACGTGGGGCAGCGACCCGACGTCCGAAGTCGCGATCTCGTGGGTGTCGCTCGCGCCGGCCGTCAATCCGCGCGCGCGCATCGTCGCCGACGGCGAAGCGGCACACACCGTGCACGGCGTGCAGCGTCTCTACACCGACGGCCTGAACGGCGAGACCGTGTTCACGTATCACGCCCGCGTGCACGGGTTGACGCCGAACACGCGCTACCGCTACGAGCTGACGGCCGACAACGACAGCAACGGCGCGCAGCCGTTCTCCGCGACCTTCACGACCGCGCCGCGCGGCCGCGCGCCGTTCCGCTTCACGAGCTACGGCGACCTCGCGACGCCGAATGGCGCGTGGGTGCTGTCGTCGCCGCAAAGCCGCTTCGCGGTGCAGGCCGTCGAGCAGTTCCAGCCGCTGTTCCACCTGCTGAACGGCGATCTCTGCTACGCGAACCTGAACCCCGCGCATCAGCCCGAGGTGTGGCGCGACTTCGGCAACAACAACCAGACCTCGGCCGCGAATCGTCCGTGGATGCCCTGCCCGGGCAATCACGAGATCGAATTCAACAACGGCCCGCAAGGCCTCGACTCGTATCTCGCGCGCTACACGCTGCCGGAGAACGGCACGCGCTTCCCGGGCCGCTGGTACAGCTTCCGCGTGAGCTCGGTGCTGTTCGTCTCGCTCGACGCCGACGACGTCGTGTATCAGGACGCGGCCGCGTTCGTCGGCGGCCCCGATCCGCTCGTGCCGGCCGCGAGCACCGGCCGCCCGCCGATCGCGCCGGGCACGTCGTTCTACGTGCGCGGCTACAGCAACGGCGAACAGACACGCTGGCTCGAACACACGCTGCGTCACGCGTCGCACGACGACGACATCGACTGGATCGTCGTGCAGATGCACCAGGACGCGCTGAGTTCGTCGAAGACGGGCAACGGATCGGACAAGGGCATCCGCGAGGCATGGCTGCCGCTGTTCGATCGCTATGGCGTCGATCTCGTGCTGTGCGGCCACGATCACGACTACGAGCGCAGCTACCCGGTGCGCGGCTGCAATCACCGCGCGGGCGTCGATGCGTCGACCGGCGAAGTCGTCGAGACGCTGCAGCCGCGCCCGGTCGGTACGGCCGATCCGGCGCGCACGACGTTCGACACGAGCCACGGCACGATCCACCTGATCCTCGGCGGCGGCGGCACCAGTGCGCCGCTCGACGTGTACGGCGAGAATCCGGCGACGGGTTACGCACAGGCGAAGATCTTCACGAAGCCGAACCGGCCGGTGCCGGGCGCCACTGCAAACACGTTCGTGCGCCAGGGCGCCGATGCGTTGGAGGACGCGATCTGGTCCGCGCGCCGCGATACCGGCACGGGGTACGGCATTGCCGTGTTCGACCACGATCCGGGCAAGCCGGGCGGCCAGACGACGATCACGATGCGCTACTACCACGCGCCGGGCGCGGATCAGCAACCGACCGCGCAATACGAGCTGTTCGAGACGATCGAACTGAGCAAGAAACGGCACGGGCATTGATGCGCCGGTCGCCCGCCGCGCGTGAGGGCGTGGCGGGCGGCGACCGGCTCCCTCGGCCCCCTAGCGCCCTCGTCTAGCTTCGCGATTCCAGCGCGATACGCACGGCCAGTCCGGCCAGCACCGTCCCCATCAGCCAGCGCTGAACCAGCGCCCACACCGGCCGGCCGGCAAGAAACCCCGCGATCGCACCGGCCATGCACGCGATCAACGCGTTGACGCAGAGGCTGACCGCGATCTGCACGCAGCCCAGCGCGAGCGATTGCGTCAGCACGCTGCCGTGCCCCGGTGAAATGAACTGCGGCAGCAGCGACAGATACATCACCGCGATCTTCGGGTTCGCGAGGTTCGTCACGAAGCCCATCGCGAAGAGTTTCGCACCGCTGTCGTGCGTCAATTGCCGGACCTGGAACGCCGAGCGGCCACCCGGCTTGAGCGCATTCCACGCGAGATACGACAGGTACAGCGCACCGCCAACGCGCAACGCGTCGTACGCATACGGCACGGTCAGCACCAGCGCGGTAATGCCGAACGCTGCGCAGAACATGTAGAACACGAACCCCAACGCCACGCCGCCGAGCGACACCAGCCCCGCGCGGCGGCCCTGGCAGATCGAGCGCGAGATCAGGTAGATCATGTTCGGGCCGGGCGTCAGCACCATGCCGAGCGATACGAGTCCGAATGCAATCAGGGTGGGCAAGGCCGGCACGGCGATCTCCTTCGAGGCAATGGAAGCAGCGGCGAATATCCAGCAATGTATTGCATGTCGATACGCGTCGGCATGAATAAACTGCAAGCACCTCATGAGCGCGTTTCATCGCGTCGTGCCACCCGTTATTTGCTTTTTTCTGCCCGCGCCCGGCTCGCCTTGCCTGCCTTGCCTGTCTTGGCGCGCTGCGCGTCGACCAGTTTCACGAATTCATCGGCGACCGCGTTGCCGGCCGCATTCCACGCGAGGCGCACCGAACGACGCAGCCTGGGCGACAGCTCCAGCACGCGCCCGCCGAATCGCGTATAGGTGAGCGTGATGCGCGGGACGATCGACACGCCCATTCCCGCCTCCGCCATCGACAGGATCGTGCGCATCTCGACCACGTTGAACGCGGCTCGCAGCGCCGCGCCGTTGCGCGCGAAGTAATCCGCGATGACCGGCCCGCACCCGGCTTTCGAGAAGATGAACGGCGCCGCCGACAACACTTTGGCCGACACGCTCCTGCGGCCGGCGAACGTGTCGTGCGCGGCCACCGCGACGAAATCCTCGTCGAGCAGCGGCAGATTGTGCGCGAACGTCTTGATGCCCGCCACCACGCCGATGTCGGCCGTGCCGTCGTCGATCCACCCTTCGACTTCCGCGTCCGTGCCTTCGAGCAGCACCGCCGTCACGCCCGGATGCCGCTCTTTCAGCGTCTCCAGCGCAGGCACGACGAACGCCAGCGATACGCTCGGCAGCGACGCGACCACCAGCCGCCCTTCGAGCTTGCCGCGCGACAGGCTGAACTGCTGGCGCAGCGTCTGCGCGTCGCGCACGACGTTCTGCACGTACGGCCACAGGCGTTCGCCCGCGGCGGTCAATACGACCGGCTGCCGGTCGCGCAACAGCAGCTTGACCTCGGTGAGTTCTTCCAGTTCGGTCAGCGCGTGGCTGATCGCGGACTGGCTGCGGCTGAGCCGTTCGGCCGCCGCCGTCAGCGAGCCGAGCTCGACCACGGCCGCCAGTGCCTGCAACTGCGCAAGCGTCATCTCGCCTCCTCGTTTCGATGCATGTATTTTTCACATGCCAGGGTCGCACATCATGAATCGAATTGTAGCGACCGTCGGCAACGACAGGCCGCGGTCGCCGATGCCCCGCGCCGTGCTCGGGTAAGATTCAGCCTCGAACCGTGTTCCGTGCTGTCGAAGGGGTGTTCGTCCGCTGCGATCCAGCCGGCGTAGACCGACGGCCGGACCGCAACAATCGGGCGACCGGTTCGATTCCAGACCAAACAACAACTGCGTGCCGAGCCGCACGCGCCGGCAGCGGACGCGCTCGATCGCGCCGCCGCCGGTTATGTCTCGACCTGCTTCCGATGACTCATTTCGATCTCACTGAAGGTGTGCTGGTTTCCAGCCTGCATGGGCTTGCGCTGCTCGATCTCGTCGGCATCGCCGTCGCGCTGCTGCTCGGCGGCATGGTCAAGGGGATCACCGGCATCGGCGTGCCGCTCGTCGCGATGCCGATCCTCAGCCAGTTCCTGCCGATCCGGCATGCGGTGCTGCTGCTGTCCATGCCGATCATTCTCGGCAACATCCCGCAAGCGCTCGAAGGCGGCGAAGTGCTGGCCACCGCCCGCAAGATCGCCGCGCCGATCGTGGGTACGGTGATCGGCAACGTCGTCGGGGTCGCCATTCTCCTTTCGCTGAACGCCGGGCACGCGCAGGCCGCGTCGGGCGCGCTGCTGATCGTCGCCGCGACGCTGATGCTGAGCGCGCCGAAACTCAACCTGCCGTCCGCATGGCAGCAGCCCGTCGGATTCGCGCTCGGGTTCGGCGCGGCGCTGATGGAGAGCATCGCGTCGGTGCCGGGCCCGCTGCTCGCCACCTACCTGATTTCGTCCGGCGCGACCGGCCGGGCCTTCACGAAGCAGATCGCGATCATCCTCGTGGTGTCGATCGTCACGCTGATCACGACGTTCGGCGGCGCCACGCACGCGAGCGCCGCCGACCTCGCGGTTTCCGCGATGGCCAGCCTGCCGGCCATCGCCGGCATGTGGCTCGTTCGCCCGCTGCGGGACCGGATGTCGCCGCGCATCTTCCGGACCGTCGTGCTGCTGTTCGTGCTCGTCGCCGCGTCGCAGATGATCTGGAAGTCCGGCATCTTCCGGCACGCGGCACCGCCCGCCGCGCAGATGGACAACGGGCACGCCGGCAAGAAATGACGCCGGCGACGCCGGCCCGGCTCCCCGGCTGCAAGCAATCGCGCATGCGTTCTGAAAGCTGCGAAGCGTAGTATTCGCGAACCTGGCGCACCGCGCCCGACTCCACGAGAACGGGCCGGCGTCCGGTATCGACATTGCTGCTTGCCGGCCGACAGCCCGTCGGCGACGGCACGTTCTTCAAAGGCGCGAAATGGAAACATGGGTGTTGCTGGGCTGCGGGTTCGGTGTCGGTTTGCTGATTGCCGTCTGGGGGATCTGGTCGCTCAAGTAACGTGAGCATGACGAAGTTTTCGCCCTGACGCCCGCATCGGCGCGACGCTCGCCGGCGCGCCTCCCTTGCGCGCGGCCCCTGTCATTCCTTCCCCTCCGCCGTCGCGCGCCGCCCCATTCCTCAAGACGCGTTAGACTGTCCGGATGGAACAATGCCGTTATTGCCAGAGAATCCGCGATGAATGGGATTGCCACGGGGACGAATGCCGCCGTGCGATCGCGAAGGCACTGCGCCGGCAGCGTGCGGGCCTGCCGATGGTGCCCGATCGCATCCGCAACGAATTGCCGTCCGGCGCGCCGACCCAGCAGGTGATCGCGGTCCTGTCGCGCCAGCGCCTGCGCGCGCGCCGCGGTAACGAGGAACGCCGCGAGCGCAAGGAAATCGACGACGCCGACGGCGTCTGATCCCGCGCCCGGCCCCCGGTCCCGCGCCGTCTACCGGCGCCCCGCCGCCGGGCGCCCGCCCGTGCACCGCGGATCGCCGTCTTCCCGCCCTTCACTTGCAGATCCCGCAATATCGATTGGGGCCAGACCGGCCTTATCCCGATATTATTGCCTCGCCTGCAATGATCTTTCGCTGGAATACACGTTTACCCTAGATCCACCGAAGCCTACGATGTAATCAATCGCTTACGACATGGTGTCGACGGCGAAGTCAATAAAACATCGGAGGTCATCATGAAATCGCTCGTTTCCGCAGTCGTCGCCGCTGTCGCCCTGTCCGCCTCGTTCGGCGCATTCGCTCAAAGCACCGTGACCCGCGCCCAGGTGCGCAACGAACTCGTCCAGCTCGAAAACGCCGGCTACAAGCCGAGCCAGTCGAGCCCGTACTACCCGGCCGACATCCAGGCCGCGCAAGACCGCGTGCATGGCGTGGACGCCACCGGCTACGGCGCACAAGCGGCCCCGGTCGTCCAGGGCGGCGCACCTGCCGTCAAGGTGCAGAACGCACGCGACTCGGTCTACTTCGGCCACTAAGCCTGCCGCCGCCGCGCGGTTCGCGCCAAGCCGCTACAACGAGCCCGTCCCGCGACGGGCTCGTTGCGTTTACACCGCGAGCCAGCGCACCCGCAAACCGTCAGCCGTCAGCCATCAACCGGTGCCGCCCGACGCAATGCGGCCGTCCGGTTCGGTGCCGAGCGCGCCGCTCAACAGTTCCTGATAGCGCACGCACGCGCGCTGCGCGGATGCCTTCGCCGCGTACATCGCCGCGTCGGCCTTGACGAGCAGTTCCTCGGCCGACGCGCCGTCGGCCGGATACTCGCTGACGCCGATGCTCGCGCCGACGGCCACGCGCCTGTCGCCGAACTCGAACTCCTCGGCCATCACGAACTGGATGCGCGACGCGATATCGCCGATCGACGCCGACGAGCGCAAGTCGGAAATCAGCACGATGAACTCGTCGCCGCCAAGCCGCGCGGCCATGTCGCCGCTGCGCAGCACCTGGCTCAGCCGCTTCGCGACGGCGACGAGCGTCCGGTCGCCGGCCGCGTGTCCGTGCTGATCGTTGATCTGCTTGAAGCGGTCGAGGTCGACGAACATCACGGCCAGCCCTTGCCGCACCGCGGCCGCATGCCGGATCGCCGCGTCGAGATGCGTCATGAAGAGCAGGCGATTGGGCAGCGCCGTCAGCGGATCGTGGCCGGCGAGGTGCGTGAGTTCCTGCTGCTTCGCGCGCAGCATCGCGACCTGCGTGCGGATCTCGACGCGCATGCTGTCGAAGCAGCGCGCGAGCACGCCGATCTCGTCCGAACGCGCAACGGGCAACCGTTCGGCGGCCGGATCGTCGAACACGTGCGTCGCGGCGCGCGCGAGCATCTGCAGCGGCCGCGTGATCGCGCGCGCGAACAGGATCGCGAGAATCACCGCCATCACGCTGGAGATGAGCACCATCCGGATGATCCGGTCGCCGAGGATCCCGGCCGGCGCCAGCACGTCGGCGAGCGGACGCGCCATCCCGAGCACGACGAAGCGGTTGCCCTCGTTTTTGCCGAACGGCGTGCGCACGAACGCGAACATCTGGCCCGGCGCCTCGGCGGGCTGCCGGAGGCCGTTGAGCGTCACCTGCGTATCCGGGCCGGTAAACAGCGTGCGCGTGACGGCAAAGCTGTCCTGCATCAGCACGCGCCGCCCGCGATCGAAGCCGAACGCCTGCGACGGATCGGGATGCACGAGGAAATCGCCCCATTCGTTCGCGAGATACACCACGTAGTCGTGCGGCAGATCGCGTTCGAGCCGATCGAACATGCGCGACAACGCGACGTCGACGATCAGTGCTCCGACGATCCGGCCGGACGTATCGACGACCGGCGTTCCCACGCGCAGGATCGGCAGCCCTTCGGCCGCATGCGAACCGGTCTCGTGATTGATGACGATCGGTGACAGGTAGATGTGACCGGGTGCGGTCGCGAGCGTATCGAACACGTAGGAAAACTGCCCCTTCTCCTGGAACGCGCTGTCGGGCAACACGACGACCCCGTGCGTGTCGCGATCGACGCGGATGCGCTCCAGCCCGAAATGTTCGCTCGCGATCAGGCGGATCTGCAGGTATTCGGGGTGATTCCGCATGAAGCTGTAATACACCTGCTCGAGCCGCGTGCGCGGCCCGCGACCCGCGTTTTCGTCGCGCGCGACGATCGGCGACGACGGCAACTGCGCGAGCACGAGCGCATCGTCGGCGACGTCGGCCAGTGCCGTCGTGAAGCGCTGTCCGAGCAGTTGCGTCGACATCAGCAGGCTGTGCTGCGCTTCGTCCACGAGCATCGTCCGGTTCGCGCGATACGCGTAGTAGCCGGTCGTGCCGGACGCGATCACGCCGATGCACGCGAACAGCACGGACAGTTTCGACGTGAGCCCGAGCCGGATCATTTTTCGAAGCGCTCCGGACGATCGCCCGACACGATGCGGCTCCACAGCGACTCGCGCCGCGCGATGTCCTCGACCGGCTGAATCCACACGAGATGCGGATGCCCGATCGCGAGACCGGGCGGCGGGTCGAGCGTGTTCGCGAGCCCCTGGCGCTCGGTCAGCAACGCGCCGATCGCCGGTTCGAGCATGTAGTTGATCCACGCGAACGCGAGTTCGCGACGCGCCGCACCGCGCGTGACGGCCCAGCAGTCGAGCCATGCGAGCGCGCCCTCGTCCGGAACCACGTAGCCGACGTCCACGCCGGCGCGGCGCAGCAGTTCGACCTGCTGCGTGCCGTAGTTGCCGAACATCAATGCCGCGTGATGCTGGACGAACAGCTCGGTCGCTTCTTCAGGAAGCGTGTAATACGTGAGCAGGTTGCGTCGCAGGTCGATGAGCTTGTGCGTGACGGCCAGCGTCTGCGCGTGCGACAGGTGAAACGGGTCGGGATAGCCGAGCGCGAGCGCGGTAAACGAGAAGTTGTGCTGCGCGCTGTTGAAGTCGAGCACCCTGCCGCGGTAGCGGGGATTCCACAATTCAAGCATCGAGCGCGGCGTGGCCGCCACCTGCCTGCGATCGTAGATGAGGCCCATCGACGAATACGTGAACGGAATCCCGTACGTCGCGCCGCCGTGCACGAGGCCGCCGATCGCCGCGACGTGCTGAAAATTCGGCAGTTGCCGCCGGCGGTTCGGGATACGCGACAGGTCGATCGGCGCGAGCAGGCCTTCGCGCGCATAACGCTGGATCTCCGCCGTGTTGGCGGCGAGCACGTCGTACGGCGGCGGAGACGCGCTGTGCATGCGGGTCCAGAGCGCTTCGTCGGAATCGACGAAGGTCACTTCCACCTGTACATGAAATTGCGCCTCGAATGCATCGACCACATCCTGGTCCGCATAGCCGGGCCATGCAAGCACGCGCAGCAAGCTGTCGGCGGCCATGCCGGCCGACGCCGCGGACGCGGCCGCCGCCGGCACGCAGAACGCGCCGAGCACCGCGACGACGAGCAGCCGACGCAACCCGCGACGCACACGCCGACGCGCGCCGCCCCCCCTGCCCAATGGCTCTTCGTCCGTATTCCCCGGCTGCATTCGACTGTCCTTTTTCGAGCCGATGCGGATCGTGCAACGAGACCATAAAAAGCCCGCGTACGCAATCGGCACAAGCCGCACGAACGCACGCCCCGAGCAACTGTGACCGGTTGCGCGAATTGAATCGATTCGAATTGAATCGAATTGAATCGAATCGAATCGAATCGAATCGATTCGATTCGTCAGCGGAAAGCCTCCGTTGCGCAGCCGGGCCGCGGATGCATGCCGCGCGACCGGCAACGCATGCCGGTCATGCCCGCACGCCGAGCCTCCCGTCGATGCTCCGCGGCACGTTCAGCGGATTGCCGTCGCGCAGCGCGTCGGGCAACAACCCGTCGGGAACGTCCTGGTAGCAGACCGGCCGCAGGAAACGGCCGATCGCGGCGCTGCCCACCGACGTGGAGCGGCCGTCCGACGTCGCCGGATACGGCCCGCCATGCACCATCGCATGCGCGACCTCTACGCCCGTCCCGAAGCCGTTCACGAGGATCCGCCCGGCGCGACGCTCGAGCAGCGGCATGAATGCGCGTGCCGCATCGCGATCGCGCTCGTCCAGATGCAGGGCGGCCGTCAGTTGCCCGTCGAGCCGTTCGACGAGTGCGTGCATCGCGTCGAGACTCGGGCAGCGCACGATGAGCGACGCGGGGCCGAACACCTCGTCGTGCAATGCCGCGTGCCGCGCGAAATCCTCCGCCCGCGTCGCGAACAGCGCCGCGCGGCCCGCGTGACGGATCTCGCCGCACGCCGCGCCACACGCCAGCCGTTCGACGGCGGCATGGGTCGCGAGCCGCTCGACCGCCGAATCGTATGCGGCATGGATGCCCGGCGTCAGCATCGCGGTCGCGGGAAGGTCGGCCAGCGCGGCGGCGGCCGCCGCCTCGAAGCGCCGCAGCGCCGGGCCGTCGACGCCCAGAATCAGCCCCGGATTCGTGCAGAACTGGCCGGTGCCGAGCGTCAGCGACGCGGCGAACGCGCGGCCGATCGCTTCCGCGCGCGCGTCGAGCGCATGCGGAAACAGCAGCACCGGATTCACGCTGCTCATCTCCGCGTACACGGGAATCGGCTGCGGGCGCGCGGCGGCCAGCGTCATCAGCGCGACACCGCCCGCACGCGACCCCGTGAACCCCACCGCCTGGATCCGCGGATGACGCACGAGCGCCGTGCCGACGTCGTGACCATCGTCGAACAGCAGCGAGAACGTACCGTCCGGCATCCCGCATGCGTCGACCGCCTCCCGGATCGCGTGCCCCGCCAGCGCCGACGTGCCGGGATGCGCGGGATGCGCCTTCACCACCACGGGGCAGCCGGCCGCGAGCGCCGACGCGGTGTCGCCGCCCGCCACCGAAAAAGCCAGCGGGAAATTGCTCGCGCCGAACACGGCGACCGGGCCGAGCGCAACGTTCTGCAGACGCAGATCCGCGCGCGGCGACGGCTGACGTCCGGGTTGCGCGGGATCGATGCGCGCGCCGAGAAACGCGCCGTCCCGCACGACCTGCGCGAACATCCGCAGTTGCGCGACCGTGCGCGCGCGCTCGCCTTCGACCCGCGCGCGCGGCAAGCCGCTTTCCGTGACACAGCGCGCGATCAGCGTGTCGCCGAGCGCCAGCAGCCGATCGGCGATGGTGTCGAGCAAGGTTGCGCGCGCATCGAGCGGCCGGTTGCGATAGTCGTCGAACGCTTGCGCCGCCAGCGTGCACGCCGCGTCGACGTCCTGCGCCGACGCGCGGCCGAACACGGGATCGAGCGCGGCGCCGGTGGCCGGATCGATCGCCTGGAACCCGGCCGCGCCGGCAACGTCGCGCCGGCCGATCAGGGAAGCGCCGGAAATATGCATGAATCGTCCTCGGTGAATCATTGAATCGTTGAATCGATCAAGCGTGCCGCGCCGGCATGCCGGCCGTCGGGCAGCGTCGGTATGCGCGGCTGCCTCAACGGCCCCAGCGCAGCACGAGCGGGTCGAGCGGCCGCGCGATCCGCAACAGGCTGTCGCGCGTGGCCGGATGCATCGCCGGCAGCGGATGACGCACGGCGTCCGACGCGATCACGCCGCCCGCCTTCATCAGCGCCTTCGCGGTCGCGATGCCGCCCTGCCGGTTCTCGTGATTGATCAGCGGCAGCCAGCGCTGGTACCGCCGCTCCGCTTCGGCGGCGTCGCCGGCCATCCATGCGTCGAGGATCGCGCGAATGCCGTCGGGATAGGCGCCGCCCGTCATCGCCCCCGTCGCGCCGGCCTCCAGATCGGCCATCAGCGTGATCGCCTCTTCGCCGTCCCAGGGCCCCACGATCGCGTCGCCGCCGAGCGCGATCAGTTCGCGCAGCTTCGCGGCCGCCTGCGGCACCTCGATCTTGAAGTACGACACGTTCGGAATCTCGATGGCCATCCGCGCGAGCAACGCGGCGGACAAGTGCGTGCCGCTCGCCGGCGCGTCCTGGATCATGATCGGGATGTCGATCGCATCGGACACGGCGCGGAAGAACTCGACGATCGCCGTCTCGCTCGCGCGGAACGTCGCACCGTGATAAGGCGGCATCACCATCACCATCGCGGCTCCGGCGTCCTGCGCGCGGCGGCTGCGCTGCGCGCAGACGGTCGTGCCGAAATGCGACGTCGTGACGATCACGGGCACCCGGCCCGCCACGTGCTCCAGCACGCAGTGCATCACCGCGTCGCGCTCGTCGTCGGCCAGCGAGAACTGCTCGGAGAAATTCGCGAGCACGCACAGGCCGTCCGAGCCCGCGTCGATCATGAAATCGACGCAGCGGCGCTGCCCGTCGAGGTCGAGGCGGCCGTCGTCCGCGAAGATCGTCGGGACGACCGGAAACACGCCGCGATAGCCGGCGGCTGAAAGACTCGATTGCATGGGTGAAACTCCTTGCTGCGAAAGGTGAGGTCAGGTAATGGCGCCGATTTGCCAAGGCACGAACTCGTTCTGTCCGTAGCCGTGCAGTTCGCTGCGCGTCGGGCGGCCCGAGGCCGCGTCGAGCATCATCCGGAACAGCGTCGCGCCGAGCGCGTCGATGCGCACGCCGCCGTCGAGCACGTCGCCGCAGTTCAGGTCGATGTCGTCGGCCTGCCTGCGCCACAGCGCGCTGTTGGTGGCGAGCTTCAGCGACGGCGTCGGCGCGCATCCGTACGCGGAGCCGCGCCCCGTCGTGAAGCAGATCAGGTTCGCGCCGCCCGCGACCTGGCCGGTCGCGGAGATCGGGTCGTAGCCGGGCGTGTCCATGAACACGAGCCCTTTCGCGCGCACCGGCATCGCATACTCGTAGACGTCGACGAGATTCGTGCTGCCGGCCTTCGCGATGCCGCCGAGCGATTTCTCCAGCACGGTCGTGAGCCCGCCCGCCTTGTTGCCGGCCGACGGATTGTTGTTCATCGATGCGTGATGGCGCGCGCAGTAGTCCTCCCACCAGCGGATGCGCGCGACGAGCTTCTCGCCCACGTCGCGCGACACCGCCCGGCGCGTGAGCAGATGCTCGGCGCCGTAGATCTCCGGCGTCTCGGACAGGATCGCCGTGCCGCCGTGCCGCACCAGCAGGTCGACCGCCGCGCCGAGCACCGGATTCGCGGTAATGCCCGAATAGCCGTCGGAGCCGCCGCACTGCAGGCCGACCGTCAGGTGGCTCGCGCTCACCGGCTCGCGCCGCACGTCGTTGGCGGCGGCGAGCATCGACTCGACGAGCGCGATGCCCTTCTCGATCGTCTTGCGGGTGCCGCCGCTGTCCTGGATCGTGAAGGTGCGCAGCCGCGCGTGTTCGGCCAGCCCTTGCGTCTCGAGCAGCCGCGGGATCTGGTTGGTTTCGCAACCGAGACCGATCATGAGCACCGCCGCGAAATTCGGGTGGCACGCATAGCCGCCGAGCGTGCGCTGCAGGATCGCGAGCGCGTCGCCGTCCGGGTCGACCGCGCAGCCGACGCCATGCGTCAGCGCGACGACGCCGTCGACGTTCGGATACGCGGCGAGCGCCTCCGGATGGATGTCCCGGCGGAAATGATCGGCGATCGCGCGCGCCACCGTCGCCGAGCAGTTCACGGAAGTCAGGATACCGATGTAATTGCGCGTCCCGACGCGGCCGTCCTCGCGCACGATGCCGTCGAAGGTCGCGCGCTGCGCGTCCGGCACGAAATCGGTTGCGCCCGCACCTGCGCCGAACGCGTAGTCCCGCGCGAACTCGCCCATGTCGAGGTTGTGGGTATGGACGTGCTGGCCGGGCCGGATCGGCTGGCTCGCGAAGCCGATGATCTGGCCGTAGCGATGCACGGGCGCGCCGGCCGCGATCGCGCGCGTCGCGATCTTGTGGCCGGCCGGGACCAGCCCGGCGACGGTCACGCCTTCGTCGTCGATGAGCGTGCCGCCGACGAGTTGCTCGACGGCGACGACGACGTCGTCGGCGGGATGGAGCCGGATCGTGCGCGCGCGCGGCGCGGCGGACGCCGGCTGGGTTTCGATGGAAAGGGACGACATGGTGGTTTCCGGTTGAATCAGGCGACGGGCATCAGTCGAGGCCGCGGTCGCGATAGTCGATGAGGCTCGCGCAGACGGCCAGGCCGAACGCGGCCACGACGAAGAACATCAGCGCGAGGAAATAGGTGCCGGTGAATTGCACGATGAGACCGATCAGGATCGGCACGATGACGCCGACGATGTTGCCGCTGAAGTTCATCGCACCGGCCAGCAGGCCCGCGCGGGACTGGCCGCCGAGCGTCGCCGGCACGCCCCAGAACATCCCGCACCAGCGGATGAAGAACAGCGCGATCGACAACAGCACGACGACGCTGACGAGCCCCGTCGCGAAGCTCACCGCGAGAATCGCCGCGGCGGACGCGAAGCCCGCGACCGAGAACATCGAGCGCATCACGCGGTTCGGTGCGCCGCCGGCCGCGCGCCACTTGTCGGCAACCCAGCCGCCGAACAACTCGCCGACGAAGCCGCACATGAAGATGATGAAGGTCGCGCCGCCCATCTGCTTCAGGTCGAAGCCGTGCGCCTTGTGCAGGTAGCTCGGCATCCACGTCATCAACCCGTAGAACACGCTGTTGTAGCAGGCCCAGCTCGCGAACATGAACAGCACGGAACGGTCGCGCAGCAGTTCGCGGAACGGCACGCTCGCTTTCGGCTCGCCCGTGCGCGCCTTCGCCGCGTACGACGTCACGTGCTCCAGTTCGGCCGCATTCACGCCCGCATGCTCGGACGGATGATTGCGGATGTACCACCACGCGCCGATGCCGACCACGATCGTGCCCACGCCCGCGACGACGAACGCCAGCCGCCACGAACCGAGGCCCGCGATCAGCGCGGTGATGATGATCGCGCCGCAGGCCGAGCCGAGCGGCGCGCCGCCGTCGAGCAGCGCCGCGCCGCGGCCGCGTTCGGACGGCGTGAGCCACGTGCCCGCGAGCTTCGCGCCGGCCGGCATGATCGGCGACTCGGCGATGCCGAGCCCGAGCCGCGTCAGCAGCAGCGGCACCCAGCTGAAACACACGGCCGCGACGGCCTGGCACGCCCCCCACGCGATCGTGGCAAGGCCGACGATCGTGCGCGCCTTGAAGCGGTCGACCAGCAGCCCGCTCGGAATCTGCATCAGCGCGTAGGTCCAGAAGAACGCGCTCAGCAACACGCCCTCCATCGCCGGCGACAGGCTGAATTCGGTCGAGATGATCGGCAGCGCGACCGACAGCGACGCGCGATCGATGTAATTGATCGACGACAGCAACAGCAGCAGCCAGAAAATCCGCCAGCGCACGGCAGTCGGCGCGGCGGCCGGGGCATGGACCGTCTGGCGCGGTCCGGCTGAGTCTTCGATATGCATGCCTGTCTCCTGTGGGGATGATCGTCGGCCCGCCTTTTTCGTTGAGACGGCCAACTAATATATTAGTTGGCAATTATAGAGATGCAGACTGGCAGCGTCACCGGGGTAAACCCGCTGCCCCGGGGTCGAGCCGATCGGCCGAATTGCCGCGACATCCCGGAAATGATGCGTGCACTAATATACTGATCGACCGGCGCGCGCCGGCCCGCACCGGAGTGCGATGCGAACGCGTGCCGGCTACCTGCCACCCTCTTGCCGATTTATGAAGTCAGAACCCACCGTCCAGGACACTTTCATCGCCCGCCTGATCCCCGCGGACTTCGCGCTGGACCGCTCGCAGGCGCTGTCCGTGCAGATTCACGCGCTGTTGCGCGACGCGATCGTGACGATGACGCTGCACCCGAACGACGTGATCTATGAACGCGCGATCGCCGACGCGCTCGGCGTGTCGCGCACGCCCGTGCGCGAGGCGCTGCTGCAGCTTGCGCGCGAGGAGCTCGTATTGATTGCCGCGCAGTCGGGCACCTTCGTCGCGCCGGTGAAGCGCGAACAGTTCGCCGAGAGCGCCTTGATCCGCAAGGTGCTGGAAACCGCCGCGATCCGCCGCGCGGCCGAGGTCATCAGCGCGCGCGAGCTCGAGCAACTGCACGACATCCAGGACGCCCACCGGCGCGCAATCGCGCGCGGCAACGCGGTCGCGGCGATCGCCTGCGACAACGCGTTCCATGCGACCGTCAGCGCGGCCGCGCGGCTGCCGCGCGTGCAGCAGCTCGTCGAATTCGTGCGCGCACCGATCGATCGCGTGCGGCACGTGACCGTGCGCGACCCGGTCGTCGGCGAAGTCACGCTCGCGCAACACCAGAAGCTGCTCGACGCGCTCGAATGTCACGATGCCGACGCGGCCGAGCGCGCGCTGCACGAGCACCTCGACGACGCGTACGCGCGGCAGCAGCGTGCGTACGACGATCATGTCGCGCTGTTCGAGGGGACCTGACACGCGCCGGGCGCGACGCGGCGGCCTGCCCGCGCAGCCCGGCCGCACCCATGAAACGCCCGCCTCCCGGGATGCCATATCCAGGCGGCAAACGGCTTTCCGGGACGGCGCAACCCCCGGTTAGCGCCAGGCCTGCGTGAATTCCGCGATCACGCGCGACAGGTGCGCGCGCATCGCGTCGCGCGCACCGTTCGCATCGCGCGCCATGATCGCCGCGAAGATGCGCTGGTGATCTTCCTGCGACGCTTCGCGCAGCGCGGTCGAGTGAAAGTGTTCCTCGATCTTGTCCCACAGCGGATCGCTGCGCGCGCAGTCCCACATCGCCGTGACCATGTGCAGCAACACGGTGTTGCCGGTCGATTCCGCGATTCTCAAATGGAACTGGCGATCGGCCGTGTCGTACGCGGCCTTGTCGTTCATCTGCTCGCGCATCGTCGTCAGCGAGAAAAACAGCCGGTCGAGATCGGCGTCCTTGCGCTCGGTCGCCGCGAGCGCCGCGACTTCCGCCTCGATCAGCCCGCGCGCGCGCAACGTCTCGATCGGGCCGGGGCCGCGCGGCACTTCGAACGTCACCGGGCGCGCGGCGTCGGCCGCCGACACGTAGATGCCCGAGCCGACCCGAACCTCGACGACCCCCTGCACCTCGAGCGCGATGATCGCCTCGCGCACCTGCGTGCGGCTCACGCCGAACTGGTCGGCCAGGCTGCGCTCGGAGGGCAGCCGCGCGCCGGCTTCGAACGCCCCGGCCGCCACCATCGCGTGAATCTCGCGCGCAAGGCCGATATAGGAGCGATCCGCGGCTTCGGCGTCGCGGCTGGCGGGCAGGCTGGAAAGATCGGTCATCGAATGGGCTCGCAACGGGCTTGCCGGCGCGCGCGCGGCGCCGGAACCACAAAATGGTACACCAATTCTGGCCACCGCCTGCCAGCCAGCACCGCCAGGGCTTCGGTACGGGCCCGACGAGCCGCAAAAATTGGCAAACAACTGGTAAACCACTATCCCGCCAAACTGGCATACCAATCATAATCCGCTCACACCGACGACGGGGCCGGCATGTTGCCGCCCGGTCGTCCGCTGCATGAACCGCCAGTCAGGAGCTGCTCCAGTGAAGATGTCCTTCCGTTGGTACGGCGAGTCCGATCCGGTCTCGCTGCAATACATCCGTCAGATCCCCGGCGTCACGCAGATCGTGTCCGCGATCTATGACGAACCCGTGGGCGAAGTGTGGCCCGCCGACAAGATCGCCGCGCTCAAGGCGACGATCGAGCAGGCCGGCCTGCGCTTCGAGGTCGTCGAATCGGTGCCCGTCCACGAGGACATCAAGCTCGGCAAGCCGAGCCGCGACCGCCTGATCGACAACTACCGGCAGACGATCCGCCATCTCGGCGCGGCCGGCATCCGTGTGATCTGCTACAACTTCATGCCCGTGTTCGACTGGACGCGCACCGAGCTGTCGAAGACGCTCGACGACGGTTCGACCTGTCTCGCGTTCAGCACCGACGCGGTCGACCGGATCGACCCGAACGACGGGATCGCGCTGCCGGGCTGGGATTCGAGCTACCGGGCCGACGAACTGCAGGCGCTGCTCGCCGACTATCGCAACGTCGACGAAGCCGCGCTGTGGGCGAACCTCGAGTACTTCCTGAACGCGATCATCCCGGTGGCCGAGGAAGCCGGCGTGAAGATGGCGATCCACCCGGACGACCCGCCGCGCCCGATCTTCGGGCTGCCGCGCATCGTGAAGAACCGCGACGATCTCGCGCGGATCCTCGGCATCGTCGACACGCCCGCGAACGGGCTGACACTGTGCTCGGGCTCGCTCGGCGCGGGGCCGCAGAACGACGTCGAGGCGCTCGTGCGCGAATTCGGCGCACGAGGCCGCATCCATTTCGCGCACATCCGCAACGTGAAGGTCGACGCGAACGGCGACTTCGAGGAAACCGCGCACCTGTCGAGCTGCGGTTCGCTCGACATCGCCGCGATCGTCAAGGCGTATCACGACACGGGCTTCACCGGCTACGTGCGTCCCGATCACGGCCGCATGATCTGGGGCGAAACGGGCAAGCCCGGTTACGGCCTCTACGACCGCGCGCTCGGCGCGGTCTACCTGAACGGCCTGTGGGAAGCGCTAGCGAAGTTCGACGCCACGCCGCACGTGCAAGCGCAAACACAAACGCAAGCGTCGCGATAAACCGCCCCTCCCGAGGCGGCCGGCGCAGCGGATCGCCGGCCGCCCGTCACGACATTCCGCGCGGAGACTTCCATGCCACGCATCCGATGGACCATGATCCTGATGTGCTTCCTGGCCAACGTCATCAACTTCATCGATCGCGCGAACCTCGCGATCGCCGCACCCAGCATCCGCGCCGATCTCGGGCTCGACGCGGTCGGCATGGGGCTCGTGCTGAGCGCGTTCTTCTGGACCTATGCGTTCCTGCAACTGCCGGCCGGCTGGTTCATCGACAAGGTCGGCGTGCGTGTGAGCCTCGCGCTCGCGGTCGGCTGGTGGTCGGTGTTTACCGTCGCAACCGGCGCCGCGCGCGGGCTCGCGCAGCTCGTCGGCGTGCGGTTGATGCTGGGCGTCGGCGAAGCGGCCGCAATCCCGTCGTTCGCCAAGGTCGCGTTCAACTGGTTCCCGCGCAGCGAACGCGGGCTCGCGAGCAGCATCTTCGACAGCGGTTCGCGCGTCGGCTCCGCGCTGTCGCTGCCGCTCGTCGCGTGGCTGATCTCGATCGTCGGCTGGCGCGGCTCGTTCGCGATCACCGGCGCGATCGGCATCGTGTGGGCGCTCGCGTGGTGGTTCATCTACCGCGACCCGGAACGCTACCGCGCGATCGCGCCGGACGCCGTCGATGCGCTGCTCGCGCAGCGCGGTGCGCCGACCGTTGCGCACGCAACCGACGCCCCGAAAGTGTCGTGGCTCGACCTGTTCCGCTACCGCACCGTGTGGGGCATGATGATCGGCCTGTTCTGCCTGAACTTCGCGATCTACTTCTTCATCACGTGGTTCCCGAGCTACCTGCTGCAGTCGCGCGGCTTCTCGCTCGCGTCGCTCGGCACGTGGGGCATGCTGCCCGCGCTGCTCGCGATTCCCGGCGGCTGGCTCGGCGGCTACGTGTCGGACAGCCTGTTCCGGCGCGGCTGGAGCGCCACCGCCGCGCGCAAGACCTGCCTCGTGCTCGGCATGCTGCTGTCGTCGTCGATCGCGCTGTCGGCGTTCGTCGAGAGCGTGTGGGCCTGCCTCGCGCTGTTCGCGCTCGCTTATGCCAGCCTGTCGTTCGCCGGCGCGAACGTGTGGACGCTGGTCGGCGAAGTCGCACCGACGCCCGCGCACGTCGCGTCGCTCGGCGGCATCCAGAACTTCGCGGGCAATCTCGCCGGCATCTTCATCACGACGTTCACGGGCGTGATGCTGTCGATCACGAAGGGCTCGTTCGTCGTGCCGCTCGCGGTGGCCGGCGCACTGTGCGTGGTCGGCGCGCTGTCGTACCTGTTCGTCGTCGGCAAGGTCGAACCGCTGCCGCCGCTGCGTAACGGCGCGAACGGACGCAACGCGGAGCCGAACGCGGCCTGATGCCGCGCAAGCGTCGAAAGCGCCGGAAGTACCTGGCGTACCGCGCAAGCGCGACTGGCCTCGGCCGTCGCGCTTTCCTTTTCGGGCCGCTCGTCGGACAATGACCCGCGCCCGCCGGCGCGGCGCCGCACCGGCCCGCGCGCGGCGGCGACGTGTTCCCGCCCGCGCCGATGAAACGCTACGAAACCCTCGCCCATACGATCGCCGACGAAATCCGCAACGGCAACCTCGCGGTCGGCACGCGCCTGCCGTCGCTGCGGCAGATCATCGCGCAGCATGGCGTGAGCCAGTCGACCGTGTTCCGCGCGTACTACCTGCTCGAGCAGTGGGGGCTGATCCGCGCACGGGAACGCTCCGGCTACTACGTCGCGCCGGGCGCCGGTGCCGGCGCAGGCCCCGGCGCGGCCCCGCCCGCGAAACGCCGCGCGACCCGCGCCGGCGCCACGCGCAAGGTCGACATCAGCGATCTCGTGTTCTCGGTGCTCGATGCCGCGACGCAGCCCGGCATCGTGCCGCTCGGTTCCGCGTTCCCGTCGCCGCAGCTGTTTCCGCTGCCGCGCCTCGCGAAATCGCTCGCACAGGCGACGCGGCTCGTGAGCCCGTGGAGCACCGTCGTCGACCTGCCGCCCGGCAATGAGGCGCTGCGCCAGCAGATCGCGCGACGCTATCTCGCAACCGGCGTCGCGCAGCCCGTCGACGAGATCGTCGTCACGAACGGCGCGCTCGAAGCGCTGAACCTGTGCCTGATGGCCGTCACGCGGCCGGGCGACGTCGTGGCCGTCGAATCGCCGGGCTTCTACGCGGCGCTGCAGGCGATCGAGCGGCTCGACCTGCGCGCGGTCGAGATTCCCGTCGATCCGCGCACGGGCCTCGATCTCGACGCGCTCGCAAACGCCCTCGAACGGCACGACATCCGCGCGTGCTGGTTCATGACCAATTTCCAGAATCCGACCGGCGTCACGCTCTCCGTCGACAAGAAGCGCGCGCTGGTGGACATGCTGGCTGCACGCAACGTGCCGCTGATCGAGGACGACGTGTATGGCGAACTCCATTACGGCCCCGACTACCCGCTGCCCGCGCGCGCATTCGACCGCCACGGGCTCGTGATGCACTGCAGTTCGTTCTCGAAGACGCTCGCGCCGGGCTACCGGATCGGCTGGGCCGCCGCCGGCCGTTTCGCGGAAAAGGTGCAGCGGCTCAAGCTGATGACGACGCTGTCGGCGAGCATTCCCGCGCAGGCCGGTATCGCGAACTACCTGGAGCACGGCGGCTACGACCGCCACCTGCGCAAGCTGCGCGGCGCGCTGCAAACGCAGCTCGCGCGCATGGACGACGCGCTGCGGCGCTGGCTGCCGCCGGGCGTCGAATGGGTGCGGCCGGACGGCGGGTATTTCCTGTGGCTGTCGTTTCCCGACGCGATCGACGCGATGGCGCTGCACCGCGAGGCGATCGCGCGCGGCATCAGCTTCGCCCCGGGGCCGCTCTTCTCCGCCGCGCACGGGTTCGAGCGCTGCGTACGCGTGAACTTCGGCCATCCGTGGAGCCGCGACATCGAACGCGCGATCCGCGTGCTCGGCGAGCTGGTCGCCGAACCGACGGTGCGCAAGCCGGGCTGATCGCGCATCGTGCGCAAGCTGCGCGCCGCCGGCATCACGTCCCTGCAGCGAAGCCGCGCGCGGGTTACATTGCGGATCCCGCCGCTCCTTCACGATTTCCCATGAGCCAACTGCCCTACCTCGATCGCGACGCGCTGCTGAAACTGGCGGCCGAAGCGGCACACGTCACGCAGCCGTGCACGTGCACGAAAACATCGCTCGCCGGCTGGACGACCCTGCCGCTGTCGCTGCCGGACACGCAACTGGCCGAAGTGGCCACGCTCGCGCCGCCCGGCGAGGCCGAGCCGGCCTACGACGAATATCATCCGGCCGGCACGCGCTATGCGTCGGACGATGCGCCGATCGCGCCGCGTCATTTCCCGTACAACCGCTGCAACGTCAGCCGCTGCGTATCGTGCGGCCGGCTGTACCTGCGTTATCAGGAAGGCGGCGGCTACTTCATCGACCAGCGCATCCGCGCGCTCGATCCGGCGCTCGTCGTCGACGCCTGAACCCGCCACGGGCATGCGCGCATGCCCGCCCGTTTGCGCCAGCGCCGGCGTCCTGCCGGCCAATCTGCTGCGCCCTTTTCGTCCCGATCTGCTGCTTGTCCCGCCGCCCGGCGTTCCCTACGCTGTCTCCGGTTGCCCGACACCCGTCGCAACCTTCCCTGTCGAGCGGCGCACGCCCCGTGCGCCGCCGCTCATCTCGCGTATCACGTCATGTACCGATATACCGATTTCGACCGGGCGCTCGTGCACAGCCGCGCCGCCCAGTTCCGCGACCAGCTCGAACGCTGGCAGCACGGCACGCTGAGCGAGGACGCGTTCCGGCCGTTGCGCCTGCAGAACGGCTGGTACGTGCAGCGCCATGCGCCGATGCTGCGCGTCGCCGTGCCGTACGGCGAACTGTCGAGCGCGCAGCTGCGCGTGCTCGCGCGGATCGCACGCGACTACGACGTGCCCGACGACGCCACCTATCGCGCCGCCTGCGACGCGCAGGCGCTGCTCGGCACGCTGCGCCTGCCGACCCGCAACGCCCATTTCACGACCCGCACCAACGTGCAGTTCAACTGGATTCCGCTCGCGAAGGCCGCCGACGTGATGGACCTGCTCGCGACCGTCGACATGCACGGGATCCAGACGAGCGGCAACTGCATCCGCAATATCTCGTGCGACGAACGCGCGGGCGTCGCGCCGGACGAGATCGCCGATCCGCGGCCGTTCGCCGAGGTGATGCGCCAGTGGACGACGCTGCATCCGGAATTCGCGTTCCTGCCGCGCAAGTTCAAGATCGCGATCACCGGCGCGGCCGAAGACCGCGCGGCCACCGACTGGCACGACGTCGGGCTGAAGCTCGTGCGCAACGACACGGGCGAACTCGGTTTCCGCGTGAGCGTCGGCGGCGGCATGGGACGCACGCCGATGATCGCGACGCTGCTGCGCACGTTCCTGCCGTGGCGGCACGTGATGAATTACATCGAGGCGATCGTGCGCGTGTACAACCGCTACGGACGCCGCGACAACAAGTACAAGGCGCGCATCAAGATCCTCGTGAAGACCGAGGGACAGCGCTATATCGACGACGTCGAGGAAGAGTTCCGCCAGATCGTCGAGCTCGACGGCGGCCCGCACACGATCCCGCAGGCCGAGTTCGAGCGGATCGCGGCGTCGTTCGTGCCGCCGCGTCTCAAGCCGCGCACGCTCGACCTGCAGGACGCCGGCACGCGTATGGCCGCACACGCCACGCGTCATCCGGCGTTCGCGCGCTGGCTCGCGCGCAATGTGGCCGCGCACCGCGACCCGGCGCTGCGCATCGTCACGCTGTCGTTCAAGCGCCGCGTGCAGGCGCCCGGCGACGCGTCGCCGGAGCAGCTCGACGCGCTCGCCGACCTCGCCGAGCGCTTCTCGGCCGGCGAGGCGCGCGTCACGCATGCGCAGAACGCGGTGCTGCCGTGGGTGCACGTCGACGACCTGTTCCTGCTGTGGGAAAACGCGCGCGCCGTCGGGCTGGCGAGTGCGAACGTCGGACTGCTGACCGACATGATCGCGTGCCCCGGCGGCGACTTCTGCGCGCTCGCGAACGCCCGCTCGATCCCGATCGCCGACGCGATCGCCGAACGGTTCCAGGATCTCGACATGCTGCATGACGTCGGCGACATCGACCTGCACATCAGCGGCTGCATCAACTCGTGCGGCCACCATCACAGCGGGCACATCGGCATTCTCGGCGTCGACAAGGACGGCGCCGAGTGGTACCAGGTGACGCTCGGCGGCTCGGACGGCGCGAGCGCGAGCGGCCCCGCGCGGCCGGGCAAGGTGATCGGCCCGTCGTTCTCGGCGGAAGAAATCGTCGACGTCGTGGATGCGCTCGTCAACGCGTATCTCGACGCGCGGCTCGACGCCGACGGCCACGCGGAGCGATTCATCGACACGGTGCACCGCATCGGCGCGGAACCCTTCAAGGCGGCCGCGAACGACGCGCGTCACCACGCGGAGCACGCATGAAACCGACCGACGACAACGACGCGAACGCCCGCATCCGGCTGCTGACGCCTGCCGAGCACGCCGGCGACACGGGCGCACCCGACACCGCGACGCCGGACATCCTGACGATCGGCAACGACGAGGAACTGCCGCCGCTCGCCGCACGAATCGCGCAGGCCGCGCGCATCGACCTGCATTTCCCGTCCTTCACCGACGGCCGCGCATACAGCCAGGCGTACCTGCTGCGCAAGCGCTTCGGCTTCACCGGCGACCTGCGTGCGACGGGCGACGTGCTGATCGACCAGTTGCTGCTGATGGAGCGCACCGGGTTTTCGAGCGCGGTGCTCGGCGGCAACACCGACATCGCGGCCGCGCGCCGGCAACTCGACCGGTTTCCGGGCTTCTATCAGCGCGACGCGAGAGGAACGGTGCCGCGGCAGGACGCCACGACCTAGGGCCTGTTCACGCTAATAACGGGCTTGCGAACGTGCCTTTCCGCCCGTCCCCCAGGGGGACTTCCTCCGGGCGCAGGCAAGGAGAGAGGAGGCGCAATAGCCCTAGCTATTGCAACGACGAACGACGCCGCCATGCGGGCGGAAAGGCACGTTCCCCTGTTTTGGAAAATTCTTTCGTGGGGCTGGCCCCCAGAAGGGCCGATCGCCGCGTCATGCTCCTCACGAATACGTCAAGTATTCGCTTCGTCGCATTCCTTGCGCTCGGCCCTTCTGGGGGCCAGCGCAAGCCCGTTATTAGCGTGAACAGGCCCTAGGCGAAGAAGCGACGACGGGCGGCCCGCAGGCCGCCCGTCCGATGAACCTCATGCACCGCGCCCGCCGCGAAGCGGGCGCCGGCGTTCAGCGCGCCGCCACCGGCTTGCCGAACGCGCCGAGAATCTTCTTCTCGAGCGCGATGTAGTCGTGGCCGAAGTGGTGGTCGCCCCCCGTCTTGATCACGTCGACGCCGGTGTTCACGAGCGCCGGGCACATCGTGTCCTTCTCTTCCGCGCCGTAGAAGCACTGCACGCGCTGCGGCGGCACCTTCGCCATTTCCGGCGCGACCTTCAGCGCCTTGTCGCTCGCGGGCATGCCGAGCCAGCCCGTCACGCGGATCTGGAAATCGGCCGCCGGCGCGAAGCCGAGCAGCGACATCACCGAGACTTTGTCGCGCAGGTCGGCCGGCAGCCGGTTGTACGCGAACGGCATCACGTCGGCGCCGAACGAGTAGCCGACCAGCGCCACCCGGTCCGCACGCCAGCGCGCCATGTAGGTGCGCATCACGCGCGCCAGGTCGCGGCTCACCTGTGCAGGCGGCCGCTCGCTCCAGAAGTAGCGCAGGCTGTCGATGCCGACCACCGACACGCCGTCGCGCTGCAGCGCCTCGGCGATCGTCTTGTCGAGATCGCGCCAGCCGCCGTCGCCCGAGATCACGATCGCGAGCCGGTCGCTACCGCCCTTGGCCGGCAGCTCGACGAGCGGCAGATCCGACACGTCGAGCTCGTCGCTCGCGCTGGTATCGTGCAGGTGCGCGGTGACGAGCGACACGAGCTTCGTGGTGTCGCCGGCCGCGGCCGTTTCGACGAAGCCCGGCATCGCGCGGCGCACGATCGTCGCATCGGGCGGGCACGGCTTGAAGCGCGCATCGAGCTTCACGGACGGGTCGACCGACACGACGCCGGCAATCGTGTTTTCCGGCGCCATCGACAGGATCTGCTTCGCGATCGCGCCGCCCTGGCCCACGCCCGCCACGATCGGCGCGTAGTAACGCGACGACTGCGCGAGACGTTCGAGCTGGTGGCTGACCGCTTCGGCGTCGCCGTCGAGGTGATGACAGGTTTCCTGCTTGGCGGCCAGGGCGAGGTTCGCCGCATAGCGCGCCGAATCCACGCCGACCGTCATCGCCCCCGCTTTCGCGAGCGCGTCGGCGGCCTGCTGATCGGCCGCATTCCAGCCGGCTTCACGCGAGAACAGCACGACGAAGCCGCGCAGCGGCCCGTTCGGCTTCGTCACGGTCACGGGCCCGTAGCGGCCGCCCGACACGGTTTGCGCCTTCATGGCAACCGGCTGCGTGGCGCACGCGGCGCCGGCCAGCATCATTCCCGCGCAGGCGAGTGCCGCCTGCGCGATAACCTTCTTCAACATCATGAACGCCGACCTCCAGCCAGCAGGGACAGATCCGCGAGCGTGACGAACACGCCGACCGAGCCCGAGGCCGCCAGATAGCGCGGCTCCCAGTGCGGCTCGAACTTGCTCTTGAATGCACGCAAGCCGCGGAAGTTGTAGAAGCGGCCGCCGAAGCGCCAGACCATCAGGCCGAGCCGGTGGAACGGCGACGGCATCTTCGCCGCCCCCATCCCCGAGAACGGCGCGATGCCCAGGCTCAGCTTGCGGAACCCCGCTTCCTTCAGATGCAGCGCGAGCTGCGTGAACAGATACTCCATCGCATACGGCGACGCTTCCGGCAGATGACGCATCACGCCGACGGTGGCCTCGGTGTTCAGGTCGGTCGTCATGAACGTGACGAACGCGATCGGCGTGTCGGCCTGGCGCACGAGCATCACCGACTGCGTCGCGAGATAGCCGTCGTGGAACGCGGCCACCGAGAAGCTCTTCTCGCGCGCGTCTCGGCTGTCGAGCCAGCCGTCGGAGATGTCCCGCAGCGCCGGCAGCGCGGCCGGCACGTCGCACGGCGCGATCACCTCGACGGTCAGCGCGTCCTTGTCGCCGCGGCGCAGCGCATAGCGCAGGTGCGAACGGTTCGAACCCTTCAGGTCGAACTGGTCGAGCGCGATGTGCGCTTCCTCGCCGAGCTTCATCAGCGTGAGCCCGGCATCGAGATACAGCGGCAGTGCATTCGCGCGCACCTGGTAGAACGCCGCGCGGCCGCTGTGCGCGTGCGCCAGCGCGATGAACTTGCTGATCAGCGCCGGCCATTCTTCGCGCGGCCCGACCGGGTCGTGCAGCGCGGCCCACGTGCGGCCGTTTTTCGCGTACATCAGGAACGCGCGGCGCGACTCGGAGAACAGGAACGACTTGTCGCCCATCAGCGCGAGGCCCGCATCGCTGCACTCCTGCGCGCGGATGATCTGTTCCGCGTCGAGCAGGTCCTGCTCGACGGGCTTCACGAACCGCCCCGGCGCCGGGCGCAGCAGTTGCCACAGCGCGAACATCGCGACGAACACGCCGGCGGCGAGCGTCGCGCGCAGTGCGCGCGGCGCGCGGGCGTCGAACGAGAAATGCGACCAGAGATCGCGCGTGTACGGCACGTCGCGGAACGCGAAGCACAGCACCCACACCGCGAGGATCAGCACCATCGTCACCGACACGAACCAGCTCACCGTGAAACGCTCGGCGAGCAGCGACGAATGACGGTTGAAGCGGCGGCGGCTGACGAGCAGCAGCACCAGCAGCGTGCCGAGCACGCCGGCTTCGACGAACGCGAGGCCCTTCGCCAGCGACAGCGCGAGGCTCGCGAGCGTCAGCGCGAAGGTCATCCACCATGCGCCGTCCAGGCGGCGCAGCAGCCCGCGCGCGACGAACAGCAGTGCGACGCCCAGCACGCTGCAGATCACCTGCGAGCCTTCGAGCACCCACAGCGGCACGATGTTGCGCAGGATCGCGATCCGGTGCCAGAACGCGGGCGTCGCGCTCGAAATCACGAGCATCCCGCCGACCGCGAACGTGACGAGGCTCAGGAACAGCGGCGCCAGTTGCGACACGCGCGCAGCTTGCCGCGATACGAGCCGGCGCCGCAGCGCGCGCCCTTCGAACGCGGCCAGCAGGCCGGCCGACAGCACGAGCGGCACGCCGAAGTAGATCGCGCGATACGCGATCAGCGCGGCGACCATCTCATGCGCGGGCACTTCGCGGCCCAGCGTGAAGACCATCGCGGCTTCGAACACGCCGATCCCGCCCGGCGTATGGCCGATCATCCCGAGCAGCAGCGCGGCCGCATAGACGGTAATGAAGGTCGGGAAGCCGACCGGCGCCGCGGGCAGCAACACCCACAGCGTGAGGCCGGCGGCCACGACGTCCATCACCGCATAGACCACCTGCGCGACGAGGTCGCGCCGCGCGGGCACGTCGAACGCCAGCCATTTGAAGCGCGTGACGACCGGACGCGCGGTGTTGCCGCACATCGCGACCATCCCCGCCAGCACGATCAGCAGCGCGGCGCCGCCCCACGCGAGCACGCCCGGCGCGACGTGCAGCATCGCGGCGAGCGTCTGCGGCACGCAGACCATGCCGACTGCCGTCATCAGCACCAGCGCGAGCGCGAGCGTGCCGCTGGTGAACACGGTCATCCGGCCGATCTGGGCGGGCGTGACGCCCGACACGCCGTACACGCGGGCGCGAACCGCGCCGCCCGTGAGCGCGCCGAAGCCGGTCGCGTTACCGAGCGCGGAGCCGGCGATCGCGCCGATCCACAGCGCGGCGCGCGGCACTTTCGCGGCGACGTAGCGCAGGCCGACCGCATCGCGGGCGACGAGCGCGAGATAGCTGAGCGCCGTCGCGGCGAGCGACGCGCCCCATTCGCCGATCGCCATGTGGCGCAGCTGGCGGATCACCGAGCGGTAATCGACGGATTCGGACAGGTGCTGGAAAACCACGATCAGCAACAGCCCGATGCCGAGCGCGAGCAGCGGCGACAGCACGCGCTCGTTGCGGATCAGCGCCGAGACACGCGCGATCGCCGCCGCGGCACGGCCGGGCGAACCAGGGTGGCGGGAAGACATAGATTGTTCAGTGGTGGTGCATAGCTTGTCGCGGCGCGGGGGGGCCGGGCGGCGACGAATCTGGTTGTTCTGCGTGGGCGGTCGGCCTGGGACGGAGGCAGGCAGCGCCTGGATCAGAAATTACGAGTATACGGAATTCATCTTACAGAATCTTTCGATCTCGCACCGGGCCGTTCGGGCGCGTCGGGTGCATCGACGGCGCATCAGAATCATGCGCAAGGTGCGCATCATACCGGGAACCGGCAGGGATTTTTCATCGGATGAATGACGGATTCCGGATTCGGGAGAAATTCTCCGCGAAACGCCGCGCGCGCGAGCGCAAAACCGCGAGCGCACGCGGGTTTCAGGAACGGGGCAGGATCGCGCTCCCCGTCATTTCGCCTGCTCGTGCTCCGCCAGCCCGATCGCCTTGTAGTCGTAAGTCGGATAGAACTCCGTACGGTATGCGCCCCACGCCGTATCCTCGAGCACGCGATTGACCTCCCGCAGCCGCGACACCGGCAGCCGCAGCACGACGACCTGCCCGATCCCCATCGCCACGGTCCAGCTCACCACCTCGACGCCCGGCGGCGGGAACGCCTTGTAGAACCCCTGCCGCGCGAGCTGCGCATTCAGCTCGGCGAGCGGGCGCGACTGGTCGTGCTTGAGGAAGACGGTCAGCAGTACCGCGTTGTCGGGTGTCGCGGAAGCCGACCCGGCCGGCACGGTCGACGTCTGGCCGCACGCCGGTGCGCTGCCTATCGCGGCGGCGGCGGCGGCGGCGGCCAGCACCGCGGCAATCGCCAGGGTTCGAAGCGGGAAATGCGGGATGGCCGTCATGACGCGACTCCGTGACTGCGTGAAAGGAGCCGTCATCATGCGCCGCCCGGCGACGCGCTGCAGCGGGCCTTGCGCGCGCCCTACCCGGCGCTCGCCGCACGCTCGCGCAGCACGTCGATGAGCGCGCGCAGCTTCGCCGGCACGTGCTTGCGATTCACGTAATAGAGCCACATCGGCGGCAGCGTGCGGCACGCGCCGGGCAGCACCTCGACGAGCGTGCCGTCGCGCAGGTCCTGCCCGATGCGCTCGCGCATGAACGCGAACGCGATGCCGACGCCCTCGCGCGCCGCGTCGATCACCGCATCCGCATCGTTCGTCACGAACACGCCGTCGGGATCGAGATCGACGTCGCGGCGGCCGTCGTGCAGCAGCCATTTGTGCAGGCGGCCGCTTTCCGAGAAGCGGAAACGGATGCAGGCATGCCGTTCGAGTTCCGCGAGCGACGCGGGCGTGCCGTGCCGCGCCAGATAACCGGGCGACGCAACCAGCGCGCACGACAGCGCGGGCGCGATCCGCACGCCGATCATCCCCGGCTGCAGCCGGTCGGCCAGACGAATCCCCGCATCGAAGCCGTCCTTCGCGATATCGACCAGCTCGTTGTCGTAGCGGATCTCGAGCCGGACTTTCGGATAGCGCTCGCGGAACGCCGCGAGGATCGGCGCGATCACGAGCGTGCGCGCCAGCGGCAGCGCGGTGATGCGCAACAGCCCGCCCGGCTCGCTGCGCACCTCCTTCAGTTCGTCGCGCGCCTGCATGACCTGCCGGTACGCCGGCTCGGTCTGCCGGCGGTATTGCTGGCCGGCTTCGGTCAGGCTCACGCCGCGCGTGCTGCGGTTGAACAGTTTCACGTTCAGCTCGCCCTCGAGCTGCCCGATCGCGAGGCTGACGGCGGCGGGCGTCAGCCCCAGCGCGGCGGCCGCGCGCGTGAAGTTGCCGGCGGTGGCGACGCTCATGAACACGTGCAGCCCGGCCATCGGATCGCGTCTGCTCATCATTAAAAAAACTTGAAACTCCTTCGAGCGGAATGCGGATTCTCCCATATACCGGAACTGCCTACACTGGCCCCGTCGCCTTCACCGGAGCACCCGATGCAACCCCATGGCACCACCCTGCCGCTGGCAGCCGTTCAACATACGATCGACGCGGCGCTCGCGCACGCCGCGTCGCTGCAGGTCGACGGCGTGTCGATCGCGATCGTCGACGCCGGCGCGAACCTGGTCGCGTTCCTGCGCACCGACGACTGCTTTCTCGGCGCGATCGACCTCGCGCAACGCAAGGCGCTGACGGCGGTGCGCTTTCGCGCATCGAGCGGCGCGATCGGCGCGATGTCCGGCGACGGGCCGCTGCGCGGCATCGAGCACAGCCACGGCGGGCTCGTCACGTTCGGCGGCGGCGAGCCGCTCGTCGACGGCAACGGGCGCTGCGTCGGCGCGATCGGCGTCTCCGGCGGCAGCGTCGAACAGGACGACGCGATCGCATGTCACTGCCGCGATCGCTTTCACGCAACCTTCCACACCTCGAGGTAAGTACATGGCAACGAAACGCATCCTCATCACCGGTGCAGGCACCGGTTTCGGCCACGAAGTCGCGCTGCGGCTCGCGCGACACGGTCACGACGTGACGGCCGGCGTCCGCACGACCGCCGAGATCGACGCGCTGACGGACGCCGCCGCGCAGCGCGACACCGTGTTGCGCGCGGTGAAGCTCGACGTCACGTCGGCCGACGATCGCGCCCGCGCCGCCGAATTCGACATCGACGTGCTCGTGCACAACGCGGGCGTCGGCGAAGCGGGCGCGCTGGTCGACCTGCCGATCGGGATCGTGCGCGACCTGTTCGACGTCAACGTGTTCGGCCCGCTCGAACTCACGCAGCAGATCGCACGCGGGATGCTCGCGCGCAAGCACGGCAAGATCGTGTTCGTGTCGTCGATCGCCGGGCTCATCACCGGGCCGTTCACGGGCGCCTATTGCGCGTCCAAGCATGCGATCGAGGCGGTGGCCGAGGCGATGCACGCGGAACTGGCGCCGCACGGCATCCGCGTCGCGGTCGTGAACCCGGGCCCGTACCGCACCGGCTTCAACGACCGGATGATGGAAACGCCGCGGCGCTGGCACGACCCGGCCGTCCACACCGTGACGCCCGAGCAGTTGACCTTCCCACTCGAACAGCACGATCCGGAGGAAATGATCGCGAAGATGGTCGACGTGATCGAAGGCGACGGCGGCGCGTTCCGCAACCTGCTGCCGCAAGCGTCGGAAGCGTTCGTGCGCGCCGAGCAGGCGCACGCGTGGGAGCGGCGGCAATAAACGCCGGCGCAACGGCGCGGGGCGAGCGCCGGATGGCGCCCGCCCCGCACGGTCAGTACACGTCCCGCATGTAGCGGCGCGCCTTCGCGAGCCGCGCGACGTAGTCGTTCGCGGCTTCGTCCGACATCCCGCCGTGCTCGGCCACGACCGCCTTCAGCGCGGTATCGACGTCCTTCGCCATGCGCGCGGCGTCGCCGCACACGTAGAAGTGCGCGCCCTCCTCCAGCCACGCGTACAGCTCGGCGCCCTGCTCGCGCATCCGGTCCTGCACGTAGATCTTGTCGGCCTGGTCGCGCGAGAACGCGAGATCGAGCCGCGTCAGGAAGCCGCTGTCGCGCATCGCGCCCAGCTCGTCGCCGTAGTAGAAGTCGGTCTGCGCATGCTGCTCGCCGAAGAACAGCCAGTTGCGGCCGCGCGCGCCGCGCGCCTGCCGCTCGTGCAGGAAGCCGCGGAACGGCGCGACGCCGGTGCCCGGCCCCACCATCACGACCGGCACGTCGCCGTTCACCGGCGGCCGGAAATGCGCGGACTTCTGCACGAACACCGGCACGCGGCCGTCGTCCGCGCGATCGGCGAGGAACGTCGACGCGACGCCTTTGCGTGCGCGGCGGCCGTTGTGATAACGCACGGCCGACACGGTCAGGTGAATCTCGCCCTGGTGCGCGCTCGGGCTCGACGCGATCGAATACAGGCGCGGCTGCATGCGCTTGAGCATCGAGACCAGCTCCGTGCCCGACAGCTCGACCGGAAACTCGTGCAGCACGTCCGCAAGCTGTTGCCCCCACAACCATTGCTTCAGATCGGCCTTGCGCTCGTCGCCGAGCAGCGCCTTCAACGCGCCGTTCGTGCTGCGCGACGCGATGAACGCCAGCGTGTCCGGATGCGGGCGCGTGATGTCGAAGTGGCGCGCGAGCGCATCGCCGAGCCGCACGTCGCCGACGCCCGCGACCGACACCGGCGCATCGGCCTTCAGCGCGGTGACGGCCAGCAGCTCGTCGACCAGCTCCGGGCAATTGGTCGGCCACACGCCGAGCGCGTCGCCGGCTTCGTATTCGAGGTTCGCGCCGTCGGTCGACAGCGACACGTAGCGCGTGTCCTTCGCCGCGCCCGGACGGTTGAGCCGCAGGTTCGCGACGAGCTTCGACGGCGCCGGATGCGCCTTGCTCGGCAGCAGCCCCGACGGGCTCATCCCGGCGGACGGCACCGCGTGCAGCGCCGCATCGGCCTCCTTGATCCGCGCGACCACGCGTTCGAGCCACTGGTCGGCATCGCGCTGGAATTCGACATCGCAGTCGACGCGCGCGCACAGGCGTGCCGCGCCGAGTTCCGCGAGCCGTGCGTCGAGCCGGCGGCCGTGTCCGCAGAACTGGTCGTAGTTGCGATCGCCGAATGCCAGTACCGCGAAGTGCACGCCGTCGAGCCGCGCGACGCCGCCGGCCTGCAG
Source organism: Burkholderia sp. IDO3 (assembly GCF_003366075.1). Taxonomy (NCBI): domain Bacteria; kingdom Pseudomonadati; phylum Pseudomonadota; class Betaproteobacteria; order Burkholderiales; family Burkholderiaceae; genus Burkholderia; species Burkholderia sp. IDO3. The sequence continues at coordinate 1,843,180 of NZ_CP028962.1, forward strand.
CGCGTCCCAGAACTCGCTGCCGTTGTCGGGCGCGTCGCCGTCGCCGAACGTGCTCGTCATCAGCAGCACGTATTGCGCGCCGGCCAGCGACGCGACCGGGTAGTCGGACATGCATGCGGTGCGGATCTCGAAGCCCGCGTTCATCAGCTGCGTCGCGTAATCCTCGGTCAGCGATTCGATGTTGCCCGTCTGCGACGCCCACAGCAGCACGACCTTCGGGCGCGTGCGCACGATCCGCACGCCGCCGGGCGCGGCGGCTTCCGCCGGCAGCGCGGGCGCCGCCGCAGCGGGCGCGCCGGCGGGCAAGGTACGGCTGAACAGCCCGGCGAGCATCCCGTCGAGCCAGAACCGCACCGGCGGCGCGAGCGGCGCGCCGGCCGGCAGCACCGGCACGCTGCCTTCGCGCCGGCCGGCGCTCGCCTTCAGTCCGCTGACGAGGCCGGCCACGTACAGGCGCTCCGCATCGGTCAGCGGCGGCGGCGCGAGATCGGCCACGCCGAGCGCGGCCGCAAAAGTGTCGAGGTCTGCCATGTCGGATTCCTGTGAAGCCGTGATCGGCGGCGCGATGGCGATCGCGGGCGTGGGTCGCGCATCGTCCGCGCCTGCGTCGTTGCGCGCCGTGTCGTCGTCGGCCGACGCGAATGCGTCGGTGTCGACGCGCGTCAGCGCGACCGCGCAATATTTCAGTTCGGGTTGCTGCGATTCCGGATCGATCGCGTCGTTCGTCACCGCATTGATGCACAGATCGTCGCCGTACACGTCGTTCCAGTGCATCGGCGCGAAGCAGTTGCCGCGCCGCACGCGCTCGGTCACGACGGCCGGCAGCACCGCGCGGCCGCGCGCCGAGCGGATCTCGATGCTGTCCTTCGCGGCGATGCCGAGCGCGCGCGCGTCGTCCGGATGCAGTTCGACGAACGGGCGCGGGTTCAGCTTGTTGAGCATCGCGACCTTGCCCGTCTTCGTCATCGTGTGCCATTGGTGCTGCAGCCGGCCGGTGTTCAGCACGATCGGGAACGTGTCGTCGGGCAGCTCGGCCGGCGCGACGTGCGGCCGCGCGAAGAAGCGCGCCTTGCCGGACGGTGTCGGGAACGCGAGGCGCGGCGCCTCGTGCCCGTCGGCGGCGGCGCGCAGCGTCTGGCTCACGCCGTCGTTCAGGTAGCGGACCGGGTGCCGCTCGCGCGCGGTGCCCGGCGCGACCGGCCATTGCACCGGGCCGTCGCGCAGCGCCGCATGGCTCGCGCCGCGCAGGTCGTAGCCCGTCGCCGGATTCGAGAAGCGCACGATCTCGTCGAACACGTCGGCCGCCGACGCATAGTCGAACGCATCGCCGAAGCCCATCGCGCGCGCGACTTCCGCGACGATGCGCCAGTCCGGCAGCGCGTCGCCGGGCGGCGCGATCGCGGCGCGCATCAACGTCATGTTGCGCTCGGAGTTGATCATCACGCCGTCGCCCTCGGCCCACAGCGCGCCCGGCAGCAGGATGTCCGCGTAGCGGTTGGTCTCGGTGTCGAGGAACGCGTCCTGCGCGATCACGAGCTCGGCGGCCTGCAGCCCCGCGATCACGTTCTGCCGGTTCGGCACGGTCGCGACCGGATTCGTGCAGACGATCCAGCACGCCTTGATGTCGCCGGCCGCCATCCGCTCGAACAGGTCGACGGTGCCCTTGCCGGCGTCCTTGCGCAGCGTGCCGGCCGGCACGCGCCACAGGTTCTCGACGAAGCGCCGGTCGTCGTCGGACAGCACCGAGCGCTGGCCCGGCAGCCCCGGGCCCATGTAGCCCATCTCGCGCCCGCCCATCGCGTTCGGCTGGCCGGTCAGCGAGAACGGCCCGCTCCCGGTGCGGCAGATCGTGCCCGTCGCGAGATGCAGGTTGCAGATCGCGTTGGTGTTCCACACGCCGTGCGTGCTCTGGTTGAGCCCCATCGTCCAGCAGCTCATCCAGTCCTGCGCGTCGCCGATCCATTGCGCGGCCGTGCGGATATCGGCTTCCGCGAGCCCCGTGATTTCAGCGACGCGCTCGGGCGTGTAGTCGGCGAGGAACGCGGGCATCGCGTCCCAGCCTTCGGTGTATGCGTCGATGAACGCGGCGTCGGTGCGGCCGTTCGCGTGCAGCAGATGCAGCAGCCCGTTGGTCAGCGCGAGATCGGTGCCCGGCCGGATCTGCAGGAACAGGTCGGCCTTGTCGGCGGTGCCGGTGCGGCGCGGATCGACGACGATCAGCTTCGCGCCGGCCTTCACGCGATCCATCATCCGCAGGAACAGGATCGGGTGGCAGTCGGCCATGTTCGCGCCGATCACGAAGAACAGGTTCGCGCGATCGAAGTCCTGGTACGACCCGGGCGGGCCGTCCGCGCCGAGCGACTGCTTGTAGCCGGTGCTCGCGCTCGCCATGCACAGCCGCGAATTCGACTCGATGTTGTTGGTGCCGACGAAGCCCTTCGCGAGCTTGTTCACGAGGTATTGCGCCTCGACCGACATCTGCCCCGACACGTAGAACGACAGCGCATCGGGCCCGTGCGTGTCGAGCACCGCGCGCAGCCGCCGCGCGGTCTCGGCGATCGCGTCGCGCGCCGGCAGCGGCACGAGGTCGTCCTCGCGCGCGCGGCGCACGAACGCGCGATCGAGCCGCCCCGAGCGGCGCAGCGCGACGTGCGCGGACGAGCCCTTCGTGCACAGCCGCCCGAAGTTGGTCGGATGGTCGGAGTCGCCGGACACCTTGACGACTTCGCCATCCTCGACGTGCAGCACCATCCCGCAGCCGACGCCGCAGTACGGGCACACGCTCTTGACGGGGGTGGCGCTCATGCGTGCTCCGGGGTGCTCAGGCGGCGATCCACACGAAGCCGTCCTCGACCCGCGACGGATACGCGCTCACCGATTGCTCGGGCGCTTCCAGGCATTCGCCGGTGCGCAGGTCGAAATGCTGCTTGTACAGCGGCGAGGCAACCACGACGCGCTCGCCGAGGCTGCCGATCAGCCCGCGCGACATCACGGCCGCGTGCGACACCGGGTCGACGTTGTCGATCGCGAACACACCGCCTTCGGCATGCGCGACATGAAACACCGCGACCTGCTCGCCGTTGACGAGCGCGCACACGCCGGTGTTCGGCACGATGTCGTCGAGCGGGCACACGCGGGTCCAGGACAGGGGAAGACGATCGTTCATGATGGGCTCCTTGGAAAAGACGCTGGTGTCGGTCAGGGTCAGACGGTTGCGGATTCGATCGCGGATTCGGCGACGACGGGAATCGACACGGGCTTGCCGCCCACGCGCTCGTCGGGCGTCGCGGGACGGATCTGGCCGCGCGTCTCGACGAATGCGATGGTGGTGTCCGGCGCGTCGCTGTTCACGAAATGGCGGAAGCGCTTGCGCGTGTCCGGATCGGTGACGGCCTTCTTCCATTCGCATTCGTACGTGTCGACCACGTGCTGCATGTCGGCCTCGAGTTCGGCCGCGATCCCGAGCTTGTCGTGCACGACGACGTCGGTCAGGTAGTCGAGCCCGCCTTCGAGGTTGTCGCGCCATACGCTGGTGCGCTGCAGCCGGTCGGCCGTGCGCACGTAGAACATCAGGAAGCGGTCGATGTAGCGGATCAGCGTCGCGCGGTCGAGGTCGGACGCGAGCAGTTCGGCGTGGCGCGGCTTCATCCCGCCGTTGCCGCACACGTACAGGTTCCAGCCCTTCTCGGTCGCGATGATCCCGATGTCCTTGCCCTGCGCTTCCGCGCACTCGCGCGTGCAGCCCGACACGCCGAACTTGATCTTGTGCGGCGCGCGCAAGCCCTTGTAGCGGTTCTCGATGTCGATCGCGAGGCCGACCGAATCGTCGACGCCGTAGCGGCACCACGTCGAGCCGACGCACGACTTCACGGTGCGCACCGACTTGCCGTACGCATGCCCCGATTCGAAGCCGGCCGCGATCAGCTCTTCCCAGATCGACGGCAATTGCTCGACGCGCGCGCCGAACAGGTCGACGCGCTGGCCGCCGGTGATCTTCGTGTAGAGGCCGTACTTGCGCGCGACCTGGCCGACCGCGATCAGCCCTTCCGGCGTCACCTCGCCGCCCGGCATGCGCGGCACGACCGAATACGTGCCGTCGCGCTGGATGTTCGCGAGGTAGTAGTCGTTCGAGTCCTGCAGCCCCGCGTGCTCCTTCTTCAGCACGAACTCGTTGAAGCACGACGCGAGGATGCCCGCGACGGCCGGCTTGCACACGTCGCAGCCGAGGCCGTGGCCGTGCTTTGCCAGCAGTTCGTCGAACGTCGTGATGCGCTCCACGCGGATCAGGTGGAACAGCTCCTGGCGCGAATGCGGAAAGTGCTCGCACAGATGGTTGTTGACCGCGAGACCCTGCTTCTTCATCTCGGCCTTCATGATCTGCGTGACGAGCGGCACGCAGCCGCCGCACGACGTGCCGGCGCCCGTGCACGACTTCAACGCGCCGAGGCTGGTCGCGCCGCCGGCCACCGCCGTGCAGATCTGCGACTTCGACACGTTGTTGCACGAGCAGATCTGCGCGCCTTCCGGCAATGCGTCGACGCCGATCGCGGGCTTCGCCGCGCCGTCCGACGACGGCAGAATCAGGAATTCCGGCGACTCGGGCAGCTCGATGCGGTTCAGCATCATCTGCAGCAGCGTGCCGTATTCGGCCGCGTCGCCGACCATCACCGCGCCGTGCAGGAACTTGCCGCAGTCCGACACCACCAGCTTCTTGTAGACCTGGCGGCGCTCGTCCGCGTACTGGTAGGTGCGGCTGCCGGCGGTGGCGCCGTGCGCGTCGCCGATGCTCGCGACGTCGACGCCCATCAGCTTCAGCTTGGTGCTCATGTCGGCGCCGGCGAACGCGGCTTCGGCCGCTTCGTCGACGTCGCCGCCGAGCTGCTTCGCGACCACGCGCGCCATGTCGTAACCCGGCGCGACGAGGCCGTACACCATCCCGTTCCAGGCCGCGCATTCGCCGATCGCGTAGATGTCGGCGTCGCTCGTGCGGCACGCGTCGTCGATCGCGACGCCGCCGCGCGGGCCGATGTCCAGCCCGCAGGCGCGCGCCAGTTCGTCGCGGGCGCGGATGCCGGCCGAGAACACGATCATGTCGGCGTCGAGATGCGAGCCGTCGGCGAACGCCATCCGGTGCGTGCCGTCCTCGCCGTCGACGATTTCCCGCGTGTTCTTGCCCGTATGCACGGTCACGCCGAGCGCCTCGATCTTCGCGCGCAGCATCCGGCCGCCGCCGTCGTCGACCTGTACGGCCATCAGCCGCGGCGCGAATTCGACGACGTGCGTATCGAGCCCCATGTCGCGCAGTGCCTTCGCGCATTCGAGGCCGAGCAGCCCGCCGCCGACCACCACGCCGCGCTTCGCGTGCGTGCCGCACGCCTGCATCGCTTCGAGATCCTCGATCGTGCGGTACACGAAGCAGCCCGCGCGATCGTGGCCGGGCATCGGCGGCACGAACGGGCGCGAGCCCGTCGCGAGCACCAGCTTGTCGTACGCGAGCGTTTCGCCCGACGCGAGCGTGACCGTGTGCGCATCGCGATCGATCGACGCGACGCACGCGTTCAGGCGCAGATCGAACTGCGGATGACGCGCGAAGAAGCCCGGCTCGACGAGCGACAGGTCGTCCGCCGACTTGCCCGCGAAGAATTCCGACAGGTGCACGCGGTCGTATGCCGGGCGCGGTTCCTCGCCGAGCACCGTGACCTGCAGCGCGTGCGCCGTGCCGGCTTGTGCCGCGATGCATTCGAGGAGCTTGTGGCCGACCATGCCGTGGCCGATGACGATGAGTTTCATGATGACGTTTCCTTCGGTCGGTCAGTTCGCGGCGTTGGCGGCGGCCAGCGCGCGATCGCGCAGCTCGGCCTCGCGTGCCTTGTGTTCTTCGCTGAAGCGCACGGCCATCGCGCACAGCGCGGTCGCGGTGACGGCGAGGCCGAGCATGCTCAGCGACTGCTGCACGTCGCCGACGCCCTTCAGCAGGAAGGCCGCGGCCACCGCGCCGACGTTGCCGCCCGCACCGACGATCCCCGCGACGCCGCCGAGCGCCTTGCGGTCGATGAACGGCACGAGCGCGTAGGTCGCGCCGCAGGCCATGTGCGTGAAGAGACCGAAGGTCAGCATCGCGACGAGCGCCGTGCCGATGCCTTGCGCATGCGAGAACCAGATCAGCCCGAGCCCTTCGCCGACGATCAGCGCGCATAGCAGCATCGCGCGCACGTCGAGGCTGCGGCGCGCGGCGATCCTGTCCGACAGCCAGCCGCCGAGCGCGCGGGCGAACAGCGCGAGCAGCCCGAACAGGCCGACCGCGAAGCCGGCATCCTTCAGCGACAGGTTGAAGTGATCGACGTAGTACAGCGCGGCGATGTTGTGGATGAACACCTCGACGCCGAAGCACGCGCCGTACGTGACGAACAGCATCCACACGCGATAGTTGCCGCACGCGGCGAAGAAGCTCGCCCAGCCGCCCTTCTTGCCGCTGTCGACCGTCACGCCCTGCTTGCGCAGCGCGACGAAGTCGCCTTGCGGGCAGTCCTGCGTGAAGCGCCAGTACGCCCACGCCATCACGAGCATCGCCGCGCCCGGCACGACCAGCGCGATACGCCACGACGCGTCGTCGCCGAAGCCGAGCATCAGGCCGGCCGCGACGAGCAGCGGCATCATCGCCTGCGTCGCGCCCGCGCCGGCGTTGCCCCAGCCGGCCGTCGTCGCGTTCGCGGTGCCGACCACGTTCGGCGCGAACATCACCGACGTGTGGTACTGCGTGATCACGAAGCCCGCGCCGATCGCGCCGATGCCGAGCCGGCAGATCAGGAACGACAGATAGTCGTGCGTGAACGACACCGCGAACACGGGGATCGCGCCGAGCACCAGCAGGCCGACGTACACGCGGCGCGGGCCGAAACGGTCGCACATCGGGCCGACCAGCAGCCGCACGGCGATCGTCGCGGCCACCGCCGCGATGTTGATGTTCGCGACCTGCGCCGCGGTGAAATGGAATTCGCGCGCGATCAGCGGCATCAGCGGCGCGCACGCGAACCACGCGAAGAAGCACACGAAGAACGCCATCCACGTGAGATGGAACGCGCGCATCGGCGCGGTGCGGAAGCTGAAGAGATCGATACGGGTAGCTTTGTCGGTCATGTCATCCGCCAAACGAAAAACGGCGTCCTGCGCACCCGGTCTCGTCGAGAGACCCGATGCGTAGGACGCCGTTGCCCATGAAGCCCGTTGCCGGGCACGTCGGTAATCGGTACTGCGGACGGATCGCCGTTGATCCGCCCGGACGAGCTTACGCAAACGCCGTGCCATGTCGGATCGAATCGCGCTGCAAGGCCCGCCGCGCAAGGCTCGCCGGTCGATACGGGCGTCGCCGCGATGCGCCGTTCAGGATGCATCGGCATGCAGCGAGGCACAGATGTGGTGCGCTGCAGCACTGTCGCCGTGCGACATCGCGGTGCGCGCCGGTGCGGCACGATGCACGCCGATGCGGCATCGCATGCGCCGCGGCCCCGCGGCTGCATGCGTCTCTGCGGCCGATGCAGCCGCCGCTGCGGTGCATGCCGCCACGCGCGCCGCGTTGCGCGCGCAAGTTGGCCCGGATATTGCTGAATCTGCTGCACACCGGCAACGGCGCCGGTGGGCAGTCTCCGCAAAGCAGGCCCGCCATGAACGGCGGGCACGACAGACCTGGACAACGACGTCCCCCGTGCGCGGCACGGCCGGATGCCGTGGTCGCTTCGGCCGCCCGCCGCCGCGCAACGACACGCACTCGACCGCCGCACCCACGCGGTACTGGAACACGACATGACGACAGGCAAAGTCACGCTGCTGGGCGCCGGCCCCGGCGATCCCGATCTCCTCACGCTGAAGGCCGCGAAGGCGCTGGCGGCCGCCGACGTGCTGCTGCTCGACGATCTCGTCGCGCCCGGCATCGTCGAACTCGCGCCGCACGCGCGCGTGATCCGCGTCGGCAAGCGCGGCGGCTGCCGCTCCACGCCGCAGGCATTCATCGAACGGCTGATGCGCCGCTATGCGCTGCGCGGCGCGCACGTCGTGCGCGTCAAGGGCGGCGATGCGCTGCTGTTCGGCCGCGCCGGCGAAGAACTCGCGACGCTGCGCGCCGCCGCGATTCCGGTCGACATCGTCAATGGCATCTCGTCGGGCTTCGCGGCCGCCGCGAGCCTCGGCATCTCGCTCACGCACCGCGAGCATTGCCAGGGCGTCACGTTCGTCACCGCGCATCGCCAGGATCACGGCGAGCCCGACTGGCGCGCGCTCGCCGCGACCGGCACGACGCTCGCGATCTACATGGGGATGAGCCGCGTCGACAGCATCGCGGCCGGCCTGCTCGGCGCGTTGCCCGCGTCGACGCCGACCGCCGCCGTGCAGTGGGCCGGCACGCCGCACGAACGCCGCTGGACCGGCACGCTCGGCGGCCTCGCGCACGGCGTGGCCGCAGCCGGGCTCGGCAGCCCGGCCGTGATGCTCGTCGGGGCGGCGATCGGCGAAGCGTTCGTGCAGTGCACGGATGCCGCCGATTCCGTCGGTCACGCGATGTTGCCCCGGGCCGCGTAATGCGTCGCATCGCGCGGCGCCGTCCGCACGCCTTTTCCGTCGACCGCAGCCGCGTTCGCGCCGGCTGCCGGGGACGCGAACGCGCAGCCCCGAATCCGTCGCCGTCCGTCCGCGCCCCGCAACCTCCATTCACGCATTGCACCGCAGCCTGTCCGCCCCCGTTCACGTCATGAGTTCGTCCGCCCCGCCCGCACGCCTGCGCGTGCTGCTCGTCACCGATACCGACAAGCCGATCGGCGAACTCGGCGACGCGCTCGCGCGCCTCGGCTACGAAATGCTGAACGACGTCGCGACGCCCGCGCGCCTGCCCGCCGCCGTCGAGGAGCAACGCCCCGACGTCGTGATCATCGATACCGATTCGCCGTCGCGCGACACGCTCGAACAGCTTGCCGTGATGCACGCGACCGCGCCGCGCCCCGTGCTGATGTTCAGCCACGACGCCGACCAGGCGCTGATTCACGCGGCAGTCGGCGCGGGCGTCAGCGCGTATCTCGTCGAAGGGCTGTCGGCCGAGCGTCTCGCGCCCATTCTCGAAGTTGCGCTCGCGCGCTTCTCGCACGACGATGCGCTGCGCCGCCGGCTCGCCGACGTCGAACGCGAGCTTGCCGAGCGCAAGCTGATCGACCGCGCGAAGCGTCTGCTGATGGATCAGCGCAGACTGTCCGAACACGATGCGTATGCGCAATTGCGCAAGCGCGCGATGGATCAGGGGCTGCGCATCGTCGACGTCGCGCGGCAACTACTCGACGCGCCACCTCAATGACTGCCATGAACACTTCGTCTCCCGTCGCGCCGGAACGCGCGCATCTTCGTCTCGGGTTCGTCGCGCTGAGCGACGCGGCCCCGCTGATCGTCGCGCAACGGCTCGGGCTCGGCGCGCGCCACGGCCTCACGCTCGAACTGAGCCGCCAGCCTTCGTGGGCCGCCGTGCGCGACAAGCTGCTGACCGGCGAGCTCGACGCCGCGCACGCGCTGTACGGGCTCGTGTGCGGGCTGCAGCTCGGCATCGGCGGCCCGCAGGCCGACATGGCCGCGCTGATGGTGCTCAACCGCAACGGCCAGGCGATCACGTTCGCCCGCGGCCTCGCCGACGCGTACCGCGCAAGCGGCGACGTGCGCGCCGCCTTCGCGACGCTCGGCCGCAAGCCGTTGCTCGCGCAGACCTTCCCGACCGGCACGCACGCGATGTGGCTGAACCACTGGCTCGCGTCGCACGGCGTCGATCCGCTGCGCGACGTGCGCAGCGTCGTGATCCCGCCGCCCGAGATGGTCGCGGCGCTCGCCGGCGGCGAGCTCGACGGCTTCTGCGCGGGCGAGCCGTGGCACGCGGTGGCCGATGCGTGCGGCGCGGGCCGCACCGTCGCCGTCACCAGCGAAATCTGGCCCGATCATCCGGAGAAGGTGCTCGCGACCCGGCGCGAGTTCGTCGCGCTGTATCCGGCCACCGCGCGCGCGCTGATCCGCACGCTCGTCGATGCGTGCGCATGGCTCGACGACGCCGCGCACCGCCGCGACGCGGCCGGCTGGCTCGCATCGCCCGACGCGCTCGGCGTGCCGGCCCGGCTGATCGCGCCGCGCCTGCTCGGCGACTACGGCACGGGGCCGTTCGCGCAGCCGCCGCTGCCGATCCGCTTTCACGACGGCGGCACCGTGAACCGGCCGGATCCGCACGACGGCCAGTGGTTCCTGTCGCAATACCGGCGCTGGGGCATGCTCGGCGGCACGCACGACGACGCGGGCATCGCCGCGGCGATCGCGCAAACCGCGTTGTATGATGCTGCGGTCGCCGAAGGCGGTGCAGCGGGCATGTGACGCCCGGATACGGGGCGGCCTTAAAAGGCGCAGTGCCATGCCGAACCCCCGAAGCGATGCACCGGCCCCGGCGCGCTGCCCGGACGCTCCGGTCCGTGTCGCCACGCCGTCCCCATTCCGAATCGATGCCGAAACGAACGCGCGCGCCGCTCGACGTGCTGCTCACCGAAATCCGCGCGTGCCGCGCATGCGAAGCCGATCTGCCGCTCGGCCCGCGCCCCGTCGTGCGCGCCCATCGCGACGCCCGCATCCTGATCGTCGGGCAGGCGCCCGGCGCACGCGTCCATGCGAGCGGCATCCCGTGGGACGACGCGAGCGGCAAGCGGCTGCGCGACTGGCTCGGCGTCGATGCCGACACGTTCTACGACGAGACGCGCTTCGCGATCGTGCCGATGGGCTTCTGCTACCCGGGCCGCGGCGCGAGCGGCGACAACCCGCCGCGCCCCGAATGCGCGCAATTGTGGATCGACCGGCTGCTCGCCGAACTGCCGTCGATCCGGCTCACGCTGCTGATCGGCCAGTACGCGCAGCGGCATTTCCTGCGCGACACGCGCAAGGCCACGCTGACCGACACCGTCGAAGCGTGGCGCGACTACAGCCCCGACGTACTGCCGCTGCCGCATCCGTCGCCGCGCAACCAGGCGTGGTTCAAGCACCACCCGTGGTTCGACGCCGAGGTCGTGCCCGAGGTGCGGCGCCGGGTCGCGCCGCTGATCGACCGGTAGCCGGGACGGGAACGGCGCTCGAGGGCGCCGGCACGATTCGGCGTCCCGCCCCGTCGTCCACCCGTTCACCCGCCCGCCGGCGCCGCAACGGCCCCCGATTTCGGACGATGCCTGGGGCAGACCGATTTCGCTGTACCATCGCGGCTCAACCGCGCCACGAACAGCAGAATCCTCCATGCCCTCCACCGCCCCGCCGCGCCTGTACGGGATGCCCGAACGCAGCGACCGGCTCGACTTCTACATCCGCGACCAGACGTCGCGCCAGGCGATCACCGAGCCGCACCGGCACGCGTATTTCCAGATCCAGTTCAACCTCGGCGGCGACACCGAGCAGCGGATCGGCGGCGTCACGCGGCCGTTTCCGCGCGGCGCGCTCGCGTTCGTGCTGCCGCACCGCGAGCACCTGATTCCGCATCCGGAAGGCGCGCACTTCGTCGTGATCAACTTCAGCCAGGCGTTCCTGCGCGCCGATCTCGACGTCGATCCGCTCGATCTCGAGGACGTGCCCGCGCACCGCTTTCCCGAGCTGACGCCGTTCCGCTTCCAGGAGCATCTCGACTTCATCCTGACCGGCGACGCATTCGACGAGGCGCGCCGCCTCGCGCTGTGCATGCTCGACACCGATCGCGTGCGCACGTTCGGCTCGACCACGCTGCTGCGCGGCTACCTGCTGCAGTTGATCGGGCTCGTCTGCACGCAGTACGCCGGTGCGCTCGACAAGCTCGCGCAGCGCGGCGCGCAACGGGCCGGCCGGCGCGACGCGCTCGCGCGCGTGCTGCGCCATGTGCGTGCGAACCTGACCCGCGAGGACCTGACGCTCGCCGCGACCGCCGAGGCCGCGTTCCTGTCGCCGAACTACCTCGCGCATCTGGTGCGCAAGGAAACCGGCAGCACCTTCACCGATCTCGTGACCGAGCGCCGGATCGCGCTCGCCCAATCGTTGCTCGCGCATACGAGCCGGCGCATCGCGGACATCGCGCGCTCGGTCGGCTTCCGCGACGAAGGGTATTTCGCCCGGCGCTTTCGCGCGCGGGTCGGCGTGTCGCCGAAGGCGTACCGGGACGCGAACGCCGCGCTGCCCGGCGCCGACGACACACCCGCAGCCGGCGACGCGTAGTTTTGTCCGGTTAAAACGCAGTTGCGTCGCATCCGGGAGCACATGCGTCGGGTATCGTTTCATGCATGCCGGCCCGTGCCGCGTTGCGCGGGCGTCGGCATCCGTCTATCCATCGAACGAGGCCATCCGATGTCCGCATACGTCATCGACGCTTCCGAGCGTCCTTCCGTCGAAGTCGAACAATCGTCCGCGCGCTTTCCGGTGCGCCGCGTGTTCTGTGTCGGCCGCAACTACGCCGACCACGCACGCGAAATGGGTGCCGATCCCGATCGCGAACCGCCGTTCTTCTTCACGAAGCCGGCCGACGCGATCGTCCCGGCCCGCGGCACCGTCCCGTATCCGCCGCTGACGAACGATCTCCATCATGAAATCGAACTGGTCGTCGCGATCGGCAAGGACGGCCGGTCGATCGACCCGGCCGACGCGCTGTCGCACGTGTGGGGCTACGGCGTGGGCGTCGACCTCACGCGCCGCGACCTGCAGGCCGAAGCGAAGAAGCTGAGCCGTCCGTGGGACTGGGCGAAGGGTTTCGACGCGTCGGGCCCCGTGACCGCGCTGCGTCCGGCCACCGCGACCGGCCACCCGGCGAGCGGCCGGATCTGGCTCGACGTCAACGGCGAAACACGCCAGCAAGGCGATCTCGCGGACATGATCTGGGCCGTGCCCGACGTGATCGCATACGTGTCGCGCTCGGTCGAACTGAAGGCCGGCGACCTGATCTTCACCGGCACGCCGGCCGGCGTCGGCGCGCTGCAGCCGGGCGACCGCGTGACGGGCGGCGTCGATGGCGTGGCCGCGTTCGAGTTCGTGGTCGGCGCGAAGCCGTAACGCATCCGCAGGGCACACGCGACGGGCCGCCATTCGAGGGCCGTCGCGTTGCGCCGCCGGCCGCCGATCGCTGCGATGCGGGCATTGCTCCGGGCCGGCACGCCCTTCGCATGCCGTCGTCGGTTACACGTCGCCTTCGCGTGCATCGAACCGGTGCACGCACACGGCGGCCGCGAGCGCGAGCGCGGCGGACAACAGCATCATGACCAGCGGCGCATAACCCGCGTTGCCGGTCGTCAACACCGCGCCCGTCAACGACGACAACGCGGCCCCGCCCGCGATCGTCATCGCGCCGGCCAGCCCTGACGCACTCCCGGCCAGTTCCGGCCGCACCGACATCGCGCCGGCATGCGCGCCCGGATTCGACAGCCCGTTGCCGACGCCGATCAGCACGCACGGCCCGAACCACGCGATCGCATGCGTCGCCCCGCCGAACCACAGCGCGAGCGCGATCGCCGGCCCCAGGCACGCGACGGCCCGCCCGCACAGAATCGTCGTGGCGAGCGGATAACCGCGCGCACGCCGCGCGGCGACGAAGCTGCCGCACACGAACCCTGCCGTGACCGCCCCCATGCAGACACCGATCTCCGCCGGCGGAATACCGAACACCGTTTTCGCGGCGAGCGGCGCGCCGGCCAGGAACGCGTAGAACGTCCCCGTCGAAAACGCCATGCAGAGCGCATAGGCCCAGAAGCGGCGCGCATGCAGCAACGCCGGATACGCGCGAAGCTGACGCGCGAGCGACGACGACCGGTTCGTATGGGTTTCGACGAGATCGAACGCGCACCAGCCGAGCAACATCATCCCGGCCGCGCCGAGCAGCCAGAAGCTCGCGCGCCAGCCGGCCGTCTGATCGAGCGCGCCGCCGAGCGTCGGGCCAAACATCGGCGCGAACGCGGCCGCCATCGCCGCATAGCCGATCCGGCTCGCCGCGCGCGCACCGCCGCCGGTATCGCGAATCGTCGCCATCGACACCGGGTAGACCGACGTGATCGCCGCCTGCATCAGCCGGCAGCCGAGAAACACGCGGATATCGGTCGCCATCGCGCAACCGAGCGAGCCGAGCGTAAACACGCCGACGCTCGTCAGCACGATCGGCCGCCGCCCGAACCGGTCCGACAGCGGCCCCATCACGCACTCCAGCGACGCGGCCACCGCCGCGTAACCGCCGAGCGACAGCGCGACCATCGCGTAGCCGGCGCGCAGGTCGCGCGCGATCGCGGGCAGCGACGGCAGGAACAAGCTCAACGGCAGCACCGAGAACGCGCACAAGAGGAGCAGCGTCGCGTGTCGCGGCGCAGCCGGTTCGGAAGCGATCGGCAGGTTCGATTGCAAGCGGATGCCCTCCGCGCACGCGCCGCATGGCCGTGCGCAACGCAAAAAAAAGCCCCCGAACCAGTCGGGGGCGCATGGGTGCCGGCGCGGTGCCGCTACCGGACCCTGCGCCTGTGTACTACTACGATGAAGCTTGCCGTTTTCATGCCCGTTTTCATGCCGGATAGCGCCTGAATGCCCGAGTCGCGGGCAGCGATGTCGAACGATGGTAGGCGCACGACGCGGCCCGCGTCAACGCCCTATCTCGCATGCACCGACACGAACCTGCGTGCGTTGTCGCGCTGGATCAGCACCGCGATCACGCTGCCGCCGGTCGCTTCGAGCGTCTGCACGTCGTCCGGCGTTTCGAGCAGCGTGTCGTTGAGTTCGAGGACGACGTCTCCCGGCCGGATCCCCGCACTCGCCGCCGGCCCGTGCACCGCGTCGACCATCATCCCGACCGCGAGCCCCGTCGAGCGCCGTTCGTCGTCGCTCAGCGGGTGCATCGTCAACCCGAGGCGATCGCCGCCGTCGGCCGGCCGTGCGGCGGCTGCGGCTACACCGGCCACGCCGGCAGCACCCGCGGCGCCCGCCGCGCCAGCGCTGCCCGCGGCGGCGGCGTTGCCGATCGCGTCGTCCGCTCCCGTGACCGTCAGCACCATCGGCACGCGGTTGCGGATCAGCCGCAGCGGCGCCTTCCCGCCGGGCGGCAACGCGGCGGCCAGGTCGTTCAGCTCGGCCGACCGGCCGATCGGCTTGTCGCCGAACTGCACGATCACGTCGCCGGGCCTCACGCCGGCCGCGGCGGCCGGCGAGCCGGAATCGACGCCGTTGACGAGCGCGCCCGCCGGACGCGGCAAGCCGAACGCGGCGGCCAGCCCGATGCCGACGTCCTGCACGTCGACGCCCAGCGCATTGCCGGACGACGCACGCTGCGCCTGCGCGTTGGCCCGCATCTGCGCCTGAACCTGCGCACGCACCTTCGCCGCGAGCGCGATCGGAATCGCGAACGTCATGCTCGCGTAGCGGTTCGCGCCCGTGTACACCTGCACCGCGATGCCGATCACGTCGCCTGCCCGGTTGAACACGGGGCCGCCGGAATTGTCGGGGTTCACCGCGATGTCGGTCTCGAAGAACGGAAACACGCCGCCGTCGGGCAGCGCATGCGACGTCGCGCTGACGATGCCGGCCGTCACCGTGTTGCCCGAGCCGTCCGGCGCGCCGATCGTCATCACCGGCTCGCCCGCGCGCACCCGCGACGAATCGCCGATGCGCACGAAAGGCAGCTTCGTCGCGTCGGCGTGCAGCACCGCGACGTCGCTCTGCGGATCGACGGCCAGCACCGTCGCCTTGAATTCGCGGCGATCGGCGAGCCGCACCGTCACGTCGCTCGCATCGCCGACGACATGCGCGGACGTCAGGATCAGCCCGTCGGCGCTGACGATGAAGCCCGAGCCGCTGCCGGACACCGCGCGCGGCGACGTGTCGGGCGCCGGCGCCTGCGGCCCCTGCGTCGACGGCGGCGGCGCGCCGCGCCGGAAGAACGCGGCGATCGGATCGTCAGGATCGAGAATCGTGAACGACGGGCCTGCCGCCTGCTGGTCGGGCGCGGCCGTCATGATGGTCACGACCGCCGGGCCGTAGCGGTCGACGATCGCGGGGAAGTCGACCGGCATCGAGTAAGGCGGTGCCACCGGGCGATCCTTCACGACGGGCGGGGTGGCGGGCGGTGCGGCAGGTGGCGCGACGGTCGCGGCAAAGGTGGGCGGCAGGGACGACAAAAAGCAGGCGAACACGCCCCCGGTCAACGCGGTGCGAAGCACGGCGCGAACAAGCGTCTGGCGAACCACGGTGCACCTCCCCCGGCAGTCGCGCGACGCCCGGCGCGAGACGCGCGGACGCCCGACAAGCACCGGTACACGCTCCATTTATAGTCCACGCCGCATCGCGCAACATACGCATCGAAACCCGCATGCCGGGTGGCCGCGCGACCGCAGAGCCGCGACAGCGGGCATTCCGGACAAAGTGGGCGATTCGTCAATCCGAATATTCACCGCGGATCGCATCCGGCCCATCGACGAAACGGGCAACGTGCGGCCAGCCAGATTCGGCGTTCACGCGAGTCGATGGAAATCGCCAAGCCGCACGCTCACGCCAGCGTCAGAAAATTACGCACCACCGCCGACGGATCATCGCGTCGCGACGCAATCGCCAGCCGCGCGCGCAGGCCGTTACCCGCGACCGGCCGATACACGACGCCCGCGACCTGCACCTGCGTGATCGCCTTCGGCACGATCGACACGCCGAGCCCGGCCGCGACGAGCGTCACCGCCGAGGCGATTTGCGGCGCCGGCTGCGCCATGCGCGGCTGGAAGCCGGCGGCATTGCAGGCGGCGACGATGTCGTCGAACAGCGCGCTGCCCGCTTCGCGCGGCACCTGGACGAACGCCTCGTCGGCCAGCGCCGCCAGATCGATCCGGCGCCGCTGCGCCAGCCGATGCGCGACGGGCAGCGCGACGAACATCGGCTCCTCGTCCCAGTTCGCCGCCAGCAACGTGTCGGCGATGCGACGCTCCGGACGCACGATCGCGACGTCGAGCCGCCCGGCTGCCAGCGCCTCCAGCAGCACGCCGGAAGTCGCTTCCTGCAACGTCAGCTCCGTGTCCGGAAACGCTTCGCGGAAACGGCGAATCAGGTCGGCCACTTTCGAATTGAACGCCGCCGTGCCGGTGAAGCCGACCCGCAGCTGCCCGATTTCGCCGCGTGCGGCCCGCCGGGCCGCCCGCGCCGCGCGCTCCGCATCGTCGAGCACGCGCCGCGCCTCTTCCGCGAACACCTCTCCCGCGACGGTCAGCTCGGCACCGCGCGCGGTCCGCCTGAACAGCTCGACGCCCAGCTCGCTCTCGAGCGCCTTGATCTGCTGGCTCAACGGCGGCTGCCCCATGCCGAGCGCTTCCGCGGCCTTGGTGAAGTTCGACGCGGCGGCCACGGCCAGAAAGTAGCGGAGATGTCGGAGTTCCATGCGCGATGTGATCCCGGGATAAACGGAGGCGGCTTCTCGGCCAGATGAGAAACGTATCGCTACGGTTCATTTCATATATTGGACATATGTTTGACCATGCGCAAGAATTCGGGTATTCCCTAGCACATCGGGTGCATACCATGTCCTCTCCCGCGATTCCGCCTGCCGCCGCGCGCGTCCCGAACGCCGCGGCCGATGCGCTGCCTGCCGGCGTGTCGCCGCGCTCGGCGGCTTACAAGCGCATCGCGCTGGCGCTGTTCCTTGCCGGCTTCTCCACCTTCTCGCTGCTGTACTGCGTCCAGCCGTTGCTGCCCGCGTTCGCGCGCGAATTCAACATCGGCGCGGCGTCGAGTTCGCTGTCCCTGTCGCTGTCGACCGGGATGCTGGCCCTCTCGATCCTGTGCGCCGGCGCGCTGTCCGAGCGCGTCGGGCGACGCGGGCTGATGTTCGCGTCGATGACGCTCGCCGCGCTGTTCAACCTGCTCGCGGCGATTTCGCCGAGCTGGAACCTGCTGCTGGTCTGGCGCGCGCTCGAAGGCTTCGCGCTCGGCGGCGTGCCGGCGGTGGCGATGGCCTATCTTGCGGAAGAAATCGCGCCCGACGGGCTGGGGCTATCGATGGGGCTGTACGTCGGCGGGACCGCATTCGGCGGCATGATCGGGCGAATCGGGATGAGCGCGCTCGAAGAGTATTTCTCGTGGCGGACCGCGATGCTGTCGATCGGCGTCGTCGATCTGCTCGCCGCGATCGCATTCGTGATGCTGCTGCCGCAGTCGCGACGCTTCGTGAAGCGCACCGACCTGACGCTGCGTCACCACTTGCGGCTGTGGCGCGCGCAACTGCATCACGCGCGGCTGCCGTTCGTGTTCGCGATCGGCTTCCTCGTGATGGGCTCGTTCGTGACCGTATACAACTATGCGGGGTTCCGGCTCATGGCGGCGCCGTTCAACCTGAGCGCAACGGCATGCGGGCTGATCTTCGGCGCATACCTGTTCGGGATGGTTTCGTCGTCGAGCGCGGGCGCGCTCGCCGATCGCCTCGGGCGGGCACCCGTGCTCGTGAGCGGCATTCTCGTGTTCGCGGCGGGCCTCGCGCTGACGCTGTCGCATTCGCTCGTCGCGATCATCGTCGGGATCGTGCTGATCACGATCGGCTTCTTCGTCGCCCATGCGGTCGCGAGCGGCTGGGTCGGGCATCTCGCCGGTTCCGCGAAGGGGCACGCCGCGTCGCTCTACCTGCTCGCGTATTACCTTGGGTCGAGCGTGCTCGGCTCGGCCGGCGGCACGTTCTGGCAACACGGTGCGTGGCGCGCCGTCGTCGCATTCGTCGCGGTGCTGCTCGTGCTCAGCCTGGTGGCCGCGCATCGGATCATTTGGGCCGAACGCGTGCGGTGAACGGCATCGACGCACACGCGCCCGTCTCAATCTCCCGCGACCCGATGCGCGATCGTCGACAACGTCCGCAGCATCGGCGCGAACGCATCGGCCGACGTATTGCCGAACCCGAGCACGAGCCCGTTGGCCGCCGACGTCGCATGGATCGAAAACCCCGACAGCGGAAACGGCCCGATGCCGTGCGTGCGCGCCGTCTCGACGATCGCCCGGTCGCGATAGCGCGCCGGCAACCGCAGCGCCAGATGGAGGCCGCACGGCCCGCCCTCGACCTGATGCGGCACGCTGAATGCGTCGTCGAGCGCGGCGAGCAGCGACCGCCGCCGGTCGCGATACAGCCGGCGCATCCGCCCGAGATGCCGCCCGTACTCCCCCGTCTCGATGAAATCGGCAAGCGCGAGCTGCACGTGGCGCGTGCCGCCGCGCAGCATCTCCGGCAGCGCCGGCCGCACCGCGGCCAGCAACGCGTCGGGCAGCACCAGAAAACCGATCCGCAGCGCCGGGAACATCGTCTTGCTGAACGAGCCGAGATAGACGACCGGCGAATCGGCCGCGAGCCCGTGCAGCGCGCCGATCGGCTCGCCGGTGTGGCGGAACTCGCTGTCGTAATCGTCCTCGATGATCCAGGCGCGATGCCGGCGCGCGGCGTCGATCAGCGCGAGACGGCGCGAGATCGACAGCACCGCGCCGGTCGGGAACTGGTTCGACGGCGTCGTATAGACGAGCCGCGGCGTTCGTTCGCGCCAGTCGGCGTCTTCCGCGCGCAGCCCCTCCGCGTCGACCGGCATCGGCACGACGTCGAGGTCGGCCGCCTGCATCGCGCTGCGCGCGCCGCGATAGCCGGGTTCCTCGACCCAGACCGTGTCGCCCGGGTTCGTCAGCAACTGCGCGCACAGCGCGATCGCGCCCTGCGCGCCTTCCGTGATCGCGATCTGCTCGGGATCGCAGCGCACGCCGCGCGTCACCGCCAGATGGCGCGCGATCGATTCGCGCAGCGCGCGCTCGCCGAGCGGGTCGCCATACGCCAGCAGGTCGCGGCCCTCGCGGCGCAGCGCGCGGTCGATCGCGTGCCGCCATGCGTCCACCGGGAAATGCGACAGCGCGGGCACGCCCGGCCGGAAACCCTCCGACTCGCCGGTGCCGATCAGGCTCGGACGGATCCGCCCGAGCCGCTGCGCGACAACCGGCGCCGCCGCCCGGCGACGCGGCGCGGCCGGCCGCGACAACCCGACCACCCGCGTGCCGCGACGATCGGATTGCAGGAAGCCTTCGGCGACGAGCTGCTCGTAGACGGCCGCCGTCGTGTTGCGCGACACACCGAGCGTCTCGGCCAGCGCGCGCGTGCCGGGCAATCGCGTGCCGGCCGGCATCGCGCCGCCGAGAATCGCGTCGCGCACGCGGCGCAGCAACTGGCGCTGCAGCGAAGGCGCGCCGGCCGTGCGCGCGAGCGGCGCGTCGAGCGGCAACAGCGGCGCATTGCCGGGAGGAATAGCAGTCGTCATCGGGATATCGCGGCGTGGAAGTCTCGGGCATGGCGCCATCATGGCTTCATCGTGGCACCATAAATTCAGCATAGTCTGGCGCTTCTCATGGTACCTCGCCGGGACTACGATCGTCTGCATGCCGGCATGTCGCCGGCCGCCAACCGAAGCGAGATCGACCTTGTCCACGCTCACCAACGCCTTCCAGCAGCCCATCGGCCACCCCGTTCCGGACTGGTCCGCCCGCCCGCGCCCCGAGCGCATCGTGATCGAAGGCCGCTACTGCCGGCTCGAACCGCTCGACGCCGACCGCCACGCGTCCGACCTGTATGCCGCGTACGCGCAGGCGCCCGACGGCGCCGACTGGACCTATCTCGCGCACGGCCCGTACGCCGACGAGTCGGGCTACCGCGACTACGCGCGCGGCGCGGCGACGAGCGCCGATCCGCTGCACTACACGGTGATCGACCGTGCGACGAACCGCGCGGTCGGCACGCTCGCGCTGATGCGCATCGATCCGGCCAACGGCGTGATCGAGGTCGGCTCCGTCACGTTCTCGCCGCTGCTCAAGCGCACGCCGATCTCGACCGAAGCGCAGTACCTGCTGATGAAGTACGCGTTCGACACGCTCGGCTACCGGCGCTACGAATGGAAGTGCGACGACCTCAACGAGCCGTCGCGCAAGGCGGCCGCGCGGCTCGGTTTCCGTTACGAAGGCACGTTCCGGCAGGCGATCATCTACAAGGGCCGCAACCGCGACACCGCGTGGTTCTCGATCATCGACGGCGAATGGCCGGCCGTGCGGGCCGCGTTCGAAGCCTGGCTCGCACCGGAGAACTTCGACGCGCAAGGCGCGCAGCGCGAATCGCTCACCGCGATCCGCCACGCCCAGGCGCAGGCCCGCGATGCGGCCGGCCGCGCGAACGACGCGACGCGCGTCACGGTCCGCCCGCTCGTCGCCGCCGACGAAGCCGCATGGCGCCCGCTGTGGCAGGGTTATCAGAAGTTCTACGAGACCGCGCTGAGCGACGCCGTGTTCGCGACCACGTGGGCACGGCTGATGGATCCCGACGAGCCGATGTTCGTGCTCGGCGCATTCGATGCGTCGGGGGCGCTAGTGGGAATCGTGCACGCGCTCTACCACCGCTCGTGCTGGACGGAAGGGCCGTACTGCTACCTGCAGGACCTGTTCACGGCGGCTGACGCACGCGGACAGGGCGCGGGCGGCGCACTGATCGAGGCCGTATACGAGCGGGCCCGCGAAGCCGGCGCGAGCCGCGTGTACTGGCTCACGCACGAGACCAACACGACCGCCCGCGCGCTGTACGACAAGCTCGCGAACAACGCGGGGTTCATCCAGTACCGGAAGGATCTCAAGTAACGCGCAACCACGGCCGGCCGGCGTTCAGCCTGCCACGCCGGCCGGATCCGTCGCGTCGTGGTCCGGCGCCGGCACGCCGGCCCGCGCGGCGGCGCCCATGCCCGGCACCGACGCCGGGCGGATCATCTCGTCGCCGTTGACGGGCACCGGCCGCCGCACCGGCCGGTACACCGGTTCGCCCGGCTCGATCGCCCGCCCCGAGATCGCGCAGCGGCCCGCCTGCAACGCGACGCGCAAGCGCCAGCGTTGCTCGCCGTAATGGCAGCGCCCGCTTTCGCTCCAGCGCACCAGCAGGCCGTCGTCGCCGGCCTCCAGAACCGTCACGAACAATTGCGGGCGCAACGGTGAAGCGCCCGGCGCGACCGACTCCGGAACCGGCGCGCGACAGGCACTCGCCGACGGCCGCTCCATTCCAGCCTCTGCCGGCAATGGCATCGCGCCCCGCTCGTCGGCGACCAGCATGTGATACGACACGTATTCGCAGATCAGGCTTTCGATGAAGTTCGGCATGCTTGACGACATTCCGTGAAGATTGAAACGGGCCGGCGCAGCGCGGGCGATCGGACTACCGCAGATGATACAAATTGAAGTTAACTTCAAGTAAAGAGCGCGCGTGCGCAATGTTGCGTTTCACCAATCGGAACAATGGGCGGTCACGGCGGCGACACCGACCGGGCCGCGTGTCTCGCGTTTCGTCTCAAACGGCTGAGACGAATGTCCCGGCGTCTCATGCGAGCGGCGGCATCGCGGTTGCAACAAATTTCGCGCGCGCTTCACGCGGAGCCGCCGGCGGTAGCCGCGAAGCGCCCTGCCGCACCGCACACCGCGCGCCCCGCATTCAGGCTGGCCCCGTTCCTGCATCTCGGTCGTTCGCGCAATCGCGCGACGGACGCAGCGGCCCCCTTGCCCCGCGCCCGACGACAACCCGACGGAGACAGCAACGTGAGTACACCGGCACCGAACACCGCACCGAGCATGAAGGCCGCCGTCTGGCGCGGCCGCCGCGACATCCGCGTCGAAGAGGTTCCCGTTCCGGCGCACCCGCCGGCCGGCTGGGTCCAGATCCGCGTGCACTGGTGCGGAATTTGCGGCTCGGATCTGCACGAATACGTCGCGGGGCCCGTGTTCATTCCCGTCGACGCCCCGCATCCGCTGACGGGCCTGAAGGGCCAGTGCATCCTCGGCCACGAATTCAGCGGCGAAATCGCGGCGCTCGGCGCGGGCGTGACCGGCTTCGCGCCCGGCGACCGCGTGACGGCCGACGCCTGCCAGCATTGCGGCAAATGCTGGTATTGCACGCACGGGCTGTACAACATCTGCGAGAACCTGGCGTTCACCGGCCTGATGAACAACGGCGCATTCGCCGAATACGTGAACGTGCCGGCCGAACTGCTGTACCGGCTGCCGGAGCACTTCCCGACCGAAGCCGGCGCGCTGATCGAGCCGCTCGCGGTCGGGCTGCATGCGGTGAAGAAAGCCGGCAACATCGTCGGGCAGACGGTCGTCGTGGTCGGCGCCGGCACGATCGGCCTCTGCACGATCATGTGCGCGAAGGCCGCGGGCGCCGGGCGCGTGATCGCGCTGGAAATGTCGGCCGCGCGCAAGCAGAAGGCGCTCGAAGTCGGCGCAACGGTCGTGATCGACCCGAAATCGTCCGACGCGATCGCGGAGGTCAAGGCGCTGACGGGCGGCTACGGCGCCGACGTGTCGTTCGAGTGCATCGGGCACACGACCACCGCGAAGCTCGCGATCGACGTGATCCGCAAGGCGGGCAAGTCGGTGATGGTCGGCATCTTCGAGGAGCCGACGCCGTTCAACTTCTTCGACATCGTGTCGACCGAGAAGGAAGTGATCGGCTCGCTCGCGTACAACGGCGAATTCGCGGACGTGATCCGCTTCATCGCGGACGGCCGCATCGACGTGCAGCCGCTGATCACCGGACGCATCGCGCTCGGCGACATCGTCACGCACGGCTTCGAGGAGCTGGTCAACCACAAGGACCGGAACGTGAAGATCATCGTCCAGCCGGCAACCGCATGATGCGTGCATGACGAACACGCCGGCCGCCCGGCCGGCGTGCGTTCGCGCCCGTTGTCGAGTCGATGCGCGCGCAACGGCGGGCGCCGCCACACACGGGGTCCGACTTCGATATACTCGAAGCGACCTCACCGCTCCGCGCGCTACCCGCGCGCCCGCTCCCGTGAAACCACGAGCCGGCCTGATTCTCGAACTCGTCGTCAACCTGCTGCTGCCCTGGGTCGCCTACCGGGTCGCGCATCCGTATGTCGGCGAAACCGGCGCGCTGTACGCGTCGGCGGTCCCGCCGATCGTCTGGTCCATCGTCGAATTCATCCGCTCGCGCCGCATCGACGCGGTCGCCGCCATCGTGCTGCTCGGCATCGCGCTGTCGATCGCCGGAATGGCGCTCGGCGGCAGCGCGCGCACGCTGCTGATGCGCGAATCGCTCGCGTCCGGCTCGATCGGCGTCGTCTTCCTGCTGTCGCTGTTCCGCGACCGTCCGCTGATCTTCTATCTCGCACGCGCGACGGTGGCCCGCGAGATGGCCGGCGGCGCCGCGCGTTTCGAGACGGTCTGGGCCGAGCAGCCCCGGCTGCGCCGGATGCTCCGGCTGATGACGTTCGTCTGGGGCGCGTGCATGACGCTGGAAATGCTGCTGCGCCTGTGGATGGTCGTCACGTGGCCCGTCGAGCGCGTGCTCGTCGTGTCGCCGATCATCGGCTACACGGTGTTCGGCGCCCTGCTGCTGTGGACCTTCTGGTATCGGCGGCGGGTGCGCGAGCGCAATCGCGTCGACATCCCGACCCGCGACAGCGTGACCGAAATCGCCAGCCGCTGAGTGCTCTCCGCGTGTGCGGCCGGGCGGGGTGTCACGGTCGCTGCGGTATGATGCGCGGCGTCTCGTCCGACGCATGCCCCGCTCCATGTCCCTTTCGCTTCTCCCGAGCGCCACGATCTGGCTCGCCCTGTTCGCGGCCGCCGCGCTCGCGTGGCATCGCCCGCTGCACGGGCCGAGCCTCGCGCTCGCCGCGCTCGGCTATGCCGGTGCGCTGGCATTCGGCACGCTGTCGCCCGTCGTGCTGGCGCCGCTCGCGCTGCTCGCGGCCGCCGCCTGGGGCGTCGCGCCCGGCCGCCCGCTCGCGGTCCGCATCGCCGCCCACCTCGGGTTTGCCGCGCTCGCGATCGCGCTGAGCCTGCACCTGATCCCCGGCTTCCACAATCCGCGCGTGATCGAACCGACGCGGTTCACGCCGGATGCCGTGCCGTTCACGATGTACCTGAATTTCGACAAGCCGCTCGTCGGCCTGTGGCTGCTGTGGGTGCTGCCGTGGATCGCGCCCGACGTCCCGCTGTCGCGCGTGCTGCGCACCGGCGCCGTGGCGGCCGCAGGAACCGCGGCGGCCTGCCTGGCCGGCGCGCTTCTGTTCGGGATGGTCGGCTGGGCGCCGAAATGGCCGGCGTCGGGCTGGATATGGCTCGTCAACAATGTGCTGCTCGTGACGCTCGCCGAAGAAGCGCTGTTCCGCGGCTACGTGCAAGGCGGGCTGACGCGCCTCCTCGGCCGTTTCGCGTGGGGGCCGTGGGCCGCGCTGGCGATCGGCGCGGTGCTGTTCGGCGCCGCGCACGCGGCCGGCGGCTGGCCGTGGATCGTGCTCGGCACGGTGGCCGGCGTCGGCTACGGCCTCGCGTGGCGGCGCGGCGGCCTGCTCGCGGCCGCGCTCGCGCATGCGGGGCTGAACGTCATCCACTTCGGGCTGTTCACCTACCCGATGCTCGCCGCCGCGCGCTGAACGCCGCGCGCGGCGGCCGTCTCCCGCCGGTGTCGCTCAGTTGAACCCCGCCACCGCGTGCGGCACGTACGGGCCTTCGAGCGCCGCGATTTCGTCGTCCGTCAGCGTCAACTGCAGCGCGCCGAGCGCATCGTCCAGATGATGCGGCTTCGAGATGCCGACGATCGGCGCGGTCACGCCGCGCTTGTGCGCGACCCACGCGAGCGCGACCTGCGCACGCGGCACGTTGCGCGCGGCGGCGATCGCCGCGACCGCCTCGACGACCGCCCGGTCGGCATCGGCCGTCGCGCCGTACAGCCGCTGGCCGACGTCGTCGCTCTGCTGCCGGCCCGTCGATTCGTCCCAGTTGCGCGTGAGCCGGCCGCGCGCGAGCGGGCTCCACGGAATCACCGCGACGCCCTCGGCTTCGCACAGCGGCAGCATTTCCCGTTCCTCCTCGCGATACAGCAGGTTCAGGTGGTTCTGCATGCTGACGAAGCGGGTCCAGCCGTTCTGCTTCGACGTATACAGCGCCTTCGCGAACTGCCACGCGAACATCGACGACGCGCCGATATAGCGCGCCTTGCCGGCCTTCACGACGTCGTGCAGCGCCTCGAGCGTCTCCTCGATCGGCGTGCCGTCATCCCAGCGGTGAATCTGGTACAGGTCGACGTAGTCGGTGCCGAGCCGCTTCAGGCTCTGGTCGATGTCGGTCATGATCGCCTTGCGCGACAGCCCCGCGCCGTTCGGCCCCGGGCGCATCCGGTAGAACACCTTGGTCGCGATCACCACCTCGTCGCGCTTCGCGAAGTCGCGCAGCGCGCGGCCGACGATCTCTTCGGACGTGCCGTCCGAATACATGTTCGCGGTGTCGAAGAAGTTGATGCCGGCCTCGATCGCGCGCTGGATGATCGGGCGGCTTTCCGCTTCCGGCAGCGTCCACGGATGCGTACCGCGCGTCGGCTCGCCGAACGTCATGCAACCCAGCACCAGCTTCGACACGTCCATCCCGGTCGACCCGAATTTCACGTATTCCATTGCACGCCTCGTCATTGAAGTGGGGTTTGCGGCCGGATGCGCGCCGCGCTTCGGCACACCGGGCACGAACGGTGCGGCGCATCCGCCAGACGTCGCATGGTATCCCGCGGCGCGCAAACGCGTATCGGTGCGCCCGCTGCACGCCGCGCGCATCGGGCGCACAATCGGCGCTTCGGAAGGTTCGCCCCTGCGGCGCCCGCCGCCGCGCCACAGCACCTGTTCACCTCATGAAAGGAGCTTCCATGACCACCACCACCCACGACAAGCCGGTCTGGTTCATCACGGGCTGTTCGACCGGCTTCGGCCACGAGATCGCGCGCAAGACGCTCGGCCTCGGCTACCCGACCGTCGTCACCGCGCGCAATCCGGATTCGCTCGCCGGGCTTGCCCGCGAATTCGGCGAGCTCGCGCTCGTGCTGCCGCTCGACGTGACGCAACCCGCGCAGATCGACGCGGCGACGCGCGCCGCGCTCGCCCGCTTCGGCCGCGTCGACGTGCTCGTGAACAACGCGGGGATCGGCTATTTCGGTTCGTTCGAGGAAAGCGAACGCGACGAAGTGCGGAAAATGTTCGACATCAACGTCTGGGGCCTGGCCGACATGACGCGCGCGCTGCTGCCGACGCTGCGCAAGCAGCGTGCCGGCACGATCGTGAACATCTCGTCGGTGGGCGGCATCGTCGCGTCGCCGGGCGTCGGCTTCTACAACGCGACGAAGTTCGCGGTCGAGGCGCTGTCCGAATCGCTCGCGCAGGAACTGGCGCCGCTCGGCGTGAAGGTGCTGATCGTCGAACCGGGGCCGTTTCGCACCGACTGGGCCGGCCGCTCCGCGAACCAGGCGCCGCAGACGCTCGACGACTACGCGGCGACCGCGAAGCTGCGCACCGACACGATCCGCGGCTACAGCGGCAAGCAGCCGGGCGACCCGGCGCGCGCGGCCGACGCGATCGTGAAGATGGTGGAAAGCGACGACGCGCCGCTGCGCCTGCTGCTCGGCAAGGTTGCGCTGACCAACGCGAACCGCAAGCTCGACGCGCTCAGGCACGACTTCGACGGCTGGGCCGACGTGTCGCGCGGCGCCGACTATCCGGACGCGTAGCGCCGCGCCGGGCCGCGCGTCGCAGGACGAACCGGTTACCTGGTTACTTGATCTGGTCGGCGAGCGGCTGCAGGAATTCGGAGAAGCCGGTCAGCATGATCTGCACGCCGATGCACAGCAGCAGGAACGCCGACACGCGCTTCGCGACCTTGGTGCCTTCGCTGCCGAGGTAGCGCGACAGCAGCGCGGAGCGGCTGTAGACCTGCCAGATCACGATCGCAACCAGTATGGAGACGGTGATCGACACGATGCTCGACAGCATGAACTCCGACAGCTTGTGCGTGCGGTTCGCGTTCAGCGCGATCGCGGTCGCGATCGAGCCGGGGCCGACCGTCAGCGGCATGGTCAGCGGGAAGAACGCGCGCGTCATGATCGCGTTCGCGTCGATCGGCTTCACGGGCGTGTCGCCGCCGCCCGGGCCGTCCGGCTCGTTGAGCATCTGCCAGCCGGCCACGGCGACCGCGAAACCGCCGCCGATCCGCAGCGCTTCCATCGAGATCCCGAAGAAATGCAGCACCGGCGTGCCGGCGAAGAACGCGACCAGCAGCACGATGAACGCGTTGAACGCCACCTTCTTCGCGAGCAGGTTCCGCTCGTGCTCGGTCAACGCCTCGGTGCGTTCGAGAAACAGGAACGCAATGCCGATCGGGTTGATGATGCCGATCAGGCCGGTGAAGCCGAACAGGATCTCGGAGATAAGGCGGTTGACGATCATCGGAGCGAAGCAACGGTCAGGGCTGGGCCGGCGGTGCGCCGGGAGTCACGCATTGTAGAGCAAGCGCCGGCGCCCGAGACGCAAATCGCGGCCCGCGCGCAACATGCCTGCCGCCGCCCCGCCGCACGCCGCTGCCGCGCGTTATTCCGCGCCCGGCTCCCAGGCCGGCGGCCGCTTCGCGAAGAACGCGGCGAAGCCCTCCTTCGCCTCCGGCGTCGCCCGCACGCGGGAGATCGTCTGCGCGGTAAAGGCCGCGCGTTCGTCCGACGGCGGATACTCGCCGATCGCGTCGAAAAAGCGCTTGATTTCCATCAGCGCGTTCGGGCCGTTGCGGCTCAGCTCGGCGAGCGTCTTGTCGAGCGCTTCGTCGAGTGCGTCGGGCGGCACGGCCTGATGAATCAGCCCGATCGCGACGGCTTCGCCGGCCGCGAGCTGCGTCGCGGTCAGCGCGAGCCGGCGCGCCTGGCGCTGGCCGACCGCCTCGACCAGATACGGGCCGATCACCGACGGCAGAATTCCGAAACGCGCCTCGCTCACCGAAAAGCGCGCGTGATCGCTCGCGATCACGATGTCGCAGGCCGCGCACAGGCCGACGCCGCCGCCGAACGCGTGGCCCTGCACGCGCGCGACCGTCGGCTTCGGGCATTGCCGGATCGCGCGCATCATCGCGGCGAACCGCTCCGCGTCGCGCAGGTTCGCGGCCACATCGTTCGCGCTCGCGCGCTGCATCCACTGCAGGTCGGCGCCCGCGCAGAACGCGCGGCCGTCCGAGCGCAGCACGATCGCGCGCACATCGTCGCGCCGGCCGAGCGTCGTGAACGCGTCGGTCAGCTCGGCGATCATCGTCTCGTCGAACGCGTTGAGCACGTCGCCGCGCTGCAGCGCGACGGTCGCGATGCCGCGCGCATCGACGGCGACGGCCAGGGTCTTCAATCCATCCATCGAACAGGTTTCCTCGGGGTAGAACAGGGAACGGACACGCTCAGGCCACATGCCGGCGGTCGATCACGCGGCGCGCCTTGCCGGTCGCGCTGGCCGGGATGCCGCCCGCCGCGAGCACCGTCACGCCGGCCGACACGCCGATCATCGTCTTGATCCGGTGCTGCAACTCGCGCGCGATGGCCGCACGCTCGCCGTCGGTCACGCATGCGACGGCCTCGGAGCGCAGTTCGACCGCGAGGTCGAGCCGGTCCATGTGGCCGTCGCGCGAGATCGTGATCTGGAACTGCCCCGACAGCTTCGGCTGCGCGACCACGATCTCCTCGACCTGGCTCGGGAACACGTTCACGCCGCGTACGATCAGCATGTCGTCGGAGCGGCCCGTGATCTTCGCGAGCCGGCGCATCGCGCGCGCGGTCGGCGGCAGCAGCGCGGTGAGGTCGCGCGTGCGGTAGCGGATCACCGGCATCGCTTCCTTCGTCAGCGACGTAAACACCAGCTCGCCTTCGCTGCCGTCGGGCAGCACTTCGCCGGTCACCGGATCGATGATCTCCGGATAGAAGTGGTCTTCCCAGATCACCGGGCCGTCCTTCGTCTCGACGCATTCGCACGCGACGCCCGGGCCCATCACTTCCGACAGCCCGTAGATGTCGAGCGCGTCGATGCCCACGCGCGTCTCCACTTCCTCGCGCAGCGCCTGCGTCCACGGCTCGGCGCCGAAGATGCCGATCTTCAGCGACGACGCGGCCGGGTCCATCCCCTGCCGCACCATCTCGTCGATCAGGTTCAGCATGTACGACGGCGTGACGAGGATGATCTTCGGTTCGAAATCGCGGATCAGCTGCACCTGCTTCTCGGTCTGGCCGCCCGACATCGGCACGACCATGCAGCCGAGCCGTTCCGCGCCGTAGTGAATCCCGAGGCCGCCCGTGAAGAGCCCGTAGCCGAACGCGTTGTGCAGCGTGTCGCCCGGGCGGCCGCCGGCCGCGCGGATCGAACGCGCGGTCACGTTCGCCCACGTGTCGATGTCGCGCGCCGTGTAGCCGACCACCGTCGGCTTGCCCGTCGTGCCGCTCGACGCATGCACGCGCACGACCTGCTCGCGCGGCACCGCGAAGAGCCCGAACGGGTAGTTGTCGCGCAGGTCGTTCTTGGTCGAGAACGGGAATTTCGCGAGATCGGCGAGCGTCTTCAGATCGTCGGGATGCACGCCCGCCGCGTCGAACGTCCGGCGATAGTGCGCAACGTTGTCGTACGCGTGGCGCAGCGACCATTTGAGGCGCTCGATCTGCAGCGCCTGCAGTTCGTCGCGGCTGGCGGTCTCGATCGGGTCGAGCGCGGCGGCAGGATGCGTCGGGTGAGTCATCGGGGTGCTCCTCCAGTGGAGTGATGTCGTTGTCGTAATCGGGGTGGCGCGCCGGCGGCTAGCGGAAGGTGCGGCCGGCAGCGTGCAGCGCGGCGAGGCGCGGCGACACGCGATAGCGGTCCTCGCCGTAGCTCGCCGCAAGGTTCGACAGCACGCGATGCACGCGGCCGATGCCGATCGCATCGGCCCACGCGAGCGGGCCGCACGGGTAGTTCACGCCTTTCTCCATCGCGAGATCGAGATCGGCGGGCGAGCACACGCCCTGGTTGACCGTGTCGGCCGCTTCGTTCGCGAGCATCGCGACGGTGCGCATCGCGACCATGCCCGGCACGTCGGCGATGCCGACGACACGGAAACCCGCTTGCTGGAACAGGCCGACCGCATCCGCATAGGCCGCGTCGCTGCACTGCAGCGCGCGCGTGAGCGCGACGAGCCCGGCCTGGGCGTAATCGCGCGCGAGATCGACGAGCACGAGATCGGCCACGCCGGTTTGCGCGGCGCGCACCGTCGCGGTGCGACCGTCGGTCAGCGCGATCGATGCGCGGCCGGCCACGGCGAGCAGTTCGTCGGCGTGCGCGCCGTCCTGCCGCGCGCCGGCGAACTGCCCGGCGAAGCGTGCCCGTAGCGCGGCGGCCGGGCCGTCCTGCGCGAACAGCGCGACGTCGGCCGGCGCGTCGCGCGGCGGTTCGAGATCGGGCGCGGGCGGCGTCGCGCCGTCCGCATACGAATAGAAGCCGCGCCCCGACTTGCGCCCGAGGAAGCCGGCGTTCACGAGTTCCTGCTGGATCAGCGACGGCGTGTAGCGCGGGTCGTTGAAATACGCGCGGAACACCGACTCGGTCACCGCGAAGTTCACGTCGTGGCCGATCAGGTCCATCAGCTCGAACGGCCCCATCCGGAAGCCGCCCGCGTCGCGCATCACCGCGTCGATCGATGCCGGCGTGCCGCCCTGTTCGTTCAGCACGCGCAGCGCCTCCGCGTAATACGGGCGCGCGACGCGGTTCACGATGAAGCCCGGCGTCGACTTCGCCAGCACCGGCTTCTTGCCCCACGCGGCGGCGGTGTCGTACAGCACCCGGGCAACCTCGGGCGCCGTGGCGAGCCCGCTGACCACCTCGACGAGCGCCATCAGCGGCGCCGGATTGAAGAAATGCAGGCCGGCCACGCGCTGCGGCGCGCGCAGCCCGGCGGCAATCGACGTGATCGAGATCGACGACGTGTTGGTCGTCAGCACGCAGGTGTCGTCGACGTGGCGTTCGAGCGTCGCGAAGATCTCGCGCTTCACATCGAGCCGCTCGGCCGCCGCCTCGACGATCAGCGCGGCGCCCGCGAAATCGGCCAGCGCGCGCACCGCGCGGATCCGGCTCCCGGCCGCCCCGGCCTGCGCCGGCGTCATCCGGCCCTTCTCCGCAAGCCGCGCGAACTGTGCGCGGATTCCGGCGAGCGCCTTGTCGCAGGCGGCTTCGTTCAGGTCGTACAGCAACACCGTATGGCCTGCGGCCGCCGCGACCTGTGCGATGCCCGCGCCCATCGCGCCCGCGCCGATCACGCCGACGACCGCCGACGGCGCCAGCGCGCCCGAATTCACCGAATGTGCAGAAGAAACAGCCATCGCTTGCGATCCGTCATGAAGTGGAAGTGCGAGCGATTATAAACCGACCGGTCGGTAGATTTATGTCAGGGCGAGCCCGAATTTATCGTGCAATAGACCGTTACGGAAACTGCAAAAACAAAAAAATCGAACGATCGGGGCACTTTTTGTAAACCGAAAGGTCAATGAAAGCAATCTAATGTGAGATAGTAGCCCCCGAACGCCTGATAAAATTCGACAAACCGCCGGATTTCAGGGGGAAACCGCGTGTCACGCCACCGCTGTCGACCATCGCTCGCCGCCCGTCCGGGGTCGGATCCAGGCTTTCGGCCTGCAGGTCGTCACGTGCCCGCACCCCGCCACCGGCGGCCGACCGCATCGAACCGTTTCAGTTTCATCCAGCGACGGGCTTCGGCCCGCCCGCGCCCCTCGCCGCCTCATCGCGGCGAACCCCGGGCAGCATCTGCTCATCCGTTTCATCGTCCTCGTTCGGCGGATCATCCGGCCGGGCTTCGTCAACCCGTGACGGCGCGTCGCGCGCCGCCACCCGCATAGGAAACCGCCCATGCCGCTCTCGTCCAACCAGCTTCCGCGCTGGACCCTCTGGGCCCCGCTTGCCGCCTGGCTGGTACTCGCGCTGTCGCGCGTCGTGCCGGCCGAAGGCCTCGTCATCGCGCTGTTCGCCGCCGCCCTCGCCGGCGCCGTGTTCGCCGCGGTCCATCACGCCGAAGTCGTCGCGCACCGCGTCGGCGAGCCGTTCGGCACGCTCGTGCTCGCGGTGGCCGTCACCATCATCGAAGTCGCGCTGATCGTGTCGGTCATGCTCGGCGCCGGCCCCGAGAAGTCGGGCCTCGCGCGCGACACCGTGTTCGCCGCCGTGATGATCATCTGCAACGGGATCGTCGGCCTCTGCCTGCTGGTCGGCGCGTGGAAGCACGGCGAACAGGACTTCCAGGGGCGCGGCGCGAGCAAGGCGCTCGCGGTGCTCGCGTCGCTGTCGGTGCTGTCGCTCGTGATGCCGAACTATCTGAGCGCCGCGCCGGGCCCGCAGTTCTCCAGCTCGCAGCTTGCGTTCGCGGGCATATCGTCGCTCGTGCTGTACGGGGTGTTCGTGTTCGTGCAGACCGTCCGCCATCGCGACTACTTCCTCGCCGCGCACGACAGCGCGAACGAGTCCGTGCATGCCGCGCCGCCCACCACGCGCATGGCGATCATCAGCATGGTGCTGCTGTTCGCGAGCCTCGTCGCGGTCGTGCTGCTCGCGAAGCTGCTGTCGCCGGCCGTCGAGCACGCGGTGATGAAGCTCGGCGCGCCCGAAGCCGCGGTCGGCATCGTGATCGCCGCGCTCGTGCTGCTGCCCGAAGGGCTGGCGGCCGTGACCGCCGCGCGCGCGAACCGTCTGCAGACCAGCATGAACCTCGCGCTCGGCTCGGCGCTCGCGAGCATCGGGCTCACGATCCCGACCGTCGCTGCCGTGTTCATCTGGGTCGGCCAGCCGCTCACGCTCGGCATCGGCGCGATGGAAACCGTGCTGCTGTCGCTGACGCTGCTGGTCAGCACGCTGACGCTCAGCCAGGGACGCACGACGGTGCTGCACGGCGTCGTGCACCTGTCGCTGTTCGCGGCCTATCTGTTCCTGTCGATCACGCACTGATCCACAATGGCGCGGGGGCCCGGCGGATATGCTCCGCCGGCCCCCCCGCATCGCTTCATCTTCCCCGCTCGATCGAATTGCTTCGGACGCCTGTGCCGCCGCGCGTGCCGGACGGTCGGCGGCACATTGCGTGGACGCGCGCCGGCGGCGTCGCTGGGCGACGGCGTAGGCGTCGTACGCAATACGGTGTCGGAGGCAGCAGGCTGTGGCGACACGCGACGGCGCCGTTGGGCGGCGCGCGTCGCCGCAGCCTGCATGCGGACGGGAAAGCGTACCGATTGACGGTACGAAACGGGACATCGAAACGGCGCCGGCGGTCGGCCAACCGGGCGTTACGTCACGAAGCCGTCGCGGCGTTCGTATCGAATCCGTACAGCACCGCCGGATTGTCGACGAGAATCGCGCGGCCCGCCGCATCGTCCGCCGCACATGCGTGCAGCCAGCCGAGCAGGCACGCATCGTCGGGCACCGGCGATGCGTTCGGGTGCGGCCAGTTGCTGCCCCACACGCAGCGCGCCGAATGCGCGTGCGCGAGCACGGTCGCGAGGCGTGCGACGTCGTCATAACCCGGCGCACCGGATCGCGACGTCTCGTAAGGCGCGGACAGCTTCACCCACACGTGGCCGCGATCGAGCAGGCGCCGCAGCGCAACGAACGCGGCGGCATCCGGCGCAACCGGCGTCAGGAACTTGCCCGTGTGATCGATCACGACGCGCGCGGGCAGCGACGCCAGCGTTGGCTCGACGTCCGGCAGCGTGCGGCCGTCGAGCTGCAGGTCGATGTGCCAGCCGAGCGGCGCGATCCGCGTGGCCATCCGTTCCAGTTCGTCCCATCGCGACGTGCCGCCCGACAGCATCATGAACCGCACGCCGCGGATGCCCGCCGCGTGCAGCCGCTCGAGTTCGGCATCCGGCACGTCGACCGGCACCGTCGCCACGCCCCGCGCCTGCGGGCCGAGCGCGGCCAGCGCAGCGAGCGTGCAGCGGTTGTCGAAGCCATAGCCGGTCGGCTGCACGACGACGACGCGCGCAAGACCAAGCGCCCGTTGCACGCGCCGATACGCATCCGCCGGTGCGTGCGGCGGCCGGAACGTCGCCGTCGGCGCGAGCGGATACGCATCGTCGTAGATGTGGATATGGCAATCGCACGCGTGCATGCCGCCGTCGTCGCGCGTCATCGTGCGGCGCCCTGCACGGCGGACGTGTCGGTCGAACGCCAGCGTTCGAGCCGCGTCGCGTGTGCCGCGTTGACCGCGCCGTTCGGCACGCGCCCGTCGAGCAGCGCGGCGAGTTGCTCGACCGTCTCCAGCGCCTGATGCTCGACCGCCGGCCGCGTCAGCCCGCCGATATGCGGGGTGGCGATCACGCGCGGATGCGCGGCAAGCCCGGGGGTCGGCATCTGGTCCGCGGCACGGCCGACATCGAGCGCGCAACCGGCCAGCCGGCCGCCGTCGAGCGCCTCGGCGAGCGCCTGCTCGTCGACGAGCTCGCCGCGCGACGCATTGACGAAGCACGCACCGGGTTTCATCGCGGCGAACGCACGCGCATCGAACAGGTTCGCGGTCGCCGGCGTCGCCGGCGCAAGGCATACGACGTAATCGGCATCGCGCAGCAAGGTCGCCCAATCGACCTGTTCGAGCGGCGGCGCATCGACCCGCACGTACGGATCACTCACCAGCACGCGCATTCCGAATGCGGTCGCGATCGGCGCGAGACCGCGCGCGATCTGTCCGTAGCCGACCACGCCCAGCGTGCTGCCGCGCAATTCGCGGCCCATCAGCGGCACCGGCGGTGCGCCGCGGCGGTACGCGTTCGCATAGGCGCCGATGCCGCGCGCGAGGTCGATCATCGCGCCGATCACCCATTCGGCAACCGCCGGCCCGAAGCCGGGGCTCGCCTGCGTGACCAGCACGCCGGATGCGCTCGCCGCACCGACGTCGACGGTGCGGATGTCGACGGCGCAGCGCAGGAACGCGGCAAGCGCGGGCAGCCCGTCGAACAGCGCGCGCGGCGCCGGCGTCTGCCGGTACGCGATGATTGCGTCGCATCCGTGCGCGGCGGCGATCAGCTCGTCCGTGCCGAGTTCGCGGTCCAGCGGATTGCACGTGACGTCCGCGATCGCCCGCAGCGCGCGCAGCGCCTTCGCGCCGAAGTAGTGATCGAGCATCCCCGACGGATGAGTGACGTAGACGTGCGTCATGCCAGGCCTCCGTCAGCGTCGGGCGCATACGGCGGCGGCGCAACCGACGCGCGCGCCACGAGCGTGACGCCCGGAAACACGCACTGCCCGGGCCCCGACGACGCATCGCCGTCGTGCCGCATCACGCGTCGCACCATCTCCGCGGCCATGTCGGGGACGGGCAACTGCACCGTGGTCAGCGCCGGCGACGAAATCGCCGACAGGAAATGACCGTCCATCCCCACGACCGACACATCGTCGGGCACCCGCAATCCGCCGTCGCGCAGCCCGGCCATCAGGCCGAGCGCGAACAGGTCGTTGACCGCGACGATGCCGGTCGGCCGCGCCGGATCGGCCGCGAGCGCGGCGCCGAGCGCGCGCCCGACGTCGACGATCACCGCGTCGCCGTATTCGTTCGCCGGGCCGCCGTCGAGCACCTGCGCGTCGACGCCCGCATCGCGCGCCACCGAGAGAAAGCCGCGAATCTTGTCGCTGCGGCTCACGGTGATGCCGGCCACCGTCGCGAACGCGAGCCGCGTATGGCCGGCGGCCACGAGGCAGCCGGTCGCGAGCCGCGCGGCCGCCTCGTTGTCGGCCGTCACGTGATCGACCTGCGATTGCTCGCCGGGCGTCGCGCGGCGGTCGTAGCTGACGACCGTCATCCCGCGTGCGGCCGCGCGCTCGAGGTGGCTTTCGTCGGCGAGCGACGAGATCACGATCACGCGCCGCACGCCGTGCGCGAACAGGTCTTCGAAGAACGACGCCTCCTTGCCGGCATCGCGATACGTGTTGCCGATCAGCACGCGATGACCGTACTGCTCCTGCGCGCAGGCCTCGATCTCGCGCGCGATGTAGCCGTACATCGGGTTGGCCATCGACGGCACCAGCAGCCCGACGAGCGGCGTCTGCCCCGTCTTGAGCTGGCGTGCGAGCGTGCTCGGCCGGTAGTGCAGCGCGTCCATCGACGCCTTCACGCGTTCGAGCGTCTCCGGCTTCATCTGATCGGTGCGGCCGTTGAGCACGTTCGAAACCGTGCTGACCGAAACGGCCGCATGACGGGCCACGTCCTGAATCGTACTCATGTCGTCTTGCATTGAACGGGCTACAGGCCGAAATGGGCCGGCAGCCACAACGAAAACGCCGGTGCGAAGATCAGCGCCACCAGGGCGGCGAACAGCACCAGCAGGTATTTCACCATCGGCCGCGCCACGCGCCCGACCTCGGTTCCCGTGATCGCGCAGGTCGTGAACAGGCCGAGCCCGACCGGCGGCGCGAACAGTCCGAGCCCCATCGCCACTACCACGACCGTGCCGAAATGCAGCGGGTTGATGCCGAGCTGCAATGCGATCGGCGCGAGCAGCGGCCCGAAGATGATCAGCGCGGGCGCGCCTTCGAGTACCGCGCCGAACACGATCATCAGCAGCGCCGCCAGCAACAGGAATGCCGTCGAGCCGTACTGATGGGCGAACGCGGTCATTGTGCCCGAGACGAGCGCCGGAATCTGCTCGATGGACAGCGCGAACGACACGCTCGACGCCGCCGCGACGATGAACAGGATACCGCTCGCCATCGACGCCGCACGCACGAACACGCGGCCGACCGAACGCCAGGTCAGTTCGCGGAACGCCGCCCAGCCGACCACGAGCGCATAGACCACCGCGAACGCGGACACTTCCGTCGACGTCGCGATGCCCGACGTCACGCCCTTGCCGATCATCGCGACCATGATCAGCGCGACGAGCGCGCCGCCCGCGAGCGGCAGCCATGCGCGACGCTCGGTGAACACCGCGTCGATGTCGATCCGGCGTCCGCAGATCACGGTCACGACGGCCAGCGACGCAGCCAGCACGGCCGCCGGCACGATCCCCGCGAGAAACAGCCCCGCGATCGAGATGTTCGCGACGAAGCCCATGATGATCATGTTCACGCACGGCGGAATCGTCTCGGCCATCACCGCGCTGCACGCGAGCAGCGCCGCGGTTTCGTCGGGGTCCTGGCGTGCGCGGCGCACGGCCGGCATCACGACGCCGCCTACCGCCGCGATGTCGGCCAGCTTCGACCCCGATACGCCGGAAAAACACGCGGTCGCGAAGATCACGATCAGCCCGAGCCCGCCGCGCACGCGCCCGAACATTCGCAGCAGCAATTCGACGAGCCGCGCGGACATCCCGTTCGACTCCATCAGCAAGCCGGCGAGAACGAAGAACGGCACCGCGAGCAGCACGAAGTGATCGGCGCCGGCCATCACCTGCTGCGAGTACACGAGCAGCGGCAACGTCGGATCGGCGAGGAAATACAGCAGCGCCGAGAAGGCGAGCACGAAGCCGATCGGCACGCCCAGCACGAGCCCGCCGACGAAGCCGGCGATCAGCAGCGCGCCCGGTGCGATCGCATGCTCGGGCTGCAACGCATTCCAGCCGTATACAGCGCCCGCGAGCATCGCGCAGCACGCGAGCGTGCCGATCACGCGGCGGCGCGGCGCGTTCAGTGCGTTCGCCAGCGCGAACACGCTCATGAACAGCGCGCCGAACATCATCGGATACACGTTGATCCAGCCCGGCAGGCCGCCGGTGGTCAACTGGTCGTACGAGTCGCCGAGCAGTTGCCACGACGACACCAGCAGGTTCAGCGAAACCGCCGCGACGATCCAGTGCCCGATCTGCACGAGCGCGCCCTGCCAGCTTGCCGGCAGCCAGCCGCGGAACAGGTCGATGCCGACGTGCTGGCTGCGCCCCAGCACCGTCGCCGCGCCGAAGAACACCAGCACGATCATCAGCGCGCTCGCGACCTCCTCGGCCCAGTCGACCGGATCGTGAAGGAAATAGCGGAAGATGACCGACACGAACACGACCAGCACGTCGGCGGCCAGCACCGCCGCCGATACGTATTCGATCCAGCGCATCGCCGCGTCCAGCGTGCGCGACGCGATACGGGCCGGACGGCTTGCGTCGGCCGCCGGCATGGCGCTCGAGACGGAACCGGTATCCATCGCTCAACCCCGCGCGGCGGCGATCGCCGGAAACAGCGGAGCGGTCGCCGGATACTGCTTCGCGAACGCGACGTAGAGCCGGTCATGCATCGCCTGCCGCAGCGCCGTGCGCTCGGCGTCGGCCATCGGATGGAACGTCATGCCGTGCTGCTTCAACGCCTGCTCCGCCTGCGCGGCCTTCTGCGTGGCAATCGCGCGCTGCTGCACGGTCGCATCGGCCACCGCGCGGTCGAACGCCGGGCGCAGGTTCGCGGGAATCCGGTCGAGCGCGCGCCGTCCCATCACCACGGTCATCGCCGCGAACACGTGGTGCGATTGCCAGCACGATTTGACGATCTCGTCGAAGCGGCTCGCGAGCACCGTGGCCGGATCGTGCTCGAGCCCGTCGACGACACCCGTCTGCACGGCCATGTACAGCTCGCCGAACGGAATCGGCGTCGGCACCGCGCCCATCACCTTGAAGGTGTCCATGAACGCCGGCGTCGGCAGCACGCGCAGCTTCGTGCCCTTCACGCCCTGCAGCGCCGTCACCGGCTGCTTCGTGAACACGCAGCGCCCGCCGAAGTGCGAGCCCCACGTCAGCACCGAACAGCCCGAGCGCTTTTGCAGCAGCGCGTTCAGGCTGGTGCCGACCGGACCGTCGAGCACCTTCGCGACGTGCGCATAGCTGTCGAACAGGTAGCCGAGATCGAGCATGCCGAGCTCCGGCGCGACCGTCGCCCAGATCGACGACCCCGCGATCATCATGTCGATCGCCCCGATCTTCACCTGCTGCGCGACGTCGCTCTCCTTGCCGAGCTGGCTGTTCGGAAAGTAGTCGACCCGGATCGCATCGCCGACGCTCGCCTTCAGGTTCGCGGCGAGGCGCTCGTACCACACGTAGTGCGCGGCGTTCTGGTCGGCCGGCATCGACGACGAGCAGCGCAGCGTCACGGTCGGCTGCGCCGCGCGGGCGAGATCCGGCACACCGCCCGCGACCGCGAGCGTGGCTGCGGACGCCGTTTGCAGAAAGCGCCGCCGGGTGAAGGTAGTCATGGACGTCTCCTTTGCGATTGCGCCTCCCGGCGCACTGTATCGATTTAGTGTATCGATACAGTAATACGACGACCGATGAGAACAAAATGAGGGTTTCCCCCTGTTTTCGGGTGAAAAGTCGATGGATGCGGGAGCGATTTCCGGCCCGGATTCGGGATGGAATGCGGGATTTCCTGACTTCCGGGACCGCTGGCGCGGCGTCAGGCCTAAGCGCCGCCGATATCGTCAGACAACTGACTTTCGTTCGAGACTCGGGCGTTACACGGCTCCGCCGTCAGAAACTGCTCGACCATCGCGTTGAACACCGGCAGCGCCGGATTGTCGTTGTCCGCGCGCCAGGCGAGATACAGTTCGGCCGCCACGTCGACGCCCGCGAGCGGCCGGAACACCACGCCGTCGACATGCAGCTCGCGCGCCGATGCAGGCACGAGCGCGGCGCCGAGCCCGGCGCGCACGAGGCCGAGGATCGTATGCGTCTGCC
Source organism: Burkholderia sp. IDO3 (assembly GCF_003366075.1). Taxonomy (NCBI): domain Bacteria; kingdom Pseudomonadati; phylum Pseudomonadota; class Betaproteobacteria; order Burkholderiales; family Burkholderiaceae; genus Burkholderia; species Burkholderia sp. IDO3. The sequence continues at coordinate 1,883,693 of NZ_CP028962.1, forward strand.
CGACGTAATGCAGGTAGTTCGGCAAGCGCCCGGCGCCGGCGAACATCCCCGAGATCATGTCGTGGAAGTACTTCCCCTCGTTCGGCGAATACGCGATGAACGGCTGCCGGTCGAGTTCGTCGGGGCCGATCCGCTCGTACGCGGCGAGCGGCGCGCCCTGCGCGACGGCGACGAGCATCGGCTCGCGCTGCACGAGCCGGTATTCGAGCGGGTGACGCGCGGCACGCTGGCGCACGAAGCCCGCATCGAGCATGCGCGACGCGAGCGCGTCGATCTGCACGGTCGACACCATCTCGCGCAGTTCGACATCGACGTCCGGCAGCGCGTGCGCCGCATGCGCGAGCAGCACCGGAATCATCCGGTATGCGCTGACGGCCGTGAAGCCGAGCGTAATGCGCCCGGCGCCGCCGTGCGCGACGCGCTGCGCGGCCTGCTCCGCCCGCGCGGAAAATTCGAGGATGTGCCGCGCATCGCGCAGGAAGCGCTCGCCGGCCGCGGTCAGCCTGACCTGCCGGCTGCTGCGTTCGAGCAGCGCGATGCCGAGCGCATGTTCGAGCAACTGGATCTGCCGGCTGAGCGGCGGCTGCGTCATGAAAAGCCGCCTGGCCGCGCGGCCGAAATGCAGTTCCTCGGCCACTGCGACGAAACAGCGAAGCTGGTTCAGTTCAATCATTCAATTCTTGAATCAATCGATAGTCTTTTGATGTTAGACCGATATCGATACGATTTCTATACTCGGTTGCACCTGATGCGCGGCCCGCGCCGCGCACGACGACCGAGACCTTCATGACCATCGATATCCTGCTCACCCAGCCGCTTCCCGACGTCATCGACGCCGAACTGTCCGCCCGTTACGCAGTGCATCGCCTGTATGCGGCCGACCAGCCGGACGCACTGCTCGAGCGCGTCGCGCCGCGCATCCGCGGCGTCGTCACCGGCGGCGCGAACGGGCTGTCCGCCGCGCTGATGGACCGGCTGAGCGCACTCGAAATCGTCGCGATCAGCGGGATCGGCACCGATGCCGTCGACCTCGCGCGCGCCCGTGCACGGGGCATCCACGTCACGACGACGCCTGACGTGCTGACCGACGACGTCGCCGACATGGCGATGGGGCTGATCCTGATGACGCTGCGCGACCTCGGCGCCGGCGAGCGCATCGTGCGCGCCGGCCGCTGGGGCAAGGCCGCGCAGCCGCTCGCGACGCAGGTGACGGGCAAGCGGCTCGGCATCGTCGGCCTCGGCCGCGTCGGGCGCGCGATCGCGCAACGCGCGCAGGCGTTCCGGATGCCCGTCAGCTATTTCGGCCCGCGCGAGCATCGCGACAGCGGCTATCGCTACGCGCCCGACCTGATCGCGCTCGCACGGGACAGCGACGTGCTGGTGCTCGCGGCTTCCGCCGATCACGGCAACGTGCTGGTGACGGCCGAGGTGCTCGCCGCGCTCGGCAGCAAAGGATTCCTGATCAATGTCGCGCGCGGCAAGCTCGTCGACGAAGCCGCGCTCGTGCGCGCGCTCGCCGACGGCACGATCGCCGGCGCCGGCCTCGACGTGTTCGCCAACGAACCGCGCGTGCCCGCCGCGCTGCTCGAACTCGAGCGCGTCGTCGTGCAGCCGCACCGCGCGAGCGCCACGCACGAGACGCGCGAAGCGATGGGCCGCATCGTGCTCGCCAACCTCGCCGCCTGCTTCGCGGGCCAACGGCCGCCGACCAGCGTCACGCGCTGATCGCGACTCGCCCGCCTTCACGGCTACACGAAACCAGATGCCTCCGCACGACGGAGGCCAGGAGACACGCATGTCCAGTCGATCCAGCGGGGGCGCAGCCGCCACCGCATCGCCCGCCTCACCCGCCGCATCGCGCACGATCGGTCGCGTCCGCTACACGGTGCTCGCGCTGATCTTCGCGGTCACGGTCGTCAACTATGCGGACCGCGCGACGATGTCGATCGCCGGCACCGGCGTCGCGCACGATCTCGGGCTGACACCCGTGCAGCTCGGCATCGTCTTCTCGGCATTCGCATGGGCCTATGCGATCGGCCAGATCCCGGGCGGCTGGCTGCTCGACCGCTTCGGCGCGCGTCGCGTGTACGGCCTGAGCCTGCTGCTGTGGTCGGTCTTCACGATGCTGCAGGGCACGGTCGGCGGGTTCGCCCTGCAGGGCGTGGCGGCGACGCTCGCGCTGTTCGCGATGCGCTTCATGCTCGGCCTCGTCGAATCGCCGGCGTTCCCGGCCAATTCGCGCATCGTCGCGTGCTGGTTCCCGACGGCCGAGCGCGGCACCGCGTCGGCACTGTTCAATTCCGCGCAATACATGGCCGTGGTGCTGTTCACGCCCGCGATGGCGTGGCTTACGCACGCGCTCGGCTGGGAGCACGTGTTTCTGTGGATGGGGCTGCTCGGCGTCGCGTTGGCCGCGCTGTGGTTTGCGTGGTATCTCGAGCCGCACGGCCATCCGCGCGTGAGCGACGCCGAGCGCGACTATCTGCGTGCGCACGGCGCGCTCGTCGATCTGGAGGCGAATCGCGTCCGCCACCGCGCACGCGTGTCGTGGCGCGATGCATCGCAACTGTTCCGCCACCGCAACCTGTGGGCGATCTATATCGGTCAGTACTGCATCACGGCGCTCACCTACTTCTTCATCACCTGGTTCCCGATCTACCTGATCAAGGGGCGCGGGATGACGATCATGGAAGCGGGCTGGGTCGCCGCGCTCCCCGCGCTCTGCGGGTTCACCGGCGGCGTGCTCGGCGGCGTGCTGTCGGACTGGCTGATCCGGCGCGGCGTGCATCCGTCGCAGGCGCGCAAGACGCCGTTCGTCATGGGGATGGCAATGGCGACGCTGCTCGTGCTCGCGAACGGCGCCGCGTCGAACGCGGTCGTGATCGCGCTGATGACGATCGCGTTCTTCGGCAAGGGGCTTGCGGCGGTCGGCTGGGCGGTGCTCGCCGATACCGCGCCGGAAGGCATGGTCGGCCTGAGCGGCGGCGTGTTCAACGGCCTCGGCAACATCGCGGGGATCGTCACGCCGCTCGTGATCGGCTACTTCGTCGCGCACACCGGCTCGTTCGCGGGCGCACTGTGGTTCGTCGCCGCGCACGGGCTGATCGGCATCGCCGCGTACGTGTGGCTCGCGGGCCGCTTCGAGCGGATTCGCGTGACGCCGGACGCATGAACGTCGGCACGCCGCGCGAGCCCGTTCGCGCGGCGAGCGCGCGCCGTGTTACGCGTGGGGCACGGCCGGCGCCTCCTCGACCGCGAGCCGGTCGAGTTCGCGCAGATCGTTTTCCAGCGCCGGCGTGAGCGTCGTGCGCAGGTGATCGAGGAACGTGCGGATCTTCGCGTCGAGATAGCGGCGCGTCGCATAGACGGCATATACGCTGACCGTCTGCAGCCGGTACTCGGGCAGCACGCGAATCAGCCGCCCTTCGCGGATGTCGTCGAGCACGGTGTACAGCGCGACGCACGCGATCCCGCGCCCGGCCCGCACCGCGACGCACAGCGCGTCCGGCACGTTGACCTGGAACGGCGCCGGCTGCAGTTCATATACCGCCTCCTCGCCGTCGTTGCGCTCGAGCCGCCACTCGCTGGCCGGCGACGCGGGCGTATCGAGGCGCAGGCATACGTGGTTCGGCAGGTCGTCCGGCGTCTTCGGCGTGCCGTGGCGCGCCAGATAGTCGTGCGATGCGACCAGCACGCTGCAGCTCGTGCCGCAGGTCTGCGCGACGTAGCCCGAATCGGGCAGTTGCGACGCGGTCACGATCGACACGTCGTAGCCTTCCTCGACGAGATTCGGCATCCGTTGCGCGAGCGTCAGCTCCACCGACACATCCGGGTTGTCTTCCTGGTAACGCACGATCGACGACACGACGTGACTCTGCCCGAGCCCCGTCATCGCATGGATGCGCATCTTGCCGCTCGGCCTCAGCAGCGCATTGCGCGCCTCCGCGTTCGCGTAGTCGATTTCGGCGAGAATCGATTTCGCGCGCTCGAAATAGCGTTCGCCGCTTTCGGTGAGGCCGAGATGGCGCGTCGTGCGATGCAACAGACGCGTCTGTACGTGTGCTTCGAGATTCGATACCGCGCGCGACACCTGCGCGGTGGTCGCGTCGATTTCCTTGGCGACCGCGGTAAAACTGCCGGCTTCGACAACGCGCACGAACAGGCGCATGTTTTCGAGCATGTCCATTGAATTGGCTTGGGGAGTGTCGGTGGAGAAAAGGCGGCGGCGTTCGCGTCAGAGCAGAAACGGGACGCGCGCGCGAACCACGCCAAAGCGATCGCCGTGCCGGGAAACAGGCGTGAGAGCGGGCATCGCGTACGTGGTTCTGACATATCGGGGGATTCGGTGGGCCGAATTGTACGCCGCTGCAGACAAATTTGCGCATCTACGCGGCCCCCGGGCTTTCATCCGACGAAAGGTTTTTGCAAGACACGTGCGTCGCGCGCATGCAACGTCTTGATGCGGTGCGACAATTTGTATCACGACGCGATATAATTTCGTTTTTGTCCGCGTTGCGTCAGCTCGCGCCGCCATTCTTACCGCTTCCCGTCCATGTCGTCAGGCTCTTCCCCGTCGCGCCGCACGTTCCGGCAGTGGCTGCACAGCTTCATTCCCCATCCGATGACGCTCGGCTGGCGCGAACGCATGCGTTCGTGCACGGGGGCGCTCGTCGGCATCGCGACGGTCGGCATCACGATGCGGCTGATGCCCGGCGTGCCGGGCCTCGTGCCGCTGCTCGTCGCACCGATGGGCGCGTCGGCCGTGCTGCTGTTCGCTGTGCCCGCGAGTCCGCTCGCGCAGCCGTGGTCGATCATCGGCGGCAATCTCGTCGCGGCGACGGTCGGCGTTGCGTGTGCGCAGTGGATCGCGGATCCGATCACGGCCGCCGCGGTCGCGATCGCATTCGCGATCGGCGGCATGTTCGCGCTGCGCTGCGTGCACCCGCCATCGGGCGCGGTTGCGTTGACGGCCGTGCTCGGCGGCCCGGCGATCCACTCGCTCGGCTTCGGCTTCGTGGTCGAGCCGATCGCGCTGCAGTCCGCGATCCTGCTGTCGGCCGCGCTCCTGTACCACGCGCTGACGGGCCACCGTTACCCGCACGGCGGCGTGCGTCCCGACGCGAAACCGCAGGCGGGCACGGCCGCGCCGGCCCGCGGCGGCTTCACGCGCGGCGACCTCGACGCGGTGCTGAAGCGTCGCGGCGAATGGCTCGACATCGATCCGGACGATCTCGAAATGCTGCTGCGCGAAACCGAGATGCAGGCGTATACGCGCACGTTCGGCCAGCTCACATGTGCCGACCTGATGACGAAGAACGCGATCGAAGTCGCACCGTCGACGTCGGTGCTGGCCGCGCTCACGCTGCTCGACCGCCATCGCGTAAAAGCGCTGCCGGTGGTCGATGGCGAGGATCGCCTGATCGGCATCGTCACGCGCGCCGACCTCACGCGCCAGATGCGTCGCCCGGCGCCGCTGTGGCAGCGGCTGTCCGCGCGGCTGCCGCAGTCGTTCGGCGGCCAGCCCGCCAGCGTCGCCACCGTGATGACGCGCGACGTCGCATACGTGCCGCAAACCATGCCGATCACCGCGCTGGTGCCGCTGTTCACGCATTCGGGCCACCACCACATCCCGGTCGTCGACGCATCGCGCCGGCTGGTCGGAATCATTACGCAGACGGATCTCGTCACCGGCCTGTACCAGCAGGCGCAGATGCTCGAGGCCGCGTAACACCGGCGCAACGCAAAATGCAGGTCATTCCGCGAAAACCCGGCCATTTATATCATATTGTGATATATTCCGCGCTACCGAAACCGCCTGCCCGACCGACCGCCATGTCCGACACCCGACGCGCACTGACCAAAAGCGATTTTCAGCAACTGTCCGAGTTCCGCTACCAGATGCGCCGTTTCGAGCGCTTCTCCGAACGCGCCGCGCAAAGCGAAGGCGTGACGCCGCTGCAATACCTGCTGCTGTTGCACATCAAGGGCTACCCGCACCGCGAATGGGCAACCATCGGAGAACTCGCGGAACGCCTGCAGGCGCAGCATCACGGCGTCGTCGCGCTGGTGACGCGCTGCGAGGCGCTCGGCCTCGTGAAGCGCAAGACGAGCGAAGCCGACCGCCGGCAGGTCGAGGTTCATCTCGAACAGGCCGGCGAAACGTTGCTGGCGCGTCTCGCGGCGATGCATCGCGCCGAGCTGACGTCGCTCAAGGGCACATTCCAGGTTCCGCAGATCGATTTTTGACCCAAGCTTTACCGACCTTTTCAACTCCGATGAACGCACCACATAAACGCGATTTCTCGACCAACGAACGCCTGCCCAGGATCGCGTTGCTAGCTGCCGTGATCGGCTTGCTCAGCACGCTGGCGGCGTTCGTGCTGTTGAGCCTGATTCACCTGTTCACGAACCTGTTCTTCTTCCAGCAGTTCTCGTTCGCCGACCACTCGCCTGCCAATAATACGCTCGGCGCATGGGTGATCGTCGTGCCGGTGATCGGCGGGCTGATCGTCGGCCTGATGGCGCGCTTCGGTTCGGAGAAGATCCGCGGCCATGGCATTCCGGAAGCGATCGAGGCGATCCTGTTCGGCAAGAGCCGCATGTCGCCGAAGGTCGCCGTGCTCAAGCCGCTGTCGTCCGGCATCGTGATCGGCAGCGGCGGCCCGTTCGGTGCCGAAGGCCCGATCATCATGACGGGCGGCGCGCTGGGCTCGCTGATCGCGCAATGCGTGCACGTGACCGCCGCCGAGCGCAAGACGCTGCTCGTCGCGGGCGCGGCCGCCGGCATGACGGCCGTGTTCGGCACGCCGGTCGCCGCCGTGCTGCTCGCGGTCGAGCTGCTGCTGTTCGAATGGCGTCCGCGCAGTTTCCTGCCGGTCGCGCTCGCGTGCGCGGTGGCCGGTTTTGCGCGCGCCGTGTTCTTCGGCGTCGGTCCGCTGTTTCCGCTGACGACATCCGCGCCGACGCCCGTCGCGCTGCTGTCGTGCATCGTCGCCGGCTTGCTGTCGGGCATGCTCGCATGCGGCCTGTCGGCTGCGCTGTACCGCATCGAAGACGGCTTCGCGAAACTGCCGGTGCACTGGATGTGGTGGCCGGCGCTCGGCGCGATCGTGATCGGCATCGGCGGCTGGCTCGAGCCGCGCGCGCTCGGCGTCGGCTATGACGTGATCGGCGACCTGCTGCACCAGCACATCGCGCTGAAGATCGCGCTCGCACTGCTGATCGTGAAGGCCGTGATGTGGGTGGTCGCGCTCGGCTCGGGTACGTCGGGCGGTGTGCTGGCCCCGCTGCTGATGCTCGGCGCGGGCCTCGGCACCGTGCTGTCGCCGGTGCTGCCCGGCGGCGATCCGGCGCTGTGGCCGCTCGTCTGCATGGCCGCGACGCTCGGTGCAACGCTCGGCGCGCCGCTGACCGCGATCGTGTTCGCGTTCGGCCTCACGCACGACGCGAACGCGCTGCTGCCGCTGCTCGCGGCGACGCTCGTCGCGCACGGCTTCGCGACCGTCGTGATGAAGCGTTCGATCATGACCGAAAAGATCGCGCGTCGCGGCTATCACATCTACCGCGAATACGGCGTCGATCCGCTCGAGCGCCATGACGTGGGTGAAGTGATGACATCCGCCGATGCGCTCGTCGCGATCGACGGCGCAACGACGCTCGACGCGGTCGAGTCGCAGTACTTCGGCGCGAAGCAGACGCACCGTGCCTACCCGGTCGTGCAGAACGGCCGCCTGCTCGGCCTCGTCGATCGTGCGACGCTCGATGCGCAGCGCGCGCAAGCCGGTGCCGGCGCGACGCTCGCGAGCGCGTTCGCCGATCGCGCACCTGCCGTCGCGCTCGCACACGAAACGTGCCGCGTCGTCGCGTCGCGCCTCGCGATGCTCGGCCTCGAACGCCTGCCGGTCGTCGACGATCCGCAATCGCTGCGCATCACCGGCATCGTGTCGCGCAGCGACCTCATCAAGCCCGCGCTCCAGCACTTCGACGACGAGCAGAAGCGCGAACGCTTCCGTCCGGTCGTGCCGGCCAACCTGCGCGACAGCGGCACCCGCAAGCCCGTCTGACGCCGGCAGCGTGCGCGGCGCAGCGCCGCGCTTCCCCCGCTTCACTCCGCCTCGCGAAACGGCGCGCACCGCGCGCCGTTTTTGCATTCCGCGCGCCCGTGTTTAAACTTCGTTGACAATTCAACAGGCGAAAGTTTGTCATCATGGCATGCATGCGACGGGGCCACCCTTCAGCCATTCCACTTCGTCAGCCAATAAAGAAGCGTCGCGGCGCAACATGCGAAGACATGCAGCACGCCGCGATCGTCCATTCGCCACATCGCCGGACAACGAGCAGACCACACGGCGCATGACGTCGTTCCCGCGTTTCCCCGCTCGTTCGGGCCGCGCACGACAGCATGTCGCACCGCCACAAAACGCACAGCACTCGGGTTGTCGTCCGGCAAGCGCATTAACAACTTGTTTCCGATTCACCGGAACCGCGCTCGCTCGATGCAATCTCACAGGCACGCAGTTTTGCTGCGCATCCCACTCAATCAATCACGACTCGAGGGAGATAAAACGTGAACGTGAAATACTTACCGCTCATCGCATTGACCGTGGCAATTTCTGCTCATGCGGCCGATCCGGCCGTGCAGAATGTGGGACAAAGCCAGAAGCCCGCCCAGGACGTCTCCGCATGTATCGCGAAGACCTGGGCCGACAAGTCGCAGCAACAGGTGATCTCGCAGAACGTGCTCGCCAACGGCCTCGCGACCGACGTCTACGCACCGGGCCAGCAGCCGCCGAACGGCGCCGCCGCGATGGTCCGCCCGTCGTGGAAGCCGGACGCGAAGACGTGGGTCGGCGTTCGCGGCGACGCCGCTTCCGCGGGCGACATCAGCGCCTGCCTGTAAGCGCCGTGCCGGGCGGCATCGCGCCGCCCGCATGCGACAAGCCCCGCTTCGGCGGGGCTTTTTGTTTTCCGCGCACCGGCCGCGCGGCCGATGCGTGCGCGTGCCGCGCGTGGGCATCCCTGCGTGAAGGTGCTTACAGGTAGCTGCAGACGTAGTCGAGCGTCTCGAGCACTTCGATGTCGAAGCGGCTCTTGCCCGGCACCGAGAACGATTCGCCGGCGCCGTAGGTTTGCCATTCGCTGCTGCCGTCGAGCTTCACGCGGCACTTGCCGGCCTGCACTTCCATCAATTCAGCCGCGTCCGTGCCGAAGTTGAGCGCGCACGGCAGGATCACGCCGAGCGTCTTGCGCGTGCCGTCCGGGAAGAGCACGGTATGCGACACGCACTTGCCGTCGAAATAGACGTTCGCGCGCTTGACGACCGATACGTTGTCGAATTGGGTTGCACTGGTCATGTGATGCCTCTGATTGCTGGATGCCGGATGGCGTGTGGTTGGAAGCCGGCCGGGTCGACAGGCCGGCCGATATGATACCGGCTCGCGGCGCACATGCCGCAAGCCTGCAATCGCGCACGGGAAGCGACGAAGGCGCACGACCGATAATCAGGATCACTATGTTGTGTGATTGCCCGAATCCGCATGCGCTCCGCTCACCGCAATCCCTTGCGCCGCGCGGAATCGCGCAGGCAGTCGAGCAGCATCGCCGCGGCGGGCGTGAGCGGGCTGTCGCGGCGCGTAACGACCTGCACGGACACGCCCGGCAGCCGCTCGCGGATCGGCAACACCACGAGCTGGTCGCGCGCCCACTCCCCTTGCAGCAGTTGCTCGGGCATCGACGCGATCAGGTCGCAACCCGTCATCAGGCTGTGCGCAAGCCCGAAGCTCGGGCATTCGACGACCCGCTGCGGCACCGGCAGCCCGTATGCGACGAATGAATTGAACAACACCTGGGTCGAGCTTTCCGGCGACGGATTCATCAGCCAGTCGGCTTCGACGAGATCGGCGAGCGACGTGGCCGACGCCAGCGGATGCCCCTTGCGCGCGACGATCAGCGATCGGCTCGCATAGAGTTCCGCGTGATCGAACTCGGCCGCGAGCAGTTCGGGCACGACGACGGCCACCGCGAAATCGAGCGAGCCGTCGTGCAGCCGCGGCAGCGCGACGCCCGGAAACCCTTCGACGAGGTTGACGCGCGCAACCGGAAAGCGCCGCCGGAACGCGCGGAATGCGTCGGGCAGAATCGTCACGGCGGCGGCCGGCGTAATCGCCGCCGCAACCGAGCCCGTCATCGCGCCCTGGGCCTGCTCGATGTCGTCGCGCGCGCGCTGCATTTCGGCGACGATCAGCCGCGCGCGCACCTGCAACTGCTGGCCGAACGCGGTGAGCTGCACGCCGCGCGCGGTGCGCACGACGAGCGATACGCCGAGCGCGATCTCCAGCTCCTTCACCGCCTTCGTCAACGCTGCCGGCGACACGTTCAGGCGCCGCGCGGCCGCACGGATACTCCCTTCTTCCGCGACGGTGACGAACGCTTTCAGCTGATGGTATTTCATGGCGGCATGCGTGATTCGTGGAAACCCTGTTGTGCCGCGCCGCATGCCGGCTCAGGGTATTCCCGAGCGGCAACCAGTGGTGTGCACCAAAGCAATTTAGCAGCTTCTGGTACGCAAAAGAAATTTATATGCTTGCACGTCATATGCGCGTCAAACGCCCACCGTCCCCCACAGGAGACACCATGCTGCAAGCCGTGAACCCCGTCATCCCCGGCATCGCCGCGATCGCCCCCGATCTGATCGAGGTGCGCCGCCGCATCCATGCTCATCCGGAACTCGCATTCGAGGAAACGCTGACCAGCGACCTCGTCGCCGAACTGCTCACGGGCTGGGGCTATGAAGTGCATCGCGGCATCGGCAAGACGGGTGTCGTCGGCGTGCTGCGCGAAGGACAAGGCACGCGCACCGTCGGCCTGCGCGCCGACATGGATGCGCTGCCGCTCGCGGAAGCTACCGGCCTGCCGTACGCGAGCCGTCACGCGAACAAGATGCATGCATGCGGCCACGACGGCCATACGGCGATGCTGCTGTGCGCGGCGCGCCACCTCGCGGCCACGCGCCAGTTCTCCGGCACACTGAACCTGATCTTCCAGCCGGCCGAGGAAAACTTCGGCGGCGCGAAGTCGATGATGGACGACGGCCTGTTCGATCGTTTCCCGTGCGATGCGATCTTCGCGATCCACAACATGCCGGGCCGTGCGGCCGGCGACATGGCGTTCCGCACCGGCGCCGCGATGGCGTCGGCCGACCGCGTGACGATCACGCTGCGCGGCGTCGGCGGCCACGGCGCGATGCCGCACTTCGCGCGCGATCCGATGTCGGCCGCGGGCAGCATCATGGTCGCGCTGCAGACGATCGTCGCGCGCGAGGTCGACGCGCAGCATGCGGCCGTGATCACGGTCGGCAGCGTGCAGGCCGGCGAGACCTTCAACATCATTCCGGAAACCGTCGTGATGAAGCTGTCGGTGCGCGCGTTGAACGCCGACGTGCGCGCGCTGCTCGCGCGCCGCATCGAAGCACTTGCCAAAGGTCAGGCGGAAAGCTTCGGCATCACCGCGGAAGTCGATTACGACTACGGCTACCCGGTGCTCGTCAACCATCCGGAGCCGACCGCCTTCGCGGCCGACATCGCGCGCCAGATGCTCGGCGCCGAGCGCGTCGAAACCGAGGCCGCGCCGCTGATGGGCAGCGAAGACTTCGCGTTCATGCTCGAAGCGCGCCCCGGCTGCTATGCGTTCATCGGCAACGGGATCGGCAGCAAGGGTGGCTGCATGGTGCACAACCCCGGCTACGACTTCAACGACGACATCCTCGCGATCGGCGCGAGCTACTGGGTGCGCGTCGCCGAAGCGTGGCTCGCGGCCTGACGGCCGTTCCTCACGGCTCTTCATCACGCAGTTCCGCGCTTACCGGGGGAACCCCATGGAAACGTCCGCTCTTTCGTTCGCCGGCTCGCCGGCCGATGCCCGCACCGCCGCGAAGAAACGCCGCCTGATCGCGGCCGCCGCCGTCGGCAACGCGCTCGAGTTCTACGACTTCACGGTCTACAGCTTCTTTGCGATCCTGATCGGCAAGCTGTTCTTTCCCGTGCATTCGTCGTTCGGGCAGTTGATGCTCGCGGTCGCGAGCTTCGGTGTCGGCTTCGTCACGCGTCCGCTCGGCGGTCTCGTGATCGGCATGTACGCCGATCGCGCCGGCCGCAAGAAAGCGATGATCCTGACGCTGCTGCTGATGGCGCTCGGCACCCTGACGATCGCGGTCGCGCCGACCTTCGCGCAGGTCGGCATCGCCGCACCGCTGCTGCTCGTGCTCGCGCGCCTGTTGCAGGGGTTCGCATCGGGCGGCGAAGTCGGCGCGTCGACGACGCTGCTGCTCGAACAGGCGCCGCAGCACCGCCGCGGCTTCTACGCGTCGTTCCAGTTCTCGAGCCAGGGGCTCGCCGCGCTCGCGGGCGCGCTGACCGGCGTCGCGCTGACGTCGACGCTCAACGCCGCGCAGCTCGAAAGCTGGGGCTGGCGCATCCCGTTCGTGATCGGCACGCTGTTCGTGCCGATCGGCTACTGGCTGCGCCGCACCGTCGAGGAAGTGCCGGCCGCCACGCCTGCCGCCGCGCATGAAGAACCGGTCGCGTCGCTGCCGCTCGCCGACGTGCTGCGCCATCACGGCAAGGCCGTGTTCGCGGGGCTCGGCGTGACGATCGGCGGCACGTCGATCCACTACATCATCGTGTTCTACATGGCGATCTACGGCGTGCAGGTGCTGCACCTGCCGACCTGGCTGTCGATGACGGCTGGCTGCATCGCCGGCGCGATCCTGATGCTCGTGACGCCGATCGGCGGCCACCTGTCGGACGTCTACGGGCGCAACCGGATCGTCTGGTGGACCCGCATCGCGCTGATGCTCGCGATCTATCCCGCGTTCATCGCGTTGAACCGCTGGCCGGGCGCCACCTCGCTGCTGTCGATCATCGCCGCGCTGTCGATCGTGCACGCGATCAACATCGGCGCGACGGGCGCCATGCTCGGCGAGCTGTTCCCGCGTGCGGTGCGGGCGACCGGCGGCGCGCTCGTCTACAGCGTGGGCGTCGCGATCTTCGGCGGCTTCGCGCAGTTCTTCGTCACGTGGCTGATCGCCGCGACCGGCAATCCGAATGCGCCCGCGTGGTATGCGATCGGGTGCGGCGTGTTCACGCTGCTTGCCATTCACTGCATGGACGAGAAGGCAGGGAAAGCGCTCGACTGACTGGTGGGCGGTGCGTTGTGCATGGTGCTTGACGCGTGCCATTGACGCGGCCCTCGCGCATCGTGCATGATCGTTTCATGCACAACGCCACGACCACGCTTTCGACGACCACGCGCACGACCGCCTCCGGCGGGCCCGTGCGGCGAGTGCGCGCAAAGTCGTAGCGTCACCGATTCCCGCAGGCCCCGCCGGTTCCGGACGGGGTCTCTTCGTTTCTCCGTCCGCACCGGTCATTCAGGAGAAACGCAATGTCCGAAGTCCGTTCGCCCAAACGTGCGCTGCTCGTCGTCGACATGCAGGTCGGGTTGTTTCACGGCCCCGATCGTCCGCATGACGGCGAACGCGTGCTGGCCAACATCAACCGGCTGATTCATCGCGCACATGAAGCGGGCGCGCCCGTGTACGCGGTGCGTCACACCGGCCCGGCCGGCTCGCCGATCGCGCCCGACGCGCCGCTCGCCGCGCTGCTGCCGGCGCTCGCGATCGATGCACAACGCGATACCGTGTTCGACAAGACGCGGCCCAGTTGCTTCGCCGGCACGCGACTCGCGGGGTGGCTGCACGCAGCCGGGATCGGCGAAATCGTGATTGCGGGGATGAAGACGCAGTACTGCATCGATACGACCTGCCGCGCGGCCGGCGATCTCGGCTTGCGTGCGGTGCTCGTTGCAGATGCGCATACCTGCATGGACACGCTGGAGTTGCCGGCCGAGCGGATCGTCGCGCATCACAATGCGACGCTTGGCGGGCCGTTTGCGACACTGACGACGACCGAGGCGTGCGGGTTCTGAGCCGGCTGTGCAACCTGTAAACGCAACAAGGCACGGACCCACCCTCACCCGTGCCTTGCCCGTGCTACACCCCGCTCAGAACGTATGCATCATCCCCACATACGCGCCCGTCTGCGACTCGCCGGTCATCGGGCTCGTGCCCGACGTCGCATCGCGCGGCGTCGCGAGCAGCGAGAAATTCGAATTCCCGCCATTACGCACATACGCCACCGTGCCATACAGGAACGTGCGCTTCGACAGGTTGTACGTAGTGCCGAGCACGTACATGATCGCGTGGCCCGACGGATCGTGCGACGCATCGCCGCCGCCGTCGCCCACCTTCACGTAGTACCCGCCCCCCGTCACGGCCCACTGCGGATTGGCCGCATAGGTCGCACCGAGCCAGTAGTGATCGGCACGATCGGCGACGCCCGCCGGGCTGTCCGGCGCCTGGTAGTGCGTATAGGCGCCCTGGATCTTGAACTTCGCGACCTTCACATTCGCGCCGACGAAATACTCGCGCGACGCGGTGAAGATGTTGCTGAACTTGCCGTTGTTGTCGCGCAGTTCGTCGTAGATGCCGCGCACGTCGAGCAGCGCCGAGTGATACGACAGCATGATCCCGTCCGAGCGGCCGAAGTCGTCGGCCGCGCCGTAGTTGAAACCGCGCGACTGATTGCCGAACGCGTATTGCGCCTGCACGTCGAAGCCGCCGATCACCGGGCTGTGATACTCGATGTTGTTGCTGCTCTGCTGCCAGTTCCGGCCGCGCACGAGCGATGCCGACGAAAACGCCTGCTGGACGAACGGATCGAATTCCCACACGCCGTCGCTGTCGATGAAGAGGTTGCGGCCGGCCTGCAACTGGCCCCACGTGTCACTCTTCAACCCGACATACGCGCGGCGCGACCACATGCGCCCGCCGCCCGTCTGGCCGTTCATCACCTGGAAGGCGGTTTCGAGGTTGAAGACGGTCGACATGCCGCCGCCGAGATCCTCGACACCCTTCAGGCCGAACATGCTGGTGCCCCAGTCGCCGCTTTCGGCGCTCCAGCGTGTCGCGCTACCGCCGTTCGGCTGAGCGATGTGGTTCAGGTATTCGACGCCGCCGTCGATCCGGCCGTACAGCGTCACGCTCGTCTGTGCGAATGCGGCTGCGGGGGCAGCCGCAATCAGCCATGCGAAATGTTTGAGTCGCAAAATGATGCCCCCTCGGAGTCTCGACCTTCCGGCGCGCACCCCATGCGCACGCCGGCAGCCCGTTCACCCGCGATCGATCGAAAAACGTCCGGGGCCGGCCGCGCAAAGCGCGAGCAAGCCGCCCGAGATCGCGATGTTCTTGTAGAAATGAATCATGTTGTTGATCTGCTCGCCGCCCGTCATCGTCCAGTAGCGGTGGCCGATGAGCGCGGTGCCGATCGTGTACAGCGCAAGCAGCAGCGCGAGCGGCCGCGTCTGGAAGCCGACGAGGAGCGCGATGCCGACGAACAGCTCCATCACGACGGCGATCGCCGCCGAAATGATCGGCGCCGGCGCGCCCTCGGTTCCCATGAACGCGATCGTGCCGGAGAAGTCGACGATCTTCTTCCAGCCGAACATCACGAACAGGATCACGAGCAGGATTCGGGACAGCAGCAGCAGCACATCGCGCTGGGACGCGAGAAACGGTTGATTCGGTGTCATGGTGTGATCAACGAAAACGATGCGCGAAGCGCGCGCACCGGATTGCCAACGAACCAGGACGGGCAGCCGCCTGCGCCGCCCGCCCTCCTCTGCAACAACCGGCATCGGGGCCCGCCCGATGTGCTGTGCTCCTCCTCTTGTCAGTGTTGCCCTGCTTCGTGCCGCGTGCTGCCGGCGTCAACGTGCCTTCGCGACGTCCTGCTCGGTCACCTTCGCGGCCGGATTGCCGAACTGCGCGGTCAGGTAGTTCGTCAGCGCGGCGATCTGTGCATCCGACAACTCGTTGCGGAATGCAGGCATCGCGACATCCTCGCTGCCGGCCTTGCGCTGCACGCCGTTCAGGATCACCTGAACCAGGTTGGCCGGGTTCGACGCACCCACCGTCGAGTTGTGGAACAGCGACGGATAGTAACCGTCCGGCGTGCCCTTGCCCTGCATCTGGTGACACGTCGCACAGTTGCCGAGATACAGCCGCGCCGGATCGATGCCCGACGACGCGAGCGCCACGCCGCGCAGCTTCAGCCCGTCCTCGGCCGGCTTGCCCCACGACGAACGCGACTGCTTCGCGCTGCCGTCGGCCACGGCCGGCACCGTGCGGATGTACGTCGCGATCGCGCCGATGTCGGCGTCGGTCATCTTCGAGAAGCTGTGCTCGACCGCCTCGGCCATCGGGCCGGCCGCCTGCGCGACACCCGGCACGCTGCCGGTACGCAGGTACTGGACGAGCTGCTGCTGCGTCCAGCCGCCGATCCCCGCGTTCGGGTCCGACGTGATGTTGTAGCCGTCCCAGCCCGCGAGCACCGAACCCGACAGGAAGCTGCCGCCCGTCTCGTCGAGCGACTTCTCCTGCATCGCGACGCCGCGCGGCGTGTGGCACGTGCTGCAGTGCGCGAGGCCCTGCACCAGGTACGCACCGCGGTTCCACTCGGCGCTTTGCGCCGGCTTCGGCTCGTATACGCCGTCCTTCAGGAACAGCCAGTTCCAGATCTTCAGCGGCCAGCGCATGCTCAGCAGCGCGGGGATCTCGTTCTTCGGCGGCGTCTGCTTGACCGGCTCGACGCCGTGCATGAAGTACGCGTACAACGCCTGCACATCGTCGTCGTTGACCTTCGCGTACGACACGTACGGCATTGCCGGATACAGGTTGTCGCCGTTCTTCGCGACGCCGTGGCGCACCGCTCGCTCGAAGTCCTCGAACGTCCAGTTGCCGATGCCGGTGTCCGGGTCCGGCGTGATGTTGCTCGAATAGATCTTGCCGAGCATCGGCACCGGCATCCCGAGACCGCCCGCGAACGGCTTGCCGCCCTTCGCGGTGTGGCAGGCCATGCAGTCGCCCGCGATCGCCAGGTATTCGCCGCGCTTGATCTGCGCGGGATCGGCCGAGTCGGCCGCGCGCACGAGACCGGGCAGCGCGAGGCACCCGGCGAGGAGGAAGGTGAGAGTAGATTTCCGCACGGTCAGACTTCCTTCTTCAGCGTGTCCGACATCCGCAGCGCAAGCGCCGCGATCGTCAGCGTCACGTTCACCGTACCGACGGTCGGCATCGTCGAGCTGCTCGAGATGAACAGGTTCGGATGGTCGAACGTGCGGCAGTCCTTGTCGACGACCGAGTCGCGCGCGTCCGCGCCCATGATCGTCGCACCCGTGATGTGGTTGTTCGGCGCGAACTCGTCGTTGAACACGACTTCCGTGCCGCCCAGCACCTTCGCGGCCGTCGCATAGACTTCACGCGTATGCGCGGCGCCGCGTCTCACGTAGTCGTCGATCGCGTACGTGATTTCCGGGCGCGGAATGCCGATCGCGTCGGTGGCCGTCTTACTCGGCACGATGCGGTTCTCGGGCTGCGGCAGGATTTCGTGGAAGCAGTCGAACTGCACGTAGCGCGCGGAGCGGTCGCGGATCTGCGCGTCGAGCTCGTCGGGCTTCATCAGCTTGCCCGCCTTGAAGATCTTCTGCGTCTCCTGGTTGATGCGCGACATGTTCGACAGGTGGATCTTCTTCGCGGCTTCCGTCGCCCGGAACGGGCCGTCGCGGAAACCGATCAGCGACGTCATTTCCTGCGGGCCGCGGCCCGGCCACAGCTTGTCGTTCGCGTAGAACGACACGCCCGTGCCCGGGTGGTCCATCAGGTTGCGCCCGACCATGTCGGAGCTGTTCGCGACGCCGTTCGGGAAATCGCGGTTCGCCGACATCAGCAGGATCTTCGGCGTCTCGATGCCGTTCGCGGCCACGACGAAATACTTGCCTTCGACGCGATGGTCGGCGCCCGTCTTGTCCTTGTAGATCGCGGCGACGATGCGCTTGTCCGGGCCCGTCTCGAGCTTGTAGACGACCGCGCTGTCGATCAGCTTCGCGCCGGCCTGCTCGGCCTTCTCGACGTGCACGATGCCGTTGTACATTGCGCCGATCGGGCAGATCGGCATGCAATTGTTGTTCCCGCAACAAGTCGGCCGGCCGTCGTACGGACGGCTGTTGCGCGCGACCGGCTCGGTCACCACGTGGAACTTCGGATCGTAGCCGTTCAGCGCGCTCTTGATCGTCTGCTCGTTGAACGACAACGGCAGCGGCGGCATCGGGTACGGCTCCTTGCGCGGCGAGTACAGGTCTTCCTCGGGCCCGGGGCCCCACACGCCGAGTTCTTCCTCGGCGCGCTGATAGTAATGCTCGAGATCGTCGTACTGGATCGGCCAGTCGCGCGCGACGCCGTACACTGTCTTCATCTTGAAGTCGTTCGGGATGAAGCGCCACGCCGACGCGGCCCAGTGCCACGTCGTGCCGCCCACCGCGCGGATGTACTGCGAGTTGAACTTGTGCTCGCCCTTCAGGATCAGGTAGTCGTTCGGCGGGCCGTATTCCGGATGCGGTGCCCACGGGCTCGACGGGTACGGGGCCATGAAATCCGTCTTGTCGGGCTGGTTCCGGAAGCGCTCGACGATATCGCCGCGCGGCATGCGCGGGCCCGCTTCGAGCAGGATCACCGACTTGCCCGCCATCGCGAGCTGGTGCGCGACGATCGCGCCTGCGACACCGGACCCGACGACGACGACGTCGGCTTTTTGCGTATCGGTATCGGCCATCAGGCTTGCCTCTCGATCGGTTTTTCGGCCCAGAAGCCGGGTTTGTTGGGGCAATACGAAGGGATCACGAGCGTATCGGACACGACGCTGAACATTAATGCTTCTTCGTACGTAATCACGACGTTGTCGATGATGCCGAGATACCACGCTTCGAGGATCGTCAGCGCGGAGGCTTCCTGATCGGGGCTCAGCGAACCGGACGCGAGTGCGCCGGCGAGTTGCGACAGGCCGTCGGTCGTCTTGAACGAGCCCTTCTGCAACGCCTGCAGGAAGCGTTCGCCGAGCACGCGGCTCAGCCCTTTCTTGCCTGTCAGCGCTTCGGAGAGCGCCATGAACGTATCGAGCGGCGCGGTGCCGGGATTGTCGGCCAGGGCCCGCAACGCCAGTGAGCCGGTGAGGCCCGCCGCCGTCAGCGCCAGTGCGCCCTGCAGCCATTGACGCCGCGTGATGCCGCTTGCGGCTGCGTCGTCATCGCGACGCGAGTGGGGAGTGTTGTCGTTGTGCATGTTTCCTTCTCTCGAACACCGGATTCGGGAAAACCACGCTTGATAATTCTCAAACATTGGCGCGGCCCTGAAATGTACGCGCACAAATCGGATCGGACAATGGTTTTATAGTCCATTAAATGTTCCGCATTCCGAGACAATCGACATTTCGCTGCATCTTTGTGTCGTCGACGCGACAATTCTGCATCGTGATGCCGTGTGTCGCAAGCCGACGACACGCAGCATTCCGTCATCCGCTCACATGCGCGTCGGTTAGAATCGCCTGCAATCAAACAGAAAGCTTCCCTCCGAGGGCATCGAGCGATGAAGCAGCACGACAAACACAACAACACGAATCAATCCAACGCCAATCACACCACACGGCTGTTCTTGCGCATCGGCGCGGTTGCGGCGCTCGGCGCCGCGGCCGCACTGTCGCTGCATGCGCTCGCCGCACGCACTGTGAGCGTCTCGCCGCAAGGCACCGTCACTGAGGTCCGGCAAAGCGTCGTCAAGTTCGACGAAGCGATGGTCGCGTTCGGTTCGGCGTCCGCGCCGAGTCCCGCGCGCATGACCTGCAACGATGCCGCTGCCGCGCGCGGCCAGGGTCACTGGCTCGACGACAAGACCTGGGTCTACGATTTCGAGAACGACCTGCCACCGGGCGTACGCTGCTCGGTCGCGCTCAACGACACGCTGCGCTCGGTCGCCGGCAATGCGGTGAGCGGCCCGCGCCGCTTCACGTTTCAAACGGGCGGCCCGTTCCCGGTGACGGTGCGCCCCGGCTCGCGCGAGATCGAGGAACGCCAGGTCTTCGTGCTGAAGCTGAACGGCCCGGCCGAGCCGCGCTCGGCGCTCGCGAACATCTGGTGCGAAGCGGCCGGCATCGGCAACCGCATCCCCGTCACGGCCGCCGACGACGACACGCGCAACGCGCTGCTCGACCACTTCGGGCTCAAGAAGGACGCCGCGCGCGTGCTCACGCTGTCGTGCGCGCAGGCGCTGCCGGCCAGCGCGAAGATGCAGCTCGTCTACGGCAAGGGCGTGGCAAGCCCGAGCGGCATCGCGAACGAAACCGAGCGGCGTTTCGACTTCACCGTGCGCGCGCCGTTCGCCGCGAGCTTCTCGTGCGAGCGCGAGAACGCGAAGGCGCCCTGCACGCCGCTGCGTCCGCTGACACTGTCGTTCAACGCGCCGATCTCGCGCAAGAACGCCGACGCGATCAAGCTGCGCGGCCCCGACGGTTCGTTATCGCCGACCTTCGCCGCGGACGACCACAGCGACGAAGTGACGACCGTCACGTTCAACCCGCCGCTGCCCGCGCAGGCGAGCCTGACGATCGAGCTGCCGTCCGGGCTGCGCGACGTGACCGACCGCTCGCTCGCGAACGCCGACCTGTTCCCGCTCGCGACGCGCACCGCACCGATGCCGCCGCTCGCGAAATTCTCGTCGGGCACCTTCGGCATCGTCGAGCGCTTTGCCGAACCCGATACGCCTGCGCTCGTGCCGGTCACGCTGCGCAACGTCGAAGCCGATCTCCATATCGCCGGCCTCAACGCGGGCGGCGCGCAATTCGCGAACCTGAAGGTCGAGAACGACACCGCGATTCGTCAATGGATGCGAACCGTCGACCGCTTCGACAACTGGTCGATGACGGCCGGCACGATCGACGAGCGCGTGCCGGGCTTGCTGCAACGCAAGGGCCAGCATCCCGTCTACGTGCCGCTCGAAGCCGGCGAAAAGATGCCTGCGCCGCAGAACCGCCGCATCGACGTGCGCTCGCTGTCGCTGCTCGACGGCGAACCGGGCGCGCAGGCGCTGACGCTGCCGAAGGCCGATCCGAAGACGCTGCGCCCGTTCGAGATCGTCGGCGTGCCGATCGACAAGCCCGGCTTCTACGTGCTGGAACTCGCGTCGCCCGCGCTCGGCCGCTCGTTGCTCGCGAAACCGTCGAGCATGTACGTGCGCACCACGGTGCTCGTCACGAACCTCGGCGTGCATCTGAAACAGGGCCGCGAGAACAACCTCGTGTGGGTCACGACGCTCGACAAGGGCAAGCCCGTGCCGAACGCGCACATTCGCGTATCGGATTGCAACGGCGACGAGATCGCGGCCGGCACGACCGACGCGCAGGGCCTGCTGAAGATCGACGGCCCGTTCGAGCCGAAGCACGAATGCCGTTCGTCGGAACAGCGCTTCGACGATTACTTCGTGTCCGCACGCGTCGACGATCCGAAGACCGGCCCCGACATGGCGTTCGTCAGCTCGAACTGGAATCGCGGGATCGAATCGTGGCGCTTCAACGTGCCGACCGACAACGACAGCGCACCGACGGTGCGCGCGCATACCGTGTTCGACCGCACGCTGCTGCGCGCCGGCGAAACCGTGTCGATGAAGCATTTCCTGCGTACCGAGACACTGCAGAGCCTCGCGTTCCCGTCGCAATACCCGACGCGCGTGACGATCCGCCATCTCGGCTCGGACCAGACGTACAAGCTGCCGCTCACGTGGACGGCCGACCATAGCGCCGACACGCAGTTCACGCTGCCGCCGGCCGCGAAGCTCGGCGAATACAGCGTGTCGCTCGAAGGCGGCCCGGACGATGCGCCGACCACCAGCTACTACAGCGGCAGCTTCCGCGTGGAGGCATTCCGCCTGCCGGTGCTGAAAGGGTCGATCAGCGCGCGCGACGCGCAGAAGAGCCCGCTCGTCGCCGTGAAGGAAGCGCCGCTCGCCGTGCAGATCGACTACGTGTCGGGCGGCGGCGCATCGAACCTGCCCGTGCAGGTGTCGGCGCTGATGAAGTGGGCATCGCCGCCGTTCGCGGATCGCTTCGAGGACTTCAGTTTCTCGCCGTATCGCCCCGACACGAGCGACGGCAACGCCGACGACGATTCGCAGGACGGCGACAACGCGTCGTCGTCGAACAGCGATCCCGATGCGACGAAGCTGATCGCGGACAAGCTGCCGCTGACGCTCGATCGCAATGGCGCGGGCTCCGTCATGCTCAAGGGGCTGCCCGACGTCGACGCGCCGAAGCGCATCGCGCTCGAAGCGACGTTCGCGGATCCGAACGGCGAAGTGCAGACGATCCGCGGCGACACGATCCTGTGGCCGGCCGCGGTGGCGGTCGGCATCAAGGCCGGCCATTGGGTGTCGGTCGGCCAGCGCGTGCCCGTGCAGGCGCTCGCGGTCGATCTGCAGGGCAAGCCGCGTGCGTCGGTGTCGATCGAGATCAAGGGCGTCGCGCACGTCACGACGTCGTCGCGCAAGCGGATGGTCGGCGGCTTCTACGCATACGACAACAAGAGCGACACGCGCGACCTCGGCGTGCTGTGCTCGGGCAAGACCGACGACAAGGGCCGCATGGCCTGCGACGCCACGCTCGAGCAGGCCGGCAACGTGCAACTGATCGCGGTCGCGAAGGACGGCGACGGCCGCGCGTCGAACGCGTCGACGTCGGTGTGGGTCACGCGCGAGGACGAACTCTGGTTCGGCGGCGACAACACCGACCGGATCGACGTGATTCCGGAGAAGACTTCGTACGAGCCGGGCGAAACCGCGCGCTTCCAGGTCCGCATGCCATTCCGCTACGCCACCGCCCTCGTCGCGGTCGAGCGCGGCGGCGTGATGGAAACGCACGTCGTGCAGCTGAACGGCAAGAACCCGACCGTCGACCTGAAGGTCGGCGAATCGTGGGGGCCGAACGTGTACGTATCGGTGCTCGCATTGCGCGGCCGGATTCGCGAAGTGCCGTGGTACTCGTTCTTCACGTGGGGCTGGAAGGCGCCGGTCGAATGGGCGCGCGCCTTCTGGCGCGAAGGCCGTCACTATGAAGCGCCGACCGCGTTCGTCGACCTGTCGAAGCCCGCGTTCCGCTATGGCCTCGGCGAGATCAAGGTCGGCACGGGCGTGCATCGTCTCGGCGTGACCGTGACGACCGACGCCACGCGCTACACGGTGCGCAGCAAGGCGCAGGCGCATGTGAAGGTGACGCTGCCGAACGGCCAGCCCGCACCGGCCGGTACGCAGATCGCGGTCGCGGCCGTCGACGAGGCGCTGCTCGAACTGATGCCGAACAACAGCTGGGACCTGCTCGACGCGATGTTGCAGCGTCGCGCATACGGCGTTGAAACGGCCACCGCGCAGATGGAAATCGTCGGCCGCCGCCACTTCGGCCGCAAGGCCGTGCCGGCCGGCGGCGGGGGCGGCAGCGCGCCGACGCGCGAGCTGTTCGACACGCTGCTGCTGTGGAACCCGCGCGTGACGCTCGACGCGAACGGCAGCGCGACCGTCGACGTGCCGCTGAACGATGCGCTGACGCGTTTCCGGATCGTCGCGATCGCGGCGGTCGGCGCCGATCGCTTCGGCACCGGCAGCACGTCGATCCGCAGCACGCAGGATCTGCAGCTGATCTCCGGCCTGCCGCCGCTCGTGCGCGAAGGCGATGCGTTCCGCGCGCAGGTCACGCTGCGCAACACGACCGACCGCGCGATGCAGGTCGTCGTGACGCCGCGCGTGACGGGCCTCGACGTCGCGCCGCAAACCGTATCGCTCGCGGCCAACGCGGCGACCGAGGTGGCGTGGACGATCACCGTGCCCGAGCAGGCGCTCGACGCGGCCGGCGCGCTGAACTGGCGCATCGAGGCGGCCGAGCAAGGCGGCAAGCGCGCGTCCGATGCGCTGGCCGTCGCGCAGAAGGTCGTGCCCGCGCTGCCGGTGACCGTGCAGCAGGCCACGCTCGCGCAGGTCGACGGCACGCTGACGGTGCCCGTGTCGGCGCCGGCCGGCGCGGCCGACAACGCACAGGGCACGCCGCGCGGCGGTATCGCTGTGTCACTGCAGTCGAAGCTCGCGGACGGCCTGCCCGGCGTGCAGCGCTGGTTCGAACGCTACCCGTACCGCTGCCTGGAACAGCAGGCGTCGCGCGCGATCGGCCTGCACGACCCCGCGCAATGGCAGGCGCTGGTGGCGCGCATGCCCGTCTACCTCGACAGCGACGGGCTCGCGAGCTACTTCCCGCCGTCGTCCGACGATTCGCACTCGGGCAGCCCGACGCTGTCGTCGTACCTGCTCGTCGTAGCCGACGAAGCCGGCCGCCTCGACCCGCGCTTCGCGCTGCCGGAAGACATGCGCACGCAGCTGGAAGCCGGGCTCGCGCGCTTCGTCGACGGCCGCATCGAACGCAACACATGGGCGCCGCGCCAGGATCGCGACCTGCGCAAGCTCGCCGCGGTCGAGGCGCTGTCGCGTTACGGCGCCGCCCAGGGTCGCATGCTCGGCTCGATCGAGATCGCGCCGAACCAGTGGCCGACGTCGGCGCTGATCGACTATCACGCGATCCTCACGCGCGTGAAGGACATCCCGCAACGCGACGAGAAACGCGCGCAGGTCGAACAGATCCTGCGGGCGCGCCTCACGTACCAGGGCACGCAGCTCGTGTTCTCGACCGCGCGCGACGACGACCTGTGGTGGCTGATGACGAGCAACGAGACCAACGCCGCACGTCTCGCGCTCGAATTCGCGGGCGACCCGGCGTGGAAGGACGAGATGCCGCGCGTGACGGCCGGCCTGCTCGCGCTGCAACGCCAGGGCGCATGGCAGACGACGACGTCGAACGCACTCGGCCTGCTCGCGGTCGAGCGCTTCTCGCGCACCTACGAAAGCACGCCCGTCACCGGCACGACGAAGGTCGCGCTCGGCGGCAACGAGCGCGCGATCTCGTGGTCGCAGGCGCCCGCCCCCGCCGATACCCCAGCGTCGGCTACCGCCGCGACGCGGGCCGCCACGGCACGCAGCGTGCTGATGTCGTGGCCGCGCGCGTCGCAGGCGCCGGCCACGCTGTCCGTCACGCAGGACGGCACGGGCCGCCCGTGGGCGACCGTCGAGAGCCTCGCGGCCGTGCCGCTGCGCTCGCCGTTCGCGGCCGGCTACCGGATCACGAAGACGATCACGCCGGTGTCGCCCGCCGTCAAGGGCGTGCTCACGCGCGGCGACGTCGTGCGCGTGCATCTCGACATCGATGCGCAAAGCGACATGACGTGGGTCGTCGTCAACGATCCGATTCCGTCCGGCGCGACGATCCTCGGCTCGGGCCTCGGCCGCGATTCGGAAGCCGCGACCCAGGGCGAGAAAACGCCGGACGGCGCGTGGCCGTCGTTCATCGAACGCGACTTCGACGGCTACCGCGCGTATTACGACTATTTGCCGAAGGGCAAATTCTCGGTCGAATACACGGTGCGGCTGAACAACGTCGGTACGTTCGGATTGCCGCCGACGCGTGTCGAAGCGCTGTATGCGCCGTCCGTGTACGGCCTGTGGCCGAACCCGCCGATGACCGTGAAGCCGGCCGACACGAACCAGTCGTGAGCAAGCGATGATCGATCAGGTATGGCCGCGGCCGGCGCGTTTCGCCGGCCGCGTATTCGTCGCCGTCGTGCTCGCCGCGCCGCTCGTCGCGCATGCGCTGCCCGGCTACGACGACGTACGCCGCAACTGGCGCAGTTCCGACTGGGTGCTGCTCGCGCGCGACGGCACGCCGCTGCAGCGCACGCGTGTCGACCTCACCGAACGCCGCGGCGACTGGGTGTCGCTCGCCGACGTGTCGCCCGCGTTTCGCGAAGCGATCGTCGTGTCGGAAGACAAGCGCTTCTACGAGCACAGCGGCGTCGACTGGCGCGGGATTGCCGGCGCGGCCTGGGGCAACCTGTGGAACGAGCGCACGCGCGGCGCGTCGACCGTGACGATGCAGCTCGCCGGCCTGCTCAGCGATTCGCCGCGCCGCTCGGGCCAGCGCTCGCTGCCGCAGAAGGCCAGCCAGGCAATGAACGCGCTGCTGCTCGAACGCGGCTGGCGCAAGGACCAGATTCTCGAGGCGTACCTGAATCTCGTGCCGTTTCGCGGCGAGACGGTCGGGCTCGCCGCGCTGTCGCAGGTGCTGTTCGGCAAGGCGCCGTCCGGCCTCGACGCACGCGAGGCCGCGATCGCCGCCGCACTGGTGCGCGCGCCCAACGCGGCACCCGCGAAGGTCGCCGAGCGCGCGTGCCGGATCCTGCGCGACATGCACGCGGAGCAGGCGTGCGCGTCGCTCGACGGCTACGTGCAGCTCGTGACCGCGCGCCCGGCCAACGCCGTGCGCGACGACGGCGCCGCGCTCGCCCCGCATTTCGCGCGGCGCATCGCGGCCGAGGTCAGGCCGAAGGCCGGCGCGCAGGTACGCACGACGCTCGATGCGCCGCTGCAGCGCTTTGCGCGCGACACGCTGACACGCGCGCTGACCGAGCTCAACGCGCCCGCGCACCGGCGCAACGTGCAGGATGGCGCGGTCGTCGTGATCGACAACGCGACCGGCGAGATCCGCGCGTGGGTCGGCTCGTCGGGGGCGCTGTCGAACGCGCGCGATGTCGACGCCGTGCTCGCGCCGCGCCAGGCCGGCTCGACACTCAAGCCGTTCCTGTATGCGCAGGCGATCGACGAGAAACGGCTGACCGCCGCGTCGCTGCTCGACGACGCGCCGATCAACCTCGCCGCCGGCGGCGGCCTGTACATTCCGCAGAACTACGACAAGGACTTCAAGGGCTGGGTGAGCGTGCGCAGTGCGCTCGGCGGTTCGCTGAACGTGCCGGCCGTGCGCACGCTCGTGCTCGTCACGCCGCATCGCTTCGCGCGCACGCTGACCGCGCTCGGCCTGCCGCTCGCGCAGGAAGGCGACTATTACGGCTTCAGCCTCGCGCTCGGCAGCGCGGACGTCACGCTGCTGTCGCTGACCAATGCGTATCGCGCGCTCGCGAACGGCGGCGTCGCGCGCAAGACCGTCGACCTGCCCACGGCAGCGCCCGCCGCCGGCGCATCGGCCCCGAACCCGGTCCCGGCCCCGGTCGCAACGACGACACGCGCGAACGACGGCACGCGCGTGTTCAGCGAAGCGGCCACCTTCATCGTCACCGACATCATCTCGGACAACAACGCGCGCGTGCGCACGTTCGGCTTCGACAACCCGCTCGCGACGCGCTTCTTCTCGGCGGTCAAGACCGGCACGAGCAAGGACATGCGCGACAACTGGACCGTCGGCTTCACGTCGCGCTATACGGTCGGCGTGTGGGTCGGCAATGCGGACGGCTCGCCGATGTGGGACGTGTCGGGCGTGACGGGCGCGTCGCCGGTCTGGTCGGCCGTCGTCGGGTATCTGCACCGCGACCTGCCGAGCCGCGCGCCGCGCCCGCCTGCCGGTGTCGAAACGCGCCGAATCACGTTCGAGCGCGACGTCGAGCCGTCGCGCAACGAGTGGTTCCTCGCGGGGACGGCGCTCGACACGATCCGGCTCGCCGCGCCCGTCACGCCGGGCAAGGACGGCGCACGCGCGCCGCTGACGATCGGCACGCCGACCGACGGCACGATCTTCGCGATCGACCCGGACATTCCGCCGAAGAACCAGCGGATCTGGTTCGAGCGCTCGTCCGGGCACGCCGGCCGGTTTGCATGGCGGCTCGACGACAAGGTGATCGGCCATGCCGACCGCGTCGCATGGATGCCGTGGCCGGGCCGGCACCGGCTCGAACTCGTCGATGCGCGCGGCAACGTCGCGGATGCGATCGGCTTCGAGGTGCGCGGCGCGTTCGCGAAATCGGCCGCGCGCAAACCCTGAGCAAGTGAGCCGGCCGCTTACCAGCCTTTACCGGCCTTACTGGCCGGCTGTGCTCGCCTTCGGCTTTAATCGTCCCGCAGCATAACCAATTGCGAAGGAAATCGAAAGGTTCCGGCGCCGGGCGGTTGCCGCGTTGTTGCGGTGCGGCGGCGCCGTTCGTGTGAGTAAACAGGGCAAAACGTGTCCGCCGGAAGCGCACCCTGCCCGCGCTCCGCCAGGAAAACAGGCAAGCACCGCCCGGATCCGGGACATAGAATATGAACGGCGCCGCGCCTGCGACGCCCAACGGTTGCCCCTTCCTGCGATTGCCCGCGACCATGAACCTTCGTCATCCGCGCTTCATCCGCCCTGCGCTGGGCACTGTCTGCGCCGCAACCCTCGTCACCGTTGCGGCCTGCAACGGCGACGCGTGCTTCGGCGTGGACGTCTGCTTCAACGACAACACGCAGACCGTCGCGCTGTCCGGCACGGCCGCCACCGGCGGCGCGCTCGCGAGCGCATCGGTGACGGTCAGTTGCGCGCAAGGCTCGGCGACGACGCTGACCGACGGCGGCGGCAACTACCGCGTCACCGTCAACGCCGCGCTTCCATGCGTGATTACCGTCGCATCGGGCGGCACGAGCCTGCACTCGCTCGCGTATGCGGGGGGCACCTTCAACACGACGCCCGAGACCGAGCTGCTGCTCGCCTATCTCGCCGCGCAGCTCGGCACGAACACGGCCGGGTTGATCGGCAACTTCCAGGGCAATGCGCACTTCCAGCAGGTGATGGGCAACGCGAGCACGGTGCAGGCCGCACAATCGGCGGTGGTGACGAATCTGCAGCAGCGCTATGCGGTCACGCTGTCGACGCCGGCGTTCCTGACGACGCCGTTCGTGGTCGGGCAACCGGGCGTCGACGGCGATCTCGACGCGCTGGCGAAGGCCGGCGCAATCGATTCGAACGGGATGCCGGATGCAGCCGCGGTTTCGCTGTTGACTCAGGCGGGCGCGGCGCAGCCGCTATAGGCGGCACTGCCGCGAGACAAGGATCGGACGTCAGCCGCCCGCCTCGATCGCCGTGTGGGCGTCGGCCTCCGTATCGGCCGGCAACGCCCATCGCTCGCGATCGCGCCATGCATGCGCGATGCGCTTATGCGGCCTCGCCGCTGCCGCACGCGACGGTCGCGGCCTGCTGCTGCGTCAGGTAGCGCAGCAGCTTCGTCACCATCCACACGACGATGAACGACAGCGCGACGAAGAACACCGCGAGCGGCGTCAGCACCTGGATCGACACGAAGCCGGCGAGGCCCATCATCGCGGACGACACGAGCAGCAGCGCGCAGCCGAGGATCGCGCTGGTCAGCCCCGCGATATGCGGGAACAGCGAGTTGCCCTTGGCCATCAGCGTCGGATACATCGCGCCCGCGCAGAAGCCCATCACGAGCACCGGCGTCGCGAGCGTCCACACGCGCAGGCCGACGATCAGCGCCAGCACGAGCATCGCGACGGCGGCGCCCGCCATCACGCGCGCGCCGATGCGCAGCCGCTGCTCGGCGCTCGGCAGCCCGTGCCCGTGAATCCGGTTCGACAGCCCGCCGAGGAAATACATCAGGCCGATCCCGAGCGCGAGATAGCCGAAGAAGGTCGGCGGCTTGTGCAGCGTCGTCTGCACCATGAACGGCCCGACGATGTTGAACACCAGCAGGATGCTGTAGCACAGCCCCTGCGCGAGGAAGCAGCTCTGGAACACCGGGCTCGCGAGCACCTTACCCGCGTTCGTCATCAGCGTGCGCGGCTCGAGATGCACCGGCTTCGGCAAGGTTTCGCGGTAGTGCCACAACAGCGCCCACATCACGAGCGAATACACGAGCAGGAACACGAGGCACGCGCGCCAGCCGAACCATTCCTGCAGGTGCGCGCCGATCACCGGCGCGATGATCGGCGCGAGGCCCCACGCGATCGACATGTACGTGAACGCATGCATCAGCGCCTGGCCGGAGAACGAATCGGTGATGATCGCCTTCGCGAGCAGGTTCGTGGTCGCGATCCCGAAGCCCTGCAGGCAGCGCGCCAGCACGAACGTCTCGAGGTTCGGCGCGGCGAGCGACAGCAGGCAGCCGATCGTGTAGATCACGAGCCCGAACGCGAGCACGCGCTTGCGCCCGTACGCATCGGCGATCGGGCCGAAGATCAGCTGGCCGAGCGCATAGGCAGCCATGTAGCCGGACACGCTCGACTGGATCGCCTGCGGCGTCGTCGCGAACGAGCGCGCCATGTCGGGCAGCGCGGGCACGTAGATGTCGATCGCGAGCTGGCCGGCGGAGGCGAACAGGCAGATCAGGAACAGCAGGAAGCGCGGCGAGTTCGATTCGCGCGCGGAAGTGAGCGAGGCGTTCATGACAACCGGGAAGGATTCGGACGGCGGCAACACGCGCCAATTTGTTCGAATCACGAACAGCGGTGCGCGGCGAATCGCATATTGTGCCTGTTGTTGCGCGACGCGACAGGAATCCCATGGCGCGGGCGAGGTTGAATGCCGATTGCGGCACAGCCGGAAACCGGCTAGGCGCCCCGTTTGCGCGGTGCGCAAAGACTCCGCGACTGCGGCGGATCGGTCGCGGCTGCACGGGACAGGTGCTTGCCGCAGGCCTGCGCCGCTTTTAATCCTGACTTAAGCCAGCGCCCGCATATTCATCCATGGCTCCATCCGTGAGCCGCACGATTCGTTCGTTGTTGATTCGATCAGTTTCGTTTGACGGAGATACGATCTATGCGATTCCGTTCGTATATGGCGCTGGGCGCGCTGGCGCTGATGCCCGTGCTCGCCCTGGCCGGACAGGCCGCCACCGCCCCGGCCGCGCAACCGGTGTTCGTCGATGTCGACGGGCACGCCGTGCCCGTGAAAGCCGAAACGCACGTCGTCCGCACGGCGTTCGGCCCGATGAAGGTCAGCTCGTGGAGCTGGCACAGCCCGCATGGCGGCGCGAGCTTCGAGATGCAGACGTCGTCGTCGGGCGGCATGCCGCCGGCGGCCGCGCTGCGGCAAATGCAGGCGGCCCACGCGCAGATGGCCGCGATGCAGCAGCAGATGATGGTGCTGCAGCACGTGGCGCTCGCCAACGCGCTCGCAATGCCGATGCCGCAACCGGTCGGCTTCGCGATGCCGATGTGGGCAATGCCGGAACCGGTCGTCGTGATCGTGCCGGCGCAGCCGCCCACGCGATCGATCGCGCCGGCACCGGCGGCGCCGGTGCGACCGACCGCACGCGGGCCGGAAATCAAGGCCTGACGGCAGGCTCCGTCGCGCGAGCGACCGGGCCGAAAACCGAAACCGCCGGCATGTGCCGGCGGTTTTTTATTGCCTGTCTCACGCGTGCCCCGCGCCGGCCAACCGGAGCGCTGCCCGCGTCGTCGCGCCGGCCCGCGAGCCCGCCGCCTCCGCCCGCCCTCGGTACTTTCCACCCATTGACACACCTCCCCGCCCTCATCCTATACTCCCCGAAGCGCCAATAAATTGTTGAACAATCCAGCACCGAAATTGACGCCTGACCGGCCTCCGCAAAGGACTTCAGCCGGATTGCCGCATCTGCCAACTTTCCCCGAGAGCACCGCGTCATGTCGAACTATCCAGCCGCGTACCAGGTCACCAAGGGCTCCGTCCTGAACGTCGACAAGGTCTTTTATTCCGCGATTGCCCAGCGCCAGGACGCGCGCGAGCGCATCGCATCGCACATCGTGCCGATTCGCAGCGGCTTCGCGTGGACAGTGCCGGCCGGTCACGTATTCCGGATCGTCACGCTGGAAGGCCCGCAAGTCGCCGATTTCAACATGTGGAACCTGCACAATCCGCGCGAGCGCATGTGGGCATCGCGCACGCGCCAGCTGCAGGCCGCGCACGTGACGACGTTCGACCGGCTCTGGTCGACGCTGCCGTACCTGCGCCCGATGGTCACGATCACCGACGACACGCTCGCCGGCTACGGCGTCGACGGTGACGGCGGCCGCGTGCACGATCTGCTCGGCACGCGCTGCGATCCTTACGTGAACAAGCTGCTGACCGGCGAGGATTTTCATTTCCATTGCCACTCGAACCTCGTGCGCGCGGTCGCGCCGTACGGGCTGACCGAATTCGACGTGCACGACGTGCTCAACGTGTTCCAGTGCACGGGCCTGAACGACGACGACAAATACTTCATGAAGGCCTGCCCCGCGAAGCCCGGCGACTATCTCGAGTTCTTCGCGGAAATCGACGTGCTGTGCGCGATGTCCACCTGCCCGGGCGGCGATCTGTCGGTGCCGATGTGGGGTCCCGACGCGCGCGACCCGATCGACGTGTGCCGGCCGCTCGGCGTCGAGGTGTACCGGCTCGACCCGAGCCTGCTCGAAGGCTGGGCGTCGCCTTCCGTCGCACCGTACCGCGGCATGCACGGCATGCAGTCGCCGCAGGCTGACTGGCAGTCCGGCAAAACGGCTTGACCGGCCCCGCAGCCCGTAGAATGGCGAAACGCCGCCGGCCGGTCACGCCGGCGGCGCACGATCGGGAGAGGAGTGAACGAACGGAATGGCAAGCGAAAAAACGAGAGGACAATCGGTCGCCGACCGGATCAGCCATCAATTGCGCGAGCACATCATCAGCGGCAAGCTGCCGCCGGGCACGGCACTGATCGAGATGGACCTCGCCGCCGAGTACGACACGTCGCGCAACTCGCTTCGCGAAGTCCTGCATCAGCTCGGCCGTGAAGGGCTCGTCACGTTCGTGCGGCACAAGGGCGTCGTCGTGCGCACGCTCAACCGCCAGGACGTGCGAGATCTCTACGTTGCACGCCGCACGCTCGAACTGCATGCGCTGAACACGGCCGAACTCGCGCAGCCAGCACTGCTCGAAAAGATGCAGACCGCCATTCGGGCGGCCGAGCGCGAACTCGCCAAGGAAAACTGGCAGGCCGTCGGCACGCACAGCCTGCGGTTTCACCAGCACATCGTCGCGCTGCAGAAGTCGGCGCTGCTCGACGAATTCTTCCGGACCATCTCGGCGCAGTTGCGCCTCGTCTTCGCCGCCGATCCCGACGAGAAGCGCGTGCAGACGCCCGACTGGATCCAGCGCGAATACCAGATCTACGACCTGCTTACGCAAAACCGCCGCAGCGAAGCCGTCACCACGCTCACGCGCTATCTCGACGACTCCGAGCGCATGCTCGTCGAGGCCACCAGGCGCAGCCATCGCGAGGCGGCCTGAATCCGGACGCCGCGCCGCCGTTGCGCGCCGCACGGCACGGCGCGGCACGCAACGGTACGGCATCGCGCATCGTCAGGCTTGCTCCCCCGCCGGCAGCGCATAGCTGCCGTCTTCCCGATGCGTCTCGCGCCCCGTGAGCGGCGGATTGAATACGCACACCAGATGCAGATCGCCGCGCGTCGCGCGCAGGATATGCGGATCGTTGAGGTTCAGCGCGTAGATCGTTCCGGGCGCGATCCGGTGTACGTCGCCGGTCGCCGTATCGACGACTTCCCCTTCTCCCGCCACGCAGTAGTTGGTTTCGAAGTGGTTCTTGTAATGCAGATGCAGTTCCGCGCCTTCCTGCACGCGCGTCTCGTGGACGGAATAGCCGACGCCGTCCTGCTGGACGATCATGCGCTTGCTGTCCCAGCCCGGGCCGCGTGCGTGACGTTCGGTATTGGCAATATCGGCCGATTTTACGACGATCATAAGTACCTCTGAATAGTAACGGTGAAAAATGGCAAGGCGGGCCTTGCCGCGGAAATCGGGTCATGCCGGGTCGGTCAGTGCGCGTTCGACCAGCGCGGCGACATCGAGCAACCGCGCGTCACCGCCGCGCCGCCCCGTGATCAGCAAGCCGACGGGCTGCCGGTGCCGCAGGTCGCCCGGCACGCTGATGCTCGGCAGATCGAGCCGGTTCGCGAACTCGGTCAGGCGGAATGCACGCGCGTTCTGTGCGAGGTACACGGTTTCGTCCGCCAGATCGGCCGCGCGCGGCGGCAGCATCGGCACCGTCGGCGTCAGCACCGCATCCGCGTCGCCGAGCCCGGTGTGGTACGCGTCGGCCAGCGCCGCCAGGCGCAGCAGCGCCGCCGCATAGTCGTGCGCACGCACCTGCTCGCCCGCGGCGATGCGCCGGCCGACGAGCGGATCGTAGCGGTCGGCCGACGTTGCCAGTCGCGCACGATGCAGCATGAACGCTTCCGCCGCGATGATGCCGCCCGCGCGCGCGACCGCACCGGCCTCCGCCACGCAATCGAGCCGCTGGCGCCGGATGCGGGCGCCATGCGCAGAGAGCCGCGACAGCCATGCGTCGAACGCGCGTCCGACGTCCGGGTCCAGGTCGTCGGTCGCGAACGGCTCGGGCACGACGAAATCGAGGTCACGCAGGGTCGCGGGCCGCGGCCGTTGCTCGTCGCAGCCGTGCAGCACGGCGTCCGCGCGCCGGCACAGGTCGACCGTCGCGGCCAGCAAGCCCGGTACGTCGAAGCTGGGCGACAGGAACTGCATGCCGTCGGTTGCGTAGCGCCCACGTGACGGCTTGAATCCGGTCACGCCGCAGAGTGCCGCCGGAATGCGCGCGGAACCGCTCGTATCGGAGCCGAGCGACAGATCCGCCGCGCCGAGCGCCACCGACACCGCCGCGCCCGAACTCGATCCGCCTGCCACCCGCTCGCGCCGTGCATCGAGCGGCGTCGCCGGCGTGCCGTAAGCGTGGTTCACGCCGAGCGCGCCGTACGCGAACTCGGTCATCGCCGTCTGCGCGATCAGCACCGCACCGGCGCGACGCAGCGCCGACACCGGTGCGGCGTCGGCGCTCGCCGGCGGCTCTTCCGCCAGCACGCGCGAACCGGCGTGCGTGACCCAGCCTTCGCAATCGAAACAGGCCTTCACCGTCAGCACGGTGCCGGCCAGCGGCGCAGCGGCGCAGCCGCCGCGCAACGACGCATCCCGTGCCCGCGCTTCCGCGGCCGCCGCTGCGTCGCGACGCGCGAGCCACGCCGTACCAATGTCGCCGGGATACGCGCCGGCGCGTTCAAGACATGCACGCAGCCGCTCGGCGCACGCGGGCGCGTCCCCGTCGCCCAGCCGGAAAACCATCGGATCCATTCCCGCTCCCATCCCGTGATTCGTCATGCGAAGTGAACGTGCTTCAGGAAATCCTTCACGCGCGCGTCCGCGCTGCCGCGAATCCGGTCTGGCGGCACGTCGTACAGGATGCGTCCGTTCTCCATGAACACGATCCGGTCGGACACCTTGAACGCGAAATTCATCTCGTGCGTCACGATGATCATCGTCATCCCTTCCCTGGCCAGCGTTTCGACGACCTTCAGCACTTCGCCGACCAGCTCCGGATCGAGCGCCGACGTCGGTTCGTCGAACAGCATGATCGACGGCCGCGTCGCGAGCGCGCGCGCAATCGCGACACGCTGCTGCTGACCACCCGACAATTGATGCGGATACTTGTTCGCATGCTCGAGCATGCCGACCTTCGACAACAGCGACAACGCCTGCAGCCGGATCGCAGCCGCATCGGCCTGCCGGTGATAGCACGGCGCCATCATCACGTTCTGCAGCGCGGTGCGGTGCGGGAACAGGTTGAAGCTCTGGAACACCATGCCGATATCCAGGATTCGCTCGTTCGACACGCGCGGCGGGTGCGCACCGGACGCACGGATGAACGACTCGCCGTACAGGTCGATCTCGCCCGCGTTCACCGGTGCGAGGCCGTTGATGGTGCGGATCAGCGAGGTCTTGCCGGAGCCGGACGGGCCGATGATCGACACGACCTGCCCTGGCGCGACGTCGAGGCGAATGTCCTTCAGCACCTCGTGGCGGCCGTAGCGTTGCTGCAGCCCTTTCAGGCGCAGCGCGAACTCGGCGTTCGCCCGCGGCCTCGGCGCGACGGCGGGCACCGACAACGGCAGCTCGAGAGCCGCGTGACCGGCCTGCGCTGGCGTGCGGCGACTGACGTCGAGATGCCGCTCGAGATAGCCGAGCAGCCGGCTGAACACCGTGACGATCAGCACGTAATAGAACGCGACGGCCAGCATCGTTTCGAACACGAGGAAGTTCTGCGTATACAACCGCTGTCCGACGAGCAGGATCTCGGCAAGCGAAATCACCGACACCAGCGACGTGAGCTTCACGATCGTGATGAACTCGTTGGCGAGCGCCGGCAGCGCAATGCGGATTGCCTGCGGCATCACGATCAGCCGCTGGATGCCCGTGAAACGGATGCCGAGCGCGCGGCCGGCCTCGAGCTGGCCGCGCGGCACCGACAGGATCCCGCCGCGATGGATTTCCGCGAAATACGCGGTTTCGCTCAGCACCATTGCGATGAGGCCGGCGGTGAACGGATCCGACAGCACCACGCTGGTCGCGGGAAAGACCTGCGGCAGGTTGTAGATGAATACCAGCAGCACGAGCAGCGGCAGGCTGCGGAAAAACCAGATGTACACGGCCGCCGCCCGCTTCAGCAGCGGCTGGTGCGACTGCCTCGCGAGCGCGACCGGAAACCCGAGCACCACCCCGAGCACCCACGCGGCGACGCTGAGTTCGACGACCACGACACAGGCGCGCCAGAAATCCTTGTCCCACAACAGCTGAAATGCATAGTGCCAATCGAACTGCATCGAAGACTCCTCAACCCCGGAGGGCGATGCGGCCGCCCTGCGCGGCACGCGGTGGTCGGATCGTGCCTGCTCCGGGCTTACTTCGCGGTACCCAGTGCGCCGGCAACGTCGGCCGGCGTGGGCGCCTGCAGGCCGTATTTCTTCACGAGGCTGCCGTATTCGCCGCTGCGCTTCGCGTCGTTCAGCGCGCCCTCGAGCGCGCCCTGCAGCCCGCTGTCGCCTTTCGTCACGCCGAGGCCGATCACGATCGGATACAGCAGCGTCGTCGAACTGATCTCGACACGCCCGTTCGTCTGCTTCGGAATCCCCTGCGCGACGGCCGCATCCTCGATCTGGACGTCGACCGCTTTCGACATCAGCGCGGACGTCGCTTCCGGCGAGGTCGGGAACTCGAGGATCGCGATCTCTCCGCGTCCGGCCGCCTTGCACGTGTCCTGCGACACCGTGCGCAACTTCGGCGTCCACGAGGCCCCCTTGATCGAGCCGACCCGCTTGCCGCACAGGTCCTGCGGCGTCTTCGGCAGGAACGCGCTGCCCTTCGCGACGAGCAGCGCTGCGCCCGTCTTCAGGTACGGCACGAAATCGACCTGCTTCTCGCGATCGGGCGTCACGTAGAGCGCGGACGCGACGACATCGAAGCGGCGCGCCTTCATTCCCAGGATCAGGTCCGGGAAGCGGGTATCGAGGAACACCGGCTCGAGCTTCAGGTGGCGCGCCAGCATCCGCGAGAATTCGGCGTCGAAGCCGGCGGGCTTGCCTGCTTCCAGGTACGCGTAGGGCGGATACGTGAGGTCGGAGCCCACCAGCAGCGTGCCGGGCCGCACGGTCTGCAGCGGAGCCGCCGATGCGAGCGAGCATGCGAAGGTCAGCGGCACAAGCGCGCTGCGGAGGAAATGCCGAAGCGAAAAACGAGCGGACATGGCGAAGCTCCCGAGTGATTCGGCGCCGCGCTGAAACATCACAACGCCTCCCGCACGCCGCCCTGCGCGGCTCTCCGGGATTTTTCGCCGAAAATTGTTGAACAATTTCGGCCGATTCTGACCAGTTCAAATTGAAATCTGAATTCGGGTTTACGCGGCAAGCGGCGTCACCGGACGCGAACCGGGCGCGCATGCGCGACCCGCACTTCGATGCGCGGGCGGATCAGGCAAACAAGGGGACGGAATGGCGGAAACGGGGCCCCGGCCGGGGCCCGTCGAGATGCGGCGCGGCCGCAGGGAGATCAGGAAGCGGGTTTCAACATCCCGCGCGAAAGGCGCGGCGGACCTTCATGGCAGCCGGCTGCGCGCCGCGTAGCAGACAGGAGCGGCGGCCCCGCTCACGGGATTCAGTCGTACCGGCCGGCGCATTCAACGTGCCGGCCTGTACGCGGGCACGATGCCGCGATCAGTACTGCGCCTGATCCGTGGGATTCCTGAACAGCTGCTTCATCTCCGGCGACAGCGGATAGTTCAGGCTCACGCCCTTCGGCGGAATCGGCTGCGTGAACCACTGGTCGTAGAGCTTCTCGGCCGCGCCCGACGTCTGCATCTTCGCGATCACGTCGTCGACCACGCGCTTGAACGCCGGATCGTCCTTGCGCATCATGCACGCGTAGTTTTCGTGAACGAGCGGCGTGCCCGTCACCGTGTAGGCGCCCGGGTTGCGATCCTTCGCGATCTCGCCGTACAGCAGCGGCTCGTCCATCACGAACGCCACCGCGCGCCCGGTCGTGACGTTCATGAACGCTTCGGCGTGGTCCTTCGCGCTGATGATCGTCATGTTCATCCCCTTCTCCTCGTTGAGCTTGCGCAGCAGACGCTCGTCCGACGTGCCGGCCGTCGTCGCGACCGTCTTGCCCGCCAGGTCCGGGAAATCCTTCACGCCCGAATCCTTGCGCGTGCTGAAGCGGATGCCATACAGAAAGATGCTGTCCGAGAACGCGGCCTGCTTCTGTCGCTCGAGCGTGTTGGTCGTCGACCCGCACTCGAAATCGATCGTGCCGTTCTGCACCAGCGGAATCCGGTTCTGCGACGTGATCGGGATTTCCTTCACCGTGAGGTTCGGCAGCTTCAGATCCGTCCTGATCCGGTCGATGATGCGCGCCGCGATGTCCCGCGAATAGCCGATGTTCTTCTGCTCATTGTCCGAATACGAGAACGGCACCGACGACTCGCGGATCCCCAGCGACACGATGCCCGTGTCCTTGATCTTCTTCAGCGTGCCGGTGAGCGCCTGCGCATGCGCGGTGCCGGCCAGCGCGCAGGTCAACGCGACGGCCAGCCAACGGAAGCGACGATCCATGCTTTTCTCCTGACGAAACGGTGATCGAACCGCGATCGTACGCCCGACAAAATTCGCGTCGCATCAGGGAAAGCGTAAGGAACCTTCCAGCGCGAACGCGCGCAGGCGGCCCTTTTTCCGTGCCGCGCAAACGCGTGTCCGTCGCGCATGCGCCGCGCGTCGCGCCCGGCCGGCCGTATTCGCTCGCGCCCCGCCGTCCCGGCAGCCGATGCCGGATGCCGCACGCATGCTGCATCGCAGCAACGTAATCGTTTGCGCCCGTTTGTTTTTTTCTGCCGAAACCCACTCAAGAAGCCGCCGTGGCAGCCGTTACCCATTGCATGGCGCGTCGCAGCAACCTGCTTCGATCGTCAGACAAAAACCACAAGGTCCGGCCTTCACCGGATCGAGCGTTACCGCCGGCACGACGGTTATCTACGAGGATCGAGTTTCACCATGAGAGCCAAACGTTTCAATTCCGCGCTGGTCCGCTCCACTCATACGCGCGTACTCGCCGGCATGCTGTCCGCCGCCGTACTCGTTCCCCTCGCCGGTTGCGGCGGCGGCGGTGGCGACGGCAGTAATCCGTCGTCTTCCAATGCCGCACCGGCGCCCGCGCCTAGCCCAACCCCGAACCCCAGCCCCAGCCCGACGACACCGCCCGCCACCAGCGGCAGCAACGCGTGCGCGACGCAGCAGGCCGCCGTGCAGATGGCGGCCCAGACCGCCGCACCAGCCGAGCCGCCGGTCGATCACCTGATCGTCAAACTGAAGACGCTGACGGCCGCCCGCGCGATGGCGGCCGTCGACACCGGCACGCGGCTCGACGCCGTGATCCAGCGTTCGATGACGCGCTGGAACGCGCCGACGGCGAGCGGCGCCGCACGCGCCTATGCCGCCGCGACGACGTCGCAGGCGCCGCTCGACGTCCAGGTCGAGCGAACCCTGTCGAACGGCGCGGCCGTGCTGTCGATCGGCCAGCGCATCGCGGCCGGCGATGCCGCGGCGCTCGCGCAGGCGTTCGCCGCCGACAGCGACGTCGACTACGCGGAACCGGATCACCCGATGCAGATCCGCGACACGCCGAGCGATCCCAACTACGGCCAGCAGTGGAACCTGTTCGATCCGACCGCCGGCATCGACGTGCCGACCGCATGGACGCGCACCAAGGGCTCGCCAACCGTCGTCACGGCCGTGCTCGACACCGGCTACCGGCCGCACCCCGACCTCGTCGGCAACCTGCTGCCCGGCTACAACTTCATCTCGAACGTCAACACCGGCAATAACGGCCAGACCCGCAGCGGCGACGCAACCGATCCGGGCGACTGGGTCACGCAGCAGGAACTCGACGACGCGAGCGGCCCGTACTATCACTGCGCGAGCGAACCGAGCACCAGCAGCTGGCACGGCACGCGCGTGATGGGCGTGATCGGCGCGACGGCCAACAACGGCATCGGCATCGCCGGTATGTCGTGGCTCGGCCGGATCCTGCCGGTGCGCGTGCTCGGCAAGTGTGGCGGCGTGACGAGCGACATCGCCGACGCGATGCGCTGGGCGGCCGGCATTCCGGTCAACGGCGTCCCGGCGAACCCGACGCCCGCGAAGATCATCAACCTGAGCCTCGGCGGCGTCGGCGCATGCAGCGCGACGTTCCAGCAGGCGATCGACGACGTGAACGCGAAGGGCGTGACCGTCGTGGTCGCCGCCGGCAACGACGGCCTGTCGACCGGGCTCGACCAGCCCGCGAACTGCCGCGGCGTGATCAGCGTCGGTGCGACCGATGCAACCGGCCGGCGTGCATCGTTCAGCAACTTCGGCACCGACGTCGCACTGAGCGCACCGGGCGTCAACATCGTGTCGACGGCCAACGGCGGCACGACGACGCCGGGCGCGGACACGTACGGCACCGCGAGCGGCACGAGCTTCGCGACGCCGCAGGTGGCCGGCGCCGCCGCGCTGATGCTGTCGGTGAACGGCAACCTCACGCCCGCGCAGATCCAGCAGAAGCTGCAAGGCGGCGCGCGCGCCGCGATACTGCCGACGAGCACGTCGTGCACGGCACTGCCGGCCGGCTCCGGCATTCTCGACGCAGGCGCGGCCATCACGGCATCGTCGCAGTAACGCGTCGCTGCCTCGCCCCGACCGCGCGCATGCGTGCCTCGCATGCGCGCGGTTTTGCTTGCTCACCGTCAGAAAATCGTCGCGTTAACGTTCTGCAAGAGTTCTGCAAGAAATGCCGGAAAAAAGGGCATAAAAAGGGTTGACGCTTCGCACGACGACCCATTACCATCGCCCCCGTCTAATTACATGGAGTGTTCTGTGAACACCGATGCGAGTTGTAGTTGGTCCTCGACCAACTTGACTGCTGCCTGAGGAAACCGCGCAGAGCCTCGTCTTCTGCCGCATCCCGGGAAGCAGGATGCGGCGCCCTTCCGGCCTGACCGGCCAGAATCCCCGCCCGTATTTTTTCGATATTGCCGAATGCCCGCGCTGCGCAACCGTGCGTCATGCGCATGTGCGTTCGTGCTGCGCGCAGCGCGAGCTGCGCGCGTTTTCCGTTCGCGTGCCGTCCGGCCGCACACCCTCGTGCGTGCGCAGCCGCCGATCGCCCGTGCCGACTATCCGCAACCGACAGGAGTGCAGATGAACTCAGACGACAGTAGTCGATTACCGCTCGCCGGTGCGACGCTGCGCATCGTCCATCCGATCGCATTCCGTGCGCCGGCGAGCGTTCCTCCCTTCACCGATCCACAGCCGATCGCGCCTGACGCGACGCGGCGGGAAGCGCTCGTGCGTCGATAACGTCACGGTCGCTCCCCGCCCGCCGCCTCGTGCGCAAGGAGCGACTCATGACACAACGCAATACATCGCAAAAGAACCAGCGCGGCTTCATCAACGCAGGCGCCGGCCAGCAGAACGCACCGCACATCATGCGCGCCGCGCAGGAAGCGGCCCGCCCGCTCGAGGAAACCTTCAAGTCGCTGCGCACCAGTTCGCGCGGCCTCACCTACGACCAGGCCGCCGACCGGCTGCAGCACTACGGTCCGAACGAAATCGCGCACGACAAGCCGCCGCACTGGACGCGCCAGTTGCTGCACGCGTTCCACAATCCGTTCGTCTACGTGCTGCTGGTGCTGGCCGCGATCAGCTTCTTCACCGACGTCTACTTCGCGGCGCCCGACGATCGCGACTACGTCGGCATGACGATCCTGCTGTCGATGGTCACGATCAGCGCGCTGCTGCGCTTCGTGCAGGAATTCCGTTCGCTGCGCGCGGCCGAGAAGCTCAAGGCGATGGTCCGCACCACGGCCACCGTGCAGCGCGCGGTGACCGACACGTCCGAGCCCGCACGCCGCGAAGTGCCGATGCGCGAAGTGGTGACCGGCGACATCGTGCACCTGTCGGCCGGCGACATGATCCCCGCCGACGTGCGCCTGCTCGCGTCGCGCGACCTGTTCATCAGCCAGGCGGTGCTGACCGGCGAAGCGCTGCCGGTCGAGAAGTACGACACGCTCGGCGCGGTCGCCGGCAAGTCCGCGAACACGGACACGGGCGGCGCGGCCAACGATGCGCCGGGGTCGCTGCTCGACCTCGAGAACGTGTGCTTCATGGGCACCAACGTCGTCAGCGGCACCGCGACGGCCGTCGTCGTCGCGACCGGCGAGGACACCTACTTCGGTTCGCTCGCCCGCAACGTCGTGAGCCACAAGCGCATCGAGACGAGCTTCGATCGCGGCGTCGCGAGCGTGAGCTGGCTGCTGATCAAGTTCATGTTCGTGATGGTGCCGATCGTGTTCATGATCAACGGCCTGACCAAGGGCGACTGGCTAAGCGCGCTCACGTTCGCGCTCGCGGTGGCCGTCGGCCTCACGCCCGAAATGCTGCCGATGATCGTCAGCGCGAACCTCGCGCGCGGCGCGATCGCGATGGCGCGCCGCAAGGTCGTCGTGAAGCGGCTGAACTCGGTGCAGAACTTCGGCGCGATGGACGTGCTGTGCACCGACAAGACCGGCACGCTCACGCAGGACAAGATCATCCTCGAACACCATCTCGACCTGTCCGGTCACAAGAACGAGGACATCCTGCGGCTCG
Source organism: Burkholderia sp. IDO3 (assembly GCF_003366075.1). Classification (NCBI taxonomy): domain Bacteria; kingdom Pseudomonadati; phylum Pseudomonadota; class Betaproteobacteria; order Burkholderiales; family Burkholderiaceae; genus Burkholderia; species Burkholderia sp. IDO3. The sequence continues at coordinate 1,926,513 of NZ_CP028962.1, forward strand.
GCTGGCTGAACAGCTTCCACCAGAGCGGCCAGAAGAACCTGATCGACATCGCGGTCGTCGCACGCGCCGACGAGATCGGCGAGCGCGTGAAGCCGCAGGGCTACCGGAAGATCGACGAGCTGCCGTTCGATTTCGTGCGCCGGCGCCTGTCGGTCGTCGTCGAGGATGCTCACGGCACGCACATGCTGATCTGCAAGGGCGCGGTCGAGGAAATGCTCGCGGTGTCGACCCACGTGCAGGACGAGGACGGCGTGCGCCCGCTCGATTACGTGGCGCGCAAGCGGCTGCTCGAACAGGCCAATGCCTACAACGAGGACGGCTTCCGCGTGCTGGTGCTCGCGACGCGCATGATCCCGCGCGGCGACGAACGCGAACAGTACCGCACCGCCGACGAGCGCGACCTCGTCGTGCGCGGCTTCCTGACTTTCCTCGATCCGCCGAAGGAATCGGCCGCGCCGGCGCTCGCCGCGCTGCGCGAGAACGGCGTCGCCGTGAAGGTGCTGACGGGCGACAACCCGACCGTGACGATCAAGGTCTGCCGGCAAGTCGGCCTCAAGCCGGGCAAGCCGGTGCTCGGCGCGGAAATCGATGCGCTCGACGATGCGACGCTCGCACAGGTCGTCGAACGCACGACCGTGTTCGCGAAGCTCACGCCGCTGCAGAAGGCGCGCATCGTCAAGGCGCTGCAGGCGAACGGCCACACCGTCGGCTTCCTCGGCGACGGCATCAACGACGCGCCCGCGCTGCGCGACGCCGACGTCGGCATCTCGGTCGACAGCGGCGCCGACATCGCGAAGGAAACCGCCGACATCATCCTGCTCGAAAAGAGCCTGATGGTGCTGGAAGAAGGCGTGATCAAGGGCCGCGAGACGTTCGGCAACATCCTGAAGTACCTGAACATGACCGCCAGCTCGAACTTCGGCAACGTGTTCTCGGTGCTCGTCGCCAGTGCGTTCCTGCCGTGGGAGCCGATGCTCGCGACCCAGCTGCTCGTGCTGAACCTGATCTACGACACGTCGCAGATGCTGCTGCCGTGGGACAGGATGGATCCCGAGTTCCTGAAGAAGCCGCGCAAGTGGGAAGCCGGCAACATCAGCCGCTTCATGCTGTGGGTCGGGCCGACCTCGTCGGTGTTCGACATCACGACGTACGTGCTGATGTGGACGGTGTTCGGCGCGGGCGCGATGTATCACCTGCACGGCGGTTCGGGCGGCCAGATCGTGATGAACTCGGGCTGGTTCATCGAGAGCCTCGTGTCGCAGACGCTCGTCGTACACCTGCTGCGCACGCAGAAGATCCCGTTCCTGCAGAGCACGGCCGCGCTGCCGGTGCTGCTGTCGACGTTCACCGCGATCGCGATCGGCTGCTGGCTGCCGTTCTCGCCGTTCGCGGATTCGCTCGGCTTCATGCACCTGCCGGGCACCTACTGGCTGTGGCTCGCGGCAACGATGGTCGGCTACATCCTGCTCGCGCAGATCGTGAAGACGATCTACGTCCGCCGCTACAAGCAGTGGTTCTGATTCCCCTCCGACGATGGCGTGCCGGCCCGACCGGGCCGGCCGCCCACGACGCACGACAGGTGACGTGATGAAAAGAATGCTCCCGCTCGCGGCCGCGAGCGCCCTGCTCGCACCGCTGAACGCCTACGCGGCCCATCCGCTCGTCAGCGACGACACGGGCACGCAGGGCAACGCGAACTGGCAGTTCGAGCTCAATGCCGAGGAAACCTCGAAACAGGACGAGAACGGCCGCCATCAATACTGGAACGCGACGCTCACGCGCGGATTCGGCGAACGCGTCGATCTCTACGTGAACGCGCCCTATACGCATCTGCAGACGCGCACCGACGACAACGGCACCGGGATCGGCGATGTCGAGATCGGCATGAAATGGCGCTTCGTCGAGCGCGGGCCGCTGTCGCTCGCGCTGAAACCGCAGCTGACGATGCCCACCGGCAACGACGGTCGCGGGCTCGGCACGGGCCGCGTCGGCACCGGCGCGACGCTGCTCGCGCAGGCCGACGTCGGGCGCGTGTCGCTGCTCGCGAATGCGGGCCTGGCTTACCAGCCGAATCGCCAGGGCGACCTGAGTTCAGCCTGGGCCGTGTCGGCCGCGGCGCTCGTCAAGGCGACCGACACGCTGCAGCTCGTGGCCGACATCGGCATGTCGCGCAATACGGAAAGCACAGCCGCCGCGAACCCGGCGTTCGTGATCGCCGGGGCGATCTATTCGCCAAAGAGCTGGCTCGATCTCGACGTCGGCTACCGGCATGGGCTGAACGATCAAACCTATCGTCACTCGATCATGGGCGGGGTAACGGCGCGATGGTGATGCGCGGCGATGGGTGATGATGCGCCGACGCCGCATGTCGAACCGCACTACGCAGGGCCGCTTTCGAGCGGCCTTTCTTATTTCGCGTCGTTCGCCCCGAACAGTTGCGCGCACACCGCACGCCCTTCGCCGGTCAACGCGGCACTGCCGGTGCCGTCTTCGTTCAGCGTCGTCGCGCTGAGGCCCGCGGCATCGAGCTGCGTCAGCACGCGGCGCAGCGTGCTCATCGGCAACTGCGTGCGCTTCGCGATCTTCGGCAGCGACCACGTTTTGCCGGCCGGATCGGCCGCGGCCTCGTTCAAGGTCGCGAGCGTCGCGACGAGTGCGGGATCGAGCGGGGAGTCGTCGGATTCTGAGGTCATCGGTTCGGGTTCGTGAGCCGGCGCAAGGCCGGCGTTCGGGAAAGACGCCATCGCGGACACTATACGCGCGCTTGCGCGCCCTTGATCGCGCTGCGCATGAACGACACGAAGCGCGTGGTGACGGGATCGTCGCGGCCGGACAACCATGCAAGCCCGACGCGCCACTTCGCATCCCGGCCGTCGAGCGGCAGCACGGCCGCGTCGCGCAGCAGGTATTGCGCATGCGACGGAATGAACGCGACACCGACGCCGGCCGCGACCGACGTCAGCACCGACTGCACATCCTCCGCCTGCTGCGTCACATGCGGCACGAAGCGCCGCTCGACGCACCATCGGTCGATCTGTGCGGCAAGCCCGGGGCCGCGCGCACGCTGCAGCGCGATGAAGCCGATCTCGTTGAGCACGTCGAGCTCGGCCGGCACGCGCTTGAAACCAAGATGCGGTGGCACCGCGAGCGCAAGCGCCTCGTCGATCACCTTGAACGACGACAGCCCTTCATCGGACGGCAGCCGCAGGAAACCGGCATCGAGCTTGCCCGCGCGCAGCCGGCGCGTCTGCTCGGACGACGACAGGTCGCTCAGCGTGACGGCAATGCCCGGATTGCGGCGACGGAATTCCGCGACGAGCTTCGGCACGAGCGTCAGCACCGACAGACAGATGCCGAGCCGCAGATGCCCGCGCTGCCCGCTGGTCGCTTCCCTCGCCCGCGCAAGGATCTCGTCGGCATCGCGTACGAGCGCCTGCGCGTCGGGCAGGAAGCGTTCGCCGAACGGCGTCAGCTCCGCGCCATGCCGCCCGCGCTCGAACAGCTTGCCGCCAAGGCTCGCTTCGAGTGCGCCGATCTGCTTGCTCAGCGCCGGCTGGCTCATGTGCAGCGTATCGGCCGCGCGGCTGAAATGACTGAGCTCGGTGACCGTCAGGAACGTGCGCAGCAGTTTCAGTTCCATTCTTCAAAGGAATCGTAACGATCAAAACATTCATTTTACTGATCGAACGGCGTGACGTTCAATACGGACATCCCCCTCCCGGAATTCACTGCCATGTGCATCGATCACGCGTCCGAGTGCCTGTCCGACATGTCGTGCGACACGATCGTCGCCGACGAATGCGTTGCCGTGCCCGAAACACCGACGCCCGCGCGCCGTGCCGCGCGCGCCGACGGACGCAGCCGCCGCCCGCGCTTCGGCGATGCGCTGAACGACACACCGCCGCGCCCGATGACGGGATCGATCGCGATCAGTTTCGCGGTCGTATCGCGACGAAACTGGCCGCGCTGAGCGGCGGCGCAGCACGCCCTCGGCCGACCGCGCGCGTCCGATCCTCAGCAAAAACCGCAGGAATCCGGCCATATCACGCGCGATTTCATCCGCATCCATCGTCATCGCCGCGCGATCGACCTTATAATTTCCCGCACCCGCTGACCGCCCACGCATTTCGCGCCGCCGCAACGCGCGTGAAAAGGAGACTTTCGCTTGACCGGCCTCATCGCGCGCCTGCCTCGCGCCCGGACGACCCTCATCATCGCCCTCTCGTTCCTGACACTCGCGTTCGCGGCGAACGCGTCCGCGCAGCGCGCGCAACCGAATCGCACCGCGTCACCCCATGCGCATGCGCAAGTCGTCAAGAAGAAACCCGCCCACCGCAAGCACAAGACCGTCAAGCATCGCCGCCCGCGCGCGAAGCATCATGCGGTCAAGCATCACGCCGCACCCGCGCCGCAACACCGGCGCGCGAAGCGCACGAGCGCGGTTCGTGCGCGCCCGGCCGCAAAACCGAACCTGCTCGCGAGTTGCGGCTACAGTCCACGCGCGGTGCGCTCGCTGCACTCACGCGCAGCCTACGTGCTCGACGTCGACTCCGGCACACCGCTGCTGGCGCGCAACGCACGCACCGTGCGGCCGATCGCATCGATCTCGAAGCTGATGACCGCCGTCGTCGCGCGCGACGCCGATCGTCCGTTGAACGGCGTGCTGCGCGTCACCGCACGCGACCGCGACACGATCAAGTTCACGGGTTCCCGGTTGCCGATCGGCGCCGAACTGTCGCGCCGCGAGATGTTCCATATCGCGCTGATGTCGTCGGAAAACCGCGCGGCGGCCGCGCTGAGCCGCGACTATCCGGGCGGACGCGCCGCGTTCGTGAAGGCGATGAACCGCGAAGCGCGCCGGCTCGGAATGCGCCATACGCACTTCCGCGAGCCGACCGGCCTGTCGCCGCACAACGTGTCGACGGCCGAGGATCTCGCGCGACTCGTCGGCGCCGCCGCACAGGATCCGCTGATCCGCTATTTTTCGACGGACACGTCGACGACCGTGCGGCCCGGCGACGGCGAACTGCTGTACGTGAATTCCGATCCGCTCGTCCGCTACGGCCGCCTGCCGATCCGGCTGCAGAAAACCGGCTTCATCAACGAATCGGGGCACGGCGTCGTGATGCGCATGCGCGTGAAGGGCCGCCGCGAAACGATCGTGCTGCTCGGCGCGCCGACGCGCGCCGGCGTGTCGAGCGATGCGCTGAAGATTCATCGCTGGCTGACCTGCTCGATCCGGTAAAGCCGCGCACGCAGCCGGCGCATTCGTCACGAAGGAGCGCTACGATGCAGCAGGAGTACCGTTTCAACGCGTTCGGGCGCCATCTCGCCGTGGTGCGTACGAACGACCGCTGGGCCGTGTTCGATCTCGGCGCCGAGGGCAAGCGGCGGCCGGCCAACCTGCAGATTCCGTCCGCGATCGCCGCGGACGAGCTCGCGCAATATCTCGGCGATCTGCTGCACGAGAACGCGTCGCCGCGCGACAACGACGTCGTGCCGATCGCGCCGCCGCGCCCCGCATAGCGCCCCGCCGTTCGCCACCGGCAGCCCGCCAGTCCGCCAGTCCGCGGCGATACGCGGTTCCGCCCGCCCGATCGCCGACGCATCGCGATCCACCTTTCAATTCGACAGTTAAACTTGCAAGTTTAACTGTCGTATTCTATGATCCGCCGCATGAACCCTCCCCGCACGTCCGGCGTTTCCGCCGAAGCCGTCGCCGCCGATCTGACCCTTGCAGTCGGTCAGCTCATTCGCCGGCTGCGCTCCGAGATCGAGTCCGAAGGGCTCGGCATGTCGCAGACGAGCGCGCTCGCGCGACTCGAGCGACAGGGCCCGATGACGACCGCCGATCTCGCCCGCGCCGAAGCAATGAAGCCGCAGTCGATGAAGGCGATTCTCGCGAGCCTCGAGGAAGACGGGCTCGTCGAACGCGAGCCGCATCCCACCGACGGCCGCCAGATCCTGTTCCTGCTGACCGCGGCCGGCGTCGCGGCGCGGCGCAAGCGCGATACCGCGAAGCACAAGTGGCTCGGCGCCGCGATCGAGAAGCTCGACCCCGAAGACATCCGTACGCTCGCCGCCGCGATCCCGCTGATCCGGCGCATCGGCGAGCAGTAATTCCCGCCGGCGTGCGGCGCGGCATCCGCGTGCACGCTTTCCTTCGCCCCATTCACGGAGCATCCGTCTCATGAGCACAACCCGTCTCGACACGAACACGGCGCTCGTCGTCATCGACCTGCAAAAAGGCATCGTGACGCTGCCGACCTCCCATCCGGTCGCCCCGGTGATCGAACGCACGCGCACGTTGCTCGACGCATTCCGCCGCCGCGGCCTGCCGGTCGTACTCGTCAACGTCGCCGGCGGCGCACCGGGCCGCACGCAGCAACCGCCGCGCAAGGACCCGTTCCCGGCCGACTGGGCCGACCTGATCCCCGAACTGGACCGCCAGCCCGGCGACCACGTCGTCACGAAGAAAACCTGGGGCGCGTTTACCGGCACCGATCTCGACGCGCACCTGAAGGCGGCCGGCGTCACGCAGATCGTGCTGACCGGGATCGCGACCAGCATCGGCGTCGAATCGACCGCGCGCCAGGCGCACGAACTCGGCTACAACGTGACGCTCGCCGTCGACGCGATGACCGACCTGAACGCGGATGCGCACACGAACAGCATCGAACGCCTGTTCCCGCGCCTCGGCGAAACGGGCTCGACGCAAGACATCCTTGCGCTGCTCGACCAGCGCGGCGCGTGAGCGACCCGCACGCGCAGCCGTCGCCGGGCCGCGCGACCGGCCGGCTCGCCCCGTCGATCTGGAAGGTCAGCGCGGTCGCGACGCTCGGTTCGCTGCTGTCGCAGCTCGACGCGACGATCGTCAACGTGTCGTTGTCGAGCCTCGCGACCGACCTGCACGCAAGCCTGTCGACGATCCAGTGGGTGACGAGCGGCTACCTGCTCGCGCTCACGCTGGTGTTGCCGCTGAACGGCTGGCTGGTCGATCGCATCGGCGCGAAAGCGTTGTACCTGTGGTGTTTCTCCGCGTTCACGCTGACGTCGGCGCTGTGCGGGCTCGCGTGGTCCGCGCCGTCGCTGATCGCGTTTCGCGTGCTGCAAGGCGTCAGCGGCGGGCTGCTCGCGCCGATGGCGCAGATGATGATCGCGCGCGTGGCCGGCCAGCAGATGGCGCGCGTGATCGGCTATGCGGCGGTGCCCGTCCTGATCGCGCCGATCCTGGGCCCCGTCGTCGCCGGTGCGATTCTGCAGCACACGTCGTGGCGCTGGCTCTTTCTCGTGAATCTGCCCGTCGGCGCGCTGGCGCTCGCACTGGCCGTGTGGTTCCTGCCCGGCGACCGCGAGGAAACGCAACGGCGAGCGCTCGACTGGGTCGGCCTTGCGCTGCTGTCGCCGGCGCTCGTGCTGTTCCTGTACGGCGCCGAGCGGATCGACGCCGCACTCGGCATCGCGGCGATCGCATGCTCGGCGCTGCTGCTCGCGGCGTTCCTGCGCGTCGAACGGCGCAAGGGCGAGCACGCGCTGATCGATCTCGCGCTGTTTCGCTCGCGCGTGTTCGGCGCGGCGGCCGGCACGCAGTTTCTGTCGAACGGCACGATCTACGCGGGCCAGATGCTGATTCCGGTGTTCCTGATCGACGCATGCGGCCGCTCGCCCGGCGAGATGGGGTGGCTGCTGGCGCCGCTCGGGCTCGGGATGCTCGTCACCTATCCGTCGATGGGCGCGCTGACGAGCCGGTTCGGCGTGCGCCGGCTCGCCGCCGCCGGCGCGATGCTTGCGCTCTTCGCCACGCTGCCGTTCGTGTATCTCGCGCTGACCGGCTACGATCCTTACGTGCTCGTGCCCGCGCTGTTTCTGCGCGGGATGGGCCAGAGCGCGATCGGCGCGCCGTCGATTTCCGCCGCGTATGCGTCGGTCGACCGGCGCAACCTGCCGATGGCGACGACGTCGCTCAATATCGTCCAGCGGCTCGGCGGCCCGACGTTCACGACGATATGCACGCTGTTTCTCGCGTGGCGGCTGCACGTGGAATCGGCGTCGACCGGCGGCACGCCTGGCGCCGCGTACGCGTGGGCGTTCGGCCTGCTTTGCGCGCTGCATGCGGCGAGCTTCGTCACGACGCTCCGGTTGCCGCTGTGGTCGAGCGGCGCAGGCGGAGCGCGTACAAGCCATGCGCGGGCCGGTTCGCGCTGAGCGGCGGGGCTGCGCGTTGCGCGCGCCCCGCTACGGCAGCCACATCGGCACGATCGACGCCGCGAGCAACAGCCCCAGCCCGGCATTCACGCAACGCCACTGCCGCTCGGTGCGCAGCACGCGTGCGAACAGCAACCCGGCGCAACACCAGAGCGACAGCGACGCCATCGCGGCGACGCCGAACGCGACGCCGAGCAATGCGCCGAGCGTCACCGGGCCGGAAGCAAGCGCGGCGAACGACGCGGCCGCGCCGAGCGTCATCGCCCAGCCTTTCGGGTTGTGCCACAGCATCCACACGCCGCTGACGAATCGCTGCGGCCGCTGCACGGCGGTGTCGAAGCCGGGCTTACCGCCGCGCCCGATGCGCACGGCCAGCCACAGCAGATACAACGAGCCGAGCACCTTCATCGCGAGCTGCAGCGCGGGCAGCGCCAGCAATACGCTGCCGAGCCCGGCCGCCGCCGCGGCCGCCATCGACGCAAGGCCGGCCGCGATGCCCGCCATCATCGGCAACGAACGCCGGTAACCGAAATGCGCGCCCGACGCGGTCGCAAGCGTCGTCGCGCCGCCGGGCGTCCCGGTGGATACGATCACGAAAAGCATCAGCGGCAGGTAGTCGCGAAGCAGCACGAGGGCTCCCGGTCATCGTCGTCGAAACCCCGTTTTTACCCGCGCCCGAAGCATTACGACAGCGAAAGCTTTTTATCCCTGTCATTAGCATCCATAATGCGATGCATGGTACGCAACCTCGACATCGCCCTGCTTCGCGCCTTCGTCACCGTCGCCGATCACGGCAGCATGACGGCGGCGAGTCGCGCGCTGCACCTGACGCAAGGCGCGGTCAGCCAGCAGGTCGCGCGGCTCGAAACGCTGTCCGGCCCGCTGTTCGTGCGCGAGCATCGCAACCTGCTGCTCACGGCGGATGGCGAGCGGCTGCTCGGGCAGGCGCGCCGGCTGCTCGCCGCGCACGATGCGCTGCTGGCCGACATGACGGCCGGCGCGATGGAAGGATCGGTGCGCGTCGGCGCACCGCAGGATCTCGTCGGCAGCTGCCTCGCGCCGATTCTGAAAGGCTATGCGCAAGCGCATCCGCAAGTCGCGCTGTCGCTCGTGTGCGCGGCGTCGCCGGAACTGCGCCGCGCGCTCAGGCAGGGCGAGATCGACGTCGCGCTGATCGAGGCGCCGGTCGGGCAACCGGGCGGCGAATGTGTCGCCGTCGATCGTCTGGTGTGGGTCGGTGCGAAAGGCGGCGCCGCGTATCGGCGCACGCCGCTGCCGGTGTCGATGGTCGCACAAACCTGCGCGTTCCGCCCGACCGTGCTCGACACGCTGCGGGAATGCGATCGCGCATGGCGCACGCTGTTCGAGAACGGCAGCCTCGACGCGACGGCCGCAACCGTGCGCGCCGATCTCGCGGTGACCGTCTGGCTCGCATCCACCGTGCCGGCCGATCTCGACATCCTGCCGGCCGACAGCGGCCTGCCCGCGCTGCCGAACTTCGCGATCAACCTCCATCTGCCGCGCGGCCAGCACACGCCGGCCGCCGCCGAGCTGGCCCGCCACTTGCGCAACGGCTTCACGCGCCTGCGCGCAGCCGCCTAGGCTTCGCACTGCGCGCTACACCACGCCCGGCTCCTGCGGCGTCGCCGCCATGCCCGCGGCCTCCAGCGCCTGGTGCAGCGTCGGGAAAATGCACGACGCCCCGACGATCGCCGTGATCCGGTGACGTTCCATGTCCGCGTGCAGATAGCGGTTCACGCGCCCGAACAGCACGCCGATCCGGCGGTCGTGCAGCGCGTTGACGAGATCGGTCACCGTGCGCGCGGCCGAGTAGTCGAGATCGGTGATCGCCCCCGCATCGACGATGAACCAGCGCAGCGGCGCGGGCGCCGCGTCGACGAGCGCGGTCACTTCGGCGGCGAACCGATGGTCGTTCGCGAAGAACAGGTCGGAGCCGAACCGGTAGACGATCAGCCCGGGCGCCGTCATCGCGCCGGGCCGCGACGGCACCGGCTGCCAGCGCCCGTTGCCTTCCACGGCCTCGAGCACCATCGTATGCGGCTGGTAGCTGTGCCGTACGTGCCGCATCAGCGACAACGCGACGGCCAGCAGGATGCCGTGCTCGACGCCGACCGTCACGACGGCCACGGCGGTGATGAGCGCGAGCGTAAATTCGCCGGGGCTTTCCTTGCGGATCGCCGCGAGGCTGCGCACGTTGATCAGCCCGAGCGCGATCGTGAACACGATGCCGGCCAGCACCGCATGCGGCAGGTACTGCAGATACGCGCTCAGGAACAGCAGCACGACCGCGACGACCGCGGCGAACGTCAGGTGCCCGATCTGGCTGCGCACGCCCGCGCCGTCGGCCATCGCGGTCTGCGTCGGACTGCCGTTCACGACGAACGCGCCGCCCACCGCCGCCGCCGCGTTCGCGGCCGCGAGCCCGAGGATGTCGGCGTTGGTGTCGACGTCCTCGCCATACTCTTGCGCAAACACGCGCGCCGCCGCCGCGCTCTGCGCGACGATCATCACGAAGCACGACGCGGCAACCGGCACGAGATCGAGGAACTGCTGCCACGTGACGGACGGCCAGCGCAGCGGCGGCAAACCGCCCGCGACCGGCCCGAGCACCTCGATGCCGCGCGTGGAAAAGCCGAATGCATAGCTCGCGGCGATGCTGCCCGCAACCGCGATCATCGGCATCGGCACGCGCGGCAGGCACCGCTTGCACGCGAGAATCGCGACGACGACGAGCACGGCCAGCGCGAGCGTCGGCCGATGCGCATGCGCCGCATGCGTGATCACGTAGTCGAGCTGGGCGACGCTGCGCGACGCCGGATACGGCACGGCCAGGCCGAGCATGTCGCCGAGCATCGCGATCGACACCTGCACGCCGACGCCCGCGAGAAAACCGACCAGCACCGTGCGCGACAGGAAATCGGCGAGAAAGCCGAGCTTGAAGATACGCGCGAGCAGCAGCATCGCGGCCGTCAGCAGCGCGACCATGCCGGCCAGCGCCACATAGTCGGCGCTGCCGGCGGGCGCCATCGACGACAGGCGGCTCGCGAAGATCGTCGCGGTCGCGGAGTCGGCGGCAACCACCAGATGGCGCGATGCGCCGAAGCAAGCGAACGCGATGAGCGGCAGGAACACCGTATAGAGGCCCGTCACGGCCGGCATGCCGGCGATGCGCGCATAGCCGAGCACCTGCGGAATATCCATCGACGCGAGCGACATGCCCGCGAAGACGTCGCGGATCGCCGTCGCACGGTGGACCGGAAGAATGCCCTTCAGCAGCCGCAGCCCAGGCGGCCGGCTTTCGTTGGAATCTTGCATGCGTGAAATGCGTGAAATACGAGGATTGTGTGGGTTGCGTGAGCGCCGTGAACGACGTGAAAACGCGGTTCGCGAAGTCGTTCGCGCATCGTGCCCCGAGCGGGCATCCCGTGGCAAGTACACAGTATGTTGCGCGGCGCGCGCCCGAAAGATGCCCGCGCAACGGTGAGGATCTTCGGGAGCCGTGCGGCGCATTCGCGGCACGCGTCCGGAACCCGATGGCACAATCACGGTCCCTTTCATGTGCCCTTCACCGGGCACACGCCGCGTCGCGGCGCCGATTCAATGCACGAGAAGGACCCAAGCTGCCCCTATGACCCTGAACGAACCCTGGTTTGCGCCGCTCGTCGGCGCCCTCATCCTCATCGCCGCCGCCGGCGTGATCACCGCCGCCGTTCATTTCCTGCTGTTTCGCGTGGTCGCGCGCATCGCACGGCTGTCGGCCACCCGCATCGACGACGCGCTGTTCCAGTTCGGCGCGTTCAAGTGGCTGAACCGCATCGTCCCGTTCGTCGTGATCAAGCTCGGGCTCGGCACGGTGCCCGGCATCCCGGCCACGGCCGTGCAGGCCGCCGACAAGGTGCTGTTCGCACTGATCGCGTTCCTCGTGTCGATGACGATCAGCGCGACGCTGTCCGCGCTCGAACACGCGCATCGCACGAGCCAGCGCGACCAGCCGCGGCTGTCGCTGAAAGGCGCGATGCAGCTCGTCAAGCTCGTGATGTTCATCACGGCCGCGCTCGTCGTGATCGGCGACGCGACCGGCAAGCAGATCGGCCTGCTGCTGTCGGGCATCGGCGCGATGTCGGCCGTGCTGATGCTGATCTTCAAGGACACGCTGCTCGGCCTCGTCGCGGGCGTGCAGCTGTCGTCGAACGACATGCTGCGGATCGGCGACTGGATCACGATGCCGTCGGCGGGCGCGGACGGCACCGTCATCGACATCACGCTGAACACCGTCAAGGTCGCGAACTTCGATCACACGATCATCACGGTGCCGACGTGGAAGCTGATCACCGAGAGCTACCAGAACTGGCGCGGGATGACCGAAGCCGGCGGACGCCGCATCAAGCGCGCGCTGTTCGTCGACGCGACGAGCGTGCGCTTTCTCGACAACGACGAGATCGAGCGGCTCGAACGCCTGACGCTGCTGAAGGACTATCTGGAAGACAAGGTCGACGCGATCTCGCAATGGAACGGCACGCTCGGCGCGGCCGGCGAATGCCCGGCGAATCGCCGCCAGTTGACGAATCTCGGCACGTTCCGCGCGTATGTCGCGAACTACCTGAAGGGGCATCCGCGGATCCGCCGCGACATGACGTGCATGGCGCGGCAACTGCCGCTGACGGCCGAAGGCATTCCGCTCGAACTGTACTGCTTCACCGACACGACGACATGGGTCGACTACGAGGCGATCCAGTCCGACCTGTTCGATCACCTGATCGCGGTGCTGCCGGAATTCGGGCTGCGCGTGTACCAGCACCCGTCGGGCTTCGACATGCGCAGCATGGCCGGCGCCGCGCAGCGCGAACTGCAGCGCGCAGCGTGATGCGTGCCGGCGGCGGCCTGCAGCGGGCCGCCGCCGGCTACCGTCGCGCCGCTCACCGCCCCGCGCACTCCGACGCGAGCCGCCCGAGCACCTTCAACGCATCCTCGATCTGCCGCGACCACGGATAGCTGTAGTTGAGGCGGATGAAATGCCGGTAATCGTTCGTCGCCGAGAACATGTGGCCGGGCCCGACCGTGATCCGCTGCGCGAGCGCGAGCGCATATAGCTTCATCGCGTCGACCTGCGGCGGCAGCTCGACCCACAGCACGTAGCCGCCCTGCGGCTGCGACAGCCGCGTGCCTTCCGGGAAGAAACGCCGCACCATCGCGCTCATCAGGCTCGCCTGCTGCGCATACTGCTTGCGCATCCGGCGCAGGTGGAAATCGTAGCCGTCGTATTTCAGGTATTCGGCGATCGCGAGCTGCTCGATCGCCGGCGTCGCGAGCGTGTTCAGGAATTTCAGCTTCTCGACCTGGTCGCGATAGCGCCCGGGCATCGCCCAGCCGATCCGGTAGCGCGGCGACAGGCTCTTCGTGAACGACGCGCAATGCAGCACGAGCCCGTCGCGGTCGTACGACTTCAGCGCGCTCGGCGTCGTGTCGCCGAAATGCAGCTCGTGATAGACGTCGCTCTCGATCGCGGGCACGCCGTGCTTCGCGAGCAGCTCGACGAGCGCGCGCTTGCGTTCGTCGGGCATCTGGAAGCCGAGCGGGTTCTGGAAATTGGGCATCACCATGCACGCGGCGATGCGCTCGCGCTCGAGAATCCGTTCGAGCGCGTCGAGATCGATGCCGTCGCCCGGGTGCGTCGCCACTTCCAGCGCGCGCATGCCCATCCGCTCGATCGCGTGCAGCATCGCGTAGAACGTCGGCGACTCGACGGCGATCGTGTCGCCCGGCCGCGCGACGGCCTGCAGGCACAGGTTGATCGCCTCGGTCGCGCCGATCGTCATCACGATCTCGCCCGGCTCGATCGCGATCCCGCGCTCCGCGTAGCGCCGCGCGATCTGGCGGATCAGTTCCTGGTTTCCCGGCGGCAGGTCGTCGATCACGCCCCAGCGCGTGCGGCGGCGCCCGATCGCCTGCGCGTAGCGCGCGAGACGCTGCACCGGGAACTGCGACGCATCGGGATACGGCGAGCCGAGCGGCACCGCGTCGTCGCGCGCGATCGAGCGCAGCGTCGACAGCACGAGCCGGCTCACGTCCACCGCCGACGGCTCCGCGGCCGGCGCGGACGTGTGCAGCTCGGCCTCGGCCGGCGCCGCGACGCGCGCCCGCACGAAATAACCCGACTGCGGCCGGCTCTCGATCAGCCCGCGGCTCTCCAGCACGAGGTACGCACGCAGCACGGTCGTGACGCTGAGCTGCTGCTGCCGGCCCGCCTGCCGCACCGACGGAATCCGCTCGCCGGGCCGGTACACGCCGCGTTCGATCTGCGCCTGCAGCTCGTCGGCCAGTTGTTCGTAACGCTTCACGCGCCTCCCTTTCAACTTCCCTTCAACAACACAGTTGCGCTCCGCACTGCCTGAATCGTCGCAACTGTACTCTTTTTTGAAGCGAAGAGGTGTACACACAGCGGCCGCAGCGCCGCGCGTACTCTCCATGCATCGACCCTGACACACGCATCATGAAAAAGAAATCCGCCGCCGCGCGCATCGAACCGTATCACCACCCGGCTGCCGGCTGGGGCGCGCTGAAAGCCGTCGCGATCAACCTGATCAAGGAAAAGGTCACCGGCGGCAACTACCGCACGCTGCTGCGCCAGAACCAGCCCGACGGCTTCGACTGCCCGGGCTGCGCATGGCCCGACCGCCAGCACGCGTCGACGTTCGAATTCTGCGAGAACGGCGTGAAGGCCGTGGCCGCCGAGGCGACGAGCAAGCGCGTGACGCCCGAATTCTTTGCCGCGCACACGGTCACCGAGCTGCTCGAACAGACGGATTTCGAGCTTGAACAGCATGGCCGCCTGACCGACCCGATGGTGTACGACGCACAGACCGACCGCTACGTGCCGATCGCATGGGACGACGCGTTCGAGCTGATCGCGCGCCACCTGCGCGCGCTGCCGGACCCGAACCAGGCCGCGTTCTACACGTCCGGCCGCGCGAGCAACGAAGCCGCGTTCCTGTACCAGCTGCTGGTGCGCCTGTACGGCACGAACAACTTCCCCGACTGCTCGAACATGTGCCACGAGGCGACGAGCCGCGGGCTGCCGGCATCGGTCGGCGTCGGCAAGGGCACCGTCACGCTCGACGATTTCGAGCACGCGGACACGCTGCTGATCTTCGGCCAGAACCCGGCCACCAACCATCCGCGGATGATGGGCGAACTGCGCGAATGCGCGAAACGCGGCGCGACGATCGTGTCGATCAACCCGCTGAAGGAACGCGGGCTGGAGCGCTTCGCCGATCCGCAAAGCCCGCTCGAAATGCTGACGATGTCCGGCACGCAGATCGCGTCGAGATTCATCCAGCCGACGATCGGCGGCGATTTCGCGCTGATCAAGGGGATGGCCAAGCGCGTGCTCGAACTCGACGATGCCGCGCGCGCCGCCGGTGCGCCGCGCGTGCTCGACACCGCGTTCATCGGCGAGCACACGGCCGGTTTCGATGCGTTCGCCGACGATCTGCGCAACGAAAGCTGGTCCGCGCTGACCGCCGAAAGCGGCGTGCCGTACGAGCAGATCGACGGCCTCGCGCAGCTCTATGCGCGCAGCGAGCGCGTGATCGCGACGTGGGGCATGGGCATCACGCAGCACAAGCATTCGGTCGCGACCGTGCAGATGCTGACCAACCTGATGCTGATGCGCGGCAACATCGGCCGCCCCGGTGCCGGCCTGTGCCCGGTGCGCGGCCACTCGAACGTGCAGGGCAACCGCACGGTCGGCATCGAGGAAAAGCCGTCGCAGGCGTTCCTCGACCGGCTCGGCCAGGTGTTCGACTTCGAACCGCCCCGCCACCACGGCTACGACGTCGTCGAGACGATCGAAGGGATGCTCGACGGCCACGTGAAGGTGCTGATCGGCCTCGGCGGCAACTTCGCGATGGCGACGCCGGACACGCCGCGCACGTGGGAAGGCATGCGCCGCTGCGATCTTTCGGTGCACATCACGACGAAGCTGAACCGCAGCCACCTGATCCACGGCCACGACGCGCTGATCCTGCCGACGCTCGGCCGCACCGAGATCGACCTGCAGGACAACGTGCCGCAAGGCGTGACGGTCGAGGACTCGATGAGCATGGTCCACGTGTCGTACGGGATGAACAAGCCCGCTTCCGCGAACCTGATGTCGGAACCGGCGATCGTCGCGCACATGGGCCACGCGCTGTTCGGCAGCGGCAAGATCGACTGGCTTGCGTACAAGGACGACTACGCGAAGATCCGCGACGCGATCGAAGCGACCTTCGACGGCTTCTACGACTACAACACGCGCATCGCGCGGCCCGGCGGCTTCCACCTGCGCGTCGCGTCGCGCGACCGCGAATGGCTGACGCCGACGGGCAAGGCGAACTTCATCGCGCATGCGCTGCCGACCGACACGCCGATCCAGCGCGCCCGCGCGCTGCACGGCGAGCGTCTGATGACGCTGATGACGACGCGCTCGCACGACCAGTACAACACGACCGTCTACGGGCTCGACGACCGCTATCGCGGCGTGTACGGCCAGCGCCGCGTGGTGTTCGTCAACCGCGACGATCTCGCGATGCTCGGCCTGCAGGCCGGCGAATGGGTCGACATGGAAACCGTGTGGCACGACGGCATCGAACGGCGCGCGGACGGCTTCCTGCTCGTCGAATACGACATCCCGCGCGGCTGCATCGGCGCGTACTACCCGGAAACCAATCCGCTGGTGCCGCTCGACAGCGTCGGCGACGTGTGCAACACGCCGACGTCGAAGTCGGTGCCCGTGCTGCTGCATCGCGCGGCCGCGCCGGTGCCGGCCGCCGCGTGACGGAGCGCCGCGATGATCGTTCGGCCTCGCGAGCACTGGCTGCGCATGCTGCTCGTCTGGAACGGTTCGGTGCTGCCGACCATCCTGCCGCAGCTCGTGCTGACGCTCGCGATCAGTCTCGTCGCGGTCTGGGGCGGCGGCCGCGTGCTCGGCGAGAAGGTGCCGCTGAACCCGACGCCGTTCACGCTGATCGGCCTCACGCTCGCGATCTTCGCGGGGTTTCGCAACAACGCGAGCTACGAACGCTACCGCGAGGGGCGGCAACTGTGGGGCGGCGTGCTGACCGCCTCGCGCACGCTGGTGTCGCAGGCGCTCTGCTATGGCGCGGTCGATGACGACGACGCGTCGCGGCAGGCGTTCGTGCGCAAGGTCGTCGCGTTCGTCTATGCGCTGAAGCACCAGTTGCGCGGCACCGATCCGCTCAACGACCTGCGTGCGCTGCTCGACGGCGATACCTGCGCACGCATCGCCGCCGCGCGGTTCGCGCCGGTCGCGATCGTGCACGAACTGCGCGAGGCGTTCGCCGCGCGCGCCGACGCGGGCCGGCTCGCCGATACGCGGCTGTGGATGCTCGACGCGCGCCTCGAAGACCTCGTGTCGATGGTGAGCGGCTGCGAGCGCATCGCGTCGACGCCGATCCCGTTTTCGTACGACGTGCTGCTGCACCGGACCATCTACGCATACTGCGTGCTGCTGCCGTTCGGCCTCGTCGATTCGATCGGTGCGGCCACGCCGTTCGTCACCGTGTTCGTCGCGTATACGCTGATCGCGCTCGACGCCATTGCGCATGCGATCGCCGAGCCGTTCGGCGACGGCCCCAACCATCTCGCGCTCGACGCAATGACGCGAACGATCGAGCGCACGCTGCTCGAACTGAACCGCGAGCCGCTGCCGGCGGAAGTGACGCCGGGCCCGGCGTATCGGCTCACCTGACCGGGCCGGCGGCCCGCCCGAGCCGCGGCGTTCAGTCGTCGTGTCCGCGCAGGAAATGGCCGTGCGCGGCGGCGGCATCCGCGATCCGTCGCAGCAGCACGATGCCGCGCAGCAATGCGCGGCCGCCGTCGCTGTCGATATCGGCCACGCGTCGCTGCAGTACACGCGCCGCGGCGTCGCAGGTCCGTTCGAGCCGCGCGAAATCCGCCCGCGCGACACGGCCGCGCACCGCGGCCGCCGCACGGCGCACCGCCGGCTCCCGCGCCGCCAGTTCCGCGAGCGACAACAGGCTGTCGCCGATTCCCCAGGTCGCGAGCAGCTCGCGCATGTCGCGCTCGATCCGCGTCTGCGGCACGCTGCCCGCGAACCCGAGCTCGCGTCCGAGCCGGTCGGCGGTGCGGCTCAGCCACGCGCTTGCCGACCAGTTGCGCGGGTTGCGGGCGATATCGGTCAGATCGCGGCGCACCGCGCGATGCAGACGCCGCCGGCTCGTGCCCGGATCGCCGGGAAACACCAGTGCGAACACCAGCACGCCGAACGCGATGCCGAGCAGCGTCGAGAGTGCGCTGTTCAGGAACGCCGCATCGCCGATGCGGGCGGTATTGTCCGGCGACGTGAAATTCCAGAAGAAGATCGAGAACGCGCTGCCGAGCGCGGCCGTGCGCGGATGGCGCAGCGCGAGGCCCGTGCCGATCATGAACACGCCGATGATGTACGCGAGCATCTCGAAGCCCGACACCGCGGGCAGCAGGACGAAGTTGCAGACCACGCCCGCCACCGCCGCGCAGGCCGCGCCTTTCAGGAAGCCCATGGCGGCCCGGGCCGAATTCGGGCGGGTCGAGAACAGCGCGCCGACCACGGCCGTGATCGCGACGAAGCCGGCGCCCGACGGCCACGCGGTGACGATCCAGATCGCCGAGGCGACCAGCACCGCGATGAATGCGCGCATGCCGTTGTGAACCGCGAGCACCCCGTCGCGATGAAACGCGTAGCGGACCCGCGACGGCGGCGGAACCGGCA
Source organism: Burkholderia sp. IDO3 (assembly GCF_003366075.1). Taxonomy (NCBI): domain Bacteria; kingdom Pseudomonadati; phylum Pseudomonadota; class Betaproteobacteria; order Burkholderiales; family Burkholderiaceae; genus Burkholderia; species Burkholderia sp. IDO3. The sequence goes on from NZ_CP028962.1 coordinate 1,945,507, forward strand.
GGTCGATCCGCGCCTTGCTCGCGTACGCACGGTCGAACCCCGCGAGCAGGGCATCGAGCCGGTCGAGCGTAAGCAGGCGCGAGGCGTCCGAGCCGGCCGGCTCGGCGGCCTCGGCGCGCAGTGCGTCGTCCACGCGCGCACGCAGCGCCGCCATGTCGGACCCCGCCTCACCGGACGCGGCCACACCGTCGAGCACGCGCGCGGCATCGGCGACGAGCGGATCGGGCACGGCGCCGCTGCGCGCCGCGTGCGCGTCGAGCGCCTGCCCCGCCGCATGGGCCGCCAGCACGCCCAGCACCGCCGCGCGCAAGTGGCCGATCGCGTTGCGCACCGGCGGCGCGCCGGCGGCGGCGTATTCGGCCGCGGTGTCGAGGTCGAGCGCTTCGGCGAAGAGCCGGTGAACGGCCGCGCCGTTCGGCTCGCGACGCAACGCTTCCGCGCCGACGGCCACCGCACGCGCGAGATAGCGGGCGAGCCGCGCACGAACATCGCGCAGCGGCGACCCCGGCGCGAACACGGTTTCGAACGCCGCGCCGCACAGGATGCCGACCACCACGTACAGGAACCGCGCGGTCGCGATATCGAACGCGTGCTGCGGCGCGGACGCCGCATCCATCGAGATGATCGCGGCCGTGTAGCCGGCAAGCACCGCCGCGTACGCACGGAAATTCCGCAGAAACGTCGCGACGCCCGCGCACAGGCCGATCCACGCGGCCAGCGCCAGCAGGAACAGCTCGGGGGTCTGCGCGAACGCGCCCGTCAGCGCGAGCGCGACGGCCGCGCCGATCGCGGTGCCGAGAATCCGGTACTGGCTCTTCGACAGCCCCATTCCGCGACTGCCCTGCGCGACGATCCATACGGTCGACGCGGCCCATTTCGGGTCGTCGAGATTCATCCGGAACGCGATGTACAGCGCGAGCAGCGACGCGGCCGTGTTGCGCAGCGCGAAGCCGAGCGCGCCGGGCGGCAACGCAGGCCATGCGTCGCGCAACGCGGTGCGCACCGCCGCGAACGGCGGCAGGCTGGGGAGAGCGAATTTCATCCGGCGAGCATACGGTCGCGCGGCGGCGGCCACTACGGCCTGCACGGGATGCGTTATTGCAGCGGGCGGGATAATCACGCGGTCGACATGAAACGATTCGGCCGGCGACGGTAAGATGCGCGCAAGCCGAACACGGAAACAACCTGTATGGACTTCGAGAGCATCCGGATATTCTTGCGCGTGGTGGAACGCGGCAGCTTTACCGCCGCGTCGGTGCAACTCGACCTGGCGCTCAGCCGCGTCAGCCGCAAGGTCAAGCAGCTGGAGGACGATCTCGGCGTGCAACTGCTGTACCGGACCACGCGCCGCGTGTCCGTCACCGAGGCCGGACGCGACTATTACGAGCGCTGCCTGCGCGCCGAGGAGATCCTGCTCGACGCGGACCGCCAGGCGCGCGCGCTGCGCACCGATCCCGAGGGGACGCTGCGCGTGCTGGTGCCCTACTCGATCGGCCTGTTCGAGCTGGAGCCGGCGCTCGCCGAGTTTCACCGGCGCTATTCGCGCGTCCAGCTCGTACTGATCTACGACAACAGCCCGCTCGACCTCGTCGAGCACGGTTTCGACGTCGCGCTGCGCGCGGGCACGCTGACCGATTCCGGCTACGTCGCGCGCTCGCTCGGCTGGTCGCACGCGAAGCTCGCCGCGAGCCCGGCCTATCTCGACCGTGCCGGGCGGCCGCAAACGCCGCAGGAGCTCGCGCAGCACGACATCCTGTACGTCGGCCGCGACGCGCCGGGCCTGACGCTGCGGCTCACCAACGCGGCCGGCGACGTCGCCGACGTACCGGTGCGGCCCGTGCTGATCTCGAACGAGTCGGTCACCGTGCTGCGCCAGGCCGCGAGCGGCGGCGGCATCGCGCTGATCTCCACGCACTACACCGCGCACCGGCTCGAAAAGAACGAACTCGAGATCGTACTGCCCGACTGGCACCGCACCGACGACGTCGAGCTGCATGCGCTCTATCCGCGCCGCGCGACGCTCGACAGCAAGGTGCGCGCGTTCGTCGAGTTCCTGACGGAAGTCTTCACCGGCTGGCGAAGCGCGCCGTAACCGCCATCGCACGGCCAGCATTCGGCCCGTGCCGGCCGGATTGTTGCGGGCGACGAAAGGAATTAATGAGCGGGCAGGCGTTGATCGCCGTTCGCCGCATCGTTAGCCTGTGCCGATGAAAAACGACACCACACGCTACGGCAGCCACGTGCCCGCTGCCCGCCGACGCGTCACGCGCGTCGCGCCTTCCTGACCGGCGCTGGCCCGCCTGCCGGAGCCCGTCACGGCTTCGCACCGCCGACTCGACTCTTGAACTGAACCGCACGCTGCCGCACGACGACGCCGCCTGAGCGCGCCGCCCGCGGGCAGCGTGCGTCCGTCCGCTTCGCGGTTCGTGCGCGCCGGGCAGCGCACCGCGCGGACCACCTTCCATCACGCAGGAACGCCATGTCCTCTCCGTCCAATCCCGGCCCGCTGACGGGCGGCCGGCTCGCGATCGGCACGATCGCGGTATCGCTCGCGATGTTCATGAACGTGCTCGACTCGTCGATCGCGAACGTCGCCATTCCGACGATTTCGGGCGACCTCGGCGTGTCGGTCGACGAAGGCACGTGGGTGATCACGATTTTCGCGGCCGCGAACGCGGTGTCGATTCCGTTGACGGGCTGGCTCACGCAGCGCTTCGGCCAGGTGCGCCTGTTCGTCACGTCGATCCTGCTGTTCGTGTTCGCGTCGTGGCTGTGCGGGATCGCGCCGAACCTGCCGACGCTGCTCGCCGCGCGGATCCTGCAGGGCGCGGTCGCCGGGCCGCTCGCGCCGCTGTCGCAGGCGCTGCTGCTCGGCGCATGGCCGCGACAGAAATCGGCGACGGCCCTCGCGCTGTGGTCGATGACGGCGCTCGTCGGCCCGATCGCGGGACCGTCGCTCGGCGGCTGGATCACGTACGACTACAACTGGTCGTGGATCTTCTACATCAACATTCCGGTCGGCTTCTTCGCGGCGGCGGTCACGTGGCTCGTGTTCCGCGATCGCGAATCGGCCACGCGCCGCATGCCGATCGACTCGGTCGGCCTCGTGCTGCTCGTGCTGTGGGTCGCGTCGCTGCAGATCATGCTCGACAAGGGCAAGGATCTCGACTGGTTCAATTCGCCCGTCGTCGTCGCGCTCGGCATCGTCGCGCTGGTCGGCTTCGCGTTCTTCCTCGTGTGGGAGCTCACCGCGGCCAATCCGATCGTCGACCTGCGGCTCTTCACGCAGCGCAATTTCGCGGGCGGCACGATCGCGATTTCGGTTGCATACGGGATGTTCTTCGGCACGCTCGTGCTGCTGCCGCAGTGGATGCAGGGCTATCTCGGCTATCGCGCGATCGACTCGGGGCTCGCCACCGCGCCGCTCGGGATCTTCGCGATCGTGCTGACGCCGGTGATGGGACGCATCCTGCCGCGCACCGATCCGCGCTACCTCGCGACGCTCGCGTTCATCGGCTTCGCCGTCGTCTTCATGATGCGCACGATGTTCTATTCGGATGTGTCGCACTGGGACCTCGTACTGCCGACGCTGCTGCAGGGCATTCCGATGGCGATGTTCTTCGTGCCGCTCACCGCGATCATCCTGTCGGGGCTGCCGCCGGACAAGATCCCGGCCGCCGCCGGCCTGTCGAACTTCGGCCGCACGTTCTGCGGCGCGGTCGGCACGTCGCTGATCAGCAACGCGTGGAACGACCGGACGATCCTGCATCACGTCCGGCTCACCGAACAGGCGAGCCCCGGCAACCCGATCTTCGCGCAGCAGATCGACGCGGCCCGCTCGCTGCTGCACCTGAGCCCCGATGCGGCGCTCGCGTTCTTCAACGCGTCGGTCGATTCGCAGGCGGCGGTGATGGGGTTGAACGACATCTTCTACGTGTCGGCGATCATCTTCGTCGCGATCATTCCGCTGATCTGGATCACGAAGCCGTCGCGCGCGGGCGGTGGCGATACGGATGCGGCGGCAGCGGGCGCGCATTGAGCGCGCGCCGATCCCGCAGGAAAATCCGGTCAGCCACCGGCCCGGCCCGTCACGCCGCCGGGCGTCGATTCGCCACCGCCCGAAGCGCCCGCTGCCGCCGCGCGACAGCGGGCGCTTGTTGTATCGAATCGTTTCAGCCAGGCGCTCGCGTCAAGTGCCGCGGGTATACTCCGACGTCAGCCGCCGCCCGCATCGGCCGTCAAAAACGGCACGATTCCGGCGGTTTCGTCGCGAAGCTCAGCGTTTCGCGTACCCCGCGCCCCCGCCTCGACACGAGACACACGACGATTCCGATCATGAAACGATTCCTGCTGCTCCTGCCCGCCGCCCTGCTCGCCGCCTGCGGCTCCGCGCCCTCGTCCAACTCGGCCGCATCCGGTTCGGCGCCGATGATCTACGTGTCGTCGGCCCGTCCAGCCTACGCGATCGCCAACTGCCTCGACAGCCGCCTGTCGGGCACCGAGCAGTCGCAGCACAACGGCGTCACCGACATTACCGTCGGCTCGCGCTCGTATTTCGTCACGCTGACGCCGTCGGCCAACGGCTCGGTCGTCAAGGTCGTGCGCGGCTCCGGCAGCGAGCCGGCCGAGGAAGCGATGCGCTTCGCGATCGCGCGCTGCGTGATCTGAGCGCCGCCGGCGCCGGGCGCCCGCCCGGCCTGCCCGCGCCCCTTTGCGCGCCGTCGTGCGCGCGTTGTCGAATATTTTCATCCGGGCGGCCGTCGATGAGAGAATCGCACCACGATTCCTTTTCGATGGAGCCCGCATGAAGCATCTGCTGTCCCGGCTGTTCGTCAGCGCCGCGCTCGTCGCGCTTGCCCCGGCGCTGCCGGCGCAGGCCGCGACGCCGTCCGGCATTTTCGTCGTCGCCACCCAGCTCGGTGAATTCACGACCCTCGATCCGAGCGAAATCTACGAGCTCGTGCCGTCCGAGTACGTCGCGAACACCTACGAACGCCTCGTGCGGGTCGACCTGAAGGATCCGACGCGCTTCAACGGACAGATCGCGCAATCGTGGACAGTCGGCGCCGACGGCGTCACCTACACGTTCAAGCTGCGCCCCGGCGTCACGTTCCACTCCGGCAACCCGGTGACCGCCGACGACGTCGCATGGTCGCTGCAGCGCACCATCCTGCTCGACAAGGGCCCGGCCGGCGTGCTCGCCGATCTCGGTCTCACGAAGGCGAACGTGATGCAGAAGGTCCGCGCGGTCGATCCGCAGACCTTCGTGCTCGAAACCGACCGCAAATACGCGCCGAGCTTCGTGCTGAACGTGCTGAGCGCGTGCCCGGCGTCGGTCCTCGACAAGAAGCTGCTGATGTCGCACCAGCAGGGCAACGATTTCGGCAGCGGCTGGCTGAAGACCAACGATGCGGGCTCGGGCCCGTACCAGCTCGTCAAGTGGATGCCGAACGAGAGCATCGTGCTCCAGCGTTTCGACAAGTACCGCACGCCGTACCCGATGAAGCGCGTCGTGCTGCGCCACGTGCCCGAAGCGTCCGCGCAGCGGCTGCTGCTGGAGAACGGCGATGTGGACGCCGCGCGCAACCTGAGCCCGGACAGCCTCGCCGCGCTGACGAAGGCCGGCAAGATCAAGGTCGCGTCGTGGCCGGTCTCCGCGCTGCTGTACCTGAGCCTGAACACGAAGAACCCGAACCTCGCGAAGCCCGACGTGCAGCAGGCGATGAAGTGGCTCGTCGACTACGACGGCATCCAGCGCAACATCGTCGGCACGACCTACAAGGTGCACGAAACCTTCCTGCCCGAAGGCTTCCTCGGCACGCTGAATTCGAACCCGTACAAGCTCAACGTCGCGAAGGCGAAGGCGCTGCTCGCGAAGGCCGGCTTGCCGAACGGTTTCGACGTGACGATGGACATGCCGAACGACTATCCGTACATCGAGATCGCGCAGGCGCTGCAGGCCAACTTCGCGCAGGGCGGCATCCGCGTGAAGCTGATCCCGGGCGATGCGAAGCAGGCGATCGGCAAGTACCGCGCGCGCCAGCACGACATCTTCATCGGCGAATGGTCGCCCGACTACATGGACCCGAACAGCAATGCGCGCGGCTTCGCATGGAATCCGGACAATTCCGACCAGTCGACCACCAAGATGCTCGCGTGGCGCAACAGCTGGGACATCCCGCAACTGACGAAGGACACCGAGGCCGCGCTCGTCGAGCCGTCGCCCGCGAAGCGCGCGCAGCGCTATGAAGCGCTGCAGAAATCCGTGCTCGCGAACTCGCCGTTCGTCATCATGTTCGAGAAGGTCGTGCAGGTCGCGACGCGCCCCGGCGCGACGGGGCCGGAGATCGGGCCGATCAACGACCTCGTGTCGTACCGGACGCTGGCCAAGTAACATCCGCTGCCCGCGCTGCCGGCCAACCCGGCGCGCGGGCGCGTCACATTTCCAAACCGCTTCGCTCGGGGACCACACAATGCGCTCGCTACAGGAACTGCGGCTGGAGTTTCTCCAGTACAAGATCGAACCGATCGGCTGGCTCGGCGACAGCCCGTCGCGCTTCGACTTCTATACCGACACGGCCGCCGGATGCGACAGCATCCTCGAGCTGGGCGTCTTCACCGGGCTGACCACGACCGCCTTCATGCTCGCGCAGCCGAAGCGGCTCGTGTCGGTCGACATCACCGACCAGTATTTCCACATCCAGGACGAGCTGAAGCACGCGGCGAAGCACCTGTCGATCGACTTCGAATTCAGGATCGCCGACGATCTCGCGATGGAGCCGCTGGCATCCGACCTGCTGTTCATCGACACCACGCATACGTACGAGCAGACGCTCGCCGAGCTGAACCGGTTCGGCCCGCTCGCGCGCAAGAAGATCGTGCTGCACGACATGACCACGTCCGGCGTGTACCAGGCCGTATTCCAGTGGCTGTGGGACAACAAGCAGTTTCACATCACGTATCACGACAGCCGCGGTTGCGGCGCGGTCGTCTGCGAACGCCACGTCGGCTACTGAGCCGGCGCGCACGACGGGGAGGCACCATGCATTCGAACGGACACGCGGTCTGCGTGGCGATCAACGACAACAACCGCGCATGGTACGAAATGCTCGTGCCGTTCCTGCTGTCGCTGCGGCAAACCGGCTACGACGGGACGGTGGCGGTCATCGGCTACGGGCTGTCGGAACACAAGCGGCGCATCCTCGAAAGCCAGTCGGTCGACGTGATCGAAGCATCGAGCGCGCATGCGCTGCCGGTCGGCCGCTTCATCGAGGCCGCCGACTATTGCGCGCGCAATCCGCGGATCACCCGACTCGCGCTGTACGACGCGGACATCTGGTTCTGCGCGCCGTCGTTCGACCTGTTCTCGCAGATCGGAGACGATCGCCTGTACGCGTGCCCCGATCCGCTCTTCTGCACGTTCGTCGTCACGCCGCTGATCGGCGAGCGGCGCGACCATCACTGGCGTCTCGTCGTCGACGAAGTCACGGCGCGCCACGACGGTGCGCTGCAGGCCGGGCTCGTGGCCGGCACGGCCGCGGCATGGACGCGCTACGCGGCGCACCTGCGCGACTGCGTCGCGCGCATCGGCACCGACTTCCAGGAATGCTTCGGGATCGATACGACGTTCCTGCACCTGTGGGGCGCACGCGGCGAAACCGCGCTGCTCGACCCGGTGCAGAACTTCGTCAGCAAGAACGGCATTCACGAATCGTTCGACGCGCACGACGGCATCATGACGCTGCGGTATCAGGGCGAACCGATCCGTGCGCTGCACATGACCGGCGACATTCGCTTCTTCGACCGCTGGCGCTACTACGCGAACCATGTCGACTCGGCGTTGCGCGACGGCGTGCCGTTCGCGCTGTCGGACGGCGCGACGGCGCCGTCCGATACGATCGTTGCCCGCATCGCGGCAACCGAGTACGTGCGCGCGGCCGGGCTGACCGTCACCGCCGCCGCGCTCGAGGCAAGCGCGGGCGCCTACCTGCAGGCGATCGACGAGCCGGGCGGCACGATGCTGGTCGGCAGCGGCAATCACGAGATCGTGTTCACGGCGACGCGCGACATCGAGCGTCTGAACGTGTACATCACGCATCCGTCCGGCTCGCCGTCGCCGCTGCGGTGCGAAGTGCTGATCGACGGGCACGCGCAACGCAAAGGCACCGAACTGATGGCGCATTTCTGGTATCGGATCGTGGCCGGCACCGTCATCACGCTGCGCTCGACGAGCCTCGGCGGCCAGCAGTGCAATGCGATCTGGCGGCTGCGCGAAGCGCCGGACATGCAGCAGTGAAAGACGGGCGTGGTGTCGGGCGCGCGCGCCGGACATCACGTGCGCGGCATGTCGTCGAGACGCTGCGCGGCGAAGCGCAATCCGCCCAGAATGCGCTCGGCGATCCGCGCCGGAAACCCGGCGGGCAACGTCGCGCCGACCGACTCGATCACCTGCGGCGTCGCCTCGACCAGCCGGTCGACGATCGGCGTCGCGATATCGCCGAGCAGGCATTGTTCAGCCATCGCGGTAAAGTGCCGACGCGTGATGTCGCGCATCGCATAGTGCTTGCGCCTGCCGTGCACGGCCATCGCGAGCTTCGCCTTGTGCCACGACCACTGATTCGCACCGTCGCCTTCGACCGGCCAGATCGACATCACGTCGTAGAGCGGCGTGAGGCGGAAACGTCCGCCCGGCAGCAGGCGCAGGCTGAAGTTCTTCGCATGCCCGTCCGGCGCGGCGAGCATCCAGAACACGACGAGCGCGCTGAACAATGTATCGAGATCCGGCTGCGCAGCCTCGGATCGACGCAGGATGGCGGCCAGATCCGGCACGCCCGGGCCGCCCTGCGATTCGTATTTCAAATGCGGCGGCACGCCGAGCGCCTGACAGAAGTCCTCTTGCGGCAAGCGCAACAACCAGCCGCCGTCACGATGCGGCACGCGATCGAAACGCTCGACCGACAGCACCTTGTGTTCGCCGAAATGCACGATTTCGGCACGAGCCGTCGGCAAACCGTACGCGCGCAGGATCGCCAGACACAGCCATTCATTCTCGACGGATGCCGTAAGATCTGCGCGCTTGTTGCCAACCAGCCCGAGCGGTAGCTTGAGAATATGCGTCGTCGGCGTCGCGCCATGCGGGCGCATCCATCGTCCCGCGTGAAACAGCAGCGCGGTCTTTTCCTGCGCGCCGGCCAGCGACAGGCGGAAATCGTCGTCGTCCTCGGCACCTGCCGCCACCCCGCTCGCCTGATCGAGCGCGCGCGCCACCTCGTCGTCGGACAACGGCGTACCGTCGATCCGGTCATGGCCGGCCGGTGTTTCATCCTCGCCGAGCAACTGCACCGCGCCGACGCAATCCCGTCCGAGCGCGGCGAGCAGATCGAACGGCTCGATCGTCGCCGTGCCGAACCGGGACGCAAGCCGGCGACGGATGGCATCGCTGTCGGGCAGCAGATTGTCGAAGTAGTGATTCACGCGCGCGCCGCGCAACGGCGCGTCGCCGACCCCGAACGGTAGCGACAGCGACAGCGGACGCCCGACATCGGACTGCTTCCAGCCGGTGTCGTACAACAGTTCCATGTCGCCGCGCGCGGGAATCCGCCATGTTCCAACCCGCCGGCCGTTGGCCCAGATCGACAGTGCGCGGGTGTGCGATTTACGTCCCACCGCTCACCACTCGACGTCGGCAGCGTCGCGCCCGTCCTTCGTTCGGATGCTGAGTTCGAGGCCGTACAGCGCGGTCAATTCGAGCAGTTGACGAAGCGACAGGCTTTCGGTGCGCATGCTCTCGAGCGACGACAGGCGCGACTGGCCGACGCCGATGCGCGTCGCCGCCTCGGCTTGCGTCAGCCCCTTGGCCTGACGCGCGGACGACAGGATTTCACCCAGTTGCCCGGGGGTATTGACGATAAGATTCACGGTGTGGGCCCAGTAGGCAATCAATGCAGTATATCTCTGACAGACATAAACGCAAATTATTCCTGTCAGAGATAAACGCAAAATATGCCTGACAGACATAATTATCGCTGCCGCACTTCACGATCCTGTCGTTGAACACGTCCGCCAACCTATCACCCTCCGTTAAACCATAGTTTTTATCTGCTGGCGCAGATGATTTTGGCTTTGTTAGATGGATGACACCGATTCATCCGATGACAACGATCTAACAGCCCGATGACCTGCGCGTTCGCCCATACCGTCGAATCCCGCTTTGCCGAGCTGACGCCGACCGCGAAGCGCATCGCGAGCTACATGCTCGCGAACCTCGACCGGCTCGGGCTCGAAACGGCCGACCAGATCGCGCAACAGACCGGCACCAGCGGCATCTCGGTCGGACGCTTCCTGCGCAGCGTCGGCTACCGGAACCTCGACGACCTGAAACGCGAACTGCGCGGCGGCAGCGACCGTCCGTGGATGATCACCGATCGTCTCGACGAATATCGGCGCACGACCGGCACGCTCGCGAGCGCCGCCGACAACATCCACGGCGACGGCACGCTCGCGTCGTCGCTCGAGCGCGAACTCGAGGCGATCCGTCACGTGTACCGGCTCGCCGAAGAACCGGTGTTCGCGCAGGTCGCGGACCGGATCGCGCAGGCCGACGCGGTGTTCATCCTCGGCATCCAGTCGACCCGCGGTATCAGCAATGCGTTCAGCAGTTATCTCGAATATCTGCGCCCGCGCGTGTTCTATTCCGACGGGCAGTCGGGCTCGTACGTCGATTCGCTGAATTCCGAGTTCGAGCGTCCGTACTGCATCGTCACCGATACGCGCGCGTATTCGCGCAGCGCGCGCCGCTATTGCCAGGCGGCTGCGGAGCGCGGCCAGCCGTTCGCGCTGGTCACCGACCTCTACTGCCCGTGGGCGCGCGAATGGCCGGCCGACCTGTTGCAGGTGAAAACCGACGTCGGCCAGTTCTGGGATTCGCTCGCGCCGCTCACCTGCCTGTTCAACCTGCTGATCACCGCCGTGGTCGACCGCCTCGGCCCCGCGATCGACCGCCGTGTCGCGCGCAACCGCGAACTGCAGCACACGTTCGACCAATTCGAATCCTGAGCGAACCCGGACCGCCGATGACCCATCCCCGCCTCGTCGAAATCACGCCCGCGACGCATCGCGTCGACATCGACCTCGTCTACGCGACCGACCGCAACCTGACCGGCAAGCCGATCTACCGCCACGCGCATTGCCTGCTGCTCGAACCGGCCGAAGCCGCGCTGCGCCGCGCGGTCGGCGTCGCCGCGCAGGCCGGCTTCACGCTGCGCATCTACGACGCATACCGGCCGCCGCAGGCGCAGCAGATGCTGTGGGATTTCCTGCCCGATCCGAACTTCGTCGCCGATCTCGGCCGCGGCTCGAATCACAGCCGCGGCACCGCGCTCGACCTGACGCTGGTGGGCGCCGACGGCGAACCGCTCGACATGGGCACCGGTTTCGACGAGATGGTGGCCGCATCGGGCCATTTCCACGCGGGGCTGCCCGACGCCGTGCAACGCAACCGCCTGCTGCTGCTCGGCGTGATGCACGCGGCCGGCTTCGCGCATATCGACAGCGAGTGGTGGCACTACGAGCTGCCCGGCTCGCGCGCGCTGCCGCAGATCGACAACGCGGCGAGCGGCCCGTGGCGCCTGATGTAACGACGATGCACGCCCCCTTCACCGTTCACGTACAACGACTTCAACGACCACTGGAGAAGCGCACATGAAACCCCTGACCTCCCGGCTCGTCGCGGCGCTGGCCGCCGCGTCCGTTCTCGCCGCCGCCCCGCTTTCCGCCGCGCACGCGGAAACGCCGAAGGACATGTTCGTGATGGCCACGCTGCTCGACGAGTTCACGACGCTCGATCCGGGCGAGATCTACGAACTGGTGCCGGAGGAATACGTCGCGAACACGTACGACCGGCTCGTGCGCGTCGACCTGCGCGATCCGTCGAAATTCAACGGCGACGTCGCGCAGTCGTGGACGGTGAGCCCCGACGGGCTGACGTACACGTTCAAGCTGCGCCCGGGCCTGAAGTTTCACTCGGGCAATCCGCTGACGGCCGACGACGTCGCATGGTCGATCCAGCGCGCGGTGCTGCTCGACAAGGGGCCGGCTGCCGTGCTGACCGGCATCGGCCTCACGAAGGCGAACGTCGCCGCGAACGTGAAGAAGCTCGACGACCTGACGGTGTCAGTCACGACCGACCACAAATACGCGCCGACCTTCGTGCTGAACGTGCTCGGCTCGTGGCCCGCGTCGGTGGTCGACAGGAAGCTGCTGCTGTCGCACCAGCAGGGCAACGACTTCGGCAACGCATGGCTGAAGACCAACGAGGCCGGCTCCGGCGCGTACAAGCTCGTCAAGTGGACCGCCGGCGACAGCATCGTGCTGCAACGCTTCGACGGCTACCGGCTGCCGCTCGCGATGAAGCGCATCGTGCTGCGTCATGTGCCAGAAGCGGCCAGCCAGCGCCTGCTGCTGGAAAACGGCGACGTCGACGCCGCGCGCGACCTGAGCCCCGACGATCTCGCCTCGGTCGTGAAATCCGGCAAGGCGAAGGTCACGGCCTCGCCGCAGGCGACGCTGCTGTACCTCGGGCTGAACACGAAGAACCCGACGCTCGCGAAGCCCGACGTGCAGGAAGCGCTGAAGTGGCTGGTCGACTATTCGGGCATCCAGGCCAACGTCGTGAAGACGACCTACAAGGTGCACCAGACTTTCCTGCCCGAAGGCTTCCTCGGCACGCTGAATGCGAATCCGTACAAGCTCGACGTCGCGAAGGCGAAGGCGCTGCTCGCGAAGGCCGGCGTGCCCAACGGCTTCTCGGTGACGATGGACGTGCGCAACGACTATCCGTACACGGAGATCGCGCAGGCCGTGCAGGCGAACTTCGCGCAAGCCGGCGTCAAGGTGCAGCTGATTCCGGGCGACAACAAGCAGACGCTCGCGAAATACCGCGCGCGCCAGCACGACATCTATATCGGCGAATGGTCGGCCGACTACATCGACCCGCACAGCAACGCGCAGGGTTTTGCCTGGAACCCCGACAACTCCGACAAGTCGAGCTATAAAATGCTGGCCTGGCGCAACAGCTGGGACATCCCGCAACTGACGAAGGAAACCGACACCGCGCTCGCCGAACCGACGGCCGCGAAGCGCGTGCAGCTGTATCAGGCGATGCAGAAGGAAATGCTCGCGCGCTCGCCGTTCGTGATCATGTTCGAGAAAGTCGCGCAGGTCGCGACGCGGCCCGGCGTGAGCGGGCTCGAAGTCGGACCGATCAACGATCTCGTGTCGTACCGCAACCTGAAGAAGCAATAAGATTCACCGCATGTCGACTCCCGCCTCCTCCCTCGAAGCGCTGCGCACGCTGCCCGCGCGGCGCCCGGCCGTACGCTGGGCGCTGCGCGTGCTGCGCTGGGCGCTCACGCTCGCCGTCACGTTCGCGGGCCTGCTCGCGCTGACGTTCGTGATCGGCCGCAAGGTGCCGATCGATCCCGTGCTCGCGATCCTCGGCGATCGTGCGTCGGCCGAGGCGTACGCGGCCGAACGCATCGCGCTCGGCCTCGACAAGCCGCTCGTCACGCAATTCCTGATCTACGCGCGCGACGTGCTGCACGGCAATCTCGGCATGTCGCTGCTGACGTCGAACCCGGTGCTCGACGACATCAGGCGCGTGTTCCCGGCCACGCTCGAACTCGCGTCGATCGCGACCCTGATCGGCATCGCGATCGGCGTGCCGCTCGGCGTCGTGGCCGCGGTCAAGCACAACCGGCCGATCGACCACGTCGCGCGCTTCGTCGGACTGATCGGCAATTCCGTGCCGGTGTTCTGGCTCGGGCTGATGGGGCTGCTGCTGTTCTATGCGCGGCTGCACTGGGTCGCCGGCCCCGGCCGGCTTGACCCCGCGTACGACGGGATGGTCGACACGCACACCGGCAGCCTGCTGATCGACTCGGCGCTCGCCGGCGAGTGGGACGTGTTCCGCAACGCGGTGTCGCACATCGCGCTACCGGCCGCGATCCTCGGCTACTACTCGGTGGCCTACCTGAGCCGGATGACCCGCTCGTTCATGCTCGATCAGCTGAGCCAGGAATACATCGTCACCGCGCGCGCGAAGGGCATGTCCGAGCGCCGCGTGATCTGGCGGCACGCGTTCGGCAACATCGCGGTGCCGCTGCTGACCGTGATCGCCCTCACCTACAGCAACCTGCTCGAAGGGTCGGTGCTGACCGAGATCGTGTTCGCCTGGCCGGGGATCGGCTCGTACCTGACGGGCGCGCTGCTGAACGCCGACATGAACGCGGTGCTCGGCGCGACGCTCGTGATCGGCGCGATGTTCATCACCGTCAACCTGCTGACCGACGCGCTGTACCGCGTGTTCGATCCGCGCGCACGCTGAGGGGCCCTTCGACATGACCGTTTCCATCGTTCTTCTTTCATCGTCCATGCCGAAGGTCGCCCAATCGTGAATGCCGAGCGTCTCACGCTGCGTGCGTGGCTTCTCTCCGATGCACCCGCATCGCGCTCGCAGGCCGCGTTCGGCCTCGCGTATCGCCGCTGGCGCCGTTTCGCCGTCAATCCGCTCAACCTGTTCGGGCTCGCGATCCTGGTCGCGCTGATCGTCGTCGCGATCGTCGGCCCGCTGATCATGCCGCACGATCCGCTGCACCAGGTGCTGCCCGACCGCCTGCTGCCGCCCGGCTCGCCGTCGCACTGGCTCGGTACCGACCAGCTCGGCCGCGACATCCTCTCCCGGATGATCGCCGGCTCGCGGCTCACGCTCGGCATCGCGCTGCTCGTCGTCGTGATCGTCGTGCCGATCGGCCTGCTGATCGGCACCACGGCCGGCTATTGCGGCGGCTTCGTCGACAGCGTGCTGATGCGCTTCACCGACATCGCGCTCGCGTTCCCGAAGATCGTGCTCGCGCTCGCGTTCGCCGCCGCGCTCGGGCCGGGCGTGATCAACGCGGTCGTCGCGATCTCGATCACCGCGTGGCCCGCGTATGCGCGGCTCGCACGCGCGGAGACGATCCGCATCGCGCAGGCCGACTACATTCACGCGGCGCGGCTGCAAGGCGCGTCGGGCCCGCGCATCCTGCTGCGCTACATCATGCCGCTCTGCATGTCGTCGGTGATCGTGCGCGCGACGCTCGACATGGCCGGCATCATCCTGACCGTCGCGGGCCTGGGTTTCCTCGGCCTCGGCGCGCAGCCGCCGAGCCCCGAATGGGGCTTCATGGTCGCGTCGGGCCGCAACGTGCTGCTCGACGCGTGGTGGGTCGCGACGCTGCCCGGCGTGGCGATCCTGCTCGTCAGCCTCGCGTTCAACCTGCTCGGCGACGGGCTGCGCGACGTCTTCGATCCCCGCCATGGAGCGTGACATGCCCGTGAATTCCGTCCATGCATCCGCGCCGCTTTGCGAGATCGACGGCCTGAAGATCGGCTTTCGCGGGCACGACGGCGTCGTCACCGACGCGGTGCGCGACCTGTCGCTGACGCTCGCGCCCGGCGAACGGCTCGGCATCGTCGGCGAATCGGGCTCCGGCAAATCGCTGACGGGCCGCGCGCTGCTCGGGCTGCTGCCCGAAGCCGCGCGCTGGTCGGCGCGCACGATGCGCTTCGCGGGCCACGACCTGCTCGCGCTGTCGCCGCGCGAGCGCCGCCGCCTGTGCGGCAGCCAGATGGGCATGATCCTGCAGGACCCGAAGTATTCGCTGAACCCCGTCATGAGCGTCGCGAAGCAGATGGGCGAAGCGTTCCGCCTGCACGAGCCGGGGCTGCGCGGCCGCGCGTTGCGCGAGCGGATCGTCGATGCGCTCGCGGCCGTGCAGATTCGCGATCCGGCGCGTGTCGCCGATGCGTACCCGCACGAACTGTCCGGCGGCATGGGCCAGCGCGTGATGATCGCGATGATGGTGTCGACCGGCCCGCGCCTCCTGATCGCGGACGAACCGACGTCCGCGCTCGACGTCGCGGTATCGATGCAGGTGCTCGCGGTGCTCGACGCGATGATCGCGCGGCACGGCACGGGCCTGATGTTCATCAGCCACGACCTGCCGCTCGTGATGTCGTTCTGCGATCGCGTCGCGGTGATGTATGCGGGCCGCGTGGTCGAGACCTGCGCCGCGCGCGACCTGCGCCACGCGACGCATCCCTATACGCGCGGGCTGCTCGCGGCGAATCCGCCGCTCGCGAACCCGCCCGACGAATTGCCGGTGCTGCGGCGCGATCCGGCGTGGCTCGACGCCGCGCCGCCCGCAGCCGCGCCGGCCAAACCGCAGGAGGCCGCACGATGATCGACGTCGATCACGTCTCGATCCGTTTTCCGACCCGCACGGGCCATGTCGACGCCGTGCGCGATGCGAGCTTCGCGGTGCGCGACGGTGAAGTGTTCGGGCTCGTCGGCGAGTCGGGCTCGGGCAAGTCGACGCTGCTGCGCGCGCTGACGGGCCTCGTGCCGCTCGCGGGCGGCAGCCTGTCGATCGACGGCCGGCCGGTCGGCGGCACGCTCGAGCGCGCGTTCCGCCGCCACGTGCAGATGGTGTTCCAGGATCCGTACGCGTCGCTGCATCCACGCTTCACGGTCGACCAGACGCTGCGCGAGCCGCTGTCGATCCACAGGATCGACGACGCCGACGCGCGCATCGCCCGCGCGCTGTCCGAAGTCGGGCTCGGCCCGACGTTCCGCTTCCGCTACCCGCACCAGTTGTCGGGCGGCCAGCGCCAGCGTGTCGCGATCGCACGCGCGCTGATCGTCGAGCCGCGCGTGCTGCTGCTCGACGAGCCGACCTCCGCGCTCGACGTGTCGGTGCAGGCGGAGATCCTGAACCTGCTGCGCCGCCTGCATCGCGAACGCAACCTGACGATGATCCTCGTCAGCCACAACCTCGCGGTGATCGGCTTCCTGTGCCAGCGCGTCGCGGTGATGCAGCACGGCGAGATCGTCGAGCAACTGCGCATCGAAGACGTGCGCGCCGGACGGGTCGCACGCGACTACACGCGCACGCTGCTGCGCGCGACCGAAGGCTACCGCCGGCTCGATCCGGCCGTCGACGCGCCGGCTGCCTGACCCGCGCCGCCCGACGGCAATCCCGACCGTTCGCACGCGCGAACGTCGCATGACGCGCCGCGCCGGCAACGCGCCCGGCCGGCCCCCCTGCGCCGGCCGGGCGTTCCCGCGCCAGTCCGCTTCGAATAGCCCGTGACGCATCGCGCGACCGCCGAAATCGGCGCTCCCCGGCCGATTTCGGCGTCGGGGTAAAGGCGCTCGCCTCCCCGGGCCACGCCTGCCTGCTCCCGCCCCCTCCGCCTGAATTCCCATCCCGCCCTCAAAACTTAGTACGCGTACTAATAGAAATACGCATTGATTCGTACCAGTCACATTACAAAATTCTTACATGATTGGCACAATTCAATCCGAAACGCGCCCTACAGAGAATTAAATTCACCGCGTGCTTTCGAAATTCGAACTTTATTAGGAGTTTTCTTATGCGAATCATCAAGCGCAGCGCCATTCCGTTCCTCCTGATCGCCGCCGGCGCCGCCTTTTCGTCCGCGGCCCACGCGGCGGACGGCACCGTCAACTTCTACGGCAAGGTCATCGCGTCGACGTGCAGCGTCGAAGGCGGATCGGATCTCACCGTCCCGCTGCCGCCGGTCAGCACCTCCGCGCTCGTCGATGTCGGCTCCGTCGCCGGCCGCAGCGCGTTCTCGCTGGCGCTCAAGGGCTGCACGGTCGGCGACGACAACCCGGTGAAGGTCGGCGTCGTGTTCGAGAACGGTACGAACGTCGATCAGTCGAGCGGCCGCTTGACGATCGACGAGGGCGACAAGGCCGCGCAAGGCGTCCAGATCAACGTGCTGGATGCTCAACAGAAGCCGATTCCCATCGGCGCCCAGACCGGTGCCAGCACGCAACTCGTCGATATCGACGCCGACGGCAACGCGAAGCTGAACTACTTCGCCGAGTACTACGCGTCCGGCGCCGTGAAGGCTGGCGACGTCGCCTCGCGTGTCGAGTACTCGCTGATCTACCAGTAAGGACGAGCGTGTGGAGATCGCCGCTGCGGCGATCTCCGCCACCTCACGCCGCCCGGTGCGGAAACCGCCGTCTCCGCCCGCTTCCTGCCCAACGACCCGACTCTCCACGCCCATGAAACTGTTGAAGCTCTTCCGTACGCTGACCCTCGCCGTCACCGCATTCGCGTCGCAGGCCGACGCGAGCGTCGTGATCGCCGGCACGCGCGTGATCTTCCCGTCCAGCGAGCGCGAGGTCACGATCCAGCTCACCAACGACAGCAAGCGTCCGGCACTGGTGCAGGCGTGGCTCGACGATGGCAACAGCGGCGCGTTGCCCGAGAACATCGACGTGCCGTTCACGCTGACGCCGTCGATCTTCCGGATGGAATCCGGCCATGGCCAGACGCTGCGCCTCGTGCACACCGGCGAGCCGCTTCCTGCCGACAGGGAATCGCTGTTCTGGCTGAACGTGCTCGAAGTGCCGCCGAAAGCGTCCGCCACCGACAACCGGAACCGCATCCAGCTCGCGTTCCGCTCCCGCATCAAGATCATGTATCGCCCCGACGGGCTGGCCGGCAACGCGGACGATGCGCCCGGGCAGCTCGACTGGCGCGTGGTTCGCGTCGATAGCGGCTACGCGCTCGAGGCCAGCAATCCGACGCCGTTCGTCGTCAATTTCGGCAACGTGCTGCTGAAATCCGCCGGCCGCAAGCATGACGCCGGCATGGGCTACGTACTGCCTCGCAGCACGCAACGATTCCCGATCAAGGATCTCGCCGGCCCGCCCGCGGCAGACGCAACGGTCGGTTTCGGCAGCATCAACGACTGGGGCCGGTCAACCGACATCGAACGCCCCGTCGGCGTCGCCCCGTAACGCGACGGAGGCAGGCAGCGCGCGACACCGACGCGCAGCCTCGCTCTCCCTTTTCGCCCGTCGTCACTTCCGCCGTCCCGACCGGACGGTCCGGAATCCCCTGGATTCGCCATTCGCCGCGCAGCGACGCACACATCCGCGTCTGCGCCGGCGAAGCGCATCCGCTCGATCCACACTCTGGAGCACTGCGCATGACCACGACGCGACCGCCGCGCCCCGATGCGGCCGACCTGCCCCGCATCAAACCGATCCATCTGCTGGTGGCGGCCTGCGTCGGCGCGTGGGCGGGCGACGGTCGCGCGACGACGGCAACGGCCACCGAAGCCACGCTCGCGCAAGTCGAGTTCGACGGCGCATTCCTGCAGAACCGTCTGGGCAAGCATTTCGACGTCTCGCGCTTTGCCCAGCGCAACGTGACGGCGCCGGGCGTATATACGGCCGACATCCATGTCGGCGCCGACTGGATCGGCCGCTACGACGTGCGCTTCGCGGCCTCGCCGGATTCGGGCGACGCGCGGCCGTGCTTCGACCGCACGCTGCTCGAACGGGCCGGCGTCGATTTCGGCAAGCTCGCGCCAGAGGTGGTCGCCAAGCTCGACGGCGACCGCGCATGCCTGCGGCTCGAGCAAGCCGTGCCGGGGGCCAGTGCGGCGTTCGACTTCACGCGCCAGACACTGCAGCTCTCGATCCCGCAGGCGTTGCTCGCGCGCAAGGCGCGCGGCTACGTGAGCCCCGATCAATGGACCGCCGGCGAAACCGTCGGCCTGCTCGGTTACAACTTCAACCTCTACACGTCGAAGGCCAGCGGCCACACCGCCCAAACGCAGGGCTACCTCGGCCTGAACGGCGGCGTGAATCTCGGCAGCTGGCGCTTCCGTCACGAAGGCGCCTATTCCTGGTCGTCGCGCGGCCAGAGCCGATACCAGGGCATCGCGTCCTATCTCCAGCGCGACCTGCCGTCGCTGTCGTCGCAACTCGTCATCGGCGAAAGCTACACGTCGGGGGAACTGTTCGATTCGACGCAGTTCCGCGGCGTACGCCTGTCGACGGACGATCGGATGCTGCCCGACTCGCTGCGCGGCTATGCACCCGTGGTGCGCGGCATCGCGAACAGCAATGCGAAGGTGACGATCCGCCAGAACGACGTGACGATCTACGAGACGACCGTCGCGCCCGGCAATTTCGAAATCGACGACCTGTACCCGACCGGGTATGGCGGCGACCTGCAGGTGTCGGTCTCCGAGGCCGACGGCTCCGTGCACACCTTCTCCGTGCCCTACGCCGCCGTGCCGATGTCGCTGCGGCCCGGCATCGGCCGCTACAGCTTCGTCGCGGGCACGCTGCGCAATCCGCTCGGATCGAGCCAGCCGCTGTTTGCCCAGGCCACGTACCAGCGCGGCCTGACCAACCTGCTGACGGCCTACGGCGGCGCCACGCTTGCTGCCGGCTACGTGTCCGCGATGCTGGGCGGCGCCTTCAATACGCCGTTCGGCGCGTTCGGCGCGGACTTCACGCATGCGGTGACCTCGATCCCCGGCGCGAAGCGCTACAGCGGCTCGAGCATGCGCGTCAGCTATGCGAAGTCCGTCGAGGCGACCGGCACCGACATCGCCCTTGCCGCCTACCGCTATTCGACGGACGGCTATTTCGGCCTCAACGACGCCGTGCAGGCGCGCGATGCCGCACGGGACGGCCATTCGGCCAGTTCGGTCTGGCGTCAGCGCCATCGCGCATCGCTGACGCTCGCGCAGCGCTTCGGCACGACCGGCGGCCGCATCAACGCCACGGCATCGGCCGTGAGCTACTGGAACCGCTCCGGCTCGGACGTCAACTATTCGATTGGCTATACGAACCAGTTCCGCAACGTGTCCTATAGCCTGACGGCCACGCGGCAGCGCAACGCCGGCGGCGACATGGGCACGCTCTATTACGCCAGCGTCACGATTCCGTTCGGCCGCGAGCATCCGATGACCGTCACCGGCAACGTGTCGCGCGATACGCTCGGCCGCACCCGGCTGCAGTCGACGCTGTCCGGTTCGCTCGGCGACGATCACGCGCTGTCGTACAGCGTCAGCGCGAACCACACGTCCGGGCCGGACTCGATCACCGACGGCAGCACCAACGTCACCTACCGCGCGCGCATGGCCGAAGTCAATGTCAGCGCGGGCGCGAGCACGGACTTCCAGCAAGGCTCGCTCGGCGTGCGCGGCGCACTGGTCGCACACCGCGGCGGCATCACGTTCTCGCAGCCGGTATCCGAGACGTTCGCGATCGTCGAGGCGCCGGGCGCGGCCGGCGCGCGCATCACGAATGCGGCCGGCGTCAAGATCGACGGCAATGGTTACGCGGTCGTGCCGTACCTGACGCCATACAGCCTCAATACGGTCGCGCTCGATCCGAAGGGGATCTCGATGGACGTCGAACTGAAGGAAACCAGCCGGCAGATCGCACCGCGCGCCGGGGCGGTGCCGCTCATCCGCTTCGCAACCGACACCGGCCGTGCGGCGCTCGTTCGCGCACCGCAGGCCGATGGCACACCACTGCCGTTCGGTGCCGTCGTGCGCGACGAGACCGGCAAGGAAGTCGGCGTCGTCGCCCAGGCGAGCAAGGTCTTCGCGCGCGGACTCAACGAGCGCGGCGCGCTGACGGTTCACTGGGGCGCGGACGGCCGCTCGGTCTGCCGCATCGCCTACGCGCTGCCCGTCGCCGAACATCGCCGGCGCTCGCCGGGCATCCAGACCGCCGAGAGCGTCTGCCAGGCCGATTCGTCGCAGGCCGGCATTCAATAAGGAATCGAAATGACCCACCTTCACCCCTCGTCCGCATCGACCCGGGCCGCGCGCCGGGCACGCGCGATCGCGGCCGCGTCGACCTTTCTGCTCGCATGGGCCGCATGGACGACCGACGCGGCCGCAGCCTCGCTCTACGCATTCGGGCAGGCAACGGTTTCGAGCCCGGCAAGCGCGACGCCCGGAACGGTCGTCGCCCGTCATTACTTCACGCCGCAGGACGTGTGCGGCGCGAGCACCTGCCAGATCACGAGCATCAAGATGTATCCCAAGGGCGGGGTGTGGGTCGCCGACGGCCCCGATCTGGAAACCAACGTGTCCGGCCTGTCCACGCGCATGATCGTCGACGGCAACGTGGCCGTTGCGTCGACGAAGACGACCCTGCGCAACACGCTGGAAGTCACGCTGTTTCGCGACAGCCGGCAGGCGCAGGACGGGTCGCTCAATTCCGGCATGATCAGCGCCTATTACACGATCAATTACAAATCGGGCATCCTGGGTGCGTCGTCGCCGGTTCTCCTTGCCGCGAAGGTCGCCTTCATCAACGGAACGTGCTCGATTCCCGACCAGACCGTCACGCTGCCGCCCGTGCAGCAGCGCGTGTTCAACGGCGTGGGCTCGACCGCCGGCGCGACCGATTTCCAGGTTCAGTTGAACAACTGCCCGGCCGGCTACAACCGAATCGGATACCAGTTGTCCCCGCTGGACGACGTGGTCGCCGGCACGCCGGGCACCATGCAGTTGCGCCCGGACGCCACGGCCAGCGGCATCGGCATCCATATCGCCGACGCCGCGACCGGCCAGCCGCTGACGCTGCAAAAATCGCACACGGTGACGAGCTACAATCCGGCCACCGGCGGATCGCCGTCGATTCGACTCCGGGCGTCCTACCTGCAAACGGCCGCGAAGATCGGCGGCGGTTCCGTTCATGCCGCGGCGCAGGTCCTGCTCGACTATCAATGAACGGCATGCGCCCCCGGACAATGCGGACATCCGCACGACACGGCGCAATGCGATACTCGCGCTGCCGCACGCCAGATTGCCGACGCCGGGAACCCCGGCGTGCCGCACCGGTCCACTTCTTTTCGTCAACAGCTACAGGGAGGCATTCATGCTGCAATTCATCGAAACCCTGGTGGTCGGGCTCATCGTCGGCCTCCTCGCACGCGCGCTCAAGCCCGGCGACGACAAGATGGGCATTCTGATGACCATCGTGCTCGGCGTCGTCGGCTCGCTCGTCGCGGGCTACGTCGGCCGTGCCGCCGGCTGGTACGCACCGGGCCAGGGCGCCGGCTGGATCGCGTCGATCATCGGCGCGATCGTGCTGCTCGTGATCGTCGGCGCGATACGCAAGCGCGCAGGCTGACCGCCGCACCGCACCGCATCCCCCCCGGACGGCCGCTCATTCGAGCGGCCGTTTCCTTTCGGGTCGTCGCGATTCGCCGGATCGCGGACTCGTTGAGTTCTCAACGATCGACCTGCGCGCGCCGTATCCAGCGACGCCCGTTCCGCGAGCCTACGCCACCGGCAATACCCTGACTTGCGGGCGCACAAATTTGGGATAAATTGATTGGAGGCATGCGGCGTCATTGGCTTATTGCCGTTATTTCAGGTTTTTCATTCAAGAGGTTCGATGAAGTTGCCGTTTACGCACTCAGCATCGCAGCGTTGACGGACTGCCATTCGAGCGGCCCCGCTGCGACGCGCTTCCTCTCTGGAGCCCGTCATGAAGCATCGCCTGTTTGCCGCCTCGTTCGCCCTGGCTGCCGCGCTTCTGGCCTCGTCCCCTTCATTTGCCGCCGGCACGTCCGGCATCATTCACTTCACCGGCATGATCGTCGAGCCGCCGTGCGCGTTCGCGCTCGATACGGCCGACGCCGCGCAGGCGCGCGTGCGCCCCGACTGCCCGCGCCCGGCGAGCGGGCAAGTTGCGTTCGTCGACGCGGCGAGCCTGCGTACGATCAAGACCACGACCTTTACGCAGGCCTCGCGCGCAATCGTTTTACCTGACCGCCCGGGCAACCTTCATGCACCGATGATCGCCGTCGTGACTTACCAGTGAAACGCGCCGGCGATGCCGCACGTCAGTCGCGATGGGCGGCGATCCAGTCGCTGAACGCGCGGATCTTCTGCTGGCTGGCGATGTTCTCGGGATAGACGAAGAAGTAGCGTGCGCCCGTTTCGAGCACGATGTCGAAGGGCCGCTCGAGCCGGCGTGCGCTGACATCGTCGTCGACCAGCGTCACGTCGCCGATCGCCACGCCGAAGCCCTGCATCGCCGCGTTGGTCGCGAGATCGAGCGTGTCGAAGGTCGGCCCGCGCTCCGCATCGACCGCGCGCTCGCCCGCGTGTTCGAGCCACGCGCGCCAGTCGCGATGGTCGCGCGTCGGATGCAGCAGCGTATGGCGCGCGAGATCGCCGACCGCATCGAGCGGCGACGCTTGCCGCAGTTCGGGCGCGCATACCGGCGTCAGCCGTTCGCCGAACAGCGGCAGCGCGAATACGCCCGCGCCCGGCGACATGCCGTAGACGATCGCCGCATCGAACGGCTCGGTCGAGAAATCGACGACGTGCTGCCACGCGGTCGTGATCTGCACGTGGAGATCGGGATGTTCGCCCTGGAAGCGCATGATGCGCGGCAGCATCCAGCGCATCACGCAGGTCGGCACCTTCAACGCGAGATCGGTGCGCTGCCGCGTGAGCTTCATCGAGATGTCCTCGATCCGCGCGAAGCTTTCGTCGACCACCGGCAGCAATTGCTCGCCCTCCGCCGTCAGCGTGAGGCCCTTCGCATGGCGCTTGAACAGCGGGAAACCGTAATGCGCCTCGAGCGTCTGGATCTGCCGGCTCACCGCGCCCTGCGTGAGGCACAGCTGCTCGGCCGCACGCGTGAAGCTGCGGTGGCGGGCCACCGTCGAGAAGATCTGCAACGCGTGCAGGGGCGGAAGTCGGCGCATGACGAAGCGGGTAAACGGAGAGCCGCGCGAAAAACCGCGCGCCGGCACCGGCGCGCGCTGTCCGACACGATAAGCCAAACGCCGGCTTTGCGCGAGGTGTGCCGCGCGCTCAGGCCGCCGGGATGAGCGCGCGCGATGCGATGCGCGCGGCCGACGCGACGACGTCGGCACGCGCGGCCGCATCGGCACGCGGCTGCGTGAACGAGATGGCCATCACGATCGGCGCGCGCGACGGCGGCCAGACCACCGCCACGTCGGTCGTCGTGCCGTAGCCGCCGCTGCCGGCCTTGTCCGCGATGCGCCAGCCGGACGGCACGCCGGCCGCGATCCCGGTCGCGCCGCGCGCGCCGCCGGCCAGCCACTCCGTCAATTGCGCGCGCTGCGGCTCGCCCAGCGTGTCGCCGAGCAGCAGGCGCTTCATCATGTCGACCATCGCGACCGGCGTCGACGTATCGCGCACGTCGTGCGGCGCGGCCTCGTTCAGCTCGGGTTCCCAGCGGTCGAGGCGGAACGTGGTGTCGCCGCTCTCGTGCGCGAACGCGGTCACGGACTGCGGGCCGCCGAGCACGTTCATCAGCAGGTTGCCCGCGCCCTTGTCGCCCGACTGCAGCATCGCGACGCACAGCTGCGCGATCGTCATCCCTGTGTCGACGTGGCTTTCCGTCACCGGCGAGCCGGCCACGACGTCGTAGCGGCGATACAGGATGCGGCGCGGCAGCAGCGATGCGTCGAGCGCGCCGCGCGCGAGTATCGCGGCGGCGGCGGAAACCGCATAGGTACCGCACAGCGGGAAGCGCTCGCGTGCGTGATATGCGATGCGCGTGCCGTTCGACGTATCGAGCACGGCGACGCCGAGCCGGCCGTTCGAGGCTTTTTCGAGCGTGGCGAGATCGGCTTGCGCGGCGTGGGCGCGCCCCTGGTCGGCCACGGGCGCCGACGAGCACGCGGCGACGAACGGTGCGGCGACGGCGGCGAGCAACAGCGAGCGGCGTGTCGGAGAGTGTTCCATGAATGTGTGGTGTTCTGTCGGAAACGGTGGCACGAAGCAACGCAGGCGCGCAACACGACAACACACCGATGCGCGCCGGTTCACGCCGACGGCCGGCTCGCGGCGGCATTGGCCGCGCATCCCCGAAAGACGTCCGCCTGCCCCCGATGAACGGGGTCGCATGAACAGGTTCTAGCGTAGCAGCGAGTGCGCCCGCGTTCCAGCGGTGCGACGCACGTCAGCCTTGCGACGACGGCAGGTACGACATCGGATTGACCGGCTTGCCGTCACGCCGCACCTCGAACAGCAGCGCGACGCGCGAGTTGTCGAGGTCGCCCATCTCGGCGATCTCGTCGCCCTGGTGCACGATGTCGCCGGTCTTCACCAGCAGCTTGCGGTTGTGCGCATACGCCGTCAGAAAATCCGCGTTGTGCTGGACGATGATCAGGCTGCCGTAATCGTTCAGGCCCGTGCCGGCATACATCACGCGTCCGTCGGCCGCCGCCCGAACCGGGTCGCCGGACCGCCCGGCGATCTGGATGCCACGGTTCTGCCCGGGCCGGAACGCGTCGACGATCCGCCCTTGCGCGGGCCACGTGAGCGCAACCGCCCCCGCGTGCCGCTTCGTTTCCTTCACGACCTGCCGGTCGCTCGCGGCCGACGCATCGCCGGCGGCAGCGGCCTGCTGCGTGCTGTCGGTCGAACCCGGCGCCTGCAACGGTTGCGGCCGGACGATACGCAGCACCTGCCCCGTGCGCAGCGTGCTGCGCGCGTCGAGCTTGTTCCAGGTGCGCAACTCCGCCACGCTGCAGTCGTTCGACGACGCGATGCCCGACAGCGTGTCGCCGCGCTTCACGACGTACTTCTGCGCGACGAGGATCGGCGCCTGCGCTGGCGCGGCCGGTGCGGCCGGTACGACAACCGACGGCGTCGCGGCGGACGGGCTCGGCGGCGCCGAACCCGCCAGCGTGTCGCTCGGCGGAACGGACTGCGTGCTTGCACAACCGGCCATGACGAGCACGGCGGCCAGGCCCGACAACCACGCCGCCTTGCGGTAAATCTCGTGCTGTTTCATGGACGATCGACTCCGGTTTGACAATCTTTCAAGCATCTCAAAAACGGACCGACCGACGTGTAACCGGATGCAAACAATGATGACAAACGATCACGAACCCGGCACCGGCGCAGATTTATTGCCGGAAATACGATTCGATTTGGAATAATTTCTCTGCCTTCGCGCTACCACGCGAAGGAAATTTCCCGATGCGCAATTATTTCGAATGGCTTTCAACAAACGATCGAGCGCGCGGGTCGGCGGAACAGCCAACGCCGCCCGCCCGGCTCAGCGCAGCCAGTCCACCAGTTCGGCGCACGCCCACGCGACGCCGATGCACAGGAACAGCAGGTGCAACGCGATCTTGAACGACACCACCCACGACGAATCGCCCCGCATGACAGTCTCCCCCGGTTGATATGCGGCCATGATCCGGGATCGATCGTGCCCCGAAAATGCGGAACCGGCGAACGGGGCCTCAAGCGCAGCCTGAGACCGCGGCTGCGGTTCCTGCTAACTTATCGGCCATTCCAATCCTTACGCGCCCCCACCCGACCATGCGCTTCAACCTGACCGACCTGCGGCTCTTCCTGAACATCTGCGAGGCCGGCACGATCACGAGCGGCGCCGAGCGCACCCACATCACGCTGCAGGCCGCGAGCGAGCGCATTCGCGGGATGGAGGACGAGCTCGGCGTGCCGCTGCTGCACCGGACCAAGTCGGGCGCTCAGCCGACCGACGCCGGCCTCGCGCTCGAACACCACGCGCGCACCGTGCTGCAGCAGATTGACCACATGCGCGGCGAACTGCAGCAATACGGCCAGGGGCTGCGCGGGCACATCCGGCTGCTGTGCAACACGGCATCGCTCAGCGAGTACCTGCCCGACGCGCTCGCCGCGTATCTGCCGCATCACCCGAAACTGTCGATCAGCGTCGAGGAGCGCTCGAGCCAGGAGATCGTGCATGCGATCCGCAACAAGACGGCCGAAATCGGGATCGTCGCGGATTCGGTCGGGCTCGGCGGGCTGGAACAGAAGCCGTTCCGCGAGGACTGGCTGATCGTCGTCGTGCCGGCCGCGCACGCGCTCGCCACGCGCGACGAGGTCGCGTTCGACGAGATCGCCGATGCGGATTTCATCGGGCTGACCGACGGCAGCGCGCTGCAGGTCCATCTCGCGGATCAGGCACGCGCGCTCGGCAAGCGGATCCGCTACCGTGTGCAGTTGAAGAGTTTCGACGCGATCTGCCGCGTGATCGAAAGCGGCGTGGGAATCGGCATCGTGTCGCGCCATGCGGCCGAGCGGGCGATGCAGACGATGGACGTGCGGCTCGTCGAGCTGTCCGACTCGTGGGGCCACCGCAAGCTGACGCTCTGCGCGCGATCGTTCGACGCCCTGCCGAAATACACGCAGGCGTTCGTCGCGTTCCTGTCGGGCGAGACCGCGTCGCGGTAACGCGCACCGGATCCGGCGCCCCCATCGATACCTACGGAGGCATGACCATGGCAGCAACCGATCTCGCTACCCGCTACCGTGCGTATATCGACTGCCTGAACCGGCAGGACTGGGCGGCGCTCGGCGAGCACGTCGCCGACAACGTGATCCACAACGACCGGCCGCTCGGGCTATCCGGTTATCGCGCGCTGCTGGAGCAGGATTTTCGCGACATCCCGGATCTGCACTTCGACATCCGGCTGCTGGTATGCGAACCGCCGCGCGTCGCGTGCCGGCTTCGCTTCGCGTGTTCGCCGAAGGGGACGTTCATGGGGCTCGCCGTCGACGGCACGCGCGTCACGTTCGCCGAGAACGTGATCTACGAGTTTCACGACGGCAAGATCCGGCAGGTGTGGTCGGTGATCGACAAGGCGGAGATCGAAGCGCAACTGTGACGACGCCGGCCGGCGCGACGCTCAGCGCAGCCCCGACGCGGCCATGTATGCGCCGAGCGCGATCATCCCGGCGAAGAAACAGCGCTTGAACGCCTTCTCGCTCATCACGCGGCGTGCATACTGGCCGCCGATCATCCCCGCGAGCGCCGGCACGAGCGCCAGCGCCGATACGCCGAGATCGACCGTCTGCAGTGCGCCCGTCACGCGCAGCTGCAGGCCGAGCGCGATCGTCGACGCGGTAAACGACAGCCCGAGCGCCTGGATCAGGTCGTCCTTCGACAGGCGCAGCGCCTGCAGGTACGGCACGGCCGGCACGACGAACACGCCGGTCGCGGCCGTCACGACGCCGGTCAGGTAGCCGACCACCGCCGACAGCCATTTTTCGTGACGCCCCGGCGCGGGCAGCCGCGCGGCGGCGAGCCCCCAGCAGCCGTACGCGACCAGCACGACGCCGAGCGCCGCGTGCGTCCACGCGTTGCCGGCCGCGAGCGCGGGCAGGCCGCCCGTCAGCGTGCCGATCGTCAGCCCGACGAGCAGCGGCCACAGACGACGCAGCAGCGGCCCGAACGACGGCCCGAGCCACAGCTGCCACACGTTGGTGATGAACGACGGCACGAGCAGCAGGCTCGCGGCCGCCGACGGCGGCATCGCGAGCGTGAGCAGCCCCATCGCGATCGTCGGCAGCCCGAGGCCGATCATCCCCTTGACCGCGCCGGCCAGGAGAAAGACCAGCACGATGATCGTCAGCGTATGAATGTGCATGAATGGCATTCCGTCCGGTTGAATACGGCGCCGATGGTGAACCACCGTCGCGCCGCCGGCCATCTGGTTTTGCCTGAGGCTGGCTCGGGCCCGTCAGGCGAGCCCCGTCATCCGGCCAGCCGCGTCGTTCATGCGCCGTGCGCCGGCCCCCGGCCCTGCTCGCTGTCGAGGTGCGCCATCTGCGCGGCCGGATAACGCTCGCCGGCAGCCGCCCCGGCGGGAACCGCCGCTTCGATGCGGGCGAGATCATTGACCGTTAGTTGCAATTTAGACGCCTGCAGCGCGTCCTGCAGTTGGGTGCGCTTGCGTGCGCCGATCAGCGGCACGATGTCGTCGCCGCGCGACAGCGCCCAGGCGATCGCGATCTGCGCGGGATTGCCGCCCTTCTCGCCGGCGATCGCGCGCAGCGCGTCGACCAGCGCGAGGTTGTGCGCGAGATTCTCGCCCTGGAAGCGCGGGCTGGCCGCGCGGAAATCGCGCTCGCCCTGCCGTGCCGCGCTCCAGCCGCCGCCGAGCAGCCCGCGCGACAGCACGCCGTACGCGGTCACGCCGATCCCCAGTTCGCGACAGGTCGGCAGGATGTCCGCCTCGATCCCGCGCGACAGCAGCGAATACTCGATCTGCAGGTCGGCGATCGGCGCGACGGCCGCCGCGCGGCGGATCGTGTCGGCGCCGAGTTCCGACAGACCGATATGGCGCACGTAGCCGGCCTTCACGAGATCGGCGATCGCGCCGACCGTCTCCTCGATCGGCACGGCCGGATCGACGCGCGCGGGCCGGTAGATGTCGATATGGTCGGTGCCGAGGCGCTTCAGCGAATACGCGACGAAATTCCGGATCGCCGCGGGCCGCGCGTCGTAGCCGGTGAACGCGCCGGCCGGGTCGCGCAGCGCGCCGAACTTCACGCTGATCAGCACCTGGTCGCGGGTCCGGCCGCGCAGCGCATCGCGAATCAGCATTTCGTTGTCGCCCATCCCGTAGAAGTCGCCCGTATCGAGCAACGTGATCCCGTTGTCGAGCGCCGCGTGCAGCGTCGCGATGCTTTCGTCGCGATCCGCCGGCCCGTAGAAATCCGACATCCCCATGCAGCCGAGTGCAATCGCCGAAACCTGCGGGCCCGTGCGGCCCAGTTGACGCTTGTCCATGTCCGTTTCCTTGCAGTGGTGAGTGAATGAACCGGATTCTGGGCGCATTGCCGCGCGCGATAAACACGAAACGCCCAACCAAATCATTCGACGCTGATTAACAATGGAGCCTCTGCCCATTTCCCAACGCCCCGCATGGATCATCTGCAAGCAATGCGCATCTTTGCGCGCGTCGCCCACCTCGGCAGCTTCACGAAAGCGGCCGAGCAGTTGCAATTGCCGCGCCCGACGGTGAGCAATGCCGTCCAGTATCTGGAAAAACACCTGAGGGTGCGCCTGCTGCAGCGGACCACCCGGCGCGTCGCGCTGACCGTCGAAGGTGCGACCTACTACGAGCGCTGCACGCGGTTGCTCGCCGATCTCGACGATGCCGAGACGCTATTCGACGAAGCCGGCGCGGCGCAGCGCGGCCTGATCCGCGTCGACCTGCCCGAGCGCTTCGCACTGAACGAAGTAATCCCGGCGCTGCCGGATTTCCACGCGCGCTATCCCGACCTGCGCGTCGTGCTGAGCACGTCCGACCGCTTCGTCGATCTCGTCGCCGACGGGATCGACTGCGCGGTGCGGGTCGGCGTGCTGTCCGACACGTCGCTCGTCGCGCGGCGCATCGGCGAGATGGCGCAGATCAATTGCGCGTCGCCCGGCTATCTCGCGCAATACGGCACGCCGCGCTCGCCGGACGATTTGCCCGACCACGTCGCGGTCGGCTATTTCTCGAACCGCACGGGCCGCGAGCTGGACTGGGAATATGCGGATATGGATTCGGGCGAGCTGCATACGGTGAAGATGCGCAGCGTCGTCGCGGTCAACAGCTCGCAAGCGTATCTCGCGTGCTGCGTCGCGGGCCTCGGGCTGATCCAGGCGCCGCGCGACGGGCTCGCGCCGCTCATCGAAGACGGTTCGCTGGTCGAGGTGCTGCCGGAATGGCATGCCGCGCCGCTGCCGGTGTCGGTCGTGTTTCCGCACGGCCGCCATCTGGCGCCGCGCGTGCGGATCTTCGTCGACTGGCTCGCGCAAACGCTCGGCGACACGCACCGGGCGTCATGACGGCATCGCACGCTCAGAACTTGTGGCGGATCGCGGCGCGCACCGCGAACTGGTTCGACGACGACGACGGCCCGTCGGTGCCGACGACGTAGCCGCCGTCGGCCGCCGTGCCCGTCTTGTCGCCGGCGACCTTCTGCCATGCGCCCTGCAGGTAGACGTCGGTGCGCTTGGACAGGCTGTAGTCGGCCATCAGGCCGACCGTGTGGTATTTCGGCTTGAACGAGCCGCCCGCGCCGTCGAACTTGCCGTCCGTGTACACGTACTGCGCACCGAGATAGAAATCGGGCGTGAGCTGGTACTTGCCGTTGATCTCGAAATTCTGGAACTTCGTCGCGGTCAGCCCGAGCCCGTCGAACGCCGTCGCCGGCAGGTAGATGGTCGACACCGGGTTCTTCATGTCGGTCTTCGTATAGACGAAGCCGACCGTCGCCGGGCCGAACGTATAGTTGATACCGCCGCCGAAGATGCGCAGGCGCTCGGCGACGAAATTCGCATCGTCGGACGCGATCGCGCCCGCGCTGCCGACGCCGGGGCTGTTCGCCTGCAGGTACGCGGCCGCGACCTGCAGCCCGGCCAGCGAATACTGCGCGCCGACGCTGTACTGGCGATTGGTCGAGAAGCCCGTGCTGTTGCTGAAGCTGTAGGTGCCGCCGAAGGTCAGCCCGTTCCAGTCGGCGCTCGCGTACTTGACCGTGTTGTTGACGCGGAATGAGTTGTCCGTGTTGTCGTTGTCGAACGGATGCGAGAACAGCGTGCCGCCCCAGTTGCCGTTCGCGGTCAGCGGCGCGAGGTAGTCGACGACGGAATCGTACTGGCGACCGAACGTCAGCGTGCCGAAGCGCGACGCGCTCAACCCGACGAACGCCTGACGGCCGAACATCCGGCCGCCCTGGTTGAGCCTGCCGTTGTTCACGTCGAAGCCGTTTTCCAGCGTGAAGATCGCCTTCAGCCCGCCGCCGAGATCCTCGCTGCCCTTCAGGCCCCAGCGGCTGCCCTGCGCATAGCCGCTCGCGAGCTGGTAATCCGCTTTTCCGACCCCGTTCACGTTCACGTTGTTCGTGTAGTTGAAGCCTTCGTCGATCAGGCCGTACAGCGTGACGCTGTCCTGCGCGAAGGCCGGCGCGGCGAACGCTGCCAGCGCGGCGGCAAAAATGACGTGCTTCCTCATGACGGATCTCCGGAGCCGGGTGCCGGGCAGACTTTGCGCCCGGCGAATTTGTTTGTCTGTTTTTGTCTGTTTATAGGTCAGTGGCCCGCAGGGCGGACAACGCGGTGTGCGGCCGCGCGGACAAAATGGTGTCACGTCGCAAACCGGCCGTCCATCGGGGCCGTAGCGCCGGCATGCCAAGCGTTGCGCTGATCCAACTGCCGGGCTCGCCCGCCTGCCCGACCGGGCTTGCCGGCCGCGGCTGACCGGCCCGCCATCCGCATAAACCCGGGCGATGTCGCATCGGTGGCACAATGCGCATCCGTTCGTCATTTCTTCGCGAAGTCATGCTTCACCCCGATTCATGCGCGGCGGCTGCCAGCCGCGCACGCGGCGCGCGCCGGGCGGCGGCTCGATGACCGCCGCCGCCCGGCCCGGCCGCTACGCCGAGCTCGATTTCTTCCGCGGCCTCGTGCTGCTCGTGATCGTCGTCGACCACATCGGCGGCAGCATCCTGTCGCGCGTGACGCTGCATGCGTACGCGCTGTGCGATGCGGCCGAAGTGTTCGTATTCCTCGGCGGCTTCGCCACCGCCATCGCGTACAACACGCTCGCCGAGCGCCACGACGAGGCCGCCGCGCGCCAGCGCTTCATCCGCCGCGCGTTCGAGATCTACCGCGCGTTTCTGGTGACGGCCGGCCTGATGCTGCTGATCACCGCCGTGCTGAACGCATTCTCGATCGACGGCCCGAACATGCCGACCAACGATCTCGACGGCCTGCTCCACAAGCCGCTCGCGGCGCTGCGCGACATCCTGCTGTTCCGCCGCCAGCCGTATCTCGCATCGGTGCTGCCGATGTACGCGTTCTTCGCGCTGCTCGTCCCGCTCGCGCTGCCGCTCGCGCGCACGCAGCCGTGGTTGCTGCTCGCGTTCAGCGGATCGCTGTGGTACGCGGCGCCGCATGCCGCGCGCTTCCTGCCGACCGTCGAAGGCATGCCGTGGGACTTCAATCCGTTCGCGTGGCAGTTCCTGTTCGTATTCGGCGTGATCGCGCGCTGCCAGCCCGTCTACCAGACGCTCGCGCCGAAGCCGCAGGGCTGGCTGCTCACGGCCGCGGCGCTCGCGATCGTCGCGGCCGGCGCGTACTACCGGCTGCGCGTCGAGCCGTTTCCGACCGATCCGTCGATCAAGCAGAACCTCGGCGCGCTGCGGCTCGGAAACTTCCTCGCGATCGCATGGCTCGCGGCCAAGCTCGTGCACCTCGGGTGGATGAAGAAGGTCGCGCACGCGATGCCGTGGATCGGCACGATCGGCCGGCAGGGGCTGCTGTGCTTCGTCGCCGGCACCTGCATCTCGCTCGCGGTCGATTCGCTGCTGTACCAGGCGACCGAAGGCTACCTCGACGTGCCGCTCGGCCTGACCGCCGACGTCGTCGCGATCGGTTTGCTGTATCTCGTCGCGAAGCTCTATGCGCCGTTCGTGTCGCGACTGCCGTTCCCGTTCCGTTCGCGGCGGTGACGCGCCGCGCCATCACGCGCCGCTGCTACGATAGCGGGCGCCCTTCCTGAAACGATTCGCCATGCGCCGACTTGCCCTACCGTTCGCCGTCGCCCTGCTCGCCGGCTCCGTCGCCACCGCCCATGCCACCCAGGGCGCGACCGCGGCATCGCCGGCCTTGCCGTCGATGGTCCAGGCCGCCCCGTCGACGCCGGCCGCGCAGGAGGCACCGGTCAATCCCGGCAGCAGTATCATGCTGCGCTCGTTTCGTTCGGCGTCGCTGAAGCGCGACTGGTCCTATACGGTCTACCTGCCGCCCGGCTACAACCCGGAAGGCGCACGCTATCCGGTGATGTACCTGCTGCACGGCAATGCCGGCAACGCGAACGACTGGATCACGCAGGGCCGGCTGCAGGCCACGACCGACACGCTGATCGAACGCCACGAGATTCCGCCCGTCGTGATCGTGATGCCGCAAGGCGGCACCGACTGGTACGTCGACCGCAAGGAGAAAATGCAGAGCGCGTTCCTCAACGACCTGCTGCCGGAAGTCGAAGCGCACTTCGCGGTATCGAACCAGCGCGCGGGCCGCGCGATCGGCGGCGTGTCGATGGGCGGCTTCGGCGCGCTGCGTTTCCTGCTGCTCGAGCCGGGCCTGTTCTGCGGCGCGATGCTGCTGAGCCCCGCGATCTACGCGAACGAGCCGCCGCTCAATTCCGCCGCGCGCTACGTCGGCGTATTCGGCGACCGGCAGTTCGATCCGCGCGTGTGGCACGAGCTCAACTACCCGACGCTGATGCGCGGCTATTTCGCGCGCAACTGGCGCGTGCCGATGTTCATCGCGGCCGGCGACGACGACCTGACGATCCAGGCGGAATCGAGCATGCTGTACACGCACCTGCGGCGCGCGCAGAACGCGGCCGAGCTGCGCATCGTCGGCGGCGGGCATACGTGGGAAGTGTGGCGCGGATTGCTCGGCCAGGGCCTGAAGTACGCGCTCGAATGCGTGAAGTGACGAAGCCTGGTTCCGCGCCAGGCGCGTATGCAACGCGTGCCTGACGCATCCCCCCTTCACGTCATCCCGAGCTGCACCGCGCCGCATCCTCCGGCGCAATGCGTGTCGGCGATCGCGCCGGATCGGCGCGCGGTCTGGCTCGACGTTCAGTTCCACGCATGGCGCGCCGGACGCACGCCATTCAGATAGTAGTTGCCGACGAGGTGATATTTCCAGCGCACCGGATCGTGCAGCGTATGCGTGCGCGCGTTGCGCCAGTGGCGATCGAGATTGTGTTCGGCGAGCGTCGACTGCGTGCCGGCCAGCTCGAACAGCTTCTCGCCCGCGAGCAGCGCGATTTCCGTCGTCAGCACCTTCGCTTCGCCGACCGCGACCGATGCGCGCGCAACGTCGTCGTCCGTCACCGTGCCGCGCGCGCCGATCTCGTCCAGCGTGCGCGCCGCGCGTTCGAGCAGCGCTTCCGCCGCATGAAGCCGGATGTGCAGCCTGCCGATTTCGCGCACGATCAGCGGATCGTCGGTAGCCCGCTCCACGCCGCTGTCGACCCACGGACGCGTGCGGGTGCGCACGAACGCCTCGGTATCGGCGATGGCCGCCTTCGCGATGCCCGCATCGATCGCCGCCTGGATGATCTGCGACAGCGGGCCGTTGAGCGTCGGCTCGTCCGACACACGCTGAGCGGGCAGCACGTGCGACGCCGGCACGCGCACGCGATCGAGCACGACCGTGCCGCTCGCGGTCGTGCGCTGGCCGAAGCCCGACCAGTCGTCGATCACGGTGAGCCCCGGTGTCGGCTGCGGCACGTAGGCGAGCCATGCCTGCTGTGCATCGTCGAGGCCGAGCACCGGCACGTAGTGCGCGAACAGCGCGCCCGTCGAATAGAACTTCGTGCCGTCGACGACGTGGTCGTCGCCGTCGCGGCGCACGCGCGTCTTCAGGTCGAGCACGTGCTTCGTGCCCTTCTCCGAGAAGCCGTTGCCGAACCGCTTGCCGCTCAGGATCTCCGCGAAGAAATGACGCTTCTGCGCGTCGGTGCCGACCAGCGCGATCACGTCGACCAGCCCGAAATGATTCTGCGGCAACTGCCCGAGCGACCCGTCGGCCGCCGCGACGATCTTGATCACCTCGGTGAGCGTCACATGCGACACGCCCGCGCCGCCATAGGCCTTCGGCACCGTGATCGCCCACAACCCCGACTGCGAGAACCATTCGATCTCGTCGCGCGGCAACCGGCGCTCGCGATCGCGCTCGGCCGCGCCTTGCGCGAGCCGCTGCGCCAGCGCATGCGCGGCCGCGATCGCCTGTGCGTCGTCGGCAATCACGCGGGCAACCTGCGGTTTCGCGTCGGCCGGCTGCTCGTGAATCGTGGCGCTCGTATCGGACATCGGGCTCTCCTGATGGATGACGAAAGCACTGAATCTAGCAGTGCATCGCGGGCCGGCAAACCGAGCGATTCTCGTAACGTTATTCCTTCGGATAACAAACGACACGATGCGGCACGGCGCCCGATTCCACGCTTCGACGTCGCAATCGACGCGTTGACGTCGAAACTTCCGCGCAGCCGCGCACATAATGCGTATCGACGATAACGATCTGCGAATCCGTTATTGGAACGCTCGCGTCACGCTTCCTATACTGGGCCTCCCGGTGCAAACGGCCCCGCCCTTCGAGGAACACGCATGACTTCGTCGCACGCAGACACCGATCTTTCCACGGGCACCGATTACGACGCACTGGCGAGCCGCTTCAGGCGGGTCGTCGGCGACTGGATCGTCAACGGACGCACGCCGCCGTTCGGCTGGCGCGTCGGCAACGGTGCAGGCGCCGGCACCGAAACGGGAGCCGCCCGATGAGCAAGACCATTCGCTTCAACGCATTCGAGATGAACTGCGTCGGCCATCAGTCGCCGGGGTTGTGGGCGCATCCGCGCGACCGCTCGTGGCAGTACAAGGACCTCGACTACTGGACCGATCTCGCCCGCGTGCTCGAGCGCGGCATCTTCGACGCGATCTTCATCGCGGACGTGATCGGCTATTACGACGTCTACCACGGCAGCAACTATCACGCGCTGCATCAGGCCGCGCAGATTCCGGTCAACGATCCGCTGCAACTCGCCGCGCCGATCGCGATGGCGACCGAACATCTCGGCATCGGCATTACCGCGTCGACGACGTTCGAGCATCCGTACACGTTCGCACGCCGCCTGTCGACGGCCGACCATCACACCAAGGGCCGGCTCGCATGGAACATCGTCACGTCGTACCTGGAAAGCGGCGCGAAGAACGTCGGCGACAACGGGCTGCGCACGCATGACGATCGCTATGCGGTCGCGGCCGAATATGTCGAGGTGCTGTACAAGCTGTTCGAAGGAAGCTGGGAAGACGGCGCGGTCGTGCGCGATCGCGACGGCCGCGTGTTCACGCACCCCGAGAAGGTGCACGAGATCGGCCACAAGGGGCGGTTCTTCGACGTGCCCGGCTATCACCTGTGCGAGCCGTCGCCGCAGCGCACGCCGGTGCTGTTCCAGGCCGGCGCGTCCGGCCCCGGCAAGGCGTTCGCCGCACGGCACGCCGAATGCGTGTTCGTCGCCGCGCCTACCCGCCCGCAGCTCGCGCGCTATGTCGCCGACGTGCGCGCACAGGCCGCAGCCGCGGGGCGCGACCCGCGCGACGTGCTGATCTACAACCTCGTCACGGTGATCGTCGACGAAACCGACGAGAAGGCACAGGCGAAGTTCGACGAATATCGCCGTTACGTGTCGTACGACGGTTCGCTCGTGTTCATGTCCGGCTGGACCGGCATCGACTTCGGCCAGTACGCGCCGACCGATCCCGTCAGGCGAGTCGAAACGAATGCGATCGTGTCGGCCGTCGAGCACCTGGCCGGCGGCGACACCGCGTGGACAATCGAGGCACTGGCCGCGTGGGGTGGCATCGGCGGGATGGGCCCCGTGTTCGTCGGCTCCGCGCAGACGGTCGCGGACATCCTGCAGGAATGGGTCGCCGCAACCGACGTCGACGGTTTCAATCTCGCGTACGCCGTGGCGCACGAAACGTTCGAGGACATCGTCCGCTACCTCGTGCCGGAGTTGCAGCGGCGCGGCGTCTACCCGACCGGATACACGCCCGGCACGCTGCGCGAGAAGCTGTTCGGCGGCGCCGCGCGGTTGCCGGACGCCCATCCGGCTGCGCGGTTTCGCGACATCGAGCAGGTCAAGCGCGACGCCGAACAGGTGGCCGACTACGCGTGAGGG
Source organism: Burkholderia sp. IDO3 (assembly GCF_003366075.1). NCBI lineage: Bacteria > Pseudomonadati > Pseudomonadota > Betaproteobacteria > Burkholderiales > Burkholderiaceae > Burkholderia > Burkholderia sp. IDO3. The sequence continues at coordinate 1,983,927 of NZ_CP028962.1, forward strand.
CCATGCGGCCGGCCCGCGCGCGGGTCAGCCGGGCCTGGCGACAACCGCCCGCGTGCGCGCCGGGCCGGTCGCGCCATGCGCGGCCGATCAAAGCCACGTCCCGCCCTGGCGCTCGTTCGGCTCGTCGGCGAGCGCGTCGAAATCGTGAATCCAGTCCAGGTGATGCAGCACGCTGTCGCGTTCGCCGAGCCGGACATTGCGCGCCCGCGCGGCCGGCCCGTCGGGCAGATGCAGCACGTCGGCGGCCGTGATCGATGCGTACTGCACCTTGCGCGTGCGACCGCGCCGCAGCCGCTCGTACGCTTCCTGCGCTTCGCGCCAGTTGCCCGGCCCGGCCTTCGCCAGTTGCCCGGCCAGCACCACCGCATCCTCGATCGACTGGTTCGCGCCCTGCCCATGATGCGGCACCAGCGCGTGCGCGGCGTCGCCGATCAGCGTCACGCGCCCACGGCTCCAGCGGCCGAGCGGCGGCCGGTGGAACAGCCCCCAGCGCTGGCTGACCGGCACCGCGGTGATCATCTGCACCACCGCCGGGTGCCAGTCCTTGAACAGGCGCGATTGCTCGCCCTCCTCGGCCGGCATGACCCACTCGCGCGACGGCCACGGCGACGGATGACGTTCGACCAGCAGGAAGTTCTGGTCGCCGTTGTCGCCGATCGGATAGTGCAGCAGGTGGCCGTGCGGCCCGACCCAGAACTGGATGGCTTCCGGATCGGGCAGCAGGTCCATCCGCTCGGCCGGCACCACGCCGCGAAAGCCCGAGCAGCCCGAATACAGCACGTCGTCGTAGCCGAGCATCCAGCGCCGCGTGATCGAACGCGCGCCATCCGCGCCGATCACGAGATCGGCATCGACACGCTTGCCGTTGTCGAACGTCAGCGTCACGCGGTCCGGATGCTGCGCGAGATCGACCAGTCGATGGCCGAGATGGATCTGCTCGACACCGACCGCCTTCGACAGGATCGCCTGCAGGTCCGCGCGATGCACGCCCCAGTACGACCCGCCGAATTGCCGGCGATAGTCGGGTTCGCCGCGATGATGGCCGATGACCGCCCCGCTGCGCCCGTCGCGATAGACGAGCGCCGGGATTTCCGCGCATACCGCGTCGAAAGCGGAACGTAATCCCATCCGTTCGTAGAAGCGCGTCGCATTCGCCGACAGCGCGACGGCCGCCCCGACCTCGCGCAGCACGTCGGTCTGCTCGTACAGTTGCGCGTCGATGCCGCGCTCGCGCAACGCGAGCGCCAGCGTCAGGCCGCCGATACCGGCGCCGACGATCGCGATGTTCAGATGGGTCTGCATGATGAAGGTGTCTCCGGGATTCAGATAGTCAGTTATCGAGGCCGCGGCGCGCGTGACCTGCTCGGCGCGCCTGTCGAATGCATGCGCCGTGTCGGTATTTTCAGCAGCGGATCCTTATCCCACAATAAAATGCATGGAATCTGCTTCATCACTGAACGGAATGATCGGGAGCGCTGCGACACCATGGAACTGAGCGAGATCGACCTCAATCTGCTGCTGCTTTTTCAGCGGCTCATGCAGGAGCGGCGCGTGTCGAGCGTCGCCGAGCAGATGAACATGAGCCAGCCCGGCGTAAGCAACGCGCTCGCGAAACTGCGCCGCCGGCTCGGCGATCCGCTGTTCGTGCGCGGGCCCGGCGGCGTGGTTCCGACGCCGTTCGCGTTGCGTCTGGCCGGGCCGGTTGCGCAGGCGCTGTCGACGCTGCATGCGGCGCTCAATCCGGAGACGGGTTTCGATCCGCTGCGCGCGTCGCGCACGATGACGATCGGGATGACCGATATCGGCGAAGTCGTGTTCCTGCCCGCGTTGCTCGAACATCTGTCGAAAACGGCGCCGGGCATCGCGCTCAATACGGTGCGCAACACGAGCGTGAACCTCAGCGACGAAATGGCCGACGGTCGCGTCGATCTCGCGATCGGGCTGCTGCCGCAACTGCAAGGCGGGTTCTATCAGCGCCGGTTGTTCGATCAGCGGTACGTGTGCCTGTTCCGCCGCGGGCATCCGCTCGAGGACGCGCCATTGACGGTCGACGCATGGCGGGGCGCCGAGCATCTGGTCGTGGTATCGGCCGGCACCGGCCACGGGCAGGTCGACGAATGGCTGAAGCGGCGACGCGTCAAGCGCCGCGTGCGGCTCACGGTCCCGCATTTCATGAGCGTCGGCTATATCCTGCAACGCACCGACCTGATCGCGACCGTGCCCGAGCATCTCGCGCTGCAGCTCGCCGCGCCGTTTTCGCTGAGCTGGCGGGCGTTACCCGTCACGCTGCCGGGTGCGCCGATTCATATGCTGTGGCATACGCGCGTGAATCAGGACGAAGGCAACCGGTGGTTGCGCGATGTCGTGGTCAGCCTGTTCTCGGAAGCCGAAACACGCGGACGAAAGACGGCGCCGGCGCGCAAGCTATAGCGGCCCGCGCCGCGAAACCCGCGGTGCGCGGTACGATGACGCTTCAACCGGCGCGCGTCGATGCCATCGCACCCTTGCCGCCTCTCTTTCGTCACCCAACCCGCAGGGAATCAAGTCATGTCTGTCTCGCAGAAATTCGCAGCCGTCACGGGCGCCGGCTCCGGCATCGGTCGTGCCGCGGCGATCGCACTCGCCGGCGCGGGATTTACCGTCGCGCTGATCGGACGCCGCGAAGAATCGTTGCGTGAAACGAAAGAGGCGATCGTCGCCGCTCACGGCGATGCGCACGTGTTTCCGGCCGACGTCACCGACGAAGCGTCGGTCGATCATGCGTTCGCGCAGATCGCGCAGCAGTTCGGCCGGCTCGACGTGCTCTTCAACAACGCCGGGCGCAATGCGCCGGCCGTTGCACTCGACGAATATGCATTCGACGTGTGGAACGCCGTCGTCGCGACGAACCTGACGGGCGTCTTCCTGTGCGCACGGGCAGCGTGGCGCGTGATGAAAGCGCAAACGCCGCAGGGTGGCCGGATCATCAACAACGGTTCGATCTCGGCCTATACGCCGCGCCCGAACACGATCGCGTACACGGCCACCAAGCATGCGGTGGCCGGCATCACCAAGTCGCTCGCACTCGACGGCCGCGCGTACAACATCGCGTGCGGCCAGATCGACATCGGCAACGCGGCGACGTCGCTGACGGACCGGATGACGGACGGCGTGCTGCAGGCCGACGGACGCATGGCGCCCGAAGCGCGGATGGACGTCACGCACGTGGCGAACGCGGTCGTTCAGATGGCGAATCTTCCGCTGGACACGAACATCCTGAACATGACGATCATGGCGACGACGATGCCGTTCGTCGGGCGTGGATAAGCGGGATCGCTGGGATTCGACCGGGCGGCGGTACCGGGTGCCGCGCACCGCATGTTCCGTCATCCCCTCTTCGTCTTCTTGCCCATCGACGGCGGCTTGACGATGACGAACCGGCGGCGATCCTTGCCCCGGATCCGGAGCGGCGCGTCACCGCGCCCGCTCCACGCCCTGCCGCTCGCCGGATCGCGATAGCGCGCCGGCAGGACTTTCACGACAACCTTGCCGGTTGCATCGAACCGATTTTCGCCGGATTCAGAAAAGTGCCGCCCGGAAGACACGCGGCCTCGATGGCCGCTGCTCAGCGTTCGTGATAGATCGCGAGCCACACGGTCGGCTCTTCCGGATGCGTCCACGCGACGCGATGCCGGCAATGCGGCGCGATCAGCACGTAGTCGCCGGGGCGCATGTCGTGAAGCGCAGGATCGCCTTCGAATTCGAGCGCGGCCGCACCGGACAGCAGCGCAACCCATTCCGCGCGCGGATCGTCGTACCAGAACCCGTCGGGACTCGCATGCCCCATCGACACGATCCGCTCGACGTTCAGGCGCGCGCCGGCCATGAGTACGTCGACCTGCTCGTCGTCGCTTCGGGTCCGTTCGATGTCGAACAGGTTGCCGGTTTGAAGCTGCATGATTCGATCTCCCGTCGCCCTCCGCGTGAAGGCGGTTGGCGTCCACTCTAGCGCGGAGGCCACCGCCGGGGCGAGCTTGTTTTGCGGGCATCGGCTCGACGCGCGCGCAAAAACAGCCATCGAAACGCCCGACGCAACGTGGCCGGCGACAAAACCGCCTTGACAAGTTGCGCATCGCAACTAATATTGCTTGCGGATCGCAACTTTTCCGGGCTGATCATGGATCTCATCGATATTCCCGCCAAGACCCGCGACGCGACAATCCTGGAGCTTCGCGATTTTTCCCGAAAACTGGTCCGTGAACTAGGCTTCATGCGCACGACATTGGCCGACAGCGACCTCGCGCCATCGGCCGTTCACGCCGTGCTCGAAATCGGAATGGCGCCCGGCATCAGCGCAAAGGATCTCGGCAATATCCTGCGGCTCGACAAATCGAATACGAGCCGACAGCTTGCCCGGCTGGAAGCGGCCGGCTTCGTGACGCGCCGCATCTCGCCCGACGATGCGCGCGCGACCGAGTTGTATTTGAGCGCCGACGGGCAAAAGCTCCGGAAGAAGATCGACCAGTTCGCGACCCGTCAGGTGTCGAATGCGCTGCGCCGCATGGTGCCGGCGGACCAGCAAAACCTGATCCGTTCGCTCGCGCTTTATAGCGACGCGCTGGCGCAGGACAACGTCGCAAAGCCGCTCGCCGCGAAACAGAACGCGCCGCAGATCCTCGACGGCTACCAGCCCGGCTGCATCGGCGACATAGCAAGCCTTCACGCGCGGTTCTATTCGGAGCACTGGGGATTCGGCGCGTTCTTCGAGAAGAAGGTTGCGACCGAACTCGCGGCATTTGCGGGCGCGCTCCCGGCCGATGGCAAGGCGCTGTGGCTCTGCGCGGAAAACGGCCGCACGCTCGCCTCTCTCGCCATCGACGGAGACAAGGTATCGGGCGTCGCGCACTTGCGCTGGTTCATCGTCGACGATGCGTTGCGCGGCTCCGGCATCGGGCGGCAGCTCATGACGCTTGCCATGCAGTTCGTCGACGCGCAGCCGTTCGACGAAACGTATCTCTGGACATTCAAGGGGCTCGATTCGGCACGTCATCTGTACGAATCGTTCGGCTTTGCGCTGACCGGCGAATCGGCAGGCTCGCAATGGGGAACCGAGGTCGTCGAGCAGCGCTTCAGCCGGCGAAAATCCGGCGGCTAGCCGATGGCCCCGCACCGCCTCTCACCGGCAAACCACCCACCTCGAATGAACCCGCCTGCCACGATGCCGCTGCCGATCGTCTTCCTGCCGGCCATGCCATGCGACGCACGAATGTATGCCGCGCAGGTCGACGGGCTGAGCGATCTGGTGTTGCCGTCGGTGCACGTGCTTTCGTACCCGACCTTCGCGGAAAGCGCCGAGCACCTGCTGTCCGTCATTGAAGGGCCGTTCATCCTCGCAGGCACCGCGTATGGCGGCTGCCTGGCACTCGAAGTGCTCGCCAGGATGCCCGATCGCGTTCGCGGCCTCTGGCTGATGAACTGTCAGCCCGGCGCCCATCCGGATCCGGCGTCGGCGCGCGCCACGAGTCGCAGAATCCGCTCCGGCGAGCATGAACGCGTGATCGCCGAATTCGCCGGGAACGCCATCCCCGCCGACGACATCGCGGCGAGAGCGACATTCGTGCAGATGGCGCGCGACGCCGGCGCCGACATGTTCGCTCGGCAATCCGATGCGACGGCGACGCGGATGGATCGCTGGTCTGCGCTCGCATCGACGCGGATCCCGACGTTACTCGTCTGGGGCAACGCCGACCGCTTCGTTCCCGCCGACGTGGGCCGCCGCATCGCCGCATCGATGCCGCATGCCCGTTTCGAATCGATCGACGGGTGCGGCCATTTTCCGACCCTGGAGCGCCCGTCGCCATGCACGGCGATCGCGCGCCAATGGTTGATCGAGTCCGGCCTGACGCCCTTCTCCACGCGTTGACCCGTCAATCCACGCACGCCGCCGATCCGCTCGCGAACCCGGCGACGCGCCGACCACGCATGTCGCCTGCCGCGCTCACGCCGCCTTTCACGCGGCCGCCTCGTCGTCGATATCGCGCGCCGTCGGTTCATGACGCACGATCAGCAGAAACACGATCGGCGTGACCGCGCTGACCGCCACGACCCAGAACATGTCCGTGCCGAGCCGGGCCTGCAGGATCGGCAGCACGAACAGCGCAAGCGCCTGCCCGATGCCGCACAGCGAACGCCCGAAGCCGACCCCGGTGCCGCGGATCGCCGCCGGGTAAGACAGCGTCGGATAGATCATCATCTGCGCGCCCGGCCCGAAGCCTTCGGCGAACAGCCACGTGCCGAGCATCAGCAGCACGACGCCGATCGCGACCGCGCCGTGCGGATGTCCGGCCAGCGCGAGTGCAACGAGCGCGACGAACTGCAGCGCGAAGCCCGCGATCGCGACGTGGCGCGACGGATATCGATACGCGAGGCGCATGCCGAGCAAGCCGCCGGTCAACGCGAACAGGACATTCAGCGCGAGCGACGCGGCGATCGTCTCGAACACGCCCGCGCCGAGAAACTGCGACAGGATCGACGGCAGGAAGAACGCGATCGCCGTGTATTCGAACGGAATGCACAGGTTCATCACGCTGGCGACGATCGTGCGGCCCAGATACGGGCGCTGGAACAGCACGCGAATCCGCACGGGCGGCTGGCTCGGCGCGCGCGGCGCATCGTCCGCTTCGTGCGCGTGAATCCCGTACGACTCGCGAAGAATGCGCGCGGCATTGGCGAGGTCGCCCTGATTCGCCGCCCACAGCGGCGATTCGTTCATGAAGCGGTTGCGCACCAGGATGATGACGAGCGCGGGCACCGCGCCAAAGATCAGCGACGCGCGCCACAGCCAGCCCGCATGCTCGGCCGGCAGCAGGAAATACAGCCCGAAGATCAACAGGAAACAGACCGACGACGCCACGTACCACATCGGGCACCACGCGGCGAGCCGAGACGCCTTGTTGCCGCGGCCGTTGAACTTCGAGAATTCCGCGAGAAACGCCATCGCAACCGGCAGGTCGATGCCGACGCCGAGCCCCATCACGAAGCGCGCGCCGATCAGCACCCACACGTTCGGCGCGAGCCCGGCCGCGATCGCCGCGATCACGAAGAACAGCATGTCGGCCATGAACACCTGATAGCGGCCGATCTTGTCGGTAAGCCAGCCGCCGATCAGGCTGCCGAAGATCGTGCCGATCATGATCGCCGACCCGACCAGCCCGGTCAGCGCGGGCGTCAGGCCGAACTCGCGCGCGACGTCGTCGATGCCGTAGGACAACGTCGTCAGGTCGTATGCATCGAGAAACACGCCGCCGAGCGCGAGCAGCACGATCATCCGCGCATGGCTGACGGAGCTGTCCGTCGTATTGATCAGGCGCGCCACGTCGCTCGCGGAGCGGATGGGCGCGGAAACCGGCGTGATAGCGGCATTCAGATCGATCGAACTCATCGCATTCCCTTGTTTCGCCGGATACCCGGCGATGTCCACATGGAGACCGGAACCCGGCACGCACGTGCCGCCGGGTTCCGGAAGCGAAGATTCTGTTCTTGCGATCCGGTTATCCCAACCGATATAAATCGATAAATTATTCGGTGTACGTCATAACGTTGCCGCCCGCGCGCGTCGACCGGTCATGCACATGTGCGCTGCGACCTGCGTCACGCCGCTGTGCGAAAGGCGGCCACCCCGTTTCGACCGTTCGCCTTCGCGTAGTACAGCGCCTCGTCGGCGGCCTTGATCACGGCTTCGGCTTGCGCATCGTGCTCGGGCGTCCAGCTCGCGAGGCCGATACTGGCGGTGACGTGCCCGTATTCGCTGCCGGCGTGCTCGAGCGGCAGCCCGTCGATCGCCGCGCGAATGCGTTCGGCAATCCGGGTGGCGCCCGTCTCGCAGGTATCGGGGAGCAGCACGACGAATTCCTCGCCGCCGTAACGGGCCGCGGTATCGGCCGGCCGGCGGATGTTGTCGCCGATACAGCGCGCGACCGCTGCCAGCGCGTCGTCGCCCGCCTGGTGGCCGTAGGTGTCGTTATAGGCCTTGAAGCGGTCGACATCGACGAACAGCAACGAGAAAACCGATCGCGATCGCCGTGCGCGACGCCATTCGCGATCGAGCACTTCCGCGAAACTGCGGCGATTGTTCAGGCCGGTGAGGCCGTCGGTGCGCGCCAGCAGCACGAGTTCCGACTCGGCGCGCATGCGACGCCGCAGTTGCGTGCCGAGCATGACGGACACCGCGATGAACGCGGCGCCGAACACCGCCACCAGCGCGCCGATCGTCACGGCCCGGTGCCGCCACGCCGCATAGATATCCGGCTCCGCTTCCGCGACCATGATCATCAGCGGCAGCTTCGGCAGGTGCCTGAAGTAGTAGAGACGGCGCATGCCGTCGAGCGACGACGTTTCCGAGAACACGCCCTCCTGCGCGGCCCGGAACCGCTGGAAGGCCGCGGCATGGCTGATGTCGCGACCGATGGTGCGGGCGTCGTACGGGTGGCGCATCACCATCACGCCGTCGTTGCCGATCAGCGAGATCGCACCGTGCTGCCCGAGCGACAGGCCGGCAAACAGTTGATGAAAATATTCGAGGTTGACCGCGATGAGCACGACGCCGGCAAACGAGCCGTCCGGGGTCGAGATCCGCCGGGTGAGCCCGATGCTGGGCGTGCCCCCGCGCAGGCGCGACGGAAACGGATCGCTGACGTAGAGCCCGACATTCGGATCGGCGCGATGGACGGTAAAGTACTTGCGATCGGCAAAATTGCCGTGACGCGGCACGTCGTTGGCCGAATCGAGGACGATGTTGCCGCCGGCATCGAGTACCAGCACCGAGCCGAGAAATCGTGCGGTCATCGCGTTGTCGAACAGCACGGCGCGCCGCAAGCCCGGCGGCGCATTCATCACGTCGGGGCGGCGAAGCCCCTGGATGACCGCCTGCAACGACAGGTCGTAGAGTTCGAAGTTGCGCTGGATGTCTCGCTCGGCAACCAGGCCGAGATTGCGGGAGGTTTCGCTCGCCCGCTCGAGCGCGTCGTTGCGGCTCTGGAACAGTTGCAGCACGCACAGACCCATCAATGCACAAGCCACCACGATGCCGATCACGACGATGGTATAGGGAGCCGCCGACCTGGATTGCATGTGTCTCCTCGGTGACCAAGCTAAAAAACAGAGGGTGGCATATCAAGCGGGGGCTGCCTGGTCATGGCGCGCCATCGAGATGCGATACCGGATCGTTCGCGCCCGACCGGATCGAGTCGGTCAAGTCCGTGCAGCGGCCAGCGCGTTGCCGAAATGCTCCACGGCGCCGTCGAAGCGTGCCGCGCCCACGTCGAAAACCCAGCGGCGCAGTGACGGCGGCGCAGCAAGCCCGCGCTCCGCGAGCCGATACCGGGTGTCGATCGCGGCCACCACGGCGCTCACCATGGCTTGCGGCATGCCTGCGGTGGCCGCGGTCGTCAGCCCGCCGTCGAGTACGCTCGGCGCAAAGGCTGCGCTTTCGACGCCGTGATGCATCGCCGTCCGCGCGGCCGTGGCGGCAGCATCCGCGGTTCTTTCGATCGTCCAGCTTGCCGGATCACCGAGTCCGACCAGCAGTATGATGCGCGCGGCAATGCCGGCGGGCGGGAGATCGATCAACAGCGTTTCCATCGGCGCGGCAAGAAAATGACCTTCGCGCCGCAGGTCGGTGAGTGCACCCAGGAGGGCAACGTCGAGATGGTGGAGTCCGCCCGTCGGGCCGTCGGCCGTCGCCTCGTGGGCGAACATGCAGCCGCAGGAGAGATCGACTTGTGCACCGACGCCATCCCATGCCGCGACCTCGAAGGACACATCCCGCCAACTACCGATGATCTGTCGAGGATCCATATCGTCTCTCCCGTAAGGTCAGCCTGCTCGGTCCAAATATCTCGCAACCCGCGCCAATCTGCGGCCGCGATGCATATGCCGAACGCCCACAATCTACGCGTCATCGCGAGCCCGTCGCGACATCGCCCATCGCACTGGCAACGCGTTTTCCGAATCCGGGTTTGCGGACGTGTCGCCGACCCACTGGTCGAGTCAAGCGTAGCGGCAAGAATCATTCTTGCACATGCCGGCGGGCCTTTGGGACTGAACACCCGATCGACGCGTCACGACATGATTTCGCAGTCCGCATCCAGCGACAGAACCGCACGCCGAGCATGATGGGAAACGCGATCGATGCGGCGCCGAACGTCGCCCCCATCCGCTCAGGGTCGCGGCCCGGTGCCGCGCCCAACACCATCGATATCCGGATCGGGAATCCTCGCCGACTGAATCACGACCAGCGTATCCCCCGCCTCGATCCGGCACGGCGGATCCTCGTAAAACGAAAGGATCTTCCCGCAGCGATCGAGCCCGACGACGATCGCGCCGGGCACGACGTTCGTCATGCAGCCGATCTCGTGCGGCAGCGCCTCGCGCTCCAGCAGCGTCGCCCGCCCGCGCGTCGACAGCATGTCGTTCACGAACGGCACGATGTAGCGGCTATGCACCGCGTCCGCGAGCAGCAACGCGCCGATCTTCGTCGACGACACGATCACGTCGGCGCCGGCCTGCCGCAGTTGCCGCTGATACAGGTTCTCCTGGATGCGCACGACGATCTTCGTCTCGGGCGCGATGCTGCGCACCGACAGCGTCAGCAGGATCGCGGTCGGATCGTCGGTCACCGAGATGATCACGGCCTTCGCCGCGCGCACCTGCGCCTGCTGCAGCAGATCCTCGTGCGCGGGGTCTCCGAGCAGCCCGGTCACGCCGAGCGACGTCGCGGCCTCGAGCGCCTGCTGCTGCGCATCGATCACGATGATCGTCGACGGATCGACGCCGCTTTCGAGCAGTTCGCGCACGGCGATCGATCCCGACAGGCCGTAACCGCACACGACGATGTGATCGGACAGTTGCTTCTGCAGGCGTTTCATGCGGAATTCCTCGATGACACGCTGGATCACGAACTGATATGCCGTGCCCAGGAAGATGAACCAGATGCCGATGCGGATCGGCACGATGAAGAACGCGTCGAGCAGACGCGCGCGCGCCGTGACCGGCACGATGTCGCCGTAACCGACCGTCGCGACCGTGACCATCGTGAAGTACACGAGATCGGCGACGTTCATCGGCGTGCTCTTGGTGGAATCGCGCAACCCGTCGCGGTCGAGATACAGCACGAGGAACGCGAGCATGCACAACAGCACGACCGCGCCGAGACGGAACAGCAGCGTACGGCGCGGCGACGTCGCGGGACGGGTGAACAGCGTGCGCGTGCGCGGCGCCTGCCACGGATCACGGGCGCGACGCAGACGCAAGCGCAACGAACGGCGCTGGGAAGGCGTTGCCAACGAGGATTCTCCTGAACGATGCGGGCTCGATTCTACGACGGGAACCTGCGGGTGCAGGCGTTACAGCATGCTGCGCGGCCGCACCATCGTGCCGTCGACGAAACGCTGCGCACGGAACGCCGACAGGTCGAGCGACGGTGCGCCGGTATCGACCCATTCGGCCAGCAGCCGGCCGACGATCGGCCCCATCGCGAAGCCGTGTCCGCAAAACCCGGTCGCGATCGCGAGCCCGGACGGCGTGCCGGGCGCATCGATCACCGGAATGCCGTCGGGCAGCACGTCGATCAGGCCGGCCCACGCCTCGACGATCTGCGCGTCCTTCAGCGCGGGGAAGATCGCCTTGAGCTTCGCGAGCGCGCGCGGCGCATGCGCGCGATTCGGCTGCGGCTGCGGATCGCGCGGCTCGATCGGGTCGACCCGGCCGCCGATGCGCGCGCAGGCATCGCGCCATGCCGCCGTATTCAGATGCAGCCGGAATTTCTCGCGCTGCGACCAGAACTCCGGCCAGAACAGGCTCAATCCGCGCAGGTGGCCGAGCGTCAGGTCGACGTCGACCTGCATGTCGTCGGCGAGATTGATCGCGCCGTTCTTGCGTTGCCGGATGCCGAGCCCATGCCCCCAGATCGTCGACGCGGACACCTCGGGCAGCACGTTGGTACGCATGCAGGTGCCGCGCACGGCCTGCTGCGGCAGCCGGATGCCGACGCCGTCGAGCAGCCGGAAGCTGGTCGCGCCGGCCGCGCAGATCACGCGCCGCGTGCGGATCGTGCCGCGCTCGGTCACGACGCCGGCGACCGCGCCGCCGGCCGTCTCGATCGCGGTCACGCCGCAGCCTTCGAAGAAACGCGCGCCGGCTTCGGCCGCGCGCGCCGCGAACGCGGCGGCCACACGGCGCGGCTCGGCTTGCCCGTCGGTCGCGGTGTACAACCCGCCGAGCGTGCGCGCCTGCGTCGACAGGCCGCTCACGCGCGCGTCGATTTCCGCACGCGTGAGCGTGCGCGTGTCGAGCCCGTGCTCGCGCGCGACGGCGAGCCATGCCTGGAACGATGACCAGTCGTCGTCGTTGTCGGTCATATACAGACAGCCGCCCTGCCGCCATTCGAGGTCGAAGCCGAGCGCCTGCTCGAGCCCTTCCCAGATCCGCATGCCGGCCATCATCAGCGGCACTTCGGCGGACTCGCGGCCCTGCTGGCGCACGAAACCCCATGCGCGGGTCGATTGCTGGCCGGCAATGCGCGACTTGTCGAGCACGACGGCCTTCAGGCCACGCAGCCCGAGATAGTACGCGGCCGCGCAGCCCATGATGCCGGCCCCGGCGATCACGATGTCGGCCTCGGCCGGAAACGCCGTATCGGCACAGCTCAATGCATCATGCAGCGGATAAGTTGTCGTCATTGTTTTCTGTTGGCGTCGATACGCCCGGCGCAGGCATCGACATACGCGATGACGGGCGCCGGGCGATACTGTCCTGCACCGGATTTTCGCGGAAAACGTCCGAACGGGTCGGCGAGCGATCGAGCGTGCCTGTCGCGGCCCCGGCACGGGCATGCGACGGCGTCATTTTTGCCGGCCGGTCGTCCTCGTTTTTCGCCTTGACGGGGCTATCTTACCGCGCGACAAACCGTCTATTCAGCACGCGAGGAAACTGGCCGACGCCGCGATAGCCGAAGCGGCAGCGGAAGGTGCGCAACCGTGCGCGCTCGACCGGCACAAGCGGCACCGGTCCGTCGAGCGCGAAGACGGCGAGCCGTTCACGGACATGCCGGCGTAAGCCGACCCGTGACTTGCGCGCATTCGCGACACACGTGCCGGTCTCGAACGGAATCGTCCGATGCCCGCCGCAATGTCGCGCGTTTCCCCTCACACGCTTTCGCGGCCGTCGTGATGCTTACGAGACGATTCCGGAATCGCGCCCTGCTTCGACGGCTCGCATCGACACCCGAACCGGCACACACGTCGGTTCGTTATCCGACGCATCCGAGCGTCATCGGAACGTCACTCTCACCGACATACCATCGCTGTCGATTCGAGCGATGCATGCGATTTCCTTCGTCACGCTCGGGAACGGATCATGCTCGTCGCACGAAGAATTGGAACCCATTTATTTTCTTTGACGGATGGCGTATTACCGGCGAATATTCGCGTCGATCGATCGGTTAGTACTTCTCAAAAAATTCGTTGTTCGCCATGTAACGATGACCTTACTTTGCTTCGCCAACTGATATTTGATCGAAGGGGTGGAAATGATGCCGTTGTCCCAGGATGTGAGCATCAAAAAGACCGTCACCGTATCGAAAGCATCCACGCCATCACCCGTTTTCTGGAAGTCGGATCCGCTGGTCGCGACACCGCCGCCGGAACCGAATTCCGCAACGCCCGACCTGCGCGACTTCTTCGCCGCGGCCGCGCTGCAAGGGTTGCTGTCACGCGACGCCGGCCGCAACGTGTCGACGATCGCCGACTACGAATCCAAACGCGCGGTCAGCGCCTATCGATTCGCCGACGAAATGTTGAAGGCGCGATGAACCGGCACGCCCGCCGGACCGGACCGGCCCGCGCGCGCTCGTCGTCCTCCGGCCTTCGTCATCGCAAACACCGCCCGTAGCCGCCCGAACGACGCGGAGAGCCTGGTTCAATTCCCGGCATGAATGGCCTGCTCGATGTTCATCGTGCGGGGCGGATAGTTGCCCGCTTCATCGTCGGCGACGTGAATCCTGGCCGGTCGACTCTCGAACGACAACACGATCCGGACAGTTTCATCGCGAACGACGGTCCGCATGCACAAGGTGGGCATTCGAAGTCGCCAATCGCGTTATCTTGAAATTGAAACGATCGGTCCCTCACAACGTGAGGCATCACGCCACGAAATTCCCTCGTCATTGACAACGGCTGCGCATGAATTCGGATCGGTCGGCCGCCATTGCCGGCTGGACGCGCGATCCTTCACGCCGCAATCCATCTCGCTGCGCCGCGCAGGCACGAACGCGCGCGCCGCGCCATGCGTTGGCGCGGCGCGCGCTTCGGATGAATGGGGACGCCAGCGGATCAACGTAGGCCGTCTTGCCGGTCAATCCGGCACCCGCCTCGCGCGGGTATGCCGCGCACTACGCGTAGCGGCTCAGCCACTCTTCGGAGAATTTTTGCGCATAGGTGACGGCTTCGACTTCGGTATCGAATTCGCCCAGGTTGCGGAACGCTGCTTCGCGGCTGAAACCCAACTTCGTAACCTCGACCTGGGCGGCGTACTTGCCGTCCGCCGTCACGCGCGGTTCGCAGTTCATCTCGTAGCCGCGCATCACAAATTTCTTCTGCATCGGTTCAAAGCATTTTTTTGAGACGGGGAATCGTAGCATGTGAGCGCCGTGCGTTCGGGCTCGCCAATAAATGTATCTACCTCGGTTTCACTAGAGGAAACCATCCACTCCCGTCGGATATCCTGTACAGAATTGTCGACTGCGGGGGAGCCGCGATGCCGGCGTCGTGCCGCGATGGCACGCCCACATCTGGTGCATTGCGTCCCCGCCGCGGTGCATTCCATGCCGAGCCGCGTGGAATACGCTCGCGGTATGCCGCGATCCGCGCCTGAGGGTTTTCAACGCATCTTTCGCACTCGCGCAACAACCACGATCAGACGTAACGTCAAGACACACCTTTCACACAAACGCACTTTTCGCTGCATGGAATGACGGCCGTTTTGCGGTAAAGTTATCTTTTCCGCGCGTGGCCGGTCGGCTCGCCACTGGACGTCGTCAAGACTGTCCGCCGAGACTGCCGCAAGGCGTCATTCTGAACGTCACGATCCGTTCCCGTAGCATGACCACTGAAGCAATCACCACGGATTCCCTCGCGGTTGCCGAGCGCGTGCGCGAGCTGATGAGCCGTAACGGCATCGGCAAGCGCCAGCAGACAACCGAGCTGTGCCGTATCCTCGACCTGAGTTTTTCGCAGGGCCATCGCAAGCTGCGTGGCAGCAGCCCCTGGACCCTCGCGCAAATCAAGAAAGTCGCCGAAGCTTACGGCGAGCCCGCCGCCCAGCTGTTCGGCGCGCAGGCGCTCGACCCCGGCATGGTCGGCGCCTATTCGCAGGAGGCCGTCCTGTATGCCGGCGTTGCCGAAATTCCGTGCACCGCATGGATCGGCGCGCCGCTCGAAGCCGGTGCACGCCCCGAATTCGTCGCGTACGAACAGAACGGCCGCTGGCGCGTGCTGCGCCATACCGGCGTGCTGTACCAGAACGCGTACGACGTGCACAAGATCGAGATCTATCCGCGCCGCGCCGAGAGCGACAAGCTCGTCGTCGCGGTGATCGATCCCGATCGCGTCAGCGCGACCGAGCTGTGCCGTTATCTCGAACGGCAGGGTTTCGCGACCGCCGCGTTCGACGGCCTCGCGCCGTTCGTCGACGCACTGCAGGGCCAGGCGTTCGACGCCGTCGTCACCGAATGGCTGTTCGACGACAGCACCGCCGCGACCGCGATCAAGGCCGTGCGCACGTCCGACAATCCGGGCGCGCCGATCTTCGTACTGACGGGCGACCTGCTGACAGGCCGCGCAAGCGAAGCCGACATCAGCGAAGTGATTCGCGCGTTCGACGTCGTCTGCTACGAAAAACCCGCACGCATGGCGATCCTCAGCGCCGATCTCGCGAAACGGCTCGCGCGCGGGTAGCGCGGGCAATTCGCGGCCTTCGGCCGCGACCGTCCATCTTCCGAATGGCCAACGTCCGTGCTGCACGGCGGTCGTGAACAGGTTCCTCAGTACAATAGCCGAACCTGTTCACGCCCTTATCGGCATCCGCCGCCCGAGCTCATGGCCCGCCTCATTCCCGACGACTGGAAAAGCCTCGCCGCCACCGGCGCGGCCGAACGCGAGCGCGAGACGCTCGCGGCCCTCGAACACACGCTGCCGGACAGCTACACCGTCTATCACGGCGTGCACTGGACGCGTGCCGATCAGGGGTTCTCGGTGTTCGGCGAAGCGGCGTTCGTCGTCGTGAGCCCGGCCGGCCGCGTGCTGCTGATCGAGCAGAAGGCCGGTTTCCTGCGCGAAACGCCGAAGGGGCTCGTGAAGGTCTATCTGCAGAAGGAACGCAATGTCCCGATCCAGCTCGCGCGTACCCAGGAGACGCTGCACCGGCGCCTGACCGCCGCGCTCGGCGCGGGCGTCTACGGCGTCGAGGCGCTGCTGTACTGCCCCGACTATTCGATCCGCGAAACGGCGATCGCCGGCGTCGCGGCCGACCGCATCGTCGACGCGTCGCGCAAGGCGCAACTCGCGCAGGTGATCCTGCAGATCCTGCCGGAACACGACGAGCCGTTGCCGAACGCCTCGAAGCTGCATCATTTCCTCGCGGACGAGCTGGCGCTCACGCCCGACACGAGCGCGCTCGTCGGGCAGGCCGGCACGCTCGTCACGCGGCTGTCCGGCGGGCTTGCCGCGTGGGCGCGCCAGCTCGAATTCACGCCGTTCCGGCTGCGTGTGACGGGCACCGCGGGTTCGGGCAAGACGCAGCTTGCGGTGCAGGCGATGCGCGACGCGGTCGCGGCCGGCAAGCGGGTGCTCTACGTATGTTTCAACCGGCCGCTCGCCGACTACATCGCACGCATCGCGCCGGCCGGCGCGAAGATCGCGAACTACCATCAACTGTGCGACTGGGTCGCGCGCGACGGCGGCTATACGCCCGACTTCACCGTGCCCGGCGCGTTCGAGCGGCTCGAGGCGCGCTTCGCGGAAGCACCGGTTCCGGAACACTGGCGCTTCGACGTCCTGATCGTCGACGAGGGGCAGGATTTCCATGCGCCGTGGGCTGCCGCACTGGAGCGCCTGCTCGCGCCGGACGGCGCATGGTGGTGGCTCGAAGATCCGCTGCAGAACCTCTACCTGCGCGAGCCCGTCGCGCTGCCCGGCTGGGTCACGCTGAAGGCGCTGACGAACTATCGCAGCCCGCGCGATCTGCTCGAATTCGTGCGCGACGTCGTCGGCCGCGTCGAGCCGCTTGCGGCCGAACTGCGCTCGGGCAGCCCGTTCGACGGTTCCGATCCGTCGGTGTCGTCATACGGGGAAGATGGCGCATCGGGCGACGCACTCGCCGAAGCCTGCATCGACGCGACCAAGCGCGCGATCACGCATGCGCTGTCGCTCGGTTTTCGCAAGCAGGACATCGCAGTGCTGTCGTATCGCGGCCGCGAAAGCTCGGTGCTCGCGTCGCTCGACCAGCTCGGCCCGCACCGGATCAAGCATTTCACGGGCAAGTACGACCTGTTCGGCAACCCCGAATATCGCGAAGGCGACGTGCTGCTCGATTCGATCTACCGCTTCAAGGGACAGTCCGCGCCGTGCGTGATCCTCACCGAGATCGACTTCGAGACGCTCGATGCGCGTGCGGCTCGCAAGCTGTTCGTCGGTGCGACGCGCGCGACGATGAAGCTGCTGCTCGTCGCGTCGTCGCGGGCGGCCGCGCAGCTCGCTGGCAATTGACGTGGCAGGACGACTCGCCCGCCACGAGGGCGATCCTCCACATGATGCTCGTTGAAACAATCCGGCACATTTCCTTCTGCCCGCGCCCCTTATCCACTCGCCTTTCGGCCTGTTCCGGCAACACCTGATGGTTCATCCGCTTGCAGCCTGCCATTACGATGGCCGGCCATTCGTTGCACGCGGAATATTCGATGGCCGACGTCAAGAAGGTGCCTTACTACAAGCCGCAGAAGGGGTTGTTCGGATCGGAGTTGAAGGAATACAAGGGAGTCCAGGGATGCATTCCGCTTGATACTCAAAAAAGCGTGTCATTCGACCGGCCCGCTCCGGGGGCGAAGCCGCCACCCGCTCCTGCCGAACCGGTTTCTCGCGCACAGAAGACCACGCCGCACCCGCCGCAACGTGCGGTTCCTCGGCCGCCACCGGAAACCGATCCGGCAATAGCGAAAGAATCGTCAAGGCAACCGGAATCGGAAGCATGCGAAAACCCGCCGCCTTTCGACCTCCAGGACGTTCCGGTTGCGATGGACAATCTAGGCTGGAAGGTTTCCGCCAGACTCGCGCGAATCTGGTTTGCGGGTGCGGCACATACGTACGATGACGACCCAACGTCACTCCAGCCATTGAATGACGACAGCCTCACACTCGACTGGACGTTAAAGTTCGGCAGCATCCGGAGGAAATTCGAACATCTCCTCGCAAACGGAATTTATAGCAAGCGATCCGTAGAAACAGCGACAAACATCATCAGGCCTTTCGTCAAAAACCTCTTTCTCGAAAGAAGTTCGACATTGAATTTCAATACCTCACGACTAACCCGTGACTTGCTCAAATTTCATAACGATTGGCAATTTCAGCTGCTACCAATAAGAAACTGGGAAACCTTGGAAAATTTCACTCCAACGGATCTCACAGGGGCACTAGCCAACTTTAACATCTACATTGCCATAGGGAATGTTGAAATTTCCAATGAAAAATACTTCAAGTACGAAAAATCAGGAAACTTCTACTGCATCAATGCTTCCGGCAAGATCACGCACGTCTATGCTTACGTGAAAGACAACTACTCATTCAACGGAAAACAGTACTTGGGACATTGGAACAGGCATGGAGTCATCATTGCACCCGGCTCGCTGCTCGCCGGTTCCAGCTCGTCCAAGAGGGACTCCGATATCGACATTTGGTCGAAAAACATCAGCAAACCCGTAGATACCCGAAAGGGTTTGTTTAGAAAGCTCAGAGAATCCGATGTTTACTTTCCAGTCTACAACGCCGACTATATCCGTTGGCGAGAGAAACATCAACGCGGCAAGGATTTCATGATATATTCAAAGCCCTCCTATCTAAAACTAAAGAAACCGATCGAGATCAATCTTGGCGAGATATGCAGACTAGAATCATCAGATACATTGGCCTAGCCATTGTTGCTTATATCGGCATAGGCTTGATCATCCACCTTAATCGGCCCACCTACGGACGCTGCGATTTTTATGACCGCCCTGACACGCTGGACGGCGGCATAAAAAACATGAATGGGATTTCATACAGGTTCGCGATGTGCGGCACCGGCGGAAATGATCAGGACGGGACGAATGACAAAATAGAACTGAGGGTTTTCAGTGACAAAGGCGAACTCCTGGCCAGGCGATACTTCTCCGTGAACTGGTATCACGGAAAGAGTTTTCACCAGCCCTTGAATTATGAAGGCAACGTGGTTCGCTACATCGACTTGACCGATGACTCAAACTACGAAAAATACCTGACAATTCCACCAAGCAAATGGGATTGGCTTCGTGCCAGGTTGCCTCTGTTTTGAGCGTATCGAGGTTAACGTACTCCGGGACCAGTTGGTCGATGCAGGTACATCGACCAACTCGAGAAGCGCTGCGGACAATGCCAGTCTTCTCGACCGAATCATCGCGGCAGCATGAACCAAGCCCACGGTAAAGTACATCGCAGGCGGCACGCACAGACAACCACGCTGCCGCCCCTCCCCACCATCACTCAAGCCACCTGAAACGCCCCCACCGCCCGACGCAGCCCGTCCGCCTGCTCCTCGAGCGACGCCGCAGCCGCTGCCGCCTGCTCGACCAGCGCCGCGTTCTGCTGCGACACCTGATCCATCTGCGACACCGCGCGGTTCACCTGTTCGATCCCGTCGCGCTGCTCGTTCGACGCTGCGGCGATCTCGGTCATGATGCCCGTCACGCGGCCGATCGCCTGCTGGATGTCCTGCATCGTGTCACCGGCCACGCCGACGAGCCGCGAGCCCGTCGCAACGCGCTCCACCGATTCGCCGATCAACGTGCGGATTTCCTTCGCGGCGGATGCCGAACGCTGCGCGAGCGTGCGCACCTCGCCCGCGACCACCGCGAAACCGCGGCCCTGCTCGCCGGCGCGCGCGGCTTCAACCGCCGCGTTCAGCGCGAGGATGTTGGTCTGGAATGCGATGCCCTCGATCGTGCCGATGATGTCGGCAACCTTCTGCGAACTCTGGTCGATCTCGTTCATCGTGCCGATCACTTCGCCGACGACCGTCGCGCCGCGCGTCGCGATCTCGCTCGCGTCGTCCGCGCAGGCCTGCGCTTCGACCGCATGATCGGCGTTCTGCTTCACGGTCGCCGTCAGTTGCTCCATGCTCGCGGCCGTTTCCTGCAATGCCGCGGCCTGTTCCTCGGTGCGCTGCGACAGATCGGTGTTGCCCGCCGCGATCTGGTGCGTCGCGGTCGAAATGGCCTCGGAGCCCTGCGTCACCTGACGCACGGTATCGGCGAGGCTGCGCTGCATGCCGGTCACGCCCCTGACCAGCTCGGCCATTTCGTCGCGCGACGACCAGCGCACTTCCGACGTCAGATCGCCTTCCGACAGGCGGCGGAAATGCGACAGCAGCCGGTTCACCGGCTGCGTGATCGCGAAATGCAGGCCGACCGCGCAACCCAGGCACGCGGCCAGGCCGAACGCGATGCCGGCGATCGCACCCGCGCGCATCCAGCCGTAATACATCTGCGCGGTGTCGTAGACCGCCTTGCCGCGCTCGGCCTGGTACGTATCGAGCGCATCGGTTGCCTGCGTGAGCGCGACCGACAGCGGCGGCGCGACCGTCATCAGCAAACGGTCTGCCTCGTCACGGCGCCCGTCGCGGATCGCGTCGATCAGCGGCTTCAACCCCTGCCCGATCAGCGCCTGGCGCGCGGTATCGAGCCGGCCGGCAAGCGCGCCCTCGTCACTCTCGTGCGGCAGCGCCGCATACGTGCGCCACGCGGCGTCGGCCTTCGCGAGATAGCTCTCGGCCTTCTTGACGAGATCCGGCACTTCCGGCGCGTCCGGATGCAACAGCACGCGATCGAGCGTCGTACGCACGATCGTCAGGTTCAGGCTCGCGGCCGACAGCGCGGTCTTCGCGGCCAGTTGCTGCGTATAGGCCTTGTCGAGCGCGCGGTTCGAACTCTGCATGCCGACGAGGCCGATCAGCCCCGACACGACGAGCAGCACGGCGACGAGACCGAGCGTGGAGAAAATCCGCGTACGGATGGAGAAACGGGAAAACAGGGCGTTCAGGTTCATGACGGCACGTGAGCGATAAAAAAATATGGCGGCAATCGGTCCGCGGCACTCTGGATTACGGTTTGCCTGCAAAAAACTTGAGTCCGGCCCCCTCTCGTCGTGATCCCGATCAAATTTCCTCGCGGCAACCTTCTGTTACCGATGCAACAAATCGAGCTCCGGCAGAAATTGACCAGTCAATGAATTGCCTCTATATTTCGATCAATTCCCTGCCATGGCAGATATCTCAATGAGAACCCATACCCTTGTTGCTCCGCCGGCCGCCGAGGCGGCCCGCCGCGACGCGCCGACCGGGCTGATCATCGCCGCGCTGCTGCTCGTGATGCTGCTGTCCGCGCTCGACCAGACGATCGTGTCGACCGCGCTGCCGACGATCGTCGGCGAGCTCGGCGGCCTCGACCAGTTGTCGTGGGTCGTCACCGCCTACCTGCTTTCGTCGACGATCGTGCTGCCGCTGTACGGCAAGCTCGGCGACCTGTACGGCCGCAAGATCGTCCTGCAGGCCGCCATCGTCCTGTTTCTCGCCGGCTCCGCGCTGTGCGGCGTCGCGCAGGACATGACGCAGCTGATCGTGCTGCGCGCGCTGCAGGGGCTCGGCGGCGGCGGGCTGATGGTGGTCACGATGGCCGCGATCGGCGACCTGGTGCCGCCCGATCGCCGCGCGCGCTATCAGGGGATGTTCGGCGGCGTGTACGGCCTCGCGACGATCATCGGGCCGCTGCTCGGCGGCTTCCTGGTCGAACACCTGTCGTGGCGCTGGATCTTCACGATCAATCTGCCGCTCGGCTTTCTCGCGCTTGCGGTGATCGGCCTCGCATTCCGGCCGCACACGGCGCACGTGAAGCACCGGATCGACTACATGGGCGCCGCGTTCCTCGCCACCGCGCTCACCTGCGTGATCCTGTTCACGAGCGAAGGCGGTTCGCTGCTGCCGTGGTCGTCGCCGCAGCTGTGGATGACGCTGGTGCTCGGCCTGGTCGCGGTCGGCGGCTTCATCTACGAGGAACGCCTCGCGGCCGAGCCGATCATGCCGCTCGAGCTGTTCCGTCAGCGCACGTTCGTGCTGATGGGCCTGATCGGTTTCGTGGTCGGCATCGCGCTGTTCGGCTCGGTCACGTTCATTCCGCTGTATCTGCAGGTCGTGAAGGGCTCGACGCCGTCGCAGGCCGGGATGCAGTTGCTGCCGATGATGGGCGGGATGCTCGCGATGTCGGTGATCAGCGGCCGGCTGATCTCGCGGCTCGGCACGTATCGCCCGTTTCCGATCGCGGGGACGCTGATCGGCGGCATCGCGATGGCGCTGCTGTCGACGCTGTCGCTCAACACGCCGCTGCACACGATGTACGCGTACATGGCGCTGCTCGGCATCGGGCTCGGCATGGTGATGCCGGTGCTGACGCTCGCCGTGCAGAACACGGTCGAATTCCGCCACATGGGCGTCGCGACGTCGGGCGTCACGCTGTTCCGCTCGATCGGCGGCTCGATCGGCGTCGCCGCATTCGGCGCGCTGTTCTCGCACGGGCTCGAATCGCGGGTGATGCAGGCGCTGCCGGCCGGCACGGCGCTGCCGCCCGCGCTCGGCCCGGCCGCCGTGCATCAGTTGCCGGATGCCGTGCGCGACGCGTACCTGCATGCGTTCGCCGGATCGCTGCACGTGGTGTATCTCGCGGCGGCGGCCGTGATCGCGATCGCGTTCGTGCTCGCGTGGTTCGTCGAAAGCGCGCCGCTGCGCACGCATCATTGAGCGGTACGGAGGCCGCGTCGCCGCGGTCTCCATCGAAGCCGCGACGCGCGGCGCCCGCCGCGCCACCCGCCGTCACGGCACCAGCACCACCGCCCCCGTCGTCTTGCGCGACTCCAGCATCCGGTGCGCATCGGCCGCCTGCTCCAGCGGCAGCCGCGCGCCGACCTCCACGTGCATCCCGCCCGCGAGCCGTTCGAGCGTCGCGCGCGCCGCTGCCCGATACCCGGCGACGTCGCGCGCGATGAAGCCGAGCACGCTCGGCCGCGCGAGCGCGATCGAGCGCGCCGGCCCGAGTTCGTCGAGATCGATCGTGTGCCGCGCGCCGATCGCGGCGACCTGCCCGATGCTCGCGACCATTCCGAACGGCCGCACCGCGCCGAGCGTGCGCGTCAGTACGTCGCCGCCGATCCCGTCGATCGCATAGTCGACGCCCGCGCCGCCGCCGAACGCGCGCGCCGCCGCGACGAAATCCTCCTCGCGATAATCGATCACCGCATCGGCGCCATGCGCGCGCACCAGCGCCGCCTTCGCGGCCGAGCCGACCGTGCCGATCACCCGCGCGCCGAGCGAGCGCGCCCACTGCGTCGCCAGCAGCCCGACGCCGCCGGCCGCCGCATGCACGAGCACGGTATCGCCGGCGCCGACCTGCCGCACACGGTACAGCAGCATGTAGACGGTGATCCCTTTCAGCAGCGCGGCGGCGGCCGCATCGTCGCTCACGCCGTCGGGCACGGGCACCACGCGCTCGGCAGGCAGCGTGCGCACGCTCGCGTAGCTGCCGGTCGGCAATCCCGCATATGCAACTCGCTGCCCCGCGACGAGATCCGTCACGCCGGGCCCGACCGCGTCGACCACGCCGGCCGCTTCGACGCCGAGCGCCTCCGGCAGCGCCGGCAACGGATGCGCGCCCGTCCGGAAATAGATGTCGACGAAATTCACGCCGACGGCGGTCTGGCGAATCCGGACCTCGCCGGCGCCCGGCAGCCCCACGGGCGCATCGACGCGGCGCAGCACGCCGGCGTCGCCATAACGGTCGATCCCGATCCGGGTGGCAGTCACAGTCTGGGTCATGACGTCCTCGCAATCGAATGAAGTGACACGATCATCCCATCGTGCATAATCAATCGGAATTCCCGCTACGCGCCCATCTACTGTGCAAAATTCGACCGATCCAGATCCCGTTGCGGCATCCCCATTGCCGATGAGCTGGGACGACTTGCGCTATTTCCTCGCGGTAATGCGCGGCGGCAGCCTGTCGGCCGCCGCCCGGGCGCTGCAGGTCCAGCATTCGACCGTCGCGCGGCGCGTCGACGCGCTGGAGTCCGCGCTCGGCATCCGGCTGTTCGACCGATTGCCGCGCGGCTGGCCGCCGACCGACGAAGGGCTGCAGCTTGCCGAGCATGCGGCGCGCGTCGAAGCCGACGTGCATGCGTTCGCGCGCGCCGCCCAGGGCGCGGCGACGCTCGACGGCGTCGTGCGCGTATCGGCGTCGCCGGTGTTCGCGAGTCACTTCCTCGCCCCGCGGCTCGCCCGTGCGCAGCGTGCATGGCCGGCGCTGCGGATCGACCTGATGGGCGAGATGCACGCGGCGAACCTGTACGCGCGCGAAGCGGACCTCGCGGTGCGTCTGTCGCGGCCGAGCGAGCCGGGGCTGGCCGCTCGCCGGCTCGGCACGATGCGCTTCGCGCTGTGCGCATCGCCTGAATGGGCCGCCGCATCGCCCGACACGTGGGCGTTTCTCGGCTACGACGATGCGCTCGCGCAAATGCCGCAGCAGCAGTGGCTCGAACGCTTTGCGGCCGGCCGCCGCTTCGCGTTCATCGCGAACGATCTGGCCGCGCTGCATCGCGCATGCGTGGCCGGCGCGGGCATCGCGTTGCTGCCGCGCTTTCTCGTCGACGATCCCGCGTCGGACACGGATGCGGACGCGAATACGGGCGCGCCCCACACAGTCGCTGCGTCGTTGTCGGCGCCCGCTCCGCTCGTCGAATTGACCGCCGCGCCGCGCTGCGACGTCGAGCGCGAGATCTGGCTGGTCGTCCACCCGGACGTACGCCGGTCGCCGCGCGTGCAACGCGTCGCCGACGCGATCGCGGACGCGGTTCGCGCGGCGAACGGCCATCTGTAGGCGGGCCGCCACCGCACGAGCCCACGCTCGTTCAGGCATGCGTCGCGGAACCGCCCGTTGAAGCGCTCGATGGAGACGCTCTCCACCGGCTTGCCGGGCCGAATGAACGACAGCACGACGCCTGCTTCGTAGCGCCATACATCCGGACCAACGAACCCCGGCCCGCCGACCATGGTGATGGATGCGGGTACGCCTCGCATCTCTTCCGAACACTCAACCCCGCGTTGCTGTACAGACACCGGATGCGCGTGTGGTTGGCGAAGCAGCCCTCCCGCCGCAACAGCACGTGAGTCCTGCGATAGCCGTAGCCACGGCGATTTTGATTGACACCCCACACGCGCGACACTACTGTCGACACTTTACCACCCCCCCTGTTTTCACAGGGGCCGATTATTGACGAGGATTGAAATGGCAGCCGACGATATTTTTGCGGTCAAGGACCAGGTGGTTTGCATCAGCGGAGCGAGCCGCGGGCTCGGCAAAGGACTCGCACGAATGTTCGCGGAACGCGGGGCACACGTCGTCATCGGCTCGTACGACGCACGGGAGCTCTCGGCCGCGCAGGCTGAATTGGCGGCGGACGGTCTTGACATCTCGACCGTCGTCGCCGATGTATCGGACCCGAATGCGTGTGCCGCGCTCGTAGAGCAGACCGTTCAGAAGTTCGGTCGCATTGATACGATGATCTGCAATGCGGGAGTAGACAAAATCAAACCCGCCGAAGACTACGAAAGCCACGAATGGGACCGGATTCTTGATGTGAACCTCAAGGGCGCCTACTTCTGCGCGAAGTACGCTGCCAAGGCGATGCTTTCCGCCGGCAGAGGAAGCATCGTCATGACGTCGTCGATTGCGGGCAGCTCGGGTATCTCCGGGCTCACGCCCTATGCCGCATCGAAAGGCGGTATCGACCAGCTCGTCAGAACCATGGCGGTGGAATGGGCGCCGCGCGGGGTTCGCGTGAATGCAGTCGCACCGGGCTACATCAACAACTTCATGGACGGCGTCGACAACAGTTCCTCGTCGCCTTATCAGCAGCGTGCGATGGCGCGCACTCCGATGGCCCGCCGTGGCGAAATTGGGGAATTCGGCGGTGCGTATATTTATCTCGCCAGCGACGCGTCTTCCTATGTAACCGGCACGGTTCTCTTCGTGGACGGCGGGTATAACGCCGCGTAAATAGCCCGGCCGAAGCGGAAGGCCGGACGCCCCGGCTAGGTCCGGCCTTCCGTCTTTTGCCCCGGCCCAGTGGCAATACACGGCCAGCCGTCCATCCAACACAACTCAGCAAACCGCGGGCGCCGTACGGTTGCGATGCATCGCAAATTGCGCCCCCGATCTCAGATCGGCAACCATCGGCCGGCACCACGCGAGCAGCGTGTGCGTTCGACGGGGATTGGAGAAGCCGCGAATCAACAGCGAAGCGGGCGCAACGCAAGTGTAGCTGTCCTGCGAGAGACGGCCGCACTTGCGTTGCGGATCAGGTCTTTACTGCGCGTTCTGAATGGCGAAAAGCCGGCCAAACTGCGGCAGCTCGTCTTTGACGCCCGCGAGGCGTAGCGCATGCCATGCCATTGCGTGATTGCTGGAGGTCACCGGCTTGCCAAGCTCGCCCTCGATGAGCGCCGCCTGGTCGGCCAAGCGCAACGACGTACAAGAGACGAAGACCGCATCCACGTCCTCGTGTCGGCCCAGTGCCAGGATGGCGTTGCGAACTGACTGCGCGTCGATGCGCGCCACTTCGTTATCGTCCGAATGCTCGAATGACCCCATCCGGACGACGTTGATGCCGCGATTCACCAGGTAGTCGCGCATCGATTCGTTGATCGTCCGCATGTACGGCGTCAGCAGCGCGACACGCTTCGCTCCCAGCGAGTTCAACGCGACCCGGGCGGCGGTGATAGGTGTGGTGCACGCTGCGTTGGGCCGGGATTCCCTGATGCGGGCAATGACCCGGTCCTCCCCGAGAACCATCGATGCGGACGTACAACCGAACGCCACCACATCGAGCCGCTCGCCAGGCCGAATCACTGCAACCCCCGGCGCAATCCGGTCGTCCATTTCCCTCAACGTCTCCGGCGTGATTTCCGCCGAATTCACGATTCGGCTTTCGTAGAATCCGACCCCGTCGATCGACAGGAGCTTGCGCCATTCATACTCGATCGTATGGTCAGTCGCGAGGACGACCAGGCCGATTGCGGCCCGGTCGGAGATACCGGCATCAAGGGCGAAATCGAGCTTCGCATAGCGCTCCACATCTTCGAGAGTTTCCATGTCTTTGCCTCTTTATGTCGACGGCTGGTTGTGCTTGAAGGGTTCAGGCCGTTCCTTGAGTCCAGCAATCAGACCGCGGAGATGACGCCGATTTCAACCGTGTACTGAGGAAAAGCGAGCTTCGATTCGACACAGGCACGGGCCGGAGCGTCGCCCTCGGGAACCCAGGCATCCCACACTTCGTTCATCTCGTTGAATGTCGTGTAGTCGGCGAGCCAGATGCTTGCGGAGAGGATCTTCGTCTTGTCGGCCCCGACTTGCTCAAGCAACTTGTCGATCTTCGCGAGGATCTGCGTAGTCTGCCCCTTCACGTCCTGACTCGGATCGTCAGCGACCTGACCGGCCACAAAAACGAAGCCGTTGTACACGACCGCCATGCTCATCCGCTTGCCGCTCTCGTATCGACTGATTTGCATAAATCCTCCTTCAGTTGGTGTCAAAGTGCGATTAGACTAGCGCACATCACACACAATTGTCGACACTTTTATCGACACATCCAAGGAAAGCCCCAACGGAAAAATTTCACCTCGCGCCACAGCTTTTTTTGCAATTAATATACAGTAGTGTCTACACTTATGGCGCGCGCAGCCCTCGGGACGATACGGTGGTCCCGTCAAAGGCGGTCGCCGTGGTATGAAGTCATTCCACGATTCACATTGAGGACGTCATGAAGGTCATTGTGCTCGGCGGCGGTGTGGTTGGCGTCACGACCGCCTATCAGCTTCAGAAAGATGGTCACGATGTCACGGTCGTTGACCGGCAACCCGTTGTTGCCGGGGAAACGAGTTGGGGAAACGCGGGCATGGTCGCCCCGGGGCACTCCTTCGTTTGGTCGTCGCCAAAGGCGCCGATGATTCTGGCGAAGTCGTTGTTACTGAAGGACCAGGCCCTTCGGTTCAAATTCTCGGCGGACCCCAGGCTTTATTCGTGGTCGTGGCTTTTTCTGATGGAATGCAGCGCGGAAAAGGCGCGCCGCAACACCCTGCTCAAGCATCGACTGGCGGCATATTCGCAATCCGTGTTACAGAGCGTCATCGCGACGGAGAACGTCTCCTACGACCGCAACGACCGCGGCATCGTCTACTTCCATCGCAGCCAGGAAGCATTGGACCGAGGTGTCGCCCAGATGAAACTTCTCGAGTCGGACGGCCAGGTCATCAAAGTGCTGAACCGGGAAGAGGTCGTGTCGCTCGACCCCTCGCTCCGCGCCGCCAAAGACGAGATTGCGGGTGCGATTTACTGTCCGACGGACGAAACGGGCGACCCGGCTAAGTTCACGCGCTCGCTTGCCGACATCATTGTCTCCCGCGGCGCGACCCTCCTGACTGGAACGAACATTCGCGGCCTGGAGGTTGCCGGCGAGCAAATTGCCGGCGTCAGAACAGACAAGGGGGTGCTCAAAGGCGACGTATACGTGCTGGCCCTCGGTAGCTACAGCCCCATCCTGGGCCGGCAAGTTGGCGTCCACTTGCCGATCTATCCCGTGAAGGGCTATTCGTTGACGATCCCTATCGAAGAACATGCTCATGCGCCG
Organism: Burkholderia sp. IDO3; assembly: GCF_003366075.1. Taxonomy (NCBI): domain Bacteria; kingdom Pseudomonadati; phylum Pseudomonadota; class Betaproteobacteria; order Burkholderiales; family Burkholderiaceae; genus Burkholderia; species Burkholderia sp. IDO3. The sequence continues at coordinate 2,012,969 of NZ_CP028962.1, forward strand.
AATGTCGCTGTCGTTGACGAACACAATCTGGTTGCCATTTCGCGCTTCGGCGACAGGATTCGAGTAACGGCGACGGCAGAGTTTGCCGGGTACGATACGTCGCACAAGCCTTCGGACTTCGCATTCATGAAGCGGGTCACGCAAGAACTCTATCCGGACGGCGGCAACTACGACCGCGCGGAGATGTGGGCGGGGTTACGGCCCATGACGCCGAACAATCTGCCGTTCTTCGGACAGAAGAAATACGCGAACCTGTTCCTGAACACGGGCCACGGACATATCGGCTGGACCATGTCCCATGGGTCCGCGCGCATTACGGCTGACCTGATAGCACGGCGGACGCCGGAAATTCCCATGGACGGGCTGCTCGCCTAGCCGCTATGGCGTCGCAAAGAGTCCGGCCGCCGCCGGAAACAGCCCTGCCGTCGACGGGACACCGGCGTTCGGCAGTTCCACCGGTCACCACGAGAAGTTCCAGCGAGAAGGCCCCAATCATCCGCGGTCGGCAGCGAGGGCGGCGGATGTCATCAGGCATGATGCGAACACGGCTCGAACCTGGCCGCGAAGCCGGTATCCGCAGGCCGTTTGATGGACGGAAGCGTATCCGCGGCACCCCGGGTGCCTGGTATAGAATACAGCATTGCCGACACTTTCCGGCTGCCATGGATACCCTCCAGAAGGGAGCGGCACGGGAAGCGCGCCCGACCGTCGAGGCGGCGCCCCTCGACGAAGCGACCCGTCCCGAACAGTCGCTGTCGAGAGCATGGCAGGTCTTCGGAATAACCCAAGGTGCCGCGTGCATCAGGAAGGAAACCCACAATGGCAGGCTACTCTTCCCTCATCAGGGATTCGAAACCGCGTGTCCGGGAAACCAACGCTCCAAAGCGGGCGGGACTTACCGTCAACGACTTGTACGAGCAACTCAAGGAGATGGCGGTTCTATACACCATTCGGCCGGGCGAGCGCGTAAACGAGCTGGAACTGTCGGAGAAATTTGATGTAAGCCGAACGCCGCTTCGCGAAGCGCTGAATCGACTCGTCGCCGAAAACCTCCTGACGTTCGTCCCCAATCGGGGATTCTTCGTCCGGGAATTGAACCGCCAGGACATCTTCGACCTTTTCGAGCTTCGCCGGAGCATTGAAGCCTCTGCCGTGCAACTCGCCGTCGAACGCGCGGACCTCAAGGACGTGAAGGCACTGCGGAAGTTCTGGAAAGACACGATGAAGAACAAGACGCAGGCCCCCGCCGCTCAGCTGGTCTCGCGCGACGAAGAATTCCACGTCCGTCTGGTCGCCCTGTCGGGCAATAACGAGATGGTCCGTACCATGTATGGCATTAACGCGCGCATCCACTTCGTCCGCTGGATCGATCTTGAACAACGCGGACACGATGCCTTCGCCGAGCATCTCGAAATTCTTGACGCGATCGAGGCGCGTGATGCGAAGCGGTGCCGGGAACTGACCGAGACGCACATTACGTGGCGGATGGAAGAGATTGCCAAAGTGGTGGACGCCGGCGTCGTCAGGCTCTTCTCGCAATAACCCGCCCGGTTGCTCAAGAACGGGCACGCTTGCGCGTGCCCGTCCAGAGACATCAGCCCCGCTCGAAATCCGAATCGCATCGCTGTTCCTCATCGCCGTGAATCAGGCAACCTGCTTCAGTTCGATGACGGACGGTTTCGACAACTGAGCAACGGCACTCGCCCATTCGGCGTCGATAGCCTTCAGATTGCGCTCCTTGACGTGCCCGTAGCCACGAAGCTTCTCGACCATCGTCGCGGCCCGAAGCGCGAATCGATAGTTGCGTGAGCTGCCGTGACGAAGAATCTCGTCGACGGTTTGCTCGTAGCGCGCAATCAGCCCGCGCTCCATCTTGCGCTCCGCCGTGTAGCCGAAGGGGTCGAACGGCGTGCCGCGCAGGATCTTGAGCTTCGCGAGCAACCGGAATGCAGGCAGCATCCACGCGCCGTACTCCTTTTTGCGCGGCTCCCCCGTCACGTCATCCCGCCTGGCAAGCAGTGGCGGCGCCAGATTGAACGCAATGCGAAAGTCGCCTTCGAACTGTTGCCTGAGGCTTTCAACGAACTCCGGCGACGCATGCAAACGCGCGACCTCGTATTCGTCCTTGTAGGCAAGGACCTTGAAGTAGCCATCGGCGACCGCGCGCGTGACGGACTCTTCATGCGGCATGGCGCCGCGTTCCCAGTCGCGAACACGGTTCACCAACTTTCGGAAACGGTCGCCATATGCCGCGTTTTGGTAATCCGTCAGGAATCTCGCCTTGCGCTCGACAAGCTCGTCGAGCGACGTCGACAGGCGAAGCGACTCGCGAACCGGTTTGGCAGCCGCCCATGCCCGCTCCGCCGAACCGGGAGACAGCGCGGCACGCCGCCCCCAGAGGAACGCCGCCTTGTTCATCTTCACGCCTGCGCCGTTCAACTCGATGGCTGCATCGATCGCCTCCGAGTGAATAGGGATGAGGCCACGCTGATAGGCGTAGCCCAGCATGAACATGTTTCCGGCAATCGTGTCGCCGAAAATGTTCATTGCGTATTTCGTCGCGTCCACGAATTCGACGCCGTCGCTGCCGACGGCTTGCGTCATTCCATCGCGCAACGCCGAGGCCGGAAACTTCAGGTCAGGATGACGCGTGAACTCGCCGGTCATGACTTCATGCGTGTTCACGAGCATGCGCGTCGAACCCTTGCGCGTCGTGGCCAGCGTCTTGCGGCTCGCCGCCACGACCATGTCGCAGCCGAGAACCGCATCGGCTCCGCCTGCTGCAATCCGGATGGCTTTGATATCCGCGGGACGCTTGCCGAATCGAAGATGCGACCACACCGAACCGCCCTTCTGGGCAAGACCTGCCATGTCCAGAATCCCGCAAGCCTTGCCCTCGAGGTGCGCGGCCATGCCCAGGATCGCGCCGATCGTCACGACGCCCGTGCCGCCCACGCCCGTCACGATGATGGAATACACGCCATTGTCGAGAGACGGAAGTTGCGGCTCGACGAGAGCCGGGAACAGGTCGACGTGCGGTTCGACGGCTCCGGTCTTGCGCAAGCTGCCCCCATGCACGGTGACGAAGCTCGGACAGAAGCCGTTGTTGCATGAGTAGTCCTTATTGCAGGCAGACTGGTCGATTTCGCGCTTGCGGCCGAATTCTGTCTCGAGCGGCAAAAGGGAGACGCAGTTGGACTTGATCCCGCAGTCGCCGCAGCCCTCGCAGACGAGATCATTGATGACAAGACGCTTGGGCGGGTCGGGGAACTGTTTCCGCTTGCGACGCCGGCGCTTCTCCGCGGCGCAGGTCTGGTCATAGACGAGCACCGTCACGCCCGGGATGTCCCGAAGTTCTTCCTGCACCTTCTGCAACTCGGCACGGTGATGAATCGTGACGCCCCTGGCCCAGCCGGCATCGGCCGGGTACTTGCCGGGGTCATCGGTCACGACGGCAATCCGATTCACGCCTTCCGCATGAACCTGGGTCGTGATGGTCATCGGATCGAGGGTACCGTCGTGGCGCTGACCGCCGGTCATTGCCACTGCATCGTTGTAGAGAATCTTGAACGTAATATTGGTTTTTGCCGCCACGGCGGCACGGACGGCCAGCAGCCCCGAGTGAAAATACGTCCCGTCGCCCATGTTCTGGAACATGTGCCGCCGCTTGGAGAACGGTGCCTCGCCGACCCATGCCATGCCCTCGGCGCCCATCTGGGTGTAACCCAGCGTGTTGCGATCCATCGTCTGCGCCATCCAGCTGCACCCGATACCGGCGTAAGCCTTGCTGCCTTCCGGGATGACGGTCGACGAATTGTGGGGACAACCGCTGCAGAAGTAGAAGCTGCGCAGCATGGCCTCGGGGGCGAATTCGACTTTGCTCAACGCCGTGAGAAAGGCAACGCGTTCCGCGATGCGCATGTTGCCCGTACGCTGCGCGAGCCGTTGCCCCAGCGCGATCGCAACCTGCAGGGAGTTCAGTGACATCTCGACGGGGAACAGCTTCTTGCCGTGCTCGTCCTGCTTGCCGATGACGACCGGAGCGTTGGGCTCCCGGTACAGGCAGTCCTTGATCTGAAATTCCAGCAGGCTCCGCTTTTCCTCGACGACCATGAGCAAGTCGAGGCCGGCGGCAAACTCGCGCAGCCCTTCGGGTTCGAGTGGCCACGTACAGGCGACCTTGTAAATGGCCACGCCCATCGACTCGAGTTCGGCCTCGGCAATCTCGAGGTCGTCGATGGCCTGCAAGAGATCCAGATAGCTTTTACCGTGGGTCACGATACCGATACGCGCCCCCGGCTTACCCAGGGTCACCCGGTCGAGACCGTTGGCGCGAACGAAAGCGCGAACCGCGTCGAGCTTGTAGTTGTACAGACGGAATTCCTGTTCTTGCGGCGTGTCCGGCTGACGGACATTGAGCCCCCCCGCAGGCATCGGCACGCCCTCGGGAACCACCGGCGTCACGCGATCGAGGTCGACGTCGATTACCGCCGACGCGTCTGCCGTGTCCTTGACGCATTTGAGCCCGACCCAGCACCCGGAATACCGGGACAACGCCCATCCATACAGGCCGTAGTCCAGGATTTCCTGCACGCCGCCAGGGCTTAGAACGGGAATGGACGCATCGACCAGCGCGAATTCGGACTGGTGGCAAGTGGTCGACGACTCGCAGGTGTGGTCGTCGCCCATCAACAGCAGCACGCCGCCGTGCTTCGAGCTACCCGCCAGGTTGGCGTGGCGGAAGGCGTCACCGCTTCGGTCAACGCCCGGCCCTTTGCCGTACCAGATTCCGAAAACGCCATCGTATTTGCCTTCACCGGCCAGTTCGGCCTGCTGACTGCCCCAGACCGCCGAAGCCGCAAGGTCCTCGTTCACCCCGGGAACGAACACGACGTTGGCTTCGGCGAGAAACTTCTTCGCTTTGCCCAGTTCAGCGTCGTAGGTGCCGAGCGGCGAGCCGCGGTATCCCGAGATGTATCCGGCGGTGTTCAAGCCGCTAGCCTTGTCACGGCGGTGCTGCATCATGGGCAGCCTGACGAGTGCCTGAACGCCTGTCAGGAAAATACGCCCCTCGTCGAGCGTGAACTTGTCGTCGAGCGTTACTTTACGTAGTGTCACGATTGCTCCTTCCAGGCAAAACCTTCGCTCATTTGCGCTTTCCAGTTCCATTTGCCGTGTTCGTCGAACGGGAGTCCGACATATCCAGCTTCCAGGATGTGTTCCTCGGTGAAGAGCACGTGCCGCTCAGAAAGCGCTCTGGGTAGCCACGCGAACCTGCCCAGGCCCGGCATCACGCGTGCCCCAAAGCGGTCGGGCATCGTGCCGACGGGAAGCTGTGAAAACGCGTACGCAAGCGATGCGGAAAGAAGCAGCCCCATCCGGGTCGCGGAAAGATTCAGCTCGTGCGCGATGGACCGGTTCGCGATCGAAAGCGTTCTTCGGTCGAGATCGTTCACGAGACCTGCCATCACGAGGAAGGCGACAGCAAGTGTCTGAATTCGCTGCAAGCGGCGTGTTTTGGGGGGGCATCAACTTGTCTCCGGTGCGGCTCCGACAGTCGTTGCTGACGGATACCAGGGCTATCTCCGCGGCTTGTCGCGCAGTGTCCCGGTGTGTCGATTCGGTTCGTCCGGCCTCAAAATATCGTCAGAGTGTGTACACTTATGAATGCACCCACTCAGTATAAGAAGACCGTTAGCCCCTGAACAATGAAACTTCGGGATAGCGGTATAGCTGCAAGGCAACCCAGATGATTCCCTCGCTCAATTCGATAGTCGGACGCCTGCATGCAAGGCAACTTCGATTGCTTGCAGCCCTGGGCGACCACGGCTCGCTGCTGAATGCGGCACGCGAGGTGTCCATGTCTCAGCCGGGTGCGAGCAAGGCGCTGCGCGAAATCGAATCCATCTTCGGCGTCGAGTTGTTCGTCCGCACCAATCGTGGCCTGGAACCCAATGCCGCCGGTCATTGTCTTGTTCGCTACGCGCGCCTGTTCCAGTCGGATATGGCGCATCTGCGCGACGAGCTTCTCGACGTTCTCCGCGGCTACGGCGGCCGCGTGTCGGCCGGAACCATCATGGGTGCGGTTCCATTTCTCACCGATGCCGTCAACTGCCTCCTCGCCGAGCAACCTCAGATGTCCATCGAGGTGCTCGAAGACACCAGCGCGACGCTGTTGGGTCTGCTGGACGAGGGCAGAATCGACCTGGCGCTTTGTCGAACGAGCGTCAGCCGCTCTCCGGAGCTGTACGCGACTACGGTGGTTCAAGAGGAAACGTTGGCCGTCATCGCGAGCGTGGCGCATCGCCTTGCGCGAGCGGAACAGTTGACGCTGGCCGACCTCGAAGGCGCTCACTGGATCGCCTACCGCGCCAACATGCCAATTCGCCGGCTGCTCGAGCGGGAGTTCCACGACGCGGGACTGCGGATGCCGGTCCATCTCGTCGAGACCACGTCTGCATTCACGACGATGTCGCTCCTGCAAACCAATCCGGCATGCGTCGCGATGCTGCCGGTCACCGTGGCGAACTTCTGTACTGGACAAGGATGGGCCTGCAAGCTTGCACTACCCGTGACATCCCGCAGCGAACCCTACGAGCTCGTGACACGACAGGGTGCGCCCCTTTCACCCGGCGCGCGATTGCTCATCAAGGCGCTAACGACAAAGTCGCCGAACATCGCGGCACCCGAATGAAGACGGTGGCGCCGCATCGGATCCGAAGCGACACCACCGGATATACGGCAACGTCAATGCGAACGGCCGCCGAGGTAGAGCCGGCGCATCTCGTCGCTCTCGAGCAGCGCCGACGCCTTGCCCTCGAGCGCGACCTGCCCCATGGAAAGCACATAGGTCCGGTCGGAGATGCGGAGCGCCTCCGTCGCGTTCTGCTCCACCATCAACACGCCGATGCGCTCGGCGTCCCGCAATTTGACGATGGCGTCGAAGACCTCGACGAGCATCTTCGGAGACAGGCCGGCCGACGGTTCGTCGAGGAGCAGAAAGCGCGGACGCGGCATGAGGGCACGGGCAAGCGAAAGGATTTGGCACTCGCCGCCCGACAGGCTGGATGCGCGTGCGCGGAGCTTACGCCTGAGGACGGGATACGCGTCACATAACGCCTCGAGGCGCTGCTTCTTGTCATGATCGGGCATGAACTGACCGCCGAGCATCAAGTTCTCCCAGACCGAAAGCGCCCCGAAGACGTTATCGGTTTGAGGAACGAAGCCAATGTCGTGCTTTCTGACCTTCTTGAACACCGGAACCTGGCCGATGTTCCGCTCGTCCAGCGTGACAGTGCCCTCGCGCGGAAGCAGGAAGCCGGCAACGGTCTTGAGCAGCGTCGATTTTCCGCAGCCGTTCGGGCCGAGGATGGTGACAATTTCCAGTTCCTTCGCGGTGATTGAAATACCGCGAAGAATGTCGACGTCGCGCGTGTAGCCGGCGACCACGTTGTTGACGGCGATCATGCGGCCACCCCCGCAATCCGATACTGGCCGCTCGGCTTCTTGCCGAGATACGCCTCGACAACGCTCTCGTGACGCTCAAGCTCGGACGGCAGACAATCCGCCACCGTCTTGCCCTTGTCCAGCACGACGCAACGGCTGCACGTCTGCGCGATAAAGTGCATGTCATGCTCGATGACGACGAGCGTGATGCCTTGCCCGTTGATTCGCTTGAGCGTCGATACGAGCTCGGCACGCAAATTGGGATGAACGCCGGCCATTGGCTCGTCGAGCAAAAGCAGGGCTGGCTGCTCCATCATCGCGCAGGCGATGCCGAGCAACTTCTTCTGACCGCCGGAGATAGACGCCGCCGGAAGATCCGCGACCTTCACGAGCAAGAGTTCTTCGAGAAGATGTCGTGCTCGCTCGCGGGTTTCGCGCTCGAGTCTGCGCGTCGCGCCCGACCGTAACAGCGTGCTGAGCAGTCCGTGCTTCTGAATCGACGCAGCCATCACGACTTCTTCGACCGTCATGCGGGTGGGCATCGACGGCAACTGGAACGTTCGGCGCACGCCCTTGGCGGCAATGCGATGCGAAGACATGCCGTTGACGGGTTCCCCCCGGACTTCGACAATGCCCTTATCGACGGGACAGTACCCGGTGATGATGTTGAGCACCGTGCTCTTGCCGCACCCGTTCGGACCGAGCAGCCCTACGATTTCCCCCGCTTGAACATTGAAATTGAGTCCTGTCAGCACGGTGTTGCCGCCAAAGGACTTGTGAACGTCGTGCAGACGAAGCATCGTGTTCATGTAGCGCTCCGGATTCTTTCGGGAAGCAGGCCGCCTGGCCGAACCAGGAGACAGGCAAGCAGGATGAAGCCAATCGTTCCGAGCCGTACGGCGCCGGCAATGTCGCTGCCGATGTCGAGGTAGTCTTTTGCGAACGGAACAGCGCTATAGATTACTTCGACCAGGAACGCCCCGAGGATCACGCCAAGGTTGTTGCCGAGGCCGCCAATCATGACCATCGTCCAGATGACGAACGTCTCTGAAGCGAGCATGTAGTCCGGCCCGACGAAGCTCATGTAATGCGCCAGTAATGAGCCGCCTACCGACGCTATCACCGCGCTTGTCATTGTCGCCTTGACCTTGAGCGGTACAAGTTGATAACCGAGACTGGTCGCGAGCGCGGGTTCTTCCCGCATCAGCCTGATGGCCCGACCGAAGCGGCCGCGCGTGAGTCGAACACAGGCAAGAAGCGCGACTGCGACCGTTGCAAGCGCAAACAGGAGGAACCCGACGTCGCTCTGGACGCCGGACGCACTTTTGAAGAGCGCCGGTACGCCGCTGATACCTTGCGCGCCGCCGGTCAGCCAGTTCTCGTTGAGCGCGACTGTGCGAATCAGTTCCGCAACGGCAAGCGTGGCGATGGCCCAGTAGTCCGACGCGAGATTTCGCCCCAGCCGCGCCATCGCGAACCCGACGACCATCGCAACGGCCGCGCCGACGAGCATGCCTGCCGGCACGGGATAACCGAACGACGACACGATGGCCGACGCATAGGCGCCCACGCCTGCGAAAGCCACGAAGCCGAAGTTCAGGAGTCCGGCGAATCCGGCCTGGAGATTGAGCGCCAACGCGAGCAACCCGTAGATGCAGCCAAGCGTTGCGACGTGAAGAATGAAACTAGACACGGCGCACCTCCCTGTCGAAGATTCCGTACGGCTTGAACATCAGCGCCACGAGCAAAATCAGGAATGAAGCCGCGCTAATGTATGTCACGGGCACGTATACGTCCGACGTTCCGAACATCCAGCCGAAGTCGAGGTTGGTGACGAGCGTCTCGGCGACGGAAATCAGCAGCGCACCGGCTGCCGCTCCGAGCGGATTACCCAGGCCGCCGAGGATGGCTGCGGCGAACACCGGGAGCAGCAGGTTCGTCCCCAGTCCGACGTGCACTGTCTCCGTCAGCCCCAACATCGTTCCCCCCAAGGCCGCCAAAGCACCGCTCAGGAAAGTGATGCCATTGACAACCCGCGCGCCGTCAACGCCGGTGGCTGCCGCAAGTGCCGGATTCGACGACATGGCACGCATGGAACGCCCGACACCGGTTTTGAAAAGCAGCATGGCGAGCAACGCGACGCAGCCGAAGCCGCACGCAATCGACGTTATCTGGTCGACCGAGACGACCGTCGAGCCGAGCGTGACGGGACTCGACAGTCCCATGGAGTACCGGAAAGGACGCGAGCCGGCGACACCCAGGACGACTGCGATGCCGATCATTGAAATGGCGAGCGAGCCAATCATGGCGATGGAGCTGCCGGAGCGTAGAAGGCGCCGAAACACGAGAACGTTCAGCAAAACCGCGACAACACCGGTTGCGATACACGCGCCGACGAGTGCAATCGGGAACGGCAGCCCGGTGCGCGTGAGACCTAGCGTGGCGAACGCTCCCACCATTGCATATTGAACGTGCGCGACGTTCGGAAACTTGACCAGCGAGTACACGACACTAAGGCCCACCGCGACCAGCATGATGTCCGACGTTCGTATGAGGACGTCGACGATGAATTGAAGCATGGCGAATCTCCTGAGACGGCCGCGCTGCCGGACAGCGCGGCGGAGCTTAGCGGGAAACGACCTTGGTATCGAATTTCACCTTGTCGTACGGTTGCTCTTTTCTTTGCCCCGCATCGTCGAATGCAATCGTGCCGGTCACGCCGCTGTACGGCACAACAGCTTTCATGGACGCTCTAATCCTGGCCGGTTCAGCCGAACCCGCCTTGTTGATTGCCGCCGCGGCAAGCATCACACCGTCGTAGGCATAGCTGCCGAACGATGACTTGGGCGCTTCCTTGTACTTCTCGCGATAAGCCTGCTCATAGGCCTTTCCGCCTTCGCCGATCGAGGCGACTTCGAGCCCTTCTTGCCCTTGCGCAGCTTGCGATACGGTGTCGCTCGTACACATCGTGAGGTAGATGCCGTACCACGTCTTCTTGCCGAGCCCGAGCTCGTAGGCTTCGCGATTGATGGTCGCGGCTTCTTGTCCGTAGGCGCTGTAAACGTAAGCCTGCGGCGACGAACGCGACATCTGCTGCAGTTCGCGCCGATAGGTGGATTGCCCTTCGCTGTAGAGCACGACCGACGACACCTTGCCGCCGAGCGACTCGAAGCGCTTCTTGAACTCCGAGGCCACACCCTGCCCATATGAATTGTTCGGCGCAATGAATGCGACGTTCTTGAGGTTCTGCGCGAATACGTCACCGGCCGCGAACTTTGCGGAAAGATCGTCGAGTCCGATGACGCTGAATGAGCCCTCGCCGATTTTCCGGATGCCCGGGCTCGATGAGCCGATATTGATATGCACGTCACCTTGCTGGACCACGTATTCCCCCACCGGAATCGTGATACCCGACGAGAACTCGCCCAGCACGACCGGGACTTTGTTCACCGAGACCAGCTTGCGCGCCGAACTCAGCGCCGTTGCGGCGGTACCGCCCGAGTCTTCGACAATGACCTGAAGCTTTTTGCCCAGTACGCCTTTCCTCGCGTTGATCTGCTCGACGGCCAACTCGATTCCCCGTCGCTGGTCGTCGCCCACGGACGCGCTCGCCCCCGTGAGCGGCAGCACCGCGCCCAGCGAGACCGTTTGCGCGACTGACGCAGTCGCAATAGAAAGCAACGCGCTCGCAGCAGCGCTCATGCACAACTCCTTTGCAAACTTCATGGTGACGCCCCTTTTAACGGTGGAATTCAAACTACACAAGTGTCGACAATTTAGACCAAAAAAATTCGTGTCAATAAAAACGTCGATATGCCGGATTGCAGCCGGAGCCGGAACGGGCGCCGAAATCCCGGCGTGGCGGGCTCCCCGATGCTTACAACGACTCCGGGCACGCGCCCGTCGCTGCACACGTCCCCTCGCCACCCCGGAGCGGCGTCGGCAAGCGTCTTCAGGCTACTATAGTGTCGACACTTTTGTATTCTGATTTTCCCCGATTTGGCATTGCCGGCCGCACGACGCGAAGCGGTCGACACGGATGCTCGTTCGAGCAATTCGGCGATGAAGTGCGTTGATGCGCAACGCCCGAGCGGGGCGACGACATCAGCCGGCAACTCCGCGAAAAGCGTTGGCAAATTACGCGGGCGATAGGCCGATGCCTGTCGCCGCATCGCATTGCAGCATGCGGTCACAGACAATGAATGGCTTCGCCGCACATGCAGCCTCGAGTCAAACTGGGCCGGCCTCGCGGCATGTATCGCCACCTGGATGTCCGAATGCGGCGGCCGCATGGCCGGCTACGCGCAGCCTCGCGCGAGCCTGTCGCGTCGCGCTAGAATGGCCGCATGTCCAAACAGACTCCAACCCCTACCGACGAGGCCGCTGCGGATGCCCGCAACGAGTACACGGTCGACGAGCTCGCGCGCGTGTCCGACACGACCGTACGCAACGTCCGTGCCTACCAGGATCGCGGGCTGCTCGCGCCGCCCGAAAAGCGCGGGCGCGTCGGCATCTACGACGACACGCACGTCGCGCGGCTGAAGCTGATCAACCATCTGCTCGCGCGCGGCTACACGCTGTCGAACATCCAGGATCTGATCATGGCGATCGACGAAGGTCACGACCTGCGCTCGATCCTCGGCCTGGAAAACGCGATCGGCGGCCGCTGGTCGCACGAGCGGCCGAAAACCTATTCGCTCGCCGCGCTCGCGCAGATGTTCGGCCCGCAGACGGCGTCGCAACTGTCGCGCGTGACCGAGCTCGGGCTGCTCGAACGCCGCGGCCTGTCGTTCGTCGCGAAGAGCCCCGCGCTGCTCGAAGCGGCGGCCGCGATGACGAAGGAAGGCATCCCGCCGCGCGAACTGCTCGACGTGATCAGCCTCGCGCGGCCGCATTTCGACGCGATCGCGCGGCTGCTCGTCGATCTGGTCGTGAAGCGGCTCGACCGTTACGACGAAGGCACGCTGCCGCCGGTCAACGACGTGCCCGCGCTCGTCGATGCGATCTGGCGGCTGCGCCCGCTCGCGGCCGTGTTCGTCGAAGGCGAGACGAACCGCGCGCTCGAGACCGCGGCCAGCGCCTATCTCGGCGGCCGCGTCGCGACGATTCTCGACAAGAAGCTGAGCGACGAGGCCGCGCGGCAGTCGGGCACGCAAGACGACGGCGACAAAGCATAGGCCCGCGGCGATCACCCATGCGACGACTCCGCCAGCCGAGCAGCGCGACAATCCCGGCCGTTCCCCGGAAAGCGTTTCGCATGCGGTGCGTTCGATGATTCGTTTCACCCGCCGGATTCCCTGCGCCGCCGCGGCCTCGTCGGCTTTCGCGCAGGGGGCGCCGACCAGATCGTGCGCATCGGCTGCCAAAAGGCCCGCCTGCCATCGATCCTCAAGCGCAACGCGCGCACACGCGTCAAGCCGCTTGGCTACGACGTCCAGTGGTTCGGATTCCCGGCCGGCGCATCAGCCCTGACACCTTGCCGACGGCGCGCATCCCGCTAGACGATCCTTGTTCAGATGACGCCGCAATGTCCTCACATGAACGCGCAGAAGATCGGCCACTTCCGCCTCCGAATGCGTGGCGAGCAGCGAACGCGCCCGTTCGCGTTCGGCCGACGACAACGCGTACGGACGGCCGGGTTTGCTGCCGCGCTGTCGAGCGCTCGCGAGACCGGCCCGGGTTCGCTCGCTGATCAGCGAGCGTTCGAATTCCGCCAGCGCGGCAATCATGTGAAAGGTGAAACGGCCAACCGGCGAATGCGTATCGATGCTTTCCGTGAGCGAAACGAACTCGACGCCCGTTTCGCCCAATTGACCGACCACGGCCAGGAGATGGCTCAGCGACCGCCCCAGCCGATCCAGCCGCCAGACGACCAGCGTATTGCCGGTCGTCGCGACATCCAGCGCCTCGCGCAGGCCCGGCCGGTCGAAACTGGCGCCCGAGATGCCCTGATCGGAAAAAATTTCGACGCAACCGTAATTCCTCAATGCCGACAACTGCAAATCCAGGTGCTGCTCATCCGTTGATACGCGTGCATAACCGATCTTCATGGCCTCTCCGGTCGAATGACATCACTGTCTCTCAGGCTCTTGTACGACGGTGCATGGCAACGGCATGCGGGACACATGGCGGACGCGGCCGACGCCCGACGCGATCGAATATTCCAGGTCCGCAATGATCCACACGATCAGCATATGGGGTGCTAAAAATACCAATAATCAACAACCCGAATTAAATAAGTGCTTTTTATAAAAAAATCTTAAAGTTTTTCAACCTTTCCTCACAATCTGGAGAATGCCTTTCAGCGCAGCATGCCGGAACTCACCGTTTCAATCCCATTGCGGCCGACATCGCCCTGCCGACGTTGAGCGACACCCATTTTCCGAGCAGCGACTGATCGACGCTCAGGAACAACGGTCGCTCGACCCACCGGATTACCCGGCTGCTTCGTCGAGACATTTCGAAGATGCGCAGGTCGGGATCCTCGCTCACGCCAGCGGCCACCAATTCCTCGTAGGAATAAACCGAAGCGATATCGAGACTTTCGGTCGAATGATTCAGAATGCAGTCGGAAAGAATCGCCAGTTTCCGGCACGCAGAACCTCTGTTTTCCGCATGCAGATAAACACCGATATAATCCTCTGGAAACAACCAGATAGTGCGATAGATTGTTTTTCTACAGTACTGGCTCAATTTTATTGTCATTTTTATTTCGTATTTTCAGTGAATTCACGACTTCGACTCGATGCGTTCGTCGAGCGGGTGGATCAGGTAGCGCTCGAGGTTGTCTCCGACCAGCCACAGCGGTCTGCGGCCGCGCCCCGCCCAGGTCGCACCGGTTTCCGGATTCCAGTATTTCGGTTCTGGCCTCGCCACCCGCCGCCCGCTACGCAACGGCGGCGAAGCCAGTTCCCGGACATTCACGCCGTTTTCCGCGAGCACTTCGAGCACCCTTTGCGCAATGCGCCGAGCCTCGTATTCGCGCGCGATATCGATCTCCCTCCTCAACAGGTCCAATTGCTCCAGCAATTCGCTATAGGACTTCATGGCACGTTCCTCGATACGATTCTTTTCCGTCGGATAGCGCGCTCGCGCAGCGAAGGCGCACGCATGCACCGCTCCCGCGATCACTGGCCGGCGCCCCACCGGAACCGCACCTGACGCCGGATGATCAGGCACGCTGGCGGCGCATCCACCAGTGTCACCGTTTCCCGCGGCCGGCCGGGATTGACGTAGACGGTGACTGCCCTCACCAGCGGCGTCCCCTTGTAGTCGCGCAATTCCGCCGCAGCCACCGCCTTGCATGGCAACGACGCGCTCGACACGCGTTCGACGAGAATCGTGCAGCCACCCGCGGGCGCCGGCACCGTCGTCAACGACAGCACGGCGGATGTGTCCGCATAGCCGAGGCCCGCGAGCGCGAAGAAAGCTTCGCCGTCCGGGTCCTGCCGGTCCCAGTCCAGCGCGACATCGGCGTGCTGCGTGCCCGCGAGCATCCGGGCCGATACCTGGTCCACCGCCGGATAGCAGCGGCGGATGCCCACCGCCTGCGCCGCGCGGGCCAGCACGGTGGCACCCGTCGCGGGCACCGGGGCGCCGGGAACCACCGCCGCCGACCCGCGCGGCGGCAGCGATTCAAGCCCCTGGGCCCGCGCCAGCAGCGCCGTCGCGCATCCGGCCAGCACCGCCGCCAGCAGCGCTGCCCGCAGCGGCGCCCGATACGCGGCCCGCGCGGCCGTCCCGTTGATCGTCATGTTCCTTTCCGTTCTGCCCGCAGCTCCCGACGCCTGACTCGGCACATGCGGGCCGCATTGCGCCGCTCCGGTGCCGGCCGGGATACCTCGCATGAAAAAGAGCCGCCACGCTCACGTGGCGGCCTGCCACGGCCGCCCGTCCCGCGCGATGCGCAACGGGGGAAAGCGCACCGGCGCGATAGCCGACGAGCGGCCTGGAAACACTAGGGCCGGTCGGCGTCCAGCCGCACCTCGACGCGCCGGTTGCGCGCGCGACCGGCCGCCGTCTCGTTCGAATCGACCGGATCGGCCTTGCCGTAACCGCGGCTGACGAACCGCCCCGCATTCAGCCCGTGCGCCTGCAGATACGCGCCGACCGCGCGGGCGCGCCGCTCGGAAAGACCGACGTTGTAGTCGTCCGATCCGACCGAATCCGTATAGCCGCCGACCGTCACGGTGCGGATCGTCGCGCCGCGAGACGCCTCGATCAATCGATCGAGGCGCGCCCGCGCCGCAGGCTTCAGGTCCGCGCGACCGGTATCGAAGTTCGCATCGGCGTCGAGCACTGTCACGGCCGGCGGCTCGGGAAGCGGCGCCGGCTCGGCCGGTGCCGCCGCGACCGCCGGCGCGCCGCAGCGGAACAGCACGGAACGGTCGTCGGGCTTGCCGCCGGATGTCGCCCCGAGCCCCGACTGCGTTTCGAGCATCGTGACGGGTTGATCCTTGCAGATCGACGCCGCCTCCTTTCGGCAGGCGCCCGGCCCTTCCAGCAGGCCGTGGCAAGTCACGCGATAGGCCTGCGCTCCGCCGGGCAGCGCCACCGAGTACGCGTTGTACGTCGGTCCCGACGCGGCCGTGCATCCCGCCAGCAGCATGGCGGCGAACAGCAATCCAGTTCTTCCTGTAGTCATGATCGAACCTTTCAAACTTAATGCCCTTTCGGAGAGGCGATACGCGCCTCGATCGGCAGCGCGCCCGGACCGCTCGAGCCCGGACGCGCCGCATCGCGCGTTACCACTGATAGCCGATCCCGGCTCCGTACGTGTACCCCGCGCTGCCGCCGCTCACCCCGCCCTTCAGCTTGAGGTTCTCCGACAGCCGTGCCGTGAAGCCGAACGCGACCGCGCTATAGCCCTGGTAGCTCGCCCCGCCGATCCCGACCGCCAGCGTCTTGCCGGCATCGACTTCCGGAATCATCGTCAACGCCGTGGCCGCCGCGACACCCGCGTAGGCCTTGCGCGCCACGTTATTGACGTCCTGCTGCACCGCGCCCAGTTGCGACACGTTCACCGCATCGGTCGGATTGACGCCCGCCGCGACGTTGGTGATGCGCCGCTCGCTACCCGGCGCACCGACCGACACCGTGTTCGCCTCGCTCGCCACCGAGTTCGCCCCCAGCGCGACCGAACCGGCCGCCGCCGCCGTGGCGCCCGTGCCGAGCGCCGTTCCGTTGCTGCCCGACACCAGTGCGTTCGCGCCGATCACCGTGCCGCCGTCCGCGCCGGCGTTCGCCCCGTTACCGAGCGCCAGCCCGTTCGCGCCGGACGCCGTCGCGTTCGGGCCGAGCGCCATCGCGTTCGAACCGGTCGCGCCGCTGTTGTCGTAGTTGCCTTGCTGCGCGCTGCCGTCGTTCACGCTGTAGTAGTGCGAGCCGTTCGCGATAGCCGTGGTCGACAGCCGGCTGATGGTCGTCGACAGCGACGTGATCAGCGAGCTATTCCCGCCCTCGCTGGTCGACAGCGACGCGATGTTCGACAGCGTCGACGTCGACAGGCTGTTGATCGCCTGGAACGCCGTGTTCAGTTGCGAACCGTTCACCGCGTCGGTGCTCGTCGACGACACCTGACCCGCTGCCACGTTGGTGATCTGCCGCTCTGCGCCCGGCGCACCGATGCTCACCACGCTCGTCGGATTCGCGCCGGCGTAGCTGTACGTCACGCCACCGATCGTGCCCGACGCGGTCGGATTCGCCGCCGCCGTCACCGAGCCCGCGCCGAGCGCCACGTCGCCCGCGTTGGCGGCGATCGCGTTCGGCCCGATCGCCACGCTGTCCGCGCCGAGCGCCTGGCTGTCCGGCAACGTCGAGTTCGCGTGGAAGTACTTGATCCCGCCGCCGTTCTCGATGTTGTCGACCGTATTGCCCAGGTTGTCGACCGCCTGATTGGTCGCATACAACTGTGACCCGTTCACCGCGTCGGTGCTCGTCGCCGACACGCGGCCCGCAGCGACGTTGGTGATCTGGCGCTCCGCGCCCGGCGCACCCACGCTCACCACGCTTGTCGGCGTCACGCCGGCGTAGGCGTAGCTCGCGCCGTTGACCGTGCCCGATGCGGTCGGATTCGCCGCCGCCGTTACCGAGTTCGCGCCCAGCGCGACGTCGCCGGCGTTGCTCGCCACCGCGTTCTGACCCACGGCCACCGCACCGGCCGCACTGGCGTTCGCGCCGTCGCCGACCGCCACCGCGCTCGCACCCGCCGCCGTTGCGTTGGTGCCGGCCGCCAGCGCATTGATGCCGGTCGCGCCGTCGTTGTTGTAGTTGCCTTGCTGCGTGCCGTTGTCATTCACGCTGTAGTAGTGCGTCTTCGCTCCGTTGATCGCGGTCGAGGTCGACGTCGACAGCGAACTGATGCTCGACGAAGTCGACGTGGACAACGACGTGATCGTGCTCGTCGCGCTTGACAGGCCCGTCGACGTCGAGGTCGACAGCGAGGCCACGTTGCTGTTCGTCGTCGACAGGCCGGTCGACAGCGAGCCGATGCCAGTCGACGTCGACGTGGACAGCGACGCGATCGAGCTGGTGGCACTCGACAGGCCCGTCGACATCGAGGTCGACAGCGAACCGATGCCGGTCGAGGTCGACGTGGACAGCGACGCGATCGAACTCGTCGCGCTCGACAGGCCGGTCGACGAGGAGGTCGACAGGCTGTCGATGGCCGTGTTCGTCGCGAACAGTTGCGAGCCGTTGATCGCGTCCGTGCTCGTCGCCGTCACCTGACCCGCCGCCACGTTCGTGACCTGGCGTTCCGCGCCCGGCGCGCCCACGCTCACCACGCTCGTCGGCGTGCCGCCGGCAAACGTGTAGGTCGTGCCACCGATCGTGCTCGACGATGTCGGGTTCGGCGCCGCCGTCATCGAATTCGAACCCAGTGCCACATCGTTCGCGTTGTTCGCCACCGCGTTCGAACCGAGCGCGATCGAACCCGCTGCGTTCGCCGACGACGTGTTGCCCAACGCGACAGAACCCTGGCCCGTCGCGACGTTCGCGTTGCCCAGCGACACCGCGCCTTGACCGTTCGCCGTGTTGTTCGCGCCCATCGCCACCGCACCCGTGCCCGTCGCGACGTTCGGATCGCCGATCGCCACCGCGCCGTCACCGCTCGCCGTGTTGCCCACGCCGATCGATACGGCCTGACCGCCCGTGGCCATCGCGTTCTGGCCGATTGCCACCGCGCCGTCAGAGTTCGCGTTCGCGCCGTCGCCCACCGCCACCGCACTCGCACCTGCCGCCGTGGCGTTGGTCCCGGCCGCCAGAGCGTTGATGCCGGTCGCGCCGTCGTTATCGTAGTTGCCCTGCTGCGTGCCGTTGTCGTTCACGCTGTAATAGTGCGTCTTCGCCGCGTTGACCGCGGTCGACGTGGAAGTCGACAGCGAGGCGACACTGCTGTTGGTCGTCGACAACCCGGTCGACAACGAACCGATGCCGGTCGACGTCGACGTGGACAGCGATGCAACGTTACTGTCGGTCGTCGACAGACCCGTCGACAGCGAGCCGATACCCGTCGAGGTCGAGGTCGACAGCGACGCTATCGAACTCGTTGTACTCGACAGACCCGTGGACGTCGACGTCGACAGACTGTCGATCGCCGTGTTCGTCGCGAACAGTTGCGAACCGTTGATCGCATCCGTACTGGTTGCCGTCACCTGACCCGCTGCCACGTTCGTGATCTGGCGTTCCGCGCCCGGTGCGCCCACGCTCACCACGCTCGTCGGCGTGGTACCCGCGTAGTTGTAGGTCGTGCCGCCCACCGTGCCCGAGGCCGTCGGATTCGCCGCCGCCGTCACCGAGTTCGAACCCAACGCCACGTCACCGGCGTTGTTCGCTACTGCGTTCTGACCCGCTGCTACCGTACCGGCCGCGCTGCCGGTCGCGCCGTCACCGATCGCGACTGCGCTGGCGCCCGCCGCCGTGGCATTCGTGCCGGCTGCCAGTGCGTTGATGCCGGTCGCGCCGTCGTTGTTGTAGTTGCCTTGCTGCGTGCCGTTGTCGTTCACGCTGTAATAGTGCGTCTTCGCCGCGCTGATCGCGGTCGACGTGGAAGTCGACAACGACGCGACGCTGCTGTTCGTCGTCGACAATCCGGTCGACGTCGAAGTCGACAGGGACGAGACGGTGCTGTCCGTTGACGACAGACCCGTCGACAGCGACGCGATGCCCGTCGAGGTCGAGGTGGACAAGGAGGTAATCGAACTCGCCGCGCTCGACAAGCCCGTGGATGTCGAGGTCGACAACGACGCCACGTTGCTGTCCGTCGACGACAGACCCGTCGACAACGACGTGATGCCGGTCGAAGTCGAGGTGGACAAGGACGTGATCGAACTCGTCGCGCTCGACAGACCCGTGGACGCGGACGTCGACAGGCTGTCGATGGCCGTGTTCGTCGCGAACAGTTGCGAACCGTTGATTGCATCCGTGCTGGTTGCCGTCACCTGACCCGCTGCCACGTTCGTGACCTGACGTTCAGCACCTGGTGCGCCCACGCTCACCACGCTCGTCGGCGTCGCACCCGCGTAGTTGTAGGTCGTGCCGCCCACCGTGCCCGAGGCCGTCGGATTCGCCGCCGCCGTCACCGAGTTCGAACCCAACGCCACGTCACCGGCATTGTTCGCCACTGCATTCTGACCCACTGCTACCGCGCCCGTCGCGCTGCCGGTCGCGCCGTCGCCCACCGCCACCGCGCTTGCACCTGCCGCCGTGGCATTCGTCCCCGCCGCCAGCGCGTTGATGCCGGTCGCGCCGTCGTTGTTGTAGTTGCCCTGCTGCGTGCCGTTGTCGTTCACGCTGAAGTAATGAGTCTTCGCCGCATTGATCGCCGTCGAAGTCGAGGTCGACAGTGACGTGATCGAACTTGTCGCGCTCGACAAGCCTGTGGACGTCGAGGTCGACAGCGATGTCACGTTGCTGTCCGTCGACGACAGCCCCGTCGACAGCGACGTAATGCCCGTCGAAGTCGAGGTGGACAAGGAGGTAATCGAACTCGCCGCGCTCGACAAGCCCGTGGACGTCGACGTCGACAGCGACGCCACATTGCTGTCCGTCGACGACAGCCCCGTCGACAGCGACGTAATGCCTGTTGAGGTCGAGGTGGACAAGGAGGTAATCGAACTCGCCGCGCTCGACAAGCCCGTGGATGTCGAGGTCGACAACGACGCCACGTTGCTGTCCGTCGACGACAGACCCGTCGACAGCGACGTAATGCCGGTCGAAGTCGAGGTGGACAAGGACGTGATCGAACTCGTCGCGCTCGACAGACCCGTGGACGCGGACGTCGACAGGCTGTCGATGGCCGTGTTCGTCGCGAACAGTTGCGAACCGTTGATTGCATCCGTGCTGGTTGCCGTCACCTGACCCGCTGCCACGTTCGTGACCTGACGTTCAGCACCTGGTGCGCCCACGCTCACCACGCTCGTCGGCGTCGCACCCGCGTAGTTGTAGGTCGTGCCGCCCACCGTGCCCGAGGCCGTCGGATTCGCCGCCGCCGTCACCGAGTTCGAACCCAACGCCACGTCACCGGCGTTGTTCGCCACTGCGTTCTGACCCACTGCTACCGTACCGGCCGCGCTGCCAGTCGCACCGTCGCCGACCGCCACCGCGCTTGCGCCTGCCGCCGTGGCATTCGTCCCCGCCGCCAGCGCGTTGATGCCGGTCGCGCCGTCGTTGTTGTAGTTGCCCTGCTGCGTGCCGTTGTCGTTCACGCTGAAGTAATGAGTCTTCGCCGCATTGATCGCCGTCGAAGTCGAGGTCGACAGTGACGTGATCGAACTTGTCGCGCTCGACAAGCCTGTGGACGTCGAGGTCGACAGCGATGTCACGTTGCTGTCCGTCGACGACAGCCCCGTCGACAGCGACGTAATGCCCGTCGAAGTCGAGGTGGACAAGGAGGTAATCGAACTCGCCGCGCTCGACAAGCCCGTGGACGTCGACGTCGACAGCGACGCCACATTGCTGTCCGTCGACGACAGCCCCGTCGACAGCGACGTGATGCCCGTCGAGGTCGAGGTGGACAAGGAGGTAATCGAACTCGCCGCGCTCGACAAGCCCGTGGATGTCGAGGTCGACAACGACGCCACGTTGCTGTCCGTCGACGACAGCCCCGTCGACAGCGACGTGATGCCCGTCGAGGTCGAGGTCGACAAGGACGTGATCGAACTCGTCGTGCTCGACAGGCCTGTGGACGTCGACGTCGACAGACTGTCGATCGCCGTGTTCGTCGCGAACAGTTGCGAACCGTTGATCGCATCCGTGCTCGTCGCCGTCACCTGACCGGCTGCGACGTTCGTGATCTGACGTTCAGCGCCTGGTGCGCCCACGCTCACCACGCTCGTCGGCGTCGCACCCGCGTAGTTGTAGGTCGTGCCGCCCACCGTGCCCGAGGCCGTCGGATTCGCCGCCGCCGTCACCGAGTTCGCGCCCAGCGCCACATCACCGGCGTGGTTCGCCACTGCGTTCTGACCCACTGCAACCGTACCGGCCGCGCTGCCAGTCGCACCGTCGCCGACCGCCACCGCGCTCGCACCTGCCGCCGTGGCATTCGTACCCGCCGCCAGCGCATTGATGCCGGTCGCGCCGTCGTTGTTGTAGTTGCCCTGCTGCGTGCCGTTGTCGTTCACGCTGAAGTAATGAGTCTTCGCCGCATTGATCGCCGTCGAAGTCGAGGTAGACAGTGACGTGATCGAACTTGTCGCGCTCGACAAGCCTGTGGACGTCGAGGTCGACAGCGATGTCACGTTGCTGTCCGTCGACGACAGACCCGTCGACAACGACGTAATGCCCGTCGAAGTCGAGGTGGACAAGGACGTAATCGAACTCGTCGCGCTCGACAGACCCGTGGACGTCGAGGTCGACAGCGATGTCACGTTGCTGTCCGTCGACGACAGACCCGTCGACAACGACGTAATGCCCGTCGAAGTCGAGGTGGACAAGGACGTAATCGAACTCGTCGCGCTCGACAGACCCGTGGACGTCGACGTCGACAGCGACGCCACATTGCTGTCCGTCGACGACAGCCCCGTCGACAGCGATGTAATGCCTGTTGAGGTCGAGGTCGACAAAGACATGATTGAACTCGTCGTGCTCGACAAACCGGTTGATGTCGAGGTCGACAGACTGTCGATGGCCGTGTTCGTCGCGAACAGTTGCGAACCGTTGATCGCATCCGTGCTCGTCGCCGTCACCTGACCCGCAGCCACGTTCGTGATCTGACGTTCAGCACCTGGTGCGCCCACGCTCACCACGCTCGTCGGCGTCGCACCCGCGTAGTTGTAGGTCGTGCCGCCCACCGTGCCCGAGGCCGTCGGATTCGCCGCCGCCGTCACCGAGTTCGAACCCAGCGCCACGTCGCCAGCGTTGTTCGCTACTGCATTCTGACCCACTGCAACCGTACCGGCCGCGCTGCCGGTCGCACCGTCGCCGACCGCCACCGCGCTTGCACCTGCCGCCGTGGCATTCGTACCCGCCGCCAGCGCGTTGATGCCGGTCGCGCCGTCGTTGTTGTAGTTGCCTTGCTGCGTGCCGTTGTCGTTCACGCTGAAGTAATGTGTCTTCGCCGCCTCGATCGCTGTCGAAGTCGAGGTAGACAGTGACGTGATCGAACTTGTCGCGCTCGACAGACCCGTGGATGTCGACGTCGACAGCGACGTAATGCCGGTCGAGGTCGAGGTGGACAAGGACGTAATCGAACTCGTCGCGCTCGACAGACCCGTGGACGTCGACGTCGACAACGACGTCACGTTGCTGTCTGTCGACGACAGACCCGTCGACAGCGACGTAATGCCTGTTGAGGTCGAGGTCGACAAAGACATGATTGAACTCGTCGTGCTCGACAAACCGGTTGATGTCGAGGTCGACAGACTGTCGATGGCCGTGTTCGTCGCGAACAGTTGCGAACCGTTGATCGCATCCGTGCTCGTCGCCGTCACCTGACCGGCTGCGACGTTCGTGATCTGACGTTCAGCACCTGGTGCGCCCACGCTCACCACGCTCGTCGGCGTCGCACCCGCGTAGTTGTAGGTCGTGCCGCCCACCGTGCCCGAGGCCGTCGGATTCGCCGCCGCCGTCACCGAGTTCGAACCCAGCGCCACATCGTTCGCGTTGTTCGCCACCGCGTTCGAACCGAGCGCGATCGAACCCGCTGCGTTCGCCGACGACGTGTTGCCCAACGCGACAGAACCCTGGCCCGTCGCGACGTTCGCGTTGCCCAGCGACACCGCGCCCTGACCGTTCGCCGTGTTGTTCGCGCCCATCGCCACCGCACCCGTGCCCGTCGCGACGTTCGGATCGCCGATCGCCACCGCGCCGTCACCGCTCGCCGTGTTGCCCACGCCGATCGATACGGCCTGACCGCCCGTGGCCATCGCGTTCTGGCCGATTGCCACCGCGCCATCAGAATTCGCGTTCGCGCCGTCGCCCACCGCCACCGCACTCGCACCTGCCGCCGTGGCGTTGGTCCCGGCCGCCAGAGCGTTGATGCCGGTCGCGCCGTCGTTATCGTAGTTGCCCTGCTGCGTGCCGTTGTCGTTCACGCTGTAATAGTGCGTCTTCGCCGCGTTGACCGCGGTCGACGTCGAGGTCGACAAGGACGTAATCGAACTCGTCGCGCTCGACAGGCCCGTGGACGTCGACGTCGACAGCGACGCCACATTGCTGTCCGTCGACGACAGACCCGTCGACAGCGACGTAATGCCTGTTGAGGTCGAGGTCGACAAGGACGTGATCGAACTCGTCGTGCTCGACAGGCCTGTGGACGTCGACGTCGACAGACTGTCGATCGCCGTGTTCGTCGCGAACAGTTGCGAACCGTTGATCGCATCCGTGCTCGTCGCCGTCACCTGACCCGCCGCCACGTTCGTGACCTGGCGTTCCGCGCCCGGCGCGCCCACGCTCACCACGCTCGTCGGCGTCGTGCCCGCGTAGTTGTAGGTCGTGCCGCCCACCGTGCCCGAGGCCGTCGGATTCGCCGCCGCCGTCACCGAGTTCGAACCCAACGCCACGTCACCGGCGTTGTTCGCCACTGCGTTCTGACCCACTGCAACCGTACCGGCCGCGCTGCCAGTCGCACCGTCGCCGACCGCCACCGCGCTTACGCCTGCCGCCGTGGCATTCGTACCCGCCGCCAGCGCATTGATGCCGGTCGCGCCGTCGTTGTTGTAGTTGCCCTGCTGCGTGCCGTTGTCGTTCACGCTGTAGTAGTGCGTTTTCGCGGCGTTGACCGCGGTCGACGTCGAGGTCGACAAGGACGTAATCGAACTCGTCGCGCTCGACAGACCCGTGGACGTCGACGTCGACAGCGACGCCACATTGCTGTCCGTCGACGACAGCCCCGTCGACAACGAGCCGATACCCGTCGAGGTCGAGGTCGACAGCGACGCGATCGAACTCGTTGTACTCGACAGACCGGTTGACGTCGACGTCGACAGGCTGTCGATCGCCGTGTTCGTCGCGAACAGTTGCGAACCGTTGATCGCATCCGTACTGGTTGCCGTCACCTGACCCGCCGCCACGTTCGTGATCTGACGTTCAGCACCTGGTGCGCCCACGCTCACCACGCTCGTCGGCGTCGCACCCGCGTAGTTGTAGGTCGTGCCGCCCACCGTGCCCGAGGCCGTCGGATTCGCCGCCGCCGTCACCGAGTTCGCGCCCAGCGCCACGTCACCGGCGTTGTTCGCCACTGCGTTCTGACCCACTGCTACCGTACCGGCCGCGCTGCCAGTCGCACCGTCGCCGACCGCCACCGCGCTTGCACCTGCCGCCGTGGCGTTGGTCCCGGCCGCCAGCGCGTTGATGCCGGTCGCGCCGTCGTTGTTGTAGTTGCCTTGCTGCGTGCCGTTGTCGTTCACGCTGTAGTAGTGCGTCTTCGCCGCCTCGATCGCCGTCGAAGTCGAGGTAGACAGTGACGTGATCGAACTTGTCGCGCTCGACAAGCCTGTGGACGTCGAGGTCGACAAGGACGTAATCGAACTCGTCGCGCTCGACAACCCTGTCGACGTCGACGTCGACAACGACGTCACGCTGCTGTTCGTCGACGACAAACCCGTCGACAGCGATGTGATCGAACTCGTCGCACTCGACAACCCCGTCGACGTCGAGGTGGACAAACTGTTGATCGCCGTGTTCGTCGCGAACAACTGCGACCCGTTGATCGCATCCGTACTCGTCGCCGTGACCCGACCGGCCGCCACGTTCGTGATCTGACGCTCCGCGCCCGGCGCGCCCACGCTCACCACGCTAGCCGGCGTCGTACCGGCATAGTTATATGTCACGCCGCCGACCGTACCCGTCGCCGTCGGATTCGCCGCCGCCGTCACCGACCGCGAGCCCAGCGCGACATCGTTCGCATTGTTGGCCGCCGCGTTTTGGCCGAGCGCCACCCCCCCCCGCGGCAACCGCGCTCGCGCTATTGCCGATCGAAACACCTGAACCAGCCAGAGCCTTCGAGGCCACCCCAAGCGAAACGGAAGATCCTCCGCTCGCCGTCGAATTCTTCCCGATCGACACGTCGTCGACGAGCGTCGTCGAACCCGATGCGCCCGCCTGACTGTTCACGCCCAGCGCGACGCTGCTATCACCGAATGCATTCGCGCCTTGCATCGCGGCAAGAGAAAGCGAACCGGTCGCGATCGAACCTTGCCCGAGCGCGGCGGAATTGCCACCGATCGCTTTCGTGTTGATGCCCGCCGCCAGGCTCGAAACGCCTGACGCCGTTGCACTCGACCCCAGTGCGTAGGCCCCATTTGCAATCGCCTGCGCGCCGGTCCCCATCGCCACGCTTCCCTGGCCCGATGCGGTCGATGTATTCCCGATTACCATGGACGAATAGCCCGATGCCACCGTCCCGAAGCCCAGCGCCAAACCGCCGGTGCCGGAAGCGGTGGCGGAGTCGCCGAGCGCGGAGGCACTCTGATTCGATGCCAGCGCGCCCTTGCCGATCGCGATACTGCTTACCCCCGACGCCGACGCCGCCACCCCGGCCGCGAGCGAGTTGGCACCCGTGGCGCCGTCATTGTTGTAGTTGCCCTGCTGCGTGCCGTTGTCATTCACGCTGTAGTAATGCGTCTTCGCTGCAACGATCGCCGTCGATGCCGACGTCGACAGCGACGTGATCGAGCTCGTCGCCGTTGAAAGACCCGTCGACGTCGACGTCGACAGGCTGTTAATCGCCGTGTTGGTCGCGAACAATTGCGACCCGTTGATCGCGTCGGTACTGGTCGCCGTCACGCGCCCCGCCGCCACGTTGGTAATCTGGCGCTCCGCACCGGCGGCGCCCACGCTCACGACGCTCGTCGGCGCCGCGCCCGCGTAGTTGTACGTCACGCCGCCGATCGTGCCCGTCGCCGTCGGGTTCGACGCGGCCGTCACCGAATTGGCGCCGAGCGCAACATCGTTCGCATTGTTGGCCGCCGCCCCCGCGCCGAGCGCGACGCCTTTTGTGGCCGCGGCGGCCACGCTCGCCGTGTCGCCCAGCGCCAGCGCGCCCGCGCTGCCGGCGGTCGACGTATTGCCGAGCGCGATGGATCCCTGGCCGGTCGCCGTGTTGCTGTTGCCCTGCGCGAGCGCGCCTTGCCCGTTCGCGGTATTGTTCGCGCCGACGGCAACGGCGCCCGTGCCGGTCGCGCTGTTCGGATCGCCGATGGCGACGGCACCGTTACCGCTGGCCGTCTGCTGGCTGCCGATGGCCACGGCGCCGGTACCGCCCGTGACGCTCGATTTGTAGCCGATCGCCGTCGAGCCCGTGCCTGCGGTGGCGGCCACGACGTTCGTGTCGCCGAGCACCACCGCCGAAGCTGCCGCCGCCGTGGATGTATTTCCGATGGCAACGGAATTGGCTCCCGACGCAGTTGCCTTGGTGCCGGCCGCCACCGAAGCCGACCCGGACGCCACTGCCTGCGTGCCCAGTGCCGACGCATTCACGTTACTTGCGACCGCACCGTTCCCCAACGCGGATGCATTGTTTCCCGTGGCAGTCGCCAGATTGCCGACCGCCATCGAATTCCCGGCGCCTCCGCCGTTCGCAAAGGCATTCGTGCCAATCGCGATACTGTTCGATCCCCCCGTCGCAACGGCGGCATTACCGACCGCGATACTCCCGGACCCCGTTCCGGCGGCGGTGGCATTGAAACCGATCGCGACCGACGATACGCCGGATGCAGTGGTTTGCAAGCCGAGCGACGTCGCCCATTTCCCGGCACTCGCCCCCATGCCCAACGCGACCGCACCGTCGCCCGTTGCAGCCGCATACGCGCCAAAAAGCGTGACCCCGAGAAGATTGGCGCCATTCGCGCTGCAACCTGCGACGGTCGTATAGGTGCCGCTGCCATCGACCGGAAGCGAGCCGGCAGCATAGGATCTCGTCCCGTCCGGCCCCACTCCGCCACTGTTTCCACAAGCCTGCGCACCAGAAAACGCAATCGTGTTCCCTTGCGCCAGCTGTACCGCGCCGATCAGCAGCAACCCTGCCGCAGTCTGAATCTTCGACGAGCGACTGCGCTTTCCTCTTGCGGTTGCAAGCTCCGACGCCGCAACCCACGCCCCAAGCGACTCATTCCAAATGGTCCGGTATGACTTGTTCATCTTCATCACCTTTTCGGCTCACGCGCCGTCTCACGACGTTGTTCCTCGCACGGCCCTTGAGTTTATAAATAGGAATACTTATTTATTTTCATGATCCTGAACGCATGGAAACACGATGCGCTACTCGATCCCGCCTACGGTCCGCCCAGCCCCGTGCACGTCGTCAGTCACCGTGAGCCATCGCCCTCCCTCGAGCAATCTCGAGCCGAATCGCCCGGCCATGCTCTTCGCCCGCCTGTCTTATCGCCGTCAATTGCGGCGATACCTGCCGTTGCGAATGCCTCGACGCGCCCGGCAGCGCGTCATGCGACACGCGCTGCGCCGAATCACGAAATCCCGTCGCGATACCCTGCCTGTATGCCGCCCGTGCCGCGCATCGTGATGCCCTGTCGACGCGCCGTGCTATGAGTTCGAACACGACGGCCTCCAGCGAGCCGACATACGCGTCCACATCCTCGATGTGCTCGAGAGAAGACACGCTCAACAAAGCGGCAATCATCTGGCTTGCCTGCGCGAATATGCCGCCGCAATCCGGTCGATCCATCTCTTCAGCGGGTTTGCCCATTTGATGCCGCCTGTCAATCCATAAAACAGAAATTCAATCGATCAGCTCAATAATTCGCCAGGGATCCACAAATTAAATATCAGTTAATTCGAATCGAAAAATACCCGTTCCCTGGAAAATCGCTTCGACGAAGCGGCACGCGTTGCCGGCAACGCGTACGACTCGACCTCGCAGGCATCGCATTCGCTGGTGACTTGTTGCTGATTGACAACACATCCACTCCACTGTCTTTCAGTGATTATCCGCACTCAACGATCAGCAATAATTACCGACTCAGAGGTACTCCGAAACGGATGACGAGCAGGGCAAAAGCCGGACCAAACGTGAATCCTTGGAATTTTTTGCATTTCGCCGCCAACTCGGGGCCTGAACAAAACCGGTCCCTTGTATCAAATTCCTAGAAAAGCTCTTCGGTACCGGCGAAGGTCCGTCGTATCAGGGGGTGCCCGGCTTGCTGATGGGCCGGACAAAACCGACCCTTTTTGTCCAGTAGAATTTACACGGGCGTCCTGAAGTTAACCATTCTTAACGATTGGAATGGTGGGACGAATATATCTCCTCGCATTTAAACGTTTTCGTGCTTTTTGATAGCCCGCGACTCCGGCACCGGGTTAATTCCCAATTGCAAAATTCCGTGCGTCGCCGATCGCCGAATAGCGTTGCCGTTCAAATTTAAAAGCGGCATATACCGTCTCATTTCAGCAATCGGGACTCAAAAGCGCCGAACCTCGCCCCGTCCGAGGCAGCGGCCGCTCGCCGGTTGTCAGCTGCCCGGTCCGGCGGGATAGCCACCCTTATTAAGAGGTTAAATTGAAGGTATTGAAGCAAATACAAGAACGTCGCCATCGAATGACGCGACATCGATACGAGAGGATCACACAACCCTGCATGCACGCCTGTCTTGCCTTCGGCCTAGAACGAAAGCGGAGGACGACATGATCATCGGATATGCACGGGTGTCGACGGACGAACAGAATCTGCAATTGCAGATCGATGCGTTGACCCAGGCCGGCTGCAACAGGATCTTCAGCGATCAGGGCATCTCCGGCGCCGACTTCTGCCGCCCCGGCCTCGATGCCGCGCTGGAAAAGCTCGCATCCGGTGATTTGCTGATGGTCTGGCGTCTCGATCGCCTTGGCCGCTCGCTCGGCAAACTGGTGGACCTCGTCACGCATCTCGAGGGCCGCGGCGTTCAGTTCGGTTCGATCATGGAATCGATCAATACGAAATCCTCGGGCGGCATCCTGATCTTTCACATGATGGCCGCCCTCGCCCAGTTCGAGCGAAGCCTGATCAGCGAACGAACGCGCGCCGGCATGGCCGCAGCACGGGCGCGCGGGAAGGCACTCGGTCGCAAGCGCGCGCTCGACGCGCAGCAACGCGCACAGGCGCTGGAGATGCTGAAGACCCAGTCGATGACCGACGTCGCGCAGTATTTCAGCGTTCATCCACGAACGCTGAAACGGATGCTCGCCGACCAGACGGCCGAATAATCGGCCACGCCGCACCGGGCACGACAACACGGCGCGACAGATGCACGATCGTTCGCGCGCATGCCGCGCCGCTCCGATGGCGTCGCGAAATCCGGTCAGCGCCGCGTGACGCAGCCCTCGAGGCAGCCGGTCCGGTTGTCCGATCGGTTCGACGGCGAGCAACCGGCCGGCCGGCACCTTCAAAAAGGCGCCACATGGTTGCGCAAGCAACTTTACGGCGCCAGCCGGTGGCCCCCCTGCGCGGGGCGTCCGTCTCGCCCGGCGCGACGAAATGACACCACGCCGCCACTGCCGTCGTCACGACCGATCTAGAAGGATTCGCCGGTTCCCGCGCCACCGTTCTTCCGGATAATGGCCGGCAGTCACGGCCGCGAAGGCACCGCCATCGGCCGCAGGCAACGAGAACCCGGAGACCCCCGCCTTGATCGCCACGCTTCCCGCCACCTATCGCCGGCTCTGGCCGCTCGCCGTCGCCGCCGCGTTGCTGTACGGACTGTCGCTCGCGGCCGCCCCCTATCCCGGCCAGGCGGCCGCGAAAGCGGCAATGGGCATCCTGCTGCTCGCGGCCGGCAGCACCTGCGCCGCGCCGCGCGAACGCACGTGGCTGTGCGCGGCGCTCGCGACAGCCGTGCTCGGCGACGTGCTGCTCGCGCTGCCCGACTGGCCGCTGTCGTTCGTGCTCGGCCTCGGCGCCTTCCTGCTCACGCATCTGTGCTACTGCGCGATCTTCCTGCGCTGGCGCGCGCGGCCGCACGGCTGGCGCATCGTCGCGCTGATCGCGCTGTGGATCGCCGCGCCGGCGTTCTACACCGCGTTCCTGCCGCACCTGGGCGAGCTGCTCGCGCCGGTGGCCGTCTACATGCTCGTGCTGTGCGCGATGGCGAGCTTCGCGCTGGCGGCCCGCACGCGCGGCCCGCTGGTCGCCGTCGGCAGCCTGATCTTCGTCGGCTCCGACACGCTGATCGGCGTCGGCCGCTTCCTCGGCGGCTTTCCCGGCATCGACTACCTGATCTGGGGGCTCTACGCGCTCGCGCAGGTCACGATCGTGGCCGGGGTTTTCCATGAGACGACCGCCCGCTCGATCCGTCCCTGATTGTGTTTCAAACAGGCCGCCGCATGCCGGCGGCCTCGCCCGCTGCCTCCCACGCCCCGCCGACGGCCGTTTCCGCGCCTCCCGCGATGCGGAAACCGAACCGTTCCAAACCCCGCTCAGCCTTTTCCCGCGTGGCTTCCGGCCCTTAGAGCGCCGCTTCTAGCCTCTTGCGGTTTCCGGGCTCACCCACTATCGTTACATCAAACAATGTAACATTCGAAAATGAGCCAAATCGGAGACACCCGGATGAATGCTCGCACGTTGCCTTTCGGCCCGCCCGGCCACGACGGCCTGGACGAAACCATCGACATCGCCATCATCGGCACCGGCTTCGCCGGTCTCGGGATGGCCATTCGCCTGCGGCAAACAGGCGTCACCGACTTCGTCGTCCTCGAAAAGGCGGCGTCGGTCGGCGGCACGTGGCGCGACAATCATTACCCCGGGTGTGCATGCGACGTGCAATCGCACGTCTATTCGTTCTCGTTCGCGCCGAACCCGCGCTGGACGCGCATGTTCGCGCCGCAGCCGGAAATCCGCGCGTATCTGGAAGACTGCGTGCAGCGCTTCGGCGTCGGCCCGCACCTGCGCCTGAACCACGAGTTGCGGCGCGCCGAGTACGACGAAGCCGCGCAGCGCTGGCGCCTCACGTTCGCGAACGGCAAGCGGCTGTCGGCGCGCGTGCTGGTGTCGGGAATGGGCGGCCTGTCGCGCGCCGCGCTGCCGGCGATTCCCGGCGTCGAAACCTTCCAGGGCCGCGCGTTCCATTCGCAGCAGTGGGATCACGACTACGCGCTCGAAGGCAAGCGCGTCGCGGTGATCGGCACCGGCGCGAGCGCGATCCAGTTCGTGCCGCAGATCGCGCCGCGCGTGAAGGCGCTCGCGCTGTTCCAGCGCACGCCGCCGTGGATCATGCCGAAACCCGACCGCAACCTGAGCGGCGTGGAGAAGTGGCTGTTCCGTACGCTGCCGTTCACGCAGAAGGCCGTGCGCAGCGGCATCTACTGGATGCTCGAATCGCGCGTGCTCGGCTTCGCGATCCATCCGGGGCTGATGAAGAACGTGCAGAAGCTCGCGCTGCGCCACATCCGCAAGCAGATTCCCGATCCGGCGCTGCGCCAGGCCGTCACGCCGGACTACACGCTCGGCTGCAAGCGCGTGCTGATCTCGAACGACTACTACCCGGCGCTGTCGCGCAAGAACGTCGACGTGATCACGACCGGCATCGACCACATCGAAGCCGATGCGGTCGTGACGACCGACGGCAAGCGCCATGAAGTCGACTGCCTGATCTACGGCACGGGCTTCCAGGTCGCCGACCCGTATCCGCGCGGCGCGATCATCGGCCGCGGCGGCCTCGACATCGTCGATGCGTGGCGCGACGGCGCGCACGCGTATCTCGGCACGACGCTGCCGGGCTACCCGAACTTCTTCATGATCGTCGGCCCGAACACGGGCCTCGGCCACAACTCGATGGTGTTCATGATCGAGTCGCAGATCGAATACATCCTCGGCGCGCTGCAGGCAATGCACCGCGAACGCGCGGATGCGATCGAGGTGCGCCCGCTCGTCGAGGCGCAGTTCAACAGCGCGCTGCAAGGCAAGCTGAAGAAGGCGATCTGGTCGACCGGCGGCTGCAAGAGCTGGTATCTCGATCCGCGCACCGGCAAGAACACGACGCTGTGGCCGGGCTTCACCTGGCGCTTCCGCCAGGCGACCGCGCACTTCTCGATCGCCGATTACCACGCGTATCGCGCGCCGCAATACGACACCAGCGCGCGGCCCGTCGCCGCGCCCGCCGCTTCCGCTTCCATCGAAGCGGCCTGAGTCAGACAAGGAGCCACCGACATGAGAGATTTCGCCAACAAGGTCGCCGCGATCACGGGCGCAGGCTCGGGCATGGGCCGCTCGCTCGCGGTCCAGCTCGCGCAGGCCGGCTGCCACGTGTCGCTCGCCGACAAGAACGGCGTCGGCCTCGCCGAAACCGAGCGGATCGTCCGCGCGATCGCGCCGAAGGTGCGCGTCTCGACGCGCGTGCTCGACGTCGGCGACCGCGACGCGATGTTCGCGTGGGCCGACGAAACCGCGCGGGAACACGGCAAGGTCAACCTCGTGTTCAACAACGCGGGCGTCGCGCTGTCGAGCACGATCGACGGCATGGAATACAGCGATCTCGAGTGGATCATGAACATCAACTTCTGGGGCGTCGTGCACGGCACGAAAGCATTCCTGCCGCACCTGAAGGCGACCGGCGACGGCCACGTGATCAACACGTCGAGCATCTTCGGGATCTTCGCGCAGCCGGGGATGAGCGGCTACAACGCGACCAAGTACGCGGTGCGCGGCTTCACCGAATCGCTGCGCCAGGAGCTCGACATGCAGCGCTGCGGCGTGTCGGCCACCTGCGTGCATCCGGGCGGCATCCGCACCAACATCGCGCAGTCGAGCCGCATCGCGAAGAACATGATCGGCTTCATGATCGAGAGCGAGCAGCAAGGCAAGGACGACTTCGAGAAGTTCTTCATCACGACGCCGGACGACGCGGCGCGCACGATCCTCGCCGGCGTGCGCAGGAACAAGCGCCGCGTGCTGATCGGCCGCGACGCGAAGGCCGCCGACTGGATGGTGCGCGTGCTGCCGGCCGCGTATCAGGCGCTCGTCGTGCTGAAGTCGCGCCGCGAGGCCGCGAAGGCCCGCCGCACGGCGGCCCGCTACGGCGTGCCGACGGCCGCCCCGCTTCACGCCACCTACAACAACGCAGGCAATCAGGGAGGAGAACAATCATGACGACACCGAACATGATGCCCGTGCGGCGCGACATCCGGTTCGCGCTGCCGCCCGAACACGCGAAGGACTGGCACGTCCAGGGCGTGCCGGTCACGCACTTCATGAACGCGCTGTCGCTGCTGTTCCCGGCCGGCGAGCGCTTCTTCATGGACTCGGTGCGCAACTATCGCGACCGCATCGAGGATCCGGAGCTGAAGAAGCAGGTGCTCGGCTTCATCGGCCAGGAAGCGATGCACACGCGCGAGCACATCGAGTACAACGACCTGCTGCAATCGTCCGGCCTGCCCGCGCACAAGCTCGACAAGCGGCTGTGGACGATCCTCGGCTTCTTCAGGAAAGTGCTGCCGCACTCGATGCAGCTCGCGATCACGATCGCCCTCGAGCACTACACCGCGATCCTCGCGAACCAGCTGCTGTCGGGCCACGAGCACCGGATCGACGGGTCGGTCGAAGGCTATCAGCAGATGTGGATGTGGCACGCGATGGAGGAAACGGAGCACAAGGCCGTGTCGTACGACGTATGGAACGCCGTGATGAAGCCGGGCATCGGCCGCTACCTGCTGCGCACCACCACGATGCTGCTGACCACCGCGATGTTCTGGACGATCGTGTTCGACTTCCACGTGCGGCTGATGCTGTCGCATCGTCGCAGGCACGGCGGGTTCGGCGGCATGTGGCGTCTCGTGAAGTATCTGTACAGCCCGAAGACCGGCGTGTTCCCGAGCATCGCGGGCGAATGGCTCGACTATTTCCGTCCGGGCTTCCATCCGTGGGACCACGACAACCACCAGTATCTGCAGGGGCTCGACACGCTGCTCGCGAACATCGATGCGACCAACGCGCGCTATGCGGCACAGGCCGCGCCGCGCCGCGTGCCGCTGCATCCGGTTCCGCAGGCATGACGCCATGGCGCGCGCACACGAGATGCTGACCGTCCGCTCCGGCGACGTGAAACTCGCCGTCTACGTCAGCGGCCCGCGTCGCGCGCCGCCGCTGATCCTGGTGCACGGCTACCCCGATTCGGCGGCCGTATGGGCGCCGATCCGCGCACGGCTCGCGAAGCGCTATCGCGTGATCGCGTACGACGTGCGCGGCGCCGGCGCATCCGATGCGCCGCGCCGTCGTGCGGACTACGCGCTCGCGCGGCTCGCGGACGACCTGAAGGCCGTCGCCGACGCGACCTGCGGCGGCCGGCCGTTCCATCTGGTCGGCCACGACTGGGGCTCGATCCAGTGCTGGGAGGCCGTGACCGACCCGGCGTTTCGCGGCCGGATCGCGTCGTACACGTCGATCTCCGGCCCGTGCCTCGATCACGTGTTCCGCGCGAAGATGCGGCTCAGGCAAAGCCTGAAGTCGTGGTACATCGCGTTCTTCCATCTGCCGGTCGTGCCGTCGCTGGTCTGGCGGCTCGGCGCCGCCGCGCTGTGGCCGCGCTGGCTGCAGCTCACCGAACGCGTGCGGCCGGAACGCGATCCTTCCCAGCTGAAGAATGCGCTGAACGGGCTGAAACTCTATCGCGCGAATTTCCTCGCGCGGGCCAGCAAGCCGCGCGAACGGCATGCGCAGGCGCCGGTGCAGATTCTCGTGCCGGTGCGCGATCGCTATGTGACGCCGGAGATGTCGATCGATCTCGACCGCTGGCTCGGTGAGCACGTGCGCGAGGAAATCGACGGCGCACACTGGATCGTGCTGCGCGATCCCGATCTGATCGCATCGCGGATCGATCGGTTCGCGACGGCGCAGGAAAGGCCGGCGGTCGCGACGACAGCGCCCGCAGCGATTCAGCGCACCGTCGGCAGGCGCTTGAACAGCGTTTCGTAGTCGATCACGAGCCCGTCGGCGTCGATGTTCATTTCCGCGGTGAAATCCCGGAAGATCCCTTCGTAGCGATAGCGCCGGCCGGGCTCGATGCACGCATAGGCCTGCTTGACCGGCTTCACGGTCAGGTCCGGCGTCGAGATGTAGGCGACGTCGATCGGCCGCCGTTCGCCGCGCGCGAGGCCGAGGCGGCCGATCGGCAGCGCATTCGTGAACGGCGTGGCCGCGATGTCGATGTCGACGCAGCCGTCCAGCTCCGGCAGCGCACGGCCTGCGCCGTCGCGCCAGTGCCCCGCCCCGTCGCCGCGCAGTTCGAGCGTGCCGCCGCCCATCACCCGGAGCACCGCGTACGTCACCCGCCACTGCGGATCGCACTCGACCCGGTACGCCAGCCCGTACGCGCGGCCGTACCGCTGGCCGACCACCGCGCTTTCGACGACGATGCCGCCGTCGCTCCGCTCGAACGTCAGGTGTTCGATCCCGTCGCCCTCGAGCGACGCCCAGCGTACTTCCCGCATCGTTCCGTCTCCTTGCATGCACGAAAACAATAGCAACGATCCGAACCTGCTATCCGGTCTTACAAATCCGGCGAAAACGCTGATCCGCGCTCCGGAATAGCACCGACCGCCGCTCCTTGCCCCACTTCAGGGCACCCGCCACAAATTCCGACTATCCAGAATTCCCTATTCCGGTGCATGACATTGTGTCCTATGCTCGCGGCTCGTCCTGTTCCGCCGTCACCATGCCTACCGCCCGCTCCGCTTCGCCGTCGATCGACCTGCGCATCCTGCTGCGCAGTATCGGACAGATCGTGCTGCAGGCGAACGCGTTCACGGGCGCGATGCTGGTCGCCGCCCTTGCGCTGACCGACCTGCGGCTCGCGTGCGCGGCGCTCGTCGGCGCGGCGGGCGCGAACCTGACCGCGGTGCTGACCGGCGCACCGCGCCGCGACGTCGAACAGGGGCTGCACGGCTTCAACGGCGCGCTGGCCGCGCTGGTGGTCGTGCTGTTCGCCCCGAGCGCGCTCGCGACACTCGCGCTGGTGCCGCTCGCCGCGACCGGCGCCGGGCTCGTGCAGCGCGCGATCCGCACGCCGCTCGCGAAATGGCGGCAATGTCCGTATTCGAGCCCGTGCCTCGTCGCCACCGTGCTGTGGCTGCCGTTTGTCGCGGCGCAGCATGCAGGCGCGATGTCTGCCGCGACCGCTCCGACGCTCGAATCGTTCGCCCCCGCGCTGCTGTCGGGCGTCGCACAAACCACGTTCGCGCAAGGCGCGTGGGCCGGCGCGCTGATCGTCGCCGGCATCGCCGCCGCATCGCGACGCGCGGCCGCGCTCGCGCTGGCCGGCGCGCTCGTGTCGACCGTGCTGCTGGTCGCGCTCGGCGCGAGCGGCGCCACGTTCGCCGACGGCCTGCTAGGCTTCAACGGCGCGCTCGCCGCACTCGCGCTGATGTCGCGCGGCACCCGCGCGGCGCTGGCCGCCGCCGCGCTGGCCGCGCTGATCCAGTGGTTTGCGATGCAGGCGGGCATCGTCGCGCTCACCGCGCCGTTCGCGCTCGCGTCGTGGATCACGGTGGCCGTCGCGCGCCGCTTTACCCTCGGAGAACCCGATGTCGTCATTCGCACACCGTCCTGATGCCGTGAAACCCGGCGGTCCGATCTCGGACGCCGAGCGCCGGCTGCGCATCGATCTCGCCGCCGCCTATCGCCTCGTCGCGCTGAACGGCTGGGACGACCTGATCTACACGCACCTTTCCGCGACGGTGCCGGGCGAGCCCGGCCATTTCCTGATCAACCCGTTCGGTCTCACGTTCGACGAAGTGTGTGCGTCGAACCTCGTGAAGATCGACCTGGCGGGCAACCGGATCGGCGACAGCGAACACGCGGTCAACGTGACGGGCTTCGCGCTGCACGCGGCCGTGCACGCCGCGCGGCCGGACGCCGTCTGCGTGATGCATCTGCACAATACCGCCGGCATCGCGGTGTCGATCCAGCGCGACGGGCTGCTGCCCGCGTCGCAGCACGCGCTGCGGTTTCATGGCGACCTCGCGTACCACGACTACGAAGCGCTCGCGTTCTCACCGGCCGAAGGCGCGCGGCTGACCGCGAGCCTCGGCGCGAAAGCCGCGATGCTGCTGCGCAACCACGGTACGCTGACGGTCGGCCGCACGGTCGCCGAGGCTTACGTGCTGATGGATACGCTGATCAAGGCCTGCGACATCCAGGTGCGTGCGCAGGCAGGCGGCGGGCCGCTGGTGCTGCCCGAACCCGCTGTCGCCGACCGCACGGCCGAGCAGTTGCGCGACGGCGGCGCGATCGAAGGCGCACTGGAATGGCCGGCGCTGCTGCGCCGTCTCGACCGGATCGACCGGTCGTATCGCGACTGACCGGCCGCCGTCGCCACTATCCCGACGAATCGTTCACCCCCAACCATCGGAGCATTCAGTCATGCCGACTTTCAATATCCAGTTGTTCGAAGGCCGCACGGTCGAGCAGAAGCGCGCATTCGTCGAAGCGATCACGCGCGTCACGTGCGAGACGCTCGGCTGCGACCCGGGCTCGGTCGACATCATCCTTGCCGACGTGAAGAAGGAGAACTGGGCGACGGCCGGGAAGCTGTGGAGCGACGAGCGCTGACGCCGGCAGCGGGCGGATGACGGGCGGGGGTGTCCCGCTCGGCGTCGTCAAACAGTGTGCGCTCGACCGTCCGGCTGTGGTGAGTACGCCGGCGCTCCAGCCCTCATCCTCTCGCGACACATACTGCAACGGCTTGATATCTCAATATATTGGCGTTGACAGCTACCCTCTTATCAATTAGTTTTCCTGATCTAAAAAAAACAACCCCGCGTAACGAAAACGGCGGCATCAGTTTCCGACCAGATCCAGCCAGCCGGTCGCCTTCTTTTGGCGTCAATGCCAGCGATGAAACCCAGCAAGAACTCGTCATCATCGCAGGCGAAAACCATGACACTCAAAAGCTGTTTTTCCGCTCCGTTGCTTTCGTTGATATCCTTCTCGTACGCCAGTTTCGGCGGCCCGTCAGGCGGTTCGAACCCATGATCTCCGACAAACAAATCGCAAGTGCCTTGAACGACATGGTCTTGCAAATGGGAGCCGAACTGGATCGCTCCCTGCTGACCGTCAAGGCGTCGTGTCCGGATTCGGAATTCGTCGCCTATCGCGAATTCGTGTCGCAGGTGTTGGCCACGATGCTGATCGACTTTATGAACCCGCTCTATGCGCGGCACCCCGACCTGAAGCCGCCGGGTCTGGCTTGATGTCCTCCCGCGCAACGCCGCGAACAGGCGTTGCGCCCAGCGCTTCCCTCTACTCCATTGTGCGCCCGCACGTCTCGCCGTCGCGCCGTCGCGTGCATGGCGCCGAACAGACGCAACGCCAGGCTCGACGCAGCTTCGCCCGGCTATCGCCCGCGCCTGACGACCAACCCGACCGACGTGCCCACGTACTTCTCGTACGCCAGCTTCAGATGCGGGATGTTCTTGTAAGGCGGCGCGTCGACGTGAAAATCGAGCGGGTGCGCGTCCGGCGCGACAACGAACGGCTGGACCTCGTGCCCGCGGCTTCTCAGCCGCTCGACCAGCTCCACCATGTCGCGACGGCGGTACAGCACGGTTTGTCCGCTGTCGAGCGTGTCGTCGTCGGAGGTCAGGTTGAATTCCGTCGTATGGACCGCGACACCGCCCACGCGCAGGCACTTTTCCACCGCATTGACGACGAACTGCTTGCCGGCCTCGAGATCGCCGAGATGCTCGAAGCAGCACGACGACCAGTTGAAGTCGAAATCGCGCAGATGGTCCGGAATGTGATTCATGTCGCACGCCTCGTAAGACACGCGCTCGTCGAACAGGCGTCCGTCGACGATGTCCTCGTAGCGAATCTGCGACGACGCCGCGCTGTGCTGGCCGGTGGCTTTCCAGCCGTTCGCTTCGCCGATTTCCTCCGGCGCGTCGGTCGCGACGATCTGCGCGCCCAGCTTCGCGAACAGCGCCGGTAATCGCTCGCTGCCGACGCCGAATACCAGCCCGCGCGCGCCCGGTTTCACCTCGCCCGACTGCAGCAAATGGTGGATCACGAAAACCCATTCCCACAATTTGCGGTGAAACACGAAGTGGTGATTCAGCATCCCGCAGATTTCGAGGAAGCGCGGATGGTAGAAATCCGCGACGCTGCAGGTTGAATACCGCGCGAACTCCCCGGGTTGCGAGGTGGCGGTGAACGGCGGAGACGGCACGAACGGCCGTTCGACGACGCGCGGCGGCTGCCTGACCATGTCGGTCAATTCCCTGCACGTGGATTCCAACTGCGCAATTCGCGCGTTGAGCGCTTCGATATCGCCGAGGTGACGATCGCTTTTGGTTTGCGCGGACACGGCGAACTGCGACAGCGAATTCTGAATATCCAGCACCGCGTGATACATGCGGGTCATTTGACGAAACGGGGTCATGCGCGTGATGTTCATCTATCAAATTTCTCCGAAGATGGCTTACCGCGTACTTACTGTCAGATACCGTCGAATGTGGGCTCGCACCCTGGGAACCGGCCGAAACGGGTACGACATCATGCAGTAAATCGTAACCCACCGCCATCATGCGGGCTTGCACTGGCGCGTCGGCTCGCCCATGCATGCCCGTTCGTTGTGCGCCCGCACATCGTCCCGTCACGCAATCGGCGCATAATGCCGGACAGACGCAGCAGCCAATGGCCACCCGACAGGAGACCGCCATGGAAGCGAAGAACGAGGAAGTCGTCGCACACCTGCTCTCCGACGTCGTCGAGTTCGCGCGCGGGCGGCTGCCCGAAGCGACGTTCCGGATCGTCGAACCGTTCTTGCGTCACTACTACGATTTCGTCGACGCCGACGATCTGCAGAATCGCAGCATCGCCGACCTGTATGGCGCCGCCATGGCGCACTGGCAGACCGCCCAGAAATTCGTGCCCGGCAGCGAGCGGCTGCGCGTGTACAACCCGATCCTCGAACAGCACGGCTGGCACTCGGATCACACGGTGATCGAGATCGTCAACGACGACATGCCGTTTCTCGTCGACTCGGTGACGATGGCCGTCAACCGCCTGGGGCTCGCGCTGCACTCCGCGCTGCATCCGGTGTTCCGCATCTGGCGCGGCAGCAACGGCGGCATCGAGCGCGTCGACGCCGGCGGCGCAACGTCCGACGACAACCGGTCGCAACTCGCATCGTTCATCCATTTCGAAGTCGACCGCTGCGGCGACGCCGCCCTGCTCGACACGCTGCGCGACGACATCGCGCGCGTGCTCGGCGACGTGCGCGCGTCGGTCGAGGACTGGCCGAAGATCGTCGACATCGCGCGCGCGACGATCAAG
Source organism: Burkholderia sp. IDO3 (assembly GCF_003366075.1). Lineage (NCBI taxonomy): Bacteria > Pseudomonadati > Pseudomonadota > Betaproteobacteria > Burkholderiales > Burkholderiaceae > Burkholderia > Burkholderia sp. IDO3. The sequence goes on from NZ_CP028962.1 coordinate 2,054,106, forward strand.
GACATGAAAGCCCGCGAATCGACCGCGGAAGACATCGAAGCGCGCGCGTTCCTCGAATGGATGGTGGCCGACCACTTCACCTTCCTCGGCCAGCGCGATTACGCGCTGGTGTCCGACGGCCCGGGCTTCGGCCTGCGCGGGATGGAAAGTCCGGGCCTCGGCCTGCTGCGCGACGCGCTGCGTCCGTCCGGCGCGCCGGACGTGACGCCGCTGCCGCCGGCCGCCGCCGAGATCATCACCGGCCCCTGGCCGATCTTCGTGACCAAGGCGAATTCGCGCGCGACCGTGCACCGGCCCGGCTATCTCGACTACGTCGGCGTGAAGCTCGTCGGCCCCGACGGGAAAGTGGCGGGCGAGCGACGCTTCATCGGGCTCTATACGTCGACCGCCTATTTCGGCTCGTACACCGAGATTCCGATCGTGCGCCGCAAATGCGCAAACATCGTGCAGCGCGCGGGCTTCTTGCCGAAAGGACATCTCGGCAAGTCGCTGGTGACGGTGCTCGAAACCTATCCGCGCGACGAACTGTTCCAGGCCGACGAAGACCAGCTCTACGACATCGCGCTCGGCATCCTGCGGCTGCAGGAACATCAGCGCACGCGCCTGTTCGTGCGGCGCGACCGCTTCGACCGCTTCGTGTCGTGCCTCGCGTTCGTGCCGCGCGACAAGTACAACACCGACCTGCGCCGGCGCATCGCGAAGCTGCTCGTCGACGCGTACAACGGCGTGAACGTCGAATTCACGCCGCTGCTGTCGGAATCGGCGATCGCCCGCATTCACTTCGTCGTCCATGCGGAACCGGGCACGATGCCCGACGTCGACACGCGCGAGCTCGAAACGCGGCTCGTGCAGGTCGCGCGCCGCTGGCAGGACGATCTGGCCGACGCGCTGCTCGACGCATTCGGCGAGGAGCAAGGCAACCGCCTGCTGCAGCGCTATGCGGATTCGTTCCCGGCCGGCTATCGCGACGACTATCCGGCGCGCACGGCCGTGCGCGACATCGAGCTGATCGAACGCGTGAAGGCATCCGGCCAGCTCGCGATGAACCTGTACCGCCCGATCGAGGCGGAGCCGCGCGCGTTCCGCTTCAAGGTGTATCGCGCCGGCGACCCGATCGCGCTGTCGCGCAGCCTGCCGATGCTCGAACATCTCGGCGTGCGCGTCGACGAGGAACGGCCGTACCGGATCCAGACGCAGGATACCGCGCACGCATGGGTGCACGACTTCGGGCTCGAACTTGCCGACGATACCGAGTTCGACATCGAGCGCGTGAAGGGCCTGTTCGAAGACGCGTTCGATCGCATCTGGAGCGGCCGGATCGAGAACGACGATTTCAACCGCCTCGTGCTGCGCGCCCATCTGAGCGCGCGCGAGGTCACGATTCTGCGCGCGTATGCGAAATACCTGCGGCAGGTCGGCTCGACGTTCAGCGACGCATACATCGAGCGCGCGCTGACCGGCAATCCGGCGATCGCGCGACAGCTCGTCGAACTGTTCCTGCTGCGCTTCGATCCGGCCACCGGCGACACGGGCGGCACGCGCGACGTGCAGGCCGAACGCTTGCTGAAGGCGATCGAGACGGCCCTCGACCAGGTGCCGAACCTCGACGAGGACCGGATCCTGCGCCAGTTCCTCGGCGTGATCAACGCGACCGAACGCACCAACTATTTCCTGCGCGACGCGAACGGCGAACCAAAGCCGTACCTGTCGTTCAAGTTCAACCCGGCGAAGGTGCCGGGCCTGCCCGAACCGAAACCGATGTTCGAGATCTGGGTGTATTCGCCGCGCGTCGAGGGCGTGCACCTGCGCGGCGGGCGCGTCGCGCGCGGCGGCCTGCGCTGGTCCGACCGCCGAGAGGATTTCCGCACCGAAGTGCTCGGGCTGATGAAGGCGCAGATGGTGAAGAACGTCGTGATCGTGCCGGTCGGCTCGAAAGGCGGCTTCGTCGTGAAGAACCCGCCATCGCCGAGCGATCGCGAAGCGTGGATGCGCGAAGGCGTCGCGTGCTATCAAACGTTCCTGCGCGGGCTGCTCGACCTGACCGACAACCTCGCCGGCAACGCGATCGTGCCGCCGCCCGACGTGGTGCGGCACGATCCCGACGATCCGTATCTGGTCGTCGCCGCCGACAAGGGCACGGCCACCTTCTCCGACTACGCGAACGCGATCTCGCACGAATACGGCTTCTGGCTCGACGACGCGTTCGCGTCCGGCGGCTCGGTCGGCTACGACCACAAGAAGATGGCGATCACCGCGCGCGGTGCTTGGGAATCGGTGAAGCGGCACTTCCGCGAGATGGGCGTCGATACGCAGACGACCGACTTCACCGTGGTCGGCGTCGGCGACATGTCGGGCGACGTGTTCGGCAACGGGATGCTGCTGTCGCCGCATATCCGGCTCGTCGCGGCCTTCGATCACCGGCACGTGTTCCTCGACCCGAACCCCGATCCGGCGACGAGCTTCGCGGAGCGCCAGCGGATGTTCGCGCTCGAGCGCTCGAGCTGGGCCGACTACGATACGGCCGCGATCTCGTCGGGCGGCGGCGTCTATCCGCGCACCGCGAAGACGATCCCGCTGTCGCCGGCCGTGCAGGCCGCGCTCGGCATCGACGCGCACGCGCTGCCGCCGACCGAGCTGATCCGCGCGATCCTGCAGGCGCCGGTCGACCTGCTGTACAACGGCGGCATCGGCACCTACGTGAAGGCCGCGCACGAAACCCATCAGCAGGTCGGCGATCGCGCGAACGACGCGGTGCGCGTGAACGGCGCGGACCTGCGCTGCAAGGTCGTCGGCGAAGGCGGCAACCTGGGCTGCACGCAGTTCGGCCGCATCGAGTTCGCGCAGCGCGGCGGGCGCATCAACACCGACGCGATCGACAACTCGGCCGGCGTCGATTGTTCGGATCACGAAGTCAACATCAAGATTCTGCTCGGGCTCGTCGTCACCGACGGCGAGATGACCGAGAAGCAGCGCAACGCCCTGCTCGCGGAAATGACCGACGAAGTCGGCCTGCTCGTGCTGCACGACAACTACTACCAGACGCAGGCGCTGTCGATCGCGGGCCGCTACAGCGTCGAGCTGCTCGACGCCGAGGCGCGCCTGATGCGCTGGCTCGAACGCGCGGGCCGCCTGAACCGCGTGATCGAATTCCTGCCGACCGACGACGAGATCGCCGAACGGCAAGCCGCGAAACAGGGCCTCACGTCGCCGGAGCGCGCGGTGCTGCTCGCGTACAGCAAGATGTGGCTCTACGACGCGCTGCTCGAAACCGACGTGCCCGAGGATCCGCTCGTCGCCGCAATGCTCGTCGACTACTTCCCGAAGCCGCTGCAACAGCGCTTCGGCGAACCGATGCACCGCCATCCGCTGCGCCGCGAGATTCTGGCGACGCACCTGACCAACGCGCTCGTCAACCGCGTCGGCTGCACGTTCGTGCACCGGCTGATGGAGGAAACCGACGCGAAGCCGGGCGACATCGTGCGCGCGTGCATCATGGCGCGCGACGTGTTCGATCTCGATGCGGTGTGGCGCGACATCGACGCGCTCGACAACCGGGTCGCCGACGACGTGCAGGCGCGCATGTTCGTCGACGTCGCGCGGCTGCTGGAGCGCGCGGCGCTGTGGTTCCTGCGGCATCTGCAGTCGGGCGCGGTGGCCGACGGCGGCGTCGCCGGGCTGATCGCGCGCTGCCGCGACGCGGTACAGCGCATCGCGCCGCAGTTGCCGTCGCTGCTGCCGGCCGACGTGCTCGACGCGCTGTCCGAGCGGCAGCGCGTGCTGGTCGACGCCGGTGTCGACAGTGCGCTGGCGGTGCGCGTCGCGAGCGGCGACATCTCGGCCGCGCTGCTCGACATCGCCGAAGTGGCGGCCACCTGCGACCGCAGCCTCGAACTCGTCGCGGGCGTCTACTTCTCGCTCGGCACACTGCTCAACTACGGATGGATCGGCGAGCGCGCGGCGGCACTCCCGACTCCGACGCACTGGGACATGCTGGCGCGCGCGGCGGCGCTCGCGGAAGTCGCGCGGCTCAAGCGCGCGCTGGCGAGCAGCGCACTCTCGGAATCGTCGGATTCGACGGCGCCCGAAACGATCGTCCACGCGTGGCGCGAACGCCGCGAGGCCGCGCTGCAGCGCTACGAGCACCTGCTCGCCGACCTGCGCGCGTCGGGCGGCGCAAGCCTCGCGGTGCTGCTCGTGGTGGTGCGCGAGATGGCCGTGCTCGAACGCGCGTGACCGGCGGTCTCGGCGCTACACCGTCGCGACGAGCAGCGCTTCCGCGTTGCTCGGCGGGTGCAGGCCGTCGGTGCGATCGGCGAAGTAGCGGCGCGTGAGCGCCGCGGCCGACACGTGTTCGGCCTGCGCGAAACCGGCTTGCATCGCGAGCGCGCGGATTTCCTCGGGCATGAAGAAGCTGATGAACGGCGTGCCGCTGGCGCGCGCGCCCTTCGCGGCCGTTTCGAGGCCCGGGCGCACGTCCGGATCGGCATGCTCGAGCGGCAGCAGGAACGTCATCGCGAACGTCGAGCCCGGCGCGAGCGACGCGACTTCGCGCATCGCGGCCGCGTTCGCTTCGCGCGTCAGGTACATGCTCACGCCGGTGGACACCACGACCGCCGGCTTGCCCGCATCGAAGCCGGCGCGCACGAGCGCGTCGCGCCACGATTGCCTCGCTTCGAAATCGACCGGCACGAACCGCAGCCAGTCCGGCACGCCGAAACCGGCCTCGGTCAGGCGGCGGCGCTTCCATGCCTGCGGCGCCGGCGGATCGACCTCGAATACGGTGACGCGCGACGCCATCTCGGGCCGGCGCTGCACGAAACTGTCAAGGCCCGCGCCGAGGATCACGTACTGGCTCACGCCCCGCGCGGCCTGCTCGACGACGAGATCCTCGATGAAGCGCGCCCGCGCGACGATCGACGCGCGAAACGGCCGCGTGAACTGCGGGTCCATGTCGCCGCGCTGCTGCCAGCCCGGCGCCGGCGCGAGCAGGCGCAGGCCGACTTCGTCGGCGAGCACGTGCGGCGGCGCATCGAGTTCGACGTGCAGCGCACGCCACAGCGCGACGCGCGCGGCGGTGCTGTCGGGGGCGTCCGGCGCGTCGCGGTGCGTGTCGGTCATCGCCATGACCTCACGCGTTCGGCTTGCCCGGCGCCTGCAGGCGCCAGACGCGGCCGTCCGGATCGCGCACGGTCATGTCGCGCGTGCCCCAGTGCGTGTCCTCGAACGGCGTGACCACGTCGACGATCGGCTGCGGGCGAACCGCCTGCTCGTCGGGCACCTTCAGCACGACCTGCATGTCGGGGGTCTCGCTCGGCGGCACTTCGGCGATGAACAGATACGGGCCGTCGCCGCTTCTCAACTGGCCCGAATGGTGATCGGTTTCGAATTCCAGCGTAAAGCCCAGCGCCTGGAAGAACTTCGCCGATTTGCCCCAGTTGTGCGTCGTCAGGAACACGGCTTCGATTCGCTCGGATGACATGTCAATTCTCCTTGGTGGACGGGCCGGCCGGCGGCAGTGCCGCGGCCAGATACGCGCGCAAAGCGTCGGCCACCAGCGCGGACAGCGACTGCTCCGTTTCGATGGCGCGATGCTTGACCTGCCGGATCAGGCTCAGCGGCAGGTACACGTTGAATTGCTTCACTTCTTCGTCGGTCATGGGAACTAGTATGCTAGCAATCTAGCAAATGTCAAACACGGCATCCGGAACCCGCCACCGCAGCGGCACGACGGACGACGCGCATTCCCGCGCCGGCGCCGCACCGCCGGGCGCTCACATGCCGGTCGCGCGCGCCGCCACCCGTGCGAACAGCGCGTCGAGATCGAAGCCGGCCGTATCGATGCCGATCGTGTCGCGCAGGCACGCGCCCCACCCGGCCGCATCGTCGAACGTCGTCGTGCGTCCCGCGCCCGCCGCGTCGCGCACCGTCAGCGCGGTGTTGAACAGCGCCGCGCGGCCGTCCGGCAGCACGCGGCACGCGATCAGGTCGTTCACGAAGATGGATTCGGGATACGTCGACGTGAACCAGTTCGCGGCTTCGTAATCGATCCACTCGGCCGGCTTCAGCGAAAAGCGGTAGGTGGTCTGCCAGCCGTCGGGAATCTCGAACTGCATGTCGAACTCGCCGTCGACCGGCGCATCGACGACGCGAAACGCACCGTGCGGCGTCGACTGCCGCTCGCCCGGCACGAAGCGCAGCGGCGCGGTCAGCGTCGCGCTGCCGAAGCCGATGTCCGCGAGCCAGGTCGCGCCGTCGAGATCGATGCGCAGCAGCATGTGCGTTTGCGCGGTGACGGCCTCCGGCGACCGCATCCAGCGCACGCGCGCGATCAGCGGCGTCACACGAAAGCCGATCGTCGTGAGCGCGGTATGGAACAGCTTGTTGAGTTCGAAGCAGTAGCCGCCGCGGCGGTGCCCGACCACCTTGTCGACGATCGCGGGCAGGTCCAGCACGACGCGCGCACCCGTCAGCGGATTGAGGTTTTCGAACGGGATCGCCTGCGGGTGCAGCAAATGCAGTCGGCGCAGCACGTCGAGCGTCGGCTCGGCCGGGCCGTCGTAGCCGATGCGGGCGAAGTAGCGCGGGAGGTCGAACGAGTCAGTCATGAACCGGCACCGATAACAGGGGACACGCCACGATAGCATCGAGCGAAACCCCCATGTTACGCGGGGCCATCCTGGCGCGCCGCGCGACGCCGGCACCGCGTCGCGCACGGCATGCGGTTTCGTTACGGCAGCAGCTTCAGCGCGGACGATGCGACCGACGGCACCGAAATGCCCTGGCTCGTCGCGAACTGCACGGCCTGGCTGAGCGTCGACGTGAGCGACTGCAGCTGGCCCGGCGCGCTTTGCGCGATATACGAAGCGGCCTGCATGTTCTGCGGGTTCAGGCCCGACTGCAGCAGCGACGCGGCGCTCGTCGAACCGAGATTGCCGAGCCCGGACTGCAGTTGCGAATACTGCGTGAGGCCCTGGCCGAGCGACGCGAGGCCGCTGCTGAATGCCTGCTTGTCGACCGGGCCTTGCGTCGCGCCGCCGCTCGCGAAGGCCTGGCCGAGCGCCTGCGACACCGACTGCTGCGCGCCGCCCATCTGCGACAGCGCGGCCGGCGTCAATGCGTTGCCGTCGCCCAGCAGGCCGGCAGCCTGCTGCGCCTGCCCGGCCGCGCCGGTCATGCCCATCGCCGATGCGAGCGACGACTGGCCGGCCAGCACCTGCCGGTTCGCGCCGACGTACGCCTGCATCAATTGCGCGACGCCGCCCTGCGCGGGCGCGGCCTGTTGCTGCCCGCCGCCGAGCAGCGACGATCCGATCGACTGCAGGTCGAGTTGCGCATGCGCGGTGCCGTTCAGGCCAAGCAGGATGCCGAATGCGATGCCCGCCGCTGCCAGGCGCTTGGCCGTCGCGCGAATGTGCTCCATGTGTTTCCCTCGTGCCGGAATGATTGAGGCCGACATTTTCGAAGCGCGTCGCACACCGCCGCAACGTCTGAAACACATCGAAACGAAATCGCCTGTCAGGGCCGCTTGCAATTCCGCCGCCGCATTACTTCGCGGCGCGCATTCATCCGGACCGGCTGCGCGATATCAAGCACGCCGCGCGATTCGTTCCTTTGCCGCATCAATATGGCGTGTTTCGGGTTTCGGCAATTGACGGCGCGATGCGCGTTCGCCGCCTTTTGTCGACCGGCCCGTCGCGTCGCGCGTCAGGCGGCCATCCAGCCCGGCACGCGCTGGCCGACCCAGTCGGCCGCCCGCTCGTAGCCGCGCGCGAGCTGCAGCACCGCGAGATCCGCGCGCGGCCGGCCGATCAGCTGCATCCCCATCGGCAGCCCCGCGTCGTTGAAACCGACCGGCACGCTGATCACCGGGCAGCCGGCCAGCGTCCACGGCACGACCGTTTCCATCCAGCGGTGGTACGTATCCATCGCGCGGCCCGCGATCTCCGTCGGCCAGCGCTGCTCGACGTCGAACGGGAACACCTGCGCGGTCGGCGCGGCGATGAAGTCGTAGCGGTCGAAGAAACTCAGCACGGCCTGATGCCACGCGGTGCGCTCGATGCTCGCGTCGAACACCGCCGCGCCCTGCATCGCGAGCAGCCCTTCGACCTCGTAGATCGCCTCGGGCTTCAACAGCGCGCGCCGCGCCGGATCGCGATAGTGCGCGAGCAGCCCGCCGCCGGACAGCAGGTGCCGATGCGCGAGCCACAGGCGCCAGATCCGGTCGGGCGCGAACGCCGGCAGCGCGGCATCGACGTCGCAGCCGATCTCGCGCAGCGTCGCCAGGCCCTTTTCGCACTGCGCGAGCACGCCGGGTTCGGTCGCCAGATAGCCGTTCCAGTCGCCGACCCATGCGATGCGCTCGCCGCGCAGATCCTTGTCGAGCGGCTTCGCGAACACGGCCGGATCCTCCGCGAGCGACAGCGGATCGTTCGGATCGTAGCCGGCCTGGATCGACAGCAGTTGCGCGACGTCGCCGACCGTGCGGCCCATCGGCCCTTCGATGCCAAGCTGCTGCATGTACACGTCGACGCCCGGCCAGCGCGGCACGCGGCCCTGCGACGGGCGGAAACCGTAGATGTTGCAGAACGCGGCCGGATTGCGCAGCGAGCCGCCGAAGTCGCTGCCGTCCGCGACCGGCAGCATCCGCGCTGCCAGCGCCGCCGCCGTGCCGCCGCTGCTGCCGCCGGCGCTCTTCGTCAGGTCGTACGGATTGCGCGTCGCGCCGTGGATTTCGTTGAACGTATGCGAGCCGAGACCGAACTCCGGCGTATTGGTCTTGCCGATGAAGATCGCGCCGGCCGCGCGCATCCGTCCGACGCCGACCGAATCGACCTGCGGCACGTTATCGCGAAAGATCGGCGAACCGTAGGTCGTACGCAGCCCCTTCGTCATCGCGAGATCCTTCGGCGCCTGCGGCATCCCGTGCAGCCAGCCGTGATATTCGCCACGTGCGAGCGCGGCGTCCTTTTCGGCGGCTTCGGCGAGCAACGTGTCGCGATCGCGCAGCGAAATCAGCGCATTCACCGCGCCGTTCACGCGCTCGACGTGATCGAGATACGCGCGCATCGTCTCGACGCAGGACACCGCCTTGCTGCGGATCGCCGACGCGAGTTCGCCGGCCGACAGGCGCACGATCGGATCGACGGTGATGGAGGCGGGGGCGAGAAGCTGCGGGGCGCCGTGCGGCATGCGGGGTCTCCTGAAATCGGAATGGTAGGCGGGCCGCGTGACGGCGGCAGTCCGCCCCGGTGGCCGGAACGGGCCGCGCCGCGGCCGATGATGCTCTACTCTACGCGACGCCGGACGGGCGACCTCCGATATTTTCCGTCGCGATTCATTGAGGATCCGACTAAATCGATGCGGCACGCCGCTGGGTCGGATGACCCCGTCGCGCGGCCGTTCGCGCCGGCCTGCCGATAAAAACGTTTATGCGCATAAACTTAAATTTCTTATATTTCTAATAGGCGCCGCCCAACGCGGCGGGACGTTGACGACATTTTTACGCGGCCGCCCGATCTCTTTAGATGGCGCGATCCGGCGCCCCGCTACGCTGGAAACATCTCGATTCCGGGGCATTCTCCATGCTCAAGCTGCTGGTTCCCGTCGGTCACTCGCCCCGCTCGCTTCAGGCGGTCCGTCACGCGACGTTCCTGTACCGCGAACGCTGCGCGTCGGAGATCGTGCTGATCAACGTACAGGCGCCGCTCGAGGCGACGCGGCTCGAGGCCTTTCACCCGCTGTCGCGGCTGCGCTCGATCGAGGAGAAATTCGCGTGTGACGATCTGGCGATGGCCGAGCAGATCCTGCGGGAAGCCGGCGTGCGCTACAGCGTCGTGAAGAAGGTCGGGCCGGTGGCCGACACGATCGCGACCGTTGCGGCCGCAACCGGATGCGACGAAATCGTCGTCGTCGCGCCGCGGCACGATCCGTTTCACACGCTGCTGTCGATGTTCCGGCGCAGCATGATGGCGCGGCTCGTGCGGATCTCGAATGTGCCGGTGACGGCGGTGCAATGAACGGCGCGCCCGCCTTGCGTCGCGGTTTCGTCGCGACGCGCGTTGCGCGGCATCGCGGCTGAAGCGACGTTGAAACGCCGTTGAAACGCCGATTTTCCGGCCTGAACGGACGCGAAATCGAAGCGCGCAACAGCAGCGCGATTCGTTTCGCTCTGCGCTTACTTGATCGCCTTGCGCCAGAACACCAGATAGGTCGCCGCGGACGACGCCACCAGCAGGATTGCCCACAGCGGCGCCAGGCTGATCAGCACGGAAGACACGTCAAGCATTTGGATTCCTCACTATTTCGATAGCGATGTTCAATACGTAGCGGCTTCGCCAGGAACCGATGCGCTCATCGCTCGCCGCTCATCGCATTCCGTTAAAACATGCATTCATGCTATCGCTTTGACCGGCGGCTCGACCGTCGCGCCCCGTCCGTACTCTGATATTCGTCAAATTCGCGTCAATCGCGCGCCTGTCGCGTCGCCACCCCCCTGTTTTTCCCGCGCGGAACGCCACAAAATGGGACGCGATCCCTCGCTGCTGGTGAGCGTTTCAGCAGACGTTTACCGGGGGAACCCCCAAGTGTTTCTTCGAACCGGTCCGCGTTACGCTTGAGCCACTAGGAGACGAACCATGAGACGAACCGTACACGTCGTTTTTTTCGCGCTGCTGGTTTATCTGATCGGCGACCGTGCAATGCTGCACGCGCAAGGCCGCGACGCGAGCCCGCTGGCGTGCTCGCAGGCTGCGGAACAGGTCAAGTACGACGCGCTTAGCCGGGGCTTCGGCAACGCGGCGGCCGGCAGCCAGAGCGAGGCCTTCATGTCCGGCTGCCTGGTGACCGGGCGCGGTGCGCCGGATGTCGCGATGGCGTCCCGCTGACGCAAAACGACAGCCGAGCCGGTTGCGTTCGCATCGAACCGGATAACCGAAGCCCGTCGCAGTCAGCCCGCGTCGTCGTTTTCCCGTTGTGCACCGCCGCAACCGCCGCCGGGCGGGGTGCGCCAGCGCGCCGTCGAATGGGCGCGCACCGCGGCACGTGAGCAGCGACGGCAACACGTCAGGCACGCGCCGGTCATAGCCATATCGGCAGATACGTGTCGCCCGGCATCCGGGCCGCCGTCGTTTTTGTGCGCGCGGCGCACACCCCCTCTCCTTCCGCACGCGCTGAACAAGTCTGCTTCCTGACAGTTCGCGCCCGCTCAGCCCGCCTCCGGACGAATCACCAGCTCGTTGAACCCGGTGCCGGCATCGGGCTCGCGGGAAAAACGATGCGCGGGCAACAATACGAGCAGTATCTCGGCAGTCGTGCGGACCACGCAGCCGCTCGCGACATGCCCGCCCGATACGCGACCTTGCGCATCCGACACCGACATATGCAGGTGTGCGCCATCCGGCGATACCGAACCGGCGAGCGTCAGGATCTCGAGATCACCGCGCAGTTCGGCCGGCGCGTCCACGCCGGCAAAACGCAACTGCGCGACGTTCAGGCTGCCGATGCCCTGGATGACGAAGGCCGCGTGCGCGTCGAGCCCGCGCAACGCATGCTCGATCGACGCGCGCAGATCGTCGCCGGGAGAAAGACGCAGAGGATGGGCTTGCATGGTCGATAACCTGCTGGCGGGCCGGGGTTTCGACAAAGAGTACGTTCGGCCAGACGATCCGGCAAGCCGCCCTTCGGATCCGGCGCCGCGCCCGCGCCATCGCAAGGCGCGACACGCGGCTTACACGGTGAACCGCTCGCTCGCGAACTGCGCATCCGGCACGCCGGCCGCGACAGCGACTTCCCGCGCGCCCTCCACCAGCGGCGGCGGCCCGCACACGTAGAGATCCGGCAGCACCGGATCCTGCGCGAGCGCCGCGCGCAACGCCTCGACCGGCGTGCCGCGAAAACCGGCCCAATCCGCCCTCGGCCGCCATACGCACAGATCGACCCGCAACGACGGCAACGCCTGCCGCAATCGCTCCAGTTCGTCGAGCATGAACAGTTCGCTTTCGTCGTTGACGCCGAAGAACAGCCGCGCATCGCCCATCTCCTGATACTCGGCCATGCGTCGCAGCATCGACAGGACCGGCGCGAGCCCCGTGCCGCCCGCGACGAACCAGCGCGGCCGCAGGCTATCCGCGAACAGCCCGAATCCGCCCATCGGCACGCGCACGGTCAGCGGATCGCCGGGCCGCGCGCGCTCGCGCAAGTAGGTCGAGAACCAGCCGTCCGGCCGCAGCCGGATCAGGAATTCGAGGCACCCGTCCCAATTGCTCGTGTTGGCGAGCGAATACGGCCGGCGCACGTCGCTGCCCGGCACCTCCAGCTCCGCGAACTGGCCGGCTTCGAACTCGGCCGCCGAACCGAACGCGTCGTCGGGTTCGATCAGCAGTTCGACGCGCATCGTGTCGTGCGCAACCGGATCGAGCGCCGCGATCCGCGCGGTACGCACGGGCACCGGATGCAGCAGCACCTTGGTCCGGTCGTACGGCGCGGCGACCCGCAGATCGCCGAGCGGCGTCGTCCGGCACAACAGCACCGCACCGGGCTGGCCGGCCGGCAACGCATCGGCGCTGTGCGACTGCATCTCGTACGAGCCGTCGACGACGCTGGCCCGGCACGCGCCGCAACTGCCGCGCCGGCACTGCGACGGCAACGTGATGTCGGCCTGCGCCGCCGCCGTGAGCAGATCCTCGCCGGGTTCGCAGCCGAAATCGAACGATTCGCCGTCGCGCGTGGTGATCTCGATCCGGTAACTCATCGCACGATCCCGCTCACGCAGCGTGGCGCGCCAGCGCCGCGGCAAGATCGGCGCCGGGCTCGCCGATCGGCTGGATTCCGAACTGCTCGACCAGCACCGCGAGCACGCCCGGCGTGATGAACGCCGGCAGCGTCGGCCCGAGGCGGACGTTGCGAATCCCGAGCGCGAGCAGCGTCAGCAACACGGCCGCCGCCTTCTGTTCGAACCACGAGATGACGAGCGACAGCGGCAGGTCGTTCACCCCGCACTCGAATGCGTCGGCGAGCGCCGTCGCGATCCGGATCGCCGAATAGCTGTCGTTGCACTGCCCGACGTCGAGCAGGCGCGGAATGCCGCCGATATCGCCGAACGCGTGCCGGTTGAAGCGGTACTTGTTGCAACCGAGCGTCATCACGACCGTATCGTCGGGCACCTGTTCGGCGAACTCGGTGTAGTAGTTGCGCCCCGGCGCCGCGCCGTCGCAGCCGCCGATCAGGAAGAAATGGCGGATCTGCCCGGCCTTCACCGCATCGATCACCTGGTCCGCGACGCCCAGCACCGCATGCCGGCCGAACCCGACGGTGATCGTCTCCTCGGGCGCCGTGGCCGGGAACCCGGGCAACGCCTGCGCGGCTCGGATCAGCATCGAGAAATCCTGATGTTCGAGATGCCGTACGCCCGGCCATCCGACCGGCCCGGTCGTGAAGATCCGCTGCCGGTATTGCGGCATCGGCTCGATGATGCAGTTGGACGTCATCAGGATCGGCCCGGGGAAATGCGCGAAGTCGCTCTGCTGGTCCTGCCACGCGCCGCCGTAGTTGCCGGCAAGATGCGTAAAGGCCTTGAGCGTCGGATAGGCGTGGGCCGGCAACATTTCGCCGTGCGTATAGATCTGGATGCCGGTGCCGGCCGTCTGTTCGAGCAATGCGTGCAGATCGCCCAGATCGTGGCCCGACACGAGGATCGCCTTGCCCGCCACCGGCGTCACGCGCACGGCGCTCGGCTGCTGCGCGCCGAAGCGGCCGGTGTTCGCGCTGTCGAGCAGTTCCATCACCGTCAGGTTCAATCGGCCGAGATCGAGCGCCTGCGCGAGCAGCGCGTTGACGTCGTCGGGTCCGGCGGCGAGAAACGCCAGCGCCGCCTCGACGCCTTCGTAGATGTCGTCGCGCTCGTAGCCGAGCACGCGCGCATGATGCGCATACGCGCACACGCCCTTCAACCCGTACAGCACCAGTGCGCGCAGCCCGACGATGTCCGCGCCCACCGTGTCGAGGCCCGCTTCGATGCCGACGGTCGCCGCCTGCTTCAGCAGGCCGGCGAGATCGTCCGCCGGCTGCCATTCGGCCGGACCGTGCTGAACCGGCACGATCGAACCCGCGGCGCGTGCGTGCGCTTCGCAGGCGGCCTTCACGCGATCGCGCGTCTGCGCCGCTTCACGCAGCAGCGCAACGAAGCGCGCCGCGTGGAAATTCACGTTGGTCAGCGTGGTGAACATCGCGTACAGCACGAACCGGTCGGCTTCGCGATCGGGCTCGCCGAGCGTGCGCGCGATCGCGCCGTACTGCGCAATGCCCTTCACCGCATGGATCAGCAGATCCTGCAGATCGGCCGTCGTCTCGTCCTTGCCGCAGTTGCCCTTCGCCGATGCGCAGCCGGGCCGCGTGCCGGTCCGGTCGGTCTGTTCGCATTGATAGCAAAACACGGTGCTCTCCTTTCTCGATCATGGGGGCGCGGGTCGGCGCGAACGGCGGCGGAATGCCTGTTCCCCGCCGCCGGGCATCCCGCCCGCTTCAAGATGCGTATCTCATGCATCTTTTTCATGATGTTTCGGCACGCATTCGGCCACCGTGACGCAGATCAAGAAACGCGACGCGAGCGGTGGGACAACTTGTCGCTACGACTGTCCGCCGGCCGCGGCGGCATCCTTTCCGGTTTCGTCGCCCGTGCATTCGATGCCCCAGTCGCCGTATCGATACCAGTCGTCGCCGAGCAGTTCGCACGGGTGCTGGGTGCGGCTGGAGCCGTTGCCGCAACGCATCGCGTGCGTCGGGCAGTAGTTGTCGCATCCCCAGCAGATCCGTTCCGGATGTACGGGATGCAGCGGAAATTTCTTGGCCATCGTTCGTCGTCTTCCCGGTATCGTCATGCACGCTACCGTTCGACTCTAGTCCACCGCGCAACGGCGCCGATGCGACATTCGTTCGCACCGCACGCGTTGCGCTGGCTAGGCATGCGGACGCGATTCGTCTAGTCTGCACAGGCTACGAAGACTGCGTGAAGCACGCGATCGCACTCGGCAACGACACGGACACGACCGCGGCGATCGCGGGCAGCCTCGCCGGCGCGCTGTATGGCGAGCAGGCGCTGCCGGACCGATGGGTCGCGATGCTGCGCGGAAAAGGCATGGTCGAGGGCTGGCTCACGCAAGCATGAGCGTGTCGCACGCACGGCGGCCGTGCATCGAATCGAACCCGGCGGCCTCACCCCGACTGGCCGACACCCCACGAGAGGACTATTCCATGTTGCAAGCCATCAATCCCCCCGGCGCGACGATTCCCGGTATTTCGCAGGCGATCCGGGTAGAAAGCGGGCAGCCGCTGTATCTGTCCGGTCACGTACCGTTCGATGCCCACGGCAACGTCGTCGGCACCGATCACGCGATGCAGCTCGACCAGGTATTCCGGAACATCGCAGCCACGCTCTACGCAGCGGGCGTCGGCTTCGAATCGGTCGCTCGGCTGACGCTCTACGTCCGCGATTTCGATGCGAGCCTGCTGCCGCAGATTCGCGAAGTCCGCGATCGCTGGATCAATACCGCGTGTCCGCCCGCGAGCGCGCTGGTCGGCGTCGCGTCGCTGTTCCGGCCGGACGTGCTGGTCGAAGTGGATGCCTTCGCCGTCGTTCCCGCCGCGACCTGACCGGCCCGGCCGGATTAGCCGCGCGGATCGCTCGCGAGCAACCCGTACAGCGCGCTGTCCGACACTTCGTCGCCGACGATCCAGCGTTCGCGCAGCACGCCTTCCCTGACGAACCCGAGCTTTTCGAGCAACGCGGCCGACGCGACGTTGCGCGGATCGATGTCGGCTTCGATGCGATTCAGGCGCAGCGTGCCGAACGCGTGCTCGAGCACGGCCGCTGCCGCCTCGCGCATATATCCGCCGCGCCAGTACCGGCGCCGCAGGCTGAAGCCGATCTCGGCGCGCCGGCATTGCGCGTGCGCGTGAAACAGCACGCATTCGCCGAGCACATCACCGGTGTCGCGCGCTTCGAGCACGCAAACCAGATCCTGGCCGCTGGCGGTCGTGGTCAGATTGCGCGCGACGCGCTCGGCAGCCTGTGCCGGATCGGTGAGCGGTGCAAACGAGAAATAGCGCATGGCTTCCCCATCCGACCAGATGTCGAAGAATGCGTGCGCATCCGTTTCGCGAAGCGGGCGCAGGACGAGGCGCGGCGTATGCAGCGTGACGGGCTGGAACAAGGGCATGGCGATGGCCGGAGAAAAAACGGGACCGTGAATTAGAACACGCAAGCCGCGCATGCGCGCCGCCCCCGCGCTCGATCCGCGCCAATGCAAAAAGGCCCGGACATCGTCCGGGCCTTCCCTGTCGACCGTTGCTGCCAGCCGCGCTTACGCTTCCAGCGCTTCGAGCACCTTGCCCTTCGTCTCGATCCCGACGAAGTGCACGGTCACCGCCGCGATCAGCGGGACGATGCCGATCAGGTAGAACGCCGGCGCGAGATTGCCGCCGATGATCGCGTGCGGCACGATCATCGGCGCCGCGAACGAAGCGACCTTCAGCCACGCGCTGCCGAGCCCGCAGCCCGACGCGCGGATGCTCGTCGGATATTGTTCCGGCGTATAGACGTACGCGGTGATGAAACCCGACGCCATCAGCCCGAGCGACAGCGAGCAGAAGATCGCGACGACGTACACCGACGATGCGTGATAGATGCCCGCCAACGCCAGCGACAGCGCACACAGCACGAACGACCACACGATCACCGGCTTGCGGCCGAGCTTGTCGACCAGCAGCGCGGATGCGAGCGAACCGAACACGCCCATCACCGAGCCGATCACCGCGAGGTTCAGCGCGAGTTGCAGCGGCGCGTGATAGAAGTTCTTGTAGATCGTCGGCAGCCACGTGGACAGCCCGTACTGGATGAACCCGCAGGTCGCCCACAGCGTCGCCACCGCGAGCGTGCGCTTGCGATACGCGGCGCTGAACAGGTCGGTCATGCGGCGCTTCGGGTGCTGGCGCACCATCTCGTCGAACGCGGCCGCCTGCGTGACGGGCGGCAGTTCGCCGCGCACCGCCGATTCGAACACGCCCACCGCACGCCCGGCTTCCGCGAGCCGCCCGCGCGATGCGAGCCAGCGCGGCGATTCCGGCACGAGATGCGTGAGCACCAGCGCGAGGAGCAGCGGCAGCCCGCCGACGAAGTACATGATCTCCCAGCCGAACCGCGGCACGAGCCATGCGCCGAGCGCCATCGATACCAGCAGGCCGATCGGGAACACGATTTCGTACAGCAGCACGAAACGGCCGCGGCCGTGCGCGCGCGTGATTTCGTTGATGTACGTTGCCGCCACCGGCAACTCGCCGCCGAGACCGAGCCCCTGCAGGATCCGCAGCAGCACGAATATCTCGAACGTCGGCGCGAAGCCGCACGCGATGCTGGTGACGCCGATCACGGCCGAGCTCCATGCGATCGCCTTCACGCGGCCGTGCTTCTCCGCGAGCGCCGGAAACAGGAAGGCGCCGATCAGTTGACCGATCGCGCCGGACGCGATCAACAGGCCGATCTGCGTCGGCGACAGCCCCCACTTGTGAATCAGCAGCGGCAGCGTCGCCGCGATCGTGATCACGTCGAAGCCGTCGAAGAACGTCGCGGTGCCGATCAGCACGCGCGCGCGGATCTGCATCGAGTTGGCCGGAAGCCGCTCGAGCCGCGCGATGATCGCGCCGGGCGTGGAGGCGGCAGCTTCCATCGTGGCGCTGCCGGCCACGACGTTGTCGAAAGTGCTCATGCGGGGTGTCTCCTGGATCTTTTCACCGGGTTGGCCGATCAGGCCAGCGCTTGGGTCGTGTCTGCCAGGGCTTCCGTATCCACTGCCCGGCCCTGGTTCATCCACTTGCGCGCGAGTTTCAGCTCGCGTGCGTTGTTGACGGCGATGACACCTCTCACGTGCCCTTCACCCACGAAAAACAGCGTCGCGCGTCGTGCGCCGAGATCGCCGCGCACGACGATCTGCGCGTCGGCCGGCAGATCGCCGAGGATCTGCAGGTTCACGTCGTACTGATCGGACCAGAACCACGGAATCTCCGCATACGGCGCACGCACGCCAAGCACGGCCTTTGCCGCCGCGATCGCCTGGTTCTGCGCGTTCGCCCACGATTCGAGCCGCACGCGCCGCTTCAGCCAGCCGTTGTGATGGTTCGCCACGTCGCCACACGCGAAGATCGCCGGGTCGCTGGTCGCACCGAATTCGTCGACGACGATGCCGTCGTCGATCGCCAGGCCGGCGTCGCTCGCGAGCGTCGCGTTCAGCGCGAGGCCGATGCCGGCCACCGCGAAATCGGCGTCGATCGTCGTGCCGTCGGCGAGCGTCGCGCGCACCTTCGATGCGTCGTCCGGCTGCGCGTCGAGCGACGCGAGCGCCGCGCCGACCCGCACGTCGACGCCGTTCGCGCGATGCAGGTCGAGCAGGAAGTCCGACACGATCTGCGGCACCGAACGCCCGCACAGACGCGGCGCGCCTTCGACGACGACCGCGTCGACGCCGAGCTTGCGCGCGGTCGCCGCGACTTCGAGGCCGATCCAGCCGCCGCCGATCACCAGCACGCGCCGGCTCGCGCGCAGCTTCTCGCCGAGTGCGGCCGCTTCGTCGAGCGTGCGCAGGTAATGCAGGTTCGGCGTGTTGACGATCGCATCGGGCAAGCGGCGCGACGTGCCGCCGGTCGCGATCACGAGCCGGTCGTATTCGATTTCGCGGCCGCTTTCGGTCTTCACCACACGGCGCGCGCGGTCGATCGACGCCGCACGCTCCGGCTGCCATGCCTCGACGTTCAGCGCGTCGAATTCGTCCGGACGCACGACGCGCACCGTTTCGATGTCGGCGTCGCCGGCCAGCACGGCCTTCGACAGCGGCGGACGCTCGTACGGCAGATGCGGCTCGTCGGCGATCATCACGAGACGGCCCGTGAAGCCTTCCGCGCGCAGCGTCTTCAGCACCCAGCCGGCGGCCTGGCCGCCGCCGATCACGACGACCGTGCCGGGCACGGCCGGTTCCTGCGTGTTTGCCTCGCTCACGATTTGCGCTCCGTCATGAACTTGCCTTCCGGCGCCTTCGCGTTCTTCTGCCGGCGCGTGTTGCCGTCGAGGCCGCCGTCGACGGCCCATTCGGCGAACACGGTCGGGCCCGGCTCGAATTCGCGCGGCTGCCATTCGGGCGTCAGCACGTCTTCGTCCGCGTAGTACTCGATCAACGCGCCGGCCGGATTCTGGAAGTACCAGAAGTACGCGGACGACACCGGATGACGACCCGGGCCGAGCTGCGTTTCCCAACCGCAGCGGTCGATGTGCATGCCGCCACCGAACACTTCGTGGATGTCGCGCACGGTGAACGCGACATGGTTCAGGCCGCGCTTGCCATTGGGCAGCGCGAGCAGGAACAGGTCGTGGTGGCCGCCGTGCGGCGCGCAGCGCATGAACGCGCCGCGGCCCGGGTAACGATCCGACGTCTCGAAGCCGAGCAGCTCGTGATAGAACTTTTCCTGCGCGTCGAGGCAGTTCGTGAAGAACACCACGTGCCCGACCTCGACCGGCTCGGCGCGTGCATAGATCGGGCTCGGCTGGTCGACCCGCGCCGTCTGGCCCCACACGTTCGACGGCGAACCCGTGATGTCGAGTGCGCGCTTGCGCGTCACTTCGATGCGGATCGCCATGCCGTTCGGATCGATGCAGCCGACCGCATCGTCCTGCGCGTAATAGCCCGGCTGGCCGGCCAGCTTCGTGCGCAGCGCGTCGACTTCCTGCTGCGTCGCGACGCCCCACGTGACTTCACGCAGCGTCGGGCCCGCCTCGAACGCGGGTGGCAGCGACGGATCGTCTGCCTTGACGACCAGCACGGTGCAGCCGTTCATCGTCTCGAAACGGGCGCGCGTGTCGTCGTGCGCGACTTCCTTCAGGCCCCAGTCGGCGAAAAAGCGCCGGCACGTCGCGAGGTCGTCGACACCGTACGTGATCTGCTCGATACCCAAGATGCTCATTGCGTCATTCCCCTTCGCTCAGTTTGCCCACGGCAGCGGCGCGTCGTTCAAGCCCCAGTAGAGGCTCTTCTGCTGCATGTACTCGCGGATGCCGAGACGCCCTTTCTCGCGGCCCATCCCGCTCTCCTTCCAGCCCGAGAACGGCGTGGAGATCGAGAACAGCTTGTACGTGTTGATCCAGACGGTGCCTGTCTCCAGCGCCCGCGCGGTGCGCCATGCGCGCTTGTAGTCGCGTGTCCAGATGCCGGCGGCCAGACCGAACACGCTGTCGTTCGCCTGCGCGATCAGCGAGGCTTCGTCGTCGAACGGCATCGCGACCAGCACCGGCCCGAAGATTTCTTCCTGGCAGATGCGCGCGCTGTTCGGCAAGCCTTCGAGAATCGTCGGCTGATAGAAGAAACCGTCCTCGCGCCCGTCGCCCGACGGCCGCTCGCCGCCGCACAGCAGGCGGCCGCCCTCTTCCAGCCCGAGCGCGACGTAGCGCTCCACCGATTCGCGATGCTTCGCGGTGATCAGCGGGCCCATCTGCGTGTCGGGACGCGTCGGGTCGCCCACGCGCAGCTTGCGCGCGCCGGCCACCAGCCGCTCCATGAAGGTGTCGTACACCGCGCGGTGCACGAACAGGCGCGAACCGGCGATGCACGCCTCGCCCGACGAGCTGAAAATGCCGTACAGCACGCCGTTGACCGCGTGATCGAGATCCGCGTCGTCGAACACGATCGTCGGCGACTTGCCGCCGAGTTCCAGCGACACGGGCATCAGCTTTTCCGCCGCGATGCGCGCGATGCCGCGGCCCACTTCGGTGCCGCCGGTAAACGACACCTTCTTCACGAGCGGATGGCGCACCAGCACGTCGCCGATCACCGAACCCTTGCCGGGCAGCACGCTCAGCACGCCCTTCGGCACGCCGGCTTCCTCGCAGATGCGGGCCAGCGCGAGCGACACGAGCGGCGTGACTTCGGCCGGCTTGAGCACCACCGCGTTGCCGCCGGCGAGCGCCGGCGCGAGCTTCTGCGCGTCGGAGGCGATCGGCGAGTTCCACGGCGTGATCGCCGCGATCACGCCGATCGGCTCGTGCACGCTCATCGTCAGGTAATCGCCGCGCGACGGCGTCAGTTCTTCGTCGAGTGTTTCCAGGCACGCCGCGAAATAACGGAACGTGTTCGCCGCGCTCGCGACCAGTACGCGCGTCTCGCCGATCGGCTTGCCGTTGTCGCGGCGCTGCAGGTTCGCGAGCGCCTCGTGACGCTGCATGATCAGGTCGGCGATCCGGTACAGCACCAGTGCGCGCTGATGCGGCTTGAGGCCGGCCCAGTCGGCGCGACGCCACGCGGCGTCGGCGGCCACGACGGCGTCGGCCGCGTCTTCCGCGTTCGCCGTCGACACTTCCATGTTCAGCGACTGGTCGGCCGGATAGATGCTCGCGTACGGCGCGCCACGGCCGCGCCGCCACTCGCCGCCGATCAGGATGTCGCCGTTGGGTACGAGGCTCGTATCGAAAGGAGTCATGTCACAAGTCCCACAAATCTGTCTCTGCGCTGCCGCCCGCGCCGTGGCGCAGGCGGGCGCTCAATGGCCCGAAGGTCCGCTCAGATCACGCAGCGGGCCGCGCGATTGCGCAGCGCGCGGATCGCGCTGTACGCGGTCAACGCGGATGTCTTCGGGTTGTCGGGCAACGGCTTGCCGCTCATTTCGAGCGACATCTCGCCGAACGCGCCGCGCGCGGTGATGCGGTGCACGTTGCGCGCGACCGCCGGATCGGCGATCAGGCGCACGCGCGTCGCATCGAGGCCGAGGCCCGCGAGCGCGACGGTCGCCGCGACGTTCGCATTCTTCGGATACAGCCGCGCGGCATCGCGCGCGGTGCCTTCGAAGATCACCTTCTCTTCGGTCATCGCGCGCAGGTCGCACAGCGCTTCGGCCGGCGTGCCGAGCCAGCCGAGCGGCGGCTTGCGGCCGACGTACAGCACCTCGTCGAGGCCGCCCTGCTTCGCCGACGCCAGCGCGTCGATCCCGCCGATCGCGCCGGACAGCAGCGTGAGCGTCGCGTCGCCCTCGTCGGCGGCCTGCGACAGCACGTCGAGCAGCGCGAGATCGGACAACGCGCCGATCGAAGCGACCGCGCAGTCGGTGCCGGCCTTCAGCAGCGGCACGACGTGATCGACGAGCGCGCTGTGACCCGCGCATTCGAGCGCGAACTCGGGGCGGCGGGCCAGCGCGTCGACCGACGACACGACCTCCACCGCACCGCCGAGTTCGTCCTGCACCGCGGCGCGCTGGTGCTCGGGCACGATCACGTGCGCGACCCGCAGCGACGCATCGTGCTCGACCGCGTGATACACCGCGGCACCGATCGCGCCGAAGCCGATCATCGCGACGTCGACGGGCGCATGCCCGTGTCCGTGGCCCGGATGGCGTCCGTTAAGCATATTGCCGCTCCGACGGCGTTTCGTCCTTCTTGACCGGCGGGCCCGCGAAGTTCGATGCGAACGAGCCGACCGACAGCATGTCGACCTCGACCATCACCGGCCCTTCCTTCGCGATCCCTTCGCGCACGATCGCTTCCGCCTGGTCGAGCGACGTGATCCGGTAGTGCGTGAGGCCGAAGCTCGCGCAGAACTGTGCGAAATCCGGCTGGTGCAGCTGTACGAAGCAGCGGCGGCCGCCATACTGCGCGTCCTGGATGTTGCGGATCACGCCGTAGCACTGGTCGTTCATCAGCACGATCATCACGTTCGCGTTTTCCTGCACGGCCGTCACCAGTTCGCCGACGTTGACCATCAGGCCGCCGTCGCCGACGAGGCACACCGTCTTCGCCGCCGAACCGGCCAGCGCCGCGCCGATACCCATCTGGATGCCCTGGCCGATGCCGCCGCCCAGCGCATGCACGCCGGCGCGCGGTTCGAAGATCTTCAGCAGGCGGTTGCCCCACGTGCTGTTCGAGATCGTCACGTCGCGCACCCAGTTGTAGTCGCGGCCCACCGCGCCCTGCAGCGTGTCGACGAGCGTCTTGTACGGGCCGAGGCCCTCCGCCACGCTGGCGACGGCCTGCTCGCGCGCAGCGGCAAGATCGGCGGCGAATTCCGGATCGACGGACAGGCGGCCTTCGAGGCGGTCGGCCAGCTCGGCCAGCACGCGCTTCGAATCGCCGTGCACGAACAGCTCGTTGCGATAGCCGCGGTTGTCGGCGAGCGCGTCGGCGTCGACGCGGAACAGCGGCTGCGGCAGCGCGAGCTTGTACTTCAGCGTCTCGTTGCCGCGCAGGCGCGAGCCGACCACGACGAGTGCGTCGCAGGTCTTGTAGAACGCTTCGACCGACGCATGCACGTTGAACGCGCCGAGCGTCGCCGGGTGATCTTCCGGCAGCACGCCGCGGCCCTGCACGCTAGTCACGACGCCGAAGCCGAGCTTCACCAGGCGTTCGACTTCCGCACGCGCATGACGCGCGCCGCCGCCGAGCCACAGCAGCGGACGGCGCTTGGCCGCCAGTGCGTCGGCGAGCTTCGCGACGCGTGCGTCGTCGTGCTCGCGCACCGCGACGTGCGCCGGTGCGAGGTCTTCCGGCCATTCGATTTCGGCAGCCTGGATGTCGATCGGAATCTCGACCGACACGGGCCCCGTCGGCGCGGTCTGCGCGATGCGCACCGCTTCGCGGATCGTCGGCAGCACGGTTTCGACCGTGCGCACGCGGAACGCGGCCTTCGAGATCGCGTCGAGCATCGTCAGTTGATCGGGCGCTTCGTGGATGTATGCCAGGTCCTGGTCGAGGTACGGCGTCTCGATCTGCCCCGTGATGTGCAGCAGCGCGGTGCCGGCCGTCAGCGCCTCGACCATCGCGCCGGCTGCATTGCCCGCCGCCGTGCCCGTGCTCGTGAACGCGACGCCCAGGCCGCCCGACACGCGGGCCAGGCCGTCGGCCATGTTCACCGCGCCCGCTTCACCGCGCGCGCCGACATACCGGATGTTGCCGCGCGAGTTGATCGCGTCGAGGATCGGCATGTTGTGGATCGAGATGACACCGAATGCGGTTTTGACGTCGCACTGCTCGAGAAAGGCGGCAATCAGCTCGCCAACCGTGGTTTTTTTAGACATGGCGTGCAAAACCTCCAGAAACGTCGATATGGCTGCCCGTCGTATAGGACGACAGATGCGTTGCAAGATAAAAAAGGGCCCAGGCAGCCTCGTCGGGCTTGCCGAAGCGGTTCAGCGGAATGTTCTTCTTGCGGGCGAGCGCGCCCGTCCAGTCTTCCCAGCTTTCGCCGGCCTGCGCCTGCGCTTCGTAGCGGCGGCGCCACTGACCCGACTCGACGATGCCGATCAGGATCGAGTTCACGCGGATGCGTTGCGGCGCCAGTTCCGTCGCGAGCGACTTCACGAGGCTCAGCACGCCCGCGCGCGCCGACGACGTCGCGACCATGTGCGGCTCGGGCTGCAGCGCGAGCAGCGAGTTCACGCAGGTGATCGACGGTGCGGCCGCATCGCGCAGCAGCGGCAGGAACGCACGCGTCGGGCGGATGATGCTGAAGTACTTCAGTTCGAGCTCTTCGCGCCACGCGTCGTCGGTCGTGTCGGCGAAGGTCGACACGCGGCCCTGGCCGGCGTTGTTGACCAGCATGTCGGCGCGGCCGAAGCGGTCGGACACGGCCTGCGCGAACGCGGCCACGTCGGCTTCGTCGAGCACGTTGCAGCGCACGGCAAGCAGTGGCGCGCCCGGATATTTTTCGCCGAGCAGCGCTTGCGCGCGTGCGAGGCGTTCGCCGTCGCGGCCGCAAATCGCGACCGATGCGCCGGCCTGCAGGAACCGTTCGGCAGTCGCGAGGCCGATGCCGGACGAACCGCCCGTCACCACCGCCACCTGCCCGGTCAGATCGATCTGAATCATCGGAGTCCTAAAGCCTTCAGAAACGTGTGCTCGTCATCCGAGCGGTAATTGAGCCGCCGCGACAATTCCGCCGCCGCGCGCTGCACCTTGTCGATCAGCCCGTCGGCGATCAGCGACGCGTCGATCTCCGGGCGCGGCACCGTCACCGTGATGCACGCGACGATCCTCTGCGTGTCGTTGCGCACGGGCGCCGTGACCACCGAGATCCCGCGCTCGAACGACGAATTGCTGACGCCGTAGCCGCGCAGCGCATCCTCGCGGATCACTTCGTACAGCGCGTCGACCGTTTCCGGCGTCGCGCTCGTCATCCGGTTCAGCGCGCCTTCCGGATACAGCGCACGCAGCTCCGTCAGCGACAGGTCGCCCATCAGCACGTGGCCGTGGGTCGTCGCATGCGCGGGCAGCCGCGTGCCGACGTTCACGCGAATCGAGCTGAACACCGGCGACTGGCTCTGCGCCTTCGCGACGAACACCACGTCGCGGCCGTCGCGGATCACGATGTGCGTCGTGAAGCCGGTTGCGTCGCGCAGGCTCTCGATCACCGGCAGGCCGAGATCGGTCAGCTCCAGCGAGCTCAGGTATTCGAAGCCGAGCCGCAGCACGGCGATCCCGAGCTTGTAATTGCGATCCTTGTCCGCGCGCTCGAGGAAGCCGAGCGATTCGAGCGTCTGCAGCAGACGGAACACCGTCGTGCGCGGAATGCCGAGGCGCTTCGACAGCTCCGGCGCGCCGAGCACCGGCTCGCGCGGCGAGAATTCGGCGAGGATCCGCAGCCCGCGTTCGAGGCCCGGCACCACGTAGTTGGCCTCGGCCTTCGCGTTTTCCGCGTCCTGTCGTTGCAACGGTTCGCTCATTCCAGCCCCCGTTGACGATCGCATTGGCGGCAGAAGCCGTCGATCAGCGACGAATACACTGCCGGCGCTTCCACGTAACCGGCATGACCGGCCTGCGGAATCACCTGCAGCCCGACGTGCGCGGCCGCGGCGATGCGCTCGCAGGCAGCCGGCGGCGTGATCGCGTCGTTCGCGCCGACCGCCACCGCCGTGCGGCCGCGAAAGCCGGCGAGATCGGACGCGAGATCGGCGTTCGCGAGCAGATGCGTGGCCTGCGCATAGCCGGCCGGCACGATGCGCGCCATGTTCCAGCGCACCCATGCCCGCGCTTCGTCGCTCGCGAAACCGGACAGCATGTTGCCGCTGCGCTGCTCGGCGAGCCCGGCCGGGCCGAGCTCCTCGAGCATCGCGAGGCGCGCGTCGCGGCGCGTGTCGCGCGTCTCGGCGGGCGCGCTGCCGTAGCCGCCGGCAGGCGAAATCAGCAGCAGGCCGGCGATCCGCGCGGGCACCACGCGGGACAAGCCGCCCGCGATGATCGCGCCGAGCGAATGCCCGACCAGCACGCAGCGTTCGATGCCGAGTGCCTCGAGCCACGCGTTCAGCGACGCCGCGTAATCGGCGGCCGCCGGCGATGCGCCGTGCACGGGCGTCGATACGCCGTAGCCCGGCGCATCCCACGCAAGCGCGCGCCGCGACGCGCCGAGCGTGTCGAGCTGGCGCACCCACGATGCGGCGCCCGAGCCGATCCCGTGCAGCAGCACGACGGGCAGCGCGCGGCCCGCATGCTGCGCGCCGGCCTCACGGTAGCCGATCGTGCCCGCCGCGCCGGCCTCGCAGCGCTGCTCGGGAAACTGCCCGAGCAGCGTGGCGAACGCCGCGGTGCGGTCGCGTTCACGTTTGTCGATGACACTCATTACTGGCTCCGCTCCGTCTCAGCGCTTGATCTTCGCGAGCGGCGAATCCGGCGGATACGTCGGCGTGATGGGCTTCGGCGCACCGAGCATCACGCACATCAGCGCATCTTCCTCGCCGATGTTGATTTCCGTGCGATACACGCCCGGCGGCACCGAGATCAGGTCGCGCTCGCCGAGGATCGCTTCCCAGGTCTCGCCGTCGCGCTCGCAGATCACCTTCATCTTGCCGCGCAGCACGAAGAAGATTTCCTCGACGTCGATGTGGATGTGGCTCGGGCCGATGTTGCCGGCCGGGATGACCATCGTCGAGAACGTGAAGTTGCCGGCCGGCACCGTGTTGACGTCCTTCGCGACGCCCGTGCCGCCCGTGCCGACGTAGCGCATCTGCGCGCGACGGTACTTCGGGTC
The DNA here is from genome assembly GCF_003366075.1 of Burkholderia sp. IDO3. NCBI lineage: Bacteria > Pseudomonadati > Pseudomonadota > Betaproteobacteria > Burkholderiales > Burkholderiaceae > Burkholderia > Burkholderia sp. IDO3. The sequence continues at coordinate 2,081,141 of NZ_CP028962.1, forward strand.
GTAGTCGGCCTGGAACTTCAGTGCGTCCCAGTCGTAGCGCCGCGTTGCGTAGCGCGCGACGCGCCCTTCCATCCAGTCGCCGAAACTCGCTTCTTCCGGCTGGTCCCACGACTTGCGTTCGAGATCTGCGTCCGCCATCGTCCTCTCCTTCATTCCGAGTGAAAACTTCAATTCAGTTCATTACGAAGCCGCCGTTCACCGGCAGCAGCTGGCCCGTCACGAAGCGCGCGCCGTCCGACAGCAGGAACAGCACCGGGCCCGTCACGTCCTCCGGCACCTGCGCACGCGCGAGCGCGCGGCCCTGCATGTAGAACGCGTGGCGTTCGGCCGGCACGTAGGCCGTCGCCTCGACTTCGGTGAGCCCCGGCGCGATCGCGTTGACCGTCACGCCGTGCGCACCGAACTCGCGCGCCTGCGCATGCGTCATCGCGATCACGGCGCCCTTGCTGGCGACGTACGCGAGCAGCTTCGGCGCGCCCCACAGCGCGGTATCCGATGCGAGGTTCACGATCGCGCCGCGGCCCGACTTCGCGAGGTGCGGCAGCGCCGCATTGCTGACGAGCCACACGCCGCGCACGTTCACGTTCATCACGGCATCCCAGGTCGACACGTCGAGTTCCGTCGACAGCTTGCCGCCCGAATTCGTGATCGCCGCGTTGTTGATCAGTGCGTCGATGCCGCCGAGCGCCGCGGCGCCCTGCGCGACGAACGCATCGACGCTCGCCGGATCGGCCAGGTCGAGCGCGAAGAAATGCGCGGCGTGGCCGGCTTGCGTGAGCTGCGCGGCCAGCGCGCGGCCTTCTTCGACGAGCACGTCGCCGAACGCGACCTGCGCGCCCGCTTCGACCAGCGCCTTCACGAACGCGGCGCCGAGACCGCGTGCGCCGCCCGTCACGAGCACGCGGCGCCCCGGCAGCGGCACGACCGGTGCGAACTCAGCCATGTGCCGGCTCCGCCGCGGCGTGCGCCGCGCGGTGCGCGTCGAGCGCGGCCAGGTGTTCCTGCGCGCGCTGGCGCAGCATCCGGCGCACGCGCGTGATGCCGACGTCGTGCTGGTACAGGTATTCGTGATCGCGTGCGTGCGGCGCGAGGCTTTCGAGAACGTAGCGGTCCTGCTCGAGCACGTCCCAGTGCAGGCCCTCGAGGCGGTTGCGGTACATGAAGCGCCACACGTCGCGCTGCCAGCCGCTGACCTTGCGGGTACGCCAGAAGTAGACCTGGCAGTTGTCACCGTCGACCGGCGTCGCGAAGCCGATGATCCCGAAGTTGCCGCCCGGGCCGAACTTCTGCTTGTATGGAATCGCGAGGCGCATCCACAGGCAGCCGGTTTCGCCGAGCTCGACCCAGTCGAAGTTCACGTCGCGCTGGCCGATCTTCTCGAACATCAGGCCCGTTTCCGTCTTGCGCACGCGCATGTCGGCCTGCTTGTCGCCTTCGGCCATCGAATGCGACGTCGCGTGCAGATACGCGCCGTGCATCGGGTCCATCACGTTGTCGATCGCGTACTGGTAATTGCACTTCCAGTTCGACACGCACAGGAAGTGGCCGTACTCGTCGGCGACCAGTTCTTCCGGCAGGTTCAGCGGCGCCGGCTCGCCGTGCGCTTCGTCGCCGAACCACAGGAAGATCGCGCCGGCCTTCTCTTCGACCGGATACGACTTCACGCACTTCGTGCCTTCGAGCGGACAGTTCGACACGGCCGGCACACGGTTGACCGTGCCGCCGCCGTCGACTTCGATGCCGTGATACCAGCACGCGATGTTGCCGCCGAGGTTCCAGCCGAGCGACAGGCGCGCGCCGCGGTGCGGGCAGCGATCTTCCAGCGCGTGGACTTTGCCTTCGTGATCGCGCCACAGCACGATCTGCTCGGACAGGCGCGTGAGGCCGACGGGCGCGTTCGACACCTGCCAGCTCGGGGCGACGGGATACCAGTAGTTCTTGATGCCGCGATCGAGGTAGTCGCGGACCGGGTCGTGTTGGACTTCGTGTTGTGCGGGGGACGTCATCAGTGTGCTCCGGATGCGGTTGTCGTCGGGTCGGCGGTCACGCGGCAAGCGCGCTCATTCCGCCAGCGAGGCCATTTCGGCGCGGAAACGCTCGGGCGTCCAGACCGTGCCGTCCGGCGCGCGGAAGCCGATGCGGTTCAGGCCCGCGACGACATCGTCCAGCTCGGTCGCGCCGCTCTCGAACACGCGTTCGAGCGCATCGCCGAGATCGTTCTCGTACTGCGTCGGCTCGGCCTTGCGGTTCTGCCACACGCGGTTCTCGACCTGCCCCGGGATTTCGATCTGCCCCTTGCCCGCGACGTTGTTCGGCTGCGGCGCCACCCACGGCTTCAGGAAAGGATTGAAGTTGACGGTCGCTTCTTTCATGTCATTCCACCTTGATCTGGATTTCCTCACCGGCCAGGCGCACCGCGTACTGCTTCAGCGCGCGCCCGCCCGGGCCCTTCAGGCATTCGCCCGTCTTGATGTCGAACACGGCTTCGTGCAGCGGGCATTCGACGGTGCCTTCGTCGACGAAGCCCTGCGTCAGCAGCGCGTATGCATGCGGGCACACGTTCTCGAGCGCATACACCGCGTCGCCTACGCGGTAGATCCCGATTTCGACGCCGTCGGTCCGCTTGAACTCGATCGGCGTGTCTTCCGACAGCGCGCCGGCGTGCCCGGCACAAATCCATTGTTCAGACATCTCACACCCTTCCTTCTGATCGACTCTGGGTTCGCTCCGGATTTGTTCCATATCCGGAACAGCAGTTTATGGATGGTGATTATAGGAGCGACTTTCCACGAGTAAAACAAAAAGCTGCATGTCCTAGGGAAAACACCGACCGCAGGATCGGCGAGCGTCGTCGCAGCCCTGATCTGATGAATATTTTTGTTTTGTGGCAGGGATTTAAGTGGCTTTTTCGAGATGCCCGCCCCCGTGTTGCGCGATGACGTCGGACGCATCCGTCCCGATAAATTTATTTTTGACCACATGCGCGGCGCCCCTATACTCCATTCCATCAGAGGCACGTTGTTCCTTATATGGAACATTAAAATGCCCGCCCGGTGGTGAAGAACGCGTGATGGCCGGCCGTCCCCGCGTCTGCCGTCGCGGCATCTTTCATCAGGTTCGGAGAGTCAGGAGATCAAATGGTCAAGCATGCGGTAGCAGCAGCAGTCATCGGAATGGGCGTCATGTCGGGCGCATGGGCGCAGAGCAGCGTGGTGCTGTACGGCAGCCTGGATGCCGGCGTCGCGTACGTGAACAACGTCGGCGGTCACGCGAAATGGGCGATGATCCAGGGCAACACGCAGCCCGACCGGTGGGGCCTGAAAGGCAAGGAAGACCTCGGCGGCGGCCTGTCGGCGATCTTCCAGCTCGAAAACGGCTTCTATACGAACAACGGCCAGCTCGCGACCGCGAACACGATCTGGAACCGCGCGGCGTTCGTCGGTCTCAGCTCGGATCGCTACGGCACGCTGACGCTCGGCCGCCAGACGCCGCTGACGTTCGACTATCTCGATCCGCTCAGCACGGCCTACCTCGCGATGAGCTGGTATGCGTTCCACCCGGGCAACATCGACGGGCTCGCCGCGACCGGCAACGTGCCGTACAACAACTCGGTCAAGTACCGTTCGCCGGATTTCGCGGGCTTCTCGGCCGCCGCGACGATGGCGCTCGGCAACACGACGAACTTCTCGACCGGCAAGTCGGTCGGCGTCGCGCTGAACTACGCGAACGGGCCGTTCAAGGCGTCGGCCGTCTACTCGAACGAGCACGACCGCTCGATCCTGATCAGCCAGACGGGCATCGCATCGTTCCAGGGGCAGAACACCGCGAACGGCTACATCGCGAACAAGGTGGAGAACATCGGCGCGGGCGCGTCGTACCGGTTCGGCAGCTTCCTGGTGCACGGCCTGTACACGCGCGTGAAGATGCAGTCGAACGGCTACTCCGACACGTTCCAGAGCTACGACGCGGGCGTGAACTACCAGAGCAGCGCGTTCAACACGATCGCGGGCGGCGCGGCAACGACGACGCTGGCCGGCCGCCGCTGGACCCAGGTCGAGCTCGGCGACATCTACGCGCTGTCCAAGCGCACGCAGCTCTACGCGAACGTGCTATACGAACACGGCTCGGGCGGTGCGAATGCGTCGTTCTTCACGGCCGGCGTATCGAGCACCGCGAACCAGGTGATCGTGCTGACCGGGATTCACCACTCGTTCTGAACGAACGGTGCCGGATGCCAGGCTCCGCGCCTGGCGCCGGAAGCGAAAAGAGCAGCCCGCGGGCTGCTCTTTTTCATGGGCTGTCGACGAAGCCGCGCGACGCGCGCGCGCTCGACCGGTCAGAACATCGCGACGCGGTGGCGCGCATGCGCGAACGTCGGATCGCTTTCGAGCGGCCGGTAGTTCAGCCGCTGCGACAGGTCGACCGCGGCGCCGCACACCGCTTCGACGAGCCGTTCCTTCTCGCCGGCCTCGCCGATTTCCGAGCGCGGCACCGTCGCCGTGATCGCCGCAACGATCCCGCCCGAATGGTCGCGCACGGGCGCGGTCACGGCCGAGATCCCGCTTTCGAACGCGGCCTCGCTGACCGCGTAGCCGAGCCGCGCGTAATGACGCACACGCTCGTACAGCTCGTCGACGGTGCCCGGCGTGCGCTCGGTGAACTGTTCGAGACGCTTTTCCGGGTAGAGCTGGCGCAGCGCGTCGCGCGTGAGGTCGCCCATCAGCACGTGGCCGTGCACGGTCGCATGCGCGGGCAGCCGCGTGCCGACGTGCACCTTCACCGAACCGAACATCGACGTGTTGCTCTGCGCCTTCGCGACGAACACGACATCGCGCTGGTCGCGGATCAGCAGGTGCGTCGACAGGCCCGTCGCATCGCGCAGCCGTTCGAGCACGGGGGCGCCGAGATCGGTCAGTTCGAGCGAATTCAGGTATTCGAAGCCGAGCCGCAGCACGCCGACGCCGAGCCGGAAGTAGCGATCGCCGTTCACGCGCTCGAGAAAGCCGAGCGCTTCGAGCGTCTGCAGCAGGCGGAAGGTGGTCGTGCGCGGGATGCCGATGCGCTTCGACAGTTCGGGCGCGCCGAGCACCGGCTCGCGCGCGGAGAATTCGGCGAGGATCCGCAACCCGCGTTCGAGCCCCGGCACGAGATAGGACGACGCGCCGCCGGACGATTCGTCGTCGCCGGTCGCGCCGGAGTCGGGTGCGCCGCTCATCGTTGTCTTGGCCATGGGTACACGGACGGAAGGAAATCAATCACAAAACGGGTCGTGGATCGCCGCGGATATTCAGTCATGCTACTCCAGCGCGCGCCCTGCTTCGCAGCCTTGGGCATCGCCGGAACGCCGCACGCGCCGATCCAGTGAATAGTCATCCACGATCGAGAGGATACCAGCGATAGACGGCGCGACGCCATGCGGAAATCGCCGGATGCGCGGCGCCGGCTCGAGTCGGGCCGGCCGCGGATCATGTCCGGCGGCGCAGCATGGCGGCGACGCGTGCGCCGTTACAAGCGAGACAGGTGGACCTGGATGCTCGTCCGGTCGTACGAGAAGGTGCCGTCGTCGTTGCGCGGCAACGCGCGCGCGAGATCGACCGCATACATCCAGCCGCTCCCCAGGCGCCCGCCGTTGATGCCCCGGATCCGGCTGCCGCCGACCGAGATCGCCGCATGAAAGACCGAGCCGCCGCGCGAGAAGCCGACCGCGGTGCCGGCCGGAATGCTGCTCTGCCCGTCCCACGGCGTGCCGGCCGCGAAGTTGAAGCGCGGCCGCCAGTTCTGGCCGATCGTGTCGAGCAGCATGGCAGGCGTGATGATCGTGTGCCCGGCCAGCAGGTATCTGACGAAGGCCGCGGCATCGTAGCAGACGCCGCCGGACACGTATTCCAGGATGTCGGCCATCCCGTACATCAATCCCTGCGCGTGCTTCTGCCGTTCGCCAATGCCGGACTGCGCGACATGCGCGCCCAGTTGGGTGAGTTCCATGAGGTGGTCCTTTTGAGGGAAAGGAGCGTCATCGTCCCGCCAACGCACGAACGTCATATCTTATGACGACAGCCCGTCACTCGCCGCACAGAATCCCCACCTCGAGCGTCGCCGCGCGCGCCGCATGCGGCTGCAGCGGCTCGAGCTGCGGCGCATCGGTTTCGTCGTAGCGCACGCCGTTCGCCGCGAGGAACGCCTTGACCGGTTCGACGGGCACCGCGATCACGTAGCGCGCGGCATCGGTACGCGTCGCGACCGCGCGCGAGTCACCGGTCGCGACCTCCGCGCGATCGGTGACGACGCCGATCACGCGCCCCGCCTGGTCGAGCACGGCCGCGCCGCTCGCGCCGTTCGTCGCGGCCAGCATCAGCGTGAGTGCATCGGCGCGTGCGCCGGGACGCGTCAGCCCGTTGACAACCGCGGTCGCGCGATCGGGCATCTTGCGCAGCGCGTCGTAGCCGGCCGCGAATACGGGTTGCGCGCCGCCGCCGGGCGGCGTGCGGGCGAACGCGGCGACGAGCAACGGGCGAAGCGTGCTGCCGACGACCGCGAGATCGCGCTCCGGGCTGACGACCCGCACCCGCGCCCGCGCGACGCGTGCATCCTTGATCACGAACAGGCTGCCGCATCCGGCGACCGCGTGACGCGCGGTCAGCACGTCGCCGGCATCGTTGATGAAGATGCCGGTGGCGTTCACGTCGAGGGTGCGGGCGTCGGGTTGCGGACGGATCGCGAGCGGGGTGGGTTGCGCGGCGGGGTCTGCCTGTGCGGTTGGCGCGAGCAGCAACGCAATGGTCAATCCGAGTACGGCCGCGACGCACTGCACGCATACCGGTAATCGGGATGCGGCGAAAGCAGCGATTCGTCCCGCAGCCGGCGGGCGAACCGGCAATCGCCTCGCGGCGCAGGTAGCGATCCGCATCGTCACCCGCATGCGAACCGGCGAACGACGCGCATCTTCGTCGCATGCAGATGCTTGCGCCGCGCCGGCAACCTCACGGCGCGCGCGCCGCCGATCCTGCCGACGCGGGCGCAGCCGCCGCCGCGTCGGGGTTCGGCGTCAACCGCAAACGCACCCGCAACGGCTGCAGCATGTCCGGCGGCGGCGGCTCGGTCAGCGGGTTCGCGGTCAGCAGTTGCCGCAGCGTCGCATCCGCGTCGGGCGCGCCGAGCGACGCGAACTCGACGCGCGTGACGGCGCCGTTCGGACCGATCCACGCCCGCACGACGATCGCGGGCGGCGGCGCCTCGGCGCTCGCCTTCAGCACGCGTTCCTCGAGATACCGGTGCAGCCGGTCGGGCGCTTCGCCGTCGGCTTCGAGCCATGCCTGGAACTGGCGGCCGACGAGCTGCGCATAGCTGATCCACGGCTGCGGCACGTCGGCCGTCTGCGCCACGGCCGGCGCGCACGCGGCCAGCACGCACACGAACGCGAGCGTCCGCAGCCATCCGGAAACCGTCCATTCCAGCCTTCGCTTCATCACGTCTCCCTTTGCCTGCTCGCCCGCGCGCACCATGCGTCCGGCTCCACTCATCCGATCTCGATCGGCACATACAGCCGCGTGCCGCCGCGCTGCACGAGCAGCGCGACGTTGCCGCGCGCGGCTTCGATCCCCGTCATCAGCGCGCCGATGCTCGCGACCGGCGTGCCGTTGACCGACAGCACGACGTCGCCGGGCTGCAAGCCCGCGCGCGCCGCCTGGCCGCTCACCTGTTCGACGACGAGCGCCTGGCTCACGCCGAGCTTCTGCCGCTCCTGCTCGGTCGCCGCGCGCAACGCAAGCCCGAAGCGCGCGGCCGCCTGCGCGCCGCCGCTCGACGCCGACCCGCTGTCGAACGCGCCGACCGTCGCGCTCAGGTGCGTCGCTCGGCCCGCGCGCCACACGAGCAGATCGGCCTGCCGCCCGGGACGCATGCCGGCGATCGTGCCGAGCAGGTCGGACGATTCGGCGACCGGCTTGCCGTCGACCGCGAGCACGACGTCGCCGGCCCGCAGCCCGGCCTTCGCGGCCGGGCCGTCCGGCTCGATCATCGTGATCAGCGCGCCATCCGGGTTCGCGAGGCCGAACGAGCGCGCGAGCGCCTGGCTGACCTCCTGCACCGCGACGCCGAGCCGGCCGCGCGTGACCTTGCCGGTGCGCAGCAGTTGGTCCTTCACGTCGAGCGCGATGTCGATCGGAATCGCGAACGCGAGCCCCTGGTAGCCGCCCGTCTTCGAGAAGATCATCGAGTTGATCGCGATCACGCGGCCGTTCAGGTCGAACAGCGGGCCGCCCGAATTGCCGGGATTGATCGGGACGTCGGTCTGGATGAACGGAATCGCCTGCTCGCCCGGCAGCGAGCGCGACTTCGCGCTGACGATGCCCTGCGTGACCGTGTTCGCGAACCCGTACGGCGAGCCGATCGCCATCACCCAGTCGCCCACTTCCGTGCGCGCCGGATCGCCGGTCGCGACGACCGGCAGGTTGCGCGCGTCGATGCGGATCACCGCGACGTCCGACACCGGATCGCTGCCGATCACGCGGCCCTTGAACTGCCGCTTGTCGGTCAGCTTCACGTCGACGGTGGCCGCATCGCCAACCACGTGCCGGTTGGTGAGAATCTCGCCGTCTTCGCTGACGATGAAGCCCGAGCCGAGGCTCACCTCCTCGCGGTTGCCGATCACGCGGCGCGCAAGGAACGGCGCGAGCGGATGGTCGGGCCCGATGCCGGGCGGCAGCTGGATGCCCATCTGCGTGACTTCGCGCGTGACGCTGATGTTGACGACGGCCGGCCCGACGCGCCTGACGAGCGCGGCGAAATTCGGCAGCGCGATCGTCGGCGCGCCGTCGGCCTGCGTCGCGCGATCGGCGGCCCGCGCCGCGCCGCATGCGCCGCCGAGCGTCAGTGCGAACCCGACCGCGAGCGCCGCCACGCGGCCGGTGTGCTTGCCCGATTTCACGTTGCTGCTCCTCGTCGGTTCGCGCCGGTGCGCCACCGGCTCATGCCTGCCCTCAACCGGTCGTCAACCGCGGACGTGCGTCACTTCGGCGGCACGGCCACCGGCGCATTGGGACGCTGCGGCGTCACGGACTTGCCCCAGTTCGTGCCGAAGCGGTTCTGCTCGGTCGACAGGTTGAACGTGCCGAGACGGTTCGACGGCTGCTTCGACAGTCGCTCCGAATCGGTCTGCGACGCGCCCGTCTGCGGGTCGGCCTTCGGCTGCAACTGGTCGCTCAGGCAGTCGTACGACAGCGCGCGCTTGCCGTCGACCTCCGCGTCGACGCACACCGGCTTCGTGCCCGAGCCCGGCTGCGCCGGTGCCGCGCGATTGCCCTGCGCGTGCGCACCGACCGCCAGCAGCAAGCAGGCGAGCACCGCGATCCCGTTTGATCGCCACATCATTCGCGCCTCCTTCGGCGCAGCGCCCGTCGCCGTGCCGGGTTCACCCGCGTACCGCGGTTCATGCGCCGGCCCCGCGTGCCGACGGCCGCGCCAGGAAACGCACGAACGCCCCGCGATCGGCCGCGTCGACCACCGGCTCGTTCGCGTCGGCCTGCCGCGCCCATGCGTCGCGCATCCCGTCGACCGGCTGCCACGCATGCACCTGCGTGCCGGTCGGATACGGCGTGACGAGCGGTTCGCGATAGTCGACGCGAAACAGCCGCGGCGCCTCGGCGCCGGCTGCCCACAGATCGCCGACGTCGCGCACGCTCGCATCGAACCAGAAGCGGACCCAGCGCACCGTCGGCGCGAGCGCGTCGGACGGCGCGTCGGACGGCGCGTCGGGCACGCGCAGGAAGCCGGCCAGCACGAGCAGCACGGCCGCCAGATCGTCGTCGCGCAGCATCCGGTACGACCAGAGATCCGCGACGTCCACGCACGCGATCACCGCGATGAAGCGTTCGATCGTGAGCGCGGGCCATGTGCGCCGCATCAGCATGTAATGACGCGGCCACTGCGCGACGAAGCGCTCGCGATGGCGCGCCGCGACCCGCGCGTCGCGCGAGCCGCGGATCGCCAGCTCGTCCGGCTGGTACTGGCGCGTGGTCAGCACGCACTGCGCCGAGCAGCGCGCGCTGCGGTGCCGCGCATAGCCGCCCGTGCCGGGCAGCGGCTCCAGTGCGCCGAAACACAGTGGGCAGTGCGTCGGCCACTCGCCGGGCCGGCCCGGCCACGGGTTCGCCTTCGGCATGCGCGGGCGATCGGCGGCGGCGGATGCGCGCCGCCGCCCCGGCGTGCGCGCATCGGGCGCATCGACGCGCGGCGTCGAACGGACAGAGGCCATGGGCGCGCCTATCGGGCGGATGCGAGCGCTTTCTTCAGCGCGTCTTCGTTGATCGGCGCGTTCGCGGCCAGCTTCGCGAGATACGCCTGCGCATTCTGCTGCGTGCGCTGCGCACGCAGCGTCGCACGCACCTGGTCCTTCACGTCGGCCAGCGGTCGCGGCGCGGCCGCGCGCACGTCGATCAGCTTCACGACGTGGAAGCCCGTCGGCGTCTGGACCGGCGCGGACACCTGGCCGGGCTTCAGCGCGTCGGCCGCCTGGCGCACGGCCGGCAGCATCAGCGCATCGGGCACGTAGCCGAGATCGCCGCCGTTCGCGGCGCTGGCCTTGTCCTGCGAGTTCGCCTTCGCGAGCGCCGCGAAATCGCCGCCGCGCGCGCGGTTCGCGAGATCGGCCGCCTGCTTGCGCGCCTTGTCGACGGTGGCCGCATCCGCATTCGGCGGCACCGCGAGGTAGATCTGCGCGACGTGCAGCGCGCGCGGCGCAGTGAACGCGGCGCGATTCCTGTCGTACGTGGACTGGATCTCGGCGTCCGACGGATAGTCGGCCGGCGGCGCGCTCACCGACGCGAGGTAGCTGCGCGCGACGATGTCGCGCTGCGCCTGCTCGATCGCCTGCTGTACCTGCGCCTGCTTGTCCCAGCCCTTCGATTTTGCTTCGGCGAGCACGGCCTTCTGCGCGAGCGTCGAGCGCACGACCTGGTCGAGCGCGGCCGGATCGGCCGCGAGCCGCTCGCGCCCTTCGGGGCTCACCGCTTTCAGCAGCCCCGCGATATCGGCCTGCATGACCGACGCCTGCGCGGCGTTCGCGATCACGTCGTCCTGCGCGCGCGCGACGAGCGGCGTACCCAGCACGAGACTGGCCGCCACCATCGCCAGCAAGTTCATCTTCGTCATCATGATTCGATTGCCCTCTCGATTGCTGTTGATTCGCGCACGCCGTCCATCGTGCGACGCGCGCGTCATTCGTTCGTGGTGCACCGCCGCGCCGCGCTAGCGTGCGCTCGACAGCGCCACGCGCATCACGATCGGCTGCGTCATGCCGCGCGGCGGCGGCGCGCCGACCGCGTGGCCGACCAGCGCGTCGCGCAGCGCGGCGTCGACCGCCGGATCGCTCGCCGGCGCGCTGTCGATCCGCGTCACGTGCCCGCGCCGGTCGAGCCACGCGCGCACCGGCAGCACCGGCACGTCGTCGCCCGTATCGGCGAGCCGGTCGGCCCAGCGCCCGACGTGCGCGCGCAGCCGGCACGCGGCGGCGTCCTCGCCGTCGAACGCCGCCTGCAGCCGCCGTGCCACGCCTTCCGCATACGCAAACCACGCGCCCGGCGCCGCCTCCGCGGACAGCGGGCCTGCAGCGGGCCGCCAGCTGCCCGGCAGCAGCGCGCGCAGCGCGGCGCCGATCCGGCGGCCGGCGTTCCGGCGGCCGGCGCTCCGGCGGCCGGCGATCATGACTGCGCGGCAGTCTCGCGGGCGGCCTCGATGGTCGCCGGGTCACCGGCCGCCGCACGCGCCGCCGCTTCCTGCTCGGCCATCGCGGGACGGTTGCGCAGGTGCAGCAGGAATTCCTGGATCAGCCGATCCCACAGCTCGATCGTCGAACGCAGGTGACGCTCCGACACGCCACCGGCAACGACCCCATCCATCTCCAGCGCGAGAAACTGCCCGTGGCTTGCGAGCCGTGCGAACCGCTTCGTGCGATTCCAGTTCGCGACCAGCTCGGCAGGCAGGTCGCCCTGCACCTGCAGCACGCACGACAGCGTGTAGTCGATGTATGGCAGCGCGCCAGGCTCGGTACCCTGCGGCACAAGCCCGGCGGCCGGATTGCCGAAGCGCACCGCGAAGCCGATCCCCTGGCTCGCGCTCATCAGCTGCACCGCGCCGTTCTGCTCGGCGGCCGTCACGCGATAGCCGGCGGCACGCAGCACGTCGGTGAGCCGGTCGGCGCTGATCGTCTCGAGCAATGCGTCGTGTGCCGTGCGCTCGTCGCCGGCGTTCTTCAGATGGCTGTCCTGCATGTCCGTATTCCTTGTATTCAACGAATCGATCGGTTCAACCCGGCGCGCGTGATCCGCGCGCACCCTGCGCTCACTGCGCCGCGGCCGCGGCGCCCGCCGAAGCCGCGGACGCCGGCGACGCGACAGCCGGACGCGCGGTCCGGTCGTACTTGCCTGCATACAGCGCGTCGCCGTAGCGCTGCGCGAGATCGTCGTACTTCACGCGCGCCGACTGCGCGAACGGCTGTCGCGACGAGAAAAACGTGCCGAGCCCGACGTGCTCGTACGCGTCGAGGATCTCGTGGCCCACGCGATACAGCTCCGCATTGTGTGCCTCGCAGGTTTTCAGTTGCGTGTCACGCGCGACGGCATCCTTCTGCAATTGCGTGTACTGCGCATCGCGCGAACGCGACACCGCGAGCAGGTCCTCGTAGGACGACTTGACCTTCGCGAGCGATTGCGCATCCTGCTCATGGCTGGCCTTCTCCTGCGCGAGCGCGCGCTTCGCGGCCGCCCCGGCGCCCGAATCGCCGCGGGCCGCCGCAAGCTGCCCCTGCAGCGTCTTCAACTGCGCGAGCGCATCGTCGCGCTGCTTCTCGGCGGCCGACTTGTCGGCCTGCAGCTGCGCCTGGCCGTCCTGCAACTGGCGCAGCTCCTGCACGGTCGAGCGCAACTGGCTGCGCAGCTTGTCCTCGATGCTCTGCGCGCGCGCGCCGCCGGCGGCCAGCAGCAGCGCGCCGGCCAGGCCGGCCGCAAACATCGTGCGAGTGATCGTGTTCATTCGCGACTCCGGTCAGAAGCGTGCATTGAGCTCGAGCTGCAGCACGTCGATCGACACCGGCGGCCCGTACACTTCCTTCGAGCTCAGGTAGCGCGCCGACACCCACGTGTCGCGCGCGACCGCATACGCGGCGCCGAGCACGTAGCCGCGCGCGTTGGTGCCGCCAAGATGGAAGTCCGGATCGTTGAACGCGTCGAGCACGGCGTCCGGCTGCAGGTACTTGTATGCAACCGAGAAATTCCACTGGCCCTTCTCGCGCAGCTCCGGCTCGCCGATCGTCGCCTTCGCGAGGAAACCGTTCGGGCCGCTGCGATAATCGGCGCGCGTCACGTTCAACGACGTCGACTCGTAGTTGTTGACCGGCAGCGACGCCGCCGCGAACGCCTTGTTGTCGTTGTACGCGAGGTTGCGCACGTACTCGCCGTCCAGGCGCAGCTTGATGCGGTCGGCGACGACGGTGTCCCACTGCGCCTTCAGGTCGAGCAGCCGGTAGTTGTACGCGAGCCCGAACAGTTGCGGCTGCGGTGTCATCCCCGGCGCGAGTTGCGGGTTCTGCACGATGTTGCGCAGCGCGATCAGCGTGTTGCCGCCCTGCATGAAGGTGGGCGCCTCGTTGTCGGTGCTGCAGCTCGTCGGGCCTTGCCCCAGCGCGCACGGTGACGACAGCGTGCCGCGCATGTTCTGGAAGTCGTAATAAGCGACGGCACCCTTCAGGCGGTTCTTCGCGTCGATCTTCCATTCCGCGCCGAACTGCGCGCCGAACATCCACTTCGTGTCGCTGCCGGCCTTGTCGGTGCTGTCGGACGGGAAGTTCTCGCTCGTGTACTGGATCGGGAACACGCCGAGCGTGCCGAACAGCGTGACGTCCGGATTCCACGGCAGTGCATGCCGCAGGTTCGCGGCGAACCCGTCCATCATCAGGTCGTCGGCGAACACCAGGTCCGACTTGAAGAACGGGTTGTCGAAACGGCCGGCCGTCAGGTTCAGCCACGGCGCCGCCCGGTACGCGAAGAACGCCTTGTTCAGCCAGATGTTCTTCTTCCCCCAGCCGCCGCCGGCCGTCCCCGTGGTGGAAACCGGGCCGTTGTCATTGCCGCTCGCGAGCTGGAGGCCGGCGATCATGTCGTCGGACAGCGTCGCCGTCACGCCGAGCCGCGCGCGGTAGCGCAGCAGGTTGTTGCGGTTCTGCGTGGTGTTCTGGGTCGGGATCTGCGTCAGGTTGGTGTTCGAGTTCACGTCGAACCCGCCGCCCTGGTTGATCGCCGCGAAGTTCGTCACGCCATTCGTGTTGCGACTGCCGTAGAAGTGATATTCGTCACGCACGCGCATGTCGCCGTCGATCTTGATGCGCGACACCCAGTCGGGGAACGTGTTCGGCTGCGCCCAGTTCTCGGACTTCGCCTGCGCGATCACTTCCTGCTTCACCTGGTCGCGGATCTGGTCGCGCACCACCTGCGGCACGTACGGCACGGCGACGTCGCCCGGCTGCGTCGTCGGGTTGACCATGCCGCCCGCCGCCACCACCGGCGCGCCCGATGCACGCGCGGCACGGGCCTGCGTGGCCTCGGTGCGCGCCTCGCTGATCAGCTCGCTCGCGTTCTGCTGCGTGAGCACGCCGCGCTTCACGAGCAGGTTGATCAGGTTGATCACCACGCTCTCGGTCGGCGCGGCCTTGCCCGTCGCCGCCTGCGTCTCGAGCGATTGCCCGTGAGCGGCCGACGCGCACGTCAGCCCGAGCGTCAGCACCGCCGCGCCGACGCGCGACAGACGCGCGGGCAGCGCGCCGTTGCGGGGCACCCCGCCCCGTCCGTTCATCTTCTGCATCATCGAAGGACTCCGAACACTTTCCGTTTCTTTTTCGGCGACATCCGTGCGACGGATGCCGCCCCATGATTGATTCGCTTTTCACGCGCGCCCGTCATGCCGGCTTGCGCCCCTGCAACCTGACAAGCACCGGATACGCGGTCGCGGGCGGCGGCGCCTCGTCGACCTTGCCGAGCGATTCCACCGCCGTGACGACCGCCGCGTCGAGCTTCGCGTCGCCCGTCGACTGCGCGACCGTCACCTTCGTGATGCGCCCGGACGCGTCCATCCACAGGTTCAGGCTGCCCGTGAAGCGCGCGCCGCCCGCCTCCTGAACGCCCTTGTCCTGCTCGATCGCGCGCTGCAGCACGTACACCATGTATTGCGCGTAGCTCGCGTTGCCGAACTTGCCGCCGCCACCGCTGCCGACCATCCCCGAGCCGTCGCCCGCGCCGATGTTGAAGCTGTCGGTGCCGGCCTGCGCGGGCGCGTTCATCGTCATCTGCTTCGGCTGGTTGTCCGACGGCTTCGGCGCCTCGGACGGCTTCGGCGCGATCGTCGGCCTGTCGACCGGCGTCTTGACCTCTTCCTTCACCTTCTCGGGCGGCGGCTTCTGCGGAGGGGGCGGCGGGGGCGGCGGCAGCGGAATCACCGTCGTCACCTGCGGCGCGCTCGCGCGCTTCACGCCGGCCGTGTCGCCCGCGTAATGCCAGATCAGCGCGGCGAGCCCCACGAGCGCCAGCGCGATCGCGACCGGCTTCACGTAGCGGCGGGGGCCCTTCTGCGGCGGGCCGCCGTTGTAGGTCATTTCCATCGCGTCAGCCGCCCTGCTTCGCCTTGCCGGTCACCAGGCCGACCTGCGACAGGTCGAGGCGCCGCAGCAGGTCGAGCACGTCCATGACCCTCTGGTACTGCACGGCCGCATCGCCCTTCAGCACGATCGGGAATTCCGGATTGGTCGCCTTCTCGGTACGCAGCCGGCTTTCGAGCTCGTCCATCGTCACCGGATACGCGTCGAGGAAGATCTGCCCCGAATCGGCCACCGTGATCGCCTTCGTCTTCGGCTTCGCGAGGCTCGCGGACGAGCTCGCCTTCGGCAGATCGACCTTGATGCCCTGCACCGACGCGGTCGTCATGATGATGAAGATGATCAGCAGCACGTACGCGAGGTCGAGCATCGGCGTGATGTTGATGTCGTCGTACGGCTTGTCGTCGTCCTGAACCTGCATGGTGATCTCCTGCGTGCGTTCAGTCGGCCAGCACCGCGTGATCCGGCGCGCGGTGCGCTTCGGCGAGGCGGGTGACGAATTCGTCGACGAACACCTGCATGTTCGCGGTCACGTTCTTGTTGCGGATCAGCAGGTAGTTGTAGCCGAACAGCGCGGGAATCGCGACGAACAGGCCCGTGACGGTCGCCAGCAGCGCGGCCGCGATACCCGGCGCGATCGCGTTCACGTTCACGTCGCCGGCCGCGGCGATCGCCGCGAACGTGATCATCACGCCGACCACCGTGCCGAGCAGGCCGAGGAACGGTCCGCCCGAGATCGCGATCGTCAGCAGTACCATCGACTTCGACAGCCGCTGGTTCTCGCGCACGAGCGTCGCGTCCATCGACGCGCGGATCGCCTCGATCGACTCGCTCGTGATCACCGTGCGGCCATTGCCGTCCACGCGGCTGTGGATTTCGTGCACGCCGGCCTTGTACAACCGGTACAGCGACGACTGGTAGAGGCGCCGCCCTTCGGCGCTGCCTTCATCGACATGCGCGAGGCCGACCAGGTGACGCCCGGCCACTTCGCGAAAACGCTGCACGAAATACTGGTTCGCCTTGTCGACGGTGCCGACGTAGCGCGCCTTCGTCCACATCACGATCCATGACACGACCGCCATCGCGAGCAGGATCGTGATCACGACCCACGCATCGACCGTTACCGACTGCACGATCACGCCGAAGTAGCCGAAGCCGAAGCCCGACTGCTTCTCGTCGGCGCCGTATGCGACGAGCTTCGATTCCGAACCCTGTGCGAGCGCATCGACCGCGATCACGGCCGGCGAACGCGCGATCTTCGACAGGCGCAACTCGTCGAGCGCGCCCGTGTAGCCGGCCAGCGCCGCCGGCGCGCCGGCGGCATCCGCGCCGACCGTCGCAACGCCATTCAGCGCGGGCAGCGTCGCCGCGACCTGCGCGGCCTGCTTGCCGTTCACGTAGACGGTCAGGTTCTTGCCGTCGGCCGTCACCGCGAGATACGTCCACTGGTTCGCGGCGAGCGGCGACGCGGCCGGCGTGCGGACCGGCGCAGCGCCGCCCTGCACTTCGGCGAACGGCACGCCGTTGTCGAGGCCGATCAGCAACGCGTTCGTGCCGTCGCGGCGGCCGTAGAGCAGCGTATTCGGCGCAAGCGCCGCCGGCTTTACCCACGCACTGAACGTGAAGCTGCCGCCGGCCGGCACATTCAGCGACGGGCTCGCCGGCAGCGTCAGCGACGCATTGCCGTCGAAGCGCGCGCCCTTGCCGACGATGCCGTCCTCGATCGTGCGGAACGTCGCGTTCTGCGCGTTGTTGCCGTACGCGGTCATGTCCTTCGGCGGTGCGCCGGCCGCGCCGTTGAAGTGATAGACAAGCGTATAGTCCGCATCGAAGGTTTCAGCCGGCTTGCCGCCGTCGGGCGCCTTCTTGTTGCCGTAGTACATCCAGATCGATTCGGCCCCGCCCGCCGGCAGCTTCGGCACGTCGACCCAGACCAGCGCGACGCCGAGCACCGGATCGTATTGCTCGATGTGGTAATTCAGCGGCGTCTTGTCGTCCGCTGCGACGAAGCGGATGTCCGCGCCGTTGTCGGCCAGCCCGTCGAACTGGAAGTTGCCCGAGTGCAGGCGGATCAGCAGCGGCACGCGGCCGGCCGACTCCGCGAGGTTCGCGCCTTTCGGGCTCGTGTCGATCGTGATCGACTTCCGGTATGACCAGTCGTTCTGCCACCACGCGTTCGCGATGCCGGGCAACACGCCGAGCATCACCGCCAACAGGAAAAACAAGACTCGCTTCACGATCCACTCCCCGAATGTGCAGGCGCTTCGCACGTCGCATCGCCCCCGCACGATCAAAAAAATCCGTCAGAACCCCAGCCGCACATAGAAATCGAAACGCGGGCTGTACTGCCGCGTATAGACGCCCGCCTTCAGCGGCCAGCCGGCCTCGAAATCCGCGCTGGCGTACTTCATGATCTGCAACCGCGTACCGAAGCCGACGCTCATCAGGTTGAAGCGCGACGTCTGCTCCGCCAGCGGGCTCAGCAGCCACAGGTGCGCCGCGTCGAAGAACGCATGGAAGCGCCATTCGTTCACGCCGCTGCCCACCGCGCCGCCCAGCCACTTCGACAACGACGGGCTGCGCAGCTCGAGCGATGCGATCACGCCGCTGTCGGCCGTGTCCTCCGCCTGCATGTAGCCGCGCACGCTGTTCATCCCGCCCGCCGCGAACTGCTCGCTCGACACCAGCGGCGAATTCGAGATCTGCGCGCTCACGTGGCCGTTGGCCTGCATGTCGTTGGCGAAGCGCTGCGTGTGATTGACGTCGAACTTGCCGTACACGAAATCGGGCGTCGCGTCGTAGCGCTTGCTGTCCCATGCGCCCCAGTCGCTGCCGAGGCCGCGGATGTTGGTGGTCAGCGACGCGGAGAACGACGTCTGCGAGTTCTTCAGGCTCAACTGGCCGTTGTACGAGAACGTCACCGGCACATAGGTCAGCGGTGCGGTGGACGTCTGGCCCACCATGCTCACGTTCTCGTCGTAGTGCTTGCGGTCGATCTCGATGCTGACCGAGTGCGCATAGGTATCCGACGCCGGCAGCGCATAGATCGCGGTGAAGCCGTAGGTCGTGCCCTTGCCGAGCACGTTGGTGCCGCCGACCGACGCGACGTTGCTGTCCGAATGCACGACCGTCGCGAGGAAGCTCCAGCGCGAATCCTTGATCGGCGCGAGATACGAGAACGCGTAGACCCGCGCATCGTTCGGATGCTGCGGCGCGATCACGTAGGTGCCGGAAATCACGTGGCCGAGCTGCCAGAGGTTCGAATAGCTGAGGCTCGCGCTCGTGCGCAGCGTCGACGTGCCGGGGCTGTTGTCGTTGTTCAGCTCGAGCGTGCCGTGCAGCGGGCTGTGATCGTCGACCTTGAGATCCACATCGACCGTCTGCGGCATCGCGCCGGGCTTGAGCACCGGAATCACCTGGCGATCGGCCGAACGGTTCAGGTCGGCGAGCTGCTGCTGCGCCTGGTTGAAATCGGGCACCTTGCCTTCGGCGAGCGCGGGCACCGCGTCGCGGATATTCTGCGGCGAGTTGTATTGCGCGCCGTCGACGCGCAACCGGCCGACTTTCGCCTCGGTCACCTGCAGCAGGATCACGCCGTTCTTCACCTGCTGCTGCGGCAGTTCGACGACGACCGATTGATAGCCGCGATCCTGGTACGCCTTCTGCAATGCATCACGCGCGGCGTTGACGTCGGCGAGCGTACGGCCGGGGCCTTCGAACGGATACACCGCCTTCTCGATCTCGAGCGTCGGCAGCATGGTGTTGCCGCGCACCACGAAGGCATTCAAGTCGAACGTCTGCGGCGCCGCCGGGGCCGCCTTCGCGGCCGGTGCCGCGGCGGCCTCCTGCGCACGGACGCCCGGCGCGAGGCTCAGCCCTCCGACCAGCGCGGCGCCGGCCAGGCATCGGCATTTCAGCCGCCACGGTTCGCGTGACTTGCGGTCTACTCTCGGCGGCATGCGCCATTCCCCTTTGTTGTTCCGGATCGCAGCGTCGCCGAACAGCCTCCGCTGCCGGCTCCGCTATCAAATGCCTGTTTCACTTTTATGACGATTAATTCGCCATCCTTATCATGTTCCGCGCGATGCTTTTCTCTTTCCGTCTCTTCCCGCTCAGTCGTAGCGCACCGTCGCCGGCCACACGTCGGCCGCACATCCGAACTGCACGCACGCGTATCGCAGCAGCGTATCGACGCACGACTCGATCGATACGCGGCCGGTATCGATCGCGAGATCCGCATCGACCGGCGGCTCATACGGCGCCGACACGCCGGTGAACTCTTTCAGCACGCCACGCCGCGCCTTTTCGTACAGCCCTTTCGGGTCGCGCGCCTCGCAGCAGGCCAGCGACGTGCTCACATATATTTCCCGAAACGCGGCGCCGACGATCGCCCGCGCTTCATCGCGCATCGCCGCGAGCGGCGAAATGACCGCGACGATCGCAACCGCCCCGGCTTCGCTCGTCAGCGCCGCGACTTCCGCGATGCGACGCACGTTCTCGAAGCGGTCGCGCACCGTGAAGCCGAGATCGCGGTTCAGCCCTGCACGCAACCGGTCGCCGTCGAGCACCATCGCATGCGTCCGCCGCTGGTGCAGCCGTATCGCGAGCGCATCGGCCAGCGTCGTCTTGCCTGCTCCCGACAATCCCGTGAGCCACAGCACGCCGCCCGGGCGCTTCGTCGACGCGCCGCGCGCCCCATGCGTCGTGTCTACCGATAAGGACGTAACGACATCGGAAAACCCGCAACGATCGATGCTCATTGTTTCGATCCGCTCGTGTTCGCGGGCTCGTCGTCCTCGCGCGGCCGCGTCTGCCAGAAGCCGCCCTGCATCGTCACGATCGACGGCGTCTCGGCCCACTGGTGCGGGCTGAGGATTTCGGCACGCCGCACGTTCGGCAGCACCTGCACGTCGAAAATCTCGTCGACCCCGTTGAAGAACTGCAGGATGCCGAGCACGTCGCCGCTGTTCGCGTCGAGCGCGGCGACGCCGGCGATCAGCGCATCGGCCTCGCGTTCGATCGGCAGCCCCTGCGGCCCGCGCTTGTCGCGCAGCTTCGACAGTCCGACGAACAGCACGCCGCCGTATTCCGCGAGGCCGTGCGTGAAGCCCGGCAGCGTCGCGAGCACGCGCCGCGCGCCCGATTGCGGATCGATCTGCAGCACGTGACCACGGCCGCCTTCGAGCACGTGCAGGCGGCCGCCGATCACGCGTGGCGAATGCGGCATCGACAGGCCCGATGCGACAATGCGGCCGGACGGCACTTCCATCACGATGCCGCCGTCGGCCATCCCGCCCCGCCAGCCGAACGGCGCATCGCTCATCCCGAGCGCGGTCGCGAAGCGCACCTTGCCGTCGCTGAACGCCATGCCGTTCAGGTGACAGCGATCGTCCGGCCGCGTCTCGGTCACGAACGGCGGCTGCCAGATCGGCGTGAAGTTGAAATAGCCGTCGATCACGCTGATGCACGAATAGCGCGTGTTGACCGCGAGCACGACGTGCTTGTCGAACGCCATGTCGTGCAGGTCGAGATCGCCGGTGTAGTAGGAAAGACGCGGCACGAACATCGCGTCGTAATGATCGGGGCGGCCCGGATAGAGCGGCGCGAGCGTCGACACGTTCGCGAACACCATCAGCTCGTGCATCGTCGCGACCGCGAGCCGGTTGCCCGACACGGCCATCCCCATCGAGCGCGGCAACAGGCACGCGGACAGCGTGGGCACGCCGCCGTCGACGCCGATCACGGCCACGCCGGACGGGCGACGGCTGACGGCCAGCGAGCACTTGAGCGCGTCGAGCACCTGCAGAAAGCGCCCCGTATCGCGCAGATTGATGACGGGCGCCAGCGCTTCCGCTTCGCGTGCCGACGCGTCGTGCTGCGCCGCTCCGCCGTCGGCGGCCGGCCGGGTCTTCTCGAACTGTTCCACTGTCATGCACCTGTCGGCTTCACGCCGCCTGATGAGAAAAATGCGTATCTCCGCGTTCGCCCTCCCGCCGACCCGACGCCTGCGCGTCGGTCGCGAACGGGGCCGCGTGCGGCGCACCAAGTCGCAGCTCCCACCTACCTAGACGGAACGAAGCACGCATTGCCGCAAGAATTTTTTGCGACACGTCGACCGATCTGCCGCCACGGGCAAACGATCGACGCAAACGGCCCGCGGGTTGCCTCGCCGGTGCACCGGCATCGTGCGACCGGTGGAATGCGGGCTGCAATGCGTGCGCAATCGACGGCCCGCGCGATTCGCGCGAGCACTGCGCATGACCCAGTGTGGCCCCCGTTTCGTGTGCGTGTCGTCGCCCGGCCGAGTTGCGGCTCTTCAGCACCCCGTACTTGCGCGCGGGCCGCCGGCAAACGTGTCGCCGCGTCGCGAGGCCGGCGTGCGCAAACCGCGCCCTGCCCGCGTACGGCCCGACAATCGTCGGGTTTCAACCGGGAAGTTTTCGTGACATTCCGCTGAAGATATTCACGAAACACACGCATAACCGGCACGAGACCGTTTACGTGTGCCGGTTGTGCGCCGCGGCAGCGCGGCAACGCACCGGCCGCGCGAAATCCTGCGGCTTGCGGCGCGCCGATTCGTCCTAGCTAGTGAGAAGAGAAGAAACGTCAACGACAGGACAACCCATGTCATTCGCCACGATGCTCGTACGGTGGCTCGCCGGGCGGCTGTCCGGCACCTCCGCCGCCCCGCAGCGGCTGCTGCCGCCCGTCGCCTATGCCGCGCCGAATCGCCCGCTGCGCTGGCGCGCGCCCTGGCTCGCGTGGCAGTTGCTGTCGTGGGCCGTGCTCACGCTGGTCGCGCCGCCGATCTGGACGATCGGCACGCTGCTGCTGATCAATTCGTCGAGCGACCAGCCGCTGTTCTGGGGACTCGTGATGGCGATCGTGCCCATCGCCAACGGCGCCGCGATCGTCGCGACGAACCAGCGGCACCACCGCACGCCGTTCACGCGACGCTCGACGGTTGCGCTGCACATGTTCGCGATCGCGATGGCCGTCGACTGCGCGCTGTTCGTCCTGCTGCTGTGGCGCTCGCACGCGATCGCCGGCCTCGTCGGCCCGCTCGCGGCCGACGGCATGCGGCCCGCATCGCTCGCATTCTGGGTCGCGGGGCTCGCCGCGATGTTCGGCGTCACGTCATCCGCGCATGCGAGCATCGCGCATGCGTGGCTGGCGTTCGAAACCTGAGCGCGCCGCGCCGACACTGCGGGGGCACGCGGATGCATCGACACGGAAGCGGATGGACGGCACGCGCGCGGCACGAACGCGGAATCGCGATCGTGACGGTGCTGCTCGTCGTCGCGCTGGCGGCCACGCTCGCGGCCAGCGTGCTGTGGCGCCAGCAGATCGCGACGCGCGACGTCGAGAACCAGCGGCTCGCGACGCAAACGATGTGGGTCGAGCGCGCCGCGGTCGAATGGGCACGCGCGACGCTGCGCGCGCAGGCCGCGACGTCGAACGTCACGTTCGTCGGCCAGACCTGGTCGGCGCCGATCGCCGACGTGCAGCTCTCCGACCTGCTGCCGCCCGAAGCCGCTGCGGTCAACGCCGAGCTGTCGCGTGCGTGGATCTCGGGCAGCGTCGAGGATGCGCAGGCGCGCTTCAACCTGATGAACCTCGTGTCACGCATCGCGCCCGGCAAGCCGTACCAGGCCAACGGCGAAGGCGTGCGCGCGTACCGGCGGCTGCTCGGCGAACTGTCGCTCGCCCCCGCGCTCGCGCAGCAGACGGCCGACTACATGCTGAACTCGCTGCGCGATGCGAACGGCCCGGGCGGCTGGCCGCTGCAGCTCGTGTCCGTCGACGATCTCGCGCGCATTCCCGGCTACGACGCGCATGCGATCGACGCGCTCGCGCCGTTCGTGACGGTACTGCCCGACCTCACGGTCGTCAACGCGAACACGGCGGCCGAACCCGTGCTCATGGCCGCGATTCCGACGCTGTCGCAGAGCCAGGCGAAACGGCTCGTCGACCGGCGCGCCACCGCGTATTTCGTCAGCACCGGCGACATCGCCGAATACCTTCTGCCCGCGCAGGGCGGCAGCCCGACGCTGCCCGACGGGTCGGCGGTCGGCGTCAGCAGCGGCTATTTCATCGTGCACTGCCGCGTGCATTCGGCACGAATCAACGCACGCGTCGACACGCTGATCGCGCGCTACGGCAGCGGAAATTTCGCATGGACGTCGGTGATCTGGGTGCGGCGGCTGACGAGTTGAGGCGGGAGGCGGCAGGTGCATGAGCCGGCAACACGGTTGCCGGCCCGCCACCTTGAATCACCAATTCAGCGACGTTTCACTCAACCCGACCGACCGCGCGCCCTGCGACGCCGCCGCATCGAACGACAGCCGCGTGAGGCTCGTCTCGCGTACTTCGCCGAGCAGCCGGTTCCAGTCGTCGATCGACACGAGCAGCGCGATCGGCCGGTTGTACTTGGTGACCATCACGAGCGCCTCGCCCGCGTGCCGCAGCGCCTTCGACGGATTGCTGCTGAAGTCGCGCGTCGCCATCGCGATCGTGCGCAGGCTGAACACGTTCGCGGCCGGATCGTCGCCGTCGTCGTGCAGCAGGCGTTCGAGCGTCGCCGCGCGCAGCAGCGCCTGCGACTTCGTCGACAGCCGGTTGTCGCGCCGCCGGCGCCGCTCGCTGCGCGGATCGACGTGCACCGCGAGCATCCGCACGATCTGGCCGAGCGTCGTCGCGGGCAGCTGGTCGTAGCGTTGCCACCAGTCGGGCGGCAGCGCGATCATCATCCCCGCATAAGTGGCCTCGACGCCGTCGGCGATCAGCGCCGGCAGGCGCTCGGCGTCGCGCGCGTCGAGATCGAGCGCACCGCCGACGACATGCGTCATCACGCTGAACACGTTGTACGCGAACGCCTCGATCCCGCTCGCCAGCAGCGCCGCGCGCGCGGGCACGCCGCCGAACGGCGCGCCGCCCGGCCCGGGCTCGAGCGGCAACGGCAGCGCGTCGCGCCAGCGCCGGCACGACAGCTGCACGACCTGCGGCGCGTCGAACTGCGCGGCCGGCAGGTCGGTGAGCAGCGTGACCGGTTCGCCCGGTTCGCCATCCGCAGAGATGCGACGCCATTCGATCCGCCGGAACGCGCCCGACACGCCGCCGTCGCCCACCATGCCGACCGGTTGCTCGAACACCTGCCCTTCGCCGAGCATGCCTGCGCCCAGCCAGTCGCCGAGCGGCCGGCACGCGGCCGAGCGACCGTATTCGCGCATCACGAACGCGCCGCCGCGACGCGGCCAGCCCGACAGGATCGCGTCCGTATCGAAGCGGCCGTCGACGATCCACAGCTCGCCCGGCCGGACCGTTTCGAGCAGCGCACCGACGAACGCGCGCTCGTGCGAACGGCCGCGCTCGTACGGCAGCAGGTCGACGATCATCCCGAGATCCGGATCGTAGACCGGCAATACGCGCGCGCCGCCGCCCGTCGCATTGCGCGCGGGTTCGTCGCACGCGCGTCCGCAGCCGCAACCGCCGGCCCGCGGCGCACATGCATCGTCCGCGCCGTCCAGCACGCGCAGCCGCATTCCGTCGAACGCGCGGGCACGCCCGTCGGTACGCACCATCGCGACGGGCAGCAGCAGCTCCACGCTGTCCTTCACGAGCGCGCGCCCCCAGCCGGCCCGCCAGCGGCTCATGCCGTCGTGCAGCGCCGTCACGGCCGCGCCGGCGCCCGGCGGGGCCCCACCGATCGCCTCCGGCCTCCGCTGCCGCACGGCAATCGCCGCGATCGCGTCGACGGCAAGCGCGAACAGCGCCTCGCGGATCGATTCGCCGTCGGGCTCGTCGTCGATGTCCGTGGCGGCTTCGATCCAGTCGTCATGCAGCGCGCACTGCAGCACGAGCCGCGTCATGATCGTCATCGGGCTTTGCTCGACAAAGCGTTCCACGATCGTGCGCATCATCGGGTCACCCCACACTGTCTGGTTGAGCATGCGCCGCGCCGTGCGCGCACTTGACGGAGCGCTTTCGACGCCGCAGCATCGTGAGCGACCGGATGCGCCCGACGACGCGCCGTCGCGGCGGTCCGCCCGCAATCGATGCACGAGGCACCGGCATGTACGTAGATCCACGCGTGGCGCACGGCCGCGCCCGTTTCGACCTGAGCCGCTCGCCGCGCCTGCTCGCCGACGCGCGCCGCTGGGAGATCAGCGACGTCGTCACGCGCGGCATCGACGATTTCGCCGGCGTGCGCAACCGCCGCAACCTGCTGCGGCTGTTCGAGCGCCAGATCGCGCCGAAGCTCGCGCGCCTCGGGCTCGATCCGTACGTCGGCACGCTCGGCCAGGCCGAAGGATTGTTCGTCAACTTCGCGACGATGAGCGCCGAGCACGGCCTGCGCGAATTCCAGCTGCAGCTGACGGTGCCCGATCTCGTGCTGCGCAGCTTCGCGTCGAACGTGATCCGGCCGCACGCGGTCGCGCGCTGCATGCAGCGCAACGGCGTGATGTCGCTGACGGAAATCGAGCACGAAACGAATGTCGCGTTCGTCGTGGCGCGCGTGATGCGCTCGCTCGCGCTGGCCGAGCACTGGCAGCAGATCGGCGTGCCGACGCCGCACGGGCTGTTCGTCGGCACGCTGACCGACGCACGCGACGTCGCGATGAATACCTACTTCCGCCCCGGCGACAACGATCGGCCGTCGCGCTGGAGCGGCTTCGCGGAATGCTTCTCCGCGATGCCCGACTGGCGCCCGGAACAGGTCAGGCACGGCGGCGATCTGCTGCAATGGATGGTCAACCATATCGTGGCCCTGCAAGAATCCGCACCGTTCTTCGAACGCTTTCCCTTTCTGCGCGAACCGCTGCGCGACAGCGGCGATCCGCTCGACGCCGCATGGCGCAGCGCGCGCGCCGGCATGCGGGACGAATCGTCGCCCTGACAAACGGGGCGCGTTCGATACACGTGCGGCACACCCTGCCCCGCGGCAATCCGGAAGGCGGTTGCTCCCGCCCCCCGGTTCCGCCCCACGGCCCCCTCGCTCTCTCATATACAAGGTCGAAGCAGGCCCGGTTAACCCGCAGACTTTCTTGCGACGCTCACCGCACCCGCACATGTAAACGATTCCGGCGCGCCCCGGTTCCAGGCGCTCCGGCCCGCGGCGCGACGCATCAATGCGTGCGCGGCGGCCCGCCCGGCTCCTGGCGCCCGACCGTCTCCAGCACCGCCCACATCCAGATCAGTTCGCGGACGGTGCGCGCATGCTCGTCGCTTTGCGCGCGCCAGCGCCGGAACGCGTCGAATTCGCGCGCCGTCGTGTCGCCCGTGCGCAGCCATAGCAGCCAGCGCACCGCGCCTTCACGGATCGTGTCGGCGCGCGCGTTCGCGTCGCCGGAATCCGCATTCCATTGCGATTCGTTCATGATCACGCCACCGCCCGAAGCTCCCTCGACACCCATCCCCCGCACCGCGCGTCGCCGCGCGGCCGGGGCGCTTGCCACCCACGCCTCGGGCCCGACGACGCTCCACCCGGCGGTCGCGAACGACTGCCCGGCGTTTGCCGGCCCTCATTGATCAGGTCGTAACGAAGGGCCTTAACCCGCAGTGCACGGGCGGCCCGAGGCGACGCGAACGGGTCGCCTGCCGGAGGAGGATGAGGGAGAGCGGGGAAAGCCGGTCAGCTCAGCAATACGATATTGCCGGGCAGACGTGTGATGTGCGCGCCATACAGGCGGCCGACCATGTCGATCACGTCGTCGAGCCGCGTGATCGGAAACTGTGCCTGCATCCGGTTCGTGCCGAGCGCGGCACGCCGCAGGATGACCCTGCCCGGGCGATAGCGGTTGATTTCGTCGATGACGTCCGACAGCGGCACGCCGTTGAACACCAGCATCCCGCGCCGCCATGCGCTGATCGCGCCCGGATCGACGCGCGACACGGGCTGCACGCCGCGATCGTCGTAGATCACCTGATCGTCGGCCTTCAGCGTGCGCGCGCCGCGCGGATGCGTGAGCGCGACCGTGCCCGACAGGCAGGTCACGCACACCTGCGACCCGGTACGCCGCACGTTGAAGCGCGCGACCGTCGCCTGCATGCGGCCGTCGCCCGCGACCACGGTCACGGGCTGGATCGGCGTCGCGCGGCCGGCGGGCGGCGTGGCCGCATCGATCTCCGCCTCGCCGGCGACGACTTCGACACCGTGCGCGGCATCGCTCGCCGGCAACATGTCGACGCGTGTCTGTGTGTTCATCGCCACCGTCACGCGCGACGACAGCGCGACGCTGCGCTGCTCGCCGGTGCCCGTGCGGTAATCGGCGGCCAGATCGCCGAGCGACGGCCACAACTGCAGCGGCGGCCGCACCGCGAGCCACGACGCGCCCGCCGCCACCGCAAAGCCGATGAACGCGCGCCGGCCCGTGCGCATCGAGCGCTCGCGCCTCGCAACGTCCGCCCAGGCCGCGGCCGTGCGTTCTTCATGCGCGAGTTCGGCCGCCGCCGCGCGCAGCGAGCCCCAGGTGTCGCGCAGCAGCGCGGCCGCCTGCGGACGATCGGCGCACCAGCGCTCGAACGCGTCGGCCTCCGCCTGGCTCGCGTCGCCCGAGCGCAGACGCAGCAGCCACGCGCTCGCTTCGTCGAGTGCGTCGTGGGCGGGTTCGGCCTGGGCTTTCGTCATCGTCCGAGTACTCAAAATTTACGCGGCCCGCCTCGCGAGCCCGTGTACGCATCGCCGTCTTCCTGCATGCGCTGCAGGCAGTACTTCATCGCCGCGCTCAGTTCGCTTTCGACGAGCCGCAGCGAAATGCCGAACTGCTCGGCGATCTCGCGGTTCAGCAGACCGTCCACGCGGGCGGCCAGCAGGATCGCGCGGCGCCGCGGCGGCAGGCCGCGCAGCACGTCCTTCAGCGTATCGACCTTGCGGCGCGCCGCGACGATACGCTCGGGGTCGGCCAGTTCATCGGGCGTATCGAGCAGCGTCTCGACATCGTCGTCGTGCAGATGGCGGCGCTCCCGGCGATGCTGGTCGATCGCGACATTGTTCGCCATCCCGAGTATATAGGCGTCGGCGTTCGTCACCTGCGTGGATACGTTCGCGTTCTCGAGGCGCAGCCAGGTCTCGTGCAGCGCGTCGGCCGCGCCGTCCTTCGAGCCCGTCACGCGTTCGAGACGCCTGACCAGATACGCGTAGCGCGTCGCCAGCAGCTTCCTGAGCCCGATGCGAGTGGTGTCGGACACGGTCTAGCCTCGCGACGCTGTCGGCGGGCAGCGGAAATGCACGCCGTTACCGGCCGGCCGCAACAGGATCGTGACCGGCTGCGGCAGGTCCGCCGGCGGTGCATCGTCCAGCTTCAGCGCGCGCAGCGCGTGCATCACCGCCGCGTCGCGGGCGGCCGAACCGCTCGATGCCACCATGTTGACCGCCACCACCGCCCCCCTGTTGTCGATGCGCACCTGCGCGACGAGTCGATAGCTGCCCGGCACCGCCGCCGGCTGCGCGCACAGCGCCTCGATCAGATGCGCCTGCAGCAAGCCCGCGAACGCGCGCCGCTCGCCGGAATCGCCGATCCCGTCGATCGGCAGCGCGGCGTCCGCCGGCGTGTCGGCCGGATCGGGCGCCGTCTCGGCCTCCGGCTGCGCGACGATGATCGCTTCGTCCGGCCCCGAGAATTCCGCACGCAACCCCGTTCCGGCCAACATCCGCCCGAGCGCGTCGCGCGGGACGTAGTCGCCCTGTACCGGCGCACTCGTGCGCCCGTCGAGCAACGGCGCCGGCGCCAGCACGATCAGCTCGGTCAGCCGCGCAAAATCCTGCAACGCCCTCGCGAGCGGCTGCGCGGGCAGATCGAAATGCGCGATGCTGCCCGGCGGGCGGCCTGTGGAACCGGTCTCCTGCGCCTGCAGGCCGCGCATGCACGGCACGACGAACACGAGCCACGCGACGAGCGCCAGGACACCGCTCGGCGCCCGTGAACGAGTCATGAATCCCTGGTCGGAAGTGGAGTTGCACGCTGCATGCCGGAACGCGCTCCCCCGTGAGCGGTTCCGTCGCAAGCGAACGTCAAATTGTGAACGGGCACTGTGACAGTCAGGTGAAGCGTGCAGCGGATCGAATCAATGCGGTGTGCCGCGTTCGTGCGCCGCACGCTCACGGCCGGCGCACGACGAAGTTGCCGATCCCCGTGCCGACGACCGCCATTCGCACGTCGCCCGACCACAGCGTGATCGTCACCGGCACGTCGATGCTTTCGTTGCCGAGCACGATGCGCGACGGCGCGTCGCCGCCGCCGGTGTAGCGCACCGACACGGCCGTCACCTCGGCGCCCCAGCGGCGCGCACGATACATATCGTCGGCCATCGGCGCCCACCCGCCGTTCTCCGTGCGCTGCACGAACCGGTAACCGCCGCCGACCGGCTGCCATGCGATCGGCATCGAGCGCACCTGCGCTTCGTCGCCGGCCGATTCGAGCAGGTTCGCCAGGCGCTGCGCCTCCTCGGCCAGATCCGTGCGGCGATTGCGCGACGGCGCGAGCGTCACGACCGCGACCAGCAGCCCCGCGATCACGAGCACGACGAGCATCTCGAGCAGCGTGAAGCCTGCCGCCGCGCGACGCGCCGTGCGCGGGTGGCGGATGTTTCCGTTCGGGTACGTCATGCCGTCACTGCCACGAGCCGATGTCCGCATCGTTCCCCTCGCCGCCCGGCTTGCCGTCCGCGCCGTAGCTGAACACGTCGATCGCGCCGTGCGCGCCGGGGTTCAAGTATTGATAGGGATTGCCCCATGGATCCTTCGGCAACCGCTCGAGATAGCCGCCGTCCTTCCAGTTGTTCGGCACCGGATCGGTGGCCGGCTTCTCGACCAGCGCGGTCAGCCCCTGTTCCTGAGACGGATAGCGGCCGTTATCCAGGCGATACAGGTTCAGCGACTGCATCATCGTGCCGATATCCTGCTTCGCGGCGATGCGGCGCGCTTCGTCCGGGCGGCTCATGATCTTCGGCACGATCAGGGCCGCGAGAATCCCGAGGATCGCGACCACCACCATGATCTCGATCAGCGTGAAGCCGCGTTGTGTGCGGCGATGCGCTCCCGTTCCGTCACGCGGATGACCGTCATACGACGTTCGGGTTTCGTTGGAGCCCGTCATCATGCATTCACCCTTGCATCAAAGAATGGAAAACCTCTTCTGCTCATCGCACCGGCCCGTCGCCATGAAATCGTTCGACCTGCTTCGCATCGTTCCGTCCCGCGCCGATCTCGTGCCGCTCGTCGCGACGCTCGTTTCGGGCGCTGCGCTCGTCGCCGTCTCGCTGTGGGCCGTGCGCGTGCTGAGCGCGCCCGACGCGCCGGTGCGGACCAACATCGCGCCGCGCGCACCGTTCGACGTCAGCGCCGGCGCGCAGCTGTTCGGCGCGAAACCCGACGACAGCCGTGACACGATCCAGCTGCTCGGCGTGCTCGCGCTCGATGCGCATCGCGCGGCAGCGATCGTCAGCATCGGCGGCGAGGCTTCGCGCGTCGTGTCGCTGGGCGCGGCGATCGGCGAGGCCGCGACACTCGCCGAAGTGCGCGCACGCTCGATCGTCGTCGACCGCCGCGGCCTGCAACGCGAGATCGCGCTGCCCGCCACGGATAAGGCCAACGCCTACGTGCGCTGAACCGCGCATCACTGCACCATGTTGTTCAGCTCGATGATCGGCATCATCACCGCCAGCACGATCACGAGCACCACGCCGCCCATCGCGAGGATCAGCAGCGGTTCGAGCAGGCTCGTCAGGAACATCGTGCGACGCTCCAGTTCGCGCGATTCGCCTTCGGATGCGCGGTCGAGCATCGTCGTCACGTCGCCGGTCGCCTCGCCCGAGCGAATCAGGTGCACCAGCACCGGCGGAAACGTCTTCGTATGGGCCAGCGCGCGTGACAACGCCGAGCCTTCGCGCACGCGCACGATCGCATCGTCGACGTTGTCGCGCATCGCGCGGTTCGACAGCGTTTCGCCGGCCGCCTGCAACGCGCGCAGGATCGGCACGCCGGCCGCGGTGAGGATGCCGAGCGTGCTCGCGAAGCGCACCGTGTTGTAGCCGCGCACGAGCTTGCCCGCGAGCGGCGCGGTGAGCAGCCACCTGTCGAACCTGAGCCGCGGCGCATCGCGCGACAGCACCTTGCGGATCGTATAGACGATCGCAGCCATCGCCGCGAGCGACGCCCACCACCAGTGCCGTACGAACTCCGACAGCGCGAGCATCACGACCGTCAACGTCGGCAGTTGCTGCTTCGTGCTGGTGAACACGTTCGCCACTTGCGGCACCACGTAGCTCAACAGGAACGTGACGATGCCGAACGCGATCAGCGTGACGATGCCCGGATAGGTGAACGCGAGCAGAATCTTCTGTTTCAGCGCGTTGCTTTGTTCGATGTAGTCGGCCAGGCGCGACAGCACGATGCCGAGCTTGCCCGTGTGTTCGCCGGCCGCGACGAGCGCGCGATAGATCTCCGGGAAATCGCGCGGATGCTGGCTCAGCGCGTTCGCAAGCGAATGGCCGCCGACCACTTCCGCGCGAATCGATGCCATCAGCTCGCGCAGGTAGTCGCGCTCGGCCTGCTCGCTCAGCACCGACAGCGATTCGTCGAGCGGCAGCCCCGCGACCAGCAGGCTCGCGAGCTGGCGCGTGATGATCGCCTGCTCGCGCTGCGACAGCTTGCGGCCGAGCGACAGGCGCTGGTGACGCTCGCCGTGCAGACGCTGCGCGGCCAGCTCGACGACGAGCGGCGTCAGGCCCTGCGTGCGCAACTGGCTGCGCCCCGAACGCGCACTGTCTGCTTCGAGCACGCCCTTCAGCGTGCGGCCGGTGGGATCGATCGCTTCGTAGCGGAATGCCGACATGCCGGTGTTCTCCTGTCACGGGTGCGACTGCTTTCCATGACGTCGCGCAGCATGCCGGACGGAGTCGCCGGGGAAGACTACGGAGCGAACCGGCGCAAATTTGTGACGGATGTTGGGCTACCTTTTTGGCGGGTCTTATTACTGGGCCGTGGTTTCTTTATATCTTAAAAACGATTTCATCTTTATCGACAGTTATTAATCCCTCGCACATTAACAACAAGAGGCAACGCCACCCTCATCCATTTAAACCATTTCCTGCTCGATGGCGGAAATACATCGCATGAGGGAATATTCATCGGCGCCCGGAATGTTCCGTAACATTCGCCACGAAACCGTCTTGAAACTACGATACCCCCACTCGGGCTCGCTGGCGGCGTTGATGGCCCGCACCAAGTCTCGTGCACGCTTCAGCTCTCGGCCCGTCGGCGCTTCCCTCACCCGAATCACAATATCCGAACTTCCTGCCTGCGCGGAATAACACGCCAATCCACGCTTTATCAATCCGGATAACGCAATGGCTTATTCAATAAAAATGTTCCGTACCATTCGTTATGAAAAATTCACACGCATCATTCGGATTTCCCCCTACATTTATCCGGCGGTCCATAAGTATTCCAACCGCAGTAGCAGGGGTTCCCGTTTATCTTCGTCCAAGGAAATTTCTCATGAAATCCAGCAAGCGCAAGATCTGTCAAGTCCTCGCTCTCGTTGTTTCCGGTCTGGGCGCCACGGCCGCAATGGCCGCGGACATCCACGGCGGCGGTTCGTCGCTCGTTGCTCCGACCATCGGCGCGATCGGCAACACCGCGACCGAAATCGGCCTGTTCGGCACCGCCGAAGGCTCGTTCACGTACTACTCGGTTGGCTCGGGTGCCGGCCAGAACGCGTTCCTGGGCAACCAGCCGACGTACTTCGGCGCAGGTGTCACCGGCACGGTCCACTTCGCGAACAGCGATGCGGCTCTGCTGGCTCCGCAAATCACTTCGTACAAGGCCGGCCTCGGCGCGACCAACGGCCCGCTGATCCAGATCCCGTACGTCGTGACGCCGATCACGGTGCCGGTCGTCAACGGCCCGGCCGTGACGAGCACGACGACCCCGCAAACGACGCCGGGGCAAGCGCATAGCATCGCGCTGAACGACAACGACCTGTGCGGCGTGTTCTCGGGCAAGCTGACGAACTGGAACCAGGTCACCAACCCGGAAACGAGTTCGGCTTACGCACTGAGCGCGCCGATCAAGGTCATCTATCGCTCGGACGGCAGCGGCACGACCGAACTGCTGACCCGCCACCTGGCCGCCGTCTGCTCGACCGCCAATACGGCTTCGGGCGTGACGTTCGTCGATTCGCTGACGTTCACGGATTCGTTCCCGGGCGGCGTGCCCGCGAACTTCACCGCAGCCTCGGGTAGCGGCGGTGTGCGTAACCAGCTGGTGACCTACGCTTCGGCCGGCACGGCTGCCGTTGCTTACCTGAGCCCGGACTACACGAACACGTTCCTGGCGCCGAAGAGCACGGTCGTGACGTCGGCCGGCGCGCTGCAACTGCCGATCGCCAGCCTCCAGAACGGCACGCTGTACTACGCTCCGACGTATGCGAACGCTTCGGCAGCCATCTCGAGCACGTCGACGGCTCAAGCGCCGGGCACGAAGGCCGCCGCGTCGAACCAGTTGAACTGGGTGCCGAACGTCGGCAAGCCGACGTCGGGCTATCCGGTCACGGGCACGAGCCAGATCATCCTGAGCCAGTGCTACGCGGACGCGACGGTCAAGACGGCCGTGCACGACTTCCTGAACGCGCACTTCACGAACGCCAGCTTCGCATCGATCGTTCACGGCAACGGCTTCGACACGGTGCCGTCGGGCTATCAGACCGCCATCTCGAACGACTTCCTGAGCAACGCGAACGGTTTCAACCTCGACATCGGCAACGCGAGCGTCTGCACGGGTACGGTGGTCGGCCGCTAAGCGGTCGGCAAACTTCCCGACTGACGTCCAAACGACTGCGCCCTTGGGACGCCAAGGGCGCAGTTTTTATTGATGCGGCTCGATGAATGAGCGGTATGACGCCCCGGCGTACACGCATGCGTCGACCACACTCAGTACGATTGCGCCGCCGGCTGTCAGCAGCCTGGCAGCCAGCCCCGCGAGACGTCTACGGGTAGCAATTCAGGCCGGCAAGCAATCGATAGCCAGGTTTTCGACGCTCAAGCGGCTGCGCCCCAGCGTCAGGGACGCAGTTCCTTTTGCCGCCATTCGGGCGCGTGCGTCATGCAACCGCGACCCTTCGCGATCCGCTTTCGGCATGCGGCTCACATCGAGCCAGCATGCGTAAATGCCGCGTAGGGCACTGGCCCCCTACCTGGCACTGCGATTCACGCGGATCAGATCTTGCCAAGCCTCGCACGCTCCCCCTCCGTCAACGCAGCACGTTGCGTGGCCCCCGCTTGTCCAAAGCCGATAATCGACACGGAACTCGACGGGTCATAGCCAACCTGCTGCCGGTGTTTCTTTGACCCGTCACCGCCTGCATCGCCAAAACCCTCGACCTGCACCGAAATCGTCCAGCGTCGTACGGCCCCTCCGGACGCGTTGTTCTTCGCGATATCCTGCGCGACTTGGGTCGCGGCCGATGCAGCCGCGCTCGCAGCCGTCAATGCACCGGTATTCACCGCTTGCACCAACGGAATGCCCGACGCCTTGCCCGTCACCTGTATGTTGTCCGCGTTCACCACGCGCAGCGCCGCGACGTTGAGGTTGCCGGCGCGGATACCTGCATCGCCGGCATCGACGGTGCCGCGAGGCGCGATCAGGTTGATCGTGCCCAACGGAATGCCTGGCACGCTCTGCAGCGTCGCAATACCTGCACCCGTGACTTGCCCGCGCGCATCGACCGTACAGTAGTGGTTCGGATCACAAACATACTGAGGTGCCGGGGTATCGGCCGACGATTTCGCCCCCTTGCCGGCGTTGATATCGCCGTTCGAGCTCCAGATCGTCATGTCGCCGCCCTGCTCGGTGAAGATCCGGCTTTGCGCAAGCAACACGCTGCGATCCGTGAAAATATTCACGTCCCCCTTCTCGAGTGTCAGGATGCCCATTGCGCCGGGACCCACGATCACGTTGCCGCGTGTATCCGTAATCTGTGGCGGTGCCGACGCGCTGCCGACCAGCGCCTGTCCGCCCGGGCCCAGAATCGAGATATTTCCGCCTTGTTGCGTCTGGATCGTCGTGTTCCGGATATCGAGATCACCCGTATCGATCGAACCGTTCGTACCATTTCCACCGCCCCCGAGATTGTTCGCCGTATAGCCGAACGACGCAGGGAACAATGTATTGATCGCCTCGTAGCCGCGCGCGTACTTCTGGAAATAGGGACTCGCGGCATTGTTGTAATCTTCGCCGACCCGAGTCAGCACGTTGAACAACACCTGTTCCGCAAAGATCTGCTGAACGTACGAAGGCAGGTTCTTGAATTTCGACCATGCCTGTGTCGCATCCAGCGGTTCGATCGCACGTTGGTCCTTGACTAGTCCCGTATCTACCACGCTGCCTGCTTCGTACTGCTGTACGAAGGCAATGAGATCGGACGCCGTGCTCGGCACACCCGCGATCGACCCGGCCGGATCAATGTACTTCGAGATAAACGTACCGGTATCGACTCCCGGACTGACGCCGAACAGGATATTTACGTCCGCGCTGTCGTGTGGCAGGTTCGGGTTCAATGCATTTCCGGTCGCATTAACGCCCGTCAACAATCCGGTCTTTGGATACGTACTGCTCAATGCCGCGTAGGCCTCGGACTGGCTAGTCAGCGGACCGATATTTCGGCCGGCCTCGATATCGAAGTACCCCGGCCCGCCCAGCGTCAACGCAGGCACCACGGCCGAGCCGTAAACCAACGGCGTATCGTAGATGTCGCGTCCCGCCACGATGCGGGTGACATCCGATTTGCGCAGATTCTGTCCCTGGAACGACAAGTTCACGATGTCCTGCCCCGCCTGGATCATCGCCGGCTTGTCGATTACGAGCTGCATGAGCTTGTCGTAGAACCCCGCACTCACGCCGCCAGACTGCAGCGGCAGTGTGCCGTTGACGATGTCGCCGTTCAGACTATAGATGTGCGCGGGGACCGGGTCGTCGGCATGCAATGCGCTGACGGCATGAGCCGCGGCTGTCAAATCGGCAAGCCCGGGCACCACAGCCGACGGATTCGCCGCGGATGGCATGGAGGAGGGATCCGTATCAAGCATGCCGAATCCTACTCGGCCCGGCACGCTCCCGTAGAGATTCGAGAAATTGATCGACTGATCTGCGATGAGATTCAAATTGCCTGACGGTGAAGGGAAAAGCGCACTGCTCGACAAAACGTCAATACCGCCAGAAAACGCGGTTACATTCACCGTGGCCGGCAGAACATACGACAAGTCGTTCGTCGTATTCGAATCGATGTCCGCCCCACCAATGATCTTTTTCGCCGGTAACGAGCCGAACAAGACGTCCCCCGTCGTGGTTTGGACATTCACGGCGGAATTCGCCGAATAGGCCTGCGAATCCGCATGCTGGCTGTAATTGATCTGCAGCATGTCGCCCTGGACGTACGATGGATCGAATACGCCGCCGATATCCGCCCCTTGACGCGCACTGACATCGAGCACGCCATCCTGCGTCGCCAGCAAGGTCGAAAGCGACATCGGAGACTGTCCCGGCAACCACGGCTGCACGACGATGTCCGAACCGATACGCCCCCCTGCAACGATCGACCCTGTCCCCTTCGCGACGAAATAGTTCCCGCTGAGAATATCGCCTCCCGCCCGCACCGTCAGGTTGCCGCCGCCGACCGTGACCGGCGTGCCGGTAGCGTCCTTGAACCACGTGGTCGGCAACGACACACCAAGATCGGCAATATTTCCACCTGCGCTGATCGCGACGTTGCCGCCCACACTCATCACGCCCTGATCGAATGCACCAAAGTTTATTGAAATGCGATCGAGCGGGACATCGCCGCTACTGCCGGAGGCAATCGTCGGCTTCCCCGTCACCTGCATCCACTGCCACCAGAACTGCCCGATCGGTGCGCCTGCCTGTCCGGAAATCGTGCCCGTCGTGTCGACGACGTTCTCGAGACCGGTGATATCGCCCTGGGCACGAATCGAGATATCGCCGGCGGCTTCGGGATTAACCGCCGACGTCACAAGAATGTTGGTCGTCGGGGTTCTGTTACCCTGCACGACCGTGGTCGACCCCGCCGGTGCGGCAGGCGCATTCGGGGACGGTGTCCCGGCCGTATAGATCACGCCGGGAATAATGGTCGCGCCGGACTCTCGCGCGGCGGCCGGATCGAACAGCGAGACGTCGTTCGCAGCCGCGACATCGATCGATCCCGTGCCCGTTCGAATCATCGTCGGCACGACCACGGCACGGTTGTTCGGATTGCCAATGTTCGGGTTGGTCGAGTTGTCGTACTCGAAGTGTCCGTCAAGCATCACGTTGCCGCCTGCCGCCGACGAGAATCCGCCGACCGGCTTCAATGCGAGCGGATCGGTACTCGACAGATCGGCGCCGGCGACCAGGCGGTACGACGAGCCGCTCCCGGCGTTCAAGCTCGCGGAAAGCAGGGGCAACGCATTCGCCGCGACGGCAACCGGCGCCGGCGTGTTGTCGGTTTGCGGCGGCTGAATCGTGATATCTCCGGCGATGACCGGAACCAGCGCCGTCGGCGGCGCCTGCACTTGATCGACATGCGGGGTCACGCCGGGATTGGCGGCCTGCCACTTGATCAAATCCTTGACGTAGGACTGGTACTGCGCGAGATAGCGCGGGTACCACGTCGGATCGGCGGCTTCCTGAGCGGCCGTCGGCGCCTGGAGCGCCAGCTCGGGCTGCCCCGCCACGGTCGGAGCGTTCTGATGCCGGGTATCGGCATACATGAAGGCCCACGAGCCGTCGGACAGCTTGGACGTCAAATACTGCGCATACTCGTTGTACATGCCGTAGTACTGGGCGATTTCGTCGCTATTCCCCGTCGTCCAGTTGTGCGGTGCGTACAATCCCAGATAATCGTAGTTCGACAGAACGTAGCCGAACGGACCGAACGGCATCGCCGACCATGTGTAGTTCGTGGCGCTGTACGTCGATGGCGTCGGCTTCGGCGCAACGATACTGCTCCCGATCGGGTTGTCGATCTGGAAAAATCCATCCGACAGGCTCGCCCTGACATCGACGTCGTTCTCGGCCCGCAGCGTCACGACCGGCGCCTGCCCATTGAACCGGAACGCCTGATTCGTTGCCGACGTCCCCGCCCCGAGGTTCCAGTTCGTCAGTATCCCGATGTTGCCGCCGTTGATCGACGGGCTCGGATTGTCCAGCTCGATGCCCGGCACGATGCGCGCGTTCGCGATTCCCGTGCCGTCGAACGGATTCTTCAACGCGTCCAGCCCATGCTGCACGAAACCCATCAACGTGCCGGGCACGGCCGTCGTCGCGTTGCCGTCCTGGTATCCGTAGAACGTCTGGTGATCCTGGTTCGAACCATTCGACACCGGTGCGAAGAACATGCTCTGCAGCCCGCCGAAACCGATCGCGCTGTTTCCGTCCTGTAGCTGCGCCTGCGTCACCGCCGCCGTCGCTCCCGTCGCATCGTTCGTCACGGTGCCGCCGCCGCTTCCGTCCGGCGTGAACGTAAAGGTCGTCGGCGAGCTGGACGTGCTCTGCGCGGTAAAGATGCCGGCCAGCAAGTGACCGCCGGCATCGTACCAGCCAGCCGGGTCGACGATGCCGTCGAAATGCTTCGCGCCCGTCGTCGCATCCGTGGTACGCCACGTCGCATACGCCTCGAGCGTCGTCGCGCGTGAACCCGCAATGCCCTTGCCCGCGGCAAATCCCGAAGACGGCAACGACACGTTCACGGTGCCGTCCGACAACAGCGGCGCGCGGAAATTCACCGTGCCGCCCGACAGCCCGCCCGCCGTTCCCCCCGATACGTCGATCAGCGCATTCGCGCCGACCCGGATCAGCCCGGCGCGCGACGGATCGATGTTCTCGTAGCCGTAGGTCGCGTTGTACGGATCGGCCACGCCCGGATCGAATACGCCGCTCGTGCCGATGTCGACCCTGCCGCCGCGCTGGTTCGAATCCGAGCCGCGCGCGAGCAGCGTGCCTTCGACGTCGACGCCGCTGTGCCCGTACAGCGCAATCGTCCCGCCGGCCCTGCCCGACGCGTCGATCGTGCCCGACACATCGACATTGCCGTTTGCAGTGTCCGACGCATTGCCCGCGCCCCCGTCCGCCGTCAGCGACACCGCATGCGCGGTGAGCGTGTTACCGGCCGACAGCGCGAGATTGCCCGATCGGGTATGGACCGCGATGGTCTGGTTCACGCCACTCGATGCGAGCGTTTTCGCAAGGGCGTCGAGATCGGCAATGCCCCCCGTATCGAGCGACAGCGACCCACCCGCGAAACCACTCGCCGCGCTGCCCTTGATCGTCCCGTTCAGGTTCACGACCTGCTCCGGCGCCGACAGCGTCAGGCTGCCCGCCGCGCCGCCGCCCTCCGCCCCCGAGAAATCGAGTACCGAGCCTGCCTGCACGTCGACCGTGCCGGAGTCGGCCGTCAACGTGATCGCACCGGCCGGCGCGTACTGCACGACGTCGAAGAACTGCTTCGACACGCCGGCTGCGCTCACCGTCGAGCCGCCACCGACCGTCAGATTGCCGCTTGTCGCCTCGAGGCTCACGTTCCCCGCGGGGGCCGCGATCGTCGCGCCGTTGTCGGCGATCGTCCCGCCGATGAAGTGCCATGCTCCGCCTACCGGTGTCCTGGCCAACGCGGTGCCCGACGCGCCGTTCAACGTCAGCGCCCCGGTCGTCTTCACGGTCGACGCCGAACTCGTATCGGCGAGATAGACCGGCGCATTCAGCACGACCGGCAGTGCGCCGAAGTCGAACGTGCCGGTTCCCTGCCCGACGATACCGCCCGTCGCGACCATGCTCGCGGAGCCGAAACCGCTCGTCGTCTTCGTTCCCGAGCCAAAGTCGATTTCCTTGGCGTTGACCGTCAGCGTGCCGCTGCCGGAGGCAGCCGTACCGTTCTGCGCGCCCGTTTCATTCGTGAACGCGATCTGCTGCGCATTGAGCGTCACGTTGCCGCCGTCGCTTGTGAAGGTCCCCGCGCTCAGGTTCACGCTGTTGCCGAAGGTCGCATTCACGTCGCCGACAAAACCGATCGCACCATAGCTGCGCAGCGTCACTTGTTGCGCGTTGCCGAATTGCGCAAGCCCGGCCGGATCGATCACGAAACCCGGCAGCGCGGCAGCCGCCGCACCGTTCGCGCCGGTAAACGTAATCGCCGAACCGTCTGCCGTCATCGCCGTCGCAGACAGGACGGCGCTCGGATCGACCTTCAGGTTTCCCGACGAATCGAGCGTCAGCGCCTGCCCGCCCGCGAGCGTTGCGCCCGCGCCAACTGTCAGCAGACCGCTACCGGTCGATCCCGTACGGGTGAGCGGCGCCATCGCGCCATTCGACACGCGCAGCAGCGCACCATCGCCCGCGATCGTGATCGGCTGGTCCTTCGCCGCCGGATAGTCGCCGGCGGCCGCGATCGACGCGCCTGCATCGATGCGCAGGCCGTTCGCGGCATTCGGATCCGTGCCGCTCGCGTCGGTCTTCGTGACGAGCAGGATTTCCGGGCCCTTGAGCGCGGTGTTGCCGTCGTTCGACACGATCACGCTGTTCGCGATCGGCGTGATTGCCACGCCGTTTGTCGTCGCCGTCCGCGTACCGCCGATCAACAGGCTGCCCGCATTCAGCGAATCGAGCGCATCGCTGCCGACCTGCAGATAGCCCGACAACGCGGCGCCGCCATCGCCGGTGATCTGAATGTCCTGGGAGGCAATGTCGACTTCGGCGGGTGCGCCCCCGGTTCCGGCAGCCGTATTCAGCGTGGCACCGAGCGTCAGTGCCCTGGTCGCAGCCAGTACGAGCTGGCCACCGTCCACCGGCAAAGGAGGCGTCACGTTGCCTTGCTTCGCCGCCTGCTCGGCAAAGAAGGCGTTGGCGCCCTTCAGCGTGTACTGCGAGTACTGCTGCCACACCGGCCCCGACTGCACGCTGAACAGCGTCGGCGTCGCGCCGCGGCCGCCCGTCAGCGCATCGGCGAAATAACCGGCCGTCGTCACGGTGCCGTCCGGCAACACCTGGCTCGCCCCCGGCACGACACCACCCGGCACGTTCGCGAGCGTCACGCGATACGAGCCCGGCAGCGTTGCGTACTTGCCCGGGAGCAGCGTGTAATAGCCTGCCGCTAGTCCGGGCACCCCGGAAAGGTAGACGGCCTTGCCGACCGGATCTTTCAGGCCGGCCTGGCCGACGCCAAGCGTCATCGTCGTGCTGACGGTCGTGCCGTCCGCCGAAGGCTGCATGGATTGCGCGAA
Source organism: Burkholderia sp. IDO3 (assembly GCF_003366075.1). Taxonomy (NCBI): domain Bacteria; kingdom Pseudomonadati; phylum Pseudomonadota; class Betaproteobacteria; order Burkholderiales; family Burkholderiaceae; genus Burkholderia; species Burkholderia sp. IDO3. The sequence continues at coordinate 2,123,043 of NZ_CP028962.1, forward strand.
CACCGGATCGTAGGCGGCCACCGGCGACTGCGTTCCCGGCACGATCGCATAAACGTTCGTTGCGCCCGGATTGACCGGCACGGTTGCACCGGCAGGGTTGTTCGCATAGCTGACGTTGTATTGCGACAGCACGTCGCGCGTCCCCCCCGTGCCCGGCACCCACTCGACCGCCTGCAGGTCGCCGCCGCCGGACAGATCGATCTTCGCGCCCGTGTCGAGCGCCACACGGTTGCCGTTGACGCCGATGTACTTCGCGGGTGGAGCGGTCAGATCCGGCATCGTCACGACCGTAGCCGGATTGAACTGCCACTCGACGCCATCGACCGTCGTGCCATACGGGATCACGAGATTGCCGTTCGATACCGATGTCGTGCTGCCGTTCGCGAACACGACCGAATCGGTTGCCACGAGCGGCAGGCCGGCGAATTGTGCCTGGGTCGATGCGTTCGACGGATCGCCGACGCCGAACATGATCGTGCCCGAGGGTGCACGCACCGTGCCGCCCTGAACGATGTCGGTTGCGTCGACCAGCAGCGTGCCGCCCGCGGACAGCGGCGTGCCCGATGCGCCATTCGACGCAAATGCGACCGTCGTCGGCGTCGGCTTTCCCGTCGCCTGATCGTTCGGTCCGACGGCATCGACAATGAACGTGCTGCCCGTGGCCGGATACAGGTCCGCAGCCTTGAACGACACGTTGCCGGGTGTATAGAGCACGCCGGGCATCTGAGCCGTTCCCGCTGCATTCACATTGTTCGAACTCAGGCGAATGTCGCCCGAACTGACGAAATTTGCCTGTCCGATATTGTTCAGCTGGAACTGATTGTGCAGATCGATGAACGATGCGTTCACGTTCAACGTCGCATCGGACACGGTCATGACTGGCGCAAATGCCGGCGATTGCGACGTCAGGGTCGGTCCGACCAGCGCGACATACGGTGCAGCGATCTCGATCGTCGTCCCGGACGGCAGTTGCGGCGGCTCGGCGAGCAACGCCTGGAGAACCGAGGTCGGGTTCGTGCTGCCGTCCGATTGCGATGCAGGCTTCGACAGCAGCGTCGTCAATTGATCCATGCCAAGCGCTGCGACGCGCCCGGTATTTAACGTCACCGATTCGGGCAGCGCCAGTTTGACATCGCCCGCGAACGCAATCGGCGGCACTTCCATGGCTGCCGTCAAGGGTGTCGCGTCGCCGAGCACGAGATTCGCGATCCCCGATCCGTCAAGGCGGTCTGCCGAGAACTGAATCACGCCGGTCGGTTGACCGATCGGCAAGCCGGTCGTCGTGTCGATCGCCGTTGCGAAACTTTGGCCGGCCTCGAGACCCGCCGGCGTCAGTTCGCCACTTTGCCGGACGACCAGCGCGGTCGCGCCGGCGGCGGCATTATTCTGATGCGGCAGGATCGCCAGCGTGCCGCCGCGCGCCTGCGGCGCGCCCGCATGCGCCGCGAGCGTCGCATCGGCAAAGAGTCCGTACGCGGCGGACAGCGTGATCGAGCCGGCATCGCTCCAGACCGGCTGCGATGCATAAGCGCCGTTCGCCTGCAATTGATCGAAGTTCGCCGACGCACCGGATACATCGATCCGCGACCCGGGCTGCGCAACCACGTAGCCCGCATCGCTCGACAGCGTGACCGAACCGCCCGACAGGACCTTGCCGGTGTTCGGCACGACAGTCGCCGTCCCGATCTTGACCGGCGCAGCGAGCGGATTCGCGAGCGCGGTGCCCGACACATCGAGCGTCGCGTCCGCGCCGAGCCAGACCGATCGGCTGTCGCTCGGCGCGAATATGCCGTACTGGCCCATCTGCCCGAACGTACCGCCCGAATCCGCACTGAGCACGATCGCCCCACCCGGCGCGACGATCGAGCCGAGCACCGTCACCTGCGTAGGCGAACCCAAGCCGACGCTCGCACCGGCATCCGTACGAATGGATGCGCCCGACGACAACACAACCGCGCCGGTCACGCCCGGATACGACGGTATCGTATCCCCCGCCGCCAGCCATGACACATAGTTGCCGCCTGTCAGCACAAGACTCGTCGGCTGCCGGTGGTAGTCGTCGAGACGGCCTGATGCCGTCAGCCCCGCCGTCGACAGATTGGCGCCCGTGGTCGCCTGCTGCAGCGCAAGTACGTCCGGAATCAGATTGCGCTGCGTCAGCGCGACCGTAGCACCGGGCGCGACGATCGCGTCGTAGTAGGCATTCAGGACATACTTGCCGAAACCTTGCTGTGCAAAGAAGTTCTCCGGCAAATAGACGTCCCATGGCGCCGCGGTCTTCCGATCGCCGCCGATCTGGAAACCGAGCGCTTGCAACGTCAGCGTGCCACCGCCCGAGAATCCGTCACTGAGGATCGTGCCGCCAAGCTCGATCGTGCCGTTTGCAGGCTGCGTGGTCGGTATGTCCGGACCACCATCGCCAATGTGGCCGAACTGTCTTTCTTTAGGCGCGACATAAGTCTGCAACGACACGTTGCCGCCACGTCCCACCGGCGTGCCGTTCTGCATCAGCAGTTGACCATTCCACTGCAGTTCGCCGCCGCTCGATACGTCAAGCACGCTGCCGGGACGCAGCAGAATCGATCCCGAGATGTCCGCAAAGCTACCGCCCGCATGTCCGACAGACTGCTCGGTGGTCGACAGCGAAATCGTGCCGCCATTGATGAACTGGGTATTACCCGGCGTCGTACCCGGCGCCGCCTGCACGTCGTTGTTGACCCATTGACCCGCCACACCGAGCACCGCTTGCGGACCGACGAGGATATTGCCGCCGCTCGCAATGGAAATCGAGCCGCCCGGCGCAGACAAACTGCCGAGCACGTTGACGTCCGCGCCGCCAGTCGCGCTGTTGAGCGCAATGGACCCGCCCGGTTGCACGTCAAGGTGAGTATCCTGCGCGACGACGATCCCCTTCCCGGCGCGCTTATCCTGCGTCACGTTCACGTTCGAGAAGCCGGCGGCGTTCAGTGCATCCACCGGCACCACCATCGTGGTCAGCACGTTGTGCGGATCGGTCGCGGCGACATCCTGCAGCGCTGCCTCGTCGATCGGCGTGTTGCTCGAGAAACCCGGCGCGACCTCGTCGAGCTGCGTCGCCTGGCCCTGCAGAATCGTCAGCCCGGTGACCCCGGTCGGCGTCGCCACACGCGAGTTCCACGTCAGGCCGGCAAGCGTGCCGTTGGTGAGCTTCGTATCTGCACCGAGATTGAACGTCCCGCCCGACGGCAGGCTGTTGCCCTGCATCTGCTTCGCACCGCCGAACGACTGCGCGCTGATGTCGCCATCGAGCACGAGCGCCGAGGTCGCGAACAGGTCGAGCGTGCCTGCGTTGCCGCCGACGATAGCGTCGCCCTGATACGTGCCGCCCGTCAGCATCGGGTTGTACCACGTCTTCGTCACGCCCCAGCGCGGATGGTTTTCGACGAACTCACCGGCAATGCCGACGTAGGTCTCGTACGGGCTCGCCTGCCCGATCGGCACGATCGCGCCATTCGCGTCGACGAGCCGCGTCGTATTGACAATCCCGCCGTCGACATGCACGTACCCGCCGTTCAGGTTCAGTGACGAACCGCGCGCAGTCATCACCTCGTTACCCGACAGCGTGATCGTTCCGCCGTTGGTCAACAGCTGATCGACGGTGCGGGGAATCAGGTTCACATAGCCTGACAGATTCAGGATCGGGCTGCCGACCCATGACACGCCATCGCTGCGCGTACCGGTCAGCGTGCTGTCCACGACGACGTTCTTCAGCCCCGCGAGAAAGCTGTCACGCAGCAGCGGCGAATCGGACAGTTCGTTCTGGCCGATCCGGTCGACCGTCACGAGCGTCTGCGCGATCGGAATTTCGACGTTCGCAAGCCCGGACACGTCGATCGTCGATCCCGCATCCTGATAAATGCGACCGGGCGCCGCGCTCTGCTTGACGTCAGGCGTATAGGCCGTCACCGAAGGCGAAAGCGCCGTCACCGACACGTTCGAACCCGGCGCCTCGATCAGCGAACCACCCTGGAGCCACACCGCACCAGCCGTCATCGCGATGCCGCCCGGTGTAAACGCCGTACCTGGCGTCGATGTCGCCGTCTGCCCGTTGTTGTCCGGCAACACGGTCGTCACGGAGCCCGGACCGAACGTGAGCAGGCCCGCTCGCCCGGTTTCGTCGGCATTGCCGCTAGCCCCGGTCGTTGCAAGCGGCATCCCCGGATACGCGTTACCGAGCGGATCGTTCGACGCGTATTCGTCGACCGTCGAGATCGTGATCCGGCCCGGCGTGTTGACGCTCGTCGTCACGCCGACCACGCCATCCTGCGCGACGCGGCTGCCGAGCAGGTTCACGCTGCCGCGCGAGGCTTGTACGATGCCCGTATTCGTCAACGTACCTACAGGCGTAAGATCGACCGTCGTACCGTTCTGCGTCGTGACGATCTGGCCGCTGAGCTCCGGCAGCAGCACTTGCGGATTGCCTTTCGAGATACCGTTCGGCCGCAGGCTCACACCGACGCCCGCCGCCAGCACGACCTGACCGTCGGTTGCCGTGATGCTGCCGCCGTTCGTCACGTTCGGTGCGGCAACGAGCACGAATCCGCCGTCGCTGACCGTGCCGTTCGTATGCGTCGCAATCGACGCACCCTGTTCGATCGTGATGTCGCCCGGCGCCTGATAGCTCCCGTTCGTCTTCGCGACATTGCCGAGCCCCAGTATCTCGTTGGGGCGGCTCGACGACCCCGCCACGCCGGTCGAATTCCCCGACTCCGGATACGCGAGCCCGCCGGTCGTGCCGGCAGGCAGGCTCAGGAACTGCTGGTTGCTCGCCACGATGCCGTCGGGCGTCGGTACGATCTGGTTCTTCATGTCCAGCAGGTTCAGCGACGACGCCACCAGCGAATGCACGTTCACCTGCGACCCTGCCCCGAACAGCACCCCGTTCCGGTTGATCACATACACCGCCCCTTGCGCGGTAATGTTCCCCAGAACCTGACTCGGCCTGCCGCTCGGATCGTTGATCCGGTTCAGCACGGCCCAGTTGTTCGCCCCATTCGTCTGCGTGCCGCCCGACTGGTCGAAGTTCAGCGTCGTCTGCCGCCCGACGTTCATCGTCTCCCACGTCAGCACCGCGTTCTGCCCGGTCTGCTTGACGTCGACGTTCACGTGCCCGCTCGCATCCACGCTCTGCTGCGGCGCATTCGCGTTGAACCACAGCACCGGATTATTCGTATCGCCCGACGCGCCGTTCGCCACCTGCAACCCGCCCGGCGCCAGCCCGTTCGGCACCGTCGACGGCAGCTTCACCGCCGCGGCGGCCGCATTCTGCTGCGCCGCGATCTGCGCGGCGATCGCATGCGCCGCATTCCCGAGGTTACGGATCGACGGCTGGCTCGCCTGCAGCGCCTGCTGCGGCGACACGCCGAGATTCGCCACGCCCGGCATGCCGCCGGCACCGCCCGCGCCGCCACCCGACGGGCTCGCGGCCACGTGGCCGAGGTTCATGATGCCCGCCGCGTGCGCATGCGCGGACACGCCCGCCGCGAGCATCAGCACAACCGCCCGGTAGAGCGGGCTCAGCTCCGACTTCAGGACCGACCGCGAGGCCGTGGCGCGAGGAGGTTGCCGATCCGTACGTGCGCGTGCTGCCATTCTTTCCACCCCGAATGCTAGGAAATTGCGCGCGGCGCCGATCCGGCACCGTGCATGTCGTTGCGCCTGAAACAGGCCGCTGGAATCCAGAAACCATACGAAGCGCGAATGGCAGCGACATGGCGACTGTTACGGACCATTCCGGCCGCCGCGAAAAGGTCCGTAGCTTTTGTCATGGAAGGCCGGTCACGCCGGTTCGACCCGCGCGCGCCATCGCGCGCAGCGCGTCGGCCACCCGGCCGGCCACCGCCGGCCAGTCGCCCGGCCGCGCCTGCCGGAACAGCCGCGCGGCCGGATACCACGGACAGTCGTCGCGCTCGAGCAGCCAGCGCCAGTCCGGCACGCGCGGCAGCAGCACCCATACGGGCCGCCCGAGCGCACCGGCCAGGTGCGCGACCGACGTGTCGACGCTGATCACGAGATCCAGCGTGTCGACGAGCGCGGCCGTCTCGGCAAAATCCGTCAGCGCATCGGCAAACGACAGCACGCCGCTTGCGGCGAATGCTTCCGCATCGCGCGCCCGCACCTGCGGCTGCAGGCTCACGAACGTCGTATCGGGCGCCCCGGGCCCGACCAGCGGCGCGAGCGCGGCGAACGGCATCGAGCGGTTCTCGTCGTTCGCGTGACGCGGATTGCCGGACCACGCGAGCCCGACCCGCAGCCGGCCCGGCGGCGAAATCTCATCGAGGCGCCGCACCCACGCATCGCGCCGCCGCGCATCGGCGCGCAGGTAGGGCACGTCGGCCGGTACCGTGTCGAGCGTCGTGCGGAACGCATGCGGCAAGCTCATCAGCGGACACTGCAGATCGAACGCCGGCGTCGGCTGGCCCTCGGTGACGATCCGGCTCACGCCGCGCAGCGTGCCGAGCAGTTCGCCGAGCGCGGCCGGCGCCTCGACGATCACGGTCGCGCCGCGGTCGTGCGCGAGGCTCGCGTAGCGGCAGAACTGCAGCGTGTCGCCGTAGCCCTGTTCCGCGTGCAACAGCAGCGTGCGCCCCGCGAGCGGCTCGTCGCCAGTCCACCGCGGCCGGTCCGCATGACGCCGGTGCAGCATCGAGTCGGCCGCATCCCAGCGCGCCTCGTGCTGCCGCCAGCCCGCGTCGAAATCGCCCATCAACAGCCGGCAGAACGCTTCCGAACGGCGCGCGGCGCCATGATGCGGATCGAGCCGGCACGCCTCGGCGAAATCCGCCAGCGCCGCGTCGTAGTCGCCGAGATGCTGGCGCGCGACCGCCCGCGTGAACCGCGCCTGCGCCACTTTCGCGGGTGCGGCGGCAGCGGCCGCGTGGCTCGCGAGCGCGTCGTCGTAACGCTGCAGTTGCTGCAGCGCCAGCGCGCGGTTGTAATGCAGCTCCGCATGCGGCCCCGTCAGCGCGAGCGCCGCGTCGTAATCGGCGAGCGCTTCGTCGTAGCGGCCCAGCGCGCGCAGCGCGGCCGCGCTGTTTCTCCGCGCGTCGATGTCGTCGGGCTTGCGCGCCAGCGCTTCGCGGTACGCGTGCGCGGCCTCCTCGTGACGTTCGAGCCCGAGCAGCGCGTTGCCGCGCCCGACCCACGCGGCGACGTTGCCGCGATTCAGCGCGAGCAGCCGGTCGCAGCGCCTCAGCAGTTCGTCGCGCGCATGCAGCAGATCGAGCGCGACGCAGCTCGCGTAAAGCAGCTGTTCGTCGTTCGGCAGCCGCGCGAGCCCTTCGTCGAGACACGCGAGCGCGTCGGCCGGGCGGCCGAGTTCGGTCATCGTCACGCCGCAGGCGTAGACAAGCTCGGGCGTCTTGCCGCGCACGACCATCGCAAGCTGATAGCTGTGCAGCGCCTGCTCGCGATGGCCGAGCGCACGCAGCGCATGGCCGCGCTCGAGGTTCGCGGCCGCATCGCTCGTATCGATCCGCAACGCGCGTTCGACGCTGATCAGCGCGTCGGCGGGCCGTTCGAGCCGCCGCAGCGTCTCGCCGCGCTTGCACCACGCGGCCGCATGCGCCGGTTCGCGCACGAGCGCACGGTCGTAGGCCGCGAGCGCCGCGTCGTATTGATCGAGCGCGAGCCACGCGTCGCCGCGCGCGGCATGCGACGGCGCATGCTCCGGATCGACCGCGAGCGCGCGATCGGCCACGGCGATCGCGTCGCGATGGCGGCCGACGCCGGTCAACGCCGCCGCATGGTTCGCGAGATTCCACGGCTGGTTCAGCCCGAACGCCATCGACCGCGCGATCAGCGGCTCCGCGCGCACGGGGTCGCCGAGCCGCAGATGCACGAGGCCGAGCAGGTGCAGCGCCTCGACGTTGTCGGGCGCCATCGTCAGCACGCCCTCGTAGAGCCGCCCGGCGCCGACGAAGTCGCGCTGCTCGAGCCGCGCGCGCGCATTGCGCAGCGCACCGTCGAGCACCGCGCGCAGCGGCGCGGCAGCAGCACCGAGCGCGGCACCCGCGATCGGCGCCGCGTCGTGGCGCGCACTCATCGCGCGCCTCCGCCGACGAACGCCGGCAGGTCGGCCGCGATCCGCTCGACGACCGGCGCCCACTGCCCGCCTTCGGGCTGGCGGAACAGCCGCGCGGACGGATACCACGGGCTGTCGTCCCGTTCGAGCAGCCAGCGGAAATCAGGCGTATGCGGAATCATCAGCGCAAGCGGCCGGCCAAGCGCACCGGCGAGGTGCGCCACCGACGTATCGACGCTGACGATGCCGTCCATCAGCGCGGTCAGCGCCGCCGTGTCCGCGAAATCCTCCAGCTCGTCGCCGACGAAGCGCACCGCGCTCGCCTCGAGCAGCGGGCGATCCTCGTCGCGTACCACCTTCTGCAGGCTGATCCACTCGTACCGGTCGTCGAACAGCGGCAGCAGATCCGCGAGCGTCATCGAACGGTTGCGGTCGTTCAGGTGCAGCGGGTTGCCCGACCACACGAGGCCGATGCGCGGCCGCGCCGATGCGCCGAGCCGGTCGCGCCAGCGCGCGATGCGGGCGGGATCGGCGGCGAGATACGGCACGCTCGCCGGAATCGACGTCAGGTCGGTGCGGAACTCGAGCGGCAGACTCAGCAGCGGGCAATGCAGGTCGAACGGCGGCAGCGGCTCGCCGCGCGCGACGAGCGTATCGACGCCGTCGAGCGTCGCGAACAACGTCTTCAGCTCGACCGGCGCTTCGAGCACGACGCGTGCGCCGAGCGCCTTCACGAGCGGCACGTAGCGGCAGAACTGCAGCGTGTCGCCGAGCCCCTGCTCCGCGACCAGCAGGATCGTCTGCCCGTCGAGCGGCATCCCGTGCGTCCAGCGCGGCTGCGCGAAGGTGCGCCGGCTCGCGTCGAGCTGCGTATCGCGCCAGCGCCATTCGTACTCGGCCCATCCCGCTTCGAAATCGCCGATCGACAGGCACAGGAACGCGCGCATGCAGTGCGCGAGCACGTAGTCGGGATCGATCCCGATCGCATCCGCATACGCCTGCCGCGCATCGTCGTGCCGCCGCAGCGCACGCAGCGCGTTGCCCTTGTGGAAGTGCGCGAGCTTGTCGCGCGGCGTCGCGGCGATCACGCGCGCGAAATCGTCGAGCGCCGCGTCGTAGCGGTGCGTCTCGAGCTGCACGCGGCCGCGCGTGAACCACGCCGGCACATAGCCGCCGTCGAGCGCGAGCGCGCGGTCGCACAGATCCCGCGCATCGTCGTGGCGCTCGATGCGCATCAGCGCGCTCGCGTAGTTGCACAGCACGCCGGTGCTGGCCGGTTCCGCGTCGAGTGCGCGTGCGTAGCTGTCGGCCGCCTCGCGGTAGCGCTCCAGGTGGCTTGCCGCGTTGCCTCGGTTCGCCAGCGCCCGTGCATGGCGCGGATCGATCGCGAGCACGCGGTCGCAACGCACGAGCGCCTCGTCGTGCCGGCCGAGCTGCTCGAGCGCGATCGAGCTGTTGAAGATCGCATCGACGAAGGTCGGGCTCGCCGCGATCGCCGCGTTGAAATCCGCGAGCGCGCGTTCGGGTTCGTGCAGGTCCAGGTACACGACGCCGCGCAGGAACAGCACTTCGGCACTGCCCGGCGTCTGCGCGAGTGCGTGCCCGTAGCTGTCCGCCGCATCGCGGAAGCGGCCGAGTTCGCGCAGCGCGAGGCCACGCCCGCGCATCGCGTCGAACGAACGCCCGGCCAGCGAAATCGCGCGGTCGCAATCGGCGAGCGCATCGTCGTGACGGCCGAGCGCGCGCAGCATGTCGCCGCGCTTCACGTAGCCGTCGGCGAAGCCCGGCGTCAGTTCGAGCAGCCGGTCGTAGGCCGCGCGCGCCTCGTCGTGCCGCGTGAGCTGCGCGAGCAGCCCGGCCCGCTGGAACAGCGCACGCTGATGCGCGGGATTGATCGCGAGCGCTTCGTCGAGCCGCGCGAGCGCATCGTGGTCGCGCCCGAGCCCGGCGAGCACGGCCGAGTAGTTCGCGAGCGCGAGCGGCACCGGCTGGCGTTCGACCGAGCGCCGCATCAGCGGCTCGGCATCGTCGAGCCGGCCCTGCTGGAAGCGCACCGCGCCGAGCAGGTGCAGTGCTTCCGGATGCTCCGGATCGAGCGCGAGCAATTCGGCGTACGCCTTCTCCGCATGCTGCAGCGCGCCCTCGTGATGCGCCTTGCGCGCACGGACGAGCAGCCGTTCGAGCTGCGCGGCGTCGGGCGGACGGCGATCCGGCGCGACCGGCGCGCTCGCGAAGGTCGTCCCTTCCCCGTTTGGTGTCATCGTGTGGCCCCCACTGGTCACGGTTCGTTGCGCGTGTCGTGTCTAACGTGTCATCGGCTCGATCGCGGCGCGCACCGCGTCGATCGTGTCGGCCCAGTTGCCGGGCGCCGCCTGGCGGAACAGCCGCGCGGACGGATACCACGGGCTGTCGTCGCGCGTGCGCATCCAGCGCCACTCCGCCGGATCGGGCAGCAGCACCCAGACCGGGCGGCCGAGCGCGCCCGCGAGATGGGCAACCGCGGAATCGACCGCGATCACGAGATCCAGCGCGCCGATCAGCGCGGCCGTATCGGCGAAGTCGCCGAGTTCGTCGTCGACGCGCCGCACCGGCGCCGGCGCGAGCCGCGCCACGTCGCGTTCGCGCACCGGCTTCTGCAGGCTGATCCAGTCGACGTCGAGATCGAACAGCGGCGCGAAGCACGCGAAATCGATCGACCGGTTGTGATCGTTCCGGTGTTCCGGATTGCCGGCCCACGCGAGGCCGATGCGCGGCCGGCGCCGCGCGCCGAGCAGCGCGTCCCACTCGCGCGTGCGCTGCGGGTCCGCTTGCAGATATGCGCCGGCCCGCGGAATCGTCGCTTCGTCGGTGCGAAACGCGTGCGGCAGGCTCAGCAGCGGCGCCTGGCAGTCGAACGCCGGCAGCGGCGCGCCGCGCGCGATCACGTCGGCCGCGCCGTGCAGCGACGCCATCAGCGCGCGCAGCGGCGGCTGCACCTCGAACACCACGCGCGCGCCGCGGGCGGCCACGAGCGGCACGTAGCGGCAGAACTGCAGCGTGTCGCCGAAGCCCTGCTCCGCGTGGATCAGCACGGTCCGGCCGTCGAGCGGCGTGTCGCCGCGCCACGCCGGCTGCGTGAACGGCCGGTAGTGCCGCGCGAGCTGCGCGTCGCGCAGCCGCCATTCGTACTCGGGCCAGCCGCGCGCGAAATCGCCTTCGATCAGATACAGCGACGCGCGCGCGAAATGCGCTTCGGCGTAGTCGGGATGCAACGCGATTGCGCGGTCGTACGCGGCGAGCGCGTCGTCCGTGCGCGCCGTTTCGAAATGCAGGTTGCCGCGGTTGAGCCAGTTCGTCGCGTGCTCGGGGCGCAGCGCGATCGCGCGATCGAGCGACGCCATCGCGTCGTCGTAGCGGTGCAGATCCTGCAGCACGCTGCTGCGGTTGGTCCATGCTTCGGCGAACCGCGCGTCGCGCGCGAGCGCGGCGTCGTAACTGGCCAGCGCTTCGTCGTACCGCTTCAGGTAACGCAACGCGGTCCCGCGATTGCACAGTGTCTCCGCCGAGTGCGGATCGATTTCCAGTGCCCGCGTATAGCCGGCCAGCGCGTCGTCGTAGCGCTTGAGCTGCAGCAGCGCATTGCCGCGGCTCGCGTGCGCGCGCACGTTGCCCGGATCGAGCGCCAGCACGCGCTCGCAGCGGGCCAGCGCTTCGTCGGCGCGGCCGAGCCGTTCGAGCGCGACCGCGCTGTTGTAGAGCACGTCGATCCGCGCGGGATCGGCCGCGATCGCTTCGTTGAACGCGGCGAGCGCCTCGCTCGGCCGGTCGAGGTCGATCAGCGTGCGGCCGCGCTCGGCCATGATTGCGGCCACGCCGGGCCGGATCGCGTTCGCGCGGTCGAAGCACTGCAGCGCATCGGCCGGCCGCTGCAGCGCGCGCAGCACGAGCCCGCGGTTGAACCACGATTCGAACGAGCGCGGGTCGACCATCAGCGCCCGATCGTAGGTATCGAGCGCTTCGTCGAAGCGGCCGAGCGCACGCAGCGCGCTGCCGCGATTGCAGAGCGCATCGAGCACGAGCGGCGACGCGGCGAGCGCGCGGTCGAACGACGCCAGCGCGTCGTCGTAGCGGCGCAGCCCGATCAGCGTGTTGCCGCGCCGCACGAGCGTCTGAACGTCGTCGGGCGTCGCGCGCAGCGCGGCGGCGAAATGCTCGAGCGCCTCGTCGATGCGGCCGCGCTCGCCGGCGATCGCGCCGAGATCCGACAGCGCGCGCGTGCCGGGCTCGATCGCGATCGACTGGCGCAGCAGTGCCTCGGCGTCGTCGGCCGCACCGCGCTGGAATTGCAGCACGCCGTACAGGTGCAGCGCCTGAGGATTGTCCGGTTCCTTCGCGAGCACCGCGAGGTATTCGCGCGCCGCGTCGTCGAAGCGACCCGCGCCGTGCCAGTTCCGTGCGCGGCTCAGGATCGCCCCCGATTGCCGTGGCCCGGACGCGTCGTTGCCCGACGCGCCCGCGTGTGCATCATGCCGGTGCTCGACCGTCACGTTCGCCCCCTTCCCGTTTGCCGATGCCGCCGCTGAACGGGCCGAAGCGGCCGGTCGCGGCGGTCATGCTCATCACGAGACTAACGGACGGCCAATAACAGACGTATGACGAAAGTTACGGACCTTTTTGCCCGGGGGACGGAACACGTTTCAGGCCGGGCCGTCGCGGGCCGCTCGCCCGCGCTGCCCGCCATGCCGCCGTCACTGGCCGATCGGAATGGTCCGCACGTACTCGACGGCAGGCGCCCCGATTCTGACCGCGAAGCGCACCCCGCGCGGCAACGGCATCCCGAGCGACGTGATGTTGCTGACGCCGTGCTGCGCGAGGAACTGTGCATAGGTCTGCTCGACGGCCGCCTGGCTCGTCGTCCATCCGCTCGGCGGAATCCACACGGCAAGCTGCATCGACCGCGCATCGTTGCTGACGACCACGCGCGCGAACCCGTCCATGTGCCGCAGCGCGTCCTCGACCTCGGCCAGCGACGCGAGCGGCTGCGACGCACTGCGCACGAGGTCGCGCCCCTTGAGCTGGTAGCGCACGACCTGCACGTGCGTCGGCCCGCTGCCGACGCCGAGATGACGCACCATCACGAGTTCGTTCGGCCGGATGCGCAGCGGCGGCCCGAACACCTCGTCGGCCGTCACGAGGTTCATCAGGTCGAACTGCAACTGGGAAAAATAGCGGCCGAGCAGCCGCGTTTGCGCCAGATTCGACGCGATATCGTCGCGGCCGCGGATCGTCGCGTCGAGGCCGCGCCACGACAGCAGCGCGATCACCGCCAGCAGCGCGATCGCGACCAGCATCTCGATCAGCGTGAAACCCCGTGCGCGCGCCGCCGCGCGCCGTTCAGCGCCGCGCTTCATCCTGCACGACCGTGACGACTTCGGCGAGCACGTTGCGGCTCGACGCCGACGGATAGACGCTCACCGTCACGCGCCGCACGAGCGGGCTCGGCATCGCCGCGACCGACTGCCGGCACACGAACCGGTAACGCCCCTGCGGGCAGTCGAACGTATGGGTGCCCACCGACGGCCAGGTCGACGCGATGCGGATCTCGCCGAGCGCGTTGTCCGCGCTCCATAGCGCGAGCAGGCGCATGCGGGCCGTATCGGTGTCCGACGCGAGCGCGCCGATCGCGCGCATCACCGCGCCGAGCGCGACCGCCACGATCGCGAGCGCGATCAGCACCTCGATCAGCGTGAATCCCCGTTCCGGCGCCCGCGCCGCGCGCCGTCCGCCGCACATGGGGCGGTCGTCGTAGTCGGTTCTGTCGTCGCACATGACCTGCGTTCTTGTCGATGGGTCGCCGTCCTGCGTCCGGCGCGCATGCACGTTAAGCGCGGCGCATGGCACACGCGTGTCGAAAGGTACGGACCATTTGGGGCAGGCAGGACGACGCCGCGCGCCGGCATGGCGCGTGCGGCGCGCGAAGCGCGGCAGCGGACAGACGAAGGGGCAATGGAGGGAACGATCGAAGCAAAGCCACGCGCGGCGCGCGCGGCCCGGCCGGCGCACGATCGAACGCGGGCGTCAGGCCGTCACGGCGCTGTCATACTCGGCACGGGCCATCCGGCCGGCCGCATACGCGTCGGCCTCGCCGCGAAAACCTTCGCGGCTGAATGCGACGACCTTCACGCCAACGCCGGACGCACGCGCCACCGTCAGCGCCCATTGCCATCCACCGTCTTGTTCGAAGACGTGCAGCGAGGGTTCGAGGGATGAGTCAAGTACGGTCACGGGTTACGCTCCTGCCCGGCGCGCCGCATCGGCGACGCCTCGGACATATCGAAAAAATGCGCCGGTTTGCGGCGCGTTTCAGCCATTCGATAGTCTAGTCAATGAATGTTGCGACGCACCATCAGGGCTTACACCTGCCTATCGGAACCGGGCGGTCGATGAAATCCACCTGAAGCCTATATAGGACAAGCCTCACGAGCCCATCGCCGGCGCATGACGCGTCGGTCATGCGGCAACGTGCCGCATGGGCGGGCCGCAGCCTCGATGAGCATGAAATAGGGGCGGAGCCGACAGAAGCCCGACGCCCGGCACGGATCGCGATTCACCCCGCCGACATCACGCGCCGGAACGTCAGGTTGACGCGCTCGCCCTGCACGGCCGGCGCCTTCGGCACGCGATGCTGCCATTCGGCCTGCGTGCGGCCGCGCATCACCAGCAGGCTGCCGTGCGTCAGCCGATACGCATGCACGGCGCCGGTCGCGCGATGGCGCAAATCGAACACGCGCATCGCGCCGAGGCTCACCGATGCGATCACCGGCGTGTCGCCGAGTTCAGGCTCGTTGTCCGCATGCCAGCCGAGGCTGTCCTGCCCGTTGCGGTAGCGATTGAGCAATACGCTGTTGAAGCGCGCGCCGCAGATCGTCTCGACCGCCCGCTTCAGATCGAGCACGGCCGGCGTCCACGGCGCAGGCACGTTGCGGATCCCCGAATACACGTAGACGGCATCGGGCTCGCCCTGCCACGCGGTGAGCCGAGGCAGCGGAATGCGACCGCGCGGCGTGCGGATCGTATCCTGCCGCCACGCGACCTCGTCGAGCAGCGCGGCCAGCACGCGATCGGCGCCGGCCGGCGCGAGCCAGTCGGGGTACCAGTCCACGTCGGGCACGGGCGTATCGGCGAAAAGATCGGGCGTCGACATCTCGGGATCGGACAGAAAATGAGCGGTACAAACGAACCATGTCTGCATGGTAGCCAACGGCGACGCGCGCCGCCATGCGCTGTCATTCCGGTGCATGGCGCGCCCGCGCGCGTACCGTCCGACGTGCGCTACCGGCCGCGTGCCAGACGGATCAGCGTGATCTCGGACGGCACGCCGAAGCGGTTCGGCGGCCCCCAGTAACCGGTGCCGCGGCTGGTATAGAGCCACATCGCGCCGAACCGGTTCAGCCCGCCGATCACGGGCTGCTGCATGCGCACGAACGGCGGCCACGGCAGGAACTGGCCGCCGTGCGTATGGCCCGACAGCTGGATCGTGAAGCCGGCCCGGCTCGCCGCTTCCGCGCTGCGCGGCTGGTGCGCAAGCAGGATCTTCGTGGCGACGTCGTGCGGCGCGCCCGCGAGCGCCTGCTCGGGGTCGCTGCGATGCGCGGGATCGAACCCGCCCGCCGTGAAATCGGTGACGCCCGCGAGCACCGCGCGCGCACCGTCGTGCTCGATCAGCACGTGCTCGTTGAGCAGCACCTTCAAGCCGATGCGCCGGAACTCGTCGATCCACGCGTGTGCGCCGGCGTAGTACTCGTGGTTGCCCGTCACGAGAAAGCTGCCGTGGCGCGACTGCATGCGGCCGAGCGGCGCCGTGTGTTCGCGCAGGCGCTTGACCGAACCGTCGACCACGTCGCCCGTCACGACGACGAGATCCGCATTCAGCGCATTGACCGCCCGCACGATCCGCTCGATATAAGGCCGCTTGATCGTCGGCCCGACGTGAATGTCCGACAGCTGCACGATCGTCATCCCGTCGAGCGCGGCCGGCAGCCCGTCGACCGGAATCGACACGCGCTTGACCGCCGCGGTGCGGCGCGCACCGACGAAGCCGATCGCGCTGACCAGCACCGCGCCCGCCAGCACGGCGAGCGCCGTGTCGGATGCCGCGCCGCTCCACGCGCCGTCATGCCCGAGATACCGCCAGGCGACCACGCCGAGCAGCACCGGTTCGCGCAGGAAGGTCAGCACGAGCAGCGACGAGAAGAACCCCATCACGAGCGAGCCGGCCCAGCCGGCCAGCGTCGCGGCCCAGCCTTCGTCGAAGCGGCGCGAGAACATCCCGACCGGGATCAGCACGACGAAGCTCGCCAGCACCAGCGCCGCGACCGTGCGCGCGAGCGGCGACGCAAACGCGTCGGGAATGATCCGCAGCCCGACATATAGATGGAACAGCACGCCGATTGCAATGAACCGGACAAAGAAACTTCGCATGGAACGCTCATCCTCGTGGCGATACCGCTTCCGCGCCGCGCGGCGAGCGGGGCCGCGACATCGCGTGTCGACGGGCCCCGTGCCGCGCGGCACACCTACGCAGGATGGTACACAGATACCGGCCGGCACGATGGGTGGCGCCGCCAGCGGCGCCGGGAGGCTTCGCGCGGTTCCGCACAGTGGCGAGCATCGACGCGTCGGCCGGCAGCACCATCCCGGTGCGATGCCGCCGCAAGACGACAGCGCTGCGCCGGACGCAGCGCGTTGATCGCCTCGCCCGGCCCTCCCGACCGGATTCACTGGCGTTGATGCAACAATCCGGCATTCGCGTATCGATTTCGCCGCATTGGCAAGCGAAAGCCGCTGCCCCGGTTTCGTCTGACGATCCTTTACAGTCCGTTAGCAACCCTACACGAGCATGCGCCGGCAAAATCCCGGGCCCGCCGCGACGGCGGCTGCCGGCCCCGCACGGCTGGCGGTCTGCATCGTGCTGATTTATCATCGGCTCCGTATCACGGCATCGTCGTCGCGGCGACGATGCGCATTGCGCCGCGCCCGGCATCCACCCCAAACGTCGAGCTCGCCACACCATGAGAAAAACAACGCCGCGCGCGCCCCTGCGCGTTGCCGCCGCTCTGGCGCCCGCCCTGCCGCTCGCGGGCTGCACATCGCGCGGCGCACCGTCGTACGTGCTGTTCGGCGCGTATTTCCCGCTCTGGCTCGTCAGTGCGATCGTCGGCATCGTCGGCGCGATCGTCGCGCACCGCGTGTTCGTCGCGACCGGCTGGGCCGCCACGGTGCCCTACCAGCTCGCCGTATGCACCGCGATCGGCCTCGTGGTCGCGGTCATCGTATGGCTCGCCGGCACGGGGCCGTTCGCATGAAGGCCGCCGGCGTTACCCGCCCGTCGACGAAAGGCCGCGTGATCGCGCTCGCGATCGTCGCGCTCGGCATCGCGGCGCTCGCGTATGCGTACCACCGCACGACGGCCTACCCGTCCACCGACGACGCGTCGATCGACGCGGACGTCGTACACGTCGCGTCGCCAGTCGGCGGGCGTATCGTGCAGCTCGCGGTACACGAGAACCAGCGCGTCGCGAAAGGCGATCTGCTCTACGAAATCGATCCCGTGCCGTATCGCTTGACGGTCGCGCAGGCGCAGGCCGATCTCGAACTCGCGCGCGCGTCGCTCGACACGCGCCGCCGGTCGCTGATCGGCGAACGTTCGAACGCGGCGGTCACCGCCGAGCAGGTCAAGCGCGCCACGCAAAACCACGATCTCGCGACACGCGACGTGAACCGGCTCGCGCCGCTCGCCGCGCAAGGCTACGTCAGCGCGCAGCAATTCGACCAGGCGAAGGTCCGCCAGCGCGACGCGGCCGTATCGCTCGCGCAGGCACAGGAACAGCAGCACGCATCCGCCCGGACGATCGGCGACGACGCCGACGCGATCGCGACGCTCCATGCGCGCGAAGCCGCACTCGCCCGCGCGCAGCACGCGCTCGACGATACGGTCGTGCGCGCGCCGCACGACGGGCTCGTGACGGGGCTGACCGTGCTCGCCGGCGAAACCCTCGCGCCGAACCAGTCGATCTTCACGCTGATCGACGCGAGCGAATGGTTCGCCGTCGGCAATTTCCGCGAAACGTCGCTGAACCGCATCGCAGTCGGCGATTGCGCGACCGTCTATTCGATGATCGACCGCAGCCGCCCGCTGACGGGCAAGGTCGTCGGCATCGGCGCGGGCATCTCGGACAGCGATCGCATCAACCTGCCGCGCGCGCTGCCGATCGTGCAGCGCTCGGTGAACTGGGTGCACGTCGCGCAGCGCTTTCCGGTGCGCGTGAAGCTCGACGAACCCGACGGCAAGCTCGTGCGTGTCGGCGCGAGCGCGATCGTCGAGGTCCGGCATGGCTCGGCCTGCCGCTGAGGTTCGGTCGCCGGGCCCGCGCGAAGTCCTGCGACTGCTCGCGCCGTTTCCGGGACGCACGTCGATCGCCGTCCGGGTAGCCCTGATTTGCGCGCTGACCGTGCTCGTGACGAGCGCGTACGGTACGCCCGAAGCCGCGCTGTCCGCCTACGTCGTGTTCTTCATGATCCGCGCCGACCGCGTGACGAGCGTCGTGCTCGCGGCCGCGCTGCTCCTGATCGTTACGATCGTGATCGGGCTCGTGCTCGGCATCGCGATCTTCAGCATCGACTATTCGATCCTGCGGGTCGCGTGCATGGCCGTGCTGTCGGTCGGGCTGCTGTACCTGACGTCGGCCAGCAAGCTGCGCCCCGTGGGCGCGATCCTCGCGATGATCGTCGGCTTCGGGCTCGACCAGCTCGGCCTCGCGCCGTTCGGCGAAGCCGCGACGCGCGCGCTGCTCTATATCTGGCTGACGATCGCGATTCCGGTCGGCGTCGCGATCGTCGTCAACCTGCTGATCGCGCCGTCGCCGCGCAAGCTCGCGCTCGCGCAGCTCGCGAAGCGGCTGCGGCTCGCCGCGCTCCGGCTGCGCGGCGACGACACCACGCGCGCCGCATTCGACGCGAGCCTGCGCGAAGGCGACAAGCAACTCCTCACGTGGCTCAAGCTGTCGAAACTCGAAGGCTCGTCGAGCGCCGCGGACGTCGCCGCGCTGCGGCAGGCCATTGCGTCGAGCACGGCGCTGCTGGTCGGCGTCGCGCTGGCCGATCGCGAACCCGACGCGCGGCTGCCCGCCGCGTTTTCCACGCCGATCGCGGCCACGCTCGACGAGATGGCGGCGATTCTCGAACGCGGCGGCTATCCGGTCGACGTGACGCTCGCGCTGCCGCCGGCCGATGCGCTGCCGCCACTCGCGCGCATCGCCGCGACGGATCTCCATGCGGCGCTCACGCGTTTCGCGGAACCGGGCGCAGCGGCAGACACAGCGGCACACGCGCCGGCCGCCTCTCGCAGCACGTCCGCAGCCGCCCGCCCCGACCCTGCCGCATCGCCCGCCAAGGCTCCGGGCGGCGGCTTCTTCCTGCCGGATGCGCGCAGCAACCCCGATCACATCCGCTATGCGCTGAAGACGACCGCCGCGGCGATCTTCTGCTATCTGCTGTATTCGCAGCTCGACTGGTCTGGCATCCATACGTGTGTCGTCACCTGCTACATCGTGTCGCTCGGTTCGACGGCCGAGACGGTCGAAAAGCTCACGTTGCGGATCGTCGGCTGCATCGTCGGCGCGCTGCTCGGCACCGCGGCGCTCGTGTTCGTCGTGCCGGCGCTATCGTCGGTCGGTCAATTGATGGCGCTGGTGTTCGCTGGCGCATGGCTGTCCGCGTGGGTCGCGTTCGGCTCGCCGCGCATCGCGTACGCAGGCTTTCAGATCGCGTTCGCGCTTTTCCTGTGCGTGATCCAGGGCGCCGGCCCCGGCTTCGACCTGACGATCGCGCGCGATCGCACGATCGGCATCCTGCTCGGCAACGTCGTCGTGTATCTCGTATTCACGCGCATCTGGCCCGTGAGCATCGGCAAGCAGATCGACGTCGCGCTCGCCACGCTGCTCGAGCAGTGGCGCCGCGTCGTGCGGATCGCGCAGCCGGCCGAACGCCGCACGCTCGCCGCCGAAGCCTTCGCACGGCACGGCGCGATCGCGCAGGAGCTCGGCCTCGTCCACTACGAGCCGTCGTGGGTTCGGCCGGCCGCCACGTGGCTCGCCACCCGGCGACGCGCACTTGCAGAACTCGGCGCGCTCGAAGGCCCGCTGTTCCTGCTCGCCGAACGCGCGCCGGGCGACGCGGCGCTCGACGCGCGGCTCGCACGCGTGGTCGAACTGCGCGACGATGCCCCGGCCGCCGACGCTGCTACCCCGGCACCGTCGTCATCGACCGCGGAAGCGGCAGCCGTGCCGGCCCCGCCGCCGGCCGCCGCTCCCGCCGACCCGGCACGCGCCGCGCTGCTGAACCTGATCGACACGCGGCTCGCACACATTGCCGATGCCGCCCGTCAAGCCACCTCGAAGGAGCCCGCCCCTCATGCGCGTACCTGAACCGCCGGCCGCGTCGCTCGCCGCAGCCGCGCTCGCGACCGCCGTCGCGCTGACCGGTTGCGCGACATCGTCGATCGACCTGGCGCCGGAAGCGCCCGACCGTCCGTGGCAGCCGCACACGTCGGCCGCCGGCGACATCGTGCCGGCGCCGCCGCTGGCGTCCGCGCAACGCGCGCCGCACGACTACACGCTGCCAGCCTCGCCCGCGCTCGCGTCGGTCCCGCCGCCCGCCGCGCTCGATTCGACGCATCCGTACACGCTGCCCGAGCTGATCGATCTCGCGGAATCCACGAACCCGCTGACCCGCATCGCCTGGAACGACGCACGCAACGCGGCGCTCGCGGTCGGCATCGCGAAGGCCGCATACCTGCCGAACCTGTCCGCGACGGCAATGGGCGCGTACCAGACGAGCCACGGCTCGACCTCGACGATCCTCGGCGACGCGTCGAGCAACTCGACCGTGCACGGCACGATTTCGGCATTGTCGCTGCAATGGCTGCTGTTCGATTTCGGCGGCCGCGCGGCGCGCGTCGAGGCGGCCGAGCAGGCGTCGGTTGCGTCGAACGTCGCGTTCACGGCCGTGCACCAGCAGGTGATCCACGACGTGACCGTCGCGTACTACCGCTACGAAGCCGCCCACTCGCGCGCGGCCAGCGCGCAGCAGGGCCTCGCAAACGCCGACGCGATCCTCGCGGCGTCCCGCGCGCGGCTCAAGCATGGTGTCGGCACGGTCGTCGAGCTCGCGCAGGCAACGCAGAACCGCGCGCAGGCGAATCTCGCGCTCGTGCAGGCGAACGGGACGGAGAGCGACAGCTACCTCGCGCTGGTTTCCGCGCTCGGCATCTCGCCGCTGTCGAAGCCGTCGATCGCCGCGCTACCGAAGCGGCCGCTGCCGCCCGCGCTCGCTTCGTCAGTCGACGCGATCGTGTCGGACGCGATCGCGCGCCGCCCCGACCTGCAGGGCGCATATGCGCTCGAGCAGGCCAATCGCGCGAAGATCAAGGCCGCGGAAGCCGCATTCATGCCGAAGATCTTCCTGTCCGCGTCGACGTCGTATGCAAGCGGCGGCACGGCCATCTCCGCGCTGCCGGCAATCGGCGACCAGGCGCCGACCGTCAACCTGAACGGCAGCCGCTACGGCGGCGGCGTGTTCCTCGGCGTAACGATCCCGCTGTACGACGGCGGCCTGCGCTCCGCCGTGCTGATGCAGGCGCGCAACGACGCGCAGAGCGCATCCGCGCGGCTCACGCGAACCAAGGAGGAAGCCGTCCGCCAGGTCGTCGCCGCGCAGAACGCGGTGCAGACGAGCCTCGCGTCGCACGACGCGGCCAAGGCGCTCGTCGACGCTGCGCAGACCAGCTACGACGCGGCGCTGACCGCGTACCGCAACGGCGTCGGCTCGATCACCGATGCGACGATCGCGCAAAGCCAGCTGCTCGCGGCGCGCAACGCGGAAGTCGACAGCTACGCCGGCGCGCTGTCCGCCGCCGCCGCGCTCGCGCTCGCGACGGGCACGATCGGTTCGTCGCAATGACGCGCCGGCCGTGCCCGGCCCGCAGCCAAACTCGTTGACGCCGGCGCGCGCGGCCCACTAGAATGCCGCCCATTCTCCCTTCAGGAACCATCGTGGACAGTTGCAGCACTCCGTTGCGTGCGCCGCTTGCCGCCTGAACGCCTGTCCGACGCAGTTCTCCTGCCCGGCTCGCGTTCCGCGAGCCCGCACGCCACCCGTTTCACACTGAATGACGCACTCGCACGCTACAGTAGCGCGCGATGACGGCCATCGTGTCGCCTTCGGCATCGCGCCGTCGCGACCCGGGCCGGCATGCGCTCCTTGCACGGCAGGACAACCATGACTCTCGATTTCGCACTTCGTCTTTTCACCGCGTTCGCCTGCGGCGTCGCAATCGGCCTCGAACGCCAGATGCGGCAACGCACGGCGGGCCTGCGCACGATCACGCTCGTTGCGAGCGGCGCGTGCCTGTTCGTCACGCTCGGCGTGCTGACCGGCAACGGCGTGGCCGGCGTCACGCAGATTGCCGCGTACGTCGTGTCCGGCGTCGGCTTTCTCGGCGGCGGCGTAATCATGCGCGACAAGGGCTCGATCCAGGGCATCAATACGGCCGCGACGCTGTGGTGCTCGGCCGCCGTCGGCGTACTGTCGGGTTCCGGGCATTACGTGCCGGCGCTCGCCGGCACCGGCGTCGTGCTGCTCACCAATACGGTGCTGCGCGGCGTCAGCCAGGCGATCAACGCGACGCCCGTGTCGAACGCCGATCTCGTGCGCGAGTATCAGATCACCGTGATCTGCCTGGCCGCCGACGAAGTGCATATCCGCACGCTGCTGTCGAATTCGATGTACGCGAAGCCGCTGTCGTTCCAG
The DNA here is from genome assembly GCF_003366075.1 of Burkholderia sp. IDO3. NCBI lineage: Bacteria > Pseudomonadati > Pseudomonadota > Betaproteobacteria > Burkholderiales > Burkholderiaceae > Burkholderia > Burkholderia sp. IDO3. The sequence goes on from NZ_CP028962.1 coordinate 2,145,952, forward strand.
AGCCTGACGAGCGAGGACGTGCCCGACCAGCCGGACCGGCTGAAGGTGACCGCGACGCTGAAGCTGCATCCGAAGGATCAGCAGAAGCTCGAACAGATCGCGAGCCGGATGAGCATGGAGAAGAGCATTTCCAGCGTGAGCTGGACCGCGAAGGAAGCAGAACCGCTGATGGAATGAGCGGCGGCGGGCGGCTCGGCATGACCGCCCCGCCGCCGGTGCCGGGTCAGGGCGTATCGATGAGCCCGGCCGAAATCGCCTTGACCACCGCCTGCACCTTGTTGGTCGCGCCCAGCTTCTCGAGGATGTTGTTGACGTGGAAGTTGACCGTGCGCTCCGAGATGCCGAGGATCTGGCCGATCTCGCACGCGGTCTTGCCTTCGGCCGTCCAGCACAGCACCTCGCGCTCGCGCGCGGTCAGCGTGACGCCCGCCTCGGGCGACAGCTTCGGCACCATGAAACGGCTCATCAGCGAATGCGACAGGTTCGCGAGCCAGTTCGTCTGCAGCGTCAGCATGTTGATCTCGGCAGGCGTGAGCCGGTCGGCATGACGCGCGATGCTCAGCAGTCCGAACGCGCCGCGCGCCGCCCAGCTCGACTGCGCGACGCCCACCGACAACCCGAACTCGCGCGCGTCCTGCCATAGCGGACACGGATCGATCCGGTCGACGTCCGGCCAGACGATCATGTTGGTGCTCTGCGCGCCGTCACGAACCGTCGAGTCGATCTCGATGTAGTTCCGCGCGTGGTAGTGCTCCATCCATCCGTCGGGATAAGTGTTAAAGATTGCCACCGCCGGCTTCGATACGGGCAGCGGCACGCGAATGCCGTAACAGCAATATTCGAAGCCCAGACGTTTAGAATAAGCGGCGATCCGCTGGAAGAGCTGCTGCTCGTCTTCCGCGGCGCTAAATTGTTGGTAGGCATCCTGCCAGCGCAATTCCATTCTTTCTCCGACAACGTCACGCTGTCATACCTGTCAGGTGCCAGCGCCGGTTGGGGGCTGATACATTCCGCGCATGACTTCACCTTTGTTGCATCCGGTCCGCGGCCCGTCCCCGGACGGTTACGTGCGCCTGTGCGAAACCGCACTGGCCACGCTCGTGCTCGACCATGTCGCGAGCGGCCTCGATGCATCGCTGCTCGCCGAACTGCGCGACAGCGCGATCGATGCGCGCCTGGCCGGCTACACCGAATGGCATCGCCCGGCCGGTGCCGGCGTCGCATACCTGACGGTCGGCTGGGACTGGTATCTCGAACGCGCGACGGGCACGTTCGAGATCGCGGGCGGCGACGTCCGCAGCAACATCATGGTCGTCGACGCCGCGGGCGCCGACATCGGCATGGCCTGCACCGCCACCGCGCTGGTCGCGCGGCTCGCCGGCGTCGACTGGGCCGCCGCGGTCGCCTCGGCGTTGCTCGGCCGCAACGATGCCTATCATGCCGGTCCGACGCTCCAGTGACAACCGGCCGCGCATTCCTCTGACGTTTCTGCACGACTGGCGCTCTTTATAAGCAAAAGCGGCCGGCATTTCAATCCCGTCGATCAAGAAACCGGTGCCACCGGAAAAACCGTGTCGGCCCACCCTCACCCTGTAAGAGTTACCAGTTACCGCCCCCTCGGGACGCGCGCTGTAATGCGGGCATACCAAAGTACAGATCCGAGGACACCCATGCGGACCTTCGTTCACGATGAAGGGCGGTTGCCACACGAACTTGCAGCGGATCTAGGGCGCTATCGGCGCCATGTGTTCGTCGAACAGCTCGGTTGGGCGCTCCCGTCGGCGAACGAAAGCTTCGAGCGCGACCAGTTCGATCGCGACGATACCGTCTACGTGTTCGCGAGGAATGCCGGCGGCGAGATGTGCGGATGTGCCCGCCTGTTGCCGACCACCCGCCCGTATCTGCTGAAGTCGCTGTTTGCCGACCTGATCGCCGAGGACGTCCCGCTGCCGCAATCGGCTGCCGTCTGGGAGCTGTCGCGGTTTGCGGCGACGAACGACGAAGGCGGCCCGGGCAACGCCGAGTGGGCCGTGCGCCCGATGCTCGCCGCGGTCGTCGAATGCGCGGCGCAGCTGGGCGCGCGGCAGCTGATCGGCGTGACGTTCGCAAGCATGGAGCGGCTGTTCCGCCGGATCGGCGTGCACGCGCACCGCGCAGGCCCGCCGAAACAGGTGGACGGTCGTCTGGTCGTCGCGTGCTGGATCGACATTGATCCGCAAACGTTTGCTGCACTTGGGATCGAGCCGGGGCAAGCTGCCCGGCAAGCCATCGCCGCCTGAACCGGAACGCGCGTAGTCCGTCCGGGCGGCATCGTAACGAAGGAGAACCACCGTGGACCAGTCTCAGGTCTTTCGCGCGATGATGCCCGGGTTGACGAGCGCCACCGGCGCCCGCATCGCGGTTGCCTACCCGTCGTTTCCGCGGCCGCTGCCGCTCGTGCGGCTCGATCGCCGCGGACTCGTGTTTCGTGCGGCCGGCGCCGCGCCGCTCGTCTGCGGACTGCCGCGCGCCGCCACGCTGCTGGCCGCCGACGCACCGCTCTGCTCGCTGCGCCTCGTGATTCGCGACGTCGCCGCTGTCGGCGACGGCCGGCACGACCTGACGATGCAGCCGTCCGGCGCCGCCGGCGACGAGCTGCTGTGGCACGCGCTGCGCGAGCGCGAGCCGTACCGGCAGATCCGGCAGCCGCTCGCGCCCGTCGATGCGGCCATCGCGCCGAACGGCGAGCAGCAGGCTGGCGGCGATGCCGCCGCGCGTCCGTCACGCAGCGCGGCATTCCGGCTGCGATGCCGCAGCGATGCGCTGTTCTTCGCCGACTGGCTCGAATATCACTTCGACGAGCTGCGCGCGCTGTCGCAGCGGCACGGGCCGCAACTGCAGCTCAGCCAGCTTCAGCGAAAGGTGTCCGACGACGAGGTCGGCGTGCGCTTCGTCTATGACATCGACGGACATGCGACGCGGCACGTCCTGACCGACTGCGCGCGCGACGCCTGTGCGTGGATCGAGACCGAGATGCGCAACAAGTACGCAGTGCCGGTCGCGCAGGAACGTTTTGGCGCGTTTCCCGCGCATGCTTGGGCGAGTGGTATGTGAGGTGCGACGGCGGCAGTGCCGCCGGATGACAGCCGCCGCGCAGGAGGATAACCGGCCCTTGCCGGCCTCCTGCCGACCGCCGGCAAGGGCCGCGCGACGAGCCGGTTCGCCGTTCTCGGGAAGGCGTGTTGGCGCTGCGTTGCACAATTACAACTAGGGCTTGCCATCCCTCGGGTTTTCCCTTAAAGTTGCGTCTGTCTCCTCCATGTCTCCAAACATGGATTCAGCCCGCTCCAGTAGCGGGCTTTTTCTTGCCCGCGATAATTTATCGGGGCCGCATCGCTGCTCTATCCGCCTGCGGTGGACACTGCGGTAGACACCTTGGCCGGCGCTGGCCAGTAGTAGAGGAAGGCAAACAGCAGCGCGAGAACCACGATCGACACGAGCAGCAGGTACAACCAGCCTTTTCGAGTACCCGGAAGGTCCGACACGCCGCTCGCATCGCCCGTCAGCACCATCAGCGCCACGACTGCCAGCCCCGCTAGCACCATCGTCCCCTTCGCGACCCAACCGAACGCGACTTCCAGCGCAGCCGTCCAGCGAGACTGGCGATCAGGCCCGGCAACCGGCCGGCGCAAGTCGGGCTTACGCATCGTGTTCGCAGCGGATCCGGCATGCGTGGGAAGCCGCATACGCAGCGTTACGCGCGAACGCCGTCATCGGGACGAACGCACGCCGCGCGTGCGGCAAACACGACATGCCGTCGTCACGCATGGTGACCTTCAATGGTGGATTCACGCGAGATCGGAATCGGGGCACGCAGCAAATGCAGACGAACCACGCGCGATTCCCGTGGCGTTTGACGGATGTGCGCGCGACGCCCGGGCCGGCGTCCGCGCGTCGATCGTGCTTACTCGTTCTCTTCGAAGTAGTGACCGAACTTGACCTGCTTGGTCCGGATATAACGCTCGTTTTCCTCGCGCACCGGCACCGCAAGCGCCACGCGCTCGCACACGGGAATGCCGTGCTTGGCAAGCGTGTCGAACTTCTTCGGATTGTTGCTCATCAGTCGCACCGACGTCACGCCGAGGATCCGCAAAATCGCGGCGGCGGAGTCGTATTCACGCGCGTCGTCGGGCAGGCCGAGATCGAGATTGGCCTCGACGGTGTCGCGCCCCTGCTCCTGCAGCGCATACGCCCGAATCTTGTTGCTCAGGCCGATGCCGCGCCCTTCGTGGCCGCGCAGATACAGCAGCACGCCACGGTCTTCCGCGGCGATGTAGCGCAGCGCAAGATCGAGCTGCTCGCCGCAATCGCAGCGGTAGGAGCCGAACACGTCGCCGGTCAGGCACTCGGAATGCAGCCGCGTCAGCACGGACTGCTCACCGGTCACGTCGCCCATCACGAGCGCGAGGTGTTCGGCATCGCTGCCCGATACGCGGAAAGCGTACGACGTGAACGTACCGTAGCGCGTGGGCAGCGACGCGGTGGCGACGAGCGTCACGCACTCGTCGGCCTGGCCATTGCCCGGCGTGGGCGATTGGGGACGCGAAGACATCATGAATTCAATCGAACGATCAGGAATATAGGAGTTGTGTGGATAGTGCGTGACCGGAGTTTACCGCTAATCTGGAAACGTCACGCGACTGCCGCCGCAGGCCCGGCTATACTGGCCCCATCGGGTGACGCGCATCACGCCCTGCCTTCCCTGCATCGTTCTGCACACGGAGAAAGCGAATGAGCACGACTGTCGCGCAGATTCTCAAAGCCAAGCCTGATTCGGGCCGCACGATCTACACCGTCACGAAAGCCGATTTCGTCTACGACGCCATCAAGCTGATGGCGGAAAAGGGCATCGGCGCATTGCTGGTCATGGACGGCGACGACATCGCGGGCATCGTTACCGAACGAGACTACGCGCGCAAGATCGTGCTGCAGGATCGTTCGTCGAAGGCCACCCGCGTCGACGAAATCATGACGACCAAGGTGCGCTACGTCGAACCGGCGCAATCGACCGACGAGTGCATGGCGCTGATGACCGAGCACCGGATGCGCCACCTGCCCGTCCTCGACGGCGGCAAGCTGATCGGCCTGATCTCGATCGGCGACCTCGTGAAGAGCGTGATTGCCGATCAGCAGTTCACGATCAGCCAGCTCGAACACTACATCCACGGCACGCCCACGGTCACGTCCGCCTGACCCACCCCAGCAAAAAAGGCCCAAACGCGCGAGCGTCTGGGCGGAAAAGCCGCCGGAATGCGGCGACGGAGGTTCTGCTCGCTGACGCGGACGCGCGCGGATGGCGCGCGTCCCGTCGGTCATATGCCGTGCTCGGGCAGACCCAGGGTGTTCAGTTGCCGAAGTAAACCGAATTTACGGGGTTCGGGGCTTCGTGCGTCATGCGGCGGCCCGACTGGCCGGCGGCGGTCGCCACCGCACCGTAGCCACTCGTATCGGCATGCGCGAGCATCGGCTGGTTCGGCTGGATGCGTTGTTCTGCGGCCTGGACGTTCTGCGGATATTGCGCATCGCTCGCGAGCGGCTTGTAGCCGTTCTGTTCGAGTTGCACGAGATCGGCCCGGACCTGTGCGCGGGTCAAGCCCTGGTCGGACTGTGCGAACGATGCAATCGGGGCGGCAAGGACGGATGCAGCGATCGCTGCGTAGATGATCGACTTCATGGTGGACCTCCGAAATATGTTCTCTTTTGACCTCGCTTCCGGCAGAACTGTCTGAAGCGATGGAAGAAGTGTAGTTCTCGCAATACCAAGGGGAAACCCTTGGTTTGGACATACAGCGTTGCATTTTTGACAAATATTGACCGCTTCTCGTCCACGAGATCGCTATCACTTAAACCATTTCCACAACAATGGCTGACGAAAGGCCAACACCCGAATCACTGCCCCGGAAGGTTATGTTGTAGAATCGTAAGGTTTTATTCACCCTTCGATATTCGATCCGTCATGTACGCGCTCACGCCCCTTTCCGTTTCGCCGTCCGGTCCGGCCGGCGTGCGTGCGCGCGTCGGCCATCCGGCGCACCCCTACGCTCGACGCACGGCCCAGGCGCCGCTCGCCGCCGCCCGGCGCCTGATCTGACGGACTGGTCTCCTCCCCGGAGCCACGTCAGACGGGCTCCGGGCGATCCTCATAGGCACGCCACGCCTGCCCCATGCCGATCATTTGGAGAACTTCCATGAAACAACGCCTTTACCAGCTGACCGAGCTCGACGTCGCCCGCCTCGAGAAGCACGCCGAAAACAATCCCCGATTCCAGACGATGCTCGACACGCTGCTCGAGCGCGCCGACATCGTTCAGCCCGACGCCGTGAAGGCCAACGTCGTCACGATGAACTCGCAGATCACGCTGCTCGACGAAGCGTCGCAGGAACAGGCCACGTGGACGATTGTTTATCCCGATGCCGCCAATCTCGAACTGGGGCGCCTGAACGTGTTCTCGCCGGTCGGCATGGCATTGCTGGGTACCCAACGCGGCCAGCTCGTCAAAGTCATGCAGCCAAGCGGCGCCGAGAAGCTGATGAAAGTCTCCGCCATCGTGTTCCAGCCGGAAGCCAACGGCGAATACACGCGCTGACGCGACCGCGCCAGCGCACCCTGTCACGGCGCAAAACGCAAAAAGCGAGGCACGAGGCCTCGCTTTTTGCGTCCTGACGCCATGCCCCTCCGGCACCCCCATCGCTTTAGCCGTTTCGGCCGTCGATAGACGAAAAAAAGGCGCCCGAAGGCGCCTTTTTTGATGCTGCGAAGCTGGTTACCCAGCCGTCACGCTTAGAAGCGGTGACGCAGACCAACCGTTGCTGCGGTTTGGTTGATCGACGAGCTTGCTGCCGTCGTCGGGTCGCCGTTGTAGATCGACGCGCCGCCTGCGTTCTTCGATGCGCGTTGGTACACAGCTTGTGCGTACACGTCCGTGCGCTTCGACAGCGAGTAGTCAGCTTGCAGACCGAACTGGTTCCAGTGCGCGCTGCTGCCGTCAACCTTCGCGCTCGTGTACGTGTAAGCAGCACCCAGGCCGAGAGCCGGCGTCAGGTTGTACTTTGCGTTGACTTCGTAGTTGTCAGCGTGGAACGTGCCGCCGCCGTTAGCTTGGTTGTCGACACGCGATTGCGTCCATGCTGCGCCAACTTGCGCCGGGCCGAATGCGTATGCAGCTGCCGCGCCGTACGTGCGCAGGCGGCCTTGGCCGTTGAACAGTGCGTTATCCGACACGACTGCGCCCGACGACGTTGCGTTCGGGTTGTTCGCTTGCGAGTACGCTGCACCCAGCTTCAGGCCTTGGAACTGGTACGACACGCCGCCGCTGTATGCACGGTTGTTGCCGAAGTTCGTGTCGTTCGAGAACGAGTACGTGCCGCCGAATTGCAGGCCAGCGTAGTTAGCGCTCGTGAACTTGATCGAGTTGTTGTTCGAGTAGCCGCCGTTCGTGCTCAGGTTGTCGTTGTTGCCGACGTGAGCGAAGTACGTACCACCCCACGAACCCGTTGCGGTCAGCGGAGCCAGGTAGTCTTGAACGGAGTCATACTGCTTGCCCAGCGTAACCGTGCCGTACTGGCTCGACAGACCGACGAATGCCTGACGGTTGAAAATGGTGTTGTTGCCACCGTTCGCGAACTTGCCGTTACCGATGCCGAAGCCGCTTTCCAACGTGAAGATTGCCTTCAGGCCGCCACCGAGGTCTTCCGAACCACGCAGGCCGAAGCGGCTCTGGTCAATGCCCGAACCCATCGACCACAGCGACTTGCCTTGGCCGGCTGCGTTCTGGACGTTGCTTTGGTAGGTGATGCCTGCGTCCAGCACGCCGTACAGCGTGACGCTGCTTTGCGCGTGAGCGACGGTAGCGAACGATGCTGCAGCTGCTGCAACGATCAGAGTCTTGTTCATTCGTGGAGCTCCCTTCTAAAAAGAGGCAGGTCTCGCGACCTTGTTCATAAACGGTCTGCAACCGCCCGGAAACGCCATCGGTACTGCTGGCTGCGCCCGGATAGTTGCCCGTTTGGGAACCGTGAGTTTAGGGGTGTACCCTAGGGGAGCGATCCGCAAATAAAGAAATAAGCTTTTCCAGAACTAGAAATAATAGAAATGGGGCCGCGTTATAAGTATTTGTTTTAGCTTATTTTTTTGGCTTCTTGACGCGTGCTTTTTGGAGGCTTTCATCCCACCATTCTTTCATGTCACCCGCTTGACGGTTGCATAGAAACAACAAGCGGGATGGGGCGCCACCACAAAATCGGCAATTTTTACCCGATTTCATCGCGAATACCGGGTTTGACCGACTAAAAATGCAACGCCCGCTCGGTAAACAACAGTAAACGAAGGGTGACACCGCTGCTGCAGCCGCCATTCGCCTGCGCAAGCGCCTGCAACGGGCGGCTTGCCGCAAAAAGGCAGCGCGGGCGACGGCCGCCGTCGTGACATGCAGTAACAGCCTTAACGCCCGCCGTAACGCGGCCGCGAGACTGGCAGATTAATGTAAGGCAACCCCTATTACAGAAGAGGTTCCGCCATGAATCGACGCTCATTGTTGCGCGCCATCGGACTGACCGCCGCCCTCGCCGCCACCGGCGGCTGGTTGCGTACCGCCTCGGCTCAGCCCGCGCCGCCGCCGGGATACCGGCCGCCGGGTCCGAACCACGGGCCCGGCAGGCCGCCTTATCCGGCTCGCCCGGGCTTTGCGCCGCCCGCGCCGCGACACGACCGCCGCCCGCCGCCACCGAGGTCGCACGGCTACGTGTGGACCGACGGCTACTGGCGCTGGCAGCGCGGCCGCTATATATGGGTGCCAGGCCGGTGGGTCGCCCGTCGTCCGGGGCATCGATGGGTCCCCGGCTACTGGCGGCGCCAGGGTCAGGTATGGATCTACGTCGACGGCGCCTGGCGATAGACAGCAGACGCGTCGGCGATGGCCCTGCGCTACGCAGCCGGACGGCGGGCCGTTCCGCGCCGTCCGGCTGCCGGACGATCCTGCCCGGCGGCAAGTACCGGCATCGGCCGATATCCCCCGAGCACGAACGCCCATCCGAACCGGAACGGCGATCGGTCATACGTCCCGCGGCACAACGCATGTATTGGGCTTTCGCGACATCCCGGCCACGTCGATCCGAAACGATCGACGCTCACGGGCCTCCCCCTCCGCGCATCGCACCGCGACACGAAATCGCCGCCTCAGCGCGCGTCGCAATCAATGCATCGCGGGCAGCCCGCTCACCACGTGAACGATCCGGCGGATGCCATTCCGGTCCCGCCACGATCGCGGCGAACCAACACCTTGGCCGCCGCTCGGTTCGCCGGCGCGTACGCACGCCTTCGCAATAGCACACGTGCGGCCTATCCGTTTCACCGGAAAAATTCGGATGACGAAATCATCCGATATCAAAGCAAGCGCATACGCGCCGGTTCGCCACGCATCGGGATGGCGCCCCGGCGTGCCGCGCTCCGCTCAATGCCCACTACCCTCCAGCTCCCGTGCACGACGACGCGCAGCGCAAATCGCACGGTGATGTTCATCGGCCCAGCGGATCATCGCGTGCATCGGCGTCAGGAACGACCGACCGAGCTCGGTCAGCGCATATTCGACGCGCGGCGGCACTTCGGCGTACAGCGTGCGGCTGACGAAGCCGTCCTGCTCGAGCCGCTTGAGCGTGCGTGACAGCATCTGCTTCGACACGTCGCCGATCGCGCGGCCGAGTTCGTTGAAGCGCAACGTGCCGCCGGACAGCGCTTCGAGCACGAGCAGGCTCCACTGATCGCCGATACGGTCGAGCACATCGCGAATCGGACACGGCTGATCGAGTTCGACGGAGTCGTCGGCGGACGGAGACGGGAACGGGGACGGCATGGCGGGATTCTCTTTCACGGGCAATACGAGGTCACTGCGGTGTGACCTGTTCACACCGCAGTGACTTCTTGTGACGGGTTCGCGGCAACTGTACCATTCGAGCGACCCGACGGGCCGCACGGTTTCGCCAGTTCTCCGAAGCATGCGGCTGCACGCCGGCGCCGCGCGCCAGCGGCACCCAGCGGTACCCATCCGCACGCCGATCCTCGCGATCGGCGGCACCCGCAGTCGCGCACCGCGCGCCATCCACGAATCGCCAGACAAGGAACCCCGACATGTCATCGCTCCGCTTCCCCGTTCGCACCATCGCCGCGTTCGTGCTGCTCGCCGCGTCGACGGCCGCGCAGGCCGCCGGCCCCGCCACGCGCGACGTGGCCGCCGAGGAAGCCAACCGCCAGCTCGTGCTGACGTTCTACGACCGCTTCTTCAACAAGCACGAAGCAGTCGCAGCCGCGGCTGTCGTCGCGGACGACTACAAGCAGCACAACCCGCACGTACCCGACGGCAAGAAGCCGTTCGTGTCGTACTTCGTCGGCGCATTTCAGAAGAACCCGGCATCGCGCGCACGCATCGTCCGCAGTGCGGCCGACGGCGGTCTCGTCTATCTGCACGTGCATGCGACCGAACATCCGGGCGATCGCGGCGAGGCGGTCGTCGACATCTTCCGCGTGAAGGACGGCCGGATCGTCGAACACTGGGACGTGATCCAGCCGGTACCGGAAAAGTCCGCGAACGCGAACACGATGTTCTGACCGGCCGCGGCCGCGCATCGGCGCGCGGCCGGCACCTCGCGAAACGGCATGATCGCCGGGCGCCGGCGAAGTCACCTACAATCGTGCATCGCCGCCGCGCCGCCCCGGCTCGCATCACCGGATCGGGGCCGTCATCCGTCCGCGCGCCACTGTGCGCGCAGCACGGCCGGCGCGGGCGGCCGTTCGCGAAGATGGTGTCAACGATGAGCCCCGCCCACATTTCCCTGAATAGCGCCGGCGACCTGGTCGCCAGCCTCGGCAGCCCGCAGTTCCCCGCCCGGCTCTGGGCATGGCTGCGCGAAACGGTCGATCCGCAGTCCCACTACAGCGTCGCGACCCGTTACCGGCGCGGCGCGGGATCGCAGGCGGTCGACGGCGTCGACGTGCTGTTCTTCGCGGGCGGCGACGATCCCGGCGGCACGCGCCATGCGCTCGATCTGTATACACAGGGCGACTGGCGCAACGACACGTTGCTCCCGCACATCGAACGCGTCACCGATTCGCAGCTCGTGTTCTCGTGCAACGAGGAAATCGACACGGCGACCGAGTACGGGCGCCAGTTCGCGCTGGGCGATCTCGGCGAGGACTGCACGCTGCTCGGCAGCGAGCGCGACTATGTCTATGCGTTCTCGCTGTTCCGGCGGCGCGGCCAGCCGTCCTATACGCTGGCCGAGCTGAGCCTGCTGCGGCAGCTCGGCGATTTCGTGCTGCCGCTGCTGATCCAGCACGCGCGCCTGGCGCGCCTCACGCCACGCCAGGACGACGGCGCGTTGCTGCAGCGGTTCGAGCAACGGCTGACGGCCAGCGGCGCGGCGCTGTCGCAGCGCGAGCGGCTCGTGTGCCGCGCCGTGCTGCAAGGCCGGCCCGTTCCGCAGATCGCCGACACGCTCGCGCTCAAGCCGAGCAGCGTGCGCACCTACCTCGGCCGCGCGCTCGCGAAGCTCGGCATCGCGAACCGGGCCGGGCTCTTCGCGTGGTGTGTAACGGACGAAGACGCGCCGGCCACCGGCGAGCGTTAGAGCATCGTTCCCGTCCGCACCTTCCTGCCCTGTCGCCTTTGTCGCGCTTGTCCTTAAAACGATGACAGACAGCCGGCCGGCCCGCTCCTAGTATCTGACTCACCCGACGACAGCGGCGCGTCGGATGCAACGGAGACACGCCATGCCAAACCACGGACGGACGCCCGCCCGCGCGGCCGGGCATGCGTCCCGCGGCGACGGGGTGACGCATATCGGTCGGCAAAACCGGCATCGCGCACCGCGCCGCACTCGGGCATAACGCCCTTCATTCCATTCCAACCCGACCGGGTCCACGCGACCGGACGCGCCCGACGGCCCGTCCGCTGGCCGCGTACGCCCGTCGATTCCCCGATCCGGAGGAGACACATGCAACATGCCGACACCGTCTATCTGAACGGCCTGCTCTACACCGGCGACGCACAGCGCCGCTTCGCGCAGGCGCTCGCCACGAAGGACGGCAAGATCGTCGCCGTCGGTCGCGACGACGACATCCGCCCGCTCGCCGGCCCCGCGACGCGCATGGTCGATCTGGCCGGCAGGCTGATGCTGCCGGGCCTGATCGACGGCCATGTGCACCCGCTCGAAGGTCATCAGATTCTCGGCGACTTCGATCTGTCCGGGATCAACGACCCGGATGCGATCCTGCAGCGCATCCGCGCGTGCGCCGACGCGACGCCGAACGAGCCGTGGGTTTATCTCGGCGGCGCGAACCTCGCCGCGTTCGGCGCATATCCGGGCCGCGAACTGCTCGACCGGATCGTGCCCGACCGGCCGCTGCTCGTGGTCGGCTTCGACGTGCACAGCGGCTGTCTCAATACGAAGGGGCTGGAAGCGGCCGGCATTACGGCCGATACGCCCGATCCGGCCGGCGGCGTGTACGAGCGCGATGCGTCGGGCGCGCCGAACGGCGTCGTGCACGAAGCGGCGTTCTACCGCGTCTGTCCGATCATTCCGCAACTGAGTCCGGCCGGCTATCCGAAGTCGCTCGCGAAAGCGCATGCGATGGCGCACGGCTACGGAATCACCGGCTGGTTCGACGCGCGCGTCGAGGAGGCCGAGCTCAAGGCCTATGCCGCCGCGCAACGTGCCGGCCAGTTGAAGACGTACATGAGCGCGGGCCTCTACGCGAACCCGCGCCGCGATCCGCGCGAACAGATCGAGCGCTTCGTCGCGTGGCGGCGCGAGTACGAGCGCGACAACCTGCGCCTGCATACGGTGAAGATCTTCGTCGACGGCGTGCCCGAATCGAAAACCGCCGCGCTGCTCGAACCGTACGCCGGCACCGACGACTGCGGCCTCGCGCTGTGGCGCCAGGACGCACTCGACGAAATCTGCCTGCTCGCCGATACGGCCGGCTTCGACCTGCACTTCCATACGCTGGCGGATCGCGCGGTGCGCATGACGCTCGACGCGCTCGAATACGTGCAGATCCGCAACGGCGTGCGCGATCGCCGCGCGCAGCTCGCGCACCTGCAGCTCGTCGATCCGGCCGACATGGGCCGCTTCAACCGGCTCGGCGCAATCGCGAGCGTCCAGACTCTGTGGACGGCCGCGCGCGAGGAGCAGCAGCAGCTCTACCGCGACCTGCTCGGCGCCGAGCGCACCGCCCGCAACTATCCGTTCCGCAGCCTGCGCAACGCGGGCGCGATGCTCGCGGCCGGTTCCGACTGGTCGGTCAGCACGATGGACCCGATGCAGATCATCCAGACCGGCGTCACGCACCGGCTGATCGACCAGCCCGACAGCCCGCCGTGGAATCCGCACGAGCGTCTCGACCTGCTCACGATGCTCGAGGCCTATACGGTGAACACTGCGTATGCGCTGCGCTTCGACGATTGCACGGGTTCGCTCGAAGCGGGCAAGGACGCGAGCCTCGCGATCCTCGATCGCAATCCGTTCGACCACCCGGTCGGCGCGTTCGCGCAAACGCGCGTGCTCGAGACCTGCTTCCGCGGCGAAGTCGTGTATGCCGCGCCGGGCTGGGCCGATTGAGCACCGGCCCAGCGCCTGCCGGACACAGGCCAGGCGCGCGTCAGGCGACGTCGAGCGCGAGTACCTGATCGGTCGTCAGCAAGTCGCCGAACGTGTCCGACAGCGCGGCCAGCGTCGCGCGATGGAGGTCACGGTGCGGCACCGTGCTGCCGTCCGCGACATCGAGGTCGCGCGTCGCGCATGCGTCGTCGACGACGATCACCGCATAGCCGAGCGGCACCGCATCGCGCGCCGCGCCGGCAACGCATGCATGCGTCATCAGCCCGGTGACGATCAGCGTGTCGATCCCGGCCGCCTTCAGGCGCGCGTCGATGTCGGTCGTCGGAAACACGCTGACCGACGTCTTCTTCACGACCGTGTGCTGCGGCGCGGGTTGCAGGTCGGCATGAAAGCGGAAGCCGTCGCTGCCGTCCGCGAAGATCGGGCCGCCGGCCGCGCCGACGTGCTGCACGTGGAACACCGGAATGCCCGCGCGATCGGCGAATGCGATCACGCGCTGCGCATTGCCCAGCGCGCGCGGCCCTTCCGGAATCGGCAGGCGGCCGCTGAAATACTCGTTCTGGAAATCGATCACCAGCAGCGCGGTGCGGGCAGCGTCGATCGACGCCGGCGCGCTCGCGCCGGCCAGGGTGCGGATGGTCGGATGTTGCATGGGTCGCTCTCTACTCCAGGTTGGCACATCGAACGGAACGGCGGTACGGTCGAGCCAGCGCCCGCCGAACGCGGTCCTGCGGCCGGTTTGCCGCCGGTTTGCCGCCGGTGGCGGGCGCTGCCGTGACCGCGAAGCGCCAGTGTCGGGCCGCACGGCCGCGTGCGACAGCAGCCCGCGGGACAACGTCCGACAGGATCGGGCCAACCTGTGCGCGACCGCCTACGACAGTGCCGCGCGCCCCCCGGCCTGCTTGCGTCCGTAGAACGCCATCATCACGAAGCTGAGCAGGAAGCCGGCGCCGCCGATCAGCAGCAGCCCGATCTCGCCGAACACCGGCAACAGGTTCGTGAGCGCGCCCGTCACGACCCACGCGACGGCCATCACCGAGCCCGCGACGCCGAGCGCCCAGCCCTGCCGGTCCTCGCTGACGGCGTCGGAGAACGCGGTGTACATGGTCGTGTACGCGACCATGTCGAAGCAGCCGACCACCATCGCGAGCGCCCACAGCACCGGCTCGTGCGGGAACAGCGCCGACAGGATCTGGCCGAGGCCGGCGACGAGCAGCCCCGTCTTCGCGATGTCGACCACGCGCCAGACGCGCAACATCAGCCGCACGACGAACAGCAGGCCGAATACGAAGCAGACGCCGATCACGCCGCTGAACAGCCCGAGCCGCGCACTCGTATAGCCGAACTTCGTCTGCAGCAACAGCATGATGGTCTGCAGGTAGAGCCCGTAGCCGACCTGCATCAGGAAGAACACCACCGACAGGAACGCGACGTTGCGCTGGCTCACGGCTTCCCGGACGATCCGCAGCGGCAGCAGCAAATCGATGCGCGTGTCGCCGCGCGGCACGGCCGTATTGCGATACGACGCCCAGGTCCAGCCCGCGCAGATCAGCGACAGTACCGCAACCAGCACGAACGGCGTGCCGTAGTCGAACAGCGGCGAGATCGTCCGGTCGGACGTGACGCCGCCGAGCACCGGGCCGACGATCACGCCGGCGCTGAACGCGAGCGACATGATGCTCATGTTGTACGCCTTGTTCTCGGGCGTGCTCAAGTCGGTGATGGCCGCTTGCGCGATGCCCTGGCAGCCGGCCGTAAGGCCGGTGAGCCCGCGTCCGGCCAGCAGCAGCGCGACGCACGCGTGCCAGGCGCCGGCCGCCATCAGCGCATAGCCCGTCGCGAGACCGAGCAGGCACAGCAGCAGGATCCGGCGGCGGCCGTAGCGGTCCGACAGCTCGCCCATCAGCGACGAGCCGAAGAACATGCACAACGGATAGATCCCGTAGCCGAGACCGAGGTAGAAATTGCGCGCGTGCTCGCCGGCGTCGGCCGGCAGGATGCCCGCATGCGGATCGCTGAAGATCGCGGACATCATCGGGTAGACGAGACCGAAGCCCATCGCGTCGATCGCGATGGCGAGCAGGCAGGGGCCGAGCAGCGTGTAATCGAGCCGGGACATGGCGATCTTCCGGACGGAGTGGATGATCGCCCAAGCGTAATGGGCGAGCAGCGGCGCCGGTAGGCCGCCGCCCGCGATACTGACCATCGGCAACGCCGATGCCCTGCCCGGCGCGCGCGCCGATGGCCGACCGGCCCGGACCGGACCGCGAGCCGCTGGTCGGCGCTCGGCGGCTCGGCCCGAAACTGCCGGCGGGCGAGCACGCACGGCGCGCCGTCGTGCATGAATACGGTCGCGGCGCGCCCGAACGACGCCGCGAACAGCACGTACCACGCGGGCGCGCCGGGCGACCCGCTCGCGCGCGTGAGCCACGTGACGATGAACGGCACGCCACCTCGCCATGACACTGACACGCCGCAGCTAGTCCGTTTGGGTGGCACGAAACGCGGGCTTTGTTGCGATCATGGCCGTCATTCAGCGCGCGCCGCGATCCGCATCGAGCGGCGCGGCGCCCGCTCGCGCGCCCTCGCCACGGAGACACCATGCACGACCCCGTCCTCGGCCCCATCGACCAGATCGGCTATGTGGTCGCCGATCTCGACCACAGCATCGCGCGCTGGCGCGCCCGCCACGACGCGGGCCCGTGGACCGTGTTTCGCAACGTGCGCCTCGACGGCCGCTATCTCGGCGAGCCGGTGACGGTCACGATGGACGTCGGGCTCGCGTATCGCGGCGACCTGCAGATCGAACTGATCCACGTGACGAACGACACGCCGTCGCCCTACCGCGGCGCGCACGGGCAACCGCTCGCGGGCCTGCATCACGTCGCATGGGTGGTCGACGATCTCGACGCCGCGGTGGCGAGGCTCACGGCGCGCGGCCTGCGTGTCGTGTTCGAAGCCGCCAACCCGGCCACACGCGTCGCCTATCTCGACGACGCCGACGATCCCGGCGTGCGCATCGAAGCGATCGAAGGCGCCGGGATGCGCGACATGATCGCGCACGGCATCGCCGAAGCGCGCGCATGGGACGGCGCCGCTCCGGGCCGCATCATCGACGCGTCGGCCGCCGCATGAGCGGGCCCGCACGCGTCCCACTTCACTCACAGGAGCAATCACGATGAAACGACTCGAAGGCAAAGTGGCCCTGATCACGGGCGGCGCCCGCGGCCAGGGCGAGGCGGAAGCGCGACGGTTCGTCGCCGAAGGCGCGCGCGTGGTGATCGCCGACGTGCTCGACGACGCGGGCCGGCGCGTCGCGGCCGAACTCGGCGACGCCGCGCGTTTCCAGCATCTCGACGTGACGAACGAAGACGACTGGCACACCGCCGTGCATGCGACGCTCGCACATTTCGGCCGGCTCGACATCCTCGTGAACAACGCGGCGATCCTGAAGCTCGTGCCGATCGAATCGTGTTCGCTCGACGACTATCGGAAGGTGATCGACGTGAACCAGGTCGGCTGCTGGCTCGGCATGAAATCGGCGCTTGCCGCGCTGAAGGATGCCGGTGGAGGCGCGATCGTCAACGTGTCGTCGACGGCCGGGATGGAGGGCGTGGCGGGCGGCAGCGCATACGTGTCGAGCAAATTCGCGGTGCGCGGGATGACCAAGGCCGCCGCGCTCGAGTTCGGCCGCTACGGGATCCGCGTGAACTCGGTGCACCCAGGCGGGATCGACACCGTGATGGCGCGCCCGCCGGAATACGCTGATTTCGACCCGTCGTCGATCTATGGCGGGCTGCCGATCGCGCGCATCGGCAAGCCGGATGAAGTGGCGAACCTCGTGCTGTTCCTCGCCTCCGACGAATCCGCGTATTGCACGGGTTCGGAATTCATCGTCGACGGCGGGCTGCTCGCGGGCAGCACGTTCCACTGATTCGCGCGTCGGTCGACATGCACCCGCCTGCTCGGCGGGTGTTTTCATTTTCGGCCGGGCGAAGTGGACAGTCAGGGCGCGCCTGTCATATGCATCACTAATAAATCATCGAAAAACGACAATGCCGCCGGCGATTCTCCCGCGCGGCGGCATCGTGTCTTCCGAAGCGAAACGGCGCTCAGTACCCCTTCGGCTGGATCGCCGGTGCGCCGACACCGCGCGCGCCGTGCTTGCCGCCGCGCGCGAGGCAGCGCCCGTGCGGGCCGTACACGCCGTCGGCCTCCGGATACAGCGTCAGCAGCACGGAATACAACAGCCCGCCAACCGCCAGCGATACCGGCACGCTGAGATCGAGTCCGCCCGCGAGATTGCCGAGCGGCCCGACGAACTGCCCCGGCAGGTTCACGAACGACAGACCGATGAACGCCGCCGGCAGCCATGCGCCCATCGCGCGCAGGTTCCAGCCGTGCGTGAACCAGTAGTGGCCGCCGCGCAGCCCGCGGTTGAACACCTGCAGGTCGTCGGCGAGATAGAAGCCGCGGCGCGTCACGTAGCCGATCACCATGATCGCCATCCACGGGCAGCTGAACGTGTCGATCAGCGTCGAGAACGTCGCGACGCTTTCGACGAGGTTGAACCAGAAGCGGCCGACGAAGATGAACGCGATCGCGATCGTGCCGATCAGCAGCGTCGCGCGCACGCGGTTCAGGAAGCGCGGGAACATGCTCGACACGTCGAGGCCCGTGCCGTACAGCGCGGTCGTGCCGGTCGACATCCCGCCGATGATCGCGATCAGGCACATCGGCAGCAGGAACCAGCGCGGCGACACGGCGAGCAGCCCGCCGACGTAGTCGTTCGATGCAATGAACGCGGGCGCCTTCGACGCGATGATCGTCGCGGTCGCGAGGCCGAAGAAGAACGGCACGAAGGTCGCGATCTGCGCGGCGAACACGGCGCCCATCACGCGCCGCTTCGGCGTGTGCTGCGGAATGTAGCGCGCCCAGTCGCCGAGCGTCGACGCGAACGACACCGGGTTGCTCAGCGCGACCAGCACCGCGCCGACGAACGCGGCCCAGAAGCCTGCGCTCCCCTGGTTCAGCGTGCCCGCGTAGTTCACGTCGAACATCCCGGCGAACGCAAACAGGCCGGCGACGAACAGCAGGCTCGCGGCCCACACGGCGATCTTGTTGACCCACAGCATGAAGCGGAAGCCGTAGATGCAGACGATCAGCACCAGCACCGCGAACACCAGGTATGCAGCGCCGAGCGTGAAGCCGTTGACCGGCACGCCGACCATGTTGTGCGCACCGCCGACGAGCGCGTCGCCCGAGCTCCACACCGCGAGCGAGAAGAACGCGATCGACGTGAGCAGTGCGAGGAACGAACCGACGATCCGGCCGTGGATGCCGAAATGCGCGCCGGACGAGACCGGATCGCTCGTGCCGTTGCGCGGGCCGAACAGGCTCATCGGCGCGAGGATGCACGTGCCGACCAGGACGCCGAGCACGATCGCGGCAACACCCGCCTTGAACGACAGCCCGACCAGCACGGGGAAGCTGCCGAGCACCGATGTGGAAAACGTATTGCAGCCGCCGAACAGCAGCCGGAACAGATCGATCGGACGCGCATAGCGCGATACGTCGGGAATGCGTTCGAAACCGAACGATTCGACTTGCGTAATCCTGCCTTCACTCATTTGTCTCCAGCTCCTCTGGTGCGTCGGCACGGCCCGCGACTGCGGCCATACGACACATCGTCATCAATTCGCGGCCACTCTAAACCGGATCAGGCGGCGCAAATATCACGCATTCGAGACGTTTACGACGAAGGAGAACAATGTTTTGCGGCAGGGCATCCGCCGGATCCCGCGCCGTCGTCGCGGCGCGGGCGATGCGACGTCAGTGCGCGGGCATGGCCGCCGGCGCGCGGCAGGCGATCAGGCCCCGTTGAACCGCCGGCCGACTCTCGATGTCGGCGAGCCAGCGCTCGACGTGCGGATAGCCGGCGACGTCGATATCGAGTTCGGCCGCCGTGCGCAGCCACGGGAATGCGGCGATGTCGGCGATCGAATACCGCGACGACGCGAGATACGGCGATTCCGACAATCGCCCGTTCGCGACGCCATAGAGGCGCCGCGCCTCGTTCCGATAGCGGTCGATCGCCTCCGCATTGACCGTCTTCGATGCATGCAGGAACCACCAGAGCTGGCCGAGCATCGGCCCGATGCCGCCGATCTGGACATGCAGCCATTGCTGGACCGCCGTGCGCTCGGCCAGCGTTTCCGGGTGCAGGCAGCCCGTTTTCTCGGCGAGATAGCCGAGGATCGCGCCGGATTCGAACACGGCCAGGCCGGTGTCGTGATCGACGATGGCCGGGATCTTGCCGTTCGGGCTGATCGCGAGGAACGCCGGGCTGCGCTGCTCGCCGGCGGACAGGTTCACGTGCACGCGCGCGTACGTCAGCCCGGCCTCCTCCAGGTAGATGGCGATCTTGTGCCCGTTCGGCGTGTCGGCCGTATGGAACGTGAGTGTGTGCGTCGATGTCATGTCGGTCCTTGTCATCCGGTTATCGTTGCAACTACAATCGTTGCAATTGCAATCCTATGCCGGGATCGACACCCCGGCAACATGCCAGTACTCGAAGGAGGGACATGCAGACTGCGCGATCCGGTCCGCCCGTGCGGACGCCCGACACCCGCCGCGCCGCGGCGGCCTGCGTCGAACGGCTGACGGCCCGGCGGCTCTCGCCCCGGCGCGATGCGATGACTCCGCTCGACGCGATCCGCGCGGCCGCCGACTGCCTCGAACGCGATGCGGCGACCGCGGGCCGCGTCTGGATCGTCCGCCCCGACGTACCCGCGGCGACGGCGCGCGCTGCCGAACCTCGCCGCATCAGCGCGTGGCCGCTGCGCTTTCTCGACCCGGCCGGACAGTTCGAACGGCCGCTGCTGTACCTGCTGCAAGCGCATGCGACGGACCGGCTGCGGCTGGCGTCGGCCGAAACGGTCGGCCGCGGGATCTTCGTGAACGACGCGGAAACGTTCCGCTCGTCATGGCCCAAGGGCGTGATGCCCGACGTCCCGCACTGGCTGGCCGCGAACCCCGCGTGCACGCCATACGATCCCGCGTCGGGCGACGAGGCGCTCGCGATCCTGCGCGGCGCGCTGCGCGCGCTCTATGTCGCCGGCCAGCCCGGATTTTGTTATCTCGCGAGCCACGACGGCTGCGTGCCCGGCGTACGCCCCCTTTCCGCCACGGCGGCCCGCGACGCGTTCAACGGCATGGTGCGGGCCGGCCGGCGCGCGGCGGCCGGCTCCGCCGCAAAGATTCGTCTGTGCGGCGCGGGCAGCACGCTCGCGCAGGTGATGGAAGCCGCCGACCTGCTGCATGACGAATGGCGCATCGATTCGACGATCTGGAGCTGTCCGAGCTACACGCGGCTTGCGCGCGATGCGCGCGCCGCCGAACGCTGGAACCTGCTGCACCCGCACGCCGCGCCGCGCATCGCGCACGTCAGCGCGTGCCTCGGCGAAGGCAGCACGCCCGTGCTCGCGGTCACGGGCTATGCACGGCACGTCGCCGCGCAGATCGGCGCGTTCGTCCCTGCCCGCTTCACGGCGCTCGGCGCGGATCTGGCAGGCCCCGGCGCGCGGGCGCCGGATGCGCGCTGGATCGCCGCGGTCGCGATCCGCGTGCTGGCCGACGACGGTCGCGTGCCGGCCGACTGGGCCGCACGGGCCATGCAGCGGTATGCGCGCGGCTGAAACCCGCGACAGCGGCCGCTACTTCGCGCCGGCCGTCGCGTCGCGCGCAGCGGCCGTCGCACGATCGAGCGCGGCGGCCATCGTCGCCTGCTCTTTCGCGCCGAACTGGTCGAGGAAAAGCTCCGCGACCGTCGACTGGTACACCTTCCACATCTTTTTACGCAGCGTGCGCCCCTTGTCGGTGATGCTCGCGAACGCCGCGCGGCCGTCGTCGGCCGAACGGGCGCGCGTGACGAGCCCTTCCTGTTCGAGCCGGTCGACGAGCCGCGTGAGGTTGTAGCGCTCGATCGCGAGCACGTCGGCCAGTTCGTGCATGCGACGCGTGCCGTCGGGCCCGCTTTCCAGCCCCCACAACGCGTCGTACCACGCATACGCGGGCAGGCCGGCGTCCGCGAGACGCCGCTCGATCTCGCGAATCATCGTGCGGTGCGCGCGGACAAACGAGAACCACAGATCCGGTTCGGGTGCGCTCATGTCAGGTCGTTCCTCTCTTTGAATTGCAGTTGCAATTAAATTTTACCTCGATACAATGGGCTTCGATACGATTGCAATTGCAACTATCTGGCCGCCCATCGGCGGCCCTTCCGTCGCGCGCGGCGGCGCCACGACCGTCGCCCCGCGCAGCCTGATGCTTCTGGAGACACTGCATGACCGCACCTCTCGCGCTACCCGACATCGATCCGCAGGAAACCCGTGAATGGCTCGATGCGCTTGAATCCGTCATCGCGCTCGAAGGCCGTCCGCGCGCGCACTACCTGCTCGACCGGCTGGCCGACCTCGATGCGGCCCGCCACGGCGACCTGCACGGCCGCGTGACGACCGCCTATGTGAACACCGTGCCGCGCGCGCGGCAGCCGGCCTACCCGGGCGATCTCGCGCTCGAGCGGCGGCTCAACGCGATGATCCGGTGGAACGCGATGGTCATGGTGCTGCGCGCCGGCCGGCATTCGAACGTCGGCGGCCACATCGCGACCTACCAGTCCGCCGCGGTGCTGTACGACGTCGGCTTCGACCACTTCTTCCGCGGCCGCACCGGCACGTTCGACGGCGACATGGTCTACATCCAGGGGCATTCGGCGCCCGGCATCTATGGCCGCGCATATCTCGAGGGCCGCATCACGGATGCGCAGCTCGACAACTTCCGCCGCGAGACCGGCCGCGAAGCGGGACGCGACGGTCTGTCGTCCTATCCGCATCCGCGCCTGATGCCCGATTTCTGGCAGTTCCCGACCGTCTCGATGGGGCTCGGCCCGCTCACGGCCGCGTATCAGGCGCGCTTCATGCGCTACCTCGAATATCGCGGGCTGAAAGCGCATCAGGGCCGCAAGGTCTGGGCGTTTCTCGGCGACGGCGAAATGGATCAGCCCGAATCGCTCGCCGCGATCTCGCTCGCCGGGCGCGAGCGGCTCGACAACCTGATCTTCGTCGTGAACTGCAACCTGCAGCGCCTCGACGGCCCGGTGCGCGGCAACGGCAAGGTCATCCAGGAACTCGAAGGCACGTTCCGCGCGGCCGGCTGGAACGTCGTCAAGGTGATCTGGGGCGGCGGCTGGGACCGGCTGCTCGAACGCGACACGACCGGCCTGCTGCGCCAGCGGATGATGGAATGCGTCGACGGCGACTACCAGACCTTCAAGTCGCAGAGCGGCGCATACGTGCGCGAGCACTTCTTCGGCAAGTATCCCGAACTGCTCGAACTCGTCGCCGACCTGTCCGACGACGACATCTGGAAACTGGCGCGCGGCGGCCACGATCCGGAGAAGGTGCATGCGGCCTATGCGCAGGCGATGCGCGCGGACGGACGACCGACCGTGGTGCTCGCGAAGACGGTCAAGGGTTTCGGCATGGGCGAAGCCGGCGAAGGCCAGAACATGAACCATCAACTGAAAAAGATGAGCGCGGATGCCGTGCGGGCATTCCGCGACCGCTTCGCGCTGCCGGTCAGCGACGCGCAGCTCGACGAACTGCCCTACCTGAAGCCGGAACCCGGCAGCGCTGAAGCGCGCTATTTCGCGGAACGCCGCGCGGCGCTCGGCGGCCACGTGCCGGCCCGCTTCAGCGACGTCGCGCCGCTGCCGGTGCCGCCGCTCGCCGCGTTCGACGGCCAGCTCAAGGACAGCGGCGAGCGCGGGCTGTCGACCACGATGGCCTTCGTGCGCATCCTCGGCACGCTGCTGAAGGACCCGAATGTCGGCAAGCTCGTCGTGCCGATCGTGCCGGACGAATCGCGCACGTTCGGGATGGAAGGCCTGTTCCGCCAGATCGGCATCCATTCGCATCTCGGCCAGCTCTATACGCCGCAGGACGCCGGCCAGCTCAGCTATTACAAGGAAGCGAAGGACGGGCAGATCCTGCAGGAAGGCATCAACGAGTCGGGCGCGATCGCGTCGTGGATCGCGGCCGGCACCGCGTACAGCAACCACGGGCTGCCGACGATTCCGTTCTACATCTTCTATTCGATGTTCGGGCTGCAGCGGGTCGGCGATCTCGCGTGGGCGGCCGGCGACGCACGCACGCGCGGCTTCCTGCTCGGCGCGACGTCGGGACGCACGACGCTGATGGGCGAAGGGCTGCAGCACGACGACGGGCACAGCCACGTGCTGTCGTCGGTGATTCCGAACTGCGTGTCGTACGACCCGACCTACGCGTACGAACTCGCGGTGATCGTGCGCGACGGGTTGCGACGGATGTATGCGGAGCACGAAGACGTGTACTACTACATCACGCTGCTCAACGAGAACTACCCGCATCCGGCGCTGCCCGACGGCGCGGAAACCGGCATCCTCAAGGGCCTCTATCTGCTGCGGGACGGCGCGGCGCGCACGGGTACGCCGCATGTGCAGCTGATGGGCAGCGGTTCGATCCTGCGCGAGGTGCTCGCCGCGAGCGACCTGCTGGCGCAGGACTTCGGCGTGACGACCGATGTGTGGAGCGCGACGAGCCTGACCGAGCTGCGTCGCGACGGGCTCGCCGCGGAGCGCTGGAACCTGCTGCATCCGGACGCGCCGGCGCGCGTGCCCTACGTGCAGCAATGCCTCGACGGTCGCGCCGGGCCCGTGGTCGTCACGACCGACTACATGAAGATCGTCGGCGACCAGATCCGCGGCTTCGTCGACGGCCGGCGCTTCGTGTCGCTCGGCACCGACGGCTTCGGCCGCTCGGATACGCGCGAAGCGCTGCGCACGTTCTTCGAGGTCGACCGGCACTTCATCGCGATCGCGACACTGAAGGCGCTCGCCGACGACGGCACGATCGCGCGCGCGCAGGTTGGCGAGGCGATCCGGCGTTACGGGATCGACATCGACAAGGTCGACCCGGCAACGGTGTAAGCGCGTGCGCGCACGTCGCAAGCTTCGTGCGCGCCGGGCCGCGCGGCGGGCGAAAACGAAGGTGCCTGCCGCGCGGCCCCTGCTCCGCGTTACGGCCGCGACTGCGCAAGCGAGCCAGGTACCTGCTGCGCCGTTCCCGCCGGCCAGCCGCCCGCGAGCGCCTTGTACAGCGCGACCGTCGACGCCGCGCTGCGCATCTGCCCGTCGGCGGCCGCGTCCTGCGCCTGCAGCAACGTCCGCTGCGCGTCGAGCACTTCGTAGTAGTCGATCGCGCCGGCCGAGAAACGCGTCTGCGCGAGCTGCGTCGCGCGTGCGCTGTCGTCCGCGGCACGCACCAGATGCGTGGTCTCGTCGCGCGTGCGCGCGACGCGCAGCAGCGCGTTCTCGGTTTCCTCCAGCGCGCCGAGCACGGTCTGCCGATACTGCGCGAGCTGGCCGGCCGCTTCCGCATCGCTCGCGGCGATTCGTGCCCGCACGCGGCCGACGTCGAGGAACGACCAGTCGATGCCGAGCGCGATCAGGTTCGTGTCGCTGCCCGCGCGGAAGAACCCGTAACTGCTCGTCGCGCTGCCGAGCAACCCCGACAGCGTGAAGCGCGGAAATAGGTCGGCCGTCGCGACGCCGACCCGCGCGGTCGCCGCATGCAGCCGCGCTTCGGCCGCAGCCACATCCGGGCGCCGGCGCAGCAGATCGCCAGGCGTGCCCGGATCGAGGTCGGCGGCGAGCGCCGGCAACGGCACCGTCGCGCCCTTCGGCACGTCGAACCGGCCGATCAGCGCGTCTGGCGTCTGCCCGGTCAGCACCGCGAGCCGGTGCTCGTCGACGCCGATCGCCGCTTCGTATACGGCGACCCGCGACGTCGTCGACTCGTACTGCGCACGCGCGCGTGCCGCATCGAGTTCGGAGCCGCGCCCCGCGCCGACGCGCGCATTGATCAGCGCGAGCGTCTGCTTCTGGTTGTCGGCGTTCTCGCGCGCGATCCGCAGCCGCTCCTGCGAACCGCGCAGATCGACGTAGGTGCTCGCGACCTCGCCCGCGATCGCGACTCGCACCGCGCGCACGTCGGCCGCGCTGGCCGCCGTTTCCGCGCGTTGCGACTCGATCGAACGGCGCACCCGCCCGAACAGGTCCAGCTCCCATGCGGCGTTGATCCCGACGCTCGAAACCGGCGTATCGCGCTGGCTGCGCGGCGCGCCGAACGCCTGATCCTTGCTCATCAGCTGATGGCCGATCTGCCCGCTCGCGGTGAGCGTCGGATAGCGATCGAACGTCGCCTGCGACAGCAGCGCATTCGACGCGTCGTAGCGCGACACCGCGACTTGCAGATCCTGGTTCGCCGCGAGCGCCGCATCGATCAGCTGCGTGAGCGCCGGATCGCCGAAGCCGCGCCAGAACGTGGCGTCGGCAGCGGCCGACGCATCCGGCGGCGACGTATCCTGCGTGGCCGGATGCGCGTCGCGCGCGAAGCGCGCCGCGGTCGCCGTGTCGGGCCGTTTGAAATCGGGGCCGACCGCGCAGGCGGCGAGCGTCACCGACATCGCGAGCGCGGAAAGACGGAAAGCGGCGCTCATCGGTTTTCTCCTTCGAGGGTGCCGTGCTGTTCGCTCCAGACGGCCGGCGTGCCGCCCGCGAGCTTGCGGATCGCCACATAGAACACGGGCGTGAGGAACAGCCCGAACAGCGTGACGCCGAGCATCCCCGCGAACACGGTGACGCCCGTTGCGGCGCGCACTTCGCTGCCCGCGCCGCTGCCGATCAGCAGCGGCACCGAACCGGCAATGAACGCGACCGACGTCATCACGATCGGGCGCAGCCGCAGCCGGCACGCTTCGAGCGCCGCTTCGATCGCGCCCTTGCCCTGGATTTCGAGCTCGCGCGCGAATTCGACGATCAGGATCGCGTTCTTGCATGCGAGCCCCATCAGCACGACCAGACCGACCTGCACGAACACGTTGTTGTCGCCACCCGACAGCCATACGCCGAACAGCGCCGCGCACATGCACACCGGCACGATCAGGATCACCGCGAGCGGCAGCGTCCAGCTCTCGTACAGCGATGCGAGCACGAGGAACACGAGCATCACCGCGAGCGGGAACACGACGATCGCCGCGTTGCTCTGCGTGACCTGCTGGTAGCTGAGGTCGGTCCATTCGAGCGTGATGCCGGGCGGCAGCACGTCCTTCGCGATCTGCTGCAGCTTCGCGATCGTCTGCGACGACGACATCGCCTTCGGGTCCGCATCGCCGATCAGATCGGCGGCCGGATAGCCGTTGTAGCGCACGACCGGGTCCGGCCCGTACGCGGGCGCGACCGTCACCATCGAGCCGATCGGCACCATCTCGCCCTTCGCGTTGCGCGTGCGCAGGTTCGCGATGTCGGCGGCGGTCTGCCGGTGCCCGGCATCGGCCTGCGCCATCACGCGGTACACGCGCCCGAATGCGTTGAAGTCGTTCACGTACATCGAGCCGAGATAGACCTGCAGCGTATTGAACAGGTCGGTCAGCGCGACGCCCTGCGCCTTCGCCTTGAGCCGGTCGACCTTCACCTCGAGCTGCGGAATGTTCGCCTGGTACGAGCTGACCGGATAGCTCATCCCGGGCGTCTTCGCGACCGCCGCCTGGAATGCGCTCAACGCGTTCTGCAGCTCACCGTAGCCGAGCCCGCCGCGATCCTCGAGATACAACGAATAGCCGGAACCGTTGCCGAGGCCCTGGATCGGCGGCGGCATCAGCGCATAGGTGATGCCGCCGCCGATCGCCGCGAAGCGCGCGTTCAGGTCCGCGTTGATCTGCGCGGCGCTGCGGTGGCGCTGGTCGAACGGCTTCAGGATCACGTACGAATTCGTGATGTTCGGCGTGTTCACGCCCTGCAGCGCGTTCAGTCCGGCAAACGCCGGCACCATCTCGACGCCGTCGGTGCCGAGCGCGATCTTCGTCATCTGCTCGGTCACCGCGCTGGTGCGCGCAAGCGACGCGCCTTCCGGCAGCTTCGCGCCGGCGAACAGGTACAGCTTGTCCTGCACGGGGATGAAGCCACCCGGCACCGCGTTGAACAGCAGCGCGGTGGCCGCGAGCAAGGCCGAGTAGACGACGAACACCGCGCCGCGCCGCTTCAGCGTGCGCGCGACGACGCCGTGATAGCGATCGGCGCTGCGCTCGAAGAACCGGTTGAACGGATGGAACAGCCAGCCGAACGCACGGTCGAGCCCACGCGTAAGCGCATCCTTCGGCGCGCCGTGCGGGCGCAGCAGCTTCGCGGCGAGCGCGGGCGACAGCGTCAGCGAGTTGATCGCGGAGATCACCGTCGAGATCGCGATCGTCACCGCGAACTGCTTGTAGAACTGGCCGGTGACGCCCGACATGAACGCCATCGGCACGAACACCGCGCACAGCACGAGCGCGATCGCGACGATCGGCCCCGACACCTCGCGCATCGCCTGGTGCGCGGCGTCGCGCGGGCTCAGGCCCTGCGCGATGTTGCGCTCCACGTTCTCGACGACGACGATCGCATCGTCGACGACGATCCCGATCGCCAGCACGAGCCCGAACAGCGTCAGCGTGTTGATCGAATAGCCGAGCAGATAGAGCCACGCGAACGTGCCGACCACCGACACCGGCACCGCGACGAGCGGGATGATCGACGCGCGCCAGGTCTGCAGGAACAGGATCACGACGAGCACGACCAGCACGACGGCCTCGATCAGCGTGTGCTGCACCGCGCGGATCGACTCGCGCACGAACACGGTCGGGTCCCACACCGGTCGATACGCGACGCCCGGCGGGAAGCGCTTCGACAGTTCGTCGAGCTTCGCATACACGGCCTTCGCGACGTCGAGCGCATTCGCGCCCGGCGACAGGAAGATGCCGACCACCGCCGAATGCTTGTCGTTGAAATACGAGCGCAACGTGTAGTCGCCCGCGCCGAGTTCGATGCGCGCGACGTCGGACAGCTTCACGACCTGGCCGTCGTCGCCGTTGCGCAGCACGATGTCGCCGAACTCCTGCACGGTACGCAGCCGGCCGCGCACGTTGATCGATACCAGGAAGTCGTTTTTCTTCGCCGACGGCTCCGCGCCGAGCTGGCCGGCCGACACCTGCACGTTCTGCTCGCGCACGGCGGCGATCACGTCGCTCGCGGTCAGCCCGCGCGACGCGAGCCGGTTCGGGTCGAGCCAGAGCCGCATCGCGTAGTCGCCGGAGCCGTACACGCCGACGTCGCCGATGCCGGTCAGGCGCGACAGCTCGTCCTTCACGTGCAGCGTCAGGTAGTTGCGCAGGTACAGCGAATCGCGGCTGTTGTCCGGCGAATAGAGGCTCACGTACATCAGCGGCGTCGGCGACTGCTTCTGCGTGGTCACGCCGTACTGGCGCACCTCGTCGGGCAGGCGCGACAGCGCCTGGCTCACGCGGTTCTGCACGCGCACCGCGGCGGTGTCGGGATCGACGCCCTGCAGGAACGTGACGACGACCTGCAGGCTGCCGTCCGAACCGGCAACCGACTTCATGTACATGATCCCTTCGACGCCGTTGATCGCCTCTTCCAGCGGTTCGGCGACCGATTCGGCGATTTCCTTCGGGTTCGCGCCCGGATACGTCGCACGCACGACGACGCTCGGCGGCACGACTTCCGGATATTCGCCGGCGGGCAGCATCGGGATCGAGATCAGGCCGAGCGCGAAGATCACGATCGACAGCACGACCGCGAAGATCGGACGGTCGATGAAGAATCGGGAGAAATCCATCGTCAGTCTCCCGTTATTGCACGGCCGGCGCGGCCGGCGCGCCGGCGTCCGCGTTGGCGACGGCCTGCGTGCCGCTGCCCGGGCCGGTGCCGGCGCCCGCCTCCGCGCGCGCGGGTAGCGCCTTCGGCTTGACCTGCGCACCCGGATAGTAGATCCGCTGCACGCCATCGACGACCACGCGGTCGCCCGACTGCAGCCCCTTCTCGACGATCCGCTCGCCGTCGAGCTCGCGCCCGATCGTCACGTCGCGACGCAGCGCCTTGTCGCCGGCGCCGATCACATACACGTACTTGCGATCCTGGTCGGTGAGCACGGCCTTGTCGTCGACGAGCAGCGCATCCTGGTCGCGGCCGCTGACGAGCTGCACGCGCGCATAGAGGCCCGGCGTGAACGTATGTTCGGCATTCGACAGCCGCACGCGTGCGCGGATCGTGCCGGTTTGCGGATCGAGCCGGTTGTCGAGGAAATCCACGGTGCCCGCGTGCGGAAAGCCCGTCTCGTTCGCGAGGCCCACGCGTACCGGATCGGCGCCGATCGCGCGATGCGTCGGATCGGCACGCCGCGCGTTGTAGCGCAGATAGCTCTGCTCGTCGCAGTCGAAATACACGTAGACGGGATCCTGCGACACGACGGTGGTCAGCAGCGTGTCGTCCGCACGCGCGAGATTGCCCGCCGTTGCGATCGCGCGGCCGACACGGCCCGCGATCGGCGCGCGCACGTCGGTAAAGCCGAGATTGAGCTTCGCATCGGCGACGGCCGCGTCGGCCGCCTGCAGGTCCGCGCGCGCCTGCTCGGCGGTCGCGCGCGCGTTGTCGAGTTCTTCCTGCGACGTTGCATGCGCATCGATCAGCGTCTGCACGCGCTTGAGCTGCACGTTCGCGAGGCTCGCGGCCGCGCGTGCGCGCTGCTGCTGCGCGTTCGCTCGGTCGAGCGCGATCCGGTACGGACGCGGGTCGATCTCGAACAGCACGGTGCCCTGCGCCACGAGGTCGCCCTCCTTGTACGCGACGCGTTGCAGATAGCCGCTCACGCGCGGCCGCAATTCGACGGCGTCGACGGCCTCGACGCGTCCGTTGAATTCGTCCGCGAGGCGGATCGTGCGCGGGGCGACGGTCGTCACCCCGACTTCGGGAAGGGGATGGGCCGACGATGCGTCTTTGCCGTCGTGACAGCCCGACAACGCCAGCAGCAGAGCGCAGGCCGCGCCCAAAGGCGACGTCCTGCGTAGGGATAAGGAGAGCATGGTGCCTCGCGACGGGTTAAACTGCCGCGTAGCATAAAAGTTGAAGTTAACTTCAAGTCAAGCTTTCCCGGAGGGCGTCATGGGTATCGACGAAACACCGCAATGGCCGCTGATGTCGATCCGCGAAGTGGCCGCGCGCAGCGGCGTACCGGCGTCGACGCTGCGCTTCTACGAGACGCGCGGGCTCATCAAGTCGCATCGCAACGGTTCGAGCCATCGCCACTATTCGCGCGCGGTGCTGCGGCTGATCGCATTCATCGTGTTCGCGCAGAAGATCGGCTATTCGCTCGACGAGATCGCCGAACAGCTCGTGAGCCTGCCGGAAGACGCCGCGCCGACCAACAAGGACTGGCAGCGGCTGTCGCGCGGCTGGAAGCAGCGCGTCGCAAGCCGGATCGAGGAGCTGCAGCGGCTCTACATCAATCTCGACGAATGCATCGGGTGCGGCTGCCTGTCGCTGAAACGCTGCAAGCTGACCAACCCCGAGGACCGCGCGGGCCGCAACGGGCCCGGCGCGCGGCGCTGGCTCGGCGATACGCCGCCCGATCTCGACTGACGCAGGCGGCCGGCGCCGCGCCGGCGTTCGTTGTCACCCCACCCGCCAGCCGCCGTTCACCGCGATCGTCGCGCCGGTGACGAACGCCGCGCGCGGCCCGGCGAGCCACGCAACGGCATCCGCGACATCGTCCGGATGCCCGGCGCGGCCGACCGGCGTCTGCTCGCGGATCGTCGCCGCGATGGCCGGCGCGACGCCGCCGTCGCCAAACAAGCGCGTGTCGGCGATATAGCCGGGCGCGACCGTATTGACCGTGACGCCGCGCGGCCCGAGCTCGCGCGCGAGCGCGACGGTGAACCCTTCGATGCCCGCCTTCGCCGCCGCATACGCGAGGCCGCCCGGCAGCAGGCTGCCGGCGCGCGCCGCGATCGATCCGATGTTGACGATCCGCGCGGCGCGGTCGGCCAGGTGCGGCAACACGGCCATCGTCGCGACGAACGCGCTTTTCAGGTTCGCATCGAGCACGGCGTCCCACACGGTTTCCGCATCGGCTGCCTCCGTGTCCGCGCCGACGCGCCCCGTCAGCCCCGCGTTGTTGACCAGCACGTCGATGCGCGACGATCGCGCCGACGGCCGCCGTCGCGTCCGGCCGCCGGCTCAGGTCGGCCGCGTGCCCGATCGCCGCGTCGCCGAGCCGCGCGACGGCGGCGTCCAGCCTTCGTGCGTCGCGCCCGACGATCGCGACGCGATATCCGCTTTCCACCAGCCTGCT
The DNA here is from genome assembly GCF_003366075.1 of Burkholderia sp. IDO3. Classification (NCBI taxonomy): domain Bacteria; kingdom Pseudomonadati; phylum Pseudomonadota; class Betaproteobacteria; order Burkholderiales; family Burkholderiaceae; genus Burkholderia; species Burkholderia sp. IDO3. Next base: position 2,177,880 of record NZ_CP028962.1, read on the forward strand.
CGCGATCGCAAAGCCGATCCCGCTCGACCCGCCCGTGACGATCGCCGTTCGCCGCCGTTCGCTGCCCGTCATGTCCTGCCCTCCTTTCCTCGATGTTGACGATTGGTGACACTGGCAGTCTGGACAACGCATGGCGATAGGTAAAATACGAATTCGATGACCTACTGATACGAAAAAGGTATCGCATGATCGATCTGCGCCAGTTCAGGCAATTCATTGCCGTCGCCGAAACGCTGAGCTTCCGGCGCGCCGCCGAGCGCCTGCATATGGCTCAGCCGCCGCTGAGCGCCGCGATCCGCAAGCTCGAGGACGCGCTCGGCGTCGCGCTGTTCGAACGCGACAACCGCGGCTCGACGCTCACGCCGGCCGGCGACGCGTTCCTGCTCGAAGCGCGACGCGCGATCGAGCAGGCCGAGCGCGCGGTAGCCGTCGCGCGGCGCGCGGGCGCCGGCCTCGGCGGCACGCTGCGGCTGCGGTTCGTCGACAGCACGGTCAACGCGCTGCTGCCGCTGATCCTCCGCGCGTTCCAGGAGCGGCATCCGGACGTCGCTTTCCAGCTGGAAGAAGGCACGACCGCCGAGCAGGTGCTCGCGCTGCGGCAGGACCGCACGGACGTCGGCCTCGTCGTGCTGCCGGTTGCCGATGCCGCCGACGTGCACGTCGAGCCGCTGCTGCGCGACCGGATGGTCGCCGCGCTGCCCGACGGCCACCGGCTCGCGCGCCGCCGGCGCATCGCGCTGGCCGAGCTGGCGGACGAACCCTGGGTGCTGTTCGCCCCGCATCACGGGCCCGGCATGCATGCGCTGATCGTGACCGCCTGCGCGCAGGCCGGCTTCGCGCCGCGCGTGGTTCAGCAGCCGCGCCAGATGCAGACGACGGCCGGGCTCGTCGCGGGCGGCATCGGCGTCGCGCTGATGCCGCGGCTGTTCGTGCCGATGCGGCCGCAAGGCATTACGTTCTGCGAACTGACGGGTGCGGGCAGCCCGCTCGCGTACGAACTGGCGATCGCGTACCGGACGCCGTCGCCGCTCGTCGATGCGTTACGCGAGACCGCGCGGCGGGCGGTCGACACGCTGGGGCTCGTCGCGGCGACGTGACTGTGCACATGACGTGCGCACGACGCGCTCAACGCTCAGACGCGCAGGATGCTGAGCGCGACGTCGAGCACCGCCTGGCGGAACGCATCCCGCCGCGTGGGCAGCGACGTGAACTCCAGCATCATGTGGCTGTACGACACCGTCGTGCCGACCGCGCTCGCGATCATGAAGAACAGCACGTTCGGATCGACCGGGCGGATCTCGCCGGCCTCGACCGCCTCCGCCAGCAGCGGAAACATCGCGTCGTGATACGGGCGCACGATCCGCTGCTGCAGGCAGTCGAGCCGGGCGCCCTCCTCGGTCGCCGCCGTCGAGAAGAACATGCCGATGTCCGGCTCGTCGAATTCGTGATCGACGCACAGCTCGATCGCGCGCCGCACGCGCTCGCGATGCGGCAATGACGACTCGCGCAGCGCGCGCAACGCGTCGAACTGCGGTTGCGCGAGATCGACGATCTGCTCGACGACGGCCAGCCACAACGTTTCCTTCGTGCCGAAATGATGGGCGATCAGCGCCGCGTCGATGCCCAGCTCGCGCGCGACTTCGCGCACGCTCGTCGCATCGTAGCCGCGCTTCGCGAACGTGCGGCGCGCGGCCCGCAATATCACGTCCGGACCGACGGACGCGTCCGCCAGCGGCCGCCCGCGCGTACGCCGCTTCGACGGCGCGCGCTCAGTGACTTCAGCCACGTTTTCCTGCTCCCGTTGAATGAATCGAATGCCCGTGTTCGGGCCCCGGTTTCGCATGCTCGCCACCGGGCTGCCTGCCACGCTCCGTTGACACGCGAAGTCGAGAGGCGCTACGATCATACCTTATTCATCACGTGATGATTTATTCATGACAACCCCTACTCGCATCGTGATCGTGGGCGGCGGGATCGCCGGATTGCAGCTCGCGACCCGCCTGGGCGAGCGCCTCGGCCGTTCCGGGCGCGCGCAAGTCACCGTCGTCGACCGCAGCCCGACCCACGTATGGAAGCCGATGCTGCATACGATCGCGGCCGGCACGCGCGACGTGCAGCAACAGCAGGTCATCTTCCTCGCGCACGCACGCGATCACGGCTACACGTACCAGCCCGGCGAGCTGAAGGGGCTCGATCGCGCGCGCCGCCGCGTGCAGCTCGGCGAGATTCGCTCGCAGAACGGCGAGCGCGTGATCGACGCGCGCGAGATCGAATACGACGTGCTGATCCTCGCGCTCGGCAGCCAGGCCAACGATTTCGGCGTGCCGGGCGTGCGCGAGCACTGCTACTTCATCGACAGCCAGCAGCAGGCCGAAACCTTCAACGAAGCGCTGCGCATGCGGGTGTTCCGCAGCATCGCGCGCGACGAGCCGTTTCGCGTCGCGATCGTCGGCGCTGGAGCAACGGGCGTGGAACTGGCGGCGGAACTGAGCCGCCTGCTCGAAGTGGCCCAGGCCTATGGCGATGCGACGGTGCGCGAGCGGCTGCGGCTTACGCTGCTCGAAAGCGGCCCGCGCATCCTTGCCGCGTTTCCGCCGAAGATTTCCGCGTCCGCGCAGCGGCGGCTCGAGCAGATCGGTTTTCATGTGCTGACGTCGACGCGCGTGACGGCCGCCGACGCGAACGGGTTCCACTATGGCGACGGTTCGTTCGCCGAAGCGGATCTGATGGTGTGGGCGGCCGGCGTGAAGGCGCCCGATTTCATGCAGGCGCTCGGCGGGCTCGACACGAACCGCGCGAACCAGATCCTGGTGCGGCCCACGCTGCAGGCCACGGCCGACGAGCACGTGTTCGCGATCGGCGATTGCGCGAGCCTGCAGCCCGACGGCCAGGAACGGCCGCTGCCGCCGACCGCGCAGGTCGCGACGCAGCAGGCCGAGCATCTCGCGAAGCACCTGCCCGCGTGGCTCGACGGCAAGCCGATGCCGCCGTTCGCGTTCCACGATTTCGGCGCGCTCGTGTCGATCAGCGACTACGACGCGTTCGGCACGCTCGGGCAGTTCGGGTTCTTTCGCGGCGGATTCATCCAGGGGCGATTCGCGCAATTCAGCCACCTGATGCTGTACCGGCGGCACCAGCAGGCGCTGCACGGATTCTCCAAGGCGACCTTGCTGTGGATCGCCGAACGGATCAACGGCTGCGTGCAGCCGCGCATCCGCCTGTCGTGATGCCACGCGTCGCGGCATCGCGTAACGTTTCGAGGAAAACAGACATGAACGACCGTGCAGCGCCCTGGCTCATGACCGTTGCCGCGATCGGCAGCTTCGACATGCCACCCGTCTCGTGGGGCGGCCCGCGGCGGCGCAGCATCACGCGCGACCGGTTGCCGTCGTGGGACCCGGCAAGCAAGCCGACCATCAGCGTGCTCGAACGGCCCACGGCCGACACAGTGATGATTTCGTGGTGCGATGCGTGCACCGGACATTACGGCTATCAGAAGTGGCGGCTGTTCACGACGCGCAAGCGCGGCGTCTGTGCGCTGTCGGGGCGGCCGATCCTGGCCGGCGACAGCGTCTACGCACCGCAATTGCTCGGCTCGGCGCCGGGCAATGCCGCCGCGATGGTGCTCGCGGCGTGCATCGATACCGCAGTTTCCGCGACGGCCGATGCGTGACGCACAGGCCGGCGAGCACCTGAACGACCGATTCGTCGTTGCCGGCGACGATCGGCCACGACCCGTCATGCACGCGATGGCGTGACCGGGCATGGCGCGTATCGATACCGCCGCCCATCTCGCGTCGCTGCAAACCGGCCGGGAATGCAATATATTTCCGTCGCAACCGCCGAGGGTGCCTGCCATCGAGCCCGGCATCCCTTCAATTGCGAAAGCGTCGCGCCTTCGCCACCGACCGACGCCTGAAATAAACCCGGCCTAACCGTATCAGCGACGTATGCTTGCAAAGAAATCCCGAATCCTCATTGCGGCTGCCGCCATTTTCGCGGCTCATGCCCAAGCCCAATCCACCTCGCCGACACCGGTTCCCGAACGGCTCCCGTACGACATTCCGTACGGCCCGCCCATTACGCTCGCGCAAGCGCGTACCGTCATTGCGGCGGCCGAAGCCGAGGCGCGGCACCGAAACTGGAAATACGCGGTCGTCGTCGTCGATAGCGGCGGAAATCTGATTTCGTGCGACAAAATGGACGGCACGCAACTCGCGTCCGTCGAGATCGCCGAAGCCAAGGCGCGTGCGTCGGTGCGTTTTCGCAGGCCGACCAAGGATATGCAGAACGCGATCAACAATGGCGGCGCGACCGGCAACCTCAGCATTCCGGGTATTCTCGCCGGCGAAGGCGGCATTCCGATCGTGATCGGCGGGCAATTGATCGGCGCGATCGGCACCAGCGGCGGCGCGGGCGTGCAGGACAGCGTGATCGCGGCTGCCGGTGCGGCGGCAATCAGGTAAATCGCGCACAACAGGCAGGCTCTCGACGAATCGATTATTCCTTCAACTGAATAATCTTTTCTGACATTTCAATTACAGCCGGTTTTCACGTATCCGCGGTCAATTGCGGCCCGGCGGATTCACAGCGTGCCGGCCGGAATTCGACGCCCGATTCCGTCGCGAAAATACGCGATCCCGGCAATATCGATACACTCCCCCTCACGATGAAAATTTGAACGGGGTTATTGGACGCGAAAATGGAACCGGTTCCATTTTCGCGTCCCCGGATGATGCCCCGCCTTAACAGATAAAAAGCTGATTCTCACGGCATGTGGCATTCTCCGTTCAGCCGGTCATGATCGTTTGCCGGTGTGTTCGGATGCGTGACGCAATGCCGTGAAGGAAGACATTCCGGTCGTTGCGACCGGGAGCGACTCCCCTCGCGGAATCTTCTAAGAAAGAAAATATCTCTCGCAAAAAGACGAAAACGACATGGCCCCACACGATCATGAAAGGCGCGTCACAGCGCGCGCCGGCGTTACCCGGAGAACGGCGCTGAAAGTGATGGCGGCGGCGCTGACGCAAGTCGGGCTGTTGACCGCCGCCCCCGGATCCGCCTTCGCACAGCAGCCGTCGCTCGACGGCAAAACCTTTCTCGCGCTGTCGAAAGCGCTGACAGGCCATCCGGATCTCGACCCGACGACGGCCTCGCGCCTCGTCGACGCATTCGGTCGCACCGATGCCGGGTTTGCCGCGCGTGCGACCGCGCTGGCGCAACGCGTCCGCCCCGGCCAGACGCCCGCGCAACTGCTGGCCGATGCCGACGGCGCCGGCCTGCACGACACGGCACTCGCGATCGTCGCCGCGTGGTACACGGGCACCGTCGGACATGGCCAGAAGGCCGTGATGGTCGCCTATGCCGATGCGCTGATGTACGACACCGTCCACGACGGGATGAGCGCGCCGACCTATTGTTCGAACGGCCCGCTGTGGTGGACCGCCGAACCGCCGCCGGCCGATGTCGCGCCGCCCCGCAAAACGGTTGCGCCAGCAACTACCCCGCTCCAGCAAAAGCACGCCTGAATCCCATGAGAACTCCTGAATTTGAATCGAACGGCGACGTGTCGGCCGACGTCGTGATCGTGGGATCCGGCGTGGTGGGCGGCCTGATCGCCGACCAGTTGGTCAGCCAGGGCCATTCGGTGCTGATCATCGAATCCGGCCTGCGCATCGAACGCGCGCAGGCGGTCGAGAACTGGCGCAACATGCCCTTCGACAATCGCGTGGGCTCCGACTTCCAGGGGCTCTACCCGCAGGCGCCGAACGCGCCGGCCCCGCTGTATTTTCCGAAGAACAACTACGTCGGCCTGAGCGGCCGCGACGGCCAGAGTTTCCAGCAGGGTTATCTGCGCACGGTCGGCGGCACGACGTGGCACTGGGCCGCGTCGAGCTGGCGGCACCTGCCGGTCGATTTCCGGATGAAGTCGACGTATGGCGTCGGCCGCGACTGGCCGATCTCCTATGACGATCTCGAACCGTATTACTGCCGCGCGGAAGAGCAGATGGGCGTCGCCGGGCCGAGCGATCCGGCCATGCAGTCGCCGTCGCAGCGCAGCCGCCCGTATCCGATGGACATGGTGCCGTGGGGCCATGGCGACCGGCGCTTCGCCGAAGTCGTCAACGCGCACGGCTATCGATCGATCCCGATTCCGCAGGCGCGCAGCACGCGGCCGTGGCAAGGCCGCCCGGTCTGCTGCGGCAACAACAACTGCCAGCCGATCTGCCCGATCGGCGCGATGTACAACGGCATCCATCACATCGAGCGCGCGGAGCGCAAGGGTGCTAAGGTGCTCGCCGAATCGGTCGTCTACAAGATCGACACCGATGTGAACAATCGCGTGACGGCCGTGCACTGGTACGACACGTCGCGCAAGTCTCACAAGGCGAGCGGCAAGATGTTCGTGCTCGCCTGCAACGGCATCGAGACGCCGCGCCTGCTGCTGCTCGCCGCGAACGAACGCAATCCGCGCGGCATCGCGAACGGCTCGGACCAGGTCGGCCGCAACATGATGGATCACTCGGGCTTCCACTGCACGTTCCTCGCGAACGAGCCGATGTGGCTCGGCCGCGGCCCCGCGCAGAGCAGCTGCATCGTCGGCCCGCGCGACGGCGATTTCCGCGGGCAGTATTCGGCGAACAAGATGATCCTGAACAACATCTCGCGCGTCGGGCCGGCCACGCAGCAGGCGCTGAAGCTCGGCCTGGTCGGCAAGGCGCTCGACGAGGAAATCCGGCGTCGCGCGATCTACGGCGTCGACCTGTCGATCAGCCTGGAGCCGCTGCCGGATCCGAACAACCGCCTGACGCTCAGCAAGACGCGCGTCGATCCGCTCGGCCTCGCGTGCCCCGACATCCACTACGACGTCGGCGACTACGTGCGACGCGGCTACGACGCGGCATGCAAGCAGCTCACGCATATCGGCAGCCTGTTCGACGCGGTCGAGTTCAACATCACGACGTCGCTGAACGCGAACAATCACATCATGGGCGGCACCATCATGGGCGCCGATCCGAAGAACTCGGTCGTCGACGGCGACTGCCGCGCGCACGACCATGCGAACCTGTGGCTGCCGGGCGGCGGCGCGATGCCGTCGGCGTCCGTCGTCAACACGACGCTGTCAATGGCGGCCCTCGGCCTGAAAGCCGCGGATTCGATTTCCGCCAGCCTCGCGAAGGGTTGATCCGATGAAACACACGATCCAACGACAACTTCGCACGCTGCGCGCCGCCGGCTACGGCGCTGCCATCGCACTCGGACTGTTCGGCATCGCCGGCAGCATGCCCGCGTTCGCGCAAACGGCATCGACATCGGCATCGGCCGATGCCGCGCTGATCGAAAAAGGCCATCAGCTCGCGATCGCGGCGGACTGCATGGCCTGCCATACCGCGCTCGACGGCGGCAAACCATTCGCGGGCGGATACGGCATCGCGTCGCCGATGGGGCAGATCTATTCGAGCAACATCACGCCATCGAAAACGGCCGGCATCGGCAACTACACCGAGGCGCAGTTCGCACGCGCGCTGCGCGAAGGCGTGCGCGCGGACGGCGCACGCCTGTATCCGGCGATGCCGTATACGTCGTACAGCGGCCTCAGCGACGACGACGTGCTCGCGCTTTACAGCTACTTCATGCACGCCGTGAAGCCGGTCGACGATCCCGCACCCGCGACGAACCTGCCGTTCCCGTTCGGCATGCGCATCGCGATGGCGGGCTGGAACATGCTGTTCCTGACGAACAAGCGTTTCGAGGCCGATCCGGCGCACGATGCGCAGTGGAATCGCGGTGCGTACCTGACCAACGTGCTCGCGCACTGCAGCGCGTGCCACACGCCGCGCAACGCGTTGATGGCCGAAGACTTCGGCCGCAACCTGGGTGGCGCACAGCTCGGCGCGTGGTATGCGCCGAACATCACGTCGGATCCGGTGAGCGGGATCGGCGCGTGGACCGACGACGAGCTGGTGTCGTACCTGAAGACCGGCCGCGCCCCCGGGAAGAACCAGGCGGCCGGCCCGATGGCGGAAGCCGTGCAGAACAGCCTGCAGTATCTGTCGGACGCGGATCTGCAATCGATCGTCACGTATCTGCGCAGCACGAAGCCGATCCGCGACGCGCATGAGTCTGCCCCGGCATTCACGCACGGTCGCGTGGTCAGCAGCGAAGCAACGTTGCGCGGCATGTCCGCGTTGAATGCGAACGGCTCGCTGACGACGGGCGCGGCGCTGTTCAGCGGCTACTGCGCGAGCTGTCACCAGGCCAACGGCAAGGGCAGCCCGAGTCAGGCGTATCCGTCGCTGTCGAACAACACCGCCACAGGCTCGCGCAATCCGTCGAACCTGATTGCCGCGATCCTGTACGGCGTCGACCGCGACGCAGGCGGCCAGCACGTGCTGATGCCGTCGTTCGGCGAGGATTCGTACGTCCAGCCGCTGAAGGATGATCAGATCGCCGCGATCGCGAACTACGTGCTCGCGCAATACGGCAATGCCGACGTGACCGTGACGCCGGACGATGTGGCCGTCGTGCGCAGCGGCGGCCCGGTTCCGCTGCTCGTGCGGGCCCGGCCGCTGATGCTGGCGGCGCCGGTGGTTGTCGTGCTGCTGATCGTATTCGGGATCATGGTCCGGCGCCGCCGCGCGCGTCGCGTGGCGCCCGGCCAGAGCGCGGTCTGATCGGCTGCGGCCTTGTCGCGATGCCGCCGAACGTTCGCCGCGGCAGCCGTGACTGACGGCATGAACGCGATGTAGCCGCCAGAGGTTGCCGCGATGCGCGGCAACCTCGCGAACCGCCGGCTCTCCGGGCGCGTGATGCGCCGTCGCCGGCACACGCTCAGGTCAGGCTTGCCTGACCGGCCTCAGGCGCCGGCCCGTCGATCTGCCGTTCCAGTTCGGCGTCGAGATGCGCGGCATGCGCCGCGGCCTCCGACTCCGACATCAGCGCCCCCTCCCACTTCGCGACCACCGCGCTGGCGATCGAATTGCCCACCGCATTGGTGGCCGAGCGCCCCATGTCGAGGAAGGTATCGACGCCGAGAATCAGCAGCAGCCCGGCTTCGGGAATGTCGAACTGGTGCAGCGTCGCCGCGATCACGACGAGCGATGCGCGCGGCACGCCGGCCATCCCCTTCGACGTCAGCATCAGGATCAGCAGCATCGTGATCTGCGTGCCGAGCGACAGGTGGATGTCGTACGCCTGCGCGATGAACAGCGACGCGAACGTGCAGTACATCATCGAGCCGTCGAGGTTGAACGAATAGCCCATCGGCATCACGAAGCTCGAGATCTTGCGCCGCACGCCGAAGCGGTCGAGCGCATCGAGGATCTTCGGGTACGCGGCTTCGGAGCTGGCCGTCGCGAACGACAGCATGAACGCTTCCTTGATCAGCACGAGCAGCTTGAACACGCGGCGGCCGAGGAACAGCAGGCCGGCGGCGACGAGCGTGCTCCACAGCAGGAACAGGCTCACGTAGAAGTCGCCCATGAACACCGCGAACTTCAGCAGGATCGACAGCCCGTTGATCGCAACCGTCGACGCCATCGCCGCCAGCACCGCGAGCGGCGCGAGCTTCATCACGTAGCCGGTGATCTTCAGCATCACGTGCGCCAGCTGGTCGATCGCGACGACGAGAATCTTGCCGCGCTCGCCGAGCGCCGACAGCGCGACGCCGAAGAACATCGAGAACACGACGATCTGCAGGATCTCGTTGTTGGCCATCGCCTCGGCGAACGATTTCGGCACCATGTGGCCGACGAAATCCTTCAGCGTGAACTTCGACGTCGCGAGATGCGCGGACGCGCCGATGTCCGGCAGCGGCAGGCCGAGATTCTCGCCGGGCCGCAGCAGGTTCGCCATCAGCAGCCCGAGCAGCAGCGAGATCAGCGACGCGGTGACGAACCAGCCGAGCGCCTTCACGAACACGCGCCCCACCGACGACGCATCGCCCATGTGCGCGATGCCGACGACGAGCGTCGAGAACACCAGCGGGCCGATCACCATCTTGATCAGCCGCAGGAACACGTCGGACACGAGCGAGATGTAGCCGGCGATCTCGACGGCCGACTGCTTGTTCGGAAACTGCGTGTAGATCAGGTAGCCGATGAGGATGCCGGCCGCCATCGCGAGCAGGATCCAGACTGCTGCGGACATTCGTTTGTTCATAGCGGAATTCGATGCACGGGGCAGGAATTGAAGGGCGAAAAGCGCGCGCCGGTGCCGTGCCGCGGCGCGCGTGTTGCGGGTCGGTCGTGCCCGGCATGCCGGGCCGCCGCCGCGCTTGCTGCTGCGAAAGGGACTGCGAAAGTCCGCGAACGGATGCGCTGCCGCCGCCCCGGCGTTCGCGCGCGGGGCGAACGCCGGTTGCAGCCGTTCAGCGTGCTGGAGCGCGCCCGGGATCAGTACCCGATCGCCGAACCGGCCGGGCGGCGCGGATCGTTGAAGCCGTACACGAAACCGACGCGCACGTTGCCGGAGACCGACGAGTCGTTGCCGGAGCTCTGGCGGCTCGCCGCTTCGGTGCCGGGCAGGCCGACCAGGATCAGCTCGGCGGCGCCCCACGGCGTCTGCTCGACCATCTTGTAGCCCATGTTGCGCAGGATCGCGAGCGTGTCGGGCGACAGGCCGTAGGTTTCGTAATAGACCTCGTCGGGCAGCCATTGATGATGGATGCGCGGCGCGTCGACCGCGTCCTGCGGCGCCATCCCGTAGTCGATCACGTTCAGCACGGTCTGCAGCGTGATCGTGATGATCCGAGAGCCGCCCGGCGAGCCGACCACCATGAACACCTTGCCGTCCTTCTTCACGATGGTCGGCGCCATCGACGACAGCGGACGCTTGCCCGGCGCGATCGAGTTGCGCATGCCCTGCACGAGGCCGAACAGGTTCTGCGCGCCGACCTTGACCGTGAAGTCGTCCATCTCGTCGTTCAGGAAGAAGCCCGTGCCCGGCGCAATGACCACGGCGCCGAAGCGGCCGTTGACCGTATACGTCGTCGACACCGCGTTGCCGTCGTGGTCGATGATCGAGTAATGCGTCGTTTCCGGCTTCTCGTGCACGCCGACGCCCGGCTGCACGTCGACCGACGGCGTCGCCGTGTCGGCGTGGATGCTCTGGCGGATCTGCGCCGCGTATTCCTTGCTCGTGAGCTTCGCGATCGGGTTGTCGATGAAGTTCGGATCGCCCAGCAGCGTGTTGCGATCCTCGTACGCGTGGCGCATCGCTTCGGTCATGTAGTGGATCGACGCGGCCGAATGGTAGCCAAGCTTGCGCATGTCATACCCTTCGAGGATGTTCAACGTCTCGCACATCGTCACGCCGCCCGAGCTCGGCGGCGGCGCCGACACGAACTCGTAGCCGCGATACGTGCAGGTCAGCGGCGCCATGTCCTGCGCGCGATACGACGCGAAATCCGCCGCCGTGATCAGCCCGCCGCCGCGCCTGGCCGCCGCTTCGACGATCTTCGGGATTTCGCCGTGATAGAACGCGTCGGGGCCCTGCTCTGCAATGCGCTCGAGCGTACGCGCGAGATCCTTCTGCACCAGGCGGTCGCCCGGCTGCAGCGGCGTGCCGTCCGGACGCAGGAAGATGCGCGCGGCGTCCGGGTCCTTCTTGAAGCGGTCGATCGTCGTGTCGAGGATGTCCGTATCGGCACGCGTCAGCACGAACCCGTCGCGCGCGAGCCGGATCGCCGGCTCCATCACCTGCTTGCGCGTCAGCTTCCCGTACTTGCGCTGCGCGAGATCGAGGCCCGCGACCGTGCCCGGCACGCCGACCGCGCGATAGCCGTACAGGCTGTCGTCCGGAATGACGTTGCCCTTCGCATCGAGGTACATGTTCGCCGAAGCCGCCGCCGGCGCCGTTTCGCGGAAGTTGATGAAACGGTCGCGGCCGTCGGCCAGGTGAACGGTCATGAAACCGCCGCCGCCGATGTTGCCGCAGCACGGGTTGGTCACGGCCTGCGCGTAGCCGACCGCCACCGCCGCGTCCACCGCGTTGCCGCCTTCCTTCAGGATGTCGACGCCGATCTGCGACGCGAAATGCTGCGACGACACGACCATGCCGTTCTTCGCTTCGACCGCGGGTTCCGACGCCGCGAACGCGCACACGCTCATGGCCGACAACAGGGTGAGTACTACGAGCCGCCTCATGACGGAATCCTCCAGACAATTCAGATAACCGGGCCACGCCGGGGATGCGCGCCCAGTCAACGGACTGGGCGTCGCTGCTGATTCGACATGTAATGAACGATACATTTCAGCAAGGCCGCGATCATAGCATTGGCATTTTCATGTCAAAACCTAGGGTATTCACTGAATTTTTGCGCGAGCGCTTGTACTGCCAGGTGGCTCGTTATGTTTGTTTTATTACAAATCAGGCGAAATGAGGCGCCGAATGATGCGTCCCTCCAATCGGCAGCCGCGCGCGGCCCGCGGCGCGCCGATCGGCTAACATGCATGGAGTCGCCGGCAGACGCATGTCTGCCGTTTGTCATTCAGATACGAGAAAGCCGGAGTGCCCGATGGGGACAAGCATCAGGGCGTTGCTGCTATCCCAGATGGATAGCTTTACGCCGTCGGAACAGAAGGTCGCGCAAGCGTTGCTGGATCGGTACCCGAGCCTCGGGCTCGGGCCGATCGCGAGCGTCGCGAAGCAAGCCGAAGTCAGCGACCCGACCGTGTTCCGCTTTGTCGTGCGGATCGGCTTCCCGAACTACTCGTCGTTCCAGCAGGCGTTGCACGACGAGATCGACACGGCGATGAACTCGCCGCTCGCGCGCATGGATGCGTTCCATTCGGAATCCGGGATGCGCGACAGCCATGCGGCGATCTTCCAGCGGCTTTCGCAATCGCTCGCGACGACGATCGAAGGACTCGACGCGGCCGCCTTCGACCAGGCCGTAACGCTGCTGGCCGATCCGGATGTGCGCGTCTTCTGTGGCGGCGGGCGATATACGGCACCGCTCGCTTCGCTGTTTTCGTTCACGCTCGCATATGCGCGGCCGCAGGTTCAATACGTCGAGCCGAACGTGAATCTCGCGTCCGTCTCGCTGGCCGACATGGGGCCCGGCGACGTGCTGGTCATTTTCGATTTTCGCCGCTACCAGAAGGACAGCATCCGGTTCGCGCAGGCCGCGCACCGGCTCGGCGCGCGGGTGCTGCTGATCACCGACGAATGGCGCTCGCCGATCAGCGCGTTCGCGGAGATCGTGCTGCGGATCCTCGGGCGTCCGTTCGCGATGCTGCAGACCAACGTGCCTGCGCTGGCGCTCGCCGAAGCGCTCGTGATCGGCGTGACAAACCAGCTTCCGGAACTCGCGCGGCAGCGGATGGAGAAGATCGAGCGGCTCAATAACGGCGGCATCGAGCAGGATACGAACCTGCGGGATTTGCCCGAATGACGGTCGGCAGTCGCCATCCGGGCGTGGGGGTCAGCTTTCGACGTCCTCGAGACTGAACACCTCCGTCTTGTCGTTATACGAAAAGACTTCGCCGTAACGCCCCCAGTCGATCACCGCATCCAGCGTTTCCTCGGCCGCTTCATCCGACAGGAAATCCTCCAGCTCCTGCTCGAAACGCACGCGCGGCGCGCGGTGGCCCGGGCGCTCGTTGAGCACCTTCCTGATCCGCGCCGCCAGCGGCACATGCTTGAGCAGATGATCCGCGAACATCAGCTTGCGCTCCTGCGTGCCGAACTCGGCAAACACGCGCGCCGGCGGCGTCAGGAACACGTCGCCTTCGCGCACGTCCGCGAAACCGAGGTACTGCAGCACTTCTGCGATCGGGAACAGTTCGTCCACTTCGAGATGCAGCGTGCGCGCGATTTCCGGCATGTCCGCGCGGCCATGGTACGGCGCCATCGCGAGCGTCTCGATCAGGCCGGCCATCAGGTTGGTCGACACCTGCGGCAGCCAGCTGCCGAGTTCGAGCCCCTTCTTCGTCGCCTCGTTGGTCTGGCGCGCGGTCATCTTCGCGTAGATGTCGTCGACCAGCTTGCGGAAATCGGGATCCAGCCGGTTGCGCGGATGCTTGAACGGCACCTTGATCTCCGCGATCACGCGGCCCGGGTTCGACGACAGCACCAGAATCCGGTCGCACATGAACACCGCTTCCTCGATGTTGTGCGTGACGATCAGCACCGACTTGATCGGCATCCGGCCTTGCGTCCACAGGTCCAGCAGGTCGGTACGCAGCGTTTCCGCGGTCAGCACGTCGAGCGCCGAGAACGGCTCGTCCATCAGCAGAATCGTCGGATCGACGACGAGCGCGCGCGCAAAACCCACGCGCTGGCGCATCCCGCCCGACAACTCGCGCGGATACGCGTTCTCGAAACCGTCGAGACCGATCAGGTCGATCGCCGCGAGCGCGCGTTCGCGCCGCTCGCGCGCGCCGACGCCCAGTGCTTCGAGGCCGGCTTCCACGTTCTGCAGCACGGTCAGCCACGGAAACAGCGCGAAGGTCTGGAACACCATCGCGACGCCTTCGGCCGGGCCGTTCAGCGGCTTGCCGAGATAGGTCACTTCACCGCCGGTCGGCTCGATCAGGCCGGCGATGATGCGCAACAGCGTGGATTTGCCCGACCCGGAACGGCCGAGCAGCCCGACGATCTCGCCTTCGCGCAGCGACAGGTTCGCATCGTCGAGCACGAGCAATTCGCCCTGCGTCTTGTTGAAGCCACGGTTCACGTGGTCGACGCGCAGGATTTCCTCGCCGAGGCGCGGCGGCTGGAGCGGCGCCTGGGCAGGGGCGTTGATGACGGTCGAATTTTGCATCGTGCTTACTCTCAATCGAGACGGAGCCGGGATTCCGCATAGGCGTACATCGGACGCCACAGCAGGCGGTTGAACAAGGTAACGAACAGGGACATCACGGCGATGCCCAGGATGATCTTCGGGAAATCGCCAGCGATGGTGGTCTGCGCGATATATGCGCCCAGGCCGTGCGCGACGACCTTCGTGTCGCCCCATTGCACGAACTCGGACACGATGCTCGCGTTCCACGCGCCGCCCGACGCGGTGATCGCACCGGTCACGTAGTACGGGAAGATGCCGGGCAGGATCGCTTGCCGCCACCACTGCCAGCCGCGAATGCGGAAGTTCTTCGTCGCTTCCTTGTAGTCGTTCGGGTAGGACATCGCGCCGGCGATCACGTTGAACAGGATGTACCACTGCGTGCCGAGCACGATCAGCGGCGACAGCCAGATGTCCGCGTTCAGGTGGAAGTGAACGATCACGATCACGAACACCGGGAACAGCAGGTTCGCGGGGAATGCGGCGAGGAACTGCGCGAGCGGCTGGATCTTCTCGGCCAGCTTCGGGCGCAGTCCGATCAGCACGCCGAGCGGCACCCAGATCAACGATGCGATCGCGATCAGCACCAGCACGCGCAGCAGCGTGACGAGCCCGAGCACGAGCACGTGACCGACTTCGGCCATCGTCACGCCGGTCGCGACGAAACTGACGACGCGCCATACGACGTACACCGTCAGCAAGATCACGCACGCGCCCCACACGATGTCGCCGATGCGCGACGAGCGGCGGCTCGATGCGACGCGCGCACCGACACCCTTGAACGACGGCACGCGCAGCGGCACGCGAGCCGCCTGCGACAGCAGCCAGCCGGCCGGCACCAGCAACTGATGGATCAGGTGCGTACGGCGCAGCATGTCGAGCAGCCACGACTGCGGCGCATCGCCCGACGCGGTGTTCTCCATCCGGAACTTGTCGGCCCACGCGACGAGCGGACGGAACAGGAACTGGTCGTACGCGAGGATCACGACCGACATCGCGACGATCACCCAGCCCACCGCACCGAGGTTCTTGTCCGAGATGGCCTGCGCGAGATACGCGCCGATACCCGGCAGCGTGATGGTCTGGTTGCCGACGGTGATGGCCTCCGATGCGACGACGAAGAACCAGCCGCCCGACATCGACATCATCATGTTCCAGATCAGGCCCGGCATCGAGAACGGCACCTCGAGCTTCCAGAAGCGCTGCCACGACGTCAGGTGGAAACCGCGCGACACTTCGCTCAGATCGCGCGGCACCGTGCGCAGCGACTGGTAGAAGCTGAACGTCATGTTCCACGCCTGGCTCGTGAAGATCGCGAAGATCGCCGCGAGTTCGGCGCCGAGCACGCGCCCCGGAAACAGCGCGAGAAAGAACGTGACCGTAAACGAGATATAGCCGAGCACCGGCACCGACTGCAGGATGTCGAGGATCGGGATCAGCACCATACCCGCGCGGCGGCTTTTCGCGGCGAGCGTGCCGTACACGAGCGTAAACACGAGCGACGCGATCATCGCGGCGAGCATCCGCAGCGTGGTGCGCAACGCGTATTCGGGCAGGTTCGACGGATCGAGCGAAATCTTCTGCGTCTGCAGCACGCCGATCGGCGCCATCGTCTGATGGAAACCGACGATCGCCATCGCGAGCAGGCAGATGATCAGCGGAAACGCGACGGCATCCCAGCGGTTGGGGAGCACGCGCCACGCCGAGGCGTTCGCGGTGCGGTTCGGATCGAAACTGATATCCATCGGTAGCGTCTTGGTCGAATTGAAAATCGATGGGGCCGGCCGCATGACGCGCGGCCGGGCGCGGCATCAGCCGACGCGGTTCAGAACAGGCCGTGCAGCGCCCAGTACAGGACGGCGGACAGCGCGATGGACGCGGGCAACGTGAGCACCCACGCGAGCACGAGGTTGCGCACCGTGTCCCAGCGCAGCCCCGCGCCGCTCGCGGTCATCGTGCCGGCCACGCCGGACGCGAGCACGTGCGTCGTCGACACCGGCAACCCGTATGCGTCGGCCATCCCGATCGTCAGCATCGCGACGGCTTCGGCGGACGCGCCCTGCCCGTACGTGAGGTGCGACTTGCCGATCTTCTCGCCGACCGTCACGACGATCCGCTTCCAGCCGACCATCGTGCCGAGACCGAGCGCGATCGCGACGGCGACCTTCACCCACGTGGGGATGAACTTCGTCGCGCGGTCCATCTGCTGCTTGAACGCGTCGAGCGCGCTCGCATCCTCGGCGGAGAACGCCGGCGCCTTCGCCTTTTCCATCAGCCGGATCGCCTCGGACGCGACGTACATGTTGTTGCGCACGTTGTCGACGAGGTTCTGCGGCACGCTCGCAATGCCGCCGGCCTGCGCGACCTGGTCGGCGATCGTGTCGGTGAGCTTGCGCAGCGCGGGAATCGTCGCGGGTGCCAGCTTGTGGGTGCGCACGTAGGCCTCGACGTCGGCGCGCGCGTCGCCCGACTGCGCGGCGGGGTCCGCGTACTTCACGAGCGTCGTCGATGCATGGCGCGCGACCGCGACGAACGTGCTCGTCTGGTCGGGCGTCACGGCCTTGTTCAGCGCATAGGCGGTCGGCATCACGCCGATCAGGATCAGCATGATAAGACCCATGCCCTTCTGCCCGTCGTTCGACCCGTGCGCGAACGACACGCCGGTGCAGGTGAGGATCAGCAGCAGGCGGATCCAGAACGGCGGCGGCTTGTTGCCCTTCGGCTCCTGATACAGCGCCGGCACGCGCACGAGCGCCTTCAGCAGCAGCAACACGAGCGCGGACAGCACGAAGCCGACCAGCGGCGAAAACAGCAGCGCCTTGCCGACGCCGAGCGCCTGGTTCCAGTCGACGCCGCTCGTGCCCGACGGGCCGCTGACGATCTGGTTCATCAGCCCGACGCCGATGATCGAGCCGACGAGCGTATGCGAGCTCGACGACGGCAGGCCGAAATACCAGGTCGCGAGGTTCCACGTGACGGCCGCGATCAGCAACGCGAACACCATCGCGAAGCCCGACCCGCTGCCGACCTGCAGGATCAGTTCGACCGGCAGCAACTGCAGGATGCCGAACGCGACGGCGCCGCTCGAGACGAGCACGCCGCACAGGTTCCACAGCCCCGACCACACCACCGCCAGGTGCGGATCGAGCGAATGCGTATAGATGACGGTCGCGACCGCGTTCGCGGTGTCGTGAAAACCGTTCACGAATTCGAAGCCGAGCGCGATCAGCAGCGCGACGATGAGCAGCAGGAACGGCAGGATCGAGCTTTCCTTGACCGGGCCGAGATCCGCGCTCAGGTGAACGCCCACGTAGACGATGCCGCAGGCAATGATCAGAAAAAACAGCGCGAGGCTGATGGTGCGTGTGCGATGGCTGGCGGCACCGCTGGTTTCCGTTGCCGCGAGATTCGGCATGAGGGGCTCCGGAGAGGTGATTCGGTGTCGCAGGCTATCGGGCGGCCATGACGCAAATGTGACGTGTCACTTACAGGACATTGACAGGTCATCCTGCTATGACCCCGTCTCGGCTCGCAAGCCGCGAGCACCGGGGTTCCGCCTCGTAACACGCGGGAATAAATCCGCCGCCGCATCGGTATCGCAAGCGAACGACGCCGGTTTATTTCCGGACGATCCGGCCGTCCGGTTCCGTCATACGATTGCGAGGCTCACATGTCTTCATCGACTCCCACCCGCCCGTCGCGCCGCAAAGCCCTGCAATGCATGGCGTTCGGCGGCCTCGGTACGCTGTTTACGCTGTCGGGCGGCATCCTGACGCCGTTCGACCTCGCGCTCGCGCAAAACGGCGAGCGCCCCTCCGCCGATGCGGGCCGGCCGTTGTTCGTGCAGATCAGCGACACGCACATCGGCTTCAACAAGGACGCGAATCCCGACGTCGCGGCGACGCTGCGGCAGACCATCGATCTCGTCAACGGCATGTCCGCCGCGCCCGCGCTGGCCATCCACACCGGCGACATCACGCACCTGTCCAAACCGGAGGAATTCGACCGCGCGTCGCAACTGCTGTCCGCGCTGCGCGTGCCGGAGCTGCACACGGTGCCCGGCGAACACGACGTCACCGACGGGTCGGGCGCCGAGTACTTCAGCCGGTTCGGCCGCGCGTCGAACAACCGCGGCTACTACAGCTTCGATCACGCGGGCGTGCACTTCGTCGCGCTCGTCAA
This sequence comes from Burkholderia sp. IDO3, assembly GCF_003366075.1. NCBI lineage: Bacteria > Pseudomonadati > Pseudomonadota > Betaproteobacteria > Burkholderiales > Burkholderiaceae > Burkholderia > Burkholderia sp. IDO3. The sequence continues at coordinate 2,196,847 of NZ_CP028962.1, forward strand.
CGTGATGCACTTCAAACCGAACGGGCTCGGCAGCTTCGGCGACGATCAGCTTGCATGGCTCGCGCAAGACCTGAAGGGACAGTCGTCGAGCACGCCGATCGTCGTGCTCTCGCACATGCCGATGTGGACCATCTACGAACCGTGGGGCTGGGGCACCGGCGACGCGCCGCAGACGATGGCGCTGCTGCGCCGCTTCGGTTCCGTCACCGTGCTGAACGGACACATCCACCAGATCGTGTCGAAGGTCGAGGGCAACGTGACGTTCCATACCGCGCGCTCCACCGCGTTCCCGCAGCCGACGGCCGGCAACGGGCCGGGCCCGGTGCCGCTCATGGTGCCGCGCGACCGGCTGCCCGCGATGCTCGGCGTCACGACGGTCGACTTCTCGGGCCATCCGCTCGCATCGTCGCTGCATGACGCGACGCTCGCATGACGCACCGGGAGACCGACATGAACCGCTTCGGGAAACCGGCGCTGCCGGCCGCGCTGTTCCTGTGTGCGGCGATCGGCGGCACACCGCTCGCCGCGTTCGCGCAGGGCCCGGCCGACTCGCTCGTGACGATCCGCAATTTCATGTTTTCGCCGATGTCGACCACGATCAAGGCCGGCACGACGATCACGTGGAAGAATCTCGACGCCGAACCGCATACCGTCGTCAACGACGCGGGGATCTTTCATTCGAAGGCGCTCGACCAGGACGAAACCTATTCGTTCCGCTTCGACAAGCCGGGCGTATACAAGGTGTTCTGCGGGATCCATCCTTATATGAAGGAGACGATCACCGTCGAATGAGCGTGCGGCACATGCCGATACGCGGCGCGCGGGCTGTGCGCCTGGTCGCAACGCCGGCCGCGAACGCGGCCGGATCGGCACGCTGTGCCGCACCCGAATCCGCGCCGGCTCGCGCTCGATAACCGATAACCGGCATGGATGCACGCGGCCCGCAACGCCCGATTCCCGCACGAGAACCGTCCGCCGATCGCCTACACTGATTCCATCCGGCCGGCGCCTCCGGCCGTCACCGACCACGAGGCCAGCGATGACGGCGAATCAACCCGCACCTCCGAAACTGCCCGGGCAAGTCGTGCTCGTCCTCCAGGGCGGCGGCGCGCTGGGCGCGTACCAGCTCGGCGTCTACGAGGCGCTCGATGCGGCCGGCATCCAGCCCGACTGGATCATCGGCACGTCGATCGGCGCGATCAACGCGGCGCTGATCGCCGGCAATGCGCCGGGACATCGCGCACAACGGATGGCCGAGTTCTGGGGCCGCGTCACCGAACGGCCCGCGCTCGACGTGCCGGGCTTCCCGACGAGCTGGGACAAGATCGGCGCCGAGCTCGGCGTCATCGGCGCAGGCATCCCGGGATTTTTCCGGCCGAACCCGGCCGCGTGGCTCGGGCCGCTCGCGCACGTCGGCGTCGAGCACGCGTCGTACTACGTGGTCGATCCGCTGCGCGCCACGCTCGCCTCGCTCGTCGATTTCGACCGGCTGAACGCGGGCCCGCCGCGCGTGACCGTCGGCGCGGTCGATGCGTGCACCGGCGCGATGCGCTATTTCGATTCGCGCGACCTGCCGCTCGGCATCGAGCACGTGATGAGTTCGGGCGCGCTGCCGCCCGCGTTTCCGGCCGTGCGGATCGACGGCGCGCCGTACTGGGACGGCGGCATCTATTCGAATACGCCGGTCGAGGTCGTGCTGGACGACGCGCCGCGCCGCAGCTCGATCATCTTCTCGGTGCAGATGTGGAATCCGGTCGGGCCCGAGCCGAAAAGCATCTGGCAGGTGTCGGAGCGGCAGAAGGACATCCAGTACGCGAGCCGCACCGACAGCCATATCGCGCGGCAACAGCAGATTCACCGGCTGCGGCACGTGATCCAGGAACTGGTCACGCGGCTGCCGGAAGCGGAGCGTACGTCGGCCGACGTGCAGGCGCTCGCCGCGTGGGGCTGCCAGACGACGATGCGCGTGATCAAGCTCGCGGCGCCGCGGCTCGACGGCGACGACCAGTGGAAGGACATCGATTTCACGCCGGCCGGGATTGCGGCGCGCCGGCAGGCGGGGTTCGAGGCGACGATGCAGACGATCGCCGCGCGGCCGTGGGAGATTCCGATGGCGCCGACGGAAGGATTGAGCGTGTGGAGCCCGGACGAGAACCGGATCGGAGAGCGGCATGGCTGATGCCGATGCGGCGCGCGGTATCGCCGCGCGGATCGCCCGTCGCGCAGCATCGAAGGCACACGCGTACACGCACACGCACTCGCACTCACGCCGCCATAACATGGCGGTGGCCCGCCCCGACTCGACCAGCCGCGCCGATCGGCACCCGCGTCGACAGCGATCCACGCGCCGAATGGCCGGAGCCGGCTAATGCAACGGCCGTTCGAGCTTGATGTTGTATCGCTTCACCTTTGCATACAACGCCGGCTTCGAGATTTCGAGCAGGGCCGCGCAACGCGTCACGTTGAATCGGCACGCGGCCAGCGCGTGATGGATCGCGTCGCGCTCGACGTCCCTCAGCGATTGAATCGCCTGATCGCCCCGCGTGCCGGGCTTTCGCTGCATGCCGGGTGCCGGTATCGGATCGGACATGCCGCCCGTGCCGCGCGGCGGCCGCAACAAAGCCGACACGTCGTCGATGATGCCTTCGTCGCTCAGGTTCACGGTGCGCTCGACGAGATTCTCCAGCTCCCGGACATTGCCCGGCCATGCGTAGGCATGCATCTGATCGAGCGCCCGTTTGCTGAACCCGAATATCTTCTTGTTCAGCAGCGTCGCGTACTTGCTCAGAAAAAAGTTCGCGGTCGCCGTGATGTCGGCCTTGCGCGATCGCAACGGCGGAATCGAGATCTCGATGACGTTGCAGCGATAGTACAGATCCTCCCTGAACTCCTTCGCCGCCACCATCGCTTCCAGATCGCGGTTGCTCGCACAGATGATGCGCACGTCGATCGGGATCCCCTTGGTATCTCCGAGCCGGGTCACTTCGCGTTCCTGGAGTACGCGCAGAAGCTTCGCCTGCACGTCGATCGGAAGCTCCGAAATTTCATCGAGAAAGACGGTGCCCCCGTCGGCGGACTCGAATTTCCCCGGCCGCCCTTCCTTGGTCGCCCCGGTGAAACTGCCCGGCGCGTGCCCGAACAGTTCGCTTTCGATCAGGTCGTGCGGCAGCGCGGCGCAGTTGATCGCAATGAACGGCTGGGCCTGGCGTGCGCTCGCGTTGTGGATCGACTGCGCGAAAACCTCCTTGCCGACGCCGCTTTCGCCGCTGAGCAGCAGATTCGCCGAACCGTGCGCCGCCTTGCGGGCGGCGCCGATCGCGTCGAGCAGGCTGTCGCTCTGCCCGACGATGTTCTCGAACGTATAGCGCGCGTAGTTGCCCGCATACTTGCCGGCGATGCTGCGCACGCGCTTGATCTCGCGGAACGTGTTGACGACGGAAACCACCTGCCCGCAGCTGTTCTTGACGGGAATCGCCGTGTCGATCAGGTGCAGGTGACGGGCGGGCGAGTCGATGATGAGTTCGCGATCGACGTAGCCCACGCCGGTCGTGAAGATCGGCGCAATGATCGGCTCGAAGTCGATCAGCGCCTCGAGCGGCCGCCCGATGCTGGCCACCGGATCGATCCCGAGAATCCGTCCCGCGACGGTACTCGCATGACGCACGATGCCGCCGCGACCGAGCACCATCAGCCCGTCGCCGATGTGGTCGATGATCGCCTTCTGCTCCTCCACCAGCGTCTGGTGCGCGACGAGATCGAAATGACTTTTCAGCGAGACGCCCAGCGTGATGTCGAGCAGCGCGAGCATGTCGTGCAGCGATCGCGCGTCGCGTTCCGCTCGCCGCAATGCGAGCAGGTAGACCCTGGCGGATCCGGCCGGCACGCAGGTCGCGGCGCAGTGCAGGCCGTCCACGGCGGCGAGCGGCACATCGACCGTTGCGCCGCCTTCCCGCAACGCATCGCGGACGTCGCGCAGCAGCCGGTCGAGCGCCAGCGCGCCGACGTCGATGCCGCACTGCGCGGCCAGCGCGCGCGCAGCGTCGTCCGCCGCTTCGAGCGGAACCGCGTCGTCGTCCAACGTCAGCACGTATGCGCCGAACCGCTGCGCCGCAACACGTCTTGCATTGCGCCAGCAAGCCGTATCGATCGCCGACCGGAGATCGCCGGATCGGTCGGCAGCGCCCAGACTTCGCTCGTCCATTATCGTTCGCAGCACGGTGGCAGATCCGCCCAGCTTACCAGCGCAAAAACCGTTCATGTTGAACCCCGCTGCCGCCCGTGCGACGAACGCTCGCGCCACGGCCGGCCATTGCCGCGATCAACGGCGCGACGCGGCCTTCTTCTCGATGGCGGCGCGATCGACGATCGCGCGCGCATGCGTTCCGCTGCCGACTTGCCCTTTGGGATCGTGCACGACGACATCGAATACGAACAGGCTGCCTTCCCGCCCGCGGAAGCTGGCCGTGGCGCTCACTTGCGCATCGACCGGCGTGGGCGCCGAGTGCGTCAGCTGCGTCGTGACGCCGACCGACAACTGCCCGTTCTCCAGTTCGCCGCGCATGATTTCCGCACATGCCCGCTCCATGAGACCGAGCATCGCGGGCGTCGACATCACGTCCGGATACGCTTCATCCGAATCGTTGCCGAAGGCGGAAGCCAGGTCCTGCACGGCGACCCGACGCGTCAGGGTCGCCGTCGCTCCAGAATGGATCATGAAATCTCCTTGTCGGTCAAATCATTGCCGCGATGCCGATGCCGCGCGGCTGAATCGCAACGGCGTCGGGCCGTTCATCCAGGCATCGACGCCCGGCCCGGCGCGACCACGGCGCCGCCTCGAACCGGGCTTCGACGCCGCGTTCGCTACTGCGCGCCGACCGGCGTCAGGGTGCCGCCCGACAGCTTGTAGACGGTCACCGGCGCATCGACCCAGTCGCCCTGCGCGTCGAACTTCACCGGCCCGAGCATGCTGGTGAACGATTGCTCGCGCATCACCTTCGAATACACCTCGGGCGACGTCGAATTGGCCTTTTGCATCGCATCGGCCACGACGAGCGTCGCCGCATAGAAGCTCGGCGCATAGGTATCCACGTCGGCGCCGAACGTGCTCTTGAACCGGCTCCTGAAACGCTTGCCGTCGGGCAGGCTGTCGAGCGGCGCGCCGCCCTGCGCGCAGAACATCTTGTTGTCGAGAACGTTGTTCGACAGCTTGCTGAACTCCGGCGAACAGATACCGTCGCCGCCGACCAGCACCGCGTTGATGCCGAGATCGACCATCTGGCGCGCAAGCAGCGCCGCCTGCGCGTAATAGCCGCCGTAGAACACGACCTGCGGATTGGTCGCCTTGATGTGCGTGAGGATGCCCTTGAAATCCGTCGTCTTGTCCGTGCTGTATTCACGCGCGACGACGGTCATGCCGTCCTTCTCCGCGGTTTTCACGAACACGTCCGCCACGCCGGTGCCGTACGCGGTCCGGTCGTCGACCACGGCCGCGCGCTTGAGCTTCAGCACGTTGGCCGAGTAATCGGCCATGCGCCGGCCCATCACGTTGTCATTCGTCGCGAGACGATACACGTACGGAAATCCCAGCCGGGTCAGCTCCGGGTTCGACGATGCGCCCGTGATCATCACGACATGCGCATCGTTGTATATCCGCGCGGCCGGAATGCTCACGCCGGAGTTGTAGTGTCCGATCACGGCCGCCACGCCGCCGTCGACCAGCTTCTGCGCGACGTTCACGCCCACCTTCGGGTCGCCCTGATCGTCGACCGACACCAGTTGAAACTTGACCGGCTGTCCGCCGATCACCAGCTTGCGGGCATTCAGCTCGTTGATGGCCAGTTGCACGCCGCGTTCGTCGTCCTTGCCGCTCTGGGCCGAGCTGCCCGTCAGCGGGCCGGCCGCGCCGATCTTGACGACGGTATCGGCGCTCGCACCGGACGAAAATCCGGTCACGCCGGCACCGACGACGGTGACGGCAAACATCAGGATCGTGCGTTTCATTTCAATTCCCCCGAAGTGGCGGACTGCGACTGGGTCAGGACATCGCGAACGGGCGACAGCGTCTCGAATTCGAAATCGGGACGCGGCTGCCACGGGCCGAGCGTGTCCGCGGCGCGGTTGATCCACGCCACGTGCATGCCGAGCGGCTTCGCGCCGTCGATATCCGCCCAGCTGGCGAGCGAACAGTGCAGCACGTCGTGCGCGTCCAGCCCGAGGCGATCCAGCGCGAGGCTGAATATCAGATGCGAAGGCTTGTAGGCTTTGGCCATCTCGGCCGTCGTGACATGCTCGAAATAGCGCGTCAGCTGGCTTCTGCGCCAGAGGTCGCTGTCCATGTTCGTGATCGGCATCAGCGGATAGCGCGACCCGGCCCAGTCGAGAAACTCGAGCGCATCCGCGTGCGGCGGCGACGACTCGACGAGGTGCGTGAGCAGCACGTCGGTGAGCGCCTCGACGTCGTGGCCGTCGAGCGCGTTCGGGAACAACGCGTCGAGGCAGCCGGTCAGGGCGTCCTGCGCGACCGCGCGATAGCTGCGGTACGCGCCGCCGCGATAGGTCTGCACGTTGCGCATGTCCCAGTCGAGGTACACGTCGAATACCGGGCGCGAAGAAGCGACGCCGAGAATGCGCATGACTTCGGCAATCCCCGCCATGCCTCCCTTGTCGACATCCACCAGCGTGCCGAAATAGTCGAACGTCAGTGCTTTGATATTCATGGTCATTTCCTCGCGGCAAAGGCCTGGACACGGCGGGCGGCATCGGGTGTCGCAAATGCCGCCACGGTTGCGGACTGCTCGAGCTCGAGACTGCGGGTCAACTCGGTCGACAGCTCCATCGTCAGCAGACGCTTCAGTCTCGATACGGAGAAGACCGAACGTTCGGCGACACGCGCGGCGAGCTCCAGCGCGGTTTCGACGACCTTCCCCGGTTCGACGACGCGATTGACGAGGCCCAGCGCATGCAGTTGCCGGGCCGACTGGCGCTCGCCCAGCAGCCACAGCTCCATCGCGCGCTGATGGCCGACGCTCTGCGGCAGGAGCTGCGTCACGCCCCCGGTGACGAACTGCCCCCACTCCATTTCCGGGAAAAAGCACACCAGGTCGTCCGACGCCACGACCAGATCGCAGTTGAGCAGCCACTCGAATCCGCCGCCGACGGCAAACCCGTGCACCGCGCCGATGACCGGCTTGCCGTTGAACATCAGGTCGCGCGTGATCTGCTGGATGCGTTCGACGTGACTGCGGATGCTGGCATCGCTCTCGGTCTGCTTGCCGAACTCCTTCAGATCGTCGCCCGCGCAGAAGGCCCGTCCCGCGCCCGTGAATACGATCGCATTGCAGCCGTCATCGGCATTGACCTCCACCAGCGCCCGATGAAGATCGTCCAGCAGGTCGCCGCTGATCGCGTTCAGCCGCTCCGGGCGATTGAGGATCACCGTCGACACGGCCCCCGATTTCTCGATTCTTGCGTAGCTCATCACGCCTCCTTTTCGACCCAGCGGGTTTTTCCTTCGGTGCGCGGGAAATGCTCGAACGGCACCATCGTCACGTCTGCCGTCGAACCGACCCGCGTGCGGATCGCCGCCTCGACCTGCTCCCTGGCCTTCGGCCAGTCGGCGGCCGGCAATCCCTGCGCGGCTTCGACCGTCATCGTGATCCGGTCGTACGGCCCGTCCCCCTTCAGCACGATCCGGAAGATTCCCGACGCCCATTGCGGCAGCGATTCGACGGCCACGCGAACGGCGCTCGGGAACACGTTGATGCCGCGCACGTTGAACATGTCGTCGGTGCGGCCGGTGACACGGAATCGCCACGCCGTGCGGCCGTCCGGCCCGCGATCAACGCCGGTCACGGTGACGACGTCTCGCGTGCGGTAGCGCACGAGCGGCTGGCATTCCTTCTGCAAGTGCGTACAGACGAGTTCGCCGACGGTCCCCGCCTCGATCGGCAGGCGTTGCAACGTGGCGGGATCGACGATTTCGGCAAAGACGACGTCGCTCGCGTGATACAGCAAATCGTTGGTCCAGTCGGTTTGTCCGCCGAGAATGCTCAGTACTTCCGACAGACCGAAGTTGGCGTTGCGGATCTTGAAACCCCACTTCTCTTCCATCGCGTTGCGCAGATCCAGGTTGTCGAGCCCGGCCTCGCCGCCGAACAGGCCCAACGTCAGCTTCAGGTCGCGGGGGCGAAGATCGGTCGATTCACGCAGGATCTGCTCGATGAGCCCCGGATACGACGGCGTGCACGAAATCGCGTTGATGCCGAGATTGACGATCGAATCGATCAGCAGACGCGTATTGCCCACGCCGAACGGCACGACCGTCGCGCCGGTCGCCTCGAGAATCGTGTGATCGGTGAAGCCGCCGGTCCACATGCAGTAGTTCAGGCAGTGAACCACGCGATCCGTCGGCCGCAACCCGGCGGCCCACATCGACCGCGCGCCGACCCGGGCGACCCGGTACGCATCGGCCGCGCTGTTCGCCAGAATCAACGGGCGCCCGGTCGTCCCGGAGGTGCGATGAAGGCGGGACACGCCCGCCTCGCCGCAAGCCACGTAGTCGCCGAATGGAGAAGCCGCCTCCTGGCTGATCCGGAGCTCGTCCTTCTCGGTGAAAGGCAGCTCCTGCAGCGAATCCAGCGTCACTTCCCGGTCGATCCAGCGCGACAGTTTCCCGCGATAGAACGTCGACATCGAACGGATGTAGTCCCACTGGGGCGACCATAGCCCGTCCTGATGCCGGCGCACCTGCCCGGGCGGCAGGGTTTCGAATGCCTCGTCGAAAAGCGCGTTGTTTGCGTTGATTGACGACTCCACTTTCATGTTCTCGTTTCCTTTAGCATGACGAATCCATATCGCCGGCACGGCCGCGACGGCTTGCACACTGAAACTCGAGTGCGGAACGCTCCACGATCGAGCGCGCGTGGCTCGCGCTCGCCACCGGACCGGCCGCATCGGTCGCCACGACATCGAACCAGTACCGTTCGCCGTCGAACGTCCGGAACGTCGCGGTGACGAAAACCGGGACGTCCGATCGCGTCGGCACCAGATGCGTGAAATGCGTCATGCGGCCGATCGACCACTCATCGCTCCGCACTCGGTCGCACATCGCGTCGACGCATGCGGCTTCCACGAGGCCCATCAAGGCGGACATGGACAGCACGTCGGGATCGCACGGCGCTGCGCCGCGGCGACAACGCTCGCGTGGCTGCGGCGTCTCCATCGCTTTCGAGACCGTCGCACGTTTCGCTGGCATCGGGCGGACTCCTCCGGTTCATTTGCGCTCTAGTACTGCAAAGCCCGTGCCAAGCTTCAACTAACCCGCGAACCCTTGTCCGGCGGGCATGCGCGGTCAGCACGGCAGAACGCCGTATTCGATTTGAACGGAAAGATTACTTACGGTCGGAAGATAAATTGACTGTGACGGGCGAGCATGCCGGAAGCGCTCCGGAAACCATCCGGCCCCGAAATACTGCCTTCCCTTCCATAAGGCAGCGCCTATCAACCCCATTGGCGTCAGTGCCTTCCATGAATATCGTCAATTTCCGATATATGATTCGACCATCGACGATACCTCGTCAGCACCGGCTCACCTGACCGAATGCCCGACCACCCGCCCTTTCCATGCCGACCGAACTCGACATCGACGCGATCCTGAAAGCGCTCTCGAACCCCGTGCGCCGGGAAATCCTCGTCTGGCTGAAAACGCCCGACGCGCATTTCCCGGCGCAGACGCTGCCGTACGACCACGGCGTCTGCGCGGGCCAGATCGACGCGCGCTGCGGGCTGTCGCAGTCGACCGTCTCCGCGCACCTCGCGACGCTGCAGCGCGCGGGGCTCGTGACGTCGACGCGGATCGGGCAGTGGGCGTTCTTCCGGCGCAACGAGGCCGTCATCGACGCATTTCACGACGCGCTGCGCCGCGAACTCTAGCCACCGGCCGAATCGGCCATACGGGTATCGGCCGTGTGCCCGGCACCGGCTCTCCCGTTTTTCGTGAAGAGGTTATCTGCCATGCCCACCCTGTTCGATCCCGTTACCCTCGGCGACCTGAACCTGCCGAACCGCGTCGTGATGGCGCCGCTCACCCGTGCCCGCGCAAGCGCCGGGCGCGTCCCGAACGACCTGATGGCCCGCTATTACGCCGAACGCGCGTCGGCCGGCCTCATCATCAGCGAAGCGACGTCGGTCACGCCGCAGGGCGTCGGCTACGCGGACACGCCGGGCATCTGGTCCGACGAGCAGGTCGAAGGCTGGAAGCGCGTGACCCAAGCCGTGCACGCGGCCGGCGGCCGCATCGTGCTGCAGCTCTGGCACGTCGGCCGGATTTCCGACCCGGTGTTCCTGGACGGCGACCTGCCGGTCGCGCCGAGTGCGATCGCCGCGGGCGGCAACGTGAGCCTCGTGCGCCCGCCGCGTCCGTTCGTGACGCCGCGCGCGCTCGAACTCGATGAAATTCCGGGCATCGTCGCCGCATACCGCAAGGGCGCGGAGAACGCCAAGCAGGCCGGCTTCGACGGCGTCGAGATCCACGGCGCGAACGGCTACCTGCTCGACCAGTTCCTGCAGGACAGCACCAACCACCGCACCGATGCATACGGCGGCCCGATCGAAAATCGCGCGCGCCTGCTGCTCGAAGTGGTCGACGCGGCCATCGACGTGTGGGGCGCGGGCCGTGTCGGCGTGCACCTCGCACCGCGCGGCGACGCACACACGATGGGCGATTCCGATCCGGCCGCGACGTTCGGTTATGTCGCGCGCGAGCTCGGCCGCCGCAAGATCGCGTTCATCTTCACGCGCGAATCGTATTCGGGCGACCATCTGAGCCCGCGTCTGAAGGAAGCGTTCGGCGGCCCGCTGATCGCGAACGAGCAGTTCACGCTGGAATCCGCGCAGGCAACGCTCGCGAGCGGCAACGCCGACGCGATCGCATGGGGCAAGCTGTTCATCGCGAACCCCGACCTGCCGCGCCGCCTCGAACTCGACGCCCCGTTGAACAAGCCGGTGCCGGAGACGTTCTACGCGGAAGGCGAAACGGGCTACACCGACTACCCGGCGCTCAGCGACGCGGCCTGACGGCCGGCTCCCCGTTCATGCGCGCACGTCCGCGCGCATGAACACGCGCTGCGTCTCGTCGAGCCCGCGGGCAACGTGGTGCGCGCGGATCGCGCGCAGCGTGTCGTCGAGCGATGCATCGTCGACGATGCGAAAGCCGAGGCGCGCGTAGTACGGCGCATTCCACGGTGCGTCGCGAAACGTCGACAGCACGATCTGCGCGATGCCGTCCTGCGCCGCGCACGCGACGATCTGCTCGATCAGGCGTGCGCCGATCCGCTGCCCGGCATGCGACGGCGCGACATCCAGTTCCTCGAGATACAGCCGCTGCGCATCGAGCAGCCGGTAGAACGCGAAGCCGACGCACACGCCCGCTTCATCGGTTGCGACATACGCGCGGCCGCCGTCGATGCGCACGAGCACGTCGGCCGCATCGGTCGGCTCGCCGTCGGCGATGTCGGCCATGCCGATGTCGCGAAAGCGCTGTGCGGCGGCGACTTCCACTGCGGCCATGGCGGCCGCGTCTTCGCGCGTGGCGCGGCGAATCCGGATCGATGCTGTCATCACGACGAGGTAGAGGTAGGCAGGCGGGAACGGCCGTCACTATAATCGAAACTTCATATCTTTCGAACGCCCCTTCCACGAGGTTCGCCATGACGCTGTCCGCGCTCGCCGTGTTCGCCATCGCCCTGCTCGTCACCGCCGGCACGCCCGGCCCGAGCGTCGCCGCGCTCGTCGCGCGCGTGCTGACGAACGGCGTGCGAGACGTGCTGCCGTTCCTCGCCGCGATGTGGATCGGCGAAGCGCTGTGGCTCACGCTCGCGGTGGCCGGACTGTCCGCGTTTGCGCGCACGTTCGAGACGGGCTTGCTCGTGCTGAAGCTGCTCGGCGTCGCGTACCTGCTGTTCCTCGCGTGGAAGATGTGGACCGCGCCGACCGACACGCAGGCCGACGACCTGCCGCGCGGCCAGTCGCCGTGGCGCATGTTCGTCGCGGGTACGCTGGTCACGCTCGGCAACCCGAAGATCATGCTGTTCTATCTGGCGCTGCTGCCGACGATCGTCGATCTGACGCATGTCGGCGTGCTCGCATGGGCCGAGCTGGTCGGCACGATGCTCGCCGTTCTGATTCTCGCCGACTGCTTCTGGTCGCTGCTCGCCGTGCGCGCGCGGGCTTTTCTGACGTCGGCGCGTGCGAAACGGATCGCGAACCGCACGAGCGCGACCGCGATGGCCGGTGCGGCGGTGGCGATCGCGACGCGGTGAGTCGGTTGAGGCGCCGTTTCTCGGGCACAAGCCGAAAGAAAGCCTTGTGGCGGAAGGCAGCCAACTCCAACCACCGCTCGCGGAGACGCGCCAGGCAAGACTCCCTCGATCGTAGATGGCTTCCGACCCACGATCCTACCCATACTTGTCCGGCTGCAATCCAATATTGGCCTCAATGCCTTGCCGGCAAAGCGACCTCCGGGCAAATTCCCGGCAACGTGCGTCCAAAGTTGCCCTCGCGATCACCTGGGTGACGGTTCCGGCCCGTGCAGCGCCCTTCAGGGCGGAGCATGCGACCCGGAGGAAGATCGAGAAGACGAGGGATCAGATCGAACAATCGACTCTTGCTTCGAGTCGAAAGACCGACACTGCCACTTTCAGATTTGACGCCTGCTCATCGAGCGACTGCGCCGCTGCGGCCGCCTGCTCGACGAGCGCCGCGTTATGCTGCGTTACCTCGTCCAGTTGCGAGACCGCCTGATGAACTTGCTCGATACCACGGCTTTGCTCGTCAGACGCAGCGGATATTTCGCCGACGATATCCGACACCCGCTTGATGGCCGTGCCCACATCGCTCATCGTCCCCCCGACATCGCCGGCCTGCTTTACGCCGTCCTGAACCATCGCAACGGACGACAGGATCAGTGCCTTGATTTCCTTCGCGGCAGTCGCAGCGCGTTGTGCCAGGCCGCGCACTTCGCTCGCTACGACAGCGAAACCGCGACCTTGGCTACCCGCTCGCGCTGCCTCTACTGCCGCGTTGAGCGCAAGGAGATTGGTCTGAAACGCGACGCCTTCAATCAAGCTGGTTATCTCCGACATCTGCACCGATTGCTTATTTATCTCCTTGATGATACGGATCATTTCCGCTACCGCCTCGTTACCCGAATCGGCCAGCCCGGACGCGTGGAGCGCGAGCGAATTGGCCTGCCGTGCGTTGTCCGCATTCTGCTTCACGGTCTCCGTGAGTTGAGCCATGCTCGCGGCCGTCTCTTCGAGAGACGCAGCCTGCTCCTCGGTGCGGGCCGATAATTCGTTGTTGCCCAGGGCGATCTCGCGACTGGTAAAGGTCACGCTTTCGGCATGGTGGCGAACGCTTTCAATCACGCGCCGCAAGCCCGCCTGCATTTCGCCCATCGAGACAATGAGGCTGCCGGCGGGCGCACCTCGAACCGGCACCGGGCACGACAAATCGCCTTGCGCGACCGCACTTGTAACATCACGGGCCTCCGACGGCTCCACGCCCAACTCACGCCGCAAACTACGCGTCAACACAACGCCGATCCCCGCGATGGCGATGAGGCACATCATCAGAACCGCCGCCAACACGAGCTTCGATCGCTCGAAGTCTGCTGCGCTGCTCGACTTCAGCTCAGCATTGCGTGCGCGCTGGAACTCGATGAAACGCGAGATCGTGTCCTGCAGTGCCTGCATGGATGGGGCCGCCCGGCTGACCAGCCACTGCCCCGCGGCTTCGTGCTGCCCCTGCTTCGCGAGCGTAACGAACTGGTCGAAGTCGGCGACGGTGCGTTTGTCGTTCGTCTCGAATATGGCGTCGACCAGCTTACTCGCTTCGGCCGAACCTCGATTCAGCACGCGCAGCGTTTCGCGATCGCGCATGAATTGCTGTTTTGCCGCATAACCGCGCTTGACCAACGCCTCTATCGCATCGCCATCCGTCACCAGCAATACCGTCTTTATGGAATCCACGCCGATATAGACCTGACGTGACAGATTCTCAGCCAACGCGAGCTTGACGTCTCCGTCATCCACGAGCTCGCTGATCCTGGCGTTCGCTTCTCTGAGCTGGCTCAAGGATACGAGTCCTCCTGTCACAAACAACATCATCAGCGCACCAAACGCCAATGTCAGGCGCGTACGCATCTTCAACCTGCCGATTTTCATGAGCTTGCCTCGGTCGATATATTCCATTGTTTCCATGAGACGGCCCGGACCAACGGACAAGTCCGGTCGCAGTCGTTGCACCGGCCTCGCTCGATGAGGCGCCGCCGGCACATCCGCCCTTGCAGATCGTTCAAAAGGTTCACCGCAAGTCACCATGCTTAACGGGTTGCCGTGACCGCTTCTGCAGCCGGTTCCTGCATTCGTCGTCCGGTTACTGCAACTACGGTCGAAGTCCGCGCCGCTCGCATTGTCGGCAAGTCATTCGCTCCCGATCTTCGCCGAGCCAGCCACACTATCCGGTTCCTGCGTATGGCATCCGGCAAGCGCCAGAAATTGAGGGGGCGGGATTCCAGGTACCGACTGCCGGCGGTAATCTCGTTTCAGTCACTAAAACCACGCTTCGATGACGACGATGATCCCGGACAACATTCATAGTTATCGGCAGACCGACGGCCATGGCCTGCCGCACGATCCCATTCCCGCCATTCTCGGGCCTCGTCCGATCGGCTGGATCTCCACTCAGGACGCGCATGACAAGCTGAATCTCGCGCCATACAGCTTCTTCAATATCTTCAACTATCGACCGCCGCTGGTGGCGTTTTCGAGTGTCGGCAAGAAAGACACGGTCAGAAATGCGGAAACAATGGGGGAATTCGTCTATAACCTGGCTACGCGCAAATTGGCGGAGAAAGTCAATCACACGAGCATCGAAGCGTTGCCGCATATCGACGAATTCGAACTGGCGGGTCTCACGCCTGCGCCATCAATGATCGTGGCGGCCCCGCGCGTGGCCGAAAGCCCGGTCGCACTCGAATGTGTGGTCACGCACGTGCAGCAACTCTCGTCCATCGACTCCGGGCTTCTGGACACGTGGATGGTAATAGGAGAAGTCGTCGCCGTTCATATCGATCGCGCGTTGCTGCGCGACGGCATCTACGATACCGCGCTCGCGCAACCGATCTTGCGCGGCGGCGGGCCGGCGGACTATTTCGAAGTCCTTCCCGCCGGGAAATTTTCGATGTATCGCCCTAAATGAGCGTGTCGACAGGGATCAGACCGGCGGACGATGCCGGTCGATCAGCTCGCGGAGGATTTCCTTGAGGGAATCGATCTTCTGCACACTGAAGGGCTTCAGCAACGCGCGCTCATGCGCTTCGGCCTGAGCGATCAGACCCGTCACGAGCCGCCGCCCATTGCGGGTGACCTTGACGAGGGTATATCGCCGGTCGTCACGGCTGGTCGAACGCTCCACGTGCCCTTGCGCCTCGAGGCGCAGCAACAGCCGCGTTACCGTAGGCTGCTTGCTGACCGTCGTTTGCGCCAAGGCCGAGATGGTCATCGGACCGTTGCTCGCGAGCGTGGACAACACCCGCCATTCGAGTACGGAAAGGCCATGCCGTTCCACCACGGCATGGAACTCCGTCGAGACAAGGTGCCACGCCTGGCCCAACAGGGCCGGCAAGTAGTTGTCGACAAACGCTTTGGTCTTCGTCATTCCCCTTGCCGCCTCTTCGTCTTCAAGAAACAGCAAGGATTCTACCTCGCTCTCCGAAGGCGAAGAGGGATCGCCGGCCCAGCCCCGCACGATCAGAACTTGCCCGAAAGTAACGAACCGAAGCCCGGCACCGCGGTATTCAGCCGGAGGCGCTTCAGCATCATGAACGTGGTTGCCACCGATGAGGATACGACCGGCAGACCGACCCGGTCCTCGATGAGCTGAATGGATCCCAGCGACGGCATCTGCACGCATGCCGATGCCACGACAGCGTCGACTCCCGTCGTCTTCAACCGCTTCGTGATTTCGACGGGGGCCAGCGGATCCTGGCGTCCGACCTCCAGATTGTCGGGAATCTCCAACGAGATGCTGTCGACGACTTCAATGCCCTCGCTCTCGATGTAGTCGATCACCAGTCGCGTCAACGGCTTCATGTACGGCGCAAGAATCGAAACCTTCTTCGCACCGATCGCGTGCAGGCCGTCCACCAGGGCGCCGGCACTCGTCACGACCGGTGCCGGCGCGCCGTTCTCGACGGTACGTCCATGCAAGCGGTGCTCCGATACCCGGTGGTATCCATGCCCCATGCTCATGATCGCGACGAGGCAGGCATAACCCAGGACATCGACCTGCGCGTCCGACAGTTCCAGCGCGCAGCGGTCGCTGTCCGCATCCATGGCGGCCAGTTCCTCCTTGGTCACGTGCTTCATCCGCATCCGGCTGGAATGGAACGTGAACCGCTCCGGCTGAAATGCCTCGCGTGCGCGCAGAATCGCAGGAATCTCCGTTTCCATCGTCGTGTTCGACGACGGCACGATCTGGCCAACGCGATATGGTCGATTGTTACTCAAGACTGTGTCTCCTGATTCAGTTCGATTGCCGTTTCAACGGGAACCGCGGTCGGGTCCGTCGCCGGCAGATCGTCGAAGCGCGCGGCCTGCAATGGACGACGATTGACGTGCAGGTCAAATACGTCGAACCGGTTGTAGTGGCCGGTAATGTCGTGCATCTGGCGCGGTTGAATGCAGCGTGACAGATCGATATCCGCGTACACGATGCCCTCGTCGTCGATGAGCGGCTCGCCGATCACGCGACCGTCCGGTCCGAGAACGCCCGAGAACGCGCTGTTCCGGCGCGACAGCATCTCGCGCGCCTGCGGACGAGACGCAGCCATCGCTTCGATGATCTCCTCCGAAATCGTCGAGCACGAGACGATCGTGAACAGTTTGCCCTCGAAGCAATGCGCCGCGGAACGGACCTTGATCGCTTCGGCCATGTCGTAATCGGCCGGTGCAACCGGTAGCGAAATGTAGCTCGCGACATGCACGAGTTCGCCTTGCGCCAGCAACGCGAAACGTGCGAGCGTGTTCGTGTTCTCGCCGCATGCGAGCGCGCCGAGCGGGCCGATACTTGTCTCGTGCACGCGGAGCCCGGCGCCGTCGCCCGGCGCCCAGGTCAGCTTCTCGGCCCAGGTGGGTACGAGCTTGCGATGGCGACCGAGAATGCGGCCATCATCGCCAATGGTCACGACCGTGTTGTACAGCGTCCCGATGCCGTACCGGTTGCGCTCGTTGACGCCAATCACGACGTTGATGCGATGCCGTGCCGCGGTCTGCGAGATTTTCGCGATCTCGGGCCCCGGCAATTCGATCGCCGAGCGCGCCAGTTTCTCGAACCACGGACTGCCCTCGACCGGATTCATGATCCAGCTCCAGTAAGGGTAGCCCGCGACGAAAACCTCCGGAAAGGCCACCAGGCGCGCGCCATTGTCGGCCACTTCCTCGATCAGCCGACATACTTTTGCAACGGTTGCATCCGTTTCCAGAAAGACCGGTGCCGCTTGCACCGCGGCGACCTTGAATTTAGGAAGTTCAAGCATTTTCGAATCCCTCCGATTTCCGTCTTCCGTCGACTCACTCGCCCTGAACCTTGCGGGCCCGCGGTACACCGCCGACTGCCACCACCGGGTGCCGCAGCTCGCCGATTTTCTCCAGGCGGGCTTCGATGATGTCGCCAGGCCAGACCCATTCCTGCGGATTGCGGCCTGCACCCACGCCTTCCGGCGTGCCGGTCGCGATGATGTCGCCCGGTTCCAGCGTAATGCCTGCGCTGATGTCCGCGATCAACGCAGGCACCTTGAACAGCATGTGGCGGGTATTCGAGCTCTGTTTGGTCACCCCGTTGACCGTCAGGCCGAGATCGAGCACGTGCGGATCCGGAATTTCGTCCGCCGTGACGATGACCGGCCCGAAAGGCGCGTAGGTGTCCTGCCCCTTCGAGTAGATCCACTGCCCCGCACGACGGCAATCGCGCGCGCTCATGTCGATCAGCAGGCTGTAGCCGAACACGTAGTCCAACGCGTCACCTTCATCGACACGCTTTGCGCGAGTACCGATAATCACCGCGAGTTCGACTTCCCAGTCGAGTTGCTTCGTAATGGCCTCGTTATGCTCGATCGCATCGTCCGGCCCGATCACCGTGGTCGGCGGCTTGCTGAAGATGACCGGTTGCTTCGGCAATTCCTTGGAGGTGTCCAGCGTGCGGCTCGATTCCGCGACATGCTCGACGTAGTTCAGACCGATGCCGAAGATGTTTTTCCGCGGGCGCGGAATCGGCGCGAGCAGCTTGACGTTCGCGAGCGGCGCGGCACTGCCGAGCGGCCAATTGCCTTCGAATTCGTCAAGCAGCGAAGTCGTCAGCGTCACGGCATGCGGCCCGAGGTCGATGAAATCGAGCATGTTGTCCGGCAGCGCATGGCCGACATGTGCGCCAAAATGCGCCAGATCAATCACGGTATCGCCGACGATGGCCCCGAGACGGGATGCCGCATTCACGTTTGCACGATAGGTAACGAGTTTCATAATCCAGATTCCAGAAAGATGTAAGGTCGTTGCGAGTTGCCGCAGTGATATCCGCTCAGTTCACCGGTTGGTGACCGCCGTTCTCGGCCAGCGCCTCCTCTCGATACAGTCCGAGTTTCTCCATCACCGGCAGATCGCTGAAGCAGAACAGACACGTGTCTTCGGTCGTGCTGGTATTGACGTGCTCGTGCCACGACCACGACGGCACGCAGAAAATATCGCGCTCGTTCCAGTCGAACCGGTGTCCATTGATGATCGAGTACCCCTGGCCCTTGGCAACCTGATAGAGAAAGCTGCCGGTGTGTCGATGTGCTTTACCGACGAATCCCGGACGCAATAGCTGCATGCTCGCGCCGATCGTCGACATGACATGACCGCCGGTCACCGGATTGGTGTAGTGCATCAGCAGCCCGTCGAACGGACTCCCGTCGCTGACCTTCGCATAGCGCTGCAATGCCTCGTAGGTCGGTTCCCACTGATACTTGAAAAGCGGCGAGTAGGGTTTGCGCCAGCCAGCGTCCTGGGGACGCAAGCCGGGTGCGCCCCACAGGGCGACGGAGTCGTCGACGGGATAGGTAATCGCCTGGTGGAGGTCCGGATGGACGGCATAAAAGCCCGCTTCGAGTGCATTGACGAGCGGAATATCGAGACCGTCCTGCCAGATGCAAGGCAGCCCGTCCGACTCCACGCCGTGTTCGTGCCACGTGCCGTTCGGTGTCAGCACGAAATCGTTGGCTCCGAGGGTCATCTTGTGGCCGTCGACGATCGTGTAAGCGCCGGCGCCTTCCATGATGAAACGAAGCGCGGACGAAGAATGGGCGTGCGCGGACGCAATTTCGCCCGGATGCATCACCTGCAACCCCGAATACAGCCAGCCCACGGCCGCCGAGACATCCTGGCGTCCCGGGTTATCGAGGTAAATGACACGTCGCCCCGCCTTTTCCGGCGTCACGAGTTCCACCGAGCGAAGCACATGTTCCCGCAAGTCGCGGTAGCGCCAGAGCACCGGCAGCGACTCCGACTTCGGCTGCCACGGCTCGATCTTGTTGGCCACGGTCCACAACGCGCCCGTTTTCATGCTGGCCAGTTGCTGGTAGTAGGCGACAAGCTCCGGCGTGTCCTCGACGTCGGCGCGTCCGGCGGTATGTTCGCGATGCTGGTCATATACGGTCTTTGTCACGACATGATCTCCTTGTCTCGATCGGATGGGCGTCCGATATCAGGTCCGGTTGCGCGCATGACTGCGCTCGAGCTGGTCCTTGCCTGTCAGATAGGCGGCCGGCCAGTCAACGTTGCTCCATCCTTGCTTCGCACATTCATGCAGCAGCCAGGCCGGGTTCGCCAGGTAGGCGCGCGACAGCGCACAGAGATCCGCGCGCCCGGACGCGACGATTCCGTTGATCTGGTCCGCCTCGGTGATCGCACCCACCGCGATCGTCGGCACACCGGCTTCGTTGCGGATACGATCGGCCATCGGTGTCTGATACATCCGCCCATACACCGGCTTCTGATCCGGCGTGACTTCACCCGACGACACATCGATCAGATCCGCACCGCCAAGATGCAGGCGCTTCGCGATTTCCACGGCCTCGTCGACCGTCGTTCCGCCTTCCGCCCAATCGGTGCTAGAAATGCGCACGGAAATCGGCAGATCCGCCGGCCATGCGTCGCGCACCGCAGCCAGGACTTCCAGCGGAAAGCGCAGGCGATTGTCGAGTGAGCCGCCATATTCGTCGTCGCGGCGATTCGTCAGCGGCGAGATGAAGCTGGACAGCAAACAGCCATGAGCCGCCTGGATCTCGATCCAGTCAAAGCCGGCCACCGCGGCGCGGCGCGCCGCATCCGCGAACTGATCCCGAATTCGAATCAGATCGTCGCGGCTGGCCTCACTCGGAACGTGCGATATGCCAGGCAAGTACGGAAGCGCGCTTGCGGAAACGAGCGGCCAGTTGCCTGCGACGAGCGGACGGTCCGGCTCTTCCCAACCCAGTTGAGTCGAGCCTCGCCGGCCCGCGTGATTCAACTGGACACCGATTCGCGCATCGCTGTGCGCATGCACGAATTCGGTAATGCGCTTCCATGCCTGAACCTGCCCGTCATTCCACAAGCCCGGGCATCCCGGCGTCATGCGCCCGTCCGCCGACACCGCGGTGGCCTCCGTGAACAGCAGCCCCGCGCCGCCGAGTGCGCGGCTGCCGAGGTGAACCATGTGAAACGCGTCGGGGATGCCATCGCGGCTCATATACAGCAGCGTCGGCGACACGACGACACGATTCTTCAACGTCACCCCGCGCACGGCATACGGCGCAAGCAACGGCGGGCGCGGCAGGTTGCCTGGCGCGGTCGGTGCACCCGCGCGCGCCGCGAGCCAGTTCTCGTATTGGGCAAGCCACTCCGGATCGCGCAACCGCAGGTTTTCGTGAGAAATGCGCTGCGAACGGGTAAGCAGCGAATAGGCGAACTGCTCGGGCTCGAGCGCCGCGTAGCGCGCCACGTTCTCGAACCATTCCGTCGAATTGCGCGCTGCGTTCTGGATCTTCAGCACTTCGACGCCGCGCACATCCTCATAGTGCGCCAGCCCCTCGCGAAGATCGCCATACCTGCCCTTCAGCGTGTTGCACAATTCGATGGCGTCTTCGAGCGCGAGTTTCGTGCCGGAGCCAATCGAAAAGTGCGCGGTATGCGCGGCATCGCCCATCAGCACGACCGGGACGTCACGCCCTGCTTCGCCGTCCGGTTTGCTCCACTGAACCCACCTTTCGCAGATCACACGCGGGAATCGAATCCAGATCGCCGAGCCGCGCAGGTGCGACGCATTCGAAATCAACCGCTCTCCCTGCAGCCACGGTGCAAAAATCCGTTCGCAGAACGCAATCCCCTCTACCTGGGACATCTCGTCGATGCCGGCCGCATGCCATGCCTCGTCGGTCGTCTCGACGATGAACGTCGAGCGGCCTTCCTCGAAACGGTATGCATGTGCCTGAAACCATCCGTATTCGGTCTGAACGAAGATGAACGTGAACGCGTCGAAGATCTTGCTCGTTCCGAGCCAGACGAAGCGGCAGCGACGTTGGTCGATGTCGGGCCGATACGTGTCCGCATAGCGTGTTCGGATCGGGCTGTTGATCCCGTCCGACGCAATCACGAGATCCGCGCCGTACTCCTTCGCGACGGCTTGATCATCCTTGATCTCGGTTTCGAAGACCAGCCGTACGCCCACCTCCTCGCACCGGGCTTGCAGGATGTTGAGGAGCTTCTTGCGGCCGATCCCGATGAAGCCGTGCCCGCCGCTACGGACCACCTGGTCCTTGACGTGGATATCGATGTCGTCCCAGCGACTGAACTCGTCGGCGATTTTCTGCGCGGATACCGGATCGGCTTCGCGAAGATTGTCCAGCGTCGCATCCGAGAAAACGACACCCCATCCGAACGTGTCGTACGGACGGTTCCGTTCGATCACGACGACTTCGTTGTCCGGATCCTGCAATTTCATAAGTAGACCAAAATACAATCCAGCGGGTCCCCCGCCGATACAGACGATTTTCACAATTGTCTCCTTTACTCGTTGACGGGCTCCGAGCTCAGTGCCCGACGCAGCATGTCTGGAATGTCGATCGCCTGATGCGTGTCGAGCGAGGTCGAAACCAGCACCTGCGTCACGCTCATTCGAATTTCGCCTTCGCTGCCGATACAAGCGAGCGACAACGTCAGCGACTTTCCGCCAAGCCGCAGCACTTCGAGGCTTAGCTCGACATCGTCTCCCATGCGGCTGATCGCGCGAAAATCTGCTTCGAGACGAACGGTGGGCAAACCGAAACGCTGCTTGCCGATATATCCCGCGAACCCCTCCGGCAGCAGACCATCGATCCACGCCTCAAGCAAGTTGTTGAACATCACGAAATACTGCGGATAGAACACGATGCCGGCCGGATCGCATTCGGCAAAGCGGATTCGATGCTTTTGTGTCAGCTTGCGTGGATTCATCGTGTCTGTCCTCCGGTAGAAAGTGCGTGACGCTCGATGCACGCGCGCAGCGCGTTGCCGTGTTCGTCTGCCAGTGCCGCGTCGCGGAGTTCGCGCAACGTGGCCGGCTTCATCGAAGCCGAATGACGATCGACGACCGCCATCAAGGTCTCGTAGTTGCGCAGCCCCCTTGCATGCGTATCGCCATACCCCTTCACCAACCGCTGGCACTGCGCCGTTTCGAGCGCGAGCGCCGGGTCGGTTGCCGCCAACGCGCGAACGCGCGCGAGCCACGTCTCGATACGCTGGTTCTCGAGTGCGAAGCGCAGCGTGACGCGACGCCAGCGACGCCAGCGCGCCAGCAGATACAACATCAGGAACCCGCCGAGCGAACTCGTGCTGACCACACGCCCTTCCCGGGCGAACCGCCCGACGAAACGGTGCATCGCGTGCGGGCGCAACAACCATCGACCCAGCGCGGCCGGCAGTGTCTCGGCGATTTCCTCGACGCGCGGGTGCATGAACTCGTTGATTTGCAGAATCTGATCCGTCTTCGCCCGCACTTCGCCGCGTACACGCTCGAAACGACTGGCACGCGTCTTCAGGTCGGCCACGCGAATCGTGTCCTCGTATGACATCCAGAGCGCCAGATGCCGCGCCGCTTCTCCCAACAGCTTGGTATCGCTTCCGCCAGACGTTGCGCGCAGCGTATCGAGACGATCCAGGTACAACCCGGCGTACGCGACATCCTGATAGTCGATCAGGCGGCGAACGCCTTCGATCGCGAGCGTCGATGCATCGCAGGGGTAACGGCGCGCCCGTTCGACCAGCGCCGCAACCGCCTGGTGACGGGGAGTTGCGAGTTCGGCTGCCGCCAAGGAGACGGCCGGCGGCGCCTCCGCGTGGTCCTGCCGAGCCCGCTTGAAACCGGCATCGAATGCCTTGAGGCTGGGCTTGACGCCCACCCCGCCACGCTCAATGGTCGCCTCGAACTGTTCGCGCGAAAACGGCAGCACGTCGGCAGCACACAGCGCACCGAACAGCACGGCGCTAATGACGCTGCCGGTTCGCTCGGCCACGTCGGCCATGTTGAAATGCACGAATCGCTTCGCCGCGCGCCGGGATTGACGCACGAGAGTATCGCTGTCGACGCGACCGTCTCCCATCGCAGCCTTCTCCCCGATCGAGTAGACGCGATGGCTCGATGCAACGAGCGTCGTCCGGTCCGCCGTCACGATGCCGCGCTGCACCGCACGCCCCGCTTCCATCAGTTCCGAGGCCAGCACGATGTCGACGTCACCCGGCATCGGCATCAGCGCAAGGACCGGCGTACGCGGCACCGCAGCGTCTGCACCCGGAAACATCTCGACGTAGTAGATCGTCGCGCCGGTGCGCTGCGCCACGCCGGGCACCGACGTTGTCTGGGCGAAATAGCCATTTGCCTCTCCCAGATCGACGATCCAGTCGGCAAGCACGCCGCCGCCCTCACCGCCCATGGCGAGAATGGCGATCTTGATCGGCTCAGCATTCATTCCTGATTTCCTCTTGAAGCAACGACGGGTGCCGGCACCCGCCTGACTCGTGTGTAGCCCGGCTTGCAGGGCCATTGCACTGACGGCGACGGGTCAGAACGCATATCGGGCACGACGCCGTGCGTCGCCGTTCTGCAGCCAGCCGATCACCGTTCCGCGCACCCGTTGACGCAAGCGATCCATACGGGTCGGATTACTGACGATCTCCGCTCGGTAGAACGACGGGCAAAGCACTGCCGCATGCGAAACCTCGCCGCACAGACCGCATCCGACGCAGCTGTCCATCACGGTCGCGACAGGATCGCGTCGCAACGGGTCCGGATTCTCGCGGATCGACAGCGACGGGCAGCCCGACAGGCGAATACACGAATGGTCGCCGGTGCAGGTATCAGGATCGACACCAAACCGCTCCCGCACCACGCGCTCGCCGGCCGCGATGGCCTTGCGCACTTTCGGCTTCTCGCGGCGCTGCTTGTTGAGCATGCATTCGCTTTGCGCGATCAGCACCTTCGGCCCCTTGACCGTTGTGGTGAGCGCCTCCCGCAACGTCGCGGTCATCGTTTTCAGGTCATAAGTGCGCTTGATGGTGCGAACCCACTCGACCCCGACGCCTTTGACGGCCTTCTCGATCGCATGCCCGGTGCTTCGGGTCGGATTGAGCGCGGCTGACGACAGGATGTCCTGTCCGCCGGTCGCAGACGTGTAGCTGTTGTCGATGATGACGGTCAGGTTGTCGCTGCGGTTGAAAACCGAATTCGCGACGCCGCTGGTGAGGCCGTTGTGCCAGAAGCCGCCATCGCCCATCACCGAAATCGCGCGCTTGCCGGACGGCGCGTTCAGCGCGGCGGCGCCCGCACCGCCCAGGCCATATCCCATCGTCGTATTGCCGAGGTTGAACGGTGGCAAGATCGAAAAGAGATGGCATCCGATATCGGCGCTGACGTGGTGCGGGCCCAATTCGCGCTCGACGAGCTTCATCGCGGTAAAGATCGGCCGCTCGGGACAACCGGTACAAAACCCCGGGGGACGAGCGTGAACCTCGCGATCCAGCGCACCCGGCTCGTCGACGTCGCTTCCGTCGGCCGTGTCCGCAAGCGCAACCGCCTTCGCATCGGACGGTGAATCCACCAGCGCCGGCACAAGCGGGATGACACGCCGCACCGGTACCTGAACCGGCTTCGGCTCGACGACCCCGTATCGCTCGAGGAACGCACGCACACCCGCGAGCACCGTCGCCGTGTTGTATTCGCCGGCCATCGGCAGCAGGTCCTTGCCGTGCAGCGCGGTATCGACGCCAAGTTGACGCAGGATGTTCGCCACGTTCTGCTCGACGAAGTTCGGCTGCCCTTCCTCAAGCACCAGAATGGCGCGCTTGCCTTGGCAGAACCGCTCGAATTCCGCGTCGACGAGCGGATAAGCGACATTCATCACGTACAGCGGGATCTTCGATTCGCCATAGACGTCGGCCAGGCCGAGCTTCTCGAGCGCACGGATCAGCGTGTTGTAGTTGCCGCCTTGCAGCGCGATCCCGACGTCGGCCGCGCCATCAGCGAAAAATTCGTTGAGCTGACGCTCCTGGATGAAACGGATCGCGGCGGGCCAGCGTGCCTCCACTTTTTCCTTTTCGTGCAAAAAGCTGGCCGGCGGCAGGACGATACGGCTGAGATCGCGTGTGGGATTGTCGAGTGCATCCTTGACCGTAAATGCGGGGCGGCGATTTTCCGATGTGACGAACTGACCATGCACGTGACACGAGCGGATCCGCATCTGCAACATGACCGGCGTGCTACTCGCTTCCGACAGATCGAATCCGTCCTTGACCGCCTGCACGATGCACGGCAGGTTCGGGCGCGGATCGAGCAACCACATTTGCGACTTCATCGCAAATGCATGGCTGCGCTCCTGCATGATCGACGAACCTTCGCCATAGTCTTCGCCGACGATGATGAGCGCACCGCCCAGCACGCCGCCGGACGCCAGGTTGGCGAGCGCATCCGACGCGACGTTGGTACCGACCGTCGCCTTGAACGTAACGGCGCCGCGCAGCGGGTAGTTGACGGACGCAGCCAGCGTCGCGGCGGCCGTGGCTTCGCTCGCGCTGTTCTCGAAGCGGATCCCGTACTCACCGAGAATATCCTGCGCATCGGCAAGGACGTCCATCAGATGCGAGATCGGCGCTCCCTGGTAGCCCGCCACGTACCCGACACCCGATTCCAGCAGCGCCTTGGTCACGGCGAGAATCCCCTCGCCGCTGAACAGCTCGCCCGCACCCAGACGCAACTTCTTCACCTCTTGCACAAACGATCGCTCGGCCATTGCCTTCCTCAATGTGGTTCGTACGGCACGCAGTGCCCATGGACCTCACTTTCGTTCGCCACACCCCCTCCGTCAATACATGAATAATCATGTACTTTCACTTTCCGCAGGCCCCGGATATCCATTGCAGAAACGGGATATCCGACGCATTTCAGGGCGGGGTTTTCCTGCGTTTCGGCAGCGTATAGGTGGAAGTACTATTCTTCTGACAACCCATTCCCGATGGCGTCACGCGATCGTGACGCGCCCGTTCCGGACTTCGATCTTCGGGTGCAACGAACGGCCGCCGCGGCGCTTGCAACATCGGGATGGGAAGCGGTTCTTGCATGACATTTCATGCGAGTCGGCAAGCATATTCCGGTCCGCCCCCGACAAGATCACGGTTCAGCGAAACGACCTGCGCTTGTCGACATGCCGGCTCTCGAAAAGGTATCCGTTATGTTGCACGTCACGTCCACCTCGTCCCCTTCCCGGCCGGGCGCGCCGCTGGAACGCGGCCTGAATGACCCAGGCCGGTTGCTGTTCGCGTCCGGAGACATCGACGAGGTTCGGTCGATGGTGGGGCGCGTCATGAAACCGCACAGCCTCAAGATCACCGGCGGCAGCGAGCGGCTGGATGCGCGTATGCATTTCATGCCGTTGGGCGACGTATCCGTGAGCCGGCTGCGATACGGCTCTGCCGTGGAGATCGACCCCGGTCCGCTCGAAGATTTCTTTTTGGTGCAGATGCCCCTGATCGGAAGTGCGGCGATCGACAGCGGAGCGCAGCATATCGACTCGTTCCCGGAGCTAGCGTCCGTCCTCAGTCCCGACGATGAAACGGTCATGAGATGGGCTACCGGAAACGACCAGCTCATGCTGCGTATTTCGCGGTCGTTGCTGGAACGGACACTGGTAGGCCAGCTGAATCATCCCCTTGAAAGTCCGTTGCACTTCGAGCTCGGTTTCCGCTGGCGAGACACCCCGCTCTGGCAATGCCTGCTGAATTATCTGATGGATTGCTCAGTGCAGTGCCCAGCTCTGGGCGAACACAAGCTCGTTGTCAACCACATCGAGCAACTGGTCGCGTCCACGCTGCTTTCCACGCAACGACACAACTACAGTGATGCCCCGCCCGCGCGCCGCGGCACGATCCTGCCGCGCCACATCCGGCGCGCGAAGGACTACGTGAAGGCCCACGCGCACGAACCCATTTCGGCAGATCAGCTCGCGCAGGTTGCCGGCGTCAGCATGCGCAGCCTTTACGCCGGCTTCAAGGAGTATCTGGGCGTCAGCCCGATGCAGTATCTGCGCGATCTGCGCATGGAGTGTGCGCGCACCGAGTTGATGACCGGCGAGGCCAGCAACGTTGCCGGCGTCGCGCTACGCTGGGGTTTCGCGCATATGGGTCGTTTCAGCAACGACTACAAGCAGCGCTACGGCGAGTCGCCGAGCCAGACGTTGCGGCGACGCTGACGGCCATCACGACGGCATCGAACGAAAAGCGTCCGTTCGCCTTCTCATACCGGCACACGAAAGTCGCCGGCCGAAGCATGAAGCTTCGATACCGGCGGCGTTCAAACGGCTTGCTCCGCTCACCTCGCGGCCGAATCACTCCACCAATGCGAGCACGCGCAGCGGGCTTCCGGATCCCCCCTCGATCTTCAAAGGTGCCGACAGGATCAGCGCGCCCTGGGCAGGCAACTGGTCCAGGTTCTTCAGACACTGCAATCCGTAGCGGTTCGCACCGTGCATCAGGGTATGGCATGGGTATGGAAGCGGCCATGCATAGGACTGCCCAGCATCGGTATTGATCGTTTCCACACCGAAGCCATGCACCGCGCGTTGATGGATCAGCCACTCGACCGCTTCCCGAGTCGGGCCCGGCGTGTGCGCCCCGTCATCCCGCAAGTTGAGAAACGCGTTCGCATCGTTCACGCGCAACGACCAGTCCGTGCGAAGCAGCACCCACGCACCCGCTGGAATGCGGCCATGCCGCTGCTCCCACGCTTCCAGAAAATCCACCGTCAACAGCCAGTCGTCGTTACGAGCCACCTCGGCGCTCGCGTCCAGCACGACGGCCGGGGCAACGAAGTGCTCCGGTTCGATCGTGTCGACACTGTTACGCGGATAATCGCGGCCCGTCACCCAATGGACCGGTGCATCGAAATGCGTGCCCGTATGCTCGCCGCAGGTGAAGTTGTTCCAGTACCAGGCAGGGCCGGCCTCGTCATAGTGGGAAATGCGCTCGACGGTGAACGGCTTGACCTGGCCGAACTGCGGCGGCAGCTGCAGTGCCGGGAATGACGGCGACAGCGTCTGTGTGAGATCGACGACGCGAATGGTTCCGTGCGCCAGCCGCTCGACCAGAGTCGGCAGCAATGATGGATTCGTATGTGCCATGAAAAGGCTCCTCAGCGATTTGATTGGAAGCGACGACGGGCTACGAGGTCGCGTGCACGGACGTGAATCGCCCGGCGTGGAACACCAGCGGGGTACCCGGTCGGCTCGCGGTTCGTACCACGCGCCCGATCAACAACAGATGGTCGCCTGCGTGTCGACTGTGATCATGGGCGCAAATCAGCGTCGTCATCGCGCCGTCGAGTGCCGGCACGCCTTCAGGCGTGTCCTGGCATGCGACATCCGCGAACTTGTCGGGCATCCCGGACGTGGCGAAACGACGTGCCAGTTCCTCGTGCTGGCTGGCCAGAATATTGATCGCGAAGTGGCTGCTGTCACGGAAGGCGGCCAGGTTGGGCGAATGGTCGACCAGGCTCCACAAGATCAGCGGAGGGTCCAGCGAAAGCGCCGCGAAGGAATTGATCGTCAATCCGACCGGCCGGCCGCCCGGCGCGCGCGTCGTGACGATCGCGACGCCGGTCGGATAGCTGCCGAGCAGATTACGCAGCGTCCGGGGCTGCAGATCGAGGCTTCCCCATACGGGAGCCTCGGCGGAACCGGCGCCCGGGGACGCAATACACTGAGACATATCGTTCTCCTTACGACATCGCCGAGACTGCTTCGTGGCGCGACAGGAAGTGCTCGCACGCTTGCGCGTCCGCCCACCACGGGAAATAGGACGGCGGATGGTTGAAACCGTCGGCAATGACACTTGCCAGCGACGGCAAACCGGCCGCTGCGCCGATCAGCTTCAATACGTGCGGCGGCGGCGGCGTAAGCAACGAATTCGTCCACCGGACGACCCATTGCGCGTAATCCCAGAATTGCTCGAAGGTTTGCTCCATCCACTTGCGTGTATAGGGCTGCTCACCGTGGGCCAGAATCGCATCGAGATAAACCTTGCAGGCCTTGGTCGCATTGTTGGCGCCTTGCCCCGTAATCGGGTCGTTAGTCACGACTGCATCGCCGAGCCCGAACACGAGCCGGCCGGACGGCAGCGTCATCACCGGCTTGCGGACCGTCGGCGCGAACGCGCCGGCCAGGATGCCGTTACCGTCGGTCAGTTCGACATGCCGCGCGCGGTCGGCTTCCCACGGCAGGTACGACGCGAGGAATCCCTTGCTTACCGCCAGGTGCTCGGCCGGAGTACGAATGTCTCGCCAGAAATCCAGCGGGCCGCCCGGCACCCCCTCGAACACCATGATGTCGCATGGACCGGAGAGCGTCAGCGCCGGGAACACGAAATACTCGCCTACGCCGGGAATCAGGTTGAACGACACGCGCGAATAGTCAGACGTTTTTTCGAGGCCATGCACGTAGGTCAGTGCAAGCGCGCGCTGCGGCTTGTCGAACGGCGAGCGCGCAGCGTCGCGCTCGAACAGGCGGACGACTTCGCCCTTGCCCGCAGCCAGGACGACGAGGTCGTGATCGTCTGCAAGCGCTTCCAGCTCGGCAATGCCCGCATCCTGAATCAGTACCCGCCCGCCGCGCGACTCGAACAGCTCGAGCCAGACAGGCATCTTGACACGCTGATCGACCGACTGTGCCGGAAGGTCCAGTCGTGCGCGCCAGTCGACGACCTTCGCCCCCGCCGGTTCCGGATGACACACCGCGAAGCCGATACCTTCGACGGGCGGGCACGCGTCTGCCCATTGATCGAGGCCGAGGTCCCGCTCGATCTGAAGCGCCGGATCGAACATGCATTGGCTCGACATCACCTTGCCGCGACGAATATCGTCCGGCGTACGGTTGGTGACGACGGTGACTTCATAACCCTTGTCCAGCAGTGCGATTGCCAACGGCAAACCTGCCTGGCCTCCACCCACGATTGCGATTCGACGCATCGAAGTTCTCCTTGATGAATATTGGACTGGTTCCGGGATGCCGCTTATTCCTCGAGCCGCGGAATGGCAGGCCGTGCCTGCTCCGGACCCATCGTCGAATAGCCGCCATCGACCGCATAGTCGGCACCGGTGACGAACGACGCATGACCCGACAACAGGAACGCGACGACATCGGCTACCTCGGACGGGTCGGCGACGCGCCCGAGCAGGTGATAATCCGCGGCCACCCGATCCGTCTTCTCGCGATCGCCATGGGTCAACTCGTCCATGACGCGCGACCAGGTCCAGCCCGGCGATACCGAGTTCACGCGAATGCCGTCCGTCGCGAAATCCATGGCCATGTTCCGCGTAAGCTGGACGAGCGCAGCCTTCGACACCGGATACAGCCAACGTCCCGTCTGGGCGACCTTGGACGAAATACTCGTGAAATTGACGATCGCGCCGCCGCCGGCCTGCACCATGTACGGCTTGACCGCGCGCGCCGCCATCACCGCACTGACCACGTTCACGTCGAGCGCCGTCAGCCAGTCGCGGCGTCCCGATTGCACGCCGTCGTCGAGGTAGGTTGCCGCCAGGTTGACGAGAAAATCCACGCGGCCGAAATGCTCCGCCACGGCGGCGATCCCCTGTTCGAGTTGCTCGTCATTGACGATGTCGACCTGCCAGAAGCGCGTGTGCAGCGGATCGGTCGACGTCACGCGCGCGCCTCCCGCCGCATCGATGTCGAACACCGCTACCTTGACGCCGTAGCTGCGGAGCACGTCGACCACGGCCGCCCCGATAATCGTCGCGCCACCCGTGACGATGGCTACCTTGCCTTCAAGATCTTTCATGTGAGTCCACCTTGCTCGAGGAAATGACACTTTTTTTGCAACGGACACGAGAATCGCTCGACGGTTCAGACGTCGCGGGCTGCAGGACATCAAGTCAGCGCCGCCGTCGGATCGAGCATGAAACAGCCTCCATGAACATCCGTATGCTTGATTCGATAATGGCTCGCCAAATCGACCTGGGTGTATCCGCATCGCGCAATGGTTATCCGCAGTCTGCGGGTATTGAGCGACGCCGATCGCCACGTGGTCAGGCGCGATCCCGGATCAGAAAAACGGCCAGTGCGGCGATGACTCCCGCCGCTGCGAACACGTGAAAGCAGGACGCCACGCTGACGTGATGGCTGACCAGGACGCCGCCGAGCAGCGGTCCGGCAATCGCGCCCAGCCGGCCGAATCCGAGCGCGAGGCCAAGCGCCGTGGCACGCACTCCCGGAGGGAAATACTTCGCCACGTAAGCGTTCATCACCAGCGTGGTCGAAATGGAACCGACGCCCGCCATTCCGACCAGGGCATAGGTGAAAAGCGTGCCCGGGCGGGTCGCGAGCAGCGCGATGCTGCACGCCGCGATCAGATACGAGATTCCGATCACGCGCCGCGATCCCCAGCGGTCGGCAGCGGCACCCGATACCAGCGAGCCGATCGCCGCGGCCAGGTTGAGCGCGAGAAGCAGCGCCAGGCTCGAACCGAGTGGATAGCCCGCGCTGCGCATCATCTGCGGCAGCCAGGTATTGAGCCCATAGATCAGCAGCAAACCCATGAAGAACGCAATCCAGAACAACAGCGTGGCGCGGATGCTGAACGGCCCGAACAGACTGCCGATCCTTTCAATCAGCCGCGGCGCTCTCGACACCGAAGCGCGGGAATCCTGATCAAGCACGACAATGCCGAGACGCGCCGCAAGTTCATCGGCTTCCCGCGTTCGTCCCCGGCTGCGCAGAAAGGTGATCGACTCGGGCAAGCCCCACACCATCACGGGTATCGCGAGAAGCGGGAACGCCCCAATCCGGAACAGCGCGCGCCAGCCGGATTCCTGCACAAACCAGAGCGAGAGCAACGCGATGAGGACC
This sequence comes from Burkholderia sp. IDO3, assembly GCF_003366075.1. Lineage (NCBI taxonomy): Bacteria > Pseudomonadati > Pseudomonadota > Betaproteobacteria > Burkholderiales > Burkholderiaceae > Burkholderia > Burkholderia sp. IDO3. The sequence continues at coordinate 2,229,359 of NZ_CP028962.1, forward strand.
CCTCCCAACGCATAGCCCGAATACATCAGCGCGTAGTTGAACGACCGACGACGAACGGGCGAATACTCGATCGTGAGCGCCGAAGCCGTCGGTATCACCCCGCCCAGCCCCAGGCCGCCAATGAATCGGCACCACCCGAACTCGGCTGGCGTCCGCGCCAAGGACGCCCAGGCCATCGTGATGGAAAAAACCCCGATACATGCAATCAGCGTCTTCTTTCGGCCACTCACATCGGATAAGGCGCCGACCAGCACGGCGCCTACCAGCATTCCGATCAACGCATAGCTACCCAGCACACCAAACTGCGTGGGTGTGAGCCCCCATGCCCGCTCGTCGACCAGGGCCGGCAACACGGCACCGTAGATGCCGACGTCGTACCCTTCGGCAAGAATGGCGAAGAAACATAGGGCAATCACGCGCACCGTCACCCAATGCGGCATTTCCGGTGCATCCGACCGTGTATGCCCGCGTACGGCGGCAAACCCCGTTCCTCGTATCTCACTCATGCGCGGTGGTCTCCTTGCGGTTGCCGGAAGCCGGGCTTCCGGCTCGTCCGATCAGGCTCGACGTCTGGCGTCGACGTTCGTTTTTCTCATACGACACTCGCCAGACGGGACGCGCTTCGCAATCCGCGCGCTTCCAGCAACGGCAGCACTTCATCGCGGAAATACGGAAACTCCTTGAGGTAGTCCACGAACGACAGCGTCGTGCCCTTGAAACCGGCCTCGGCCAAAGCCTGGATGCCATCGGCCACTTGCTGCGGCGTACCGACGAGCGGGAATCCACCGTGACCGGCGGCCATGCGGTCGCGGATCATCGACAGCAAATCGTGCGGGAACGACTGGGCATTGGCGAATTGCAGCGCGACAAGGTTGTCGACCGCCTCCCAGTCCGCATTCGTCTGTGCGAAATGCCGCAGGTAATCGCGCGCTTCCTGTTCGGTAGGTCGGCAAACGACGTGCGAAAACGTCAACACCTGCACATCTCGCCCGCTCTGTCGACCGCGCGCCTTGATCTCGGCCACTTCGGTGCGAGAACGCTCCAGATCGATCGCAGGCGTAAAGAGGAAATCCGCGTTGCGGACGGCGAATTCGCGCCCCTCTCCCGAACCCGCCGCGTTCAGGATCGGCGGACGGTCGCCGCCCCATGGCGCCGGCAGGCCATATGCGCCTTTCAACGAGAATGCGTCGCCTCGCCAATCGAACGCACCGTCGCTGCTCCAAAGCTTGCCGACGATGTCGAACCATTCCTGCGCGTACGCATAGCGCGTGTCGTGACGATCGGACAGTGCAAGACCGAGTGCCTCGTACTCCGGCCGGTTCCATCCGGCGACGATATTCAGTCCGGCCCGACCGCGGCCGATCTGATCGAGCGTGGCAATCTGCTTCGCGACAACGACAGGGTTGTTTGCGGCGGTGTGCACTGTGGCGAAGACGGTCAGGTGCTGCGTCTTCGCGAGGATACCGGCGGCCCAGGTTGTCGTTTCGAGCACGGAACCGTGAAAGTCCGTCTCGCCGCCATAACCGATCCATCGTGCAATCGGCAGCATGAAGTCGATGCCCGCCTCGTCGAGCATAATGGCGAGTTTCTCGTTGTTCTCCCACGAATTGTTCCAGCGCTCCGGAATTTTCGTGACCGACATGCCGCCCGAGCAGTTCGTCGCGAATGTGCCGAGAATAAAGTCGCTTGAGGACAGGATTCGTCTCATCGTTTCACCTTCAGTTAACGCATTGCATACATGACCGTGCGCGTCGGAGCATGAACCCGCTCGCGTTCAAACGCTCGCCGGGCCAATTCCGCGGCGCGCCGGGAGAATCCGGAGCCGCGCGTCCACCGCGGCCCGAAGTGCGCGGCATGCGCCCCATCGGAGCGGCGCATGCCGAGATCGCTGCGGGGTTCAGAAGAGATGTCGGAGACCGGCGCGCAATACCATCTGATTCCGGCCGTTCGACGGCTCGAACAAGACAACCTGAGCCTGCGCGCCGTTGCCGCTCGTGCGCTGGTACGTGACGCTCGTATAGACGTCCGTACGCTTCGACAGCGAGTAATCGAGCGTCAGGTTGACCTGGTGCGCCTTGTTACCGTCGAGCGCTGCATTGCCGTCCATGAACTGATAGGCGGCGGCGGCACGGAACGCGGGGTTGAATCGATACATGCCACCCACTTCATAGACGTCCACTCGCCCGCCCGTGAAGGTGTTTCTCGTGGAGGTATAAAGTGCGTCGACATACGCCGGGCCGAGAAACACGCCGCCACCGATGCCAAAGTTGCGGATCCCGGCATTCCCGCCGTTGATGCCCGGATAGCGCACGTAGGTATACGCAGCGTCGATATTGAACAGCTGGTTGCCGTAATCGATCGCAAAACTCTGGGCGCTGTTCTGCGAAATAGCGCCCGCCACGCCACCAAACCCATACATCCCGCCGAAGCTCAAGCCGTTGAAGTTCGGGCTCTCGTATTTGACCGAATTCGAAATGTGCTCCCCTGCAACACGGTCGAAATCGAACCCGCCACTCGGTTGATTCGGAATGCCGAGCGCATTGAACGGGCCTTGCCTCAGGTTCTGGAGTGAAATGAACGGGAACTCGGGTCCATAACGCTTGACGGCCAGCGACGTGAACATGAAGTCATACTGATTTCCGGCGGTCAGCGTTCCCCACTTGCTGTCGGACAATCCGACATATGCCTGGCGACCGAAAAGATTGCCGATCGACGCACCGTTGCCGGCGTTGAACTGCCCTTCGAGCACGAAGATGGCGGCAAGACCCGCACCCAGATCTTCCTTTCCTCGAAAGCCGAAAAGGTTCGGCGCCAGAACGCCGGTTCCGAGCGACACCTGACTCTTCCCGCCTACATTCGTCACATAGTCGATGCCCGAGTCGATCACCCCATACATCGTGACACTGCTTTGCGCATGCGCGGCAACCGCGCAACACGCCAACGATACGGCCGCGCATACAATCGGCACAGCCGACCGGCGCTTTACGTTCCCCCCCTTCATACCTGATCTCCTCACGCTGAATTGAACCGCTTTCACCTTGCGTCCGACATCCTCGCGAATGTCAGTCAGCACGACTGGATCATCGAAGTCCAAAAGTCGTCCGGCTATCCGATTCCTGCAGTGCTCGTCCGATTGACGAAGAGGAGTACGTTCTAGTTCTTACGCGGCTACATCGAGGCCATCAGGCGCACGACGCATTCAGCGTGTCTTGCGGTCGCACGCCGAACCGGCGCCGGTAATGGGATGCAAAATGGCCGTAATGCGCGAATCCCCAGCGCATCGCGACATCCGTCAGGCGCATCGTCGGATCGCCGGTCTTGAGTTCGGCATGTACCGCCTTGAGACGCAACTCCCGCAGGTACGCCATCGGCGTCTGGTCGTAGGTCTGCCGGAATGCGTAGAACAACGCTCGCGGGCTGACGCCGACCGTGCGGGCAATCTCCTCGACCGACGTGACATCGGGAAGATGTGCACGCATGTAGTCCTCGGCCCGCTTCACATAGGCCGGCCTGACCGCCTTGCGCATCGGCATCGCCGCGAGCGCTTCGGAGCAGTTGCTGGCGTGCGAAAAAAGGAGGGTATCGATCAGCATGCGCTCGCAATGCTCCGCGTATGCACGCGTGCGAAGCAGCTCGGAGAACGCGACGCTGCCCTCGAGAATATAGGTCAATGCGCCGCACCATGCACGTCCCGCAGGACTGTTGAGATCCAGTTCGGGTTGAAAGCGCAGGCCTTTTTCCGGAAGCAGCTCGATATGTTCGACACAGGCGCGGTCGATGGCCGCCTGTTCGATGCGAACGATGATCTGCCGGAGTTCGTTCGAGAACGCCATTTGGGTCGATTCTTGCGGCGACAGCACTGCGGCCACCCCTCGCCCCCCCGACACATGATGTGCGCCGCAGGTGTAGTGTCCCGCACCGCGAATCGGCATCTGGACGAGCGTGAAGTCACCCAGCTCGCCAGGATCGACGCGGACTTCCGCGCCATATTGCAGGTAAAAGATCTGCAGATTCCCGATCTTCAACGAACGGAATGCAGCGTCGAGCGACTGATCCGCGCCGGTCACCGACATTCGGTGCGGCTTGAATGCTCGCCCTACCCCGTCGATGACATGGTCGGGATCCATCCGGCTGCCCTGGAATTCGACATGGAAATGACGGAACGCATCCGGCGTGCCGTCGAAGAACTGGGGATGAGTGTTCATATCTTCACGCCTTCACGCGACGCAGTACTAATGGCACGATGCAGTGTAACGACAGGGGATCGATTATCCGAATCGATCAATATCCTGCGACCGAATAAAATGGCTTATCGTGGCGGATGGCGTCGCAATGACCGGCCATTGCAACCCGACACGCCCAACCTACACGTGCTTTCCATGGACACCGCCCGCATCGACCTGAACCTCCTGCGCGTCTTCCATGCCATTCTGGAAGAGCGGAACCTGACACTCGCCGCCGGCCGGCTCTGCCTGTCCCAGCCCGCGGTCAGCTATTCCCTGGGTCGACTGCGCGCACTGCTCGACGATCCGCTGTTTGTCCGTGCCGGCAACGAAATGCAACCCACGTCAGCGGCACTGGAACTGCGCGAACCGCTGCAGCAGGCGATGGCGGCGGCCGAACACGCAATCCAGATGATGGCGCCCTTCGATCCGTCGACCAGCACGCGGGTCTTCCGCATCTCCATGTCCGACATCGGTGAGCTGGCATTCCTGCCCCCGCTGTGTGCCGCACTGGAGCAATGTGCGCCGCACGTGCGGCTGGACATTCAATCGGTGCTTGTCACGCACATCGAGGACGCGCTCCGGGTAGGCAAGCTGGATCTTGCAATCGGCAATCTACCGTCGTTGATCGGCCGTACTCGCTATCAGCCGCTGTTTCACGAGGACTACGTCTGCATGACCCGGCGGCGCGATACCTTGCCGGGAGCCGAACTGACGCTCGCTCAATACCTTGCACTGCCCCATATCCTGGTCGGCTCGCTCGAGAGCGCGCATCATCAGATCGAGACGCAATTCCGGGAAAAGAGCATCCACCGGCAGATCGCATTGCGTGTCCCGCACTTCACGGTCGTGCCGCACATTCTGGCGAGAACGGACTGGATCGTGACGGTACCACGGCGCACCGTCCAATGGCTCAATCCGGACGGCGCATTCGCCGTCTACGACTTGCCGATCGACATTCCGGACGTTACCGTGACCGTGCACTGGCATGCCGACGCCGACGACCGCGCGGCCAATCGATGGCTCAGAAACCTCGTCGTACACACGCTCAGCGATCCGTCGGCTTGAGCCCTGCCCGTCTCGTCGGAATCGCGACTCAGCTTAGCCGGTTGGCCATCATCCAGCCGGATGCGCCGCCAAGCCCCGGCCCGGGATGCGTCGATGCACCGATCTGGTACAGGTTGCGAAATGGGGTTTCGTGACCTCGGCGCCCCTTGGACCCCGCGATCGGCCGCAGCCAGAAAAACTGATCGGGCGAGCAAACGCCGGAATAGGGATCCCCGCCGACCAGGTTGCAGTTGAGCGCCTCCAGATCGGCCGGCGAGTAGGCTCGACGCCCGACCACTTTGTTCGACAGGCCCGGCATCGCCGTTTCCAGGCGACGTTGCACCCGATCGGCAACCTTTTCGCGCACGGCGTCGGTCCACCGGCCATCGGCCGGTACGGCGATCTCGCCAAGCGCATCGCCGCGCAATCTCGACGGCATCTCCTGCATCTGGAGCCAAAGTATCGCGCCACCCGCAGGTGCGCGGCTCGGATCGACAACTGTCGGCTGGCCGATGGCGATCGTCGGCTGCGCCGGAATCAGGCCATTGTTGGCTTGCGTAACGGACAGGCAAACCGTCTCCATGCTCTCCGTCAAATGCACGAGCGGGACACGTCCAAGCTCAGCATCGCACCAGTCGGGAGGCGACGAAAGTGCGAAGTGGATCTGCATATCGCCACGGCCGAAGAAATAGCCGTCGGCGCGCTCGCGCCACGGCTCGGGTGCGTCAGGCAACAAACGGCCGTACAGCTGTTTCGGCGTGACGTTGCACACCACTGCCTCCCGGGCATGCCACGTTCGGCCGCCGGCGCTCACGCCGACGGCTCGCCCCCGCTCCAGGACGATCCGCTCGACATCCACGCCGGTCACGAACGTCCCGCCTCTGCGCTCGATGATCGTCCTGAATGCCTTGACGATGTTGCCGCTGCCACCCTTCACGACCGGCATGCCACCGGCGATCACGGCCGCGAACGTAAGCTTGCCGATCAACGCGGAGCAGGCATCGTCCGGCCCAAGCCCGGTATGCAACGCCCATGGAGCGATCGCCGCGCGCGCCAGATCGGAGCCGAGCGTGCGGTTGCCCCAGCGTCGGAAGTTTTCAAGCGCTCCGCCGACGAACGCGACAAGCCCGTCCGTCCCCCGCCGGCGCCATTCGCGCCACATCAGCTTGACCATGTTCCAGCCATACGGATTCTCCCCGAGCAAGCCGAAGGTGAGGCCGGCATCCTCGCCGAACAGGCGCTGCGCCATGGCGCCGAACGCCGCGCCGTCTCCCGCACAGGCCGCATCCAGACGGCGCACCGTATCTTCCAGATCCTGCCGGAACGCCATCGCGCGCCCATCCGGCGTCACGACGCCGGTGGCGTAGTCGCACTGCGCGAACGCGAGTCCCGCCGCTTCGAGATCGCTCTTGAGTTCCGCGTATGCAGGACTCCCGATGAAGAGCGGATACCACGAAGAAAGCACATCGTGCGTATAGCCCGGAAACAGCTCCTGGCTGCGAATACATCCGCCCAGTTCGGTATTGCGCTCGATCACCGTGACGTGCTTCCCGCGCTTCGACAATATTGCGGCGCAGACCAACGAATTCATCCCGCTCCCAACGATGACGACGTCGGTATCTTCTCGCATCTGATAGCTCTCTCTGTTGCACTACGATCGACGGGCGTACAACGGCGCGTCGGTCTCATCCATGAACGGCAGGTGCTTGTACTCGACCAGTTCCAGCTGATTCCCGAACGGATCGAGGAAGTAATTCACCCGCAGCCCGGCACACGGGCCACTGTCGATCACAATCGGTCCCGCCATCACCTTCACGCCACGCTCCCGAAGAAAGGCGAGCGCGTCGTCGAGATTCTCGACCTTCAACGCGATGTGGCTCGCGCCGATGTCACAATTGCGAGGCGGTATCTGTCTTGCGTCGTCCGGCCGCTCATAGCGGAACAGTTCCAGCATCAGGTTCCTGCCGAGCGCCATCATCACGAAATTCAGTCGTGCCCCGGCGATGTTCAAATGCGCTGCGGTCCAGTCAGTGCCGTCCGGCATCGCAGGCAACGCCTCGGCATCGAACGGGCCCATCCGGTAAAGTTCGATCGCACCCAGCACCTCGCCATAGAAGTGAACCGCGGCATCCAGGTTCGGTACGGTCAATGCGACATGGTCGACGTGCATCACGCCCGGCAAACTCTTGCGTGTCATTCTCGATTCTCCGATCCGATGTGGTTCATGCCGAAGGGGCACGCCGCATTCGCCCCTTCGTCCGTGTCGTGCAGACAACCGCCTCACAGGCCTGCGGAAACCGCTCGCCCGGTTCGGGCGGGTCTGAACACCGTGAGACGCAGCGCCGGATACAGCACGACACAGATTCCCATCGTGGCGATCGCTTCCACCGGCACGAAGCGGCCGAGGAAGTAGTGGGAAGCAACCACCGCCGCGATCGACGTGATGACACCCGCCCAGTTGACCGCTTCCGCGGGTTCGTCCAGATTCGTATCGAGTTCGCGCGAGAAGCGGCGGACGATGAAGAAATCCGCGACGATAATGCCTGCGAATGCCGTCGTCAGAACGCCGAGAATCGTGATCCATGAATTGACCAGCGCGAGGATCTTCCCGTAGAGCATCAGCAGGCCGATGACGTTGGCCACGATGACGAATGTCAGGCGCCCCGGCCGCACGTTGATCGCATCGAAAAGATTGGACAGGGACAGCGACGCGCTATAAGTATTGATGACCTGTGCCTTGCTTTGCGCAAGGACCATCAGCAAAGCGCCGAGCGCACCGCCAAACACGACGAATGCAGCGGTGACGCTGTCGGGACTCTGCAGGGACGCATGCATGGCCGCTTCATGCGTCATGCCGGCGGTGTGCATATAGAATTGCACGAGCGCCGGGATCCCCGCATACATGATGATGCCGCCGAGCCCCAGCATCAGGACATCCATCATCAGGTTGCCAATCAGCGCCGCATACCCGATATCGCGCGATCTGCGCGCATAGCGGCCGAGATCGGCATCCACGAGCGCGAGCGCACCGGCCGACCCGACGAGCACGTTGACGGCAAAGATGAATTTTTGCAGATCGCTTTCCACGCCCATCGACTGAAGAACGCTCGCCGGAAACTGCGAGCCGAACGAGAAGAGATCCGTGGCGGCAAGGCCCGTACCCGAAATGACGTCGTGTGCGATGTAAGCAAGTACGGCCAGAAACAGGACCAGCGTGATCGACGATACCCGTGCGACCAACGCGAATCCGTAAGCGGTCAACAGCACCCATGCCGCGCTGAGCAGGCCGTAGATGACGATTCGGGCAAGCGTCGTGTCGGCGATGCCGAAATAGAAGATGAAACCGCGATACAGCAACGCGTTTTCCAGCGCGAGAAAGCCGATAATCATGAAAGCGAAGATCAACGACGAAATGATCGATCCTTTCTGCCCGAAGCCGAAGTAACGGGACATGACGGTACTGGACAGCCCGGACCGGTATGCAACGTGACCGCACGCCCAGCCGAGCAGTCCGCCGGCGATCGTGACGGTCGCTCCCGCGAGAATCGCGATCTTGAATCCCGCGACGAAAGTGACCAGCGCGCCGAGGAATAGCTGAACGAGGGTCGTCACGATCCCCGCCGTGTTCCACGACAACGCAAGCCACCCCTTTCGTTCGCTGTCCGGTACACGCTCAAGCGCATGGTCCTCGATCGCCACACTCCGGCTGTTGCCCTTCATAGCATCGCTCCTCTTCGGTACGTCCGTATGCAGCAGCATCGGTCATCGTGACGCGTGGCTGCCGCCCCCTTGTTTGTCCATATCGTCGGGGGTCACAATTTCATTGGAAATCCGGTTCAGGCAATCGACATCCCGGAAACGAAGAAAGTGACGCGGCAACGGTTACGCGCTGCGGGTGTGTGGCGCTCCACGCTCGGCCAGTCCGGCACGTCCCGGTTCGCCGTAGCCGAGCGAGGCGACGAGTGCTTCGGCAAATCGCTCGAGCGCTTCCACCGAGCCGTGCGCGCTTCGATACTCTTCTCGGCCTATTCGCGCATCAAGCGTCAATTGCATTCCGCAGTGCTGGACGATACTCAGGACGTCCATGGCTCATGCTCCAGGCATTTCAATCGATTCACGCAGCGAACAAGTGCGTCGACATCGCGGCTCCGTCATTTCGGCACGGTGATTCGATGCGGACATACCGTCCCGGATACCTTCCGGTTCCGCCGCCGCCCGTGATTTGCATATCTGCAGCGCCACTCGCGCCAAGCCACTTTTCCACGACGGATCGCAGCGCACCTGTCGCGCCACCGAGATCGTCCATACCGCTCTTGACCATGCTCATCGCCAACTCCGCCGCAACCCGGGAATGAAAACGTGAATGGCTTCATCGTTTGGTCGGGCCGCTGAAATCCTCGATGTCATCGAGGTAATTCAAAGATAGATCGGTGGCGAAGGAAGCGTTATCCAGCCAAGGCAAACGCTATCCACGGGCCGCAACAACGCGCTGTCGCCGGATTTTCGTCTGATGAATTTCGGATGCGCGGGTGGATAAGGCCGGCCTGCTTCAACCCACGTGCGATCTGCTCATCGGTGAACGTGCTCTTCTTCACGGCATGACCTCCTGGTCTCGATGACAACGTCATGCCGGAATTTTCCACTTCCAAGTGGGCCAGCGGGCTAGCCTGTCGTGCCTGCGGTACGGCGGTACGGAAGGGATCGCCAAAATGAAACAGGAGATCATTCGCCTCATGGCCTCTCGAGGCGTCGCATCCGGGCGAAACTCAACGGCGATCTCACAGCGGCTGAACTGCTGAAGGCATCCATCGCGCACAAGGTGACTTTCGTACCGGGCGCGGGGTTTCGCGCGGATGATCCCGACACAAGGACACTGCATCTTTCGTTCGCAGCGCCGCCTGTCGCGAACATGAAAGAAGGCGTCAAACGGCTTCGTGATGCGTACGAGACTGTCCGCGCACGAGCGTGACGTCGCTCCGCTGCGTCAGGAAGCAGTCGACGTGACGAACGGCGAGCCGGTGTTGGCGCCATGCTTGACCTGCCCTTGCACTAGCACCCCGTCGGTCTGCGCCAGCCACCCGCCCCCGGCGCATGCTCATTACACCCCACCAACGCCCGCACCAGCGCCCAGTCATCGTCATCGCAGAAATCGAGCAGCATCGCGCCGCACGGCCCGGGCTGCTCGCGCAACCGTTCCGCGAGCCGCGCGTGAATCCCCTCCACCCTGCCGTCGCCGTGCGCGACCACCGACGGATTCGCGCCCATCCCCGTGCCGCTGCAGAAATTGATCGCCCAGCGGCCGCTGGGCGGCGACGGCATGGCGCTCAGCAGCGCATCGATCACCCGCCACTTGTACGCAATCGACCCGGCCACCGGCACCCGGTATTCATCCTGGATCACGAACGCCGCATCGGGATGATCGATCGCGAACGTCGCGTTGTCGGGCCACGCGGTCAAATCGATGCCGAGCGGCCGGCTGCTGCGAAACCGCCGCAGCAACACCACCGCGCCGCGCACGTCGCCGAGCGCCGGCAGCGCGCCGCCCGCATGCCAGCGCAGCCGCGGATGCCGCGCACGATGCGCGTCGAACGTCGCATCGAAGCTGCGCGTGCACGCGTGCGCGGGCCACTCGTCCTTCACCGACATCACGATGCATTCGCGCGGATGCGCATCGAGAAAGCGCGTACAGTCTGCAAGCACGTCGTCGAACGTCATCCCGAGCGCGATCCCGCCGTGGTGGATGTCGAACGTATCGCGCCGGTGCCGGCAGCGGATGTCGAGCAGCCGCACGCCGTGCTCGAGCTGCGCGGCGAGCGGCGCACGCTGGGTGCGCACGAGCGTATCGTCGATGGTATACGCACAGGTGTCATGGCTGCCCGGTAGGGTCAGCGTATGCAGCGGCCGCGTGTCGTCGAGCGCCGACATCCAGTCGGCCAGCGGCGTGTGTGCTTCGTGTCGCGAAGGAATCATGAGTCGATGACGGACAAGGAAAGAAAAACGTGGGTGACCGCGTCGGATGTCGCGGTGCGGGCCGGCGTGTCGCGCTCCGCGGTGTCGCGCGCATTCTCGCCGACGGCGAGCATCGCCCCTGAAACGCGCGAACGCGTGATGGTGGCCGCGCGTGCGCTGGGCTATCAGGTCAACCTGATCGCACGCGACATGATCACGCAGCGCAGCAGCATGATCGGCGTCGTGACGGCGGGCTTCGAGAATCCGTTCCGCGCGCGGCTGCTGTCGGATCTGATGGCCGCGCTCGGGCAGCGCGCGTTCACGCCGCTCGTGACCAATGCGGAAGATCCGCGCCAGGTCCGGCAATCGCTCGAACGGCTGCTGAGCTACCGGATCGCGGGGCTCGTGATGACGTCCGCGTCGCCGCCGCTGTCGGTTGCGCGGCAGTATCTGGAACACCGGATTCCCGTCGTGATGATCAACCGCGCGGCGAACCTGCCGGGCGCGGATGTCGTGGTCAGCGACAACGCGGCGGGCGCGGCCCACGCCGCGCAGCGGCTGGTGCGGGCCGGCGCGCGCCGGCTCGCGTTCGTCGGGCCGCGCACGGCGAGCTACAGCGCACGCTCGCGCGCGCAAGCGTTCGCACACGCGCTGAAGCAAGGCGACGCGTTCGATGCCACGCTCGTGCGCGTGCTCGACACGCCATCCGACACCCACGCATGCGGGCTCGATGCCGCACGGCAACTGTTCGCGTCCGGCGACCGCCCGGACGGCGTGTTCTGCTCGTCCGACCTGCTCGCGCTCGGCGTGATCGACGCCGCGCGCAACGCCTTCGGCTTGCGCGTGCCCGACGACCTGCGCGTGATCGGCTTCGACGACATTCCCGCCGCCGAATACGACGCGTACCGCCTCACGACGCTGCGCCAGGACACGCAGGGCCTCGCGCACGCGGCCGTCGACATGCTCGCCGAGCGGATCCAGACGTTCGACGGCGCGTCGCGCACGCGCGTGGTGCCGGTTACGCACGTGGTGCGGCATAGCTGCGCATGACGCGCCGCATCACTTGAGTCCGCCCGCGAATCCGCGCAACAGGTAGCGCTGCACGTAGCCGGCCACCGCGAGCGTCGGCAGCGACGCCAGCAGCCCCGCGCTCATCAGGTCGCCCCAGTCGATGCCGTTCTCCGTCACGTAGCCGGCAATCGCGAGCGGCAGCGTGAAGCGGCTCGGCGTCGACACGAACAGCAGCGCGATCAGGAATTCGTTCCATGCGGCGATGAACACGAAGATCGCGGTCGCGATCAGCCCCGGCGCGCACAGCGGCAGCACGATCTGCACGAGCCGCCGGGCGAGCCCCGCGCCGTCGATGCACGCGGCCTCTTCATATTCGACCGGCACGTCGCGCACGAATGCGAGCAGCATCCAGATCGCCATCGGGAGCGCGTAGATCTGGTAGGCGAGCATCAGGCCGAACGTCGAATCGAGCAGATGCAGCCGCTTCGCGAGCGCGAACAGCGGCACCGCGATCGTGATCGGCGGCATCAGCTTCAATGCCAGCACGAGCATCAGGAACAGCAGGTCGAGCCGCGCCGGAAAGCGCAGCCGCACGAGCGCATACGCGGCCGGAAACGCGAGCGCCAGCGCGAGCAGCGTCGTGCCGAACCCGACCAGCAGCGAATTGGCGAGCGGCGCGCCGATGCCGTTCGACCACACCGACGCGAAATGCTCGAACGTCGGCGCGGCCGGCCAGAGCCGCAGCGGATGATCGAGGCGTTCGAGCGTCGGCATGAAGGCCGCGCCGGCCATCCACAGGCACGGCAGCAGCAACAGCGCGAGCGCGACGACGCGCAGCGCCCACGGCACCGTGCGACCGAATGCGGCGCCCGTCATGCGCGCCGCTTGCGAACCGTCTGCCATACGTATCCCGAAACCAGCAGCGCGGACGCCGCGAGCATCAGCACCGACGCGGCGCTCGCCGGCCCGACGTTGAAGAAGCGGAAGCCCGTGTCGTAGATATAGGTCGACAGCGTCTGCGTCGCGTTGCCGGGGCCGCCGCCCGTCAGCGCATAGACCTTGTCGAACAGCTTGAAGGTGTCGATCGAACGCAGCAGCATCGCGAGGCCGATCTGCGGCGCCGCGAGCGGCAACGTGATGTCGCGCAGGCACTGCCACTCGCTCGCGCCGTCGGTGCGCGCGGCTTCGTACAGCTCCTGCGGGATCGACTGCAGCCCGGCGAGCACGATCAGGAACGCCATCGGCGCCCACTGCCACACGTCGACGAGCGCGAGCGACCACAGCGCGAGATGCGGATCGGACAGCCAGCGCACGCCTTCGATGCCGAAGGTCGCCAGCAGCGCGTTCAGGAAGCCGTCGAAGTTCAGCCAGTTGCGCCAGATCGCCGAGCACACGAGCGTGGACAGCATCATCGGCAGGATCGCGAGCGGCAGCGCGATGCGCCGCCCCGGGAATGCGCGCACGAACAGCAGCGCGAGGCCGAAGCCGAGCGCGACCTCGACGAGCGACGCGACGATCGTGAAGCGCAGCGTGTTGCCGAAGCCGGCCGTGAACGCGTCGTCGCCGAGCACCGCGCGATAGTTCGCGAGCCCGGCAAACGCACGATGACCGGCCGCATAGTCGACCCGGCAGAACGAATCGATCAGCACCTGCGCGACCGGATACAGCGCGAGCGCGGCCAGCACCAGCAGCGCGGGGCCGAGCAATGCGACGAACGGCAGGCCGCGGCCGAGCGATTTCATGCGCGGATTCCGGACGATGCGTGACGGCGGGCCGTCACTTGCCGGCCGCGGCCATCGCCTGCGTGATCTTCTGTTGCGCCTGACGCAGCGCGGCGTCGGGCGCGGCCTGCCCGGTCAGCGCGAGCTGCAGCTGGTCGCCGAGAATGCTCTCGACCTGCTGCCAGTCCTTCACGCGCGGCCGCGCACGGCCGGCCTCGAGCGCCTTCAACTGATCGGGATACCAGCGGTACTGGCGGACCAGCGCAGGATCGGCAAACACGCTGCGGCGCGTCGGCGGAATGCCGATGCCGGCCAGGCGCGTTTGCGTATCGCGCGCGGTCAGGTACGCGAGGAAGTCCTGCGCGAGCTTCGCGTGCGGCGCGTCCTTCGGGATGCCCATCTGCCAGATGCCGAGCATCGGCGCCGGGCCGGCGGTCTGCCCGGGCGGCGGCTGCAGCGCGATCTGCCCGACCACGCGCGACTGCTTCGGATCGTCGAGCGCCGGAATCCACGCAGGCCACACCTCGATCGATTGCGCGGCCGTGCCGCGCTGCAGCGCATCGCGCACTTCGGCCGCGCCGTATACGTCGACGTCCTTCGGCGCGGACGCCTTCAGCGCCAGGAAAGTCTTCAGCGCGCCCTGCGACTCGCGCGAGTCGATCGTCACGTTGCCGGCACGGTCGAACACGTCGCCGCCGTATGCCCACAGGATCGGCAGGAAGCCGGTCACGATCGGGTTGCCCTTCGTGCCGCGGAACACCACGCCCGACATGCCCTTGTCCGCCCCGCCGACGGTCTGCGCGATCTTCAGCACGTCGTCCCAGTTGCGCGGCGGCTGCAGCTTGTATTTCGCGAGCAGGTCCTTGCGGTACGCGAACATCTCGACGTTGCCGACGATCGGCAGCGCGTACAGCGCGCCCGCCGCGTTGCGGCCGAGCGCGACCGTGGACGGCACGAGATCGGCGTCCGCCAGCGACGCCGGCAGCGGCTTCAGCCAGCCGTTGCCGATGAATTCGGGCGCCCACGTGTCGTCCATCATCACGAGGTCGTATGTGCCGGTGCTTTCGCGCATCGACAGCTTCAGCTTCTGGTACAGGTTCGCGTTCGGCAACTTGAGCAGCTCGATGTCAGTGCCCGGATGCAGCTTGTTGAAACCGGCGACGGCGTCGGCCAGCCCCTTGCCGTAGATGTCGTCGCGGCCAGCGATGACGAGATCCGCCGCGCAGGCGTGCGAGGCGGCGAAGGACAGCGCAACGGCGGCGGACAGCACGCGCAGGCGGCTCAGCAGGGTCATGAGGTCTCTCTCGATCGACGGATGTAGCGGGACGGCCATGCGTTGCACACGTGTGCAACGCCGGCCACACTTCGGGTCGCCTGAAGCGTCGCCATTGTTCACGCAGACCGTGAAGGTATTGTGGCAAGCGGCAAGCCGGATGCCACAAGGCACGCGTCCCTTGCGCCCGATACCGCATCGGGCGCAACGATCCGGTTCCTGATGAAAATGGCGGAAAGACCGTCCCCGATCCTTCGCGCCATTGCCTGCCATATTCAGTTTCTGTCCATCCAGCCCGTTCAGTTAAGCATACGGACGATTTTTTTCAAGCATGGCTTTCCATCAATTGACCGGTGCCGCCCCCTGTACATGAGACGTCGACGGCGACACGCGACCGGCATGCCGCCGCCCCGTCGTTCCTGGTCAGAAATTCACGCGAATGCCAGCCATCACCGCGAGCTGGCGGCTCGAATTGCTGTTCGCGAGCACCGGAATCTGCGCGTAGTTCACCGCATTGCCGTCCGCATCGGTGCCGAGCCCCGTGCCGCTCGCGATCTGGCCGATCGCGACCGCATACAGCGCGGTGCGCTTCGACAGGCTGTAGTTCGTGCCGATGTTCACCTGGTGGAAACGCGTCGTGCCGCGCCCGTCGGTGTGCGCGGCGTTGAAGATGTACGCGACGCCGCCCTGCAGCGCCGGCGTGAACATGTACGTGACGTTCAGCTCGCCGATGTCGAACGTGAACGCCTGCGTGCGCGGCTGCGCGTCGGTCGAGAAGTAGCGGCTGTCGCCGAGACGCGTGTGCGTATAGGTCAGTGCGACCGTCGCCGCGCCGAGCGTCACCGAGCCGCCCGCGCCGAACGCGCGCATCGAGCCGGCGTCCTGTAGCAGGCAGTACATCGCACCGGGGTTGCTGCACGCGAAGTCGCCGATATAGCCGCTCGCGCCGCCGAGCGCCGCGTCGAGCGGCTGGTGCAGGTCGAGATAGCCGACCGAGAACGCGACCGGCGCGCGGTTGTAGGTCGCCGCGACCGAATAGCCGCGCTTCGCGGAAAAGTCGCCGGCCTGCCCGCCGAAGCTGAACGTGCCGCCGACCGTCAGGCCGTTGAAGTCGGCGCTGGTGAACTTCACCGCGTTGTTGAAGTTGAACGCGGCATTCAGGTTGTCGACGTCGCCGAGATGCGAGCCGTACGGCGTCGCCCAGTTGTTGCTCGATGCATACGCGCCGAGCATGTCGGTGTACGAGTCGTATTGCCGGCCGAGGCCGAGCGTGCCGATCGTGTCCTTGCGCAGCCCGACCCACGCCTGCCGGCTGAACGCGGTGCCGCCCTGCAGCGCCTGCCCGTTCCCCGACAGGAACTGCTGCTCGAGCGAGAACACCGCGCTGAGGCCGCCGCCGAGCGGCTCGTCACCCTGGAAGCCGAAGCGCGACGGCACGAGGTTGCCGCCGCCCATCTGCCACGCATGCCCGCCGCTCGTGCTGCCGTCGGCGCGCGTGAACTGCTGGTTCGTCGAATAGATGATGCCGGTGTCCACCGTGCCGTACAGCGTGACGCTGCCGGCGGTCTGTGCGTGTGCGTGCATGCAACCCAGCGTAGCCGCCGCCGCGGCCAGTCGTCGTCCGATCTTCATGTCCCGCCCTCTGTTGTCATCGATTCGCAGTGCAGACCGATGGAGTTGTCGATATGGGTGACAGGACTCTATCCAGCGAAAATTCGGGACCTCTATCCCAAATCAGCAAATGGTGAAGCAGACGGGTCGCGACGGCGCTCGACGACGCCGTCGCGACGGTTCGTACATCACTCGGGCCGCAAGGTTTGCGACGGCAACTCGCCGAACAGGTCGCGATACTCGCGGGCGAAATAACCGAGATGCGTGAAGCCCCAGCTCGCGGCGGCCTCGCCGACGCCGAGCTGCTGCGCGGACGTCGTGCGCAGCAGGCGCCGCACCGCGTTCAGCCGGATGGTGCGCAGATAGCCGACGGGCGTGACGTCGGCGACGCGCTGGAAGCTCGTCTGCAGCGTGCGGCGGCTGCAGCGCAGCGCGCGGCACAGCTCGAGCACGGTGACGGGCTCCTCGGGCCGCTCGCGCAGATGCTTCTCGCAGCGGCTGACGATATCGCTGTAAGTGGCATGCGTGATGTCGCGCCGCTCGACGCCGATGCCCTGGTCGAGCGCATCGAGGAACATGCCGAGCATCGCGTCGCGGAACATCTTGCGGGTGGCCGCGTATTCGAGGCAGGCCGGATTGCGCTGCGCGTCGTCGATCAGCGCCGACAACCGCGCGCCGAGCGCGACGCCCTGCGCGTCGGACAGCCGCGTGACATGGCGCAGCTTGCGCGCGCCGGCCGCGCCGAACTCCGCTTCGCACAACTCATCGACCATGTCGGATGCGGCGCTGATCCCGACGAGCCCCATCCCTTCCGGCGTATGGAATTCGAAATCTTCACCGGCGCGCAGTGCGAGCAGCGCATAGCCGTCGATCGGCTGGCCCTGGAACGTGCCGGCGAGCGGCACCGACAGCGGCACCGCGAGCGACGTGCGCCCGCCCGGCGCGAGGCCGGTTTGCGCGACGCGGCGGTTGGTCGTCTCGCGGAAGAAATGGAAGTCGTCGTACAGCACCTGGGTGACGGTGCCCTTGAACCGGCCCGGCGTCATCTGGCGGTAGACCTGATGCCAGCCCGCGATCGCGAGCCCGTGGTCGTGCACGTCTTCGTGTGAGCGTGACTGGAACAGCATCGGCATCTCCGGTAAAACCCTGACTCTTCATCGCGCCCGCCGGGTTCGCACGGCGCGCGACGTCACAGCTTACCCCCGCAAAATTCCGCGTAGTGCGGTTTCGAATGCAAGACAGGCCGCCGACAGCGCGGCGGCCTGCTCGCCGGTCAGCCGGACGTAGCGGCGAAACGACGGCATCCGGTTCACGACTTCGCTGCCACCGAACGGCACGATGGCGAGCGTCCAGCGCCCGTCGCGCGCGGCGATCGTGCAGTCGGTCAGGTGCAGCGGGCGCAGCGCGTCGGCGAGCGACGGTTCCGCGACGAGCGCGGCCACCGTCCGCACGAATTCGGGGGCACATCCCGGCGCGGGTTCGGCCGCGACGCCGGTGCGCCGCAGCCAGCCGGTCTGCAGCACGCGGGCGCTGCCCTCGGCGGCCGGCCCGCGCGCGGCCACCGCGACCGCCACGCTGACCGTATGCATCAGGAATTGCCGGTCGACCCGCTCGTCGACGCGCACGCGCACGCCGTTCGGCAGCCGCGCCGTCGTGTCGCCGGCCGTGCCGTGCGCATCGCGCGCGGCGCCCAGGTCGGCGAGCACGCGGGCGGCGATCGCACCGGGCCGATGGCCGGGCGGCGGCGTATCGGGCGCCGCGCGCCAGCGGGCGAGCGCGGCCCTCACGATGCGACATGCTCGTTGCGCAGCACTTCTTCCACCGGCACCGGCTTGAACGGATGCCGGCGCTGCACGACGACCGTCCAGAACAGCGCGTACAGCGCGGTGAGCCCGAGCATCGCGCCGAACGGCACGTAGATGTCGCGTGCGTTCATGCCGGGCGGCGTGATGTACCAGATCGCGAGCACGATGCCGGCGCTCGACACGATCTGCGGCAGCGGGAACAGCGGCGAGCGGTACGGGCGCGGCAGGTCCGGGCGGCGGATGCGCAGCATCACGACCGACGCGGTGACGAGCAGATATGCGGTGCCCCACGCGCAGGTCGCGGCGAGCACGAGGTGCAGGATGCTGTCGAGATTGCCGTTGATCAGCCACGCAT
Source organism: Burkholderia sp. IDO3 (assembly GCF_003366075.1). Classification (NCBI taxonomy): domain Bacteria; kingdom Pseudomonadati; phylum Pseudomonadota; class Betaproteobacteria; order Burkholderiales; family Burkholderiaceae; genus Burkholderia; species Burkholderia sp. IDO3. Next base: position 2,248,354 of record NZ_CP028962.1, read on the forward strand.
GGAAGATCGGCACGATCGCCGCCGCGACGATGCCGACCACCGGCGTCTTGAAGCGCGGATGCAGATACCCGAAGCAGCGCGGCAGCGCGCCGTCGATCGCCATCCCGTACAGGATGCGCGGCAGCCCGGCCATCAGCGTGTTGATGGTCGCGGCGCCCGCGCACAGGAATGCGACGCCGAACCATACGCGCCCGAACGGCCCCAGCACCTGCAGCGCGAACGCGGGGATTGCGCCCGGCGTGTCGAGCAGATGCGTGAGGCCGTCCGGGCTCACCGGCACGTTCGCGACCTGGCGGCGGATCGCCGCGCCGTACAGGAACATGCAGATCGCGACGCCGACGAGGCCGAGCGCCATCGCGCGCGGAATCGTGCGGCCCGGCGCCTTCATTTCCGGCGCGAGCGGCGTGACGAACTCGCAGCCGACGAACATGAACATCGCCATCCCGACCAGCGACAGCACGGCCGACACCGACGTGCCGACTTCCGAGCCGCCGAACCAGCCGTCGAGGTGCACGGCCGGCGCGGCCGCGAGCCCGAGGATCCCGAAGATCATCAGCGACAGCCACATGCCGGCCGTCAGCACGATCTCCAGCTTGCTGAACACCTTGATGCCGATGATGTTGGTGATCGCGAACGTGACCACGAGACCGACGCCGACGAGCCACGAGCTGTTGTGCTTCTCGAACGCGGCGTTCAGCGACTCGAAGTTCACGAGCGCCATGATGCCGCTCAGGATCGTCTCCGCCGTGCCGGCGAACACGTGCACGAGGAAATACGCGGAAATCGTGCCGGTGATCGCCCAGAAGCGGCCGAGCCCGCACGACAGGTAATCGTAAACCGAGCCCGCCGTCGGCAGCATCGCCGCGGCTTCGGAGAAGGTGGTCGCCTGCGCCTGCATCATCACGAACGCGATGATCATCGCGACCGCGAACGCCCAGCCGCCCATCCCGAAACCCGACGTCGCGGTGAGGATCACCGGGCTCGCCATGATGAGGCCGACGGCGCTCGCCAGCGCGGTCGGAAAGCCGACCGCGCCTGCCGTCAGCACCGTGCCGCCGCCCGCCTCCACCGGCGTGCCGGCGGGCGTATCGCCCGCGGCGCCGGTCACTCCAGACCATCCGGACATCGTCGTCTCCTTCCTTTGTCGACCGGCGGCGGCGCTTCGGCGCCCGCTCCGGTTCGTTGCTTCGCGGTCGCGCCCGGGCCGGCGCTTCAGCGCTTCGGCACCCCGGCCCCTGTCCATTCAAACTCGATCCGATGTCGAAAAAATACGCAGGCAAAATAATCCGGTCATAGCCCAAATCGGCAAACCGGCGGCGGCAGCCTCGCTGCCCGCCGCCGGTTCGTCGTCACGCGAGCGTGCCGTCAGGCGCTCACGCGAACGGCACGGCCTCGAAGCCCGCCGCGAGCGCGTCGACGATCCGGTCGAGCTGCTCGCGCTGGATCACGAGCGGCGGCGACAGGATGATCTTCGTGCCGACCGGACGCACCAGCACGCCGTGCTCGCGCGCGACTTCCGCGACCGCGTTCGCGTAGCCGGACAGCGGATCGATCGGCTCGCGCGTCGTCTTGTTCGCGACGAGATCCAGCGCGAGCATCAGCCCCTTGCCGCGCACCTCGCCGACCGCCGCGAAGCGCTCCGGGAACGACTGCAGCGCTTCGAGCAGATACGCGCCCTGCTTCGCCGCATTCGCCGGCAGGTCTTCCTTCACGACGATGTCGAGGCTCGCGATCGCGGCCGCGCAGGCGACCGGGTGCCCCGCGTACGTGTAGCCGTGCATGATCGCGCCGCCGAAATCCGCGTTCGCGGCGAACGCGTCCTCGATGCGCGCATTCACGGCCGTCGCGCCGAGCGGCACGTAGCCGGACGAGATGCCCTTCGCGAGACACATGATGTCCGGGCGCACGCCCCAGCCGCGGCTGCCGAACAGGCTGCCGCTGCGGCCGAAACCGGTCACGACTTCGTCGGCGATCAGCAGCACGCCGTAGCGGTCGCACACCTCGCGCACGAGCGGCCAGTAGTTGGCCGGCGGCACGATCACGCCGCCCGCGCCCTGCACCGGTTCCGCGATGAACGCGGCGACCGTGTCGGGGCTCTGGAACTGGATCTCGCGCTCGAGCATTTCCGCGCAGATGCGGCCGAGTTCCTCCGGATCCTGCGTGAACGGGTTGCGGTACAGCCACGGCGTCTCGACGTGGAAGCAGCCGGGCAGGTTCGGCTCGTAGTTGCGGCGGAACACCGTGTTGCCGTTCACCGACGCGCCGCCGAAGTGCGTGCCGTGATAGCCCTGCTTCAGCGAGATGAACTTCGTGCGATCGGCCTGGCCGCGCACCTTCCAGTACTGGCGCGCGATCTTCAGCGCGGTCTCGATCGAATCGGAGCCGCCCGAGCTGTACAGCACACGGCGCATGCCTTCCGGCTCCATCATGTCGATCAGCTTCTTCGACAGTTCTTCCGCGCGCGGATGCGAGATGCCGTCGAACAGCTGGAAGTATTCGAGCTCGTCGAGCTGGCGCACGATCGCGTCCTTCACTTCCTGGCGGTTGTGCCCGACGTTCACGTTCCACAGGCCCGCGACGCCGTCGACGAGCTGCTTGCCCGCTTCGTCGAACACGTAGCAGCCGTCGCCGCGCACGATGCGGATCGGCTTGCGCTGTTTCATTTCGTTCGGGTGCAGCATCGGGTGCCAGAACTTCGCTTCGTTGTAGCTCATTGCAGTCTCCACTTTCGGATCGTTTGAACCTCGATCGCTCCGGGTCGAGGTCTTGAGGGTGTTCAGGTGTTCGGAATGGGCGCCGCGCGTCAGTGCGCGATGCAAACGGATTTGGTTTCGGTGAAGCCTTCGATCGCGTACTGGCCGAACTCGCGGCCGATGCCCGATTGCTTGTAGCCGCCGAACGGCATCGACGGATCGAGCGGGATATGGCAGTTCACCCAGACGGTGCCGGCCTCGATCTGCGGGACGAGATTCATCACGCGTTTCAGGTCGTTGCTCCAGATGCTCGCCGCAAGGCCGTACGGCGACGCGTTCGCGAGACGGACCGCGTCGGCCGCATCGTCGAACGGCACGACGACGATCACCGGGCCGAACACTTCGTCGTGCACGATCGCGCTGTCCGGATGCGGATCGGCGATCACCGCCGGCTTCACGTAGTAGCCGGGCAAGTCGTCGGCCGGCGTGCCGCCCGCGAGGAACGTGAGGCCCGCGCGGCGCGCGCCTTCGATGTGCTCGACGACCTTGTCGCGATGGTGCGCGGAGACGAGCGGGTTGATCTGCGCGGTCGTGTCGAGGCCCGCGCCGAGCTTCATCGACTGCGCGACGCCCGCGAGGCCGTCGGCGAGCTGCGCGAACTTGCTGCGGTGCACGTAGATGCGCGATGCGGCCGCGCACACCTGCCCCTGGTTGAAGAACGCGCCGGCGGCGACGCCGTCGAGCGCCTGCGCGACGTCGACGTCGTCGAGCATCACGATCGGGTTCTTGCCGCCGAGCTCGAGCGAGAAGCGCGTCATGTTCTGCACGGCCGCCGCGCCGACCAGCTTGCCGGTCGCGGTCGAGCCGGTAAACGAGATCTTCGCGATCGACGGGTGGCCCGACAGCGCGGCGCCGCAGGCGCGGCCGCCGGTGACGACGTTGAACACGCCCGGCGGCACGCCGGCGTCGCAGGCCAGTTCGGCCAGGCGCAGCGCGGTGAGCGGCGTTTCCGGCGACGGCTTCAGCACGATCGTGCAGCCGGCCGCGAGCGCGGGAATCAGCTTCCACACGGCGATCATCAGCGGGAAATTCCACGGCACGATCGCGGCAACGACGCCGACCGGCTCCTTGCGCGTATAGGCCGTATAGCGCGCGCCGGGCGGAAACGGAATCGACACGTCGAGCGTCTGGCCGGTGATCTTGGTCGCCCAGCCGGCCATGTAGCGCACGTATTCGACGCTCGCGCCCACTTCGACCGCGCGCGACACGTGGATCGACTTGCCCTGGTTCAGCGTTTCGAGCTGCGCGAGCGTTTCGGCGTCGGCTTCGACCAGGTCGGCGAGCTTCAGCAGGATGCGCTCGCGGTCGGCCGGGCGCAGCCCGCGCCAGACGCGCGAATCGAATGCGTGCTTCGCGCTGGCGACCGCGCGGTCGACGTCGTGCGCGTCGGCATCGGCGACCGTCGCGAGCCGTTCGCCCGTCGCCGGGTCGTACACGTCGAGCCGGGCCGGCGAGTGCGCGGGCTGCATGCCACCGTCGATGAAAAGGCCGAAGTCGCGCGCGACGAAAGTGCGCACGGTGTCGCTGACGGCGACGAAGTTCGTGTTGCTCATGGGCGTCTCGATAGTTGTCGTGGCTGACCGCATGCGCTCGGGCATGCGGGCTTCAGGCCACTGTATCGACGGGGGAACGCGCCGGGTGAGCGCAAATTGGCAGCGCGTGGGGCATCGAAATGCGGGGGGTGCCGGAGCGTGCGAGGGCGACGGACGAACGCCGCCCTATCGTCAGACCAATCACGCGGCGCGCATGCGAATACGGAAAAATTACAGGAACAGCGCGCCGACCAGCTCGGTGCGATTCGACACGCCGAGCTTGCGATACATGCGCATCAGATGGGTCTTGATGGTCGGCTGGCCGAGCGCGAGATCGCGCGCGATCTCCTTGTTCGAACAGCCGTCGCGCACGAGCCGCGCGATCTGCTCCTCGCGGTAGGTCAGCCGCGCCTCGCAGCCGATCCGGTGAATCCCGCGCCGCGCGCGCAGCAGCGGGCCCAGCGCGGCCTCGGCAACCGGCTGCAGCCGCGCCAGCGCATCGATCTCGCCCGGCGCGAACCGTCCGGCCATGCCGTTGCCGTGGGCATCGCCGTTCCCGAAGCGCAGCAGCGAAAACGCGCCGACCGTCCGCCCCGCTTCGTCGCGCAGCCAGATTTCAACGACATCGGCCACATCGTGCCGCCGCAGAAAGCGGGTCCAGTACGCGGACGCCTCGCGTCTTTCGTCAGGCAATTGGGAGGCGAGCGTCACGACCGCGCGAACGCCCGCCGCGCAGCGCGACGGATGCAGCGGATCGAGCATCCGGTAGCGCGCGATATAGGTGCGATGCATCGATTCCGGCATGCCGAACAGCTCGAAATCGGCCGGCTCGCCGCTCTGGTCGAGCCGATAGAACACGATCGCGGACGGGCTCGCGAATGCGTCGAACGCGTCGACGCACGCGCGCAGTGCGCGTTGCCAGTCGGCGGCTTCGTGATCGGCGGGAACGGATGAGGTCGGCATGGAGGAATCGGCGGGCGGCCGGACGCGTCGAAGTTCGGGCCAGCCTACCGGCGCCGAAATGCGCCGGTGAGCGCAAATCGGCAAATCGGCTTCGGGCGGCGGAGGGAAAAGCCGCCTGCCGTGTCGCGACGAGGGAATCTGCGGCGGAAACCGCGCGTGCGGCATCGCGCCATCGACGACGAACGCCGAATGGGGCGCAAACCGTCGCATGCACCGATGGCACCCGATCGGAACGATCGGGCCGGCCTCGATCGAAACGCGCGCGCCGGCTTGCAACACCGGCGCGGCGCTACATCAGTGCGCGTTCGCGGCGAACGTATCGCAGGCGCTCACCTCGCCCGACTCCATCCCGCGCCGCAGCCAGTACACGCGCTGCTCGCTGGTGCCGTGCGTGAAGCTCTCCGGCACGACGTAGCCCTGCCCTTGCTGCTGCAGCCGATCGTCGCCGATCGCGGCGGCCGCCTTCAGCCCCTGTTCGAAATCGCCCGGCTCCATGAGCTGCTGGTTCGCGCGCTGCGCATTGTTCGCCCACACGCCGGCGAAGCAGTCGGCCTGCAGTTCCATCCGCACCGACAGCGCGTTCGAGCGCGCCTCGCTCGAACGCCGGCGCGCGGCGTCGACCTTGTCGGAAATGCCGAGCAGGTTCTGCACGTGGTGGCCGACTTCGTGCGCGATCACATAGGCCTGCGCGAAATCGCCGCCCGCGCCGAACCGCTTGCGCAGCTCGTCGTAGAAACCGAGATCGATATACACCTTGCGGTCGGCCGGACAGTAGAACGGCCCCATCGCGGTCTGCCCGGTGCCGCACGCGGTCGGCGTCGAGTTCGTGAACATCACGAGCTTCGGCGGCTCGTATTGCGCGTGCAACTGGCTATTGAAGACGCTCGTCCACGTGCGCTCGATATTGCCGAGCACCTTGCGCGTGAACACCGCGCCGGGATCGTTCGCCGGCGCGCCCTGGCGCTGCGCGGGCTGCGCCTGCTGCTGCCCACCTTGCAGCGCCGACGCGCCCTCCAGAATCACGCGCGGGTCGATCCCGAAGAAATACGAGGCGGCAAACGCGACCACGATCGTACCGATGCCGATCGTCGCGCCGCGCCCGCCCACGAAACCGCCGCCGCCGCGGCGATCCTCCACGTTCACGCTTTCTCTTTCGTCGTCCAGCCTCATTGCCGGCCCCTCCCTTTCTTGTCGTTGCGCCGACGGGACAGCCCCCGCCAGGCGATTGATTCCGGTCCGCCGGCTCGCGCTCGCACGGCGCGGCCCGGTCGGCCCCACGCTACCGCGCGGGCCTGTCGACACATGACGGACGCGGCACCCGGATGACAGGCTGGCACACGCGCTGCTTTGCCGGCGCCAACGTCTTATCGTAAAAATTATGAAGCATGGAGCGGGCAATCAGGCCGGCGACATCGTCATTCTTTGCAAAATGACGATTCGTGCGGCCCGGGAGGACGGGAAATCCGGGCGAGGAACCTGGTTTATCCGCGCGGTCAGCGGTCAGCGGCCTGTCGCGACCGACTTCGCGCGACTCCGGCGGACGTCGCTCACCGCGTCGAGCAGGCGATACTTGCGGATCTTTTCGTAGAGCGTGCTCTTCGCGATGCCGAGCTGACTCGCCGCCTTCGTCAGATTGCCGGCATGACGCGCGAGCGCGCGCCGGATGGATTCCGCCTCGGCCTTCCTCAACGACTCGCCGGGGTCCGGCACGAGCGCATCGACGGGCCGCGCGGCGTACGCATCGACATCGATCGAGGCCGCCATGCCGATCTCGGCGGGCAGCTTGTCGGCCGTGATCACGGGGCAGTCCGACAGCAGCAGCGCCCCCTCGATCGCGTTCCGCAGTTCACGCACGTTGCCGGGCCACGCGTAGCGCAGCAGCCGCTCGTACGCGTCGTCGTCGAACGCGCGCGGGGACAGGCCATAGGACTCGCACAGATGTCCGAGCCAATGCGCGATCAGCGCCGGCAGATCCTCGCCGCGCTCGCGCAAGCTCGGGATCGACACGGTCGTGACCGCGATCCGGTAGTACAGATCCATCCGGAACCGGCCTTTCGCGACGGCATCCTTCAGATCGCGGTGCGTCGCCGCGACCAGCCGGAAATTCACCCTGCGCGGCGTGTTCTCGCCGAGGCGGTAGATTTCGCTCTCCTCCAGCACCCGCAGCAGATGCGGCTGGATGTCGAGCGGCATTTCCCCGATCTCGTCGAGAAACAGCGTGCCGCCGTCGGCCGCTTCGATCTTGCCCGCGGCGCCGGACTTGCGCGCGCCGGTAAAGGCCCCTTCCGCGTAGCCGAACAACTCGCTGGCGAGGAGGTCTCTCGACAACCCGCCGCAGTTGAGCGCGACGAACGGCGCGTCGGCGCGATCGCTCGCCCGGTGGATACCCTGCGCGAACAGTTCCTTGCCGACGCCGGTGTCGCCGAGCAGCAGCACCGGCACCCGGGACGGCGCGAGCTGGCGCGCGCGATTCACGGCCTCCCGCAGCGCGGCGCTATCGCCGACGATGCGCTCGAACCCGCGCGGCTCGCCGCCATGCCGTTCCCGTCCGCGCGCGATCGGCACGGCGCCGCGAGGATTCGCGATACCCGGCGTCACGATCATGTAGCCCAGCACGTCCGCGCCGTCGCGCACGGTTTCGACGTGGCTGCTCGACAGCCAGGCCGGCGCGCTCGCCGGCAGCCGGCCGTCGTCCGCGTAGCGCTCGAGTTCCGGCACCGCGAACGCCGCATCGCACCGGATGTCGAATCCGAGCCGGCGCAGCACCGCGACGACCTGCGCATTGGCCTTGACGAGGCGGCCGCGTTCGTCGACGACGATCACCGCATCGGCGGACGACGCGCCGAAGCGGGACGCGCAGCGGTCCAGCAGGCTCAGGCGGCGCGCCATGCCCTCCTTCGCGAGCCGGCTTTCGATCCGGCCCGCGAGCGATACCGCGAGCGCAAGGCTGTAAGGGTTGTAGGTCTGCGCGAGCCCCGAAATGTCGATCACGCCCAGGACGTGCCCGTCGCGGGGATCCTGGATGACGGTCGCCGAGCAGGTCCAGCGCTTGATGCCCGCGCAGAAATGCTCCGCGCCATGGATCTGGACCGGCTCCCGGAGCGCGAGCGCGGTGCCGATCGCATTGGTGCCGCAATTCAGCTCGGTCCACTCGCAGCCGGGAATGAGGCCGACCTCGCGCGCTGGCTCGACGATCCGCATGTCGCCTTCGTGCTGGAGGATCATTCCGCTCGGATCGGCCAGCAGCATCACCGTGCCCGTCTGCGCCAGAAAATCCCGGGTCTGCTGCATCAGCGGCAGGCTGGCGTCGACGAGGCGGCCGTTCGACCTGCGCCGCTGCACGAGCCCGTCTTCGTCGAGCGGCGGCGGCGCGCGATCGACGCCGGGATCGACATGGCTGACGAGACAGCGCTGCCACGAATCGTCGACCACGCCGCGTACGTCGGGCGAACGCCATTCGCTGCCGGTCAGCAGATGCTCCCATGCGGCCATGATGCTCGCGTCGTGGTGTGGACTGGGAAACCAGTCCATCGGCGTGCCTCTCTGTTGCATGTCTGTCTCCTGGCGGTTTCGTCATGACACGAACCGCAAGGCCGTCGTAGCGGCCCTTTTTGTCGACTTTGCGGGGTGCCCGACCGCAACCGGCGGTGGGCGTGGGGACTATCGTACTCCGTTACGGCGCTTGGGCGGCCGTCCGGATACACGCCACTGCAAGCAATGCGCGCGCCAGCCGGCGGTGGCCCGCAGGCCGTCATATGGCGCGGTGCGCCGCCGGAAACCGGCGACCGAAAAGAAACCGGCCGTTCGAAAATCGAACGGCCGGAAATCGAACGCCTGGCGCGAGCCGGGCCGACAGGGCCGGCGCATGCCGGGCCCTGCGAACGGACTCGCCTGTCAGATCATTGCGCACGCTCCGGAACCGGCAGATGCACCCATTCCGCGTAGAACGCATCGATGTCGGGTTCGAAGTCGTGAATGACCGGGTACCACGGCGTGGGCGCCTCGACGTCGTGCATCGCCGCGCAGGTCGGACAGTAGTATTCGCGATAGACCTGCCATTGCGTATCGGGCGCCATCAGGCGGGGATAGACCTCGTCCATCGCCTCGTCGGATTCGCGCACGAAGACGTTCGCGTGCAGCTTCCAGTTTTCGCGGTAATCGCAGAACACGTGGCCGCAGTCGCACTGCGTGACCCAGTGCTTGGTCGCCCATTGCTGCACGATGTACAGGTGCGGGCCGAGCGGCAACACGATGCGGTCCTTCCAGCCGAGCTTCTGCTGCAGCGCCTCGACATACATCCGGAAGCGCTCGCCGTCCTTCGGCATCGACAGCATGCGCAACGTCGTGTCCCAGTCGAGCTTGCCGTCGACCATGTTCCTGATCTGTTCCTTGGTGTAGGTAGACATCCTCGGTTCTCCATGTGGATGATAGTGCTTGGGGGCGCCTGGTTCACTCCTCGACCAGCACCACCGTATTGACGTCGGGCATCTTCGACAGGTCCATGCGGAATTTCGAACCGTAGGTCGGCACGTCGAGTTCGTCCTCGGTGAGCGTCCACGTGTCCGGCAGCTCCCAGAACGTGCGGAACTGCTGCTCGAATTTCTCCGACAGGCCGAAGCTCGTCGCGAACATATGCTGCACCTGCGTCGACGCGTGCTTGAGCAGGATCCGTTCGCGCTCGCCCTTCATCCATTCGCGGGTCGGTTGCGAGCGCGCGAGACGCGCGTTGCGGATCTCGATGCGCTGCAGCGCGCTCGCCTGCGGGTCGACCGTCCAGATGCCGTTGGCATCCCGTGTCGCGACCGCCCCGTAGACCTTCTGCGCGTATTCGGGCAGCAGCACCGCATTGTTGAGATCGCGTTCGATCGCGTCGATTTCCCGGTCGAGCGGATCGCCGAAGCCGGGGCCGCCGCGCAGGTAGTTCAGGTAGAGATCGTAGTTGCTGTAGCAGTCCTCCGTGGTCATGCACTGCTGGTCGCGCTTGACGAGCGCGCCGGCGTTCAGGTGGCTTTCGTAGTCCGGCAGGTCCGGATTCGTATCGCCGCCGAGCGGCAGGCTCTCGCCCCGCGCGATGCGTTCCTCGAGGCCCGTGCGATGCGCTTCGAAGCGATAGCCGGTGGCGGGCGGGTAGCCGCCCATCAGCCCCCAGTCGCTGTTCATGTAGCCGTTGCCCATGAAGAACATCGTCCAGTCCTGCGCCTTCCAGACCATGCGCAGCGTCTCGAATCCGCAGCCGCCGCGGTACTTGCCGTAGCCGCCGGAATTCGACTTCACGTTGCGGCCGAGGTACAGCAGCGGCTCGGCCATCTCCCAGATCTCGATGTCGCCCATGTCGCCTTCGGGGTTCCAGATCGCGGCCGCGTGATTCAGGCCGTCCTTGATCGCGCACGCGCCGGTGCCGCACGACGAGGCCTCGAAGCTGTTCACCGCATGGATGTCGCCGTCCTGGTTGATCCCGCCGCCCTGCAGCCAGTTCGACGTGTTGGCGTTCCCCGCGTTGACTTCCTCCAGATAGCCGCGGCTGAAGTACGCCTGCGACAGGCCGCGCCACATCGCGCTCCAGCCCGACACCAGGAAGTGCCACGCGTAGGCGTGCCCGGTGCGGCGGTCGTCCGGGTTCATCCACGCGCCCTTGGGCAGATGGAATTCGGTGCCGAAATACGCGCCGTCGTTGATGCGCTGCGTCGGCACCAGCGTCTGCGTCATCATCACCCAGATGCCGCTCGTGAACGCGACCTGATGCGCGTTGTACGAGTGCCAGCCCCAACGGCTCGCGCCCTCGAAATCGAGCCGCCACGAACCGTCCTTGCGGATCTCCATCTCGACCGGCGAATGCATGATCGAGTCGAGCTTCGCGAATGCCGACGACGTCTGCACGTCCGGATGGTTGTACGGCACGTCGACGAACGCGACCTTGCGATACTTGCCCGGCAGCGTCATCGCCTTGATGCGCGTCTGCAGGCCGCGGCGCCCTTCCTCGATCACCTCGTAGCTGAATTCCTCGTATGCGTCGAGGCCTTCCTCGGCGATCACTTCCTCGATCAGGTCGCGGATCATGTGGCAACCGGCGATGCGCGTGCGCTCGTCGAGAATCCAGTACTTCGGCGTGCGAACCGAGCGCTGGCTCTCGTGCAGCCAGTCGCGCAGCGGCGTATCGTTCACGCCCGTCTTGCGGCACGTGATCATGTAGCCGTCGCCGAAGCGCTGCACCTGGCCCGTCGACATCGAGCCCGGCGTCACCGCGCCGGTATCGATCACGTGCGTGACGCCGCCGACCCAGCCGACCAGCTTGCCGTGCGCGAAAATCGGCACGATCGTCGCGATGTCGCACGGGTGGACGTTGCCGATCGAGCAGTCGTTGTTGGTGAACATGTCGCCGGGCTGAATGCCCGGGTTGGCTTCCCAGTTGTTCTCGATCATGTACTTGATCGCCGCGCCCATCGTGCCGACGTGGATGATGATCCCGGTCGACGTGAGCACGCAGTCGCCCGCCGCGTTGTAAAGCGTGAAGCACAGCTCGCCTTCCTGCTCGACGATCGGGCTCGCGGCGATCTTCTTGGCCGTTTCGCGCGCATGCACGAGGCCGCCGCGCAGCTTCGAGAACATCTTCTCGTAGCGGATCGGATCGCGCTCGCGCAGCTCGAGCCGCTCGAGCCCGTTGTAGTGGCCGGTTCGCTCGGTGCGCTCGAGAATGCCGTCGCGGAACTGCTTGAGCGTCTGGCCGTTCTTCAGCAGATCGGCGAAACCGACTTCCTGGCTGGACATCATGTTCATCGCATGTCTCCTTACTTGACTTCCCTGAGGTGGAAGAGGCGGTGCTTGTCGAGCGTGGTGGCGAAGCCCTCGGGGACGACGAACGTCGTCGCGTCGGATTCGATGATCGCGGGGCCGGTAATCTCGTTGCCCGGCTTGAGCGACTCCATCCGCCAGATCACCGCGTCGTGCCACCGCTTGTTGCGATACAGACGCCGCGTGCCGCCGCGGGCGTCCGCCGGCGGCGTCGGCCCGGCAACGGGGTCTTCCGGCAAGACCGGCTTCTGCGTGATGACCATCCCGCGCATGATCGCGCCCGTGACCGAGAAGCCCAGCTCCGGCGAGCGCGCGGAACTCGCATACACGCGGCCGTAGGTGTCTTCGAAGGCGGTCACGATCTTGTCCCAGTCGTCCGCACCGGACGCGCTCGCGATCGGCGATTCGATCTCGAGATCGTTGAGCTGGCCCATGTACTGCATCCGGAAGCCCGGCCGCAGGATCACGTCCCGTTCGCTGAAGCCGTTGATGCGAAACTCGTCGATCACCTTGGCCGTCAGTTCGGACCAGGCCTTCTGGATCGTCTGCGCGGCCCCCGCCTTTTCGTCGTCGGATGCGAGCTGCGGCACCGCGAGATCGACGCTCTTGTCGTAGCGATACTCGAAATCCGCGCACGCGCAGCCGAATGCCGAGAAGCCTGCCGCCCATGCCGGCACGACGACGTCCTTGAAGCCGAGCCCTTCGGTGTAGCCATAGGTATGAACCGGCCCCGCGCCGCCGTACGAGAAGCACACGAATTCGGTCGGGCTGTAGCCTTTCGCGCTGACGTTCGAGCGCAGGTATTCGCGCAACTGCAGGTCGAGCAGTTCGATCACGCCGGCCGCCGCATCCTCCACGGAGAGTCCGAGCGGCTCGGCGATCTGCACGCGGATGTGCTCGCGGGCGCGATTCACGTCGAGCTTGATCTGGCCGCCGAGGAAGTTGTCGGGATTCAGGTAGCCGAGCACGACGTGGCAATCGGATACGGACACCGTCGTCAGGCCGCTGTCGGGCCAGCATGTGCCGACGCGATAGCCGGCGCTGTCCGGCCCGAGCTTGATGGCGCCGCTGTACGGATCGAGCCGCACGAAGCTGCCGGCGCCCGCGCCGACCGAGTCCATCGTGACGAGCGGCAGCGACAGCACGAGGCGCGCCATGTCCGGGTCGGACGCGATCGCGAATTTGCCCTTCGTGATGAGCGCCATGTCGAACGACGTGCCGCCGATGTCCGAGCACGCGATGTTGTCGTAGCCGAGCGCTTCGCCGAGCAGCTTCGAGCCGATCACGCCGCCGATCGGCCCCGACACGATGGTGCGCGCCAGTTCCTTCGCTTTCCAACTGATCGTGCCGCCGTGCGTCGCCATCACCCGCAGGTCGAATTTCGCGCCGTGCTTGCGGAAGCGGTCGCTCACCTTCTTGAGCGTCTGCCGCGACGGTTCGGCCGCATACGCCTCGAGCACCGTCGTGTTCATCCGGTGGCTTTCCTTGCGCTGCGGGTAGTAGTCGACCGACGCGAAAACCGGGAGATCGACGCCGTGCCCGGCCAGCTCGTCGCGCACGATGTCGCGTGCCTGACGCTCGCTCGTCGCGTTCTTGTGCGACTGGAGGAAGCAGATGACGATCGCCTTGGCACCGGCGGCGACCAGTTCCCGCGTGGCCTGCCGCACTTCGTTTTCCCGCAGCGGAATGACGATTTCACCCTGGACGTCCGTACGCTCGGTGACGCCGCGCGTGCGCGACAACGGCACGAGCGGCTCGTCGTAGCGGTGCGTATTCAGATGGATGCGCTCTTCGAGCGCGTACCCGAGGTAGCTCTGGATCGCGCGCCCCATCAGGTGCACGTGCTCGAAGCCCTTGTTGACGAGCAGCCCGACTTCGAGCCCCTTGCGTTGCACGACGCGGTTGAGCATCGCCGTGCCGGAATACACGCAGGTGACGAGTTCCGGATAGACGTCGTCGACGTCGCGCTGCCAGTGTGCGAGCGCATCCTGCGACGAGTTGAAGATCGCCAGCGACTCGTCCTCCGGATTGCTTTGCGCCTTGCCGACGACGAACCGTCCGTCCTCGCGCACGAAGAAGGTGTCGGTCATCGTGCCGCCCGCGTCGATGCCCAAGACCTGGACTTGCGAAAGTCCTTCCATGGTTGATGTCTCCAATGATTGAAGTCGTGATGAGCCGTGTCCCGGTTCGAGCGAGGCCATCGTGCGATCCCGGGCGCCGGCTCGTCTGCAAAGAGGCAACAACCGTGCCATTCGGCGGATCGGGCCGCTCGAAGCGCGCCGGGCCATGCCTGGCGCGGGGTCGTCGAATCGGGCGCATTCGCGCGGGCCGGCGACGTCGCGACGGACGTCCGGATTCCGGACTGGCCCGGCGTCCGGATATCAGTCGGCGTCGACGGCGGACAGCTATCCACGCCGTCGTGCGGCGTCCCTGGCTGCGCGCCGTCGTTCGCGTTCAGCCATTCGGCTGATAGCCGCGCGGCCGGCCGGCCTCTAAAGTGACCGGAATCGACATCTTTCCGGAGAACGACATGACGCACCCGCAACCCCGTACGATCGCGATCACCGGCGCAGGCACCGGCATCGGCGCTGCGTGCGCGCGCCGCTTCGCGGCCCGCGGCGACCGCGTCGTGCTGATCGGGCGGCGGCGCGCACCGCTCGACGCGCTGGCCGCCGAAACGGGCGGCCTCGCGCTCGCGGGCGACGCGGCGAGCACGGCCGACTGGGCCGGCTTCCTGCCGGCAATCGCCGCACGGTTCGGCCGCGTCGACACGCTCGTCGCCTGCGCGGGCGGCCACGGTCTCGGCCGCGCGGACGAAACCGACGACGCCCGGTGGCGCGACGCGATGCACGCGAACCTCGACACCGCGTTCGTCAGCGCCCGCGCGTGCCTGCCCGACCTGATCGCGCAGCGCGGCAGCATCGTGCTGGTCGCGTCGATCGCCGCGCTCGCGGCCGGCCCCGGCGTGTGCGGCTACACGGTCGGCAAGCATGCGCTGCTCGGGCTCGCGCGGTCGCTCGCCCGCGACTACGGGCCGCACGGCGTGCGCGCGAATGCGGTATGCCCGGGCTGGGTCCGCACGCCGATGGCCGATGCGGAGATGGAACCGCTGATGTCCGCCTACGGCGACACGCTCGACGGCGCGTATGGGCGCGTGAGCGCCGACGTGCCGCTGCGGCGCGCGGCCGATCCGGACGAAATCGCGGCCGTGTGCGCGTTCCTCGCGTCGCCGGACGCGTCGTTCGTGACCGGCGCGACGCTCGTCGCGGACGGCGGCGCGATGGTCGTCGACGTACCGACGCTCGCATTCGACAAGCTGTGACGACGGGGCTCGCCGCCCCGCGCGGGCGCGTCGCCGAAGGCTGCCGCGCGGGGTTTCGCGCGCGTCTTCCGGCATGCCGCACGGCCGGCGCGTTTGCCCGCCCGAAAATCCGCTAACATCGACCGATCCGCCGCCGCACGCGGCACCGCCTCACCGTTCGGGATTCGATGAACATCCGGTTTCTTGAAACCTTCGTCTGGCTCGCGAAGCTGGAAAACTTCCGGCTCACGGCCGAGAAGCTGCATACGACGCAGGCCGCCGTGTCGAGCCGCATCGCGTCGCTGGAAGAGGCGTTCGACGTGCGGCTGTTCGACCGCAACACGCGTTCGGCCACGCTCACGCCCGCGGGCCGGCGCATGCTCGCGTATGCCGAGCGGATCGTGCGGCTCGACAGCGAGATGCGGCGCGACATCGATGCGGCGAGCGACGCCGGCCTGATCCGGATCGGCGTGATCGAGTCGATCGTGCACAGCTGGTTTCCGGCGCTGATGGCGCAACTGCGCGAGCGCTATCCGCGCCTCGACGTCGAGATCACGAGCGACACGACGCTGCACCTGATCCGGCTGCTGAGCACCGACGGCGTCGACCTGATCCTGCAGACCGACCCGGTGCCCGGCCCCGACTTCACGAACCTGCCGCTGTGCGAATTCCCGGTGCACTGGGCGGCCAGCCCGCGCCTCGGGCTCGGCGGCGAACGGCTCGACGTCGCGCGGCTCGCCGCGTATCCGATCATCAGCTTCTCGCGCCACTCGGGCCCGCACGCGACGATCGAGCGGCTGTTCGCGGCCGTCGAACGGCCGGCCAGCATCAACTGCATCACGTCGGTCGCCGCGATGATCCGGCTCGTCGCCGACGGCTTCGGCGTGGCCGCGCTGCCGCCCGCGATCATCGGCCGCGAACTGCAGGAAGGTGCGCTCGAACTGCTCGACGTCGAACCCGAATTCCCGGCGCTGCCGCTGGTCGCGTCGTATCGCGCGCAGGGCCTGCCCGTGGCCGCGCGCATCGCGGAACTGGCGAGCGAAGTCGCGCGTGCGATGCCGGCGGCCGCAAGTCATGCGAAGCCGGGCGCGCCGGCAAGGGCCGACGCGGATACCGGCCCCCTCGACAACGCGCCTGCCCGGGCGCCGGCCAGGACCAGAACCGCGGCGGCAAAACGCACGCCGAAATCCGCCCCGCCTGCGAAGCGCCGGCCGCGCCGCTCATAAGAAAACCTGTTCACCGCGAATTTGTTTTCTTGTTGGACGGGCGCGGCCCGTCTTCGGGACACTGCAGTTCCTGACACACCCCGTCTCAAGGAACCTCGCGATGACCCGCCTTTCCCTTCCTCACGGCCAGCTCTGCGTCTGGACGGATATCGACCCGACGTACGAAGCCGATTTCAACGCGTGGTACGACCGCGAGCACATGCAGGAGCGCGTCGCGATTCCGGGCTTCACGCATGCGCGGCGGTTTCGCGCGACCGATAACGGCCCGCGCAAATACCTCGCGCTGTACGTGACCGATACGCTCGACGTATTCCGCAGCGACGCGTACCGGCGCGCGTTCACGGATCAAACGGCCTGGTCGCTCGCGAATTTCGAGCGGATGACGGGCACGCAGCGACGGGTCGGCGACCTGACGATCGAAGCCGGCGACGGCGAAGGCGTGCATCTCGCGCTGTTCGTGCTGCCGCCGGAGCGCATCGACGTGCCGGGCCTGCGCGAACGCTTCGACGAAGCGCTGCGCGAACCCGGCATCCATGCGGCCCGGCTGTTCCGCACCGCGCCCGATCTTTCCGCGCCGATCGGTGCCGATGCGGCCGCGCGTCCGGCCGCCGACGCGCTCGTGCTGATCGAAGGCAGCGACGCAGCCGCCACGCGCCGTGTCGCCGCCGCGCTCGCCGGGCACGACGCGGTGCGCACGTTCGACCTGCTGTGGCGCGCGGCCACGCCGCTCGCGCTCGCCCGCCGCGATGCCGAAACGAAGCCTGTCGCCGCCGCATTGTCCGCCTGAACCCCGACGCCGCGACGGCCGCGCCGCACGCTCGCAGCGCGCGGCCGGCCCGTCGGCCACGCTCGCCCTCCCGTCATCCGTCACGACATGCCCGACACCATGAGCACGCTCGCCCAGCCCGCCACCCACGCGCCACGCCGCGTCCGCAACAGCCGACTCGCGACCGCGAGCATGATCGGCACGTCGCTCGAGTGGTACGACTTCACGATCTACAACACGCTCGCCGCGCTCGTCTTCAATCACCTGTTCTTTCCGTCGGTCGATCCGCTGGCCGGCACGATCCTCGCGTTCTCGACCTATGCGGTCGGCTACGTGTCGCGTCCGCTCGGCGGCTTCGTGTTCGGCAACCTCGGCGACCGGATCGGCCGCCGCGCGGTGCTGATGCTCACGCTCGTGCTGATGGGGCTGACGACCGCGTTGATGGGCGCCCTGCCGACCTACGCGCAGGCGGGCATCCTGAGCCCGATCCTGCTCGTCGCGCTGCGCTTCGTGCAGGGCGTCGCGCTCGGCGGCGAATGGGCCGGCGCGGTGCTGCTGTCGGTCGAGCACGGCGACCAGAAACGCCGCGGGCTGTCCGCGTCGTGGACGCAGATCGGCCCGTCGTTCGGCACGCTGCTCGGCACCGGCTGCATCGCGCTCGTCACGCTGTCGACCACGTCCGGCGACTTCCTGTCGTGGGGCTGGCGCGTGCCGTTCGCGGCCAGTGCGCTGCTCGTCGTGTTCGGTTTCTGGCTGCGCCGCGGCGTCGACGAAACGCCGCAGTTCGAGCAGCTCGCCGAATCGCACGCGACCGCGGAAGTGCCCGTCGCCGAGGTGCTGAAGTGCCACTGGCGGCGCCTGCTGATCGCCGGCGGTTCGCGGATCGGCTCGGACGTGCTGTACGCGCTGATCGTCGTGTTCACGCTGACCTACGTGACGACCGTGCTGCACCTGTCGCGCCCGGTCGCGCTGACGGCCGTGATGGTCGGCACGGCCTGCAACGCGCTCGCGGTGCCGTTCTTCGGCGCGCTGTCGGACCGCTTCGGACGCCGTCCGGTGTATCTCGCCGGCGCGATCGCCGGCATCGTGTGGGCGTTCGTGTTCTTCACGATGCTCGATTCGGCACGGCCCGCCGCGATCGTCGCGGCCGTCGCGATCGGCCTCGTGATCCATGCGGTGATGTACGGCCCGCAAGGCGCATTCGTCACCGAGCAGTTTCCGACCCGCGTGCGTTACGCCGGCTCGTCGCTGGCGTACACGCTCGCGGGCATCGTCGGCGGCGGCTTCGCGCCGCTCGTGATCGCCGCGCTGTTCCGCGAGACGGGCACGACGACAGCCGTGTCGCTGTACGTCGCCGCGGCGCTCGTCGTCACGTCGGTCGCGCTGCTCGCCGCGCGCGAAACCGCGCATCGGCCGCTCGCCGATTGAGCGTCGCCCGTCGATCGTTTCATTCATTCGCACTTCAAACGGATATCCGCATGCCAGCCCTGTCGTTCAACGTGATTCCCCTGCAAGGCGCGCCGGCCGCCGTCGACGTCCAGATCGAGCGCGTCGTGATCGCCGGCTGGGCCGGACGCGATCCCGCCGCGATCCGCGCGCACATCGACGAACTCGCGGCCCTCGGCGTCGCGCCGCCGTCGACCACGCCGTGCTTCTATCGCGTGGCATCCGCGCTGCTCACCCAGGCGCCGTCGATCGGCGTGCTCGGCGCGCGCTCGGGCGGCGAGATCGAGTGCGTACTGATCGACAGCCCGGCCGGCACGCTGGTCACGCTCGGGTCGGATCACACCGATCGGGAAGTCGAGGCGTATGGCGTCGCGGTGTCGAAGCAGGTATGCGCGAAGCCGCTCGGCCGCGACGCGTGGCGCTACGCGGACGTCGCCGGTCACTGGGATGCGATCGGGATGCGTTCGTGGTGGATCAAACGCGACGGCGAACGCGTCGCGTATCAGCATGGCGCGGTCAGCGGGCTGCTCGCGCCCGATGCGCTGTGGCAGCGCTTCGACGACCGTCGCACGATGCCCGCGCGCTGCGCGATGTTCGGCGGCACCGTCGTCGTGCATGGGGCCATCGCGGCGATGGACGACGGCGATGCGTTCGAGATGGAACTGCACGATCCGGTGCTCGGGCGCAGCCTGCGGCACCGGTATGCGGTCGAAGTGTTGCCGGTCGTGGCATAACGGCGGGCGGTGGCAATAAACATCCGCCGGATACCGGCTCACCCCGCGGCTCACCCCGCGGCTTACCCCGCCGCGCCCGCTCGCGGCAAGCACCCCAACCCCGCCAGCGCTTCCTCCACCGCCGTGTCGAGCGGCGTCACCGGCTCGCGGCCGAGCGCCGCCGTCACGCGCGCGTTGTCCATCCGCAGCGGCTCGCGCCACAGATAGCGCATCTCGAGCATCTCGCGCATCGTCGTGACGAACGGCGCGGCCACCCACACGAGCCACCACGGGAAACGCCGCACCGTCGGCCGCATCCCGTGCCGTTGCGCGACGCGGCGCACGGCCTGCGCCATCTGCGTGCCATCCGCGTCCCAGTGACCGCCGAGATGAAAGCGCGCGAACGGCTCCAGCGTATCGCGCCGCTCGATCAGTTCGACCATCGTGCGCGCGACGTCCGGCAGGTATGCCCATTGATGGCCGACGCCCGGCCGGCCCGGCACGCTGATGGCGGCCACGGGCCGCCCGGCCTTGACGAGCCCCTGTCCGAACCAGTTGTTGCCCGCGTGCGCGCCGAAAAAATCGCCGGCCCGCACGATGATCGTCCGCACGCCCTGCGCGGTCGCCGCCTGCAGCCGCCGCTCCAGCTCGACGCGAATCGCGCCCTTGCGGGTCGTCGGATGCTGCGGCGCCTCTTCGCGCAACACCGGAAACGCGTCGGGGCCGTAGTTGTATACCGTCCCGGGCAGCACGACGGTCGCCTGCGCCACCGTCGCCGCCGCGATCGTGTTGTCGATCATCGGCAGCACCTGCTCGTTCCAGTTCCGGTAGCCGGGCGGGTTCACCGCGTGCACGATCACGCTGCAGCCGCGCGCCGCGCGGACCACCGCTTCGCGGTCGAGCGCGTCGCCGCGCATCCACGCGATGCCGTCGCGCTCCACCGTCTCGGCGTCGAGCCCGCGCTTGAGCGCGCGCACCTGCCAGCCGGCATCGCGCAACTGACGTGCGACCTCGCCGCCGATGCCTCCGCTCGCGCCGAGCACGAGTGCCAGTGGTTGCGTCCCGCCTGCGTTCGTCGTCATTACCGCTCTCCCTGAATGAACCGTCGATGAGCGCATTCTGGCGCGCGGCCGGCTAACAAGGAATTGCCGAACCCAATGGATCGGCTATACATTTATGCATGACCACCGATCTGAACTGGGAACGCTACCGGACCTTCCTCGCCGTGCTGACGGAGGGCTCGCTGTCGGGCGCCGCGCGTGCGCTCGGCATCACGCAGCCGACGGCCGGCCGCCACGTCGCGGCGCTCGAAAGCGCGTTCGGTCAGACCCTGTTCACACGCTCGCCGTCGGGGCTGCTGCCGACCGAGGCCGCCCTCGCGCTGCGCGGCCATGCGGAAGCGCTGCGCAGCGCGGCAGCCGCGTTCGAGCGCGCCGCCGCGAGCCATGGCGCGGGCGTGCGCGGCACGGTCCGCATTTCGGCCAGCGACGTGATCGCGGTCGAGGTACTGCCGCCGATGCTCGCGCAGTTGCGGCGCGAGCATCCGGGGCTCGTGATCGAACTGGTGCCGACCGACCGCATCCAGGACGTGCTGAACCGCGAAGCGGACATTGCGGTGCGCATGACGCCGCCCGCGCAGGACGCGCTCGTCGCGCGGCGCGTCGGCGATCTCGAAGTGGGGCTGTATGCACGCGACGACTATCTGGCGCGCAACGGCACGCCGTCGACGCTCGACGCGCTCGCGCACCACGCGCTGATCGGCTTCGATACGGTCACGCCGTTCATCCGCTCGGCGAGCCGCGGGATGCCGATGTGGAAGCGCGATGCGTTCGCGTTGCGCACCGACAGCAATCTCGCGCAGCTCGCGATGATCCGCGCCGGCTACGGGATCGGCTTCTGCCAGAGCGGGCTCGCGACACGCGATGCGCGGCTCGCCCGCGTGCTGCCGGACAGGCTCGCGATGACGCTGGAAACCTGGGTGGTCATGCACGAGGATCTGCGTACGAGCCCGCGTTGCCGGGCCGTGTTCGATGCGCTGGCGAACGGGCTGCGCGCGTATGCCGAAGGGACGGCCGACTAGGCCGCACGCCCCTGCCGCCCCTGCCGCATCGGCACTGCGCCGCGCCGCGCGCTACTCGTAGATCTTGCCGGCGAACAGGATGTCGGCGATACGCCGCCACGGATTGTCGGGCAGCTCGTAGCAACGCAGCCCCTCCTCCGATGCCTCGGCCCAGTCGACCATCGCCTCGAGGTATTCGCCGATCGAGCGGTTCTCCCAGCCGAGCACCGCGGCCGCATACGGCGCCGGCGGCACGTCGGCCTCGAGCTGGCGCTCCGTGTGCCAGTCATGGCCGAGCACGCGCAGGAAATGGATCAACGAGCGCTCGTCCACCACCCGCTCCAGCGCGTGCTGCAACCGCTCGGCCATCTGGCTCTTCAGTTCGTCGTTCATGCGTGGCCCCCTGCCGGTCCCCCGAATACATGCCGACACCCCGCGCGCGGCACGATTTCACATCAGCAACTGCCGCGACAGCACCTCGCGCGCCTGCGTGACGGTCTCGCGTTCGCCGGGCATCGGCGGCGTCAGCGAGAACACCGCATCGGGCAGCACCGGCAGCCGGTATTTCGGGCCGAGGCGCACGAGCCCTTCACCGATCGCCGACGCGCACAGGCAACCGACGCCCAGCCCTGCCGCCAGCATCGACTGCAACCCCGCGACGCCCGATGCGCTGTGCACGAGCACGTACGGCGCGTGCTGCTCGTCGAGCGAGCGCACCGCGATCTGATGCATCATGCAGTCGTCCGGCAGCAGCACGAGCGGCAACGGCTCGGGCAACTGCTCGGCCAGCGCCGGCGACGTGACCCACGACAACGGCTCGCGCCGCAGCACCCAGCGCGTATCGGCCGACGCGGGCCGGAACGGGCCGCTCGACAGGTTCATCACGACGCCGAGATCGATCTGCCCGCGCGCATGCGCGGTTTCGATCTCGGCACTCTTCATCGCGCTCACGTGCAGGCTCAACTGCGGGTAGCACTCCCGCAGCCGCGCGAGCAGCCCCGCGACTTCATGCGTCCGGTAGTAATCGGTGATCGCGACGCGCAATTCGCCCTTGATCGCCTGCCCGCGCAGCTCGTCGAACGCCGCCTCGTTCAGCGCGACGATGCGCCGTGCGTGCTGCAGCAAGCGCGCGCCGGCCGGGGTCGGCTCGACGCCGCGCTTGCTGCGCACGAACAGCGGCACACCGGCGCGCGCTTCGAGCTTGCGTACCTGCTCGCTGACCGTCGACTGTGACAAATGCAGCCGCGGCGCGGCCGCCGTCAGGCTGCCCGCATCCGCCACCGCCGCGAAAGTGCGCAACTGATCCAGATCGAAACCGCGCATCGCCTTCTCCATCCATCGAATAACCCGATGGATACTACCACCCATTCCCGCTTTTCCGAATCATCGGCGATCCGCAGAATGTCGCTTCAACGGCACGCTGCCGAACCCGGCTCGCCCGGCCCGGCATGCGGCCCTCATTCTTTCGGACCTCCGTACATGACCGACAACACCCTCGCCCGTTGCGCGCCGGCCGGCACGGCCGCCGCGGCACCGGCGCGCAGCCATCATGGCTGGGCGCTCGTGGTCCTGCTGGTCGGCGCCATTCTGCCGCCGCTCGACTACTTCATCGTGAATCTCGCGTTGCCCGCCATCCGCGACGGCATCGGCGCCCGCCCGGCCCAGCTGGAGCTCGTCGTGTCGGCCTATGCGTGCGCGAACGCGGTCGTGCAGATCACCGGCGGCCGCCTCGGCGACCTGTACGGCCGCAAGCGCATGTTCATGATCGGCATGGCCGGCTTCGTGGTCGCGTCGACCCTGTGCGGGCTCGCCGGCAGCGGCGCGGTGCTCGTCGGCGGCCGCGTGCTGCAGGGGCTGTTCGCGGCGATCCTCGCGCCCCAGGTGCTCGCGACGATCCGCAGCGTGTTCAGTCCGCAGGAGCAGGTGCGCGTGATGGGCTTCTACGGTTTCGTGTTCGGGCTTGCCGCCGTGATCGGCCAGCTCGGCGGCGGCGCGCTGATCAGCCTGCATCCGTTCGGGCTCGGCTGGCGCGCGATCTTTCTCGTCAACCTGCCGATCGGCATCCTCGCGCTGATCGGCAGCTGGCGCTTCATCCCGGAAAGCCGGCCGCCGCGCGGCCAGCGCATCGACGTGCCCGGCACGGTGCTGCTGTCGCTGTTCCTGCTAATGCTCGTCTATCCGCTCACGCACGGGCGCGAAGCCGGCTGGCCGCTGTGGATGGTCGCGTGCCTCGTCGGCGCGCTGCCGATGCTCGGTGCGCTGCTGACGGTCGAAGCGCGCCGGCTCGCCGGCGGCCGCGATCCGCTACTGGACGTGCGCCTGCTGCGCAACCCCGTCGTCGCGCTCGGGCTCACGCTCGCGTTCCTGTTCTACATGCTGAGCGTGTTCTTCCTGAGCTACGGGATCTATCTGCAGGGCTGCCTGAACTGGTCGCCGCTCGCGTCCGGGCTCGCGATCCTGCCGCTCGGCATCGGCTTCCTGGCAAGCCCGCTGCTGATGCCGCGCCTCGTCGACCGGTTCGGCGGCTATCGCGTGCTCACGCTCGGCTTCGCGATACTGGCGGCCGGTGTCGCGACCGCGGCCGCACTGGCCGGCGACCATGCGCCCGGCGCCGGTTTCTATGCCGGCATCGCGGCGATCGGGATCGGACAAGGGCTCGTGCTGCCGTCGGTCGTGCGGATCGTGCTCGCGGAAGTCGACGCGGCCCGTGCGGGAGTCGCATCCGGCATGGTCACGGCGATGTTGCAGATCGGCGCGGCCGTCGGCGCGGCGACGCTCGGCGGGCTGTTCTTCTCGCGGCTCGGCGCGCATCCGGCCGCAGCCGATTACGTCGCGGGTTTCCGGACGGCGATGTGGGCGCTGACGGCCCTGCTGCTCGTGTGCATCGCACTGTCGGCCGCGTTGGGGCCGATGCATCGGCGGGCGCGGGCCGACGCGTGACGCTGCCGGGCCGGGAACGCATCGGCGGCGGCGGCGAAGCGGGAGCGGGAGCGGCGCATGCGCGGCCGTTCGCCGGCACCGGCATCACGTCACTGCTGATGCTTTCGTTGCGGATGCCGCGCTTCCCATTCGGCCAGCTCGACGCGATAGCGCGCGAGCGCTTCGTCGTACAGGTCGAAAACGCACGGCGAACAACCGCTGTTGCAGCAGTCTTCCAGTTCGGGTTGTACGGGCGGGGTCGGACGCGGATCGTCCGCGGGGGATTCGGAAGCGGGAAACTTGGGCACGGCGAAAATCGGATGAAAAGACGTGTTCAGTATACGCGGATGCTGCGTCACATCCGTTCGTGATCGCGGCGCCGCTCGTTCGTCCATAATGCCCGGATTATCGGCGACCCGGACAGCCATGCCGACGACACGCTCCCGCTGCGCGCATGACCCGCGCCCGGGCGGGTCGCGACGCACGCCGTCGCTGTCCGGACCGCCCAACCCTCTGCCCTCGGGAGTCGCGTCATGGCCGAAGCCGTGAATCCGCCGGAAGTCTGGGCGCCGTTCGGCGCGTTCTCGATGGCCGTGATTCAGGGCGACGGCCGGATCGTGCATCTGAAGGGACAGGTCGCGCTCGACCGGGACGGGCACGTCGTCGGTGCCGGCGACATGCGTGTGCAAGTCCGGCAGACGCTCGGCAACATTCGGGACGTGCTCGCCGCGCTCGGCGGGCAGATGCAGGACGTGATCTCGCTGGTTCACTACGCGACCGACATCGACGCGTTCATGCAGGCCGGCGACGTTCGCAAGGCGTTCTTCGCCGAACCCTATCCCGTGACGACGACCGTCCAGGTCGAACGTCTGTACCGTCCCGATCTGCTGATCGAAATCGCGGCGGTCGCGGAAATTCCGCTGACGCGGTTCCGCAGGCCGTCCCCCCAGGCATGAATCGCCGGCCCGGTGGCGGCCGACGCGACGGCCGGGATGCTGCCGGCCGACCGCGTTGCCACCGCCATCGCGCCTATTTCGCCGGCGCCTCCGGCTTCGCCTTGTCGGCGAGCGGTTGCCACGCGGCACCCAGCGCGTACCAGTCGATGCGGCGCGTGAGCGTCATGATCCCGGCGAGGATCGCGAACAGCAGCAGCGAACCGAGCATCAGCGCGTTGTCCTCCGACAGCAGCAAGCCGTAGAGCGCCGCGTACAGGATCGCGAGCAGCCCGGCGAATGCGGCGCCGCGCTTCACGCTGTGCAGCACGAACGACAGATAGAAGCCGAGCAGCCCGATGCATGCGCCGCTTGCCGCGAGATACGCGTAACCGAACGCGACGTGCTCGGACAGGCTCAGCAACAACAGGAAGAACAGCGCGAGCGACAGGCCGACCAGCAGGTACTGGATCGGGTGAATGCGCAACCGCTTCACGAGTTCGTACATGAAGAAACTCGCGAACGTCAGGATCACGAACAGTGCGCCATACTTCGTCGCGCGTTCGGTCTGCAGATAGACGTTCACCGGTTCGATCACCGACACCGACGCCGTCTCCAGCGCGCCCTCCCCGTTGCCGGCCGCGATCTGCTCGCGCACCTTCGTATTGAACGACGTCACGCGCCAGTTGCCGGTGAACCCGTGCGCGTCGACGGTGCGGCGATGCGGCAGGAACGTGCCGTCGAAGCTCGGATGCGGCCACGTCGACTTCAGCGAAAAATCGTTCTGGTCGGCCACCGGCGCGAACGAAACGGATTCCGCGCCGCGCAGCGGCAACGCGATGCTGAACGGGACGACCGCCCCCGGATTCGCGTCCGCCAGCGTCGCGAGATCGAGGTTCGCGTGCACGCCCTGGCGCAGGCCGTCGAGCCCCGTGCCCTGCTCCAGGCCGAGCGCCCGGCCGCCGAGGTTCAACACCGGCTGCGACGTCAGCCCGCGAATATCGCCGATGCCGATCGCGACGTATGCGCCGTCGATCGTGAAACTCACGTGAGCGTCGGCCTGCGGCAGCTTCTTCAGGTCCGGCAGCGCCAGCGTGCCCGACAGCCGGCTCTGCAGGTCGTACACCAGCACCTTGTGGATGCCGCGATAGCGCACGCTCGTCTCCAGCGTGCCGTCGACGTTCAGCGTCTTCGGAAACACGAACAGGCGCCGGCTCTCGCGATGCAGGCTCGTCTTCGTCGCGCCGCCGGCCGGCGTGTCGTCGCGCACGCGCGTGACTTCCGTGTACCGCACGACCAGCACCGGGCCCGTCACCGTCTGCGGCCCCGCATAGCTGGACCAGACGCTCTGCCGCGCGCTGTCGCGATATGCGGCGCGTTCCTGCACGATGCCGCCGACCATCCGTAACGGGATCAGGATCAGCAGCGCGAGGAGCGCGGTGATCAGGGATTTGAACAACAGGACTCGATTCATGCTGACGGATACCGGAGTGAAGGTGCGCTCAGCATGAGCCGGCCCGGTGAAGGCCGATTGAAGCAGGTGTGAAGCGAAGGTGTGGCGAGCGTGTGGCGGGCGTGAAGCGCTCAGCCCGGCGACGGCAGCGTGAGCGTCGCGCACGCGCCGCCTTCGTTGCGGTTCGCGAGCGCGATCTGGCCGCGATGCAGCATCGCGACTTCGCGGACGAAGCACAGGCCGAGCCCCGTGCTGCGGTCCTGCCCGTCGGGACGCGGCAGCGAATAGAAACGCTCGAACACCCGCGCCAGCGCGTAGTCGGGCACGCCGGGGCCGTCGTCGACGACGCGCACGACCGCGACCTGCCCGCGCCCCGCCGCGTGCCGTTCAAGTGCGACCCGGATCGCGCTGCCGCGCGGCGCGAAATCCAGCGCGTTGTCGAGCAGGTTGCCGAGCGCCTGGCGCAGCAGGAACGGATCGCCGTCGACGATCGCCGCGCCGGCCGTCCGGTCGGCATCGATTCGCACGCTCACGCCGCGCTGACGCGCACGCGGCTCGAGATCGTCGACAAGCTGCTCCAGCACCGGCAGCAGCGCGACCGGCTCGTGTACCGACAGCCGCTGCTTCTGCTCCACTTCGGCGAGCGCGAGCAGCTTGCGGATCATCTGCTCGAGACGGCCGGCCTGGCGGCGGATGTTCTCGGTGAAACGCCGGCGGTTCGCGACCGGCATCTCTTCGTGCAGCAATTCGGCCGCGCCGCTGATCGCCGCGAGCGGGCTCTTCATTTCGTGCGTGAGCGTGTGGATGTAGGTTTCGACATATTGCCGGTCCTCCAGACGCTGGTGCATGGTTTCCACCGCGCGGCCGAGCTCGGCCAGTTCGTTCGCGCCCTGCAGCGGCATCGTCGCGCGCTCGCCGGCCGCGATCGCGCGCGCATAGCGCTGCAGGCGCCGCAGCCCGAGCACGAGCCACCACGTGCACGCGACGCCGATCAGGATCGCGCCGCCCATCAACAGCGCGCCATACAGCATGATCTTGCGCTGGCTGCGCGCGATGAACGGCGCGACAGTCTGGTTCGGCTTCGCGATCGTCAGCACGCCGATGATCGCGTCGCCGTGCCGGATCGGCGCCGCGACGTGCATCACGGTGCTGCTGTCGTCGTTCGGATCGGCGCGCGTGCTGCGCGCGCCATACTCGCCGCGCAACGTCCGGTACACGTCGTTCCAGCGCGAATAGTCCTGACCAACCGCGACGCCGGCCGAGTCGTAGCGGACGATGCCGCGCGCATCGGTGACGTAGATCCGGTAGCTGATCGCGTCCTTGTGCATGCCCCAGACGTTCGCGCTGACCGGACGCGCGTGCAGCGTGTCGAGCTGGCGCGCGAACGCGCCGTCGGCGATGTGTCCGCTCGCCATGTCGTCGGATGCGAGCGTCGCGAGCGCCTGGGCGGTGTCGACCAGCGTGTCCTCCATCGCTTCGCGTACGCCGGGCTTCACCTCCTGCACGAACACCCGCAGCGTGATCAGCGCGGCGAGGCCGACGATCAGGAAGAAGCCGAAGAAGATGCGCAGGCCGATATGCATGGTGCGGTGCCGGTCGTCACGGTTGCAGCGAATAACCCATGCCGCGATGCGTGCGGATCGGGTCGCGTTCGGGGGCGATCGCGCGCAGTTTCGCGCGCAGCGTCTTGATGTGCGTGTCGACCGTGCGGTCGGCCGAGTCGAATGCCTCGTGCCACACGAGGTCCATCAGCTGCTCGCGCGAGTAGATGCGCCCCGGATGCCGGACGAGCAGCGCGAGCAGGCCGAATTCGTAGCGCGTCAGGTTCAACGGGTGGCCGAGCCATGCCACGCGCGCGCCGTCGATGTCGAGTTCGAAGCCCGGCGCGATGGACGCAACGGGCGCGGCTGGCGCGGGTGTCGCCGTTGCCGGCTGTGGCTGTGGCTGTGGCTGCGGATGCGGATGCGGATGCGGATGCGGATGCGGATGCGGCATGGCCGGCCGGTAGAAGCGCCGCAGGATCACGCGCACCCGCGCGGCCAGTTCGCGCGGCGAGAACGGCTTGACCACGTAATCGTCCGCGCCGATTTCGAGGCCGACGATCCGGTCGATCTCGTCGTGCCGCGCGGTGAGGAAGATCACCGGCACGTCCGAGAACGTCCGCAGCCGGCGGCACACCTCGAAGCCGCTCAGGTCCGGCAGGCCGACGTCGAGCACCACGAGGTCGAAGCGCGTGTCGCTCAAGCGGTCGAGCGCCGCCTGCCCGAGCGTGCAGTGCACGGTCTGCATGCCCTCCGTGCCGAGGGCGTAGACGATCGTGTCCGCGATCGCCAGTTCATCTTCGACGATCAGGATATGTGGCTGATTCATGGTCTCGGGTTCTGTCGCGCAATCCGGTGCGACATTGTACGCACGGCCGGATGCGGCACACGCCGCGCCGCCGCGAGCCCCCCCATCCGTTACGCCACGCGACCGCTCACCGGAATCGATGCGCCGGTGATCGCCTGCGCGTCGGCCGACAGCAGGAACCCGATCGTCGCCGCGAGCTGTTCGGGCCGGACCCAGCGCGAGAAGTCCGCGTCGGGCATGTCCTTGCGGTTCGGCGGCGTGTCGATGATGCTCGGCAACAGCGCGTTCACGGTCACGCCGCGATCGAGCAGTTCCGCCGCCAGCGCCTCGGTGAGCCGCGCGACGCCCGCCTTCGCGGCCGCATACGCGCCCATCCCCGCGCCGGCCTTGAACGCCGCGCCCGCGCCGATGTTGACGATGCGGCCGGCCTGGCTCGCCACCAGATACGGCAGCGCGGCCTTCGACGCATTCAGCGCCGTCTTCACGTTCAGTTCGTACATGCGATCCCACGTGGCCGCATCGCCATCGGCGATCGTCTGCCACACGAATGCACCGGCGATGTTCAGCAGCGCGTCGACCCGGCCGAATTCGCGATTCACGGTGTCGAGCGCCTGCACGGCCGCCTGCGGATCGACGAGATCGATCCCGCCGATGCGCAGTGCGTCGGCCGGCACGCCGGGTAGCGCCTGCGCGTCCGGCGCCGCGCCGCGGCCGATCAGCGCGACGCGCGCGCCGCGCTGGCCGAGCCACGCTGCCGTGGCGACGCCGAGATGGCCGAATCCGCCGGTGATCGCGACTGCCTTGCCTTTCAGGTCGTGTTCCATCGGTGTGTTCTCCAGTGTCGAGGGTGTTCGATTATGCGCGCTGCGAGGCCGATACCGGCCGCAGCCCGAGTGTGCCGCGCCGGCGTTTCGACAGCGTAGCGCCGTTCATGCCGCCGTGCGCACGGCGACGAGGTTGCGGCCGCGCAGTGCCTCCGTCGTCTCGCCCCGGTTGTCCGGGCGCCAGCCCGGCGGCGGCATCACGAAGCGCGGCGCGGTCCGGACGTCGCGGGCAGTGGCGACATCGCGGGCCAGGCTTGCCCAGTGCTCGAAGCACGACACCGTCGCATCGGATACGGATCGTCTCGCTCGATCGCCAGGCAGTTCGCGACGAAGTACACGGCAAATGCGTGGGTGCCGACGACATCGGCAAGCTGATACGCCGGCGCTACACCTGTGCGGCACGACTGCACGCGCCGGCAGGCGGCCGGGCATAATGCGCGATCACGATGCGCCGCGCGGTGCGTCGTGATCGTGCCGGGCCCTTGAGCGGCCCGCGCCGCTTCCGTACCGAAACCCGAACCGCAACCCGTCAATCCCATGCAAGTACTCGTCGTTGGCGCCGGCAAGCTGGCAACCGAACTGCTCCGCTCGCATCAGCTCGATCCCGCAATCTGTCACGTGATGCCCTGGTCGGATGGCGCGCGAGCCGATGCCGAACGTAGCGATGCAAGCCATAGCGACGCCCGACGTGACGACACCCGATCGATCGTCGTCCATGCCGGTTCCGGCCGCGAGCTGCCCGACGCAATCGCGTTCTGCCGCGCCACGGGTTCGACGCTCATCGAGTTGTCGACCGGCTCCGGCCTCGAAACCGGATCACACGATTTCCCCGTCGTGCTCTGTCCGAACACGAACATCCTGATGCTCAAGTTCATGAGCATGCTGGAAACCAGCGGCCATCTGTTTCGCGACTGCAACATCAGCGTGACCGAGTCGCATCAGGCCAGCAAGACGTCCGTGCCCGGCACCGCGGTCGACATCGGTCAGTCGCTCGGCGTGCCGGCGCACGATATCCGCTCCGTGCGCAACCCCGCCGAGCAGCGCGATGCCTTGCAGATTCCCGACGACCAGCTCGGCCGCCACGCATTCCACCGGATCCGCATCGAGGACGGCGCGTGCAGCCTGCAGTTCGAATCCCGCGTGTATGGCGCATCGCCCTACGCAGACGGTGTGTCGCGCATCGTCGACGCCGTGCGCCAGCGGGATCTCGAGCGGCGCCGTTATTCGATCGTCGAGTTCATTCGCAACGGCTGGCTGTAATCGCGCGTACGCACGCCCCGACCGTCGACAGCGCTGACGACGCGCCCGCCGGCCGCCACCGCGCAGCCCTCCTCGCCCGCGTCATCCGTCGCCCAGCACGGCCCCGCTCTCCGGCAACGTCGCGCCGCCGTCGACGACGATCGTCTGCCCGGTGATGTACGCCGCATCGGCCGACGCGAGAAACAGCATCGCGTTCGCGATGTCCTCCGGCTCGCCCATCCGCGCGAGCGGAATGTCGCGCGCGATCTGCGCGGCGACCGACGCGTCGCCGAGATTGCCGGCGGCAGGCGTGCGAATCATCCCCGGCTCGACGCCATTGACCGTCACGTTGCGGCGCGCGAGTTCGAGCGCCGCCGCGCGGATGAAACCGTTCACGCCGGCCTTCGATGCCGCGTAATGCGCGAGCCCCGGATACACGACGCGCGGCCCCGTCACCGACGACGTGACGAGCAGCCGCCCGGCCCCCGCGCGCTCGAATGCGGGCAACGCGGCCTGCGCGAGCCAGAACAGCGCCGACAGGTTGACCGACAACGTCCGCTCGAGCACCGGCACATCGATCTGCGCAAACGGGGTCAGCGGGAAATACGCAGCGTTGTGCACGACGACGTCGAGCCGCCCGCCGTCGCGCTCGACCGCCGCGACGAGCGCGCAGAGTTCTTCGCGGCTCGCGGCGTCGACGCGATAGGCGCGCGCATCGGCACCCGCGCTGGCAAGCGCCTCGGCCTGCGCGGCGGCCGCGTCGCCGTTGAGATCGGCGAGCGCGACGAACGCATCGGATTCCGCGAAACGGCGCGCGATCGCCGCGCCGATCCCCTGCGCGGCGCCCGTCACGAGCACGACCCGCCCGCTGAAATCCGCACGCAGGCGGCCGCTGCCCGGCGTGGCGTTCATTGCGCCGCCTCGCCGCCGAGCGGATGCACGGTTTCGTTCAGCACCTGCGCATGCGCGCCGATCGGGAAATTCGACAGCGAGCCGAAATCGCCGCCCTGATAACCGAAGATCTTGCCGTCGGTCTTGCGCTGCGCGAGATCGATCAGCACGACGCCGAGCGTCGGCACCACTTTCTCGCGCCAGACGAACAGATACAGTTGCGCCGCGATCTTGAAGTAATGGCAGCGGTCGACGTCGGCCAGCCCGCCTTCGACGCCCAGCAGGCACTGCCATGCATAGAAGTTCTCGTTCAGGTAGATGTGCTCGTAGCATTCGGTCGGGCTGTAGCGGTACATCGTCCGCTTGCCGATCAGCTCGCGCGTGGGCCCGTGCAGCGGGCCCGGCTCCGCATGGCCGCCGAGCGTGCCGTGCCGGAACGCGGCGTCGACGCCCGTCAGCGGCAACCCGCGCGCGACGCGCGTGAACGCGTCGATGTGCGTGTCCGCCTCGGTCGGCAGCGTGCCGATCACCGACGTCCACACGCCGTTGCCGATGTCGATCACGAGGCTGACCGACGTCGCGCGCGCCGCCGGGTCGATGTAGTCGACGAAGTACAGTTCGTCGCGCAGCCGCGTGACCCGGCACGGCGCATGCCCGCCCGTGTCGGTCGCCGCATCGCGCCATTGCAGCGCACCCGCCTCGAACGTATAGACGCGCCACGCGCCCGATGCGTCGCCGAGGACGAGCGCCCGCCCCGCGAGTGCGTTCACGGGCGTGAGGATGTTCGCGTCCGGCGCAAAACCGTCCGCCAGTGCGCCCACCTGAATGAATACCGGATCCTGTTGTTCCACCTGCCGCCTCCTGCGCAACTTCAGGCCCGGCGGGCCGTGTACGCTGCTCATGTGCACATGGTGGCGGCTGCGCGCGCGGCGCGGTATCGGCCAAAAGGATGAAGGGCGCGCGCGGCCGGAACGCGCTAAAGTGCACGGAATCCGCGTCGCCGACGCGCCAGGATCACCCATGCACAGTGTCACCCACTACCGACGGACCGACGAAGGCATCGAGGCGATCAGCCTCGAGTCCGATCGCGCGTTTCCGCGGCATGCGCACGATGAATTCGGGGTCGGCGTGATCGTCAGCGGCGCGCATCGATCATGGAGCGGCCGCGGGCAGGTCGACGCGCTGGCCGGCGACGCGATCATGGTCAATCCCGGCGAAATGCACGACGGCATGCCGATCGACGCGGGCACGGGCCGGCGCTGGCGGATGCTGTACCTCGCGCCCGCGCTGGTTGCGGGCGTCGCGGCGGAAGAAGGCCTCGGCGGCGTCGAACTCGCGCATCCGGCCGTGCGCGACGCGCGGCTCGCCGCCGCGTTCGGCCGGCTGCATGCGCGGATCGTCGAAGGCGAAACGCCGGCGCTCGCGCGCGACGAAGCGCTCGTGATGCTGGTCGCCGGGCTGCTTGCCCGGCATGCGAACCGCGCACTGCCGGCCGCGCGCGTCGCGCCGGCGATCCGCGTTGCCCGCGAACGGCTCGATGCCGCGCCCGCCGCACCCGTTTCGCTTGCGGAACTGGCCGGCTTGAGCGGCGTGAGCCGCTTCCAGTTGCTGCGCGGGTTCGCACGCGAACTCGGCATCACGCCGCATGCGTATCTGGTGCAGTCGCGCACGCGGCTCGCGCGTGCGCTGCTCGCGAGCGGCACGCCGATCGCGGATGCGGCGGCCGAAGCCGGTTTTGCCGACCAGAGCCACCTGACGCGTGCCTTCGCGCGCCAGTTCGGGATCACGCCGGGAAGGTTCACGCAGGCCGGGTAACGGGCTTCGTTGCGCGACGCGCCTCTATCGCAACGACACGGGCCGTTGCCGTGACGTAGCGATGCCGATCGATCAGACAGACGCTGTGCCCCATGCGGAAACACCGGGCGCCGCCACGCACATCGCTGCAATTTCGTTCAAGACGCCCTCGCCGCCGCACGCGATGATGCGGCGCATGAAAACACGACTGATCGGCTATCTCTACCTCGCCGCCGCGATGACCGGCGTCGGCAGCACCGTCATCGCGAGCCGCTTCGCGGCCGGCGGCCTGCCGCCGTTCACGGCCACCGCGCTGCGCTTCCTGATCGCGACCCCGCTGCTGTTCGCGCTGATGCGTGCGCAACGCATGCGCTGGCCGCGCATCGGCACGCGCGACGCCGTGCTGCTCGTCGTCCAGGCGGCCGCGGGCGGCGTCGGCTATACGGTGCTGCTGATCAGCGGCACGAAGCTGTCGTCGCCGGTCGATGCGGGCGTGATGCTCGGCACGCTGCCGGCGATGTCGACGCTGATCGCGGCCATCGTGCTGCGTGAGCGGCAGACGCTTCGCGACTGGGGCGCGGCCGCGCTCGCCACCGCCGGCGTCCTGTTCGTCACGTTCGCGCCCGGTCAGGCCATGCCGTCGCTGCAGACGCTCGCCGGCGATGCGCTGGTGCTCGCCGCCGTCGCATGCGAGGCCGTGTTCATCCTGCTGAACCGGCGGCTGTCGGCGCCGTTGCCGCCGCTCGCGCTGTCGACGGCGATGTCGGGCCTCGGCTTCGTGCTCGCGCTGGTGCCGGCCGCATTCGAATGGCACACGGCGGCGGCCGGCTGGACGATCGGCGCCGTTTCTGCGATCGCGTACTACGCGCTGGTGCCGACCGTGCTCGGTTATGTGTGCTGGTATGCGGGTTCCGCGCGTACGAGCGGCACCGAAGCCGCGCTGTTCACGGCGGTCGCGCCCGTCTCGGCCGTGCTGTTCGCCGTCGCGCTGTTCGGCGAGACACTGGGCGGCACGCGGCTTCTGGGTATCGCGCTCGTCGTCGCCGGGATGCTGGCAGGCGCAACCCGGCGACGTGAACCGCCGGCGCGCGAAACGAAAGCACCGTCGGCGCTGCCGGCCCGCCCGGCGGCGTCCTCGCCGACCGCCGACTGATCCGCGTCCGGCGCGCCGCATGCGCGGCGCCGGTTTTCCCGGTCCGCCCGGCGTCAGCCCGAGCCGTGCCGGGCGATGGATGCGGTGCACGACATCACGCGACCGCGATCGCCGCGGCGCGGGCCGGCCGGGTCGCCACACTCCGACGCACGCGTCGCGTCCGACAGCCTGTCCGGCAGCGACGCCGCCCCACCATCGACCGATGCCCCGCCACCGCCCCCATCGGCGGCGATTGTAGGAATGTGTCCATCCGCGGCAAAACCGTTGCGCCCCATCGCACAAGATGCAATATTCGCGTGGCCGGGCCTTTTGACAACCATCGAACGACAATTCGCCACGTCATGAACAAGAAGGAAGCCAAAACAAGAATCGCGGCGCTGCTGTCCGCGGGTGCGAGGAAAGCCGACGTACTGGCCGAACTGGCCGGACACGGCCTCAAGGATCGCGTGCTCGCGCGCCTGATCGCATCGCGCCCCGACCCGGAGCTGTGCAGAAAGAACAAGGTGCACACGTGGATCCTGGTCGGCCTCGGCATCGCGCAACTCGTGATCAGCCTCGCGCTCGCCTACCTGTTCTCCGCCGCCGCGGACCACCTCGGCACGGCGGGCGTACTCGGCAAAGGCCTCGCGGTGCTGTTCGTCGTGCTGACCGTGCCGCTGTCGCTGCTGTTCATCTGGGGCTTCGCAACCCATCGCGTCGGCGCATATCACGCGTTCATCATCCTGTCGCTGCTGCAACTGCCGAAGACCATCGCCGATCTCGGACAGGATCCGTCGAGCGCACTGCCGAGCCTCGCGGTGACGGTCGTGCTGGTGGGTTACGTCTGGTTCGTCCGCAACCGGATGTTCCCGGACTTCGGCTGGTTCACGCCGCGCAAGGTCGAAGGCCGTTACGCGTTCGTGGAAACCGCCTGACGCGGGCTGCAGCCGCATCGCGAACGATAAAAAAAGGCGCCGGGCCGCCCCGCACTCGCGGGACGGCCCGGCGCCTTCCGCATTCCGGAACCCGGCAGCTTACTTGGCCTTGTCGGCCGTATCGCTGATCGCCTGGCCACCCTTCGAAATATCCTGACCCATGCCTGCGACGGTATTGCAACCGGCGAGCGCGGCGGTCACCACCAGCAGCATTGCAGCAATCGTACGCGTCATTCTCATTCTCCTTCGAATCAACAAGCCCGACCGGGCGAATCGTCACGGCGTCGCGCCCTGCCACATGCAGGACACGGGGCCTGACCTGATTATACGGAGACGGTTGCCGCGCGCCAGTGCGAGCCGGCAGGTGTGACACCGATCACACAGGCGGTTTGCGCAGATTTTCCTTGACTTCGCCACCCTTCGAACTAATATACGCACCGCGTATATTTTCCACGAGGTGCCGCCGATGACCGTTCCCCAGCAAGCCTTCCTGCGCGACGCGATGCGCCGCCTCAACATGACCCGCGAAGCATTCGCGAACCGCATCGGCGTTAGCCGCCGCGCGCTGGATACGTGGCTGTTGCCCGACGATTCGCAGGAATCGCGCGGCATGCCCGAGATCGTCGAGCGCTTCGTGTCGGAAATCGTCGAGCGCTCGGAACCCGACGGCGCGAATCATACGCAAAGCGTAGATAAACAGGGGTTCGCGAATCAGTTCCTGTTCGAAGGCAAGCCGCAACTGATTTCGGTGGACCAGTTCTCGCGGGATTCGGTCGAGGCGCTGTTCCGCGTCGCCGACGTGATGCAGCCGATCGCGCGCCGCCACAAGATTTCGCGCGTGCTCGAAGGCGCCGTGCTCGGCAACCTGTTCTTCGAAGCCAGCACGCGCACGCGCGTGTCGTTCGGCGCGGCGTTCTGCCGGCTCGGCGGCTCGGTGTGCGACACGACCGGCTTCACGTTCTCGTCGATGGCCAAGGGCGAATCGATCTACGACACGAGCCGCGTGATGGCCGGCTACGTCGACGCGCTCGTGATCCGCCATCCGGAGAAGGGCTCGGTCGCCGAGTTCGCGCGCGCGACCAACCTGCCGGTCATCAACGGCGGCGACGGCCCCGGCGAACACCCGAGCCAGGCGCTGCTCGATCTCTATACGATCCAGCGCGAGTTCTCGCGGCTCGGCAAGATCGTCGACGGCGCGCATATCGCGCTCGTCGGCGACCTGAAATACGGCCGCACCGTGCATTCGCTCGTCAAGCTGCTCGCGCTGTACCGCGGGCTCAAGTTCACGCTCGTGTCGCCGCCGACGCTCGAAATGCCGGCCTACATCATCGACCAGATCGCGACGAACGGCCACGTGATCGAGCAGACGAACGACCTCGCGGCCGGGCTGCGCGGCGCGGACGTCGTCTATGCGACGCGGATCCAGAAGGAGCGCTTCACCGACGAATCGTTCGAAGGCTACACGCCGGATTTCCAGATCAACCAAGCGCTCGTCGATTCCGTCTGCAAACCCGACACGCTGATCATG
This sequence comes from Burkholderia sp. IDO3, assembly GCF_003366075.1. Lineage (NCBI taxonomy): Bacteria > Pseudomonadati > Pseudomonadota > Betaproteobacteria > Burkholderiales > Burkholderiaceae > Burkholderia > Burkholderia sp. IDO3. Next base: position 2,285,898 of record NZ_CP028962.1, read on the forward strand.
CACCCGCTGCCGCGCGACAGCCGGCCCGGCGCGAACGACCTGTCGGTCGACCTGAACCGCGATCCGCGCCTTGCGATCTTCCGCCAGACCGACAACGGCATTCCGGTGCGCATGGCGATCTTCGCGGTGCTGCTCGGCGTCGAGAACCTCGTCCAGCATTCGATGCGCGACGCGACGTGGCGCCCGCCGGCCTACCTCGGGCCCGAGGACGCGGTGTTTCACGGGATCGACTGATCCGCATCCGGTGCGGCGCGGCCGGGCTTGAGACTGTTTCGTCTCAAGGGCCGCGCGCCGACGTAACGCACACGACGCGCCGCCTTGCACGGCGCGTTTTTCATTTTCGACGCGGGCCGTGCGGGACCGCCCCGCCCTGCGTCAGCCAGCCCACGGATCGATCACGCGCAGGCCCGCCGCTTCGAACGGCGCGACGTCGCGCGTAGCCACGATCAGGCCGTTCGCCGCGGCGGTCGCGGCGATGAAACCGTCGGCAGACGCCATCGCGCTGCCCATGGCGCGAGCCTGCGCGCGAAGGCTCGCATACGCGTGACTGGCCGCCTCATCGAACGGCAGGATCCGGCCGCGAAACAACGGCACCACGCGTTGCTCGATGCTTTGCTGCAGCCAGTCTCGCCTGCGCCCTTCCGGCAACGCGGCCACACCGAACCGCATCTCCGCCAGGCTGATCGCGGCAAGAAACAGCGTCTCGACGTTCTGCGCGTCGAGCCATGCGATCACGGCCGCACTCGGCTCGCGTCGCAGCGGCTCGGCAATGACGTTGGTATCGACCAGAATCATTCGAAGCTCATCGGATCGGTTGGCGCTGTGCCGCGCTGAATCTCTAAATCGATGCCGCCGGCCTCCCTCCCGATTTCCACCAGCAGCGTTCCCAGCCTGGGGCGCCCGCCGGGCCGAACAGCTTGCTCGAGGATGTCGCGAACCTCGGCCTCAGTACTGCGGCCATGTTGCGCGGCACGAATCCGAAGCGCGCGATGCACCTCGTCGGGCAGATTTCGAACAGTGATCACGGGCATGATGCACCTCACTACATTTGCTTGCAATGCAGTCATGTTATCACCTTGCTGTCATTTTTGGACGAGTAAAGACACAGCCACTGTAAGCTGTCAGCCGCGCCTTTCATACTCGGCCGTTCGGCCATCCCCCCGCCCCGCAAGCCTTCGCGCCCTCCACCACATTCGTCAACAATTTCCTTACAAATGCGAACAGGAACGCTTCTCATTTAACAAGAAATTACATAGAATGCCGCCTGAAAACAAATCGTAATAATTCCCGGCGGCATGCACCTTTCCGTACCACGCCGTTTCCGGGCCACACCGCGAGGTCGAAGCGCACCATGAAGTCCCGTCCTGAAGAACTGAAGCTCGGCAAATTCACCACCCTGTGCAGCGTGCTCGCCGCGAGCCCTGCGTTCGCCGACGGCACGCCGTCGCCCGCCCCGGTCGGCACCGAAGGCCATCTCGCGCCGATCGAGGTCCAGGGCAAGACCGAGCACAGCTACAAGGCCGACTTTTCCGCGTCCGTGAAATTCACCGCGCCGCTCGTCGACACGCCGAAGTCGGTCACCGTGATTCCGCAGGCGCTGATCCAGAGCAGCGGCGCGGCCACCCTGACCGAAGCGCTGCGCACCGTGCCCGGCATCACGTTCGGCGCCGGCGAGGGCGGCAATCCGCTCGGCGATCGCCCGTTCATTCGCGGCTACGACACGCAGGGCAGCATGTTCGTCGACGGGATGCGCGACACGGGCGCGACCACGCGCGAGATCTTCAACACCGAGCGCGTCGAGATCACCAAGGGTTCCGACGGCGCGTACGGCGGCCGCGGCGGCGCGGGCGGCAGCATCAACCTGATCACGAAGGCGCCGCACCTCGGCACGACCGCCGCCGCGAGCGCGGGCCTCGGCACCGACCGCTACCGCCGCTTCACCGCCGACGGCAACTGGCAGTTCGCCGATCACGCCGCGTTCCGCCTGAACCTGATGAGCCACAACAACGACGTCGCCGGCCGCGACGCCGTCAACAACGAGCGCTGGGGCGTCGCGCCGTCGATCGCGTTCGGTCTCGGCACGCCGACGCGCGTGACCGCCAGCTACTACCACCTGTCGACCGACGACCTGCCCGACAGCGGCATTCCGTACTTCTACACGACGTCGAACAAGCCCGCGAACGTCGACACGATCTATCCGGCGCCCGTCGACCGCCACAACTTCTACGGGCTGATCGACCGCGACTTCCGCAAGACCACGTCCGACATCAGCACGATCAAGATCGAGCACGACATCACGCCGGGGCTGACGGTGCGCAACACCACGCGCTACACGGAATCGACGCAGGACTACATCTGGACGCAGCCCGACGACAGCCAGGGCAACGTGGTGAACGGCAAGGTCTGGCGCCGCAACAACAACCGCAACAGCTCGATCAACAGCCTCGCCAACCTGACCGAGCTGTTCGGCGAATTCCGCACCGGCCCGTTCAAGCACAGCTTCACGACCGGCATCGAACTGTCGCGCGAATGGGGCAAGCGCGACGCGTACACCGTCGCGACGGATACCGGCAAGATCTGCCAGCAAGGCATCGGCGCGGCGTCGGGCTACAACTGCACGAGCCTCTGGTCGCCGAATCCGAGCGATCCGTGGGCCGGCTCGATCACGCGCAACAACGATTACGCGCACGCGCGCACCACGACGAAGTCGATCTACGGCTTCGACACGATCGAGCTCACGCCGCGCTGGCAGGTCAACGCCGGCGTGCGCGTCGACGACTACTCGACCCGCTTCACCGACACCAGGGCGAACGGCGGCAAGACCTACACCCGCGACGACACGCTCTTCAACTGGCAGCTCGGTGCCGTGTTCAAGCCCGCGCAGAACGGCAGCATCTACGCGTCGTATGCAACGTCGTCGACGCCGGCCGGCATGCTGCTCGGCGAAGGCAGCGAGACGCAGTCGCTCACGCCGGGCCGCGGCGGCGTCGGCCCGAACGCCGATCAGCTTGCGCCGGAAAAGAACCGCAGCATCGAACTCGGCACGAAGTGGAACGTGCTCAACGACAAGCTGTCGCTGACCGCCGCGCTGTTCCAGATCGACACGACGAATGCGCGCGTGACGCTGCCGAACAACGAATACGCGATGGTCGGCAACAAGCGCGTGCAGGGTCTCGAACTCGGCGTCGCCGGCCAGATCACGAAGCAGTGGCAGGTGTTCGGCGGCTACACGTACATGAAGAGCGAACTGCGCGACAACGGCAAGGATGCCGTGAACGACGGCCACCGCTTCCCGAACACGCCGAAGCACAGCTTCACGATGTGGTCGAACTACGACGTGACGCCGAAGTTCACCGTCGGCGGCGGCGCGTTCTACATGTCGGAAGTGTTCGGCGATCCCGCGAACCTGCGCGCCGTGCCGTCGTACTGGCGCTTCGATGCGATGGCGCAGTACCGGATCAACAAGAAGCTCGACCTGCAGCTGAACGTGAACAACCTGTTCAACCGCACGTACTTCGATCAGGCGTATCCGGCGCACTACGCGTCGATCGCACCGGGCCGCTCGGCGTTCGTCACGCTGAACGCGCGCTACTGATCGATGGAAGCCGTATCGCTGAAGGCGCTCGCGTCGGTGTCGCCGGGCGCGTTCGCCGAGATCCTCGCCGGGCCGCCCGAGCGCGCCGCCGCGTGGGTGGCGGCGGCCGCCGACAACGGCATCGTCGACGCGCAGGCCGTCTACGGACAGTATCTGCTCGACGGGCACGGCGTCCCGCGCGATCCGGCCGCCGCGTTCGGCTGGTTCCGGCATGCGGCGCGCGCCGGTCATTCGATGGCGATGAACATGCTCGGCCGCTGCTACGAGTTCGGCTGGGGCACGGCCGCCTGCGCGCCGGTGGCCGTGTACTGGTATCGGCTCGCCGCGCAGGCCGGGCTCGACTGGGGGATGTACAACTACGCGACGGCGCTCGCGCTCGGCAACGGCGTCGACGAGAACCGCGCCGACGCGCTCGACTGGTTTCGCCGCGCGGCCGCGCTCGGTCATGCGAAATCGATCAACCTGATCGGCGGTTTCTACGAAGACGGCTGGGTCGTGCCCGTCGACGCCGAAGCCGCGTTCGACCACTATCGCCGCGCGGCGGAGGCCGGCGACTTCCGCGGCCAGTTCAACTACGCACGACTGCTCGCGGCGCGCGGGCGCATCGATGAAGCGCTCGGGTGGCTCGCGCGCGTACCGGCCACCGCGACCCCGGCATTCGTCGCGAAGATGCGTGCGTATCTCGCGTCGTCGCCGCTCGATGCGTTTCGCGCGGCCGCGATGCGGCTGCCGTCTCACGAGAAGGAATTCGAATCATGATGCTTCATATCCCTGGCGTGCTGACGCACGCGCAGGTCGCGCAATGCCGCGAATTGCTCGATGCCGCCGACTGGGTCGACGGCAACGCGACGTCCGGCGCGCAATCGGCGCTGGCGAAACGAAACCGGCAGTTGCCGGAAGATTCGCCCGTCGCGCGCGCGGTCGGCGATGCGATCCAGGATGCGCTGGCGCGTCATGCGCTGTTCTTTTCGGCGGCGCTGCCGCTGAAGGTGTTTCCGCCGCTGTTCAATCGCTACGAAGGCGGCGAGACGTTCGGCACGCACGTCGACAACGCGATCCGGCTGCTGCGCGGCACGGATTTTCGCGTGCGCAGCGATCTGTCGGCGACGCTGTTTCTCGAGGAACCGGATGCGTACGACGGTGGCGAGCTGTGTGTGGAAGATACCTACGGCGTGCATCGTGCGAAGCTGCCGGCGGGTGATCTCGTGCTGTATCCGGCGTCGAGCCTGCATCACGTGACGCCCGTCACGCGCGGCGAGCGCGTCGCGTCGTTCTTCTGGATCCAGAGCATGGTGCGCGATGACGGAGACCGCACGCTGTTGTTCCAACTCGATATGCAGATTCAGGCGCTTTCCGCCGAGAAAGGCGCGAAGGATCCGATGGTCATTGCGTTGACGGGGATTTATCACAACCTGTTGAGGAAGTGGGCGGATGCGTGATGCGCCTGGTGAAAAAACGCCGTCCCGCCCGGCCCGCTGAAGTCACACCATCTCCCGCCATTCCGGCCGCCGCTCCCGTGACATTGCACGAACCCCACGGCAAACCGCGCGACGTCGAATGCGTCGCCCACACCTCGTGCGTGTCACTTCGCCGGTGCTAACATGCGTCGATCAAAAGCGACTTCGCGCCAATCACGCATGAGCAAAACGACACCCCCGGCCAAATCGCGCCCTACCCGCAGCGACGCACAGCGACAGGCGATCCTCGACGCAGCCTCGCTGCTGTTCATCGAGAAAGGATTCGCCGGCACCAACATCAACGACATCGCCGACGCGGTCGGCATGACGCGCACGGCGCTGTACTACTACTTCCCCAGCAAGGAATCCATGCTGGAAGTATTGACGCGGGAAGTCACCGAACGCGCCAGCGATCTGACCAAGGCGGTCGCGCAGCGCGCCGAGCTGCCGCCCGACGAAGGGCTGCGGCAACTGATCCTGCATCACGCCGGACTGATCCTCGCGCATCCGCTGCAGTTCCGTGTCGTCGAGCGCAGCGAGAGCAGCCTGCCGGATGCGCAGCGCCAGGCGGCTCAGGCCGCACGGCGCGCGGTACGCAACGACTTCGTGAACGTGATCCGGCGCGGCATCGAACACGGTGTGTTCCATGCGATCGACGCCGATATCGCGGCGTTCTCGATCATCGGCATGTGCAACTGGTGCGCGTGGTGGTTCGACAGCCGCCGCGGCGAATCCATCGATGCCGTGGCCGAACTGATCGCGTCGCTAGGACTGCGCATGCTCTGCGTGGAACCCGCCGCCGGCCAACCACCGCCTGCCGCCGGCTCCGCCGACGTCCGCCATGCACTGACGCGCATGCGCGAAGCACTGACGACCCTCGAAAACAGCCTGAACAGCAAGGACTGACTGCGACCGGCCGGCCGGTCGCCCGTCGTCGCCCGTCGTCGCCCGTCGTCGCCCGTCGTCGCCCGTCGTCGCCCGTCGTCGCCCGTCGTCGCCCGTCGTCGCCCGTCGTCGCCCGTCGTCGCCCGGATCAGAGTTTACACTAACGTCAAATATTTGACGTTAGTGTCGAATCAACCTAGCATTGGCACATGCCCAATGTCAGGAGCGCGTCCGCGCGATTCGTCCGATGAACAGCTTGCATTCCTCCAGCACGACGGCCGCCCAGGCCACGGCGGGTTTTCTCAATACCGACTGGAACCCGCGTGACGTTCCGCCGGGTACGGTCACGTCCAATGTCGTGTTGCGCACGGCCGATCAGGCGGCAACCGGCGGCTCGCTGTACCGCCCCGCGACGGCGACCGACACGGTCGTCTGCATCATGCACCCGCGCGAGTTCATGGCCTGCCACTATCTGATCCCGGATATCGTGGGCACCGGCTATGCAGCGTGGTCGCAATCGCCGCGCTCGGTGGGCAACGACCTGCGGCTCGAACACGAATTTGCGCTGCACGACGTGGCCGCGGGTCTGCAGTACCTGCGGGCGGCCGGCTTCCGGCGCATCGTACTGCTCGGCAATTCGGGCGGTGCGGGGCTGTACGCGCTATACGTCCAGCAGTCGGCGTTACCCGGCGCGCAACGCATTGCACGCACGCCGGGCGGACGCCCGACGCAACTGGCGGAGCTTGACATGCCCGCCGTGGACGGCTTCGTGCTGGTCGGCCCGCATCCCGGACAGGGCGCGCTGCTGCTCAACTGCATCGATCCGAGCGTCATCGACGAAAACGATCCGCTGTCCGTCGATCCGTCGCTCGATCCGCTGTCGCCGGCCAACGGATACGGCGGCAAAGGCGACACCCGCTACAGCGCCGAATTCATCGAACGCTATCGAGCTGCACAACGCGCGCGCGTGGAACGCATCGACACGCGCGCCCGGGCGCTGATCGCGCGCCGCCAGGACGCGCGCCGACGCGTAAAGGAGCATGGCGCGAGCGGCCTCGCGATCGCACCGGAAGACCGACGCGTCGCCGGGCACACGCCGATCTTCAATGTCTGGCGCACGGACGCCGACCTGCGCTGCTTCGATCTGGCGCTCGACGGATCCGACCGGCACTTCGGCTCGCTCTGGGGCGCCGATCCCTACGCGTCGAACTACGGTGCCGTCGGATTCGCGCGCCAGTGCACGCCGGAGAGCTGGCTGTCGACCTGGTCGGCCCTGTCGTCGAATGCATCGCTCGCCAAAACGGCGCCATCGATCGTCCAGCCGACCCTCATCATCGAATACACCGGCGACCAGGCGTGCTTCCCGGGCGACGTGCACCGCATCGTCGATGCCATCGCGTCACGGGACACGCTCCACCAGCGCGTGCGCGGCGATCACCACGGCCGCGCGCTGACCGCCCGGGAAGCGCCCGGACGGCTCGAAGCCGGCCGCCTGCTCGCGCAGTGGCTCAACACGCGCTTTCCACGCTGACCGGACGCCGTCGCCCGCTGCATCCCGGTTCCATTCATCGTCATCCCGACCACTCACGGAAGTCACCCGTCATGTCCGTACACAACCTTCCTTCGTTGACGCTGCGCGGCGTCGACCATACCGCCCGGCCCACGTGGCAATTACGCGAAACCATCGAGTTCTATCGCGACACACTCGGCCTGCCGCTCGTGCACGTGATCTCCGCGCGCGGCTGGGGACCGGCCACGCACCCGGACTTCCTGCATTTCTTCTTCGACAGCGGCAACGGCAGCACCATCGCGTTCTTCTACTACCTCGGCAGCGAAGAGCCGGCCGGCATGCGCGATCGCGCGGCCTCGCGCCCGCTGCCGGACGATCATGTCGCCGACGCGACGCATACCGCATGGCTCGTGGACGGCGCCGACGCATTGCGCGCTTGGAAACAGCACCTGGACGCACAAGGGCTGGACGTGTCGGTCGAGACCCGGCACGAAGTCATCGAATCGGTCTACGTGCGCGATCCGAACGGCTATTTCGTCGAGTTCACGCACAAACTGCGCCCGCTGACGCCCCTCGATGCCACCGATGCCCGACTGACGCTCGAAGCGGCCGTGGCGCTCGAGGATGCGGCGCGCGCTGGCGGCCGTCCGTTCGATACGATCGACGCGGTCTGGCGCCGCAAGGGCGAACTGGTGGCCGAACGCGACGGCAACCCGGACGCGCCGGTGCGCATTTCGGTTCCGCGCGTGGCGGAATTCGCCCCGCTGGTGCAGGCGGCAAAGGACCATCCGGATTGCCGCGTTCACGAAGGTGAGGAATACGATTCAATCGAGTCGGATGGTCCGGTCGAATTCGCACGCAAGACGCTCGGCTTCAAGCCGGCCCTGTGGTACGGCATGCTCACCGGCGGGCTGCGCGGGCGCATCGAGCGCTTCGACCGTGACGTGCTGCGCATCGTACCGGCACAATCCTGATCAGAAAGCGAAGGAGACAGACATGGAGACCCAAGTCGCACATCCGATTGCGGGTGTCGTCTACCCCGACCGGGCCCGCGCGGAAGCCGCCATTTCGAGCGGCGCCTGGATCGCGAGCACCGTCGGCGACGCGCTGCGCGCGACGGCGCGGCGCCATCCGGAACGCACGGCCTTCATCGGCCATGACCTCACCATCGGTTTCGCCGAGCTCGACGAGATCACCGAGCGCCTCGGTGCCGCGCTGCTCGCACTCGGCCTCGAACCCGGCGATCGCGCGATCTTCCAGCTCGGCACCACGGTGGAAACCGCGATCGCGCTGCTGGGCTGCTTCAAGGCCGGCATCGTGCCGGTATGTTCGCTGCCGCAGCATCGTGAAATCGAGATCGGTCAGCTCGCGCGGCAATCCGGTGCGCGCGGCTATTTCGTGCAGGCGGATTTCAGCGCCCGCTTCGATCTGCCGGCCTTCGCCGACGCAATGACGGCATCCCATCCGTCGCTCGAGCATCTCGTGGTCGTGCGCGGCGAACGCGCCGGCGCCCACGGCATGCAGGCGCTGATCGACGGCATGCCGCTCGCGCAGGCACGCGAACGCCTCGCCCGCGTATCGATCGGGCTGGCGGACGTACTCAGCTTCCAGCTATCCGGCGGCACCACCGGCGTACCGAAGATCATTCCACGGTTCCATGCCGAGTATCTGGGCCACTCGGCGGGCTGGATGCGACGCTATCGGATCGATGCCGACAGCCGGTTGCTCTGGTCGCTGCCGCTCATGCACAACGCCGGCCAGCTCTACGCGCTGATTCCGACGGTGCTGAGCGGCGTGCCGGTCGTGCTGATGCCCAAGGTCGACATTCAACTGATGCTCGACCTGATCGGCCAGCATCGCGTGACGCACGCGCTGTCGATCGGCCCCATCGCGCCGCAACTGATGGCCTACCCGGACATCGCACGCCACGATCTGTCGTCGCTGCAGTTGTTTTCGACCATGAGCCGCGCGGATTCGCTCGAAGCACATCTCGGCGTGCCCTGCTCGAATCTGTACGGCATCACCGAGGGCCTGCTGCTCGGCTCGCCCGCGAACGCGCCGGTCGACGCACGTCACCAGACGCAGGGGTGCTCGGGCTGCGCCGACGACGAGATTCGCCTGCTGGAGCCCGGCACGGAGCATCCGGTGCCGCATGGGCAAGCCGGCGAACTGTGTTTCCGCGGGCCGTCCACGCTGACCGGCTATTTCGCCAATCCCGAAGCCAACGCGCAGTCGTTCACGAGCGACGGGTTCTATCGCACCGGCGACATGGCCACGGCGCGCATCGTGGACGGCGCCCTGTACTACACGTTCGAAGGCCGTCTGCGCGACAACGTGAACCGCGGTGGAGAAAAAATCGGCTGCGAGGAAGTGGAAAGCCACGTCAGCCAGCATCCCGCCGTTGCCGACGCGAAGCTGGTTCCGATGCCCGATCCGTTCTACGGCGAAAAAGGCTGCATCTTCATCATCCCGCGTCCCGGCATGGCGGCACCGGACGTGCAGGCACTCGGCGATTTCCTCGCCGCGCGCGGCCTCGCCAGATACAAATTCCCCGAGCGGGTCGTCGTGATCGACGAATTTCCGCTCACGCGTGTCGGCAAGGTCGACAAGCCCGCGATGAAGCGGCGCATCGCCGACATCCTTGCGCTGGAGACCGGTCAATGAGCACGCCGACACCGATCGAGTATCTGCTCCGCGAGCGGCCGCTCACCGTGCGCCGCCGGGTGAAATGGGGAGAATGCGACCCCGCAGGCGTGGTCTATACGGCAACCTTCGCCGATTACGTCATTTGCGCGGCCGAACTGTTCTACGGCGCGCTGCTGGGCGGCACGCCGCAACGCATGAAGAACGAACTGGGATTCGGTACGCCGAGCCGCGCGCTATCGTTCGACTTCATCGGCTCGCTACGTCCCGACGACGAATTCGACATGACCGTGCAGGTCGTCGACGTCCGCAATCGCTCGTACGTACTGGACATCGTCGCGCGCACCCCGCACGGTGCCGCGGTCTTCAGCGCACGCCTGACACCCGTTTGCGTCGCCCGGTCCGAACGCCGCTCGATCGACATCCCGCCCGTCTTTCGCCAGGCACTGCTGGACTACCAGCGCGATTGCGCCGGTGCAGCTTCGAATCCCGTCATCGAGGACAACGCATCATGAAAATCGACATCGTCGGCGCCGGCCCGGCTGGCATGTACTTCGCACTGCTTGCGAAGAAACACGATCGCGCTCACCGGATCACGATCCACGAACAAAACCCGGAAGGCGCGACCTACGGCTGGGGCGTGGTGTTCTCGGACATCGGCCTGTCGTTCCTCAAGGAGGCCGACCCGACGTTTTTCGACGAGTTCATCGCGCATCACGAGCGCTGCGACTATATGGAAATCGTGCACCGGGGCACCCGCGTGCAGGTGCACGGCAATCATTTTTCGCGCACCTCGCGCATCGACATGCTGCGCGTGCTGCAGCACGCATGCGAACGGGAAGGCATCCGGATCGAATACGGACGGCGTGTCGACGATGCGCGTGCGCTTGCCGCGTCGTGCGACCTGCTGGTCGCCGCCGACGGCGGCAACAGCGCGATACGCACCCAGCTGGCCGACCATTTCCGGCCGCAATTCGCGCCGCGCCGCAACAAATTCGCATGGTATGGCACGCGCCAGCGCTTCCACCCGGTGTCGCTGATTTTCCGCGACACGCCGCACGGGGTTTTCATCGCGCACGCGTACCAGTACAGCCCGGAGCTGTCGACGTTCCTGATCGAAACCGATCCGGAAACGTGGCAGCGTGCCGGGCTCGATCACGCAAGCGAGGACGAAAGCCGGCGCCTGTGCGCCGAGATCTTCCGCGCCGAACTCGGCAGCAACGAACTGCTGACCAATCGCTCGCTCTGGTTCGAAGCCAACATCGTCAGCAACGCGTGCTGGAGCCACGACAACATCGTGCTGCTCGGCGATGCGCTGCGCACGGTGCACTTCTCGCTCGGCTCGGGAACGCGCATGGCGATGCAGGACGCGATCGCGCTTCATCGCGGCCTCGCGGAGCACCCGACGAATCTGCGCGACGCGTTTGCGGCATTCGAAACCGCGCGCAGGCCGGCGTCGTCGAATTTCCAGAGCGCGGCGGCCAAGAGCCTCGACTGGTACGAGGGCGTGGCCGAAAAGCTCCATCTCGACCCGGTCGGCTTCGCGTACGACTACATGCGGCGCACCGGGCAGGTCAGCCACGACGACCTGAAACAGCGGGACCCGAATTTCGCGGCGGCATACGAAGCACTGCACGGCTGCTGCGCATGATCGGAGGCCCGGCCGCCTTCGCCTCCTGAAGCATCACATCAAATCATCATCATCGAGAGACACGCGTCATGAGTAAAACCTTTCGCATCGGACAGATCGTACCGAGCTCGAACATCACCATGGAAACCGAAGTGCCCGCGATGTTCCGCGCCCGCGAGGCCGCCTTTCCGGAACGCTTCACCTTCCATTCGAGCCGCATGCGCATGCACAAGGTGACCATGGAAGAGCTCGAGGCGATGAACAAGGAGGGCCTGCGCTGCGCCGCGGAGCTTGCCGATGCCCGCGTGGACGTCATGAGCACGGCCTGCCTCGTCGCAATCATGGCAATGGGCGCAGGCCACCATCGCCAAACCGAACGCGAGCTGACGGCCGTCGCACGCGCGAACCATTCGCTCGCGCCTGTCATGACGTCGGCCGGCGCGCTCGTCGACGGCCTGAAGACGCTCGGCGCCCGCCGCATTTCGTTGATGGCGCCGTACATGCGCCCGCTGACCGATCTGGTCGTCGCCTACATCGAACACGAAGGCATCGAAGTGATCGATTCGCTTTGCTTCGAGATCGCCGACAACCTCGAAGTCGGCAATCGCGACCCGATGCGTTTGCTCGACGACGTACGACGGTTGAACACCGACGGCGCGGACGTCGTCGTCGCATCGGCCTGCGTGCAGATGCCGTCGTTGGCGGCGATCCAGCCGATCGAGGATCGGCTCGGCATCCGTACGGTATCGACCGCAGTCTGCACCGTCAGGCGCATGCTCGATCATCTCGGGCTCGAGCCGGTCGTGCCCGATGCCGGTTCGCTCCTGCGCGCCGACGCGCTCCGCTGAGCGGGCCCGGCCCGGGGCATCGCGCGCGGCCGCGCCCCGATCCCCGCAGCAAGTACGCCCCTCCCGTTCAGGACGGCGGACGACACGTCGCCGTCCCGCCTCCATTCCCTTTCGTTGAACGTCGCGCACGGGTATAGCCCGCGGCGCTCACCGGCGTTCCCGCATCGATTCGATTCCACCTGCACGCCGTGTTCGACCGGTCGCCTCATCGGCCGAGCGTATCGCATCCGACCGATCGCCATGCTTCGCGCACTTTTGGCAAGAAAGCGTCATCGATGGCCAGCGGATGGTAGCGGCCGGGGCCGGCAAAAACTAATTTAACGTCAGGTTCTCGAAACGGCCCTGCCGACGCAGGCGCATCACGCCGAAAGCCTCGATCCCAACACGAACGATATCCAGGAGACACATCAATGCCCCCGACCGAAGCACTCCACTCTCACGCCGGCACGGACTTTCTTCAGGAGTACGGCCAATTCATCGGCGGTACGTGGACCGCAGGCGACAGCGGCAAGACGATCGACCTGAACAACCCGACCACCGGCGCGGTCCTCGCGCGCATTTCCGCCGGCAACGACAAGGACGCGCGGCGCGCCATCGACACAGCGGCCAAGGCGTTCCCGGCCTGGTCGCGCACGCCGCCCGCGGCACGCCAGGAGATCCTGTACGAGATCATGCGGCGCCTCAAGGCGCGGCAGCACCACTACGCGCTGATGGACACGCTGAACAACGGCAAGCCGATCAGCGAGTCGATGCACTTCGACATGCCGATGGCGATCGAGCAATTCGCGATCTTCTCCGGCACGCCGTGGCAACTGCACGGCGAATCCGTGCATCACACGTCGTCGCTCGGCACGGATTCCATCGGCATCGTTCATCGCGAACCGCTCGGCGTGGTCGTACAGATCATTCCGTGGAACGTGCCGATGATCATGCTCGCCTGCAAGATCGCGCCCGCCCTCGCTGCCGGCAATACGATCGTGCTGAAGCCGTCCGAGATCGTGTGCCTGTCGGTGCTCGAATTCGCGCGCGAGATGGCGGATCTGCTGCCGCCCGGCGTCCTGAACATCGTGACGGGCTACGGGCCCGACCTCGGCGAGACGCTGGTGACCGACACACGCGTGCGCAAGATAGGCTTCACCGGCTCGCGGCCGACCGCGCGCAAGCTCGTCCAGTACGCGGCGACCAACATCATTCCGCAGACGATGGAGCTGGGCGGAAAATCGGCGAACATCGTTTGCGAGGACGCCGACCTCGACGCCGCAGCCGAGGGCGCGGCCATGTCGACGGTCTTGAACAAGGGCGAAGTGTGCCTCGCGGGCTCGCGCCTGTTCGTCCACGAAAAGGTTCGCGATGCGTTCCTCGACAAGCTGCAGCGCATTCTCTCCGGCATCCGGATCGGCGATCCGACCTCGCCCGACACGCAGCTCGGCCCCCAGGCATCGCGGATGCAGATGGACAAGATCCTCGGCTATCTGGAAGACGGCCCGCGCGAAGGCGCCAGGGTGCTGATGGGCGGCGGCCGCGCCAGCGTGCCGGGTTACGAAAACGGACTCTTCATTCAGCCGACCGTATTCGTCGACGTGAAGAACACGATGAAGATCGCCCAGGAAGAGATTTTCGGCCCAGTCACCAGCGTGCTGACCTGGAAGGACGACGACGAAGTCATCCGGCTCGCCAACGAGTCCGTCTACGGCCTCGGCGGCGGCATCTGGACCTCGAACCTGGGTCGTGCGCACCGCATGGCCTGTGCGCTCGAAACCGGCACGGTCTGGATCAACCGCTACTACAACTTCCTCGGCGGCATGCCGATCGGCGGCTACAAACAGAGCGGCTTCGGCCGCGAGTTCGCGCACGAGGTGCTGAACCACTACACGTTGACGAAGAGCGTGATCGTCGACCTCCAGCCCGGCGCACTGGGCATCTTCGGCACGCAGCGATAGCCGGCGCGCGAGGAGATTCCCATGTCCTTTTCAATCGGCCGCACGGCGGCCGGCCTCGCCGCGCTGGCTGTCGCGCTCTGCGCGCGGCCAGCCGTTGCGACGGAGGGCGGCGGCTCGGTCTATCCGTTCGGCGCGGAGAACTACCTGACCGGCGCACTGCCGCCGCCGGGCTTCTACGCGCTGTTCTATGGCGAAGCGTACTTCGCGCGCAAACTGGTCGGCAACGACGGGCAGGACGTGACGCCGCCGGGCTTCAGGCTCAATGCCAACGCCCTCGTCAGCCGCCTCGTGTGGGTCACGCCGCAGAAAGTGCTGGGCGGCGACTTCCTGCTGAGCCTGATCGTGCCGATGGTCAACCTGCATGTGGAAGCCGCCGGCCGCAGCCAGACCAAGACCGGGTTGGGCGACATCACGCTGTCGCCCGGCATCGGCTGGCATTTCGGCCCGAACCTGCACGTCATCGGCGCGTTCGACTTCTTCGCGCCGACGGGCAGCTACAACAAGAACGATCTCGCCAACATCGGCCGCAATTACTGGGCCTTCGGCCCGGTCTACGCGGCGAGCTGGGTCGATCCGCACGGCATAAATGCGGACGTGAAGCTCGGCTACCTGTTCAACCAGATCAACCACGCGACCGGCTATACCTCCGGCAACGAGCTCTATGCCGACTATTCACTCGGCTGGGCGGCCACGCCGCAGTGGGTGCTCGGGGTCGGCGGCTATGTCACCGTGCAGACCACCGACGACAAGGACGACCGGCAGACCGTCTCCGGCAATCGTCACCGGGCGTTCGCGATCGGACCCAGCATCAAGTATGCGAGCAGCAAGGGCTGGTTCGTGACCGCGAAATGGCAACACGAAATGGCCGTGCGCAACGGCGCGCAGGGCCATGCTTTCTGGATCAGGGCGGTATTCCCGCTCTGAATTGTCTGCGGTACCTCATTCATCCATATCGAAGGAGACGTCATGAACAACACGCACGCAGGACGGGTAGCCGTCGTCACCGGCGCCGGCCGCGGCATCGGTCGGGAAGTCGCCGTCCGGCTGGCCGCGCGCGGCGCGCAACTGGTATTGATCGACCTCGACGTACCGTCCGAGACGCGTGCGCTGATCGACGGCGACCCGCTCGTTCTGACCGGCGACGTCAGCGATCCGCACGCGTGGGCTGGTTTCGCGCAGGCCGTCGATGCGCGTTACGGGCGCGCGGACATCGTCGTGAACAACGCCGGCATCTATCCGTTCGCCGCGTTCGACGATCTCGATTTCGACCTCTGGTCGCGCACGCTGCGGGTGAATCTCGACTCGCATTTCCATTCGGCGAAGGCATTCGTCCCGCTGATGCGCGCGAACAAGTGGGGCCGCTTCGTGAATTTCTCGTCGAATTCGATCGGCACGCCGCTCGCCGGGCTCAGTCACTACATGGCGGCCAAGATGGGCGTGATCGGTTTCGTCCGCGGGCTGGCCAACGAACTCGCCGACGACAACATCACCGTCAACGCGATTCTGCCGGCGCTCACGCGCACGCCGGGTACGAGCGGCATTCCCGACGAACTCGCCCGCAGCGTGTGGCAGCAGCAGGCCATCAAGCGTTTCGCGACGCCGGAAGACATCGTCGGGCCGATCCTGTTCCTCACGAGCGACGACGGCGCGTTCGTGACCGGCCAGGCGCTGGCGGTCGACGGCGGGATGTACAAGATCTCGTAACGAGGCAGCTAGAACGCGCCATCGCGAACCCGCTTGCGGGTTTGCGATGGCGTTTCGCCGTATCGGCGCCGGTACTGCTGGTTGAAGGCGCCCAGATGATCGAATCCGTAGCGCAGTGCGATCGTCGAGATCGTCGTCGCTGCATCGGCGCTCGACAGCAGTTCGGTCCGCACTTTTTCCAGACGCAGATGGTTCAGATGCCGCATCGGCGTCGTCTGCCGGAATTCGCTGAACGCGCGCGACAGCGACCGGATACTGCAATCCGCGGCGTCCGCGATTTCCGCGAGTGTCAGCGCCTGACCGAGCCGTGCCTCCATGAATTCGACCGCGCGGCGTAACTGCTTCGGCGCAACCGCGCCCTGCGACATGCGCAACGCGTCCGAATAGTTGTGCGGCTGCGTATCGAGCAGCGTGATGGTCAGCATTTCCTCGAGGCTCGGTGCCAGATGATCGATCAGCGCGGCGGCGCTGTCGTTCAGGGTCGCCACCACGAATTCCAGCAGCATGGACCACCGCCGCAGCGCGTTCGGATCACGCATCCCGGTGTCGAAGCGAAGCGGCGCACGCCCCTGCCGCTGCATCATGCGCCAGCATGCAGCCGAAACGCGCCGGTGATCGAGTTGTACCTTGAGAACTTCGCCGTCCGGATCGTAATGAAAGCGCGGGCGGTCCGACGCGACGCTCAGCACGGTCGCGCCCGGCCCGCCGCCATGGCATGCGTGGTCGGTGACCAGTGCCGCGCGCCCCTTCGTCGTGGTCGTAACGAGCAGACACGAACCCAGATCGTCGGGCTCGATCTCGATGTCGCGCCCGAACGTCAGCGTCGATACGGCAACCGACCCGCAAACCGCGCTGTGCAGGACGATCGGTGCAATCGCATCGGCCGTCGGACCGCGTTCGCGATACGTGCAATATCGATTCGCGATGACGGAACGGGCCGCCGCGGGCTCGTCGACGGAAAGCTCGAGAAACCGCGCGTCGAGACGCGGCGAGGAGAGAGTCTGCATGCCGAACGTGCGTGGACGCGACTGGAGATCGGGAACCGGCACCCGCCCTCGATGCAAGCCGCGGCACATCGGGATGGCGTTGCGACAAGCCGGCCGCGCGGATCATTCGCCGGGCAACTGCGCCGCGCATCGGCAATCGTCGCCGGCCACCTGAATTCGACTCGAGTATAGTTTTTTTGACACTTCCGTCAAATAGTTGAAAACCCGGTTTCGCGCAGGAGTCAAGCCGTGGCCGTCCGCAGGGGTATTCGTCCACTGCCTTGACCGATAAGGACCGCAGTTGCGCGCCGTCAGGCGGACAAAAAGCAAGGATCGACGAAAGCATCCTCGACGAAACGCCCCCCCGACATTCTTTCCGACGCCCCCCGCATCGGTAACATCCGCACTTGCCGATCCCCGCCTGCTCCCGCACAATCGGGCCACCTGCCTCCCTCCCCCCCGCGCCGATGTCCTATGCGTCACTCGCCACCGGCGTCCTGCTCGCCGGCGGCCTCGGTCAACGCTTCGACCCGAGCGGTCAGCAAAGCAAGCTGCTTGCGCGGCTCCCCGACGGCACGCCAGTCGCGGTGGCGGCCGCCCGTCATCTCGCGGCGGCCACGGCCGACGTGATCGCCGTCGTGCGTCCCGGCGCCGAAAAACTCGCGATTCTGCTGAACGAAGCCGGCTGCCAGGTCATCTATGCACCCGACGCGACGCGCGGGATGGGCGCGAGCCTTGCAGCGGGCGTGCGCACGACGCCGGAAGCAACCGGCTGGCTGGTCGCGCTCGCCGACATGCCGTGGATCGCGGCATCCACCTACGAAGTGCTCACGCGCGCGCTCGATGCCGACGACGCATCGATCGTCGCCCCCGTGTACCAGGGCGTGCGCGGTCATCCGGTCGGCTTCGCCGCCCGCCATTACGACGCGCTGGCCGCGCTCGATGGCGACACGGGCGCCCGCTCGCTGTTTGCCAGCGCCCCGGTGAACCTGATCGACGTCGACGACCCCGGCATCCTGCGCGACGTCGATACGCCGGCGGATCTGCGCTGATATCACCCACCCCGGTCGCCCGACGCGGCAGCATGCCCGTCAATGCGATCCGGTGCGCGACCCGCCGACACCGGATTATCGTCGGCCATCCGCACGCCACCGCACGAATCCCGCTGCAAACACTCGTCCGATTGCCTATAACGGAGACGAGGCGCGAACGCCGCGCCGCCACCGCCACGCATGCGCGAGTTCCCCATGACCGATCACACGACCCCGACGCCGGAACCCCCGGCCGATCCGAACCGCGATCCGGAAGACGATCCGCTGTCGCCGCCCGCGCCGGGGCATCCTCACGACAATCCGCAGCAACCCGACGGGCCGCCGAGCAAGGACCCGGTTTGACCGGCATCGCCCGCCCCCGCAACGCCCGACGGGCTCCGGCGTGCGCCTTTGCCGAACCTCCGCAGGCCGCCGGCCAGCGCCGAACGGGCGCGCCCGCTACCGCGCCGTATAACCGCCGTCGATCGCCAGCGACACGCCGCTGATCATCGACGCGGCATCGCTGAGCAGAAACAACACCGGCCCGACCACCTCGTCCGGCTCCGCGAAGCGCCCGAGCGGAATCGCGGCGAGCATCGGCGCGCGCTTCTCCGGCTCGCTCCACGCGCGTTGCGCCATCGGCGTCAGCGTGACGGTCGGGTTCACGCTGTTGATGCGAATCCCGTGCGGCCCGAGCTCGATGCAGAGCACACGCGTGATCGCGTCGAGCGCCGCCTTGGACGCGCAATAGCTCAGATGCGCGGGCAACCCGACGAGCGCGGCCTGGCTCGATACGTTGACGATGCTGCCGCGCGCGCGCACGGCGCCGCGACCGTCGGACGCGATCATCTTGCGGGCCACGGCGCGCGCGACGAGCGCCGCGCCGCGCGCGTTGACGGCCATCACGCGATCGAAGTTGTCCGCGCCGACCTCGAGCGCCGGTTCGAGCGACGCGATCCCCGCGCAATTGACGAGCCCGTCGAATGTGTCGTACCGGGCCAGTGCCGCATCGATCGCACGTTCGTCGCCGCCGACGTCGACGCGCAAGGTATCGCACGCGACCTCGCCGGCCAGCGTATCGAGCGCGGCCGCATCGCGCCCCGCCGCGACGACCCGCGCCCCCGCGTGCGCCAGCGCGGCCGCACATGCGCGCCCGATCCCGCTCGACGCACCGGTGACGAGCACCCGTGAGCCGCTGAAATCGAATCGGGTCTTCATGATGTCGCGCGTAGCGCGTGCATGACCGGCTTGAGCGCTGGATACAACGCCGTGTAAAGCGCGAAGCGTGCGGCATACGCGTTCGCGCGCGCCGGGTCGGGCCGTGCGCGTTCGGCGAGCGTGACCCAGCCGCCCTGCGCGTCATCGTGCGACACGAGCCCCACGCCGACGCCCGCGAGCAGCGCCGCCCCCATCGCCGCTTCGACATCCTGCTCGATCGTCCACACCGGAAAACCCGTGACGTCCGCGACGATCTGCATCCACAGTGCCGAATGCGCGGCGCCGCCGACGACGATCAGCCGGTCATCCAGCACCGCCGCACCGCGCCGTCCCGCGTCGATGTTGTGCCGCAGCGCGAACGCAACGCCTTCGAGCACAGCGCGATACAGGTGCGCGCGCGTATGCGCAAGGCTCAGTCCGACGAACGCGCCGCTCGCCTTCGCATCCCACACCGGGCTGCGCTCGCCCATCAGGTACGGCAGGAACAGCACGCCGTCCGCACCGGGCGGCACGCTCTCGGCCGCCTCCTCGAGCAGCACGTGCGGATCGCCGTGCGGCAGCAGCCTCGCCGCATCGATTTCCGCATGACAGAACTGGTCGCGAAACCACGCGACCGATGCGCCTGCCGTGATCGCGCCGCCGAATACATACAGGTCGCGCTGCCCGTCGAACACGTGCGGCATGCTGACGAGCCCGTGCCGCGCATCGACGTGCCGGGTCACATAGCCCCAGCACATGCTGGTGCCGATCATCGCGACATGCTGTCCGGCGCGCGTCGCGCCGGCGGCGAAGGTCGCGACGGCCGCGTCGACACCGCCCGCCACGACGGGCGTGCCGGCCGGCAGCCCGAGCCGCGCCGTCCACTGCGACAGCAGCCCGCCGACGATGTCGGTCGATTCGACGAGCCGCTCGGGCATCATCGTCGCCGGAATGCCGAGCATGTCGAGTGCGTCGTCGGACCACTCCCGCCGCGCGACGTCGTACACGCCGCCTATGTTGCCCGCCGAACTGTGATCCACCGCGACTTCGCCCGTCAGCAGGTAGATCACATACGCGTTCGGCGGCAGGAAATAGCGCACGTTCGCCCATACGTCGGGGCGTTGATCGCGCAGCCACAACATCTTCGTGAACCCGTAATAGCTGTCGACCCCGTTGCCGGTAATCGCGCGCAGCCGCTCGACGTTCACGTTTTCGTTTACCCGGTCGACCTCTCCGGTCGCGCGCCGGTCCATCCAGATCAGGCACGGATGCAGCGGCCGCATGTCGGCGTCGACGGGAATGCCGGAGCCGCCGTACAGGCTGCTCACGCACACGGCGCGGATCGCGTCGGCCGGCACGCCCTGCGCGTGCGCGTCGCTCACGCAGCCGGCGATGCATTCGAGCACCGCGTCGAACCATACCTGCGGCCATTGTTCGGCCCACAGCGGACGCGGCGTGTCGGGCTGGTAGCCGGCCGAGCGCCGCGCGACGATCGTGCCGTGCCGGTCGACGAGCAGCGCCTTGGTGCTCTGCGTGCCGATGTCGACGCCTATGACGTAGTCCATGATGTCTCCAGTAAGGCGTACGCCGGCCGTCAGCGGGCCGGCTTCAGCAGCACCTTGATCGATTCGGGCGATTTCGCGACGCGGATCGCGTCGTTCCAGTCCTCGAGCGCGAAATCGTGGGTGACGATGCCCTTGGACGTGACGAGCCCGCGCGCGAGCAGGTCGATCGCAACGGGGTAACAGTATGGCCCGAGATGCGCGCCGCGCACGTCGAGCTCCTTGCGATCGCCGATGATCGACCAGTCGACGGTCGCATCCTCGCCGAACACGCTGAATTCGACGAAGCGACCGAGCTTGCGGATCAGTTCGAGCCCCTGATTCACGCCGACAGGCGCGCCGGTCGTCTCGATGTAGACGTCGCACCCGTAGCCGTCGGTCAGCGCGCGGACGATCTCGCGCGCATCGTCGCGCTTCGGATTGATCGTCACGTCGGCGCCGTACTGCCGCGCGAGTTCGAGCCGCTCGTCGATCAGGTCGATCACGACGAGCCGCTTCGGCGTCTTCAGGTGCGCGACCTGCGTCATCATCAGCCCGAGCGGGCCCGCGCCGGCGATCACGACGACGTCGTCGAGCTGGACGTCGCCACGGTTCACCGTATGGATCGCGCACGACAGCGGCTCGATGATCGCGGCATCCTCGAGCGACACGCCGAGCGGGATCCGGTGGACGATCGCGGTCGGCGGAATCCGCATGTATTCGGCCATCCCGCCGTCCGCGACCTCCCGCTGAAAGCCGAAGATGTTGTGCACCTCGCACATCCAGTACTGCCCCGACCTGCAGTAGCGGCACTTGCCGCACGGCACGATCTGCTCGGCGATCACGCGATCGCCCAGCGCGACGCCGAAATGCCCGGCCGCGCCCTCGCCGAGCGCTTCCACGTAGCCGAAGAATTCGTGGCCGGGAATCACGGGCGCCTTCACCCACGGGCTCGGGCCGCCCCAGAACATCTTCGCGCCCGTATAGCACTTGCAATCGCTCGCGCAGATGCCGCACGCCGCGATGCGGATCACGAGCTCGTTCGCGCCGGCGCACGGCTTCGCGACCTGTTCGACGCGGTAATCCTCGGGGCCGTGGCAAACCACCGCGGTCATGTGCGGCCGGGCTTCGGGTGTCGTCATGAGTTGTCTCGCTCGTTGATGATTCGGATATCCGACGAATCAAGTGTCACCGCGATCGCTCGCGGCTGATGTAGATCGCGAGCAGGATGATTCCGCCCTTGATCACGTTCTGCACATACGGGTTCACGCCGATCATGTTCAGCCCGTTGTTGAGCACGCCGAGCAGCAGCGCACCGACGAGCGTGCCGAGGATCGCGCCGCGCCCGCCGGAGATCGACGTGCCGCCCATCACGACGGCCGCGATCGCGTCGAGCTCGAAACCCACGCCCGCGTTCGGCTGACCGCTCATCAGGCGCCCGGTCAGCACGATCGCGGCGATCGCCGACGTGAGCCCGGCCAGCGTATAGACGATCAGCTTCACGCGCGCGACACGCACGCCGGTGAGCCGCGTCGCCTGCTCGTTGCCGCCGATCGCATAGACGTAGCGGCCGAACGGCATCCGGTCGAGCAGCAGCCACGCGATCGCATAGACGGCCAGCATGATCAGCACCGGCGCCTGGATTCCGAACACCTTGCCGCTGCCGAAGAACGCGACCCAGTCGGGCAGCCCGTCGATCGGATAGCCGCCGGTGTAGATCAGCGCGAGCCCGCGCGCGATGCCCATCGTCGCGAGCGTGACGATGATCGGCGGCATGCCCGCGAACGCGACGAACACGCCGTTCAGGAACCCGAAGCCGAGGCCCACCGCGATGCCGATCGCGAGCGCGGCGACGGCGTTGACGCCCGCGACCATCAGCCCGGCCGCGAGCGTGCCCGACAGCGCCATCACGGCGCCGACCGACAGGTCGATCCCGCCGGTCAGGATCACGCAGGTCATGCCGACCGCGATGATCGCGTTGATCGACACCTGGCGCAGCACGTTCTCGAGGTTCGCGGCGGACAGGAAGCTCGGGCTCGCGAGCATCATCGCGATGCACACGGCGATCAGGCCGACGAGCGGATAGAACAGCGTCGAGCGCCGCAGCTGCGTCCACATCGCGCGCGGCGGCGGTGCATCGCCGGTGACGCCCGGGAGCGGCGTGGTTGGCGTGGAGGAAGAATCAGGCAGGTTCATGGGTTGCTCCTCGCGTGCCGGCCGTGGCATGGATCATGACCGTATCGGGATCGATCTCGTCGCCTTCCAGCGTCGCTTCGATGCGGCCCTGCCGAAACACGGCGACGCGATCGCACATGCCGACGATCTCCGGCAGCTCGGACGAGATCATGATGATGGCGTAGCCGCGCGCGGTGAGTTCGCGCATCAGCCCGTAGATTTCGGCTTTCGCGCCGACGTCGATGCCGCGCGTCGGCTCGTCGAAGATCAGCACGGTGGCGTGATGGTTCAGCCAGCGCGCGATCACGACCTTCTGCTGGTTGCCGCCGGACAGCGTCGCGACCTCGGTGTGGATCGACGGCGCCTTCACGCCGACGCGCCGCATCACGTCGTGCGTCGTGCGCGCCTCGCCGCGCCGGTCGATCAGCCAGCGCATCGACCGGTACTTGCCGAGGTTGTTCAGCGAAATGTTGTCGCGGATCGAGAACGACGTGACGAGCCCTTCCGTCTTGCGGCTTTCCGGCAGGATGCCGATGCCCGCACGCAGCGCATCGGCGGGATCGGCGAGCTTCGCCACCAGGCCGCGCACCCGCACGTCCTTGCGATGCGCGCGGGTCGCGCCGATCACGGCGAGCGCCGTCTCGGTGCGGCCCGAGCCGACCAGGCCGGCGAAGCCGAGGATCTCGCCCGCATGCAGCGCGAAGCGGTTCACCGGGCCATCGCGCTCGATCTGCAGCGCATCGACTTCGAGCACGGCAGGCGCGTCGGCGGCGCGCGCAGGCTTTGGCGGAAAGCTGCTCTCGATCCGGCGGCCGACCATCATCCGCACCAGTTGCTCGACGTCGGTACGCGCCACGTCGGTGGTCGCGACGTACTGGCCGTCGCGCAGCACCGTGATGCGATCGCACACCGCGAAGATTTCGTCGAGATGATGGGAGATGAAGATCATCGCGACGCCCTGCCGCTTCAGCTCGCGCATGATCGCGAACAGGCGTTCGGCCTCGGCCGGCGTGAGCGTGGCGGTGGGTTCGTCGAGGATCAGGATGCGCGCATCGAGCGACAGCGCCTTGCCGATCTCGACGAACTGCTGCTGGGCGACCGACAGCGTGCGCAGCGGCGCATCGAGATCGATCGACACGCCGAGCCGCGCGAAGATGCCGGCCGCCGTGCGCCGCATCCGCGACCGGTCGCGCACGCCCCAGCGCGTGCGCAGCTCGCGGCCGAGAAACAGGTTGTCGACGGCATCGAGATGCGGGATCAGGCTGAACTCCTGAAACACGATGCCGATACCGGCCGCGACCGCGTCGTGATAGCTCGCGAAGTGCCGCGCGGCGCCGTCGATTTCGATCGTGCCGGTATCCGGCCGATGAATGCCGCACAGAATCTTCATCAGCGTCGACTTGCCGGCGCCGTTCTCGCCGAGCAGCGCGTGAATCTCGCCGCGCGCGATCTCGAGATGGATGTCCGACAACGCCTTCACGCCCGGAAAGCTTTTCGTGATGTGGCCGAGCCTGAGTATCGTGTCCATCGGCTGCTCCGTGCGCGGGGCCGCGGCCGCGCGGCCGCCCCGCGCGTCAGGTCGCGCGTCGCTCACCAGCTGAACCCCTTCGCATTGCCGCGATCGACGACCTTCACGTCAACCGGAATCGCTTTCGGCACCGTCGCGCCCCACTTGCGCGCGAGCGCGATGCCGAGCGCGATGCGAACCTGGTCGGCCGGAAACTGCGCGGTCGTCTCGATGAACTTCGAATTGGGCTTCTGGATCGCCGCCACCGCCTCGGGCGCGCCGTCGACGCTCGTCAGCTTGATGTCCTTGCCCGATCCCTCGATCGCCGAGAGCGCGCCCATTGCGCCGCCGTCGTTCACGCTGAACAGGCCCTTCAGGTTCGGGTGCGCGGAAATCATGTTCTCCGTCACCGACAGCGCGGCCGCGCGCTCCTGCTTGCCGTTCTGCGTATCGACCAGCTTCACGTTCGGGAACTTCGCGAGCCCGGCCTTGCAGCCGCGCACGCGTTCGAGAATCGGCACGACGGGAATGCCGTCGAGGATCGCCACCTCGCCGCTGCCGCCGATCGCCTTCGCGAGGTATTCGCACGACATCACGCCCGCGTCGTAGTTCTTCGAGCCGACGAACGAATCGACCGGGCCGTTCGCGTTCGCGTCGACGGCCACGACCACCGCGCCGGCCTTCTTCGCCTGCGTGATCGCCGACTGGATGCCGGTCGAGTCGGTCGGGTTCACGAGCAGGATGTCGATCTTCTTCTGCAGCATGTCCTCGACGTCGCTGACCTGCTTGCTGACGTCGTGATGCGCGTCGGTGACGATGACCTGCGCACCGATCGATGCGGCCGCATCGTTCAGCGCCTTCTGCATCGTCACGAAATACGGGTTGTTCAGTTCCTGGAACGTCATGCCGATACGCAGCGGCGCGGCATGCGCGGCGACGGGCAGCACGGCCGCGACGGCGAGCGTGGCAAGGGCCGCCATGCGGATGGCGCGGCGAGGCAATGAAGCGGGCGATGCATGCATCATGACGGTGTCTCCGATTTATGTACGGCTTTTCGTGGGTAAGCGCGCCCCTCGCGATGCGAACGTCGCGATTAGGCAGGTGAAACGCAATGGCGAGGAAAACTCAGGTGGGCGAGCGCCCCGCGCTCATCCTGACTGCGGCGCAAGCTCGGGCATGCCGGGCGTGACCACGCGCGGCGGAAACGGGTTGCCGGTGGGCGCCGCATGCAGCGCGAGCTCGCGGCTGCGCGCATTCAGGCGCTGCAGCGCGCGAAATTCGGACGGCGCCATTCCCTTCACCGCGCGGAACTGGCGGTTGAAGTTGGACACGTTGTTGAAGCCGGCCTGGAAGCAGATGTCGGTGATGCTCGTGTCGTCGACGAGCAGCATCTGGCACGCGGATTCGATCCGCAGCCGGTTCACGTACTGGACGAACGGCATGCCCGTATGGCGGTGGAACGCGCGCGAGAACGCGCTGACGCTCTGTCCGGTGAGTTGCGCGAGATCGGATTCGCGCAGCTCGGACGCCAGGTTCTTGCCGATGTACGACAACGCATGGCCGAGCCGCGTCGGCGTGACGTGCGCGTGATCGTATGCGGGGCTCGCGAGCAGCGTACGTTCGGCCGCGCCGCACAGCCGCTCGAGCATCGTCATGAACAGCACGATGCGGCGCATGCCGCGCGCCGCCAGCAGTGCGTCGAACAACGGCGCGATCGCCGCGCTCGTGTCGTCGTCGAAACCCACGCCGCGCCGCGCGTCGTCGAGCAGCGCCTGTGCATCGCGGCATTCGGGAAACGCGTCCATGCAGCGGCGCACGAACGCAGGATCGAACTGGATCACGAGATTGCGGCGCTCGACGGTCTCGCCTTCGGCCATGTCGCTGACCCAGTTGTGCGGCAGGTTCGGACCGAGCAGCACGAGATGGCCCGGGCCGAACGAACCGACGTGATCGCCGACGAAATACTTGCCGCGCGTCGCAACGATCAGGTGCAGTTCGAATTCGGGATGGAAGTGCCAGCGGATCGTGCGATACGGATAGCCATGCGACCAGACCTTGAACGACTCATCGCGTCGCACTTCGACCACTTCCAGATCGGGATGCATCATCCTGGCGTCTCCATTCCCATGTCTCGCCGGCCGGGCCGTTCCGCCGTTTACGCGTTCGCCGCCGGTTTCGTGCGGCGACGCGACCGGTCGCATGGGAAGCAATGTAGATCGATCAAACGTGCGGCTCCACCAACTTTACGCCAGATTTCCGATACTTTTTTGCGGATAACGAGCCAAAACGGCGTCCGGCAGCAAATTTGTGCAGCGCGGAACACGCTGCGCGCCGGCAGGGGCGCTTGCCCGACGGCGGCCATGCGCCGCCGGGCAAAGCACAGATATGCGAGGGCGACGCAGCCCGTCGCCGCGCTTACGCGGGCGCGCCTTCCCGTGCGGCGCGCACCTCGTACGTCTTCAGATGGTTGTACGCGATCCGCAGCAGCGACAGCGCATCCGTCGCCTGCGGATCGCGACGCGCGAGCAGGTCGCCGATCACGTGATCGGCCTCGACCCGCGCATGGTTCTCGACGTCGCGCAGCATCGATGCGGTCAGCGGCGACGGCGTCAGCACCATCCGCTGCATCCGCCCGATTGCCGCCGGATCGGGCCGCTGCCCGTTGTGCGCGGCAATCGCGCTGCATTCGTCGAGCATCGTCTCGAGCAAACGACGGCCGTCCGGCGCCGCGAGAATGTCGCCGATCGAGCCGCGAAACAGCGACGTGCTCGCCGCGAGCGTCGCGAGGAACACCCATTTCTCCCACATGCGCGCAGCGATGTTGTCGCTGAGCGTCGCGTCGAAACCCGCGCCGCCGAGCACGTCGGCCAGCGCGCGCACGCGCGCCGATTCGCCACCGGCGAGTTCGCCGAACGACAATCCGTGCGTGTCGTTCAGGTGCACGATCCGCTGCTCGTGATCGAGCGTGGCCGCGATCACGCACAGGCCGCCCAGCACCTGCGCAGTGCCGAACCGGTCGCGCAGCACGTCGAGATGGCGCATTCCGTTGAGCATCGGCAGAATCAGCGTCGACGGCCCGACGAACGGCGCGAACGACGTGATCGCATCGTCGAGGCTGTACGCCTTGCAGCTCAACAGCACGAGGTCGAACGGCGCGGCCGTATCGGTCGCGCGCACGGTCTGCACGTTCGCAAGCGTCAGGTCGCCGCGCGGGCTGCGAATCAGCAGCCCGTCGCGCGCGAGCGCGGCCGCGCGGCCATCGCGCACCAGGAATGTCACGTCGCGCCCCGCCGCCGCGAGCCGGCCGCCGAAATATCCGCCGACCGCGCCGGCCCCTACCACCAGAATCCGCATCGTTGCCTCCTTTCGGTTTCGTGCGGCGTCGCCACCCGCGCCCGGCCTCCCGGACGAACAGCGCGACCGCCATCGTCCGACAGTATAGCGACGCCGAATATGTATATGCATAGATGACCGTACCGCGCTCGATGGCATTGGCGGCGGTACGGTGTCTAAGGGATTTCCCGCCTACGGCAACGTTCGTCGCGCGCCGTCAAAGACTTATCTCGTCACGCCGTTCCGGCGCGCTCGTTTGACCGACCGACCTCATTCACCATGCGCACACTCTCCCTGAACCAGAAACTTGCTTCGATGATCGTCATTCTGTGGCTCGGCCTGCTCGTGATCGCCGGGATCGGCGCGTGGCAGACCCGCGCATCGATGATCGCCGACCGCCGCGACCAGCTTGCGACGCTGGTGGCGCAGGCGACGAGCGTCGCCGACCACTACTACAAGCTGTCGCAGCAGAACGCGCTGCCGGAAGCCGAGGCGAAGCAGAAGGCGCTCGAGGCAATCGCCGCGATGCGCTACGGCACCGACGGCTACATCTCGATCAACGACTCGAAGCCGGTGATCGTAATGCATCCGATCAAGACCGACCTCGACGGCAAGGACGTATCGAATTTCGCGGATCCGAACGGCAAGCATCTGTTCGTCGAAATCGTGAAGGCCGGCAACGCGGAAGGCGGCAAGGGCTTCGTCGAGTATCTGTGGCCGAAGCCGGGCGCCGACAAGCCGCAGGACAAGACCAGCGCGGTGCAACGCTTCGCCCCGTGGGACTGGTATCTCGTGACGGGCATGTACATGAACGACGTGCGCTCGGCCGTGCTCGCGAGCATCGGCCACTGGCTCGCGATGACCGCCGTGCTCGGCGCGATCGCGACCGCCGTGATGGTGCTCGTGCTGAGAAGCGTGCGCGCGAACCTCGGCGGCGCGCTCGAAGTCGCGCTCGACACCGCGCAACGCATCGCGCAGGGCGACCTGACCGCGCGCGTGAACGTGAAGCACGACGATCGCGGCAGCCTGCTGCATGCGTTGCACGTGATGCAGGGCGGACTGATCGACATGGTGTCGCGCGTCCGGATGGGCACCGAGAACATCAACGTCGGCGCGAGCGAGATCGCGTCGGGCAACACGGACCTGTCGCAGCGCACCGAGGAACAGGCGGCCGCGCTCGTACAGACCGCGTCGAGCATGGACCAGATGACCGCGAACGTGAAGCAGAACGCGGAAAGCGCCGCGCAGGCCGCGACCCTCGCCGACCAGGCGGCGCAAGTCGCGACGCGCGGCAGCGCGGTGGTCGACGATGTCGTGCGCACGATGAACGAAATCACCGACCGCTCGCACAAGATCGGCGACATCATCGGCGTGATCGACGGCATCGCGTTCCAGACCAACATCCTCGCGCTGAACGCGGCGGTCGAGGCCGCGCGCGCGGGCGAACAGGGCCGCGGCTTCGCGGTGGTCGCGGCCGAAGTGCGCTCGCTCGCGCAACGCTCGGCGACGGCTGCGAAGGAAATCAAGTCGTTGATCGTGTCGTCGAACGAGACGGTCGAGCACGGTGCGACGCTCGTCACGCATGCAGGCGAGACGATGGCCGAGATCGTGCAGTCGGTACGGCGTGTCAACGAGATCCTCGACGAGATCAGCCACGCGTCGCGCGAGCAGAGCTCCGGAATCGAGCAGGTCAATCGCGCGGTGGGCGAGATGGATCAGGTCACGCAGCAGAACGCGGCGCTCGTCGAGGAAGCCGCCGCCGCCGCGCATTCGCTGCGCGATCAGGCCGAAGCGTTGCGGGAAGCCGTCACGCGGTTCGCGTTGCCGGCCTGACGGGGGCGGCCCGGCATCGTCAGGCGTGCCTCACGCCGTGTGCCGGGTCTCCGATGCCCGGCACACGGCCCGGCCGGTTGCGTTCAGATACGTCCGGAATCGACAACCGAAGAAGTCAACGCCGCACCGCAGGAAGTCTTGTGTCCGTCGAACGCGGCGGCCCGGCCTTCGACGTTGAAGTCCGGATCGCCTTCGACGATGGTGCACGTGCCGTGAACCAGGCATGAACACGTGTCGCCGACGCGGGCAACCGCGTGGCCCATCACCTTGCTTGTTGCCGCGCCGGACTCGACCCGGCCACCGTGGGTATGGGTATCGCCTACCCGGATAATTCCACGCATATATCCTCCTTTGAATGATTTGCGCGACGGTTGCGTGCGCATGCAACGTGCCGTCGCGCTGACTTGCGTTACCACGAATAACCCTGCATACCGTAATCGGTATCGTGTCGGCGGCCCCACCACGGCAGGTACGCATTGTTTCCGCCGCGTGCGCGGAACCAGTCTTTGGTCGGATCGATCGGCGTGAGCTTCGACGGTGGCCTGACGATAACCGCGACGGGATGTTCGGGATCGGTTGTCCCGGCAACCAGTGCGTTGCCGCCGTAGTGATTGATTCGCCCGATCGCGAGCGCCACGTTGGTCAATGCGCTGCCGGTTCCCATGTCGCCGAGCAAACCGGCCGCGTTGAAGGTTTGCTTCATGTAGTCGTATTCCGGAAGCGTTTCGGTCAACGTTTGCGAGAGCGCGGCAAGACGGGACGACGATGCGTCGCTGCCTTTGCCTGCGTCGTGAAAGATGTATTCGAGGTCCGGAACCGCCACACCGGCATTGCGTGCCGCTTCATCGATGGTTGCCTTCCATGCCTGTACGACGCGCGTCGTGCCGACCTTCCGCTCAAACGCCTGTGTATTGCCGGTTGCGGCCTTGCCGATCCACGCGAGCGGTTCGCGCTCGGTGTTGAAGTTCGGGCCGGCGAGGAACAGCACGACGAGGTTCTCGTTGATCTGGGCATCGGTGGGCGGGAAGCTCGGTGCGTCCCAATTGATCGCCCATACGGTCTTGTCGGGGTTTGCCTGCAAGTAGTCCAGCGCGTTGTTCAATGACGTGAAACCTGTGTTCGCACCGCCTTGGGTGATTTGCACATCGGGGGGCGTAGGGTTGCTCCACATCTTCGGGAAGTACGTGTTTCCGATCGAAAACGTTTTTCGAATCGAATCGCTCAAGTAGCTTCGCGAGTCGTCGGGTTCGAGTCGATCCGGAATCGCAACCTCGACACGAATGCCCGCCAGTTCGCGCCAGTCTTTCTTGTCGGCGGGGGCCACCGTGTAGAAGTATTTAGGATTGGCGGAATAGCGCGAGCTAAGCAGCAGGGGGAACTTGAACATGTACTTGTGGTAGAAGCCCTTGAAGGTTTCTGCACCACGGTTGCCGTAGACGAGTGCACCGATCGATCGAAGGGAAGAGAACTTTTCCGGCTTGGTTCGGACCATGTCATCATCCTTGTTCGGCGCGACAAGTCCTTGCGTCCACAACAATTGCCATTCGGTCGGGTAGTCCATACGTTGCAACGGATTCAACCACATCAGACCGACAACCTGAGCGACGAACGGCTTCGCCGGTTCGTCTACTGCTCGCACGGCGTCCGCTGCAGGCTCCTGGGGAGATGCGGCTTGTGCGGGGCGCATCATGGCCGTGGTGAACATAAACACCGCAAGGGCGGCCAAGGCAGGCAAGACAACGAATCGTTTCATCCAATCTCCTCTTTCCAAATGTACCGGATCGGGTTGTTCTACATGTGCCATCAGTGTGGCCATGAGCACGGTGACAAGCATCCATGTCGACGCGGCGACGGCTGCACGTCGCGGCCACGTAGCGATCAGCGTTTTCAAATCACACCCCCGACCTTCAGATAGAGTTCGCCTTCACGTTCGTCCTTGATCGCATCGGGAATCGTGCCTTCGCTGTTCTTGACGTGTACCCATTCGTGCATCGGGAGATCGTCAAATTTCCCGCGCGCGAAATACTCGAAGTACTTCTTGTTCGGATTGTCATCAGGAATACCGTCCCCCATCCTCCAATCCGCCTCAATCCGCAAGTCGTAAAGTTGGTCGGGCGTTAAATAGCACCGACCGATCGCCAAGTCGTATGCAAGCGCCTTCTCTGCATGCTCGGGATTGGTCATCGTCGTTGAATGGTTGGTCGGGCTATTGGTCGCACCGCGATCGAGCCAGTCGACAATCTGCTGGTCGCGCCATTCCTTGTAGCCTTCGGGTATCGCGCTCTTGCCGTCCTCGCCAATGACGTGGCCGTCACGATCGAGCCATTCGGTGTTCAGCGTGCGACGCGCCTCCATCCGCATCAACGCGCGATCCTCGTAGCGCTGCCCGGCTTCGGTTGCTGCCGTGCCTTGCGCAACGTTGTCCTCGTTCTTTGCCTTGTATTGATCGTAGGGATCATCAGCCCGCTTGTCCGCATCGGCCTTGCTCGCGTCACGCCATGCAGCCGGTGGATCGTTGCCTTCATTGAAGTCGCTTACTGCGTCGCCGTCCTTCGTTTCGACGGGCTTGCCGAACCGCAATGCCTTCGGTGGGAATGGATCATCCAGCGCCGGAGCGTCCGCTACCACCGTCCAGCCCTTTGGCGGATCGGCGTTCACACGGAGCATGTTCAATGCCGAACTGATGCCGGTCACAACGAACATGAGCGGCGCGGTTGCCAGCGTCGCCGCTATCCCCCAAACACTCTCATTGCCTTTAACTGCACCGATCAAATTGAATTTGGCCGGTGGCGAGGGCGGATACCAGAAGCCCGACTTCGTTCCTGGCTTGCCATGCCGCCAATCGTCTTCCCAATAGCGGTAGGGTTTCTGTACGCCGACCGGAAAGCCCGATGCGAATACCCGCTGCGTCAGGATGCTGGCCGCGCCGATGTCATCGAGTTCGTGTTTGCTGATCCCGCGCCAGCCGATGCCCTGAACCGTCACTGCTGAAATCACCTGATCGTGCGGACAGCAATACGCGGTGACGCGGCCATACGTCGATCCATTCAAGCCGTGTCGATCGCGATCCTGTTGTGCGGCATACGACCGGTTGCTTGTCGGCGAGACCCGCTTGTTTTTCATGTCTTCATCAACCTTGTCCACCGGTTGTTCGAAGGCCTTGCGGTTGCCGATAATCGACAGGAATTTGCCGAAGGTCTTGGTGCGCGCGGCGTAGGTCTGACGACCGCGATGACCGCTCGCGTCTTTCGTTGCGCGTTGCGACCACGTATCCATGAACGTGTCGGATTTGTACGGACCGTCTGCATTCGCGAGGCTGTACGGCGCGTTTGCCAGTACATAGGCGTCTGCCACGCAGTGGCCCGTGCCTCCCCACGGATCTTCGACATCGGGGAATGCGTCGCCGAAGAACGCCGCCGTAAGGCCCACGATGTTGCCCTGGCTGTGGCATACGACGGTAATCGGTACGTCGGCCTGCATCTGACGGATCGACTCGATCAATTTGGCCAATCGCAAGGCCGCGAGCACGCCATACGCGCGGGGCGGCGCACGATACAGCGGCCGGTTGGTCGGATTGATGCCTTGCACCGTCATCCATCCCATCGTTCGATCGTCCAGACCGCCGTGCCAAAGGTCGGGCAGGCTCGCACAGCCGTTCGTGAACGGACCACCGCCCCAGTAGTCCTTCTCGTTCAAGAAAATCTTGTCGCCGTACTCCTTCAATTCCTCGGCGCTCGCCCGATAGCCCCACCGGAAGTGAATGACTGGCGAAAACGACGGATCCGGTTTGATGTAGTTGTCTGCCAGCAAATCGGGGTTCAAGAACCCATCCGGCGTCACGCTCTCCGTGTACTTCGCCGGCGTCAATTGCCCGGCTTCGATGCCGTGATACATCATTTGATCGTCGAGTCGCCCGAGCCGGCGATTGAGACCCTTGCACAGTCCTTCCTCCGTCGCATCGAACCATTCGCCCTCCGAGTTCACGCCATGCACGAAGATCACGACACCGGGCAAGGGCATTTGCAAGATGCAGATAAGCGGTGTGCCTTTCACGAACCTCGTCACTCCTTCGACGCGACCGACGATGATCGGCGGCGGTTCGGGGCGTGACGCAGGTGCGTCGGGTGTATCGACCTGAGTAACAGGTTCGTCAGTAGGCGCGTCCGCTACCGGTCGCGGATCGAGAAATGAATCGGTCATTCAGACTCCTGCACGTGCTTATATGTTTTTCTTGAGGAACTGCACCGCCAGCCTCTCGAACTCGTCGGTATCGACCGCCGGCAGTTCACCCGCCGAGTCGGTCGTCAAGTTCGACAATGCGCTGGAAGCTGTTTGAATCCGTCCATCGAATCCCGGCGCTGCGTCGCCGTCCGAAGCACGGATCAGCTTCGGCACGCGATCAAGTGATGCCTGACCGAAGTCAGGCATATCCGTATCCATACTGGCCGCCCCACCCCACGAATGCCCCGCCGACTTCACCGTAAAAGTCCCCGGACACCCCAACTCGATATCGCCCCCGCGCAGCTTCAGATACGCGCCACCGGACGTCACGAACACGACTTCATCGCTCGCCGTACCCGTCAGCGTTCCTCCCGCCGCGGTCAATTGAATGTTCTTCGCCGAATCGACTTGCGTATCGTCGTTCTGCGACTGAATCGTCACCTTCCCGCGATTCGCGATCGCCGACACGCCGTCGCTGTGCGCGAACATCGCGACACCGCGGCCGGCATGCAGATTGATGCGCTCGCCGCTCGCGACCTGTACATGCCGCTGCGCGATCTGATCGATGTTCTCTCCCGCATACACGACATGCGTTTTCGGCGTGACGTTGAGCGACCCCGATTGCGCGCCGAATGCCATCAACGCGGACGCGTCGTCGCCCTCACCGCGCTGCGCGCCGCCGGGCGTCCAGTTTCGAAACGCATCGGCGATGCCGTCCTGGCCCGCGGCGTCGACAGCCCGCCCGCCATGCTGGCCGGCATGGTCGCCGAGCGACTTGAAAAGTTCGGTGCACTGATCGAGCAGGCGAATCAGCTCCTCGCGGTCAAGCTGACCGCCGGTCGCCCGTGCCCGCGCATAGGTCGACAGCAAAATGCCGCGGGCCGCGCGCAACGCCGCAGCGGCATCGGTGCGCAGTTCCGCCCCGTCGCCCCGGTCGCTCCCGTGCCCGCCGTCGCGCGGCTGCGTCAGATAGCCCAGGTTCAATTGGGTATGCGCGTGTTCGCTCGCCAACTGCGCGGAGATTTGCGACGGGGTATCGTCCAGACGAAGCTGGTTATGGCGCCGGCCCTTGATTTCCCTGGTCTTGATGCCGGACAGGTAGCGATTGCCGGGCAGCGCGCCGGTATCGCTGAAATTCGCGGGCGGGTTCGCACCGTTGCTCAACACGCCGATGATGACCAGCCGGTCGGGGTCGCCCGACAGACACCCCAACAGGACTTCCATCCCGACCCGCGGCAGGAACAGCGCCCCGAACCCGCTGCCCGCGAGGCTGGCGCCGACGCGAACGGGCGCACTGTCGCCGGCCGAATCGTTCGTTCCGGCGCCTTGCGCGTGCGCGTGGTCTGCCGGATCGAAGCCGTGTATGCGCACGCGCACACGGCCGGCCGCATCGCAAAACACTTCCTCGCCCTCGGTGCCGACGATCGTGCCGGTCAGCAGGTGAGCCGGCGGCACATCGATGTTCGGATCGTAGGCAGGCTTGAGCGGCACGCCGCGCCGCACGCACGTGAAGCGGTTCTCGTAGCGCGTGTCGGTGTGCGCCGATCCGTCGGCAGGCGCCGGGGAAGCGGTTTGCGCGAGGTTCAGGCTCGCCGCGAAGAGTTCGCTCACGCGCCCCGTCAGAGGCTTCGGCAGGTTGTTCAGGATCTCGTGCCGCACCGACGTGACCACGAACTGACGGCGATCGACCGGCTTCATGTCGAGCTCGGGGTCGCCCGTCAGCGTGAACCAGTGACCGACCGGCAAATCGCGCACGCTGCCGATCCCGTCGTAGCGTTCGGCTTCGAACTGGTGCGCCAGTATCCGGTCGCGCGTAATGCGATCGTGATCGCGCCACGAATCGCCGACGTGCGGAATGTCGATCGCAACGTCGGTCAGGAGTTGCGCAAGGTCGTTCCCCGCGTCACCCTGGTCGATGCCGGTGACGGCCATGGAATCGTCCGCGCGAGCCGTCTTGTAATCCCAGGACGGACGGCGCACCTTGCCGGACGACACGCTTTGGCGATGCGCGAACAGCGTCACGGTGTCGCGTTGTCCGGCCCGGGCGTCGCGCGGCTGAAGGCGCAGCGTGCCGGCCGGTGCTTCCGTCACGCGATACGGGTCGTCGCAGAATATGAGCGTATGCGTCGGCCGCTCGCCACCCGGGCCGGCCTTCGCGAAGACCGTGATGCCTTCCCGGCGCAGCAGACGCCGGATGAAACGCGCGTCGGACTCGTTGACCTGCCGCGTCAGTTCGCGCACCGGATAGCGTTCGGCCTGCAATCCCGACAGATCGAAATCGAACGCACGCGCGAGCGCGACGCTGCGCAGCTTCCATTCGTTCATCAGCGTCGCCAGGATTTCCGTCACGCTGCGCGACCGGAACACGCGGGCGTTGGTGCGGCGATCCATCAACGACAGCGCGTCGCACACGTGCAATTGATACACGGTCAGTTCGCCGTCGGATTGACCGGTCCGCACTTCGCGCACGATCGCGTTGATCGCCCGCACGCCGCCCCGATCGGTCGTCAGCCGGACCGACACGGGCAGGCCGAGAAACAGCGCAGGCGACAAATGATCGTGGGTGGACACGCAGGTCAGCGTGCCGTCGATGCCCGACATCAGCCCTTCGCGGATATCCGCGTGGTGAAGCGCCAGCAGATGGCCGACCGCGCGTTGCGCCTGCCCGAAATGAAGGGCGACCGGCCGCCGGTTCAAGTCGCCCGGACCGGACGCAAAATGCCGGAATGCGGTTGCGGTCGACATCGCCATGCCCTCGTCATGCTTGCTTCCGGCCACGTCTATTGCACCCCGCCCGACCGGATCGCCGCCCTGTTGCCGGCGAATCCGAGCCCGGCCGCCCGCTGGACCAGCTCGATATCGTTGGTCACGCCGAGCTTCTTCATCGCGCTGATCTTCTGCGCGCTGACCGTCTGCTTGCCCTTGTTCAGCCGCTGCGCGATCGTCTTGATCGGCACGCCGGCCAGATACATGCGAATCACCTCGATCTCGCGCGCCGACAGCTTCACCGGCTGATGGTCGGGTTCGGCGAGTGAGTCGAGCGCGCGCCGCACGAGCGGCGACAGATAGCGCCCGCCGCTGTAGCTCGAATGGATCGCGGTCACGATGTGGCCGACTTCGTCGAACTTGCTGACGAGG
Source organism: Burkholderia sp. IDO3 (assembly GCF_003366075.1). Classification (NCBI taxonomy): domain Bacteria; kingdom Pseudomonadati; phylum Pseudomonadota; class Betaproteobacteria; order Burkholderiales; family Burkholderiaceae; genus Burkholderia; species Burkholderia sp. IDO3. The sequence goes on from NZ_CP028962.1 coordinate 2,323,072, forward strand.
CTGGCGCCGCCGTGCGCGAGGATCGAGCGGAAGATCACCGGATTCTCGTTGCCGACCAGTGCGACGATGCCGACGTTCGGGCGCATGCGCCGCAGCCACTCGAACAGCGCGAGGCCATCCATTTGCCTGTCGGCGCGGATCGAATAGTCGACCAGTGCGATGTCGCATTCGATGCTGCCGAGCGCCGCGGCGAGTTCGCCCGGGGACCGGTAGACGCCGACGAGATCGATCGCGCACGTGTCGACGGCAATGTGCTCCATGCCCGCCAGCGTCAACGGCCAGTCGTACGCGAAAACGGTGCGAATACTGAATTTCCCCATGCGCAGTTCCAGAAGGTTCGCCGGGCCGCGCGGCGCGGAATGCGCGCGCGGCCGGATCGGTGTTGAATCGGCAAGCGAGATATTTTTATCCCGATCGTTATTCTATGAAGCCATGCGCGGCAGGGATATCGGACGACGTATAGGACAGCCCTCAGGAACGTAAGACGAGTTTGATATTTGCGCCGATTCGCTCGTTCGGCGGCAACCGGAGCCGGCCGGACGGCCAACGTTGCAGGCCGCGCGGGCCGCATGGCCGGCCCGCGGGGTAAAATTGCGCCCTTTGCATGCCATTCCGGGCGACCGGCCGGCGGCAGCGCGCCGATCGCGGCCGCGCGCCGCGCCCGTTCGCCGGCAGCTCGAACGCCCGCTTCTCCCATGACCGAATCCGACCTGCAATCCGACGACACCTCCATCCACGAAAACGGCCTCTGGCGCGACAGCGGCTGGACGGCACGCATCATCAAGAACGAAGACGACGACGGCTGGGCCGTCGAGATGATCAAGGACGGCGAGGCCGAGCCCGCGCTCGTCGGCCCGTGGACGATGGGCCGCGACAAGAAGAATCCAAAGCCGATGGACGCGAACGCGTTCCGCACGCTCGTGAAAACCGCGACCGAGGTGCTGATGCGGCATGCGCAGCAGCGCCGCGCGATGCTGCACAAGGAAGTGACGGTTCAGGGCGAAGACGGGCAGGATGTGTCGGTCACGCTCGACATCGTGCCGGACGAGTTCGAGCCGTACGCGGAGCTGAAGGCGTTCGACCCGTACGGCGAGCTGCTGGCCGACGCGAAAGTGTCCCCGGGGTTCAAGCTCAACAAGGCCAGCGCCCAGCGCTGGGTCGAATCGGGCTTCGAACGTCCGGCCTGACGCCCGCGCCGGCGGCCCGACGCCGCCGGGCCCGCGCCGCGGGCGGCACACCCGGCGCGATCGGCGTCAGCCGTGCAGCCCGTGCGCGATCATCAGGCGGTACAGCGTCGCGCGCGACACGCCCAGTTCCGCCGCGACGTCCGCATGCTGGTGCCGGTGGCGCAGCAGCGTTTCCTCGATCGTGCGCCGCTCCGCCTGCCGGCGCACTTCCGCGAGCGTCGGCGGCTGATACGACGTGTACCGGTTCAGTTCGAGATCGGCCGCCGAGATCAGCGGGCCGTTCGTCATCACGACCGCGAACCGGATCCGGTTGATCAGCTCGCGCACGTTGCCGGGCCACGCATAGTTGTGGATCGCCTCGATCGCGCCGGGCATGAAGCCGCGGATCCGGTGCGAGCTGTCGCCGCGATAGCGCGTCAGCACGTGCTCGGCGAGCAGCATGATGTCGCGGCCGCGCGCGCGCAGCGGCGGCTCGTCGATGCGCAGCACGCACAGGCGGTAATACAGATCCGGGCGAAAGCGCCCTGCCTGCATCGCGGCCTCGAGATCGACGTGGGTCGCGGATACGATCCGCACGTCCACCGGAATCGACGCATGGCCGCCCAGCCGCTCGATCTTGCCTTCCTGCAGAAAACGCAGCAGGCTCGCCTGGCTCTCGAACGGCATGTCGCCGATCTCGTCGAGAAACAGCGTGCCGCCGTGCGCGGCCTCGATGCGCCCGATCTTGCGCTGATGCGCGCCGGTAAATGCGCCGCGCTCGTGACCGAACAGCTCGGCCTGCAGCAGCGTCGACGGAATCGCCGCGCAATTCACCGCGACGAACGGTGCATCGACGCGCGACGACTGCTGATGGATCGCGGCGGCGGTCAGTTCCTTGCCGGTGCCGGATTCGCCGGCGATGAAGACGGTCGCTTCGGTGTTGGCGACCTTGCGGATCGTCGCGAACAGGCGGCGCATCGCGTCGCACGCGCCGATCATCGTGCCGCCGGGCGGCGCGGCATCCGCGGTCGGGTCGCCTTCCGACAGTTTCACCATCCCGTATGCGTGGCCGACGAGATAACCGATGGTCGCGTCCGCGCTCCCGTCGTGCACGTAGTCGAAGCAGCACTGGCGGATCAGGCGTGCAACCGTCGTATCGCGCAGCCCGTCGTCGTCGGTGAGCGCGACCCAGCCGACGCGCGGATCTCGCAGCAGCGTCTCGAACGATCCGACGTCGGGCGACGCGAAGTCGCCGAAATCGACGATGCCCGCATGCAGGCGGTTCGCCTTGACGAGATTGAGTGCGTCCGCAACGGTTTTCGCGCGCCAGACCTCCCAGCCGCGCGACGCGAGACAGTCGATCAGCGCGGCGTCGGGATGCTGCGACAGATAGATGAGCGGACGCGACGGCGCGCTGTGGTGGCGCCGGTCCGGCGCGAACGGCGGCATGCATGCGTCCCGTTCGTCCTCCTCCGGGCCTGACAGTCTGATCGGGCAGCAATAGTTCACGATAGCCTCGCCGCGTGGGATGGTCCGTCGGGCCGCCCGGCCTGCGACGATGCGCAACGGGTCTCCCTGCCCGCGCGCGGCGCTGCCGGCGTGTCCGCACGGTAGTGTTTCGTTATCGGCAGAACACGACCCGCTGCGTATAGATTTGCGGTTCTGCGACGGGCCCCGCGGGATGGTTGAGTTCATGGTTGTAGGGCCGGTAGACCTTGCCGTTCACTGTCACGTCCGTCGCACGCGCCGTCTCGATCGTGTTCAGGCCGTTGCGCTGCCAGTCGCTGACGCGGTCCGACGCCGATACGCTCGACTCGCCGGCGATCTTCTGCGTGATCGCGCTGCTGTCGCTCCACGGTTGCGTCTGCATGTCCTCCGCGTGCTGCATCGCGCCGACCGTCTTGCCGGTCGATGCCGGCCCGTTCTGCGCTTCGAACGGCGTGCCGCGACCGTATGCCGGCGATTGCCACGAAGGCGCATGGCCTTCCTCCGGCATCATGTAAATCATCTGCGGATCGCCGACCATCATCATCGGCACGCATGCCGTGTTGTCCGGGCGGCCGAGCGTCGTCAGCGCCTGCTGCACGCTCGCTGCGTTCGCAAGGGTCTGCTCGCTCAGGATGACGAAGACCGCAGGGTTCTGGAAAACCGACTGTGCGGCAGCTTGTGTGCCGTACAGCAACAGAGCGACCAAAAAGATCCTCATGATTGAGGCCTCCTTGTACCCTCGACAGGCAAAAAGAGGTGTTGACCTCGGGGATGGGACCAACACCCGTCAAACCTGCAACGCGCATCGCGCAGCGGGTTCCGGCGGCTCCCGCGCGGCCGGTACGCGGTCGCGCGGAAGCCGGACCCGCGTGCCTACGACGACGTGCTCGTCGAGATGACGGCCGGAGCCGGCATGGCCGGAGCGGCCGGTGCAGCCTGCTGGTCGACTGCCGGCGCGAGATCCTTCGCCTGGTCGGTCACGGCCGGCGAGTCGGCGGCCGGTGCCGGTGCGGCAGCGGATTCAACCGCGTCCGTCGCCTTCGCATCGACAGCCGGCGTGTCGGCAACAGCGGCCGCCGCGGCGGGCTGCGCGGCTTCGGGGGCCGGCGCTTCGGCGGCCGCCTGCGGTACCGCATCGGCAGCCTTCGCATCGACAGCGGGCGCGGGCATGACGGCAGCGTCGGCCTGCGGCGCGGCGTCGGTCGTGGCCGGAGCGGCTTGCGCGGCATCCTGCGCCTTCGTGTCGACGGCCGGCTGTGCCGCGGCTTGCGCAGCGTTGTCGGTCGCGGCCGGCACGGGTTCCGGTGCCGGTGCCGTGTCGGCAACCGCAGGTGCGGGCTCCGGTGCCTTGTCGGCAACCGCAGGTGCAGGTTCCGCTGCCTTGTCGGCGACGGCCGGCGCGGCGACGACGGCGGCCGCAGGGACCGCAGCCATCGCGGCCGGGACGACGGCCGGTGCAGCCGCAACCGCGGGCGCTGCCGCGGGTGCTGCTGCGGCAACCGGCGCGGCGGCGGCAGCCGGCACGACCGCGGCGGCCTGGGACGCCTTCGCGGCAGCCGCCTGTGCGGCGGCCGGCACTGCGCTGACGGCCGGCGCGGCGATCGACGGTGCGGGCATCGGTGCCGCGATCGGCGCGGACTGGACGGCGGTCGTCGCCACCGGGCGCGTCTGCGCGGGCGCCGGCGCGGCTGCGTCGAGCGGCGGCAGACCCATGCGGTTGCGCACCAGCGGATCGCGATACTTCACATCGTCGGCGACGGTCGCTTCGGCGGACGGCGCCACGTTCGAGCGCGCCAGCGGCGCGGTCGTGCCCGGGCACAGGTGGCCGGTCGCTTCCACCGCGCGCCGGTTCGCATCGCTCTGGCAGAGCAGCGCGAGCGCCACGTCGGTCAACCCCATCGCACGGAATTCACGCGCGTCGAGGCGACGCACGCAAGCCTGGTCGACGAGCGTCGTGCCGCCGGTCGCGCCGAATCCCGGGAACGACACGCCGACGCTCACCGAGCCCATGCAGGTATCGGACAGCGTGGTCGTGAGGCCCGGCGCCTGAATCGACGGGTTCGTCTTGATCGTCTGGGTACCCGAGTAGTTGACGTTTTCCGCTGACTGGGTGTTGTACGGGTTGGTGCCGGGTGAGCCGGCCGACGCGAGCGAGCTAAAGCCCTGCGGTGTCACGTTCGAACCGCCGCTCGTGCTGGACGGCATCGTCACGTTCACGTTCACGTTCGAATTGCCGCTCCCGCGCACGCCGCTGCTGCTGTTGGCGCTGCCGCCGGTCGTGGTGTTCGTGTTCATGCTCGAGCCGCCGCCCTGGCTGATCGCCGTCGACGACGTCGACGACTGCGAGCTCGAGTCGGCGGTTTGCGCTTGGGCACCGATCGTGGTCATCGCGAACATTGCCGCACATGCCACCTTGATCTTGTTGCTGTTCATTTCAATCTCCGGACGAGGTTTGACCTCCCACCCAGGCAACCGTACTAATTCCCCTGAATTCCTTCAGCTTTGCCTGCTTCCCCGAACTGCTTCCAGCCACTCCCCAGCTGGGACCACGAGCCGCCCGACATTCCCGGCCATGGCTGAGAGTCCGGTGTCCCGATGGCATTGCCCGACGAAAGCGATTGTTGTTCTGACGGGTTGGTTGTAGGGTTTGACGTCTGCATATTTGATTGCACGTCCTCGGCAGCACGGTCAGCGCCATATGCCGTCAGAGACGCGAGCATCAGAGCGGCGGCAATCAGTTTCTGCTTCATGCCAACTCCTTACTTGAACAACAGCGCGGCGAAAGAGACCAGCGTCGCTGGGAAACTGGTCCCCCCGCACTCGCCTAATGACTGCTCCCGGTCGCGCCCGAACTTGCCTGGCTGCCGCCCGATGCGGACGGTGACCCGGCCGGGCCGGTACTCCACGCGGTCGACGAGTTGTAGTGGTTCGAACCCGCGATCGTGCCCGACCCGCCAAAGCCCGTCATGCCAGCGGCGCCCGCGTTGGCGACACCGTTATCATTCCCGCCCGTTGCGGTGTAGCGGGTCGCGCCGAGTACGATCGTGGCGGTCACCCCTCCCGATAGCGCATTCGCGTTCTCGCTCGTGCTACTGTTCCCGCCGTTCGACCCCGCGGCACCGATAGCGCCGCCCGCCGCGTACGCGCCCCCGTTCGTGCCCCAACCGCTGGCCGTCGAAGTCGAGTTGTGGAAAGCGGATGCCGTTCCGGTCGAACCGCTGGGCGTCACGGTACCTCCAGCACTTGCGCCTGCTACCGACGTCGAATTGCTCGTATAGCTGCCTGATCCGACGAGCACCGAACCGGACACACCCGACGCCACCGATTGCGTCTGGTTGACCGTCGACGGACCGGCCGCGAGTACGGCCGACGATAGAGCGGTGAGCGCTGTCGCTAAAAAAACGTTGGCTTTCATAGCAATTCCTTGCTGTGAGGAAGTTTGACAGTCGCGGTGCCGGGCCCGCCCTTGCGGAACGAGGCCCGGCATCCGTACCGCCAGCCAATGACGAACGCTACGCGTCGCGGCTTAGTGGTGATACGACGTCCAGCCCACCGAACCGGCATTCGCGCCGCTGGAGCCGCTAGCCTGCGAGCCGCCGAGGCCGAAGCCGCCAACGGTCGACGTTTGGGTGTGGTTCGTGTACGAGATCGAACCGCTGCCCGGGCCGCCGGCAACTGCGCCGGCTGCGCCGAGTGCCGAGCCCGAATCGGTCGCGGAGAAGTGGCCGAACCCGACGACACCGGCCGACGTCGCACCGCCGCTCGACGAGCTGCTGCTCGACACCGTGCCGCCACCTGCGAACGCTGCACCCGAAACGGCCAGAACTGCTGCTGCAATCAGAAGCTTCTTCATGGTCGACTCCAAAACGGCGTGAACGGAATAAGCGAGGAAGGTTGCACGCCTTCAACCCCCCTGCCTCGAGCAATCCCGATAAATAAGGATCACTATCTAATTACGAAGCATCGATTCGAATTCTCCGCCTCATAATTTTGGTCAAGCGAAGTGTAGTTCGTATTTCTTGTTTTTTCGAAATTTCTTTTAGGTGTTTTCGATAACACCGGCAATACACCGCGATTACCAAAAAGCAAAGAATTCACCCAATCCGAATTAAATCATTCGATATACCGGATTATTTTTTCCGATACGCCCTCGCGGCATGCCGGCACATGGCATTCCGTTTCGGCGATCGAAAATACGTGAATATAATTGCCTACCGCAAATACAGGCCCGTCAAAAAATATCCGCCTTATTACAGCGATAACGGGGCTGCTTCACGGTCAGATGGCATCGCATCTCCCTGAGATACCGATCAAAAGTCTTCCTGGCAATCCGGCCGAGGGCGTTCGAGCTAATCCAGCCAGCGCCGGTATTGGCCCGGCGTAATCGAAACGGCCCTGCATGGTCGAAGACGAATCGGCGTCAAGCTGTCCGGCACGAACAGCGTGGCCCAACCGGGTGAGCTGAATGAAGGCGAGCGTCGCTGTCGACCGGTCGTCGTCCAAAGCGACAGGCGCTCCAGCGCGTGCACCGCGCGGAGACCGTGAAACCGGCAAGGAGCAACCCGCGAAGCTGGCACTGCGTCGCGAGCGATACCCCTATCTGTCCGACTACCCCTCTGTTGCGCCAAGAACGCGCGGATCAAGCTGCTGCTTATGGTCTTCATCGCCGTTTCCCCGACTGGCTTATTGACGAGTTGGCCGCCCCACATCTTTGTTATGCGATGTCGACCGCCCGCCGATGCCCCGAATATCGCAAGCAACATGCCATGCGTTATGCCACCGACCGTTGCGCACGGCGCGCTACAGCAGCCCCGGAACGCAGCGTCATAAATCGCGCTTTTTGTTTCAGGAATGTATCGCGACAACCGTCCGGAACGCCCCGCGATCATTGAACGCCACGAAGCAATCCCGGCAATAGACGGACGAATGCGGCGTGCCGCAGGGTCTGGAGCGGGTCCGCGAACACGTGTTTCAAACTTGAGAAACGCCCCGCCGCGCAGGCGGGGCGGCGCCCGGCACGGTAGTCGCGAAACGGCCTCGGCGGCCCGTCCGGCGGCTCGGGGCCGTCCGGGGTGCAGGGAATCGGAGCACGCAACCCCCGGTTCCGGAGGCCCGGCGCGACGGGCATCGATACGTTTACACGATGCCTGCTGCGTCAAAACCCGAACGCAATTGATTCATTCGTGAAAATATCGCCAGACTCACCCGCACGCGGCCGATCGAACGGAAGACGAAACCGGCGAAAAACCAATCCATTCGCACCGCGCCAACACGATCGCCATCCCGATCAGGCATTCGCGATAAACCGCCAACGCGCCCGCCTTGCGATCCATTGCAATTGCCTTATCGATCTTTCCTCTTCCATTCAATCCACTTCCTTTCCTGAAAACGCGCCTTTTCGATGATTCTTTTTATGCCGAATCGGTTGGGATCCCGGTTCACGAACGAAACACTTTTGAATCGGCGACCGTCGCCGATCTCGGCGCTGCAACATGTGCATTGCACGTTCGATCGACCGCCGAGCATCCGTCGCAGCAGGATCGACCATGCACTTCGTGTAACCGGTCCGTGTCGCGGCGATCATTCCCGCGCGCGTCGAACTGCCTCGACGATTCATGCCTGAAACAGAAATGCGCGTGTCGCTCGCCCGCGCGGATGCGATGCCCGGACGACGCGTTCACCCAGCGTCCCTGGCATGCCGATTGCCTGATATCCGGTCCTAACGAGCGGCACGTCACGCCCCGGAAGAAGGCGGGCGGCGGCGGCATCGTCAATAAGCCAGCCGGGGTAAGGCAATGAAGCTCACCAGCGATCGAGCGGCGTTCGCGTCGTTCAGGCATCAGCGTGGCAATCCGCGAAACCGGAGCGCCGGTCACGGCACTTCGTCGAACTCCGCATACACGGACCGGCGTACGCCGGCTCAATGTCCGCACAACGCGATGGCGCCCGTTCGCGCGCTCTTCGCGCACCTCGATCTCGCGCTGCCGACGATGCTCGACGACGGAGAAGACCATGAATGACCGGGTTTCGATCGAAACGCGCGTCGGTCAGCGCGTGCTCGTAACGGGCGGCGCCGGCTTTCTCGGCAGCTACGTGTGCGAACGCCTCGTGATGGAAGGCGCAAGCGTCACATGCGTCGACAACCTGCTGACCGGGCGCAAGCTCAACATCGCCGACCTGAAGGCGTCGGGCCGCTTCGAGTTCGTGAAGGGCGACGTGTCGCTCGGCCTGCCGCAACTGCAGGTGGACGAGATCTGGAATCTCGCGTGCGCCGCGTCGCCGCCGACGTATCAGATCGATCCCGTCCATACGATGATGACCAACGTGCTCGGCATGAACCACTGTCTCGCGCTCGCGCGCAAGACGGGCGCACGGGTGTTCCAGGCGTCGACGAGCGAGATCTACGGCGACCCGGGCGTGCATCCGCAGATCGAGACCTATCGCGGCAACGTGAACACGATCGGCCCGCGCGCGTGCTACGACGAAGGCAAGCGCGCCGCCGAGGCACTGTGCTACGACTACTATCGCGCGCACGGCATCGACGTGCGCGTCGCACGCATCTTCAATACGTACGGCCCGCGGATGTCGCCGCGCGACGGCCGCGTCGTGTCGAACTTCATCGTCGGCGCGCTGAACGGCGAACCGCTCGAGATCTACGGCGACGGCAAGCAGACGCGCTCGTTCTGCTTCGTCAGCGACCTGATCGACGGCTTCTTCGCGCTGATGGACGCCGCGCGCAACGTCGGCACGCCGGTCAACATCGGCAACCCCGGCGAATTCACGATGATCGAGCTCGCGGAAAAAGTGCTCGAAATGACCGGCTCGTCGGCCGAAATCGTGTTCCGTCCGCTGCCGATCGACGATCCGCACCAGCGCAAGCCCGACATCTCCGTCGCCGCCACCGAGCTCGACTGGCACCCGGATATCGATCTCGACGAGGGGCTGCGTCGCACCGTCGACTACTTCAGCCGCGAACTGTGGCTCGAGCCGGTGCTGCGCATGACCGGAGCCGCCGCATGAAAGTGCTCGTGACAGGCGGTGCGGGCTATATCGGCAGCCATACGTGCAAGGCGCTCGCACAGGCGGGGCACGAGCCGGTCGCCTACGACAACCTGTCGACCGGCCATCGCGACGCGGTCAAATGGGGGCCCCTCGTCGTGGCCGACATCCTCGACCGCGACGCGCTCTCGATCGCGATGGCCGCGCACCGGCCCGACGTCGTGATCCATTTCGCCGCGCTCGCCTACGTCGGCGAATCGGTGCTGCTTCCCGAGCGCTACTACACGGTGAACGTGACGGGCACCTGCACGCTGCTCGGCGCGATGCGCGAGGCCGGCGTGAACCGGATCGTGATGTCGTCGTCGTGCGCGACCTACGGCATCCCGGACACGCTGCCGATCTCGGAGCGCACGCCGCAGCAGCCGATCAACCCGTACGGCTTCAGCAAGTACGCGATGGAACGCATGGCCGCGGATTTCGAGCGCGCGTACGGGCTGAAGTGGATCGCGCTGCGCTACTTCAACGCGGCGGGCGCGGACCCGGACGGCGCGATCGGCGAGAACCACGACCCGGAAACGCATGCGCTGCCGCTCGCGATCCGCGCGGCGCTCGGCACCGGCAGCGTGTTTCGCGTGATGGGCACCGACTACCCGACGCCCGACGGTTCGGCGATTCGCGACTACATCCACGTGAGCGACCTGGCGGACGCGCACGTAAAGGCCACCGCGCACCTGTTCTGCGGCGGCGACAGCGTCGCACTGAATCTCGGCACCGGCACCGGCACCTCGGTGCTCGAAGCGGTTCGCGCCGTCGAAGCCGCAACCGGACGCGCGGTGCCGACGGTGATCGCCGCGCGCCGCCCGGGCGACCCGCCCGCGCTGTACGCGGACGCGACGAAGGCCGGGCTCGTGCTCTGCTGGCGGCCGCGCTTCACCGCGATCGAACAGATGGTCGAACACGCAGCACGGTGGTTTCAGAAGGAACGGCATCCCGAAACCACCCGGTAGTCACGCAGGCATCAGACAAACCCATGCAGGGGAATCACCATGAATGTGCGGATTGCCATCGTCGGCACCGGCTACGTCGGACTCGTCAGCGGCGCCTGCTTCGCGGATCTCGGGCATGACGTCGTATGCATCGACAACAATCGCGGCAAGATCGACGCGCTCAACGACGGCTGCATGCCGATCTACGAACCGGGCCTCGACGCCGTGGTCGCGCGCAACGTCGAACGCGGCACGCTGCGCTTCAGCAGCGACCTGGCGGCGAGCGTGCGCGACCGCGACGCGGTGTTCATCGCGGTCGGCACGCCGACGCTGCCGGGCACCGAGCGCGCGGACCTGCGGTACGTCGAGGCAGCCGCGCGGGAAATCGCATCGAGCCTGAACGGGTTCACGGTCGTCGTCACGAAGTCGACGGTCCCCGTCGGCACCAATCGGGCCGTCGCACACATCGTCGAGCATCACACTCCCGCCGGCATCGAAGCGGCGATCGCGTCGAACCCGGAATTCCTTCGCGAAGGATCGGCGATCGACGATTTCATGCATCCGGATCGCGTCGTGTTCGGCGCCGAGCATCCGCGCGCGATCGAGATCATGAAGGCGATCTATGCGCCGCTCGAGGCGATGGGCCATCTCGTGCTCGCCACCGAGATCGAGACGGCCGAGCTGGTCAAATACGCGGCGAATGCGTTCCTCGCGGTGAAGATCAGCTACATCAACGAAATCTCCGACCTGTGCGAAGCGGTCGGCGCGGACGTCGAACTGGTCGCGAACGGCATGGGCCTCGACCGGCGCATCGGCGCGTCGTTCCTGAAGGCCGGCCCCGGCTGGGGCGGCTCGTGCTTCCCGAAGGACACGCGCGCGCTGAAGGCGACGGCGTCCGAATACGCGGTGCCGCTGCGCATCGTCAGCGCGGCGATCGAATCGAACGCGCTGCGCAAGGAGCAGATCCTCCACCGCATCGAGAAGGCGTGCGGCGGCTCGATCAAGGGCAAGCGCATCGCCGTGCTCGGCCTGACCTTCAAAGGCCAGACCGACGACGTGCGCGAAAGCCCGAGCATCGACGTGATCCAGTTGCTGGTCGGCGCCGGCGCGCATATCCGCGCTTACGACCCGGCGCGCCCGCACGAGGCGTCGCGGCTGCTGCCGCAGGTGTTCATGGAAGGCTCGGCGGTCGACGCGGTGCGCAGTGCGGACGCGGTCGTCGTGATGACCGAATGGAAGGCATTCGAGGCGCTCGATCTCGCGGATCTCGCGGACCACATGGCCGACCCCGTGATGCTCGACATGCGCAACCTGTTCAACGAGCAGCTCGCGGTCGACAGCGGCTTTCGCCGCTACGAACGCGTGGGCCGCTCGTGCGGCGAACATCCGAGCGCGGACCGTGCGAACGCGCCGCGCACCCCGTCCGCGGACGCACCCGCGGCGCCCCTTGCTTCAACCCGGGTGGTCGACTCGAAGTAACCGTTACCCAACCGTTGCGGGAGAACGCCATGAAGAATCTGGTTGCGTCGCTTGCCGGCGGCCCTGCCCGGGAAACATCGGATACCGAAGCAGAGCGCGTCGACAGCCCGCACACGGAAGTCCCCCTCCTCGTCCCGCTGATGGACCCCGAGACGAAGACGGTGTTCCAGCTCCTCGCGCTGTGCTGGTTCGTCACGCTGGGGATCTTCTGGCAATGGTGGCTGCGCGACGAGCACTACGTCGATGCGTTCCGCTTCGGCGTCAACTGCTTCGTACTGTTCTGGACCACCTTCATTCCCGGTTACTTCATCTTCATCATCCGCTCGGCGGTCGTGCCGAACCCGGCGCTCGCGGTGCCGCGCGACTGGCGTGTCGCGATGGTGGTCACCAAGGCGCCGTCCGAGCCGTTCGACATCGTGCGCACGACGCTGCTCGCGATGCTCGACCAGAGCTACCCGCACGACACGTGGCTCGCCGACGAGGACCCGACGCCGGAAACGCTCGAATGGTGCGCCCTGCACGGCGTGCGCGTGTCGACGCGGCGCGGCATCGCCGAGTACCACCGCACGAGCTGGCCGCGCCGCACGAAATGCAAGGAAGGCAATCTCGCGTACTTCTACGATACGTACGGCTACGACAACTACGATTTCGTGTCGCAGCTCGATGCGGACCACGTGCCGACCCATACGTATCTCGAGGAAATGCTGCGGCCGTTTCTCGATCCGAAGGTCGGCTACGTGTCGGCGCCGAGCATCTGCGACAGCAACGCGGCCACCAGCTGGAGCGCGCGCGGGCGCGTCAACGTCGAAGGGCCGCTGCACGGCACGATGCAGGCCGGCTACGCGGCCGGGCTCGCGCCGCTTTGCATCGGCTCGCATTACGCGGTGCGCTGCCGCGCGCTGCGCGAGATCGGCGGGATCGGGCCCGAGCTCGCCGAGGATCACTCGACGACGATGATCTTCAACGCGAATGGCTGGCGCGGCATGCATGCGCTGAACGCGATCGCGAACGGCGAAGGGCCGCGCACCTTCGCCGATCTCGCGACGCAGGAATTCCAGTGGTCGAAGAGCGTGATGATCATCATGCTGCGCTACACGCGCCACTATTTCATGGGCCTGCCGCTGAAGCTGAAGACGCAGTTCCTGTTCTGCCAGCTCTGGTATCCGCTGTGCGCGCTCGCGATGGCCGGCAGCGTCGTGATTCCGGTCGTCGCGCTCCTCACCGGGCGCGTGTGGGCGCACGTCGACTACCTCACGTACCTGACCTATGCGCTGCCGCTCACCGTGCTGATCCTCTGCGTCGTCACGTGGGTCACGCGCACGACCCGGTCGTGCCGGCCGCTCAATACGAAGCTGCTGTCGTGGGAAGGCCTGTCGTTCGTGTTCGCGCGCTGGCCGTGGGTCGTGCTCGGTTGCGGGTCGGCGGTGCTCGACTGCCTGCGCGGCAAGGAATTCGCGTTCAAGGTCACGCCCAAGGGCGGCACGATCGAACAGGACGCGCCGCTGCGCGTCGTGTCGCCGTATCTGCTGATCTCGCTGTTCTGCAGCATGCCCGTCGTCGCGGTCGACAATCCGCACAACGCGGCCGGCTTCTACCTGTTCTCGACGCTCACGAGCATCCTGTATCTCGTGATCGCGGGCGTCGTCACCGTCAACCACGGCAGGGAACAGGGGCTCACCGCATCGGCGCTCCGGCAGATGTTCTTCAGCCGCCTGCCCGTGCGCAACGCGCTGTTCGTGTTCGCACTCGCGATGCTGCTGACGGGCATCGGGCTGCGCGCGCCGAAGGGCTGGCAGGCGATGATGTGGCGTTCGGGGCTGCCCGCGGTGGTCGCGCCCGCGCCGGGGCAGCTGGTTAAGCAGCCCGCGTTCGGCGCGTACGACCCGGGCCACGCGTTCGCGGACAATCCGGCTCTCGCGTTCGATCATGTGTTCGTGTCGTGGAACGCGCCCGACCTCGGCGCGGAAATCGATAGCGCGTACCGCACCGCGCAGGCCCGCAATCGATCGCTGATGCTGACCGTCGAGCCGTGGGCGGCCGGCGACACGCGGCGCGGCGCACTGCTCGCGGACATCGCGCACGGCCGCTACGACACGCTCATCGCGACGACCTGCGCGGCGCTCGCCGCGCTGAAGGGCCCCGTGTTCGTGCGCTGGGGCCACGAGATGGAAGTCGACACCGGACGCTACCCATGGGCGACCGGCGACGCGTCCGCGTACGTCGACGCCTATCGGCGCGTCGTGACCGCATGCCGGATGGTGACCAACCAGATCCGCTTCGTGTGGTCGCCGGCCGGCAACCGCAACCTCGACGACTATTTCCCCGGCCGCGCCTACGTGGACGACGTCGGACTGTCCGTCTTCGACTGCCGGCGCTGCGCGGTGTGGCCGCCCGGCGGCCAGTTCTCCGCCGCGAGCATCCTGAAGACCAAGTACGCGCGAGTGACCGACTACGGGCTGCCGGTGATGGTCACGGAGCTGGGCGTCGACGGGTCGGACGCGCGCAAGCGCGCGGAGCTCGACGAATTCCAGCGGTCGCTGTGGCGCTATCCGCTGCTCACGGCCGTGTTCTATTTCAACGCGGTCGATACGCCCGGCGCGTGGCCGGCGAACTATGTGCCCGACTGGCGGATCACGCCGTCGTTCCTGCAGACGAACGTCGTCGCGAAATGAGCGGCCGCGCCGCTACGTGCCGAGCAGTTCCTTCCGGCGCAGGTGCACGACGTCGCGCATCGGCGGCGCGCCGAACAGCCGGCTGTATTCGCGGCTGAACTGCGACGCGCTTTCGTAGCCGACGGTCGCAGCCACCGACCCGACGTCGCCGCCCTGGTGCAGCAACAGCCGCCGCGCCTCGTGCAGCCGCAACTGCTTCTGGTACTGCAACGGGCTCAGCGTCGTCACGTGCTTGAAGTGATGGTGCAGCGACGACACGCTCATGTTGACCGCCTGCGCGAGCGTGTCGACGCGCATCGGTTCCGCGTAGTGATCGCGGATCCATTCGATCGCGCGCGCGATCCGGTGCGTCTGGCTGCCCGCGACGGCCATGTGCCGCAACCGCGTGCCCTGCCCGCTCGTCATCAGCCGGTACAGCAGCTCCTTTTCGATCAGCGGCGCGACCACCGGAATGTCGGCCGGCGTGTCGAGCAGCCGCAACAGCCGCAGCGCGGCATCGAGCAGCGGCGGCGTGAGTTCGGCGAGCGCGATGCCTTCGCCCTCGGGGCCCGCGTCGGGCTCCGGCAGCCGCATCTCGGCCGCGAGCTCGACGATGCGCTGCGGATCGAGCGTCAGCGACAGGCAAAGGTAAGGCGCATCGGGCGAAGCCTGCGTCACGCGCGAGAGGATCGGCAAGTCGATCGACGTAATCAGGCAGTTCTGCGTATCGTATTCGTAAGCCTGGCCGGCGACGATGACGCGCTTCGCGCCCTGCGCGGCGATCACGAGCGCGGCGCGCGACACGCCGCAGCCGAGATCGACCGGATGCGCGTGCCGGTGCAGCAGCAGCGCCGGCACGGCCGTCGAGTGCGAGCCGTCCGTCGGCGCGAAGCGGCCGATCAGCGAGGCCAGCTCGCGCCGCCCGGATTCGCGCGACGCCGCGATATCGGTCATGTCCATGACGCCATCCTCGATTCATTTCCCAGTGTCGCGGGAGCATAGCGAAACGGCTCGCGACGCGCCGGGGATTTGCAGGATTGTTCAATAAATTTGCAGGATTGGGTAGCCGGAAAAATCGGGCGCTCGCGCACACTGCCACCTGATCCGGCGTACGCCGGGTTTTCCCCACGGAGACAAAAAATGCCCACCACGTTTGTCCTGAACGGCAAGAGCGTCACGCTCGACGCCGATCCGTCGATGCCCGTCCTCTGGGCGATCCGCGAACACGCGGGGCTGACCGGCACGAAATTCGGCTGCGGCATGGCGCAGTGCGGCGCGTGCACCGTCCATCTCGAAGGCCAGCCCGTGCGCTCGTGCGTGCTGCCGCTCGCCGGCATCGCGGGCAAGCACGTCACGACGATCGAAGGGCTGCAGAGCAAGCCCGCGCACGCCGTGCAGGCCGCCTGGGTCAAGCTGCAGGTGCCGCAGTGCGGCTACTGCCAGTCCGGCCAGATCATGTCGGCCACCGCGCTGCTCGAACAAAACCCGAAGCCGACCGACGCGGACATCGATGCCGCGATGAACGGCAATATCTGCCGCTGTGCGACCTACGCCCGCATCCGGGCCGCGATCCACGACGCGGCCGCGACGCTGGGAGCCTGACCATGACGATCGAACTCGACAATCCCGGTTCGGTGCGACCGTCGCGCCGCACGTTCCTGAAAGCCGCGGGCGCCGCGGCCGCGGTCAGCCTGACGATCGGCTTCGAATGGGCCGGCCTCGGCCGCCGCGCGCTCGCCGCGACGCCGCCGGCCGCCGACTTCGCGCCGAACGCGTTCCTGCGCATCACGCCCGACGGCGCCGTGACCGTGATCGCCAAACACGTCGAACTCGGCCAGGGCGCGTACACGGGCATCGCGACGATCGTCGCCGAGGAGCTCGACGCCGACTGGTCGAACGTGCGCGTCGAAAGCGCGCCGGCCGATGCGAAGCGCTACGCGAACCTCGCGTTCGGCACGATGCAGGGCACGGGCGGCAGTTCGGCCATGTCGAACTCGTGGCAGCAGCTGCGCGAAGCGGGCGGCAAGGCGCGCGCGATGCTGGTATCGGCCGCCGCCGCGCGCTGGAAAGTGCCGGCGAGCGAGCTGAGCACCGCCGACGGCGTCGTCACGCACGCGAAAAGCGGCAAGACGGCCGCGTACGGCACGCTGGTGGCCGACGCGTCGAAACTGCCGGTGCCCGACAAGGTCGTGCTGAAGCAGCCGGCCGATTTCAGGCTGATCGGCCATCGCATTCCGCGCGTCGACGCATCGGCGAAATCGAACGGCACCGCGCACTTCACGCTCGACACCACCTTCCCCGGCATGCGCGTCGCGCTGCTGCAGCGCCCGCCGCGCTTCGGCGCGACGGTCAAGTCGTTCGACGCGACGGCTGCGAAGGCCGTGCCGGGCGTGGTGTCGGTCGTGCAGGTGCCGCACGGCGTCGCGGTCGTCGCGACCGGCTTCTGGGCCGCGAAACAGGGGCGCGACGCGCTGAAGGTCGAATGGGACGACGCGCACGCCGAAAAGCGCGGCTCGGACGAGATCATGCGCGAATACCGGCAGCTCGCCGACAAGCCCGGCGCGTCGGCGCGCAAGGACGGCGATGCCGACGCGGCGATCGCCGGCGCCGCGCGCAAGGTCAGCGCGACGTACGAATTCCCGTATCTCGCGCACGCGCCGATGGAGCCGCTCGACGCCGTCGTCAAGCTGAGCGCCGACAGTTGCGAGATCTGGGCCGGCGACCAGTTCCAGACGGTCGACCAGGGCAACGCGGCCAAGGTCGCGGGCCTGAAGCCCGAGCAGGTGCGGATCCACACGCTGTATGCGGGCGGCAGCTTCGGCCGGCGCGCGAACGCGTGGTCGGACTACGTGGTCGAGGCCGTGTCGATCGCGAAGGCGCTCGGCGCGGACGGCAAGCCGGTCAAGCTGCAGTGGACGCGCGAGGACGACATCCAGGGCGGCTTCTATCGCCCGATGTACTTCCACAAGATGGACGCCGGGCTGACCGCGGACGGACGGCTGGTCGGCTGGCGTCACCGGATCGTCGGCCAGTCGATCCTTGCCGGCACGCCGTTCGAGGCGTTCATGGTCAAGAACGGGATCGACGCGACGTCGGTCGAGGGCGCGGCGAACCTGCCGTATGCGGTGCCGAACGTGTCGGTCGAGCTCACCACCACCAAGGTCGGCCTGCCCGTGCTGTGGTGGCGCGTGGTCGGCAGTTCGCACACGGCCTACGCGGTCGAGGCGTTCGTCGACGAGGCCGCGCACGCGGCCGGCAAGGATCCGTACCTGTTCCGCCGCGACCTGCTCGCGAAGGAGCCGCGCATGCGCGCCGTGCTGGATCTGGCCGCGCAGAAGGCCGGCTGGGATCCGGCAACGCCGCTGCCGAAGGGCCGCGGGCGCGGCATCGCGGTCGCCGAGGCGTTCAAGAGCTACGTCGCGCAGGTAGCCGAGGTGTCGGTCGACGCCGACGGCAAGGTGAAGGTCGAGCGCGTGGTATGCGCGGTCGACTGCGGGATCGCGATCAATCCCGACATCGTCGCCGCGCAGATGGAAGGCGGGATCGGCTTCGGCCTCGGCGCGGTGCTGCACAGCGCGATCACGCTGAAGGACGGCCAGGTCGAGCAGCGCAACTTCGACGGCTACCATGTGCTGCGGATGGCGGAGATGCCGAAGGTCGAGGTGCACATCGTGCCGTCGGCCGAGGCGCCGACCGGCGTCGGCGAGCCTGGGGTCGCGCCGGTCGGACCGGCGGTGGCCAACGCGATCTTCGCGGCGACGGGCAAGCGGCATTACGTGCTGCCGTTCGATTCGGCGGATACCGCGAAGGCTTGATGGCGGGTGGAAGGCCGGCCGCGGGGCGGGGACGTCGCGCGGCCGGCTTTCGGTACCGGGTACGGTCAAGCCGCGACCGGCGACGATGCGCCGCGGCCGCTCACCCCTGTTCAACCTCCGGCCAGAGCCTCGGGAAACAATGGCTCGAAAGTAGCGACAGTCGTCATGCTTCGATGTCGGGTTCAATGTAGGGTTTCACGGAGGGTTTTTCCCCATGTTCTTCCCCCACGACCGCCCCCCGTCCGATCCGCTTCATCACCCGCCCGTTCCGACGTTACGCCGCCCGTAACGCACGTAACGTTCCCGCTTCACGCTACGTAACAATCCTTCAATGTAGCTCCGACCCTTCCACTACCGCCACGCCTCCCGCGTTAAAAATTCTTTTAAATTCAAGGCCGGCAGGCCGATCGCACCGCCGCCGGCGACCGTCGCTTCCCGGCAGGCCACCCCTGGCCCGAAAGTTGCAGCACATGTTCCCGCAAACACTCCTTTACGGACATGCGAGGGCCAACATGGATTGCAAATACCTGTACATCGACAACATAAAAATCAACTTCGTGCGCCGCACGATCGAAATCGACAACACAGTCATCGACGTAACCCCGCGCGAATTCGACGTCGTCGAATTCCTGCTCGACAACATGAACAAGATCGTGCCGCGGCAAGCGATCCAGGAAGCGGTCTGGGGCCGCGAGCTCAGCGTGTCGTCGCGCACGCTCGACACCCATATCTCGCGCATCCGTTCGAAGCTGCAGCTCGATCACGACAAGAACCTGCGGATCATCCCGATCTACGCGGTCGGCTATCGGCTGGTGCTGTTCGGTGCGGCCATGACGCACGTCGAACGCCACGACGCGGCGCCGATCCTGCGCGCCGCGCCGCAGCTGGCGATGGCCGCCGACTACGCGTAACGCGTAGCGGCCAACCCGCACGCCGCCGCTGCGCGGCGCGCCGGCAAGGCTCCCCCCGACGCGCTGCGCCCCCGCCGTGCAGCGCATCGCGACCCGGCACGCCTGCCGCGCCGCGACACGACCGCCGCGTCCGGGCGGCGGTCGCCTTTGTCGGCGCCCCGCTTCACCCGGCGCGCTGCGCGTCGAGCCACGCCTGGAACATCAGCACCGTCCACAACGGGTGCTGCCAGTTCATCCGGCCCGTCTGGTGCTGCCGCCACAGCCGCTCGACCGCCTGCGCGTCGAAAAACCCCTCGTCGCGCAGCCGCGACGGCTGCAGCAGCGCCTCGGCCCAGTCGCGCAACGCACCGCGCAGCCAGTGATCGACGGGCGCGCAGAATCCCTGCTTCGGCCGGTCGATCAGCGCCGACGGCACGTACCGGTCCAGCAACCGGCGCAGCAGCGCCTTCGACTGCCCTTCCGGCAAGCGCACGGACGCCGGCAGCCGCCACGCGAATTCGACGACGTGATGGTCGAGGAACGGCATGCGCGTCTCGAGGCTCACCGCCATCGCCGCGCGATCGACCTTCGCGAGAATGTCGGTCGGCAGATACGTGAGCGTGTCGATCGCCATCGCCTGTTCGGCGAAGCTCAGGTGCGCGGGCCACGCGGACACCGTATCGAGCGGCGTCGGCGGCTCCTGGCCGGCGAGCGCGAGACGCTCCGGATGGTGCACCGACGACATCAGCAGCCGGTACAGGCCGATCCGGCTCTCGGCCGTCATCACGTGGCCGAGCTTGTGCAGCCGGTCGCCGATGCGCGCCGCCGATTCGCGTGCCTCCACGCCGCCCCACGCGCCCTGCGCGACCGCCGCGAGCTGATCCGCGTGATCGGGGCGCAACGCATGCAGCGCGGCGGCGATCCGCGCACGCACCGCCGCCGGCACGCGATGCAGCTTGCGCCACAGGCGCGGCGTCAGGAAGTAGCGCGTATAGCCGCCGAACAGTTCGTCGCCGCCGTCGCCGGACAGGCTCACCTTCACGTGCCGGCGCGTCAGCTCCGACACGAGGAAGGTCGGGATCTGCGACGCGTCGGCGAACGGCTCGTCGTAGATCGCCGGCAGCTTCGGCACGACGCCGAGCGCGTGATCGGCCGTCACGTAGAGTTCGGTGTGCCGCGTGCCGAGATGGCGCGCCACCGCCTTCGCATAACCGGCCTCGTCGTAGCCGGCCTCGTGAAAACCGATCGTGAACGTATCGACGGGATGCGCCGATTGCGCCTGCATCAGCGCGACGATCGCCGACGAATCGACGCCGCCCGACAGGAACGCGCCGAGCGGCACGTCGGCTTCCATCTGCCGCGCAACCGCCTGGCGCAAGATCGCGTCGAGCTGCCCGACGGCATCGTCGGCGCTGCCGTCGAACGGTGCCTCGCGCCCCGCTTCGATCGCCTGCTCGAGCGTCCAGTACGCGCGCACGCGCGGCATGTCGCGCGCATGCTCGAACTGGATGTAGGTGCCCGGCGGCAGCTTGCTGATGCCGCGATAGATCGTATGCGGCGCGGGCACGCTCGACTGGCGCAGATACAGGCACAGCGCATCGCGATCGATCGCGCCGTCGAAACCCGGATAGCCGCGCAGCGCCTTGAGCTCCGACGCGAACACCAGCGCGTCGCCGATCCGGCCGTAATAGAGCGGCTTCTCGCCGATCCGGTCGCGTGCGAACGTAAGCACCCGCGACGCACGATTCCACAGCGCGAACGCGAACATGCCGGTCGCGCGCCGCAGCGTCGCCTCGACGCCCCATGCGGCGATCGCCGCGATCAGTACCTCGCTGTCGGAGTGGCCGCGCCACGCCGGTGCGCGACCCGCGCGCTCGAGCTCCGCGCGCAACTCGCGATGGTTGTAGATTTCGCCGTTGAAGACCATGACGTAACGGCCGCACGCGGAAGCCATCGGCTGCCGGCCGTGCACCGACAGATCGACGATCGCGAGCCGCCGGTGGCCGAGCGCAATGCCGGCTTCCGGGTCGACCCAGATGCCTTGCCCGTCGGGCCCGCGATGCGCGAGGCTCGTCGTCATCCGCGCGAGCGTGCCGCGCGCTGTCTCCTCATCGAAGGCGACGCTATTCAGAAAGCCGTCGATTCCGCACATTGATTTGTCCGCCCCTGTTGACCTGTTCCGTCACGCGCGGCACGACCTTGCGGCCGACCGTCCGCCTCACGGTCGAGCCATATTACGAAGAAATAAATCAGCAATAATTCATGGATGAATGCCGCCCACGACCGGAAAAAAACCGGCGTCAAGCACCGCGACGCGGCCCGCTGCAGGCGCCGCGGGTGCAACCGGATCGGAGCGACGCATGACGGGGTTCAAGTGGAAGAAACGAACGTACGTGCCAGCGCCGGCTGCGCAAAGCGCAGCATCTCGCTGCCGGGCCAATCCGGCCGCAGCACGAGCGCGACCATCACGCGATCGGCCGCATCGCGATGCCGATGCCCTGCCCGACCGTGCTCCACAGCCGTCGACGGCGCGAGATTGCCCCGCACCGCGTTCCCGATCTTCTCCTGCGAGCTCCGCCCGCACGGCACGACGCGTAGTGGCCGCAGCACATCCGCGGATGAATTCAGGACTCCAGACGTCGTGCGGCGAGATACGCGAGCTGCGCGCGGTTCTGGACGTTGAAGAGTTTTTCGAGCGAGCGGATATGGTGACCGACCTTGTGCAGCGACGTGCGCAGCGCGCTGGCGATCTCCTGGTCGGACAGCCCGTGCACGAGACGCTCGAGCACCTGCTGCTGTTCGTCGCCGAGCGCGAAGCCGCGCATGCGCGCGATGCGCGCTTCGAGAAACGGCAGCGCGACGCGATGCACCGCGAGACACACCGACAGCGCACCGCCGATCACGCGATCGTCGATCCATTCGGTGCCGTCGGTTTCCGACGTCACGTTCACCGCGACGCGCAGGTCGAGCCGCGGCGCGGACAAACCGAAGATCACGCCGCTGTTCATCGCGTGCGCACGCAGATGGCCGGCCAGCGCGAGCACCTTGCGATCGCCGCTGCCGTGCGCGGCCGCCTCGATCTCGTCGAGCCGCCACGCGACCGGCAAGCCGCTCTGGCGCACCTGTGCGAAGCGCGGGTCGCTCTCGTACAGCATTGCGTCGATATACGGCTGCATGAACGTCGCGGGCGCGAGGTCGCGCAGCAGATGCGCGCACAGAATGCGCCGCCCGATCATCTCGTATGCGCCGTAACCGAGCGTGCTGAAACCGATTTGCCGCAAGCGCTCACGGCATTGTGCGAAATCGACTGAAGCAAGGTCGGATTTACCGGACACCAATTGCGCGCCGGTAAAAACGTCGCGATCGACTGATTGAATTTCTTTCGAATAAGCGGCAGTGGCCGCGATCTCGGCTTGCGAGAACCACTCGACGCGTGGCGCGTCGTCAGCGTACGTCATGAGGAGCCCACCCTTTCCCAATATGTGAACCTGCCCCGTCACGATCTGGTCTTTTCTTTATGAATAACTTCGGGTCGTCTCTGTATGGACGCGAATATGAATCTTTCGCCGCAATGAATATTACGGCATATTACGTGCACACTGGCATTTTTGTACAATGTCCCCGCGTTTCGTCAGGGATGACGATCGGCGCATACCACAACGATGCTCGATCGCACCGCCGCGAACGCCGTACACGATACGGCCGCCGTCAGGCGATGCGCGTCGATTCCGAGGATGGCTCATGTCCGACATTGCAGTGCATGAAGAAGCGGTCGCCCCAACCTTGTCCCGTACGCCGCGTTGCACGGCCGCGTGCCCCGACGCATCGAGCGCGCGCCCGGTGCAGGTCGTCTGGTGCGACGACGTGAAGCACGGCGGCGTCGCGCAACCGAATGCGCCGAAGCTCGGCGTCGCCGAGACGCTCGCCCATGCGCAGAGCACCGCGGAGCGCAGCCGGATCGTCGCGAGCCTGCTGCATCTGACGGGCTTCTCGACGTTTGCGTACTTCGCGCTCGAATTCGCGCGCGAGCGCGTCGAAAGTCTGTATCTTCACGAGGCATTCACGCCCGCCACCTATCGCGGCGACTACGTGCGCCACAACCATCACGACATCGATCCGCGCACGCTCGACGCGCGCGTGTGCAACATGCCGATCGTGTGGGACCTGCAGCAACTGCGCCGCGAACATCGCGAGCGCGAACGCGACGCCGGCCCGCGCGTCGCGCCGGCCGCGCTCGACGGCTTCCTGCAGACGATGCAGGACGACGGCATGTGCAGCGGCATCATGTATTCGATGGCCGTGCCCGGCACGCGGCTGCATGCGTTCATGAGCTTCACCGCGCCGCGCCGCACGCGCGAATGGATCACGCCGGCGACGATCGAGCAGGCGCTGTCGATCGGGCTGTCGGTGCACAAGTTCGCATCGCCGCAACTGATCGCGACGTCGCGCGAGCGCGCGGTCAACGGGCTCACGCCGTTCGAGCAGGAGCTGCTGCTCGGCATCGCGGAAGGCGCGTCCGACAAGGAAATCGGGCGGCGCCTCGACACCAGCGCGCACAACGTCGACTATCACCTGCGCAAGCTGCGCAAACGCTTCGGCGTCGCGAACCGGATCCAGCTCACGTACCTGACGTCGAAGCTCGAACTGATCTGACGCGCGCGCACCGTCCCGCGCAACCCGCATATGCCGGCCTCGCGGGCCGGCATATGCGGGTTGCGGTGCGGCGCCGCTTCCAGACAGACGATCGCCGTTACTTCAGCAGCGTCATCTGCACGACCTTGACGATCACCAGACCGACCGCGATCACCAGATAGCCGCGCAGCACGGCCATCCAGACGCGCGTCGCGACCGTCATCTTCTGCGGCTCGAGCGTGTCGAGCGGCGGCATGCGCCACGTGCTGCGCAGCGACCGGTCGATGCCCGGCTCGACGACGCGCTTGTTGCGACGGATCAGCACCGTCGCGAGATACCCCGCGATCGCGAACACCGTGCCGCCGACCAGCACGTCGACGATCGCTTCGCCGCTGATGTCCGGATACATCACCGATGCGGTCAGGATGATCGACAGCAGCACCAGCACCCAGATCACCGCGCCCGTGAACACGTTGAGCTTCGTCGAGTTGACCCACGGGCCGAGCACCTGGCGGTCGTTGCAGAGCACGAGCAGGAACACCGTCGCGCTCGGCAGCAGCACGCCCGCGAGCGTCTGCACCGCTTCGGTCAGCAGGCCGAGCGGGCTGCCCGGAATCAGCACCAGCGCAGCGGCCGCCGCGACGATGCCGAAGTAGACGAGATAGAAGCCCTTCGCATCCGACACGCCGCGATGCAGCGAATGACGGATCTTGAACACGTCGCCGATCGCGTAGGCGGTCGACAGCGACACCGCCGCCGCGCCGATGATGCACGCGTCGAGCAGCGCGATCGCGAACAGCGTCGCGCTCGTGCGGCCCGCATACTTCTCGAGGCCCGCGATCACGCCGCCGGCGTCGGTGAAGTTACCCGCTTCCGGATGACCGCCGAACAGCGCGGCGCTGAAGCCGATCATCGCGACCGCGCCGATCAGCACGAACGCGATACCGATCCACAGGTCGACCTTCTCGTACTTCATGAAGCGCGGCGTGATGCGCTTGTCGATCACGTAGCTCTGCTGGAAGAACAACTGCCACGGCGCGACCGTCGTGCCGACGATACCGATCACGAGCAGCATCACGTCGGACAACTTTGCGTGCGCGGGCCAGTTCGGCATGAAGAAATCGCGCGACATCTGCGCGACCGGCGGGTGGATCGTCACCAGCACCGGCACGAGGATCAGGCTCAGCACGCACAGCACGATCGCGAACCGTTCGAAGCGCCTGAAGTCGCCGGTACTCACCGCGGCCATCGTCAATGCCGCGGCCACGCACACACCGGCTACCTTCGGCAATCCGAAGAAAGCGAGCACGAACGTGATGCCGATGAACTCGGTGACGATCGTCAGCGCGTTGAGCAGGAACAGGTCGATCACGCTGAACGCGCCCCAGAACCTGCCGAAGCGCTCGAAGATCAGGCGCGCATGACCGACGCCGGTGACCGCGCCCAGGCGCAGCACCATTTCCTGGTTCACGTACAGCACCGGCACGAGCAGCAGCAGCGTCCACAGCAGCGTCGTGCCGTAGTTCTGGCCGGCCTGCGTATAGGTGCCGAACGCGCCGGCATCGTTGTCGCCGACCATCACGATGAGGCCGGGGCCGATGATCGCGAGCAGCGTGCGCAGGCGCGCCCACCACGTGCCACGCGCGGCGGTGTCGTGGTGCGAGATCGTGCCGAGCGCACCGCGGATGTCGCCCAGGTGGGCTTCGTCGAGCACGGCGCTGCGTTCGACGGCGATCGGTGGAGAAACGTTGGATGGCGTGGACATGATGAATTCCGTACGGCTGATTTTTATCGGGCAAGCGTCCGACCTTGGAATACGCGCGCGGACGGCGTCCGCGTGCGCATGCCGAGGCGCGCTCGGCGCGGCTTCAGCGGATCAACGCTTTCAGGCGGTTCAGCAGACGGGAGAACACCCGCGGACGGGCGTCGAGCGTCAGCATCGTGTCGTAGTGCAGGCGCGATTCCGTGACGTGCGGAAGATTCGACAGCAGAAGGCCGAAGTTCATGGTCTGGCTCCTGGCGGCGACGGCGTGCGTGCCGGCCGCGTGGTGGGCGCGGGGCCAGTCCGGGGCCTGAACGTCGTGTCAGGCTAGTGAGCCGGCGTGTCCCCGCGACCCGGGTTCAAAAGGGTCTGTTGGTGCAACGGGCATAAGGGACAACTGTCACTGTCGTTCATGGCGGCTCCTGTGCGGTGTTCCAGCGAACACGGTTGACCGCCGCACGGCGTGCGGGCCGGCATTCGCGGGCCCGGAAGCGGGATGCGCGAATACGGCCGCCTGCCAGGCGGCGGCAAAACCGGACGGCGCATGCGAAAACGCATCACGCTAACCGGCGCGAATCAGGGTGCACGTAGGGAGTTACTGCGGCGTACTGCTGCGCGCACCGTTTGCCTGGGTGACAAACGGCGGCTTCGATGAGGCGCGGACGTCGGTCGCTCAGGCGGAAACTTCGTTCGAAGATCGACTACTGCAGGCGTCCAAGGCGGCGGCCCCAAGAGTGAAGATGGCGGATTCTATGGACGCCCCGAAAGTGAAGTCAACCCCTTGAAACCCCATTTCGCGAAATAAATTTCGCACATTGCCGCACTGAAAGATTGCCCCTCGAAAACACGCGCCGCAACCTTTCAGTCTGCGTCGTGCGCAACGCGAGCGACGCGTACGAACAACGGGGCGCCGCCCCGCGTCGTACCCATCGTCGCGGCCCGCCCGTGCCGGAGCGATCGGCTGCGGCGCCCTCGCCACGCGCCCTGGTTTTATGCGTTTTTTACTTGCACCGCAGCAAAACTCGCGACTACAATCCGCCCCAATTCATCAAGGGAGTCCCTCCGTGGACACATGCTCTAGTTGCAGTTCGATGCCGGTCCAGGCCGGCCAAGCCATCGCGAGATAGCAGCCAGACGCATGTCTTACGCCGCTGGCTCGCATTCGCCGGGTTAGCGCGCGTCCTCCCGGGCCGGCCTCGCCGGTTCGCCCGTCGCACGCTCCGTTACGTTCCACCCTCCGATCGCAGGTCGCGTCATGCGCCCGCGCTCGTTCACGTCGTCCGGCATGCGCCGGACCGGACGGAGGCAGCGTCATGTCCTTTCAATCGTTCGCGCTCAGACTCAAGCGGCTCGTCCACATCGCATGCGACCGCTCGTTCGTTTCGGCCCTCTCACCGCTCGCCCACGCATTCGGCAACTGGCGCGGCACGGCGCTCGCGCACCTGCCGGCAGCGCCCCGCCCGCTCGATTGCGCATTGCTCGGCGCGATGGCCGCCGCCGTCGCGCTCGTCGCGCTGCTCTGCTCGGTCGCATCGCGGGTCGGCTTCGCGCAGGTGTGGCGTATCGGCGGCTGGCTGCCGTAAGCGCATCCGCAACCGGGCGGCCGCGTGCCACGCGCCACGCGCCGTCCGCGCACACCGGATCGTCCGATTTTTCCAACTCATCAGTTTAACTAATCAATTAACCCATGGAGCCCGCATGAAGAATCGCGTCGAGCCCGCACTGTGCGCATCGCGCATCGACGCACTGGCCGCGCGGCTGTTGTCGCTCGCCGCCGCGCCGGCGTTCGCGCAATCGGCGCCCACAAGCCGCTGCTGCTGCCGTCGAACCGGGCAGCGGCACCAGTGACGCCGCCGCCCCCGCGCAGGCCGCCGATGCTGCCGCGCCGGCCCCACCGGTCTGCGCGCGTTCGAACCTGCTCGGCGACATGGGCGGCCTGCGCGACGTGCTCGGCGGTCACGTTCTGACGCATCGCGGACGCGACACGGGCCGGACACCGCTTGCGCCGTGATCCGGCCCGTGCGCCCGGTCGCGCCCGGTCCCGCCTATTCGTGCCGGCGACTTGTCCGCTGCTGCCCGCTACTGTCCATCGTCGCCGTACAGCCCGAGCAGCTTCAGCGTGACGCCGTTGGTCCAGCCGAAGCCGTCCTGCAGCGGATATTCGCCGCCACCGCCGCCGCCCTCGCCGGCACCTTCGACCACGTACTTCTCGACGAGCTTGCCTTCGGTCGCGTATACGTGCCGCACGTCGGCCAGGAAGCGCGTGCCGATGTCCTTCGCGAGCGCCGGTTCGCCGTAGCGGCGCAGCCCTTCGATCGCGATCCACTGCAGCGGCGCCCAGCCGTTCGGCGCGTCCCACTGCTGGCCCGTGTTCCCGGTCGTCGTCGCAAGGCCGCCCGGCTGCAGCAACGTCTTGCGCACCTCGCGCGCGGTCGCCTTCGCGCGCTCGGGCCATGCGACGCCCGTGAACAGCGGATACAGCGCGGCGGCCGACACCGCGTCGCGCGGCTTGCGCAGTTGCCAGTCGTAGTCGCCGTAATAGCCGTGACGGTTCCACAGATAGCGGTTGATCGCGGCCGCGCGGCGCGCCGCCCGCCCGGAGAAGTCCGTCACGCACGCGACGTCGTGCGATACCGTGCAGCCCTTCACGATCGTGCGTTCGAGGTGGAACATCAGGCTGTTCAGGTCGACCGGCACGATCGACGTCGTGCGGATCGTCGCGAGCGTCTTGCCGTCGCCGAACCAGCGCGAGCTGTAGTCCCAGCCGCTTTCGGCACCCGCGCGCAGGTCGCGGTACACCGCGTTGGCCGGACGGTTCGGCACGGCCTTCGCCGTCGTGACGTCCTCCAGATACGATTCGTCGCGCGGCGTGTCGCTCGCGTCCCAGTAGCGGTTCAGCACCGCGCCGTCGGGCATCGCGACCACGTGGCGCGCGGCCTGCCCGCGCGGCGTCGTGGTTTCGCCCTGCATCCAGTACCCATACTCCTTGCGCAGCTCCGGCAGGTATTTCTGGTAGACCTGGTCGCCCTCGGCCTGCGCGGCGAGCGTGACCATGTACGCGAAGAACGGCGGCTGCGAGCGGCTCGCATAGTACGTGCGGTTGCCGTTCGGGATGTGGCCGACCGTGTCGATCAGGTGCGCGAAGTTGTCGAGCATGTCGTCGACGAGATCCTCGCGGCCCGACACCTGCAGCCCGAGCATCGTGAAATAGGTATCCCAGTAGTAGCCTTCGCGGAAGCGGCCGCCGGGCACCACGTACGGCTTCGGCATCGGGATCAGCGAACTGTACGGCGGTACCGTCGCGCTCGCGCGCGTGAGTTGCGGCCACAACCAGTCGATGTGCTGGCGCAGCGTCTGGTTCGCCGGCGGCGTGACCCCGCCGTCGGGCGGCGGCGTGAAGTGCTGGTCGACGAACGCCTTCAGCGAAAAGCCCGGCTGCGATTTTTGTTGCTGATACAACTGCACGATCGTCGCGGGATCGGTATCGGGCGTCGCATCGACGAAGGTCTTCTGGTCGGAATAGAGCTGGGCCGTCTGCACCGCGACGAACAGGTCGCCGTAAAGCTGGCTCGGCGGCGGCAGCAGCGTGCCGGATGCGGGGCTCGTGAACGCCGCCGTGGCGGGCGCGGAAGCCTGCGCTGCCGGTCGTGCGGCGGCCCGGTTCGCGCTGTCGGCCTGTGCAGCGCAGCCGGCAACGGCCAGGTACGCGACGGCCATGACGGCCGCCCAGCGCAGACGCGGCGCGGGCAGGAACGGATGCGAGTGCGAGTCGGGTTGCGATGCGCGATGCGATTCGGTCGATGCGGCACGACGTGACGTCATGACGTGTCCCCTCCTTTCGATGGTGAGTGGATCGGCAGGGTCTCGTTCGCGCGTGCGCCCGTCTCGATGGCCGTCGATCGATGCGCGTGGTTGTATTCCGCAGATGAGCGTCGACTGTCGCACGAAACGCGCAGCGCATGCAAGCTTCGCTGCCGTGCCCGCCCGTCGCCGTCATGTGTCGTGTCATGTTCCGCGCCGCGGCGGCGGTCGTCTCTTTTCCGAAACGCCGTAGCAGGAACGACTGTTGCAACATGCGGAACAAGCGTTGTCTCGCGTGACGCAACGACCACATTGTGGGCATAATGGCGTCTTTACCGCGCGCCCTGCCCATGTCGCCCGTCTTTCTAGCACCGCTCATCGTTGCCTGTGCGTTGTTCATGGAAAGCGTCGACGCGAACATCATCGTCACCGCGCTGCCCGCGATGGCGAGGGACTTCGGGCACAGCCCCGTCACCCTGAACATTGCGATCACGGCCTACGTGGTCGGCCTCGGCGTGTTCATTCCGATTTGCGGATGGCTCGCCGACCGCTTCGGCGCACGCTCCGTATTCCGCACCGCGATCGGCATCTTCGTCGCCGGCTCGCTGATGTGCGCGGCATCCAATTCCCTCGGTCTGCTCACGTTCGCGCGCTTCGTGCAAGGCGTCGGCGGCGCGATGATGGTGCCGGTCGGCCGGATCATCATCTTCCGCGCGGTGTCGCGCGCCGATCTCGTGCGCGCGATGAACTACCTCGCGATTCCCGCGCTGTTCGGGCCCACGTTCGGGCCGCTCGTCGGCGGCTTCATCACGACCTATCTGCACTGGCGGATGATTTTCTTCATCAACGTGCCGATCGGGATCTACGGGATCTACCTCGCGAGCAAGCACATCGCGAACACGCACGAGCCCGATCCCGGCCCGCTCGACTGGTTCGGCTTCCTGCTGTCAGCGAGCGGCGCGGCGCTGCTGCTGATGGGGCTGACGCTGATCGACGGTTCGCTCACGTCGCGCGGCAACGCGATCATGATGTGCGTGGCGGGTGCCGCGATGCTCGCGCTCTACGTGCCGTATGCGCGCCGCAAGGAGCGCCCGGTGCTCGACCTCAGCTTCCTGAAAATTCCGACGTACCACGCGAGCGTGGTCGGCGGGTCGCTGTTCCGGATCGGCCTCGGCGCGGTGCCGTTCCTGTTGCCGCTCGCACTGCAGGAAGGGCTCGGGATGAGCGCGTTCCATTCCGGCCTGATCACGTGCGCGTCCGCGCTCGGCGGCGCGGTGAGCCGCTCGACAGCCACGCATACGCTGCGCCGCTTCGGCTTTCGCACGGTGCTGATCTACAACGCGGCGTTCGCCGGGCTCGCGATCGCCGCCTACGGCCTGTTCCATCCGGGCATGTCGACCTGGGCGATCTGGACGATCGTGCTGGTCGGCGGCATTTTCCCCGCGCTGCAGTTCACCAGCCTGAATTCGATGATCTACGCGGACATCTCGCAAAGCGACGCGGGCCGCGCCACCAGCCTCGGCAGCGTCGTGCAGCAGATGTCGCTCGGGCTCGGTGTGACGGTCGCGGGCCTCGTGCTGCACATCTCGCACTGGTTGCAAGGACACCAGACGATGGTGTGGTCGGATTTCTGGCCGGCGTTCGTCGTGGTCGGGCTGTGCTCGTTCGCATCGATTCCGATCACGCGGCGGCTGCCGCCCGGCGCCGGCGACGAAGTCGCGCGCGGCAAGCGGCAATAAACGGGCGGGCGGGAGAAAGGTCGGAGAAGTCGGCGGGGAAAACCGGACAAACAAAAAAATCAGCGGACATCCACTCGGGGCCGGTGCACAGCCGCATGGATGTCCGCTCAGGGCTCCGGGTCTCTCGTTGGGGGTTGAGAATCCCGGATTCGCTTCCTGCGTGCCATTGACATATGTGCGTCGGAAGCGGAATCGTTGCGCGCACATTTCGTCGCGCCATGACTGCACTATAGGGAAACTCGCGCCGCGCATCTGTCAACCATTGTCAGACGCCGGCACGCGCCCGCGCCGCACACGCGTGCCGCTTTCGCGCTAAAGTGGTGCCCGACCGCCACCCTCAGCCGCCGTTCCGATGCTTATGCTCTCGCCCGCCGCCGCCCGCGCGCTGCATCTCGCCGCGCAGGGCCTGCTGACTCCGCCGCGCCGCAAGGCGACCAAGGCCGACGTGCTCGACACGATCCGCCGGATGGCGCAGTTACAGATCGATACCATTCACGTCGTCGCGCGCAGCCCGTATCTCGTGCTGTTCAGCCGCCTCGGCAACTTCACCCCGCAGTGGCTCGACGAACATCTCGCCGAGGCGCGCCTGTTCGAATACTGGTCGCATGAGGCGTGCTTCCTGCCCGTCGAGCAGTTCGGACTGATGCGCTACAAGATGCTCGATCCGTCGGGGATGGGCTGGAAATACGCAGCGGAATGGCACGCGCAGAATCGCCCCGACATCGAACGGCTGCTCGCGCGGATTCGCGACGAAGGCCCGGTGCGCTCGGCGGACTTCATCCGTGAAGACGGCGCGAAGGGCAACGGCTGGTGGGACCGCAAGCCGGAGAAGAAACACCTCGAAGTGCTGTTCACGACCGGCGACCTGATGGTGTCCGAGCGCCGCAACTTCCAGCGTGTGTACGACGTGCGCGAGCGCGTGCTGCCCGGCTGGGACGATGCGCGCGACCTGCCGCCGCGCGAAGCCGTGCTGCCCGCGCTGCTCGACCACACGTGTCGCGCGCTCGGCGTCGTGCGGGCGGACTGGGTGGCCGACTACTATCGGCTGCCGCGCCGTTCATACCGCGCGGAGCTCGATCGGCTCGCCGACGCGGGCGACCTGATTCCGGTGGAGATCGCCGGCTGGAAAGAGCCGGCCTACGTGCATCGCTCGCTCGAATCGCTGCTGCCGGCCGCCGCGGCCGACACGCTGCGCTCGACGGTCACGACGCTGCTGTCGCCGTTCGATCCGGTGGTGTGGGACCGGCGGCGCGCCTCGACGCTGTTCGGGTTCGACTACACGATCGAGTGCTATACGCCCGCGCACAAGCGGCGCTACGGCTATTTCTGCCTGCCGGTGCTGCATCGCGGCCGGCTGATCGGGCGCGTCGACGCAAAGGCGCATCGCGTGCTCGGCACGTTCGAGCTGAAGGCGTTCCATGTCGAGCCCGGCGTGCGGTTCGGCGCGGGGCTCGCGGCCGATGTCGCGAAGGCCGTGAAAAAGCTTGCGGCATGGCACGGGACGCCCGCGGTGACGGTCGCGCACGCGCCGCCGGAGCTGGAGAAGGCGCTGGCAGGCGCGTGACGCCCGCGTCGTTGCGTTGGCAGGCGACGATGCACGCTGCGCTTGCGCGAACGTCGCCTGCTGCCGCTCAGTCGCGCAGCTTGCGAAAACGCGGCGTGCCGTCCGGCAGGTTCTCGTTGAACATCGCTTCCGGCCGCACCCACAGACCGCGCGCATGCGGCCACAGATGCTCGTACACGACCACCGATTCCTCGGTTTCGGAATGACGGGCGACGCCGATGTAGCGATACAGCCCGCCCTTGTAGTGGCGATGCGTGGCGAGCTGTTCGGCTTCCTGTTCGGTCATGATCTGCTTTCCTTCGGCAAAAACGAAAGCGCGTATTGTATGCGCTCGTATGCGCTCGCCGCGCATCAGCGTTTCGCGTAGATGTCGGGGCGGCGGATCTCCATCAGCCGTTCGGGATTCGCGGACGGCCCGAAGCCGACCGGACGGTACAACGCGTGCGCATCGGTCGTCACCAGCATGATGCGGCGCAGGCCCTGCACCATCGGCTGTGCGAAGACGTGGTCGATCAGCGCGCGGCCGTAGCCGTTGCCGCGCTCGGCCGGCAACACGAACACGTCGCACAGGTACGCGAACGTCGCGTGATCGGTGACGAGCCGCGCAAACCCGACGAGCCGGTCGCCGACATACGCGCCGAAGCACAGCGACCCTTCGATCGCGCGCTCGACGACGTCGCGCGGAATGCCCTGCGACCAGTATGCGTCGCGATGCAGGAAATCGAAGATCGCGTCGATGTCGAGTTCGCGCTTGTCGGTGGAAAATCTCAGCGTGGCAGGGGTGGCAGCGGGCACGTCGGCTCTCCGGTCGGATCGGGGCGGAGCAGCCACGATAGCGCGGTGCGGGGCGGGCGACAAGCGGCGTGCGATTCGACATGTACAACAATCCGTACAATAATTCCGCCCGTGTTATACTTGTACAGTTTTAAGTACAAGTGAGGCAGACCATGCGCACGATTCACTTTTCGGATGCTCGCGGCAATCTGAAGACGGTCATCGATCAGGTCGTCGACGATGCGGATGTGACGCTCATCACGCGTCGCGACGCGCCAAACGCAGTCATCATGTCGCAGGAATACTATGACAGCCTGATGGAGACGGTTCACCTGCTTCGTTCGCCGGCCAATGTCGCCCACCTCGAACGCTCGATCGCGCAATTGCGCAAGGGCAAGGCGAAAGAGCACAAGCTCGCGGAGGACGATGAATGAGCGTCCGCCGTGTGCTCTTTACATCCGACGCGTGGGACGACTACGTTTATTGGCAGGGGCAAGACCGCAAGACGCTCAAGCGCATCAACCAGCTCATTCGCGAAGCCCAACGGACGCCGTTCGAAGGTATCGGCAAACCCGAACCGCTGAAGGCGAATCTGTCCGGATTCCGGTCGCGCCGCATCGACGATACGAACCGTCTGGTCTATGAAGCGGACGATCTTCAGATCAGCATCGTGTCCTGCCGCTATCACTACGCGTAGCGCCAACCCCGCCGCCTCCCCCCTTCCCCGCTCACGGCGCGGGCAGCGCGCGGTCGGCCTTGCAACGCTTCAACGGCAGCGGCCGGGCCGCGACGATCCGCGTCACCTCGCGGGTGCGTGGGTCGATTTCCAGGTCGAGGCATGCGCAGCCGTAGCCATGCATCCCGGCGTTGGTGACAACCCAGCCATGCGTCGACATGTCGGGCATCTCGTCGAGGCCCGGCACCGGCGGACTGCCCTGCGTCGACAGCGTCCAGCTGTCGTCCTTGTCGACCAGCCACCAGTTGGCCGGCGTCGGATTCTCGAGCCATCCGCAGCGCTTTTCCGGAGCGGCGACGGCGTGCGTCGCGACGGCCAGTGCGAAGACCGTACCGAGAACCCGAGTCGCCAGGCGAATACGAGCGATTTTCATATCGATGAATACGGACGAAAGGAAGCAGCGGGAAACGGCAGCGTCGACAGCATACCCGCCTTTCGCGCCCCCTTTATGCATCCTTTGCGCGCCGGTCTCCCCACGCACGGATTCCGGCGAATCAGGTAGCCTGTGCGCAGCCCTTTTGCGGCGTCGCCCGCCAACAACGACAGACTGGAAGGAGACACTTCAATGCGCGACCGAGCCTCGTTCACTACGTCCACCCGCCACCGCCCGTTCGCATGCCGTGCGGCATGCTGGCTCGCCGCCGCCGCGCTTGCGTCCGCGATGCTGCCGGCCGACGCGGCCGAACTGCGCGTGATGATCTCCGGCGGCTTCACTGCCGCGTACAAGCAACTCGGCCCGCGCTTCAGCGCGTCGTCCGGCAACACGCTCGACACGATCTCCGGCCCGTCGATGGGCGAATCGAAGGAAGCGATTCCGAACCGCCTCGCGCGCGGCGAACAGGCCGACGCGCTGATCATGGTCGGCTACGCGCTCGACCGGCTGATCAAGGAAGGCAAGGTGATCCCCGCGTCGCGCGTGGAGCTCGCCGATTCGCGGATCGGCATGGTCGTGCGCGCCGGCGCGCCGACGCCCGACATCAGCACCGTCGACAAGCTGAAGGACGTGCTGCTGCACGCGAAATCGGTCGCGTATTCGGACAGCGCGAGCGGCGTCTACATCGAGAAGGAAATGTTCAGGAAGCTCGGCGTCGAGGACCAGGTGAAACCGAAGGCGTCGATGGTGCCGCGCATTCCGGTGGCGTCCGTCGTCGCGAACGGCGACTACGAACTCGGCTTCCAGCAGGTCAGCGAGCTGCTGCCGGTTGCCGGCATCACGTATGCGGGCAAGGTGCCCGAATCGGTGCAGTCCGTCACGCGTTTCGCGGGCGGCATTCCGGTGGGCGCCGCGCATCCGGACGACGCGAGGAAGCTGCTCGACTATCTCGCATCGCCGCAGGCACAACCGGTTGTGCACGCAACGGGGCTCGATTCGGTCGCCTCGTCGCCTGCGCAATAACGTTACCGCATCGCTTCATGTCCTACCGGCTCATCGCGTTCGACTTCGACGGCACGCTCGCCGATTCGCTCGACTGCTTTCTCGCGGCGCTGACGCAGGCGTCGCGCCTGCACGGCTTTCGCGACGCCACGCCCGAACTGCGCCCCGCGCTGCGCGGGATGTCGGCGCGCGAGATCATCCGCGCGCTCGACGTGCCGATATGGAAAGTGCCGCGCGTGACGGTCGACATGCGGCGCCTGATGCGGCCGCACATTGCGCAGGTGAAGCTGTTCCCCGGCGTCGACGACACATTCGATGCGCTCGCCGCGCGCGGGATCCGCATCGCGATCGCGACGTCGAACACCGAGGACATCGTGCGCGACCGGCTCGGGCCGCGCGCAAGCCGTCACGTCGATCTCTTCGCGTGCGGCATTCCGTTGTTCGGCAAGGCGCACCGGCTGCGCGCGCTCGTGCGCGAAGCGGGCATGCAACCCGCCGACGTGCTGTACGTCGGCGACGAAATCCGCGATGCCGATGCGGCGCGCCGCGCACGCATCGCGTTCCTGGGTGTCGCATGGGGCTACACGGCACCCGACGCATTGCAGCAGCATTGCGCGACGCCGCTGCTGCCGCGCCTCGACGCGTTGCTCGATCGCATGTGACCGACGCCGCGCATACGGTACTCCTGCGCTATGCATCCACTGCGCGCTCTACCCGCACGACGATGAAACGGCAATGACACGCATGCATGCCGCCGCCATTTCAAGCACGCGACGCACGCAAAAATTGCCGCCGCAATACGCGCGACAGGTACCCGCTACCGGCCCGTTCGCGCGCCCATCGATTCGTCTTACCAACCGTTACACAAAGCACAGCGCGGTTGCACCTGCTACCCGAACGCTCTCCTAGAATCAGTCGGGCCGAGCAACACTTCGACCGCCACCGCGGCAGAGCGGCGGTCGGTTCCGGCCCGGGCGCGCCCGGTCTCTCGCACAGCTGCGGATCACGCGATCCGTCCGTTAATCAGAGCCCCGATCGAAAGGAGGTCCCATGAACCGCTTTCCCACCCTCTCGCGCCTTGCATTGTCTGCCGCTGGCCTGCTGCTCGTCGCCGTGACGGCGAACGCGCAAACCGCGCAACCGTCGCCGTCCGCACCGGCCGCCGCGGAGGCACGCATCCACGAAGCCGACCAGACCTTCATCACGGACGGCACGAAGACCGTGTCGACGCAGCACGACGCCGCGCGCATCGCCGATTCGCGCACGTCGGACAGCCAGGTGAAGGCATTCGCGCAACGCGTGTCGACCGACGATGAGAAGATCATCCAGGCGATGCGCGCAGCGAGCCCGCGCGGCGTCGACGTGCCGGCCAACAATCCCGACACCACCGTGCTGGACAGCATCAAGAACTTGCGCGGCGCGGATTTCGACAAGGCGTATATCGAGCAGGTCGCGCTCGCCGGCGAGCAAAAGACGATCTCGGCGTTCCAGGCCGAAATCGCGTCGGGCCGCGACACGAAGCTGAAGGAAGTCGCACGCCAGTCGCTGCCGATCCTGCAGGCGCACTACGCGGACGCGCAGAAGCTCGCGCAGCGTCACCACCTCGCATCGGCGCAGTAACGCGATGCATGGCCGCGCATCGCGCGCGGCACCCTGCTTCCCCCCATCGTCGCGCCGCCGCGCCCCTTCCGGCGGCGCGATGCATGCAGCACCCGATACGCGTTACGTCGCGAGCTTCGCCTTCAACCGCTCGCGAACTGCCGGCCATTCGTCGTCGATGATGCTGAAGCGCACCGAATTGCGCTTGCGGCCGTCGGGCATGATCCGTTCGTGACGCACGATCCCTTCCTGCTTCGCACCGAGCCGCAGAATCGCCGCGCGGGACTGCTCGTTCAGCTCGTCGGTCGTGAACTGCACGCGCACGCAATGCAGCGTGTCGAACGCGTACGCGAGCAGCAGCCATTTCGCTTCGGTATTCGCGCGCGTGCGCTGCGCCGATTCGCCGAGCCACGTATGGCCGATCTCGAGCTTGCGATTCCGGTGGTCGATCTTCCAGAAGCGCGTGCTGCCGATCACGCGGCCCGACGCGCGACCGACGATCACGAACGGCATCACGGTGCCGCTCGTGCGCCCTTGCAGCGCCGTGTCGATATACGCGTCGACCGTCTCTTCGCCCGGCACGACGGTGACCTTCAGGTTCCACAGTCGACCGTCCGCGGCGGCATCCAGCAGCGCCTGCCGGTCGGATGCTTCGAGCGGCCGCAGTACGATGCGCTCGCCGGCGAGCGTCGGTTGTGCGAGGGAAGATGAAGCGTCGGTCATGACGGGTTCCGTTTCCGTGAAAGTGAGGACGAGGATGGCAACGACTGCGGCGAAACGTTCATCATACGGCCGCCGCTAACCGGGCAGCGCCGCGAGCCGGCGCCGGATCGCTTTCGCTTCGCCGCGCAGCGCGTCGGCGAAGGCGTCGACGAGCAGGCTCTTCGGCCGGTGCTCCGGCACGATCACGCTGACGCGATACGGAAACGAACGCGTGAGCGGCCGCACGTGCAGATCGCGCCCGACGAAATCGAGCGCGGTCAGCGGATTGACGATCGCGGCGCCGAGCCCCTGCCGCACGAACGCGCACACCGACACCGCCGACGGCGTTTCGATCACCGAGCGCGGCGCGACACCGAGCTGCGCGAACGCCTCGTCGATCATGATCCGGTACGGGTCGTTCAGCGACAGGCTCACGAACGGGCGATCGGCGAGATCCGCGAGATCGATCGCGTCCTTCGCCAGCAGCGGATGACCGTCGGGCAGCACGCACACCTCGTCGACTTCGAGCAGCGGCGTGAGCACGGTGCCGGCCGGCGCGACGTCGTGCTCGGTCAGCCCGAGGTCGTAGCGTTGCGCGGTCAGCCACTCCTCGAGCACCGGCGACTCCTGCGTCGCGACCGACACGCTGACGCCCGCATGCGCGTCGTGAAAACGCCGGCACGCCCCGGGTAGGATCGCGTGCGAAAACGCCGGCAGCGCGATTACCGACAACTGTCCGTCGCGAAACTCGCGCAGCCGCGCGGCCGTCGCCGCGACCCGCTCGAGCCCCACATAGGCGAGCCGCACGTCGTCGAACAGCGTGAGCGCGGCCATCGTCGGCCGCAGCCGGCCATGCGAGCGCTCGAACAGTGCAAAGCCGACCACCTGCTCCATGCGCGCGAGCTCGCGGCTGATCGTCGGCTGCGACGTATAGAGCATCTCGGCCGCACGCGTCGTGCTGCCGGTGACCATCAGCGCGCGAAAAACCTCGATATGCCGGTGTGTAAGCATGTCACCCTATATCCAGAATGAATCGAATATCGATAAACAGGCATTTTACTGTATAGCCTTTCAGGCGCATCATTCACGCTATCCGTTCATTCGATCCGATTCATCCGCCATGTCTCTCGATTCCCGCCAGCTCGCGACGCTCGCGCAGCAATACGGCACACCGCTGTGGGTGTACGACGCCGACGTCATCCGCGACCGCATCGCCCAACTGCGCCAGTTCGACGTGATCCGCTATGCGCAGAAGGCGAACTCGAACCTGCATATCCTGAAGCTGATGCGCGAAGAAGGCGCGTGCGTCGATGCCGTGTCGCTCGGCGAGATCGAACGCAGCCTCGCGGCCGGGTTCAGCCCGGCGGGCGAACCGGAAGGCGTCGTGTTCACGGCCGACCTGATCGACCGCCCGACGCTCGCGGCCGTGCTCAAGCATGGCGTGACCGTGAATGCCGGCTCGCTCGACATGCTCGCGCGCGTCGGCGAGCACGCGCCCGGCCATCGCGTCTGGCTGCGCGTGAATCCGGGTTTCGGCCACGGCCACAGCAACAAGACCAACACCGGCGGCCCGCAGAGCAAGCACGGAATCTGGATCGACGACGTGCCGCGCGCGATCGAGATCGTGCGCCAGTACGGGCTGAAGCTGGTCGGCATTCACATGCACATCGGCTCGGGCGTCGACTACGGCCACCTGTCGCAGGTGTGCGATGCGATGGTCGACCTCGTCACGTCGCTCGGCCACGACATCGAAGCAATCTCCGCGGGCGGCGGGCTGTCGATCCCGTATCGCGACGGCGAGCCGCGCGTCGACGTCGGCCACTACTTCAGCCAGTGGGATGCCGCGCGCAAGCGGATCGAACGGCATCTCGGCCACGCGGTGCGCATCGAGATCGAACCGGGCCGCTTCCTCGTGGCGGAAGCCGGCACGCTCGTCACCGAAGTGCAGGGCGTGAACCGCCGGCCGAAGCACGACTTCGTGCTGATCGATGCGGGCTTCAACGACCTGATGCGTCCGTCGATGTACGGCAGCTATCACGCGGTGTCCGTGCATGCGCACGACGGCGCGCTGCCCGCCGGCCGGCCGCTCGTCGACATCGCGATCGCCGGGCCGCTGTGCGAATCCGGCGACGTGTTCACGCAGGACGCAGGCGGCGTGGTCACGCACCGCAAGCTCGCGCAGCCGCAGATCGGCGACCTGCTGTTCCTGCACGACGCGGGCGCGTACGGCGCGTCGATGTCCTCGAACTACAACAGCCGGCCGCTCGCACCGGAAGTGCTCGTCGATCGCGGCACGCCGCGGCTGATCCGCCGCCGGCAGACGATCGACGAACTGCTCGCGCTCGAAACGTTCGAGTAACCGCGCCTTCACGCCGCGTTCGACACCGCTCGAACGCCCACGGCCAGGCTTGCCGCTTCCGGCATGCCTGGCCGTTTTGCTTTTGACGCGCGCCGCTCGCGCAGGGCAACCGCTCACGCACGCCGTAGCACCTCATGCTGCGCACCCCGTGCAACCGCAGCAGATCGCTTGCATCGCGTTCCACGCAGAGAGAAAAACATTCCACGGCACGTGGAAAGTGCGCGCATTTTTGGAAGCACTTTCCTTTTTGACAAAACTAAGATTGCCCTCAGTCGTTCAGCATTTGCGTCGCCGGATACGCATCGACGATGCAGCCGGTCACCCTCACTCGCAAGCCGCACGGGCAATCATGAACACGATGCTTGAACTCCTCGCCGCGCACCGGAACCCGTTCGATACGAACGCCGTGCGGTCCGCCTGCGTGCGCGAACGCATGCCGTAACGCATCGCGGCGAACGGCGCGCGCCGCACTCGCCGCCACGCTGCCCCGCGCCGCGCCCCCTTCTATCCGATTCCCGCCCACGGCGACGCCGCCCGTCGCCGCGGACACGCACATCCTGAATTTTCGACAACGACCACGGAGACGACCATGAA
The DNA here is from genome assembly GCF_003366075.1 of Burkholderia sp. IDO3. NCBI lineage: Bacteria > Pseudomonadati > Pseudomonadota > Betaproteobacteria > Burkholderiales > Burkholderiaceae > Burkholderia > Burkholderia sp. IDO3. The sequence continues at coordinate 2,364,183 of NZ_CP028962.1, forward strand.
ACACTTCACCCCGACGCTCAAGCAAGGCCTCGCCGCCGCCCTCCTCTGCGTGGCGGCCACAGCCTCGCATGCGGCTGACCTGCTCGACACCGTCAAGCAGGCCGGCGTGCTGAAGATCGCACTCGAAGGCACCTATCCGCCGTTCGACTACCGCAATGCCGACGGGCAGCTCGAAGGGTTCGACGTCGACGTCGCGAAGGCAGTCGCCGCCCGGCTCGGCGTGAAGCCGCAGTTCGTCACGACCGAATGGAGCGGGATTCTCGCCGGGCTGCAGGCCGGCAAGTTCGACGTGATCGTGAACCAGGTGGCGATCACGCCGTCGCGCCAGCAGGCGCTCGATTTCAGTACACCTTACGTGTATTCGTCCGCGCAACTGCTGCAACGCCAGAACGACACGCGTGCGTTCAAGTCGCTCGACGAACTGAAGGGCAAAAAAGTCGGCGTGACGATGGGCAGCAACTACGTCGATCTCGTGAAGACCGTGTCCGCGATCGATCTGCAGGTGTATCCGGGTACGCCGGAAAACCTGCGCGACCTCGCGGCGGGCCGTATCGATGCGGCGGTCAACGACCGCCTGATGCTGAGCTACCTGATCAAGAACTCGCACCTGCCGCTGCGCCCCGGCTCCGTGCTCCCGGGCGGCGAAGACCGGATGGGCATCCCGTTCCGCAAGGGCAATCCGAAATTCGCGAAGGCGATCGACGACGCGGTCGCATCGCTGCAGCAGGACGGCACGCTGAAGAAGATCTCGATGCAGTGGTTCGGCGCGGACACCTCCCGGCCGGTCACGCAATAACGCAGCGCTGCACGAGCCCGCGCGCCCCAATGCGCGGGCCGTCGAAAACACAATCAGGAGACACGCGATGGAAGCACTCGATCTGATCATTCATACGCTGCCCGTCATGGTGAAGGGCGCGCTGCTCACGCTGAAATTCGCGGTGGCGTCGATGGCGCTCGGCCTCGTCGTCGGGCTCGTGGTCGCCATCATGCGCATCGGCAGCAACCGGCTCGCGTCCGGCCTCGCGCAAGGCTACGTGAGCCTGATGCGCGGCACGCCGCTGCTCGTGCAGATGTTCGTCGTCTACTACGGGCTGCCCGATCTCGGCATCACGCTCGACCCGACGACGGCCGGCATCTTCACGCTGACGCTCAATGCCGGCGCGTACCTGTCCGAAAGCATGCGCGGCGCGATCCTCGGCATCGGCCGCGGGCAATGGGCGGCGGCGCACAGCCTCGGCCTCACGCACGTGCAGACCCTGCGCTACATCGTCTGCCCGCAGGCGCTGCGCCTGGCCGTGCCGAGCCTCGGCAACACGCTGATCAGCCTGATCAAGGACACGTCGCTCGTGTCGGTGATCACCGTCACCGAGTTGCTGCGCTCGACGCAGGAAGTGATCGCCGCGACCTTCCAGCCGCTGCCGCTCTACCTCGCCGCCGCCGCGATCTACTGGGTGCTCAGCACGCTGCTCACGCGCCTGCAGGGCCGCGTCGAAACGCGCCTCTCGCTGCCGTCCACGCATTGAGCAGGCACGCGCCCATCAACATGAACCTCAACCACGGACACAACATGATCACGCTCGACAACGTATCGAAGTGGTATGGCAAGCATCAGGTCCTTTCCGCATGCAGCGCGGCGGTATCGAAAGGCGAAGTGGTCGTCGTGTGCGGGCCGTCGGGCTCCGGCAAGTCGACGCTGATCAAGACGATCAACGGCCTCGAGCCGTTCCAGAAAGGCAGCATCGTCGTCGACGGCATGCGGCTCGGCGATCCCGCCGCGAAACTCGCGCAACTGCGTGCGCGGGTCGGCATGGTGTTTCAGCATTTCGAGCTGTTTCCGCACCTTTCGATCACCGGCAACCTGACGCTCGCGCAGGTCAAGGTGCTCGGCCGCCGCAAGGACGAGGCGATCGAGAACGCGATGAAGCTGCTCGATCGCGTCGGCCTGAAGGCCCATGCGCACAAGTATCCGGGGCAGTTGTCCGGCGGGCAGCAGCAACGCGTCGCGATCGCGCGCGCACTGTCGATGAACCCGGTCGCGATGCTGTTCGACGAGCCGACCTCCGCGCTCGACCCCGAGATGATCAACGAAGTGCTCGACGTGATGGTCGAGCTCGCGCGCGACGGGATGACGATGGTGTGCGTCACGCACGAGATGGGCTTCGCGCGGAAGGTCGCGCATCGCGTGATCTTCATGGACCAGGGCGCGGTGGTCGAGGATGCGGCAAGCGATGCATTCTTCGCCGCGCCGCGCTCCGACCGCGCGCGCGACTTCCTCGACAAGATCCTGCACTGAGCGCACAACGGCCGCACCGCTTCGATTGACCGACTTTCAAAGGACGACATCTTGAACCACCTGCACTCGACCGACACCCTCCTCGCTCACGAAGGCCGCGCGCACGGCCAGCCCGGCTCGCCGGTGAATCCGCCCGTGTATCGCCAGTCGACGCTGCTCTTTCACGGCACCGACGCGCTCGACGCGGTGCGCGGCACGCCGCTCGCGTACGGACGGCACGGCAGCCCGACCACGCGCGCGCTCGAAAAGGCGCTCGCGCGTCTCGAAGGCGCGCACGCCGCGCTGCTGACGCCGAGCGGACTCAGCGCGATCACGACCGCGCTGCTCGCGGTGCTCGATCCCGGCGACCATCTGCTGATGGTCGACTCCGCGTACGATCCGACGCGCTCGTTCTGCGACGAAACGCTCGCGCGCCTCGGCATCGAAACGACATACTACGATCCGTCGATCGGCGCCGGCATCGCGTCGCTGATGCGGCCCAACACGCGCGCGATATTCGCCGAGTCGCCCGGCTCGCTGACCTTCGAAGTGCAGGACATCCCCGCGATCTGCCGCGTCGCACACGAGCACGGCGCGGTCGTGCTGCTCGACAACACGTGGGGCACGCCGCTGAATTTCCGTTCGTTCTCGCATGGCGTCGACGTGTCGATCCATGCGGCGACGAAATACATCGCCGGCCACTCCGACGTGCTGATGGGCGTGATCCTGACCACCGAGGCGCTCGCGCCGAAAGTCACGCGCTGCTACCGGCAGCTCGGGATGACGGTCAGCGGCGACGATGCGTATCTCGCGCTGCGCGGCCTGCGCACGCTGTCGGTCCGTCTCGAGCGCCACCAGCGCAACGCGCACGTGCTGACCGAATGGCTCGCGCGGCAGCCGGAAGTCGCACAGATCCTGTATCCGGCGCGGCCGGGCGATGCCGGCCACGCGCTGTGGCAACGCGACTTCACGGGCGCGTGCGGGCTGTTCGGCCTGGTGCTGCATCCGCAGCCCGACAAGGCCGTGCGTGCGCTGCTCGACGGGATGACGTGCTTCGGCATGGGCTACAGCTGGGGCGGCTTCGAAAGCCTGATCATCCCGTCGAACCCGTCGCGCCATCGCACCGCGACGCAATGGGCGGCCGCCGGCCCGCTGCTGCGCATTCACGCGGGGCTCGAACATCCGGACGACATGATCGCGGACCTCGACGCCGGTTTCGCGAGAATGCGCGCCGCCGCCGCCGCATTCGCGGAAGCCTGATATCGGGCAATGCAGCGCGCCGGTTCGTATCACGACGCATCACGCTTTTTTCAACGTTCGACCACTACTGATAGCGAGGCCATCATGAAAGACACGCTGTTCATTCTCCGCCCGGGTTTCTTCAAGGACGCCGAAGGTCCGTTCTACTGCGGCGACTCGGTTGCCGTCGAAGGGCTGCTCAGTTTCTATCCGCAATTGCGCGACGCGGTCGCGGTCGAGTACGTCGATGCGCCGCGGCCGCGCCAGCCGATCGTCGCGCTGATCGGCGAGGACAACCAGTCGGCACCCGTGCTCGTGCTGGGCAACGGGCAGACGCCGAAGGACGATGCGATCGGGATTCGCGAGCACAACGGCCGGCGCTTCATCGATTCGCCCGCCGATATCCGGCGCTATCTGTCGTCGCAATACGGCGTTGCGCACGTTGCGTAAGCCCGCGGGCGCCTGATGTCGACGGGTGCCGGCGAACGGGCCGTGCGGTATGCACGGCCCGTCTTTCGCGACGCTCGGCACGCGGCAGATCCGCTTGTTCGACCGGGCCCGTCACGTCGCCATGCGCCGCGCGTCAGCCCGCGCGCTGCACCGGCGCCATTTTCGAAAAGTACTTCGCGCCCGCGACGCAGCCGACGACCACGACCGTCACGACGAGCATCGACGGCGGCACCGTCTCGTGCAGCAGCCCGGCCGCGAGCAGGAAGCCGAAGAACGGCTGCAGCAGCTGCAGCTGCCCGACGCCCGCGATCCCGCCGAGCGCGAGCCCGCGATACCAGAACACGAAGCCGATCAGCATGCTGAACAGCGACACATAGGCGAGCCCCCACAGCGCGGCGGCGTCGACGCCGTCGAACGTGGCCGGCCACGTGAACCACGCGAGCGGCAGCATCACCGGCAGCGACAGCACCAGCGCCCACGAGATCACCTGCCAGCCGCCGAGCTGGCGCGACAGGCGCGCGCCTTCCGCGTAGCCGAGCCCGCAGGCGACGATCGCGGCCAGCATCAGCGCATCGCCGACCACCGACGCACTGCCGCCGTTGCGCAGCGCAAACGCGGCCACCGCGCCGCTGCCGAGCAGCGAGAAGATCCAGAACGGCAGCCTCGGCCGTTCGCCGCCGCGCCACACGCCGAACAGCGCCGTCGCCAGCGGCAGCAGCCCGACGAACACGATCGCGTGCGCGGACGTCACGTGCTTCAGCGCAAGCGCGGTCAGCAACGGAAAACCGACCACGACCCCGAGCGCGACGATGACGAGCGACGCGGTCTCGGCACGCGTGGGGCGCTTCTGCTTCAGCGCGACGAGCAACCCGAGGCCGAGCACCCCGGCGATCGTCGCACGCGCGAACGTGAGGAACAGCGGGTCGAGCCCCTGCACCGCGACACGCGTCGCAGGCAGCGAGCCACTGAAAATGATCACGCCCAGCAGGCCGCTGAGCCATCCGTCGGTCGTCTTTTGCACGGCACATCCTGATCGGAAAAAGGGGGATGTCCGATGATCCGCCGCCCGCGAAATGCGCGTAAGCTACAGCCCAATACAATTCGGACAAACTGTACTGAACAACCGACCGTACAGTTCACCTTTCGCCATGAGCCAATCCGCCCCGCACCCCGCCCCGCCCGCGGCATCGCGCACGCGTGTGGAAACCGTGATGGACACGCTGCGCGCGCGGATCGCGAGCCGCACGCTGATGCCCGGCGCGCGCGTGCCGTCGATCCGGATGATGGCCGACGCGCTGCACGTGTCGAAATCGACCGTCGTCGACGCATACGAACGGCTCGCGAGCGAAGGCGTGCTCGTCGCGCGGCGCGGCTCCGGCTTCTACGTGTCGGGCCATGCGCCGCCGCTCGCGCTCGCCGAACTCGGGCCCCGCCTCGATCGCGAGCTCGATCCGCTGTGGCTGTCGCGCCAGGCACTCGAAGCGGCCCCCGGCTCGGTGAAACCCGGCTGCGGCTGGCTGCCGTCGTCGTGGCTGCCCGACGAGAGCCTGCGCCGCGCGCTGCGCGCCGTATCGCGCGACGAACCCGACGCGCTGACCGACTATGCGACGCCGCTCGGGCTGCCCGCCCTGCGCCAGCAGCTCGCGTGGCGCCTCGCGCAGCACGGCATCCATGCGGAGCCCACGCAGATCATGCTGACCGACGGCGGCACGCATGCGCTCGATCTCGTGTGCCGGCTGCTGCTGGAACCCGGCGACACCGTCGTGCTCGACGACCCGTGCTACTTCAACTTCCAGGCGCTGCTGCGCGCGCATCGCGCGCGGATCGTCAGCGTCCCGTACACGCCGAACGGCCCCGATCTCGAACGCTTCGAGCAGGTGCTCGTCGAGCATCGTCCGCGGCTCTACATCACGAACGCGGCACTGCACAACCCAACGGGCGCGACACTCGCGCCGCCGGTCGCGCACCGGCTGCTGACGCTCGCGGCCGAGCATGGGCTGCTGATCGTCGAGGACGACATCTTCGCGGACTTCGAGAGCACGCCCGCGCCGCGCCTCGCGGCGTTCGACGGGCTGTCGCGCGTCGTGTCGATCGGCAGCTTCTCGAAGACGCTGTCGGCCGCGATCCGCTGCGGCTATGTCGCCGCGCGTCCCGAATGGATCGACGCGCTCGTCGACCTGAAGCTCGCGACGTCGTTCGGCAATGCGCAGATCGGGGCGAACGTCGTGCACCGGCTGCTCGTCGACGGCACGTACCGCCGCCATCTCGACAGCCTGCGTGCGCATCTCGCGGATGCGATGGGCGAGACGATCCGGCGGCTCGCGCGCGCCGGTCTCGGAATCTGGACGGAACCGCGCGGTGGACTATTCGTATGGGCGGAATTGCCCGACGGGCTCGACGCCGCGCACGTCGCGCGCCACGCGCTCGATCACGACGTGGTGCTCGCACCGGGGAACGTGTTCAGTGCGGCACACAGCGCGACGTCGTTCATGCGTTTCAACGTGTCGCGCTGCAAGGGGCCAGCGGTGTTCGATGCGCTGGCGCGGGCGATGGAGGCGGCGCGGGCGGACGCACGGAGGGATGCTGGAGAACGTTCATTGACCAGGGGTCCGTAACGTTCATAATCCCCCCGTTCGCAAAATCATACTCGTCTCATAGACGCATACTCGTTGATTCATCGATAGTTCTGGTCAAATTCATCAAGAGACCTATCGAATCAATGAGCGAATCACTGAATCCCGACAGCCCGGTCAACGACGACGATGAAGAATGGGTGTGTGTCGGCAGCGCCTGCACCAACACAATCCCGGGATCCACGCATGTCATCGAACTCGATATGGCTCGGATTTGCGAAAACATGTCGAATAATGCATTCCGCAAGCTGATCGTGAGATTGCGTGACGCTGCGGTTACGTTGATTCAGGAACGGATTCGTGGTGTGGAGGGCTGGGCACCCGAAGAGCAACAACGCATCCAGACCTGGTTCGGACGATCCGATGAAGCAGTTCGGACTCGCCTGAGAAGCGGGTTACCGAAACTCCTGCGCGTCATGCAGGAATTGAAGCCGGAGAATGTGATCCGGTGGGACGAGCAGAAACAGCGAAACATCACATGTACGGTTTTTCCGGACAATGGAATCACGGATGCAGCGATATGCAAGCCCGATTCGGACAGGCGAATCATCGCAATCTACCCTCATTTTTGCTCACTGCCCGACGTTCGCCTCTCCACCAACTGCAAGCTCAAGGTCCTGATCCACGAATGCACGCACTACGTCGATACCTTCGACTCGAACGATGAAGTCTACGGATTTGGAACGGGTTTGAAATACTGGGCCCAAGAGAATGGAGACATCTCGATCCACAACGCAGACAGCCTCGCTTGCTACATTGCATTCTTTGACGACAGGATCCTGTGGTGAAACTGCTTCCCCGCCCGACAGGCATGGCACTCTGGCTGTGCCTGCTATTTTCGTCGCCGCTCCTGGCATGTACCGTGTCCGAAGACATGCTCGACAGCGTCCCGCTCAACTCGGCCGGCATTCCGAACGCGGATCGCGTCGAGATCGCGGCGATGGTGATACGCGCCCGCCAATGGCCGGATGTCGAAATCCGCGGCATCATCGCGGCCGGCGCGTACGTCGGGGAAAATGATCCGCAAGCGCTCGCGCTGCAACGCGCGGCAAACCTGAAGGCGTATCTGGTTCAATTGGGTATCAAGGCCGAAAACATATGGTCGGATACGCACATTATTTCGAAACCATACCCGAAAGACAGTACCTGCCGCGAAGGCTATCTCCAGATTGGTGTGACACTGGTTCCGATATGCAAGAACGGATGCCGGCATCTTTGCGATGATCCTCGCATCACGCCGACATCCGGAGTCCTCCGTTGAAAGCCGTTTCGATTCACCACCACCGGACATCGTCAGCGACGAGGTGACGCCTTCTCTCACGCCCCCCACCGTCGAGCCTCCGCCGCGTGCGCCCTCGTCCGCACCTCGGCGAACGTTGTATCGACCAGCATCCGCTCCATGACGGATACCGTTTCGAGCGCGTCGTCCCACGCGACCGGCAACGCCACGGTCCGGTACACGCCTGTACGGCGATGGCGCGGCAACGTGAGCCGCCCATCCCGAACACGACCCGCCGCGTTCGAATCGAAAGATCAAGCGTAGGTACAGCCGCGTGCTGTATCGAACTCGGAATATCGTCGAACGCATCTTCCATCGCATCAAACATTTTTGTCGAGTCCCCACTCGTTACGACAAACTCGTGGGCAACTATCTCGCCTTCGCGGTGCTTGCCTGCGCCTTTGGGCCGCTCGTGAGAATGTGAACAGGCTCTAGTCGGCATCGCGGGCCGAGTCGGACAGGATCAGGCGATCCGGCACGCTCGCCAGGGCACCGCGCGACGCGACGTAGTACAACAGGCCCGGCACGACGATGCCGACGATCCACGACACGTCGACGCCGCCCAGCGCATCGACCCACGGCCCGGTGTAAAACCCCGTCGCGACGAACGGCATCTGCACGAGCACGCCGACCGCGTAGACCGCGATGCCGACGATGTTCCAGCGGCCGTACCGGCCGTCCGGGTCGAACAATGCCGGCACGTCGTAACGTTCCCGCGTGACGCAGTAATAGTCGACGAGGTTGATCGCGCTCCACGGCGTGAAGAACACCAGCAGAAACAGCAGGAACGACGAGAACGCCTTCAGGAAATCGTGCTGTCCGGCCAGGGCGATCCCGCTCGATGCGGCAACGGTCAGCAGTACGAACGCGATGCGCGTGCGCGGCGAGATCTCGCGCCGCCCGCCGAAGCCGGTCAGGATCGCCGCAACCGACATCACGCTGCCGTACGCGTTGAGCGTCGTGATCGTCAGCTTGCCCAGCGCGATCGTGAAATAGAGCACGGCGGCGATCGCGCCGGTCGCGCCGAGGCCGACGATGAACGCAACCTCGTGCCCCGAGAAGCGATCGCCGGCGAGCGCGGCGGCGAGCACGCCGAACGTCATCGATACCTGTGCGCCGATCACGGTGCCGCAGAACACCGCGGCAAAGGTCTTGACGGGCGACGTCGCTCTGGGCAGGTACCGGGAATAGTCGGCGACGTACGGCCCGTATGCGATCTGCCACGACGCGGACAACGACACCGCGAGCAGGAACGATGCGGGCGTGAAGTGGCGATTCGCGAGCAATGCACCGAACGCGTGCCCGTGCAGCAGGCTCGCAAACAGATACAGGAATGCGAGCGTGCCGACGATGCTCGATACGCGCCCCATCGCATGAATCGTCCGGTAGCCGAGGCCGGTGAGCAGCACGACGAGCGCGGAGAAGATCAGGATCGCGGCGGTATGGCCGACGTGCAGCAATTCGGCGATCGCCTGCCCGGCGAGCACCGTTCCGCCGGCCGAGAATCCGACATACATCACACAGACGAGCGCGAGCGGCACGATCGCGCCGTACACGCCGAACTGCACGCGGCTCGACACCATCTGCGGCAGCCCGAGCTGCGGCCCTTGCGCCCCGTGCAGCGCCATCACCGCGCCGCCGAGTACCTGGCCTGCCAGCAAACCGATCAGCGACCAGAACACGTCGCCGCCGAGCACCACCGCCAGCGCGCCGACGACGACTGCCGTAACCTGCAGGTTCGCGCCGAACCACAGGGTAAATTGACTGAACAGGTTGCCGTGGCGCTCGGCATCGGGAATATGGTCGATCGAGCGACGCTCGATCAGCGACGGATTGGCGACAGGTGAAGCGGTACGTTCCATGCTCGGCTCCTGACCGGTGGAAAACTGCGCTTGGGGGTTCGCTCGGACCGGCGCATCAGGCTATGGTCCTTCGCGTGAATCGCACGCCGGCCGCGACGACACGGCATGCGGGCAGGATCGATCGATCCTGACGGGTTGCAGGGATCAGAGCGACGCGGTCAGTTGCGGAACGAGTTCGTACAGATCGCCGACGAGGCCGTAATCGGCCACGCTGAAGATCGGCGCCTCTTCGTCCTTGTTGATCGCGACGATCACCTTCGAATCCTTCATGCCGGCCAGATGCTGGATCGCACCCGAGATACCGACCGCGATATACAACTGCGGTGCGACGATCTTGCCGGTCTGGCCGACCTGATAGTCGTTCGGTACGTAGCCAGCGTCGACTGCGGCACGTGACGCGCCGAGTGCTGCCTGGAGCTTGTCCGCCAGCGGCTCCAGGAACTTCGTGTAGTTTTCGCCGCTACCCAGACCGCGGCCGCCCGACACGATGATGCTTGCGCTGGTGAGCTCCGGACGATCGAGCTTCGTCACCTCACGGCTCACGAATTGCGACTTGCCTGCGTCCGCTGCCGCTTCGATCTTCTCGATCGATGCGCTGCCGCCTTCCGCGGCAACCGGATCGAAACCCGTTGCACGCACCGTGATCACCTTGATCGAGTCGCTCGACTGCACCGTCGCGATCGCGTTGCCTGCGTAGATCGGACGCTCGAATGTGTCGGCCGACACAACCGCCGTGATGTCCGAGATCTGCGCGACGTCCAGCTTCGCGGCGATACGCGGGGCGATGTTCTTGCCGTAGGCGGTCGCCGGCGCGAGGATGTGCGAGTAGTCCTTCGCGATGTTCAGCGCCGTCGCCTCGACGTTTTCCGCCAGGCCTGCGGCCAGTTGCGGCGCGTCGGCCAGCAGCACCTTCGATACGCCTGCGATCTTCGCTGCCGCATCGGCCGCCGCTTGCGCGTTGTGGCCTGCGACCAGCACGTGAATCTCGCCGCCAATCTTCGCTGCCGCCGCCACCGTGTTCAGCGTCGCGGCCTTGATCGACGCGTTGCCCCCCAAGGGGGCTTCCTTCGGGGCGTCGCACTCTGCAATCACCAGAATCGTCATTTCTTTCCGCTCCCTCTTACAGCACCTTGGCTTCGGTCTTCAGCTTCTCGACCAGCGTCTTCACGTCCGGCACCTTCACGCCGGCCGCCCGCTTCGGCGGCTCGACCACCTTCAGCGTCTTCAGACGCGGCGCGACGTCCACGCCCAGGTCTTCCGGCTTCACCGTTTCCAGCGGCTTCTTCTTCGCCTTCATGATGTTCGGCAGCGTCACGTAGCGCGGCTCGTTCAGGCGAAGGTCGGTGGTCACGACCGCGGGCAGTTGAAGCGAAAGCGTTTCCGCACCACCGTCGACTTCGCGTGCAACAGTCGCCTTGCCGTCGGCGATCGTCACCTTCGACGCGAACGTCGCTTGCGGCAGGCCAGCCAGCGCGGCCAGCATCTGGCCCGTCTGGTTCGAATCGTCGTCGATCGCCTGCTTGCCGAGGATCACCAGCTGCGGCTGTTCCTTGTCGACCAGCGCCTTCAGAATCTTCGCGACGGCCAGCGGCTCGACGCTGTCGTTCGACTCGACCAGGATCGCGCGATCCGCGCCGATCGCCAGCGCCGTGCGCAGCGTTTCCTGCGCTTGCGCGACACCGACCGACACCGCGATCACTTCCGTTGCCACGCCCGCTTCCTTCAGGCGCACGGCTTCTTCCACCGCGATCTCGTCGAACGGATTCATCGACATCTTCACGTTCGCGATGTCCACACCCGTGTTGTCCGACTTCACGCGGACCTTCACGTTGTAATCGACCACTCTTTTCACAGCCACCAATACTTTCACCACGCGTCTCCTTGTTCGATTTCACGAGCCGTCATGCGAGCATCGTGCGTGCAATCACCGTGCGCTGGATCTCCGACGATCCTTCGTAGATCCTCAGAATGCGAGCGTCCCGGACGAGCCGTTCGATCCGCATTTCGCGTGTGAACCCGTAGCCGCCATGGATCTGCAAAGCCGCATCGGTCACGAATGCCACCATCTCCGACGCATACAGCTTCGCCATCGACGCCATGTCGGTAAACGGCTCGCCGGCAGCGCGCCGCGCCGCGGCCTGCAGCGTCAGCAGCCACGCGGCTTCGAGCTGCGTCTTCATGTCGGCGAATCGCCATTGCAGCCCCTGCTTGTTCGCGAGCGCCTCGCCGCCGACGTGACGCTGCTTCGCCCAGTCGATCGCGTCGCCGAGCGCGGCTTCCGCGATCCCGAGGCTCGTCGCCGCGACGTCGAGCCGGCTGTTGTCGAGCACCTTCATCGCGGTGCGAAAGCCGCTCCCTTCGTCGCCGAGCCGGTTCGATGCCGGCACCACGCAATCGAATGCGACTTCGTGCGCGGGCGCGCCGTGGATGCCCATCAGCTTCTCCGGCGACGACACCGACACGCCGGGCGTATCGCGATCGACGACGAACGCGCTGATGCCGCGCGTCCCGAGCTCGGGCGAGGTTTTCGCATAGACGACGATGAACTGCGCGGCATCGGCGTTCGAGATGAAGTGCTTGACGCCGCGAATCCGGTAGTTGTCGCCGTCGCGCACGGCCTGCGTCGTCATGCCGGCCGGATTGGAGCCGGCCTGCGGCTCGGTCAGCGCGAATGCGCCCAGCTTCGCGCCGCTTGCGGCGTCCGGCAGATAGCGCGCGCGCAATGCGTCGTCGCCGCCGATCAGCACCGAATCGGTCGCCAGATAGTGCGCGCCGATCATCGACGACGTCGCCGCGCATGCGCTCGCGATCTCGGCCAGCGACAGGATGATCGCGGCCGGCGATGCGCCGATTCCGCCCCAGCGCTCCGGCAGGTTCATCCCCATCACGCCGAGTTCGGCCAGCGCGGGCACGTAACGCGTGGTCGACGTCTCGTCGCGATCGACCTGCGCCGCGTGCGGTGCGAGTTCGGCTCGTGCGAAGCGGCGGATCGCGTCGGCCATTTCGAGGTCGGCGTCGCCGACGCCCAGTCGTTTAAGCATCGTTCATCTCCTGATGGGTTTCGGTCTGTTGCGACGGTTCGGCAGCGTCGCCGTCGGTCAGGTCGGGCGCTGCGTGAATCACGCCGGCCTTCGCCAGTGCGGCGATCGTTGCGTCGTCGAGGCCGAGCACGCTCGCAAGCACGGCGTGCGTGTGTTCGCCGAGCTGCGGTGCGCGGGTGGTGCGCGTGTCGGGATATGCGGAAAACTTCAGCGGTTGCGCGGGCAACCGGATCGGCGAGCCGTCGGCCGCGGTGGTATCGACGAGCAGGCGCCGTGTCCGTGCCTGCTCGCTTTCGAGCGCTTGCCGGATATTCCGGATCGGCGCGACCGGAATCCCCGCCGCGGCCAGCGTCGCGTTAACCTCGTCGACCGAGCGCGCTGCGGCCCACTGCTCGATATACGCGCGCAACGCCGCTTCGTGCTCGCAGCGCGACGTGTCGGACGCGAAACGCGCATCGTCGGCCAGCGCCGGCTGGCCGATCGTGTCGGCCAGCAAACCGAACAGCTTGTTGTTGAGTACCGCGACGACGAAATGGCCGTCCGCGGCACGATATGCGCCGAACGGCGCGGACGTCGGATGGCGGTTGCCGACACGCCGCGGCGCAATGCCGGTGGTCGCGTAACGCGCGACGAGGGCCGCGGTCAGGCTCATCGTCGCATCGAACATCGCTACGTCGACGTGCGTGCCCTGTCCGGTGCGATCGCGCGCGACCAGCGCCGCGAGCACGCCCCATGACGCAAAAATCCCGCTGACCACATCGGACACCGAATCGCCGACGAGCGTCGGCTCGCCGTCGGGCGCGCCGGTCGCATCCATCAGCCCGCACATCGCCTGCAGGATGATGTCGTACGCCGGCCGGCGCGATTCCGGGCCGGTCTGCCCGAATCCGGACACGCTCGCGTACACCAGAGCCGGGTTGAGGGCCGACAGCGTCGCATAACCGATCCCGAGCCGGTCGGCCACGCCGGGGCGAAAGTTCTCGACGACGACATCCGCACCGGCGCACAGCGACTGCGCAAGCGCCTGGCCGTCGGACGTCTTCATGTCGATCACGACACTGCGCTTGTTCCGGTTCATCGCGCCGAACAACCCGCTCTCGCCGTTCGCGAACGGGCCGATCGCCCGGTAGTCGTCGCCCGCGGGCGGCTCGATCTTGATCACGTCGGCGCCGAGGTCGCCGAGCAGCGCCGAACACAGCGGCCCCGCCAGCACCCGGGAAAAATCGATCACGCGTATGCCGTCGAGCGGCAGCCTGGACACAGTCACGGCATCTTTCTCCTGAAGGTCGGGCCGGGTCGGCCGATGCAGTGATTCTGTTCGAGCAGGGCAATCAGATAAAATATCGGAATAAATTAACGCCTATAAGATTTTCATATGGGTTCGTCATGGCTCTGTCCCTGAGACTGCTTCGTTATTTCGTTGCCGCCGCCGAATCGGGCAGCACGACCGCCGCCGCGGTCCAGCTCAACGTGTCGCAACCCTCGATCTCGGTGGCGATCCGCGAGCTCGAAGCGCTGTTCGACGACCGGCTGTTCACGCGCGGCGCGGGCACGCGGATGACGCTCACGCATTTCGGCGAACGCAAGCTCGCCGAGGCGCGCCAGTTGCTGGCGTCGGCGTCCGCATTCGCGACCGACGACATCGGCGACGAGCCAGGCGGCATCGTCCATATCGGCGTATTCAGCACGATCGCGCCGGTCTATTTGCCGCGCGTGCTGGAACTCGCGCAGCAGCGCCACCCTCGCCTCGACATCCGTTTCGTGGAAGGCGATCTGGCGCAGCTCGACATGGCACTGCACAAGCAGCAGATCGATTTCGCGTTGATGTACGACGTCGGCCTGCCCGAAGATATCGAGCGCGAGTGCCTCGCCGAATTGCGGCCCTATGCGCTCGTACCGGCCGGGTCCGCGCTCGCGAAACGCAAGCGCGCGATTTCGCTGCGCGATCTCGCCGCGTATCCGGTCATCCTGATCGACCTGCCGCATAGCCGCGACTTCCTGATGGCGCCGTTCTGGCAATGCGGCCTGTCACCGAACGTCCGCTATCGCGCGGTCTCGATCGAACTGGTTCGGGCAATGGTCGCAAGCGGGCTCGGCGTGTCGCTGCTGATCACGCAAAGCCCGGCGGTCACGCGCTCGCCGCTCGTCGTCGAATGTGCGATTCGGGAATCGACCGTGATCCAGCCGCTGGTGATCGCGCGTCTGGCGCGTGCGGCACGCACGCGTGCGTCGGAAATCGCCGCGAGTTGTGTGCGCGACGCAGTCACCGATGCGATGCGCACGCGAACCGGGCCGTGAAACGGCGGACTACCCGCAGTGCGCGGTGTACCGGGTGCGCGACACGCCCCAGCATCGCCGGGGTGACGCGCGCCGCCGCATCACCCCGACGCGTGTGTCACCGTTCGCCCGCGTGCGCCCTCGCCCGCACCTCGGCGAACGTCGTATCGACCAGCATCCGCCCCGTGTCGAACACCGTTTCGAGCGCATCGTCCCACTCGCCTTCCAGCGCGCGATCGTCCCACGCGACCGGCAGCGCCACGGTCCGGTACTCGCCCGTGCGTCGATTGCGCAGCAACGTGAGCCGCCCCTTCTTCGAGCGCTTGCCCTGGTCGGTGACCGGATCCTTGCATACGTCATGCCACACGCCGTCGCGCCGGATCGCCGAGCACTTCATCGCAAAGCGCTGCGTATCGCGATTCACCTGCTGCAGCAGCGCGCCGCCCATCCCGAACACGACGTTGCCGGCCGCATAACCCGCATCGTCGAGCGCGGCGAGGATCGCTTCGATCGATTGCTCGTCGACACCGTCGCCCTGAATCACGCGCACGCGATTGAGCACGCGCCGCCCCTTGCCGTTCACGGTCGAACCGAACGACGCGTCGAGCGCGCGCACGGTCTGCAGCACGATCGTCACCGGGTCGCCCGAATCGGGACGCACGACGAGCGTCGCGCCCGAGTCGATCACCGCCTGACGCAGCGGGCCGCCCCACATTTCCAGCGCGGCGAACAGATCGTAGGAGTCCGATACGACCGACACGATCGCGCCGGGCAATCCGAAGCGGCCGATCATGTTGCGGTACGCATCGGCCTCGCCGTCGCGCCCCCACGACGTGATCGTGCTGTGCTCGGCCGCCGGCACCGAGTATGCAGCCATCGGCTCGCGATAAAAGCGGTTCGCGGCCAGCACGCCGAGCACCGTGTCCGAGCCCATGAAGCTCACGAGGTGCGCCGCGCCGCCGATCGCGGCCGACTCCGCGCTCGACACGCCGCGCGCGCCGAAGTCGTGCAGCTTGAACGGCAATTGCGCGAGATCGTCGTCGGTCTTCTCGAGAAAGCGGCGGATCGTCTGGCGCAGGTGCCAGCTGCGCGTGGCGACCGTCACCGGATACCACACGCGCAACAGCATCGTCTCGAGATACGACGCGAGCCAGAACACCTTCGGATCGTCGCATTCGACGGTCATCAGCACGTTGTGCACCGGAACGATCGAACCTTCGGGCACGGCGCGGATCTTCACGGGCAGGTAGCCGTCGTAGCGCTCGACGACATGACGCCAGCCGTCCTCGTTGAACGGCTCGCCGTGCACCGCGAAGAAATCGCGCGCGTCGTCGATCATCGCGTGCGTGACGGGCCGGCACAGATATTCCTTCAGCAGCATCTGCAGACCGAAGAACAGCGTGCGGTCGTAGCGGCCGCCGCGCGATTCGACGTACGAGAACATCGCCTGCGCGTCGGGCGGGTATTGCAGGAAGTGGGAAGCCTTGTACGAATCCGTGTTGAGGATCGGATTGGCGAGAACCGCGGCAAAGCCGCCGGGAACGTTTTGCATGGCTAGAGCTCCTCTAGGCCGTTGAAGTGCCGCCGCGTCTGTCGCAGCGGACCGGTGCCGGGGAATCAGCGGATCACAGCTTCCCCAGGAAGTGATACGCGATCTCGAAGTGATCCTCGAACATCACGTTGCGCATCTGCGCGAATTCGTTGAGCGGCACCCAGCGTGCCTTGTCCGCGTCGTCGCTGCCCTTCACGCGCGGCAGCTCGCCAGTCGGGAAGTTGAACAGGCACGCGTGCGTGATCGTGCGGCCGCGCAGCGAGCGGGCCGGGTGATCGAATACCTGGCGATCCTTGATCGAGCCGCGCAGCACGGGCTCCGGCAGCTTCACGCCGGTCTCCTCGCGCAGTTCGCGAATGCAGGCCGCATCGAGCCGCTCGTCCTGGTTCACGAATCCGCCCGGCAACGCCCACAGGCCGCGGCCCGGTTCGCTGCGCCGGCGCACGAGCAGGATATGCCCCGAGTGCACGACCACCGCATCGACCGTCACGAACGTGACCGGATACGGCGCGGCCGACCACGCCTTGCGATACGCGGCAATGAATTCGGCCTCGGCCTTCAGTTGTGCGAAGGTCGGCTGCGTGCGAAAGCGCTCGAGCCAGCCGAACACGGGTTCCGGCACGGCCCACTGCACGAAGCTGTTGGTGCGTTCGGCAAAATACTGGTCGCGGATTTCGGTCGCGGAAATGTCTTCGGTCGCATCGACGTCGACGAGCTCCCATTGCGGGAACATCCGCAGGTAATAGGACGTGGCGTCCTTCTCGTGACCGATCAATCCGACCTTGCGCTGCGCGACGTCGCCGAGCGCGGACGCCACGGCATCCTGCACCCAGCGCACCCAGTCGCCGTCGTTGTACGTCGAATCCTGCACGGGTGCGATCGTCACGCGCTCGCGCTCGGACGGGTCGAGCAGCGAAACCAGCATCTGGCAGCGCTCGTCGAACGAAAACGGATCCTTGATGGTGCGGGGCTTGTCGGTCGATCCGATCAGCACGCACACGCGCTCGGCCCGGCTCAATGCCGACTTCAGCACATTCTGGTGACCACGATGCGGGGGCTGGAAACGACCGATGAAAACGAGCGCGTCGAAGCGCCGGTTCTGTTGCGTACTCATGAGGCTCCCTCAAGAGATTGAAACGCTTCGGGTCTTTCCCGAAGGCGTGGATTCGATCCTAGGGGAATTTCCGGAGAACGTCAATCGAATCGCTGCTCGACTTGACGAAGTCTAAACAAGTGCGGGGCGCAGGCGGGTTACACTCGATTTCATCCCAATCCGCACCGTTTCGCCCGCCATCATGAGGATCTCAGTCAGCCGGATCGTCGGCGTCGATCGCAGACGCCTCTTCACGTGGTCGCAGGACTACGCGCGGCGGCTCGTCTGGGACAGTTTCCTCTCCGACGCCTATCTGCTCGACGGGATGACGGCCGACGTCGGCGTCGACGCGTTCTGCCGCAGCCAGTCCGGCGCGACGATGGTGTCGCGCTACATCTCGTACCGTCCGCCGCAGGTCGCGGCCATCGAAATGGTCGACGGGCCGAAGGTGCTCGAACGCTTCAGCGGCAGCTGGAATTTCACCGAACGCTCGGCCGGCTCGACGGAGGTGAAGTTCACGTATCACTTCCGCGTGCAGCCGGCGTGGCTGCGCTGGCTGCTCGAACCGCTGATCGGCGCGTTCTATCTCGTGCAGACGCGCCGACGCCTCGACTCGTTCAAGCGCTGGGCCGAAGCCGAAGCATTGCCGCACTGAGCGTCGCTCACGCGACGCCGCGTGCCATCTGCTGCCGAACCTGTGCGTGCGTGCCGAGCGCGGCGGCGATCGCATCGACCGCATCGGCCGCCCGCGCGGCGCCGCACATGAACGCATCGACGGCCGCGAAGCCGTGCTCGGGCCACGTATGAATCGTGATGTGCGATTCGGCAAGCAGCACGACGCCCGTCACGCCGCACTCGCCGCCGAAATGATGGAAATGCGCGCCGATCACGCGCGCACCGGCCTGCCGCGCGGCGTCGGTGAGCATCGTCTCGAGCCGTCCTGCATCGCGCAGCAGCGCCGCATCGATGCCGGCCAGGTCGGCCAGCACGTGCGAGCCGAGCGTGGCGCGCGGCGGAGCGATACGGTCGCGCGCCGTCATTTGTGCGACCCGTACGACGAGTAGCCGCTGCGCGCGGACGAACTCCCCCACCCGCTGCCGCCCGAGCCGCTGCCGCCGATCGACGCGCAGCTGAACAACGTGACGACGATCAGCCCGTAGATGCCGTAGAGGATGTAACGCATCAGGAATCGCCTCCGTCCGTTGCGAAACCCTTCCACAGCCATTCAGGCAGCCACAGCACGAGCAGGCCGATCAGCACGTAGACGGAGCGGCCGCTGAACGAGAACAGCGAACCCGTGTTGAAGAACACGAGCAGCGCGCTGAATATGAGCGGCAGCGGCGCGAAGCTGTGCGGATGCTTCGTGCCGAACAGGCCCGTCGACTTCGTCGCGGAACCGGTTGCGGACGCAACCGCCACGGTCGCGAGCGCCGGCGTCGCGAAGCGTTCGGCAAGCGCGCTGCCCGACAGCGGCCGCGCACGCGACCAGACGATTTCCGCCGTGCTGCGCTCGCGCGTGAGCTTGTCCTTCTGCCAGCCGTAGTCGACGATCGACGTGCGGTCGCCCACCTGCACGCGCCAGTTGAATGCGCCGACCACGTACACCACTTCCGAGTCGTACGTCTCGCGCAGCCGGTAAGTCTTGCCGCCTTCGGTCACGTCGGATTCGCCGCCGATCGTCGGCCAGTGATCGAGCACCTGCACGCGCTCCCAGCGTCCTTCGCTCTGCACGAGCCACAGGAAGCCGCGTTTCGGGTTCAGCAACAGGTATTCGTCCCACGTCTCGTCGTCGCCCGGCACGCGGCAGCGCATCATGCCGATCACCGTGTACTTCACGCCGTCGAACGTGCCGGTCGCCCCGAGTTCCAGCGCGCCCTTCACCGCATCGAGCTTGCGCTGCGCGGCGAATACCGTCTGTTGCTCGGCCGTGCACTGCACGCCCGCGTGGCAACTGCCGCACACGACATAATCGGCCACGTTCGGCGCATACGACAGCGGCGCGCCGCAGCTCGGGCATGCAAACGGCACCATCGCCGCGCCGCGTTTCTCGCGCGTATCGGTTTCGCTATCGCGCAGCCCCGTGAACGCCAGCGCGTCGAATGCCAGCGCCTCGCCCGTATAGACGGCCGGGCTTCCGCCATTCGCATCCGCGTCGGAATAGTCGTAGGTCGCGAACGCGTTGCCGGTGCGCAGGTCGACGACACGCGCCTCCCAGCCTGCATCGACCCGGAACGGCAACTCGCCGTCCCCGCCCGTGCAGCGTGCGGTACGCACGTCGGACACGAGATACGCACGGCCGCCGTGGTCGATCCGCATGCCGGGCTCGAGCGTGTCGAACGACGGCCACGCACCGCCGGACGTATCGTCCGGCTCGCGCACCGTGACCGCATACTGGCCCGACGCATCGGACAGCCAACCGAATGCCCCGTCGTCGAAGACGACGTACCACTCGCTCCACGCGCCGGCGTCGTACGTCATCTGGATGCGCCCGAGCACCGTGAACGTGCGCTTGCCGTAGCGTCCGGCCGTGCCGAGCTGGATCGGCGACGCGTCGTCGAGCACGGCGGCCAGCTCGCCGATGCGTTCGACGTCGGCGCCGCGCTTGAGCAGCGTGCTGCGGCAGAACGCGCAGACGGCCATCACCGCCGCCGCCGAGCGAAACTCGACCGGCGCGCCGCACTGGGGGCACGAGGTACTGAACATGCGCGACGCTTACCGGGTGAGCTTCGCGAGGATTTCCGCCTTCGCGCGCGAATAGTCTTCTTCGGTCACGAGGCCCTTGTCGAGCAGCGCCTTCAGTTGCTCCAGCCGCTGCACGTAGTCCGTCGCCTCGGCCGGCGCGGCTGGCTGGGCAGCGGCAACCGGTGCCGCAACCGGCGCGGGCGGGGCGGCCGGCGCCGGTTGCGCGGCTCCCGCGATCTGGCCTGCCATCGCCTGCCCGATCGCCGCGCCGGCCGCGAGCCCCGCGCCGACGCCCGCGATACCGCCCGGGTTCTGCGCGGCAAGCGGGATCGCCTGCGCGGTCTGGTATTGCGTCGCGCGGGCGAGATCGCCGGCCATCCCCGCGCCGATCCGCAGGTCGAGCGCCTTCTGCAGCTCCGCGGGCAGCGACACGCTCTCGACCGCGAACGCGTCGAGCGCGAGACCGTAGCGCGTGAACACCGGCACCAGCGCATCGGCGACGCGCTGCGACAGCAGCGACTGGTTCGCGGCCATGTCGACGAACGGCACGTCGGCCGAGCCGAACGTCGTGCTCATCGCGGTGACGACCAGGTTGCGCAGTTGCTGTTCGAGATCGTCGACCGTGTACTGCGCGCGCGTACCGCTGACCTCGCGATGAAACGCGGCCGCATCGACGATCCGGTACGAATAGATGCCGAAGGCGCGCAACTGCACGAAACCGAACTCGCGATCGCGGATCGTCACCGGCTGCGCGGTGCCCCAGCGCCGGCCGAGCTGCAGCCGCGTGCTGAAGAAATAGACATCCGACTTGAAAGGCGACTGAAAGAATTTGTCCCAGTTCTTCAGGTACGTGAGCACCGGCAGCGTGCGCGTTTCCAGCTTGTACAGCCCGGGCTGGAACACGTCGGCGACCTTGCCTTCGTTGACGAAGATCGCGACCTGCGTTTCGCGCACGGTCAACTGGCCGCCGTACTGGATCTCCTGGTCTTCCATCGGATAGCGCCAGGCCAGCACGCCGTCGGTGTCTTCCGTCCATTGCAGGACGTCGATGAACTGCTTGCGGATAAACGATCCCAGACTCATGTCGGTCTCCTCGAGCGCGTGGCGCGTCAGGTCAGGCAGGCGGCATTGATGATGCCGACGACGAGCGACGCGGTGCCCATCAGGCCGCCCATCGCGACGTTGCGATCCTCGATCGCATGGTTCATGCCAGGAATCAGGCGCGTCAGCACCGCATAGGTGACGAGCTGCACGGCCATCGCGCCGACGGCCCACAGCACGACTTCGCCGAACGTCGAATTGTGCGCGATGCTGGACGCGAGCGTGAGGCAGAAGCCGACGAGCGCACCGCCGAACGACAGCGTCGCGGCCGCGTTGCCGCCGCGGATCAGCGCCAGTTCGTCGAACGGGGTGACCTTCAGGTACACTGCCGCGAACACGAAAAGCAGCACGAACGCCGACAGCAAATGAACCGCATAAAGATAGGCACTATTCATTCTTTTCCTCGGATTTTGTGCTCGGTTCGCTGCCCCGTCGCCGGTCGGCCCATGCAGCGCCGCCCCACGGATGGCCGCCCCATGAAAATCCGCGCCAGTATATCCACACTGACGAACACTGCACAACGGATGCGCCATGCTGCATAAGCGTGCGCTCGTCCTGTCGATTCTCGTGCTCGCATCGTGCGGGCTCGGCTACGAACTGATCAGCAGCGCACTGTCGAGCTACCTGCTCGGCGACTCGATCCTGCAGTTCTCGTCGGTGATCGGCTGCTACCTGTTCGCGATGGGAATCGGCTCGTGGCTCGCGAAGTTCGTCGAGGACGACGACGTGCTCGACCGCTTCGTCGACATCGAACTGCTCGTCGGCCTGCTCGGCGGCGTATCGGCCGCGCTGCTGTTCGCGGTGTTCGCGTGGCTGGCCGCGCCGTTCCGCGCGGCGCTCTACGCGCTCGTGCTCGCGCTCGGCCTGCTGATCGGGATGGAGATCCCGCTCGTGATGCGCGCGTTCCAGCAGCGCCGCCAGGCCTTCCGCCATACCGTCAGCGAAGTGCTGACCTTCGACTATCTCGGCTCGCTCGCCGTGTCGCTGATCTTCCCGATCGTGCTCGCGCCGCGTCTCGGCCTGCTGCGCACGAGCTTCCTGTTCGGGCTGCTGAACGCTTTCGTCGCGCTGTGGACCACGCATCTGTTCCGCGACGAGATCCGCAACGTGCGCGGCAAGCTGATGCGCGCGTCGCTCGTGATCGGGCTGCTCGTCGCCGGCTTCGCGCTGTCCGACCGCATCACGCACTGGGCCGAGCACGGCGTGTACGGCGACGAGACGATCTATTCGGAAACGACGCCCTATCAGCGCATCGTGCTCACGCAGTGGCACGACGACATGCGGCTGTACCTGAACGGCAACCTGCAGTTCTCGTCGCGCGACGAGCATCGCTATCACGAGGCGCTGATTCACCCGGCGATCGAGGCGCTGCCGTGGGCGAAGCACGTGCTCGTGCTCGGCGGCGGCGACGGCCTCGCGGTGCGCGAACTGCTCAAGCACCGCAATCTCGAACAGATCACGCTCGTCGATCTCGATCCCGCGATGACGAAGCTGTTCTCGACCTCCGCGCCGCTCGTGAAGCTGAACCAGGGTTCGCTGAAGGACCCGCGCGTGCACGTGATCAACGACGACGCGGTGCGCTGGCTCGAATCGAACGCCGACGTGTACGACGCGATCGTCGTCGACTTCCCCGATCCGACCAACTTCGGGCTCGGCCGCCTGTATTCGGTGCCGGTGTTCCGGCTGCTCGCGCGCCATCTGTCGGAGAACGGCTATGCGGTGATCCAGTCGACGTCGCCGTATTTCGCGCCGCATGCGTACTGGACCATCATCGCGACGCTGCGCGAAGCCGGCTTCAACACCTGGCCGTACCACTGCTATGTGCCGTCGTTCGGCGACTGGGGCTTCGTGATCGCGGGCAAGCGCCGCGACTTCACCGTACCGACGCATTACTCGGTGCCCACGCGCTGGCTCGACGCGCAGACGGCCGTCGAGATGTTCCACTTCCCGGCCGACATGCCGGCGCTGTCGATGTCGCCGAACGAACTCAACGACCAGCCGCTCGTGCGCCGCTTCGACGACGACTGGAAGCACGTGCTGCGCTGATGGACCGCCGCACGTTCCTCGTCGCGTCCGCGGCCGCGTCGCTCGCCGCGTGCGGCCGCACCGGCTGGATCGAAACGACGCCGCGCGTCGGCTATCCCGGCATGCGCGAAGGCCATGCGTTGCGCGATCATGCCGCGCTGCCGCCGCCGTCCGGCACGATCGAGACCGACGTCGCGATCCTCGGCGCCGGCGCGGCGGGCCTGTCGTGCGCGTGGCAGCTCGCGCGTGCCGGCCACCGGCGCTTCGTCGTGCTCGCCGGCCCGGAATTCGGCGGCAATGCGGCCGGCGGCCGCTTCGGCGATCTCGGCTATCCGAAGGGCGCGCACTATCTGCCGCTGCCGTCGCTCGAATCCGCGCATCTGCGCGACATGCTCGCCGACCTCGGCGTGATCGAATCCGCGCCGTTCTCCGCACGCCCCGTGTACGACGAACGCGTGCTCGTGCACGCCCCCGACGAGCGGCTGTTCATCAACGGACAGTGGCAGGACGGCATCGTGCCGACGGCCGGCCTCGGCGCCGACGCGCTCGCGCAGCAAACGCGCTTCTTCGCGTACACGGACAGCCTGCGCACCGCGCGCGGCGCGGACGGCCGCAAGGTGTTCTGCATTCCGGTCGCGGAATCGTCGCACGACCCGCAGTGGCGCGCGCTCGACCGGCGCTCGTTCCGGCAGTGGCTGCTCGACGAGGGCTACACCGCGACCGCGTTGCACTGGTATCTGAACTACTGCTGCCGCGACGACTACGGCGCGGGCTACGAGCACGTGTCCGCCTGGGCCGGCCTCCACTACTTCTCGTCGCGCGGCGGCCATGCGCGCAATGCGAGCGACGGCGCGGTGCTGACCTGGCCCGACGGACTGCATACGATGGTGACGAAGCTGAGCGATTCGATCGCCGCGCGTACCGGTTCGAACGCGTGGTCGCGCGACGGTTTCGCGGTTCATGCAACCGAACGCGCGGGCGGCGTCGACGTGCTGTGCGCGCGCGTCGGCGACGACGGCACGCTGTCCACCTTTACGCTGAAGGCGCGGCGCGTCGTCAGCGCGATGCCGCTGTTCGTCGCCGCGCGCGTGTTTCCGCAGCTTCGGGCCTCCGGCTTCGATCCCGCACGCGACCTGCCGCCGCGCGCACCGTGGCTCGTGTCCAACTTCCTGCTCGACGGGATACCGGCCGAGGAAGCCGGCGTGCCGCTCGCGTGGGACAACGTCGTCTACGACGGCGCGGGGCTCGGCTATGTCGTGTCGACGCATCAGCTGATCCGCATGTCGCCGCCCACGCGTTCGGTGTTCTCCGCGTATCAGGCGTTGAGCACCCGCGCGCCCGACGACACGCGCCGCTGGCTCGCGCAGGCGAAGCCCGATGCGCTGCGCGAGCAGGCGGCGATCGACCTGCAGGCCGTGTATGGACGCGAGCTGTGGAAGCATGCGAGCGCGCTCGAGATCACCGTGCGCGGCCACGCGATGGCGACGCCCGACGTCGGCTTCCTGAGCCGGCCGGGGCTGCTCGCGCTGCGCGATGCCGACGGCCCCGTCGTGTTCGCGCATGCGGACTTGTCGGGACTGTCGCTGTTCGAGGAGGCGTCGTACTGGGGCATGCTCGCGGCCCGGCGCGTGCTCGCCTGAGCACCGGCTCGCGCCCGCGCGGCGGCAGCCGTGCCGTCATTGCGCCGCCGCTGCCACCCGCTATAATCGCGCCACATTCCGACTGCATCGAGCAGGCCGACGGTGCCGCGCCGTTCGACGCGCCGCAGCCCTCCTCGACGACAACAATGACAAACCGAACCCTCCGACGCCTGCGCCCGCTCGTGCGTGCCGCCGCGCGCCTGCTCGCATGCGCGCCGTTGCTCGGCGCGCCGCTGGCGCTGCACGCGGCCAACGACGCAAGCGCCGGCGCTCAGCCCGCATCGGGCCGCTACATCGTCGTCGATACCGGTCATACGCCGGCCCATCCGGGCGCCACCGGCGCAAGCGGCCGCGTCGAATACCGGTACAACCTCGACCTGTCCGCCGCCGTCGCCGAAAAGCTCGCGGCGCACGGCGATCGCGTGCTGCGCACGTCGGCCGACGGCCGCGAGATCGCGCTCGACCAGCGTTCGACGCAGGCGCCCGACGCGAACCTGTTCGTATCGATCCATCACGATTCGATGCAGCAGCAGTTCATCGACGCGGGCCGTCAACGCGAATTCCGCGGGTTCGCGGTGTTCGTATCCGAGCGCAATCCCCATTACGCGGCAAGCCTGCGTTGCGCGAAAGCGATCGCCGAACGGCTGGTCGCGGCCGGCGAACGGCCGTCGCTATACCACGCGCAGCCGATCAAGGGCGAAAACCGCCCGCTCGTCGATCCGCAACTCGGCATCCACCGCTTCGACGATCTGGTCGTGCTGCGTACCGCACCGATTCCGGCCGTGCTGGTCGAGGCCGGCGTGATCGTCAATCCCGACGAGGAAAAACGGCTCGCGCAGCGCGAGACGATCCAGCGTCTGGCCACCGCGATCGCGGGCGGCGCCGACGCATGCACGGCCGCCCGGTAACCGACGACGTCGACCGGTTTCAACGGTTTTCACCCACCGAGGAGCATCACCATGAAAAAGAAGAATCTGCTCGCATCCTGCGCGCTGCTCGCGCTTGCCGTTCCGTTCGCCGCGCACGCGGCCGGCTGTGCGAAGCCGCACAGCGCGTTCGATCAGGTGTATTGCAGCAGCACGCAATTTTCCCAGACCGACCGCGACCTCAACGACGAGTACGGCCGCCTGCGCAAGCAACTGAGCGGCGACCAGCAGGCCGCGCTGAAGGCCGGCCAGCTCGCATGGCTGAAACAGCGCGACGCGCAATGCAGCGAGACGCGCAACAACGGCTACCTCGTCGATCTGCAGTGCGCGACCGACATGACGCAGTCGCGGCTGTCGTTCCTGCGCGAACGCGAGCGCGAATGTTCGAGCACGGGATGCGTGACGTCGAAGCTCGGCGAGTAACGGGTTCAGAGACGGGTTGCAGAGACACATTATGCGGCGCTCGCGACCAAAGAGCGTCGCATACACGATAAAAACAGTCATCGATTCCCACTCATACGATGAAAAGTGACTTCATTGAGAGCGAACTGGAACTTTACGTTCAACGCCTTCTCGTCCACGAGTTCTACTCGTCCGGCAACGCGTACAAGATGCTGAAGATATCTCCGGGAAAAGAGAAATACCTCGGTTACGACGCAGAAATCGTCGGGCTCACTTCGTTCTACTGTCAGTTCAAGACCAGCGACTTTCTGACGAAAGGAACGCTTTACGACCAGCGAAACAAGTTCTGTGCGACGAAGGGCTGGCCGCTGGCGCCGTTTTACTCCTTCGCGCTCAGGGCGCCGAACGATCCAGCCGACAAGGAGGATCCGACGGTCTGGCAGCACAACATCCTTCACGCGATGTGGAAAAAGAATCCGACCGGCGTCGCTTACGTCGCGCCGATCTTTCACACCCGCCTGGAAATGGAGCTGCATGAGCCATCGCTCTCTCGGGGAGGATGCGTGCTCACATACAACCCTTCCTCCATCGCCATCGAAGTCGCATGTATCGGTGGTCACGAATGGTGCAGGTTGCCGGCGTTCGACGGACTGGTCTCGATCCCCCCTCACACGCAGGTCAAGGTGCTGAAGCACAACTATTGCTTCACCGACCATTCGGACATCACCTTCCATAGTGATCCTGAACCCGTCGACTCGGGCAATACGCTGCACGAGCAACTGACTGCCTTCATTCGTCGCTCGACCGCCCCTGACAATCAGGCGAACGAGACCGCTCGCATGTCGCTGTCCGAAGTCAGGAATCTGCTCGGCTTCGACGAAGACCGTGCCGACTTCCTGGAACGATTCCTCGCGTTCGGCTTGCTGCGCGCAGGGGTCGAACGCCAGCAGCTGCAGCAAGGCGCGGCTCGATTCTTCGACCATAAAGCGGAATGGCTGGAACAACGCCTTGCACTTGCCGCCGCATTGAAAGCTTTTTTCGGTATTTCGACGTTGGGCCTTTTCAGATTCGCCAACGACTGACCGACGGACCTCGCCCGGCCACCGACCGAAATGCGGGAGACGAACGGGGGAGCGGACTCCCCCGCCCCTTTCGTCACAGAAACCACCGATACTCCCGCGCACCGATCTCGTTGCGGAAATCCAGCTCCTCCTGCCGCTTGTTCTCGCAATACACCATCACGAATTCGCTGCCGAGCCCGTCGCGCACGGCCGCGTGATCCTGCATCGCCGCGACGGCCGACAGCATCTCCTTCGGGAAATCGATCCCGCTGCCGCGATCGTCGTTGAGCGGGGCGATCGGCTCCTTCCGCGCGTCGAGCCCGTGCTCCATGCCGGTGAGGATCGCCGCGAGCACCAGGTACGGATTCGCGTCCGCGCTCGCGAGCCGATGCTCGATCCGCAGGTTGCGCGCATCCGACTCCGGAATCCGGATGCACGCGTCGCGATCCTCGAAACCCCAGCTCGCGCGGCTCGCCGCGTTCACCATCGATCCGTAGCGCCGGAACGCATTGTGATTCGGCGCGAACACCGGCATGCAATGCGGCAGCAGCGCGAGACAGCCGGCCACCGCATGCCGCAACGGCCGCTGCCCGTCCGCGGCGAGCAGGTTGCGACCGGCTTCGTCGTACAGGCTCACGTGCACGTGCATCCCGCTGCCCGGCGCGTGCAGATACGGCTTGCCCATGAAGCTCGCGCGATAGCCGTGCCGCAGCGCGACGCCGCGCGTGCTGCGGCAGAACAGCGCCGACCAGTCGGCCGCGCGCAACCCATCGTCGGTGTGGCCGAAATTGATCTCGAACTGCCCGGGGCCGAGCTCGGCCGTGATCACCGTCGCGTCGACGCCCTGCTCGCACGCGGCCTCGACCATCTCGTGCAGCACGTCGGAGAAGCGCGACAGGCGCTCGATGTGCATGTTCGGCTGATCGTCGCGGTCGTCGCTCAGGCGGTCGCGCGGATACTGCGGCATCCCGTCCGCGAGCTGCGCGGCGAACAGGTAGAACTCCAGCTCGAACGCGACGACCGGCCGGATCCCGCGCGCCGCGAACCGCCGCAGCACGCGCGCGAGCACTTCGCGCGGCTCGAACTCGATCGGCGCGTCCGTGCCGTCGGAACTGATCAGCATCTGTGCGAGCGGCTGACGCTCCCAGCGCACCGGCTTCAGCGTGCCCGGAATCAGCCGGCGCGGCGCGTCGGGGTCGCCGTCGTTGAAGCAGTAATCGCCGATCTTGTAGAGGCCGCCCTGCGTGCCGAGCAGCACGCAGTTCTGCGGCAGCTTCAGCAGCGAGCCCGCCGCGACCTTCTCGAGCGCATCGATCGGATAGCGCTTGCCGTAGAAGTGCCCGGGCAGGTCGAGACAGATCAGGTCGACATAACGGATCTCGGGGTGCGCCTGCCGAAAGGCGCGCACTTCATCGACCAGCACGGTAACGACGTCAGCCATGTCTCATCCTTTCCATGTTCTGTATGGCGGTGCCGCCTTGCGGCGACCCGGATTCATCGGCATGCATCAATGCCCCATGCCCGATGTCAATCAGTACTGCAAACCAGCACGCCGGCAACACGGCGACCCGTCGGGCCGCCCTGCCGACAACTCAGGTGAAAACCCAGATCACGCGCGCCGGCGCATCGCTCAGGTTCGCGTACCGGAAGCGCTTGTGCGCAGGCAACTGGAACGCGTCGTTCGGCCCGAGCGTGACGGGCGTGTCATCGCCGTCGACCCAGATCGTCAGTTCGCCTTCGAGCACGAAGCCGCCCTGCTCGTCGCTGTCGTCGACCGGCCGCTCGCCGCTGCTCGCGCCGGGCGCGAGATGGCTTTCGAGGATCGAGAAGCGCGAGCGCATGTTCGGCGACACGAGGATGTCGGTGATGCCGGCCGCGTAATACACGGTGCGCCGCTCGTCGGGCCGCGTGACCCACGGCACGCTGCGCGGCTTGCTCAGGCTGTAGAAATACGTGGTCGGCACGCCGAGCGCCTCGCCGATCGCGGTGAGATCGGCCACCGTCGGGCGCGACAACCCGCGTTCGACCTGCGACAGAAACCCGACCGAGCGGCCGATCCGTTCGGCGAGATCGTTGAGCGTGACCTTGCGATGCTTGCGCAGATCGCGGATCAGGATCGCCAGACTTTCTATTTCTTCCTGTTCGTTCATGTTGGAATCCGGTGCGTCAGACGGTATCGCGCAAACGGTACCAGGCCTTGCCGATCGCTTCCAGCGGCGCGGCGAGGCGGTCGCCGCCGGGGAAGCGCGGGTTGCGAATGCGCTGGTACTGCGCGAGCAGGCGATCGTCGCCGAGCACGGCGTCGGCGACCGCGCGCGCGCCGGCGAGCGTCGGCAGCACGCCATGCCCCGAAAAGCCCTGCAGCCAGAAGCGCTGGCCGCGGCGGCCGATGTCCGGCGTGCGCCGCATGCTGATGTCGATGTGGCCGCCCCACACGTAATCGAGCGGCACGCCGCTCAGTTGCGGGAACACGCGTTCGAGGTGCGGACGCGTCGCCGCCGCGATGTCGGCCGGTATGCCGCCGAGATAGGTGCAGCCGCCGCCGAACAGCAGCCGGTTGTCGGGGCTCAGGCGGAAGTAGTCGGGCACGAACTGGTTGTCGATCACGCAACTGTTCCGCGGCAGCAGCGCGCGTGCGACGTCCGGGGCAAGCGGTGCGGTCGCGACCTGGTACGTGCCGACCGGCAGCAGCCGGCGCGACAGCTCGGGATCGAGCCGGTCGACGTAGGCGTTGCACGCGAGCACGAGCACGTCGGCGCGCACTTCGCCGTGCGCGGTGCGCGCAACATGGCCGCCCGCCGTCTCGCGACACTCGAGCACGCGGCTCTGTTCGAAGATGCGGCCGCCCGCGCGTTCGATCGTCTGCGCGAGGCCGAGCGCGAGCTTCAGCGGATTCAGGTGCCCGGCCTCGGGATCGTAAAGCGCGGCCAGATAGCGCGCGCTGCCGATCCATTCGGGCATCTCGCCCTGCTCGATCACGCGCAGCCGGTCGTAGCCCCACCGCTCGGCCGCTTCGTCGCGGGCCTGCGCGAGCATCGCCACGCGGCGTGGCCTTACCGCCGCCCACAGGCTGCCGGGCCGGTAGTCGATGTCGAAACCGTTTCGTGCGGGCAGCTCGCGCACTTCGGCCGCGGCCCAGCGCATGCTGTCCCACAGCACGCGCGCGCCGTCGCGGCCGAGCGAAGCCTCGAGCGGCTGCATGTCGCACGACCAGCCGAGCAGCGCCTGCCCGCCGTTGCGGCCCGACGCCGCCCACGCGACGCGGCTCGCTTCCAGCACGACCACGCGCTTGCCCGCGAGCGCGAGGCGCAACGCCGTATGCAGCCCGCTGAACCCCGCGCCGACAACCAGCACGTCGGCGTCGATGCGTTCATCCAGTGCGGGACGATGCGGAATCGGCGCCGGGTAGGTGCCGGCGTAGTAGCTTGCGACGTGACGGTCGGACTGCACGAACATGCGGACTCCCGTGAAATTTTCGTCAATTAATTTCATGAAAAATTAGCACGGCAATTTCACGAGAGCAAGAGGGGAAAATGGGGGACGGCGTGGTGATTGCGCACGGCGCTACCCTGCCCGCTGTATCTTTCTCCGCGCCCCGACAGCGCCGATAATGACCACCGTGCAACCCGCGCACGCACCGATGCAAGGAGGCTCCCCGCATGACGATGCGATTCAGGGTGGGCGACCACGTCCGCTGGAATTCCGAAGCCGGTTACGTGACCGGCACGATCATCGCGATCCACACGCAGGATTTCGACTACAAGGGCCATCGGCACCGCGCGTCGTCCGACGATCCGCAATACGAGATCAAGAGCGACCGCACCGACCACATCGCCGCGCATCGCGGCCGCGTGCTCGAACGCATCGACGGCAAGGACAGCGTGTGACGCGCCCGTTCTACACGATCGGTCATTCGAACCGCACGCTCGACGAGTTCGTCGAGATGCTCGACGCGGTCGACATCGCGCTGCTCGCCGACATCCGCAAGATGACGCGCTCGCGCACGAATCCGCAATTCAACGAAGCGACGCTGCCCGATGCGCTGGCCGCGGTCGACATCGCGTACGAGCACATCGCGGAACTCGGCGGCCTGCGCGGCAAGTCGCGCGGCGTGCCCGACGAGGTCAACGACTTCTGGACGAACCGCAGCTTCCATCGCTACGCCGACTACGCGCTGTCGCCCGAGTTTCGAACGGGTCTCGACCAGCTGATCGCGCAGGGGCACGCGCAGCGCTGCGCGATCATGTGCTCGGAAGCCGTGTGGTGGCGCTGTCACCGGCGCATCGTGTCCGACTATCTGATCGCACGCGGCGAAACGGTGCTGCACATCATGGGCAAGCACCGCGTGGAACCCGCACGCCTCACGGCCGGCGCGGTGATCCGGGCGGACGGTTCGATCGTCTATCCGGACATCGAAGGCGATGCGGCAGCGCAAGAACCCGCCGCGCAGCCGGACGAATGACGCGGCACCTGGCGCTCGCCCAACCGACGTTGGCGCGATAACGACACGACGGCACAACGGCATGGCGGCATGATCGCGTGACACGACACGCCCCCTTCGCCCCCCGGCCCCTCACGTCCGAAGCCCCGCGCCTGCCCCCATTTGCGCGCCGGCCATCCTGCATTACCATCGAGCGACCACCGCGCGTGCCCGCCTCCGGCATGCGAGCCCGCCACCTCTGCGCCCCCGCACCGATGCTCGCTCTCATCATCCTCGCCGGCCTGTGGGCCGGCCTGCAGAACGCCCTCGCGGGCGGCGGCTCGTTCGTCACGCTGCCCGCGCTGATCGTGTCGGGCATGTCGCCGCTCGCGGCGAACATCACGTCGACGGTCGCGCTGTTCCCCGGCCAGGTCACCACCGGGTGGGCCAGCCGGAGCATGGTGCAAGGCGCGGGCAAGCTGTCGTTTCGCGCGCTGTTCGCGATCAGCGTGGTCGGCGGCGCGCTCGGCGGGCTGCTGCTGCTGAAAACCCCGTCGTCGATCTTCTCGCACCTCGTGCCGTGGCTCGTGCTGTTCGCGACGGTCGTGTTCGCGTGGGGCAGCTTCTTCCGCAAGCCCGGGGCGGGCGCACGGCATCTCGGCCCGGTCACGGCCGCGATCTCGCAGTTCCTGATCGCGATCTACGGCGGCTACTTCGGCGGCGGAATCGGCTTCCTGATGATGGCCGCGCTGACGATGGCCGGCCTGTCGCCGCGTCACGCGATGTCGACCAAGAACGCGCTCGCCGGCGTGATGAACGCGTCGGCGGTCGTGCTGTTCGTGACCTCGCCCGACCTGCACTGGCGCGCGGCGATCGCGCTCGGCGGCGGCGCGATCGTGGGCGGCCTGCTCGGCGCGTGGGCACTGCATCGCGTCAACGAGCGCGTGCTGCGGATCGGCATCGTCTGCATCGGCGTCGCGCTCACGGTCGGGTTGTTCGTCAAGCCGATCT
Source organism: Burkholderia sp. IDO3 (assembly GCF_003366075.1). Lineage (NCBI taxonomy): Bacteria > Pseudomonadati > Pseudomonadota > Betaproteobacteria > Burkholderiales > Burkholderiaceae > Burkholderia > Burkholderia sp. IDO3. The sequence continues at coordinate 2,397,149 of NZ_CP028962.1, forward strand.
GACGCACGCGCAGGAACGGCCGGCGCCGGCGCACCGGCAATCGCCCGGCGGCCATGGCCGCACGAACATAGACGCGATATCCGCACCGTTATGAAGTCCGCCCCGCAAGGGCTGCCGGACACCGCCGGCGTCGCGCTCGATTGACGCCCGAAATATCGCTACGTATACATCGAGCTACCCTTCACCCCATCGGCAGCCGGTATGTCCCGACACGTCATCGACGCGCATCTTCTGAAGATTCTTCATACGCTCATCACCGAATCGAGCGTGTCGCGAACCGCGGCGCTGCTCGGGCAATCGCAGCCGACCATCAGCGTCGCATTGCGCCGGCTGCGCGCGATCACCGGCGATCCGTTGCTCGTCCGCAGCGGCAGCCGGATGGTGCCGACCAGCCACGCGATGACGCTGGTCGAGCCGCTCGACCAGGCGCTCGCGGGCATCGCGGCCGTGCTGAATCCCGCCAGCACGTTCGACCCCGCCACGACGCGCCGCACGTTCCGGATCGGCTCGCCCGACTATCTCGACGTGTTCTTTCTTCCCGCGATCGTCGACGCATTCAAGCACGAGGCGCCAGGCGCGCGCATCGAGTTCCAGCACCTGATGACCGTCGACGGCGGATACGAACACGCGCTCGAAAGCGGCACGCTCGATCTCGCGGTCGGCAACTGGGGCACGCCACCGCAGCAACTGCATCTGCAGCCGCTGTGTCGAGACGATCTCGTGTGCCTGATGCGCAACGATCATCCGATCAGGCCCGGCCGGCTCACCGCCAGCCTCTATCGCGAAGCCGACCATCTCGGCGTGACCACGCATCACGCAACGGGGCTCGGCACCATCGACCGCGAACTCGCGCGCGGCGGCCTGTCGAGAAACGTCACGACGACGATGCCGTATTTCGGCATGGCGCCGTATGTACTGATGCGTTCCAACCTGCTGTTCACCACGACGCGCGCGCTGGCGACGCATTTCTGCACGCTGCTGCCGCTGCGCATCGAACCGATTCCGTGCGAGCCGCAGGCGCTGACCTACTACCAGCTCTGGCACGACCGCACGCATCGCAGCGCCGCCGCCGTCTGGTTGCGGCGCCTCGTGTCGGGCGTTGCGAAGACGCTGGTGCCGGACGGCGTGCGCCCGCTCCACTGAAAGGCAAAAAAGCCGCGAGCGAGTGCTCGCGGCAACGAACGGACGGATCCGCGCAGATCGCGCGGGCCACGTCCGCGACAGGGGTCGGTCAGCGAAGGGGCTGCCTGTCGAAGGCGCTCCTGGAAAAGCGCCGGTTCGGGATCGATGCGGCCCGCGCTATGACGGCGCGTCGCCGGCCATCGTCTTCAGCAACGCAGCCTTTTCCGCCGTCGCGGCATCGAGCAGTGCAAAGCCCGTGATGCGCCCGGAATCGGCATCCGCGTAGAGCGCACGCGTCGCACGCGGCGCGTTCCCCACGCCGACGTCGGTGGTCCAGCGCCCGCCGCCGTCCGCCGCGACCACCACGGCGGGAATCGCCGGCGTCTTCACGACGATCGGCATCACGGGAAACGCCACCCGCGTCGGCGTGCCCCGCAGGCACTGTGCGAGCGCGCGTGCCGCGTGCATGATGGGCAACACGTACGGCCGGACACGTCCTTCGATCGCCGCGCAGTCGCCGAGCGCGAAGATGTCCGGCACGCTGGTGCGGCACCAGGCGTCGGTCACGATCCCGTCCGCGACGTCGAGCCCCGCTTCCCGCGCGAGCGCGGTTCTCGGCACGAGGCCGATCGCCGACACCACGAGGTCGGCCTCGAGCGGCTCGCCGCTCGTCAGGACGAGCCGGTACCCGCGTGCGAGCCGCGCAACCGACTGCACGCCCGCGCCGAGCCGCAGGCGCACGCCCGCGTCGCTCAGCGCGCGTCCGAACACGTCGCCGGCCTCCGGCGGCAGCAGCCGCGACAGCGGCGCGTCGGCGGGATCGATCACGGTGACGGGCAGCCCCGCCGCGACCAGATCGTTCGCGAACTCGCAACCGATGAGCCCCGCGCCGAGCAGCGCGACCGAGCGGCAATCGCGCAGCCCGTCGCGAAAGCGCGCGTAGTCGCCCAGATCGTTGATCGACAGGATGTCGGCCGCGCCGTCCCCTTCGCAGTGCACACGCCGCGCATCCGCGCCGGTTGCAAGAACGAGCGCGCGATAGCGCTGCACGCAGCCGTCGTCGAGCACGATCTCGCGCGTCGCCGCGCGAATCTGCCGCACCGCGCAGTGCGTCAGGATGGTCGCGCGCAACTGCGCCGCCATCGCCTGCGCGTCGGACATCGCGAGCTGCTCGAGCGTCTTGCGCTGCGCGAGCGCATTCGACAGTGCCGGCTTCGAATAGAAACTGCCGTCGTCACGGCTGATCATCACGAGCGGCGTCTCGCCGTCGAGCTTGCGCCACTCGCGCGCCGTCGTATAACCGGCGAGGCCCGTGCCGACGATGACGACCGGATCGCTCCGGTTCCCCGACGTTTCGGATGTGCTCATGCCGGCACCACCTGCATGTCGAAGTCGTGCTTGCCGGTCGCGCAGTCCGGACACATCCAGTCGTCGGGCACATCCTCCCAGCGGGTGCCGGCCGCGATCCCGTGCTCCGGCATGCCTTCGGCCTCGTCGTATCGAAACCCGCAGATCACGCATTCCCAGATCTTCATCGCTTCTCCCGTGCGCCGCTCAGCGCGCATAAGACTGGCCGAGACCGAGCTCGCCGAGTGCGCGCCGGTACGCGCCCGACGAACGATCGGCCAGGATCGGCGCTTCATGTGAACGGTCGATCGGCAGATCCTCCGGGCACTGCTGCTCGACGATCGCGCGATCTTCCTCGAAGACCTGGCGATTGAACGCATACACGTCGTCGAGCGGCAAGTCGTGATCGAAATTGCGCGCGATCGGCACGAACAGACGCGTCAGGCGCGCGGAAACCGGGCTGGCCGCATTCAGGATCGCGAGCCGGCCGCCTTCCGGAAAATGCACGGTGAGACGCGCGAAAAACGGTACGTCGACCTCGAACACGCGCCGCCACGGGAAACCCTCCGGCGCGCGATGCTGCATCGCGCGCGGAAAGTTGCTGACGGTGCTCACGTATTCCGCGCGCAGGCCGTTCTCGCGCCGCTCGACCGCGTACTGCGGCACCACCGGATTGCGCCGGTCGGCGAAGCTCTCGTGATGAATCCACGCGAAGTGCGCGACGTCGATGAAGCCTTCCGTCTGCCGGCCGGCCGACGCGCGGATGTCGATCGACGGCGGCAGGATCTGCTGGAAGCCCTCGGCATTCCACGCGGGGAAATCCGGCAGCGGCACTTCGCCGCCGCCCAGCGACACCCACACGAGCCCGTATGCCTGCTGCACCGCATAGGTCGTCAGGCACAGGCGGTCGGGAATCGGGCCGTCGGGCTGCGACGGAATGTGCGCGCATTTGCCGTCTGCCGCATATTCGAGGCCGTGATACGGACAGACGAGCCGGTCGCCCGCCACCCAGCCGAGGCTCAGCGGCGCGCCCCGGTGCGGGCATACGTCGCGCGCCGCGACGATGGCGTCGCCGGATCGGAACAGCACGAGGCGCTCGTCGAGCAGCGTCACGCCGAGCGGGCGCGCGCCCACGTCGGCCGCGAACGCCACCGGATGCCAGTAGCGGCTCAGGATTTCCCAATCGCGCGTGTCGAACGTGCAATTGCGGGGCGGAAGCGGCGCGCGTGACCGAGTCAACGGCACGACCTGGGTATGCGTCATTCGAGTCTCCATACAGTGGTTGTCGTCGGCGCGACGCCTGCCGGATATCCGGACGTTGCCGCGCGGAAACCACGATATACGGAGCGCCGCGCCGCGCCCATCGATGCACCGCCATGTACTTCATGTCGACGTCGGCATGGACGACCGACGTGCCACCGGTCGCGACGCACCGCCAATTGATGAGCAAACCGCAAGACGTCTTTCGGATATCTCGTTTGCGGTCGTGCCCGCGTCCGTCGACAATCCGGGGCTGCCATCGTCATCGCCTGCTCGCGGGCAACGCTCGGCAATCCGCGGCCGGCGCCCCCCCCTTCATCATCCGCCGCCGGCCCGGCACATCGCGTCACACACGCTCCCGACATCGGCGCTTCGCGCGGCGGCGGAACGCTAGCCGCCGCCCCCGCCCGATACCTTCCCGGCCAACAATAAATAGAGGTAGGAGATGCAGGACAACTCATTGAGGCAGAGCCTCAAACAACGACACATCACGATGATCGCGCTGGGCGGCGTGATCGGCGCGGGCCTGTTCGTCGGCTCCGGCGCGATCATCGCGACCGCCGGCCCCGCGGCGATCCTGTCGTACCTGATCGGCGGAGTGATCGTCACGCTGGTGATGTTCATGCTCGGCGAAATGGCGTCGCGCAATCCGGACAGCGGGTCGTTCTCGACGTATGCGAGCGCGTATCTCGGCGAATGGGCCGGTTACGCGGTCGGCTGGCTGTACTGGTTCAAGTCGATGATGACGATCACGGTCGAGGCGATCCTGCTCGGCGCGATCCTCCACGATTTCCTGCCGTGGCTGCCGATATGGGGCGGCGCGCTGTTCATGCTGGTCACGCTGATCGCGAGCAACGCGTACTCGGTGCGCGCGTTCGGCGAGGCCGAATACTGGCTGTCGTTCGCGAAGGTGACGACGATCATCATCTTCATGGGGCTCGGCCTGTCGATCCTGCTCGGCTTCCAGCCGCGCATTCCCGCGCCCGGCCTCGTGAACCTGACGGATCACGGCGGCTTCATGCCGAACGGCATCTCGCCCGTGCTCGCGGGCGTGATGGTCGTGATCTTCTCGCTGGGCGGCAGCGAAATCGCGGCGGTCGCCGCCGGCGAATCGGAGAACCCGGGCAAGAACGTGATCCGCGCGATCAAGAGCGTGATCGTGCGCGTGATGCTGTTCTACGTCGGCTCGGTGTCGATCCTGATCCTGTGCATGCCGTGGACCGACAAGGCCAACCTGAAATCGCCGTACGTGTCGCTGTTCGCCATGGCGGGTTTCACCGGCGCGGCCATCGCGATGAAGCTCGTGCTGTTCGTGTCGTTCATGTCGGTGATGAACTCGTTCCTGTTCTCGAACTCGCGCATGCTGTTCTCGCTGAGCCAGCGCGGCCACGCGCCCGCGATGTTCGGCCGCACCAACGCAAAAGGCGTGCCGATGAACGCGCTCCTGCTGTGTCTCGGGCTCTGCGTGTCGATCCTCGCGATTCACTTCGTCAGCGGCGGCGACCTGTTCCAGATGCTCGCGAAAAGCAGCGGCGCGTTCGTGATGATCGTGTGGATCTTCATCATCGTCGCGCACTTCGCGATGCGCCGGCAGACGAAACACGCACAGCGCGATCCGTCGGCGTTCCGCGCGTGGTTCTATCCGGTATCGAACTGGATCGCGCTGCTCGCGCTGGTCGCCGTGCTCGGCTCGCAGGCGTTCAACCCGGATTCGCAGTTCCAGTTCTGGTTCACGGTGTCGACGGCGCTGGCGATCGTCGCGTCGTACTTCATGCGACGCAAGTCGTCGTCGCTCGGACAGGCATCGGTGCGCTGAGCGGTCGGGCAGCCGCGCGGCGGCCTCGACCCGCGACACACGCGGGTGCGGCGGCCGGTTCGTGCGCGCCCGCCGGTCAACCCTGGCAGGCGCGGCCGTTCAACCGAACGGCCGCACGCCGATCAGCAGGCCATGCAGGAACAGCGCGAACCCGGCCCACACGATGAGCCCCGCCACGACGGCGACGATGTCGCCCGACAGCCGGCCCGGCGGATAGCGGACGCCATCGCGGCGATCGCGAGTGCGCGACACGACGAAATCGATCAGCGACCACACGAAGAACGCGCCGAACAGCACGACCGCATGCAGCGTGCCGTTCACGAGCAGGTGCGCGACCGCCCACACCATCACGCCGGCCAGCATCGGATGATGGACGAGCGGCTTGATCCGGTTGCGCGGCACGTACGCGGCGGCGATCAGCACGAACGCAACGGCGGTCAGCACGCCGGTCAGGTGACGCACGCCGACGGGCGACACCCACAGCAGCGTCACGTTCTCGCGCGCCAGCCCGTAGCCGCGCACGATCAGCACGAAGCCGACGATCGACGCAATCGCATATCCGGCCTTCCAGCCCTTCTCGCCGATCCGCCCGATCATCGCGGTACGCCAGCCGTCGGCCACGATCCGGATCGAGTGCACACCGAGGAAGATCGCTAAACCGAGAATCAGGACGCGCATCGGCTGTCTCCGTGTGGAGTGATGAGTGGGGAAGGCATGCCGCGCGGCGTTCGATGCGCCGTTCGCGGCGCCGGCGTCGGAGCCGGCACGGGGAACGCGAGACGCGAATGCGACCCGCGCCGATCATAAACGCCGCAACCGCCGTTGTGAAGCATCGGGAATGTGCGGTGCGGCAAGCCCGGTGCTTTCGTGTACCTCGTGCGCGATGTGTCGTCCGGCTCGCCCGGCAAGAACAAAACGGAAAGAAAGGACAACGGACATCCCGCCGCCGTAACGGTGTGCGGCGGATGCTACGGTTGCTTGCGCTTCGACACGGGTTTCGGGGCGGACTGTGCGGCGGGTTTCGTGGCCGGCTTCGCGCCCGCTTTCGCGGCGGGTTTCGCAGCCGCTTTCGCGGCCGGCTTCGGCGACGGCTTCGCACTCCGTTTCGCGGCCGGTTTCGACGCTCCCGCCGATTCCGGCCCCTTCGCCGGTTTCGGCCCGGCCACCTTCTTCGCCTTGCGCTTCGGCGCACCCGCCAACAGCGCCGCGCGATACGCGCTGCGGCACCAGTCGAACAGCGCGCCGGCATCCTCGAGCACGTCGGCCGGCGTTTCGTAATAGCCTTCGAGCGCGACGGTGCGCGTGCGCCCCGTGTACGAGAACGGTCCCATCCCCGCCGCGACGAACGCCGGCCGGTTCACGTCGTCGACCCGCAGGAACAGCGACCCGCGCGCGAGAAACCCGAACATCACGCCATCGAGCCGCATCGCCGCGCCGCTGAAGAACCGCGTGACGCCGACACGGCCGAGGCTCGCGATCCGATACGCGATCTCTTCGCCATGCGCCTTGTCCGCCTGCCAGCTCATCGGCCGCTCGCTCGGGCTAGCCGGTCACGCAGCGCCGGTACAGCGCTGCGTCCACGCGTCGAGCCGGGCATCGTCGAAGCCGACGAGCGCCGCGCTTTCGCGAATCTGCCGCCACGTCGCGCGATCGACCGGAATGCCGTCGGCGCCACGCTCGGCGCGACTCGCCTCCTCCGGCTCGCCGGGCATCCGCACCGGCGCATCGCCCGCCTGCGGCGACGCCTTCGCCCACGCGACGAACGCATCGGCCTCGCGCTGTGCATCGGCCGCATCGAACGCGTTCGGGTCGATCAGCACCGACAGCATCCCGTTCACGATCGCGCTCGTCTTCTGCAGCGTGTCGCCGTACGTCGTATGGCCGCCGACCAGCGCGCCGCCGAAGATCTCGCACATCGCGGCCAGCGCATAGCCCTTGTGCAGCCCGAACGGCAGCAGCGAGCCGAACGGCTGCGCGTGCATGACGGCCGGATCGTCGGTCGGCCGGCCGAGATGATCGATCAGCGCCCCGGCCGGCACGCGCTTGCCCTGGTTATGGGCGACGCGCGTCTTGCCGTATGCGATCGCGCTCGTCGCGAAGTCGAGCAGCAGCGGCGGCCGACCCGCGCGCGGATACGCGGCGCAGAACGGATTCGTGCCGAAACGCGGATCGGTGCCGTGCAGCGGCGCGACCAGCAGGTCGCCCGGCACGTTGACGAAGTGAAACGACACGAGCCCCGAGCGCGCGCATTGCTCGGCCCAGTGCCCGATGCGGCCGAGGTGATGCACGTCGCGCAGCCCGATCGCGCAGATGCCCATGCGGCGCGCGCGCTCGATGCCTTCGACCATCGCCTCGAACGCGATCACCTGGCCGAAGCCGCGTCCGCCGTCGACCGTGAGCACCGCGCCGCCGTCGCGGACGATCGACGCGTGCCCGTTCAACTGCAACTGCCCTTCCCGCCACGACGCGACGTAGTTCGGGATCATCCCGATCCCGTGCGAATCGTGACCCGCGAGATTCGCGCCGACCAGATGATCGGCGACGAGCCGCGCCTCGCGCTCGCTGCTGCCGGCCCGCTCCCACAGTGCCGCGACGAAGGCATGCAGCGGTTCGGCGCGCATGCGCAGCGGTTCGGTATCGGGTGTCGACAGCGCGGTCATCGGCAAGGCTCCGTCGGATCGGGTCGAGGCGGGATGGGCAGCAACGGCGCTCAGCGCGCGGACGCGATCACGTCCGCTACCGCCGCGGTGAGCTTCTTCGCGTACAGCACGTGCAGGAACTCGTTCGGGCCGTGCGCGTTCGACTTCGGCCCGAGCACGCCGCACACCATGAACTGCGCGGACGGGAAACCGGCCTGCAGCACGTTCATCAGCGGGATCGTGCCACCGAGGCCCATGTATGCGCAGTCCGCACCGAAGTGGCGGCGCGATGCGGCATCGAGCGACGACGCGAGCCACGGTGCGAGATCCGGCGCGCTCCAGCCGGTCGCGGCGCCCGCGTCCGGCTTGAACGTGACCTTTGCGTTGTACGGCGGATCGAGTTCGAGCAGCGCCTTCAGCTGCTGCACGGCCTGCGCGGCATCGACGAGCGGCGGCAGGCGCAGCGACAGCTTGAACGCGGTGCGCGGACGCAGCACGTTGCCCGCATCGGCGAGCGCCGGCATGCCGGCCGCGCCCGTCACCGACAGCGACGGACGCCACGTCGAATTCAGCAGCGCCTCGCGCGGGTCGGTCGTGGTCGGCAGCACCGGCTTGCCGTCATTCCCGCAGGCCCACGGCAGCCCCTTCCACACGGTGTCGCCGAGAATCGCGGCGGCCGCGTCGGCTTCGCGCACGCGGCTGTCCGGAATCTCGCAATGGAACACGCCCGGCAGCAGGTTGCCGTTCTTCGCATCTTCCAGGCGGTCGAACAATTGGCGCATCACGCGGAAGCTCGACGGCGCGATGCCGCCGTACACGCCCGAATGGATGCCTTCCTCGAGCACCTCGACCTGCAGGTCGCCGGACACGAGCCCGCGCAGCGACGTGGTGAGCCACATCTGGTCGTAGTTGCCGGCGCCCGAATCGAGGCACACGACGAGCGACACCTGGCCGAGCCGATCGCGCAGCGCGTCGACGTACGGCAGCAGGTCGTAGCTGCCCGATTCCTCGCAGGTCTCGATCAGGCCGACGCAGCGCGGCCGCTCGATGCCCTGCTCGTCGAGCGCGCCGAGCGCCGCGAGGCTTGCGTAGATCGCGTAGCCGTCGTCCGCGCCGCCGCGGCCGTACAGCTTGCCGTTCTCGAACTTAGGCGTCCACGGGCCGAGGTCCGCGCGCCAGCCGTCGAATTCGGGCTGCTTGTCGAGGTGGCCGTACAGCAGGATCGTGTCGGTGCTGCCCGAGCGCGTGGCGGGCGTTTCGAAGAAGATCACCGGCGTGCGGCCGGGCAGACGCACGATCTCGAGCTTCAGGCCTTTCACCGGCTGGCGCTCGGCCCACTGCGCGGCATCGGTCACGACCCGTTCGAGATACCCGCGCTTCGCCCAGTCGGGGTCGAATGCGGGACTCTTCGCGGGGATCGCGATGTAGTCGGTCAGTGCGTGGAGGATTTCATCGTTCCACTTGCGCTCGACGAAGGTAACGAGCTTGTCATGGTCGAGGACGGGGGTAGTGTCGACGGAGGTCATGATGGGGGTGCCTGGATCGGGCTGACGAAAACCCGGATGATACGCCGATGGCCCCCGCCCGGGGCCGTTTCGGCGGCCTTTTCCGCAGCCTTTTCAGGGTCGCGTTCGGGTCGGCTTTCCGTGTCCGTTTTCGCCCCCCTTTCCACGCGCCGTGCCGGTGCCGCCTGCCGCGCCCGCTCAGCCGCCCGGCGGAAATGCGTCGCGCAGCCCGCCGCACATGCCAGCGCGTCGCCCCACAGGCGCTGCGTCAGCACCCCCGCGTCCTCCTCGCGTGCAAGCGCCGCGGCCTCGCCCGACCACAGCAGCGAGAAATCGGCCCGCCCGTCGCGTTCGTACGCACCGCGCAGCGGATCGACGAGGGCCGTCGCGAGCGGGAACGCGGGCGCAAGCGCGCTCAGCGAACCGACCATCGGGGCCTGGTTGACATCCTCCGCCGCCTGAAGGCGGCGGATTCCTGCCGCGTCTGAGACGATGATGCTTATCTCAGAGCACCTCGGCGGGTTCCTGCTTCACGGAGCGGCCTGACTGCACCGGCTCTCCACAGGCTGCAACGCGGTGTCCCCGCGCCAGTATGTTGATCGCACCGACCACATCGGCATGCTCCTCATGACCGCACGCGACGCAGCGGAATGCGGCCTGCGTCTGCCGGTTTTCCGCGCTCGCGTATTCGCAGACCGGGCACGTGCGACTCGTATTCGCCGGCGGCACGGCAATGAGCCAGCCGCCGTTCCACGCCAGCTTGTAGTCCAGCTGACGACGAAATTCGAACCAGCCCTGATCGAGGATGGCTTTGTTCAGGCCGGACTTGGCCCGAACGTTTTTGCCCGGCGCATCGGGGCTGCCAGCCACCGTCTTCGACATGTTTCGTACCTGCAAGTCCTCGATGCACACCATCGCGTGGTTTTGGCTGATCGTGGTCGTGGCTTTGTGCAGGTAGTCACGGCGGGCATTGCCGATGCCGGCATGGATTCGCTGGATGCGCGCCTTTGCCTTCTTCCAGTTGTTGCTGAACTTGACCTTTCGGCTCATCGCCCGCTGCGCACAACGCAGCCTGGCCTCATGCCGCTTGAAGCTGTTGAGCGGCGCGAGAAAGCTGCCGTCGCTCAGGGTGGCAAACCGTGCAATGCCCAGGTCGATGCCGATCGCACTGGTGGCCTGCGGCACCGGCTGCGCGACTTCACGCCCGGTCTGGATCGACACGAACCATTTGCCCGCGTTTCGCGACACGGTGGCATTACGCACTTCGCCCAACACATCCCGGCTGTTGCGATAACGAAGCCAGCCGAGCTTGGGCAGAAAGACGCGGTTGTTGACCTGATCGAGCTTGATCTGCTTCGAGTCCGGATAGCGAAAGCTGTCGCTGTGCCCCTTCTTCTTGAAGCACGGGAACGCCGCACGCTTGGCGAAGAAGTTCTTGTACGCTCGCTCCAGATCCTTGAGTGCGTGTTGGAGCGGATGCACCGGAGCATCTTTGAGCCAGGGCGTTTCCGTGCCGTTGCGCCACGCCGTCAAGTGCTTTGCCATTGCCACATACCCGATGAACTTGCCGCCCGCCTCGTGGTTCTCCTTCTGCAACGCCAGCGCCTTGTTGAAAACGAACCGGCATGCCCCAGCGAAGCGGCGCATCTTGCGCTGCTGCTCGCCATTAGGCGTCAGTTCGAACTTGAAAGCCTGGAGTCGTTGCATCGGGCCATTGTATGCGTGGCCCACAAGCGAGAGTCAAGCCATTCGACGTGGTCGCCATTGCGTCTTTCTGATCCGTGTGCATGTGGTCTTCCTGACCACAAGCACCGGCGCAATGTGCTTACCACGGAGATGCTGAACGACATGCGCAGCATCTTCGCCAGTGTCTGTCTGGACTTCGAATCCGAACGGGTGAAGTTCGACGGTGCGGACGGCCATGTACACCTGCTGGTGCACTACCCGCCCAAGGATTCCGTGCCGTCGCTGGTGAACAGCTTCAACGGCGTCTCAAGTCGCATGAACCGGCAGAATGCGCCCGCATTCGGAAAAAGTCGTGGGGCGGGGCGCTGTGGTCTCCGTCTTGCTTTGCGGGAAATTGTGGCGGAGCGCCTATCGAAATCGTCCGCCAATACATCGAACCGCATTAGCAGCCACAAAGGACGCCTACGGCGTCCGCGCTATCCTTCCTCGTCCTGAAGAATGAGGTTTGACGCGCATTCAGATCAACGGCAAACGGGAAGGCAGCATCGGCATCACCTTTCGGAAGGAGCAATCATCAGGTGCGGCGACGCACTGACAGGTTTAATGCGCCAGATAATACCCGGCGAATTCGAAAACGAATCGCCCCATTATTTACATCACGAGATGATTTAACCAATTCGTCAAAAATAAATTATTCACCAAAAACCGGCCGATTCGAATTTCGATTTACCGGCACCATCGCCGCAAACCCCCGCCAGTCTTGACGAACGCCCCACCGCACCACCCATCGCCGAATTTCAATGACATCCATCAACATTTGGCGAATTAAATCTCGGCGTTTTCCATTACACGATCCGATTAACGAGATAACATGGCGTCGCTTAATAAAACGACGATCCATTCCGGAATCGTCGCTCGGCGCCGGGCCGCGCCACCTCAACCGCATCACGTCTTTTCCAGGAGCCTCGCATGTCCGATGCCAGCTCGTCCTCCTCCCGTTCCACCGCCGCGCCGGCCGCGGCTTCCGCGCCGAAAATCGGCGTCATTCCCGCCACGCTGATGGTCGCGGGCAACATGATGGGCTCCGGCGTCTTCATGCTGCCCGCGAACCTCGCCGCCACCGGCGGCATCGCGATCTTCGGCTGGCTGATCACCGTGGTCGGCGCCGTGTCGCTCGCGCTGGTGTTCGCGAAGCTCGCGGCAATCGACCCGGCCGCCGGCGGCCCGTATGCGTATGCACGCAAGTCGTTCGGCCCGTACATCGGCTACCAGACCAACCTGATCTACTGGCTCGCGAACGTGCTCGGCAACGTCGGCCTCGCGGTCGCCGGCCTCGGCTACCTGACGCACTTCTTCCCGGTCCTGCACGACCCGCTCGTGTTCGCGCTCGCGCAGATCTTCGTGATCTGGCTGTTCACCTACGCGAACATCCTCGGGCCGAACGTGGTCGGCCGCGTGCAGTCGGTCACGACGATCTTCGCGCTCGTGCCGATCCTCGGAATGGCCGTGTTCGGCTGGTTCTGGTTCAGCAAGGACGTGTACTTCGCCGGCTGGAACGTGTCGGGCGCGAGCAGCTTCAGCGCGATCGGCGCGACGCTGAACTTCACGCTGTGGGCGTTCATCGGTGTCGAAAGCGCATCGGTGTCGGCCGGCGTCGTCGAGAACCCGTCGCGCAACGTGCCGATCGCGACCGTCGGCGGCGTCGTGCTCGCGGCCGTCTGCTACGTGCTCAGCTCGACCGTGATCATGGGGATGATCCCGAACAAGGCGCTGCTCGCGTCGAGCGCGCCGTTCGCGGATGCCGCACGCCTCGCGCTCGGCAACACCGCCGCCAACGCGGTGGCCATCTGCGCGGCGCTCGGCTGCCTCGGCTCGCTCGCGGGCTGGACGCTGCTGGTCGGCCAGACCGCGAAGGCCGCGGCCGACGACGGCCTGTTCGCCGGCGTGTTCGCGCGCGTCAACTCGAAGAACGTGCCGTCGGCCGGCCTCGCGATCGTCGCGGTGATCATGTCGGTGCAGGTGCTCGCGACGATGTCGCCGAGCGCGAGCGAGCAGTTCGGCAAGATCGCGTCGATCGCCGTGATCATGACGCTGCTGCCGTACATCTATTCGTGCATCGCGATCAAGGTGCTCGGCTACGGCAAGATGCCGTCGCACCAGTTCACCTTCTACACGATCGTCGGCCTGATCGGCGCCGTCTATTCGCTGTGGGCGATGGTCGGCTCCGACGGCCAGCAGACGCGCTGGTCGCTGATCTTCGTGATCGCGACGATCGTGTTCTACGAGCTGTCGATCAACCGTCAGCGCGAAATCGAGGAAACCCACGTCCATCCGGGCGGCCGCTCGCCGCGCTGGGTGCGCTACCTCGCGCTCGGCGTGACCATCGTCGCGCTCGTCGCGACCTTCTGGATCTCCGTGGGCCAGCACAAGGCCGACTTCCTTCACGCACGCTCGCCGGCCGCGGGCGCCGCAAGCATCCCGGCCACTCAACCAACGGGGGAATAACAGATGACCGCTTCCTTGACCCAACCGGCGTTCCGCCGCCTCGGCATGAAGGCGCTGCTCGTGCAGCACGACATCGACGAGCGCACCGCCACCGGTCGCGCCGCCACCGCGCTCGCCGAGGAATTGCGCACGCGGCTCGTCGACGTCGTGATCGCGACGTCCGCCGACGACGCATGCGCCGTCGTCAATGCCGATCCCGCAATCCAGTGCCTGCTGCTGAACTGGGAGCTCGGCAACGATCCCGCGCATGCGCCCGCGCAGGCCGTGCTCGACGCGATGCGCGCGCGCAATGCGACGGTGCCGGTGTTCCTGCTCGCGAGCCGCGCGAGCGCGGCCGCGATTCCGGTCGATGCGATGCGCAAGGCCGACGACTTCATCTGGATGCTGGAAGACACCACCGCGTTCATCGGCGGGCGGATCGTCGCCGCGATCGAACGCTACCGCGAAACCGTGCTGCCGCCGATGTTCCGCGCGCTTGCGCAGTTCTCGCGCGTGTACGAATACTCGTGGCACACGCCGGGCCACACGGGCGGCACCGCGTTCCTGAAATCGCCGGTCGGCCGCGCGTATTTCGAATTCTTCGGCGAAGCGCTGTTCCGCTCGGACCTGTCGATCTCGGTCGGCGAACTCGGCTCGCTGCTCGATCACTCGGGCCCGATCGGCGAAAGCGAACGCTACGCGGCGCGCGTGTTCGGCGCGCACCGCACGTATCACGTGACGAACGGCTCGTCGATGTCGAACCGCGTGATCCTGATGGCGAGCGTCACGCGCAACCAGGTCGCGCTGTGCGACCGCAACTGCCACAAATCGGCCGAGCACGCGATGACGATGTCCGGCGCGATTCCGACCTACCTGATCCCGTCGCGCAACCATTACGGAATCATCGGGCCGATCATGCCGGAACGGCTCACGGCCGCCGCCGTGCGCCTCGCGATCGACGCGAACCCGCTGGTGCGCGGCCGCGACGGCATCGATCCGACGCCGGTACACGCGCTGATCACGAACTCGACTTACGACGGCCTCTGCTACAACGTCGCGCGCGTCGAGGAACTGCTCGGCCAGAGCGTCGACCGGCTGCATTTCGACGAAGCCTGGTACGGCTATGCGCGCTTCAACCCGATCTACCGCGACCGTCACGCGATGCACGGCGATCCGTCGCAGCACGACGCGAGCAAGCCGACCGTGTTCGCGACGCAGTCGACGCACAAGCTGCTCGCCGCGCTGTCGCAGGCGTCGTTCATCCATATCCGCGACGGCCGCAATCCGATCGAGCATGCGCGCTTCAACGAGGCGTACATGATGCATGCGTCGACGTCGCCGAACTACGCGATCATCGCGTCCAACGACGTGAGCGCCGCGATGATGGACGGCCCCGGCGGCGAGGCGCTGACGACCGACGCGATCCGCGAAGCCGTGTCGTTCCGCCGGATGCTCGCGCGGCTGCATGCGGAATGCGAGGAGAACGACGACTGGTTCTTCAACGGCTGGCAGCCGGACATCGTCGCCGATCGCAAGACGGGCCGGCGCGTGCGCTTCCATGAAGCGGACGAAACGCTGCTCGCCACCGATCCGTCATGCTGGGTGCTGCATCCGGGCGATACGTGGCACGGCTTCGGCAACATCGAGGACGACTACTGCATGCTCGATCCGATCAAGGTGTCGATCGTCACGCCTGGCGTCGCGCCGAACGGCGGGCTGATGCCGATCGGCATTCCGGCGTCGGTCGTCACCGCGTATCTGGACCGGCACGGCATCGTCGTCGAGAAGACGACCGACTTCACGATCCTGTTCCTGTTCTCGCTCGGCGTGACGAAGGGCAAGTGGGGCACGCTCGTCAACACGCTGCTCGACTTCAAGCGCGACTACGACACGAACGCGCCGCTCGAACAGGCGCTGCCGGAACTCGTCGCGCGCTATCCGGAGCGCTACGGCAAGCTCGGGCTGCGCGAGCTGTGCGACCTGATGTTCAGCGCGATGAGCGACCTGAAGACGACCGAGATGATGTCGCGCGGCTTCTCGACGCTGCCGCAGCCGGACTTCAGCCCCGCCGAAGCGTTCGAGCATCTGGTGCACAACGACATCGAGATGCTGGAGCTGTCGGAAATGGCGGGCCGCACCGTCGCGACGGGCGTCGTGCCCTATCCGCCGGGCATTCCGCTGCTGATGCCGGGCGAGAACGCGGGGCCGGCCGACGGCCCGCTGCTCGGCTACCTGAAAGCGCTCGAACAGTACGACCTGCGCTTCCCGGGCTTCACGCACGATACGCACGGCGTCGAAGTCGAGGACGGCGTGTACCGGATCGCGTGCATCCGGCAGGCCGACCACGACACCGCCACGCGGTGAGCGAATGCGTTGCGACGCCGGCTTGACGCGGCCGGCGTCGCAACGCGCGACAGCCCGCCGCTCAGGCGGGCAACCGACCGACCCACGCGGCAAGCTGCGCTTCGCCTTCCTCGTCTAGCTTGCCCTTCAGTTCTCCGTACCACGGCGCGATCGCATCGGCCGGCTGCGTGGCCTTCAGGATCTCGAAACTGTTCTCGAGGAATGACGAAAAGAACGGGATGCCACGCATGTACAGGAAGGTCGAGTCGGTAATGCGCACGTGGCCGTACACGTCGCGCACCCATGCAAGATGCGGCAGCGCTTCGCGCATGTGGCCGCTTTGCATCAGCGCCGAAATGAAGTTCACGCGCGCGGCGACGTCCGACTGCTCGTTCGTGTCGTGATTGACCTCGGCCGCCTTCTCCATCCACGCTTCGCCGCGCGCCACTTCGTCGCACATCACGGACGTCGTCGCGAGCTGCACCGCGTTGTGCGCGCTTGGCTCGTGCTGGAACAGCGCGAGCCAGCAAGGAAACGCTTCAGGGTAACGCTTCATCGCCGAGTACGACAGCGCGCACAGGCGCGCCGCATCGGCCAGCCGTTCCACGTGCGGGGCGGCGGCCGCGATCGCGGCCTCGTGCCGGCCGGCCTGGAATGCCGTCAGCGCGGGTGCGAGTTCCGGCGCGATGTCGAGCGCGCTCGGCTCGTTCGCGTTGCCTGCTTCGCCTGCTTCGTTCGCGTCGTGGCGTGGCGTGGGCGTTGCCGCTTCATCACGCGGCTTCTTTCCGAACAGCTTTCCCAGCAGGCCCATGGTGATTTTCCTTGTCGTTGTGGTGAATGAACGGCGCATGCTGCCGTCCGGCCGCGACCGCCGATGCCGGCGATCTTGCGCCTGCATGAAGTCACGCGCGAGAAACATCGTCGCCACGCGCAGCGGGCCGTCGTGGCAATACACGTGCGCGTCATCGCGCATGAAGCCGAATCCGGGGTTCTCTCCGGGCATCATGTAGGTTCCGCTTTCGTCCGGAATACCCCGGTCAGGCGGTGCGCCGCCGCGTACGAAAGCCATCGCCGCGCGACAACGCGGCGCTCAAGCGTCCTGCGATCTTACGCCGCGTCCATCCCGCGCCGATACGCGGCGGGGCTCGTCGCCGCGACGCGCCGGAAATGCCGGCGCAGCGACTCCTCAGAGCCGAAGCCCGCGCGCTCGGCGACCTGCGCGAGCGACAGCGCGGGATGCGTTTCGAGCATGTCCTTCGCGACGTTCACGCGTTCCCGGATCAGCCACGTGAGCGGCGACATCCCCGTCGCATCGACGAACTGGCGCTGCAGCGTGCGCGTGCTCATCGCGGCCTGCGCGGCCAGCGACGCAAGCGTGTGCGGCTCGGCCGCATGCGCGCGCATCCAGTCGATCAGCTTCGCGATCCGGTCGCTGCCGCCGGGGGCGACCGGGCGCGGCACGAACTGCGCCTGCCCGCCGTCGCGATGCGGCGGCAGCACGAGGCGCTGCGCGACGCGATTCGCGATCGCGCCGCCGTGATCGCGGCGCACGAGATGCAGCAGCATGTCGAGCCCCGCCGCCGAGCCGGCCGACGTGATCACCTGCCCTTCGTCGACGTACAGCGCGTCGGGGTTCACGCGCAGCGCCGGATAGCGCGCCTGCAGGCGCTCCGCATAGCGCCAGTGCGTCGTGACGGTCAGCCCGTCGAGCACGCCGGCCGCCGCGAGCACGAACACGCCCGAGCAGATCGAACCAAGCCGCGCGCCGCGACGATGCGCGGCCCGCAGCTTCCTGAGCAACGGCTCCGGCGGCAATTCGTCCGGATCGCGCCAGCCGGGAATCACGATGGTATCCGCGCGATCGAGCATCGCGAGACGGTACGGCGCGGCGACCGTGATGCCGCCCGCCGCGCGCACCGGCCCCGGCTCGCTCGCGCAGACCGCGAAGCGATACCAGTCGACGCCCAGTTCCGGGCGCTCGAGCGCGAACAGTTCGACCACGCAGCCGAATTCGAACGTGCAGAGGCGATCGTAGGCGAGCGCGACGACGAGATGATTGTGCATGGCGCGATGTTACCGGAACTTGTCGATCGCGCCACTGCCGCGACGGCCGCCGAACCGCGATACTGCCCTGTATTCCGGTGCACTTCGCACCGTCCTTCAGGAGCGTGTTCCATGTCCTACGTCACCGACGTCCCCGCCGCCGACAGCGCCGCCGCCCTCGCCCATTTCGACGCGTCGCTGCATTTCGAGACCGATTGCTGGGACGTGCACGACGCGCTTGCATCGGGCGCGCCCGACTTCGTGCTGCTCGACGTTCGCGGTCCGGACCTGTTTGCGCGCGGCCACGTGCCCGGCGCCCGCAATCTGCCGCACCGCAAGATCGTCGCCGGCAAGCTCGCCGGCTACCCGGCCGGCACGCTGTTCGTCGTCTATTGCGCGGGCCCGCACTGCAACGGCGCCGCACGCGCGGCGATCCGGCTCGCGCGCCTGGGCCGTCCGGTGAAGCTGATGATCGGCGGCGTCACGGGCTGGCTGGACGAAGGTTTCGCGTTGAGCAACGATGGGCAGCCGGAAGGCGCCGACGCGCGCTGATCGTCACTAAAAACGCAACAATCAATTGTCTGCACGCAAATGGAAAAAGCGCGACAATCGGTCTCATTGCAGTTCGGTTGGAGCAGCAACATGCATGACGCAGTCTTGATTGATATTGCCGGTTCGGTCGCCGCGGTCGCACTCTATTTCTTTCCGGCCATCGTCGCGGACCGGCGCGGCCGGCGCGACAAGCTGATGATCGCGATGTTCAACGCGCTGTTCGCGTGGACGGGCATCGGCTGGCTGATGACGCTGTACTGGGCGTTTCAGCCGAACCCGCAAGCCGATGTCGCGCAAACCATCCTCGCGAAGCGCCACGGCATCAGCATGCGCACCTTCTCGACCGGTCTCGTCGAACGCGTGCAGCGCCGCGTCGCCGCCCAGGAGCAATGGGCGGAGAAGCAAGGCTGCCGCTGAGCCCCGTTTTCCCGCTTATCGGGCCGTGCCGAATTTCGGCATCCTGACGTTGGTCGACGCCTGGTAGTCCCACACCAGCCTGTCGCGCGGCGCCCCGTCGCCCGCACGCAACCACGCGTCGAACGCCCCCGCCGTCACGGCCCGCGCGATCCGCTCGCCCGGGCAGCCGTGCGGCCCCGTGCCAAACCCGAAATTCGGCCCCGGCGCGCGGCCGGGCAGCAGCCGATGCGGGTCGCGATGCACGGCCGGATCGCGATTCGCCGCCGCGAGCACGACGAGAATCGCCGCGCCCGCGTCGATGGTCACGCCTTCGATCGTCGTGCGCGATGCGACGAAGCGGCGCGTGTTCTGCACCGGCGAATCGAATCGTCCGACTTCGGCGACGAATGCATCCAGCACGGCGGCGTCCGGCATCGCGCATCCGCGCGCCGTCCGGTGAGCCGCCGTCGCATCCCACGCCGCCAGTACGTTGCCGAGCCACGCGGCCGTCGCCTCGCACGTTTGCGACAACAATCCGACGAGATTCGCGACCCGTGCGCCGCTCGCCTGCCAGCCCGCGTCGCGCGCCGCCTGCTGAACCGCCGCGACGAGCGAGCCGTCCTGCGCACGCGCGTGCGCGACGCGCTCGGTCATCCGGTCCAGCAATTCCCGCGCGGCCTCGCTCGCGCGGGCCAGCGCCGCGTCGTCCGACAGCGGCGACAACGCAGCGACGAAATCGACGACCCGCGCGGCGATCGCGTCGAGCTGCGTATCGTCGAAACCGAGCAGGTCCGCGACCGCACAAACGGGCACCGTCAGGCACCACGCGTTCAGCGCGTCGGCATCGTAAGGCGCGCGCAGCCGGCTGCCGGCAAGCCGCGCGGCCCGCTCGCGCAGCGCGTGTGCATCGATCGGCGCGAACGCGGTGCGCAACGCGTGCTTCGGCACGTCGTGCCGCAGCGCACCGTCGTTCATGCGCACCAGTTCGCCGAACAGCGCGCCGGCCGTCGTGCCGCGCAATGCAGGCGGCACGGGCGCGTCGAGCGGCCTGACGCGACACGCGGGATGGCCGAGCACGGCCATCACGCTCGCCGCGCGGCTCGCGACCCACAGGCCGAGCGTGGCATCGAACGCGAGCGGCGGCCCGTCGACGAGCGTCGCGTAGTACGGATAGGGATCGCGGTGCGTCACCGCGGCAATCGGATCGGTCGGGTTCATACGTGCAGTATCGGCGCACTGCGCGGCCGCACGTTTCGGACTGGCGTGAAATGTCGAAGTGAGGGCAGCGTGGGCTGCGGCAGTGCAGCACGGCCCGGGCGGCAGACGCCACGCGGCGCGGCGCCGTAACGAAACGACCGGCGTCAGGCCGCCGACCGGTAGCGGTGCGCCTGCATGCGCATGCGAACGCGCCCGGCCGAAATCGCGCGCGGCTCGGCCACCACCGCCTCGTGGTGGAACATTTCCTGCCGGAAGTGGCCGCTGTCGTCGAACCACTGGCAGATCAGCCAGTCGGCATCGTCGAACACGACCGGCCCGGCATAGGTGACGGTCATGCGCGGGCCGCCGGCTTTCAGCGTCACGACATCGCCGACGCGAAAGCTACTGCCGGGATTCTCTCGAATCGTCATCGCTTTCTCGACTTTCTATATATTCATTTTCCGGCGGCCTGCCTGCCGGCACATTTGACTGTATCGCAGACTACCCATCCGAAAAATAAACGGCAACTCATAAAACCGAAAGAAACCGGTCGGGAAATCGCAACAATAGGTACGATCAATACACTTGGCGGATCGCCGATCACCAGAACCGGCATGGCTTGCGCGCCGGCTCCGGATAACCGGCTGGAGTGCGGAGAATAAACGAAGTAAATTCCGCCGTCATCGAACTTTAAATCGACGGCGATTTCGCTTGATTACTGTCAATTCCTTTTCAACGTGAAAACGTTCCCGGGTTTTACCGAATGCTCATTGCGCAAACGGAACGCGGGAATTGTCCGGCGCGGCAAACCAGCGATCGAGGTCGCGCCCCGGCACCGCCGCCTGCGCGAACGTGAACGTGCCGTCGCGCGCCATTTCCGTCGCACCGCGCAGGAACGCGCCAAGCGCCGCGCGGGCGAGCGCGCCGCCGACGCTGATGCGCTTCACGCCGAGCGCCGCGAGCGCATCGCGGCTCAGCAACCCGCCTTGCAGCCCCATCACGACGTTGACCGGCGCGCTCACCGCACGCGTGACCGCCGCGATGTCGTCGGGATCGGTCAGGCCCGGCGCGTACAGCACGTCGGCGCCCGCGTCGCGATACGCGACCAGCCGCGCGATCGTATCGGCCAGATCGCGGCGGCCATGCAGGTAGTTTTCGCAACGCGCGGTCAGCGTGAACGGGAATGGCAGCGCGCGCGCCGCCGCAACGGCGGCGGCGATCCGCTCCACCGCCGCGTCGTGCGGATAGATCGGCGCGTCGGTGCGACCGGTCGCGTCCTCGATCGAGCCGCCCACCGCGCCGGCTTGCGCGGCGAGCCGGATCGTGTCGGCCACCGTCTCGGGCGCGTCGTCGAAGCCGTTCTCGAGATCGGCGCTCACCGGCAGGCCGCCCGCCGCCGCGATCTCGGCGATGTGCGCGAGCATCGCGTCACGGCCGATCGCGTTGTCGGGCAGCCCTCTCGAATACGCGAAGCCGGCGCTCGTCGTGGCGAGCGCTTCGAAGCCGGCCATCGCGAGCAGCCGGGCGGTGCCGGCGTCCCACGGGTTCGGGATGATGAATGCGCCGGGGCGGGCGTGCAGTGCGCGGAAGGCTTCGGCGTGGCGGACTTGAAGGTCTGAACGGGTCATCACGGACTCCCGAATGAGGTTGACGAGTCAGCTTACGCGCATCGTGCACGCGACGTTTCAGCATCAGCCGAAGTGTCGCCGCGTCGCATGCGATGCGGCGCAGGCGCGGCTCGCGGCCGCGTCGGTCACCGCGTATCCGAGCGTCGTCGGTTGCATCGGGAGGATTCGGGAAAACGGGAGATCGAAGCCGCGGGTGCGGTCATACGACGTACGCGCCCTTCGCATGCAGTTCGGCTTCGGTGCGCTCGAGCGCTGCGATCGCGTCGCTGCCTTCGAGCGCCAGCAACTGCGCGACCAGCGCCTCGGCCATCGCGTGCGCGGCGACCAGCGACGGAAAGAACGACGGGCTGTCGTGCGTGAAGATCAGTTGCGCGTCCGCATGCAGCGCGATCGGCGACACCGCGCTGTCGGTGATCGCGACGATCTTGCTGCCCTGCGCTTTCGCGGCCTGCGCGACGCGCGTCGCTTCCGCCGAATACGGCGCGAAGCTGACGACCACGGTCACGCTGTGCTTCGCGATCGTGCGCAGCTCCATCTCGAGCGAGCCGGCGACGCCGTTGAGCAGCGACACGGTCGGCCGGAACAGCCGGTAGCCGTACACGAATCCGAACGCGACCGGATAGCACGACCGGAACCCCGCGACGTGCACGTGCGACGCCTTGCGGATCAGCTTCGCGGCGTCCGCGAGCGCGTGCTCGTTCTGCGCGGCGGTTGCCGCCAGATTGTGCTGCTGCGCGGCGAGCAGGTCGTGCGCGAGCGACGCCTTCGCGTCGGGGCGCACCAGCGAACGCGCGCGCTGCGTGAGCGGCTCCGGACGCGTACGCACGCGCGCGACGCACAGGTCGCGCAGCTCGTTCCAGCCGGGAAAACCGAATTGCTGCGCGAGCCGCACGAGCGACGCAGGCTGTACCTGCGCGCGCTGTGCGACCTTGCGCATCGACGAAGTGGCGACTTCGTCGGGATGATCGAGCAGAAATGCAGCACCCGCCTGGAATTGCGGGCTCAGTTCGGAAAATTGCGCCCGGATCCGGGACGCGAGTTCATCGAAAGTGGCGGCCATCTTGGTGGGAACGGGAACCGGTCGCTCATGGTATCACCGGCCCCGCGCGCACCGTTCAGCGCAGCACTTCGACGTGGTCGGCGTCGACCTTCACGCGGCCCGACCACTTGCGCTCGAATTCGCCTGTCACCTTCACTTCGCTCTTGTCGCTGACGGGCTGGCCGGCAGCCCACAGCTTGTCGTCGATCTCGACGCGGATCGTGCCGGTCGCATCGGTGAACTCGTAATCCTCGCCGCCGACGTGCTTGACGATGCGCCCCTGCAACTGCACGTGCTGGTCGTCCTTGCCGTTCGCGAGCAGTTCCTTCACGGTGGTGGTGGTCAGCGTGGACGGCCCCGTGTATTGCGCGTAGACGGCGGCGGGCAGCGTGGCGAGCGCGACGGTCAGGATGCGGGCCAGGTGTTTCATGATCGGATTCTCCTTCTTCGGTATGGTGCCGCGCCTCGATGAGCGCGACGGCCTGAGATTACGGACCGTAAGATTAAGCAAACCTGAAGGGGATGCAGAAGCGACACGGTGCCGCATTGGACAAGTACGAAATACCGGCCGGCTGCCGCCTTTAAGCTGGGGCTAAGACACCTGCGCTTATCATGGGAACCCCGGGCGCTCACGCCCACGAAGAGACACGAATCCATGCGCGTACTGCTCGTCGAGGACGATCCGCTGATCGGCAGCGGGCTCGAACAGGGCCTCCGGCAAGAGGGCTTCGCGGTCGACTGGGTGAAGGACGGCGATGCCGCGTCGCTCGCGCTGCGCTCGACCGGCTACGGCCTGCTGCTGCTCGACCTCGGGCTGCCGAACCGCGACGGCCTGTCGGTGCTCGCGTCGCTGCGCCGCCGCGACGAAACGCTGCCCGCCATCATCATCACCGCGCGCGACGGCATCCCGGACCGCATCGCCGGCCTCGACAGCGGCGCCGACGACTATCTCGTCAAGCCGTTCGTGCTCGAGGAACTGCTCGCCCGCATTCGCGCGGTCAACCGCCGCCACGCGGGGCGCGCGCAAACGACGCTCGCGATCGGCCCGCTGCGCCTCGATCCGATCAAGCACCTGGTATGGCTCAACGACGACGAAGTCACGCTGTCGCCGAAGGAATTCGTTTTGCTGCACGAACTGATGCGCGACCCGGGCGCGGTGATTTCGCGCGAACAGTTCGAGGAACGGCTCTATAGCTGGGGCGAAGAAATCGAGAGCAACGCGGTGCAGGTGCACATCCACAACCTGCGCAAGAAACTCGGCCACGACATGATCCGCACGGTGCGCGGCGTCGGCTACCGGATCGGTGACGGCACATGACGCGGCTGCAGCAGGCGATCGTGCGCTGGCGCAGCGCGTCGCTGCGGCGGCGCCTGCTGATGTGGCTGCTGCCCGCGGCCTGCGTAATCGGGCTGGCCGCGAGCGCGGGCACCTACTGGGGCGCGCTGCGCGAGCTCGACGACCTGCTCGACGACCAGATGCGCAGCATGTCGAAGCAGATCGTCGTCGGCCCGAACGGCGAGCTGTCGTTCCGCAACCAAGGCGACGGCAAGCACGATTTCGAGGCAAACGACCCCGACGCGGTGCTGCTGCAGGTATGGCGCAACGGCACGCTCGTCTATTCGACCGATCGCGACTCGCCACTGCCGCCGCCCGCGCAGACGGGCATCGCGAGCGTCGACGTCGACGGCCAGCCGTGGCGCACCTACGTCACCGAGCGCGGCGGCACGACGATCCGGCTCGCGCAGGCGCGCCACGCACGCTGGGAAGCGATCGCGGGCATCGCCGTGCATCTGCTGTGGCCGGTGTTCTCGATGCTGCCGGTGCTCGCGATCGGGCTGTGGTTCGGCATCGGCGCGGGGCTGCGGCCGCTGCGCACGATCGCGGCCGGGTTGAAGCGCAGGAATGCAAACAATCTCGAACCGGTCGACGTCGCGTCGATGCCGAACGAGGTCCGCCCGCTCGCGGAAGCGATCAACGACCTGCTCGCGCGGCTCGACCGCTCGTTCACGCTGCAGCGGCATTTCATCGCCGATGCCGCGCACGAGCTGCGCACGCCGATCATGGGGCTGTCGATCCAGTCGCAATTGCTGCGGCGCGCGGCGAGCCCCGACGAGCGCGAGCAGATTCTCACGCAGATCCACGCCGGCACGACGCGCCTCGGCCACCTCGCCGAACAGTTGCTGACGCTCGCGCGTCTCGAGCCCGATATGCAGGCCGCCGCGTCCGCGCCCGTCGATCTCGCCACACTGTGCCGGTCGGTGGTCTCCGACCGTGCGCGCGTCGCCGACGCACACCGCATCGATCTCGGCGCGATCGTGTCGTCGCCGGTGATGGCCGCGGGCAATGCGGACACGCTGCGCGTGCTGCTGAACAACCTCGTCGACAACGCGATCCGCTACGCGGGCGACGGTGCGCGGATCGACGTGTCCGCGCGCATCGATGGCGCAACGCCCGTGCTCGAAGTCGCCGACGACGGCCCCGGCATCCCCGAAGCCGAGCGCACCGACGTGTGGGAACGCTTCTATCGCGGCGAAGGCGCGCAGGCGGTCACGTCGTCGGGCAGCGGACTCGGGTTGTCGATCGTCAAGCGGATCGCCGAACAGCATCGCGCGACGGTCGCGCTCGGCACGACGCAAGGCGGACGCGGCCTGACCGTGACGGTGCGGTTCCCCGTGCCGGCCTGACGCGCGTCAACCCGATGCGCGTCGGCGCACACCAGGCGCGCGGCTTGTCCACAGATTGTGTTGGCAAGCTTGTGGACAACCCGCCGCTAACGACGACAAGCCATTGATCGGAAAGGATTTGGCGGCCGTGCGCAGTGAATGCGCCAGGCCGCGTCACACCGCGGCACGCGTCGACGCGACAATCGCCCTTTTCTCCCGTACCCCCGTACTCCCGTCCGCGATCGGCGCCATGCGGCTCAATTCGACAACCAGTTGTCTATTTAGTAAACGGGTTGTCAAATCATCCCGCATATTCAAACTCAAACAGATCGGCATCGACGCGCAACCCGTCGTGCTCGTCAACGTCTTCACGCTCGATCCGGCCGACGAAGCGGATTTCCTCGCCGTGTGGAAGGACGACGCCGGGTTCATGAAACGGCAGCCGGGATTCATGTCGACCCAGTTGCATCGCGCGCTCAGCGACAGTCCGACCGACTTCAACTACGCGATCCGGGAATCGACGGACGCGTTTCGGGCCGCGTTCACGCGTCCCGAGTTCGTCGCGAAACGCTCGGCCTGTCCGTCGTCGGCCGTCGCGAGCCCGCACTTGTTCCGGAAGGTCGCGGTCGCCGGCATCTGTACCGCGTGAGCGCACGCGCGAGCCGGCGCGCACCGCGCGTTGCATCCCGTGTCATGCCGGCCGATCGCACCCCCGGACTTCTCCACAGAAAATGTTGGCAAGCTTGTGGATATCCTGCGCACCGCAGCGCTAAACCCTTGATCCGATGGACTTTGGCACGGGTGATGCAGACGCGGCGCGGGCCGGCCCGTCATACGCGCCGCTTCGCCGCACTTCGCGTCACGATGCCACGCCGGCACCGCGGCGACGCACGATTCGACTGCCGCAATACTTACCCACAGATTGTGTTGGCAAGCTTGTGGATATCGTGCGCACGCATGCGCTAACCCGTTGATCGGCCAACGATTCGTGCGCCGCGTCACAGTTTCGGCAGGGCGCGGCTGCCGCACGCGCGCAAACGGACGATCCGGCGCGGTAGCGGCGCACCGCTCGCACGCCGCCCGCGCCTTGACGCCTCCGCATCCCGCGCGTCAAGATCACGCGAGCCGCGCACGGCCCTGCGTCACCGGCTTCGCGCGTCTGCACAACGGGCCGGCCGTTCCGCCGGCACCGCACAACGACACATCATTCCGAGGAAGATCATGGAACACTTCACCGCGTGGCAGTTGCTCGTTTCCCTCGTGCTCGTCGCCGTCGTCATCTATCCGTACGTGCGCATCGTTCGGCGTACCGGACATTCGGGCTGGTGGGTCCTGACGATGTTCGTCCCGATCCTGAACTTCATCATGCTGTGGGTGTTCGCGTTCGCGCGCTGGCCCAACGTCGACGATCGGCAGAGCTGAACGTCTTGCGGGCAACGGCGCGGGCTTGTCCACAGATTGTGTTGGCAAGCATGTGGATAGCCTGCGCATACAGCACCCAAGCGCTTGATCCGAAAGACTTTGTCCGCGCTGCTTCGAATGCGGCACACGGCGGGCAACGCAGTGCGCGCGCATCGTCATGCGGCATCACGGCCCGCATGCCGTGCGGGCCGCCCAGCTTGTCCACAGATTGTGTTGGCAAGCGTGTGGATAGCCTGCGCATACAGCACCCAAGCGCTTGATCCGAAAGACTTTGTTCGCGCCGCTTCGAACCGGGCACGCAGCTTCGTCCAACGACTGCCGCGCGTGCTCGCGGGCTTGTCCACAATTTTTGTTGGCAAGGATGTGGATATCCTGAGCACGCTTAACCTAAGTCGTTGATCGCACAACGTTTCGATGAGCCGGTCACGATAGCGGCACGGCATGCATCGACCGCTCGATCACGCACGCCGCGCCACGCCGCCCGCTCAGCCGAACGTCGCGACCGCGATGCGCGCGGCCGCGGCGATCACGTCGTCCTTCGCCTTCGCATCGGCACGCGCCTGCGTGTAGTACACCACCAGCACGACCGGCGCACCCGACGGCGGCCACATCACGCCCGCGTCGTTGGTCGTCCCGTAGTCGCCCGTGCCGGTCTTGTCGGCCACCTGCCAGCCGGCCGGCACGCCCGCGCGAATCCGCTTGTCGCCGACCTTGTTGCCGCGCAGCCATGCGACGAGTTGCGCGCGCTGCGCGGCAGGCAGCGCGTCGCCGAGCGTGAGCACGCGCAGGCTCGCGGCCATCGCGGCCGGCGTCGTCGTGTCGCGCAGGTCGCCCGGCAACGCGGTATTCAGTTCGGTCTCCCAGCGATCGAGCCGGAACGTGTCGTCGCCGATCGAGCGCGCATACGCCGTCACCGCCGACGGTCCGCCGATCATCTTCATCAGCAGGTTCGCGGCCGAGTTGTCGCTGTATTGAATCGCCGCCTCGCACAGCGCCGCGACGGTCATGCCGGTGCCGACGTGCTTGCTCGACACCGGCGAGTAGTTGACGAGATCGCCCTGCCCGATCATCACGCGCTGCTGCAGCAGCCCCGGACGCTCGACGCTTTGCGCGAGCACCGCCGCACTCAGCATCGTCTTGAACGTGCTGCAGAACGGGAAGCGCGCGTCGGCGCGATGCTGCGCGCGCCGGCCGCTCGCGGTATCGATCGCGCACACGCCGAGGCGGCCGCCCGCCGCGCGTTCGAGCGCGGCGAACGTCGTCGTCGACGACACGTCCTGCGCGGCGGCGGGCGGCGGCGACGCGCACGCGGCGACAGTCAGGACGAGCGGCGCCGTCGCCGCGGCCAGCAACAGGGTTCGACGTTGCGATGAGTAGGTCATGTCAGGTCTCTCGTGGTGGAATGGATGCAAAACGGCCGGCCGGCGAGACAGCACTATCGTGACTTTACGGTTGCCTGACAAGCAACGATAATTGAGCGCTGACAAAAGAATTTCTTATGACCAAGCTCCGACCTCATCTTCCGCTGAATGCCTTGCGCGCGTTCGAATCGTCGGCGCGCCACCTGAACTTCACGCGCGCCGGCCTCGAGCTGAGCGTGACCCAGGCCGCGGTCAGCCAGCAGGTGCGCTCGCTCGAGGAGCGGCTGGGCTGCACGCTGTTCACTCGCCTGCCGCGCGGCCTCGGGCTGACCGACGAAGGACGCGCGCTGCTGCCGGTGCTCAGCGACGCGTTCAGCCGGATCGAGACCGTGCTCAAGCAGTTCGAGGGCGGACGCTTCCACGAGGTGCTGACGCTCGGCGCGGTCGGCACCTTTGCCCTAGGCTGGCTAATGCCACGACTGAAACGGTTCGGCGATACGCACCCGTTCGTCGAGCTGCGGCTGCGGACCAACAACAACGTCGTCGACCTCGCGGCCGAAGGGCTCGATTTCGCGATCCGCTTCGGCGAGGGCAACTGGCCCGCGACGCGCAACGAGCGCCTGCTCGACGCGCCGCTCACCGCGCTGTGCGCGCCCGAAATCGCGCGGCGTCTCGCGCAGCCGGCCGATCTCGCGAACGAAACGCTGCTGCGCTCGTACCGCACCGACGAATGGCTCGGCTGGTTCGACGCCGCGCGGCTCGAACCGTGGCCGGTCAACGGGCCGGTGTTCGATTCATCGCGGCTGATGGTCGAGGCCGCGATGCAGGGTGCGGGCATCGCGCTCGCGCCGGCCTGCATGTTCGCGCGCGAACTGCAGCTCGGCCTGCTCGCGCGCCCGCTCGACATCGACGTGCGCGCGGGCGGCTACTGGCTCACGTCGTTGAAGTCGAAGCCGCTCTCGCCCGCGATGACGCTGTTTCGCGACTGGATCACGGCGGAAGCGGCCGAAGCCGACGCGACACCGGCCGAATGACCGGCGCCGCTTGTCCACAGAAAATGTTGGCAAGGATGTGGATATCCTGGGTACCCGGGGCCTAACTCGTTGATCGCGCACGAATCAACGTGCCGACGCACGCATCGGGCAGCCCCGCCATGCGGGCGTCCGGGCGGCTTCCCTCGCACGCACGATCATCAACCATCGAGAAGCAATCACGTCAGACTTATCCACAGATTTTGTTGGCAAGCCTGTGGATATTCCACCCGATCAATGCGTAACATCTTGAAACAAAAGGGGATTTGGTAGATCGCGGCCGGCAGGTCAACGATGCGGCACCGATTGACACCCTCACGGCACGCATTGCACGGCCGGTTCGGGCAGGCAGGTTCTCCACAGATTGTGTTGGCAAGCTTGTGGATATCCTGCGCACCACCCGTCTAAGTCATTGAGCGCACGGGGTTTTGTGCGCGGCATGCAGGATCGGGCAGCGCCGGCGCGGGCCATGCGGCCGACGCCGGCGCTGCCGGTTCGTCAGTGCCGGTCGAGCGCGCCGCGCAATTCGCTCGCCTTGTCGCGCAGCGCCTCGTAGCCAGAGCGTGCATGTTCGGGGAGATCGGGATCGCCGATCAGCGCGCCGAGCGTTTCGATCAGGCTGAACAGGATGCCTTTCGCCGCGCCCGCCGCGATGCTCTGCGACTCGATCGACTTGTGCAGGTGGTCGACTGCCGCTTCGAGATTCTCGAGGTTCTGCTCGCGGTCGTCGGGCCGATTGTCGGTCGTCATCGTATGTGCCTCCGCCATCGTTCAAGGGTCATGTCACGATTCTATGCTGCCGCGCACGGGCGTGGCGCGACATTGCGCAACGTCCGCGCGAGCGCCCGCGCTACAGCACCGCGACCACCTTCACGCGCCCCGGCTGCTCAGCCGCCGCAACCACCTGGCCGTCGACACGGCGGAACGTCAGCGACACGGTTTCGTCGCCCACACGCAGCGCGTCGATCCGCAGCCAGTCGACGCCTTCCGGCAGCGCCGGACGCTCGACGCGCACCTCGTGACGCGCCGCATCGACGCTCACGCCGAGACACGCCTGCAGCATCATGAACGGCGCACCGGCCGCCCACGCCTGCGGCAGGCAAGCCACCGGATAGGCGGTCGGCGGTTCGCCGCGCCGGCGCGGGAACCCGCAGAACAGCTCCGGCAGGCGCATCTCGAAGCTCACCGCGGCTTCGAACAGCGCGCGCAGCAGGTTCACCGCGGCCGTCTTGTCGCCGTAGCGCGCGAGACCGCGGGCGATCAGCGCATTGTCGTGCGGCCACACCGAACCGTTGTGATACGCCATCGGGTTGAAGCGCGGCTGGCCGGCCGCGAGCGTGCGGATGCCCCAGCCCGTCTGGAACAGCGTCGAGCCGAGCAC
Source organism: Burkholderia sp. IDO3 (assembly GCF_003366075.1). NCBI lineage: Bacteria > Pseudomonadati > Pseudomonadota > Betaproteobacteria > Burkholderiales > Burkholderiaceae > Burkholderia > Burkholderia sp. IDO3. The sequence continues at coordinate 2,428,065 of NZ_CP028962.1, forward strand.
GCCGGCGACTTCCGCGCCGCGCTCGGCATCGGGCAACCCGAACGCGAGCAGATGGCCCGCGTTCGACGCGAACACGCGGCACAGATCGCCGTGACCGTCGAGCGCGATCCCGTAGAACTTGCCTTCCGGCATCCAGAACAACGCGTCGACCTGGTCGCGCAGCGTCTTCGCGCGCAGCGCATAACGCGTCGCATCGGCCGCGTGGCCGCGCCGGTGCGAGCACGTCGCCATCGCGTCGAGCGCCGCGCACGCATACGCCTGCACTTCGACGAGCGCGATCGGCCCGTCGGGGAAGCGGCCGTCCGCGTGAAACACCGAATCGTGACTGTCCTTCCAGCCCTGGTTCGCGAGCCCGCGCTCCGACGTGCGCTGGTAATCGAGCAGCCCGTACGGGTTGCGATCGCACTTGTCGGTCACCCACTGCGCGGCGCGCTCGAGCGCGGGCCACAGCTCGTCGATCAGCGCATCGTCGCCAGTGTGTTCGACATAGGCGCCCGCGAGCACGATGAACAACGGGGTCGTGTCGACGCCGCCGTAATACAGCGCGAACGGCACCTCGCCCGTCGCGGCCATCTCGCTACGGCGGAACTCGTGCATGATCTTGCCGGGCTCCGCATCGCGGAACGCGGACGTCTCGCGCGCCTGGTGCTCCGCGAGAAACCGCAGCACGCCGCGCGCGAGCGACGGCTGCAGCCACAGCATCTGCAGCGACGTGATCACCGCGTCGCGGCCGAACGGCGTCGAGAACCACGGAATGCCCGCATACGGATACGGGCCGGTGTCGAGCTGGGTCGTCAGCAGCCCGAGATCCGCGAGCGAGCGGTCGAGCCACGCGTCGAACAGCGGATTGCCGGTGTTCACGCGCGCCATCGTCTCGCGGCGCGAGCGCATCTCGCGATGCACGCCGACGAGCGCGGTGCGCAGCGCGACGCGGCCGCATCCCGGGCCTGCGCCGTCGTGCGCCGAGCCGAGCGTCGCGTCGACGGTCAGGTAGATCGAGATGCACGCCTGCGCGGCGATCGTCAGCGTGTAGTCGGCGCGGTCGACCGACAGCGCGTCGGGCGCCGGCGAGAAATGCACCGTCACGTTGCGCTCGACGCCGTCGAGGCCGTCGTAGCGCAGCCGCGCCGCGCCTTCGTCGACGCGCGGCGCGGCTACGGTGCCGCGCTTCGGGCGCTGCGTGCCGCGCACTTCGAACATGTCCTTGAAATCCGCCGCGAACGACAGCGACAGCGGCACCTCGGCCTCGCTCGCGCCGTAGTTCGTCAGCGTCAGCGCTTCGTAAAGCACGTCGCCCGCAAGCACGCGCATCCGTTCGATATGGATCACGCCCTCGGGCGTTTCGTGACCGCCGAGCGGCGGCAGCGGACGGTTCGTCAGGTGCGCGGTGAACGACGCGTTGTCGGCGCTCGTCGCGCCCGACAGCAGCGACGGCGCGCGGCCGCCGAAGGTCAGGCGCCATTTCGACAGCACGCGCATGTCGTCGACGAACAGGCCGTCGTCGTGACCGCCGATGTCGCCGAGCGCATCGCTGACCACGAATGCGTCGCCGGATTTCAATACGTACTGGTTATTGCGCGCGAGCGCCTGCGGGTCGGCTTCGGGCGCGATGAAGGCGGGACCCGACGCCTGGGTCGGGGGGACCGGCACGCCTTGCGGCGCCTGCGTCGTGGTGGCTTCGGCGTGATTCGGCATCGATGCTCCTGTGTCGAGGCGCAACGCGCGTCGCGCGTCGCGTGTTTCGCACAGGATAGGCCAGAACGGGGGGCGCGCGCAGCGACGAACCGCGTGTCGCGGGGCGCCGCATGCGCGCGCGGGTTACGCGCCGGTCAGAACTTCCGCAGAATGAAAAGTCACGGCGGAATCGACGCAGAAAAGGCGAAAAGACGCGAAACAGAAGCGCAATAGTCGACGCACCCCGAATCCCGGCAGGCACCGCCTCATGAAAACAGGCGCATCAGGTAAAGCATCGGCCGGAACGATATCGGCCGCGCGTCGGGGTTCAGCCACAGGCGCAGCGCATAGATCGCATACGCCGGCACTTCCCGCCAGCTCGAATAGACATCGCGCAACTGGAAGCGGCGCGGATACGCGGCCGAGATGTCCGCGCGCGCGATGCCGACCCGCTCGAACGCGAGGCGCGCCCGTGCGAGGTGGTAGTACTGGCTGACGATCAGCACGCGCGACAGGCCATGCGCTTGCAGATAGGCGCGCGTGTGCTGCGCGGTCGCGAGCGTGTTGTCGCCCTGGTCGTCGACGGCGATCCGCCCGGCCGGCACGCCGCGCGCGACCAGGTAGTCGCGCATCGCGGTCGCCTCGTTCAGCCCGGGGCCGTCGATCGCGCCGCTGACGAGAAACGCCGGACACTGCCCGGTGCGATAGCACTGCACGCCGACGTCGAGCCGTGCCGCGAGCACGGGTTTCGGCGCGCCGCTGTCGTCGAGCGCGTTGCCGAAGATCACGGCGACGTCGCACGGCGCGCTCGGCATCCGCATCCCGTATCCGACGAGCGCGACGGCCGCGACCACCCACAGGCACGCGCAAACGGCCAGCGCACGGCCGATGCGGGCTATGCGGCCCCGCCCGGGACGCTCGTTCAACATGGTCGGACTCCTGGAAAGGTGCGCGCCCGGCTCGTCCGGCGCGCGGCCCGGCATGCTGCCACGGCGCGCTCGCGCGTGTCCAGGTATCGATGTCAGCGGGAAGCCGCGATGCCGGACGAAGCCCGTGCCGTTCGGGCGCCCGGATGTACGGTGTTCGAAAGACTTTGAACGAATGTTGCCGGGCGTGCGGAGTGTGCGATGGGCGGCGCCCGCCTCAATCCACCGGGCATATCGCGAGCCGCCCCATCGCCTCGCCGGCACCGCGCACCGCGCAAGTGGCCGGCTCGTCCGCGATCCGCGCGGTCAGGCCGGTCTCGTCGTACAGCAGGCGTTCGAGATCCGCGAGCAGCGCGCCGCCGCCCGTCAGCACCACGCCGCGATGCGCGATGTCGGTCACGAGTTCGGCCGGCGCGTTTTCCAGCACCGATTTCACCGCGCGGATCACCTGCTTGAGCGGCGCGGCGAGCGCCTCCGCCACATCGTGATTGGACAGCTCGACGGAGCGCGGCAAGCCGTCCTCGACGCCGCGTCCGACCGCGCGCGTCGACGTGCGCGGCACCGTGCGGGTGGCCGAGCCGATCGTCTTCTTCACGTGCTCGGCGGTTTGTTCGCCGAGCAGCACGCCGTACAGGTTGCGCACATGGTTGACGATCGCCGCATCGAACTGGTTGCCGCCGACGCGAATCGCCTCGCGGTATACGATGCCGCCGAGCGCGATCACCGCGACTTCGGTCGTCCCGCCGCCGATGTCGACGACCATCGAGCCGACCGGCTCGGTTACCGGCAGGCCCGCGCCGAGCCCCGCGGCCAGCGATTCCTCGATCAGTTCGACATCCGATACACCGGCCGCGAACGCGGCTTCGCGGATCGCGCGACGCTCGACGGCCGTCGCGTCCGACGGCACGCACAACGTGACCTCGACGCGGCGGCCGAAGCGCGAGCGCGTGCGCGACATGTCGATGAAGCGGCGGATCATCTGCTCGGCGGCGTGCGCGTCGGCGATCACGCCGTGCTGCATGGGCCGCACGGCCTCCAGATGACCCGGCTCGCGGCCGAGCAGCGCCTTCGCGAGTTCGCCGACCGCTTCGAGCGTCGGCCGCGCGTCGGACGCGCCGGCCTTGCGAAAGCACACGACCGACGGCTGGTTCAGCACCACGCCGCGCTCGTGCGTATAGATCCGCGTACTTGCCGTTCCAGGGTCGATCGCAACGGGTTGCGCAAACAACTTTCCGAACAGCGGTGTCGACATATCAAGCCTTTTTTTGGACAAACGGGCCGCAACGGCCAGGCCGCATCCCCGCGGCGCGCCTTTGCCGCCCATCCCGCTTAGCGGCAAATCGTTCCGATACTTTAGGCAATTCCGATGATTTTTTCGCGACGAAATTGCCGAAATCGCGTTTTACGGCATGCCCGACTACGCATCGCGCCCCTCGCGTTGCGTCCGTAAAACACGGTAATCTCTCGGTCTTGCCTGCTCCCCGGCAGGCGTCCCATGCCGATCACGCCAGATACTCCACCATGACAGCGACCGCTTCTCTCCGCTGGCCGGGGGTGCGCCAGCTCGGCGCGACACTCGTCGCGCTCTGGTGCTGCACCGTCGCCGCGCAGCCCTCGCCGGCCGCCGACACTGCCACCCGCACCGCCACCGCCGCCACTGCGCCGGCAACCGCACCCGGCGCCGCCGCGCCCGCGCCGACCTGCACGGCCGACGGCGGCCCGGCCGGACGTCCGTCGATCGGCCTCGTGCTGTCCGGCGGCGGTGCACGCGGCTATGCGCACCTCGGCGTGCTGAAGGTGCTGGAAGAGAACCGCATTCCGATCGACTGCATCGCGGGCACCAGCATGGGTGCCGTGGTCGGCGGGCTGTATGCGAGCGGGATGGCCGCCGACGAGATGCAGAAGCAGCTGTCGGAGGTGAACCTCGCGGATATCGCGTTCGACGTGACCGATCGCGCGGACCTGCCGCAAAGCAGCCGCGAGGACGAGCGCCTTTACATCAACGGGCTCACGCTCGGTTTCGGCAGGAAAGGCGTGAAGGCGCCGGTCGGCCTCGTGCAGGGCAACCGGCTGCAGGCGCTGCTCGCGAACTGGACGGCCGCCGTGCCGACTAACCAGCCGTTCGACCAGCTGCCGATTCCGTATCGCGCGGTCGCGACCGACCTGCAGACCGGCCAGATGGTCGTGCTCGACCACGGCTCGCTGCCGCTCGCGATCCGCGCGAGCATGGCGATGCCCGGCCTGTTCGCGCCGGCCGAGATCAACGGCCGCGCGCTCGTCGACGGCGGCCTCGTCAGCAACCTGCCGGTCGACACCGCGCGGCAGATGGGCGCGAAGGTCGTGATCGCCGTCGACATCGGCTCGCAGCTGCGCCCGCTCGACGCGCTCGCGTCGCCGGCCGACGTGATGCAGCAGATGGTCGGCATCCTGATCCGCCAGAACGTGACGTCGCAGCGCAAGCAACTCGACGCGCAGGACATCCTGCTCACGCCCGACCTCGGTTCGCTCGCCTTCACCGACTTCCAGAACGCGCGCCAGGCGATCGCCGCCGGCGCGGCCGCCGCGACCGCGGCGCTGCCGCGGCTCAAGCGCTTCGCGCTCACGCCGGCACAATACGCGGTGTACCGCTCCGCGCATGCGCAGCCGCTGCCGCCGCCGATCCGCATCACGCGCATCGACATCAAGACGACCGGCGACGTGCCGAAGCGCGTCGTCGCCGACGCGCTGCACGTGAAGCCGGGCGACACCTACGATCCGGCAACCGTCAGCCAGGATCTGCTCGGGCTGACGACCGGCGGCAATTTCGAGAGCGTGACGCAGCAGATCGTGAGCCACGGCGACGACAACGTGCTCGAAATCAACGCGCGCGAGAAATACTGGGGGCCGAATTTCCTGCTGTTCGGCGTCGGGATGTCGAGCAGTTCGACCGACGAAGGCGGCTTCCGCCTGCACGTCGGCTACCGGCGGCCGTGGCTCACCGAATCGGGCCTCGAATTCCGCGCGGATACGACGATCGGCAGCGACCTGCAGTCGGCGCGCGTCGAGTTGCGCCAGCCGTTGTCGTCGACGTACGGCTATTACCTCTCGCCGTACGCCGAATATCAGCGCCGCTACGCGAACCTGTACGACGACAGCGGCGACGTGAAACTGAACCAGTACCTGATGCAGACGGCGCGCGCCGGGATCGACTTCGGCCTGCCGCTCGCCCGTCTCGGCGACTTCCGGATCGGCCTCGGCTACGCGACCGGCCACGGCTCGCCGAACTACAACCTGCCGTTCTCCACCGACGAAGTCAGCGGCGGCCCGACGCTGCTGTGGCCGAGCTTCACGTCGCAGGCGCTGACCGCCCGCGCGCGGCTCGTCATCGACCAGCTCGACGATCCGATGTTCCCGCGCCGCGGGTACTACACGGAGCTCCGCGCCGAGCGCTCGCTGCTGTCGCACAACAGCGAGTCGGCGATGCTGTTCGGCGGCGACAACCGGCCCTACACCGAGCTCTACGGCAAGGCGATGATCGCGCAGAAGTTCGGCCGGCACAGCATCAGCGCGACGATCGAGGGCGGCAAGAGCATCGGCGGCACCAACCTGATCAATGCGTTCAACTTCACGCTCGGCGGTTTCCAGCATCTGGCCGCCTATGCCGCCGACCAGTTGAACGGCAACGCGCTCGCCTACGGCAACGTGACCTACATGAATCAGTTGATGACCTTCAACGCGTCGCCGGTCAAGGCGCTGTCGATCGGCGCCAGCGCGGAAGTCGGCAACGTGTGGTCGAGCGGCGAGCAGATCGGCGGCGGCACGCTCAAGCAGAGCTATACGTTCTTCACGAGCCTGTCGACCGCGTTCGGCCCCGTGTACATGGGCGTCGCGCTCGCACCGGGCGGGCGGCGCAACATCTACCTGCAGCTCGGCCGCACGTATTGAGCGATCGCGGATGCCGCCGCCGCGGCATCCGCGCGTGCGGCGCGCCGGCGCATGCCTCGATCAGAAATCCGCGGCCATCGCCACCGCGCGCGCTTGCGCGCGTTCGATGCTGTCTTGCGCCCGGGCATTCCACGTGTGTTCGACGCTCAGGCTGCTGACCTCGCGCACACCGATGAACTTCAGCCAGAATTCGATGTAGTCCGCCTGATGCCGGAATCCGGGATTGCCGGCATCCGCGCCGGTTTCCTGGCTCTGTCCGCGAACATGGATGACCAGCGCGCGCGCAATCTTCAGCAGCGGGCCGTACGCGTTGCCGTCGAACGTGAAGAGCAGGTTCCGCTGACTGACGAGATCGATCAGTTGCTTGAGCTTGTACGGATAGCCGAAATTCCACATCGGCACGCCAACGACGATCCGGTCGGCCGCCTGAAACCGCTTCACGAGCGCCTGGATCCGCTGCCATGTCGCCTGCTCGGTCGCATCCATCGGCGCGTTCGCGACGCCTTTGTACTTGGCGCCGATCGCGTCGCTGCCGAAATCCGGCAAGTCTTCTTCCCACACGTTCAGCGTATCGACGTCGACCGACGCGTGCGTGTTGCGGCACGCGTCGACGAATGCGTTGGCGACCGCGATCGAAGCCGACCTTGCGCCGCGGGGAGAGGAAACGATATTCAGTAGCCGCATGATGCGTGGTCCCGACAGAAATGCATGAACGAAGGACGGCCAGCGCGGCCGCCCCGGCCTCACCGCTTGCTGCTGCGCAGGCCGCCGGCTTCCTGCTTTAAGAAGGCTGCCCGTATGAATAGTTGCAAATGCAATCGTATAGCAAAGCGCGCATGAGTTGCAAATGCAACTTCATGCGGTCACGGGATGAGGAAGGTCTTGCGGGGAAAGTCGGCGACGCGCCGCGACACCGATGCGGATGATTGTCGTGATGATCGTTGCCGCCGCGGGTCGACCCGTGCGCGCGGCGTATCGCTAGATCGGCCAGCTGATCTCGAACCGCGCGCCGCTGAGCTCGACCGGATCGACGACCGCGATCCGGCCGTTGTGTGCATGGAGCACCTGCCGCGTGATCGCGAGGCCGAGCCCGTAGCCGCCGGTGCGGCGGTCCAGCCGCACGAATGCGTCGAAGATCCGCTCGCGTTCGCTCTCCGGCACGCCGGGGCCGTCGTCCTCGACGAAGATCGCGATGTTGCCGTGGTCGATCGAGATCCCGACGACGATCCGCGACGCCGCATACTTGCTCGCATTGCGCAGCAGGTTGCGCATCGCGTACGACATCAGCCGCCGGTCCATCTTCACGCGCAGGTCGGATTCGAGCGCGATGCGCGACTCGATCGCGCGCTCCGGATACAGCAGTCGCGCGTCGTTGACCTGATGCTCGAACCAGGCGACGGGGCCGGTCAGTTCGAGGTTCGACTGCAGCGAGCTGTATTCGAGACGCGCATACGTGAGGCTCATGTCGATCAGTTCTTCGAGCTCGGTCACGTCCTGCGCGATGCTCTCCAGCGCACCGTGGTATTCCGCCGCGGAGCCCGGTTCGCGCAGCAATTCGAGCGCGAAACGCACGCGCGCGAGCGGCGTGCGCAGCTCGTGCGAGATCCCGTTGGTCAAATCGCGTTGCGCGGCGATCAGTCGTTCCATGCGCATTGCGAGCGCATTGAGCGTGCGGGCGAGCGGCCCGATGATCACGCTGTGCGATTCCCGCGCGCGCGTGTTGAAGCGCCCGCCCGTGAAGTCGATCGCGCGCTCGCGCACCATCACGAGATCCGACCACACCGGCCGCATCCACCGATACGCGGCCAGCGCGGGCGCGGTGAACACGAACGCGAGCACGATCCAGATGTCGCCCGGCAGCGCGTCGAATGCGTGCCATACGACCTCCGGCGACAGCACGACGCACAGCGCGAGCGCCGGCACGAGCGCGGTCAGCAGCACGAGGCCGAGCAGATGCAGGTAGGTGCGCACGTACAGGCGCGACCAGCTCGGAATGCGGTCGGCGCGGGTGTCCGTCCACGCGCGGCGGAAATGCAGCCAGCGCCATTTCACATAGCGTAGCGTCGAAAGCGGCGGTGCGTCGGGGTGCGAACGGGTGCGTCGGATCATCGCGGCTTCCGGTCAGGGGGGGCGGGCAACGCAGGGCCGATGGCGCCGCGAACGGATGGCGTCATTCCCGTGCGTGCTTGCTTCATGAAATTCACAGCGGAATCCAATTGGTTGGAGTGACAGCGGCGCACTTTTGCGCACCCACTCGAAAGCGTGAGTTTACCCGCATCGAAGCACCGTTTTTCTGCTCCACCTGCGAGAACTGGCAGCTTGTGCCGCGATCTCTCGGCAAAGTACTGTCGCCCGACAGTAACGGCGGAGTGTTGAATGACTTCAGTCACGATCGAGCTGGGTTCGGGGAAGCGCGCAACGCTGCTGATACGTGCCGGAAGTGCTCCCCTGTCGGCCGATCAACGCTCAGCCGTCTCCGAACTGATGCTGCACTGGCCGAAGTACGCGGGCCTGACGACGAACGCCCTCACCTATCTTCGGCAATTGGGCCAAAACACGCTCCGTGGCCCCCCGCTCGATGTGCTCAGGTCAGCGATCGAGGATGGGCGTGTGACGGTCAAGATCGAGCGTCCAGCGGCCGGTGGCGGCACTGCTGGCGGTCAGCCATCGGCGCGCCCGTTTCCGCTCGCCAATCGGCTCCCTAATGTCCCGCCGGTAGCATCCCTGCCGATCGACAAACCGCTACCGTTCTGGGCTACGCCTAGCGACGTGTCAGCAAGCGAGCTTATGAGCTATCTCGAGAGTGTCGTCGGCACGGGAGGCGCTACCGAGATGGTGGGGGGCGCATCTACCTTGCTCGGTGACGCGCAACCATTTGAGTTGCCGGAAGATGCTAGCCTGAAGGACCGTGTTCAGCTCGCGGTACGTAGCGCCGCCGGTGAGGAAGAATGCTTCGCTCAATACGAGCGCGAACTGGAGGAGTGCAAGGCATATGGCGCGATGACAAAAGACCCGTATACATTCGTCGCTTGTAAAGCGCAGGCGTTTATGAACTACAACCAGTGCAGAGGTTTCTGATGGCAAATCCTCCCCCGAAACGGTCGTTCGTTGTGTCCTATGATGAAGACAACGATAAGCTAACCGTGTGCTCGATAAGCAATGATGCCATTGCGGAGCCGCTTGCTCGTGCGCTTAAAGCAGATTGGCCGCTGGACAGCATCAATCATGAGCTAACGGACGACGTTGCCCAAAGGTTGGGGGCTACAGCATTGACCATCCTTGCAATCTACAATCCGGCATTGAAGCCTATGTTGAAAATAACGCTGGATCAACCCGACGGCTGATCCCGGTAAGTCGCACTTGGTCTAGTGCACGAACCGCAGGATTACCACGACGATCGGACCTGTCAGAGATTTCGTATGCTGAGGTCGGTTAAAAATCTCGGATCATGGCCGAGGTGAGTCGTTCGCCGAACGAAATAGCAAACCGGTTTATCGCTGATGTCCAGTCGAAAACGGTCCGCATGGTCTTGGTCAGTATGTTGCGCAGCGCCAGCCAGAGCAACTTGGTTGCGGAACACGTAAATTCATTGCAAGTCAACACGCTCCGTCCCGTTAATCGGTTTTTTCCCACGCGTGCTTGCTGAACTGGTAACCCTTGCTACGGATCGTCTTGATCCGCTGCGGGTTGCTCGCATCGTCGCGCAACTTGCGGCGCAGCTTCGAGATGCGGCCGTCGATCGTGCGGTCGAGGCCGTCGAATTCGACCCCGCGCAACTGCAGCATCAGGTCGTCGCGGCTGACGACTTCGCCCGCATGACAGACCAGCACCCAAAGCAGATCGAACTCGGCCGACGTGAGGTCCGGCGAGTCGCCGCCGGGCAGCACGACCGAGCGGTCGGTGCGGTCGATCGAGAACTGGCCGAACGTGTAGCGCTCCGGTTGCGGCGCCGCCCCTTCCGCCGCGCGGGCCGGTGCGCGGCGCAGCTGCGCCTTGATCCGCGCGAGCAGGATGCGCGGCTCGACCGGCTTGTGCACGTAGTCGTCCGCGCCGAATTCGAGGCCGAGCAGTTCGTCGAACGGCTCGTCGCGGGCCGTCACCATGATGATCACGCCGTCGTACTGCTTGCGCGCCTCGCGGCAGATCTCGAAGCCGTCCTTGCCCGGCAGGTTCACGTCGAGAATGACGAGATCCGGGCGCGTGGACAGGATCGCCGGCACGGCGGCGTCACCATGCAGCACAGTGTCGACTTCATAGTCGTTCTTGCGCAGGTAGCCGGCGATCAGCGTGGACAAGCGGGTGTCGTCTTCGACGAGCAGGATGCGAAAAGACATGGGCAGCGATCGGATCATACGGGGAGACCGCGGCGGCGGCGACGGCTTGCACCGGCTGCCGGCCAACGGCCGAAACGTACCGCATGATACTGCGCCCGCCGTTCGCCCGTTCGGAGATCTGAAAAATTAGGGCGCGATTACCACCGCATTCGACCGCGCTTGACGAATCGGCGCCGAAACGGTTCCATACGGGCTCCCCGGAATCCGGGCCGCGCGCCCCCCCCTGTCTCACGTGATGAACTACCAGCCGATCCTCGAACGCATCCACACCGAACTTGCCCCCTGGATCGGCCAGGGGCGCGTCGCCGACTACATTCCCGAACTCGCGAAAGTGCCCGCCGACAAGTTCGGAATGGCTGTCGTGACGCTCGACGGAAACGTTTACACGGTCGGCGACGCGCGCGAGCGTTTCTCGATCCAGAGCATCTCGAAGCTGTTCGCATGCACGCTCGCGTTCCAGATGCTCGGCGACGCGCTGTGGGAACGGGTCGGCCGCGAGCCGTCGGGCAACGCGTTCAACTCGCTGGTGCAGCTCGAAAGCGAGCGCGGCAAGCCGCGCAATCCGTTCATCAATGCCGGCGCGCTGGTCGTCACCGACGTGCTGTGCCGCCGGTTCGTGAAAGCCGAGACGGCGCTCGTCGAATTCGTGCGGCGCCTGATCGGCGCGGTCGACATCGACTACGATTCGCGCGTCGCGCTGTCGGAGCTCCAGCACGCGGAACGCAACCGCGCGATGGCGCATTTCATGGCGAGTTTCGGCAACATGCAGATGCCGCCCGATACGGTGGTCGATGCGTACTGCCGGCAATGCGCGATCACGATGAACTGCGTCGAGCTCGCGCAGGCTGCGCTGTTTCTCGCGAACGGCGGTGTCGCGCCGGTTACCGGCGAGCGGATCGTGGACGCGAGTTCGGCAAAGCGGCTGTCGGCGCTGATGCTGACTTGCGGCACTTACGATGCGGCGGGCGACTTCGTTTATCGCGTTGGCTTGCCCGCGAAAAGCGGCGTCGGCGGCGGGATCGTCGCGGTGCTGCCGGGGGACATGGCCGTGTGCGTGTGGGCGCCGGGGCTCGATGCGAACGGGAACTCGCTGGCGGGGACGTTGGCGCTGGAATGGTTAACGACGTATACGGGGCGGTCGATTTTCTGAAAACACCGAAGTGACTCATGGGAGAGCATCAGTCATGCAACCGGAACACGCTTCAGATTTCGCAACGAACGACCACGCCGGCCCGGGCAGCCGTACAACACCCGCGCCGCTTCCCCCGATCGTGTCGGCCCAAACCGCACTGATCGTGATGCACTACCAGACCGACATCCTCGGCCTCTTCCCGTCAGTCGCCCCCACCCTGCTCGCCAACACACGCGAGCTGTGCGACGCGGCGCGCGCCGCCGGCGTCCACGTCTGTTTCGCGAATCTCCACTTCAGCCCTGGCTATCCGGAAGTCAGTCCGCGCAACAAGAACGGCCAGGGGATCAAGCAGCTCGGCCTGTTCGTCGACGACGGCCCGTGCCCGGCGCTCGGGCGTCTCGACAGCGAGCCGCTGATCGCCGCGCATCGCGCGAGCGTGTTCTTCCGCACCGACCTGCAGCCGCGGCTCATTGCGCAGGGTATCGACACGCTGATCCTGGTCGGGATCGCATCGACGGGCGTCGTGCTGTCGTCGGTTGCGCACGCAAGCGATGCGGATTTCCGGCTCTATACGGTGAAGGACTGCTGCTACGACCCGGACGAGGTCGTGCACGAGCATCTGTTCGCTACCGCGTTCGAGACACGCACGACAGTGCTGTCACTCGCGGACGCACTTCGGCTGCTCGCATAGCCACAGAACGCCCGCGCTGCGCCGACCGGAACCCCTCCGCCCGGCGCATTCCGCATCGCATCACTTCGCGATATACACGCCCGACGTCGGGCACGTGCCCTGCGTATTGCCGTCCGTCACGAGCGATGCCGCGCCCGGAAACTGCGCGATCGCGTTCGTCTTCACCGCGATCCACGCTTCGGTCAAGTAACTGACGCCGCTGATCTTCGTGCACTTCAGCGACACCGCGCTGCGCGTATTGCTGCCGAACGCGCCTTCGAACGCGGACAGCAGTTGATTACGCGTCACGGTCTTGCCCGCGTTCGCCTGCAGGTAAGCGTTGAACGACGTGTTGCCGAGCCGGCTGATCATGCCGGTCGCCTGGTTCCAGTACGTATCGGGCGATGCCGAATTCGAGCAGGTGCCGTGCTTGAACCATTCGTGCTTGTCGAGACACGACGCAACGCCCGGCATGTACGTCGACAGCGTGTTGCGGGTCGCGGCGCTGACCGGATACGCGTCCATGCTGCACCACTGGTGCCCGTTGTCGAGATCGACGTCGCTCTGCGGCACGCCGCAGTAGAACGGCTGGTTGCCGTCGTACTTGTTCGGCCACAGGCCATGCAGCGACAGGCTCGTCGCCGCATACGAGCCGGCGAGGTTCGCGCACTCCGGCGTGTCGTGCGACGCGCAGAAACCGGGCTCCCACGATGCCGCGAGCAGCAGGTAGTCGTAGCTGGTTTGAGCGGCGGCATGGAGCGAGGCGGATGCGACGGCGAGTGCGGCCGCGGCGCGGGCGAGCGTCTTGAGCATGGCGTTTCCTCGGAAAAGGCTTGCGGTCGCAGGATGCGCCGCAAGATTGTCGAATGTCTGCCCGCGATTGTGGCCGGCGCCACATGGCATGAATATGAAGGGAAACGAAATGTTTTCGTCAGCTCGACGCTCACCGGCGCGGAGCACCGACACCGCGCCCCGTTCCCCGCATCACCGAACGCGGCACGCTACTCACGCGTGCCGCCACGTCACGACCTGCTGCCGAGCTGCGTGCACGCACGCGCGGCCGACTCGGGGCCTTCGAGCGCGAGGATCTGCCACACGCCGAGGCTCACGCGCTGGCGCGCCGCCGTCGACGAATCGGCCAGCAACGCCTCGACGCGCGGCGCCGCATCCGGCGCCTGCTGCTTGAGCGCGGCGTGATGCCGCGCGCGCGACGCCGGTTCGGATTCGTACACGTCGCACAGCCGCACCATGCCGGCCAGCCCGGCCAGGTCGTCGTCCTTGTCGATCGCGCCGGACTCGACGGGCGCGAGCCCCTTGCGCTCCGCGGCCGGCAGCTTGCCGCGCGCGGCCTCGTCGATCGTGACGGCGGACGACGGCGGCAAACCGCCGATCACCGCGACGATCCGGCTGCCCGCGGCGATCATGTCGCCCTGGCACTCGATCTTCTGGTCGGCCGCGACGTTCGAGCAGAACGACACCGACGTGCGGTAGACGTCATCGCTCATGCGCGGCACCTCGTCGGCATCCGCATGCGCGCGACCGGCGCCCGCCAGCGCCAGGGAAACGGGAATCAGGATGCGGAATGCGCGCGTCGTGTTCATTGTTGTTCGTCATGCAGGTTCGGATGGCGGGCCGCAACGCCGAATCGCCCGGCAGCGGCCCCTGTCGCGCCGGGCCCTCGTCCGGCGCCACGTGATTATTTCATCGACGCGGCTTCCGATCCACCCGGCGACAACGCCGCACTGTCCTGCTCGCGCCACGCGCGACGCGACGCCATGATCGCCTTCACGGCCGAGCGCGCGACCTTCCACCACGCGAACGGCCGCGGATCGGCCAGCATGCTGAGCGCGCGCGCATAGTCGAGCGTGAGCCCGGGCGTCCATGCCATCGTCACCGCGCGCTTGCGGATCTGCGCGGCCACCCACAACTCGGGCGTGAGCAGCAGCCGCACGAACGCGCCCCACCCGGCCCGCGTGCCCTTGAGCCGCCACACCGCGCCATCCAGCGCGGCTTCGAGCGCGTTCGACACGGTGCTCGAGCAGTTCCGGTGCGTGAGGTTGTACATCTCCGTCTGCCGATACGACGACCAGAATGCGTCGAGCTTCGCCGGATCGTAGTTGCGAATCCGCACGCGCACGGTCGACGGGCACCACGCCTTCGACTCGGTCGCGTAGTCGGGCTGGAACAGGCCGGGCACGTCGTTCTCGCGCGTCGCGCGCAGGATCCGCGTGAACTCGTCCGGAGAACGATCGATTTCGACGGCCGGATACAGGCTGATGTAGATGCCCTCGGGCGACTCGAGCGCCGCATGGCCGGTCGAGATCACGCCGTTGACGTCCACCGCCGCGATGTAGCGGTCGATCACCGGATAGCGCTGCGCTTCGGCCTTCGACGTGCCGGTCGGCGTCCACACGTGCACGGTGAGCGCGCGCTCGTGATCGGCCGGCGGGCCGTCCCATTCGGATTGCGTGAAGCGCGGGATGTCGGGGGCGGCGTCGATGTCGGGCACGATCGACGGCGCGGGCGACGTGACGAACGCCGGGTTGCGCGTCAGCCGCCGCACGCGTGCGGCGAGGCTCAGCATGTGCATCCCGCCGAACATCAGCAGCAAGCCAAGGCAATACGGCACGGTGCCCGCATAGTGCGTCGGGTACGGCTGGTAGAAGAAGATCGCGAGCAGGATCTCGACGACGCCCCATGCGAATGCGACGTTCCAGCGCCGGTAACGCACCATCCATGCGGAAGTGCATTGCAGCACCCCGTCGACGAGGAACAGCGTGCCGAAGATCATCGAAAGCAGGAATTGGCCGTGATGATGCCCCGCGAACACGAGCCCGGCCGCCGCCACCACGACGATGCCCTTCACGTAGCGCAGGATGCGCTGGCCGCCCACGCCGCTGCCGGCCACCGCGAGCGTCGCGAGCCCCTCGATCAGGAACAGCCACGCAAACAGCTCGATCGGAAAATACAGCGCGCCGTCGAGCGCATCGACGAAGATACCCACGCCAGCGGCAACCCACAGCCAGCCCAGCACGGTCAGCCCGCGCCAGCGCGTTCGCAGATATTCGATGCCCAGCAGCAGCAAGACCAGTCGTACCATCGCGCCCTCGCATGTTTTTTCGGGATACTCGCTGGTCACGCGTTCCCTGTCTTGTCGACCGCGCATCGTACGGCGCGGCAATCGAAAAGCGGCAATGCTTGCCGGCGCGTCACGCGTCGACATGACCGATCGCGGCCGGCACGCGCCGCTCTGGCCGAATAATAAGATATGGAGGCGCCGGTTGAAAGCCTGCCGAAAACAATGCCGGTGCTGCGCGGGCGCCCCTCCGATCGTCCGCGCACGCGGCCGAACCCGTGGTTCGCGCCACGCGCCGTTCGCTGCCGCGGCAGATTTCCCGTTCGACAACGCGCGCCGGATACGCGAGAATCGCGGCTCCGAGGGCGAAAGCCGCTCCAAACCGCAAAGACGGGACAACAAGAAATGCGCATATCGATCACACGCCGGCGCCTGCTGGCCGCCGGCATGGCCACGGCTTGCCTCCCGCTGTCCGGCTGTTTCACGCCGAAGCTGTACAAGGACAGCCAGTACCACGAACAGGTCTCCGGGTTCATGATCACCGAAGACGGCAAGAAGCTCGTCGTTCTCGGCACGGATTACCACTACATCTTCGATCTTCCGGCGTCGCTGCGGCCCGTGCTGATGTCCGGCTACCGGAAGGCGCTGCACACCGCGTTCGCCGGTTTCCACGCGAGCGGCAGCAGCGTGACCGGCCACTACCGGATCGTGTTGCCGAAGGAAGCATCGGCGGACGATCAACAGGCCGCGACCGCGGACGGCTTCACCGTCGCGCAAGCCGGTCTCGTGCTCGAAGGCGACATCAGCGGCAAGCGCTACTCGACCGACGGCTTCGCCGCCAAGGACAAGGTCAACGACAAGACGGCGCAGGCCTTCAATCAGCGCTATGTCGTGTACATCACCGAATCGCCGTCCGCGGTCGGCATGGGCTTGCGAATCCTCGCGACGCCGGTGACGGTCGCCGCCGACGGCGTGCTCGTGCTGGGCGGTATCGTCCTCGTGCCGATCGCGTTCGTCGCGATCCAGGCGAACGGCGGCCTGCGGATCATGTAACGGCCACCGTCGACGGCCGCCATGCCCGCACGCGCACCACGCACGCACACCGGAGCATCGCCATGACGCCCTCGCCGCTTCACACCCCGCCGCTCGGCCCGCAGCTGAAGCGCTGGCGCGCGCTGCGCCGCGTGAAGCAGAGCCATGCGGCCGAACTGTTCGGCGTCGCGCAATCGACGATCTCGCGCTGGGAAGCCGGTATCCAGCAGATGTCGCCCGACGAGCGCGCGACCGCCGAGCGGCTGCTTGCCGCGCGGCTCGATTCGGCGGGTGACCAGGCGCTCGCGCGGCTCATCGCGGGCAGCGCTGGGCGCATGCACCTCGTCTGCGATCTCACGCATCGCCTGCTCGCGTGCTCGCCGTCGCGCGCGGCCGAGTTCTCGCAGCCGCTGCCGATGCTGCTCGGCACGTCGCTGTGGCGCTACGCGTCGCCGGAGATCGTCCGCATGGAGGCCACGCTCGATCCGCTCGGCTGGCACGATCGCGCCGGGCCGCCGAGCGTCGAATTCGCGACCGGCGCCAATGCGTCGCGCGTCGTGCCGATCCGCGGCAGCACCTGCCGGTGGACGCGGATGATGCTGTCGGACGGTTCGGCCGCGCGGCTCGTCGAAACGCTGTAGCGCTCACGCCAGCCGCGGCACTCGGCACGCCGCACGCATATTTCATGCGTGGACGCATCGCGTCCGCGCGGCGTACGCTTGGCGGCTCGATTCAAGCAATCCATCGGCCATGACCCTCGACACCCTCCACGCGCGGCTCGATTTCCTGCGCGAAACCGAACGCCTGAAAGACGTGCTGCGCAGCGGCCACACATCGTCCGGCCGTCCCGAAAGCACGGCCGAGCACAGCTGGCGGCTGTGCCTGATGGCGCTCGTGTTCGCCGATGCACTGCCGGGCGTCGACACGCTGAGACTGCTGAAGCTGTGCGTCGTGCACGACCTCGGCGAAGCGCTGCACGGCGACATCCCGGCGATCGAGCAGACCGCGCATCCGGACAAGAGCACGCAGGAACGCGACGACCTGCTGACGCTGACGGCCGGCCTCGATCGCGCGCCGCGCGACGAGATCGTCGCGCTGTGGGACGAATACGAGGCCGCCGCGTCGCCGGAAGCGCGTGCCGCAAAGGCGCTCGACAAGCTCGAGACGATTCTGCAGCACAACCAGGGCAGCAACCCGCCCGACTTCGACTACGCGTTCAATCTCGGCTACGGCCGGCGCTACACCGACGCCGCGCCGCTGTTCGCGGCGATCCGCTCGATCATCGATGCGGACACCCGAAGCAGGATCGACGCACGCAACGCCGACGCGTAAGCTCGCGCGCATGACGCGGAACATCCATGTTTAGAAATGACAGTCCGCAACAATTCTCTTTTTTGAAAAATTCCCCAGCAACGGCATTGGGCACAACATGAAACGTTGATGAAAAAAATTGACCTTTATAGTCAGTCTGAGAAATCTGTTCCGGGCAGCGCCATTAAAAAATAGCGGACGGCAGCATCGCACGATACCTGCTACGGACATTGAGCCGATAACACCCCGCCCCCTTGCCCCGGATGGCATCTTGCATGCGCCATTCCGAGCAATCCGTAGGCAGTCGAGATCACCAGGCATCACCAAAATTTCGCGAAATCCCCGATTTCCAGAATTGCTCGTTGCATTTCGCACTCAGGCTTATCTCCCGCATCCTTCGGCCCCATTGGATACGTCTTCGCAATTTCCCGGATCGCCCTGCTGAGGCCGAATGAAAATACAAAAAAAGCGCTGACGGAAATTCCATGCCGTCCCGGTCTCGCTTGTTACACACGTTGACGCCGCCCCGACCGGTCGTTAGGGTCGACCCGCATATTTCCGCGGGAAGGGGGCGACAACATCGATCGACCATTCGAACAGAGCGCGCCCCGATCACTCCAAGAACGTGAGGGCCAGCCATGTCGTTGTCCGACAAAATTCGCGCCGTCGCCGAAGGCATGCCCGGCTTTGGTGAACGTCCGATCCGTACCAATTGGGGGTGCGATCACCAGAAGCGGTTCGACCGCATGCTCGCCCTGCTGTACGCCGAAACTCATGAAGGGCTGATGACCGGTGTGACGGGCCGGTTCGTGTATGTGTCAACCAGCCCCGACCTGCCGCCGTCGATGTTCAAGGGTCTGCCGGTGGGGCTCGAACTGCACACAGCCAACGCAAGCCCGCCGCGTGTGATCAGTGGCATCGTCTCGCACGTCGATGTTGGCGCGTCCGACGGCGAGCTGACCTGTTATCGACTCACGATCGTCGACGCCATACAGTTGCTGCACGGCAAGTTCAATTCCCGCATCTTCAAAAGTCAGCGGCTGCCCGATATCTTCCACACCCTGTTCGCTCAATACCGCCGCAATTCGGCATTCGCGGCCGCCGCTGATCTCGATCTATCGCCGCTCAACGTCGAGCACTATCCCGCGCGGGCGTTCGTAAGGCAAGCCGACGAACCAGACGGCAAATTCATCGACCGACTCGCGCGCCGGGATGGCATCACGTACTACGCGCGGCCGGGCGACGGTAAGGGCAAGGCCCGCGACACGCCAATGCATACGATCGTGATGATTGACAGTGCGAGTCACATTCGGCGCACGCGCGCGCAAACGCTACGCTACGGCGGACACACAGGCACGCACACCGGCGACACGATCGTGTCGATTGCCTGGTCGCACACCGTCACCGCGCGCCGCGCCACCATCCAGTCTCCCGACTACAAGACTGCGCGTGTCGCAACCGGGGCTCGCACGAGCGACCTCGATCACGGTGCCGCCGGGAACGGTCTGGCAGACATGCTCGCCGACTATCGCATCTACGGTCCGCATGCGGGCGACTCGGCCGTCGACCTGGACCGGCTCGCACGCGCGCGCATGCTGTCGCATGATCGCCGCGCAGACCAGGTCGATTTCTTCGGCACCGTGCGCGACATCGGTTTGGCTGAGTGGTTCGACCTGACGGGCTACGTGCACCTCGATATGCAGCCCGAAAAAGATCGCCAGTTCGTACCCGTCGACATCCATCGTCACATGTGGAACAACATGCCGAAGGAACTGGACGAACGCGCCCGTGCCCTGTTCCAGGCGAGCCAGCGCCGGTTCGGCACGTCGGAGCGTCACCCGGCCTTTCGCGATGATCTGCCGGCGACGACTGGCGACCGTTACGAAATCGCGCTTACGTGCGTGCGGCGCGGCGTGCCGCTCGCACCGAGCTACGATCCGCGTATCGATCTGCCACCGACACCGCCGATTCTCGGGCGTGTCGTCGCGCCGGAAGGGATCACCGTGCACACCAACGCGTACGGTTGCGCATGGGTCCGGTTGCTCGGGCTGAACCCCGGCGACCACGAGAACTCGGGCGGCACGACCGGCACGCCGGCCGACAGTGCGCCGCTGTTGGTGATGAATCCGTGGGCAGGCGACCGCTACGGATTCTCGTTCCCACTGCGCGCCGGAATGTATGTGGTTCTCGACAGTCTCTACGGCGACCCGGATCGCCTGTACATCAGCGGCACGCTCAACGATGCGCGACATATGCCGACCGCATTCTCGAACGTGACGAAACTGCCGGGCAATCCACACGTGCTCGGCCTACGCAGCCGCGAAATCGGCAGCGGCCGCGGCAACCAGCTCGTGATGAGCGACTGGAACGGCCTCATCAGCGCGCAACTCGCGAGCGACGAATCGCACTCGCAGGTCAACGTCGGTCATCTCGCGCATCCAAGCGACAGCGGCCCCGGAAAATCGCGCGGCTACGGCGTGGAAGCACGCACCGACGCGTCGCTCGTGGCACGCGCCGCGCGCGGGTTGATGCTTACGACCTACGCGCGTGCAGCCGCGAGCGGGGACCTGCTCGATCGGCAGGAACTGCTCGAGCTGTTGGGCCAGTTCGCCGAGCTGTTCGAATCGATGGGCGACTTCGCCCATCAACATGGTTTGCACGGGCCCGACGCGAGCGGGCTCGCTCGGCTCGCGCAGAAGCTGCGTGAGTGGCGTTCGGAACCCGGTGCGAACGACGGCGACATGATGGCATTCGCTGCAAAAGGTGGTATCGGCCATTTCACGCCAAAGACCTACGGCGTGTTCGCGGCCGAGAACATCGACCATGCGGCCGCGCAGAACGTCCAGACGACAGCGGGCAAGAACGTACACACATCGGCGCGCGACAGGATGGAAATGCACGCCGGCACGGGTATGAAAGCAACGACGGCACATGGACCGATGCAGTTCGAATCTCACGACGACCTGATTCGCCTCGCCGCGCATAAGGCGCTGGAGCTGATGTCCACGACCGACGTCATTCGTCTCACGGCCAGCAAGGGTATCGAGTTGCGATGTGGCAGCGGCTTGTTTCAGATGGACGCGAACGGCAACGCAAACCTTCATATGCCGGGGAAAATTTCGATCAAGGGGAGCGGTCACGACTGGAGCGGGCCGACAAGCTCGGCGACCGACTTGAGGCCGTTCAGGCCGTCGTATCAAGCGCAATACGTACTGAGGGATGCGACGAACGGCGCTCCGCTGATTCGATGCCCGTACGCCATCAAGACACCCGCCGGTCGCACGATTCAGAGCTTCACGAATGAACGCGGCGAGACCGCGCCCGTCTTTACGGCGGTCGCGCAGGACGTACCGCTACAGACCGTGAAGTCCGGGCCAGCACCGGTCGAGTCGTGGCAGTGCGCAGGCTCGGACAGGCTGCAGATTCAACGCGACTATCTGGAGGATTGACGCATGGCCAGTACGATGGAAACAGTCGCAACTTGCACGACGGTCAAGGAAGACACGATCACATACGCTGAACTGCCACCGGGCACGAAAGGCTATTTGCAGGAGAAAATCGAAGATGCGTTGAAAGCCCCGGATATAGTCAAAATCCGGCTGCCTGACGGTTCGAACACGATTTCTGCACTCAAACAGATCGTAATGAGCTGGGCGATCCGCATCGATGAGACGATCCATGATTTCCGCTGGCAGTACAAAGCGGAAGTCAGCTTCGATATGACTGAAGCTGTACTGTCCAGTGGACAACGAGCACCGATTCCGTTCCTGAGCAGCGCGATCGAAGATGGGCCTGGACGTCGCCACGGCCAGAGCCCCTTTCCGTTTGGAGCGAAGCTCGGGCGATTACGTCGTCCTGACGTGATCATCGTCAAAAATCCCGGCGACCGCTGGCCGGGACGCGGTCTGATTGACCGCGAAGGCCATCCCCATGTCGACAACTTGCTACGGCTGGTTGAAGTGAAGTTCCCCGGCGACACATGGGGACGGGGGCAAGAAGCCGCGTACCAGCAAATAGCCGGCGCCCCCGGCGAATTCAAAAAGCGCATGTCGGTCATCGACGTTAGTGACTGCAACGGTGCACTGGAAAAGGCACGTGAACACGCACTCGCGATGTCACCGGAAGAACGTGAAGCAGAACTTCGTCGCCGCCGCCGCGAACGGCAACTGCGTGCACCGATTCGCTCCGTCGAGCCGATTCCCGATCCCGCGTGGTACGAAGCATGGATTCGAAAAGCGGAAGAAGTGGGCGACGTTGCCGTCGCTGCGGTCTGGGATGCGCTCAACGAAGGAGGACAACACCTGTCGGCCGAAATGGAGCGATGGCTAAAGCAGCATGCGCCCTGGACGCTGATCGCTGGCAAGTGGGTCGTTGATACAGCGACGGCAACATGGCGACGGGTCGACGAAAAGGGTCAAGAAATCTACCGCTACACGACCGCACAATTGAAGACAGGCTGGGACGCACTGGTGCGCACAACCGATATGACGTGGGATCTGCTGAAGCAAATCAATTGGTCGCAGATTGGCACCTCGATCATCAAGGGGCTGGTCGCAGTCGCCGCTGTTGTTGCCGGTATCGCCGTGATTATCGTGCTGTCCGAGGCTCTGCTAGCGATCCTCCTCGCGCTTGCCGCGATTGTTGCTGCTGCCACGGCCGAAACATTAGCGGCACTTGCCATTGCGCTGGGTGTTACCGGCGCCGCAGCGTAATGACGCGTTCCGAATCAACTCATTCAGAAGGGAATCAACCAAACATGAGCAACACGGAAGCGACGAAACCGATTGTGTTGACACCGTTCGCGGCTTACGCACGTTATTTCGAAGACTTGAGCGTGCGTCAGCGAGACAACAGTTTTTCGATAAAGCCGGGAGTGATCGGGACTGTATTTTTCGCGCATGGCGCGAAGCCAGATGGTCGACGCGGCCTACTCGCCTGTTTCGATCGTTTCGATGAGCTGTTCGGCTCACACCTCATTTCGGGAAAGGATGAAGACCTCGCACACTTGAGCAAGAAAAATGCAAAGGGCGTCGAAAAAATCCGGAGGGCAATTGTCGATACGCCAGAATTTCTTCAGGTCAGCGTGACGCGGTCCAGTGCACCGAACGCGACATCGGCTCCAGACTACGAAATTTCGACATTGACCGACATCGAAAATCCAGAAGATTATGTCTCTCCCGAAGGCTGGACTGCTCCGAAAGGGCAGGAGGCCGGCTATTCGTATTTGAAGTTCAGCGTCCCAATGGAGTTGGTCACGCGTCCGGAAGGACAAGAACAATACGAGCAGTTTCTGCGATACGTCTGCGAACAACTCGACGTACGCGGTGGCTATGGCGGCTTGTCCGCCGTAACCGCCTACAACTACCACAACTGGCAAGCTCAGGAATGGGCAATCGCGAGTCGGTTCAGCGGCATCGAAATCGACGCATGTGCGCACTTGTCGAAACACGAGTGGAATACCAGTTCGTATGATGGCACTCAGGTGCGCATGACGGCGATCTATCCCTATCTGCGTCCCGGCTCAAAGGTCGGCTCGTGGGGTTTTATCAAGAGCGTGAACTGGTACACCCTGCTCGGCGACCTGTTCGTCGAACGTCTCGGCGGCGACGCCGCACTCCGTGCCGCGCTCGATCGCGGCGACATCCTCGTCGAGCGGATCAATCACTGCGTGCTCGTGCGCGCCGGCCCGTTCCCGCGCCTCGGCGCCCCCGAGGAAGGTTTGCCCGAGCCTTACGTGTTCGTCAACAAGGTGCTGCGTGTGTTGCGTAACCCGAAGCCGGACGGCCTGCATCTCTACGAACCTGACCTGCCGAACGCCGACGCCAGGAATGCGCGTGCGTGGCAAGCACGCTTCGACTTATGGGATGCGCCACCGATTCCCGAACCGCCGACCATCGTGCCAGAGCCACGCGGAAAGCGCCGCTCGAGCATCCCCGGCGGCGAGCCCTGCCCCGAAGCCGGCTATTGGCGCACGCCGGCCAAGGCCGGCAGCGAACAGTATTTCAACGTGGGCGATGTAATGCCGGTGGTCAAAGGAAGCCAGTGGGGAACGACGCATTGGTCATGGGCGCGCGGTTCGGACGATGACAGGCAGTCCTAATTCCGGCGTGACGACGCCATGGAAGAAACCGAGTGTCGATTCCCCAACGGCGAAGTCGCTCCTATCTTCACGACGCCGTGAACGACGTACCGCTACAGACCGTGAAGTCCGGGCCAGCACCGGTCGAGTCGTGGCAGTTCGCAGGCTCGGACAGGCTGCAGATTCAACGCGACTATCTGGAGGATTGACGCATGGCCAGTACGATGGAAACAGTCGCAACTTGCACGACGGTCAAGGAAGACAGAAAGACGTATGCCGAATTGCCGCCGGGCACGAAAGGCTATCTGCAAGAGAAAATCGAATACGCGCTCAAAGCACCGGACATCGTCAACATCAAGTTGCCGGATGGCTCGCATACGATTTCGATGCTCAAGCAAATCGTGATGACGGCGGCGATCCGGATTGACGAGACGTTGCATGATTTCCGATGGCAGTACAAATCGGAGGTCAGTTTCGACATGTGGCCCGACTTTACCTCGCGAGGCACCGAAGCGCCGATTCCCTTTCTTAGCACTGCAACTGAGGATGGTTCCGGTCGCCGCCATAGTCTGAATCCATTTCCCAAGGGATTCAGGCCTGGGCTTCTTCGGCGTCCCGACGTCATCGTCGTGCGAAATTCTGCCGATCGCTGGTCTGGTCGAAGCCGCATTGACCATTACGGCAACGCGCATGTTGATAATTCGCTGCGTCTGGTCGAAGTCAAGTTTCCCGGAGATGCCTGGGGTTCGGGACAAGAGAGGGCTTACCAAAAAATCTCTGGCGCACCTGGCGAGTACAAATACCGCATGACCGTGATCGATGTCAGCGACTGTAACGGCGACTTGGAAAAAGCCCGTCAACAAACGCTCGCTATTTCGCCAGACGAACGCCAGGCGGAATTGCGCTACAAGCGGCGCGAACGGCAGCTACGCGCACCGATTCGTACGATCGAGCCCATTCCCGAACCGGCTTGGTACGAAGCCTGGATTCGCACGGCTGAAGAAGCCGGCGAAGCAACGGTTGCGGCCGTATGGGATGCAGTCAATACAGGGGCACACTATCTGTCGACCGAGATGGAAGCGTGGCTCCAGCAACATGCGTCGTGGGCGCTAACTACTGGCAAATGGGTCGCCGATAAGGCGACCGCCACATGGCAATGGGTGGATGAGTCTGGTCGCGAGATTTTCCGTTATACGACGGCACAACTGAAAGCGGGCTGGGATGCGATCGTGCGCACCACTGACATGACATGGGAATTGATGAAGCAAATCAACTGGTCGCAGATCGGCACGTCGATTATCAAGGGGCTCGTGTTCGTCGCCGCTGTTGTCGCCGGTACCGTCATCGTCATTGTGCTTGCCGAAACCCTGATTGCTGTCTTACTCGCAATCGCGGCAATTGTTGCAACAGCTGCCACCGAAACCGTAGCCGCACTGGCAATAGCGCTCGGCGCGACCGCTGCCGCTGCGTGATCGTTACCGCCTGACACTGTCAACGTAGAAGGGAATCATCTACTAATGAGCGACATCGAAACAAAGGGACCTGTTGTGCTGACACCGTTCGCGGCCTACGCGCGCTACTTCGAAGATCTGAGCGTTCGTCTGGCTGACAACAGTTTTGCTGTCAAACCGGGGGGCATCGGGACCGTGTACTTTGCCAGCGGCTCGAAACCCGAAGGGCGACGTGGCCTGCTCGCCTGCTTCGATCGCTTCGACGAACTGTTCGGAGCGCACCTCGTTTCGGGAAAGGATGAAGACCTCGCCAAATTCAGCAAGAAAGCGGCGAAAGGCGTAGAGAAAATCCGCAAAGCGATCGCGGACTCCCCCGAATACGAGCAGGTCAGCGTTATGCGCTCAAGCGCACCGATACCCACCGTCGCACCCGACTATCAAATTCAGACGCTTACAGGGCGGGCCAGCCCTATCGATTACGAATCCCCGACCGGCTACAAGGTGTCGAAAGGGGAGGAAATGGAACTCTCTTTTCTGAAGTTCAGCGTGCCGATGGAGTTGATTACCCGCCCGGAAGGCCAAGCCCAGTATGAGCAATTTTTGCGCTGCGTCTGCGAACAACTCGATGTGCGGGGCGGCTATGGAGGATTGTCCGCGGTCACTGCGTACAACTATCACAACTGGCAGGCTCAGGAATGGGCTATTGCAGAACGCTTCAGCGGTATCGAGATTGACGCCTGCGCTCACTTGGGCATTGACGAATACGATCCCACTTCCCACTACGGCGAGCCTTATGCGCTAACGGCCGTATTCGGTTATCTACATCCGGGTGCAACTGTCGGGCGTTGGGGATTCGTTAAAGGGGTGAATTGGTACACGATTCTCGGCGACCTGTTCGTCGAACGTCTCGGCGGCGATGCCGCACTCCGTACTGCCCTCGATCGCGACGACATCCTCGTCGAGCGTATCAATGACTGCGTGCTCGTGCGCGCCGGTCCGTTCCCGCGCCTCGGCGCTCCCGAAGAGGGTCTGCCCGAGCCATACGTGTTCGTCAACAAGGTGCTGCGCGTGTTGCGCAACCCGAAGCCGGATGGCCTGCATCTCCACGACCCTAACTTGCCTAACGCCAATGCCCTTAATGCGCGCGCATGGCAAGCGCGCTTCGATCCATGGGATGCGCCGCCAATCCCCGAGCCGCCCACGATCGTGCCGGAACCCCGCGGGCCGCGACGCCGCAGCGTTCGCGGCGGCGAGCCCTGCCCCGAAGCCGGCTATTGGCACACGCCGGCCAAGGCTGGCAGCGAGCAGTACTTCGACCTCGGCGACGTCATGCCGGTGATCAAAGGCAGCTCGTGGGGCACGACGCATTGGTCATGGGTGCGCGGCTCGAACGATGGCGGTCGTAATTCGAGCACATCAACGGCATAGAAGAAACCCGGCGCCCAGAGCCGAACGGGCCGGGACATCTACACGACCTGATCGCGCCCGGTCGTACGATCGTCATCGTCACACATGACAAGAGCAACCGGACACCGGCACGCCCCGATCCTGACCGCGAGCGTCCCACACAGCCGCCACGCCCCATCACTCACACACCGTCGCCCCACGCCGCGCCGGCGCAAACGCCACCGCACTCGCGGTCGCAAGCAACGCCACGCCGGCCGCGCCATACACCATCACCCAACCAAACCCGTGCACGAGCGCCGCGTGCAGCGCCACGCCGCCCGGATCGGCCTTTGCAAGCGCCGGCGCGATCGCCTGCAGCCCGTCGGTGCGCCCCGATGCGATCTCCTGCGCGAGCGTGCGCAGCGCCGCCGCATCGACCGCCCCCGCGACGCCGGCCTTCAGGCTCGCGACGATCCCCGCGACCAGCACGAAGCCCATCGCCGCGATGTTCAGCGCGAGCGAGATCATCCGCGCGCTCATGTCGATGCCGGACGCCATCCCGGCCCGCGTGCTCGGCACCGCGCCCGTCGTCGTGTTCGTGACCGGCGTGTTGGTGAGCCCGAGCCCGATGCCGGCGACCACGCAGCCCGGCAGCATCGTGAGCCAGCTCGCGTGATCGACGCCGCTGCCGATCCGCATCAGCGCGAAGCCGGCCGCGATCGTGAACAAGCCGCCCGGAATCACGACGCCCGGCCCGTAGCGCAGCGCGAGCCGTTCGCCGAACGGCGGCGCGACGAGCGTCGGCAGCGTATACGCGAGCAGCGCGAGGCCAGCCGTCACGCTGTCGTAGCCGAGCGCGACCTGGAACCAGATCGGCAGGTAGATCATGAACGGCCAGAAACTGAAGTTCATCCCCATCGAACCGAAAATCGCGCCGGTGAACGCGCGGATCCGGAACACGGAGAAGTCGAACATCGGCCGCGCGCTCACGCGCTCCGCGACGACGAAGCCGGCCGCCGCAAGCACGGTCGCGCCGAGCACGCCAAGGCCGGCCGCGCTCGTGAGCCCCAACTCCGCGCTTTGCGTGATGTAAAACGCGAGCCCGAGCACGGCGAGCGACAGCGTAACGATGCCGGCGACGTCGAGCGTGCCCGCATGCGGATCGCGCGACTCCTGCACGGCGCCACCGATCAGCACGAGCGCGACGGCCGCGAGCGGCGCATGAACGAGGAACACCCACGGCCAGCTCGCCAGCGCGACGATCGCGCCGCCGACGATCGGCCCGAAACCGAGGCCGATCCCGAACACGATCCCCCAGATCCCGAATGCACGGCCACGCTCGCGTCCTTCGCGAAACTGGTGCGACAGCACCGCGATCTGGCAGATCAGCATCGCGCCGCCGCTCGCACCCTGCAGCAGCCGGCCGGCGACGAGCACCGGCACGTTCGGCGCGAGCCCGCACAGCAGCGACGTCGCGCCGAACAGCACTGTGCCGATCACATACACGCGCTTGCGGCCGAACCGGTCGGCGAGCGTGCCGGCCGCCATCAGCACCGTCGTACACGCGATCGTGTACGCGTTCATGATCCACTGCATGCCGTTGAAGTCGCCGTGCAGCACGTGTTCGAGCGTCGGCAGGATCACCGGCACGCTCGAGATCTCGAGGCCGAACATCAGCGACGTGAGACAAACGGCCGCGAGCGCGACCGCATTCCTGCGGGAGTCGGATAGCGTCATGCGTCTTGCGCGACGGCCCGCAACAGGCCGCGCGCCTCCAGATAAGAAGGGTTCGCCGCGCGCGGCCGGCAACGCACACGGCACGGGAATCGGTACTATAGTGAGAATTCCTCTCCCCATTGACGCCTGTATTTCTCGAAACTGGGGAATCACAGGACGCAATCAACCCAACCATCATGACCGACAGACTCGACGGCGTGACGACCTTCGTCCAGGTCGTGGAATCCGGCAGCTTCGCGCTTGCCGCCGAACGGCTCGACATGACGCGCTCGGCGGTCGGCAAGGCGATCGCGCGGCTCGAAAAGCGGCTGGGCGCGCGGCTGCTGCAGCGCACGACGCGCAGCCAGAGCCTGACCGACGACGGTCAGGCGTACTACGACCGCTGCGTGCGCGCGCTGGCGGAGCTCGAAGCGGCCGAGGCCGATCTCGATTGCGGCCGCAACGAAGCGCGCGGCAAGCTGCGGCTGAGCGTGCCGCTCGCGTTCGGGCACCACTGCGTGACGCCGATCGTGCTCGACCTCGCACGCACCTATCCGCATCTGCGGATCGACGTGTCGATCACGGATCGTTTCGTGGATCTCGTCGAGGAAGGGATCGATCTCGCGGTGCGCATCGGCACGCTCACGGACAGCACGAGCCTCGCGGTGCGGCGGCTCGGCACGCAATACGGCAGCCTCGGCGCGGCGCCGTCGTATCTCGCGCGCTACGGCATGCCGCGAACGCTCGACGACCTGAAGCATCACCGGACGATCGCGTATTCACGCTCGGGCGTCGCGCAGCCGTGGGATCTGCGCGCGCCGGACGGCTCGACGGTGCGCGTCGACATGCCGCATCAACTGAGTTTCGACGACGTGCAGGCGATCGCGGCGGCCGGCGCGTCGGGGTTCGGGATCGCGTGGCTGCCGAGCTGGCTGCTCGACCATTACGTGAAGCGCGGCGAGATGGTCGTCGTGCTCGATCGCTGCTTCGTCTGCGAAGGCGACATTCACGCGATCTGGCCGAAGACGCGCTATCTGCCGCGCAAGACGCGCTGCGTGATCGATGCGCTCGTGCAGGCGGTGCCGCCGATGATCGAGCGCTGACCGGCAACGCGAAGAAAGAAAACGGGTTGAAACCGACGCGCCGCGCGGGCGCGTCGGATCATCACGCCGCGCCGAGATCGGCGAGCGGATGCGTGAACACCTTCCACGGCGACGTCAGGAAATGCCGCACGCGCTCGGCGCGCAGCTCGACGAGCGACGCGGGCGCCCAGCGCGGCTTGCGATCCTTGTCGACGAGATGCGCACGCACGCCTTCGCGGAAGTCGCCTTCCTCGATGGCGCGCGCAACGATGCCGAGCTCCATCCGGAACGACTCGGCGAGCGTCATCTGCCGGCCGCGCAGCAGCGCTTCACGCGTCACGCACAGCATCGTCGGCGAATGGCCGGCGAGCGCATCGAGCGTCGCCTGCAGCCATTGACGATGCTCGCGCGACAGCTCGTCGCGCGCGAGATCCTGCTTCAGCGTCGCAACGATCCGCTCGACGGTCGAGCGCTTGTCGAAGTGACGGACGATCCACGGCATCTGGCTGTCGAGCGCCGCATGCGGCACGACGTTGCACGGCGGCTCGAACACCTTGCGCAGCGCCGCCAACGCGTCGCCGTCCCATTTGATGCTTTCGATGCGCGTCTCGAACGTATCGAGCCACGACGACGGCACGCACAGGTCCGCGAGCTTCGCGCTCAGCGCGTCGGCGCCCGACAGCATCGCCCCCGTCAGCCCCACGTACAGTTCGAGCTCGGCCGGCATGCGCGACAGGAAATGCGTCGCGCCGACGTCGGGCACGAGGCCAATGCGTGTCTCGGGCATCGCGATCTTGCTGCGCTCGGTCGCGACGCGCAGCGCCGCGCCCTGCGCGAGCCCCATCCCGCCGCCCATCGTCACGCCGTCCATCAGCGCGACGACCGGCTTCGGGAACGCATGGATCGCGTAGTCGAGCCGGTATTCGTCGACGAAGAACGGCAGCCAGGTCTCGCGCTGCGTGACCATCCGGTACAGCGCACGCACGTCGCCGCCCGCGCAGAAGCCCTTCTCGCCCGCGCCGCGCAGCACCACCGCGACGATCTGGTCGTCGGTGCGGCAGCGTTCGAGCAGCGCGGCCAGCTCGCCGATCATCGGATACGACAACGCGTTGAGCGCGGCCGGCCGGTTCAGCGTGATCAGCGCCACGCGGTTCACCACGCGAAACAGCACCTCCGGTGCCGGTTGCGCGACGCTGTCATGAGTCGTGGCTGACGCGCTCATCGTTGCGCCTCTCCATCGGGATGCCATTGCGGCGCGCGCTTGCCGAGAAACGCGGCCACGCCTTCGCGCGGATCGTTCGTATCGAACAGGTCGACGAAGCGTTCGCGCTCGACGGCAAGCGCCGCGCTGCGCGGCACGCCGCGGCGCGCGAGGCCGATCAGCTCCTTGCTGTATGCCACCGCGTGCGGGCTCTGTCGCGCGACGCTGCGCGCAAGCGCCAGCGCCGCATCGCGCGCCGCGCCGCTCTCGACCACGTCCTCGACGAGGCCGATCCGCAGTGCGGTGGCCGCATCGACGCGCGTGCCGGCCAGGATGATCTTCTTCGCCCAGCCTTCGCCGACGAGCCAGGGCAGCGTCTGCGTGCCGAGCCCGCACGGCAGCAGGCCGACCGACGGCTCGGGCAGCGCCATCTGCGCATGCGTCTCGGCGATGCGCAGGTCGCACGCGAGCGCGCATTCGAGACCGCCGCCCATCGCATAGCCGTTGATCGCCGCGATGGTCACGACGCGCGCGTCATGCAGCGCCTCGAACGCCGCGCCGAAACGCGCGGCCATCGCACGCGCGACGCCACGGTCGCCGTCGGCGAACGTGTTCAGGTCGGCGCCGGCGCTGAAGAACTTCGGGCCGTCGCCGGTGATCACCAGCGCGCGCACGCGCGGGTTCGCGTTCAGTTCGGCGACGGTTTGCTGCAGCTGCCGCAGACCGTCGGCGGTAAAGGCGTTCGCGGGCGGACGCTTGAGCGTCGCGCACGCGATCGCGCCGTCGTCGACGTAGTCCAGTTCGATCATGAGGCGTCCTTCTTCGTGGGCGGTTGATACAGGCGGATCACCGCCGAGAAATCGAGTTGTCCGTCGCCGCGGCTGCTCATCGTCTGGTACAGCTGCTGCGCGAGCGCGCCGAGATACACGGGCTGGCGGGCCTGCTTCGCGGCATCGTTCGCGAGGCCGAGATCCTTCAGCATCAGGTCGGTGCCGAAGCCGCCGCTGTAGCCGCGCGACGACGGCGCCGTGGCGATCACGCCCGGATACGGGTTGTAGGTGTCCGAGCTCCAGCAGCGGCCCGTCGACGTATTGACGATGCCGGCCAGCACCTTCGGGTCGATGCCGAGCGCGACGCCGAGCGACATCGCCTCCGACACGGCCGCCATCGAGATGCCGAGCACGAGGTTGTTGCAGACCTTCGCGACCTGCCCCATCCCCGTCGCGCCGCAATGGACGATGTTCTTGCCCATCCCGGCGAGCACCGGCTTCACGCGCTCGAAGTCGACGTCGCTGCCGCCGACCATGAAGGTCAGCGTGCCGGCCGCCGCCCCGCCGGTGCCGCCCGACACGGGTGCATCGACGAACGCGCCGCCGTGCTCGCGCACGAGCGCGCCGAACGCCTGCGCGCTCGCCGGATCGATCGTGCTCGAATCGATCACGGTCGCGCCGGCGCCGAGGCCGGCCAGCACGCCGTTCTCGCCGGCGAGCACCGAGCGCACGTGCGGTGCGGCCGGCAGCATCGTGATCACGAACGCCGCGCCCGACGCGGCGTCGCGCGGCGACGCGGCAACCTGCGCGCCGGCGTCCTGCAGCGCGCGCAACGCGTCGGCGCTCAGGTCGAACGCGTGCACGTCATGACCGGCCTTCAACAGGTTCAGCGCCATCGGCGCGCCCATGTGGCCCAGACCGATAAAACCGATTTTCATTGCGTGTCTCCCATCCCATGCTTCGCTCGCGATCGGCGCGGCGCGCCGATCGCGAACGTCGTCGTCAATGCAGCCGGATCGTCGTATTCACCGGAGCAGCCGTCGTGTCGTCGTCGAACCAGCGTGCGGTGACCGTCTTCGTCTGCGTGTAGAACTGCACGACCTGCTTGCCGTACGGCCCGAGATCGCCGAGCTTCGAGCCGCGCGAACCGGTGAAGCTGAAGTACGGCACCGGCACCGGAATCGGGATGTTGATGCCGACCTGGCCGACGTCGATCTCGCTCTGGAACTTGCGCGCGGCCGCGCCGCTCTGCGTGAAGATGCCCACGCCGTTGCCCATCGGGTTCGCGTTGACGAGCGCGATCGCTTCGTCGAGCGTGTCGACTTCCATCACGACCAGCACCGGCCCGAAAATTTCATGCGTGTAGATCGACATGTCGGTTTTCACGCCCGAGAAGATCGTCGGGCCGACGAAGTTGCCTTCCTCGAAGCCGGCGACCTTCACGCCGCGGCCGTCGAGTTCGAGCGTCGCGCCTTCCTTGATGCCCGCGTCGATCAGCGAGAGAACCCGCGCCTTCGCGCCGCGCGACACGAGCGGCCCGACATCGGTGCCCGCTTCCGAGCCCGCGTTGACCTTCAGCGCCTTCGCCTTCGCGACGATGTCCGGCAGCCAGTCGCGCGCGTTGCCCACCAGCACCGCGACCGAGGTCGCCATGCAGCGCTGGCCGGCCGCACCGAAACCGGCGCCGACCAGCGCGTTGATCGCCTGCTCGCGGTTGGCATCGGGCAGCAGGATCGCGTGGTTCTTCGCGCCCATCATCGACTGCACACGCTTGCCGTGCTGGCTGCCGAGGTTGTACACGTGCGTGCCGACGTTGGTCGAACCGACGAACGAGATCGCCTTCACGAGCGGATGCGTGCAGATCGCATCGACGACTTCCTTGCCGCCGTGCACGACGTTCAGCACGCCCTTCGGCACGCCGGCTTCGACGGCGAGCTCGACGAGCTGCATCGTCGACAGCGGGTCCTGCTCGGACGGCTTCAGCACGAACGTGTTGCCGCACACGATCGCCATCGGGAACATCCACAGCGGAATCATCGCGGGAAAGTTGAACGGCGTGATGCCCGCGCACACGCCGAGCGGCTGGCGCAGCGTGTAGGTGTCGACGCCGCCCGCGACGTTCTCCGCGAATTCGCCGAGCTGCAGCGTGCCGACCGAGCATGCATGCTCGACCACTTCGAGACCGCGGAAGATGTCGCCTTCGGCGTCGGGCAGCGTCTTGCCCTGCTCGGCCGTCAGCGTCTTCGCGATGCGCTGCTGGTTCGCGCGCACGAGATCCTGGAACTTCAGCATGATGCGCATGCGCGCGGCGATCGGCGTGTTCTTCCACGTCGCATACGCGGCGTGCGCGGCCTGCACGGCCGCGTCGACTTCGGCCACCGTCGCGAACGGCACGCGCGCGAGCACGGCCTGCGTCGCCGGATTGACGATGTCGCGCCACTCGCTCGTGGTGGACTCGACGAAAGCGCCGTCGATCAGCAGCTTGACCGTCGGCACGTCTTGCCCCGTGCGGGGCGTCGGATTCGCGTTCATCGATGCACTCTCCTTGCAGTAGGCCGCGCAGCGCCATCGCACCGCGCGGCCGGTTCAATCCGGGGGCGGGCGGCGGCCGCGGAATGCGGCGCGCGCGGCCCGCGGCCGGTCATTTCAGTTCGGCGGCGAAATCTTCTTCCCAGTATTCGCCGGGCATCCGCGCGCTCGCGTCGTCGCCGCGCTCGATCTCGCGGCGGCGCAGCTCGACGCGGCGGATCTTCCCCGAGATGGTCTTCGGCAGCTCCGCGAATTGCAGCCGGCGGATGCGCTTGTACGGGGCGAGCTTCTCGCGCGAGAAGCGGAAGATCTCCAGCGCGAGCGCCGGGCTTTCCTCGTAGCCCTGCCGCAGCGTGATGAACGTCTTCGGCACCGCCAGCCGCACCGGGTCCGGGCTCGGCACGACGGCCGCTTCCGCGATCGCCGGGTGCTCGATCAGCACGCTCTCGAGTTCGAACGGGCTCAGCCGGTAGTCGGACGACTTGAACACGTCGTCCGCGCGGCCGACGTACACGTAGTAGCCGTCGTCGCCGCGCATCGCGATGTCCGACGTGCGGTAATGGCCGTCGCGCATCGCATGCGCGGTTGCGTCGGGGTTGTTCGCGTAGCCGTTCATCAGCCCGACCGGGCGCGTCACGTCGGGGCCGATCGGCAGCGCGATCTCGCCTTCGCCGACGGGCACGCCGTCCGGGTCGAGCAGCGCGATCCGGTAGCCGGGCAGCGGCCGGCCCATCGAGCCCAAGACGACCGGCTGGCCCGGCGAGTTGCCGATCAGGCAGGTCGTCTCGGTCTGGCCGTAGCCGTCGCGAATCGTGATGCCCCACGCCTTCTTCACGCGCTCGATGATCTCGGGATTCAGCGGTTCGCCCGCGCCGACGATCTCGCGCAGCTTCACGTCGAACGACGCGAGCGGCTGCTGCACGAGCATGCGCCACACGGTCGGCGGCGCGCACAGCGTGGTCACCTGGTATTTGACGAGTGCATCGAGCACGACCTTCGGCTCGAAGCGCGCGTAGTTGAATGCGAACACGCACGCCTGCGCATTCCACGGCGCGAAGAAGCAGCTCCACGCGTGCTTCGCCCAGCCCGGCGAGCTGATGTTCCAGTGGATGTCGCCGGGTTGCAGACCGACCCAGTACATCGTCGACAGGTGCCCGACCGGGTAGGTGCGATGCGTATGCTCGACGAGCTTCGGCTTCGACGTCGTGCCCGACGTGAAATACAGCAGCATCGGATCGTTCGCGCGCGTGACGGCGTCCGGCTCGAACGCGGCGCTCGCCGCATAGCCGTCGTTCATCGCGAGCCAGCCCGCGCGCGGCGCGCCGGTGACGATCTTCTGCGCGAGGCCGAGATCGGCCTGTTCGAACTTCGCGGTTTCGTTCTCGTCGACGATCGCGTATTTCGCGCCGCCGATCTGCACGCGATCGCGCACGTCGTCGGCCGACAGCTGCGTGGTCGCCGGCAGCACGATCGCGCCGAGCTTCATCGCGGCGAGCATCGCGTCCCACAGCTCGACACGATTGGGCAGCATCAGCAGGATCCGGTCGCCGCGCACGACGCCGATCCCGCGCAGCCAGTTCGCGATGCGCGACGAGCGCTCGGACATCTGCGCGAACGAATACGGGTCGCCCGTACCGGTTGCCGCGTCGACGATCCATAGCGCGGGCTTGTCGTTGCCGCGCGCCATCGGGTCGAAATAGTCGAGCGCCCAGTTGAACGCGTCGAGCACCGGCCATTCGAAATCGCGGTAAGCGGTTTCGTAGTCGGTGCGATGGCGCAGCAGGAAGTCGCGTGCGTCCAGGAATGCCTGTACCGTCATCGTGTCGTCTCCGTCTCCAGTCTCCAAACCCGGCGGTCAACCGGCGCATGCGCTGCAGCCCATGCCCGGTTCCCTGTCGCGCGGCGCACGGTCACGTCGTTGCGTGCCGCGTTTACCACGCTACCCTCGTGCGCTGCTCGCCCATATCGTTGCTTTCGCAACGAATTCGGCGACTCAAAGCTGTCGCGCGATCACCATCCGTTGCACTTCGCTGGTGCCTTCGTAAATCTGCGTGATGCGTGCGTCGCGATAATGACGCTCGACTTCGTAATCGGCCAGGTAGCCGTAGCCACCGTGAATCTGGATCGCATCCGAACACACGCGCTCGGCCATCTCGGACGCGAACAGCTTTGCCTGCGACGCTTCCGACAGGCACGGCAGCCCGGCCGTGCGCAGCTTCGCCGCGTGATGCACGAGCAGGCGCGCCGCGTTGATCTGCGTGGCCATGTCGGCAAGCTTCTGCTGGATCGCCTGATGCTCGGCGATCGGCTTGCCGAACTGCACGCGCTCGCCCGCGTAGCGGCGCGCCTTGTCGAACGCGGCGCGTGCGATGCCGAGCGCCTGCGCGGCAATGCCGATGCGCCCGCCTTCCAGGTTCGACAGCGCAATCTTCAGCCCTTCGCCGCGATTGCCGAGCAGGTTTTCCTCGGGGATCGCGCAGTTCTCGAGCGTGATCGGGCACGTGTCCGATGCGCGAATGCCCATCTTCTTCTCCGGCTTGCCGACGATGAAGCCCGGCGTGTCGGTCGGCACCAGGAACGCGGATATGCCGCGCTTGCCGGCTTCCGGGTCGGTCATGGCAAAAACGATCGCGACCCCGGCACGCTGGCCGTTGGTCACGAACTGCTTCGCGCCGTTCAGCACCCATTTGCCGTCGCGCAGTTCCGCACGCGTGCGCAGGTTGTTCGCTTCGGAGCCGGCCTGCGGCTCGGTCAGGCAGAACGCGCCGATGATGCGGCCCGCCGCCATCTCGGCGAGCCAGCGATCCTTCTGCGCGGGCGTGCCGAAACCGAGGATCGGCCCGCAGCCGACCGAGTTGTGCACGCTCATCATCGTCGCGCACGCGGCGTCGCCGGCGGCGATCTCCTCCATCGCCAGCGCATACGCGACGTAGTCCGTATAGGCGCCGCCCAGCTCCTGCGGCACGATCATCCCGAGCAGGCCGAGTTCGCCGAGCTGCGCGACGACGGCGTCGGGCAGTTTCGCGTCGTGGTCCCACTGCGCGGCGTTCGGCGCCAGCACTTCGGTGGCAAAGGCGCGCGCGGCGTCGCGAATCATCCGCTGGTCTTCGGTATAAAGCTCGTCCATGGCGCTGCTGTCTCCCGCGGCCGCATGCCGCGACCGACCTTCCGTTTCGATGCAACAAGTGTAGGCAAGCACGCGCGACTGTTCGATGCTCGCGCCGCTCATTTACACTGAGCGTTTTTGCCATACCGGCGGCGTCGATGAAGCAGGAAGACAAGGGAACCGTCGCGATCAGCCTCGTCGCGTACAGCCTCGCGCTCGCCACCCGGCGCGGCGTTGCGGCCGAGCCGCTGCTCGCGCAGGCCGGCATCGCGCCCGCGCTGCTGGCGCAGCCGCGTGCGCGGGTGTCCGCGCAGCAATACGGCGCGTTGTGGAACGCCATCGCGCGCGCGCTCGACGACGAATTTTTCGGGCAGGATCGCCACCCGATGCGCAGCGGCAGCTTCATCGCGATGAGCCAGGCCGCGCTGTCCGCGCAGGACGGCGCGCACGCGATGGCGCGCGCGGTGAACTTCATGCACTGCGTGCTCGACGACCTGCACGCGGAGCTGGACGCCAATCCGCAGCGCGTGCGGCTGCGTTTCGTGCACCGCAACAGCGCCGCGGCGCCCGCGATGTTCACGTACGCGACCTATTTCATCATCGTCTACGGGCTCACCTGCTGGCTGATCGGGCGGCGGATCCCGGTGCTGCACGCGAGCTTCCGCTGCGACACGCCGCCCACCGATCACGAATACCCGTCGATGCTGTGCGACGACATGCGGTTCAACCAGCCCGATTCGTATGTCGATTTCGATCCCGAATTCGCGACGCTGCCGATCGTGCAGAACGCAAAGACGCTGAAGGCGTTCCTGCGCAACGCGCCGGCCAGCTTCATCGTCAAGTACCGCAACCCGAACGCGCTCGCGCAGCGCGTACGCACCGTGCTGCGCGGGATGCCGCCCGCGTCGTGGCCCGGCGCGGGCGGAATGGCTGCGCGGCTGCACGTGGCCGAAGCGACGCTGCGCCGCAAGCTGCACCAGGAGGGCCATGCGTACCAGTCGATCAAGGACACGCTGCGGCGCGATCTCGCGTTCGAGGCGCTGGCCGATCCGTCGCGGACCATCGCCGACGTCGCCGCCGCCACCGGTTTCGCGGAGCCGAGCGCGTTCTATCGCGCGTTTCGCAAGTGGAGCGGGCGCAGCCCGGCCGAGTATCGCGAGGAAGCGCTCGCGCGCGGGAGCGGCAGCGCGGGCTGAACATGCGACCGGCGGCCCCGCCTTCGCGCTTTCCGCCGAAACCGCCTAAGCTTCAAGCATCGGGCCAACGCCCTTTCCGCAAGCCGGACGGCGTGCGGCCGCGCGCCGCCCGGACGCCCCGATGCGCATTCACCGTCATGGGCCGCCGCCCGCTTCCCCCGACGGCCGCCTCCGTCACCCGCTGTCCGCGCGGGTCGCGCGCGCCGCGCTGTTCGCGGCGCTGCTCGTCGTCTGCGCGGCGGTCGCCGCACCGCCTGCCTCGGCCCCCGCTGCTGCGCCCGCCGCCGCGCCGCCCGTCGTCGTGATTCCGGTCAACGGCGCGATCGGGCCGGCCAGCGCCGACTTCATCGTCCGCTCGCTCGAGCGCGCCGCGCGCGAACACGCGCCGCTCGCGATCCTGCAGCTCGATACGCCCGGCGGCCTCGACACGTCGATGCGGCAGATCATCAAGGCGATCCTGGCCTCGCCGGTGCCGGTCGCGGCGTTCGTCGCGCCGGGCGGCGCACGGGCCGCCAGCGCGGGCACCTATATCGTCTACGCGAGCCACGTCGCCGCGATGGCGCCCGGCACCAACCTCGGCGCGGCATCGCCCGTGCAGTTCGGGATCGGCGGCGGCGCGCCGGGTGCGACGCCGCCGACACCCTCCGCGACGCCGGGTACCGCGGGCGCCTCCGGCGCGGCCGCGAAGCCGGCCGAGCTGCCGAACGACACGCAATCCACCGAGATCCGCAAAGCGACGCAGGACGCCGCCGCGTACATCCGCGGCCTCGCGCAGTTGCGCGGCCGCAATGCCGCGTGGGCCGAGCGCGCGGTGCGCGAAGCCGTGAGCCTGTCGGCGAGCGAAGCGCGCGCGCAGCATGTGGTCGACCTGATCGCGCAGGATCCCGCCGATCTCGCGCGCCAGCTCGACGGCCGTGCCGTGACGACCACCGCCGGCACGCTGCACCTTGCGACCGCGCATGCACCGCTCGTCGTGCTCGCACCCGACTGGCGCAGCCGCTTCCTGTCGATCATCGCCGATCCGAACGTCGCGCTGATCCTGCTGACGATCGGCATCTACGGCCTGTTCTTCGAATTCGCGAACCCGGGCTTCGTGCTGCCGGGCGTCGCCGGCACGATCTGTCTGCTGGTCGGGCTGTTCGCGATGCAATTGCTGCCGATCAGCTATGCGGGCCTCGGGCTCGTACTGCTCGGTCTGGGCTGCCTCGTCGCCGAGGCGTTCCTGCCGACCTTCGGCGTGCTCGGCTTCGGCGGGATCGTGTCGTTCACGATCGGCGCGCTGATGCTGATCGACACCGACGTGCCCGGCTACGGGATTCCGTGGCCGGTGATCGCGGGCCTCGCGGTCGGCGGCGGGTTGCTGGTTGCCGGCGTGTCGAGCGTCGCGCTGCGCGCGCGGCGGCGGCCGGTCGTGACCGGCGCCGAGGCCATGCTCGGCAGCATCGGCGAAGTGCTCGACGACGGCCTCCATCCGGATCAGCCGCATGGCGCCGCCGGCCCCGCGCCGTCGGCCGCGGGCTGGGCGCTCGTGCACGGCGAACGCTGGCGCGTCGCGAGCAGCGAACCGCTCGCCGCCGGCTGCCGCGTGCGCGTCACCGGCCGGCACGGGCTGATGCTCACCGTCGCGCCGCTGTACGACGCGCGACCGCAGAACCCACGTCAGGGAGAACCTTCATGATCGGTTACACGTTCGGCTTCAGCAGCGTCCTGATCGTCTTCATCGTCGTGCTCGCCGCGTCGTCGATCCGCATCTTCCGCGAGTACGAGCGCGGCGTCGTGTTCATGCTCGGCCGGTTCTGGAAGGTAAAGGGGCCGGGGCTCGTGCTGATCATCCCGATCGTCCAGCAGGTCGTGCGGATCGACCTGCGCACCGTCGTGTTCGACGTGCCGTCGCAGGACGTGATCACGCGCGACAACGTGTCGGTGAAGGTCAATGCAGTGGTGTATTTCCGCGTCGTCGATCCGGAGAAGGCCGTGATCCAGGTCGCGCGCTACGTCGAGGCGACCAGCCAGCTCGCGCAGACGACGCTGCGCGCGGTGCTCGGCAAGCACGAACTCGACGCGCTGCTCGCCGAGCGCGAGCAGTTGAACGCGGATATCCAGAAGACGCTGGACGCGCAGACCGACGCGTGGGGGATCAAGGTGTCGACGGTCGAGATCAAGCACGTCGACCTGAACGAAACGATGGTGCGCGCGATCGCGCGGCAGGCCGAAGCCGAGCGCGAGCGGCGCGCGAAGGTGATTCATGCGGAAGGCGAGCTGCAGGCGTCGGAGAAGCTGCTGCAGGCCGCGCAGCGGCTCGCGCAGCAGCCGCAGGCGATGCAGTTGCGCTACCTGCAGACGCTGACGACGATCGCGGCGGACAAGAATTCGACGATCGTGTTTCCGCTGCCGGTCGATCTGCTGGGGGCGTTGCTGGATCGGCTGGGGTCGAAACCGGAACGGTGACGGCGGCATCTGCCCGATGTCATCCGTTCGCCAGTCGGGATTTCCGGATCATCGACTCGGGAATCCGGCACGCATGCCAGCCGAAGACATTCCGGCCCGGTACGCCAAGGCAACTGCGGCGTATCGGTCCCCCGACTTGCATGCCCCGCCCCGCTAGAGCCCTCCCTCCATTTCCCCCTTCCATTAGGACAAATCCTCACTTCCCGGCACGCGGAACCGTCTATGATCTTTACATCAATCAATGACACATTAAATGCTGACTGAATAACCCGCGACGGCGACATCGGCGGGCGCGTTCCGGATCAGCGCCCCACCTGGAGACGGAGACGCATCATGGCCGACCACCCGCTGCCGGAAGTCCACCTCGACGAGCTGCCGCAATTCCGCGCGGTTCAGCAGCTTGCCTACCGCTGTGTCGAAACGGTCGGCGCGATGCTCTATCCCGGCATCACCGAGAAGGCAGCCGCGCGCCTGCTGACCGAATGGCTGCAGGACAACGGCGTGCACGACTGGCTGCACAAGCCGTTCGCGTGGTTCGGCGACCGCACCGCGTTCGAAGGCTTCTCCGGCCTGAAACACATGGGGGGCTTCAATCTCGCGTTCTTCCCGAGCAGCCGTCAGCTCGAGACCGACATGCCCGTGATCCTCGACGTCGCGCCCGTGCTCGACGGCGTCGTCGCCGATGTCGGCTATGCGCACTGTCTCGGCCACAACCCGATCCTCGAACAACTGCAGGACGACCTGATGGACCATCGCGACATGATCGTGCGCCTCGTGAAGGAGCGCCGCCCGATGGCCGAGGTCGCGCAGGCGGTCGACGCGCTGTGCCGCCGCCAGGGGGTCGAGCCGCGCCACAAGGCCTATCCGTTCAAGGTGCTCGCGCATCGCGTCGCGAAGATCCACAAGCTGTCGAAGCCGCGCTTCGTCGCGCGCTTCGGGCTGAACGCGACGCGCAACCTGCTGCTCGACCAGGGCCGTGCGGCCAGGCAGCAGGGCTGGTCGCCGCTGTGGTCGATCGACCGCCGCTCCGAACATGCGCCCGTGCCGGGCCTGTGGGCCGTCGAACCGCATCTCGGCTTCTCCGGCGTCGGCGCGAAATTCGAGGAACTGCTGGTGATCACCGACGACGACGCGTACTGGCTCGACGACGACCTGCCGCACGTGCGCCGCTGGCAGCGCCGCCAGGCCGAACGCGCGCAGGCCATCGCGAGCGTGCCGGCCGCCGCCTGACGCCTGCGCGCCCTTCCCCGAACCCTGAACGACGGACTCACGATGCAGCCTCTTTCCGACGAAGCGCCGCTGGCCCTGTTCGAATCGGTCCACAGCGAGATGGCCGTCGCCTCCGGCGACCTGACGCTCGCCGTCAGGACCTGGGGCGACCCGTCCCGCTCGCCGGTCGTGCTCGTGCACGGCTATCCCGACGACAGCAGCGTGTGGCGGCAGGTCGCCCCGCTGCTCGCGCGCAAGCACTACGTGATCGCGTACGACGTGCGCGGCGCGGGCCTGTCCGGCGCGCCGAAACGCACGGCCGACTACCACCTCGCCAAGCTGACCGACGACTTCGTCACGGTGATCGATGCGCTCTGCCCGGGGCGCGCGGTGCACCTGGTCGCGCACGACTGGGGCTCGATCCAGGGCTGGGAATTCGTCACCGATCCGCGGCTCGCCGGCCGCATCGCGTCGTACACGTCGTGCTCGGGGCCGTGTCTCGACCACGTCGGCTTCTGGCTGCGCGAACGCGTGCTGCATCCGACGCCCGCATCGCTGGCCAAGCTCGGCGGCCAGCTCGTGCGCTCGTGGTACGTGTACCTGTTCCACCTGCCGTTCATCCCCGAGCTCGGCTGGCGGCTGTGGCTCGGCCGGGCATGGCCGGGCCTGCTGCGCCGGGTCGAGAAGACGCCGGCCGCCGCGCGCGCGACGCAGGCCGACGACGGCGCGCGCGGCGTGCGCCTGTATCGCGCGAACTTCATCCGCTGCCTCTTCACGCCGCGCGAACGCTACGCGCATGCGCCGGTGCAGACACTCGTGCCGCTCGGCGACAAGTACGTGAGCCCCGCGCTGTCCGAGAACCTGTCGCGCTGGGTGCCGCAGTACTACCGGCGCGAAGTCGCGGCCGGCCACTGGCTGCCGCTCGCCGACCCGGAACGCTTCGCCGGCCTCGCCGAGCAACTGATCGATACGGTCGAATCGGGCAACGAGCCGCCCGCGCTCGCGAATGCACGCCGCCG
This sequence comes from Burkholderia sp. IDO3, assembly GCF_003366075.1. Classification (NCBI taxonomy): domain Bacteria; kingdom Pseudomonadati; phylum Pseudomonadota; class Betaproteobacteria; order Burkholderiales; family Burkholderiaceae; genus Burkholderia; species Burkholderia sp. IDO3. Next base: position 2,471,336 of record NZ_CP028962.1, read on the forward strand.
CGCAACCAGCGGCCGCTTCAGCGGCAAGGTCGCGGTCGTCACGGGTGCGGGCAGCGGCATCGGCCGCTGCGCGGCCCTCGCGTTCGCCCGCGAAGGCGCGACGGTCGTCGCGTGCGACATCGATCTCGCGAGCGCCGAACGCACCGCGCTGCTGCTCGGGCTGACCGGTGCGCAAGCCCACGCGAAACGCGTGGACGTCGGGTCCGCCGACGACATGGAAGCGCTCGCGACGTGGGTCGGCAGCGCACTCGGCGGCGCGGACGTCGTGATCAACAACGCGGGCATCGGCATGGCCGGCGGCATGCTCGATACGAGCGCCGCGCACTGGGAGCGCATCCTGCACGTGAACCTGTGGGGCGTGATTCACGGCTCGCGGCTGTTCGCGCAGCAGATGGCCGCGCGCGGCACCGGCGGGCACATCGTCAATACCGCATCGGCCGCCGCGTTCGGGCCGTCGCGCGACCTGCCCGCCTATGCGACGACGAAAGCCGCCGTGCTGATGCTCAGCGAATGCATGCGGGCCGAGCTCGCGGACAAAGGCATCGGCGTGACGGCCGTGTGCCCGGGTTTCGCGGAAACCGGAATCATGGCGTCGACGCAATACGCGGGCGCCAACGCACAGGACGAGGCACGGCTGCGCAAACGCGCGACGAAGCTGTACCAGATGCGCGGCCTGAAGCCCGAGACCGTCGCGCAGGCGATGGTCGACGGCGTGCTGCGCAACCGGCCGGTGGTCGCGGTGGGCACCGAAGCGCATGCGCTGCGCTTCGTCGGCCGCTTCATGCCGTGGCTTGGACGGATGCTCGCCCGCATCAGCATGGCATCGCATTGACGGCGCAGGCCGCCGCACAGTAACGGAGACACAGATGACCGCTACCGCCGACTATCACAGGATCAAGGCCCGGCACGTGAAGTTCGACTTCAGCGACACGCCGGTCACATGGGTGCCGAACGACCCGGGCAGCACGCACATCATCAACACGCTGAACCTGCTGTTCCCGGAAGGCGAGCTGTGGTTCTGCCGCGTGTACAACAAGGCGCTGCCGCATATCACCGATGCGCGCCTGCGCGACGAAGCCGAAGGGTTCCTGCGCCAGGAAGCCGTGCATTCGCGCTCGCACGGCGGCGTGCTCAAGCACTACTACGACCGGCACGGGATCGACACGAAGCCGTTCACGCAGAAGCTGAACTGGCTGTTCACGCGCGTGCTCGGCGAAGCGCCGTTCGGGCTGAAGATCGGCCACACGCGCTTCTGGCTGCGACAGCAGCTTGCGGTGATCGCATCGCTCGAACATTTCTTCGGCTATCTCGGCAACTGGGTGCTGAATGCGCACGGTCTCGACGAAGGCCGCGCGGATCCGACAATGGTCGACCTGCTGCGCTGGCACGGCGCGGAGGAAGTCGAACACCGGACCGTCGCGTTCGACATCTACAACCACATGGGCGGCACCTACCTGGAGCGCTGCGTGCACATGGCGTTCGTGATCGTGCTGCTGCTCTACTTCATCACGAGCGGCGCGCGGTTCATGTACCGGCGCGATCCCGCCGCCGGCCGCTATCCCGGCTTCGTGCTGTCGTGGTGGAAAGGTTCGCGGCGCGGGCACCTGCCGTCGTTCTGGAAAGTGATCGGCGCGGCGCTGCGCTATTTCAAGCCCGGCTATACGCCGCACCACGAAGGCTCGACCGAGCAGGCGCTCGCGTATCTCGCACGCTCGCCGGCCGCGCAGGCGGCCGCGCACGGCGGCAACTGGGGCACGGCGAAGAACACGGAATCGGCTGCGTAGCGGGTGCCTGATCGGCTGCGTCATCGCCTTCGTGACGGTTCCGGCGGGCGGCGCCCGCCGAAATGCGTACAATCGCGGCTTCATTTCCCGGAGGTGCCGCGATGGCCATGAAGAAAACCGATCTAGAAAAGAACAAGGCGCTCAAGCTGACGCACTCGATGAAGCAGTCGAGCTCCGCGCGCTTCGGCAAGGGTGCCGACGAAGCGGCGAAGCTCGATCGCCGCGCGCAGCGCAAGCTCGACCAGGAACAGGGCCTCGTGCCGTTCGCGTGCAAGCTGAACGCCGAGCTCGTCGAACAACTGAAGGCACACGCCGCCACGCATCCGAACGGGATGACGGGCCTGCTGTCCGAACTGCTCGTCAACGGGCTCGCCCAGCGCGACGCGTGATCGCCGCCTGTCTCGAAAATAGTCGTTGACAACGCCGTACGACATCGACACACTCGTTCGCATGCCTACGTTCAAGCACTTCGCCATCGCGAATCATTGCCCGATGAACATTCGAAAGAATGGTTCACGGGAGGCGCTTGTGCGTTAGCATCCGAGCAGTACCGCATGTCACACAAGGCCTCACCGGAAACGGATGAGGCCTTTTTGTTCTGGTGCACGTCATCCGTCCGGCTCAATGAATGGAGAAGACGATGGACCAGGCAAGCCCGTTGTTCGACCGTCCCGATCTGCGCCGCACCGGCACGATCGCATTACCGACCGTCGTGATCCGTTTCGCGGTCGCGCCGCGCACGACACTCGCCTGGCGTGCGCCGGGCGATGCGGAAATCCGCGCGCACGGCGCGCCGCTGTGGATCACGCGTCCGCCGCGCATCGACGACTACTGGGTGCAACCCGGCGACGTGCTGCGCATCGCGCGCGGCGATCGCATCTGGCTCGGCACCGACGACGCGCGATCGGCCGAAGCGTCGATCACGCTCGCCTACGTGCGGCGCGGCGAACGGCTCAAGCGCGCGCTCGCGCACGTGCAACGTTTGCTCGTCGGACGATGGCGAAGAACGGAATGACGATGTGCGCTCGCGCGCAGAACGGGTGTCACGCCATGCGCGTGCACATCCCGCCGAAACGGACGCACCCGCGGCGCAACGCGTCGCAGGTGCGTATCGAATGACGCGGCACGCGAGTGCGTGCCGCGAGCGATCGCGCGCCGTGCGCAACCCTCGGATGCATCGAGGGCATCAGGTGCTGGCGGCGAGACGCGGGCCCGTGCTGCGGGGAGTGGAATCGAGGTCGGGGCGTTGCGCAGCCTGCGAAGTCACCCACGGGTCGATGCCTTGCTTCTGCACCTCCTCGAGAAATGACACGCGTGCGCGCCAGTAATCCGCCTGTAATTTCGCATCGATGACGCGCTGTTCGGCTGCGAACAGTTCCATACGCGCCGTCACGAGCATCGACGCAGCGGTTTTTTCCGGCGTGGGGGCGTGCCGCATCGCCCAACGGCTGATCCAGTTCAACATGCTGACCTCCGTGATTACGGACGAACCCGCATCGGGCAATCGCAATCGGTCGCGCCTGCCCGAACGCGCAACGACCGTCACCGCACTTCACCGCCTGACCCGCACGGACTGCGACTCCCCCGCGTCGGCAACAACCGGCCGGCGTGTGTGCGCGGTGTATCTATCCTAGAAAGAGTTGCCGGTTTACGCGATGGGGTCTTGCAATCTTTTACACAGAAACCACAGTCGAACCCGCATCGCGAAATGACAGTTGCGCACGGCACGGCTTCGGCGCACGATAACCCGATCGCTGCAACCGCCTGGACTGACGAATGGCCGATGCACGCCGCTGCGCATTCGCCGCGGCCACGCTCGCGCGTTCACGCGTACCTCGCATGCGCACCGCGTCCGCCAAGCATGCGGGCGCTCCGTTTCAGTCGCATGTCATCACGTGGCAGCCGCGCCACACCCACGCTCCATTCCGTTGCGCCCGCATCGGCCGGCGCCGGCCACCCGCTTTCGAACCCCGCTTTCGAACCGTTTCCATCGTTTCCGCCCGTCCGCTTCGCGCGAACCGGTAAAATGCGCGCCTTCCTCGCGCGGCAGGGCTGCCAGACCGTCCGCGCGAGCGCGGCCGATCGAGCCCCACGACTATATCGTCCGAGCTATCCGCGCTATTACAATCCGCCGATAGCCCGGCAATAGTGGCTGGTTACAGTAAGCCGGCCGCACTGCCTTTACAACAATTCGGCACAACAAGCAACACGACAACCCGACCGGAGAAACGCCTTCATGGAATCCATCAAGCGGTATTTCGGCTTCGCTGAAGCCGGCACCGACTTCCGCACCGAAATACTCGCGGGCGTCACCACGTTCCTGACGATGGCCTACATCATCTTCGTCAACCCCGCGATCCTCGGCGACGCCGGCATGCCGAAGGAATCCGTGTTCGTCGCGACCTGCCTCGTCGCGGCGCTGGCGTCGATCATCATGGGGCTGTATGCGAACTACCCGATCGCGTGCGCGCCCGGCATGGGCCTGAACGCGTATTTCGCCTACACGGTCGTCAAGGGGATGGGCTTCACGTGGCAGGCCGCGCTCGGTGCGGTGTTCATCTCCGGCTGCCTGTTCCTGCTCGTCACGCTGTTCCGCGTGCGCGAGGCGATCGTCAACGGCATTCCGAGATCGCTGCGCATCTCGATCACGGCCGGCATCGGGCTGTTCCTCGGCATCATCTCGCTGAAGACGTCGGGCGTGATCGTCGGCAACCCGGCCACGCTCGTCGCGCTCGGCGACCTGCACAAGCACGACACGGTCCTCGCGATCATCGGCTTCTTCACGATCGTCACGCTCGACCACCTGCGCGTGCGCGGCGCGATCCTGATCGGCATCATCGGCGTCACGATCCTGTCGTTCTTCTTCGGCGACAACCAGTTCCACGGCGTGTTCTCCGCGCCGCCGTCGATCGACGCGACGCTGTTCAAGCTCGACATCCACGCGGCGCTGTCGACCGGCATCATCAACGTGATTCTCGTGTTCTTCCTCGTCGAACTGTTCGATGCGACCGGCACGCTGATGGGCGTCGCGAACCGCGCGGGCCTGCTCGTCGAAGGCAAGATGAACCGCCTGAACAAGGCGCTGCTCGCCGACAGCACCGCGATCGTCGCGGGCTCGATACTCGGCACGTCGTCGACCACCGCATATATCGAAAGCGCGTCGGGCGTGCAGGCCGGCGGCCGTACGGGCGTGACCGCGCTCACCGTCGCGGTGCTGTTCCTCGCATGCCTGTTCATCGCGCCGCTCGCCGGCGTCGTGCCGGCCTACGCGACCGCGCCCGCGCTGCTGTACGTGTCGTGCCTGATGCTGCGCGAGATGGTCGACGTGCCGTGGGACGACGCGACCGAAGCCGTGCCGGCCGCGCTGACCGCGCTGCTGATGCCGTTCACGTACTCGATCGCGAACGGCGTCGCCTTCGGCTTCATCGCATACGGCGGCCTCAAGCTGCTGACGGGCCAGGTCCGCTCGGTCAAGCCGATCGTGTGGATCATCGCGGCCGTGTTCCTGTTCCGCTTCTTCTATCTCGGCAGCGAGTGATGCGCGCGCCCCGGCGCGATGCACGATGAAACAACGCCACCTCCGGGTGGCGTTTTCGTTGGGATACGCGCGCGGCGCCGACGATGCCCGGTCACGAGTCCGCCTCGCCGAGCACCCAGCGCGCGAAGGTCTGCAGCGGCCCTTCACCGAGTTCCAGCGCATCCGGCAGCACGAGACAGAAACGCTTGACCACGTCCCGCCCGTCCGGCCAGGGCGCCGCGAGCAAGCCTTGCGCAATCTCGGTGTCGACGTACAGCCGTGGCACCAGCGCGACGCCGAGCCCGGCCACGGCCGCCGCGATCAGCATCGAGTAAAGATCGTAGCGCGCGCCGGCGGCCGGGTTGCTCACCGGCAACCCCGTTTCGTGGACGTATGCCGACCACGCATCGGGCGTCTGGCGCTTGTGAAGGCGCGGCAGCGTGCCGAGCAGCGCGTCCGGATCCCCGCCGGCGAGCAGCGACGGGTGGCAGACCGGCACGAGCACCTCCTCGCATAACCGGTACGTATGCATGCCGGCCCATGCCGGATGCTCGAAATGAATCGCCGCATCGAAACCGCTGCCGGCCAGCACGAACGGCTCGGCGCGATCGGCGAAATGCACCGTGATGTTCGGATGCCGCGCCTGAAACCGCTTGAGCCGGGGAATCAGCCAGCGCGTCGCGAATGTCGGCGTCACGGCGATGTCGATGCTGCCGCCGTCGCCGGGCTGCCCCATCATGTACTGGCTGTCGCGCTCGAGCCGGTCCAGCACTTCGCGAACCTGCGCCGCGTAGCGCACGCCGTTCGGCGCCACCCGCACGCGGTTGCCGATGCGCTCGAACAGCGCGACGCCCAGGAACGTCTCGAGCCGGCCGATCTGGCGGCTGATCGCGCCTTCCGTCAACGCCAGTTCGTCGGCGGCGCGCGCGAAACTGCCGTGCCGCGCCGCGGCCTCGAATGCCATCAATGCCGAATTGCTCGGAATCCTGCGTCGCGTCACGATTGCTCCCGGTTCTGCAGTGGTTGGCCGAAGCTTGATCAAAGATCAATGAACGGTGACGAATCATCGTTTTTCACCCGTTCCCCGGCTAATTATCATGACAAAAACTCAACCCGTCGAGCGGCGATCGATGCCGAAGGCCGCTCGCTACCCCGTTGGAGATGTCATGATCTATGCCGTTGAATGCAGCTTCGCCGATCCCGCGACCGAAGCCGAATGGAACGACTTCTACAGCCGGATCAAGCTTCCCGCGCTGATCTCGGTGCCGGGCTTTCGCACGTCGCAACGCTTGCGCGCCGTCGGCGGCGACGGCCCCGTCTACCTCGCGCTGCACACGATCGACAGCGCCGACGTGCTGGCGTCGGCCGCGTATCGCGACAACGGCGGCGGCAACTTCGCGCGCTGGCAGCCGCACATCGTCGAGTGGCGACGCAACGTGTACGACAGCGCGGCATCCGCGCCGGTCGTCGCCGATCATCAATGGCTGGCCGTTTGCGAAGACGCGGCCCCGTTCGCGCAAGCGGGAATCGCCGCCACGGCCATTCACGCAGTCGCGCTGGACCGCCAGCCGGCATCCCGCTGGCTGGCCGTTCTCGATCGCGATCAGGCGCCGCATGCGTCCGAGGCGGCCGACGCGTGCGGCGCCGCGATCCGGCTCTATGCGCCGATGGGCGAACAGCTCGTCAGCGCGGCCGCGCGCTGAGGGGGCCGGCCATGCCCAGCGTCACGATTTTCATCGCGGAGGCGAACATGCCGTCGAACGCCGCGCTCGACGCACTGTCGTCGGCCTGCGCGACGCTCTGCACCGACGTGTTGCAGGCCGCGCCCGGCACGATCCACGTCATCCACGTTCCGGTCCGGCACGGCCACGGGCATCCCGTCAGCGCCGAAATCCGCTATCGCATCCAACCGTTTCGTACCCCTGAATTGATGGATCGCTTCATGGTCTCGCTGGATCGCGAGATGCTTCGCCACACCGGATGCGTCGCGCGCATCCGCTGCTTCGGCTACGACGCCGCCCACCTTCACGCCCGACATTGAGCCATGAGCGAACTCCTTCCCCGCCCCCCGTTTCCGTGCCGCCGGGTCGGCGATTTCTCGGTCGTCGCGATCAGCGACGGCGCACTGACCGCCGGCCTCGACCTGCTGTCGAACATCGAGACCGACGACGCGACCGGCATCATGCACCGCGCGGGCATCGCCGCGCCGTCGAGCGTCAATATCAACTGCTACGTGATCCGCGGGCATGGCCGCACCGTGCTCGTCGACACCGGTGCCGGCGGCATCCGCAACTGGGGCGGCCGGCTGATGCCGTCGCTGGCGCAAGCCGGCATCGACGCGCGCGACATCGACACGATCCTGCTGACGCACGCGCACCCCGACCACATCGGCGGCTTGCTCGACCCGGACGGGCAACCGGCCTTCGCGCACGCGGAGGTGCGCATTCACGAACGGGAACGGGCGTTCTGGCTGGACGACGCGGCGTTCGAGCAGGCCAACGAACGGGCCCGCGGCAATTTCCGGATCGCGCGGCGCGCGTTCGATGCCTGTCGCGCCCGGCTGCGCACCATCGAAGCGGGCGACGTGCTGCCCGGCATCGTCGCGGTGCCGCTACCGGGACATACGCCCGGTCACACGGGGTATCGCGTCGAATCGCATGACGAGCGTCTGTTGATCTGGGGCGATCTCGTGCATTTCGCGCCGATTCAGGTCGCGCGTCCGGACGTGTCGATCGCGTTCGATCACGATCCGGCGCTGGCCGTCGCGACGCGCGCGGCCACGCTCGCCGAAGCGGCTTCGGACGACCTGCTGATTGCGGGAATGCATCTCGCCGAAACGGGCTTCGCGCGCATCGCGCGAGCGCACGGCGAAACCGGTGGCGCGTATGCGCTCACCGGTGCGGACTGACAGAGAAAGAGGGAAACGACGCGCGCATCGTCGCGCGCGCGTCCGGCCCGGCACGCATGCGCCGATACGACACGGGCGCCGGTAACCGGCGCCCGCTCAGTCGCTGCCCGGTCGTCCGGTTCAGCGCCAGTTCGCCTCATAGAAGCGCACGTAGCCGCTACGCAGCGTCACGCATTGCGCACGCGTTTCGGACAGCAGCCGCCGTGCGGCCGCCTCGATACGTTCGCGATGCTGATCGTACGCACCGACCATGTCCTCGAAGCGCGGCGATGCCGCACCGAAATGGTCCTCCAGCGCCTCGGCTGTAATCTGACATTGGACACGCTCGCCATTGACCAACGCCATGAACCCGAGCATCAAGTCGCGCCCCGAATATTCGGGCTTCTCGTTCGTGAAATGGATCTGCATGGGAGCCGCCTATCGCCGGTAGAAAGCGAATGACCGCGTCCATCGTCCGCTACCGGCCGGACGAGAATGTACGCGGGCTCGCCGACAGAGACACCGTTCGCGGGGGTATGGCGCGAACAATGCATGCCGGTTGCATTCCACTTTAGACGGTTTCGCGCAGGAGGCAAAATTTGCGATGTGCGTCGTTCCGACGCGCATTTCGTCTGACCTGCGCGGCATCCGGCACCCTGGGCCAAACGGCGTCAGTGAGGGTCGGTCGGCCAGATGTTCAGCGAGATCGCCGCGGTCGTGGCGCCCACCGCGATGGCGGCGGCCCCGTATCGCACCGCGGTGCCCAGATCGAACAGCAGGCCGTGGATCGCCACGGCGATGCCGCCCAGCATGATGAAGGTGGCGATGGCCGCCAGCACGACTCTCAGTTCCGTTCGAACCATGATGCGTCTCCCGAACGGATGCATGTCACGTCGCATGCATGTTGCGATGCGGAACACGGCGCGTGCGTGCTCCACTTCAATCATTGCAGGCATACGCTTAAAAGCAAGGGGATTTTGTTCGCGGTCGCGCAACGCACGCGGCGCTTGTATGATGGTGCGATATCAAGGCGGCGGCCGGGGTTTGGGTTGTTGCGGTGCGTAAGCGCTGGCCGGGACCGAGTGCGAAGCATGGGGGCCAAGCAAGCGCTGAAGCATCCATTCCAGCCGACCGCGAAGCATGGGACCAGAGCAAGCGCTAAAGCACTAACTCCGGCCGACCGCGAAGCATGGGACCAGGGTAAGCGCTAAAGCGCTAACTCTGGTCGACCGCGAAGCATGGGACCAGAGTAAGCGCTAAAGCGCTAACTCTGGTCGACAGGAGACAAGACATGCCTCAATCTTTCGTGCTGCCCGCCACCACGGGCCGCATCGACCTGCTCGCGCAGGCGCATGCGCGTTCGACCGCGGTCGGCCTGCGCGCGAACGAGCACCCCGATTTCTCGCCGCTGTCGCGGCTCGCACTGCGCGAACTGCTCGACACGAACCACGCACTGTTCGCACATGCGCGCCCGGTGATGGAAGACCTCCACGCACAGATCGCCGACACGCAAAGCCTCGTGCTGCTCACCGATGCCGACGGCGTGATCCTGCACAGCATCGGCGACGCGGACTTCATCGAGAAAGCAAACCGCGTCGCACTGTGCAACGGCGTGTCGTGGGCCGAAGGCGCACGCGGCACCAATGCGATCGGCACCGCGCTCGCGTCCGGCCAGGCCGTCGCGGTACACGGCCCCGAACACTTCCTGCGCGCCAACCACATCCTCACCTGCTCGTGCGCGCCGATCATCGATCCGTTCGGCCGCACGCTCGGCGCGCTCGACGTCAGCGGCGACCCGCGCGGGTTCAGCTCGCATACGCTCGCGCTGGTGCGGATGTCCGCGCAGCTGATCGAGAACCATCTGTTCGCGAACCAGTGCGCGCAGGCGCTGCGGCTGCGCTTTCACGCCCACGAGGATTGCGTCGACTCGCTGTTCGCCGGGCTCGTCGCGTTCGGCCCCGACGGCGGGCTGATCGCCGCGAATCGCAGCGCACAATTCCAGCTCGGCGCAACGTTCGATGCCTTGCAGCATCGCGGCTGCGATGCGCTGTTCGGCATGCAGTTCGGCCAGCTCGCCCAGCAGGCGGCGCGCGCGCCCGGCGCATCGTTCCGCCTGACGCTGCCGACCGGCGTGCGCGTGCTCGCGCGCTGCGAATTCGCGGAAGCGCACAAGACGACGGTTGCCGTCACGCCGCCCGCCCCTGCCGTGCGCGTGCCCGCACAGGACCCCGACGCGATCACGTTCGCGACGCTCGACACCGGCGACGCGCGCATGGCCGCCGTGCTCGAACGCGTCGCGAAGATCCGCGGACGCGACCTGCCGCTGCTGATCCTCGGCCAGACGGGCACCGGCAAGGAATGGCTCGCCCGCGCGCTGCACCAGGCGTCGCCGCGCTCGGACGGCCCGTTCGTCGCGGTGAACTGCGCGGCGCTGCCGGATTCGCTGATCGAGGCCGAACTGTTCGGCTATGAGGACGGCGCCTTCACCGGCGCACGCAAGCGCGGCAGCCCCGGCAAGATCGCGCAGGCCGACGGCGGCACGCTGTTTCTCGACGAAATCGGCGACATGCCGCTCGCGCAGCAGGTCCGGCTGATGCGCGTGCTGCAGGAGCGCGCGGTGATGCCGCTCGGCGGCGCGCGCGCGGTGCCGGTCGACGTGCGCGTGGTCTGCGCGACTCACCGCGACCTGCGCGCGATGATCGCCGAAGGCACGTTCCGCGAAGACCTGTTCTACCGGATCAACGGCCTCGCGGTCACGCTGCCGGCACTGGCCGACCGCACCGACCTGCCGGCGCTGGTCGAGCGCATCCTCGCGCGGCTCGCGCGCAGCGAGCCGATGCCGTGCCGTCTCGCGCCCGACGTGCTCGACGCGTTCATGCGCCACCGCTGGCCCGGCAACCTGCGGCAAATGACCAACGTGCTGCGCACCGCGGGCATGCTCGCCGAAGACGAAGCCGAGATCGCGCTCGCGCATCTGCCCGACGATTTCTGGCTCGACTGCGACGATGCATCGGCGTCGCCCGCCGCGCCGGCCGACGCAAGCGAAACGACGACGCTGCAAAGCCACCAGGCCGCGGTGATCGATGCGGTGCTCGCGCGGCACGGCGGCAACGTGTCGGCGGCCGCGCGGGAACTCGGGCTCGCCCGCAACACCGTGTACCGCTACCTGCGCCGCCATTGACGCGCCGGCCAGCGGGCGCCGGCCGCATGCGGCTTCGGGTATGCTTGGCGCTTGCCTCGCCGCCGCCCGCTTCGCCCCATGACCGACCCCGACCATCCGCCTCTCGTGCGCATCGAGCCGCTCGGCGCGACGTTCGACGCACCCGATTCGCTGACCCTGCTCGAAGCCGCCGCGTTCGCGCACGTCAGGCTGCCGCGTTCGTGCCGCAACGGTACGTGCCGAAGCTGCCTGTGCAGGATCGTCAGCGGCAGCGTACGCTACACGATCGAATGGCCCGGGCTGAGCCGCGAGGAAAAGGCCGACGGCTATACGCTGCCGTGCGTGGCCGTCGCGACGTCGGATGTCGTGCTCGACGTGCCCGACGCGGAGATGATCGACTGAACGCGACGCGCCGTTGCGCGCCGTCCCGCAACCGTGACGGGCAAGCCCGTCGGGAGAATGTGATGACCCAGTCAACCGATCGCATCGAGAAACAGGCCGTGCTCGCCGCGCCGCCGGCGCGCGTGTGGGAAGCCATCAGCAATTCCGGGGAATTCGGCACGTGGTTCGGTGTCACCTTCGACGGGCCGTTCACGGAAGACCAGCCGCTGTTCGGCCGCATCACGCCGACGCGCGTCGACGACGACGTCGCCAAGGCCCAGGAGCCCTACGCGGGCGCCGTATTCGAAATCGTCGTCGAGCGCGTCGAACCGAAGCAACTGTTCTCGTTCCGCTGGCATCCGTTCGCGATCGATCCGAACTTCGATTACTCGGCCGAGCCGATGACGCTCGTCACGTTCGCGATCGCCGAGCAAAACGGCGGCACCCGGCTCACGGTCACTGAAACGGGGTTCGACCAGCTGATCGAAGCGCGTCGCGCGAAGGCACGCGAAATGAACGATCACGGCTGGGCCGCGCAGATGACGCTGATCACGAAATATCTGGCAACGCACGCGTAACCGGCGCTTGCCCGCCATCCCCGGCATGCGGACGCACGCATGCCGGCCTCGCGGGGTGCATGGCATAATCCGCCCCATCGCAGTCCTCACGCCGCTGTTCGTCGCATGCTCAGTCGTCGCCTCCGGAAGATCGGCAGTCTGATCGGGATGCTCGCCATCCTGATGACGGCGCTCGCGCCGACGATCTCGCAGGCGCTGACGACGCAAGGCCGCGTCGATGCACTGCTCGCCGGTTACTGTACGACCGGCCCGGTTGCCGGCGACCATCAAACCCGTTCGTCGTCGAAGAGCCTGCAAGCCCATTTGCAGGCGTGCGGCTATTGCAGCCTGCTCGCCCATACGCCCGCGCTGCCCGCGCCCGAACTGACGTTCGCGGCCCATGTGCGCGTCATCCAGCATCGCGAAGCAACCCGCTTCGAAAGCCTGCGCCGCGCGTTGCCGCTCACGGCCGCGCAGCCGCGCGCCCCACCCGCCTCCGCCTGAACCGCAGCCACAGCGCGCGATGCCCGAACGCATCGCGCCGTTCGCGCGCCCTGCCGGCGCCCGTGCCGTGTCACGTTCACGAGGACGATCATGTCGACCCTTATTGCCGCGCGCCGCATGGCACCGTGCGCGTGCGTCGCCGTCGCCGTCGCCGCGCATGAGCATGCGTGCGCGAGCGCGGGAAATCGCGCGCGCCCCGTCACGATGACCATCGACGACCCGAGTGTCGGCGATGCGTTCGACCTCCAGTACGGTCACATCGCGCCCCTGCTGCGGGCTCGTGTGCATCTCGACGGCATTTTCCCCAACCCGATCCACAACGCATTTCCCAAGCCATGAAAACATCCACGCTTTTCCGCGGCGCCATCGCCGCCCTGACCTTCGTCATCGTCCAGGCCGCCCACGCGCACGCGTTTCCGAAAACGCAGCAGCCGGCCGCCGGCGCAACGCTCACTGCCGCACCGCAAGCCGTCACGATCGATTTCGACGAGGCGCTCGAACCCGCATTCAGCTCGATCGCCGTGACCGACAGCCACGGCCAGCCGGTCGCGACCGGCAAGGCCGTCGTCGACGACGGCAACCGCAAGCGGATGCACGTCGCGCTGACGAGCCTGACGGCCGGCACCTACACGGTCGCATGGGTCGCCGTGGCCAGCGACGGCCACCGGACCCAGGGGCACTACGCGTTCACGCTGAAGTGACACGCGCATGCCCGCATCGCCAGGGGCGCATCGCCGCGCCATCCGCATCCCGTACTTTCGATAAGGAGAACACATGATGAAACGCTCGATTCCGGCCGCCCTGCTGTCCGCACTGTTCGCGCTGCACGCTCCCGCCACGTTCGCCGCGCCGGCCGTACAGGCCGATGCCTGCTGGATCCGCGCGATGCCCGCGACGGTGCCGTCGTCCGGCTACTTCACGCTGAAGAACGACGGCGACACCCCCGCGACGCTCACGGGCATCGACACGCCGGCATTCGGGATGGCCATGCTGCACGAAACGCAGACGGCCGGCAGCACCACGAAGATGGTCCACGTCGACACGGTCGAGGTGCCCGCGCACGGCACGGTGATGTTCAAGCCGAAGAGCTATCACGTGATGCTCGAACAACCGCGCCAGAGCGTCACGCCCGGCGCGAAGATCCCGTTCCGGCTGCATTTCGCCGACGGCTCGACGGTGTCCGTGACCTGCGACGCGAAGGCGCCGTCGTACACCGGACAGTAGCGCCGCCTGCGCCACCACCGATGGAGACGAACATGAAAGAACGCCTGCCGCTGGCCGACCTGATCGTCCGTTACCGGACGCCGCTGAACGTCGCCGTACTGATCGTCTGCGGGTTGTGGGCGGCGTGGATCGCGTGGATGACGCGGCCCGCCGCGATCGATGCGCCGTCGTCGATCGCCGCCTACTGCGTGCGCGACGCGCGTTGACGCTGCGATCGGGGTGATTCGCGCCGTGGCATCATGCACGGCGTCACCCCGATCGCAGAAACCGTCTCCCGGAGCACCGCATGTCCATTCAGACCTGGATGCTGTTTGCCGCCGCCTATCTCGCGACGACGCTGTCGCCGGGCCCCAACGTGCTGCTCGTGATCCGCAACACGGTGCGCTACGGCACGCGCGGCACCGCCGCGACGATCGCCGGCAACCTCGTCGCGCAGGGCGTGGTGGTCATGCTGGTCGCGCTCGGCGTCGGCGCGGTGCTCGCCGCCATGCCGCCGCTGTTCGTCGCGATGAAGATCGTCGGCGCGGCGTATCTGATCGTGCTCGGCATCCGGCAACTGCGCGGCAGCCGCCGTCGACGTTCGCCGGACGGCAACGCGACACTCGTCGAGCCCGACCGCCGGAAGCTGTTCCGTGAAGCGCTGTTCGTGTCGGGCAGCAATCCGAAGACGATGATCTTCCTGTCGGCGTTCATGCCGCAGTTCATCGCGCACGATCGTCCGCTCGCGATGCAGTTCATCGTGATGTACGCGACGATCGCCCGCACCGTCATCGTCGTTCACAGCGTCTATTCGTTCGGCGTGCGCCGGCTCCATCGCGGCTTCGGCGTCAGCCCGTGGGTACGCGCGGCGAAGCGCGCGAGCGGGCTGCTGTTCGTCGGACTGGGAATCAAGCTGCTGACCGCGCGGCAGGCGTAAGCGCCGGCACGCGTCGACGCACCCCTCCGGCGCGCAAACGTCAGCAACGTCAGCGCGTCGATGCAGCCAGTGAAGCAGCAATCGCGTCGAACGACGGACGCGCATCGACGTCCTCGTTCAGACACGCGGCCGCAAGCGCTTCAAGTTCGTGCGCCCCTTCCCGCGTGCGTGGCTCGCATCGCGCCAGCAACTCGTCGAGCAGATAGCCGAACGCCCTGACTTCCAGCCGTTCGAGCCGCGCCGCGTGCGCGCGGTCATTCACGTCATAGACCGACGCCGCGCCGAAATCGCCGAGCAGCGCGCCGCCCTCGCCGTCGTGCAGGATGTTGTGCGCATACAGATCGCCGTGCATGATGCCGCGCGCATGCAGATGCGCGGCGACCGACGCGATGCCGTGCGCGATCCGCGCCGCGGCTGCCGGTGCGAACCGCGCATCGTCGGTATAGACATCGCGTGTGCAGGTCGCGAAACTCGGCGGCCCCGCGAGGTTCGTCAGTGCCGGATCGACCAGTTCCATCACGAGGCCGTGCGTGCCGTCCGGATGACCGCGCACCTTGCCGATCACCGGGATCATGTTCGGGTGGCGTCCCGCGTGCAGGCAGGCGGCCATTTCGCAATCGGGCAGACCGTCGCTCGTCACCGCGCCCTTGAACAGCTTGACCGCGACCGCGCGCGGCGCGTGACCGTTAGCCTGCCATTGCGCGCGGTAGATGACGCCCGATGCGCCTTCGCCGAGTTGCTGGTCGCAGGAGAGCGACGCCCAGTCGATATCCGCAACGCCCGGCTCGGCGGAAGCGGCTGCCTCCGGCACGGCGCCGAGCGGATTGCCGGCGGCCGCGAGCCACGCGAGACGCGGCAAACGCAGCAGCCAGTCCGGCAGCGCGTCGAGCCGGTTCGCCGACAGACGCACCAGTTCGAGCGCACGGCATGCGGCCATTTCAGCGGGCAGCGCGCGCAGCCGGTTGCCGGCGAGCATCAGCTTCTGCAAGCGCGAGCAGTCGCCGATTTCGGCGGGCAGTGCTTCGATTTCGTTGTCGGTCAGGATCAGCCAGCGCAACGCGCGCGGCAGCGAATGGCGCGGCACCGTGCGAATCCGGTTCGCCTTGAAGCCGATCATGTCGAGTTGCGCGCACGTGCCGAGCACGGCCGGGAATGCCGTGAAGCGGTTGGACGACGCGAACAGGATGCGCAGGCGATGCAACCGCGACAGGTCGTCCGGCAGCGCGGACAGCGCATTGCCGGACAGGTCGAGCACTTCGAGCGTGTCCGCCAGCTCGAAGATTTCGCGCGGAAATTCGGTGAGCCCGCACGCGAGCTTGAGTTGCCGGGTGCCCGTCAGCCGGCCGGTCTGCAATTGTTCGAGAGTGGTCGTCACGGAGAGAAAGCGGTTGCGGTTGCGATGATCGTCGGATCGATCGAACGAATTTTACCGGGATCGCTTTCGCGTGCCGCGCGAGCGTGTCATATCCTCTTCACAAACGCAAAAAGTGACGCTAGAATAGCGCCCCTTGCAGTACTGAAGTGCCGACGTGGTGAAATTGGTAGACACGCTATCTTGAGGGGGTAGTGGCGAAAGCTGTGCGAGTTCGAGTCTCGCCGTCGGCACCAGACACGAGATATCCGTGCTTCCGGAATGCTCAAGAAAAACCGCGACAGCGTCAGGCTTCGCGGTTTTTTTGTTTCCGCGGCAAATGCCGTTGCGATCCACCGAAGGCGACATCGCCGCCGCATCACGCGCGCGTCCCGCCCCCCACTTCTTCAGCCGTCCAGCCCGCGATGCGATCGCGGAGCATCGACCCCGGACGCGTCGGCACGAAGTTGAAGACCGCCGTCTTGTCTTGTGCCCTCGCATCATTCCCGCGTGCCCTCCCCGTCAGAAAACAGCTCATCGTGAATGCGGTCCATTCGATGAGTCGAATCGCCCTTTCCTGCACCAACCGGAACAGCCCGCCCCCGTCACAGCAGCGGCAACACCGCCCGAATATGCTCGGCAAACGCGACCGTCAGATGCGACGGCCGCTTCCGGTCGAATTTCAGCGTGATCCCCACCGCCGGCAGCGGCGGCAACCCGCGATCGCCGGCGAGAATCGCCAGATCCGCGGGCACCGCCGTTTGCGTCATCACCGCGAACGCCTGCCCCGAGCGCACCAGCGCGGTCAGCCCCGCGAGGCTGCTGCTCGCATACGCGACGCGATAATCGCGCCCCGCTCGATCCAGCGCCTCGCAGGCCGCGATGTGATCGAGCGTATCGGGATCGGACAGCGCGAGCGGCAACGGATCGAACCGCGCGGCATCCAGCCCCGGGGAACCGATCCAGACCAGTTGCTCGCGACGGATGAAATCCGCCGTCGCCCCGTCGTCGTCCGGCAACGAGATCATCGCCAGATCGACCGCCCGCTTGTCGAGCTGCTCGAGCAAGCGCGGCGTCGGCCCGCACACGACTTCGACGATCGCCTGCGGATGCTGGTTCGAGAACTGCCGCAACAGCGACGGCAGGAACACGGCCGCGTAATCGTCCGGGCACCCGAAGCGGATGCTGCCCGACAACCCCGTGCCGCACAGGTCGGCCATCGCCTCGTCGTGCTGCCGCAGGATACGCTGCGCATGCGCGAGCAGCCGCTCGCCGGGATGCGTCAGCAGCACGCCGCGGCCGGTGCGCTGGAACAGCGGCTGATCGACGACCTCCTCGAGCCGCCGCATCTGCTGGCTCAGCGCGGACTGCGTGCGGCCGACCCGCGCCGCCGCGCGGCTGAGCGAGCGCACTTCGGCGATCACGACGAACGAGCGCAGCAGGTCGATGTCGAGCGAGCGTCCCAAGGTATTAGCTCCTTTTCTACCTTGCATAAGCACTATTCGTTTCCATAAAACCAGACCGGCGCCTAGACTGCAAGCGATCCCTGCCCTTGCCCGGAGAAACCCGATGTCCCTGAACGACGACGCAACCTTCTGGCGCAACGCCAGACAGCACCTGATCCGCTACGGCGGCACGTTCGAGCCGATGATCATCGAGCGTGCGCAAGGCAGCTTCGTCTACGACGCGGACGGCCGCGCGATCCTCGACTTCACGTCGGGCCAGATGAGCGCGGTGCTCGGGCACAGCCACCCGGAGATCGTCGCCGTGATCGGCGAATACGCGGGCAAGCTCGACCACCTGTTCAGCGGCATGCTGTCGCGGCCGGTCGTCGATCTCGCGACGCGCCTCGCCGACGTCACGCCGCCGGGGCTCGACCGCGCGCTGCTGCTGAGCACCGGCGCGGAATCGAACGAAGCGGCGATCCGGATGGCGAAGCTCGTCACCGGCAAGTACGAGATCGTCGGTTTCGCACAGTCGTGGCACGGGATGACGGGCGCGGCTGCGTCCGCCACGTACAGCGCCGGGCGCAAAGGCGTCGGCCCGGCCGCCGTCGGCTCGTTCGCGATTCCGGCGCCGTTCACGTACCGGCCGCGCTTCGAGCACAACGGCACGTACGACTACCTCGCCGAGCTCGACTATGCGTTCGACCTGATCGACCGCCAGTCGAGCGGCAACCTCGCCGCGTTCATCGCGGAGCCGATCCTCAGCTCGGGCGGCATCATCGAATTGCCGGAAGGCTACATGGCGGCGCTCAAGCGCAAGTGCGAAGCGCGCGGGATGCTGCTGATCCTCGACGAAGCGCAGACGGGCGTCGGCCGCACCGGCACGATGTTCGCGTGCCAGCGCGACGGCGTGACGCCCGACATCCTGACGCTGTCGAAGACGCTCGGCGCCGGGCTGCCGCTCGCGGCCATCGTGACGTCCGCCGCGATCGAGGAACGCGCGCACGAGCTCGGCTACCTGTTCTATACGACGCACGTATCGGATCCGCTGCCCGCCGCGGTCGGCCTGCGCGTGCTCGACGTGGTGCAGCGCGACGGCCTCGTCGAGCGCGCGAACGTGATGGGCGACCGGCTGCGGCGCGGCCTGCTCGACCTGATGGAACGCTTCGACTGCATCGGCGACGTGCGCGGCCGCGGCTTGCTGCTCGGCGTCGAGATCGTCAAGGATCGCCGGACGAAGGAACCGGCGGACGGCCTCGGCGCGAAGATCACGCGCGAGTGCATGAACCTCGGGCTCAGCATGAACATCGTGCAGTTGCCCGGCATGGGCGGCGTGTTCCGGATCGCACCGCCGCTGACCGTCAGCGAGGAAGAGATCGACCTCGGCTTGTCGCTGCTCGAACAGGCGATCGCACGCGCGCTGTAACGCCCTTCCCCGCGCCATGCGATCCGTCACGCCGGTTCGACCGACCGGCGCGACGCATTCCCGATCGATCAGCCGGCTTCCGCCGCCCACGCCAGCGCATCGGCGCCGGCCGGAATGCGCATCGGGCTCGACGGGTCGGTCGCCGCGCGCCATACCGCATCGGCAACGTCCTGGGCATGGGTAATCGGCGACGACGCATCGAGCATCCGCGCAACGGCCTTCCCGACAAATTCCGCATACGCTTCGTGCTCGAAGCCGTGCATGTTCGCGCGCGCGTTGTCGCCGAAACGCGTATCGGGCGCGCGGCCCGGCAACACCAGGTGCGTACGCACGCCGAACGGTTCGAGTTCGATCGCCATCGATTCGGTATACGCATTGACTGCCGCCTTGCTGGCGCGATATGCACTGAGCAGCGGCAGCACCTTCAGCGTGACGCTCGACGTGACGTTCACGACCACGCCGGCCCCGCGCTCGCGAAACTGCGGCAACACGGCTTGTGTGACCGCGATCGTCCCGATCGTATTGGTCTCGAACAGCGCGCGCACCGTGTCGAGCGGCGTAAGCTCGGCCGGCGCGGCCGCGCCGAAGCCTGCGTTGTTGACGAGCGCGTCGATCGGGCCGGCCGCGGCGAGCGCGTCGCGGATGCTGTCGGGGTTCGTGACATCGAGCTGCAGTACGCGCAGGTGCGGCGACGGCGGCAGCACGTCCTCGCGCGGTGTGCGCATCGTCGCGACGACCTGCCAGTCATGCGCCAGAAAATGACGCGCGATCTCGAGGCCGAAGCCGGAGGAACAGCCGGTGATCAATACGGTCTTCATGCGGACTCCTGTCAGTGTGTTGGGCATGTGTCCGTACGATAGATGGCCGGGACCGTATTCGCTACAATCGAAAATCCGCTTTTCTTTTGCGAGAGTCCGGCGATGATCGATCCGCTGACCGAAGTCGTCACGCTGTTGCAACCGAGCGCGCAGTACTCGAAATACGTGCGCGGCGCGAGCCCGTGGGCGATCAGCCGCACGGTCGCCGGCGAGCCCTTCTACTGCGCGATCCTCGACGGCGGGTGCCGGATCGCGATCGACGGGCATGCTCCGATCGCGCTGCTACCCGGCGATTTCATGCTGATTCCGGCCGCATACGGCGTCGCGATGTCGAGCCTCGAACCGCCCGCACCGGGTATCGAAACCGCGCCGCCGGTCGCGCTCGACCACGGCGAATACCGGATCGGCGATCCCGCCAACCCGGTCGACACCCGGATGATGGCCGGCAACTGCAGCTTCGGTTCGCCCGACGCATCGCTGCTGGTGTCGCTGCTGCCCCGATACGTGCACGTGCGCGGCGAACCGCGACTGACCACGCTCGTGCAACTGGTGCGCGACGAATCTCGCGCGCAGCGGCCTGCGCGCGAGATCGTGCTGGCGCGCCTGCTGGAAGTATTGCTGATCGAGGCGCTGCGCTTCACGGCCGGCACGAACGCATCGCCCGGCCTCGTGCGCGGGCTGGCCGACAGCCGCCTCGCCGCCGCGATCCGCCGGATGCACGAGCGCCCCGCGCATCCGTGGACGATCGTCGAGCTGGCGAAGGAAGCCGCGCTGTCGCGCTCGACCTTCTTCGAACGCTTCAGCCGCGCGGTCGGCGTCGCGCCGATGGAATACCTGCTCACGTGGCGCATGGCGCTCGCGAAGGATCTGCTCCGCCGCAACGAAGGGCGCATCGCGGAGATCGCGGGGCGCGTCGGCTACAGTTCCGCCAGCACCTTCAGCGTCGCGTTCACGCGGCACGTCGGCCGTCCGCCGGCGCAATACGCGCGTGAAGAACAGGCGGTGGAAAGCGACGAATGAAGAAAGCGTCCAACACGGCCGACCACTGGCTCGTCGCGCGGCGCGATGCGGAAACCGGCATCGAAAGCCTGCATGCGCATTTCGACGGCCATGCGTACGATGCGCACGATCACGACGACATGCTGGTCGGCTTCACCGAACAGGGCGTGCAGCGTTTCCAGTGCCACCGGTCGCTGCATACGAGCGTGCCGGGCCGCGCGATCCTGATCGAGCCGGGCGCGCTGCACGACGGCCATGCGCCCGAAGCGGGCGGCTTCACGTACGGGATGCTGTATCTGCCGCAAGCGTGGGTCGAGCATGCGGCGCGACGTCTGGACCTGCCGGGCCTGGGTGGCGTCGAGGCGTCCTTCGGCCATACGCTCGTCGACGATCGCAGCCTGGTCGACGCGATCCGCCAGGCGTTTCTCGCGATCCACGGCAACGAAGGCAAACTCGCGCGCGACCAGACACTCGACCGGCTGCTGATGCGGCTCGGCGGCGAACTGCGTGGCCCGCGCGTGCCGGAAAGCGGCGCCGTGCCGCCCGCGATCGCACGGGTGCGCGATCTGCTGCATGCGCAGATGGACGGCAATCCCGGCCTCGACGAGCTGGCCGGCTTCGCCGGGATCGACCGGTTCCGGCTGACGCGTCTGTTCCAGCGCGCGTTCGGCACGTCGCCGCATGCATACCTGGTGCGATTGCGGCTGCGCGCCGCGCGCCGGCTGCTCGCGGCCGGCCGCACGCCCGCGCAGGCGGCCGCGGACGTCGGCTTCGCCGACCAGAGCCACCTGGGCCGCTGGTTCCGTCGCGCATACCGGATCACGCCGGCCGCGTACCGGCAACTCTGCACAAACGTTCCAGACTGATCGCGCACGGCATCCGATCATGCCTGCTTCAACGAGGAGCAATCATGTTCGATACCAAGGTGGCGCTGATCGTGCGCGACGATCTCGCGGCGTGGCAGAAACTCAATGTCGTCGCGTTTCTCGCGACGGGCGTCGCGGCCGAAGCGCCGGAAGCGCTCGGCGAGCCTTACGAGGATGCGGCAGGCCGCCGCTACGGCCGCATGCTCGGCCAGCCGATGCTGGTGTTCGCAGCCGATCTGGACGGGTTGCAGGCCGCGCATCGACAGGCGCTATCGCGCGAACTCACGATCGTGCCCTACGTGCATGCGATGTTTTCGACCGGGCACGACGCGGCCAATCGTGCCGTGTTTCGTGCCGGGGACGCGGAGCATCTGGATCTGGTCGGCCTGGCGTTGCACGGGCCGAAGAAGGCCGTCGACAAGGCCGTGAAAGGACTGGCGCTGCACGCGTGAGGCGCGGGCTACGCAGTTGCTTCGGGTCAGCGGTGAGCGGGCACGTTGACGAATTTGACGGGAATGGCTACCGGGCGTCCAATTCGCTACAAGACATGGCCTTATCGGGTCGATTTTGGGTTGATCCCGATGCTTCGCATGGCGTAGCCGAATTTGCGGCGATCGGAGCCGAACCGGCCCAAAATTACCGTCGGCCGCCGGCCCGTTGCAGGCCGGCGGTTTCCCACGTCAACCGCCGAGATACGCCTGCTTGATCCGGTCGTTCGCGAGCAGGTTCGCGCCCGTGTCCGCCAGCACCACGCGCCCCGTTTCGAGCACGTAGCCGCGATCGGCCACACCCAGCGCCTTGTTCGCGTTCTGTTCGACCAGGAACACCGTGACGCCTTCGTCGCGAATCGCGCGGATGATGTCGAAGATCTGCGCGATCACGAGCGGCGCGAGACCGAGCGTCGGCTCGTCGAGCAGCAGCAGGCGCGGCTTGCTCATCAGCGCGCGGCCGATCGCCAGCATCTGCTGCTCGCCGCCCGACATCGTGCCGGCCCGCTGCGTCGCGCGCTCCTTCAACCGCGGAAACAGCTTGAACACGTGCTCGATGCCGTCGTCGATCTCGTGACGGCTCGCGAAGAAGCCGCCCATCTTCAGGTTCTCGAGCACCGTCAGGCTCGGGAACACGCGCCGCCCTTCCGGCGAGATCGCCATCCCCTGCCGCATGATCTGGTGCGTCGACATCCCGGTGATGTCGTTGCCCTCGAACAGCACGCGGCCCGACGACGCGCGCGGCGTGCCGCATACCGTCATCATCAGCGTCGTCTTGCCGGCGCCGTTGCTGCCGATCAGCGTGACGATCTCGCCCTTGTTCACCTCGATCGACACGCCCGCGAGCGCCTCGACCGCGCCGTAGTGCGTATGGACCTGTTCCAGCTTCAGCATCACTCTTCCCCCAGATACGCCTTGATCACGCGCGGGTCGTTGCGGACCGCTTCCGGCGTGCCGATCACGATCGGCCGGCCGTGCTCCATCACGAGGATGCGGTCCGACACGCCCATCACGAGGCTCATGTCGTGCTCGATCAGCAGCACCGATACGCCGAACTCGTGGCGCAGCTTGTCGATCAGGTGCTGCAGCTCGATCTTTTCCTGCGGGTTGAGACCGGCCGCCGGCTCGTCCAGCATCAAGAGACGCGGCTCGGTGATCATGCAGCGCGCGATCTCCAGGCGCCGCTGGTGCCCGTACGACAGCGTGCCCGCCTGCCGGTTGGCCACCGACTTCAATCCCATCCGGTCGAGCCACACCGCCGCGCGTTCGAGCGCTTCCTTCTCGGCGCGACGATACGCGGGCGTCGAGAACAGGCCCGGCAGCAGCCCCGCCTTCACCTTGCGATGCTGCGCGACGAGCAGGTTCTCGACCACCGTCAGCGACTTGAACAGACGGATGTTCTGGAACGTGCGCACCAGCCCCTTCAACGCGATCTTGTGGCTCGGCAGCCCGCCAATCGCATGGCCGTCGAGCACGACGTCGCCGCCGGTCGGCTTGTAGAAGCCGCCGACGCAGTTGAACACCGTGGTCTTGCCCGCGCCGTTCGGCCCGATGATCGCGAACACCTCGTTGCGGCGCACGTCGAAATCGATGCCGTCCACCGCGAGCAACCCGCCGAAGCGCATCTGCAGCCCGGCGACCTTCAACAGTTCTGCATTCGCGCTCATTGCGGCAGCTCCACGTGGGGACGGCTCGCGGGCAACAGGCCCTGCGGACGCCACATCATCATCAACACCATCACCAGACCGAAGATCAGCATCCGGTACTCGGCGAACCCGCGCGCGACTTCCGGCAGCACGGTCAGCAGGATCGCCGCGAGAATCACGCCGAGCTGCGACCCCATCCCGCCGAGCACGACGATCGCGAGGATCAGCGCCGATTCGATGAAGGTGAACGATTCAGGATTCACGAGGCCCTGACGCGCCGCGAAGAACGCGCCGCCGATGCCCGCGAACGCAGCACCCAGCGTGAACGCCGACAGCTTGATGCGCGTCGGGTTCAGGCCGAGCGAACGGCACGCGATCTCGTCGTCGCGCAGCGCTTCCCACGCGCGCCCCATCGGCATGCGGATCAGGCGGCTCGTCACGAACAGCGTGAAGCCGACCAGCACCAGCGCGATCAGGTACAGGAAGATCACCATGTGCTCGCCGCTGTATTCCAGCCCGATCAGTTCATGGAAGGTCTTCGCGCCTTCGACGCTCGCCGAGCGCGCCATCTCGAAGCCGAACACCGTCGGCTTCGGAATGCTCGAGATGCCGTCCGGGCCGCCCGTCAGGTCGGTCAGGTTGTTCGCGAGCAGGCGGATGATTTCGCCGAAGCCGAGCGTGACGATCGCCAGATAGTCGCCGCGCAGGCGCAGCACCGGGAACCCGAGCAGGAAGCCGAACGTCGCCGCCGCGATCGCCGCGATCGGCAGGCACTCCCAGAACGACAGCCCGAAATACTGGTTCAGCATCGCGTACGTATAGCCGCCGACCGCGTAGAACCCGACATAGCCGAGATCCAGCAGCCCCGCGAAGCCGACCACGATGTTCAGCCCGAGGCCGAGGATCACGTAGATCAGCGCGAGCGTCGCGACGTCCACCGCGCCGCGCGAGCCGAAGAACGGCCACACGAACCCGACCGCGAGCATCACCCAGATGATCACGCGCTGCTGCTGCGCGCCCATCGCGGGCATCGCCGGCAGCTTCACCGCCGATTTCGCGCGCATGAGCCACGGCTTGAACAGCTGGAACAGGAACACCGCCGTGACCGCGATCCACACCGGACGCCAATGCGGCGTCAGCACCACCTGGTAGCCGTCCAGCTTCAGCTGCAGGCCCAGCACCGGAATCGTGAGGATCGCCGTCAGGAACGCGGCGGCCACGGCATGCTTCAGCGCCTGGCCGACCGACGCGTCGGCGGCCGGGCGGCGAACGGAAATGACTTGACTCATCTGCGTCTCCCTCAAACCTTTTCGATGTCCGACTTGCCGAGCAGGCCGGTCGGGCGGAAGAGCAGGATCAGCACGAGCAGGCCGAACGCGACGACGTCCTTGTACTCGGCCGGCATGTAGCCTGCGGCGAAGGTTTCGGCCAGGCCCAGCAGCACGCCGCCGAGCATCGCGCCCGGGATGCTGCCGATCCCGCCCAGCACCGCGGCGGTGAACGCCTTGATGCCCGCGACGAAGCCGATATACGGGTTCAGCTTGCCGATCGTCAGGCCGATCAGCACGCCGCCGACGGCCGCCAGCATCGCGCCGAGCACGAACGTGAACGAGATCACGCGGTTCGTGTCGATGCCGAGCAAGTTCGCCATCTTCATGTCCTCCGCGCACGCGCGGCACGCACGGCCCATACGCGAATGCGAGATGAACAGCGTGAGCGCGATCATCAGCACGATCGTCACGCAGACGATCAGGAGACGCGCATACGGGATCGTCACGTCGAAGTCGCCGCCGAGATGGATGTCGAACGCGCCGGAGATCAGGATCGGCACGGACACGTCGCGCGCGCCCTGGCCGATCTGCACGTAGTTCTGCAGGAAGATCGACATGCCGATCGCGGAGATCAGCGGCACGAGGCGCGGGCCGCCGCGCAGCGGGCGATACGCGACGCGTTCGACCGCAAAGCCGTACAGCCCCGTGACGATCACCGACACGATCAGTGCGGCGCCGAGCACGAGCGGCAGCGGATAGCCGGCGGAGATGCCGATGGCCGTGAGGGTCACGAGGCCCACGTACGCGCCGATCATGTAGATCTCGCCGTGGGCGAAGTTGATCATGCCGATGATGCCGTAGACCATCGAATAGCCGATGGCGATCAGCGCATAGATCGCACCCAGCGTCAGGCCGTTGACCAGCTGCTGGGCGAATTGCGGAAAGAAGTCAGTCATGTGCGGGAAGCTCCCGTTGGCGCTGTGTCGCATGCCGTCGCCGGATCACGGCGGCCGGCCGCGCGCAACGCACGGTGTCGTCTCGGGCCGCCCCTTGGCCGCGCAACGGCCAAATGCGCACGCGCCCTGCCCGGGTGACGGGCAGAGCGGGTGCGCGGGGCGGGTACTCCGTATTACTTGGCGGCGGTCTTCGTCGCGTCCTTGTGCCACGTGTAGACGACGAACTTGAACGCCTTCAGGTCGCCCTGTGCGTCATACGCGACCTTGCCGATCGGCGTGTCGAACGTCGTCTTGTGCATGTACGCGGCGACCTTGGTCGGGTCCGTCGTCTTCGCGCCCGCGATCGAGTCGGCGATGATCTTCACCGCTGCGTACGCCGGCATCTGGAACGGGCCGTTCGGATCGCGCTTCTTGTCCGCGAACGCCTTCACCAGCGCCGCGTTGGCCGGATCGGCCGAGAAGTCGGCCGGCAGCGTGACCAGCATGCCTTCCGAAGCCGGGCCGGCGATGGCCGTCACGTCCTTGTTGCCCACACCTTCAGGCCCCATGAACGTGGCCTTCACGCCCTGCTCGCGCGCCTGGCGCATCAGCAGGCCCATTTCCGGGTGGTAGCCGCCGAAGTAGACGAAGTCGACGCCTTGCGACTTCAGCTTCGTGATGACCGCCGAGTAGTCCGAATCGCCGGCGTTGATGCCTTCGAACAGGACGACCGGGATCTTCGCGGCTTCGAGGTCCTTCTTCACCGACGTCGCGATGCCCTGGCCGTACGACTGCTTGTCGTGCAGGACCGCGACCTTCTTCGGCTTCACGTGGTTGATGATGTACTGCGCGGCGGCCGGGCCTTGCTGGTCGTCACGGCCGATCGTGCGGAAGATGAAGTGGCGCTTCTTGCCTTCGGTCAGCTGCGGCGCGGTGGCCGACGGCGTGACCATCACGATGCCTTCGTTTTCGTAGATGTCGGAGGCGGGAATCGTCGAACCCGAGCACACGTGACCGATCACGAACTTGATCTTCTGGCTGACGATCTTGTTGGCGACGGCGACGGCCTGCTTCGGTTCGCACGCGTCGTCCATCATCACGGGTTCAAGCTTGTTGCCACCCGCACCGCCTGCCGCGTTGATCTGCTCGATCGCGGTCAGCGCGCCGGCCTTCACCATGTCGCCGTACTGGGCGACCGAACCGCTCATCGGACCAGCGATGGCGATCTTCACGGTTTCCGCTTGCGCGGCGGCGGCGCCGGCGGCGAACAGCACGGCGGCGACGGAAATGGACGTAAGACGGGACAGCGTCATCAGGAGCTCCTCGATGTTGTTAGTCATACGGGCAAAGGCGGCATGACTTGCGCAATCGAACAGCACCCGGGGCGAGGACATGGGACACGCCCGAGACACATGAAGACGGACCTCCAGCGGAGTGATGCGTAGCGGGGCCCGGCTCTTGCAGTCCCCAAAGGGGACGTCTGGTTCGGAAAGACATCGTGATGCGTCTTGCATTGCGCAAGCGTTTCGCCTGCCCCGCTTGCCAACTGCTCGTTCGGAGGGATGGTCCGACAGCCGTTGGCAAGGCAGTCGAAATTATATGAGCGTTTTTAAATCGTCTGTCAAAAATGCCGCCCCTCTTGGGGAAAACACGGAGAAACTTGCCGACTTCCTGGTGGCGATTCGGGAGCAACTGGACGGGGTGCTAACGTTTGCGGGGGAGTGCAATTGGGTTGCGATTTCGGGTGGGTTGGTGAGGTTTGGCCTTGCCGGGATTGGGTTTCGAGGATTCGGTGTTTCGTGGGGCGTCGTTTTTTGATTGTCTGGGGTTCGATCGCCGAAAATCAATCGACTGATGATTGTGAAGGCGTGCACCGACTCGGGGCGGTAGTTCATGGCCGCCAATCCTTCCGATTGCTGACGTATATGGATACACAGAAAGCAGTTTGTGATTTTTGTGAAATAATTCGGGCTCGCTTCTGCAATCCAGCCAGCCCTCCTGCGGGTCGCCCCCTCCGTGCCTCGCAGTCGCGTCAGGGTCGCTCGACGCCCATCCGTCGCCGAGCCGCCAGCCAGTGATCTGCCGTTTTTTCTCATTGCTTATCACGTGGTTCGGAGCCCCGATGAATCCTCCTCTTCGCTTTTCTTCTGCCGCCGCGCTTGCTTGTGCGCTTTCCGTTTCTACTGTCGACGCTTCGGGCCGCGATTCGCTGATCGATCGTTCGGACGAGGCCAATGTGTTTCGTTCGGAACGTCGGGCTGTGGCTCCGGACGTTGAGCGTTCAGTGCCGACGACGCAGCGCGTGAAGTACGCGGCGCCGGTTGAACGTAGTCCGTTCGATACGCCGGATACGCGGCCGTTGAGGGTTTCGGGCGATTCGCTTAAACCGCAGCCTTCGGCGGAACATGGATCTCGCGATTCTGTTTGGCCCTCGAATCGCGTCGAGCTCGGTGCGGGCGGGAACGATAGCTTCGGTCGCGCGCTGCCGAAACACGAACAGCGCGAGCTGAACTGGAATGAATATCTGCGAGCCAATGGGTCACATGCGCGTGGCGGCGAGAATGCGTATGCGCCTACGCGGCCCTTCGATGCTGCGCGAGGTCCGCACGCTGTGCCGAATCCGTACGATCCGTCAGTGCCGCAACCTGAAACGCGGACGTTTTATGACGGCGGCGCGGGTTCGCGTTGCACGGCGACGGGTGGTGCGGGGACGGCACGGTCGTCTTGCAATATCGCTTGGTGATGTTTCGTCGTGGCCGGTGGCGGCTGTCCTGCCCGGCTTGATGTACGGCTTTGTGCTCCGCGGATGCGTGCTTGCTGCACTGAGGCGCGCATTTGCGCGAGTTGAAGTTCGATCAGGCCGCGCGGTGCTGTCTGCGCGGCCTTTCGTATCGCCGGTTCATCGGCGATCACGGTCTGGATTTGGTGGTTCGCGCCACACTAGCCGATCGGCCGATTCGCATCGAGACGAATCGGGCCGATGTACAGCGCCGCTGTCGCATCTCACATCGTGGTGATGACCAGCCTTCCCGGCTCGACCGCTATCCGCACCTTTTTGCCTGGCTCAAAACCCACATCATTGATCAGCCACATTCCGCCGATCTTCATATATGGAAAGAACGTCTTCGGCCTCGGGCCGAATCTTTTCGGAACACCCCATATTTCCTGGACCGTCACGTAGCGTTCCGAAATCGGGGGACGTGCTTTATCATTCGCCTTAGCCATGGGCAACTCCTGGTAAGTTGGCTGTGGTCAGCGGGTCGTGAGTGTTGGTAGCACTTGCGGCCCGCGCTCGTTTACTGCAGTGTTTTTGATATTTCGGATTCCTCCCTTTCCATCTCCTCGATGAAATAGTGCTTGGAGCGGATCTACAGGCTGCTTAGCGCTCGTTCGCGCGCGATCAGCATTGAATACTTCTATTAGACCATCGCTAACACCATATATTTTCCGCTTGCGCGAGCGTTAGCCATTAGGCATAGGCACGTAATTTCGTCAGCACCCACCGGGCTATTGCATGCGCCGATGCGAACGGAAAAAGTGAGCTGAAACAGACGTCGGTCGGCCTCGGAACGCAACGATTCGAAACAGTTCGAATGAATCGGCTTCACTCAGCGCAAGAACGCGTTTCGGGACAAAAGCGCCTGTTGCTTCCCTTCGGACGCCCGGATCCGCTCACCCTGCCAGCGGGCGACTTCAGCGCACTGATGCGTCCAGCGTGCTCATGAAGCGCACGCTCAACCCCGGCGCGATGAAATAGTCGAGCGTACCTTTTGCGCCAAGGAAGTATCCGTGCCCGACCTCGTCGGGCACCGCATTCTTCTGCAGAAACAGCGTGCCGGCAGCGGTCCGGCTGTCGCCAGGATTGGTCTGCGTGATGCCACCGCTCCAGTCAAAAGAAAGCTCGAGAGTCGCCATTACGTCTGACGAGAAACGCCTCAAACCGACGTGCTTCCAGCCCAAAGTGCGCACGCATATTGAACCCGGCGCGAGAATGAGTAAGATGCGCGAAAGGCGATCGACAAGAATATGTAGCGCGGGGGTGACCAGATGCAACGGAACGAGTTGATTCCATCGGCATTAGTCGACGACATCTACGCCGCAGCACTGGGCGATCAGAGATGGGAAACCGTGCTCGACGGCTTGAGATCGTCGGTGGGCGTGCGCATGGCCACGCTGCTGTCGTTCGACGAGGCGGCGAGAATACCGGCCATCGAGCTCGCCGCGGGCGACGACGAGCCGTGGGTCGCCGAATGCCACCACGCATACAACACCGAATTCTATTTGTATGACCCAGTCGTGCCGGTTGCCGGCAACTGGCCTGCTGGGCGCTGGTTCGAGGACGTCAATCAACTGTCCCGCCCGCAACGCGCGCATAGCGTGTTCTACCAGGAATTCCTGAAGCCATACGGGATCGGCAGCATCTCCGGGCTGTATATCCATCGCGGCGAGGGCACCGGCGCATTCCTCAGTGTACAGAGCGGCCCCGAATCGCAGGGCCTGTCGGACGCGCAGCGTGACGCGATCGAAAGCATGGGCGCGCACATCAGCCGCGCGTTGCGGATTCAGGCACGCATCGGCGAACTCGAAGCACGCGTGGCCGCCGCGGAATCGGCGCTCGATGCGATTCCGGTGCCGGTGTTCTTGCTCGGCGCGCAGCGCGAACTCCGCTATACGAATCGCGCGGCCGATCAACTGATCGCGGCGGAACCGGCGCTGCGTATCGTGAACGGGCGCTTCGCGCCGGAAGGCTGCGTCGACGATGCGCAATGGCGGCATGCATTCGCGCGCGGTGGGCTGTTGCTGCGCCGTACGACGGGCGAACCGCTGCCGCTTGCGCTGATGCCCGTGCCCGAACAGTCGCGCCTCGTGCGCGAACGGCCCGGTGTGGCGGCACTGATTACCGCGGCCGACCTGCGTTCGCCGTCGGCGCGCGCGCAGCGGTTACGCGTGTTCTATGGGTTGTCGTCGGCCGAAGCCGATCTCGCGGTACTGCTGTGCTGCGACGGGAACTCGCCGCAGGAATGCGCCGAGCTGCGCGGCGTGTCGATCGGCACGATTCGGTCGCAGATCAAGTCGATCTATGCGAAGACGGAAGTGGCGCGGGCGGCGCAGTTGACGTCGTTGGTTATGCAGACGTGATCAGGTTGGGTTTAGATTGATGACGTGGCCGATGTCTGAGCCATAGAACTGCACGCCGTCGTCGATGGCTTCGTCCATGCCGCTCGCTTCCATCAGTGCCCCCGAACCGACACCGATCGCGGTCACGAGCGGCGTCGCCAACCCGACTGTGGCCGACAAGCTCCCCCCTGAACGACGTGTGCTGGATCGGGTCTGCGAAGCGCGCGGCTGCGAGGTGCTCCGCGCTCACGACGTGATCCAGTCATGCTATCCGTAGGCGTAGCGAAACTCGCCGAACTAGAAACCCGCCACGCGGGTGCGCATGCCGTCCCGATCAGATCGAAACGCGGCAACGGCCGGACAGTGTATGTCGGGACTATTTACGATAGTCGAAGGTCCCCACAAACGCCACACGACTACGCAGCCGTTGCCCGCCAACGTTCGGATAGTCAAAATCGTACAAGAGGATCAGCCCGTCCATCCCGGGCTGGCGCATCTGAGTGAGTCGGCGAAACAGCTCGTCGGCAAAAGTCTCACCATAGGAGAACTCTTGCAGTTCATCCGCCAGTGTGTCGTTTCCCGATGAAAGTATTGACGCCTCTCTAAAGTCGTCGTCGAACCAAGAGATGCCGATTTCACTCCAGAACTGGTTCGTCGAATTTCCGCTAGGGTCGTAGCCGGTTTCAACGTAATGTATAAGGTCATGTGCGCCAGAGAACTTTCCAATCCACGCTGAAACCTTTAGGTCCTTGTGCATGTGTCCTATCTCCCCTTCGGGCGCAGACCGCAGGTAAATCGTCAGTACCATTCGTGAGGCTGTAGCTTGCCCAATTTTGCAAATGCCTCACAAACGTCCCATAGTCGTTCGACGAATCGGTGAACCCGAGAAGCTCGTTGTACGCAGCCTTTGACCCCGTCATTCCGCGTCGCCACGTAAGGTTAATACCACCAGAGGAAGGCGATGCGCGACTCACGCGCGAGCCGCTCGAGATCGTCGGCGGTCAGGTAGCCGTGCCGGAGCGGCCGGGGCTTGGGATCGAACTCGACATAGCACAGGTCGAGGCCGCGCATACACTGTATCGGGAAGTCGGCGGCACGGCGCGCGACGATGCGGCTGCGACGCGCTATCTGGTGCCGGGGTGGACGTACGATCCGAAGCGGCCGAGTTTCGAGCGGGGATGATGGCGGGTGCCGTGGGCCTCGCGCGAAAACGGCGCAGGCCCGCCGGCCGGACGCGTTTCTTTTTGTCGCTGTCCCGGCCGGCTCGGCCAACTTGCGTTATCGACTTCAGCCCCGTCAGGATGGGGTTCCACGATCTGCTCCAGGTTTGATAATCAAACTATCATCCATAAGTCGATTTCTGCATTTATCCGCAAACTCATTAGCCAGCGCTTTGTTTTCTGAAAACCCCTTCGCCTGGGATTCGGTTATTTCGTAATACTCCTCGTAATCCACCATGCCATTGACAAAGGGAATCGACAGGTAGTAAGTGCCTGAGTCCAGCTCAACCCCTATCGCGTACCTATCTTCCCTGGAGAAAAAAATATCCTTGAATTTCACGCACCCCCTCGATTGATGTCAATCGGAGTTACTGTATATTGCGATGGAGATATGTTGCCCATATCTATAACCGCTTCCAAATTTCCGGTTGGCAGTTTGTGGCCGGGAATCCAAACTCGATCCAGCGCTCAGCCAGCGTCGCCCCATCCCACATGAACTTCACGGTTTCGCGACCGCCGAGTTGCAGCTTTTCGATCCGGCGATTGAAGGTATCGTAGCGGTACAGCCAGACGCCGCGTTCAGGCGTCACTTCCGACGGCAACCCAGGCCCCGCCGCCTGTTCGATACGCCCCGTCGGGTCAAACCGATAACTCGTCGTGCCATAACGCTGATCACGCTTCTGGACCACGTCGCCCGATGCATCGTATTGCCACTGCTTCGCAAGCAACTCGTCGCCCGCCCGGCCTCGCTGCGCAGCGTGCCGCGCACGACGACCTACTGCGTCATACCCGAAATGACTCGTCAGCTTGCCCTGCGTCCGCAGAACCTCGCGATGCAGATCATCCCGTTCGATGTCCGCAACTGCCGCACCATCGAAACGAATCTGGTGCACGTGTCCCGAACCGTAATGCAGCCAATCGATCGTCCGCTCACCGGAAATCGTCGTGCTGACGCGATTCCCAAGCTCATCGTAGGTGTGTGCGAGCCAGCCCGTCGGCGTGTACTCCTCGACGACCTCACCACGCGCGTCGTATTTCAAGCTGACCCGATTCTTCAGCGACGACCCACGCGCGGCAAGCGCATACAGCTCGGCCGATGTGATTCGGCTTGCCTTGTCATACAGATATTCGCAACGCTCATGCATTACATACGATATCGCCTCGCGCCAATTAGCGACTTCCCTTTGGCGGTTCCCAATATTTTGCCCCCTGAGAATTCGTCAAATTCTCCAAAAAATCCTCAAGCGAATCCGCCACTCGCGGCCAGTCACCCCTACAATCCAAAGGCAAAGCAACGTAAACAGCTCCAACGGAATCCATCAAAAGCAAATCTGAATCCCCACAAAATCGAGCAAACACAACATCGCCATCGAGAAAATCTCGATTCCTGATCTGCCTTTGCCTTGCCGTTTCTTCAATCGCCTCTTGAGGTGACAATACCTCAACCCCCCATTGCCCGCACTCATCATCCTTGAATAAATCTGCTCGCTCGGATATTCCCCAAAACTGCATGAGCTCATACGCGGAATCAGAAATACCCTCGACCATCACACCACTGGCAATTCCGTCAGCAAAATTGGATCTCAGCAAAAATGGACATTCCTGACCAAAATGAATAGCCTTTCTCGCAAAAGACCAATCCGATTTCATTTTCTCAACGAGAACATTCAATTTATTCATAATCCGCCACCGACACTTCACCCCAGGCAGCTGTCAACCTCTGCTGCGCCCGCGCGATCCACTCCTCCTGCACTGGTTTCCCCACACCTTGTAGTGAGCCTGCCAGAGCAGTTCGCCATCGTCGTCAGTCAGTTCCTCCGGGAACCCGAAAACGTCGTTGTGGAAGTAGTAAACCGTATCCCGTACATCCGCATCGTTAGCCGCCGCCTTCCCTTCATCAATCCGAGCAAGCTCAAGGAATTCCGGGACTGAATAGCCACTCGTGATATTTCATTTTATCTTGATCAGATACCCCACCGACAACAAGATCTTGTGCAAAAATTTTCTGCGAATTCATTTCGCCATCAACCGGATTCGCGGTATACCTTCCAATCAGCTCGAAACTTTCCAAATAGTCAATCCGATTTATCAAAACTTCGGCACATGCAACCAATCGCGCCACGTTGTGTTCAGCACACCATTTGATCAAGAAAGATAGCCCTGCCAGCAAATCGGTCGCCCCTTGGGCGGCAGCATCGTCATCCATTTCAACTGCATCAGGGTCCCAGTCCACTTGCTCCAGATCATTTAATGGATTGGCGCTTTCATTTCCATTCCATACTTGATCCAGGTAGTCTCTGACTCGTTGTTTGATCTGTGTACTCGTACTCCCCATATGCATGGCAAGGAACTCGAATATTGAGTCATCGTGTGCAAGTCCAATACAACACCAAACACCAAAGCGAGCAAGGTTTTCGCGCTTCCCTGCAGCAAGAATTGATTCGAGATATTGTTTATGCGTCTCGATATCGAACATAATTATCTCCTAATCAAAAATCCCACCAGCTTGCTCCACGTGGGGCTGGCATGACGGACACGATGCATTCCTTTGCAATCCGCCCCAAGAGATACCCCAGCGACTAACCTCAGCACCTTCGGGAAGATTGCGCAAAATAATTCGCTCTGCATGGTTTTCGAGCTTATCAAAACCATCGATAGAATTTTTACCATAAAAGATATTCTCTTCTGGTACTCCCATCTTCATAAGTGCCTGTCGTTGTGCTGGACTTAGTCGCCCCCCGCTTCCCGCTGCAAACAGCTGTGGCTTGCCATTCACCTTGGCTTCGACGATCGAGACCGTTGAATTTCGTATTGAGCGCGCATCCCCACCACCGGCCAAGTTATGGACCTCCTGAGCTTTACCGCTAAGCTCCCCACATGCCCAGCCCCACGGATCGATCCACACCAACGGGTTGGCAGCGTACCGGTAGAGGTTCGTTCCACCCAGCAGACCGATCGGATCCGGGTTGATGAACCGCCCGATATCAGGATCATAGAACCGGAAAGTGTTGTAGTGCAGCCCCGTCTCGCGATCCAGATACTGCCCCTGGAACCGCAGGTTCTGTGACCGCGGCGCACGAGTCTGCGCTGGTGCGGCCGCGGACACTTCGTTCCAAGACGGTGTCGCCCGCTTCGGCACCCGCGCGATCCACTCCTCCTGCACCGCATTGCCCCACACCTTGTAGCGTGCCTGCCAAACCAACTCGCCACCGGCGTCAGTCAGTTCCTCCGGCAACCCCGAAACATCGTTGTGGAAGTAGTAAACCGCATCCCCTGCATCCGCATCGTTCGCCGCCGCCTTCCCTTGATCGATCCGAGCAAGCGGCACATAACTATTGGACTCGTACAAATACGTCAGCGCTTCCTCGCCCTGACGATCGTGATACGTCTCCTGCACCAACCGCATGCCGTCCCACAGGAAATCCGTACTCGCATAACTGCCATTGAGCTTCCGAACCCGTCGGCCAAACGCGTCGTATTCGAAATGTGTGGTCGATATACCAAGCCGGTCCTTCGTTACGACGGTCTTGAGCTGATTCCAGTCGTCATACTCAAGCACCAGTTCTTTAGCAGGCCCATGCCCGCTCAGCTTGCGAACCAGCCGCCCATACGCGTCGTACTCGAAGCGCTTGTCCTCGAACATCTTGAGCCGGTTGTGCTCGACATAGCCACCGGGGTGATCGCTCGACACCAGATTCGCCGCCGCATCCCAGCGAAACACTTCCGACGGCAACCCGGGCCCCGCCGCCTGTTCGATACGCCCCGTCGGGTCATACCGATAACTCGTCGTGCCATAGCGCTGATCACGCTTCTGGACCACGTCGCCCGCTGCATCGTATTGCCACTGCTTCGCAAGCAACTCGTCACCCGCCCGGCCTCCCTGCGCAGCGTGCCGTGCACGCCGCCCTATCGCGTCATATCCTAAAAATACTCTTTCAAAACATCTCCGTCGAACGACTTATTCCCCGACACCTTTCTACCCAGCAAATAATCAACATCCAGCCCATCCAAGCCAATACCATTTCTCTTCGCCGCAAAAGCAATAGTCAGAAACGGGTATGAATAGTAGCTTGGGTTTTCCATTACATCCCGAACCAACCCAGAATCAATCTCTATCACATTGATCACCCTCGGCAAATAGATTCCCATCACTTTTTCACATATCCATCGACATGCCGATTCAATTTCCACCTCATCCCGCGGCAGATCAATGGCCCCACCAATATTCGGCGAAAACGACTTTACCGTTTCCATAGAGGTATTCATCGCCATAACCAGACCAGTCGGTATCTTCGGCTTATATGGAGGTTTTTTTATTGCATAGAAATCCTGAAGGATAAAGGAATCAGCCGCAGCAGAAAGAATATATCCGTTTGCATTTCTCAGAAACCTGAATCCAATTCGCCCATTACCCGCACCCTCCCGGTCTACTACAATTTCACCCCTCAATACCTTGACACCTCTTTCACTTATATTTTCCTTGAGAATTTCCTGCAACCTCTTTTCAAATACCCTTTTCAATTCCGCGTCCATCTACACACCTCAGTATTTCAGAACATGAAATGTTGCATCATATGAAGTACCACGCTCGCCAAGCACTTCGCCTATGTCTCTGTTGCCAGTCGCGATTTCGAACTGCCCAGTTTTTCCCGCTGAGGGCGTAATTACCCCACCACCAATACCGTCGACGGTATTCGATGGACTCGCCATATCAAATACGCCAGAAGCGCTTTGATTTTTGGTCAGACGCCCAGTCCCATGCTTAGCTTCGAAGACGTGATAGTTGCCGTGGCTGTCCGTCGCAACGAAGTCGGCCCGAATACGCTTGCCGTTCACCTTCATTGTCACCTCTTCAGCAACGACATTGAAGCCGTTTCGCTCCAAGTCATACATCGATTTTTCGCGACCGCGCTTCCCACTCCATTGACTCAGGCAAGTCAAGCCCCACGGGTCAATCCATGTCAGCGGATTCGGCCCATACCGATACTGATTCAACCCACCTGCCAACCCGATCGGGTCCGGGTTGATGAATCGACCTATGTCCGGATCGTAGAACCGGAAAGTGTTGTAGTGCAACCCGGTTTCACGGTCCAGATACTGTCCTTGGAACCGCAAGTTTTGCGGCCGTGGCACATTTGCAGGCGCCCGTGTAGCTGACTGAACCTCACCCCATTTCGGTATCGACGACTGCGGCACCCGCGCGATCCACTCCTCCTGCACCGCGTTGCCCCACACCTTGTAGCGAGCCTGCCAAACCAACTCGCCACCGGCGTCAGTCAGTTCCTCCGGCAACCCCGAAACATCGTTGTGGAAGTAGTAAACCGCATCCCGTACATCCGCATCGTTCGCCGCCGCCTTCCCTTGATCAATCCGAGCAAGCGGCACATAACTATTGGACTCGTACAAGTACGTCAGCGCCTCTTCGCCACTCCGGTCGTGATACGTCTCCTGCACCAACCGCATGCCGTCCCACAGGAAATCCGTGCTCGCATAACTGCCATTGAGCTTCCGAATCCGCCGGCCAAACGCGTCGTATTCGAAATGTGTGGTCGATATACCAAGCCGATCCTTCGTCACGACGGTCTTGAGTTGATTCCAGTCGTCATACTCAAGCACCAGCTCTTTAGCAGGCCCGTGCCCGCTCAGCTTGCGAACCAGCCGCCCATTCGCGTCGTACTCGAAGCGCTTATCCTCGAACATCTTGAGCCGGTTGTGCTCGACATAGCCACCGGGGTGATCGCTCGACACCAGATTCGCCGCCGCATCCCAGCGAAACACTTCCGACGGCAACCCGGGCCCCACCGCCTGTTCGATACGCCCTGTAGGGTCATACCGATAACTCGTCGTGCCATAGCGCTGATCACGCTTCTGGATCACGTCACCTACTGCATCGTATTGCCACTGCTTCGCAAGCAACTCGTCGCCCGCCCGGCCTCGCTGCGCAGCGTGCCGTGCACGCCGCCCCACCGCGTCATACCCGAAATGACTCGTCAGTTTGCCCTGCGTCCGCAGCACCTCGCGATGCAGATCATCCCGTTCGATGTCCGCAACTGCCGCACCATCGAAACGAATCTGGTGCACATGCCCCGACCCGTAATGCAGCCAATCGATTGTCCGCTCACCGGAGATCGTCGTGCTGACGCGATTCCCAAGCTCATCGTAGGTATGCGCGAGCCAGCCGGTCGGCGTGTACTCCTCGACGACCTCACCACGCGCGTCGTATTTCAAGCTGACCCGATTCCTCAGCGACGGCCCACGCACGGCAAGCGCATACAGCTCAGCCGAGGTGATTCGGCCTGCCTTGTCATACAGATATTCACAACGCTCGTGCGAAGCTTGCTTCGCCGTCAGTTGCCCGATCGCATCGCGCTCGTATCGCGTCTCGATCTGCCCGTCGCGTACGATCGTGCCTTGACCGCACACGTCGTACTCGTACATACGCTTGTGGCCATCGAGACCGATCTGTACGGAAACCAGATCGCGACGGTCATACTGAAAGCGATACGTCTCACGGTTCTCGTTGGTCAAGCTCGCCAACCGGAACGCATCGTCATAACCGAACCGCACGACACGATCCGCCGCATCCGTGCGTGCCAGCAACAATCCACGCGGATTGAGCTCATAACGCGTGCTGCGCTGATTCGCATCGACGGCCTCGACGAGACGTCCCGCCGCGTCGTACCGAAACGTCTGCCGCGCACCATCAGCCGTCCCGATCCCCGTGACCCGCCCCATCGCATCCGTTTCGTACACGGTGGCGTGGCCGGCGGCATCCGTCACCCGCGCAAGCGCCCCACGTGCGTCATACGCAAACCGAGTGGCGTTGCCGGAACAATCGGTATACGAAATCAACTGCGCCCGGCCATTCCACTCAAGGAACTTGTACCCGCCGCGCGCATCGCGAATCGTGTGCACGAGCCCGCGATCGTCGCGGTAATACTCGGTCGCGAACCCCGCCGGATCGCGCGTCATCGTCAGGTTGCCGCGATCGTCGTAGCGATAGATCCAGCGCGCATTGGCCGCATCGGTTTCGGCAACGGGCAGATCGTAGTGCCCGTTCCACTCGGTGCGCTCGACCTGGCCAAGCGCGTCGATGCGCTGCGTCTGCCGTCCGCGCTCGTCATATTCGAAGCGCGTCGTGTTTCCAGCCGGATCGGTCGTACTGACCAGTTGCCGCATCGCGTTCCACTCGAGCGACCATACATGGCCCTCGGCGTCGGTATGACTCGTCGGCTGCTGATCCTCGTTCCACGTCCAATGCGTCACGCGCCCGATCTGGTCGGTGATGGTCACCGAACGCTGAACCAGATCCGCGTCGAACGTGTACGCTTCGCCGTCGTCGGTCCAGTGGCGCACGACACGCGCATCGCGGCCGACGCCCTGCCACGCATAAAAGCACATCAAGCCGCCACGCAGCGTGTGCTGGACCATCAGTCCACGCTCATATGCAAACCGTCGCCCGGTGTGACCGCTCCGATCGGTCACAGCCACCAGCTCGCCCGCAGCGTTGTACGCATAACGCACCAGCGTGTCAGGTTGCTCACCGTCCACACCACGCGTCAGTTCAATGGTGGCAATGCGTCGAGGATGCGGCGCCTCGTAGCCCAGCGTCAGCACGCGCCCCGCGCTGTCACGCAGCCGCACAGGCCGCACGACCTCATCGGCCGTTTCCTGCTCGACTTCAATCCAGTTGCCGTTGCGATCCTCGAGCCGCCACAGTTTGAGCGTCTCGCTGTCCGCATCGCTGCGAGCGCGGCCGAAATCGCGATACACCCCATCGACCGTTTCGACCACGTAGTGGCCGCCTTCAGTGCAAATCAGGTAAATGCCTTCCGGCACGCTGAAATGACTTTCGCCGGGCGGCACGGCCGGAAACACGATGTCGCGCCCCTGCTCGTCCCAATACGTGATCGACGTGACCTCGCCATGCTCACGCGCCAGCCGAAGCTCAACGCTGATCGGCACGCTCCACCCTGCCCCGAACAGGCTGTCGGCCCGATCATCATGGCTGCTGTAAAAACGCCGCCACACGATCGGCAGCGGCCCGGGCAAAGCGAAGTCGGTGTCGTCCGTGCCGTCGAGAATCTTGCCGCCGGTAATGACGTTGACCGGGTGGCCGGCTGAAGGCCTCGCCAGACTACCGAGCCACGTACCGAAAGCACCGGCCGCAAAATTAATCGCAAGACACGGCACCTTGCTCTTCAGGAACTGCCCCCAGCTCATCTTGCCGCGGCCGCACACCGCCAGCGCAATCCCAAGCGCGGCGCCCAACCACCCGAGCCGCGTGG
This sequence comes from Burkholderia sp. IDO3, assembly GCF_003366075.1. Classification (NCBI taxonomy): domain Bacteria; kingdom Pseudomonadati; phylum Pseudomonadota; class Betaproteobacteria; order Burkholderiales; family Burkholderiaceae; genus Burkholderia; species Burkholderia sp. IDO3. Next base: position 2,512,137 of record NZ_CP028962.1, read on the forward strand.
CCGACTTCACATCCCTTACCCGCTGCGTGCCGCCGCCGATGAAAACGTTATCGGAGCCTTCGGCAATCGTCCCGTCACACGTCGTCTTGTCGCCAACCCGCGAAGCCGGTTGATTGTTGATATAAACGTTCCCCGATCCGTCGGCGATCATCTGCGGCCCGGGATGATCAGTACACGCGACGGTATCGAGGTCCCCCGGCTGCGCCGCCCGCGCCGCCGGCTTGTCGTTGACGTAAACGTTCCCTGAACCGCTCGCGATCTTGCCTTTGATCACCGGCGGCGCAATCGCATCGCCCACGGCCTTCGCGCCGTCGTCGATGGCTTCGTTCATGCCGCTCGCTTCCATCAGCGCGCCCGAGCCGACCGCGACGCCGACACCGATCGCGATCACGAGCGGCGTCGCCAAACCCGCCGTACCGATTTCGAGCGCGGCGAGGCCGGCGAACACGAGCCCCTCCATCGCCTCGGCCACCAGCGCGCCGACGACGGCACCGCCGATCACCGACCCGACCGTGCCGACAAGCTCACCCCAGAACGACGTGTGCTGGATCGGGTCTTCGAAGCGCGCGGCCGCGAAGTGTTCCGCGCTCACGACGCGTCACCCGGCCCGAGCAGGGTCGGTCGCGCCGCGCGCGGCTGGAAACTGGCGAGCATCCGGTCGGCGATCGCCTGCTGTTCGTCGGTCAGCGGCGCCGCGCTGGTCAATGTCATCACGAGCACACGGCCGGCATCGTCCGACGGGAACATGGTCTGCATCTGATGCCACAGCCGGCCGTCGCGCTCGTGCGTGGAATCGATCTGGATACCCGCACGCCCGCTGACCGTGACCGGCCGGCGCGCCTTCTCGGTAAGCATCCTGGCGTCGCGCGACGCCACTTCCCATTCGCGCGCGACGAACGCAGCGATATCTTCTCCGTCGCGAAACCGCCCGCGGGCGATCACGAGGTTGAGGCCGCCGGGGCCGACGTTCATCATCAGGATGTTGACGGTGCGGTCGAGCGCCGCGTCCGGCAGCTCGAAAGTGCCTTCGTGGATTGCGTAGTGCATGGCTGGTTTTGTTCGAGTTATTTGTTGAGATCGATGCGCTTGCCGTTGACCATCACGCCGTCGTCGGTCATCAGGATCACGGAGCCCTTGTGCTCGAGGCGAATGCCTTCCGGCGCGAGCGAGATCGAGCTGTCCTGCACCTTCAGCAGGATGCCGCGCTCGGCCACGTGAACCTGCGTACCGCCGCCCCCGTCCTTGGCCGGCGTCGTCACCTCGACGGTGGTCGCCGTGGTGCTGCGCTTCTCGGCGATCGTCTCGGTCAGGTTGCCCTGCGGAATCTGCTTTTCTTCGCTGCCGGTCGCCACGAGGACGGTACGCATCGGCCCCATCACCTTGTGCGTCTCGTTGTTCTCGACGACGGTGTTCATGTCCTTCTGCGCATGCATGAAGAATTCCTGCATGCCGTTCGTGTCGGTCATGCGAATCTCGTTCGAACCCTGCCCCTTGTGCGTCTGGCTCTTGATCCCCATCGTCTGGCCGGCCGCGCCGTGGTACGGGTTGCCTTGTTCGCCGTTGAACACGCGCCCCACGATCACGGGGTTGTCCGGATCGCCCTGGTTGAACGCCACGAGCACTTCCTGCTTGATCCGCGGAATCGCGGCCGCGCCCCAGCCGTCGCCCGCCCAAGGTTGCGACACGCGCACCCACATCGAGTCGGATCCGTCCTTCTTGCCGCGCCGATCCCACGGGAAGTGCAGCTTCACCGCGCTTCCGTTCGTGTAGATTTCCTCGCCCTTCGGGCCGACGACGATCGCCGACTGCGTGCCGTGAATCACCGGCTTCGGCGTCGCGCGCGGCGCACGGTACGGAATCTTCTTCGGCAACAGCGCGAAGCTGTTGCGATACGGCAGCTTGGCGTTGTGCTGCGTGTAATCGTTCACCGCCTCGTGACGCACGTGCAGGATCACGTATTCCTGGTTGTTCGCGAGGACGGGGTGATTCGCGACGGTCACGGCACCGGCCGTCGTCATGCGCCATGCATAGCCGCTGCCGGTATAACGATGAGCCTGCGCCTCCTCGGCCTCCATCGCGAAACGCGCATAGCGGTTGCCGTCGTCGCCGTGGTCGTACAGCGACTGATGCTCGAACCGTTCGGTCGCGTCGAGCCGCGCATGCTTGAGGTTCTGCGGCGCAGCCTCCACCAGCATCAGCGGCGACGACGGGTTCTGGTAATTGAAATCGCGAAACGTGACCTTGCCGACCCCGAAGCGCCGGCCTTCGTGCAACTGATCGATACCGCTGTCTTCACTGGCCTCGGTCGCGGCGAACGGCACGGTGGCGAGCCCGTCGATCGGACGAAACAGCAGGTTCGTGTCGCCGATCACGAGAAAGTGCTTGTCCTTCTCGTAGCGATGCGTCCAGACGAGCCCCTCCTGCTCCATCAGCCGCGCGCAGAAGTTGTAGTAGGACTCCTGGTACATCACGACGTATTCGAGCGGCTTCTGGCTCGTGCGGATATCGAACACGAAGTCGGAAAACTCGTGCTCCTGGAAGATCTCGGTGAGGATGTCCTGCGCGGTCTTGTTCTGGAAAATCCGGCAGTCGGTCGAGCGCGTGAGGAACCAGAACCACGGCACGGCCGTCAGGTGATACTGCGTGACGTTGCCGGGGTTGCCGGCGCGGTCGAACGACGCAACGTAGCCGTCGAAGTAACGGTCGTTGTCGCCGGTGCCCGCTGCCACGACGCGTTCGAGCGTCGACAAGCGCGCCTGCTGGTCGAGCCGGATCTTGACCTGCTGGCCGATCAGGTCCTCCGGGCGCAAGTCATGGCGATGCGACAGCAGGTCGAGGTGGATTTCCGGCAACCGGTTCACGTGCTCGTCGACGACGGCCGCGCTCACCAGCAGCACGTCCGGCCCGAGCGGCGTATCGAGCGTCACGTAGCGATTGAGCTGGGTCAGGCGCGCGGGGTTGGCGGCGCCGTTGATCGCGTCGGCAATCGCACCGGGCGTCTTGTCCATCAGCGAGAAGCCGGTTTGCGCGAGCTGCATCGCGCGCTGGACGGTGTCGACGTGGCCGGCCAGGCCGGCGAGCGGCCCGAGACTGCCGGCAATACTCGACGCGGCAGGACCGGCAAGGCCGCCGAGCGCACTCAAGGAACCGAGCGCACTACCGCCAAAACCGCCGGGAATACCCCCATTCGGAGCGAAACTCATTCTTTTTCCTTGCTTGTGTTCTCAGGTTCCATCGGCCAGTTCCCCGGCCCGAGGCTTCGATAATGTAGGTCAAAACCCTGCCATGCGAAAGGCACGCCGCAAACGTTTGACTCGCGCCCCGATAACCGGAAACTAGATCAAAGGCTGGGTGCCGGGACAAGGTTGCCCGCGCCGAAGCAGCGCACCGGTCTGCGCCGAAAACAGCACGACCTGCACGAAACTGGTGACCGGCACGTACGGCGCGAAAAACCGGTCCATCACGTGCGCGAACGCGCCCAGGCTGAACCCGGCGAAACGCTGCTCGTCCACGACCAGTCGCACTTCCAGCCCTTGCACGAACGCCGACGCCGGCTTGCCCGGCAGCCAGCACCGCACGCGCGCGGTGGACAACGAGACGAGCGCATCGAAACGCCGCCCGGCGTCGACGGAGCCTTCCGCCCAGCGCGCGCAAAGCCGCCTGAGCTGGGTCAGGCCGCCCTTGTCCAGCCGGATCGCCTGCGGCACGAGAAGCGACAGCAGATCCCACAGCTCCCCGTAGCGGAACGTCCGCACCTGGCTCCGGGTCGGCCGGTTCAGCAGCATGATCGCGCCCACCGGGTCGCCTTTCGCCAACGCCAGCTCGCGCGTCTGCATCCCGGACAGGTCGCCCTGCGTACAGGAAAGCCGGATCGCCAGCTTGCGCTTGCCCGGATCGGCAGGTCGGCCGTCGCGATCGGTCAGCTGAAGTTCGACGCCGTGGAGCGGTTCGGGCGTGTCGTCCAGGGCCGGCGTCGGCGCCTTGTCCGCCTGTTTTGACTCGGAATCGGCGGACGGCTTCTTCGGTGCCCGCCTGGCCTCGTCGCGCAATACCGTCCAGAACAACCCCGGGCGAGCGTCCATGCCGTGCCGTAGCGACTGGAACGGCGCCAGCATCGACGTACCGGCGTCGGAAGTCTGACGAACGGTGTCGATCGACCAGATGTCCGTCTGCGACGTGCCTGCCTGGGCAAGCGCCTTCACCGGGTAATACGCGCAACCGGCATACGTCTCGATCGGCTCGGCATCGTCCGGAAACAGGTTGATCACGGGCGTACAGAACAAGCGCACATGGTCAACCGTCGCGGCGGCCAGACGCTGGGCGCGCTGCGAGTCGGGATGCACGCCGGCGATCGCGAGGTGCAGCGCGACGCGCCGACTGTCGCCGGCGGCCCGCTTGAGCGGCCGCATGTCGACGTCGACGAAGTCGAAGCGCTCCGGAACGGCGCAGTACGTCATCAGCAGGTGAAACGGCCCGAGGGTGTCGTCAGGCGGCAGGTCGAGCAGCGCATCGGTCGGCTCGAGGCCGACGGCCGTCATCGCCGCGCCCGGCAGACGCTGCCAGCAACCGGAGTCGCCCGCTTCGGCGAAACTGCGTACGGCAAGCAGCAGGGCTGCGTCCGCGAGTGCCGCGACCACCTCGCGCGCGCCGGTGAAATGCAGGCGCAACCTGTCCGGCACGATCGCGAACGTGGCATCCGACGCGGTCAGCTCGAACGTGATGGTCAGCAAACCGGTCGTTTCCGGTGGCAACGACGCGTCTCGCGGTGCGATCGCCGACGTCGTGTAACGAACGGCCGCGACGGTCAGCGGCGCGGTCGTGACGTCGTCCGCCATACGAAATACCGCCCGGCCGACGGGTGCGATCAATCGATCGCCGCGACGGATGACGCGGGGTGAGGTCTGCTTGTCGGTGGCGTTGCAATGAAATTGCGCGATCGCACAGGAGGGAAACGCGCGCAGGAACGCGCCGTGCAGCGATTCGAGAAGATCGCGCGTAAACGGCGGCACGTCGTCTTCGAGACGGATGTCGTGAGATGCCGCCATCAACGCGAACGACTGCAGCAGACGCTCGACATGCGGGTCGTCCGATCGCTCGCCGTTGATCGCGAGGCGAGCGGCGATTTTGGGGAAACGCTGCGCAAACGTCTGCATCGAACGGCGCAGCAGCGCGATCTCGCGTTCGAAGTGCGGCAGCAGATCGTTGGGTTCGAGGGCCATACACGTTCCGGTCGTCGCCGCGCTGGCCGCATGGCCATGCAGCGTTCAAAAAAACTGGCGGAACGATTTTATTCAGGCAATTGAAATCCTCGTTTCGAATGTGCCGAACGGCTTGCGGCCGGGCATGACGGTTTCATGACGCCGATGCGTCCCGGATGCCCTGTACGTCAAGGTCCGCTGCGCGCGAACGAACGCGCGCGCATGTGCCCGGTAATGATGGCAAACAGTTACAACGGACTGCCCTGACGCAGGCCGGTAGCCGTGTATTCACGAGCAACCACCGCGATCGGGGCACGCCGGTGCGCGACGCGCCCTTCACCTCGGCGAAATCACGATCGCCGCCCGCCGGTTCTGCGCCCGCCCGGCCGCTGTGCGGTTATCCCCTATCGGATCGCTTTTCCCCTTCCCGACGATCACGATCCGCTTTCCGTCCAACCCGACATCCACCAGCTCGATGGCAACGACCTCCGCCCGCCTTCTCGACAACTCGAGATCGTAAGCCGCCGCCCCCTCCTCATCCGAGTACCCGTAGACCCGGACCCCATTGATCCCGGCCGACTTCAACGTCCTGCCGATCCGCTCGACGATCCGCCGCACATCCGGCCGGAGGTTATACCGATCGAAGTCGAACAAAATCGGCCCGGTCGACCCGAACTCGAACCCCTGCCCGGTCTCCTGAAAGCCGGCCGACTTCAGCGCCGTGACCTGCGTCTGCGTGAGCCCCCGATGCAGCGGCGCCGTCTTGCATCCGCCCAGCAGCAGGCACAGCAGCACCGCGCTCCCGATACACATCCGCCCCATGCTCACTGGCAACGAGTTTTCCATCATCGACCCCTATGTACGCGCCCGCGCCGCGTGCGCTTTTTATCCCGCTGCCGCGGCCTCGCCCGCAGCGCGAAACGATGGACCTCAAACCGGCCCGGCAACGCCTTCCGCCAGCTGCCACGACCCCGGCCGCGTGCGCTTGGCGCGGTACATCGCGGCATCGGCCGCGCGCAGCAAGCCGCTGGCGTCGGACGCGTGGTCGGGATACAGCGCAACGCCGGCACTCATCATGGTGGCCACCATGCGTCCGTCGGACAGCTCGATCGACGGCACCATGCCGGACAGAATCGCGCCGGCGATCCGGCCTACGCTGTCCGCTTCGCGCACGGCCGTCAGCATCACCGCGAACTCATCGCCGCCCAGGCGCGCGACCAGATCGGTCTCACGCACCTGCGTGCGCAACCGCGCGGCGATACCGACCAGCACCGCATCGCCCGCGTCGTGCCCAAGACAATCGTTGATTTCCTTGAAGCGGTCGCAATCGAGATACAGGATGGCGACCCGCTGCCGCGTCACCACGGCGTCGCAAAGCGCAAGCGACAGACGCGTCTCGAACTGCCCGCGATTGGGCAGCCCCGTGAGCGCATCGTGCGTCGCCCGGTGTTCGAGCGACGCGTTCTCGTCGCGCAGCGTGTTCTGCCATTCCTCGAATTCGTCGAGCAGCGCATTGAAGTCGTCGCCGAGCTGGTTCAATTCGGCGATCGCCACGGGCTCGACGCGCCGCGCGAACGCCCGCTCGCGCCGCACGGCGTGCGCGACGCCGGCAAGCGCGCGCAGCGGCGCGACGATGTTGCGCAGCAGACGCTTCGAGCTGACATACGCGCCGAGCACGCTGACGGCCAGGCAGCCGAGAATGCCGCCGATGCCGCCGAGCAGGAATCCGAAGAACTGATGTCCTCGGCCACGCACGATGACCTGACCGACGACGAGGCCGTCGTGCATCACCGGAATGGTCACGGGCCCGGGCAGCGCGAAATCGGCGACGCCGCGCTCGATCCGGGCGATCCGGCTTTCGACGGGCAGCGTCCAGATCGCGAACAACTGGCCTTTGCCATCGATGACCACCACCTGCGCGACGTCCTCGTCGTTGGCGATCAGCGCGATCGCCTCATTCGCCGCGACGCGGTCGCCGAACACGAGCGCTGCCTCGACGGTGTAACCGAGCGAGCGGGCCAGCAGGTTCAGGTTGTTGCCGGCATACGCGCGCAACGCGATCACGGCGACGACGATCAACGACACGGCGGCCATCGTCACCGCGACGAACGCGAGGCGCAAATGCGCGCGACGCAACACGCTTTGCAGCGTCGGGCGCGGCACACGTGAAGACGAAATGGACGGCGCGGAACGTGTCATGGCGTCAGCGGCCGCCGCGCGAGGTTGAGGACGTTCGGATGCACGCGCACCCCGCTGCGCGCGACGGCGTCGAGATTGATGTCGAACGTGACGTGTTCGCCCTCGACCGTGAGGCAGAACATCGCGCCCGCGGTGCAGGACTCGTCGTGTTCGGCGATCGTCAGCACCGGGTGGCCGGCCAGCGCGTTTCTCACCCGCGCGCGCTCGTCGTTGTCGAGGTTGCCCAGATAGACGACGTCGCACGCGATGCCGAGCGCGGAATCGTCGAAGCGAACGCGCTGCACGTCGAGCACGGTCGAGCCGGCCTGCAACGTGTCGGTCAGTCCGCCCGCGTAGTCGGGCTTGCCCGTCACGCACAGATGCAGACGAATGGGCGTCGTGGGCCAGCGCGTGAAACTGACGATGCCGAGCACGACCTGGCGCACGGCGGAGTCGTGTGAAGAAATCGCGGAATGGGCAGGACTGACGGGGGGCGCGGCGGCGGCAACGTGTACCGTGTCGACCGGATCGTCGGCATTGGCCGGCACCCCGGCAAGGACGGCAGGCGCAACGGTCAGAACGCAAACGATTGCGACGAACGCGCGGCGCAACGACGCGACTCGGCCCGGCCGGCCGGACGCCATTCGCGCGACGAATGCCGCCGCACCCGCCGGCGTCGATGCGGCTGCCTGACTCGCAGCCGCCGCGCACACGCTCGCATCCATGATGGAAAATCTGCTGCAGTCGTGCCCGGCGCGACCTGCTCCCTTCATGCGCGTGCAGGCACCGTATCCCGCGCACGATTCCCTCCATCTTAGGTAAAAATCTGCATCCCGAACCAGTGGGATACACCCGCGAGTCATGCAGGAAAGCAGGTTGAATCGGTGCCGGGCGTGACGATGCGGGCGACGTTCAGCCGAACGGCCATGCAGCCGCGACGCCAGCGGATTGATCAGTGGATTGGACACCCGGACGCGTCAACTCCGCAGCGTATGCGTGTGCGGACAAATCGGTCATCGCGCGTCACCCCGAATGCCGGAACCTGCGCATTCCGCTGCCCCACGACCGGGACGACCGCGAACCATCGCGCACGGGCCAGCCGCGCCGAGGCCAGCGGCGCACACCCTCTTGGTGCACCACGCCGCCGCGAGTATGCTTTCACTTCATACGATCTCCAACCCGGGCGCGCACACCGCACCGCGGCCACGCGCCCCGCTAACACGGCCACTCACACGATGGACTTCGACGTAATCGTTCTGGGCGCGGGCATCGTCGGCGTCTCCGCCGCGCTGCATCTGCAGGATCGTGGACGCAAGGTCGCGCTCGTCGACCGCGGTGCGCCCGGCGAAGGCACGAGCTTCGGCAACGCGGGACTGATCGAGCGCTCGTCGATCGAGCCGTACCCGTTCCCGCGCAGCCCGTTCACGCTGATGCGCTACGCGCTGAACCGCTCGACCGATCTCTACTGGCACAGCGCGTCGCTGCCGGCATTCGCGCCGTGGCTCGCGCGCTTCTGGTGGGAATCGGCGCCGATGCGTCACGCGGCGGCCTCGCGCGACATGCTGCCGCTGATCGAGCGCTGCATCGTCGAGCACGACGCGCTGATCGCACGCGCCGGCGCCGCGGAGCTGGTCCGCGCGAGCGGCTGGATGGAAGCGTTCCGCACGCCGGCCGCCTTCGAACGCGCGGTCGGCGATGCCGGGCTCACCGCGCGCCGCCACGGGCTCGGCATCACGCCGCTCGACGCCGCGGCACTGCGTGCGCGGGAACCGAGCCTCGCGCCGGGTTTCTGCGGCGCGCTGCACTGGCTCGACCCGAAGAGCGTGGTCGATCCGTCCGCGCTCGTCAAAACCTACGCACAACTCTTCGTGCAGGGCGGCGGCACGCTGCTCAACGGCGACGCCGCGAGCCTCGACGCGCTATCGCCGGGCTGGCAGGTCACGACGGACGACGGCGGGATCGCCGCGCCGGCCGTCGTCGTCGCGCTCGGCCCGTGGTCCGACACGGTGTTCGGCAAGTTCGGCTACAAGATCCCGCTGCGCGAGAAACGCGGCTATCACATGCACTACGCGCCTTCCGAACGCGGCACGCCGTCGGCGCCGATCGTCGATCGCGAATACGGCTACGTGATCGCGCCGATGCGGCGCGGCCTGCGGCTGACGACCGGCGTGGAAATCGCGCGCCGCGGCCTGCCGCCGACGGGCGTGCAGCTCGAACGCGCGGAACGCGTCGCGCGCCCGGTGTTCGGCTTCGGCGAACGGCTCGACCCGCAGCCGTGGCTCGGCTTCCGCCCCTGCACGCCCGACATGCGGCCGGTGATCGGCCCCGCGCCCGCGCATCGCGGGCTGTGGTTCGCATTCGGGCACAACCATCACGGGCTGACGCTCGGCCCCGTGTCGGGCCGCCTGCTGGCCGAGATGATGACGGGCGAAACCCCGTTCACCGATCCGGCGCCTTATCGCGCGGATCGTTTCTGAACCGGTAGCGTGTCAAAGCGCGCTCAGTCGAGCGCGCGGCCGAAGATCTCGATCACTTCGTCAAGATGCTCGGCCATCGCGCGGCGTGCGGCTTCCGGGTCGCGCGCGCGGATCGCGTCGAGGATCGCGCGGTGCTCGAGCTCCGAGCGGTGCGGCATGTCGTTCGGCATGTACAGCGACTGCAGCCGCTGGAACATCAGGTCGTATTTGTGCGCGAGCAGCTGCTTGATCATCAGCGCATACGCGGGGTTGTCGCTCGCTTCCGCGATACGGATATGGAACAGCCGGTCGCCCGGATGCGTGAGCGAGCCGCTGCGGTTGTCTTCCTGGTTGCGCAGGAACGCCTCGTGGATCCCTTCGATCTGCGCGTCCGAGCCGTGTTTCGCGGCGAGCGACGCGGCTTCCGGTTCGATCAGCCGGCGCGCCTGCAACAGCGCGAACGGCGGGATTTCGGTGTCGAGGTCGAGCGCGATGCCGAGTTCCGGATCGATCTCGACGATCGAAAACGGCGCGACCTTCGTGGCGGGTTGCGGCGCCGGCGCGGCAGCCGCCTCGGGCTGGCGCACCTTCACGCCGTCGCCGACGCGCACGCTGACGAGCCCGTTGACTTCGAGCGCGATCAGCGCCTCGCGCACCGAGGTGCGCGACACGCCGAACCGTTCGGCCAGTTCGCGCTCGGGCGGCAGATAACTGCCCGGCGGAAAATCGCCGGACTCGATCATGCCGCTGAGCTTGTCGGCAATCTGCTGGTACAGGCGGCGGTTCTGAATCGGCTGGATGGACATACGTTGATACAGGTGAGCGGTTTCGTTGCGAACGGTCTGCCGAATGAAGCGCCGGGCCGTTCGCGCCTATTTTATATGCCGGGCTTCGACGCGCCCGGCACCGCATAGCAACGCGCGGCCGTGCCCCCCCACAATGCGCCGCGCTCGGCCGCCGACAGCCGCGCCTCGGCCCAGCGCTCGACCAGCGACGCCACTTCGTCATACGACGCCGCGAGCAAACACACGGGCCAGTCCGAGCCGAACATCAACCGCTGCGGCCCGAATGCGTCGAGCGCTGCATCGAGGCACTGCTCGATGTGCCGGATGTCCTTCGCGCGCAGGCCGCGCCGCCAGTCCGTCTCGGTCACGAGCCCCGACAGCTTGCACACCACATGCGGCAGCGCGCCGAGCTCGCGCAACCCGGCCCGCCAGCGCGCAAACGCGGTGTCGTCGCGTTCGAACTCGGCAAGCGCCGGCTTGCCGGCATGATCGAGCACGAGCCAGTGCGCATCGTGCCGTGCGCAGAACGCGCGCACGTCGCGCAACTGACGCTCGAACACGAGCACGTCGTACACATAGCCATTCGCCTGCAACCAGGCGACGCCGCGATTGAATGCAGGATCCTCGACGAACGCGGCGACGTCGGCTTCGTCCTGCACCTGATGACGAAAGCCGCGCAGCTTCGGGCTGCGCCATTCGGCGATGCGCTCGGCGAGCCCGGGCGCCGCGAGATCCTCCCAGCCGACCACGGCCGCGATGTGCGCGTCGTCGCGGGCGAGGTCGAGCAGGAATGCCGTCTCGTCGCGCCCGGCGCGCGCCTGCACCGCGATCGACGCGCCGAGCGCCTGCGCATGCATCTGCGGCCACAGCATGTCGGGCAGGTAGTCTCGCGCGAGCACGCCCATCCCTTGGCCGATCCACGGATAGTCGGCCGCGCGGTAACGCCAGAAGTGCTGGTGGGAATCGATACGCACTGCGCCCATGGTGTCCTCGTGTTCCGCCGTTACCCGCGCATGACATCACGCCTCGCTCAGTCGTACAACACCGCCGCGATCTTCGGGTCGTCGATGTTGGACTTGTCGTACCAATAGAAACCGGTATCGATGACCTTCGGCAGCTTCTCGCCCTTGATCGCCTTCACGGCCGCCTCGACCGTCTTGTAGCCGATCCCGATCGGATTCTGCGTGATCGCGCCGGCCATCAGCCCGCTGCGGATCGCGTCCTTCTGCTGCTTGCCTGAATCGTAGCCGACGATCACGACCTTGCGCTTCATCTCGCGCACGCCGTTGACCACGCCGATCGCCGAGCCTTCGTTGGTGCCGAACAGGCCCTTGAGCTTCGGATACGCCTGCAGGATCGACTTCGTCACCTCGGTCGATTTCAGCTGGTCGCCCTCGCCGTACTGGACGGTCACGACCTGCACCTTCGGATGCGCCGACTTCATCCGTTCGAGAAAACCGTCGCGGCGGTCGATGCCGGTGCGGCTCGTCTGGTCGTGCGCGACCACGGCCACCTCGCCTTCGTCGCCGATCAGCGCGGCGAGCTTGTCGGCGGCGAGCCCCGCGGCGGCCTTGTTGTTGGTCGCGGCGGTCGTCACCGGGATATCGCTGTCGACGCCCGAGTCGAACGCGATCACGGGGATCTTCTCGGCCTGCGCCTTCTTCAGCAGCGGCAGCGCGGCCTTGCTGTCGAGCGCCGCGAAGCCGAGCGCGGCCGGCTTCTTCGCGATCGCGGCGGACAGCATGTCGATCTGCTTGTCGACCATCGCCTCGGTTTCGGGGCCTTCGAACGTCACCTTCACCTTGTAGTCCTTCGCGGCCTGCATCGCGCCGGCTTTCACGGCCTGCCAGAACTGATGCTGGAAGCCCTTCGAGATCAGCGGGATGTAGGTTTCCTGCGCGTGCGCGCCGGCCGTGACGCCGACGGCGAACGTCAGCCCGACGATCGCATTCAACACCTTGCTCCTGATCACTTCGCGTCTCCTTGGTGGGTATCGACTGAAATTGCCGGCCGGGCCGGCGGTGAAGCGGATGCCTGCGCGTCCGTGCGGCGACGTCAGCGGCGACGCCGGCGCAGGATGTCCACGTACACGGCGAGGATGATGATCACGCCGGTGACGACCGTCTGCCATTCCTGCGCGACCGACATGATGCGCAGGCCGTTGGTCAGCACGCTCATGATGAATGCGCCGATGATGGTGCCGACGATGCTGCCCGCGCCGCCCGACAGCGACGTGCCGCCGATCACGACGGCCGCGATCGCATCGAGCTCGTAGCCCTGGCCGAGCGCGGGCTGCGCGGAGTTCAGCCGCGACGCGATCAGCAGCCCCGCGATCCCGCACACCGCGCCGCTGAACGTGTAGACGGCGATCTTCCACGCATCGACGTTCACGCCGGACAGCCGCAGCGCTTCCTCGTTGCTGCCGAGCGCGAACGTGTAGCGGCCGAAGATGGTGCGGTTCAGCACGATCGACGCGCCGATCGCGACGAGGAACAGGATCAGCACCGCGTTCGGGATCGGCAGCGACGGAATCAGGTTGCCGATCAGCGAATCCTGCGCGATCGACGTGAAGCCGGGCGTGTCGTTGAAATAGATCGGCCGCGTGCCCGAGATCACGAGCGACAGCCCCTTGAGCAGCATCATCATCCCGAGCGTCGCGATGAACGGCGGCACCTTCATCTTCGCGATCACGAAGCCCGACACGCTGCCCGACAGCGCGCCGAAGAACAGCGCGGCCAGGATCCCGAGCGGCAGCGGCATGCCCCAGTTGGTCAGCACGACGCCGGCCATCACCGCGCAGAACGTCATCAGCGTGCCGACCGACAGGTCGATGCCCGACGTGATGATCACGTAGGTGCAGGCGACGGCCAGCACGCCGTTCACGGCCGTGGCCTGCAGGATCGACACGAGGTTGTCGACTTCGAGGAAGTTCGACGAGGCGATGCTGAAGAACACGATCAGCAGCACGAGGCTCGCGAACGCCAGCAGCTTCTGCCGCGCGGCCGGGTTGAAGAAGCGGGCGCGCAGGCCCGGTGCGGCCGCCGGCGTGTCGCCGGTGGCAAGAGGCGGAACGGGATGCGTATCGTTGGACATGATCGGGTAGGCGTCTGAATCAGGACAATACGGTCGACTCGCGCTGGGTCGCGAGCTGCATGATCTTTTCCTGCGTGGCGTCGGCCGCGCGCAACTCGCCGGTCACGCGCCCTTCGCACATCACGAGAATCCGGTGGCTCATGCGCAGCACCTCGGGCAGCTCCGACGAGATCATCACGATCGCCTTGCCGTCGGCGGCGAGCGCGTCGAGCAGCTTGTAGATCTCGCTTTTCGCGCCGACGTCGATGCCGCGCGTCGGCTCGTCGAAGAACAGGATGTCGCAGTCGCGCAGCAGCCACTTCGCGATCACGATCTTCTGCTGGTTGCCGCCCGACAGCAGCCGCGCGGGCTGCGCAACCGACGGCGTGCGAATCGAAAGCTGCCGCACATACGACTGCGCGGTGTCGCGCATCTCGCGTGCATCGAGAAACACGCCGCGGCGCACGAAGCGGCGCATGCTCGACAGCGCGATGTTGTTCTGCACGTCCATCCCGACCGCGAGCCCGAAATGCTTGCGGTCCTCCGACAGATAACCGATGCCGTGCCTGACCGCGTCGGCCGGCGTGCGGATCGTCACGGGCTTGCCGTGCACGCGGATCTCGCCCGCGTCGATCGGGTCCGCGCCGAACACCGCGCGCGCAACCTCGGTGCGGCCCGCGCCCATCAATCCCGCGAAGCCGAGGATCTCGCCGCGCCGCAGCGTGAAGCCGACGTCGCGGATCGCGCGGCCGCGCGACAGGCCGCGCACGTCGAGCGCGACGTCGTTGGACGACGTCTCGGGCGGCGTACGGAACGTCGTGTCGAGCTGGCGGCCGACCATCATCGCGATAATCGCGTCCATCGACGTGCCGGCCATCGGCACGGTCGCGACGTATTTGCCGTCGCGCATCACCGTCACGCGATCGGCGATCTGGCGCAGCTCGTCCATCTTGTGCGAGATGTAGACGATGCCGACGCCGTTCGCGCGCAGGTCGCCGATGATGCGGAACAGCTCGGCGATCTCCGCGTTGTTCAGCGCGGCGGTCGGCTCGTCCATGATCAGCACGCGCGAATCGAACGACAGCGCCTTCGCGATCTCGACCATCTGCTGCTTTGCGACCGTCAGCCGGCCGACCGGCGTGCGCGGATCGAGATCGAGCCGCATCCGCGCGAAGATCGCGGCCGCGTCGCGGTTGAGCTTCTCTTCGTCGACGAACACGCCGAAGCGGCCGCGCGGCTCGCGGCCGATGAAGATGTTCTGCGCGACGCTCAGGTGGTTCATCAGGTTCAGTTCCTGATGGATGATGCCGATGCCGAGCGCCTGCGCGGCACGCGGATCGGCAATCTCCACCGCGCGGCCGTCCATGCGGATCTCGCCGCCGTCCCGCTGGTACACGCCGGCGAGGATCTTCATCAGCGTCGATTTGCCGGCGCCGTTCTCGCCCATCAGCGCATGCACTTCGCCGGCGCGCAGGTCGAACCGGCAATCGTCGAGCGCCTGCACGCCCGGAAAGCGCTTGCTGACGCCGGTCAATGCGATCAGCGCGGCGGGGGCCGCGGGTGCGGCGGTCATCGGGTTCGGATCGGGTTGCATGGCGCGCCGTCCTCAGTCGATCGCACGATCGAGATGCGTATAGCCGCCATCGACGAACAGCCACTGGCCCGTCGTGTGCGATGCGCGTTCCGACAGCAGGAACACGGCCGTGTCGGCGATCTCGTCGGCCGTCGTGAAGCGCTTGCCGAGCGGCACCTTGCCGGCGATTTCCGCCAGCTTCGCGTCGGGATCGTCGAAGCCGGCGATCCAGTTCTGATACAGCGGCGTCATGACTTCGGCGGGGATCACCGCGTTCACGCGCACGCCGTCGCCGCGCAATGCGACGGCCCATTCGCGCGTCAACGCGAGTTGCGCGCCCTTCGATGCGCAATAGCCGCTCGTGTTGCCCTGGCCGGTCACGGCCGTCTTCGACGAAATGTTGACGATCGCGCCGCGCGTCGCCTTCAGGTGCGGCACGCAGTAATGCGCCATCGCGTAGTAGTGGATCAGGTTGCGCTCGAGCGATGCGACGAACGCGTCGCGCCCGGCATCGAGGCCGACGCTGTCGTTGATGCCGGCGTTGTTGACGAGACCGTCGATGCGGCCGAAACGCGCGACCGTCTGTGCGACGGCCTCGCGGCATTGCGCATCGTCCTGCAGCTCGACGGACACCCACGCCGCGCGCGGCTGCTTCCGCGTGAGCGCATGCCAGAACGTGTCGTCCGGCGCGTGCCGCGCGAACACCACGGGAATTGCGCGTTCGTCGGCCAGCCGCATCGAGATCGCGGCGCCGATGCCCGATGCACCGCCGGTCACGATCGCGACCTTGTCTTGCAGATTCAAATCCACTTCGCGTCTCCGTCGTTCGTGTCGTCGCCGCGCAGGCCGCGCGCGGCGCATCGTACGTCGTGCTTCGTCGTGCTGTTTCTGTCAGCCGCGGAACCGATACCGCTCGAGCGATTCGGGCTTCATCTCGATCGAAAAACCGGGCGCCGTCGGCGGCATGTACGCCGCGCCGCGCACGACGCACGGTTCGACGAAATGCTCGTGCAGGTGATCGACGTATTCGGTCACGCGCCCTTCCTTCGTGCCGGAAATGCACACGTAGTCGATCATCGACAGATGCTGCACGTATTCGCACAGCCCGACGCCGCCCGCATGCGGACACACCGGCAGCCCGTACTTCGCGGCCAGCAGCATCACCGCGAGAATCTCGTTCACGCCGCCGAGCCGGCACGCGTCGATCTGCACGACGTCGATCGCGCCGCGCGCGATGAACTGCTTGAACAGCACGCGGTTCTGGCACATCTCGCCGGTCGCGACCTGCACGGGCGCGATCGCCTCGCGGATCTTGCGATGCCCCTCGACGTCGTCGGGGCTCGTCGGCTCCTCGATGAACCACGGTTTCGCGAACGCGAGCTCGCGCACCCAGTCGATCGCCTCGTCGACTTCCCACACCTGGTTCGCGTCGATCATCAGCTTGCGGTCCGGGCCGATCACCTCGCGCGCGATCGTCACGCGGCGGATGTCGTCCTCCAGGTTCGCGCCGACCTTCAGCTTCACGTACTCGAACCCGGCTTCGACGGCTTCACGGCACAGCCGCCGCAGCTTGTCGTCGCTGTAGCCAAGCCAGCCGGCCGACGTCGTGTAGCACGGGTAGCCGTCGCGCTCGAGCAGCGCGATCCGGTCGGCCTTGCCGGGCGCCTGCCGGCGCAGCAGGTCGAGCGCTTCGTCCGGCGTCAGGCAGTCGGTCAGGTAGCGGAAGTCGATCGCGCGCACCAATTCCTCGGGGCTCATGTCGGCCACGAGCCGCCACAGCGGCTTGCGTTCGGCTTTCGCCCACAGATCCCACACCGCGTTGACGACGGCCCCCGTCGCCAGGTGGATCGCTCCCTTGTCGGGGCCGATCCAGCGCAACTGGCTGTCCGACGTCACGTGCCGCCAGAAGCGGCCCATGTCCTCGCAAATCCAGTCGAGGTCGAGGCCGACGACGAGATGACGCATCGCGTCGATCGCCGCGCAGCAGATTTCGTTGCCGCGCCCGATGGTGAACGTGAGCCCGTGGCCTTCGAGCCCGGCGTGGTCGGTGTCGAGCACGACGTACGCGGCCGAATAGTCCGGATCCGGGTTCATCGCATCGGAGCCGTCGAGCTGGCGCGAGGTCGGGAAGCGCACGTCGAGGACGCGCATCGATCGAATGATAGGCATGACGAACGGTCCGTTGAAGGGAATCAGGCCTGCACGGTGCGCTGACGCTGCTCGCCGAGCCCGTCGATGCCGAGCGTGATCAGCTGCCCGGCGCGCAGATAGACGGGCGGCTTCTGCCCGAGCCCGACGCCCGGCGGCGTGCCGGTCGAGATCACGTCGCCCGGTTGCAGGCTCATGAAGCGGCTCAGGTAGCTGATCAGGTGCGGCACGCGGAACACCATCGTCGCGGTCGTGCCGTTCTGGTAGCGGTGGCCGTCCACCTCGAGCCACAGCCGCAGCGCGTGCGGATCGGGCACTTCGTCGGCCGTCACGAGCCAGGGCCCGAGCGGGCCGAACGTGTCGTTGCCCTTGCCCTTGTCCCACGTGCCGCCGCGTTCGAGCTGGTATTCGCGCTCCGACACGTCGTTCACCACGCAGTAGCCGGCAACGTGCGACAGCGCATCGGCTTCGTCGATATAACGGCCGCCCTGGCCGATCACCACGCCGAGCTCGACTTCCCAGTCGGTCTTCTCCGAGCCGCGCGGAATCTCGACGTCGTCGTTCGGCCCCGAGATCGCGCTCGTCCATTTGCCGAACACGACCGGCTCCTTCGGAACGTCCATGCCCGATTCGGCCGCGTGGTCGGAGTAATTGAGCCCGATGCAGATGAACTTGCCGACGCGGCCGACGCACGCGCCGAGCCGCGGCGTGCCCTCGACGAGCGGCAGCGACGACGGCGGGAGGTCGCGCAGCCGCGCGAGCGACGCCGGGGTGAGCGCATCGCCGGCGACGTCGTCGATCACGCCCGACAGGTCGCGGATCTTGCCCTGCGCATCGAGCAGGCCCGGTTTCTCGTGGTGTTTGTCGCCAAATCTCAGCAGTTTCATGGGGTTGTCCGAACGGAAACGGAAAGTGAATGGGGCGGGCCGGTCAGTTTGACCAGCCGCCGTCGATCAGATGAATCGCGCCGGTCGTGAACGACGCTTCGTCGGACGCGAGGTACAACGCGAGCGCGGCCACTTCGTCCGCGGTGCCGATGCGGCCCATCGGCTGGCGCGCGACGAAGGCCTGCCGCACGGTGTCGGTCGACACCTGGCGCGTGCGCGCCTGCTCGGCGATCCGCTGCTCGAGCGACGGCGACTCGACCGTGCCGGGGCAGATCGCGTTGCAGCGGATGCGCTGCTCGACGAAATCGGCCGCGACCGCCTTGGTCAGCCCGATCACGGCGGCCTTGGTCGTGCCGTAGACGAAGCGGTTCGGCACGCCCTTCACGCTCGACGCCGCCGACGCCATGTTGACGATCGACGCGCCGCCCGCTTCGAGCATCGCCGGCAGCAACGCGCGGATCAGCCGGTACATCGACGTGACGTTCAGGTTCAGCGAGAACGCCCACGCGTCGTCGTCGCAATCGAGGATCGAGCCGTGATGGACGAAACCGGCGCAGTTGAACAGCACGTCGAACGCCCGTTCCTGCGCGGCGAGTGCCGCGACGTCGTGCGCGTCGGTCACGTCGAGCCGCCGTGTCGCCAGCCGGCCGCCCGCGCGCTCGGCGTCGGCCGCGAGTTGCGCGAGCGCGGCCTCGTTGATGTCGGTCGCCAGCACGTCGGCGCCCTCGCTCGCGAACCGCAGCGCGGTTGCCCGGCCGATGCCCTGCCCGGCCGCCGTGACCAGCGCGTGCTTGCCCTGCAATCTCATGCGCACCTCTCCGAATAGAAGCCGGCGAACCGGCCGATTGGCACAAAGGACCAAAGGTCCAACCAATCATAGGAACAGATTCCGGATTTGTCACGGCCGCGCGATTCAGTATTTTCCCGAGCGGGAGAATCTGCCGGGCAGCGGTGCCGCAGTGGCCGATTGGCGGGCAACCCACGCCCCGGACGATCGGCTCCGCATCGCGCGAAGCCAATGCCGGCGGGCGTTTCCGCCGGTTTCCGCAGCTCGCGTCACGCCGCGGCCGGCGAACCTGACAGAAAAGTCATGTTGCTGTCAGGGTCTCAACGGGATGCGCGCGCGATCATCGTGTGGCCGGACCGCGCCTCCCGGCACACCGCACCCCCGCCCGTCGACGATCCCTGACGGGCACCTCCGTCCCCCGCGGTGGGCCCCGTGACTGAGCGAGCAGACACGGTGGGCGCGGGCCGATTTTCCGCCCCGGGCGTCCGCGTCCGGGGCGTTTTTGTCCGCCCTTTTTAAAGAAAATGCGGGTCGATTGTTTCTAAATCGGCAAAAGGTAATTTGAGCCAGACAGGATGTTTTTTCCGGTCACAGACGCTTACATTTAGCGCACCACTCATGGAAACCGCTACGGATTCGCCATCGGGTAGTGACATCCACTGCCAAGGCCGAAACCGCACGAGCTTTAGGAAACGGCAAATGAAGGCCTCTCAATCCCTGCCTGCGCTCGATCCCGCCGACGTCCACGTCGAAATTCTCGAACGTTCCGATACGCTGCTCGTCGTCCGCTGGGTCGAACCCGGCCGCTGTCATTACGGCGAGCAGCGCTGGCGCCGCCGCTTCGCGCAGCGCACCGGCACCTGCGCGCTGTCGCGCCAGGTCATCCAGCGCGGCGACGAAGTATTCCGCCCGGCCGAGCGCCCGGCACCCGCGAATGCGGCCGCGATGATCTCCGCCGCCGAAGTGCTCGGCATGGCCGGCGGCCGATAACGCGCACCGGCCGCGTGCGCGGGCCGGCTGCGTAACACGCATGCCTGCCTAGAACCGCCGGTCTAATTCCCCCGCTTGTCTGCTCCGCCTGCGCGGACTATCGTTACACCACTCAATGTAACGATTACGCGTCGTGGCGCATCGCCACGCCGAGGGAGGCAGACATGCATGCATGGAGCGCGCGCCACGTCCCGGCGCAAGGCGGCAAGGTCGCGGTCGTGACCGGCGCCAACAGCGGTCTCGGCTGGCAGATCGCGGAAACGCTCGCCGCCAAGGGCGCGACCGTCGTGATGGGTTGCCGCGATGCCGCCCGCGCCGCGCAGGCGGCCGATGCGATCCGCCGTCTTCATCCCGCTGCCCGCGTCGAAGTCGATCCGCTCGACCTCGCCGATCTCGCATCGATCCAGCGCTTCGCCGACGACGTGTCCGAACGTCACGGCCGCGTCGACATCCTCTGCAACAACGCCGGCGTGATGTTCCTGCCGCTGCGGCATACGCGCGACGGCTTCGAAATGCAGTTCGGCACCAACCACCTCGGCCATTTCGCGCTGACCGGCCATCTGCTGCCCGCGCTGCGCGCCGCCCGCCGGGCGCGCGTCGTCACGATGTCGAGCGGCTTCAACCGCGGCGGCCGGATCCGCGTCGACGACCTGCGCGCCGAGCATCGCTACAACCGTTATCTCGCGTATTGCGACAGCAAGCTCGCGAACCTCGTGTTCGCGATCGAGTTGCAGCGCCGCTTCCAGCGCGCCGCGTTCGCGGGGATCAGCGTCGCCGCGCACCCCGGCTACGCGGCGACCAACCTGCAGTTCGCGGGCCCCGCGATGGACAGCTCGCCCGCCCGCGCCACGCTGATGCGTGCGGCGAACCGTTATCTCGCGCAACCTGCCGACCAGGGCGCGCTGCCCGCGATTCATGCGGCGACGGCGCCCGATCTCATCGGCGGCTCGTACATCGGCCCATCCGGCTGGTTCGAATCGCGCGGCCTGCCGGCACCCGCAAGCGTGCCGCGTTCGGCCCGCGACGCGGCCGTGGCGGCGCTGCTGTGGGAAGCGTCGGAAGCCGCGACGGGCGTGCGTTTCCTGAGCGCGGGCGCACCCGCCGGAAGGCCGCTCGCCAAGCCGTTCGACGCCGCGGCCGAGGCACGCTGAGCGGCACGCCGCCGGCTCGCATATTCTTCATACTTATTACGCAGACGGAAAAGAAAGGCCGTTGAAAGACTGATTCGACGCACGACTGTTACCACCCAGGAAACAATCTATCGTCAAAATCAGCGTTTACCCTGAAGACCCCGGTGACTAAGATTTAGTCAATCGCTTAAGACATGGTGTCGAGAGCGAACCCAATAAAACACCGGAGGTCATCATGAAATCGCTCGTTTCCGCAGTTGTTGCCGCTGTCGCCCTGTCCGCTTCGTTCGGCGCTTTCGCACAAAGCACCGTGACCCGCGCACAAGTCCGCAACGAACTGGTTCAGCTCGAACAAGCCGGCTACAAGCCGGGCCTGTCGAGCCCGTACTACCCGAACGACATCCAGTCGGCGGAAGCGCGTGTTCATGGTGCCGACGCCAGCGGCTACGGCGCACAGCCGGCTCCGGTCGTCCACTCGGGCGCCCCGGCTGCCGCAGCGTCGTCGAACGCTCGCGACTCGATCTTCTTCGGCCAGTAAGCCGACGCGCCCCCGGCGGGCGCACCGCGCATCGCGCGATGAAGCTGTAACCGGACGAGCCCGCTATGCGGGCTCGTCTTTTTTATGAAACGCATACCTCCGCCGCCCGGCAGCGGGTGGCTTCGCCCGGGCGCGTTGCGTCCGGGCGCTTTTTCGTATGCGGGGTAGACGGGTGTATGCGGCCGGTCAGCGCGGCGCGGCCGCAGCGGGCGCCGAACGCGACAGCACGCGCCATCGCGACAGCAGCTCGTCGCGATCGACGTAGCAGCCCTGCAGATGGCGGCGCCCCGTCGATGGATCGAACTCGGTGCGCGCATGCAGCACGCGCCGGTTGTCGAACGCCCACATGTCGCCCGAACGCAGCCGCCGGTGCAAGCGAAAACGCGGCTCACGCGCGAGCGCGAGAAACCGACGGTACGCGCGATAGACGGCCGCGACCGACTCGGCCGGCGCATCGAGCGGCCCGCGCAGGAAATTCGCGACCCGCACTTCCGTCACGTTCCCGCGCGCATCCAGCCCGATCACGGGCGCCGAACAGCGGTAGTCGCTGGTCGCACTCTTGTTCCAGAACTCGAACGGCGTCGACGCCAGTTGCTCGAAATCGGCCGGATGTTCGCGCCGCAGCGCATCCGCGAGCGCGAAGCCGTCGAGGAAGATGCTGTCGCCGCCCGTCGCGTCGTTCGCGAGGCAATGCAGGAACTGCACGCCGGGCTGCAGCTCGCGCGTCGGCAAGTCCGTGTGCGGCGGCAGGTTGAGCGACGTATAGGCATTGCTGTCCGGGCGCGGCTTCGATTCGACGTCGAACAGCACGCCGAAATTGCTCTCGCGGATCAGACCGATGCGACGCGCGATCTCGTCGACGCGACCACGCTCGGCCGGCACGCCTTCGACGAGCGTCAGCCCGGTGCGCTGCAACGCGCGCAGCCACGCAAGCAACGCGCCGTCATCCTCCATCACGTCGCGCCACGCGAACACGCCGATGGCCGTTGCATCGTCGCCGGCCCACACATGCCGTCCATGCGCGGCCTGGCGCTCCGCGCGCGAGTCATCGTCATAAGCATGCGCACGCAACCAGCCCGGCGACCACGCGCTGCGATGGCCATCGTTCCACTCGACATGCAGCGTGCCGTCGGCTTCGATCCGCGCGGTGTGCGCGGCCAGATCCTCGCGCGCATCGGCGATCTCGAACACCTGCTCGCGCGTGATCGCATGCACGCACGCGGAACACGCGCAGTTGTCGCGCAGCCAGTCGAAATGAAACGGCGATCGTCGCGCGTCGTGCCACGCGACGTCCACCGTACCGTCGCCGATCGCCACCGCGGCAATCGCCGCATCCCCCGAAAACGTCCGCCAGTCCTCGATACGGTGTTGCGCTGACTGCATCGCTGCCTCCCGGAAAACGCCCGCTACGCGTGTGGTGCGAGCAAGAACCCACCGACCATCCGGTGCATGCGCGCCGCCTGCGGACTCGTTCCGAGCGCGCGCCAGCAACCGTGCACCAGCCCCTCTCCCATCCAGTAACGTGCGGCGCCGCCGGCCGCGCGTATCCGTTCGACGTACACGCGCGCGTCGTCACGCAGCGGATCGTGTTCCGCGCCGATCGCAAGCACCGGCGGCAACCCGTCGAAACGCGACGCGGCAAGCGGCACCGATGCGCGCAGCAGCGGAGCGTCGTTCAACGCGGCTTCATCCGCATCGCCCCAGTACAGCGCGCGATAGTGATGAACGTCGTCGAGTGTCAGCATCGGCGCGTGCGCTTCCGTTTCGCGCGCTGGCGATTGCGGTTCGAAACCGAGCATCGGATAAACGAGTGCGATCCCGTCGATGCCGCCCTCGCCCGCATCGCGCAGCACGGTCGCGACGGCCGCCGCGAGATTGCCGCCGGCACTGTCGCCCGCGAGCGTCAGCGGGCGGGCGCATGAACCGAACGGCCAGTGTGCTGCGTCACGCGCGGCACGCGTGACGGCGAGGCAATCCTCGAGCGCGGCCGGTGCGCGATGCTCGGGCGCGAGCCGGTAGTCGACCGCGACCACGGCCAGCCCCGTGTCGGCCGCCAGTTGCGCGGTGATCAGCGCGTGACTGTCGAGCGAGCCGACGACGAAGCCGCCGCCATGAAAGAACAGCACGGTGCCGCGCGGCGCACCGTGCTCAGGCGCGTAGCGCCGCAGCTTGATCGCTCGTCCGTCCGGCGCGCGCCACACTGCATCGTGCTGCACGATGCCGGCCGGCAGCGCGGCAGGCGTCCATGCGGCCGCGAAGCGATCGTAGACGCGCCGCTGCTCGCCGACCGAGCGCGCCGCCGCATCGGCCGGATACGCGGCGGCGACGGCGGCAACGAACGCCGCGATTTCGGGTTCGAGCATCGTGCGGGTTTTCCGTATCCGGAGCTAACGGCGCGGCGGCAGGCCGATCACGCGGCCCGCATACGCGGGCGCCGCGCAATCGCGCTGCAACGCGTGAAGCCCGGCCACGCGCACGGCGACGTCGTCGTCGAACGGCGCCGATTTCGCGCCGTCGCGCGTGTCGACGTGCAGCATCATCTGCTCGCTCGCCGACACCGCGCCATCGTGCCCGTCCGCGAACAGTTCGAGATACATGTGCAGCCGCTTCGCGTCATGCGCGAACACCCGCGCATCGACGCGCACGCGCGCGCCTTCCTTGATCTCCTGCAGATAGTTCACATGCGCTTCGAGCGTATAGACCGAGCGGCCCCGCTCGCGACGCGTGGCGTCGTCGAGACCGATGCGGTCCAGCAGCGCATCGGTCGCGAAGCTGAAGATCAGCAGATAGAACGCGTCGCGCAGATGGCCGTTGTAGTCGACCCACTCGGGCCGTACGACGTCGCGGTAGATCGTCAGCGGGGTATCGCCGGTCATGTTGTCAGTCCTCGAATCGCATCCCGTGCCGCGCCTTCACCGCGGCGATCGCCTTCAGCACCTCGGTAATGCACTCGTCGCGATAGCGCTCGAGTTCCTTGATGCTGCGCTTGCCTTGCTGCTCGCTCGTGCCTTCGACGACGCTGTCGATCAGTGCGTCGGTCAGCGTCGGCGCGACCAGCTTGGTCCATGGCAGTTCGAGCGCGGGGCCGAACTGCTGCATGAAGTGTCGCATGCCCGCGTCGCCGCCGGCCAGCGTATAGGTCAGGAACGTGCCCATGAACGACCAGCGGATGCCCGCGCCGAAGCGGATCGCGTCGTCGATCTCGCCGGTCGTCGCGACGCCTTCGTTGACCAGATGCAGCGCCTCGCGCCACAGCGCTTCGAGCAGCCGGTCCGCGATGAAGCCGGGCACTTCCTTGCGCACGTGCAGCGGCCGCATGCCGAGCTTGCGATAGATCTCCATCGCCGCTTCCACGGCTTCCGGCGACGTGCGCGCGCCGCCGAGCACTTCGACGAGCGGCAGCAGGTAGACCGGATTGAACGGATGGCCGACCACGCAGCGCTCCGGATGCACCGCCCGCGCATAGAAGTCGGTCGGCAGCAGCCCCGACGTCGACGACGCGATGATCGCGTCGGGCTTCGCCGCGCGGCTGATCTGTTCGTGCAGTTCAAGCTTCAGCGCCTCGCGCTCGGGCGCGCTTTCCTGGATGAAGTCGGCGTCGGCGACGCAGGCCTCGATCGTCGATTCGAAACGCAGCCGCGCGCGATCGGCGCCCGGCGCGAGGCAGACACGTTCGAGCGCGGGCCACGCATTCGCGACGCTCGCGCGCAACCGCTCTTCCGCGCCCGGCGCCGGGTCCCAGACGACCACGTCCAGACCGTGCGCGAGCGCGCGGCAAATCCACCCGCTGCCGATCACGCCGGTGCCGATCGCGGCGAACGTCTTGATATCGGTCTTCACAGCCATGTCAACGCATCCTTCAAATCGAGGGGAATCGGACGGCGGCCGCGCTCGTGCGCGCGCCGCCGCAATAAAGCTGGATCAGTTGCAAACACTCATGCAAATTCGGTCACCGCACGGCGTTCGAGCGGACGTTCGCCGCGCGCCGGCAGGCCGAGCTTGCGACGCCCTTCGGCCGGCGTCAGCGCGCGGCCGCCGAGCCGTTCGATGACTTCCCGCGCGCGCTCGACGAGCGTGCCGTTGGTCGCATGCACGCCGCGATCGAGCCAGATGTTGTCTTCGAGACCGACGCGCACGTGGCCGCCGAGCAGCATCGCCTGCGCCACCATCGGCATCTGCATGCGGCCGATCCCGAAGCCGGCCCAGTGCGCGCCCGGCGGCAGGTTGTCGACCATCGCCTTCATCGTGCCGGTGTCGGCCGGCGCGCCCCACGGAATGCCGAGGCACAGCTGGAACAGCGGCGGATCGTCGAGCAGACCTTCCTTCAGCAATTGCTTCGCGAACCACAGATGGCCCGTGTCGAAGATTTCCAGCTCCGGCTTCACGCCGAGTTCCTGAATGCGCTTGGCACCGGCGCGCAACTGCGCGGGCGTCGACACGTAGATGTAGTCGCCGTCACCGAAATTCAGCGTGCCGCAGTCCAGCGTGCAGATTTCCGGCAGCAGTTCCTCGACGTGCGCGAGGCGCGTGAGGCCGCCGACGAGATCGGTGCCCTTGCCGAAGCGCATCGGGTCTTCGCCCGGGCCGATTTCCAGATCGCCGCCCATGCCGGCCGTCAGGTTGATGATCACATCGACGTCGGCCGAGCGGATCCGGTCGACCACTTCGCGGTACAGGTTCGGATCGCGGCTGCCGCGGCCCGTCTGCGGATCGCGCACGTGGCAGTGCGCCACCGTCGCGCCGGCCTTCGCCGCTTCGATCGCGGCGGCCGCGATTTCCTTCGGCGTGACCGGAATCGCCGGATGCTTGCCGACCGTGTCGCCCGCACCGGTGACCGCGCAGGTGATGATGACTTCGTTGTTCATGCTGTGAGCCCTCGTTTGATTCGGATGGTGTCGCCCGATTTCCGTCGTACTGCAGATGATTCGTCGCTGCGCGCCGGGCACACCCGGCGCGCACGGGCCGTTACAGGCCGAGATAGGCCTTCACGGCGGGCAGCCCGTCCTTGCCGTCGAACGTCTTGACGCCGGCCAGCCACGCGTCGAGCACCTGCGGATTCTTCTTCAGATACGCCTTCGCGGCGTCGGCCGGCTTCGTCTTGTTCATCACCGACTGCATCAGCCGGTTCTCGAGCTGCGTCGAGAAACGCAGGTTCTCGATCAGCTTGCCGGCATTCGGGCAGCGGGCAATGAAGTCGGGCGCCGTCAGCGTGTATACGCGCGCTTCGCCATAGTTCGGACCGAAGGACGCGTCGCCGCCGGACAGGTAGTTCATGCTGATCTGGATGTTCATCGGGTGCGGTTCCCAGCCGAGGAACACGACCCACTTCTTCTCGCGGATCGCGCGCTCGACCGTGACGAGCATCCCCGCCTCGCTCGATTCGACCAGCTTGAAGCCGCCGAGGCCGTACTGGTTCGTGTCGATCATCTTCTGGATCGTCGCGTTCGCGCTGCTGCCCGGCTCGATCCCGTAGATCTTGCCGTCGAGCTCCGCGCGGTGTTTCGCGATGTCCTCGAAGGTCTTCAGGCCGGCCTGGTATTCGTAGCTCGGCACCGCGAGCGTCGCCTTCGCGCCCGACAGGTTCGGCGGTTCGACGACGTTGATCGACTTGCTGTCGAGGAACGGCTGAAGCTGCTTTTGCTGCACCGGCCACCAATAGCCGAGCGACACGTCGAGCTGCTTGCTCTTCAGGCCGGCAAACGAGATCGGCACCGACGCGATCGTCGTCGTCGGCTTGTAGCCGAGCCCTTCGAACACCGTCGAGGCGAGCGCCGTGGTGGACGTGATGTCGGTCCAGCCGATATCCGCAAAGCGTACGTTGCGGCAGGTCGCGGCATCCGTTTCGGCCTGCGCCGCGGTCGCGAATGCGCCGGTCGCCAGCACGGCCGCGACGAACGCGGCGATCTTTGTCGACTTCATGGTTTCTCCCCTGTGGGCCGATGTGCGACGGTGCGCGGAGTGCGTCCCGGCCTGCATCGTGGGAGTAAAAGTAACGAGCCATATTGGTCGCAAGACGACCGGCGGCGACCTGTTCTTGACTATTTGCGACTATGGGTGGAAACCACTATGCACGGGCTGCGGCTTGTGCGGCGCGGGTTTGGAGCGAATCCTGATGGGCGGGGGATTGTCCGGATGCGGCGTAGGGAATGCAGGCCGGACATGCTTCGGCGGCGGCGCGCGAGCAGGTGTGACGCGGTTCCCGGCCCCGCGCGTACGGGCCGGGAACCGAAGCGTTATCGCGAGACTTCGACGTAGGTTTCCCTGCAGATCTCGCGCAGTGCCTGAACCAGCAGATCCCGCGTCGGCGCATGCGATTCGTCGGCGCGGGTAAACAGCGCGATGGGCGGCAGCGTCCAGACCAGCGAGTAAGGCACGATCGCCACCCCGGCGATGCGCACCATTTCTTCCGCGATATCGGCCGGCACGATCGACACGGCTTCGTCGCTCGACGCGATCATTTCGCCGATCAGCTTCGACGAGTAGCTTTCGACGATCGGCACCGGCGGCGCAATGCCCGCCGACAGAAACAGGTCGGTCACCTGCTCGCGCATCGGCGTATGCGGCGCGCCGAGAATCCAGTCCAGCGCGCGCAACTTCTCCCAGTCGAGCTTCGTGCGGGCCAGTTTCGCGGCCAGCCGCCGGCTCGCGATCATCCGCGGCTGCTGCCGGTACAGCACCTCGAACGACACCTGCCCCAGATCGACCGTCGACGACGCCCGCCCGATCACGAGATCGACGCTGTGGTCCCGGAGCTGCAGCAGCAGCTGGTCGCTGGTGCCTTCGTGAATCGTCACCGTCACGCGCCGCTCCATCCGCGATTGCAGCCGCTTGAGCGCCGCCGACAGCATCTGGCCCGAAATGAACGGGATCACGCCGATATGCAGGTGGGCCGCATGCCCGGCGGCGACCGCCTCCATCTCGCGGGCGAGGTGGTCGAGATCCTTCAGCATCGCCCTGGCCCGCTCGAGCACCACCGCGCCCAGCGCGGTCGGCCGCATCCCGCGCGACGAGCGCTCGAACAGCGGCGTGCCGAACATGCTTTCCAGCTCCGACAGCGCGTTCGTCACCGCCGGCTGGCTGCTGGCCATGTGCTCCGCGACGCGCGTCAGCGACCCGTGCTGCTGGATCTGCAGCAGCAGCATCAGGTGCCGCATCTTCAGGCGGGCACCGAGCCGCCTGACCACATCGTTCGTGTCGAATGTCATTGACTGGTCAACCATTCATCAGGAAAAAGTGATGGACCAATATTAAAACAGAATCATC
Source organism: Burkholderia sp. IDO3 (assembly GCF_003366075.1). Classification (NCBI taxonomy): domain Bacteria; kingdom Pseudomonadati; phylum Pseudomonadota; class Betaproteobacteria; order Burkholderiales; family Burkholderiaceae; genus Burkholderia; species Burkholderia sp. IDO3. The sequence goes on from NZ_CP028962.1 coordinate 2,541,142, forward strand.
TTGTTATATCGGGTGCCTAGAATCACTCCCATGGATCGCGTCGGGACTGGCCTGGCGCACACGCCCGGACCCAAAAACATGAAACAGACAGAGACACAGCAGCAGGCAGCGTTCGACTATCACGAGTTTCCGACCCCGGGGAAGATCTCCGTCGTCGCCAGCAAGCCGCTCGTGACGCAGCGCGATCTCGCGCTCGCGTACACGCCCGGCGTCGCGAGCGTCTGCGAATCGATCGCGGCCGAGCCGCTGAACGCGCACCGCTTCACGAGCCGCGGGAATCTGGTGGGGGTCATCACCAACGGCACCGCGGTGCTGGGTCTGGGCAACATCGGCGCGCTCGCGTCCAAGCCGGTGATGGAAGGCAAGGCCGTGCTCTTCAAGAAGTTCGCGGGCATCGACGTGTTCGACATCGAAATCAACGAAACCGACCCGGACAAGCTCGTCGACATCATCGCCGGCCTCGAACCCACCTTCGGCGGGATCAACCTCGAGGACATCAAGGCGCCGGAATGCTTCACCGTCGAGCGCAAGCTGCGCGAGCGCATGAAGATCCCCGTCTTCCACGACGACCAGCACGGCACCGCCATCACCGTCGCCGCCGCGTTCATCAACGGGCTGAAGGTCGTCGGGAAGTCGATCAAGGAAGTGAAGGTCGTGACGTCGGGCGCCGGTGCGGCCGCGCTGGCCTGCCTGGACCTGCTGGTCGACCTGGGGCTGCCGATCGAAAACGTGTGGGCGACCGATATCGAAGGCGTCGTCTATCGCGGCCGGACCACGCTGATGGACCCGGCCAAGGAACGCTTCGCGCAGGAAACCGATGCGCGCAAGCTCTCCGACGTGATCGGTGGCGCCGACGTGTTCCTCGGCCTGTCGGTCGGCGGCATCCTGAGCGCCGAGATGTTGAAGTCGATGGGCCCGCGTCCGCTGATTCTCGCGCTGGCCAACCCCACGCCGGAAATCTTCCCGGAGCTCGCCCATGCGACGCGCGACGACGTCGTGATCGCGACCGGCCGCTCGGACTTCCCGAACCAGGTCAACAACGTCCTGTGCTTCCCGTACATTTTCCGCGGCGCGCTGGATGTGGGCGCCACGACGATCACCCGCGAAATGGAAATCGCCGCGGTTCACGCGATCGCCGGCCTCGCGCAGGAAGAGCAGAACGACATCGTCGCGGCGGCCTATGGCGGCGACGAAGTGTCCTTCGGCCCGCAATACCTGATTCCGAAACCGTTCGATCCGCGCCTGATCGTGCGTATCGCGCCGGCGGTGGCGAAGGCAGCGATCGAAGGCGGCGTGGCGACGCGCCCGCTCACGGATCTCGACGCGTACGTCGAGCAGCTGCAGCAGTTCGTCTACCACTCGGGCGCGTTCATGAAGCCGCTGTTCGCGGCCGCGCGCCAGCTCGTGCGTGACGGCGGCAAGGCGCGCATCGTGTTCACCGAAGGCGAAGACGAGCGCGTGCTGCGCGCGGTGCAGGTCATCGTCGACGAGAAGCTCGCGCGTCCGATCCTGGTCGGCCGTCCGGAAGTGCTGCTGGCCCGTATCGAGCGCTTCGGCCTGCGCCTGCGGCTCGGCGAGGACGTCGAAGTCACCAACCCGGAATACGACGAACGTTTCCCGCAATACTGGACGACGTACTGGGAACTGCGCTGCCGCGACGGTATTTCGAAGGAGATGGCGCGCGTCGAAATGCGCCGCCGCCTGACGCTGATCGGCGCGATGATGGTGCGGCTCGGCGACGCGGACGGGATGATCTGCGGGGCCGTCGGCGAATATCACAATCACCTGCGCTTCGTCGACGAAGTGATCGGCAAGAAGCCCGATGCGTCGACCTACGCGGCGATGAACATCCTGTTGCTCAATCAGCGCACGGTGGCGCTGGTCGATACGCACATCAACGACAACCCCGATGCGGAACAGATCGCGGAATACACGATCGCCGCGGCGCGCCAGATGGAGTGGCTGAATCTGACGCCGAAGGTGGCGTTGCTGTCGCGGTCGAACTTCGGGTCGGGCAGCGCGGCGTCGGGCGTGAAGATGCGCAAGGCGCTGGACATCATTCGCGTGCAGGCGCCGGATATCGAGGCGGACGGCGAAATGCACGGCGACTGCGCGCTCGACGAAGCCCTGCGGTCGCGACTGCTGCCGATGTCGCCGCTGAAGGGTGCGGCGAACCTGCTCGTGTGCCCGAACGTCGATGCGGGGAACATCGCCTACAACCTGCTGAAGACCGAAGCCGGCAGCAACGTTGCGGTCGGACCGTTCCTGCTCGGCGTGAATGCGCCGGTGAATATCCTGACGTCGAGCTCCACCGTGCGACGGATCGTGAACATGACCGCGTTGACGGTGATCCAGGCGAATCGCAACGTGGCCGGCTGATCGATTCTTCGCGGCACAGTCGTTCGTCAGGCGGCGGATAGCCGGATCCGGAAGGGTTCGGCGATCCGCCGCTTTTTCGTACCGGTGCCGTTCCGGCAGGCGTGCATGGCGGCCGCATCTGTCGCGTCGGGCATTGAAGCAAAGCAAAGCCCGGTGCCCGCAGGCAAACCGCTCGCGCGGGAAGCGCGTACCATGAAGAAGCCATCGAGCGCCGGGCTTGCGTTCGTGCCCGGGCGCACCATGTCTTCCTGACTCGGAGTCCCGCCATGATCCTGTACCACTCCACTCCCGATTCGCCGGTCGTCGAAATATCCGTCGAAGGAAAAATCACCGACCACGAACTGCGCGAAACCATCGAGCGCATGCGCAGCGATCTCGAACTGAACGGCAAAACCCGCGTGCTCGAACGCATCGAACATTTCAGCGGTATCGAACCGAAGGCGTTGTGGACCGACATGACGCTCGGCGTGCCGCTCGCCCGCAAGATCACGCGGGCTGCCGTGGTGGCCGACGCGAGCTGGATTCACGCGTCGATGCATCTGGCCCGGTTCTTTACGAAGGCCGAAATCAAGGCGTTCCACGTGAACGAGCTGGAACAGGCGCGCGCCTGGGTCAACGCGTGAGAAGCCCGAACGGGCCGAGGCTGGCGGAGTCGATCCGGCGCGGATAGCCCAGGTGGGCGATCGGCTCGGCAATGATGTCGTGCCGGTACGGCAGAAAGGGGCCGTGTTCTCGCGGCGCGGCCCGTGGGCGCTCATCCGGTCTCGCTCCGGACGGTTTGCGCAACCCGCTTACATCATCGAAGATCGTTCGGCACTTCCGGGGTTGCAGCCCGACCTTCGAGGCGTGGGCCGCTTTTCGGGAAGCCGCCGAGTCACACGATGCAGGCGGCGCATGAAGCGGCTTCGACCAACCCGATCTCGCCGCTTCATGCGCCGCCATGCGCTCGTTCGCAGAGAAATGCGCTACAGAACGCGCTCCAGCGCGCTCGCGAACCGCGCAACCGCGGCATCGACATCATGCAGTTTGTCGAGACCGAACAAGCCGATCCGGAAGGTCTTGAAATCCGCCGGCTCGTCGCATTGCAGCGGCACGCCGGCCGCGATCTGCATGCCGACGTCGGCGAATTTCTTGCCGGAGCGAATGTCGTCGTCGTCCGTGTAGCTGACCACGACGCCCGGCGCCTCGAAGCCCTTTGCCGCCACGCTCCTGAACCCCTTTTCGGCCAGCAGCGCGCGGATGCGCGTGCCGAGTTCGAGCTGCTCCGCCCTCACCTTGTCGAAGCCATACGCTTCCGTTTCCTTGATGACGTCGCGCAGCGTCGCGAGGCTATCCGTGGGCATCGTCGCGTGATACGCGAAGCCGCCGTTCTCGTACGCTTCCATGATCTGCAGCCACTTGCGCAGATCGCAGGCGAAGCTGGTGCTGGTCGTCGCATCGATTCGCTCGCGGGCGAGCAGGCTGAGCATCACCAGCGCGCAGCCAGGCGATGCGCTCCAGCCCTTTTGCGGCGCACTGATCAGCACATCGACACCGCTTGCCTCCATATCGACCCAGATCGTGCCCGACGCGATGCAATCCAGCACGAACATGCCGCCGACCGCATGCACGGCATCGGCCACCGCGCGCATATAGCCGTCGGGCAGCATCATCCCGGATGCGGTTTCGACGTGCGGCGCAAAAACGAGATCCGGCTTGTGCTCGCGGATCGCAGCAACGACTTCGTCGATCGGGGCAGGCGCAAACGCGGCCTGCCTTCCCGATTCGACCGGACGCGCCTTCAGCACGATCGATTCGGACGGAATGCTGCCCATGTCGAAAATCTGCGACCAGCGGAAGCTGAACCAGCCGTTGCGGATGACCACACACTTCTTGTTCGTCGCGAACTGGCGCGCGACGGCTTCCATGCCGAACGTCCCGCTGCCCGGGACGATGGCGACCGCCTTCGCGTTGTAAACCTTTTTCAGCGCGGCGGAAATGTCGCGCATGACGCCTTGAAAGCGCTGCGACATATGATTGATCGACCGGTCGGTGTACACCACCGAATATTCGAGGAGCCCGTCGCGGTCGACATCGGGAAGTAATCCTGGCACGTTCGCCTCCGGTAAAGGATGAACCATGTGATGAGAGCGCGCGGTATGCATGGGTGGATACCGCTGCGCCCATGCAAAGCTGCGTTTTTGCTTGGACGACGACCGATTCTAACGAAAGCGACGGAAGGCGGGGGGCTGGGGGTTTTGTGCGGTGCGTGAAGGGGCGCTTTGGGGTGCTTTGGGGCGATCGCGTGTGTGGAGCGACGGCGGCGCACCGACCGTGAAGCAACCGCGCGGCGACCTGGCGGCGCGCTTCTCCGTCGATATGACGGATCGGCTCGCAGGCAAACGGTTTCGGTGAGCCGCGCCATTCACGACCGGCGCCCGCATGGACGCTCAAGTGCCGACGTGACGCGGGCGGCGATACGCCCGAAACGTGTTCCGCGATCTGCCGTGCCCGGTTGCTTTCATCGCCGTGCTTGCAGTGCAGCAAAATGCGTGTCCTGTTGCCCGGGTGCGGCCCATGCGATGATGCGCCATGACCGACATGAGAGATGGAATGACGACTACATTCGACGAGGCGACGACGGCGGCGATCGCCGCGTTTGCCCAATTGGATTTCTACACGGCGGTGCAAGCGATGCGCGCCGAGGCCGATTACGACCACGAACGAGACCAGTGGATCTCGCGCTATATCGACGAGCACGGCGGCGGCGAGGACGATGCAGCCTACGACGCCTTGCACGCACAGGCCCAGGCTACCCCGGAATACGCGCAGTTCGTCGATGCGGTTCGCCGGGAAATCCTGGAATACTTCGGCGTGACCGACGATCAACTGGACTGGATGGTCGTGCTGCGCAATGACGACAGCGATGCGCTTTGGGCGGAAGTCAACCGGCAGCGGAGCGCGCTGGGAACCGGCGAAGTGCGCGGAGATCTCTGATCATGGCTTGCCATCGGGGCCTCGAGCCGGGCTGGCCGCGATGCCGGCGGTCGTGTTCCTGCCGCCGCAGCCGCGCGTGACGGCGCGGGGAGACCGTGCCGCCGTTCAAGGCCCGCCTCAATACCGGTCGGACACCCCGTCTATCCCGCGCTCGTGCAGCGCGCGGACCAGCCCGGCACGCACGGTCGCAACGTCCGAAAACGCCGGCCGTCGATGCGCGGCAACTTCGGCCGCCGTATAAGGCTTGAAATCGCGCGGCAGCGCATCGCGGTTCATCGTCGTGAGCACCCAGTTGAGCACGTCGGCGAGATCCTGGTCGGACAGCGCCGAGTTCGACGCGCCGGGCACGCGCATCACGTACTCGCGCCCCGCCGGCAGATGCGTGAAATAGCCGAGCGAATTCGCGAGCGGCGGCACCTTGCCCGGGATGCCGCCGCCCGTCGCCGTGTGGCACCCCATGCAGTTGAGCACCCAGTGCTGTCGCGCGAGCGTGGCGTCGGTCACGCCGTCGGCATGCGCGGGTACCGCCATCGCACCTGCGACACCCGCGACCGCCACCAGCCACGACGACAGAAGGCGCCGCATGCGCGACGCAGTCACAGCCCCAGCCCCTTCGTCACGATCGCACGTTGCGCGTGCACGGCCGTTCCGTCCATCTCCTTCGCCCGCGCCGCGCGAATGTCTGCGGCGGTGAACGGCTTCGCGCCGCCGTGCTGTTCGTTGAGATCGAACACGACGTAGTTGAGCACGTTCGCGATATCGTCGTCGCTCGCGCTCGCAAACGACGGCATCTTGAAGTTGTAGCTCTTGTCGTGCACCTTGATCTCGCCGAACATCCCGTGCAACAGCGTCGCCGTCAGTTGCGCACGCCCTGCGTCGGCCGTCGCGTACTTGCCCGGATACTCGGTCAGCGGCGGCGCAAGGCCGTCCTGCCCCTTGCCGCCCGCCTGGTGACACACCGCGCACTGCGCGTCGAACATGCTCTTGCCCGCCGGGTAATGGACAGTCTGCTGCGCGCCGGCGAAACCCGGCAACGCAAAACCGGCCGCGGCCGTCACGCATGCCACGACGATCTTTCCAGCTTGCTTCACTTTCATTGTTTTGCCGCCCCCAGCAGGACCGAAACCGAACAGTGGTAATTCGAATTGCCGTTCGCCATGCACCAGTTGATGTCGTTGTTCAGCGACAGCTTGTACAGCGGCTTCTCGCGCTCGTTGCGATTGCAGAAGCACTTGCCGCACGACGTCTTGCCGCAGCAGTCGTTGTACGACACGATGTAGTCCGAACCGTCATGCGGATTGCGGCAGGTGCCGATCCACGTGATCGGCGACGGTGTGGTGCCCGGCGGGCAACTGCTCGACGTGCCGCCGCAGCAACTGCACAGCCAACCGTCGATCGCGCAGTATTTCCAGTAATCGCAACTCATCGGATCGTCGCTCGCACCCGATGTGGCGGCGCCGGAAGCCGCCGATGCGGCAGACGCCGCATCGGCCGCATACGCGGTGCGATCGACGGGCAGGAGCGGCAGCATCGCCGACCCCACCAGCACCTTGCCGAGCTTCGCCATCGCGCTGCGCCGCGAACTGTGCTGCGCGACGCCGCGCGCCGACCGTTCGAACCATGAATCAAACAGGCCCATGTCGTTGTTCTCCGTTGACGTTGAAAGAGAGTCGGCCGATCACGCGTGCTGCGCGTGCTTTTCGTGGCCGCCGTGGTCGTGATCGCCGTGCACGAACTGCTGCAGCGACGCGACGCCACGCTCCTTCGCTTCGAACAGGCTCTCGAGATGCTCGCGGGTGTTGACGAGGCCCTTCGCGCGCACGGTGCCGGCATCGTCGAGCAGCACCGCATACGGCAGCTTGCCGATCTGGTACGCAAGACCAAGCTCCTGCGACAGCACGTACGGGAAGCGCGCGAGGTTGTGTTTCTGTGCGAAGCGCGTGTGTTCGTCGAGATCGCCGTCGCTCGCGAGCACGATGTTCACCGGCGTCGATTCGCTCGCCTGCAGCGACGGCAACAGCGGCAGCAGCTTCTTGCAGACCGGGCACGTCGGCGACAGGAAGAACAGCAGCGTGGCCTTGCCCGCCGCATCGATGCCGCCGACCTTCACCTGCGCGCCGCGAATGTCGGTCAGCTCGAACATCGGCGCGATCGCGCCGACTGCCGGCCCCTTGTCGATCATCAGCGCGCCGGCCGGCATGATGCGTTCGTACAGGATGCCGATCTGCCGGACGAGCGCGAGACAGATCGCGCCGAGCGCGAGAACGGCAACCCACAGCAAGGCGGTGGAAACGGTGAGAGCGGTTTGCATCATGAATTCCTCAGGTGGGAAAGGCGCGGTACGTTGGCGAGCAGCACGTCGACGGTGAGCAGCGCGCAGACGATCAGCAATACGGAAGAGAACAGCGTCAGGTAGTCGAACCACACGACCGCGCGGCCGCCCGGTTCGACGAGCGCGGTCGCGGCCAGCGCGACGAGCAGCAGCACGCGCGCGACATGCGGCCAGCCGATGCCGCGCGGCGCATCCGCGCGCGTCGCGGCGAAACCGGAACAGCCGCAGTCGATGTCGGTATGGCCGCGCAGGATGTTGATCGTCATGCCGGCCGCGAACACGAGCAGCAACGCGATCAGGCCGAGCGCACCGGCCGTGCGCGTATCGGGAAACAGCAGCGCAGCCGCGCAGAGGGCTTCCGCGAGCGGAATGGCGAACGCAGCCGGCGCGGTGAGCGCATCGGGCAGCAGGCGATAGCCGGCGAGCGCCTGCCGGAACGCGGCGGGCCGGCGCATCTTCGCGAAGGCGCCGAGCAGCACGACGACGGCCGCGCCGGCCTGCGCGCTGGTGGCGAGTACGGGATCGAGCGTCATCGCGGCCTCACGGGTTCACGAGCAGCGACGGCGTACTGCCGATCTGCTTCTCGACGTGCTGCAGCTTGCCGGTGCGCGCGTCCATCACGACGAGATCGGACGTGCCGGTCAGCCCGTAAAACAGCGGCTTGTCGTCGTCGCTGACCTGGATCGACACGAGCGGATCGACCTTCTGCTGCGCGAGATCCCAGCGCGCGACGCGCTGTTTCGTCTTCAGGTCGTACACCCACACCTGCGTGCCGGGGTCCTTGTGCGAACCGTCGCCGCCCTTGTGCATCAGCACGTAGTAGCGGTGCTGCTTCGCCTGCACGGCGGTCTGCTGCATGCCGCCCGGCCGCCAGCCTTCCGCGCGCTCGGCATCGGTCACGAGCGACCACGACTTGCCGAATACCGGCTGGTCGCCGCTGAAATCGGCGCTGCGCACGTTGCCGTGGTACGTCGCGAACAGATAGCCGCCGTCGTAGCGCGACGCGTTCACGAAGGCCGGATCCCGGTCGACGTCGATGAACGCATCCGACATCGTGCGCTTCACTTCCTTGCCGTTCGCGTCGAGCGTGACGGTCAGCGCCTTGCCGCTTTCACACAGCGCGGTGAAGCGGTCGTTGCCCGACGGATACGCGAGCACGCACGCCGCGGTATCGATTTCCGACAACACCTTCTTCGACACTGCATCGATCACCGTCACCGACGCGGCCGGCGTGATGTTCGCGACGTACAGCCGCTTGCCGTCCGCGCTGAACGCGGTGTTGTACGGCGACGGCACGTGCTGCCCGTGCTTCGCCGGAATCACGATCTCGCCCGTGTGATCGAGCGTCGTGTTGTCCGTCATCTCGACGACGTCGGTGCGCGTGCCGTGCGAGCCGCGCGAGAAATAGGTCGTCGCGATGAAACTGGTCTTGTGGTCCGGCGAGATCGCGAGGCCGGGCGCGAAGCCGCCGTCGATCTGGCCGAGCAGCTTCCTCGCGTCGGCGTCGTACACGTAGATGCGCCCGTCGGTCATCGTCGGCATCGCGATATCGACGACGTAGACCTCGTGCGGATGCCACGGCGGCATCTTCTGTACGACCAGTTCCTCGGGCTTTTCCGTCGCGTATGCGCTGCCGGCCCACGCCGCCGCGAACGCCAGCGTCGCCGCGCATGCCGCGGTTCGTCGCCTTGTTCTCATGTCGCCTCCAGTTGGGAATCACGTTATGTGGGGCGACTGTAGTTCGACAATAAATCCGCTCGACACCAGGACCGGCAACGCGTGCGTGCCGATTCGGGATATTGGAAAACCGCTTGAAAGCAACGTGGGACGCTCCCCTTCCGACCCCTGAAAAACCCCATGCCGAATAGCGCTCGCCCGTATTGCGCCGACCGCTCGGTCGGTTTATTCTTGCGCCGTCCGAACGATCGCCGGAGGCGCCGTGCTCGTGTTTCACCAGATGTTCGACGACGCAGACCGGCATGCCGAGGCGTTGCGCGGCTGGGATCAGCGTTACGACCAGATCGGCTCCGGCTCGTATCGCAGCGCGGTCAAGCACGTGGAACTCGACGGCGTGCAGCTGTTCCAGGAAGCGGCGAACGTGCGCATCATCCAGCGCGGACAATTGCCGCCCGGCCATACGGTGTTCGGGATGCCGCTCACCGGCTCGGGCACCTTCGCGTTCGGCGATGCGCGCATCGAGCGCGGCACGCTCGTGATGGCGCGCGGCGGCTCGCCGTTCGAACTCCATTCTCCCGACGACATGTCGCTGATCGGCGTGGTCGTCGATCCCGGGCTGATGCAGCAGATCGAGGATGCGGCCGATGTCCGGGTGGACGAACGCACGCTGCGGCGCGGCGTCGTCGACGTGCCGGTCGCCGCGCGCGAACGCGCGAGCGTGCAGCTCGCGACGCTGCTCGAACGCGTGCTGGCGAACCCCGCTACGTTCGATGCGGCGCGGGCGCAGTGCGAGCTGCGCGGCGAAGTCGCCAACGTGCTCGTCGATCTCCTCACATACCGAATGCCCGAGCCGTCGAACCGCCTCACGCATGCATGCCACGCCGACATCGTGCGCCGCGTGCACGACTACGTGATCGAGCACCCGGAAGCCCCCGTCGACATCCTCAGCCTATGCACGCAACTGCGCGTGAGCCGGCGCACGATGCAGAACAGCTTTCAGTCGGTCGCACAGACGAGCCCGTTGAACTACACGCGCTCGCTGCGTCTCGCGCAGGTGCGCCGCGTGCTGCTCGACACGCGGCAAGCCGATCTGCCGATCAGCGAAGCAGCCGCGCGCTGGGGCTTCATCCACCTCGGGCATTTCGCGAACGCGTACAAGGCGCAGTTCGGCGAACTGCCTTCGACGACCGCGCGCCGGTCGGTGCGCGGCTCGAAAACGCGCTGAGCGTCGGCAAAACCCGCGATAATGCCGTGTTGAACGTTCGGCTCGCGCGAGCCGGGCGCGGCGTGCGCGTGCCTGCCCGGTCGCGGCGCCGCGGCGCGCAAGGCGCGACGACCACCCGATTTCACCCCACGCCCCGATGCCAGAGGATTTCCACTTCCTGTTGCTGCCCGGCTTCTCCGCGCTCGGCTTCATGTCCGCGGTCGAGCCGTTGCGCGTCGCGAACCGCTTTCGCGCCGAGCTGTACCGCTGGCATGTGATCAGCGCGGACGGCGCGCCCGTGGCCGCGAGCAACGGGATCCCGGTCGCGGCCGAAGCCGCGTGCGCGGACGTCGCGCAAGTCGAGACGGTGTTCGTCGTCGCCGGCTTCGATCCGCTGGTGTGCTACGACCGCGCGCTCGCCGACTGGCTGCGCCGCCAGAACCGGCACGGCGCGACGCTCGGCGGAATCGACACCGGCAGCTTCGTGCTCGCGGAAGCCGGGCTGTTCGACGCGTCGCAAACGCTCACGCTGCACTGGGAAGCGCTCGCCGCGTTCCGCGAACGTTACCCGGGGCTGAACGCGACGCAGGAGCTGTTCGAAATCGACGACCGGCGCATCACGTGCGCGGGCGGCACCGCGTCGATCGACATGATGCTCGACCTGATCGGCCGGCGGCACGGCGCCGATCTCGCGGCCGCGATCTCCGAGCAGTTCGTCGTGAGCCGCATCCGGCAGCGTTCGGACAGCCAGCGGCTCGAGATCGCCGCGCGCTACGGCGTGCACAACCGCAAGCTGATCCAGGTGATCGGCACGATGCAGCGGCACATGGAGAATCCGCTCGGCTCCGATGCGCTCGCGCAGGACGTATCGATCACGCGGCGCCAGCTCGAACGGCTGTTCAGCGCGACGCTGAACGACACGCCGACGCGCTTCTACCTGAACCTGCGTCTGGACCGCGCGCGCGAGCTGCTGCAGCAGACCGACATGAGCATCACGTCGGTGTGCGTCGCGTGCGGTTTCGAGTCGCCGTCGCATTTCTCGCGCACCTATCGTGCGCGGTTCGGCGTGAGCCCGCGCAGCGACCGGCGCGCGACGCATTGAGCGTGGCAGGCGAGCCGCGAGCGTCGCGCATTTCGCGGCACTGCGGCGCGCACGACATGCATCGCGTGCGCCGCCCCTGCTTCAACCGCCGTACACGTCGAACCCGAAGTACTTCTTCTCGAGCGTCTTGTACGTGCCGTCCTTCAGCATGTCCGCAATCGCCTGGTCGATCTTCGCCTTCAAGTCCGCATCTTCCTTGCGCATCCCGATGCCCGTGCCCCGGCCGAAGATCTTCGGATCGTCGATCTCGCCGCCAACGAACTGGAAGTTCGCGCCACGCGGCAACGCCAGAAAGCCCAGGTCGGCGTGTACCGCGTCCTGCAGCGCGGCGTCGAGCCGGCCGGAGATCAGGTCCTGGTACACGGCGTCCTGGTTCTGGTACGACACGATCCGCACGCCCTTCGACGCCCAGTGGGTCTTCGCATAGGCTTCCTGGATCGTGCCCTGCTCGACGCCAACCGACTTGCCCCGCAGCGATTCCCCCGTCGGCAACAGCCCGGAACCCTTCTTCGCGACCAGGCGCGTCGGTGTCCTGAACAGTTTCGCGGAGAACGCGATCTGTTCGGCGCGCTGCTGTGTCATCGACATCGACGACAGCACGCCGTCGAATTTGCGCGCCTTCAACGCCGGAATCATCGAGTCGAAATCGCTTTCGATCCACACGCACTTCGCGCTCAGGCGGCGGCAAATCTCGTTGCCGAGATCGACGTCGAAACCGACGACCTTGCCGCTGACGTCCTTCGATTCGAACGGCGGGTAACTCGCGTCGACGCCGAACCGGATCGTCGACCAATCCTTGGCCTGTGCGCCCAACGCGACGCCCGCCAGCACGGCGCCGAGCACGAGATGCTTCACGACATGGCCGCAAAAGGCGAACGGGCCGACGCGCGCCCGCCGGCCGGTCCACGCCGGTGCTGCCGCGACACGCCGCTCGGCGCTGTACGTCCGCGCCCCTGCGACGCTCGATGTGATCTTCGACAATCCGCTTTCCCCAATCATCTTCGGTACCTCCACACGTGTTTATCGTTTCCTGAAAACTTCTTCTTCCGCACGCCAACCCGCTCTCGCCGCCATTTCACCATTTCGGACGGGTGAATCGATTGGCCTCCCCGATAAAGCGATCGGATCGGATCGGCTTGCTCCGCTCAAACGACGGCCTGAACCTGAATCTCGACGAGAATGTCGGCGGCGGCCAACCGGGATTCGACCGTGGCGCGCGCCGGCGGATTTTCCCTGTCGACCCACGCCTCCCACGCATCGTTCATGGCTGCAAAGCCGTCGATTTCCGTCAGCCAGATGTTGGCGACCACGATGCTCGCCTTGTCGGTGCCGGCCATCTCCAGATAACCGTCGATCTGTTCGAGAATGTCCCTGGTCTGTGCGCCGACCCCGCCGCTACGGTCTCTTGCCGTCACGCCGGAGAGAAAGGCGAAGCCATTGGCCACGACAACCTTGCTGAGACGTTTGGTGACTTCGTGACGAACAATCATGCGTGTCCTCCTGTATGGATATTGCCGAGGTGGTTCGATCCCGAACGGCCGCCCGCGGAAACGCTCCGTCCGGACAGGATCGATGAAGCCGGATCAGATCGGCCGGTCGGCCGAAAACGGAACGAGTCGCGGATCGATCCGTCCGGATAGCAGCGATTCGGCGATCAACGCGCCGGTGTTTGCGGACCCCGTCAGCCCGAGATGACCATGCCCGGCCGCATACCAGAGCCCGGGATGGCGATCGGACGTGCCGATGAAGGGCATCGAATCGGGGCTGCAAGGCCGATTCCCCATCCACCGCGTTGCATGGCGGACATTCACGCCCGTCACGGCCGACGCCGCATCTTCGGCCAGGAACGTCGCGCGCCGATCGGTCGGCGACACGTCGGGATCGTCGATTTCCACGGTTCCGCCGATGCGAAGCCCGTCTCCCATCGGCGTCACGAACGCCTTCCGGTCGGCCAGCGCAATAATCCGGTTGACCTTGACATTCGGACTGAGCAGATGCACGTGGTAGCCGCGCTGGCTGATCAACGGCAAACGGGTCCCCCATGGTTCGAGCAGGCTCCGCGCGTTCACGCCGGTCGCCACGATCACGTTCGCGCAACCGACGTCGGTGTGGCCGTCGACGCGTACCGTCCATCCCTCTCCGCTTCGGTCGAGGCCCGTGACGGTGCCATGAACGAACTGGCCGCCTCGTTCGCTCAGCGTGGCGAACAGGCACCGGCAGTACTGGTACGGATCCTTCACCCATTTCTGGGTCGGCAGGAACATCCCCGCCCGGTATCTATCGCTCAGGGCCGGCTCGAGTTCCCGCATTTCCTGGCGGTCGATCCGCTTGCCGGTCAATCCGCGCTCCTCGCGCAACCGCCACGACAACGCATCCTTGGCCAGGCTCTCTTCGTCCGGATACGCGTGCAGTTGCCCGCCGTCGCTGAGCAGATCGATTGCACCGATATCCGCCAGTATCGCGTGGTGCGCGTGCGACGATCCATGCAGCAGGCCCGCCAGCGAATCCGCGATCTCGATCACGCGCCGCTCGTTCGCGGATCGCACGAAAGACCGCAGCCACGGCGCGGCCTGCAGCGCATAGCCGGGCCTGATCTTCAGCGGACTGCGCGGATCCATGAGCATCCTCGGCGCCTTCCACGCAATGCCCGGCATGCCGATCGGCGTGACCGAATTCTCGGACAACGCGCCCGAGTTCCCAAAGGAACATCCGGTGCCGGGGAGCGAGCGATCGATCAAAATCACCCTCAAGCCGGCCTTTTGAAGGGAATAGGCAACACAGAGCCCGACGATTCCGGCACCGACGACGGCAACCGAATTTGAACTGGAGTTCTTCATTGATCCTTTAGTCTTCCACAAGCACGATTCCCGGGCTGGCGCCCACGCGCGGCCTGTCCGCGTCGCCCAGATTCCCGATCAGGTTCAAGAACGCGCGCCGCCGGCCGCCGTACGGCCCAACAGTCTCGTTTTTCGACGCCTGCATGCGAAAGCCCGGGGTTGATTCGAAGCAGACGGTTCACGCATATAACATAGGAATCCTTTCTTATTGAATGCCCTGCTGAAACTGCGCTCGAAGGCGGCCATCCGGCAATGCCGTGCAATCAGCGCCGCCCGCGCCGCTCCAATTGATTGGAAACCAGGATGACGATCGTCATGAACCCCAGCAGCAGCGAAGCAGCCGCCGTCAGCGACGGATTCACGTTCAGCAACGCGTCGTCCCACATCAGCTTCGGCAATGTCTCGAATTGCCCGCCGGTGACGAAGAGTGCAACCGTCAGTTCGTCGAACGACATCACGAAAGCGAACATCGCCGCGGCAATCAGGCCGGACCGCAGGATCGGCAGCGTCACATGTCGAAACGTCTTGAGCTTTGTCGCGCCCAGCAACGAAGCCGCCTGGTCCAGCCGGACGTCGTAGTATTTCAGCAGCGACATCACGGTGATCACGACATAAGGGATATTGATGATCGAATGCCCGATCACCATCCCCGTGATCGTTCCGACCAGATTCATTCTCGAGAAAATATAAAACAACGCTATTGCGATAATGACGTGCGGCACGATCATCGGCGACAGCACGAACGCCAGCGCGACGGCTTTCCCCTTGAAGCGCTGGCGCATGATGAAGAACGCGACGGGCACGCCCAGCGTCATGCTGCATCCGGCCGCCAGCAGTGCAATCAGCCCCGATCTTCCCGCCGCCGCGAGCCATTGGCGCGACCCCAGGACCGCCTCGTACCACTGCAGCGAAAATCCGGACGGCGGCCAGTTGATGAAGTTGTCGCGGGTAAAGGACACCGGAATCACGAACAGCGCCGGCCCGCACAGAAAGACGATCATGATCAGCACGACGGCCCACAGGACACGGCGGCTGCCATTGCGCATCGGCGCATCCGGTTTCACCGGCCTCACCTTTTCGCCGAGCAGATCGATCTTTTCGGCCAGAAACGCCATCCCCGCGACGAAGCAACCGCCGAGCCGGTTGCCCGCGCGCGCCAACACGCCGTCCGCATGCCGCGCCCCGCCCGACAGCGTGGACAGTCCGAACATCTTTTCGTAGATGAAGAAAATGACCAGCGCGGACAGAATGAACAGCAGACTGATCGCGCCGGCAAATCCCCAATTCAGCATCTGGTTGATCTGGAAGATGATCAGTTGCGCGATCATCGTGTCGTTGGGCCCACCCAGCAGCGCAGGCATGACAAAGAATCCGATCGCGGTGATGAACGTGATCAGCCCGCCGGACGCCACGCCCGGCATCGAGAGCGGGAAATAGATCCGCCAGAACGACTGGCCGGGTCTTGCGCCCAACGTCCCGGCTGCTCTCGTCAGGTTGGGGTCGATGCTTTCCATGGTCGGCAGCATCGTCATGATGCACAACGGCAGGACGGCATGCATCATGCCGATCAACACGCCGGTGAAGTTGTAGATCATCTTGACCGGCATGTCGACGACACCGATCGCAAGCAGGAATTGATTGATGACGCCATGACGCCCGAGCAATACCATCCAGGCAAAGGTACGAACCAGAAAGCTCGTCCACAACGGCATCAATATCCAGACGATCAGCGAGTTCCTCGTGGAATTCCTGACCGTTGCCAGCAGAAACGCGACCGGATAGGCAAACAGCACCGTGAACAGCGTGACCCAGCCTGCCGTTTTCAGCGTGATCCAGAGCACGCGGAAATAGACGTCCCCCTGCCAGAGCCGCGCATAATTTTCGAGAGACAGGCGCCCCTGCGCGTCCATGAAACTCACGCCCAGCAACGCGCCTATCGGCATCGCGAAGAATACGCCCAGCAATACGAGCGCGGGAACGATCGGCCATGCGTTCAGGAATGGAAAGCGGATGCGAAGCGGCACCGGGACCCCGCCGTTCTTCCGCACCGACTTGCCCGAATCGAGCAACGAACTCATACGCCCTCCGCGTCATCGGCCGGAATGGCAACCGTCTGATCGCGCCGCCAGCCCACGCGCACCGGCTGCCCTCTATCGAAAGCCTGCTTCCGTTCGGTCGTCAGCTGCGTCGCTTTCACCGCCGTGCCGTTATCCAGCTCGATATAGAGCTTCGTCACGCTGCCCGTCAACACGCTGTCGGCCACGATGCCGCTCAGGACGTTGTCCTCGTGCTCGCCGTCGGCCATCACTCTCATGCATTCCGGCCGCACGATCGCCGTCATGCGCGTTCCCCGTCGTGCATCGATACGCGTCGCCACCCTGATTTCGTCTCCTCCTGCCAGGAACAGGCCCGAACCGTTCCCGCCGGATTCCGCGACGACCGCATCGAGCAGATTGGACTCGCCGAGAAAGTTTGCGGCGAAAACGGTTCGCGGCCGGAAATAGATCTCGTCGGGCGTGCCGATCTGTTCGATCCGCGCGTTGTTCATCAGGCAGATTCGATCGGACATGACCATCGCTTCTTCCTGGTCGTGCGTCACATAAAGCACGGTGGTTCCCATGTTCTCGTGCAGGTGCTTGATCTCCAGCTGCAGCGCATCCCGCATCTTCTTGTCCAGCGCACCCAACGGCTCGTCCATCAGAATGATCGACGGGCCGTAGACGAAACATCGCGCCAATGCGATGCGCTGCTGCTGCCCTCCCGACAGCTCGCGCGGAAGACGTCCGGCCACGTGCGGCAACTGCACGGTTTCCAATACCTGCTCCACTCGCTGCCGAATCGCGTTTTCCGCAACCTTTCTCATCCGGAGCGGGAAGGCGACGTTGTCGAAGATCGTCATATGCGGAAACAGCGCATAGCTCTGAAACACCATGCCCAGATCCCGCTGAAAGGGCGGCAAGTACGTGGCCAGCTTGCCGTCGATCCAGATCTCTCCGCTATCGGGAGGGTTGAGGCCCGCGATGGCCATGAGCAGGGTCGTCTTCCCCGATCCGGACGGCCCGAGCAGCGTCAGGAATTCGCCCTCCTTCATTTCGAGGCTCGTTTCCTCGAGGGCCGTTACCTGGCCGTACGACTTCCGGACCTTGCTTGCCTTGAGCTTGTAAACCTGATTCACGTGTTTCCCCAGTGTGCGGCGTATTTCGATGCGTCCGCATCATTCATCGAAAGATCTTCCGACGTGCGTTTGACGGGCATCAGGCCAGCAGCCACGCGTTGAAGCGGTCGGTCGCCGCATCCTTGTTTTTCCCCCAATACTCCGAATTGGCCTGCAACATGTGCGCGAGCCTGCCGCCATGATTCGGCAGCATCGGCGCTCGATTCGGCTTCACGTACTGGAACGCTTCCGGCGAGGTCGGGCCATAGCAGACGTAATCGGTAAAGATCGCCTGTTGCCGAGGCTGCGCGCAAAACTCGATGAACTCCCGGCACATGTCCACGTTCGGCCCGCCCTTCAGGATCGAGAACCCTTCGTAGGTCCAGATTGCCTGGTTCCAGACCAGCTTGACCGGTGCGCCGCCGTCGATGACCACCTGCGCCCTGCCGTTCCAGATCGGCAGCATGTCGACCTCGCCGGTCTTCAGCATCTGTGCGGACTGGGCGCCGTTATCCCACCAGACACCGACATCGCGCTTGATCCGATTCAGCTTCCGGAACGCGCGGTCTACATCCAGCGGATACAGCTGGCCCGGCGCCACACCGTCCGCCATCAACGCTTCCTCGAGCGTGTCGAACGGATTCTTACGCAGTCCTCTCAGACCAGGATAGCCCTTGATGTCGAAGAAATCCTTCCATCCGCTCGGCGGACGTTTGACGGTATCGGTGCGATAGGCAATCACCGTCGCAAAGATGTCGACGCCAAGGATGAAATCGGTCCGCATCTCCTGCGGAATCTTCCTTGCATTCGCACCGAGTCCGTTTTTTCCGGCGATCGGCGCCAGGTAGCCCTGCTCGGCAAGCGCGAGGTGAGTCGACTTGCTGATGTGCGCCATGTCCCACTGATAATTCTTCGCGTCCACCATCGCCTTGATCATGCCGCTCGGCTCGGCCTCGGCAGGCAGTCCGACAACGGTAATGCCGGTAGCCTGCTTGAACGGCTTGTAGAACGCCTCGCTGAATGCCTGGGTAAAAGGTCCGCCAGGATCGCGCGTCACGATTTTCCGGTTCTGGCCCAGCACGATCGCCGGCGCCCCGAGTACGGCCGCGCCGGAAAGCGCGAGCGCACCCTTCATGACATGACGGCGCTGCCTGTCGATCCTGTTTGACGCCTTTTGTTCGCACATCGAAATTGTCTCCATTCCCATACCCCGCTCTCCCGAATGCCGGTAGCGTCAATGCCGAACCATCTTGGGTGGCTGGCCTGGCAAACGAAGTATTCGATGTCAAAACTAGAAGCACAAATCAATTATTTTTGTTGGCGTATAAGTCGGCCTTATACGCTATGATCGCCCCGCATGGAGAACGCACCGGGCGCGTCCGATATTTCCCCGGCGTGCGTGTGTCGCGAGCCACCGCCCGGCAACACGCGTGCATGCCGTAACCAACCAGGCTCGATGAAGGAGACAGCGTGCAGATACGCCAACTGAAAGTGCTGCGGACGGTCATCACGACGGGGACCACCACGCAGGCGGCCGAAATCCTGAATATCACGCAGCCCGCCGTCAGCAGCGTGATTTCCAATTTCGAACGTGAGCTCGGCTTCGCGCTTTTCGAGCGGACCAAGGGGCGCTTGACCCCCACCCCGGAAGCCCTTCGCCTTGCCGATGAAGCGGAAAAAACGATCTCCAGCTTCAATCGAATCTCGGAAATGGCTCGCGATCTTCGTGAAAACAAGGCGGGCAATCTGCGCGTCGCATGCCTCCCGAGTCTCGCGCTCGATTTTCTGCCGCGCGTGCTTTCGTCGTTTCTTGCCGACCGGCCGAAGATATCGTCGTCGCTGCAGATTCAGTCGTCGACGAAAGTCCGCGAGTGGGTGGCCTCGCAATACGTGGACGTCGGCATTGCCGAGTTGCCCGCCGACGATCCGATGATCGAATGGGAACCGCTGGAGATGCAGTGTGTGTGCGTGCTTCCGAAGGCACATCCGCTGGCGAAGAAGAAGGTCGTCACCCCTGTGGATCTGGACGGCGTTCCGTTCATCTCGCTCAACCAGGACCATATGACGTTCGCCCGTATCAGCAACGCATTCGATGCGGCCGGCGCGAAACTGACCATCCGGGTCGAAGCCGGCCTGTTTTCGCCGGCTTGCGTATTGGTGGCCGAGGGCGTCGGCGTTTCGCTCGTCGACCCCATCACAGCGAGGGCACATGCCGGTCGCGGCATCGTTGCGCGCCCGTTCGAGCCGCCGATTCCGTTCAACATTGCACTCATGTACCCCGCGTATCGCCCCAGATCGCGCCTGGTCACCGAATTTGTCTCGATGCTCAAGGAAAGGCTGACCCACGACGCCTCATGAACGCGGCGCCATCGCTCCGGCCGGTGCTGTCGAAGTCGTCACCGCCGCGCGTTCCGCAACCGGGAATTCGCGTCGCAAGGCCGGTACGCGCAGCGGGAACGGTACGCGCCGCGCTCGCCGCGCGGGCCCGCCCGGCGAGGTTCCCGCTCGCATGCCGCTAGAATCCCGGCTCGCCACCACTGAAACCGCCAAACTCCGCCATGACCGACTTCTCCCGCTCCGTCGACGACCTCTCGCCCGAACGCGTCACGACCGCGTTCGATCTTCCCGGCCACACGACCGTCCGCTCGCTCGGCGTCGCGCAGGGCATCATCGTGCGTTCGCGCTCGATCGTCGGCTCGTTCGGCGCGGCGCTGCAAACGCTGTTCGGCGGGAACATCACGCTGTATACGTCGCTGTGCGAGAAGGCGCGCCAGCAGGCCTTCGACAAGATGCTCGCCGATGCGCGCAAGCTCGGCGCGAACGCGATCGTCGCGATGCGCTACGACTCGACCGAGATCGGGACGGGCGTGACCGAAGTCATCTGCTACGGCACGGCCGTGCAGGTCGCGCGCGACACCGGCGCCTGACCATCAGCCGCTACGCGCTGGCCGCACACACGATCGCGACGATCGAGCCGACCACAAGCACCGCGCCGACCGTCTTGCGCTTGTTCAGCTCCGTCCACAGCAGCACACCGGTCAGCGACAGCAGGATCAGCGCGCCCGCGAGCGTATCGACGAGCAGCACCCAGCCGATGCTCATCCCGACGCCCTTGTGCAGGTTCGTCAGCCAGGCGAGCGTGCCGTTTTCGCTGCGCTTGAGCGTCATCGTATCGCTGCCGACCCAGTAGTCGACCGCGACGTTCTCGTGCGGCGATGCGAACACGAGCTGCCAGTGCTCCGGCTGCACGGTCTCGCGATCGCCCCATGCGACCGGATGCTCGGGCTCCTTCTGCACGCGGCCCATGCGTTCCGGCAGGTGCAGATCCGGCTGCGTACGCAACCATTGCGCGAGCTCGCGCGGCGATGCGGGTTCCGGATCGGGTACCTCGAGCCGCAACGTCCCGACATGCGGCGCGCCGGTCTGGATCCGCAGCGGCGGCGCACGATGGTTCAGCAGGAAGCCCGTCGTGCCGAACAGCAGACCGAGCGCGGCCCCCCACAGGCCAATCCAGCCATGCACCTTGCGCAGCCACTTGATGAAGGTGCCGCGGCGCGAGCGCGTGCCGCCGGAGCCGGCCGGACGCACGGCCGGCGCGATGCGCGACGCGGGCGCCGCATCGAGTTCGACAGGATCGACAACGCTCACGTCTCGCTCCAGATTCTCAGAAGGTTGTGGTAACAGCCGACCAGGCTGCGACATGCCTGCGCATCGGCGCCGCCGGCGTTGAGCCGCTGGATCGCCGTGTCCATGTCGAACAGCAGCGCGCGCTGCGCATCGCTGCGCACGAGGCTCTGCACCCAGAAGAAGCTCGCGACGCGCGCGCCGCGCGTGACCGGCGTGACCTGATGCAGGCTCGTCGCCGGATAGACGATCATGTCGCCGGCCGGCAGCTTGACCTGCTGCACGCCATACGCATCCTCGATCACGAGTTCGCCGCCGTCGTATTCGTCCGGCGCGGACAGGAACAGCGTGACGGACACGTCCGTGCGCAGCTTCACGCCATTCGGCAGGACGCGCACCGCGCCGTCGACGTGGCTGCCGAACGTCATCCCGCCTTCGTAGCGGTTGAACAGCGGCGGATAGACCTGGTTCGGCAGCGCGACGCTGATGAACAGCGGATTGCGCTCGACCGCGGCGAGGACCACGTCGCCCAGCTCGCGCGCGACCGGCGAATGCTCGGCAATCTGCTGGTTGCGCTTGACCGGCGCGCCCGTATAACCGGCCGTCGCGCGCCCGTCGACCCACGCGTCGCCCGCGCGATCGAGCCGGTCGCGCACCGTGCGCACCTGCTCGGGCGTCAACACGTTCGGGATGTGTACAAGCATCGTTCCACCTTTTTCGTCGAATGGCGCCGCCGCAGTATGCGCGCGTTCAGAACCGGTAGTCGAGCGTCGCGAGGAACGTGCGCCCGACGCCCGGCACCGCGCGGCCGCCGTCCGACTGGATCAGCGAATCGTAATAGAACTTGTTGGTGAGGTTCAGCAGGTTCAGGCGCAGGTCCCACTGCTTCGCGTGATACGCGGCCGTCGCATCCCAGCGCGTGTAGCCGCCCACCTGCACGTAGTCGGTGTTCGCCGCGTAACGTCCCGACATGTAGGTCGGGCCGCCGCCGATTTCCCAGTGCGGCGTGAACGCATACGTGGTCCACAGCGTGAACGTGTTGCGCGGCGTATTCGCGAGCGTCTTGCCCTGCGTGCCGTCGAGCGCGCTCAGGATCACGCCGTTCATGTACGTGTAGCTGCCGAACACCTGCCACTTCGGCGTGATGTGGCCCGTCACGCTCGCCTGGAAGCCGCGCACGCGAATGTCGCCTTCGAGCAGGTATTCGCCCGTCGACGTCTGCGTTCGCGCGTTGCTCTTCTCCTCCTGGAACAGCGCCGACGTGACCGACAGGTTGTCGTTCAGCAGATCCCACTTGCCGCCCAGCTCATACGACTTGGTGTGTTCCGGCGCCAGGTTCTGCGTATTGTTCGTGACCGTCAGCGACTCGAGCGACGGGTTGAACGACGTGCCGTACGAGAAGTAGTACGACTGCGATTCGGTCGGCTGGTAGATCACGCCGGCCCGCACGCTCGTGAAATAGTTCGTCTGCGACGCGTAGCCCGGCGCGCTCACCGTGTTCGCGAGATGCGCCTGGAAGCGATCCCAGCGCAGGCCGCCGACGATTTTCCAGTCGCGGCCGATCGACACCGTGTCGTTCATGTACGCGGCGAGCGTCGTCGCGCCCGACTCGGCATGGTTGGCCGGCGTCTGCGTCGCGCTGGCTGCCGTCGACGACTGGTACGCCGGATCGATCAGCGACAGGATCGGCAGGCCGCTGCGCGAATACGCCTGGTTCGTGTAGCTGTCGTGCCCGACCTCGACGCCCGCGATCAGGTCGTGCTTCACGAAGCCCGTGTCGAACTTGAAGCGCGCCATCGTGTCGTTGTCGACCGAATGGTTTTCGATCACGCGATCGTGGCTCGCGAGCCTCACGTACAGCGCGGACATCGGCAGAGACGTGTAGTTGCCGTTCGTCAGTGCCGTGCTCGACGACAGCGGCCCCGTGAGCACCGCGTTCGGCGCCGTCTCGCGCGCATCGGTCATCGAGTGCGAGAACGACGTGCGGTTGCTGATCGTCAGCGCATCGTTGACGCGATGATCGATCCGCGCGGACACCGTCTGCACGTCCTGGATCGTGCGGTCGTCGGTGAAGCCGTAGAACGTGTTCTTCGACACCGGCGCAGGATGACCGTTGACCGCGAGCACGCCGTAGTCCGGCATGTCGTAGTTATGCTGGATCAGCGCGGACAACGTGACCTCGGTCGGCGTGCCGATGCCGAAGCGCAGTTCCGGCGCGATCCCGTAGTCCTTGTTCTTCATCACATCGCGCGTCGAGCCGAGCGACTGGCCGAACGCGTTGATCCGGAACGCGGACGTCGCGCCGAGCGGCCGGTTCAGGTCCACGCTCGTACGGTAGTGATCGTCGGTGCCGATCGTCGTCGACACCTCGGCCGACGGTTTCAGGTTCGCCTTCTTCGACACCTGGTTGATCACGCCGCCCGTCGACCCGCGCCCGAACAGCATCGACGACGGGCCGTACAGCACCTCGACCGCGTCGAGGTCGAACGTGTCGCGATAGTACTGGTTGCGATCGCGGAAGCCGTCGAGATAGATGTCGTTCTGCGCCGTGAAGCCGCGCAGGTTGATGTTGTTGCCGATCTGTCCGCCTTCCGCGCCGCCGATCGTGATGCCCGGCGCATTGCGCAGCGCATCCTGGAACGACGTGAGTCCCTGCGACTCCATCAGCGCCTTGTTGATCACCGTGACCGACTGCGGAATGTCGCGCAGCGCGGTCGGGGTTTTCGCGCCGACGGTCGAACGTTCGGGCTGGAAGTCCTGCTGCACGGCCTGCCCCGACACGCTGATCGTCGGCAGCGTATCGGCGGCGGGCGCCGCGGCGGCCGGCGACGATTCGGCGCCCGTGCTCTGGGCGAATGCGGGCGAAGCGATAGGCAAAGCAAAGGCCAGCGCGAGCGCGCTCGCGAACGGGGTCCTGTTCGGCATGGAAGTCCAGTCGGAGTAAATCCGCCCCGCGTGAACACGCGGCGATGCGCGCGCACGAGACGGATGCGTTGGCTTGCTGGCCGCCGACGATCAGGCCGACAACGACACTAGCTGGCTACGGTTGACGAGTGGCCGGCGGCAGTTGCCGCGGCAGCCATTGAAATGAGAATCGATATCATTCCATGTATTTCTTTTTGTTTCAATTGATAACCGCTTCCTCATACAAAAGCGCCGTGTTTCTAAAAATTACAGAAATATAAATGTAATTATCAGAATGGTTTTTGTAATTTATGGCGGCGCTTTCATTCGACGAATGACCCGCCAGCCCTTTGTACGCCAAGGGTTTGATGGATCAGCATCTTTTCGATTTCGCGCGTCGGAAACCCGGCGCCGCGCCCGCGGTTTTCAGCATCCATCCGCCGATCCGGCCGAAACGAGCGCGGCCGAATTCAAATAATCAGATGATTATCAGGCCGAATACCGTTTGGTATTTGATTGAAACAAGAAAGCAATTTGAAATTTATTGTAATGCACGAGGCCGGCTTCATATGAATGCATCGGCCTGTCGGGCCGGCTCAGCGATCGCGTTCCAGCGACGTCATGTTCCTCAACGTCGGAAACAGCCGCATCCACGTGAGCGCGACGGCGATCGTCGCCGCACCGCCGACGACGATCGCGGCCGGCGCGCCCCACCACGCGGCCGTCACGCCCGATTCGAATTCGCCGAGCTGGTTCGACGTGCCGATGAACAGCGAGTTGACCGCGCTCACCCGCCCGAGCATGTCGTCCGGCGTTCTCAGCTGCACGAGCGACAGGCGCACGACGACGCTGACCACGTCCGATGCGCCGAGCGCCGCCAGCGCGACGAGCGACAGCGCGAAGTGCCGCGACAGCCCGAACACAATCGTCGCGATGCCGAAGGCGATCACGCCGCCGAACATCGCGCGGCCGGGCCGACCCGTCAACGGAAAGCGCGTGAGCCACAGCGTGCCCGCGAGCGCGCCGACCGCGGGCGCCGCGCGCAACGCGCCGAGCCCCCACGGCCCCACCTGCAGGATGTCGCGCGCGTAGATCGGCAGCAGCGCGGTCGCGCCGCCGAACAGCACCGCGAACAGGTCGAGCGACAGCGCGCCGAGAATCGCCGGTTCGCGCCGGATGAATGCAATGCCCGAGAACACCGAGCGCAGCGTGACGGGCTCGCGCACGGGCGGTGCGCTACGCAGTGGAATCGTGCCGCTCAGCATCGCCGCGATCGCGAACGCGACGACGCTCGTGCCGAAGGCAACCGGCGCACCGAGGCCGTACAGCAGCCCGCCGAACGCGGGCCCGAGAATCTGCGCGGCCTGGTTCGCGGACGTCGACAACGCGGTCGCGCGCGGCAGGTCGCTCCGCGGCACGACGGCCGGCAGCAGCGACGACACCGACGGCGATTCGAACGCACGCGCGGTGCCGACGATCGCCGCGAGCGCATAGACACCCGGTGCCGCCAGCCACCCTTGTGCCGCGCCGAGCAGGAACACGCCGGCGGCCAGCGCCTCGACGCCCTGGCAGATCGTCGCGATACGCCGCCGGTCGTAACGGTCGGCCACCTGTCCGACGACGAGCGTCAGCGCGAACATCGGCACGAACTGCGCGAGGCCGACGAGGCCGAGCGCGAACGCACTGTGCGTGAGTGCATACACGTACCAGCCGATCGCAACCGACAGGATCTGGAACGCCAGCGACGACATCACGCGCGTGCCCCAGAAACGCTGGAACGGTGCGTGGCGGAACAGGTTGGCGGGTAACGGAGACGGCGAACTGGATTCGGGTAACGGGGCGGTCATCGGGGAGGCGTCATCGAAGGAAGGCCGGCGATCGGCGATACGCGACGCGGCCAAACCGCGATGATATCGCCAACCGCCGGAACCCCGTCGGGCACGCGCCCGATGCGGACGACGACAGCCCGCGTCACGCGGCGCCGCACGTCATCGCGCCGGGTTGCACGAAAAAAAAGGCGCGAACCGCGGTTCGCGCCAAAGAGAGACCTCGCTGAAGACGTCGAAAAATCTACCGCACCCCGCTCAGAACGAATGCCGCATGCCGATCCGCACGTCGGCCTGCGTCTGCGTCGTCGACGGCGTGAAGCTGTAGCCGATGACCGCATCGACGCCCTGCGACGCGCGCAGGTAATCGCCGGAGATGTACACGTCGGTGCGCTTCGACAGCAGGTAGTGCAGGCCGGCCGTGCCCTGGTTCCAGTGGTGGCCTTCGAAGCGCGTGTGCTGGTAGCCCGCGATGAAGCTCAGCGCCGGCGTGAACTGGTACAGGCCGCCGCCTTCATACACCTGCATGTGCGACGACTGGCCGAAGCCCTTGATCGTCGTGTACGAGAAGTTCGCGTCGAGCGACAGCTTGCCGATCGTGTAGCTCGTGCCGATGCCGAAGGTGCCCTGGCTGTCGACGTTCATCGCCGTATCCGCGAACAGGTCGGTGCGCGCGCCGGTCGCCGGGTCGACGGTGACGGTCTGCTGGCCGAGGAACGTATGCGTGCCGATCATCGCGTACGGGTCGAAGCCGTAGATGCCGTTCGGGTTGTTCAGGCGCGTGTACGCGGCGCCGACCGAGAAGTCGCCGTGCGTGAAGCTCGCGCCCGCGCTCCATGCGCTGTTGCGGTGGAAGTTGCCGGCGACGTTGCCGAACGAGTACATCGCGCCGAACTTGAAGCCGCTCAGGTCGTTCGACAGGAATTTCACCGAGTTCGGCAGGCGGTCGCCGTTGAAGCGGTCGAAGTCGCCCTGGTGGATCGCATAGCCGCTGCCCCATGCCGAGATGTTGTAGATCGACACGAGCTCGTTGGTGATGTCGAGCTGGTTGCCGAACGACAGCGTGCCCCAGTTGTTCTGCAGACCGACATAAGCCTGGCGGCCGAACTCCGAACCGCCGAAGCCGAGCTGCCCGTTGCCGAGGCGGAAACCGCTCTCGAGCGCGAAGACCGCCTTCAGTCCGCCGCCGAGATCTTCCGTGCCCTTCAGGCCGAAGCGGTTCCCGTACGCGATGCCGTCGTCGAACTTGACCACGTGCGAACCGCCCGTGTTGTTCGCGTACGTGATGCCCGCATCGAGAATCCCGTACAGCGTCACGCTGCTCTGCGCGTGGCCGATGGCGGGAATACAGGCCGCGCATGCCAGCGCGGCGGCTACGGCAACTTTCTTTTGCTTCATTCTCGCCCACCCTCCCTGAACCGTTCAATGGAAAGAACCGTGGCCTGGCGCGCGCTGCAATGCGCCGGCTGATTCGAATTCAGTACGTCCGATGGCTTCGGCATTTCTTTTTTCGCAATAACGCAGCCATTGGCGAAAAATACAAACCCATATTTCGGGTCACCCGTCTGAAGGCGACACCAAATGGTCTCGATGCGACCGGTCGGGAAAACACGGAGACGGGCGGCCGGGCAAAAAGCCGGCCGCCCGGAGGCAGGTCAGTGGCCGTCGAGCGCCGCGCGCACGGCCGGCAGCGCCGGTGTGCCGGACGCCGTGGTCACGCCGTCCAGCCAGCCCTCGACGAGCGCGGGGGCGGCCTTCAGCGCATGCTGCGCCGCGACCGCGGGCGACGACTTGTTGTCGAGCATGTCGGCGATCATCCTGTTCTCGACGTCGACGGAGAACGTCATCTGCCGGAACAGCCGCGCGAGGTTCGCGCACTGGCCGGCAAAGCCGGAGCGGGTCACGGTGTTGACCGTCGCGCCGCCGTAGTTCGGCCCGAAGTACGCGTCGCCGCCCGACAGGTAGGTCAGGTGGAACTTGGTGTTCATCAGGTGCGGCTCCCACGCGAGGAACACGATCCAGCGCTTGTCGCGTACCGCGCGCTCGACCTGCGTGAGCATCCCCGTCTCGCTCGATTCGACCAGCGACCAGTTCGCCGAACCGAGCGCATGGTCGGACAGCATCCGCTTGATGTTCTGGTTCGCGGGCGCGCCGGGCTCGATCCCGTAGATCTTGTCGTCGAAGCGGTCCGCGTAGCGCGCGAGATCGGCGAACGTGCGCACGCCGGCGGCCGCGACGTAGTCGGGCACCGCAAGCGTGAACTTCGCGCCGCTCAGGTTCGCGTGCAGCACGTCGATCGATTTCTCGTCGACGAACGGCTTCACGAGCGGCGCCTGCGCGGGCATCCAGTTGCCGAGGAAGACGTCGACCTGCCCTTTCTTCAACCCCTGGTACGTGATCGGCACCGACAGGTTCGCGACGTCCTGCCGGTAGCCGAGCGCCTTCAGCACGACGCCGGCCATCGCGTTCGTCGCGTCGATATCGGTCCAGCCGGGCGCCGCCATCCGCACGTCGCGGCATGTCTGCGGGTCGGCGGCGTGCGCGGGCTGCGTCGCCATCACGCACGCGGCCGCGGCGAATACCGCGCCGATTCTCCGGATTGCTGCATTGCATTGTCGTTTCATGATTCGCTTCCTCCGTCGTTCGTCAATGTCCGCGATGCGGACCGTTCAGCGCCCGACGCGCGGAAAGCGCGCCATCGCTTCGAGCGTGTCGAGTTCGATGTGATTGCGCATGTAGCGCTGGGTCGCATCGGTGAACGGCTGCCAGTCCCACGCCTGGATGCGGCCCTGCGTCGTCGCCGCGTAATGGAAACGGCGCCGCCGCTGGCTGGCGCGCACCTGGGCATCGAGCTCCGGCAGGTTCCAGCGCCGCGCGGCCTCGGCGCGGAATGCGGCGAGCAGGTCGGCCGCTTCGGGCGTCCCGGCCAGGTTGGTGCGCTCGCGCGGATCGTCGGCGAGGTTGTAGAGCTGGTCGGGATCGGCCGGGCAATGCACGTACTTCCAGTCGCCGCGGCGGATCATCACGACCGGCGCGACCGCCCCTTCCGCGAGGTATTCGCCAAGGGCGACGTCGTGCGCGGGCTTGCCGTGCAGATGCGGCACGAGGCTCGCGCCGTCGACCGGGTCCGGCCATCCGGCATCGGGCCGCCCGCCGGCCGGTGCGACGCCGGCCAGGTCGACGAGCGTCGGCAGCAGGTCGACGTGCGACACGGGCCCGCGCACGCGCGCCGCGTCGAAGCGGTTCGGCGCATGGACGATCAGCGGCACGCGGCAGCCGCCTTCGAAGAAGGTCATCTTGTACCAGAGTCCGCGCTCGCCAAGCATGTCGCCATGGTCGGACGTGACGATCACGATCGTGTCGTCGGCAAACCCGCATTGCTCGAGCGCGGCCAGCACGCTGCCGAACTGCGCGTCGACGTAGGACGTCGCGCCGTAGTACGCGTGGCGCGCGGCACGGATCTGCGCGTCGGTCGGCGGCGTGCGGTCGTTTTCGCAGACGAAGCGCAACCGCTGCGAATGCGGGTCGCTTTCCGCCGCATCGAGCCGCACGGCCGGCATGTCGATTTCCTCGTCGCGGTACAGATCCCAGTATTCGCGCGTGATCGCATACGGATCGTGCGGATGCGTCAGCGACACGACCATGCAGAACGGCCGCGCGTCGTGCCCGGCCGCACGCTCGCGCGCGACGTCGTACAGCTTCTGCTTCGCCGCGAACGTGACTTCGTCGTCGAAGTCGAGCTGGTTCGTGCGCACGCACGGGCCGGCTTCGAGCACCGAGCTCATGTTGTGATACCAGCTCGGCCGCTCGGTCGGCTGATCCCAGTCGGGCACCCAGCCGAAGTCGGCCGGATAGATGTCGGTCGTGAGCCGCTCCTCGAAGCCGTGCAGCTGGTCGGGGCCGCAGAAGTGCATCTTGCCGGACAGCATCGTCCGGTAGCCGCCCGCGCGCAGGTAGTGTGCGAACGTCAGCGTTTGCGCCGGCAATTCAGCGGCGTTATCGTAGGCGCCGATACCCGACGGCAGCTTGCCGGTCAGCAGCGAGAAGCGCGACGGCGCGCACAGCGGGCTCGCGCAGTAGGCGGCGTCGAACACCACGCCTTGCGCGGCCAGACGGTCGAGCGTCGGCGTGCGCGCGACGCGGTTGCCGTAGGCCGGCAACGCGAACGGCGTGAGCTGGTCGGCCATCAGGATCAGGATGTTGGGAGTCGGGTTCGTCATCGGCGCTCACAGTGAAATCGGTGTTCGAACGGAACGGCGCGACGCTCGAACGGCGACGCAGCCGGCATGACGGAAGCAGCGTGAAGAAAGTGCCGCGCGCACCGGCCGCGACTGGCTAGAATCGCGGAGGGCCTGGCGCGGCGCCGTGCCGTCCGACGCACTATCTCCCGCCCGAATTCGTGCGGGAAGGCATCCTCCCCTTATGGGGCCATTAGAGAGACTTATGTCGAAACCCGAAGCGTTACCGTCGATGCAGGCGCTGCGCGCGTTCGAATCGGCCGCCCGTCTCGCGAGCTTCACGGCCGCCGCGCGCGAGCTGGGCTCGACGCAGCCGGCCGTGAGCCAGCAGGTGTTCCAGCTGGAGGCGGAGCTCGGCGTGCCGCTGTTCGAGCGCAGCCCGCGCGGCGTCACGCTGACGACCGACGGCCAGTGCCTGTACGAAGCGGTGCGGCAGAGCCTCGATACGCTGCGCGGCGCCACGGCGACGCTGCGCGCGCGCCGCGAGCACGGTGCGCTCACGATCGTCACGGATTTCGGGTTCGCCACCTACTGGCTGATGCCGCGCCTGGCCGGCCTGAAGCACGTGATGCCGGACGTCGACGTGCGGGTCGTCACGTCGCAGGATTACGACGCGCAGCGCGACCATGCCGACATCGCGATCCTGTTCGGCGACGGCCACTGGCCGTCGTGCACGGCCGCGCGGCTCTTTCCGGAATCGGTCACGCCCGTCTGCTCGCCGGCGTTTCGCGCCGCGCACGCGGACGTCGCGCGGCCCGACCACCTGCATGCGCTGCCGCTGCTGCACGTGCAGCCCACGCGCCCCGAGCGCTGGCTGTCGTGGGCCGGCTGGTTCGACGCGCATGGCCTCGATGCGCCGGCCGCCGCGCGCGGCGTGACGTTCAACAGCTATGCGCTCGTGATCCATGCGGCGCTGCTCGGCGAGGGCGTCGCGCTCGGCTGGTCGCCGCTCGTCGACGAGCTCGTCGCGTCCGGGCAACTGGTGAAGCTCGTCGACGCGCCGGTCGTCACGTCGCGCGGCTACTTCCTCGTGCGGCCGCCGCAGCGGCCCGAGCCGGACGCGACCCACGTGTTCCGGCGCTGGCTGCTCGACGCGTGCGCGCCGGCGTGACGGGCCGCCCGGCGGCCTGAAAACCGCCGCATGACCGGCTGCGCGCCGTCCGTCCGTGCTGGCGTACCGATACCAGCCACACGGCGCGTTGGTTCTATCCGCGCAAAAATCGTCCTGATTTACTTGAGTCTCCCGCTACCCGCGTCGCGCGGCGCCCCGGTGCGCCGCCGCGCGGGTTCGCGCCCCATGACACCCGAGGATTCTCATGACCGCCGACTCACGCCCCGATCAATTCGTCCTGACGCTGTCGTGCCCGAGCGCGGCCGGCCAGGTCGCCGCCGTCGTCGGCTTTCTCGAGCGCCATCGCTGCTATGTCGATGCGCTGAACGTGTTCGACGACGATCTCAGCAATCACTTCTTCGTGCGATGCGTGTTTCATCCGACGGATGAGACGCTGCAGATCGATGCGCTGCGCCAGGAGTTCGGGCCGATCGCGGCCGCGCTCGGCGGCGACGCCGAAGGCGATGCACAGTGGGCGATCCACGACGTGAACGCACGCCCCAAGGTGCTGATCATGGTGTCGAAGCTCGAGCACTGCCTCGCGGACCTGCTGTTCCGCTGGCGGATGGGCGAGCTGAAGATGGACATCGTCGGCATCGTGTCGAACCATCCGGACTTCGAACCGCTCGCCGCGCAGCACGGGCTGCCGTTCCGGCACTTCCCGATCACGGCCGACACCAAGGCGCAGCAGGAAGCGCAGTGGCTCGACTTCTTCGCGTCGAGCGGCGCCGAACTCGTGATCCTCGCGCGCTACATGCAGGTGCTGTCGCAGGAAACGAGCGCGAAGCTCGCGAACCGCGCGATCAACATCCATCACTCGTTCCTGCCCGGCTTCAAGGGCGCGAAGCCGTATCATCAGGCGCATGCGCGCGGCGTGAAGCTGATCGGCGCGACCGCGCACTTCGTGACCGACGATCTCGACGAAGGCCCGATCATCGAGCAGGTGGTCGAGCGTGTCGATCACGCGCTGCGGCCGGAGCAACTGCTCGCGGTGGGGCGTGACGTCGAATCCATCACGCTCGCGCGGGCAGTGAAGGCGTTCATCGAGCGGCGGGTGTTTTTGAACGGCGATCGGACGGTGGTGTTTCCGTAAACGGGCGGCGCCGGCGGAGGGATCTCGGCCGGGACGCTCCGCCACGCGTGGCAAAGAGATCCGGCCGCTTGCCGGGCACGGGTTCGCGCGTGTCGCGCCCCGGCCCGTCAAGCCCGGACACGCGTCAGTATTTCGACGGATCGAATCCGGAAAACTGTTCGCGCGCGTCCTCGGGCGACAGGTAGTACACCCCATGATCGAGCGCAATCGTCTTGATCAATTGGCCACAGGTACGGCATCGATGAAGTTCGGACTGCATGGTTTCGTTCACCGCGACCTCCGCATAGTTCGACGTAGGCACGGGAAACTTCAGGCATTCGGGGCACGACATTAACATCTCCTGACGGGAGTCCGGCTCCCGCCCGCGTTCCTCTCGAAGCATACCGATCCGGGTGGCGCCGGCTTGCCGCCCTCCGTCACGACCTCACGGACACCGCTGCTGATCCACTCGCCCGTCTTCGAATTCTCGACGCCGGTGAACCCGCCCGGGCGCCAATGCCGGGAAAACCGGCGAGACAAAAAGAAAATGGCGCCGAGGACAACGGCGCCGGAACAGCGGCGGCATGCCAGGGCGGCATCGCCTTTACCCGAAGTGCCGCGCCGCGCAACGACCCCGTGTGCGGTTTCCTGGGTCCTCACGTGACGAGCAACGGCTATGCGCTCACTTCACCCACGCCAGGTAATGCGACAACCAGATCGTGAGCCCCGCGCCGATCAGCGCCACGTACGGCATCAGGTTCAGCCACATCGCGCGCTTCGGCACTTCGAGTTCCATGTCGCGCTGCATCTGCGCGGGGAAACGGCCGCGATCCTGCCAGTAGTGGCGGAACAGGAACACCGGCACGATCAGCAGCATCGCGATCAGCCCGTTGCGCAGCGTGCCTTCGCCCTGCAGGTTCGCACCCGCGCCGACGTAGACGAGGTTCGCATAGCCGCAGATCGAGCCCGCGACGAGCAGCCACGTCGGGCAGCGGAACGGCCGATCCCAGTTGCCGCGATCCATCCGGTGGATCCAGCCGGACTGAAGGTTCAGGAATACGAACAACATGTAGCAGACGTTCGAGATCGACAGCACCGTCATGTAGTCCGACATCATCAGCAACACGAGATTGAAGCCGAGATCGGTCCACATCGCGCGCGTGGGCGAGCCGTGCTCGTTCACGTGCGACAGGTACTTCGGCAGCCAGCCGTCGACCGATGCCTGGTACAGCGTGCGCGACGAGCCCATCATCGACGTCATGACGATCAGCAGGATCGACAGCATCAGCATCACGACGACCGCATTCGCGACCCACGCGCCGCCGCCGACGATCTTCGCCATCGCGGCCGCGACACCGGTGCCGTCGCCGATCGCCGGATCGAGCATCGCCTGCGTGCCGAGCGCGCCCTGGAACGCCATCGGCACGAGCGTCATCACGACGAGACACAGCGCGCCCGACCAGAAGATCGCCTTCGCGGTGTCGCGGCGCGGATCGCGGAATTCGCGCGTGTAGCAGACGGCCGTCTCGAAGCCGTACGACGCCCAGCCGGCCATGAACATCGCGCCGAGCGCCATCGTGACGCCCTGCCCGTTCCACGAGCCGAACGTCGCGGTCGTGAGATTGCCGTGCGCGTCGTGACCGAGCGGCAGCAGCGGGAGCAGGTTCGACATCGGCACGTCGCCGGTGATGAACGGAACGATGCCGACGATCAGCAACGGCGTGAGCGATGCAATGCCGAGAATGCGCTGCGTACGCGCAGCCTTCGACGCACCGCTATGCTGAAGCTTGAACGTGATGAGAAGCAGAATCGTCGCGATGATGAACGTCGCGTTGATTCGCAGCGACAGACCCGGCTTGATGAAACCGAGATCCGCGATCTTGAGTTGCCAGTGCAGCACCGCCGCATTGGCGGGAAAGAGACTCGTGAGCGCATAGCTCGCGGCAAGGCCGCAACCGAGCGCGAGCATCGGCGACCACGCGAGCCAGTTGCACCACACGGAAACCGGGGCAATCAGCTTGCTGTAACGGACTCAGCCGATCGCGCCATACACCGACGCGCCGCCCGATTTATGGGGAAATAGTCCCGATATTTCCGCATAAGTCGCGCTCTGGATCAGCCCCATCGTGATCGCGGCGATCCAGATCGCCCACGCAGGCTGGCCGATCGTCGCACATACGCCGCCGATCGTGAACAGCACGCCAGCCGGCACGCCGCTCGTCACCCAAAATGCATCCTTCCAAGTCAGGCCACGATGCAGCGTGTGGCCCGTCGAATCATGTGAGATGGTAGTTCCAACATCACTGGTGCGGTTCGCACGCAGTCCTGCCTGACTCATCCAATTCCTCCTGTGATGACTCCGCACAAGGGCCGTAGTGTAACAACTTACGCGCTTTTTTGCAGAATCAGTAAAAGAAAACCGGGATATGCACGCATCGAATCACGATTGTTTCGGATTCCTGCGTGCTACTCCCGGCATGTTGTTATGGTGTGGTGTGTGGCGAAGCGCCGCGGACTTACTGCGCGCCTTCAGTCCACGAATTCACGCGGTCCGCATGCGCTGCAATCCATGCATCGGCGGCCGCTTCCGGCTTCGAACCGTTCTGGATCGCGAGCATCACGCTATCGATTTCACCCGGCTTCCACTGGAATTTCTTCAGGAACGCGACGACCGGCTTGGCCTTCGTTTCGAGCTGCGGATTCACGACGCTGTCGACGTGCTCCGCGCCGCCGAACACCTTCTTCGGATCCTCGAGGAAGCGCAGTTTCCACTTCGCGAACATCCAGTGCGGCGCCCAGCCGGTCACGATCACCGGCTTGTTCGCGCCGACGGAGCGCGCCAGCTCGGCCGTCATCGCGCCGCCCGAGCTCGGCATCAGCGTGTAGCTCAGGCCGTAGCTCTTGATCGCATCGTCCGTCTTGCGCATCACGCCCGCGCCCGCATCGATGCCGACGATGCGGCCACCGAAGTCGCTCTTCTCCGCGTTCAGATCGTCGATGCTCTTCGCCTTCACGTAATCGGGAACGATCAGGCCGATCTTCGCGTCGGGGAAGTTCGCGCCGAGATCGACGACCTTCGTCTTGTATTCGCCCCAGTACGAGCCGTGCGTGACGGGCAGCCATGCGGACAGCGTCGCGTCGAGGTCGCCGCGTGCCACACCCTGCCACATGATCCCGGCAGCGACCGGCACGAGCTGGACCTGGTAGCCGAGCTTCTTCTCGATCACGCGGGCCGCGACGTTCGACGTGGCGACGCTGTCGTCCCAGCCTTCGACGTAGCCGATCTTCAACGTCGGTTTCGTGTCGGCGAGCGCCGATGCGCTCAATGCCACCATGGCCGACAGTGCGCCGGTCCACAACAGTTTTCCGAACAGCTTCATGGTCGATCTCCTTGATATGCGCCCATCGCGCGTTGTCTCTCTAGGTTCTTCAACCACAATTCGGCGATCCGGCCGGTTTGCGACGGATGCTTGTCCGGAGGCGACGCCTCCGGGCCGACCGATGGCGCGTCTGTTTTTTACTTGTCGACCACGAGATCCGACAGCGGCTTGCTGCAGCACAGCAGCACCATCCCCTGGTCGATCTCGCGCTGGCGGATGCCGCCGTTGTGCTTCATCTCGACTTGCCCGGACACGAGCTTCACCTTGCAGGTGCCGCACATGCCCTGCGTGCACGAAGCGGGAAGCCGCACGCCCGACTGGCGCGCCGCGTCGAGCACGTGCTGCCCGGCGCCGCACGAGATCTCGCGATTGCTCTTCGCGAAGCTGACCGTGAACTGCTTGGTCGCGGCGTCGGCGCCGTCGGCGGCCGGCACGAGTTCGGCGAGCACTTCGTCGCTCGCGGTCTGCGCGAGCGTTTCGAACGAGAAGCTTTCCTCGTGATACTGCTTGCGATCGAAGCCGGCCTCGTCGAGCAGGTCGCGCACGGCCTTCATGTACGGCGCGGGGCCGCAGGTGAAGATCTCGCGCTCCATGAAATCCGGTGCGATCAGCTTGAGCAGCGGCAGCGTCAGGAAGCCCGTGACGCCCGGCCAGTTGGTGCGCGCACCGACGCGCTCGACGACGAACGACGTGCGGAAGTTCGTCTGGTTCGAGGCGATCAGGTCGAGTTCGCGCGCGAAGATGATGTCGTCCGGCGTGCGCGCGCTGTGCACGAACAGGATGTCGCGATCCTCCGCGAGATCATGGTGCGCGCGGCTCATCGACATCAGCGGCGTGACGCCCGAACCTGCCGACAGGAACAGGTATTTGCGCGCCGGATGCCGTGCGCACGTGAATTCGCCGGCCGGGCCGAGCACGCGCACCGGTGCGCCCGGCTGCAGGTTGTCGTGCAGCCAGTTCGACACCTTGCCGCCCGGCACGCGCTTGACCGTGATCGAGATCGTGTGCGGCCGCGCCGGCGACGACGAGATCGTGTAGCACCGGTTGATCGTCTCGCCTTCGATGTCGAGCTCGAGCGTGATGAACTGCCCGGGCTCGAACGAGAACGCACGGCCTTGCGGCGAACGGAAGAAGAAACTCTTCACGTCGTGGGTTTCCTGCCGCACGTGGCAGCACACCAGCGTTTCCTCGACGTCGCTCGTCCAGCGCTCGGGAAGGGCACTCCAGAAAGCCGGGTGCGTGACCCGGCTGTCCGCCGGCTCGAAATTGGCCGCATCTCGCATCATGTGTAACTCCGCTTGCTATCTGCTGACGACTACGCGCCGGTTTTTTCGGCGAGCCGGCCGATATACCAGGCCGAGAATTTTTCGACGAGACCTTCCGTGAACGGCGAGTACGGGCCCGGCTCGTACGCGCTGCTGGTCGCGCCGCGCTGCGAGAATTCGACGAGCGCGCGATCCTGGTCGTTGGTCGCATTCCACACGGCCGTGAGGTTCTTCACGTCGTAGTCGATGCCTTCCTTGGCGTCCTTGTGCACGAGCCACTTGGTGCGCACGAGCGTCTTGCCGGCCGACAGCGGGATCACCGAGAACGTCACGATGTGATCGCTCATGAAGTGGTGCCACGAGTTCGGCTGCGTCCAGAACGACAGGCCGCCGAGGTCGGCCTGGTCGAACCGGCCGAGCAGCTTCTTCGACGCGACCTTCGCGTCGAGCGTCTGCGATTCGCCGTGGCGGTCGAGCGGCAGGCGCTGCGTGCGGAAACCCGTCACGTCGAGCAGCTTTTCGATTTCGGCGGACGGCAGGCCCATCTCGGCCCACTCCTGGCCGCGACGCACGCAGGTTTCCGCGAATGCGTCCATGCCTTCGGCGTTCGCGTCGGAGCGCTGGTAGCCGAAGCCGTATTCGTACAGCGAGATCGTCAGCTCCGGATGGTTCGCGACGCAGTGATAGCACTCGCGGTTGTTCTCCATCGTGAGCTTCCAGTTGCCTTCCTCGAT
Organism: Burkholderia sp. IDO3; assembly: GCF_003366075.1. Lineage (NCBI taxonomy): Bacteria > Pseudomonadati > Pseudomonadota > Betaproteobacteria > Burkholderiales > Burkholderiaceae > Burkholderia > Burkholderia sp. IDO3. The sequence goes on from NZ_CP028962.1 coordinate 2,578,957, forward strand.
GATGTCGATCTGTGCGGCGATCTTCGTATTCGGCAGATCGTGCGGCAGCAGGTACGGCTCCATCTCGGCGCGCAACTGCGCGAAGTCGACGGGCGGCTCGTCGGCGAGGCACACGAAGATCAGGCCCGCCAGATTCTGCACGTGCACCGACTTCAGGCTGTGCTTGCAGCGGTCGAACTTCTCGCCCATGTGCTCGGCGAACATCAGCTGGCCCGTCAGGTTGTAGGTCCAGCTGTGGTACGGGCACACGATGTTGCCGACCGAGCCTTTGTCCTCGTTGCACAGACGCGCGCCGCGGTGGCGGCACACGTTGTGGAACGCGCGGATTTCCATGTCGTCGTCGCGCACGATCAGGATCGAGTCGCTGCCCAGTTCCACGGTCACGTAGTCGCCCGGCTCGGGAATGTCCGGTTCGACCGCCACCTGGATCCAGTGCTGGCGGAAAATCGCCTCCATGTCGAGGGCGAAAATTTCCTCGCTCGTATAGAACGGCGCCTCGAGGCTGTAACCTTCCTTGCGTCGCTCGATCAGTGCGCGAATGTCTGCCGATACTTTCATCGTTTGCTCCGGATTCCTTGCATCCCAGTGTGGTTGCCGACAGGCATCAAAATTCAGTAGTCGATGAGTTGATGCTCGCGCAAATACGCGAGGATCACTTGTGCTTTTTCGACTGAACTCCCTTCATTTACGACGTTGCCGCCGCGGCTTTCGGTCGTCGTCGCGGACAGCATCCGCGCATGCCCGGAGCGCTTTTCGGCAGCCACGAGCTTTACGGGTTTACGCTCGATCGGACCGACCCGCCACGCGGCGGCGTCGGCATCCGCACCGGTCGTCGTGAGCGCCGGACGGATCGCGCCGGCCCGCAGCCGCGCATACGCATAGCGCGGCTGCGCGTTGGCGAGCGGATGGACCGCGACGACGGCCGGCAGCGACGCGTCGACGCGCCGCCGCAGCCCTTTCGGCAAGAATTGCCGCACGGTCGCGCGGCCGCCTTCGACCGTCACGTCGACGGCCGAGCCGACGAGCGGATAGCCGAGCGTCGCGGCGACGCGATACGGCAGCATCCCGGTGTCGTACGCGCCCTCGGCGCGGGTGCCGGTCAGCACGAGGTCATAGCCTTCGACGCGCGCGGCGAGCGCCTGCGCGGCATCGTCGCTGTCGCGGCAGGCCAGCACTTCGACCTGCCGCGCACCGAGCGCGAGGTATTCGGCAAGCGCTTCATTCGCGGGATCGCCTGCATGGATCACGTCGAGCTGCGCGCGATGCTTCTCCGCGAGCTGGCGGCCCGCTTCGAGCGCGGCCGCGTCGTTGCGGCTGTAGCGCGCGGCGCCGCTGACGGGGTGCCGGCCCACGGATACGAGCACCGCGATGCGTTGCAACTGGCGGGGGGCGTTCATGCTGCGACTCCTTCCGTTTCACGGCTGCCGACCGCGGCCGGCGATTGTCCGCGCGACGCGCGCGCGGCCTGCACCTGTTCGATCAGCGCGGCGATGGTCGCCTGCGCGTCGCCCACCACCGTCAGGTTCGCGCGCTTCGCGATCGGCGCGCTGCCGTCGAGGTTCACGGCAATCACGTGGCGGCAGTCCTTGATCCCCTGCAGATGCTGCACCGCGCCGGAGATGCCGAACGCGATGTACACGCTCGCCTCGACCGTCTTGCCGGTCGCCCCCACCTGCTTGTCCCGCGTGAAATGACCGTTGTCGACCGCGACGCGGCTCGCGCCGATCGCCGCGCCGAACGCACCGGCCAGCCGCTCGAACGCGCCGATGTCGGACACGCCGTTGCCGGCCGACACGATGAAGTCGGCTTCCTCCAGCGCGACCTGCGCCGCATCGATTTCCTCGAGGCCGAGATCGCGGTACGTCTGCGCCGCGTCGCCGGCCGGGCGGATGAAGTCGGCGGCCAGGCGCTCGCCGGCGCCGACGAACGGCAGTTTCGCTTCGACCGCGTTCTGCGCGAGCAGGATCACGTCGGGCAGCCCGCGCGTCGCGAACGCCCGCCCGGCCTGCGCATACGCGCCGACATGCTTCGCGTCGATCTCGACCACGTGAGTCGCGACGCTCGCGCCGGCGGCTGCCGCGTAACGCCGGCCGAGATCGCCGTCGCCGGTCGCGTTGTCGGGCACGAACACGTGCTTCGGTGCGAGCGCCGCCGCGCACGCCAGCAACGCTTGCAATTCGCTTTCAGGCGCAAACGCGCGACGGTCGAAGTCGGCCAGCTCGATCAGCTTGTCGACGCCGAGTTCCGCGGCGTCGTCCTTCAGTTCGCCGAATGCCAGCAGCGCGACTTCCGTCTGCGCATCGGCGAGCACCGCGGCGGCGGCGATCGCCTGCCGCGTGTGGTCGTCGAGCGCACCGCGTTCGGTGTGCGCCACCACCAGCATCACGTGCTTCGGGTCCTGCACCGCGCGGCGCGGCTTCGCGGCCGCCGCGCCGTGACCGTGCGCGGACCATTGCGCGTTCGCATCGGCGCTGCCTTCCTCGCCGAGCGTGATGCGCTTCAGGCCCTCGGCCGTGATGATGAACGGCCGGCGCGGATCGATTCGTTTGATCGTGTTCATCGATTCACTCCAGCGAAGCGGCAACGAGTTCGGCCACGTCGAGCACGTCGGGGCGCGGGCCCACGACGCCTTCGAGCATCGCCGTGCAGTTCGGGCACCCGACCGCGACCACGTCCGCACCGATCGCGCGCGCGTCGGCGATACGAATGTCGGGAATACGCTGCTTGCCCGGGATGTCGGTCAGCGGCGCACCGCCGCCACCGCCGCAGCAGCGGCCGCGCATGCCGTTGCGCTCCATCTCGACGACCTGGATGCCGATCGTCTTCAGCAGCTTGCGCGGCGATTCCGTTTCGCCGTTGTAGCGGCCGAGGTAGCACGGGTCGTGATACGTGGTGCGCTTTTCGCGCAGCGCTTCGACGGCTTTCGGCGCGATCTTGCCGGTATCGGCCAGCTCCGCGAGGTAGGTCGTGTGATGCTTGACCGTCACGCGCAGCCCGAGCGCGCGGTATTCGTTGCGCAGGCTGTGCATCACGTGCGGGTCGGCCGTCACGATCTGCTTGTACGACAGCGGGCCGAGCGTCGCGATCAGGCGCTTCGCCATCTGCTGGAACGTCGCTTCGTCGCCGAGGCGGCGGGCGACGTCGCCGGTATCGGTCTCGGTCCCGCCGAGCACCGCGTAGTCGACGCCGGCCTTGTTCAGCACCTTGACGAACGCACGCAGCGTACGCTGGTAGCGCATGTCGAACGCGCCTTCGCCTGCGACGAACAGCACGTCGACCGGCTTGCCGGCTTGCGCGACGGGCGCGTTCAGGTCGACCGACCAGTCGTAGCGCGCGGCCGTGTCGTAGCCGCCCATCGTGCCGGTCTCGCGCAGGTTCGCCAGCACTTCCTGGCCCTTGCCCGGCACCGTGCCGTGCACCAGCGTGCGGTTGCGGCGCATGTCGACGATCGCGTCGACGTGCTCGATCAGCATCGGGCATTCCTGCACGCAGGCACGGCAGGTCGTGCACGACCACAGCGTCTGCTCTTCGATCAGGCCGGACACGATCGGGCCGTTCGGTTCGCCGCGATGCTGGCCGACCGCGAGGCCCGGCGTCGGGCTGCCGGCGTACGCGGCATCGGTGCCGCCCGCCATCCCGACGACGAGATCCTGGATCAGTTTCTTCGGGTTCAGCGGCTGGCCCGACGCGAACGCGGGGCACGCGGCTTCGCACTTGCCGCACTGCACGCAGGCGTCGAAGCTCAGCAGCTGGTTCCAGCGGAATTCGACGGGCTTCGCGACGCCGTACTCTTCGTGCGCGATGTCCGGCAGCTTCAGCGCCGTCGGCGGCGTGGCCGTGCCGTTGCCCGTGAACGCATCGCGGGTGGCCGCGAAACGCTCCTGGCGCGGGTGGAACGCGAGGTGCAGCAGGCCGGCGATCGCGTGCTTCATCGGGCCGCCCTTCGCGGCGCCGACGGTCATCGTGAAGGCGCCGGCGCCGATCAGCAGCGCGCAGAGCACCGCAAACGCGCCGGACATCGCGCCGGTCGGCACCACCATGAACAGCACGAGGCCGAGCGCGAACGAGCCGAGCATCCACGGCAGCGTATTCCACGGGCCGCGCGACAGGCGTGCGGGCACGTCCTTCGCCGCACGACGGCGCCACACGAACACCGCGCCGACGAGCATCGCGAGCGCCGCGAGGAAGATCAGCTTGTCGAGCCACGGCGAGTAGATCGCGAGGCCGTAGTTGACGAACACCAGCGCGAGCGCGGCGATCGCGCCGCCCGCGGTCGCCACGTGGGTCTTCGCGATGTACGGATCGCGGGCCACCACGTGGTGCAGGTCGACGAAGTAGCGTTTCGGAATCGCGAACAGGTTCGCGACGCCGAACGAGCCGGGTGCGGTGGCGCGCCCGAGACGCCAGTAGGACGAGCGCTTCGCGACCGCGAACGCGAGCCCCGCCACCGACAGCCACAGCAGTGCGGTAATGAGGAAAGCCGGATTCATCTTTAGAAATCCTTCACGAGACGCAGCGAGTCGTAGATCGCGCCGTGGACGTTGTGCATCGAGATGCAGTCGCCGACACGGAACAGCAGGAAGCGGCCGTTGCCGAGTTCTTCCGACAGGCACGGCTGCGGCTCCGCCGCGAACAGCGTATGCGGATCGATCTGGCCGCGGTTCACCGATTCGGGCTTGAGCTTCCAGTACAGTTCGTCGTTCGGCGACGAACCGTTCTCGATCACCACCTGGTCGACCGCGCGCTCTTCCAGTTCTTCGGTGTACTCGTTGCGCAGCACGGCGATCTTCTTGCCGTCCTCTTCGTACACGCGGTCGAGCATATAGTTCGGCGTAGGGATCACGCCGAGCGCGTACAGGCGGCGATAGAAGATCGGGAACGTCGTGCCGCCGCAATCGTCGGCCACCTTCACGTCGGGCGTCACGACCTCGACCTTCGAGCCGCGGCTCGCCATGAAGTCGGCCACGCCGGCGCCCGCGTGCGTGCTCACGCCGTCGAACAGCAGCACGTTCTGCTTCGGCTCGACCTTGCCGGTCAGGATGTCCCACGAGCTGACGGCGAGCCCTTCGGCCACGCCCCAGGCAGGCACCTGCCACGTGAAGCTCGACCCGCCGGTGGCAAGCACGACGATGTCCGGCTTCTCGGCCATGATCATCTTCTCGTCGGCGGCGACGCCGAGGCGGCGATCGACGCCCAGGCGCTTGGTTTCCATGTCGAACCAGCGGATGATCCCCGACATCTGTTCGCGCTGCGGCGCCTTCGCGGCGATCATCACCTGGCCGCCCACTTCGGTGTTCTTTTCGAACAGCACCACGTCGTGGCCGCGCAGCTTCGCGACGCGTGCGGCCTCGAGCCCCGCGGGGCCCGCGCCGACCACGACCACCTTGCGCTTCGGACCGCGCGACTTCTCGATGATGTGCGGCATCGTCGCTTCGCGCGACGTGGCCGCGTTCTGGATGCACAGCACGTCGAGGCCGTTGTACTGGCGGTCGATGCAGTAGTTCGCGCCGACGCACTGCTTGATTTCGTCTTCGCGGCCATCGCGGATCTTGATCACCATGTGCGGATCGGCGATCTGCGCGCGCGTCATGCCGACCAGGTCGATCATGCCGTTCGCGAGCAGGCGCTCGGCCTGGCCCGCATCGCGGATGCTCTGCGCGTGCATCACCGGAATCTTCACCACCGACTTGATGCCGGCCGCGAGGTGCACGAACGGCTCCGGCGGCAGCGCCATCGGCGGCATGCAGTTGGCGATCGTGTTGTGGGTGTCGCCGCCCGAGCCGACCACGCTCAGGTAGTCGATCAGGCCCGTTTCCGACATCGCCTGCGCGATTTCCTTCAGCGCTTCGTGGTCGAGGCCGTCTTCGTGGAATTCGTCGCCGCACATGCGCAGGCCGACGCAGAAGTCCTTGCCGACCGCCTCGCGCACGGCCGTCAGCACCTCGATGCCGAAGCGCAGACGGTTCTCGAGGCTGCCGCCCCATTCGTCGGTGCGGTGGTTCGAACGCTTGCTCCAGAACTGGTCGATCAGGTGCTGGTGCGCGGCGGAGATTTCGATGCCGTCCATGCCGGCCGCCTTCACGCGCTTCGCGGCGGCCGCGAAGTCGCCGATGATGCGGCGGATTTCCTCGATCTCGATGATCTTCGCGTTGCCGCGGTGCACCGGCTCGCGCACGCCCGACGGCGACATCAGGTGCGGCCAGTGCTCGCCGTGGAACGACGAGCGGCGGCCCATGTGCGTGGCCTGGATCATGATCTTCGCGCCGTGCTTGTGCATCGCATCGGCCAGGCGCGTGAGCGGATCGATGATCTTGTCGTTCGACAGGTTCACCGATTTCCACCAGCCCTGCGGGCTGTCGATCGACACGGGGCTCGAGCCGCCGCAGATCGCCAGGCCGACGCCACCCTTCGCCTTCTCTTCGTAGTAGCGGATATAGCGGTCGCCCGGCAGGCCGCCCGGCTCGGCATACACCTCCGCGTGCGCGGTGCTGACGATCCGGTTGCGCAGCGTCAACTGGTTCAGCTGCATGGGTTTGAACAGGTGGGGATAACGCATCGCAGGCGACCTCTGGCGTTCGAATGTCTCGTGTTGCGGGTGTTGTTGTGTTGCTGTGTCGTGGCGTCAGCGCATCAGTGCGCGATCGGCGACACTTCGAAGACGCAGTGATCGTGGTGCTCGGCCGCACACTGCACTTCCTTCGATTGCGAGCGCGGCGCGCCCTTGCCTTCCGGCGTCGTGTCGTTGACCCAGTCCATCGCGCCGGCGAACCAGCCCGCGAACATGTAGCAGAGCTTGCCTTCCTTGCCCGGCTGCTGGAGCACGAACGACGAGTGGCGCAGCTCGATCCGGGCATGCGCGCTGGCCGGATCGGCTTCGATGATCGAGAACAGGCCCCAGCCGCGTTGCGACAGGCGCTTCAGGTAGTGCTCGAACACGGCCATGCCGGTCAGGCCGTGCTGCTTCGCTTCCTTGTCGCACCAGTGATACGCGGACTTGTAGCCGGCCTTGTAGAGGATCTCGGCATACGCTTCGACGCCGAGCGCTTCCTCGACGGCCACGTGGTTGTTCGTGAAGAAGTGACGCGGCACGTACAGCATCGGCAGCGCGTCGGTGGTCCAGACGCCGGTATCGGGATCGACGTTGATCGGCAGTTGCGGTTGCATCGTTGTAGCTCCGTGAGGAAAGTGGCCGCGCGGCTCGGGCGCAGGCGCGACATCGTCCGCGTGCCCGCGCGGCAAGCGCGGGCACGTCCCGATTTTTCTCGTGTTGAATGCGGGCGGCGGTTCGGCTCGGCGGGCGCTTAGGCGCCCCACACGTCCTTGAACACGCGCACCCAGTTATCGCCCATGATCTTGCGGATACGCGACGCCTTCCAGCCGTGGCGTTCCATCGCCGCGGTCAGGTTCGGAAAATCGCCGATCGTGCGGATGCCTTCCGGGTTGATCACCTTGCCGAAGTTCGTCAGCTGGCGATAGCGGCCCTTGTCATGCGTCAGCATGTCGAAGAATTCCTTCGCGAAATCCTGCGTGAAGTCCGTGCCGATGCCGACCGCGTCTTCGCCGATCAGGTTCACGACGTAGTCGATCGCCTCGATGTAGTCGTCGATGTTCGCTTCGATCCCGCGCTTCAGGAACGGCGCGAACATCGTCACGCCGACGAAGCCGCCGGCGTCGGCGATTTCCTTCAGCTGGGCGTCGCTCTTGTTGCGCGGATGTTCCTTCAGGCCCGACGGCAAACAGTGCGAGTAGCACACCGGCTTCTTCGAGAACGCGATCGCCTCCGACGACGTGTTGCCGCCCACGTGCGACAGGTCGACCATGATGCCGACGCGGTTCATCTCGGTGATCACTTCGCGGCCGAAATCCGACAGGCCGCCGTCGCGCTCGTAGCAGCCCGTGCCGACCAGGTTCTGCGTGTTGTAGCAAAGCTGCACGACGCGCACGCCCATGTCGGCGAACGCCTCGATGTAGCCGAGGTTGTCCTCGAACGCATGCGCGTTCTGGAAGCCGAGGATGACGCCGGTCTTGCCTTCCTTCTTCGCGCGGAAGATGTCGTCCGTCGTGCGCACCAGCGTCAGCAGTTCGCCGTTGTCGCGGATCTTCTTCTTCATCACGCCGATGTTGTCGACGGTCTTGGTGAAGTTCTCCCACACCGACACCGTGCAGTTCGCGGCCGTGATGCCACCCTTGCGCATGTCTTCGAACACCGGCTTCTCGAACTTCGAAATGTTCAGTCCGTCGATGATGATGCTGTCCTGATGCAGCGTGCTCATATCTGCCTCTCGCTCCAGTCGCTGTATTTGTGGGGGTCGTCGATCAGTAAATCGGGAAGCGCTCGCAAAGCGCGAAAATCTCTCGGCGCACGCGCTGTTCGGTCGCGTGGTCGCCTTCCGGGTTCGCGCGCAGCGCGTCGAACACGTCGAGAATCAGGCGGCCGATCTCGCGGAACTCCGCGACGCCGAAGCCGCGCGTCGTACCGGCCGGCGTGCCGAGGCGGATGCCCGACGTGACGGTCGGCTTCTCGGTGTCGAACGGAATGCCGTTCTTGTTGCAGGTGATGCCCGCACGCTCCAGCGCCTGCTCGACCGGCGCGCCCTTCAGGCCCTTCGGGCGCAGGTCGACCAGCAGCAGGTGGTTGTCGGTGCCGCCGGTGACGAGATCCACGCCGCCCGCCTTCAGCACTTCGCCGAGCGCCTGCGCGTTCGCGAGCACGCTGTCGATGTAGGTCTTGAAGTCCGCATGCAGCACTTCGCCGAACGCGACGGCCTTGCCGGCGATCACGTGCATCAGCGGGCCGCCCTGCAGGCCGGGGAACACGGCCGAGTTGATCTTCTTCGCAATCTCTTCGTCGTTGGTCAGCACGAAGCCGCCGCGCGGGCCGCGCAGCGTCTTGTGCGTGGTGGACGTGACGACGTGCGCGTGCTCGACCGGGTTCGCATGGCGGCCGGCGGCGATCACGCCCGCGATGTGCGCCATGTCGACCATCAGCTTCGCGCCGACGCTGTCGGCGATCGCGCGAAAACGAGCGAAGTCCAGTGCGCGCGGATACGCCGAGAAGCCGGCGATGATCAGATTCGGCTTGTGCTGGTGCGCCAGTTCTTCAACCTGGTCGTAGTCGATGCGCATCGTGTCGCGGTTCACGCCGTACTGAACCGCGTTGAACCACTTGCCCGACAGCGCCGGCTTCGCGCCGTGCGTCAGGTGGCCGCCGGCGTCCAGCGACATGCCGAGCACCGTGTCGCCCGGCTTGGCCAGCGCGAGCATCACCGAGCCGTTCGCCTGCGCGCCCGAGTGCGGCTGCACGTTCGCGTAGCCGGCGTTGAAGATCTGCTTCACGCGCTCGATCGCCAGCGCCTCGACTTCGTCCGCGAATTCGCAGCCGCCGTAGTAACGCTTGCCCGGATAGCCTTCCGCATATTTGTTGGTCAGCACCGAACCCTGCGCTTCCAGCACCGCGCGCGACACGATGTTTTCCGACGCGATCAGCTCGACTTGCGACTGCTGGCGCTCGAGCTCCTTGAGGATGGCGCTGCGCACCGGCGCGTCACGCTCGGCAAGGGGCTGCGAGAAGAAAGGCTGGGTGTTCGACATAGTGCGTCCGTGACAAGAATAAAGGGCGGAAAACCGAAGCTCGAGGCCCGCCGTACCTGGGTTTCCAGCGCTTCCAGAGCAAGGCTGCCGACGGCTCTATTCTTGTCGTTCGGATTTTCGGCGGATTGATGAATTTAGACGCGTTCTTTGCCTTTTCCGCCATGCACGTCCGTTTTGTACAAGTGACCGCTCGTGCTTTTCCGGATGACCCGGTGAACCGACCCTCGCGGTTCACCTATGGACAGGCACTTCGTCGGTGCCTGCCCCGCTCGTCCCGGGTGCAGCGCAGCCCGGTTACGGTGCAGCGCAGCATCGGGCTTACGCCCATACAACGTATGGAGCTAGGGTTTAGCCGTATGGCACGCTTGTTGCGCTCGCTCACACAATACGGCAGCCCGATCCGTGCCTCGGGCCAAAAGCTATTAGAGATTCAAGGAACGCTCCCCATGTCCCCCGACCGCACAGCGTCGCTGTCTCACTTCGCGTTCATGCCCTTACCGAACTTCACGATGATCGCGTTCACCAATGCGATCGAGGTGCTTCGGATGGCGAACTACCTGAGCGGACAGCCGCTCTACCGATGGTCGGTGATCAGCCCGGACGGCGGCCCGGTGACGGCGAGCAACGGTCTCACGGTCGACACGGGACCGGCCGAATGCGTGGGGCAGCCGGATATCGTCTTCGTGTGCGGCGGCGTGGACGTGCAGCGCGCGACGACGCCCGCCCATCTGTCGACCCTGCGCCGTTTCGCGCGCCAGGGCCTGCCGCTCGGCAGCCTGTGCACGGGCACCTACGCGCTTGCGAAGTCGGGGCTGCTCGCGGGCTATGCGTGCGCGATCCACTGGGAAAACATGTCGGCGCTGAAGGAAGAGTTTCCGGACACGCGCTTCCTGAAGGAACTGTTCGTGGTCGATCGCGACCGCATCACGTGCACGGGCGGCGTCGCGCCGCTCGACATGATGCTGAACCTGATCGCCGCGCGCGTGGGCACCGCGCGCGTCACGCAGATCGCCGAGCAGTTCATCGTCGAACACGTGCGCGACACGAGCGCGCAACAACGGATGCCGCTCGTCGCGCGTCTGGGTTCGGCGAACAAGTCGCTGTTCGAAGTGATCTCGCTGATGGAGAACAACATCGAGGAGCCGCTGTCGCGCGAGGAACTCGCGCGGCTGGCGAACATGTCGCAGCGTCAGTTGCAGCGGCTGTTCCGCGAGCATCTCGGGATGACGCCCACGCACTATTACCTGACGCTGCGGCTGCGCCGCGCGCGCGAACTGCTGCTGCAGACCGACATGTCGATCATGCACATCACGATGGCATGCGGATTCCAGTCGGCATGCCACTTCAGCAAGAGCTATCGCGATGCGTTCGGCGTTGCGCCGACGCGCGAACGTCGCAAGCAGGTCGCCCCGCTCGCATCGGGTGCGTCCGGCACGGGGGCGGCGTTTCCGGCGCATGTGATTCATGCGTGAAGCGTGGGTGGCGCGATAACGGAAAGCGGCCTTCATGAAGGCCGCTTTTCAATTGTGCTTACGATCCCCACACCTGCATTTCGTTGAGCGAATCCCCCGCCGTGTCGCGCACTTCTTGCCGGGCATCCCGCACGTAACGCCCCCTGCGCGTTCAGGTTCGGCAGCGTCACGTAACCGCACGCCGCGTGAGTGCGCATACGCGTCATCGGCGGCGAGCCGCGGCGTCCACCCGCGCCGATTCATTTTTCTAAACCGGCCCTCACAAAACCGGGTTTGCATCGCGACGCACGCGTGACGTTCAATGGGTTTGCCCGACCCATTGAACGGAGTTCGTCGATGAATGCACTACAGCTCGTGACCCTGGCTGCCATCTGGGGCGCGTCGTTTCTGTTCATGCGCATGGGCGCGCCGTCGTTCGGCGCCGTCCCGCTGATCGCACTGCGTGTGGCGATCGCCGCCGTGCTGCTGCTGCCGGCGCTGCGCAGCGCCGATGCACGACGCGAATTCCGCGCGCACGCGGCGGCGCTGTTCGTCGTCGGCATCGCCAATTCGGCGCTGCCGTTCTGCCTGCTGACCTATGCGGCGCTGTTCGTCTCCGCCGGCACCGATTCGATCCTGAACGCCACGACCCCGTTGTGGACCGCGCTCGTCGCGTACGTGTGGCTGCGCGCGCCGCTGACGAAGCCGCAGGCGATCGGCCTCGCGGTCGGCTTCGCCGGCGTCGTCGTGCTGGCCGGCTCCGCGATCGGCGCCGGCACGCCCGGCGCCCCGCGCGCGATCGCGGCCGCGATGCTCGCGACGCTGTCGTACGGATTCGCCGCGCATTACTCGAAGCGCAAACTGGCGAACGTCAGGCCGTTCGTGTCGGCGTTCGGCAGCCAGCTGTTTGCGGCGATCGTGCTCGTGCCGCTGGCGGTGCCGATGTGGCCGCACGCGCCGGTTCCCGCGTCCGCATGGATCGCCGTGGTGCTGCTCGGCGCGATCTGCACGGCCGTCGCCTACCTGCTGTATTTCGGGCTGATCCGCAACGCCGGCGCGCAATACGCGGCGTCGGTCACGTTCCTGATCCCGATCTTCGGCGTCGTGTGGGGCGCGATCTTCCTGCACGAGACGATTACCGTACAGACGATCGTCGGCTGCGCGATCATCCTGCTCGGCACGGCGCTCGCGACCGGCAAGATCAAGGGGCTCACGACAGGCGTCGTGCGCGGGTCACGTCAATAGATCACGCCAACAGGCCGCGCGACTCGTCGTCGGGCTCGCCGATCTCGCGCGCGAGCCAGTCGCGAAACGCGGCGATCTTCCACTCGTGCCGACGCGCTTCGCTGCAAACGACGTAATAGGACAGCTCGGTCGGCCAGGGCTGCGTCAGCACGCGCACCAGCCGCCCCGCCGCGACTTCGTCGCGTGCATAGATGTCGCGGACCAGCGCGATGCCCTGCCCGGCAACGGCCGCCTTGATCAGTAACGCGTCCTCGCTGAAGCTCGCGCCGCGCGGCGTCCGCGCATCCTCGATCCCCTGCGTGCGCAGCCACAGCGACCAGTCGGCGCGATCGGCATCCTGCAGCAGCGGATACGCCAGGCAATCGGCCGGCGTGTGGATCGGGCGGCCCGCATCGAGCAGGTGCGGGCTGCAGACGGGCCACATCTCGGGCGTCCAGATGCGAAACGCCGCGTGCCCCGGATAACGGCCCAGCCCGTGGCGGATCGCGACGTCGACGTAGTCGCGCCGCAGGTCGACCAGTTGCGCGCGGGTCTCGACGGTGATTTCGATTTCGGGGTATTCGGCGTTGAACGAGCCGAGGCGCTGCACGAGCCACGTGTTCGCGAACGACGCGGTGGTCGTCACGGCGAGCCGCACGACGCGCCGGTTCGCGCCATGAACGTTCGCCCACGCGGCTTCGATCTCGTTGAACCCGCCGGCCAGCTGGTCGAACAGCGCGCGGCCGGTGCCGGTCAGCTCGAGCTCGCGGCCGGTGCGCTCGAACAGCCGTACCGCGAGCCGGTCCTCGAGATTGCGAACGTGCTGGCTGACCGCGCCCGGCGAAAGGCACAGCAGGTCGGCCGCCTGCTTCATGCTGCCGCATCGCGCCACTTCGACGAACGTGTGCAGCGCGGCGAGAGGGAGTGACTTGGCCATCCGTATGGTCGCCGCCGGACGGCGACAGAGGGTCGGGATCGGGCGATGATTATCGCAGCAAACGCCCGGCCGCAACGATCGGTGTTCGCCGCCGTCGTCCACGGCTGCTGCGGTGACAATGCGCGTCGCGCCACAGCAAAAACGGGCGGTGCCGTCTCCGGCACCGCCCGCTTCACGCCCCCTGCCCGTACGTCAGGCCGCCAGCAAACCGTGCGGATCGATCACGAATTTGCGCGGCGCGCCGCCGTCGAACTTCTTGTAGCCTTCCGGCGCCTGATCGAGCGAGATCACTTCGACGTTGACGATCTTCGCAATCGGCAGACGGTCGAACAGAATGGCCTGCATCAGGTTGCGGTTGTACTTCAGCACCGGCGTCTGACCCGTGAAGAACGAGTGCGACTTCGCCCAGCCGAGGCCGAAGCGGATGCTGAGGCTGCCGTGCTGCGCGGCCTTGTCCTTCGCGCCCGGATCGTCCGTCACGTACAGGCCCGGGATGCCGATCGCGCCGGCCGGACGCGTGATTTCCATCAGCGAGTTCAGCACCGTCGCGGGCGCTTCCTCCGAGTGGCCCGACGAACCGTGGCCGTGCGCCTCGAAGCCGACGCAGTCGACCGCGCAGTCGATCTCCGGCACGCCGAGGATCTGCTCGATCTGCTCGCCGAGCGACGCGTCCTTCGACAGGTCGACCGTCTCGAAGCCCATCGCGCGCGCATGCGCGAGGCGTTCCTCGTTCATGTCGCCGACGATCGTCACCGCCGCGCCGAGCAGGCGCGCCGACGCGGCCGCCGCCATCCCGACCGGGCCCGCGCCCGCGATGTAGACCGTCGAGCCCGGCTTCACGCCCGCGCTCACCGCGCCGTGATAACCGGTCGGCAGAATGTCGGACAGGCAGGTCAGATCGCGAATCTTCGCCATCGCCTGGTCGCGGTCCGGGAATTTCAGCAGGTTGAAGTCGGCGTACGGCACGAGCACGTACTCGGCCTGGCCGCCGATCCAGCCGCCCATGTCGACGTAGCCGTAAGCGCCACCGGCACGCGACGGGTTCACGTTCAGGCACACGCCCGTATGCGTGTCCTTGCACATCGCGCAGCGGCCGCACGCGACGTTGAACGGCACCGACACCAGATCGCCGATCCTCAGCGTCTCGACGTCGGGGCCCACCTCGACCACTTCGCCCGTGATCTCGTGACCGAGCACGAGACCGACCGGTGCGGTCGTGCGGCCGCGCACCATGTGCTGGTCGGAGCCGCAGATGTTCGTGCTGACGACCTTCAGGATCACGCCGTGACCGATCGCGCGGCCGGTCGGATCGACCATCTTCGGATAATCGATTTTCTGGACTTCGACCTTGCCCGGCCCAAGATAGACGACACCTCGATTGCTGCTCATCGTATTGTCTCCATGTCTCGTTGGATGGCGCCGCTGCGCGCCGATGCGGCGCACACGCAACGTGCTGTTCGAGAGTAGTCCCGGAGGCAGGGGCGTCGATGTCTCAAACGCGACATGCGTTTGATCGGCGCCGACATCGATGGCGGAAAGACGAAAGTCGGGTCGGGAAACGGACGAAGGCCCGCAACGCGGCACGCACCGCCCGCCGCCCGGGCCCGGTGCGCGGGTGCGGCCCGCAGGTTCGGCCCGCGTTACCCGCCCTGATTTTCGCGGATGATGACGGCCGCCGCCGCGTCCGCGTCGCGCGCGACGCCGTCGTGCACGCGCGTGCTGACGGGCGGCGTCGGCGGCTCGCTGTCGAGCGCGTGCCCGTCGCGGTTGCGCGTGTCGACCGTCGCGCGCATCGACAGCCCGACGCGCAGCGGATGCGCGGCCAGGTCGCGGGGATCGAGCGCGATCACGACCGGCACGCGCTGCACGACCTTGATCCAGTTGCCGGCCGCGTTCTGCGACGGCAGCATCGAGAACGCGCTGCCGGTGCCGGCCGAGAAGCCCTGTACGCGGCCGCGATAGACGATGCGCGACCCGTACAGGTCGGACACCACGTCGACCGGCTGGCCGACGCGCATGTGCCGGATCTGCCCTTCCTTGAAGTTCGCCTCGACCCACAGCCGGTTCAACTGCACGATCGACATCAGCGGCACGCCGGGCCCGACCTGCTGGCCGACCTGCACCGAACGCTGGCCGATCGTGCCGTCGACCGGCGCGACGATCGTCGTGCGCTTCAGGTTCCGGTACGCGAGCCTGAACTGCGCGGCCGCCTGCACGACGGCCGGGCTCTCGTCGACGGGCAGCTTGCTGCCGAGCGCGCGCGCGGCTTCGAGCTGCGCCCGCGCGGCCGCGAGGTTCGCCTGCGCACCGGCGACCGCCGCGCGGGCGCGCGCCAGTTCCTCCGGCGCGACGATCTCGACCGATGCGCCCGAGCGCGCGGCCAGCGCGCGCTGCGCGAGCGACAGATCGGCCTGGCGCGCGTTCACGGCCTCCACGTACATCGTGTTCGAGATCTTCGCGTTCGCGACCTGCCGCACGGCCTGCACGAGCTGCGCCTTCGCCTGCGCGAACGCGACGGCGGCTTCCGTATCATCGAGCCGCACGAGCGTCTGCCCGGCGCGCACGGCCTGCGTATCGGCGACCAGCACGTCGGTCACGGCGCCGGGCGTCTGCGCGGCGACCTGCACGATGCTGCCGGCGACGTACGCGTCGTCGGTGTCCTCGTAGTAACGGTCGCGCAACAGCCAGAACGCGATCCAGACGAGCGCGGCCAGCAGCACCACCGCGAAGAACAACGTGAAGCGCTTGCGGCGTGTCGCACGGCGCGCGTCGAGTGCCGGGTCGTTCTTGGCGGCCGGCGGTACGGCGGTATGAAGGTTGTCGTGGTGCATCAGTCGCTTTGCGTAACGATCAGGCGGTCATGCTGGAACAGGGGGATCGCGGGTGCGTCGGTGGAAACGGCGGGGACCGTACCGCGCGCCGCGGAATTCGCACGCGCGGTCTCGGCAACCGCAGCGCGCGGCGTTCGAACGACTGGCGGCGGGTCGAGCCGTGCAACAGGCAGTGCGGTGCTGTTACCGATAGCCGCCGTGCGCGCCGGTTCCGCCGCCGTACCCGGCGCGTTGCGCGCAGCGGCATTCGCCGCCACGGCGCGCTTGATCCGCGCACCGTGCGCGGCACGCGCCGCAGGCGCAAGCGCCACCGCCGCTGCATCCGCCATCGTTGCGCGCGCATCGAACCCGCCGCCGAGCGCGCCGACGAGGCCGACGTGCAACGTCCGCTGCCGCCCCTGCAACGCGATCAGCTGCGCGCGCTCGTCGATCAGCGTCAGATCGGCGACATCGACGTCCTTCTGCATCAACACGCCGCGCCGATGCCGGTCGGCCGCGATCTGCACGATCTTCAGCGCGGCCGCGACCGCCTCCTGCTGCTGTGCGACGAGCGTGCGCGACGTCTGCAGCGACGTGACGATCTGCGCGACTTGCCCGAGCGCGTCGTCGACGGTCTTGTTGTACAGCCCGATCGCGACGTCGGCCTGCGCGACGTCCGCGCCGAGCTTCGCCTTCAGCCGGCCGCGATCGAACACCGGCAGCGAGATCGCGGGGCCGACGGAACCCGCGAGCGCGTCGCGCGAGAACATCGACGCGGGCGTCAGCGCGAACACGCCGCCGAGCGCGACGAGGTTCACGTCCGGATAGAACTGCGCGCGCGTCGAATCGGCATTCGCGAACGCGGCCTCCACACGCAGCCGCGCGGCGACGATGTCCGGCCGGCGGCCGAGCAGATCGGCCGGCAGCCGCGCGGGCAGCGCGCCGCCCGGAAACGCGCCGACGCGCGGCCGCTGCAGCGCGAGCCCGCGCTCGGGGCCGCGGCCCGACAGCACGCCGAGCTGCAGTTGCGCGAGCTTGATCTGCTCGTCGTTCATCGCGATCTGTTCGAGCAGGCGGCTGCGCTTGATCGATGCGTCGCTCGCGTCGTACGCGTTGTCGAGACCGCGCGCGGTGCGCTCGCGCAGCACGGCCGTCACGCGCTGGCTGATCTTCAGCTTCTGCTGCAGCAGGTCGCGCACCGCGTACGCCTGGTCGAGCTGGCAATACACGGTGACGATCGCGACCGCGAGCGTGAGCCGCACCTGCTCGGCCTCGACGCCCGCCGCGTCGCGCAGCGACATCAGGCTCTTCGTCGCCGCGCGGTTCCTGCCCCACAGGTCGAGCTGGTAGTTCAACCCGACGAACACCGACGCCGGCGACACGACCGGATCGCCGAAGATCTCCACCGGCACGCGATAGCCGCCCGCCGTCACGTCGGCGATGTCGCCCGGCTTGGGCATCCGCGCGCGGCTGACCGTCGCGCCCGCGGTGCCCGTCAGCCCGGTCAGCGAATCGAACTGCCGCAGCTGTGCCTGCGCCACGCGCAGCCGTGCCTGCGCAACCTGCAGATCGGGATTGTTCTGCGACGCTTCCGCCACCAGATCGTCGAGCTGCGGATCCTGCAGTTGCGTCACCCAGTCGGGCGCGGGCCATGCGCCGTTCGCGCCGGGGCCCGCCGTGTGTGCCAGCGCATCGGCGGCCGGCGCGCGCAGCGACAGCGACGGCAGGAATCCCGACGGCACGCAGCCGCCGAGCGCGAGCAGCGCGGCCGCTGCCAAAATCGTCCAGCCGCCCTGCCCGCCGCGTGCCGGCGCGGCCGCTTTCGTGATGCGTTCCATCGCGCGCCTCACCCCTGCTGGACGCGCTGCGCGCGCGCGGCCAGACGCGGCCGCGTCCGCTCGAGCGGGCCGAGCCGGCCGAACAGGCCGTCCGCGATGCCCAACAGGATGCCGGCGAGCTTGTCGCGCTTGTCGCGCTCGACGAGCGCGATCTGCACGACCTGCCACACGGTCAGCAGGTTCGGCACGATCGCCACCGGAAAGCGCAGCCCGTACTGCATCCCGAGCTGCACCGCATTGCGTGCGCTGTAGTAGCGCCGTTGCCACGAGTGATTCATCGACGTCATTTCGAAAGGGCCGAACGCGTGGCGCTGCTTCGCGCCGATCCGGTGCGACAGCACCAGCGACGGCACGACATAGAGCGGCACGTTGCGCGCGAGCGCGCGGAAGCTGTACTCGGTGTCGACGTGATCGATGAACAGCGTCTCGTCGAAGCGGCCGAGCGCGTCGAACCCGGCACGCGACACGACGCAGCCGGACGAGATCAGGAACGCGCAGCGCTGCAGCGGCCCGTCGGCTTCGACCCGCAGCCGGCGCAACGCGATCCCGTCGGTCGCGAGCTCGGGCAGGAAGCTGCGCGCGTTCTCGTCGAAGATGCGCGGGCCGGCCAGGAACGCGCGGCCCGCGCGCCCCGCGCAGACGTCGCGCATCGTCGAAAAATAGCCGGCCGGCACCGACGAATCCTGGTCGAACAGCGCGACCGCATCGACGTTCCCGCGAAACAGCGCGGCAAGCCCCGCGTTGTACGCGCCGGCGATCCCGCCGCGGTTGCCGTGATGCAGCAGCGCGATGCCGTCGCGCGCGCACAGCGCGCTTGCACGGGCATCGGGCTGCGGCGTGTTGTCGACGACGAGCAGCGCGTCGCACGCATGCCGCCATGCGCCGAGCGCCGCGAGTTGCGCGTCGGTCGGGTGATACAGGATCACGAGTGCGCCGAGTGTCGTCATGCGGGTTTCCTCAATGTCCGAACGAAGCGGCCGCGCCGCGCCTGGGCCGCGTCAGCCACATCATCGCGGCGAGCACGAGACAGGTCATGCTCGCCATCCAGAACATGTCGCCCGTCGCCATCATGTAGGCCTGCTGCATCACCACCTGATGCAGCGTCGTCAGCTCGCGCACGCCGTCCACGCCCATCGCGTTCAGCGTGTGCACGAAGCGCTGCGTGTTCGCCGATGCGTGCGTGACCGATTGCGACACGACGTCGTAGTGGTAAGTCGCGCGGTTGTCCCACAGCGTCACGCTCATCGCGGTGCCGAACGCGGCCGACAGCGTGCGCAGGAAGTTCGACAGGCTCGACGCGGCCGCGAGCCGGTCGTCGGGAATGCGCGACAGCGTCGCGGCGGTCAGCGGAATGAAGAAGCACGGCAGCCCGATCCCCTGGATCAGCCCCGGCGCGGCGATCTGCGCGAACGTCATCTTCAGCGTGAAATGCGCGTCCCACGCGAGCACGGCCGCGAACACCAGGAAGCCGAACGTCGCGAGCACGCGTGCGTCGAAGCGGTGCGCGTGCAGCCCGACGAGAATCGAGAACACGAGCGCGAGCACGCCGAGCGACGCGGTGGCCAGGCCCGCATGGAACGCGTTGTAGCCCATCACCGCCTGCATCCACAGCGGAAACACGACGCCGACCACCGAGAAGCTCATCATCCCGAGCGAGATGATCAGCACGCAGAACGAGAACGTGCGGTCGCGAAACAGGCTCAGGTCGACGACCGGGTGCGCCTCGCCCGCCTCCCAGATCAGCAGCGACACGATCGCGAGCCCCGCGACCACCGCGAGCGTGACGATCAGCGGCGAGCCGAACCAGCCCTTGTCGTGGCCGAGGTCGAGCATCGCCTGCAGCGAGCCGACGCCGATCACCAGCAGCACGATGCCCGGCGCGTCGATCGGGCCGGCCGCGCCGCGCTGCGCGTCGGGGCGCAGCATCGTCGTGCAGACCGCGAACGAGAACAGCCCGATCGGCAGATTGATCAGGAAGATCCACGGCCACGAGAAGCTGTCGACGATCCAGCCGCCGACCACCGGCCCGAAGATCGGCGCGAGCAGAACAGTCATCGCCCATAGCGCGAGCGCGACGGTGCGCTTGTCCGGCGGGAACGTGCGCAGCAGGATCGTCTGCGACAGCGGCACCATCGGCCCCGAGCACAACCCCTGCAGCGCGCGGCAGATCACCAGCACGTGCAGGTCGCGCGCCAACCCGCACAGCAGCGACGTCAGCGTGAACAGCAGCACCGCGCCGACGAACAGCCGCAGCTCGCCGACGCGGCGCGCCAGCCAGCCGGTGAGCGGCACCGCGATCGCGGCCGCGACCGAATACGAGCTGATCACCCATGTGCCCTGGCTGTTCGAGACGCCGAGGCTGCCGGAGATCGCCGGCACCGCGACGTTCGTCACGGTCGAGTCGAGCACTTCGATGAAGGTCGCGAGCGACAGCGCGAACGTCAGCAGCGCGAGCCGCGCGCCGCGCACCGGCGGCGCGGCCGGCGCGGCCGGCGCGGACACGGGTGCGGACGCATCGAAGGCGGCGGGCGGGTCCCGAAGCGGCGACGCCGTGCTCATGCGCCCGCCGCCGCGACGTCGGCCGGTGTAGGCACGCGTCCGTGGTTCGGCGCGAGGCGCTCGATGAAATCGGCGGCCGTCTCGCACCCGTCCGGCGCGGCAGCGACCTGCGCGCGCACGCGGGCCGCCCGCTCGGCGAAGGCCGGCTCGGCGAGCACGCGCGCGAGCGCCGCGGCGAGGCGCGCGCCGTCGACCGGGCCATCGACGCGCACCCCGCAGCCGCTCGCGGCAACGCGTTGCGCATTGTCGAACTGGTCGTGCGCGAACGGCGTCGCGACCTGCACGATCCCCGCTTCGTACGCGAGCGCCGCGGTGCCGATCCCGCCGTGATGCACGAGCGCGCGGCAACGCGGCAGCAGCGTACGCATCGGCACGAAGCGGCGCACCAGCAGCCGCTCGCCGTCCGTAGCCGCATCGTGCGGCGTCAGCAGAATGCCGCGTGCGCCGGTTGCACGCAGCGCGTCCGACACCGCGCGCGCATACGCGGCGTGATCGATCCGCGTCGAGCCGGCCGTGAACACGACGGGCGGCTCGCCCGCCGCGAGAAACGCATCGAGCGCGGGATCGTCGTCATGCGTGGCGACGTCGTTGAACAGCGGAAAGCCGCTTTGCAGAAGACGCGCCGGCCAGTCGCGCTGCGCCGGCGCGAACCAGTCGGGAAACAGGCACAGCACGCCGTCCGTCGAATGCAGCCAGCGGCCGAGCACGCGCCGCGCGGGCGCCAGCCCCAGTTCACGGCGCACCGCATTGAGCGCCGGGCCGCACACGCGGTCGAGCACCTGCCGCTCGATCAGCGTCATCAGCGCCGATTTCACGGGCAGCGGCCAGCGCGCGGGGATCGTCAGGCGCGGGTGCGTCGGCGGCATCTGCGCGGACAGCAGCGTGGACGGCGACACCTGCACCGACACGTACGGCGTGCCGTGCAGCTCCTGCATCAGCCGCGCGGAAAACGCCCACAGCGTGCCGACCAGCACGGTGTCGCGATCGGTCAGCGCGCGCAGCGCGTCGTAATGCGGGCGCACCACGGGCGCGATCACCTGCCACAGCGTGCGGAACGACGTGCGCGGATCCCACAGCGCCGGGTTCGCCATCGCGGCGTCATACTCGGCCGCGGTGCCGACCGGCACGAACGCGAAGCCGAAGCGGCGCGCGGCGGCCTCGAACGGCGGATGCGTGCAGAACACGACGTCGTGGCCGCGCATCGCGAGCGTGCGCGCGACGCCGAGCAGCGGATGCACGTCGCCCGCCGAGCCGATCGCGGTCACGATCACCTTCGCCATCGCGCGCCTCGCGGGGATCAGTAGAAGCCGGGGATCAGCGCCGCGACCTCGCGGCGGTACTGCGTATACGCCGGCCCGAAATAGCCGGTCAGCCAGCTCTCCTCGACGCGCACCTTGTACGCCAGCGACGCGAACACGAGCACGACGCCGAGCGCGCCACGCCATTCGCCGCCGATCAGCGCGGCGCCGACCAGCGCGATCAGGCAGCCGGTGTAGATCGGATGGCGCACGAGGCCGTACGGGCCGGTGCGCACGAGTTCGTGGTTTTCCTTCAGCGTGACGGACACGCTCCAGTTCGTGCCGAGGTGCAGCCGCGCCCACACCGAGAACAGCAGCCCCGCGACCAGCACCGCGAGCCCGCCTTGCGCGAGCAGGCCGAAGCGCTGCCAGTCGGGCACGAGCGCCTGCCACGACGGATCGGGCAGGATGATCAGCGCGCCGCCGACGATCAGCGGAATCGACTGCAGCGTGCGCGAACGCGACGCCTCCTTGCGCACGGTCGTCTTTACGCCCTGCGACGTCGCGATCCAGTAGGCGAGCCAGATGGCCCACGGAACGACGATGGCGATGCTCTGAACGATATTCACGGCTGGCCTGCCTCGTATGGATAGGAATTTGGATACGTCCGGCGTGGATACGCCCGGCGTGGATACGTCCGGTGTGCCCGATGCGCGACGTGCCGCGTCACGACATCGCCGGCATCGGCGCGGACACGCATGCGTGCGCGGCGCCGAGCGCGATGCCCGCGGCGGCCGGCGGCGCATCGCAGAAGAAGTCGAGCAGCGCCGCCCGCGTGGTCTCGCGCTGCGCGCGGCCTTCGATGTCGAGGAAGTGGCCGGCATCGGGAATGGTCGTGAAGCGCGCGCGCGGCACGTGTGCGGCAAGCTGGCGGACGTCGGCGGGCGTCGTGTACTCGTCGCGCTCGCCGTTCAGGAACAGCAGCTCGCAGCCGATGTTCGAGAACTCGCTCAGATAGCGCTCCGGCTGCAGCGACAGGATCTGGTCGACGTGGAAGGCGACCTGGTCCTGCTCGTCGCGCGGCAGGCGCGTCAGATACCGGTAGTTGTACAGCTTCATGATGCGCGGCAGGTAGCGGCCGACCGTATCGTTGAGCAACTGCGCGGCCTTCAGGTTCTCGCCGGCCGAGATGTGGTCGCGTGCGCGGGTCACGTAGTCGACCATCGCATCGTTCAGGAACGGCGAGAACGAGCAGATCGCCGCGCGCCGCACGCTCGGGCAGCCGCGCGCGAGCGCGAACAGCGACGCGACCCCGCCCCACGACACCGACACGAGGAACGCGGGTGCGAAGCGCTCGACCAGATGCTGGAGGATCGCGGCCTCGTCGTCCTTCGTCAGGATGAAGCAGCCGGGATTGTGCTGGCGCGACTGCCCCGCATACGGGAGGTCGAAGCAGATCGTGTTCATCCGCTCGCCGAGATACTGGACGGTCTGCCCGAACGACGCGGTGGTCGCGAGCGCGCCGTTGACGAGCATCGCCGTGTCGAAGGACGGATCGAACACGTTCCGTTCGACGTAGACCTTCAGACCATTCGGCAGCGGGACCACGTGTTTTTCGGTCGGCATCGTCGTTCTCCGGTGGATGCGGCGTCTCGGCGTCGCGGCATGCTGCAGGTGCGCAATGGCTGGCGCCGGCCGCATGCGCGATCGCCGAGCGCGCATGGCCGACGCACCGCGACAATGACGCGCGGCGCCGATTCATTCCTTGTAGTGCGGCGCCATACTAATACGGCCAATATTACTTACTCAAGTCATCTCAACGATCCCCTCTACTCCAGCGGGAAATACGACCGATTCGAATTTTTTTAGCGTTTTTTATGGTAGGCAGAGTCGATTGAAAGGCGATCGCAATCGTTTGCGCAAACCTCTTTCAGCAGGCATGAAATTCACATATATCGTCATAATTCAACGACTTACAGCATTTCAATCGCCCGATTGAAACGAATTTCCGGAAATTACCCGGATTGCCATCGGATGCTTGAATTCTCAGATCACATCGAATCTCACATACCTCGACATTCTTTCGGCATGTAATAAAAACAATCCGAAAACCTTGGCAACGATTACGCCGCCTTTTCGGAAATCGTTTTAAACAAACTTAATTTTATTTAACCAGCTTTCAAACGGTTTTCCCGCACCTGCACAATTGCGCCGGGCGGACTCCCCTACCCCGCCGGCGTGACGATCCATCGTCGGACCCCGATTTTTTGTTGATTGAACGATCAATAAAAAACCGCTAAGCTTCGACTTCCAGGAACGGCCCGTCCGGGCGAAGGGAGTCGCGATGCCGAAAGTCGGAATGCGGGAGATTCGTCGCGCACAGTTGATCGACGCGACGCTGCGCTCGATCGACGAAGCCGGCCTGCCCGGCACGACGCTCGCATCGGTCGCGCAGCGCGCGAACATCTCCACGGGCATCGTCAGCCATTACTTCGGCGACAAGGACGGCCTGCTCGAAGCCACGATGCGGCACGTGCTGCGCGATCTGTGGGCGGCCACCACGCGCCGCCGCGTCGCCGCGCGCAAGGACTCGCGCTCCCGGCTGCGCGCGGTCGTCGCCGCGAACTTCGACGACACGCAGGTCAGCGCGCCCGTGATGAAAACCTGGCTCGCGTTCTGGTCGCAGAGCATGCACGACCCGATGCTCAAGCGCCTGCAGCACGTCAACACGCGGCGCCTCCATTCGAACCTGTGCGCCGAATTCGCGAAGACGCTGCCGCGTGCGAAGGCACGCGAAGCCGCCAGCGGCCTCGCCGCGCTGATCGACGGCCTGTGGCTGCGCGGCGCGCTCGCCGGCGGCCCGATCGACACCCGGGCGGCATTGAAACTCGCCCACGATTACATCGACCTGCTGCTCGCGTCCGACTGACGCGTCACGCACTCGCCCTCAAGGAGATCCTCATGTCCGTATACGGTTTGCAGCGCCTCTACATCGGCGGCGGTTACGTCGACGCCACCAGCGGCAAGACTTTCGACACCGTCGACCCCGCCACCGGCGAACTGCTCGCACAGGTGCAGCAGGCGAGCGCGGCCGACGTCGACCGCGCGGTCGCATCGGCGCAGGCAGGCCAGCGCGAATGGGCCGCGATGACGGCCATGCAGCGCTCGCGCATCCTGCGCCGCGCGGTCGACCTGCTGCGCGAACGCAACGACGCGCTCGCGGCGATCGAGACGCGCGACACCGGCAAGCCGATCGGCGAAACGCTCGCGGTCGACATCGTCACCGGCGCGGACGTGATCGAGTACTACGCGGGCCTCGCGACCGCGATCGAAGGGCTGCAGGTGCCGCTACGCGCCGAGTCGTTCGTCTATACGCGTCGCGAACCGCTCGGCGTGTGCGCGGGCATCGGCGCATGGAACTACCCGATCCAGATCGCGTGCTGGAAGACGGCGCCCGCGCTCGCGGCCGGCAACGCGATGGTGTTCAAGCCGAGCGAAGTCACGCCGCTCACCGCGCTCAAGCTCGCCGAGATCTATACGGAAGCCGGCGTGCCGGCCGGCGTGTTCAACGTCGTGCAGGGCGACGGCTCGGTCGGCGCACTGCTCACCGGCCATCCGGACATCGCGAAGGTGTCGTTCACCGGCGGCGTCGAGACCGGCAAGAAGGTGATGTCGCTCGCCGGCGCCTCGTCGCTGAAGGAAGTGACGATGGAGCTCGGCGGCAAGTCGCCGCTGATCGTGTTCGACGATGCCGATCTCGATCGTGCGGCCGACATCGCCGTGACCGCCAACTTCTTCAGCTCGGGCCAGGTCTGCACGAACGGCACGCGCGTGTTCGTGCACCGCTCGGTCAAGGACGCATTCACGCAGAAGGTGCTCGAACGCGTGAAGCGCATCCGCGTCGGCAAGCCGACCGATGCCGACACCAACTTCGGCCCGCTCGTCTCCGCCGCGCAGCTCGACAAGGTGCTCGGCTTCATCGAGAGCGGCAAGGCCGAAGGCGCGAAGCTGCTCGCCGGCGGCACGCGCCTGACCGACGGCCACTTCGGCAGCGGCCAGTACGTCGCGCCGACCGTGTTCGGCGACTGCCGCGACGACATGAAGATCGTCCGCGAAGAAATCTTCGGGCCGGTGATGAGCATCCTCGATTTCGAATCGGAGGACGAAGTCATCGCCCGCGCGAACGACACGCACTACGGCCTCGCGGCCGGCGTCGTGACCGAGAACCTGTCGCGCGCGCACCGCACGATCCACCGCCTCGAAGCCGGCATCTGCTGGATCAACACGTGGGGCGAATCGCCGGCCGAGATGCCGGTTGGCGGATACAAGCAATCCGGCGTCGGACGCGAGAACGGCATCACGACGCTCGAACACTACACTCGAATCAAGTCGGTGCAGGTCGAGCTCGGCCGCTACAACCCGGTGTTTTGAGAACGAGAGGAGATACCCCGTCATGACGACACGCGAATACGACTACATCATCTGCGGCGCCGGTTCCGCGGGCAACGTGCTCGCGACGCGCCTGACGGAAGATCCGAATGTCACGGTGCTGCTGCTCGAAGCGGGCGGCCCCGACTACCGCTTCGACTTCCGTACGCAGATGCCGGCGGCGCTCGCCTATCCGCTGCAGGGCCGTCGCTACAACTGGGCCTACGAGACCGACCCCGAGCCGCACATGGACAACCGCCGGATGGAGTGCGGCCGCGGCAAGGGGCTCGGCGGCTCGTCGCTGATCAACGGGATGTGCTACATCCGCGGCAACGCGCTCGACTACGACAACTGGTCGACGCACAAGGGGCTCGAGAACTGGACGTATCTCGACTGCCTGCCGTACTTCAAGAAGGCCGAGACGCGCGACGTCGGCCCGAACGACTACCACGGCGGCGACGGCCCCGTGTCGGTCACGACCAGCAAGCCGGGCGTGAATCCGCTGTTCGAGGCGATGGTCGATGCGGGCGTGCAGGCCGGCTATCCGCGCACCGACGACCTGAACGGCTATCAGCAGGAAGGCTTCGGTCCGATGGACCGCACCGTCACGCCGAAGGGCCGCCGGGCGAGCACCGCGCGCGGCTACCTCGACCAGGCGAAGGTCCGGCCGAACCTCGAGATCGTCACGCACGCGCTCGCCGATCGCATCCTGTTCGACGGCAAGCGCGCATCGGGCGTCACGTACCTGCGCGGCAGCGAGCGCGCCACCGCGCATGCGCGCCGCGAAGTGCTCGTGTGCAGCGGCGCGATCGCATCACCGCAATTGCTGCAGCGCTCGGGCGTCGGCCCCGGCGCGTGGCTGAAGGAACTCGACATCCCGATCGTGCTCGACCTGCCCGGCGTCGGCCAGAACCTGCAGGATCACCTGGAGATGTACATCCAGTACGAGTGCAAGGAACCGGTGTCGCTGTATCCGGCGCTCAAGTGGTGGAACCAGCCGAAGATCGGTCTCGAATGGATGCTGAACGGCACCGGCCTCGGCGCGAGCAACCACTTCGAGGCGGGCGGTTTCATCCGCACGCGCGACGACGATCTGTGGCCGAACATCCAGTATCACTTCCTGCCCGTGGCGATCAACTACAACGGCTCGAACGCGATCGAGATGCACGGCTTCCAGGCGCACGTCGGCTCGATGCGCTCGCCGAGCCGCGGCCGCGTGAAGCTGCGCTCGCGCGATCCGAACGATCATCCGAGCATCCTGTTCAACTACATGGCCGAAGCGCTCGACTGGCGCGAGTTCCGCGATGCGATCCGCGCGACGCGCGAAATCATGCGGCAGCCGGCGCTCGACCGCTATCGCGGCCGCGAACTGAACCCGGGCGCCGACTGCAAGAGCGACCAGGAGCTGGACGCGTTCGTGCGGGCCCGCGCGGAAACCGCATTCCATCCGTCGTGCTCGTGCAGGATGGGTTACGACGACATGGCCGTGGTCGACGAAGAAGGCCGCGTGCACGGGCTGGAAGGGTTGCGCGTGGTCGATGCGTCGATCATGCCGATCATCACGACCGGCAACCTGAACGCGCCGACGATCATGATCGCGGAGAAGATCGCGGACAAGATCCGCGGCCGCAAGCCGCTCGCGCGCGTGGACGTGCCCTACTTCGTCGCGAACGGCGCGATGGCGAGGAACGTCGCGAAGGCGGTGCGGCAGCCGGAGACGGTGTAACCGGACGCGCGCCCTTCGCGGCGCGCAGCAGCAACATCCACGGCTCGCGGCGTTCTCGCCGCGGGCCGTTTTTTTTCATGGCGTGCTTTCGCCGCCCGTGCTGAACCGCGTGATCGCGGCGCCCTTTCGTCGCATCCGTTTCGCGCGCACGATCGGATTCGCGCGCGACGTCAGGCTCATCGTGCCGCGCAAGCGCTCGAACGCGACGTCCTCCTGCGCCCCGAAGCGGCTGGCGGCCGGCCATGCGAGCACGGCGTCGAGCCACGTCCGCCACGCATCGCCATGAAAGCGGCGCGCGAATGCGTGCACCACGTCGGGCGCGGCGATCACGATGCCCGCCAGCAGGTAATACGCCCAGAAGCTGCCCGCGGCGAGGATCCGGTCGAGCCGGCACACCGACACCGCGGCGAGCAGGCCGTCCACCGATGCGAGATCCGCGCGTCGTTCGCGGATCGCGCGCGCGACGATATTGTGTCGGCCGCCATACGCGGCAATGGATACTCCATTACCGGCAGCCAATTCCGCGCTGAACATCGCGAGCGCGGCCAGCTCGTCGATACGCGCCGCATCGTCGCGCGGCCCGCAGACGCGCAGCACGATCGCGTCGATGACGGCGCCCGGCCGAGCCGACGGTGCCACGCATGCGGCAGCCACGGCCGCGTGTCGTTCTCCCAGGTTCTTCGCAGGCCGCGCATCGACGCCGCCTGCTTCGGGCGCCGGCGCTTGGTACGTTCCTGCCTCGTCGTCGTTTTCGATGCCGGTCGCGATTCGCTCGAGCGCGGCCCAGCCGTCATCGGGGTGCTCGAACGCCCACACGTCGACGATGCCGTGCGCCGCTTCGAATGCATCGCGCGACCCCGGGCAGCGCCGCTCCGCATGCGCGAGCTGCCACGCATCGGGAACGTGCATGCACGCATTGCGCGGATCGCCCGCATCGCACGCGCAACCGCCGCCGTCCGTGGCGATCCACGGCGCGAGTTCGTGCAGCACGGCAATCGCGTCGCGCGACAGGTTCATCCCCGGTCCCGCACGCGACGGCACGACGGCCGTGTCGCCGGTTTCGGCCGCCATCGCGCGGGCGGCTTCGGCTTCGTGGAGAGAGTCGATCAGGTACTGCAGCCACGCAGCCGTGCGCAACCGGTCGGGCGTCGCACCGCGGGCATCGCCATACTTCGCTGGGTCGGTGAGCATGGGGGGTCCGGACATGGTCTGGCAAATCAAGGAGTCGTTTTGTGCCGGTCGAACCGGACGGTACGGCATACCGTACCGTCCGCTGCATGGCCGCCCGCGCCGGATCGCGAAGCAGGCGGCCAGCCGGTCGTCGTGCCGATACGCGCGGACGCGTCGCCGTCGCGAAACCGGAACACCCGCCGCGCATCCTTGCTCGGCCCTCGTATCCGGCGGGCGCCCCGGCCTCGATCACACGGCGCTTACTGCACGTGGAACTTCGGCGACGTGGCAACCGTGCCGCTGACCGTACAGTCCGGCGTCAGCACCGCGTTGTTGAACGTGAGCGACGAGTTCGGATCGCTCCACGTCGTGACCACCTTGCTCGGCCCGCACGTGCCGAGCAGCGTAACGGTCACCTTCGCGTTGTTGATCGACAGCTGCGTCGTGCTGTCGGCCTGCCCCGTCCACGGCGACGCGCTGCTCGCGCTGCCGCTGATCAGGCCGCACGTCGCGCCGCCGGTGAACGTCGTCGACGTGATGTTGACGATGCCCGTCGAGGAGATCGTGCCGTTGAAGGTCGCGTTGCAACTCGCGTTGATCGCGCCTTTAGCCAACACCGTGAGGCCCGTCGCGGAGAACGGCTCCCCGCCCGGATTCATGGCCTGGCCGTCGACGCGCGTCACGGTCACGGCGAAAGCAGGCGCGGCCGACACCGCGGTGAATGCCACTGCAGCAACAAGCGATACGATTTTGCGAATGCTCATTTGAACTGCCCCCTCTCTCTTCACAAATGGCGGCATGCCGCCAGGAACGCGACGCGCCGGCCGGATCGCCCCGGCCGCCCGGTCGCAGGAAGCCGCCGGCGCGCGTACCGCGCGCCGGACGGCTCAGAACTTGTAGGAAATCCCGACGAACGAGATCAGCGGATCGGCTTTCAGCCGCGTGCGCGTCGTGGCGAGCGTCGTGCCGTCCGCCGCGCTGATCACGAGCGACGAGTAGGTCTTCAGCGGCATGTAGGTCAACGTCGCCGTGAGCGCCCAGTGCTTGTCGATCGCATAGCTCGCACCGACGTTGTAGACCGGCGTGAACGACGACGATGCCTTGCCCTCCACCGACGTCGGCCCCGGCTTGCCGGCACCGGCCGCGAGCACGCTGCCGAGATTCTCGTTGATGTCCTTCGCGAAATTGCCGTTCAGTTCGATGTTGCTGAACCAACTGTACGCCACGCCGATCCCGACGAACGGACGGAATTTCGCCGTCGGTGCATTGAAGTAGTACTGCAGAATGATCGTCGGGCTCCATTGCCGCGCATTCTTCACGGCCGGCTGGTTCGACGGATTGTCCATGTTGACGCTGCCGAGCGCGCCGGCCGGGCCCGGCGGCCGGATCACGCCGTGCCCGGTCAGCGTGAACTCGGGCGGCACGCCGAGCACCGACGTCACCGCGATGTGGTCGGTGAAGAAGTGCGTGAGCGTGAGGCCGACCGTATCGGCGTTGTTGACCGTCAGGCTCGTGCCCGGCGACGTGAACGACCCGGGCAGGCGCAGCGGCCCGTTGATCGGCATGCTCGCGAGATTCGTCGTCAACCCGTTGGTCGAATCCATCGGCGCGATGTGCAGCCAGCCCAGCGTCGCGACGTTGTCGCCCGCCTGCTGGGCCGATGCGAGCGTCGACACGCCTGCGACGACACCCGCGACAATCAGCTTCTTCATCAGTCTCCCCCTCCTTCTGTCCGGGCGCCGCGCACCCGCGCGCGGCGCCATCGTGTCTCCTGCCCTGCGCGGTCACTGCACGAACGCGCCGACCGTGAAGTACGGATTGCTCGTATCGGCCATGTCGAGGAACCCGAACACGCCGCCGGTGAACACGAACTTGCCGGTCGCCGGCCCCGACGCCGCATCCGCATGCACGGTCGTCACGACGCCCGGCACCTTCTGCGTGTAGTCGAGATTCAGCGCGCGCGTGAGCGCGGCCTGCGACGCGTTGAACGGATCGAGCAGCGTGGCCTGCGCATCGACGAGCGCCGTCGCGCGGTAGTTGAACGCGCTGTCGACGCCCGTGTACTCGCCGTTCTGCGAACCCGGCGCGATCGCCGCCTGCGGGCTCAGGAACGAGATGCCCGATTCGTCGTCCGCGCTCGGCGGGCCCTGCGTGAGGTCCGCGTTCGCGGCACCCGTGCGGATGAAGATCGGCACGAGCTGATCGCGCAGCTTGCCGACGATCAGGATCCCCTTGCCGGCCTTCGCCGGATCGAGCGCGGCGAGCGTCGGCGGAATCTGCGGCTGGTAGTTCAACGACTGGAACGCCGGCGCATCCGGGCGCGGCGTGAACGGCTGGTTCACGGTCGCGCTCGATGCGAGCGGCTGGCCGCCGTTCTTCTTGCCGAAGTTGTCGGTCTCGACGTAGCTGCCGTCCGCGTTGATCGTCACCTGCTGGTCGAGCGCCACCGGCTGGAAGTTCTGCGACGGCACCTGGTGATAGCCGAGCTGGTTGTACGTGCCGGCGATCTTCGACAGATCGGTTTCGAGCGACGAGAAACTGATGAACGGGTAGTACGGGAACGTCGTCTGCGGAATCTTGCCGACACCGATCACGCCGTCGAACTGGATCGTCGCACCGGGAATCGCACCGCCCAGCACGCCTTCGCCGAGGAACAGCCGTGCCGGCCGATTCGGGTCGAGGCTCGCGTTCTGCATCCGGAACGTGCACTGATTGAGCTTCACGGTCGGCAGCCCGGTTTCGTCGACCAGCGTGCCGTCGACCACGTTGGCCGGCGCCGTGTCGCGCGTCGGCTGCACGGTGCCGGTGGTGATCGGCACCGGCGACGCGAGATAGGTCATCCGGTACGTCATCTTCGTCGTGTCGAGCTGCACCTTCACCAGTTCGCCCGAACCGGAGCCGCCGATGAACACCGTGTCGTAGTCGATCGTCTGCGGGCACAGCCGGACCACCGGCGAGGGCGGCGGGTCGCCGTCGCCGCCGCAGGCGACCAGCACGGGCGCGAGCGACGCCGCGGCCATCCAATGCTTCACATTCATAGGAATCCTCTTGAATTTCGATTCGCCGGCGGCGACGCGTGCGCCGCCGGTGTTCCGTGTTCAGTCCGCCGTCACTGGACGAACGCGCCGACCGTGAAGAACGGGTTGACCTTGCTGTTGTTGACGACCATCGCGTAGACGCTCCCCGCCGTCACGATCCAGCCCGTGTCGCCCTTGCTGAAGATCGCCACGTTGCCGTCCGCCCCCTTCGCGTTGAAGTCCTGCGAAGCCGTGACCTTGATCTTGCCGGGCGTCGCCTGCGTATAGTCGAGCGCGAACTGCGAGGTAACCGACGACGTCTGCGGGTCGATGAATGCCGCGGTGGCGCCCTGGAACAGCGTCGACGTGTAGTTCGCGGCCATCGTCGACACGGCGGTGCCGTCCGTGCAATTTCCGGCCTCGGGCATGAAGAACGTGCCGTTGAACGTGCCGGGCAGGTCGGGATGCGGTATGGCGTTATTGAAGCTCGGCCCCGCATTCCCCGGTGCGCCATACAGGCCGTTGGACGTCACCACCCCGCATGCGGACGCGCTCGTCGCACCGATGAAACCGCCCTTGAGCGCATTGGTCGCGACAGACTGCGCGGGAGACAGCATCGAGATGCCGACTTCCGCGTCGGCGACCGACGCCAGCAGGTTGCTCGCGTCGGCATGCGAGTAGCCGACGCGAATCACGATCGGCACCAGCACGCCGTTCAGCTTGCCGACGATCATCACGCCACGCGCCTGGGTCGGCGACAGCAGCACGAGCGGCTGCTCCTGGCCGGCCGACGGATAGGGCATGCCCGGATTCGCGCCGCTGACGAACACGTTATCGGCGCTGCCGTCCATGTTCTTGCGCAGCGTCCACGGCGTGCCGGTCGTCTGGCACGAGTAGTCGCTGCCCGACGTAATCGTGCACGTGCCGTCCGCATTGAGTGTCTGGTTCCAGTTCACGACATCCGGCTGCCAGCCCTGCGGGGTGGCGGTCTGATAGCTGCTGCCGGTCGGCGACAGATGAATGCCGACCTCGTTGTAGACGCCGGCCACCTTCGCGAAATCGGTCTCGGTGTCGGTAAAGCCGATAAACGGATAGAAATCGAACGTGCGCGACGGCACGGTCCCGATAAAGACGCCCGGCGCGAGCGGAATGCCGTCGAACTGGATCGTCGCGCCCGGAATTCCGCCACCCACCACACCATTCCCGACGAACAGCATCGGCGGATCGCTGCGCTTGATCGTCACCGCATACGCGCCGTCGCTCGTCGCGCCGCTGTCGAGCACGAACGCGCAGCGGTTCTGCTCGGCGGTCGGCAGATTGGTCGGATGATGGAATGCGCCGCTGATCGTCAGGCCCGCGCGCGTGTCGTTGACCTGCCCCGCCGAGGTCGGCACCGACGATTCGATGAACTGCATCTGGTAGGTGAGCCTGGTCGTGTCGAACTTCACCTTCACGTATTCGCCGCTGCCCGAGCCGCCCGTGTAGGTCGTCGTGTAGTCGAGCGAATCCGGACACAGCTTCGTCACGACGGGCGGCGTCGTTTCGGCACCGCTCGGCCCGCATGCGCTGCCCGAGCACTGCGGCACGTTGATCGGCCCCGGATCGTCGCCGCCGCCGCAACCGGCGACGAACGGCAGCGCCAGCACGGCGCACGACAGGACCGCCTTCCGCCATTCAGGAATGCAAACCATCAACCCCTCCTTTTCAGGTACGACAAGTCTCGTCCGGACGGGCTGCGTGGCCCGCCGGTTGGTATCGCGCCGTCGTGCAGGCACGCGGCGCATGACGATGCGCGCAATGCGCGCCGCGCGGCCGGTCAGGCCAATGCGATCGGAACCGCCGCGGCAGGCAAGCGCGATCCGGCCGCGCCGTCATGCGGCACGGCGCCGTCGGGAAAAACGAAACGGAATGGGATGCGTCGCTACAGCGGCAACGCAATGCGATGGCGCTCGCGCGCGACTCGCGTCGCGCCGGCGTCCGGCGAAAAACAGGGAAACGGCAGTCCGGCTAGCCCCGCGGATAGGCGTCTCATGATGTGGTCTCCATACGTACGCTTGATTCGTTATCGTGATGCGTCGTTTGTCGAGACTATGAGCGGACAATCCGCACAAGTAAATGGATGCAGAGTTCCAAACGGGCCGCGCCGCGTGATCGTAGCGCTTGCAGGGTCTTTGACAGTTTTTCAAACAGCCTTCATTTTCCTTGCTCAGACAAATACCCGGACGATATAACGCGCGTTTGAACGATCGCGGCCGACCCGCGCGAAAGCCGGCGGGACGGCCTGCCGCGACCGGCAGGGATGCTGCGGCGCAACGTCACACGTCGATGATCGCCAGCGTGCCGTGGCTGCCCGGCAGCACCGCGTGGCGCGTGCCGGCGAGCGCGAGATACATCTGGCCGGCCTCCACCACGATCGTTTGCGCATCGACCTCGAGCATCAGCCGGCCGTCGAGCACCAGCAGCCCTTCGTTGTAGTCGTGCACTTCCGCTTCGTACGGCTGCGCATCCATGCGCAACACCTTGATCCGGGCCGGCCCGACTTCGCCGACGATCGTGGACTGCCACGCGGCGGCCTGCGCGGCCGCAACGGACTTGAAATCGACCAAAGACATGCGCACCGCTCCGCAGACGTGAAAGGAACGCATTATCGCGAGCGCCGCGCGTGGCGTCCCGGTACGGCGCGGCGGTGTCCGGGCGGCACAGTTCGCCGCCCCGCCGTCGTGCCGCCGCGCGAACGCGCGATCGGCGCCCGCATTGCCGAAAACGATGCGGATTGTTTGCTTATCTCAAATAAAGTGCCGCGTTGTCGGGCAATGCCTGCACATTGGACGCAAATCCGGCGCCGACATCGCCCGGCCTTTCCACCAGAATGCATTTCCATCTACCGATTGCTAATATGGCGATCCTGCGATCCCGCACCACAACGCCGTTCGACATGACGCACGCTCGCCATGCCGCACCCGCAACCGGCCGCCCCGCAGCGGCGGCGCCGGGCACGCGCGGCGCGCAGCGTCGGACCGACCGGCCGTGCCATCCGTGAGCATGCAACCGATCCTTTCCGTTTCCGACCTCTCCAAGACTTACGCGTCCGGCTTCCAGGCGCTGAAGCACGTGACCCTCGACATCCGCCCCGGCGAGATCTTCGCGCTGCTCGGGCCGAACGGCGCGGGCAAGACCACGCTGATCGGCTCGATCTGCGGGATCGTCACGCCGACCGAAGGCCGCGTGACGGTCGGCGGCCACGACATCCGCGATCACTATCGCGCCGCGCGCGAAATGATCGGCCTCGTGCCGCAGGAACTGACGACCGACGCGTTCGAATCCGTCTGGGCGACCGTGTCGTTCAGCCGCGGCCTGTTCGGCAAGGCGCCCGATCCCGCGCACATCGAGAAGACGCTGAAGGCGCTGTCGCTGTGGGACAAGCGCGACAACAAGCTGATGACGCTGTCGGGCGGGATGAAGCGCCGCGTGATGATCGCGAAAGCGCTGTCGCACGAGCCGCGCATCCTGTTCCTCGACGAGCCGACGGCCGGCGTCGACGTCGAGCTGCGCCGCGACATGTGGAAGCTCGTCGACTCGCTGCGCGAAAGCGGCGTGACGATCCTGCTCACCACGCACTACATCGAGGAAGCCGAGGAAATGGCCGACCGGATCGGCATCATCCTCGGCGGCGAGCTCGTGCTCGTCGAGGAGAAGCGCGAGCTGATGCGCAAGCTCGGCAAGAAGCAGCTGACCGTGCAGCTCGAGCAGCCGCTGGCGGCCGTGCCGGCCGAACTCGCGCCGTTCGGCCTCGAACGCGCGGACGACGGCACCGCGCTCGTCTACACGTACGACTCGCAGCGCGACGATGCGAGCATCGCGAAGCTGATCAACGCGCTCGGCGCGGCCGGCATCGGCTTTCGCGACCTGCATACGACGCAGAGCTCGCTCGAGGATATTTTCGTGAGCCTGATCGACAACCGCCGCAACGGCGCACAAGGGGCGTAACGCACATGGCCAACTGGAATCTCCACGGCATCCGCGCGATCTACCGCGCCGAAATGGCCCGCACGCGCCGTACGCTGATGCAGAGCATCATCGCGCCGGTGATCTCGACGTCGCTGTACTTCGTCGTGTTCGGCTCGGCAATCGGCTCGCGCATCAGCGACGTGAACGGGATCGGCTACGGGTCGTTCATCGTGCCGGGCCTCGTGATGCTGTCGCTGCTGTCGCAGAGCATCTCGAACGCGTCGTTCGGCATCTACTTCCCGCGCTTCACGGGCACGATCTACGAGATTTTGTCCGCGCCCGTGTCGTACTGGGAAATCGTGATCGCCTACGTGGGCGCGGCCGCGTCGAAGTCGCTGCTGCTCGGGGTGATCATCCTCGCCACCGCCGGCCTGTTCGTGCCGCTGCACATCCTGCATCCGTTCTGGATGGTGCTGTTCCTGGTGCTGACGTCGATCACGTTCAGCCTGTTCGGCTTCGTGATCGGCATCTGGGCCGACAGCTTCGAGAAACTGCAGCTCGTGCCGCTGCTGATCATCACGCCGCTCACGTTCCTCGGCGGCAGCTTCTACTCGGTCGACATGCTGCCGCCCGTGTGGCGCATCATCACGCTGTTCAACCCGATCGTGTATCTGATCAGCGGCTTCCGTTGGTCGTTCTACGGGCTGGCCGACGTGCACGTGTGGATCAGCCTCGCCGCGACCACGCTGTTCCTCGCGATCCTGCTCGCGATCGTCGCGTGGATGTTCCGCACCGGCTACAAGCTGAAGAACTGACGCGGTGCGCGCCGTCGCGGCCGCATCGGCCCGGTTCGCGCAACCGGACCGGCGCTGCTAGACTGGATCGGAAGACCGGCCGCTGCCGCCCGACAGGCGCGGGCCGCGCGGCCCCACTCCCTGCGTGAGGATCTCCCGATGAGCGCTTCCCGGATCGATGCCGTCCGCGACGGCCTGTTTCGCGCCACGACGTTCGTCGATACGCTGAACCTGGGCTTCAGCCAGTTCTTCATCCGCTCGCCGCACGGCGACGTGCTGTGTGTCGAAACCGGCACCCGCTCCAATTTCACGCAACTGAGTGCGGCGCTCGACACCGTCGGCATCGCGCCGTCGATGGTGAG
This sequence comes from Burkholderia sp. IDO3, assembly GCF_003366075.1. Lineage (NCBI taxonomy): Bacteria > Pseudomonadati > Pseudomonadota > Betaproteobacteria > Burkholderiales > Burkholderiaceae > Burkholderia > Burkholderia sp. IDO3. The sequence goes on from NZ_CP028962.1 coordinate 2,616,050, forward strand.
CAGCGTGATCGTTCCGCACTTCGAGGCCGACGAAATGGGCGCGCTGCCCGATTTCCTCGCGGCCAATCCGGCGCTCGTCGCGTACGGTCATCCGATGTGCACGTGGGGGCTCGCCGACGTGTTCGGCGTGCGCACGATTCCGCTGAAGGATGGCGTGCCCGCGACGCTGTCGGGCATCGACGTCGTGCCGGTCTTCACGAAGCACGTGCATCAATGGGACGCGCTCGTCGTATATCTGCCGGCGTACAAGGCCTTGCTGTCGTCGGACATCCTGATGCGCTTCGGCAACGCGGACACGGACGACCCGCTGCCCGCGATCCTCGATTCGATCACGCGTTCGGATTACCTGCCGTCGCTCGCGCACATGGCGAGCGCGCTGCGCCGCATCCAGGCGCTCGACCTCGACATCATCCTGCCGATGCACGGCCCGGCGATCACGCACGACATTCCGCGCGTGATCGCCGGGGTGATCGCCCACTGCGAGGCGGCCACCGCGTAGCGCAAGCGCGCCGCGCGCGGCCGGCTGGCGCGCTCAGGCGCCCGTGACGACGAATTCGTCGGCCGCCTTGCTCTGGATCGAAGCCATCAACGCGAGCTCGCGCTTGCTGCGCGGCTCGCCGGACACGACGCCCGTCGCATGCTTGGCCTTCGCGCCGAGCGGAAAGAACACGAACGACGCGCCGGCCGGCGCATCCGGCTCCGCGCGCAAGCGTTTGTTCAGAATTTTCAGGTACTTCTTCTTCGACACTTCCTTCGCTGCCATGGCGCCCTCCACGCGAATGTAATGCCGGTCAGCATACCAGTTTTGAACCGGCGCTCCGGTCCGGGCCGCCCGACGGCTGGCCGGCGAGCCTCGTTGCGAGGCACCAGGTTCGATGCGCCCGCCAAGGCGGCATGCGCGGCCGACCGCGAACCTGCCCGGCCATCCGCGCGTCTTGCCGAGGACCGCCCGTCCCGTCACCGGTCTTCGAAATTTTTTCGCAGGCGATGTCGATCGACGCGATCGTCGCGCGTCGTAGTGTCGTAACCGGTCGTTTTGCCGTCCGCGCGGCCGGCCGCCCTCCCTTTTACCGTTCAAGGAGCAGCAACAATGCGCGTCATGGTGATCGTCAAGGCAACGGCCTCTTCCGAGTCGGGCACGATGCCCGATACCGAACTGCTGGCGGCAATGGGCCAGTACAACGAGGCACTCGTGAAGGCCGGCGTGATGCTCGCCGGCGAAGGGCTCCATCCGAGCTCGCGCGGCAAGCGCGTGCATTTCTCCGGCAACGAGCGGACCGTTATCGACGGCCCGTTCGCCGAGACCAAGGAGCTCGTCGCCGGCTACTGGCTGTGGGAAGTGAAGTCGATGGAGGAAGCCGTCGAGTGGGTCAAACGCTGCCCGAACCCGATGCCGACCGATTCGGACATCGAGATCCGCGGGATCTTCTCGCTCGAGGACTTCGGCGACGCCTTCACGCCGGAACTGCAGGAACAGGAAGCGCGGCTGCGCGCGGAGATGGACGGCAAGCGCAACGCGTAAGCCGGCGCGGCCCAATCCTCGGAACAAACGGATCGACGGCGCGGTCTCGCCGCGTAATGCATCGCCTTGATACGTTACCGGGCGAGATCGCGCCGCCATGCCTGTCCGTTTCGACCGCTGTCGTGCAGCGCATCGAAGCGCCGTCGCACAACCGCGGCGCGCTACACCGCCGGCACCGGATGACGCATCACCGGCGCGCCCCACGATTGCAGGCGATCGCGGCTCGGCGGGCAGCCGAACCGCGACTTGTACACGCGGGAAAAATGCTCGACCGATTCGAAGCCGGTCGCTGCCGCAACCTGCGACACGCTCAGCTCCGTCTGCTGCAGCAACTGGTGCGCGGTCGCGACCCGCAGGCTCAGGTAGTACTGCAACGGCGCGGTCGCCGTATGCCGCTTGAACTGCCGCTCGAGCTGGCGCTTGGACAGCCCGACCGCCTGCGCGACCGATTCGCACGACATCGGCTCCGCCATCGACTCGCGCATCAGCCGGATCGCCTTCGCGACCGACGCGCTCATCGCCTCCGGCTCCACCTCGCGGTCCGACAACTGCGCCTCGTCCGCGCCGCGCGGCCGCGCATGCAGCAGATGCCGCGCAATCTCCCGCGCGAGCTCGGCGCCGTGTTCGCGGCCGATCCAGTCGAGCATCATGTCGATGATCGCGGTGCCGCCCGCGCACGTGATCAGGCGCGGCTCGATCGTGTAGAGCCGCGTGGTCGCGCCGACCTTCGGATACGCCTCCTGAAATCCTTCGACGTTGTCCCAGTGCACGGCCGACGGCCGCCCGTGCAGCAGGCCGGCCGCGGCGAGCAGTTCGGTCCCCGTCTCGACGCCGCCGATCTGCGTGCCGAACGCCATCTGGTTCTGCAGCCACGTCTTCACGCCGCGGTGCTTCCCGTGCTGCTGCGCCTCGAAGCTCGCGACCACAAAGATCGTCGCGAACGCGCCCCGCTGGTCGCCGATCGGCCGGGTCGGCGTCGACATGCCGTTGGTCGCCTGCACCGGTTCGCCGTCGGCCGACAGCACGGTCCACGCGTACAGCGTGCGCTGCCCGAGCCAGTTCGCGAGCGACATCGCCTCGATCAGCAGCGCGAGCCCCAGATGGGAGAACTGCGGCAGGACGAGCAAGCCGACCTGGCGCGGTGCGTGCGTGGCCGCCGGCCCGGCCGGCAAAGGCAGTTTCCGTGAAGTCATGGCAGTTTCGATCCGGCCGGATACAGGGGCCGCCTGGCGGGAAATCGTAGGCGGCGCGTCTCCGACGCGCCATCCGTTCAACCCCGACTGTGCCGCCCGCCGCCTTTCGGTACTTGATGAAAAGCGACATTACGCTGTCGCTTTCCGCAGGGTCGCAACACCGGCGGCGCCCGCCCTGGACGTGCCGCCGCGGTGCGTCACGCGCCGTCGCAATCGATCAAGTGCGGGCCGCGCACGCCCCTTATAGTCGGCTCGCGTTCCGCCCGCATCCGGGCGATGCACGCGTATCCACTGACTTCCGGGAACCTGCTCCATGCACATCAAACAGCTCTATATCGACGGCGCGTGGCAACCCGCCGCCGCCGGCGGACAGCGCGCCATCGTCGATCCCGGCACCGGCGAAACGATTGCGCGCGTGTCGTACGGCACGACGGCCGATGCCGAACACGCGATTCGCGCGGCGCGCACCGCGTTCGATCACGGCGAGTGGCCGCGCCGGCCCGCAGGCGAGCGCGCGGCCCGCGTGCGCGCGCTGGCCGATGCGCTGCGCGGCGAAGCGAGCGCGCTCGCGCGCATCGAGACCGCGAACACCGGCAAGACACTGGCCGAATCGGCGTCCGACGTGCACGACGCCGCCGCGGCCTTCGACTATTTCGCGAGCCTCGCGGTCACCGAATCGGGGAGCGTGAACGCCACGCAGCCGCACGCGCTCAGCGTCACGCTGCGCGAGCCGGTCGGCGTGTGCGGGCTGATCACGCCATGGAACTACCCGTTGCTGCAGGCCGCGTGGAAGCTCGCGCCGGCGCTCGTGGCCGGCAACACGGTCGTCATCAAGCCCGCGTCGCTGACGCCGCTGTCCACGCATCGCCTGGTCGAGCTCGCGCACGACGCGGGCCTGCCGCGCGGCGTGCTCAATCTCGTGACGGGCGGCGCCGACGTGGGCGACACGCTCGCGTCGAGCGCCGAGGTCGACCTGATCTCGCTGACCGGCAGCAACGCGGCCGGCGCCAGCGTGATGCGCGCGGCCGCGTCGAACTTCAAGCGCGTGTCGCTCGAACTCGGCGGCAAGAACCCGAACATCGTGTTCGCCGACGCCGATTTCGACACGGCGCTCGACTACGCGCTGAATGCCGCGTTCTTCAACGCCGGACAGATGTGCTCGGCCGGCTCGCGGCTGCTGGTCGAACGCGCGCTGCACGACCGCTTCGTCGAGGCGCTCGCCGAACGCATCGCGGCGATCCGGCTCGGCCACGGCGTCGACGCGGCCACGCGGATGGGCCCGGTGATTTCCGCCCAGCAGCGCGATCGCGTGCTGGCGCTGATCGGCGACGCCGCGCGCGAAGGCGCGCGCATCGTATGCGGCGGCCGTGCGCCCGCGGGCGACGCGTTCGCGACCGGCTTCTGGATCGAACCGACGCTGATCGCCGACGTGCGCACGACGATGGCGATCGCGCGCGACGAGGTGTTCGGCCCGGTGCTGACCGTCGAGACGTTCGACAGCGAGGACGACGCGCTCGCGCTGGCCAACGACACGCCGTTCGGCCTCGCCGGCGCCGTGTGGACGCGCGACTTCGCGCGCGCCAACCGCGTGATGCGCCGGTTGCGGGCGGCGACCGTGTGGGTCAACGACTACAACGTGACGCTGCCGGGCGCGCCGTGGGGCGGCTACAAGGCCAGCGGCATCGGCCGCGAGCTGTCGCGCAGCGGCCTCGACGAATACACCGAACTGAAGCACGCGTACGTCAACTTCGAAGCCAGCCCGCAACGCTGGTTCTGATCTCCACCGACACGGGAACCCGACATGCTCACTGCCACGCAACCCGACCAGACGCATCGCGCGACACGCGCGGATCTCGCGTGCGCGTTCCGCTGGACCGCGCGCCTCGGCATGCACGAATCGATCGCCAACCACTTCAGCGCCGCCGTATCCGACGACAACCGGCAATTCCTGATCAACCCGCGCGGACGTCATTTCTCGCGGGTGCGCGCGAGCGAACTGCTGCTCGTCGATGCCGACGACGCGGACACGATCCGCCGCGACGACGCGCCCGACATCACCGCGTGGGCGCTCCATTCGGAAATCCACAAGCGTCATCGGCATGCACGCTGCGTGCTGCACGTGCATTCGAAATACGCGACGGTGCTGTCGTGCCTCGCGCAGCCCGCGCTGCCGCCGCTCGACCAGAACTGCATGCGTTTCTTCGAACGGGTCGCCGTCGATACCGGATTCGACGGCATGGGGCTCGGCGACGAAGCGCGCCGCGTCGCCGACGCGCTGGGCGACAAGCCCGTGCTGCTGATGGGCCAGCACGGCGTGATCGTCGTCGCGTCGTCGGTCGCGCAGGCGTTCGACGATCTGTATTACTTCGAGCGCGCGTGCGAGACCTACGTGAGCGCGCTGCAAACCGGCCAGCCGTTGAAGATCGCGACCGAACAGGTCGCGCGCAAGACGATGATCCAGTGGCGCGACGACTATGCTGGCTTCGCGGAGCAGCACCTGGCGGAACTGCGCGCGATTCTCGACGACGAGTCGCCGTCGTATGCGTGGTAGCGATGCGCGGCGCGGCATGCGCAGGCATGCTCGCGCGCCCAAACGCGCGCACGGACGATTCGTGCGACGCGGCGTGAATCGTCCGTCGACGCGCGTTATTGTGCGGTCAACCCGCCATCGACGAGCACCGACGTGCCGGTGACGAAACTGCTTTCATCGGACGCGAGAAACAGCGCGACGTCGGCGACCTGCTCCGGCGTACCCATCCCGAGCGGCTGAACCGCGTCGAGCAGCGCATCCATCCGCTGCCGACCGCCGAGCGCGTCGATGAACGGCGTATTCATCGGCGTGTCGATCCAGCCCGGGCACACCGCATTGGCGCGGATGCGGTCCTTCGCATGCTCGATCGCCACGCAGCGCGTCAGCATCAGCACGCCGCCCTTCGATGCGCAGTAGGCCGCATGCAGCGGTTCGCCGACGAAGCTGCTCGTCGAGCCGAGATTGACGATCGAGCCGCCGCCGCTGCGGATCATCGCCGGAATCGCGTATTTGCAGCCGAGAAACACGCCCTTGAGGTTCACGTCCATCACGGCGTCCCAGTCCGCCTCGGTCGTGTCGACGAGCATCGCTTCGCGGATCACGCCCGCGTTGTTGCACAGGATGTCGAGCCGGCCGAACGCGCGCTCCACGAAATCGACCAGCTCGCCGACCTGCTCGGCGGAACGCGCGTCGGCCTGTCTGCCGACGATCGCGCCGTCAGGCGCCATCGCGCACGTCGCGTCGAGCTGCGCGACATCGCGGCTCGTCGTCGCGATCACGCGGGCGCCCTCGCGCGCGAATCGCAGCGCGATGCACCTGCCGATTCCGCTCGCCGCGCCCGTCACCACGGCCACCTTGCCGGCCAGCCGGCCGGCCTGGTTCTCGTTCATCGTCGTTTGCTCCGATGGGTTCCGGTTCGCCATCGTGTGCGCCGGCGCGAGCCGCGGCGCACACGATGCGCGCCGCACGCTCAGTGAAGATCCAGCGCGACGTCGAGCGCCGCGCGCGGATCGCGTCCGTCGGCCGTCGTGACGCCGGCCAGCCAGTCCTTCAGCACGCCCGGATGCTGCTGCAGCCACGCCTTCGCCGCGACCTCGGGCTGCTTGCCGGAGGCGATCGCCTTCATCACCTGGTTCTCCATGTCCGTGGTGAACTGCAGGTTCGCGACCAGCTTCGCCGCATTCGGGCAGCGCGCCGCGTAGTCGGGCGCCGTCATCGTATAGACCTTCGCCTCGCCGTAATTCGGGCCGAACAGCGCGTCGCCGCCGCCGAGATAGCGCATGTTGAAGTCGAGGTTCATCGGATGCGGCTCCCAGCCGAGAAAGACGATCCACGCATGATCGCGGATCGCCCGCTTGACCTCGACCAGCATGCCGGCCTCGCTCGATTCGATCAGCTTGAACTTGCCGAGCCCGTACTGATTGCCCTGGATCGCCTTGCGGATCAGCTCGTTGCCGTCGTTCCCCGGCTCGATCCCGTAGATGCGGCCCTGCAGCTTGTCCGCGAACTTCGCGATGTCGCCGAACGAGCGCAGGCCGGCGTCGTATGCATACGCCGGAACCGCGAGCGTGTACTTCGCGCCGACGAGGTTCGGGCGGTCCAGCACCTTCACGGCGCCGCTCTTCACGAACGGCTCGCTCGTCGCATCCATCGACGGCCGCCAGTCGCCGAGGTACACGTCGATCTGGCGCGCCTTCAGCCCGGCCAGCGCGATCGGAATCGATGCCATCGTCCTGGTCGGCTGATAGCCGAGACTCGACAGCACGGTCGACGCGAGCGCGGTCGTCGCGGCGATATCGGTCCAGCCGATCTCCGCGAACCGCACGACGCGGCAGGTTGCCGGTTCCCGTGCGACCGCATGCCCCGCGCAGACGCCCGCCAGCGCGATACACCCGAGGGTTTTCCTGACGACGTTCATCGTGATTTCTCCAGACAGGTTGAAGGACAACTAAAGATCCAGCACGAGTCGTGACGACTTCGCGCGCGACACGCAGATATAGATGAGATGGTTCGCGCGCTTCTCCTCGTCCGTCTGGAGACCGTCGCGATGGTCGGCCTCGCCGTCGAGCAGCCTGACGGCGCAGGTGCCGCAGATGCCTTCTCCGCACACCGATTCGACCGCGATCCGCTCGTCGCGCAGCACGTCGAGAATCGACCGCTCCGCCGGTATCGCGATACGGCGGCCGGTGCTGGCAAGCTCGACCTCGAACGCCCGCGCGTCGTCGCGTGGCGCGCACGGCGCCGCGAAGCGCTCGAAGCGGATCGCGCCGGCCGGCCAGTCGCGCGCCGCGTCGAGCACGCTGTCGATCAGCCGCGCCGGGCCGCAGACATACACCTGCGTGCCCGCACGCGGCGTGCCCAGCAGCGCGCGCAGATCGGCCTCGCCGTCCCGTTCGCTGAAATGCAGACGGGTTTTCAGTCGCAGCGCGCCGCCTTCGATCGTATCGAGCAGCGCCATCCGCTCGCGCGATCGCGCCAGGTAGCACAGCGTGAACGGCTTGCCGAGCGCCTCGAGCCGGCGCGCCATCGGCAGGATCGGCGTGATGCCGATGCCGCCCGCGATCAGCACGTAGTCGCTCGCGTGCTCGTCGAGCACGAAATGATTCCGCGGCGCGCTCAGGCTGACCGCGTCGCCCGGCGCCAGCCGCTCGACGACATACGCGGACCCGCCGCGCGAGCGCGGCTCGCGCAGCACCGCGATCCGGTAGGTCGATCCGTCGGCCGCGCGTTCGACGATCGAGTACTGGCGCACGATGCCGCCCGGCAGGCGCAGCTCGACATGCGCGCCGGGCTCGGCCGGCGGCAGCGCTGCGCCGTCGGCCGACGCGAACACGACGCCGCGGATCTCCGGTGTAAGCATCGTCGCGTCGACGACACGCGCGTCGATATGCGCGACGGCCGGAATCGAGAGGATCGGCTCCATCGTGCTCACCGTTGACGCGTGCGCCATTCAGGCTGCGCCCAGACGGGCGCCGACGAAGGCGGCAACGGCGCGCGCCCGAGCACGAGATCGCTGCCCTTTTCGCCGATCATCACGGTCGGCGCATTGGTGTTGCCGCTGACGATCGTCGGCATCACCGACGCGTCGATCACGCGCAGCCGCTCGAGGCCGTGCACGCGCAGGTCGGGGCCGACCACCGCTTCCGGATCGGACGCCGGGCCCATCTTGCAGGTGCCCGCCGCGTGGTAGCCCGTCTCGGTGATGTCGCGCGCCCACGCGTCGAGCGACGCGTCGTCGGTCTTGCCCGCGCCCGGCGAAAGCTCGTCGCCGCACAGGTCGCGGAACGACGGCTGCGCGAGAATCTCCCGCACGAGACGCACGCCGGCGCGCATGTCGGCCCGGTCGCGTTCGGTCTTCAGGTAGTTGAACAGGATCCGCGGCGGCTGGCGCGGATCGCCGGACGTCAGCGTCACCGCGCCGAGGCTCGTCGGGCGCATCAGGTCGATATGCACCTGAAACGCATGCGCGGGCACGCTGTCGACGCTGCCCGGCTGCACCGCGAGCGGCATGAACGTCAGTTGCAGATCCGGGTGCTCGACGCCCGCGCGCGAACGGATGAACGCACCGGCCTCGAAATGGTTGGTCGCCGCCAGCCCTTCGCGCTGCGCGAACCATTTCGCGCCGGTCCACCATTTGCGCGGCGCGACCGTCCACGGATAGATCGACACCGGCTTGCGGCACAAATACTGCACCACGGTGTCAGGGTGATCGGACAGCCTGCGGCCGACGCCCGGCAGATCGTGCCGCGTGCGCACGCCGGCGCGTTCCAGTTCGCCGGCCGGCCCGACGCCGGACAGCATCAGCAGTTGCGGCGTATTGATCGCACCGCCGCACAGCAGCACTTCGGCGTTCGCCGTCACTTCGTGCGTGGCGCCGTCGCATGCATACTCGATGCCGGTCGCGCGCTTGCCGTCGAACAGCACGCGCAGCACGAGCGCACCGGTGAGCACTGTGACGTTGCCGCGTTCGAGCGCCTGCGCAAGATAGCCGCGCGCGGTGCTCCAGCGCGCGCCGTTCCACGTCGTGCGATCGACGCGGCCGAAGCCTTCCTGCCGATAGCCGTTCACGTCGTCGGTATGCGCGTAGCCCGCATCGACGCCCGATGCGATGAACGCGCGCGTGAGCGGCGTGTCGGTGCGGCCGGCCGTCACGCGCAGGTGGCCGCTGTCGCCGTGATAGGCGTCGGCGCCCAGTTCGTGCCGTTCCGAGCGGATGAAATACGGCAGCACCTCGCGGTAGCTCCATCCGGTGCAGCCCTGCTCGGCCCAGCCGTCGTAGTCGCGCGCATGGCCGCGGATATAGACCATCCCGTTGATCGACGACGAACCGCCGAGCACGCGCCCGCGCGGCGTCGCGATGCGGCGCCGGTTCAGGAACGGCTCCGGCTCCGACCGGTACTGCCAGTTGAAACGGTCGCCGCCCACCACGATGCCCATCGCGGACGGCATGTCGATCGACCAGTGCCGGTTCGCGGGGCCGGCCTCGAGCAGCAGGATCCGCACGTTCGGGTCCTGCCCGAGCCGGTTGGCCAGCACGCAGCCGGCCGATCCCGCACCGACAATCACATAGTCGTAGTCGCGACGCACAGCGTCGATTGCGTCTGATTTCTTCATCGCATGCATGCAGTTGATCGTGATCATGAAGGTCGAACGGGCGAATCGGCGCCGTCGTCCTCGCCGGAGACGCAACGGGGAGCGGCGCCCCCCGCCGCTCACGCGCCGTGAATGCCGTCGTGCACGAGCGTGTGGAAGTGATGCACGAGGTGTTCGCTCTCGTTGCTGTGCTCGGCGTCGATCACGTAGCGGCCCTGGTTGTAGCCGACCGAATGCAGCCCCTTCTGTACCGAGATGTTCAGGCGGATGTCTTCCGGGCCGAGATCGGTGTTCATCCAGTCCATGCACGCCTTCGTCACCGCGGGCATCTCGTCGTGCGTCGAGTAGTAGCCGAAGCGCAGCAGCGTCTTCTCCGGTTCCAGCGGAATGATCAGGAACGTCGCGAGGAATTCCGAGTACGGGAACGTATAGAACGTGTTGTGCGGCCAGATCCCGATGTTGAAGAAGCACTCGTCCGGATTCTTGTCGCCGAGCGGCACGCCGTACGCGGCGGTCGCGCCGAGATTGGCCGGCGCCGTGTAGGTCCACCATTTGTCGTGCTGCGTGAGCCGGTATCCGTCGAAGTCGATCAGGCCGGCCAGCTCGACGTGATGCGGGCCGGACAGCGAGAAGTGATAGCCCTCGATCGAGTTGTCCATGATGACCTTCCAGTTCGCCGGCACGATCACGTCCTTCTCCTCCATCAGCCGGTACGCGTCCAGCTTCGGAAACACGCGCTTCATCTCCGCGTCGGCGCCGGGGAACTGGTCGCGCATCGACGGCGCATTCGGATCGAGGTTGAAGTAGTAGAACCCGCCGAGTTCCTCGATGCGCACCTTCGGAATGTTGTAGTCCGAAATATTGAACCCTTCGATGCGATCGGTGCGCGGCGCGCCGCGCAGGCTGCCGTCGGCGCCATAGCACCACGAGTGGTACGCGCAGCGGAACAGCCCTTTCTGCACGCCGCGCCGCGCTTCGACGAGGCGGTTGCCGCGATGCTGGCAAACGTTGTGGAACGCGTGGACCTGGCCGTCGCGGCCGCATGCGGCGATCACGCTCTGGTCGAACACGTCGGTCATCACGAACTGCCCGGGCGTGCTCAATTCCGACTTGTGGCCGATCACGTGCCACGCCGACATGAAGATGCGGTCGCGCTCGGCCGCGAACACCGCATCGTCATAGAAATAGCGCGACGGCAGCGTCAGCGCGTTTTCGGGCCGTTGCTGCATCCAGCGGTCGGCAGCGACGATGTCTTGCTTCTTCACAACGGAGATCGGTTGCATGGGCGTTTTCCCTGTTCTGTCGTTCGTCGGAAGGTGGCGGCCCGGTCCGGCTGGCCATCCACCATGAAGCGAACTTTATGGGCGCCCGCCGGCCCGCACTTGATGGATCGCGACATCGCGATGTCGCCGCGCGCTGCCTCGGCTGACGTATGCGTCGGCGCCCGCCTGACAACCCGTAGGTTTCGCCGAAATATGGTTGAAAGGCGCGGTTGCTAGAGTCGCCGAACCGGGTTGTCCTGGCGCCCGACCGCCGGACGGAGGCGATACATGCGACGATCAATGAACCTGGTACGTGCATTCTGGCTGCTCCTGCTGCTCGCCGTTGCGGGCCCCGCCCTCGCGTTCCAGACGCGGGTCGTGGCGATCCCCAGTGCGGCGATGCGCGAAACGCTGAAGGCGACCGTCGTGTTGCCCGACGACTACGCACGCCAACACAGCGGCGCCGAACGCGGCGTCGAACGCTTTCCGGTCGTCTACCTGCTGCACGGCTCCGGCGGCGACCACACCGACTGGACCAGCAACACGCACATCGCCGCGCTCGCGGACCGCTATCACGCGATCCTCGTGATGCCCGACGGCGGACACGAGAGCTGGTACATCGACAGTCCGTTCGACTCGGGCAGCCGCTACGAAACCTTCGTCGGCGACGAAGTCGTGTCCTATATCGACGATCACTTCAGGACGATCGCCGCCAAACCGGCGCGCGCGATCACCGGGCTCAGCATGGGCGGCTTCGGCGCGCTGCGCATCGCGCTCGACCGGCCCGACACGTTCGGCGCGGTCGGCAGCATCAGCGGCGCGGTCGACCCGCGCTGCTGCGAGGACGAGCCGGGCATCGACCACGTATTCGGCGACCCCGTCCGCCATTCGTCGTTCTGGAACCGCAACGCGATCGTCGAAAGCGCACGCGCGTTCGTCCGCGCGCATCTCGACCTGACGATCGACTGCGGCCGCGACGACGCGTTCGTCGGCTCGAATCGCACGCTGCACGAGCGGCTCGTCGCGCTCGGCGTGCCGCACGACTATGCGGAACGTCCCGGCGGCCACACGTGGGATTACTGGGCGCAGGCGATCCGCTACCAGATGCGGTTCTTCGCGATGTCGTTCCAGCACGGCGGCTATGCCTACCATCCGGCGCCCCATGCGCCGGGCATGACGCACGCGGGCTGACGCGCGGCACTGCCGTGCAGCGAACCCGGTGGTACGATGCGCTGGCATCGACCACCCACGTTTTCCCATGCCGCGCGACAACTTTGCGGACCTGCTTGCCTTCATCGCCGTCGCACGCGAGCGCAGCTTCACGCGCGCGGCCGCCCGGCTCGGCGTATCGCAATCCGCACTCAGCCATACGATCCGCTCGCTCGAGACGCGTCTCGGCGTGCGGCTGCTCACGCGCACGACGCGCAGCGTGTCGCCGACCGAAGCCGGCGAGCGCCTGCTGCTGAACCTCGCGCCGCGCTTCGACGAAATCGAGGCCGAACTGTCCGCGCTCGCCGAGCTGCGCGACAAGCCGGCCGGCACCGTGCGCATCAATGCGACGGACTACGTGATCCGCACGTTACTGTGGCCGAAGCTGTCGCCGATGCTGCGCGACTATCGCGACCTGAAGGTCGAGTTCGTGACCGACTACGGGCTGTCCGACATCGTCGCGGAACGCTTCGACATCGGCGTGCGGCTCGGCGACCAGGTCGCGAAGGACATGATCGCGGTGCGCATCTCGCCCGACCTGAAAATGGCGATCGTCGGCGCGCCCGCGTATTTCGCGCAACGCGAGCGGCCCATGACGCCGCAGGATCTCGTCGCGCACGACTGCATCAACCTGCGCCTGCCGACGCATGGCGCGCTATACGCATGGGAACTCGCGCGCGGCGACGACACGCTGCAAGTGCGCGTCGACGGCCAGGTCACGTTCAACGGCACCTATGAAATGCTCGACGCGGCGCTCGCCGGCTACGGCCTCGCGTACGTGCCGGCCGAACTCGCCGCGCCGCATGTCGATGCCGGCCGCCTCGTCGGCGTGCTCGACGACTGGTGCCCGACGTTCCCCGGTCATCATCTGTACTACGCGAGCCGGCGGCAGTCGTCGCGCGCGCTCGCGCTGATCGTCGACGCGCTGCGCCATCCGGCTCATTCATGAACCCGCTCGATAAGTGCATGCGAATTATTGGGGATTATCGATAAGCGTTTCGGTAGCTACCATCGTCGGTGTCTTCAACGTCATCCGGAGCCATCGATGTCCGAACCGACTTCCCCCGCGCGCCGCGCCTTCGGCGCCATCGCGCCGGCCCTCGCCGACTACACCGACAACGTGCTGTTCGGCGACGTGTGGCAGCGCCCCGGCCTGTCGCCGCGCGATCGCAGCCTGATCACCGTCGCGAGCCTCGTCGCGCTGTATCGCGTGAACGAGCTGCCGTTCCATCTGAAGAAAGCGCTCGACAACGGCCTCACCCGCGACGAGCTGATCGAGGCGATCACCCACCTCGCGTTCTACTCCGGCTGGCCGACCGCAAGCTCGGCGCTGCCGATCGCGCAACGCATCTTCGACGAAGCCGGCGTGTGAACACGACGCACGGCCGGCACGTTCCCGTTCAACCGACTTGAACCGACGCGGGCGAATGTCCGCATGGAGTTCGCATATGGATTACCGCTATCTCGGGCGCAGCGCGCTCAAGGTGTCGCCGCTGTGTCTCGGCGCGATGATGTTCGGCGGGGAAACCGACGAAGCGACGTCGGCGCGCATCATCGGCAAGGCCTTCGACCAGGGCGTCAACTTCATCGACACGGCCGACGTCTATCACGCCGGACGCTCGGAAGAAATCGTCGGCCGCGCGATCGCACGACATCGCGACAGTTGGGTCGTCGCGACGAAATTCGGCTATCCGGCCGAACCGGACGCGGGGCCGAACCGTCAGGGCCAGTCGCGCAAGTGGATCTTCGAATCGGTCGACGCGAGCCTGAAGCGGCTCGGAACCGATTACATCGATATCCTCTATTTCCATCGCGCGCTGACGGACGCGCCGCTCGACGAAGCGATGCGCGCGGTGGCCGACCTGATCCGGCAAGGCAAGGTGCGCTACATCGGACTGTCGAACTTCAAGGGCTGGCGCATTGCCGAGATCGTGCGACTCGCGGATCAGCTCGGCATCGATCGGCCGGTTGCGAGCGAACCGCTGTACAACCTCGTCGATCGCACGGCCGAGGTCGAACAGCTTCCGGCCGCCGCGCATTACGGGATCGGCGTCGTGCCGTACAGCCCGCTCGCGCGCGGCGTGTTGACCGGCAAATATGCGGTCGATGCGCAGCCGCCCGCCGATTCGCGCGCGGGCCGCGGCGACCGGCGCATCCGGCAGACGGAATGGCGGCCCGAATCGTTGCACATCGCGCAGCAGGTGGCCGCGCATGCGGCTGCGCGCGGCACGACGTCGGTCGCGTTCGCGCTCGCCTGGGTGATGAAGAACCGCATCGTCAGCTCGACGATCGCGGGCCCGCGCACCGAGGCGCACTGGGACAGCTACGTCGATGCGCTGACGCTCGAGCTCGGCCCCGACGACGAGCGCTTCGTCGACGCGCTGGTGCCGCCCGGGCATGCGTCGACGCACGGTTATACGGATCCCGGCTATCCAGTCGAAGGGCGGAAGGTTTGACGTCGGGAGATTGAAGCGGGATGCCCGCTGCCCGCCGGCATGACGCGGCGATCGCGATTGCAGGCGCGCGAAGGATGTACGACTGACGGGCCGGACGGTGTCGTCCGGCAAGCGGGTGAACGGGTGAACTAAGGCAGTGCGCGTCGGGCGACGCGGCGAAAAACAGAAAACGAAAAGCGAACAACGAGCAACGAAAACAGCGGCGGCGGCGAACTCAGTTGCCGCGTGCCGCGTCGGCGCTCACCACGCGATCGAAAAATTCCTGCGCTTGCGCCAGTTCATCGAGCGCGCGATCGAGGCGCGACATCGCGCGTGCATATTCGGCCGACGAGATATCGTCGTCGCTTTCGCCGCGCACGGCGCGAAACGCCTGATCGACATTACGCGTCGCTTCGACGAAGCGTTGCGCGGCCCGGGCTTCCTGCGAACAGATATGGGTCGACATCGACACTTCTCCCTCAGGGTTGCTGTGTGAAGCAAGCCGACGCCCAGTGTGCGTCGCGCGCATGTCGACGGCGTGAACGATCGCCAACCGCCTGCCGGCGCATCGGTCGCCGCACGGCGTGCTTCGAGCCGATTGTCGCTCCGGGTTCGCGGATCCGCTATGGCGAGATTGCAACAAATTCTTGCGCGCGCCGTGACGACGGCCGCACCGGCGCGCGTCGTTGCATGCGCACAGGCTTCGCTGCCGACGCACACGCCGCACCTCAGCGGCGCACACGTCATGCGCGCCCGATGCGCGGATGCGTCAAGCCGCCGAACGCCGCCGCTTCACCGGACGACAGATCGAACAGATCGCCGGTGGGCTCGCGCGGGTGCTCGGCAGCCGGCCGACTGCGCAACCGCGCCACATGCGCGGACGCGACATAAGCGGCCACCGTTTCGATCGGCGGCACGTCGAACAGATCGCGCGTGACGCCGCGCACGGCATCCGTCGGTGAACGGCCGCGCAGGCGCGCGACCAGTTCGACGAAGCGATCGAAATCGCCGGCGCGCGTCGCCTTGTTCACGTCGGCGAGATCGCGCGCCTTCAGCACGCACGGCTGCGCGAGCCGCACGAAATACGGTGCCTCCAGCTCGACCGACAGCGCAAGCGGATAGCTCTTTCCCGTTTGTTCCTTCGCACGCCCGATGCAGTCGACCACGGCCGCGCCCTGCGCGACGCCGAGCGGCTTGCCCGTACTCACGCTGCGCAGGTGATCCGGGAACACGCGCAGTTGCGTGCCGACCGTCAGCGCGGTGGACGACGCGCACACCAGCGCGTAGTGCTGTTCACGACGCCGGCCCGACGGCAGCGTCGAGCGGCTCGCGATGAACGTGTGCGGCGGCAACGGCCGCACCTGGCCGCTTGCGTCGACCCATGCATTCCACAGCAGCGCGTCCTCGCGCTTGCGCTCGCCCGGCCGCGTGCGCGACGCCACCGGCGAAAACAGCGCGAGCAGCGAGCCCGTGCGATGCGCGGCGACTTCCGCGCTGCTGCCGAGCGGCTGGTTGATCCCCCACAGAAAACGCCCGCCCCCGAGCCGGCGCTCCCATTCCTTGCGGAGCACGACGGTCGGCAGTTCCTCGCCGGACTCGGTACCGATCTTCGTCCAGCAGAAGGTGGGAGGGAGGTGTTTCAGTGTCATCAACTTTCTCGGAATACAGCCTCGCTGGTGACAGCAAGCCCATTCAACAACCGTAACTGTATAGGTATAATGCATCGCATGGAAGCCCCGGATCACGATTTTCCTGTTCAAGACCTGTTGCGCCGCTTGATGGCGGACACGCGCTCGTCCAGCGAAATCGCGCGGCTCTCCGGCGTCAGCCAGCCGACCGTGTCGCGTTTGCGGTTGTCGAACGGGCATCGGCTGCGGCGCAGCGCGCCATTCAACAAGCTATGCAGTTTCTATGGCGTCGATACCGGGCCGACGCGCCGCCGCTACAACGACCTGCTGCGCGACGCGATCGTCGACGCGTGGGACGGCTCGGACGAGCACGGCCGCGCGCTGCTGGTCGTGATTCAGGGATTGAAGGATCTGCAGGCGAAGGCGGACGACGGGTGACGGTGCAGCGGGAACGAAGCGCCGCCCGCGCCGTCCGGCAACGCGCGCACCTGTGACTGCACGAAATGACCGTGCCGATACCCGTCGCCGGGACTATGATGGTTCGGTCAGCAGCCTCGGGGCGAACCGTGGATCGAGACGAAGACTTCATCGTGCGCACCATGTCGGCCGACGACGTCGCCATGTCGGTCGAATGGGCGGCAGCCGAAGGGTGGAATCCCGGCCGGCATGACCCGCCCTGTTTCAGGGAAGCGGATCCGGCCGGCTTCTTCGTCGGCGTGTGGCGCGGCGAGCCGGTCGCATGCATCGCCACCGTCGCGTACGACGAACACTTCGGCTTCCTCGGTCTTTACATCGTCAAACCCGGGTATCGCGGCCAAGGCTTTGGCATGCGCATCTGGCAACACGGCATGCGCTACCTGGGCGATCGCAACATCGGGCTCGACGGCGTCGTGGCCCAGCAGGCGAACTACCGGAAGTCAGGCTTCCGGCTCGCGTACCGCAACATTCGCTATCAGGGGCACGTAAGCGGCATCGGATGTGCGCAGGTGGCGGCAGCGGCCGACGTGCCGTTCGAGCAGTTGCTTGCGTACGATCGCCAGTGTTTCCCCGCCGCGCGCGAGCGCTTCGTCTCCGCGTGGATCGCCCAGCCCGACGCCGTCGCGCTCGCGGCGGTCGATGCAGGCCGCGTCGCCGGATACGGTGTCGTGCGCCGCTGCAACGCGGGCTGCAAGATCGGCCCGCTCTTCGCCGACGATGCAGACGTCGCGACGGGGCTGTTTCGTGCGCTGGCGGCACGCATGCCCGGTGAGGTCGTCGTGCTCGACGTGCCGGAAACGAACCCCGCGGCCGTCGCGCTGGCGGAACGGCACGGCATGACGAGCGTGTTCGAAACCGCGCGGATGTACACGCAACACGCACCCGCGATTGCGATCGAGCGCGTGTTCGGCGTGACGTCGTTCGAGTTGGGATGACGGCGCGGACGGGCCGGCCCGACCGATCGTCCGCAAACGACATCGGCGAACACGCGCGACCGAGCCGCAACATCTCGGTCACGCGGCGGCAACCGTCACGGCGCGCACTCCGCCTACTGCTCCAACCCCACCCCCAGCGGCCGCTGATCGCTGCGCCCGTGATCGTCGACCACCCGCACCGTATAGCTGCCGACCGTGCGCGGCTGCCCGGCATCCACTTCCTGACGCCGTCCGCGTATTTCGTCAGCACGCTGCCGTCGACACTCGCTACGGCCGACGTAATCGCGATCGCCGCGGCCGCATTCCTGATGTCGTGCGTCGCGACGCTGTACCCGAGTCGGTGCGCCGCACGCGTGCGGCCGGCCGAAACGCTGCGCGACGAATAAGCGCAATCGGCACAGGCAGCGCAAGCAGCGCGCCGTTACGCGGTCTCGTGGAAACCGATGCTGTTGCTACCATCAGGCGTGTAATCGGCAAGCACGTCGAAATTGAGGCCGACGAGTTCCACACGCATGCCGTACGTCTTATGGCCGGATTTGTCGACGACGATCGCCGCGCCCGACGACAATTGACGCACGGTATTCAGCAGCGAGAGCGTGCCGCTCGCGGTGCCGGCCGACGCTTCGACCTTCAGCGGCGTGCCATCCTGCGCGACGACGCGTTGGCCGGAGAACAGCGGTTGATTGCGTGCGACGGACGTGTTGAGCATGCTCATGAACTGATAGCGCGCATCGGCGCCGCGGCTGACCGCCGCGCGATCGTCGTCCGTGAACGTCTCGCCGCGCACGGCCGCGCCCTGCGCGGCGAGATCGACCGCCTGCTTGTGAAAATCGCGTGTCGCGCGCACGAGGCCCGCGTTCGCATTCAGCGTCGACTCGACCCACGCGCGATCGCTGTCCTTCATGGTCTTCGACACGACCTTGATCTGGCCGTTGTCGGTCATGAAGTCGAATTGCGCGTCCGCCAGATCCGGGCGCTTCGCGATGATTTCCTGCATGCTCGTCGCAAGCGAGTCGGCCACGCCACGCAGCTTCATCGTCAGATCGCCGACCATCGAGAACTGCTTCATCAACGCCGCCTGCATCGCCACGGGATCCAGCTCCCGGACCGTCAGCGGCGCGTCCTGCGGTGCCCCGGACGCCGCCGCGTCCGTTTCCCGGCGCCCGTCGAGCGCCGCCTGCGCCATCTGCGCGAGCGACAGGCTGCCTGCCGCCGTGACCGACATCGTCATTGCCCTCTCTCCTTTCAGATTATTTTTATTTGTTTACGGATCGATTCCGGGAAAGTTGAGCGTGCATGTTGGCGTCTAATGGAAACATTGTTTGATCGAGACTAAAAAAGTTTGACACGAACATTTCACTGAGATAACTTTTGCGCAAGCTTCCGGAAAGCAATCCGGCCAGCCATGCCGACTCGCGTCGCGCTTTCCTGCCGTTGCAGCACCGCCGTTCGCAACATCCCCGCCTCATCGCATCGTGCCGTTCCGTTTCATCCGAAACCTGAAGGTCGCCCGGGCATGCTCGTATTTGATTCGTACTCCTTTTCTCTGATCGCACCACCGACGCGGTAACGAGTGCCGCCCGACAGCAACGCGATTGCCGTGACACGCGGGCATCTCGCCCGCCGCCTTTGATGGTGCAGTTCCGCTTCACCCGATGCAGCACCCGGCCGGGCCGCAGGGGGCATATCGCGGCCGGCCGGTTCCGGACAATCACAAGAAACGAGGTCGACATTGAACTTTCATCGAATCGGCGCGCGCCGCGCATGGCTACCCGCGCTCGTTGCAGCCGCAACGCTCGCCGCATGCGGCGGTGACGACGGCGGCAGCGTCGCGGGCGTATCCGCGCTCGCACAAGGCCAGCAGGACGACGCGGCCGCTGCGGCAGCCAGTGCCCCATCGCTCGCGTCTCGTATTTCCCCTTCCGGCGTCCCGTATGCGAACCCGGCCAGCGGCGGACGTTATCGGCCCGTGATCGACAACGGTCAGGTACAACCGTCGCTGTCGGGCGGCACGATCGAGGAAAACGCGTGGGTCGACACGCCGGTCGACTCCGACGGCGACGGCAAACGCGATCGCATTCACGTGCGCATCGTGCGTCCGGCCGAAACCGCCAACGGCGCGCGCACGCCCGTGATCGTGCTCGCAAGCCCCTACTACGCGGGGCTCGCCGACAGTCCGGACCATGACGTCGACGTCGAACTCGACGGCACGCCGCATGCCGCGGCAGCCGCCGAGGGCGCTGCGTCCGCGCACATCATGGCCGCCGCGCCGCAGGTACGCATTCAGCAGCAGCTCGAAGCGGCCGCCGCCGGCCGTTCCTGGATCGAAACCTACTTCGTGCCGCGCGGCTTCACGATCGTCTATGCGGATTCGCTCGGCACCGCCGGATCCGACGGTTGCCCGACCATCCTCACGCGCGACGAATCGGTCGCGATGGCGTCGGTGATCCGCTGGCTCGGCCGCGATGCGACGGCGAAGGACGCAAACGGCAAGAACGTCGTCGCGAGCTGGTCGACGGGCCACGTCGGCATGTACGGCGTGTCGTACGACGGCACGCTGCCGAAGATGGTCGCGAGCCTGCGCACGCGCGGGCTCGATGCGATCGTGCCGGTCGCCGGGCTGTCGAACATGTACGGCTATTACCGCTCGGGCGGCCTCGTTCGCGCGCCGGAGGGCTATCAGGGCGAGGACGTCGACGTCTACATCAAGGCGCTGCTCACGAACGCGCATCCGGAGCGCTGCACGCACCTGATCGACGAGGCATTGCAAAAGGAAGATCGCACGACGGGCGACTATTCGCCGTTCTGGGCCGCACGCGACATCCCGACCGCGCGCGCGGTCGCGCCGGCACTCGTTGCGCAGGGGCTGACCGACGACAACGTGCGCGTCGACCAGTCGACGTCATGGCATCTCGCGATGCGGCGCCAGGGCGTGCCGACGCAGCTGTGGCTGCATCGCCTGAAGCACACCGACCCGACCCGCGTGCCGGCGATGGCCGATGCGTGGACCGCCGAGGTGAACCGCTGGTTCACGCGCTATCTGGTCGGCTATGACAACGGCGTCGAACGCGATCCGCGCGCGGTGATCGAGCAGGCGGACGGCACGTTGCTGAAGGAAGCGGACTGGGCCGCGCGGCACGCGACGCCGGTCGCCTACTTCGCGGGCGGCGACGGCGCGGGAACCGGCACGCTGCTGCGGATGCCGAGCGGCGGCCCGCTCGCGCGCTTCACCGACGATGCACGGATCCCCGCGCTCACGCTGGCCAACACGGCGACCGGCGAGCATCGCAGCCGCTTCGAAACCGCCCCGCTCACGGCCACGACACGCCTCTCGGGCAGCGCGACCGCGCGCGTGCGCCTGACCTTCACCGGCGCCGCGAACGTGACCGCGCTGCTGGTCGATCGCGCGCCGGACGGCACGGCGACGATCGTCACGCGCGCCTGGACCGATCCGCGCAACCGCGTGTCCGACTGGCTGTCGCAGCCGGTGCTGCCGGGCATGCCGTACGACCTGAAGCTGACGTTCATGCCACGCGACTACACGCTCGAAGCCGGCCACCGGCTGGGCCTCGTCGTGCTGTCGAGCGACAACGAGGCGACGCTGCGGCCGACGCCGGGCACGGGGCTCGCACTCGATCCGGCCGGCACGTCAGTCACGGTGCCGCTGGTGTCGTCCTGATCGAAACCGCGCACGCGGTGCACGTTTCCGGATGATGCGCGTGCGGTCGAAAACGACCGCACGCGCACGTACACGACACCGCGCCGCGCCGCGCACCACCGTGCATCAACCGGCGTGTGTCGCCTGCAGCGGTATCGCGTCATCCGCCGCAGCCGCCGGCCGCTCCGTCGCGTATTCGCGCAGATACGTCGTGCGCCTGTGCCGCCCGCTGGCGACACCCCAGCGATAGAACGCGAGCGCAACGATCACCACCGCGACCGGATCCCATCCGTCGGCGATGAACCCGTACCCGCCGAACTCGCGCCCGCCGCATCGCGACAGCAACGCCATGACCGGCAGGTACGCCGCCAGCCACCACGCGCCGGGCGCAGTGCCGCGCGGAAGCCGGCCCAACCGTTCTTCGACTGGTAATACGGGGAATCGGCAGCGCGACGCCGATCAGCAGGATGATCTGCCCCGTCAACGGCCAGCACGCCCGGTACAGCACCAGCGACGCGCAGACGAACGCGAACGGCGCGACGACCGGCATGCACGCGACGCGCAGCGGTCGCGGCAGATCGGCCGCATGCGTGCGCAGCGCCATCACGCTCACCGGCCCGGTCAGGAACGAGATGACCGTCGCGACCGAAATCACGGCGGCCAGCGTGCCCCAGCCGCGAAAGAAGAACATGAACACGAACGCGATGCCGGAAAGAGGAATGCCGTCGCCGGACTCATGCGCCCGGCGACGAACGGGCGACGGGCGACGGGCGACGGTCAGCGGGCCGCGCTGGCGCGCCACGCGGACTGCCGCGCCAGCACCGACTCGGCCGTTTCGCCGACGAGCTCGCGGTAGGTCGCCGGCGCGGTCGCGCCTTCGGTATTGATCAGCAGCACGCGGGACGTGCCGTCGATCCCGACCCGCCGGGCGAGATCGGGATGTTGCAGCAGCACCGCGAGACCGGCCAGCCCGGCCACGCCCGATTCGCCGGCGACGATCGGCTGGTCGCCTTCGCTGCCCGATGCGAGCACCCGCATCGCCTGTACCGCATCGTCATCCGAAATGGTCATGAAATCGTCGATGACGGGTTCGAGGATCTTCCACGCGAGCGGAGACGTTTCGCCGCATGCGAGCCCGGCCATCACGGAATCGACCGAGCCCGTCGCGCGCGCGGGCCGGCCGGCCAGCGCGCTCTGGTACAGGCAGTCGGCCTGTTGCGGCTCCACGACGACGAAGCGCGGGCGATGCGCGCCGTGGAATTCCCACAGATAACTGGCAAGGCCGGCCGCCATCCCGCCCACGCCGCCCTGCAGGAAGACGTGCGTGAACGCGCACCGGTCGGGCCGGCTATCGCGCTGCTCGACCACTTCGGCCGCGATCGTGCCGTAGCCTTGCATCACGTCGCGCGGAATGTCCTCGTAACCGTCGTACGACGTATCCGACACGACATGCCAGCCGTTGGCGGCCGCGCGCCGCGCGGCCTCCTCGACCGACTCGTCGTAGTTGCCGGCGATCCGGACGATCTCCGCGCCATACGCCGCGATCGCCTGCTCGCGTTCGACGCTGACGTTGGCATGCAGCACGATCACGCAGCGGCAGCCGAGCGTCTGCGCGGCAGCGGCCAGCCCCTTCCCGTGGTTGCCGTCGGTCGCGCTGATCACGGTGAAATGCGCGAGCAGATCGCGATAGCGGCCCTGGAACAGCGCAGCCGGATCGAGATCGTGGCCGGGCCACATCCGCAGGATCAGCCGCACCAGCGCAATCGGGGCGCCGAGCGCCTTGAAACTTCCGAGCACGGAACGTTTCGACTCGTCCTTGACGTAAAGATCTGCAATGCCAATTTTCCTGGCTACGCCGGGAAGATCGAGCAGCGGCGTAGCCTGCGGCTCGATCTTGTCCCAGCAGGACAGCCACTTGCGGCTTTCCTCGGCGGCATCGATGCTCAGGATGCGTTTCAGTTCGACAGGATAGGACGTGCGCGTCGCGCGCGGATTGGCAGTCAGCATGACCAGGGTGCTCCAGGGCAGAGATAAGCGGGAAAACGGAATCGATCGAACGGACGCTCAGTCCGCGGCGAGACGCCTGAGCACGACGTCCAGCAGGACCTTCGCGCCGTCGACGAGCTGGTCGTCGTCGGTATGTTCGCGCGGGTTGTGGCTGATCCCGCCGCGGCTCGGCACGAAGATCATCGCGGCCGGCGCGATGCGCGCGATCATCTGCGCGTCGTGGCCGGCGCCCGACGTCATGCGGCGGTTCGAGAAGCCCATCCGCGTGGCCGACGCCTCGATTTCGGCAGCCAGGCCCGCATCGAATACAACCGGCTCGAAACGGACGAGGCGCTCGGTCGTGATCCGCACGCCCTCTTGCCCGGCCACCTTGTCGAGAAATGCGGCGAGGCGCTTCTCCGCGTCCTGCAGGCGCAGTTCGTCCGGATCGCGCAGATCGACCGTGAACACGGCCTTGCGCGGAATCACGTTGATCACGTTCGGCTCGATGCGCAGCATGCCGATCGTCGCCAGCGTCGTGCCGCTCGTCACGGTCAGCTCGCGCAGGAAAGTCGCGATCGCGGCGGCGGCCCAGCCGGCGTCGTGCCGCAGATGCGTCGGCGTCGTGCCGGCATGGTTCGCATTGCCCTGCACGGTGACCTGTTGCCACGAAATGCCCTGCAGGTTCTCGACCACGCCGATGCGGATGCGCTCGGCCTCGAGAATCGGCCCCTGTTCGATGTGCAGTTCGAGATATTCATGCGGCACGATCGCGCCGGGTTCGAGTGCGCCGGCATAGCCGATCCGGGCAAGTTCGTCACCCAGGCGCGTGCCGTCGATGCCGACCGTATCCAGTGCCGCGTCGACCGACATGCCGCCGGCATGGACCAGCGAGCCCATCATGTCCGGCTGGTATCGGATGCCCTCTTCGTTGGTGAATGCCCCGACCGTGATCGAGCGGCGCGGCTTGATCCCTGCATCGCGAAAGGCCCGCGCGACGGCGAGGCCCGCGAGCACGCCGTAGCACCCGTCGAGCGCGCCGGCGTTTTTCACGGTGTCGATATGCGAGCCCATCATCAGCGGGCGTTCGCTGCCGTCGTCGGCTGCCGAGCGCAGCGTGCCGAAAATATTGCCGATGCGGTCGACCTGGATGTCGAGATCCAGCTCGCGCATCCATTCGACGACGAGATCGCGCCCGGCCCGCTCGTCATCCGTCAGCGCGATCCGCGTGCGGCCACCCGCGTCGGCGTCGACGCCGATGTCGCCAAGTCGTCGCAGTTGGTCGAGAAGAAGCGCGCCATCCAGCGCGAGCGCCGGCTGCTGTCCTGCGGGGGGTTTCATCGATCGTCTCCATGCGCGGCACGCGCCCGGCCGATTGCCGGGCTTGATGGAGTGAAATGTTATTTCAGGCCGATCGATATTTCGGCTCTCAATTGACCGCTTCGATGCAATTTTTTCTCATCTTCGCGGGCCGGCCGCGACACATGCGTATCAGATCGCGTTCGTCGCCGGCCCACCCCGCGACGACGCGCACGGCCTCTGCTTACACTGGCGTCAGCACCGGCTCCCCGGCGAAGTGCCGCGCGGCGTTGTCGAGAAACTGCCGCACCGAGCGATCGAGCGCCTCCGGCGACCAGCCGCCCATGTGCGGGGTCAGCACGATGTTGTCGAGCTCGATCAGCGCGCGCGGCGGCTCCGGTTCGCCTTCGTACACGTCGAGCCCGGCGCCCGCGATGCGCCGCTCGCGCAGCGCATCCGCCAAAGCAGCGGTATCGACAACGCTGCCGCGCGACACGTTGACGAGAAACCCGCCGGGCCCCAGCGCATCGAGCACCGCGCGGTCGATCAGATGGCGCGTGCCCGCGCCGCCGGGCGTCGCCACGATCAGGAAATCGGCCCACTGCGCGAGCGCGTCGAGCCGGTCGAAGAAGCGGTAAGGCACGGGCTTTGCGGAGCGGTTGTGATAGCCGATCTCGATGTCGAAGCCGGCCGCGCGACGCGCGCATTTCTCGCCGATCTTGCCGAGGCCGACGATCCCGAGCTTCTTGCCCGACACGTTCGGCGGCATCTGCAGCGCATCGCGCCACACGCCGTCGCGCGTCGCCGCATCGAGCCGCACCACCCCGCGCACGGCGGCGAGCAGCAACGCAAACGCGTGGTCGGCGACGCAATCGTCGTTGGTGCCCGCGCCCGTGACCACGGTGATGCCGCGCGCCTTCGCGTGCGCGACGTCGATGTGCTCGTAGCCCGCGCCGAGCGCGCTGACGAACGTGAGTTGCGGCAGGCGATCGATGTCGGCGGCGGCCAGACCCGTGCTGCCGTTGGTCAGCACCGCGCGAACGGTGCCGCCGTGTGCGGCGATCGCGCGCTCGCGTTCGTCGGCGGTCGGCGCGTAGTGCACGTCGTATGACGCGGCGATCAGGCGATGCGCGTCGCCGCGCAATGCGATGAGGACCAGCAACTCGGGTTTCATGTCGGGAAATGTCCGCAGGCGGGAATGCGTGCCAGTGTAACAACGGCGCGTGACGCACGCGGGTTACCCCCACACCCACTGTGGACGCGCCGCCTCACGCGGTTTGCCAAAGCCGACTCAGTCAAGTAACTTTCGGCGTACGTCCCCGTTCTGGAGATTGGCCCCGATGAAGCTCGCCCTGCCCGCCCGGATCCTGGGCCTCGCGTTCGCCGCCGCTGTCGTGGCACCCGGCGCGCACGCCGACACGCCCGTCGTGGTGTCGTCGAAGATCGACACCGAAGGCAACCTGCTCGGCAACGTCATCGCACAGGTGCTGAAGGCCCACGGCATCCCCATTACCGAAAAGATCGCGCTCGGCACGACGCCGATCATGCGCAAGGCGCTCACGAGCGGCGAGATCGACATCTACCCCGAATACACCGGCAACGCCGCGTTCTTCTTCAACAAGGCCGACGATCCCGTGTGGAAGAACGCGGCCCAGGGCTACGACACCGCGAAGAAGCTCGACTACGCGGCGAACCATCTCGTGTGGCTCGCACCGGCGCCCGCGAACAACACGTGGGGCGTCGCCGTGCTCGCGCCGGTTGCGCAGTCGCAGCATCTGAAGACCTTCTCCGACTTCGGCAAGTGGGTGGCGGGCGGCGGCAAGGTGAAGCTCGCGGCATCGGCCGAATTCGTGAACAGCGCGTCCGCGCTGCCGTCGTTCGAGAAGGCCTACGGCTTCAAGCTGAAGCCCGACCAGCTCGTCGTGCTGTCGGGCGGCGACACGGCCGCGACGATCAAGGCCGCCGCGAACCAGACCGACGGCGTGAACGCGGCGATGGTGTACGGCACCGACGGCGGCATCGCATCGAGCGGCCTCGTCGTGCTCGACGACGACAAGCACGTGCAGCCCGTCTATGCGCCGACGCCGGTGATTCGCGAAGCCGTGCTGAAGGCGCATCCGCAAATCGCCGACTATCTGAAGCCGGTGTTCGCCAGCCTCGACCTGAAGACGCTGCAGACGTTGAACGCGCGCATCCAGATCAACGGCGAGCCCGCGGCCGGCGTGGCCAAGAGCTACCTGAAGTCGAAGGGCTTCATTCGATGACGGATCGCGCGGCGGTGTCCGCGCGGCGCGTGACGCTCGACAAGGTCGGCATCCTGATCGGCGTGCTGACGATCGTCGCGGTGTTCGGCCTGCCGTTCATGGTGCTGCGCCCGAACCGCATCGCGGCCGGCACCGGGCTGTCGGTGTTCGCCGCGCTGCCCGCGGTGCACGGCGCCGCGCTCGCCGCGCTGTGGATCGCCGGCGCGCTGTGGGCGATGACGGCGAGCCGCCCCGCATGGCGGCTCGCGGCCGGCTGCGCATGGCTCGCGACGCTTGCGTATGCCGTCGGCGCGGCGGCGGCGCACGTCGTCGCGCCCGACGACATGCTCGCGCGCGTGTCGCCCGCCGCTGGCGTGTGGCTGCTGCTGTTCGCATGGGCCGTGCTCGTCGCGGATGCGCTCGCGCGGCTCGCGTTCGGCCCGTGGCGCCGGCTTGCCGCGCTCGTCGTCGCGATCGCGGCGATTTCGGTGCCGCTGGCGAGCGGCGGGTGGGACGGCCTTTCCGTGATGCGCGAATACGCGGTGCGCAGCGACGACTTCTGGCGCGAAGCGATCCGCCACGTGTCGCTCGCGGGCGGCTCGGTCGCGGCCGCGCTCGTCGCGGGCCTGCCGCTCGGCATCGCCTGCGCGCGCGTCGCGCCGGTGCGCACCGTCGTGATGCCGGTGCTCAATATCGTGCAGACGATCCCGAGCATCGCGATGTACGGGCTGATGATGGCGCCGCTCGGCCTGCTCGCCGCGCGGGTGCCGCTCGCGGCCGCGCTCGGCATCCGCGGCATCGGCGTCGCGCCGGCCGCGCTCGCACTGTTCCTCTATTCGCTGCTGCCGATCGCGTCGAGCGTCGTGGTCGGGCTCGCGCAGGTGCCGGAGCACGTGAGCGAAGCGGCGCGCGCGATGGGCATGACGCGCGTGCAGCGGCTGCTGCGCGTCGACCTCGTGCTCGCGCTGCCGGTGATCCTGAGCGGCGTGCGCATCGTGCTCGTGCAGAACATCGGCCTGACCGCGGTCGCCGCGCTGATCGGCGGCGGCGGGTTCGGCACCTTCATCTTCCAGGGGATCGGGCAATCGGCCGCCGATCTCGTGCTGCTCGGCGCGATCCCGACGATCGCGCTCGCGCTGGCGGCCGCCGTCGTGTTCGAAGCCGCGACCACGCTCGCGAAGGGACGTACCGCATGATCGAAATCGAACGCATCGGCAAACGCTTCGGCGACGTCGCCGCCGTCGACGACGTGTCGCTGACGATGCAGCAAGGCACGATCACCGCGCTCGTCGGCGCATCGGGCAGCGGCAAGTCGACGTTGCTGCGGATGATCAACCGGCTGATCGCGCCGACGAGCGGCACGATCAGCATCGACGGCGTGGACACCGCCAGCGTGCCGCCCGAGCAACTGCGGCGGCGCATCGGCTACGTGATCCAGGGGCACGGCCTGTTTCCGCACTGGAGCGTCGCGCGCAACATCGCGACCGTGCCGCGCCTGCTCGGCTGGCCGGCCGCGCGCATCGACGCGCGCGTGCGCGAACTGCTCGAACTGTTTCACCTCGCGCCGTCCGAATTCGCGGACAAGCTCCCGCACGAGCTGTCGGGCGGCCAGCAGCAGCGCGTCGGCGTCGCGCGCGCGCTCGCGGCGGAGCCCGCGATGCTGCTGATGGACGAGCCGTTCGGCGCGCTCGATCCGATCATCCGCAACAAGGCGCAGGACGATCTGTACGCGCTGCAGCGCCGCCTCGGCATCACGGTCGTGATCGTCACGCACGATATCGAGGAAGCGCTGAAGCTCGGCGACACGATCGCGGTGATGGACCGCGGCCGGCTGCTGCAGGTCGCGTCGCCCGCCGAGATTCTCGGCAAGCCGGCGGCGGGCGTCGTCGAACAGCTCGTCGCCGGCGTCGACCGGCCGCTGCGCCTGCTCGCGCTGACGCCGATCGACGCGGTGGCCGAACCCGGCCTCGCGGACGGCGAGCCGATCGCCGCGACCCGCACGCTGCGCGATGCGGTGTCCGAGCTGCTGTGGCGCGGGACGGATGCACTGCCCGTCGACGACGGCCACGGGCGCGGCACGCGCCGCATCACGCTCGACGCGATCCGCGCGCATGCGAGGAAGCCCGCATGACGGCGCACGCTGCACGACCGTCGCTGCCCCGGCGGCTGCCCGCCTATGTGGCGCGCGCCGCCGCGGTTGCGCTGCTGCTCGTGCTGCTGTTGCGCCCCGCATGGCTGCAGGGCGTATTCGCGCCGTTCGCGGACAACGGCGCGCCGGTCATCTACGATCGCGCGAGCCTGCTCGACCTCACGCTCGCGCATCTCGGCACCGTCGCACTGTCGAGCCTGATCGGCACGCTGGTCGCGGTCGCGGCCGGCATCGCCGTCACGCGGCCGTCCGGCGCGGATTTTCTGCCGGTCGCGCGCAGCGTCGTCGACATCGGCCAGACCTTTCCGCCGGTCGCCGTGCTCGCACTCGCGGTGCCGGCCGTCGGCTTCGGACTGAAGCCCGTGCTGATCGCGCTCGTTCTGTACGGGCTCCTGCCGATTTTCGAGAGCACGATCGCGGGGCTCGAGGACGTGCCGCGCGACGTCGTCGACGCCGCGCGCGGGATGGGGATGAGCGGCTGGCAGCAACTGGTGTCGGTCGAGCTGCCGCTCGCGTTCCCGGTGATCGTGAACGGCATCCGGCTCGCGGTCGTGATCAATCTGGGCACCGCGACGATCGGCTCGACGGTCGCCGCACGCGGGCTCGGCGACGTGATCATCGCGGGGCTGCAGACGTCGAACACCGCGTTCGTGCTGCAGGGCGGCGTGATCGTCGGGCTGCTCGCGGTGCTGGTCAGCGATGCGATCGGTGCGCTTGCGCGAATGGCGAGCGCGCGGCACACGTAAAAAAGATCGACCGGCGGCGTGCGCGCCGTGCAGCCGCGGACGCTCGGGCGCGGAAATGAGGATCGGGGCGGAAATTCGATCATGCGGGTTCGTCCGGACTCCGATGCGTGTTTGCGCAACGACTGCGCGCAACGCCCCGCCCGGCATGGCGCGGTGCGTCACAAGCCTACATCGCGCTTTCATTCGAAGCCGCGCTCGAACGCGCGCCGTGATTGGCCGATATACTATGCGCCTCCCATTTCCCTGCCCTTCACCATGCGACGACGGTTTTTCTGGCTGATCGTGCTTTCGCTCGGCATTGCGCAGCAGGCCTCCGCGCAGCAGGCGGCCGTGTTGCCTGCGCCCGCCCCGGGAGCGATCGCATCGGCGCCGATCGATGCATCCGCACCGGTCGCGAACGATCAGCCGAACGAAGCAAACCGTCGCATCACGTCCTACCTGACGAAGAAATTCGGCGTCGCAAAAGAGCGGGCTGCGAAGCTCGCCGATATCGTGAGCGTCACTGCGACGAAATACTCGCTGCCTCCGGCACTCGTTTACGCCATCATCTCGATCGAATCGCGCTTCCAGGAGAAGGCGCGCGGCCAGCATGGCGCGACCGGGCTGATGCAGGTCGTGCCGGCCGCGCACCGCGGCCTGCTGCGCAACGTGAAGGATCTGACCGAGCCGAACGCCAACGTCGAGGCCGGTTCCGCGATCCTGTCAGGCTACGTGCGGGCGGCCGGCGGCAACGTGCAGGCCGGGTTGAAGAGCTACGGCGGATCGAATGCGTATGCGGCGAAGGTGCTGCAGCGCGTCGACACGTTCCGGTTCGTGCTCGACGCCGAAGACGGCACGCAACATGCAGGCGACGGCAGAGCGCATCTGGTGCCGGTCAGCGATCCGTCGACCGCGACGCCCGCCACGGCCCGCAACGTGAAGTAAGCGCCGCTTTCCTGTTCACTCGCCCGTGCGCCACCCT
The DNA here is from genome assembly GCF_003366075.1 of Burkholderia sp. IDO3. NCBI lineage: Bacteria > Pseudomonadati > Pseudomonadota > Betaproteobacteria > Burkholderiales > Burkholderiaceae > Burkholderia > Burkholderia sp. IDO3. Next base: position 2,646,876 of record NZ_CP028962.1, read on the forward strand.
GTCCGCCTGCTCGTCATCGCCGCGCTGACGGCTCATGCCGTCGCGGCATTCGCCGCCGTCGACTGCGAACAACAGGGGCCGACGATGGAAGCCGTGCGCCGCTGCGTGCTCGACGCGCGCGAGCAGCAAGTCGACCGGGCGTACAGGTCGCTCCAGCGCAAGCTCCAGCGACGCAACCCCGATGCGGCCAGCCAGCTCGCGAAATCGCAGGCGAGCTGGACCCGCTTCGCCGACGACACCTGCGATTACGTGAAAGCCGCGAATCCGCAGCGGATGATGCCGGACGATGCGTGGATGAACTGCCGGGTCGATTTCAGCGACGCGCGCGTGCGCATCCTGAAGAAGTGGGAAGCGCAACTGGACGCGTCGCCCTGAGCAGCGGGACGAAGAGCCTTCCCTTCATTCGCGCGTGAAATGCGCGCGCAGAAACCCGATGAAGTCCGCATCTTCGCAGACCTCAGCCGCGTTTCCGTCATCGCATGGACGCGCAGCGACGAATACGGCGGGTCGATCGATAATCGCGCACGGGTCGCGATCGGTGCGGACGTAGCGTCCGGTGCGGCCGATCTCGAAGCGTGCGGCCAGATGGCGCTCGCCGATCCGGATTCCGTGACGCGCGTGAAGACGGGCGCGCCGCTGAACGATGCGCAGCGCGACACGTTCTTCGGCGACGATGCGCGCACGTATATCGACTCCCCGGCGTTGAGCGGCGCGGCCGCGGGCTGACGGCATGCCTCAGGGCCCTCGCCGTGACCTGCCGGATCGGTGCCGCGGCGAGGGTCGGCGAAGCGCGAGATCAGAGCAGCGCGACGTCGACCTTGGGTACCATGGGCGCAATGCGAAGGATTCGCTCGGCCTGAGCACGGACGTATTCCGAAATACGATGCACCCACGCACGCTCGTCGCCTGCATAAACATCCGACTCCGCCAGCCCGGGTGCCAGTTTCGCAGCCAGCGCCGCCATCCGCGTCATTTCACGCGCAACGAGCGCCGGCCGGATCTGCGCACGATGCGCGAAGTCCGCGAGCGCGAAAGCGGTGAGTTCCTCGATGCGAAACACATCCCCATAGGCCATCGCCATGTCCTGCACGTAAGCGTCGCCGTATACGTTCACGCACACCAGATCGTAAAGCGGCGCCGGATCGAGCCCGCCGCTGCTGACGAAAAACGAAATGTTCTTGCCGTGTGCATCGCTGTTGCCGATCAGCAATTGCAACAGCGCCCAGCGCAACATCATTGAACGTGCGGCGGCGGGCGTCTCGAGCGACGGTGTCAGCGAAAACAGTTTCTCGAAGCTCACGCCTTCGCGGATATTGCGGACATCCTCGTTGTTGCCGAGATTGCGTTCGTATTTGAGCGTCGCCGGCAAGTCGAGGGCCTGGCATCCATCAATGACATGCAATCGCCGCACCGCGCTCACGCGCTGCGGATCGCCCGGTTCGGTCGTCACGAGCCGGTCGAATCGTTCGATCAGCAGAATCGGTTCGGGAATGCGCCGGATCTCGACATGCGCGACCGGCATTCCCATGTGGCGCGCCAGCGTCATGCAGAAATGCTCGTTGGCCACCATGAACGGCGCATTCGGGCTGCGCGATTCCGGCTTCAGAATATGCGAGCTGCTGAGCGCCCCGTCGACAAGCGCATACCGCTCCCCTTCGACGAGCACCTGCAGCTTGTCCTGATGGCCGGCGATCGACAGGCGTACCTGATCGTCCCAGACGGAAAACGGAATCGCATCGCGCTTGCGGATACGGTCGGTCAACTCTTCCGCCGAGATCGGTCGCCGTACGGGTTCGAGGGTGTCAGGCGCTCGCACGGACGAGCCGTCGGCCGGGACGAAGCTCAACGCGCCGACGGGCTCCTTGCCGAGCATCCGGATCAGGCCGAAGACGTTGTCCTTCGATATCTGATACATCGATGCGGCCACGTCGAGTGCGCGGCCCTCGGGAAGCAGGTTGCCCACGAAGCGCTGGATTGCCCCCTCCGGCGGCGTACCGACGTCAAGCGGAATGCTCGGCGACAACGCAAACGCATCGCCGCGCGCCAGCCACGCCGGATCGTACGAGAAACCGTAGTCGTTGCGGCGGGCATCGTAAGTCAACTGCCCGACCGGCGAGCCGTCGGCCGAAATGCACAGGCGATGAATCATCACGCGCCCCCGGACGAGCCGGCGCGTATCGTCGCCTGATCGTGCAATACGCTGCGCGCCGTCTGTACATCGCGTTTCGGCACGACAAGCAGATTGAGGCCGAAGCCGTCCAGTACCTTGAACAGCTTATCGAGACTCACCGCGCGGCCGTTTTCGAGCCGTGACAGCACATCCTTCGACACGCCGAGCATATCGGCCGCATCGTCGATCCGCATCCGGGCCTGCGCGCGCCGGTTGCGCACGAGCGCGCCGAGTGCGGCCAGGTCGGATGCGAGCGGATCGGGCGTGGCGATGGGTTGCGGTAAGGTGCGGGCCATAATTCCGGAATTTCGGGAACAAAGCGCCGGCGCCAGTGGGCGACCGGCATAGTTGCGAGAATATCGGAATTATAGTGGCTCGCAGGCCCGGCCGTCGATAATTCTGCTATTTCAGGAACAAATACCCGAACAGGCAGCATCAACCTATTGATCGCATATTTCAGGAACTATAAACGAACACGGCGGCGCATCCGCGCCGCCGTGTTCGCCCGGTCGCCGGATCACCTGCATCGATCCGGCCCCCTCTGCCTACAACTGCCCCGCCGCCCCCGTCCACCGCAGGTAATCCCCGCGCGTCCAGTCGAGCGACACGCCGACGCGCTTCGTGCCCGGCCGGATCTTCGGCTTGTACACCGACAGCGTCAGCGACTCCAGCGCCGGCCATTCGCGAAACGACAGCACCGCGATGTCGGCGACCAGCGTTTCGAGCAGCCGCGTATGCGGCTTGTGCGACAGGAACGACGCGAGACGCGCGCAGTAGCCGTCGTAGTCGATCCACTCGCCCTGCTCGCTCGGCTCGCAGCGATACCCGAGCCGCGCATCGATCACGATCGGCTGAGGCGCCTCGTGCTCGTGAGCATGGATGCCGATCCGCGCGGGCACCTTCAATTCGTCGACGAACACGCTCCAGCCGCGCCCGCGCAGGCGCGGCGATTCGATCGCCACGAACGGTTCGTCGAACGGCTTCATGATGCGAGCGGCGCCGCGGCGTCGAGCATGATGCGCACGAAATAGTCGGCGAAGCTGCGACGCAGGACGATCTCGAACGACTCGTCGCCGGTCGGGATCAGCGTGATAGGCGACTTGAAGTAGTGCGACTGCGCGCACTGGCCCGGCTTGAGCACGCGCGGATGCAGATCGAGCGGGCAGCCGCGCGCAATCACGTCGCGCACGCGTTCGCCGCTGATTTCCACCACCGTGTAGCCGCTGCCGACGTCGACGGCCGCCGCATACAGACCCTGCACGGCCTCCGCGAGCTGGCCTTCGAGCACACCGGCCTGCACCGGCCCGTTCGAGCGCACGAGCCACTCGTCCGGACCGAGCCACAGCACGTCGTACTCCGCGCCGCGCGCCACCGTGTTCGGCGCGACGGGCGGCCGGCAGCCGACCACGCGCTCGAACGCGCTGACGAAGGCCGGATCGCTCGGCTCGCCGCGCACGTTCACGAGATCGAGGAACGGCCGCTCGCGCAGCGTGAACTTCTTCGATACGCGCGCCTGGTGCTGCTTCAGCACATCGGCCGCGCCGACGAACGGCGATTCAAGCGTCACGCCCGCGCCCGCCACCGGCGTCTGGTTTCTCGTTTCATTCCACATGCTGGCGCACCCCTTCCGTATCGTAGAAAACCGGGCTCGAGATCTTCGCGGTGATGCGGCGGCCGTTGGCCAGCGGAATCACGACGCTCTCGCCCATCTTGTTCAGACCGCCCTTCACCACGGCCAGCGCAATCGAGCGCTTCAGGATCGGGCTGTAATAGCTCGACGTCACGTGGCCGAGCATCGGCGTCGGATCGGTCGCCGACACCTGCGTGTCCTTCGCGATGATCTGCGCGCCTTCCGGCAGCACGAACTGTTCGTCGTCGGTCAACAGGCCGACGAACTGCTTGCGGCCTTCCTTCGACGTATCCGAGCGCGACAGCGAGCGCTTGCCGAGGAAGTCCTTCGACTTCGCGACGACGCCGCCCATCCCGAGGTCGAACGGCGTGATCGAACCGTCGGTGTCCTGACCGACGATGATGTAGCCCTTCTCCGCGCGCAGCACGTGCATCGTCTCGGTGCCGTACGGCGTGATGTCGAACTCGGCACCGGCCGCCATCAGCGCTTCCCACACCGCGCGGCCCGCGTTCGCCGGCACGTTCACTTCATAGGCCAGTTCGCCCGAGAAGCTGATCCGCATCACGCGCGCCTTCGCGCCCGCGACGGTGCCGTTGCGGTAGCTCATGAACGGGAACGCTTCGTTGCCGAAGTCGATGTCCTGGCACACCTTCTGCACGACCTTGCGGCTCTTCGGGCCGACCACCGCGAACGTCGCCCAGTGATCGGTGACGGACGCGAGCCGCACCTTCATGTCGGGCCATTCGGTCTGCAGCCAGCGCTCGAGCCACGTCAGCACGCGCGCCGCGCCGCCGGTGGTGGTCGTCATCATGAAATGCTGGTCGGCGAGGCGCACCGTCACGCCGTCGTCGAACACCATCCCGTTTTCGTCGAGCATCAGCCCGTAGCGGCACTTGCCCACTTCGAGCTTGTTCCACGGGTTCGTGTACATCCAGTTCAGCAGCTTCACCGCGTCCGGACCCTGGATGTCGATCTTGCCGAGCGTCGACGCGTCGAGAATGCCGACGCTGTTGCGCACCGCGAGGCATTCGCGCTTCACGGCCGCATGGAGATCCTCGCCGTTCTTCGGGAAATACCAGGGGCGCTTCCAGTTGCCGACGTCTTCGAACATCGCACCGTGCTCGACGTGCCATTCATGCACGGCCGTCTTGCGGATCGGGTCGAGGAAGTCGCCCGTTTCGCGGCCGGCGAACGTACCGAACGACACCGGCGTGTAGTTCGGGCGGAACGTCGTCGTGCCCGTTTCCGGAATCGTCTTGCCGAGCGCCTGCGCGAGGATCGCCATCCCGTTGATGTTGCCGAGCTTGCCCTGATCGGTGCCGAAGCCCATCGCCGTGTAGCGCTTCACGTGCTCGACCGACTCGAAACCTTCGCGAGCGGCCAGCAGGATGTCGGCGGCGGCCACGTCGTTCTGGAAGTCGACGAACTGCTTCGGCCCGCGCGGCGCGGCCTCGCGGCTGCCGACCAGCCACAACGGCTGCAGCGCGCCTTCGACGGTTTCAGCGACCTGCGGCGCGACGGGGCGCTGTGCGGCCGTGTAGCCCGCGGCCTTCGCCGCTTCGGCGCCCGCGTCGAGCGCGAGCCGCAGCGCACGGGCAAGACCGAACTCGCCCGCGGCCGCGCCGACGCTCGCCTCGGCCTGCACGGGCTTGCCCGGCAGGAAGCACGCCTTCTCGTCGTTCCAGCACGCCTTGCCGCCCGACTGCGCGAACAGGTGCAGCACCGGGCTGAAGCCGCCCGACATCGCGACGAGATCGCACGGCAGCGACTGCATCTTGCCGCCCGTCTTGCCGTTCGAGTAGGACGCGACGTCGACCGACGATACGCGCCACTTGCCCGAAGCGGCCGTGACGACCGCGCCGCTCATCACCGTCACGCCCTGCCGCTTTGCCGCCGCCGGCAGCGCACCGTTCGACGATGCGCGCGAATCGACGACCGTCACCTTCGCACCGCATGCCTTCAGGTCGAGCGCCGTCTGGTACGCGCGATCATTGTTCGTGAACACGACCGCGTTGCGGCCCGGCAGCACGCCGAAGCGATGGATGTAGGTGGACACCGCGCCCGCGAGCATCACGCCGGGCAGGTCGTTGTTGCCGAACACGATCGGACGCTCGTGCGCGCCGGTCGCGAGGATCACGCGCTTCGCGCGGATCTTCCACAGCAGTTCGCGCGTCCCCTTGCGCATCGACACCGGCTGGTGATCGGTCAGGCGTTGCGTGACCGTCACGAGGTTGTGGTCCTGGTAGCCGAACGCGGTGCTGCGCGACAGGATCGTCACGTCGGGCAGCTTGCGCAGTTCGGCTTCGATCTTCTCGACCCACTGCTGCGCCGGCTTCGCGTCGATTTCCGCGCGGCACGACAGCAGGCTGCCGCCGAGTTCGCGCTGGTCGTCGACGAGGATCACGCGCGCGCCCGCCGTGGCGGCCGCATGCGCGGCGGCGAGGCCCGACGGGCCGCCGCCGACCACGAGCACGTCGCAGTGCGCGTAACACTTGTCGTAGCGATCGGCGTCGAGCACTTCGGGCGCCTTGCCGAGGCCGGCGGCCTCGCGGATCTTCTCTTCGTACTTCGGCCACATGTTGCGCGGCCACATGAAGGTCTTGTAGTAGAAGCCCGCCGGCATGAAGCGCGACAGCTTCTGGTTGATCGCGTACTTGTCGTTCTCGAGCGACGGTTCGGCGTTCACGCTCGTCGCAACGAGGCCCTGGTACAGCTCGATCTCGGTCGCGCGCGCGTTCGGCACCGTATACGGGCCGGTTTCGAGCTGCACGACGGCATTCGGTTCCGCGACGTCCGCCGTCACGATCCCGCGCGGACGGTGGTACTTGAAGCTGCGCGCGACGAAGTGCACGCCGTTCGCGAGCAGCGCGGACGCGAGCGTGTCGCCCTGGAAGCCCTGATACGTGCGGCCGTTGAACGTGAACGTCAGCGGAATCGCGCGATTGATGCGGCCACCGGTGCCGAGGCGGTCTTTCTGGCTCATTTGCTCGTGCCCTCTTCGTGTGCGTTGCCGGCAGCGGCGCCGATGGCAGCCCCGCCGAACTTTTCGTAGCCCTTGATATCGTAGGTGACCGTGTCGCGCGTCACCTTGAACCAGCGGCGGCAACCCTGCGTGTGCAGCCATTGCTCCTTGTGCAGCCCGCGCTTGTTCTCGCGCATGAACACGTACTCGCCCCATTCGCGGTCGGTCATGGTCTCGTTCGCCACCGGGCGCACGATGTCGGCTTCACCGCCGCACGTGAACTCGGATTCGGCGCGCGGCCCGCACCACGGACATTCGATCAGCAACATGTTTCTTTCTCCTTCAGTGCGGGGGTTAGTGCGCGACCGCGGCAGCGCCGTGTTCGTCGATCAGGTGGCCGGTGTAGAAGCGGTCGAGTGCAAACGGGGCGTTCAGCGGATGCGGTTCGTCGCGGGCGATCGTGTGCGCGAACACCCAGCCCGAGCCCGGCGTCGCCTTGAAGCCGCCGGTACCCCAGCCGCAGTTGAAATACAGGCCCTTCACGTCGGTCTTGGTGATGATCGGGCAGGCGTCCGGCGACACGTCGACGATGCCGCCCCACTGGCGGTTCATCCGCACGCGCGAGAACACCGGGAACATCTCGACGATCGCCTGCAGCGTGCTTTCGATGATGTGGAAGCTGCCGCGCTGACCGAAGCCCGTGTACTGGTCGATACCCGCGCCGATCACGAGGTCGCCCTTGTCGGACTGGCTGATGTACGCGTGCACCGCGTTCGACATGATCACGGAGTTGACCACCGGCTTGATCGGCTCGGACACCAGCGCCTGCAGCGGGTGGCTTTCGATCGGCAGGCGCACGCCGGCCATGTCGGCGAGCGTCGTCGTGTTGCCGGCCGCGACCACCGCGACCTTCTTCGCCTTGATGAAGCCCTTCACCGTATCGACGCCGACCACCGCGCCGCCTTCGCGGCGAATGCCCGTCACCTGGCAGTTCTGGATGATGTCGACGCCGGCGCGATCGGCGCCGCGCGCGAAGCCCCAGGCCACCGCGTCGTGACGCGCGACGCCCGCACGGCGCTGGATCGATGCGCCGAGCACCGGGTAGCGGCTGTTCAGGTTGATGGTCGGCTCGATTTCCTTGATCTGCGCGGGCGTCAGGAATTCGGCGTCGACGCCGTTCAGCCGGTTCGCATTCACGCGACGCTCGGTGTCACGCACGTCCTGCAGCGTGTGCGCGAGGTTCATCACGCCGCGCTGGCTGAACATCACGTTGTAGTTGAGATCCTGCGACAGCCCTTCCCACAGCTTCATCGCCTTCTCGTACAGCGCGGCCGATTCGTCCCACAGGTAGTTCGAGCGCACGATCGTCGTGTTGCGCGCGGTGTTGCCGCCGCCGATCCAGCCCTTCTCGAGGATCGCGACGTTCGTGATCCCGTGCTCCTTCGCGAGGTAATACGCGGTCGCGAGGCCGTGGCCGCCGCCGCCGACGATCACGACGTCGTATTCCTTCTTCGGTTCCGGGCTCTTCCACTGCTTTTCCCAGTTCTCGTGATACGAGAGGCCGTTGCGGAACAGGCTGAATATCGAGTAGCGGCTCATGTTAGTGATCCTTCGTTAGCATTCGATGACGTTCACGGCAAGACCGCCGCGCGACGTTTCCTTGTATTTCGTCTTCATGTCGGCCCCCGTCTCGCGCATCGTCTTGATCACCGAATCGAGCGATACGTAGTGCTGGCCGTTACCCTTGAGCGCCATGCGCGACGCGTTCAGCGCCTTGATCGCGCCCATCGCGTTGCGCTCGATGCACGGGATCTGCACGAGCCCGCCGACCGGGTCGCAGGTCATGCCGAGGTTGTGCTCCATGCCGATCTCGGCGGCGTTCTCGACCTGGTCGGGCGTGCCGCCCATCACCGCGGCGAGCGCGGCGGCGGCCATCGAGCACGCGACGCCCACTTCGCCCTGGCAACCGACTTCCGCACCGGAGATCGACGCGGTTTCCTTGTAGATGATCCCGATCGCCGCGGCCGTCAGCAGGAATTCGACGATCCCGGCCTCGCCCGAGCCCGGCACGAATTTCACGTAGTAGTGCAGCACGGCGGGAATCACGCCGGCCGCGCCGTTGGTGGGCGCGGTGACGACGCGGCCGCCCGCGGCGTTCTCTTCGTTGACGGCCATCGCATACAGGTTGACCCAGTCGAGCATCGACAGCGGATCGCGCAGCGACTCCTCCGAACGCGCGCGCAGGCGGCCGTTCAGTTCGGCCGCGCGGCGCTTCACGCGCATCGGGCCCGGCAGTTCGCCTTCGACCTTGCAGCCGCGCTCCACGCACGCGGCCATCGTGCGCCAGATCGCGAGCAGCCCGGCGCGCACCTCGTCGGCCGGACGCAGCGCGCTTTCGTTGCGCAGCATCAGTTCGGCGATCGACAGGCCGTGTTCGCGGCACTGGCGCATCAGGTCGTCGCCGGTGCGGAACGGATACGGCACGTCGGCCGCCGCGCGCACGCCGTTCACGCGATCGCCGTCGCGGTTCACGACGAAGCCGCCGCCGACCGAGTAATACTCTTTCTCGACGAGCAGCTGGCCGTGCTCGTCGAACGCCTGGAAGCGCATCCCGTTCGGATGCACGATGCTCGTGCCGCTCATCAGCTTGCGATAGAAGCCGATGTTTTCCTTCTCGTCGAAGCGGATCGTCTGCTTGCCGAGCAGCGACAGCGACTTCTCCGCGCGGATCCCCGCGAGCCGCGGCTCGATCAGGTCCGGATCGATCGTGTCGGGCAGATGGCCCTCGAGGCCGAGCAATACGGCCTTGTCGGTGCCGTGACCCTTGCCCGTTGCACCGAGCGAGCCGTATAGTTCGACCCGCACGCGGCGCACGAAGCCGAGCAGGTTCGCATCTTCGACATGCGACGCGAAGCGGCAGGCGGCGATCATCGGGCCGACCGTGTGCGAACTGGACGGGCCGATGCCGATCTTGAACAGGTCGAACGCGCTGACGTTCATCTGACTTCCTCTGGGTGGGCGTACGTGAAATGTCGTTGGCATCAGTACATCAAAGCGTAAAATTGGCCGATAGAACAAAAACGGCATCGGCGTGGGATACCGCCGCCAAGCCCCGAAAAGGACGGTCCGAAAGTACGTTTTGACGATGGTTCGCGACGCAAAAGCACAAGTCGGCCGGCGCATGCGCACGCCGGCAGCCGTGCCCCCAAACTGAGTGAAACGAGTGAGACCCGCCTGCCCGGCGTGACGAGATTTACCGCGATGACACCCGACGTACCCGCTTCCCCCCTCGCCGAACCCGCGCCGCAGCGCATTCGCTTCGGCATCCTGCTGCTGCCGAATTTCACGCTGACCGCGTTCTCGGGTTTCGTCGACATGCTGCGGCTGTCGGCCGACGACGGCGACTACAGCAAGCCCGTGCGCTGCGCCTGGAGCGTGATCGGCGAAACGCTCGCGCCGGTGCGCGCGAGCTGCGGGATCCAGATCACGCCGTGGGAAACCTTCGATGCGGCCGAGCCGTTCGACTACGTGGTCGTGGTGGGCGGCCTCCTGCATTCGGGGCCGCAAGCCGGCCCCGAAACGCTCCAGTTCATCCGCCACGCGGCAGCGGGCGGCGCGACGGTCGTCGGGATCTGCACGGGCGTGTTTACGCTGATGCGCGCGAACGTGCTCGACGGCTACCGCACCTGCGTGAGCTGGTTCCACTACTGGGATTTCATCGAGCGCTTCCCGAGCGCCGATCCCGACCTGCTGATCGCCGACCGGCTGTTCGTGATCGACCGGCGCCGGATCACGTGTTCGGGCGGCCGCGCGTCGATCGACGTCGCCGCCGCGATCCTGCTGCGCCATTTCGACCATGCGACGGTGCAGAAGGCGCTGCGCATCCTGCTCGTCGGCGAGATGCAGAAAGGCAATGCGCCGCAACCGCATCCGCCCGGCCTCGAGCCGGCCACGCACCCGAAGGTCAAGCGCGCGATTCTTCTGATGGAACAGCATGTCGGGCGCGCGCTGCCGCTCGAGGAGCTCGCAGCCAAGCTCGACATGTCGACGCGCCAGCTCGAGCGCCTGTTCAAGGCCGAGACGGGCAAGAGCCCGCAGGCGTTCGCGAAACAGGTGCGGCTGCGCACGGCCGCGTGGCTGCTGACGAGTTCCGACCGCACCGTCGCCGATATCGCGTCGAGCTGCGGGTTCGCCGACGCGTCGCACCTCGGGCGTGAATTCCGCAAGCAGTTCGGCGTGCCGCCGGCGACCTATCGCGAGCGCGGCGGGGACGTCGCGGAAGTCGCTGCGCCGGCCGCGGTCGACCCCGTCGAAGATCTCGCCGACTGACGCGCGACACCCCCGCCATACCCTTTTCCGCTCCCGATCGCGCGCCGAACCCCGCGCGATCGCCCTCCTTTCCCGTCAATTGAAACCGGTTCCATTCAATTTGACCGACGTTGCAGCACGTTAACCGAGGGTTATCCCGGATGCTGATGCACATTCAAATTTGTATGATGACCACATCACCTTACAAACCAGAGCGTCATGTTCGAGAAAATTCCCGCCCGTGCGATGAGCGACCATGTCGCGCAGCAGTTGCTCAAGCAGATCGAAGTCGGCAGCTTCTCGGCCAGCGGCAAGCTGCCGACGGAAGCCGTGCTCGCGCAGGAATTCGGCGTGAGCCGCACCGTGATCCGCGAGGCGATCTCCCGGCTGAAGAACGAAGGCGTGGTCGAACCGCGCCAGGGCAGCGGCGTGTACGTGAACCAGCACGGCGCGATCCGGCCGCTGCGGATCGACTATGCGGAAGCGGTCGAAGCCAGCTCGCTGCCGCACCTGCTCGCGGTGCGCCGCGCGATCGAGGCTGAAGTCGCGGCCGAAGCCGCGCTGCACCACACCGACGACGACATGGCCGACATCGACGACGCGCTGCGCAAGATCGACGATGCGGTGGCCGAAGGCCGCGACGGCGTCGCGGAAGACGTCGCGTTCCACCGCACGATCGCGGCCGTCACCGGCAACCCGTATTTCCTGAAGACGCTGCAGTTCCTGAACCAGTACCTCGAAGCCGGCGTGAAGGTGACGCGTCGCAACGAAGCGACGCGCGACGACTTCTCGCGCCAGGTGCGCGAGGAACACGCGGCGATCGCCGATGCGATCCGCGCGCGCGACCCGATGGCGGCACGCAACGCGGCGCGCACCCACATGTACAACGCCGCCCGCCGTCTCGCGGAAGCCGGCATCTGCTGAACCCGGCGGCGCGCGTGCGCCGCCGTCGTCCCGAACCTCTCCCGAATCGATCAAGGTTGACCATGTCACGAAATGTTGGAGTCATCGGCCTCGGCGCGATGGGCCTCGGCGTCGCGCGCTCGCTGCTGCGCGCGGGCTTTCGCGTGCACGCATGCGACGTGCGCGACACCGTGCTGCAGGCGTTCGCGGCCGAAGGCGGCGTGGCCTGCACGAGCCCGGCCGAACTCGGCGCGCAGTGCGACGTCGTCGTCACGCTCGTCGTCAATGCCGCACAAACCGAAACGGTGCTGTTCGGCGAGCACGGCGCGGTTGCGGCGATGAAGCCGGGCGGCGTCGTGATCGCGAGCGCGACCGTCGCGCCCGAATTCGCCGTCGCACTCGGCGCGCGCATCGAGGCCGCGGGCCTGCAGATGCTCGATGCGCCGGTGTCCGGCGGCGCCGCGCGCGCGGCGTCGGGCGAAATGACGATGATGACGTCGGGCCCCGCCGCCGCGTATGCGGGCTGCGACGACGTGCTCGCCGCGATCGCCGGCAAGGTCTATCGCCTCGGCGACACGCACGGCATCGGCTCGAAGGTGAAGATCATCAACCAGCTGCTGGCCGGCGTGCATATCGCCGCGGCCGCCGAGGCGATGGCGCTGGGCCTGCGCGAAGGCGTGGACGCGGACGCGCTGTACGACGTGATCACGCACAGCGCCGGCAATTCGTGGATGTTCGAGAACCGCGTGCCGCACATCCTGAACGGCGACTACACGCCGCTGTCGGCCGTCGACATCTTCGTGAAGGATCTCGGCCTCGTGCTCGATACTGCGCGCCGCAGCAAGTTTCCGCTGCCGCTGTCGGCCACCGCGCACCAGATGTTCATGAGCGCATCGAGCGCCGGCCACGGCGGCGAGGACGATTCCGCCGTGATCAAGACTTTCCCCGGCATCACGCTGCCGCCTGCCCGCTGATTCGAACGACGCTCCTGCCATGACCGCTTCCGCTTCCCGTCCCCTGCTCGGCTGCATCGCCGACGATTTCACCGGCGCGACCGATCTCGCGAACATGCTCGTCAAGAGCGGCATGCGCACGGTGCAGACGATCGGCGTGCCCGCCGACGGCGCCGCAGCCGACACGGCCATCGACGCCGACGCGATCGTCGTCGCGCTGAAGTCGCGCACGATTCCCGCCGCCGACGCCGTCGCGCAATCACTCGCCGCGTACGCATGGCTGCGCGCGCAGGGCTGCCGGCAATTCTTCTTCAAGTACTGCTCGACGTTCGACTCGACCGACGCGGGCAACATCGGGCCGGTGGCCGACGCGCTGCTCGACGCAACCGGCGGCGACTTCACGATCGCGTGCCCGGCGTTCCCCGAGAACGGCCGCACGATCTTCCGCGGCCACCTGTTCGTCGGCGACGTGCTGCTGAACGAATCGGGCATGGAAAACCACCCGCTCACGCCGATGCGGGACGCGAACCTCGTGCGCGTGCTGCAGCGGCAGACGACGTCGCCGGTCGGCCTGATCCGCTACGACACGATCGCGCAGGGCGCGGCTGCCGTGCGTGCGCGCATCGACGCGCTGCGTGCGGACGGTGTGCGTTTCGCGATCGCGGATGCGCTGTCGGACCACGATCTCCACGTGCTCGGCGAAGCATGCGCGAGCCTGCCGCTCGTCACCGGCGGCTCGGGCGTCGCGCTCGGCCTGCCGGAGAATTTCCGCCGCGCGGGGCGGCTGCCCCAGCGCGACAACGCGGCGTCGCTGCCGCGCATCGACGGGTTGTCGGCGGTGCTCGCCGGCAGCGCATCGAAGGCGACCAACGCACAGGTCGCCGCGTGGCGCGACAGCCGGCCGAGCTTCCGGATCGATCCGCTCGCGGCCTCGCGCGGCGAACCCGTCGTCGACGACGCACTGGCCTTCGCGCGCGCGCACCTGCCTCAGCCCGTGCTGATCTATGCAACGGCGACGCCCGACGAAGTGAAGGCCGTCCAGCAGGCGCTCGGCGTCGAGGCAGCCGGCCATCTCGTCGAAAGCACGCTCGCGGAGATCGCCCGCGGCCTGCGCGCGCTCGGCGTGCGCAAGTTCGTCGTCGCCGGCGGCGAGACGTCCGGCGCGGTCGTGCAGGCGCTCGACGTGAAGTCGCTGCAGATCGGCGCGCAGATCGATCCGGGCGTGCCGGCCACCGCCACCATCGACGCGCGGCCGCTCGGCCTCGCGCTGAAATCCGGCAACTTCGGCACGGTGGACTTTTTCGACAAGGCGCTGCGCGCGCTGGACGGAGCCGCATGATGAGCGTCGAAGCGAAACTGCGCGAAGAAATCTGCGTCGTCGGCGCGAGCCTGTATGCGCGCGGCCACGCGGTCGGCAGCGCGGGCAACATCAGCGCGCGGCTTGCCGACGGCTGGCTGATCACGCCGACCGATGCCTGCCTCGGCCGGCTCGACCCGAACGACATCGCGAAGGTCGGCGTCGACGGCCAGCCCGTATCGGGCGGCAAGCCGTCGAAGACGCTCGCGCTGCACCGCGGCATCTACGCGCGCAACGCGCAGGCGAACGGCATCGTCCACACGCATTCGACGCACCTCGTCGCGCTGACGCTCGCGGGCGTGTGGCGCGACACCGACGTGCTGCCGCCAATCACGCCGTACTACGTGATGAAGGTCGGCCACATTCCGCTGATCCGCTATCGCCGCCCGGGCGATCCGGCCGTCGCGGCCGAAGTCGCCGCGCTCGCCGACCAGGTGCGCGGCGTGCTGCTCGACCGTCTCGGGCCGGTGATGTGGGGGCCGTCGGTGTCGCACGCGTCGTATGCGCTCGAGGAGTTCGAGGAAACCGCGCGGCTGTGGCTGATGACGCACCCGAAGCCCGAGCCGCTGTCCGACGCGGCGCTCGACGAACTGCGCGACACCTTCGGCGCACGCTGGTAACACGTCGCGCGCGCATCCGCACCGATTCCCATGCCCGCCGTGTGCGCGGGTCCTTCCGTCAGCACACACGATCCGGCAGCGCACGCGCCGCCGGCACACAATATCCCTGGAGACGACGATGACTGCATTCGACGCGGCCGCAGGCCGCTCGCCCGCCGCACCTGCCCAATCGGCCGAACTCGACCGCACCTACAAGAAAGTGTTCTGGCGCATCGTGCCGTTCCTGATGCTCTGCTACGTGGTCGCGTATCTCGACCGCGTGAACGTCGGCTTCGCGAAGCTGCAGATGTCGCAGGATCTCGCGTTCAGCGAAACCGTGTTCGGCCTCGGCGCCGGCATTTTCTTCCTCGGCTATTTTCTGTTCGAACTGCCAAGCAACATGCTGATGCACCGCATCGGCGCGCGCATCTGGATCGCACGGATCATGATCACGTGGGGGCTGCTGTCGGCGGTGTTCGCGTTCGTGAAGACGCCGACGCAGTTCTACGTGCTGCGCTTCCTGCTCGGTCTCGCGGAAGCCGGTTTCTATCCGGGCGTGATCCTGTACCTCACGTACTGGTTCCCGTCGCATCGCCGCGCGAAGATCATCGCGGTGTTCATGTCGGCGATCCCGGTGTCGGGCATCTTCGGCAACCCGCTGTCGGGCTGGATCATGGAGCGCTTTCACGGCGGCTCGGGCTTTCACGGCTGGCAATGGATGTTCATGATCGAAGCCGTGCCGGCCGTGCTCGTCGGCATCGCGACGATCCTCTATCTCGACAACAACATCCGCAGCGCGAAGTGGCTCGACGAGCGCGAGAAGCAGTTGCTCGAATCGGAAATCGCCGCGCAGCCGCAGGAACAGCAGAAGCACGGCCATTCGCTGAAGGCCGTGTTCGCCGACCCGCGCATGTGGTGGATGTCGCTGATCTACTTCGCGTTCGTCACCGGCCAGTACGGCCTGACGTTCTGGATGCCGACGCTCGTCAAATCCACCGGGATCACCGATACGCTCCAGATCGGCCTGTTGTCCGCGATTCCGTTCCTCGTCGCGATCTTCGTGATGAACCTGTTCGGCCACAGCGCGGACAAGCGCCGCGAACGCCGCTGGCACCTGATCGTGCCGGCGCTGATGGGCGCGGTCGGATTTGCGGTCGCCGCGTCGTACTCGCACAATACGGCGGTGTCGATCGTGTTCCTGTCGCTCGCGGCAGGCGGCGTGCTGACCTGCGCACCGCTGTTCTGGTCGCTGCCGACCGCGTTCCTCGCCGGCTCCGCCGCCGCCGCCGGAATCGCGATCATCAACTCGGTCGGCAACCTCGCCGGCTTCGCGAGCCCGTACGTGATCGGCTACCTGAAGGACGTCACGCACAGCACGTCGTCCGGCATGTACGTGCTCGCGGCGATGCTCGTGATCGGCGCGATCGCCGTGTGGCTCACGCCCGCGAAACTCGTGAACCGCTGATCTGCCGAATCGGCCGCCATTCGACGCGGGGCGCGACGCCCCGCCCCACTCATTCACAGGACCCGCTGCCATGCCCCGCTTCGCCGCCAACCTCTCGATGATGTACACCGAGCACGCGTTCCTCGAACGCTTCGCCGCTGCCGCCCACGACGGTTTCAAGGCCGTCGAGTACCTGTTCCCGTACGACTTCGCCGCCGAGGACATCCGCGCGCGCCTCGACGCGCACAACCTCGAACAGGCGCTGTTCAACGCGCCGCCCGGCGACTGGGCCGCCGGCGAGCGCGGGATCGCGTCGCTGCCGGGCCGCGAGGACGAATTCCGCCGCGGCATCGACCAGGCGCTCGACTATGCGCGCGTGCTCGGCAACAAGAAGCTGCACGTGATGGCCGGCATGGTCGCGCCGGGCGCGGACCGCGCACGCCATCGCGATACCTACCTGTCGAACCTGCGGCATGCGACGCAGGCGGCTGCCGCGCACGGCATCACGATCCTGATCGAGCCGATCAACCAGCGCGACATGCCCGGTTATTTCCTGAGCCGGCAGGACGACGCGCACGAGATCTGCGCGGAAGTCGGCGCACCGAACCTGAAGGTGCAGTTCGACTGCTATCACTGCCAGATCGTCGAGGGCGACCTCGCGATGAAGCTCAAGCGCGATTTCACGGGCATCGGCCACATCCAGATCGCCGGCGTGCCCGAGCGCCACGAGCCGGACATCGGCGAACTCAACTACCCGTATCTGTTCGCGCTGATCGACGCGCTCGGCTACGACGGCTGGATCGGCTGCGAATATCGCCCGAAGGCCGGCACGTCCGAGGGCCTCGGCTGGCTCAAGCCTTACCTGTAATTCAAAGTATTCGAAGAGGGCAATCCACATGAAAGTACTGATCACCGGCGGCGCCGGCTTTCTCGGCCAGCGTCTCGCACGCAAGCTGCTCGAGCGCGGCGAACTGACCGGCCCCGGCGGCCGTATCGAGAAGATCGACGAGCTGGTGCTGCTCGACGTCGTCAAGGGCAGCGATTTCGGCGACGCGCGCGTAACGTCGATCGTCGGCGACATCGCCGATCGCGCGGTGCTCGAAAGCGCGATCGACACGCGAACGCAGGCGATCTTCCATCTCGCGGCAATCGTCAGCGGGCAGGCCGAAGCCGATTTCGACCTCGGCATGCGGATCAACCTCGACGCGTCGCGCGCGCTGCTCGAAGTGTGCCGCGCGCGCGGCCACCAGCCGCGCGTCGTGTTCACGAGCTCGGTCGCCGTCTACGGCGGCGTGCTGCCCGACGTCGTGCAGGACGACACCGCGCTGAACCCGCAATCGTCGTACGGCGCGGAAAAGGCGATCGCCGAGCTGCTGCTGTGCGACTACGCCCGTCGCGGCTTCGTCGACGGACGCGTGCTGCGCCTGCCGACCATCAGCGTGCGGCCGGGCCGCCCGAACGCGGCCGCGTCGTCGTTCGCGAGCGGCATCATCCGCGAGCCGCTCAATGGCGAGGAAAGCGTGTGCCCGGTGCCGGGGTCGACGCGGCTGTGGCTGCTGTCGCCGCGCGGCGCGATCGAGGCGCTCGTCGCGGGCTGCGAGATCGACAGCGCGAAGCTCGGCAACAAGCGCGTGATCAACCTGCCCGGCCTGTCGGTGTCGGTCGACGACATGATCGCGGCGCTGCGCGAAGTGGCCGGCGACGACGTCGTGAAGCTGATTCGCCATGCGCCGGACGAGCGTGTCGAGAAGATCGTCGGCAGTTGGCCGGGCCGCTGGGACACGACGCACGCCGAAGCGCTCGGGTTGAAGGGCGATACGTCGTTCGCGGACGTGATCCGCAGTCATATCGCCGACGAACGGCGTTGACGGTTGCGCCTGCCGCGCCCGGCCCGCAACGGGCCGCGTCGGCAGGCAGCCGGACCGAGCCGGGCCGCGTCGCGTCGCTCAGCGCCGCCCGGCGGATTCGCCGATCCGTATCGCCGCGGGTTTCGCGCCGCCCGGCGGGCGGGCCGCGCCGACCGCGTGCTGCCACGCGAGCAACCCCGGCAGATAGAACAGCAGATCGCGCACCCGCCGCGCGCCGGCCAGCGCCAGACAGGTCGGCGCGTCGAACCCGAGCAGCCCGCCGATCAGCACGAAACCGCCCTCCTGCACGCCGAGCCCGCCCGGCATCAGGAACGCGATGCTGCTCAGCAGCTGGATCAGCGCCTCGATCGCGAGCGCCTGCGCGAACATCGCATCGGTGCCGAGAAAACGCAGCGCGAGCCAGATTTCCAGCGCATAACCGGCAAACTGCAGCGTCTGCCAGATGCCCAGATAGCGGACGACGATCCCCGTCTTTCTCCAGATCATCCGGATCGACTGATCGGTACGCGCCGATTCGCCGACCAGCGCATAGACCTTTCCGCTCGTGATGCGGTTGAGCGCGCGCATCGCCCGCTCGAACGGCCGCGCATGCTGCACCAGCGCGAACAGCAGCAGCACCGGCACCAGCGCCGCCATCCCGATCGCGAGCTGCGCGGCCACGCGCGCGGCATCGGACGACACGCGCTCGAGCACGTAGCCGATCGCGACCAGCGCGAACACCAGCTGGCTGATCAGCGTGAGCTGCATGTCGGCGACGAGGCTGGCGACGGCGGTTGCAGGCCGCACGCCGGCCTGCCGCAGCAGGCTGAACGACACGATTTCGCCGCCGATCCGCGCGACCGGCAGCAAGCCGTTGATCGATTCGCGGATCCAGACGATTTTCAGCATCGTCGCGAACGACGGCCGGCGCCGGCCGCGAATCAGCATCCGCCAGTCCCACGCATTCGCCAGCATCGGCAGGATGTGGACGAGCGCGGCGACCAGCAGCCCGGCGCCGGCCGTCTCCAGGCGGTGCAGGACATCGAGCGGATGCTCGCGCCAGATCAGCCATACCGCGATCGCCAGCCCCGCCAGCGCAGCCAGGCGGCCCGCATGCCGCAGCCGTGCGTCGCCACGCACGGACGGCGGGCGTGCGCCGTCGTCGCCGGAATGCGTGTCGCGCGTCATGATTTCCCCGCCGGCGACAGCAAGCCCTCGCGGTCGACGCGAAACCGTGTGCCGCGCCAGATGACGTGCGACGAGAAGAAGCTCGACACGAACACCGCGAACTGCAGCAGATCGACGAACGGCAACCACGCCGCGCCGCTCAGGCCCGCGCCGGTCGCACGCCCCGTTTTCACCATCAGCAGCGCGCGGGCGGCAAGCGCGGCCGCCGTCAGCCCGCACGCGGCCGGCGCGCCGCCGGACAGCAGCAGCGCCAGCAGCGCGAGCGGCACCGGATGCATCAGCACCGAACCGGCATGACCGATCCGGTCCGCGGCGCGGATGGTGCAACTCCAGCGCAATTCGTGCGCGTACAGCATGGCAAACGTGTCCTCGACGCACGCGTGCCCGACCACGAACGGCGGAACCACGACCCGCGCGCCGGCCTGCCGGACCGCTTCGCCGAGCGCGTGATCCTCCGCCAGGTGATGGGCGAAGCGCGCGAGGCCGCCGATGCGTTCGAGCATCGTGCGCGTGATCGCAATCGTCTGGCCGAAGCACGGCCGCGCGCGACCGATGAAAAGCCCGGTGATCACGCCCGGCAGAAAATGGTAGTTCGTCATCGCGACCGCGACGCGAGGCCAGAAGCCCGGCGACGCGACGCCGCGATACACGCTCGTCACGATCCCGACCTCCGGCGCCTGCAACGCGCCGACGACGGCGCGCAAATAATCGCGCTCGACCAGCACGTCGCTGTCGGCGAGACAGAGCACCGCGTGCTCCGCGCGTTCGAGCATGTTGACGAGATTGGCGATCTTCCGGTTCGGCCCGTACAGCCGCGCGTCGGCGACGACCGTGATGTTCGCGTCCGGATAACGCGCGCGCAGCGTCGCGACGGCGTCGAGCGCGGCGTCGTCCGCATCGTGCACGCCGAACAGGTGCTGAACCGGACCCGGGTAGTCCTGGACGAAGAAGCTTTCAAGATGCTCGACGAGCTGCCACTCGTCGCCGTGCAGCGGCTTCGCGATGGTGACGCCCGGAAAATCGCGCGGCATCGCCGCCGCGCGGGAAAAGAACCGGCCGACCAGCACGCTGGCCACGATCGTGTATGCCGTGCCCAGCACCGCGCCGAGCCCGCAAACGACCGACATCGCCCAGGCCAGCGCGTGCGCCACATGCAGCAAGACCATGCTTCGTCCCCATGGTTTCCCGTACGACCGCGACGCCGGGGCCGGCACCGCGCGCACGGGCTCATCCACACACGCGGTCGAAACGGTTGCCGTTGAGCCGGATGTAGAGGATGACCCACGCACGGTACGCGCAATCCGATGACACGACTACCGTGCAACGATCGATCCCGCTCACGCACACGTCGCCGCACGCGAGCGCGGCCGTAAACGCCGCGTCGGCTACCTTACGGGCCGACAGGATTGCCGTCGCGATCGCAACGACGGCCCATGCGCGAAATGTCATCGTGGTGAAAAATGCTTCGGGTACGCGCAGCGCGAGCAACGACACCAGCACGAAGCACTGGATGACCATGCCGGCCAGCGCGGCGATCAGCAGATGGGCGCGCCATCGCTCGATCGTCGAGGGTGTCATCACGAACGAACCTCCCGTGCGGTCGACCGGCGTCGATCCGGTTCGATCGACGGGCCGCGGATTCGGGGCCCCGCGTGCGGCCCGTGCCGAACATGCCGAGCCGTTCGGGACCAGAAGAAGCGGGGGATAACCGGGGAAACGGTGTGGCCGATGGTAGCGGGAATGCCGGCGGCAAACCTTAAGCGTTCTTCAGAATCGGGCGGCATTCGACGCGGCGCGATTACGTTCCGTTGCACGAACGCGCGGCCACGCTCGTACAATCGCACACGCGTGCATACGGATCGACCATGCGACTCCTCCTTGTTGAAGACGACGACCTGATCGGCAGCGGCCTCGAGATCAGCCTCGGCCAGGCCGGCTATCACGTCGACTGGCTGCGCGACGGCCACGCCGCCGCCGCGGCACTCGCGACGACGCGCTTCGCGCTCGTCGTGCTCGATCTCGGGCTGCCCGGGAAATCCGGATCGGAACTGCTGCGCGCGTTGCGCGATGCGGGCGATACGACGCCGGTGCTCGTCCTGACCGCGCGCGGCACCGTGGCCGACCGCGTCCGCGGCCTCGACGACGGCGCCGACGACTATCTCGCGAAACCGTTCGAGCTGACCGAAGTGCTCGCCCGTTGCCGTGCGCTCGTGCGCCGCTCGCAGGGCCGTGCCGGCGACGAGATCGTCTGGCGCGACATCACGATCGATCTGGCCGCCCATACGGTCACCCGCGATGCGTCGCGCATCGCGCTGACGTCGCGCGAATGGAGCATCCTGGTGCAACTCGTCAGTCACGCGGGCACGCCCCAGTCGCGCGCGCGTCTCGAGGACGGCCTGTACGGCTGGCAGGAAGGCATCGAAAGCAATGCGATCGAAGTCCATATCTCGAACCTGCGCAAGAAGCTCGGCGCGGAGCTGATCCGCACCGTGCGCGGTATCGGCTACGTCGTCGACAAGCCATGATCTCGCGCTCGATACGGCGCCGCGTCTCGCTGATGGCGCTCGGCTGCGTGACCGCGGTGTGGCTCGTCGCCGTGTTCAGCAGCTTCCGGCACGCGACGCGCGAAATCGGCGAATGGGAAGACGCGCGTCTCGTCGAATACGCGTCGCTGCTGGTCAACCTGTCGCCGGCCGATCTCGATCGCCTCGCCCGCGTCCCGCCCGACGCGCGCGTCGAACTCGATCGCGGCGCAGCGAGACGCGATGCCGACACCGATGGCGACCGCCTGCCGCGCGACGTGCTGTTCGAAGTGCGCGATGCGCAGGGCAAGGTCGTGGCATCGAGCTTGCCGGCGGGCGCCGCCGGGTCGGCGGACGCACTCAATGCACACGATGCGCACGACGCGCCGGTGACGATCGTCGTCCACGACGCACCGTGGCGCGCGTACGCGCTGCGCGACGACGCGTCGGGGCGGCGGGTGCACGTGATCGAGCCGACCAATACGCGCAGCGACCTGGCGACCGGGATCGCGCGCGGCATCGTGCTGCCGCTGGTCGTCGCGCTGCCGGTGCTCGCACTCCTGCTGTGGTACCTGATCGGGCGCAGCCTCGCGCCGCTGAAAACGCTGTCGACGCTGATCGGCGCGCGCGATGCGCGATCGCTGGAACCGCTCGGCGTCGTCACCGTGCCGGACGAAGTGCGCACGCTGGTCGACGCGATCGACCGCTTGCTGGCCCGCCTGCGGCAATCGATCGTGCGCGAGCGCGCGTTCACGTCGGATGCGGCGCACGAACTCAAGACGCCGCTGGCCGCGATCAAGGTGCAGGCCCAGGTGGCGCTCGCGACCGACGATCCGGCGCGCAAGCAGCTCGCGATGCAGCGCGTCGTGCAAGGCGTCGACCGCAGCGCGCGGCTTGCCGAGCAGTTGCTGCTGCTCGCGCGGCTCGACGAATACGAACGCATTCCGGCGCGCGCCGTGAACCTCCGCGAACTCGTCGACGCCGCCATCGACCGCCATGCCGCGAAAGCGGCGGACCATGCCGTCGACATCGCGGCAACCGGCGCATCGGTGCGCGCGGTGCCGGCCGATCCGATCCTGGTCGGCATCCTGCTCGACAACCTGATCGACAACGCGATCAAGTACGGACATCGGGGCGGACACATCGTGCTGGGCGTGCACGACGACGGCGCCGTGCAGCGCATCGTCGTGCGCGACGACGGTCCGGGCGTCGCCCCCGGCGAACATGAACGGCTCGGCGACCGCTTCTATCGCGGCAGCGGCGCGCAGGCGCCGGGCAGCGGGCTCGGGTTGTCGATCGTCACGCGTATCGCCCAGTACTTCGGCGGCACCGTGCGATTCGAAACGGGCATCGACGGCCAGGGCCTCGGCATCGTGATCGCGCTGCCGTCCGCTGACGAAACCGGATCGGGGCCGGCCGGCGAGCGCGCCGACCGTTCGCACGCGGCGCCTCGCGCTTAACGTTTCGTTAAGGATTCCCCCGTAGAATCCGCCCCATCGACATTCCCCGCCATCCGTCAGGAGCTTTCATGTCCGGACCTGCCCGATACGACGCCGTTGCGCGCCTTCTCCACTGGCTGATCGTGACGTTGATCGTCGCGCAGTATGCGATCGGCTGGACGATGCCCGACGTGCATCGCGACACGCAACCGGTCGGCCTGATCGCCGCACACCTGATCGTCGGCGCCGCGCTCCTCGCGGCGATGGCATGCCGGGTGCTCTGGCGCGTGACGCACCGGCCGCCCCCCGACGACCTGTCGCCCGTGATGCGCACGCTGTCCGGTGCGACGCACTTCGCCCTCTACGCGTTGCTGGTTGCGGTGCCGCTGCTCGGCTGGATCAACGCATCGTCGCGCGCATGGAGCGTGACGCTGCTCGGGATCGTGCCGTTGCCGGCGCTGTCGGCGGCCGGCTCCGGATTCGGTCATGCGATGGGCGACGTGCACGGCATCCTCGCATGGGTGCTGTTCGGCGGCATCTGCCTGCACGTGGCGGCCGCACTCGCGCATCGTTTCGTGCTGCGCGACGGCGTGATGCAGCGCATGATGCCGTGGTGATCCCCGCGCCGCGGGCATGAAGCGGGGCGAGCCCGCCTTCGTGCGGGCGCCTAGTTTCCGGCCTGCGGCGACGTACCCGCGGTGACGGCGCGCGCGCCGGACGCCGCCAGCCTCGCCTGGGCCTGGGCCTGGGCCTGCGCCACGACCCGCGCCTGTGCAGCCTGAATGTCCGCGGGATATTCGCCGTCGTCTCCCTTCGACGGCTCGTACCCGGCCGCTTCCAGACGAATCAGTTCCTCTCGAACCTGCGCGCGCGTCAGCGGCGCAGACGACTGCGCGAACGCAGCCTGACCGGCCATTGCACCGATCATCATCAGTAGTGCGACATATGTTTTCATCACGAACTCCATTCATGTTCCGTACCGATCAACCGCAGTGACAGTCGAGCCCGGCGACGCGGGCGAATGCGTCAGCTTCCGAAATAAGGCCTGCAGAAGCTCTCCGGGCCGACGCACGCGGCCGAACCCGGACGCGATGGCGTCGCCGCCGGCCTGCCCGCACCGGAAGTCGCTGCCGGCTCGCGTCCGAGCGCGACCTCGGCCTGCTGCTGCGGCATCCGTTCGGCCTGCCGCCGGAACAGCGGGCTCACGTCCGGATACGACGTATCGGTCACGAGACTCAGCCCGTGTCGTTCGGCGTCGATCAGTTCCTGCCTCACCTGCGCGCGCGTCAGCGCCTGCGCCGACGCATGCGTCGCGACGCCTGCGAAAGCCATTGCCGCCACCGTGGCGGCCTTCATCCAGTACCCGTTCATGGTCCACTCCTCCGAGGTCAACGAGACGATGTGTTGCATCCCGTATGACGCCGCCGCGCGAGGGTTTATTCCCGGGCGCGCCGCGGCGGCGTGCGCGATACTCCCCCGTTTTCCGGACCATCGGTATCGCGCGGTCATCCTGCTGTCATTCGTTCGTCAGCCGGCGTAACCTGACGTAACGCAGCCGCCACCACGCGTGGGGCAGACTGACGACATCCTGTGGATCGCCCTTCGATCATGTCCGTCGCTTACGACTATGCAGCCGGCTGGCTTCGCACGCTCTACGACCGTCATATCGACGGCGGCGCGGTGCTCGACACGGCCGTGTTCCCCGATGCCGAGCGCTTCGTCCGTGCATGGCCCGACATCCGGGCGGAGGCGCTCGCCGTCGCACGCGACATGCCGCGCATCCCGCGCTTTCACGAGATCATGCGCGAGCAGTACGACATCTCGGCCAACGATGCGCGCGACTGGCGGATGTTCATCATGCAGGCGTACGGCCAGCCGTTCCCGCGCAACCTGTCGCGCTGCCCGACCATCGCATCGATCGTCGCGGCGTCGCCGGACGTGCTGTCCGCATCGCTGTCGTTCCTCGCGCCGGGCAAGCACATCCCGCCGCATCGCGGGCCGTTCCGCGGCATCCTGCGCGGCTATCTGGTGCTGTCGATGCCGAAGCGCGCGGACGGCTCGCCCGCTGCGGTGCTGAAGGTCGACGGCAGCGAATACCGGCTCGACGAAGGGCGCTTCCTGCTGTGGGACGACACGTTCATGCACGAGGTATGGAACGACAGCGACGAGGTGCGGATCGTGCTGCTGCTCGATATCCGCCGGCGCGGCATGCCGCGGCGGCTGACGTGGCTGTCGAATGCGGTGATCGGCGTCGTGCGGCTCGGCATCCGGATGCGGGGGCGGTCGATACCGGTTTAGCGCATGCCGTCGGCGCGGCCGAACCGGCCGTCACGCAAATCGACGGGCCGCAACGCGCGCGTCACTCGTCCGCCGCGATCCGCGCGACCGCCGCGCGCGTGTGCGCGATTTCCGCTTCGAGCCAATCGAGAAATCGCTTCACTTGCGGCTCGCGTTCACGCCCCGGCCGGCACAGTGCGACGAAACGCGCGCCGGCAAGCCGCACCGACGGATCGATCGCCGCAAGCGCGCCGCGCTCGACATGCTCGGCCACCAGCACGGAGCTGAGCAGCCCGACACCCTGCCCGTGCAGCACGGCCTGCAGCGCGTAATGCTCGTCGTCGAAATGGCGAAACAGCGCGCGCTCGAGCCACGCTTCGCGCCCGGCCGCGCGACACCACGACGGCCAGTCGATCGACACGGGCAGCGGCGTATCCCATGTGGTCTCGATCAGGTCGATTCGCTCGTCCGTGCGCTCGACGTCGAAGTCGCGCGCCGCATAGGCGCCGAAATACTCGTCGATCAGCGCGATCTCGTGCAGCGCCGCGAACGTGCGCGACGTCGCGCGAATCGCGAGATCGATCCGCGCGTCGCGTTCGAGATCGACGAGCGCATTGCCGGTTTCGACCTTGATGTGCAGTTGCGAATCGACGCGACGGAACCGGCCGAGGCGCGGGATCAGCCACATCGCGGCGAACGCGGGCGTGGTGGTCAGCACCAGCGTGCGCTCGCCGGCCGCCGCGGGCCGCACCGCGTCGAGCCCGCGGCTCAATCCGAGCAACGCGTCGTGACACGCGCGAAACAGACGCTCGCCCTCTTCCGTGAGCCGCACGCCGCTCGCGCCGCGCGCGAACAGCAGCACGCCGAGCCGGCTTTCGAGCGACTTGATCTGATGCGACACGGCGGCCGGCGTCACGGACAGTTCGTCGGCGGCCGCCTTGAACGTGCCGAGCCGCGCCGACGACTCGAATACACGCAATGCAGTCAGGGGGATTCTGGAGAACACGGGGCCTCGCGGGCCGGGTCGGGCCGGTTGAATTCGATTCAATCCGCGTGAGATTAGGTGAATTGATGCGAGTACGCAACGCGGGTAGCCTTGCGGGACGTCGCGGTACGATGCCGCGGCCGCAACCTTCAATCCGGAGCCACAACGTGCAAGGCCTACCGCGCAGGATCACGCAGGCGGTGCTCTACGAAGCGATCGCCATTTCCTGCATCTCGCCCGTGATCGCGATGCTGTTCAAGCAGGACCTCGTCTACTCGGGCGCGCTGTCGGCGACGATGTCGGCGATCGCGATGCTGTGGAACATGATCTTCAACGCGCTATTCGAGCGCTGGGAAGCGTCGCGCCGGCAGCCCGCGCGCACGCTCGGGCGGCGGCTCCTGCATGCGACCGGCTTCGAGGGCGGGCTGATCTTCATGCTCGTGCCGGTCGTGTCGCGGTGGCTCGACATCTCGTGGTTCGACGCGTTCGTCGTCGACATCGGGCTGTTCGCATTCTTCTTCTGCTACGCGTTCGTGTTCCAGTGGGCGTTCGATCGCGTGTTCGACGTGCCGGCGGCGACCAAGGGGTCGTGACGCGCGCGACGCGATCCGCGCGAGAACCTGCATTCGCGCGCGCCGCGGCACAGCCCGGCCGGTCGGAATCCGGCACGCAAACGCCGCGAGGGCCGGGGCAGGCAATCATCCCGCCCCGGCCCTCGCAATCCGCTTCAACACGTCAATGCGTCGCGGCCGGCGACACGCGCCGCAACCCGGCCGCTCAATGCACGCCGAGATACGCCTTCACGGCCGGCAGACCCGGCTTGCCGTCGAACGTCGTCACGCCGGCCAGCCACTTGTCGAGCGATTGCGGGTTCGCCTTCAGCCACTCGGCGGCCGCCTTGTTCGGGTCTTCCTTGTTCATGATCGGCACCATCACGTGGTTCTCGATCGACGTCGTGAACTGCAGGTTCGACACGAACTTCGCGACGTTCGGGCAGCGCTGCGCGTAGTCGGGCGGAGTCGCCGTCAGCACCTTCGCTTCGCCGTAGTTCGGGCCGAACACGCTGTCGCCGCCGGTCAGATAGTCGATCTTCATCTGCACGTTCATCGGATGCGGCTCCCAGCCGAGGAACACGATCCACTGCTTGTCGCGGATCGCGCGGTTCACCTCGACCAGCATCCCGGCTTCGCTCGACTCGACCAGCTTGAACTTGCCGAGACCGAACTGGTTGCCGTCGATCATCTTCTTGATCAGCGCATTGCCGTCGTTGCCCGGCTCGATCCCGTAGATCTTGCCGTTCAGCTTGTCCGCGTACTTCTGGATGTCGGCGAACGACTTCAGGCCGCCCTGGTACACGTAGTCGGGCACGGCCAGCGTGTATTTCGCGCCGGTCAGGTTGGGCGTCGCGAGCACCTTGATCGTGCCGGCCTTCGTGAACGGCTGGATGATCGGGTCCATCGTCGGCGACCAGTAGCCGAGGAACACGTCGATCTGCTTGCTCTTGATGCCGGCGAACGTGATCGGCACCGATGCGATCGTCTTGGTCGGCGCGTAGCCGAGACCCTGCAGCATCGTCGCCGCGAGACCGGTGGTGGCCGCGATGTCGGTCCAGCCCACGTCCGCGAAGCGCACGTTCTTGCACACGGGCGGGTCGGCCGCATAAACGGCCGACATCGGCGCGGCGATCCCGATCCCGCATACCGCTGCGATCAATAGGCGCTTCATTTGTCTTCTCCTCTAAGTGACGTCGTTTGCTTGGATGCGGGATCGTTGATTGAAGCCGCGCGCCGCGATCCCGGCGGCGTCGCGGACCGAACAGGGTTCGCGCGAAAGTCTCAGCGCCCCGGCAGCCGGCGCTCGTAGCTCGGCGCGTGGCCGAACTGCGCGCGGTATGCCTTGCTGAAGTGACACGGCGAATGGAATCCGCAGGTCGTCGTCACGCGGGCGATCGACGCGTCGGTCGTGCGCAACAGGTCGCGCGCGCGTTTCAGGCGCAGCGTCAGGTAATAGTGGGTCGGCGACACGTTCAGGTACACCTTGAACATCCGCTGCAAGTGCCGCTGCGACAGGCGCACGAGCCGCGCGAGCTCCTCGAGCGACAGCGGCTCCTCGATGTTCGCTTCCATCAGCCGCACGACCTCGATCAGCTCCGCGCGCGAGAAGCCCACGCGCGCATCCACCGGAATCGGCTGCGTGTCGGTCGAGCTGCGGATGCGTTCGAGAATGAACTGCTCGGACACCTGCGCGGCGAGCTGCTGGCCGAAGCGCATGCCGACGAGGTTCAGCATCAGGTCGAGCGGCGCGGTGCCGCCGGTGCAGGTCAGCCGGTCGCGGTCCACCACGAACAGCTCGTCCGCAAACCTGACGTCCGGAAACTCGGCGTGCAGCGACGACAGGTTCTCCCAGTGCACGGTGCAGCGATAGCCGTCGAGCAGCCCGCCCGACATCAGCGCATACGCGCCCGTGCAGATGCCGCCGAGCGGCAGCCCGCGTTCGGCGAGCGCCGCGAGCGTGTCGCGCGCGCCGTCGTCGACCACGTCGCGGATGCGAATGCCGCCGCACACGATCATCACGTCGGGCAGGCTCGCGTAGTCGAGCGCCTGGGTCGGCCGCACCGCGATGCCGTTGCTGGCATGCACGGGCGCGCCGTCGAGCGAGTAGATCGACCACCGGTAATGGTCGGCCCGTCCGACGTAGTTCGCCATCCGAAGCACTTCGACGGCGCTCGAAAACGCGATCATCGAAAAATTCGGCAGCGTCAGGAAGCCGAAATGGGCGAGGGACGAAACCGGTGAAACGCAGGCGGCGGGCGCAACGGCAGCGGCGGACGTCACATCGGGCTCCTGGCGAACGGGTTGAGCAGGTTGCAGGCGGTCAGCCCCGCGGCGCATGCCGCGGAGGCCGGTATCGAATCAGGGAAGGCGGCCGGAAGGCTTGCCGGCCGCCGGCGGGTCACGCTTGCACGGGCGTTGCCTTGCCGCGGAACAGGTGCTTCAGGCCCGAGAACAGCGGTGCTTTCACGGTGCCCGGCGCACGGCCGAAGCTTTCGGTAATGCGGTCGAGAATGATCGCGAGCAGCACGACCGACAGACCGCTTTCGAAGCCGAGGCCGATGTCGAGACGCTGGATACTGGCGAGCACGTCGTTGCCGAGGCCGCCCGCACCGACCATCGACGCGATGATCACCATCGACAGCGCCATCATGATCGTCTGGTTCACGCCCTGCATGATCGACGGCAGCGCGTTCGGGAACTGCACCTTGTACAGCAGTTGCCACGGCGTGCAGCCGAACGCCTGGCCGGCTTCGACGATCTCGCGGTTCACGTGACGAATCCCGAGGCTCGTCAGACGCACGGCCGGCGGCATCGCGAAAATCACCGTCGACAGGATCCCCGGCACGCGGCCCAGACCGAACAGCATCGCGGCCGGAATCAGGTAGACGAATGCGGGCATCGTCTGCATCAGGTCGAGGATCGGACGCACGATCGCGGCGACCCACTTGCTCTTCGCGGCCCAGATGCCGAGCGGAATGCCGAGCACGAGGCTGATGATCGTCGACGACAGCGTGAGGCCGAGCGTGATGACGGTCTGATCCCAGAAGCCCGTCGCGAAGATCAGCAGCAGCGACAGCGTCGTGAACAACGCGAAGCGCCAGCCCACGCGCCACAGGCCGACACCGATGAAGATCGCCATCATCAGCCACATCGGGATCGCCTGCAGGCTGTGTTCGACGAAGGCGGCAAGACCCTCGATCGCGCGGCCGATCGCATCGAACGTCGCCGCATCGTGGTCGAGCAGGTAGTGAACGGACTGGTCGACCCAGGTACCGAGCGGAATCATTTCAGACATGGGAGCCTCGCGAACGCGTGATGGCCTTCAGGATGAGCGCGCGGTCGACCGAGCCGCAGTAGCAGCCGTCGTCGTCGACGACCGGCAATGCATTCGGGCTCGCGACCACGCGCGCGACGACGTGTTCGAGCGACGCATCGTGCCGGATGCTTTCGATCGGACGCACGGACGGCGTGTCCTGGCCGATCGCATCGCGCGTGACGAAGCCTCGCAGCTTGCGTGCCGCGTCGAGCACGAACGCGTATTCGGCGCTGCCGTTCAGCGTCGCCGCGACATTCGCGGCATCGCACTTCGACACGATCGGCACGGCACCCGTCTGCATCAGGTCGCCGGCCGTGAGATAGCGGCTGGTGTCGACGCCGTCGAAGAACGCGCGCACGTAGTCGTCGGCCGGGTTCGTGATGATGTCCTGCGGCGTGCCGACCTGCACGAGCCGGCCGCCCTCCATGATCGCGATGCGGTTGCCGATGCGCAGCGCCTCTTCCAGATCGTGCGACACGAACATGATCGTGCGGCGCTGTTCCTTCTGCAGTTGCAGCAGCACGTCCTGCATTTCGCGGCGCTTGAGCGGGTCGAGCGCGGAAAACGCCTCGTCCATGATCATCAGCGACGGGTTCACGGCCAGCGCGCGCGCAAGGCCGACACGCTGCTGCATGCCGCCCGACAGTTCGGACGGCAGCTTGTGCGAGAACGGGGCGAGACCGACCTGCTCGAGCACTTCCATCGCACGGCGCTCGCGTTCCTTCTTGCCGACGCCAGCGACCTCGAGGCCGAACGCGGCATTCGACACCACGGTGCGATGCGGCATCAGCGCGAACGACTGGAACACCATGCTCATGTCCTTGCGGCGCAGCGCGGTCAGCGCCGAGCGGCGTGCCGACGCGACGTCGAGCCCGTCGATCATCACCTTGCCGGCGCTGGGATCGACCAGCCGGTTCACGAGGCGGATCAGGGTGGACTTGCCGGAGCCCGACAGGCCCATCAGCACGAATATTTCGCCTTCCTGCACGTCGAACGATACGTTGTGCACGCCGACGACCTGACCGGTACGCTTGAGCACTTCGTCTTTCGTCGAGCCGGCGGCGAGCATGTCGAGCGCCTGCTGCGGGTTACTTCCAAACACCTTGCACAGACCTTCGACCACGACCTTGGGGGCATCCATCGAAACCTTCTCCTCGTGTAGCGGGGACTCACGCGTGTCATAGCGTGCCTACATAGTTGCCAGAAAAAACCCCGACCTGCCGACGAATTACGACAAACGCTTGCGCAAATACGACACGGCCGGCAGCCCCGCCAGGCGGGCCGCGGCGTGCGGCGGCACCCGATTGCGGCGATGCAATACGCACAGGGCCAGCAACGACGGGCATCGCACGCGAGACTTGTGCGCAGCAGCGCGACGCCCGACCGATGACGTTTTGCGTCAAAGCGCGTCGGCCGCAGGTCGCTTTGCGACAATTTCACGTCCGATCGGACCGTATCGCGGTCGCACGCGGACAAAAAGCATGACCGTACGTAAAACCGCGCGTCGCAACGGCCGGACAGCCACGTTTGGCGGCCTGTCCGCAACCCAGAAAATCCCGCATGGCCGCTGTGATACATTGCCGGCAACCACGCTGATCGCGACGTCGCGGCGCCTTGCGCGCACCGCACCGCGCCAGCGTGCGCGCATGCCGGTTCGCCTGCCGGCCATGCCGAAACAGCTTCGATCGGCGCGCATCGTGATCGAAGCACGATAACGAAATGAAAGAGGGAGCAAGGCGATGAATTGGGCCTTTGCCGCAATCGGCTTCATCGTGGGCGGTATCGCCGCATTGTTCGGGGATTTCTCCGCCGCCAACGGCGCGCTGCTCGGTGCGGCGGTCGGGTTCTGTCTCGGCCACGCGCTGCTGCAACGCAAGCGCAAGAACGGCAATACCACCGGCGACGCA
Source organism: Burkholderia sp. IDO3 (assembly GCF_003366075.1). Lineage (NCBI taxonomy): Bacteria > Pseudomonadati > Pseudomonadota > Betaproteobacteria > Burkholderiales > Burkholderiaceae > Burkholderia > Burkholderia sp. IDO3. Next base: position 2,679,237 of record NZ_CP028962.1, read on the forward strand.
TTCGCCGTCACGACGGCAGCGACGCCACCGCAGCCGCCCGCGACGCTCGCCGATCGCGTCGCGCGTCTCGAGGCGACGGTCGACGCGCTCACGCGCGAGCTCGATGTGCTGCGCGGCCAGCTTGCCGGCGCGAGGGCCGGCGCAGCAGCAGCCGGCAGCCCCGCGCAAGCGCCGTCGTCTCCGTCCGTCATCGTCACGCCATCCGCCGCCGCGCTTCCGCCACGACCGTCGATGCAGCCCGCCGCCGCGAGCGCGGGTTCGCCGTCGTCGACGTCCATGCCGGCTCCCGCGCCTGCCGCCGCCACGCCGCGCACGCGCGACGCCGACGCTGCCACCCGCGCACCGGTGAATGCGCCCGCAACGATCGAGCGCGCTGCCCCGGCTACCCCGCCCGTCCCGCCGAAACCGCACGAACCCGGCATCGCCGAACGCGCGTTCCGCGCCGCGCGCGACTGGCTGCTCGGCGGCAACACGGTCGTGCGCGTCGGGATCATCGTGTTGTTCTTCGGCGTCGCGTTCCTGCTCAAGTACGCGGCCGACAACGACATGCTGCCGATCGAATTCCGCCTGGCCGGCACCGCGCTCGCCGCGGCCGCGCTGCTCGCGATCGGCTGGCGCGTGCGCGCGCGCCGCGCCGCGTACGGCCTCGTACTGCAGGGTGGCGGCATCGGCATCCTGTATCTGACGATCTTCGCCGCAACCAAGCTCTACCCGCTGCTGCCCGTCGGCGCGGCGTTCCCGTTGATGGTCGCGGTATGCGCGCTGAGCGCGTTCCTCGCGGTGAAACAGAATGCGTTGCCGCTCGCGTTCATGGGCAGCGCGGGCGGCTTTCTGGCGCCGGTGCTGCTGTCGACCGGCCATGGCAGCCACGTCGCGCTGTTCAGCTACTACGCGCTGCTGAACGCGGGCATCTTCGCGATCGCGTGGTTCAAGGCATGGCGCCCGCTGAACCTGCTCGGCTTCGTGTTCACGTTCACGATCGGCTCCGCGTGGGGCGTGACGGCCTACCGCCCCGCGTTGTTCGCGAGTACCGAGCCGTTCCTGATCCTGTTCTTCCTGATGTATGTCGGCATCGCGCTGCTCTATGCGGTCAAACGCGAGCTCGCGCTGCGCCACTATGTGGACGGCACGCTCGTGTTCGGCACGCCGATCGTCGCGACCGCGCTGCAGGCATCGCTCGTGAAGGGCATGCCGTTCGGGCTCGCGTGGAGCGCCGTCGCGCTGTCGGCGTTCTACGTTGCCGTCGCCGCATGGCTCGCGCGGCGCCGCGATCGCCTCGCGCTGCTGTTCGAGGCGATGCTCGCGCTCGCGGTGATCTTCGCGACGCTGGCGGTGCCGCTCGCGTTCTCGGGCCCGACGACGAGCGCCGCATGGGCAATCGAAGGCGCGGCCATCGTGTGGGTCGGCGTGCGCGAGAAGCGCCTCGCGCCGTTCGGCTTCGGGCTGCTGATGCAGGTGGCCGCGGCCGGCGCGTTCTTCACGAGCGTGCTCGGGCCGGTCGACGCAAACGCATTGCCGGTGCTCAACAGCCCCTATATCGCGATGCTGCTGATCGCGCTCGCCGGGTTGTTCACGGGCTGGTGGCTGCACGGGCGCGACGAGGCGCGAGCGTGGCACGCATGGATGCCGGAGGTCGGCGCGGCCGCCGCGGCCTGGGGGCTGCTGTGGTGGGTGAGCGGCGGGCTGCACGAGATCCTCGTCTATGCGAGCCGTCACGTCGATCTGCATGCGGACCGCTTCGTCGTCGACACCACCGCGCTGTTCGCGGCCGGCACCGCGTGGCTCGCCCACATCGCGCGCCGCAAGCTCGCGTGGCCGATCGCCGAATGGCCGGCGCTCGCGCTGACGCCGGTGCTGGCGCTGCTCGCGCTGCGCGCGTTCGACGCACACGAAGCGCCGCTGTCGGGCATGGGCGCGTTCGCGTGGCCGATCGCCGTCGTCGCGTGCTATGCACTGCTGTGGCGCCAGTCGCGCGACACCGCAGCCGCCGGCGCGTCGGGCGCGACACCGGCCGGCGCGACGGCCATCCCCGCCGGCGTGATCGCGCCGCTGCACACGCTGACGTTCTGGACGCTGTGCGGGCTGTTCTCGCTCGAAGGCTTCTGGCGGCTGCGAGCGTTCGTCCCCGAAGGCGCGTGGAGCTGGAGCGCATGGGCATACGGCTTCGGCGCGCTGCTCCTGCTGGTGTCCGGCCCCGGCACGCGCCTGCGCTGGCCGATTGCCGCATTCCCGCGCGCCTATCAGGTATGGGGCGCCGCACCGCTCGCCGCGCTGCTGTGGCTGTGGAGCATCGCCAGCGTGACGAGCGACGGCGACGCGTCGCCGCTGTTCTGGCTGCCGCTGCTCAATCCGCTCGACGTCGCGCAACTGCTGATCTTCGTCGGGTTCGCGACGTGGCTGCGCCGGCTGAAGACGCTCGGCGTCACGTGGCATCCGCTCGCGATCGACCTTGCCGCGCTCGCGACCGTGTTCCTGTGGTTCAACGCGCTGCTGCTGCGCACGCTGCATCAGCGGTTCCACTTCGGCTACGACATCGACACCGTGCTGTCGTCGTTCGGCATCCAGCAGGTGTTCATGGTCGGCTGGAGCCTGTTCGCGTTCGCCGGCATGTGGCTCGTGCGCCGCGACGGCATCGCGCGCGTGTGCGCGCTCGCGGCGCTGCCGCTGATCGTCGTGATGTGGGTCTGGACCTTCTACGCGAACTTCACGCAGGACGGCGGCAGCTGGGCGCGCATCCCGCTGCTCAATCCGCTCGATCTCGTGCTCGTGGTCGTCTATGCACTCGCCGCGTCGTGGTTCGTGCGTGCGCGCAAGCTCGGCTGGTCGTTCGACCACTATCGCGTCGGGCTGCTCGGCGCGGCCGGCGCGACGGCGTTCCTGTGGCTGAACGCGATCCTGCTGCGCACGCTGCATCACTGGACCGGCGTGCCGTACGCGTTCGATGCGATGGCGGAATCGACGCTCGTGCAGGCGTCGGTGTCCGTGTACTGGACGGTCTGCGCGCTCGCGACGATGATCTGGGCGACGCGTCGCGGGCTGCGTGCGCTGTGGTTCGTCGGCGCCGCGCTGCTCGCGCTCACGGTGATCAAGCTGTTCCTGTTCGACCTGTCGCACGTCACCGGCATCGAGCGCATCGTGTCGTTCATCGGCATCGGCGTGCTGCTGTTGCTGATCGGTTATTTCTCGCCGCTGCCGCCGAAGGCCGCGGCCCAACGCATCGACAATCAATCATGAAACGACTCGCAGCCCTGCTCGGCCTGAGCCTGCTGACGTCGTTCGCGGCGGCCGGCGGCACGCCGGGCGCCGAACGCGTCGCGCATCGCTTCTCGCTCGATCTCGACGGCAGCGCCGCGTATTACCAGCTCACCGTGCCGCAGGCCGTCTATGCGGGCAGCCGGCGCGACGATCTCGGCGACGTGCGCATCTTCAACAGCGCGGGCGAGCCCGTGCCGTATTCGCTCGATGCGCCCGTCGCGGCCGCGGCGGCGGCGCGCACGCCGGTGCACTGGTTCCCGCTGCCGCCGGCCCGTACCGACGACAGCCGCGCGCCGCTCGGCGTGTCCGTCGGCCCGGATGGCTCGCTGCGTGCGGCCGCCGCCGCGCCGGCGCGCGCCAGGCATGCGTCGGATCTCGTCGACCTGTCGCATGCGGATGGCGAAATCGACGCGCTGTTCGTGCATGTGAACGACGACAGCTACCAGGGGCGCGTCGCCGTCGCCGCGAGCGACGACCTGCGCAGCTGGCGCTCGCTCGGCAGCACGCAACTGCTGAAAGTGGGGCGCGGCGGCGACCTGCTGGTGCAGGAACGCATCGCGCTCGAAGGCGCGGGGCCGCGCTACCTGCGGCTCGACTGGCTCGACGGCGCACCCGCGATCGGGTCGATCGACGTCGAGACGCATCCGCGCGATGCACGCTCGACGGACGCATCGGCCGTGCCGCGCCAATGGCGCGACGCCACGCACGTGCGCGCCGGCAGCACGCCTGGCGAATACCTGTTCGAGACCGACGGCGCCTATCCGGTCGACCGCGTGCGGATCGATCTGCCGCAACCGAATACCGTTGCGCGCGCAACGTTGCAGAGCCGCCCCGACGCGCAGGCGCCGTGGCGCGACGTGGCCGACGCCGTGCTGTTCCGGTTGCAGGGCAAGGGCGGCGAACAACGCAATCCGCCGCTCGAATTCCCGTCGGATACGGACCGCGCATGGCGGATCGTCGTCGACATGCGCAACGGCGGACTCGGCGGCGGCCAGCCGGCCGTCTCGGTCGGCTGGCATCCGGCCGCGCTGACCTTCGTCGCGCGCGGCACGCCGCCGTTCACGCTCGGCGTCGGCAACGCGGCGCTGCTGTCGTCGGCCGTGAGCCGCGACGCGCTGCTGGTCGGCATGGCGCCGGAAGTCCGGCCCGCACGCGTGGGCGCGGCATTGCCGGTATCGGAAGCCCCGCCGGAATCAGCCGTCGCCGATACGGACGCGACACGCCGTTACGTGCTGTGGGGCGCGCTGGTCGTCGCGGTCGGCGTGCTGGGAACGATTGCGTGGCGCCTCGCACGGGGCGCCGGCAACGCCGACGGCGGCGCACGCAATCGCGACGAGTGACTCCGCATCACAAGGCCTGCGTGGCGAAACGATCCCGAGCCATCCGCGCCTGTCGGGTCGCGACGCCGCCATGCCGACGCGATCGCCATGGCGACGACCGGCAACTGGCCGCGCCTGCCACACCCATCGCCACGGAACGCACGCTGCGGCGCAGCCGCGTATCGGGTCTCGACGCGGCGACGGCGCGGGCCATCCACGCATGCGCAATGGCGATACGCTGCCTGACAAACCGCGAAGCCGGCGACATGCGTCGCGCGCGCTGCGCAACCGGCCGTTTGCACAGGATCGCGCTGTCGTAGCGCTTGCCGGCGAAGCGCATCACGTCGACCACCTCGAAACCCTGCGCGCCGTAGAACGCCACCAGGTGCGACGCGGGATACGGCGTATCCAGCGCGAGCAGCGTATAGCCGCGCAACGCGGCCCACTGCCCCGCGAACGACAGCAGCAACGCACCGATCCCGCGGCTCTGACATTCGGGGTCGACCGCCAGTTGCCGCACGCTCGCGACGCCTGCGCGCCGATACAGCGAGCACGGCGAAGCCGGATCGGTCGCATACAGCGTGGCGGTGCCGATCACGCGTCCGCCGCGGACCGCGACGAAACACTCGCCGGCCTCGGCGCGGCGACGCGTGACGTCCTCGCCCTGGTCGACGCACGTGCAGTTCAGCCCCATCGCGCCGAGCCGCGCGAACGCACGGTGCAGCAGCGCGGTGAGCTGCGCGTAGCTGTCGAACGCCGGATCGAAGCGCCGCACGACGACCCGGTCGGTGCGCATCGCAAGCGGCGCGTCGGGCGAACGTTCGGCGATCGTGTTCCGGGAAATCGACATCGCAGTGCCCCGTGGTTCGAATGACCGAAGTCTAGGAGCGTGCCGGCCGGCGCCGCAAGAAAAAATGTCGTAAAAATGGAGCTTCACGAATGCGCACGACGCGACGGCAACGTGCGGGTTCGATGCGCGTGCAACTGACCGCATGCGCGCGAAGACGTCGATCGTTGTTCGGGCAGGCAGCGCACGGCTCGCACCTCGTCGACGACATCGTCACGCGCACTCGCCCGGCCGTTGACACGCTGCGCGACGCGATCCAGACTCGCTGCTCCTTCATCGCACCGCGAGCGCCCATGGTCACCTGCTTCCTTCGCTACGTCATCGATCCGTACAAACTCGAACAGTTCGAAACCTACGGCAAGATGTGGATTCCGCTCGTCGAGCAATTCGGCGGCACGCATCACGGCTACTTCCTGCCGTCCGAAGGCGCGAACCATATCGCGCTCGCGATGTTCTCGTTTCCGAGCCTTGCCGAATACGAGCGTTACCGCGAACGCTCGAAGGACGATCCGGCCTGCCAGGCCGCCTTCCGCTACGCGGAGGAAACGCGCTGCATCGTCAGCTACGAACGCAGCTTCTTCCGCCCGGTGTTCGGCTGACGCGTCAATCGGAGCGCCGCCACGCGGCACGCGCCGCGCTCCGGCGGCAGACGAAAAAAAGCCCCGCCTGCATCCGCTTGGCGGGGCCAACCCATGTCAGTAGAGACATCATGGAGGAGACGAGTCCATCATATCGAGCACGGCACGGCGTCCCAACCAAGCATTTCTGCTATCCATCTGCGGCGCCGCGCGCACGCGCGACCCTCGCGCACGGCATATCGATAGAACGAAAAGTCGTTTTCAGAGTGGCGACAGGGTCGTTACCATCTGGTTTTAAGCCTGTGCTTAGCCGGGCAAGCCATCCGAGGAGCGCCCCTTGACTGCATTCGATCAACACCGCCGCCCGTTCGTCGTCGGCATCGGCGGAACCACCCGAGCTGCGTCGTCGACCGAGCGCGCACTGTCGTTCGCGCTGCGCGGCGCGCAAGCCGCCGGCGCGCGCACGCGCCTGTTCGACGGCCCGTTCCTGCATACGCTGCCGCACTACGCCCCCGAACACAAAACGCTCACCGACGCGCAGCGCGAGCTGATCGACACCGTACGCGAAGCCGACGCGATCATCATCGCCACGCCCGGCTATCACGGCGGCGTGTCCGGCCTCGTGAAGAACGCACTCGACACGCTCGAGGAACTGCGCGCCGACGACCGCCCGTATCTCGACGGCCGCGCGGTCGGCCTGATCGTCACCGCGTACGGCTGGCAGGCAGCCGGCACCGTGCTCACGTCGCTGCGCTCGATCGTCCATGCGCTGCGCGGCTGGCCGACGCCGTTCGGCGCCACCGTGAACACACTCGAAACCCGCTTCGACAGCGCCGACAGCTGCTCGGACCCGAAGGTCGTCGCACAGCTCGAGACGGTCGGCGCGCAGGCCGCCGAATTCGCGCTCGCGTTCGCGTCGCATCGTGCGGCCGCGCATGCCGCGTCGGTCGACGCGCTCGCGCCCGTGCTGAAGATCGCCAACCAGTAATCGCCGCCTTCCCGCCGCCCGCCCCCGGCCGATCACGTTCGCCGGCGGCGGGCGGTGCGCATCTCGACGCCCGGCGCGAGCCGCGTCCACGCTTCCTGTTCCACCGAGCCCGCCCGCTGCGCCGATAACGATTCGGCCCGCCACGTAATTTGCATTGGCCGAAAGATTCGTTCACGCGGGCTGCCGGTTTTCGTACGCTGAAAGCCCGAACCCTCTGCGCGCATGCCATGAATCGCACGATCCGTTACAAAGGCTACGAAGTGGCCCCCGCCGCTGCCCGGCTGCCGAATGGCCTGTTCGCCGCGAACCTGACGATCGAAAAGGCCACCGGCGGCCCGTCGCCGCGCGCCGTCTCGTTCGACGCAATCGACTTCTTCTTCGAAGAGGAACACGCGCTCGCGTATGCGTCCCGCTGGGGCCGCCTCTGGGTCGACACGCAGGCCTGAGCGCACGGCCGCAGCGCAGCGGCGCTCGAAAATACGCATTTACGGAAGCTATGCAAGAATCTTTCACTCCGTAATCGCATAACAACAGCCATGTCCGACACGCTGCAGGAAGCGCATGCAGCGGCAGATCACGCCATGCGCAACTGGACCTTCGAGAGGCAGGGTCCGGTCAGGATCGGTTCCGATGCGCACAGGCAGATGTTCTGCCGCATGCTGCTCGACACACACAACCCGTACAAACCGGCAGTCATCGACTGGCCCGCACTCCCACCCGACGCACTCAAGCGACTCACGTCGCTGCCCATCTGGGACATCGCCGTGCAGACCGAAGGGCGCGCATCGATTCGCGTCGCCACCTTCGCCGCGACCGTCGACGATCCGCTGCTGCGCCGCGCGCTGGAGATGGACGGCGGCGAGGAAGCGCGCCACAAGGTCGTACTGTCGAAGCTGGTGCACGCCTACGGCATCGAGCTCGCGCCCGAGCCGGCCTATCCGGCGCCGACGGATCCCGAATGGTCGTGGATGATGACCGGCTTCAGCGAGTGCATCGACAGCTTCTTCGCATTCGGCCTGTTCCGCTCCGCCCAACGCTCCGGCTATTTCCCGTCCGAACTCGTCGAAACCTTCGAACCCGTGATCCAGGAGGAAGGCCGGCACATCCTGTTCTTCGTGAACTGGTACGCGTGGTACTGGCGCAATTTGCCGTGGTGGCGCCGGCCCTGGTTCTTCGCGCGCGTGGCGGCCGTGTGGGCGTTCCTGATCCGGGAGCGCATCGGCATCGCGCGCGGCATCGATGCCGATGGCGTTGCGCGCGACGCGAACTTCCCGGCGACGAGCACCGCCGATATCGGCGAGACGCTGAATCCGCGCGAGCTGATCGCGCTATGCCTTAGCGAGAACGACCGGCGGATGGCCGGGTACGACAAGCGGCTGCTGCGCCCGATGTTCGTCCCGCGCATGGCGCGCCTCGCGCTGCGCTTTCTGCGGAAATAACGCCACGGCGCGTCGGATTCCGGTTTCCGATCAGGAATCCGACGTGCAGCGTCGCCGGTGCAACCCGGCCGCTGCCCATGCGGCGATCGCCTTCCACGAGCCCGCGGGCGCGACACGCGCGACGATTCGGCCACGCCACGGCCCGAATCCGGCGCCGCGTGCGCGACGACGAGCGAGGCTCGGCGTGTGTCCGTCAGACTGATGTTGCGCATTCGATACATCCGAGCCCGGCGTTGCCGTCGTTCGGCGCGCATGCCCAATCTCCGGGCGGCAGGGCAAATTGTCACGCCAGGAATTTGACATTTGGCCCCGTCCGCCGCTTCTCCGACCCTGCCATGGGTATCTATCGGCAGCGCCGGGCGCAACCCGTCGCCACCAGATCGTAAGCGGATGGGAAGCTCGCTCGCCGAGTCGGCCGGGCGCGTTATTCAAGTCCCCGCCGACAATCCTCCGAGACACATCAATTGGAACAAATTTCCGATCGGAATACCGAGAGCAGAACAGCCGCGCTGTAGCAATTTTTTACAACTTCGCTTGAGCGGCCGGCCACCGAACGCCCGTCACACGGGCGGCGGCAGCTCCAGCGATGAGCAAATGTGCACAATCGCACATCACTTGCCTCACGTATTTTTCGATTGAATCGAGACTAATTTAATACAAATAAAAATGCCGATTCCCCATGAATTAATAAGTTAACAAAACGTCAATTTTTCTCGATCCGGATTGTTACCGAAACATTACAAATCAGAAAGGCGGCCCTGGTTCGCAAACGTTTGCCATTTCATTTTCCTTACTTTTCGAGGCATCCCGTGTGTAATGTAGCGCACACATCGCACATAAACCATTGAATCATATGAGTTTTTACACAGCATCAGGGTGCGCGCGAAGCCCTACACTCTGCATTCTCGTTATTTTCCAAATCGTTACGTGCCAATACATCAAAACGCGACACATTGACCTTCCTTTAACTTTCAAAACCCTCCATTTATCACTATTTGTCAATCTCAAGAAAATATCTCAAATAAACTCCGCCCATCATTTTTGAGATTCGCGCGAGCGCACGGCAGATTCATCTGACGAAATAGACCGGTGTGTTGCGTTGCGTATTTGGAGGTAGCACGACATGAACCGCACATACCGCTCTATCTGGAACGAAGCCCTCGGCACCTGGGTTGCAGCATCGGAAATTTCTACCGCACGCGGCAAGCCGAATAAGTCTGCCGTGGCGAAAGCCGTTGCAACCGCTGTTCTGGCAGGGGGGATTGCCGTCGGCAACGTCGCGCACGCGCAATATTCTGCTGGCGGCACCTTTGGCAGCGTGGCGGCGACCGGGTCACAGTCGATCGCAATCGGTGGCAATAACGGCAGCACCACGACGGCGAGCGGCTCGACGTCCATCGCAATCGGCGCGAATGCAACCGCCTCCGGCGACTACTCGCAAGCCTTCGGCCAGAATTCGAAGTCGACGGGCAACAGCTCCATCGGTATCGGCTCGGGATCGCAGGCGACGGCAAACGGCGCCGCCGCGGTCGGCAACGATGCGAAGGCACAGGGCTCGAGCTCGGTCGCCATCGGCGGCGGCGACGGTTCCGGCCTGGGGGGTGCTACGGCCGGCGCGTCCAATTCGGTTGCGATCGGACGCTACTCGGTGGTGAATTCGACCGCAACGGGTGCTACCGCGATCGGCCTCAACGCCACCGCGCAATACGCCAACAGCGTCGCAATCGGACAGGGCAGCGTCACCGGCACGGCAGCGCCGACCGGAACCGGCTACCTGACCGGCAGCACGGCGCCTACGTCGGAAATGTCGATCGGCAGCTCGACGAATCTTCGCCGCATCACCAACGTCGCCGACGGCTCCGCTCCCCACGATGCGGTCACCGTGGCTCAGCTCAGCACCGGAATGAGCACGACGACGAGCGCGATCAGCAGCCTGTCGTCGTCGACGTCGACGGGGTTGTCGTCGGCTACCAGCTCCATCGGGTCGTTCTCGACCGGTCTCAGCTCGACCAATAGCAACGTCACGTCGCTTTCGTCGTCCACGTCGACGGGGCTCTCGTCGGCCACCAGTTCCATCGGCTCGCTCTCGACCGGCCTCAGCTCCACCAATAGCAACGTCACGTCGCTTTCGTCGTCCACGTCGACGGGGCTCTCGTCGGCTACCAGCTCCATTGGCTCACTTTCGACCGGACTCAGCTCGACCAACAGCAACGTCACGTCGCTGTCGTCGTCCACGTCGACGGGACTCTCGTCGGCCACCAGTTCCATCGGGTCGCTCTCGACCGGCCTCAGCTCGACCAACAGCCACGTCACGTCGCTTTCGTCGTCCACGTCGACAGGGCTGTCGTCGGCCACCAGCTCCATCGGGTCACTGTCCACCGGACTCTCGTCGACCAACAGCTCCGTCGGTTCGTTGTCCACCGGCCTCAGCTCGACCAACAGCAATGTCACGTCGCTTTCGTCGTCCACGTCGACGGGGCTCTCGTCGGCCACCAGTTCCATCGGGTCGCTTTCGACCGGACTCTCGTCGACCAACAGCTCCGTCGGTTCGTTGTCCACCGGCCTCAGCTCGACCAACAGCAACGTCGCTTCGCTTTCGTCGTCGACTTCGACAGGGCTCTCGTCGGCGACTAGCTCCATTGGGTCGCTCTCGACTGGCCTCAGCTCGACCAATAGCAACGTCACGTCGCTGTCGTCGTCCACGTCGACGGGGCTTTCTTCGGCGACCAGCTCGATCGGTTCGCTGTCCACCGGCCTCAGCTCGACCAACAGCAACGTCACGTCGCTGTCGTCCTCGACGTCGACGGGGCTCTCGTCGGCCACCAGTTCCATCGGTTCGCTGTCCACCGGACTCTCGTCGACCAACAGCTCCGTCGGTTCGTTGTCTACCGGCCTGAGTTCGACCAACAGCAACGTCGCTTCGCTGTCGTCGTCGACTTCGACGGGGCTTTCGTCGGCCACTAGCTCCATCGGCTCGCTCTCGACCGGTCTCAGCTCGACCAACAGCAACGTCACCTCGCTGTCGTCGTCCACGTCGACAGGTCTCTCGTCGGCCACCAGCTCGATCGGTTCGCTCTCGACGGGGCTGAGCTCGACCAATAGCAACGTCACCTCGCTGTCGTCGTCGACTTCGACGGGCCTCTCGTCGGCTACCAGTTCCATCGGGTCGCTTTCGACCGGTCTCAGCTCCACCAACAGCAACGTCACGTCGCTGTCGTCGTCGACTTCGACGGGGCTTTCGTCGGCTACCAGTTCCATCGGCTCGCTTTCGACCGGTCTCAGCTCCACCAACAGCAACGTCACGTCGCTGTCGTCGTCCACGTCGACCGGTCTCTCGTCGGCTACCAGCTCCATCGGCTCGCTCTCGACCGGCCTCAGCTCCACCAATAGCTCGGTTCTGTCGCTGTCCACGTCCACGTCGACCGGTCTGTCGTCGGCGACCAGCTCGATCGGTTCGCTGTCCACCGGCCTCAGCACGGTCACGACCAAGACCGACAACCTCGGCAGCAGCACAGCTGCGGCGCTCGGCGGCGGTGCGAAATATGATTCGACGACCGGAACGGTTTCCGCTCCGGCATACACGACCTACAACGCGAACGGCACGACGTCGACCGCCAATAGCGTCGGCTCGGCGATCGACAACATCAACAGCCAGGGCATCAAGTACTTCCACGCGAATTCGACGGCTGCCGACAGCCAGGCGCTCGGCACCGATTCCGTTGCGATCGGCCCGAATGCCGTCGCCAACAATACCGGCGATGTCGCGCTCGGCAGCGGCTCCGTCACCGAAGCACCCAATCCGACGCCGACCGGTACCGTCGGCGGCGTGACGACCACGTTTGCGGGTGGCAACCCGAGTAGCGTTGTCAGCGTCGGCGACGCAAGCAAGAACACCACGCGTCAGATCACCAATGTCGCGGCCGGTCAAATCACCTCGACCAGCACCGATGCGATCAACGGCTCCCAGCTCTTCGCGACCAATTCGGCCGTCGACTCGCTGTCGACGACGGTATCGTCGTCCAGCAACGTAATCTCGTCGCTGTCGACCGGGATCAACTCGCTGTCGACGGGCTTGAGCTCGACCGACAGCACGGTGACGTCGCTCTCGACTTCCACGTCGACCGGCCTCTCGTCGGCTGATAGCTCGATCAGTTCGCTCTCTACGTCGACTTCGACCGGGATCAATTCGCTGTCGACGGGGCTCAGCTCGACCGACAGCACCGTGACGTCGCTCTCGACTTCCACGTCGACTGGCCTCTCGTCGGCTGATAGCTCGATCAGTTCGCTCTCCACGTCGACTTCGACGGGGATCAATTCGCTGTCCACCGGCCTGAGTTCGACCGACAGCACGGTGGCGTCGCTCTCGACCTCCACGTCGACCGGCCTCTCGTCCGCTGATAGCTCGATCAGTTCGTTGTCCACCTCGACCTCGACGGGGATCAATTCGCTGTCGACGGGCCTCAGTTCGACCGACAGCACGGTGACGTCACTCTCGACTTCCACGTCGACTGGCCTCTCGTCGGCTGACAGCTCGATCAGTTCGCTGTCCACGTCGACTTCGACGGGGATCAATTCGCTGTCGACCGGTCTCAGCTCGACCGACAGTACGGTGACGTCGCTCTCGACCTCCACATCGACCGGTCTGTCATCGGCTGATAGCTCGATCAGTTCGCTCTCTACGTCGACTTCGACGGGGATCAATTCGCTGTCCACCGGCCTCAGCTCGACCGACAGCACGGTGACGTCGCTCTCGACTTCCACGTCGACTGGCCTCTCGTCGGCTGATAGCTCGATCAGTTCGCTGTCCACGTCGACTTCGACTGGGATCAATTCGCTGTCCACGGGCCTCAGCTCGACCGACAGCACGGTGACGTCGCTCTCGACTTCCACGTCGACTGGCCTCTCGTCGGCTGACAGCTCGATCAGTTCGCTGTCCACGTCGACTTCGACGGGGATCAATTCGCTGTCCACGGGCCTCAGCTCCACCGATAGCACGGTGACGTCGCTCTCGACTTCCACGTCGACCGGCCTCTCGTCGGCTGATAGTTCGATCAGTTCGCTGTCCACGTCGACTTCGACGGGGATCAATTCGCTGTCCACGGGCCTCAGCTCGACCGACAGCACGGTGACGTCGCTCTCGACTTCCACGTCGACTGGCCTCTCGTCGGCTGACAGCTCGATCAGTTCGCTGTCCACGTCGACTTCGACGGGGATCAATTCGCTGTCCACGGGCCTGAGCTCCACCGATAGCACGGTCGCTTCGCTCTCGACTTCCACGTCGACCGGCCTGTCGTCGGCCACCAGCTCGATCAGCTCGCTGTCCACCTCGACTTCGACCGGCATCAATTCGCTGTCCACGGGCCTCAGCTCGACCGACAGCACGGTGACGTCGCTCTCGACTTCCACGTCGACTGGCCTGTCTTCGGCCACCAGCTCGATCAGCTCGCTGTCCACCTCGACTTCGACCGGCATCAACTCGCTGTCCACGGGCCTCAGCTCGACCGACAGCACGGTGACGTCGCTCTCGACTTCCACGTCGACTGGCCTCTCGTCGGCTGACAGCTCGATCAGTTCGCTGTCCACGTCGACTTCGACGGGGATCAATTCGCTGTCCACGGGCCTGAGCTCCACCGATAGCACGGTCGCTTCGCTCTCGACTTCCACGTCGACCGGCCTGTCGTCGGCCACCAGCTCGATCAGCTCGCTGTCCACCTCGACTTCGACGGGGATCAACTCGCTGTCGACGGGCTTGAGCTCCACCGATAGCACAGTGACGTCGCTCTCGACTTCGACTTCGACGGGCCTCTCGTCGGCCACCAGCTCGATTAGCTCGTTGTCCACGTCGACCTCGACGGGTATCAACTCGCTGTCGACGGGCTTGAGTTCCACCGACAGCACGGTGACGTCGCTCTCGACCTCCACGTCGACTGGCCTCTCGTCGGCTGATAGTTCGATCAGTTCGCTGTCCACGTCGACTTCGACGGGGATCAATTCGCTGTCCACGGGCCTCAGCTCCACCGATAGCACGGTGACGTCGCTCTCGACTTCCACGTCGACTGGCCTCTCGTCGGCTGATAGCTCGATCAGTTCGCTGTCCACGTCGACTTCGACCGGCATCAACTCGCTGTCCACGGGATTGAGCTCGACCGATAGCTCGGTCACGTCGCTCTCGACCTCCACGTCGACTGGCCTCTCGTCGGCTGACAGCTCGATCAGTTCGCTCTCTACGTCGACTTCGACCGGGATCAACTCGCTGTCCACCGGCCTCAGCTCGACCGACAGCACGGTGACGTCGCTCTCGACTTCCACGTCGACCGGCCTGTCGTCGGCTGACAGCTCGATCAGCTCGCTGTCCACCTCGACTTCGACCAGCATCAACTCGCTGTCCACGTCGACTTCGACGGGGATCAATTCGCTGTCCACGGGCCTCAGCTCGACCGACAGCACGGTGACTTCGCTCTCGACTTCCACGTCGACTGGCCTGTCGTCGGCCACCAGCTCGATCAGCTCACTGTCCACCTCGACTTCGACCGGCATCAACTCGCTGTCCACGGGCCTCAGCTCGACCGACAGCACGGTGACGTCGCTCTCGACTTCCACGTCGACTGGCCTGTCTTCGGCCACCAGCTCGATCAGCTCGCTGTCCACCTCGACTTCGACCGGCATCAACTCGCTGTCCACGGGCCTCAGCTCGACCGACAGCACGGTGACGTCGCTCTCGACTTCCACGTCGACTGGCCTCTCGTCGGCTGACAGCTCGATCAGTTCGCTGTCCACGTCGACTTCGACGGGGATCAATTCGCTGTCCACGGGCCTGAGCTCCACCGATAGCACGGTCGCTTCGCTCTCGACTTCCACGTCGACCGGCCTGTCGTCGGCCACCAGCTCGATCAGCTCGCTGTCCACCTCGACTTCGACCGGCATCAATTCGCTGTCCACGGGCCTCAGCTCGACCGACAGCACCGTGACTTCGCTCTCGACTTCCACGTCGACTGGCCTCTCGTCGGCTGACAGCTCGATCAGTTCGCTGTCCACGTCGACTTCGACGGGGATCAATTCGCTGTCCACGGGCCTGAGCTCCACCGATAGCACGGTCGCTTCGCTCTCGACTTCCACGTCGACCGGCCTGTCGTCGGCCACCAGCTCGATCAGCTCGCTGTCCACCTCGACTTCGACCGGCATCAATTCGCTGTCCACGGGCCTCAGCTCGACCGACAGCACCGTGACTTCGCTCTCGACTTCCACGTCGACTGGCCTCTCGTCGGCCACCAGCTCGATCAGCTCACTGTCCACCTCGACTTCGACCGGCATCAACTCGCTGTCCACGGGCCTCAGCTCGACCGACAGCACGGTGACGTCGCTCTCGACTTCCACGTCGACTGGCCTGTCTTCGGCCACCAGCTCGATCAGCTCGCTGTCCACCTCGACTTCGACCGGCATCAACTCGCTGTCCACGGGCCTCAGCTCGACCGACAGCACGGTGACGTCGCTCTCGACTTCCACGTCGACTGGCCTCTCGTCGGCTGACAGCTCGATCAGTTCGCTGTCCACGTCGACTTCGACGGGGATCAATTCGCTGTCCACGGGCCTGAGCTCCACCGATAGCACGGTCGCTTCGCTCTCGACTTCCACGTCGACCGGCCTGTCGTCGGCCACCAGCTCGATCAGCTCGCTGTCCACCTCGACTTCGACCGGCATCAATTCGCTGTCCACGGGCCTCAGCTCGACCGACAGCACCGTGACTTCGCTCTCGACTTCCACGTCGACTGGCCTCTCGTCGGCTGATAGCTCGATCAGTTCGTTGTCCACCTCGACTTCGACGGGTATCAACTCGCTGTCGACGGGCTTGAGCTCCACCGATAGCTCGGTGGCGTCGCTCTCGACTTCGACTTCGACGGGCCTCTCGTCGGCCACCAGCTCGATTAGCTCGTTGTCCACGTCGACCTCGACGGGTATCAACTCGCTGTCGACCGGTCTCAGTTCGACCGACAGCACCGTGACGTCGCTGTCGACCTCCACGTCGACGGGGCTTTCGTCGGCCACCAGTTCGATCAGTTCACTGTCGACTTCGACTTCGACCGGCATCAACTCCCTGTCGACTGGCCTCAGCTCGACCGACAGCACCGTGACTTCGCTCTCGACTTCCACGTCGACTGGCCTCTCGTCGGCTGATAGCTCGATCAGCTCGCTGTCCACCTCCACGTCGACGGGCATCAACTCGCTGTCCACGGGCCTCAGCTCGACCGATAGCACGGTGACGTCGCTCTCGACTTCCACGTCGACCGGCCTCTCGTCGGCAACTAGCTCGATCAGCTCGCTGTCCACCTCCACGTCGACCGGGATCAACTCGCTGTCGACGGGCTTGAGCTCGACCGACAGCACGGTGGCTTCGCTCTCGACTTCCACGTCGACTGGCCTCTCGTCGGCTGACAGCTCGATCAGTTCGTTGTCTACCTCGACTTCGACCGGCATCAATTCGCTGTCGACCGGTCTCAGTTCGACCGACAGCACCGTGACGTCGCTGTCGACCTCCACGTCGACGGGGCTTTCGTCGGCCACCAGCTCGATCAGTTCGTTGTCCACCTCGACTTCGACGGGTATCAACTCGCTGTCGACGGGCTTGAGCTCCACCGATAGCTCGGTGGCGTCGCTCTCGACTTCGACTTCGACGGGCCTCTCGTCGGCCACCAGCTCGATCAGCTCACTGTCGACTTCGACCTCGACGGGTATCAACTCGCTGTCCACGGGCTTGAGTTCCACCGACAGCACGGTGACGTCGCTCTCGACCTCCACGTCGACCGGCCTGTCCTCGGCCACCAGCTCGATCAGCTCGTTGTCCACCTCGACCTCGACGGGCATCAATTCGCTGTCCACGGGCCTGAGCTCCACCGATAGCACGGTGACGTCGCTTTCGACCTCCACATCGACCGGTCTGTCGTCGGCCACCAGCTCGATCAGTTCGCTCTCTACGTCGACTTCGACGGGGATCAATTCGCTGTCGACCGGCTTGAGCTCCACCGATAGCTCGGTGGCGTCGCTCTCGACTTCGACTTCGACGGGCCTCTCGTCGGCCACCAGCTCGATCAGCTCACTGTCGACTTCGACCTCGACGGGTATCAACTCGCTGTCCACGGGCCTGAGCTCGACCGACAGCACGGTAACGTCGCTCTCGACCTCCACGTCGACCGGTCTGTCGTCGGCCACCAGCTCGATCAGTTCGTTGTCCACGTCGACCTCGACGGGTATCAACTCGCTGTCCACGGGCTTGAGTTCCACCGACAGCACGGTGGCGTCGCTCTCGACCTCGACTTCGACTGGTCTGTCGTCGGCGACTAGCTCGATCAGTTCGTTGTCCACCTCGACTTCGACCGGCATCAACTCACTGTCGACGGGTCTGAGCTCGACCGACAGTACGGTAACGTCGCTCTCGACCTCGACGTCGACCGGTCTGTCCTCGGCCACCAGCTCGATCAGCTCATTGTCCACGTCGACCTCGACGGGTATCAACTCGCTGTCCACGGGTCTCAGCTCGACCGACAGCACGGTGACGTCGCTCTCGACTTCGACCTCGACCGGCATCAACTCGCTGTCCACGGGCCTGAGCTCGACCGACAGCACGGTAACGTCGCTCTCGACCTCGACGTCGACCGGTCTGTCGTCGGCGACTAGCTCGATCAGTTCGTTGTCCACGTCGACCTCGACGGGTATCAACTCGCTGTCCACGGGTCTCAGCTCGACCGACAGCACGGTGACGTCGCTGTCGACCTCCACGTCGACTGGCCTCTCATCGGCCACCAGCTCGATCAGCTCGTTGTCCACCTCGACCTCGACGGGTATCAACTCGCTGTCCACGGGCTTGAGCTCCACCGATAGCTCGGTGGCGTCGCTCTCGACCTCGACTTCGACTGGTCTGTCGTCGGCGACTAGCTCGATCAGTTCGTTGTCCACCTCGACTTCGACCGGCATCAACTCACTGTCGACGGGTCTGAGCTCGACCGACAGTACGGTAACGTCGCTCTCGACCTCGACGTCGACCGGCCTCTCGTCGGCCACCAGCTCGATCAGCTCGTTGTCCACGTCGACCTCGACGGGTATCAACTCGCTGTCCACGGGTCTCAGCTCGACCGACAGCACGGTGACGTCGCTCTCGACTTCGACCTCGACCGGCATCAACTCGCTGTCCACGGGCCTGAGCTCCACCGATAGCACGGTGACGTCGCTTTCGACCTCCACATCGACCGGTCTGTCGTCGGCCACCAGCTCGATCAGTTCGTTGTCCACGTCGACCTCGACGGGTATCAACTCGCTGTCCACGGGCTTGAGCTCCACCGATAGCTCGGTGGCGTCGCTCTCGACCTCCACGTCGACCGGCCTGTCGTCGGCCACCAGCTCGATCAGTTCGCTGTCGACTTCGACTTCGACGGGCATCAACTCCCTGTCGACTGGCCTCAGCTCCACCGACAGCACGGTAACGTCGCTCTCGACCTCGACGTCGACCGGCCTGTCGTCGGCCACCAGCTCGATCAGCTCGCTGTCCACGTCGACTTCGACCGGCATCAACTCCCTGTCGACTGGCCTCAGCTCCACCGACAGCACGGTAACGTCGCTCTCGACCTCGACGTCGACCGGCCTGTCGTCGGCCACCAGTTCGATCAGCTCGCTGTCGACTTCGACCTCGACCGGCATCAACTCGCTGTCCACCGGCCTCAGCTCGACGAACAGCACGATCACGTCGTTGTCGACCTCGACCTCGACCGGCATCAACTCGCTGTCCACCGGTCTGAGTTCGACGAACAGCACGATCACGTCGCTGTCCACCTCGACCTCGACCAGCGTCAGCTCGCTGTCCACCGGCCTGAGTTCGACGAACAGCACGATCACGTCGTTGTCGACCTCGACCTCGACGGGCATCAACTCCCTGTCGACCAGCCTGAGTTCGACCGACAGCACGATCGTCTCGCTGTCCACGTCGACCTCGACGGGCATCGGCTCGCTGTCCACCGGCCTGAGCTCGACGAACAGCAACGTGGCCTCGCTGTCCACGTCGACCTCGACCGCGATCAACGACGCGAAGACGCACTACTACAGCGTCAACGACAACGGTACGCAGCAAGGCAACTACAACGACAGCGGCGCAACGGGCGTCAACTCGCTCGCAGCCGGCGTGAACGCCAGCGCGGCAGGCGCCAGCAGCGTCGCGGTCGGCGACGGCTCGAGCGCTGCGTCGGCCGGCGCGGTCGCGATCGGCCAGAACGCATCGGCCACCGGCGGCAAGGCGGTGTCGATCGGCTCCGGCAACACGGCAAGCGGCGACGGCGCGGTCGCAATCGGCGACCCGAGCGTGGCAACGGGCACGGGCGCCGTGGCAATGGGCGCGAACGACACGGCCAGCGGCGACGGCGCCGTGGCGCTCGGCAACGCGAACACGGCGAACGGCGCCAACGCCGTCGCACTCGGCGGCTCGAGCCAGGCGACCGCGGACAACACGATCGCACTCGGCAACAAGGCGACCGCGAGCGCCACGGGCGCGCAGGCCTACGGTTCGAACGCCTCGGCAACCGCGGCCGACGCTCTCGCGCTCGGCTCGAACGCCACGGCGAACGTCGCGAACTCGGTCGCACTCGGCGCGAACTCGGTCACGGGTACGGCAGTGGGCACGTCGAGCACAACGATCGGCGGCGTCACGTACTTCTTCGCGGGCAGCTCGCCGGTAGGTGTCGTGAGCGTCGGTCAGCCGGGCCAGGAACGCCAGATCACGAACGTCGCGGCAGGCCAGGTATCGGCCACCAGCACGGACGCGATCAACGGCAGCCAGCTCAACGCGACGAACCAGGCGCTCAACAGCCTGTCCACGTCGACCGCGTCGAACATCTCGTCGCTGTCGACCGGCATCGGCTCGCTGTCCACCGGCCTGAGCTCGACGAACAGCAACGTGGCCTCGCTGTCCACGTCGACCTCGACCGCGATCAACTCGCTGTCGACGGGCCTCAGCTCGACGAACAGCAACGTGTCGTCGCTGTCCACGTCGACGTCGACCGGCATCGGCTCGCTGTCGACCGGCCTGAGCACGACGAACAGCAACGTGGCCTCGCTGTCGACGGGCGTGACGAACATCAACAACACGCTGAACCAGCTGTCGACGACGATCAACAACAACCAGGCGCGTGCGGCGAACACCTCCGGCATCGCGGCCGACATGAACGGTACCGGCAACGACAAGCCGACCGTGACGACCGGCTCGAACTCGGTGGCGATCGGCGCGAATTCGACCGACGGCGGCCGTTCGAACGTGGTGTCGGTGGGTAGCGACACGCAGCAGCGCCAGATCACGAACGTCGCGCCGGGTACGGAAGGCACCGACGCGGTGAACGTGAACCAGCTGACGCAGGTGCAGACGACGCTGTCGACGGCACTGTCGGGCCAGCAGGCGCAGATCAACACGCTGGGTTCGCAACTGCAGCAGACCGACCAGATGGCAAAGCAGGGTATCGCGGCCGTCGGCGCGATGGCCTCGATCCCGCAGCTCGATCGCGATGCCAACTTCGGGATGGGTGTCGGTACGTCGACCTTCCTCGGCCAGAAGGCGATGGCGGTCAACATGCAGGCCCGCATCACGGAAAACCTGAAGGCGTCGATCAACGGCGGCTTCAGCGGCGGTCAGAAGGTGATCGGCGCCGGCATGCTGTATCAGTGGAAGTAACCCGTCGCGCCGCCACGCCGCCCGGCTCGCCAGCCGGGCCGGACGTGGCGGCTCCGACGGCAGGACGAACCCGCCGCGCCCCGCACGGCGGGCTTCGGTCAACCCAAGCCTTGAGGACGTAACCGTGAACAAACTCGCTCTCGCGCTCGCGCTTTCCGCAATGGGCCTCGCCGCGTGCTCGACCGCATCCGGCCCGACCTACAGCGCATCCGAACTGCAGCCGCGCGACGGCGTGCGCACGTTCCAGGTGGACTGCCACGGCCTGCTGTCGGGCCCGCAGACCTGCATGAAAGCCGCCCGCAAGATCTGCGGCGACCAGCCGGTGCGCACCGTCGATTCGGTCCGCGCGCTGCGCGACAGCTCGGATCCGGCGACGCTGGTGTTCCAGTGCGGCGCCGCGCCGGCGGAAACGGCGTCGGCCGCCGAACCGGCACCGGCTCCCGCGCCCGCGGTCGAGCACGTCAACCTGGCCGGCGACGCGCTGTTCGCGACGGGCCTGGCCACGCTGACGCCCACCGCGCGCGCATCGCTCGACAAGCTGCTGAGCGAACGCGAAGACCGCACGTACTCGCAGGTGACGGTGACCGGGTATACGGATTCGACGGGCAACGATGCATCCAATCTCGCGCTGTCGAAGCGCCGCGCGCAAACCGTCGCGGGCTACCTGAAGACACACGGGCTGAACGCGCAATCCGTGTCGGTGACGGGCCGCGGCAGCGCCGATCCGGTCGCGTCCAACGCGACGGCCAAAGGCCGCGCCAGCAACCGCCGCGTCGAAATCTCGCTGCAACGCTGAACGGCAGCCGTCGCGGCCCCCCCGGGCGCCGCACGCGTCCGCCCGCGACGGCCGCGAACCGTGGCGGGCACATCCGCCCCGCCGGCAGCCCGCCGGACCGTTCCGGCACCGCTTCGCCGGGGCGCCGCGACGGCGTCGGCGCTATGTCAAAGTTCGTCATGCCCCTCCACAAACCGGCGACTTCCGTGCCACAATCGGCGCAGACAGTTGCCGGGCGTTCCGCCCGCATCGCGCGCCGTGCCAATCCCGCGCGACGGCATTCCGGAACCCGGCGGCCGCCCCGCGCTCCGCGCCGCTCGACTTGTTTTGCAGCGCACGCCGGCGCACACGCAACCATGACAATCCACGGCGCGCCGTTTTCGGGCCGCTCGCTCGACGCCACGGCCGCACGCACGACGCCGCAGAGGAAACCAACCGGTGACGGACATCAATCAAGCCGCCTCGGGTCGCACCCGCAAGCAACGGCCGGCCGTCGGCATCTCGCTGTTTGCGCGGGACGGCCAGGCGATCTGGGAAAACGGCATCCATCAGAACATCGCGTTCCTCGCGATGATGCTCAAGCGCTCGGACCGAGTCGGCCCCGTCTATTTCCTGAACGGCGGCGACGCCAACGCGCTGCCGGCCGGGCTCGACCTCGACGGCCTCGACATCCCGCTCGTGAAGCCGACCGACGTGACGCATGAGCTCGACGTCGTGATCGAGATGGGCGCCCAGCTGCCGGTGGAATGGATGAAGCACATGAAGGCGCTCGGCAAGAAATGCGTCGCGTGCTACGTCGGCCACACATATAGCGGCCTCGCTGAAACGCCGATCTTCGGGAAGCCGTCGGGGCACGTCTTCAACGGCACGTCGTTCGACGAAGTGTGGGTGCTCGAGAAATCGGAGAAGATCGACGCGCCGCTGCTGCGCACGCTGCTGCGCGCGCCGGTCTACACGATTCCGCACCTGTGGTCGCCATACTTCCTCGAGCGCCGCATCGCCGCGCTCGCGGCCGAGGGCGTGACCTTCGGCTACCGGCCCGGCCAGCGGCCGTGGCATCTCGCGACGCTCGAACCGAACATCTCGGTCGTGAAGTCGTGCCATTACCCGATGCTCGCGTGCGACGAGCTCTACCGCGCGCGCCCGGACGCCGTGCAGCACATGTTCGTCGTCAACTCGATGCACATGAAGGAACACCCGACCTTCGTGCACTTCGCGAACAGCCTCGACCTGGTGCGCCAGCACAAGGCGACCTTCGAGCCGCGCATGGACCTGCCCGGCTTCATGGCGCGCCATGCGGACGCCGTCGTGTCGCACCACTGGGAAAACGCGCAGAACTATCTGTACTACGACGTGCTGTACGGCGGCTATCCGCTGATCCACAACTCGACGATGCTCGGCGACGCCGGTTACTACTACCCGGACTTCGACGCCGCCGCGGGCGGCCGCGCGCTGCTCGATGCGTGGCTGCATCACGACGAACGGCTCGACGACTATCGCGCGAAAGCCGGCCGGCTGCTGCAGTCGGTCTCGATCGACAACCCCGCGAACCTGGACGCGTTCGTCGCGCGCCTGGTCGCCTGAACCGGAGCATACGCATGTCGGACTCCAATGCCCGTCAAGCGCCCGGCGAGGGCAAGCGTCTCGTCGTCGGCGTCTCGCTGTTCGTGCGCGGCGCCGGCCAGTCGCTGTGGGAAAACGGCATTTTCCAGAACTGCCTGCTGCTGATCCTGCTGCTGCGCCAGTCGCCGCTCGTAGCCGAAGCCGTGATGGTGAACGGCGGCGAACAGCTCGCCGATCCGCAGATGATGCTCGGCGAGTGGGACGTGCCGCTCCTGTCGATGGACGAAGCGCTGCAGCGCTGCGACGTGTTGATCGAAATGAGCGCGCAGTTCGGCGCGGACTACCTGCGCACGTTCCGCGATCGCGGCGGCAAGGTGGTCACGATGCGGGTCGGCAACGACTACGTGATCGACATCGAGCGCGCGATGTTCAACAAGCCGTCGGGCTTCCTGTTCTCCGGCGCGCCGTACGACGCGGTGTGGACGATTCCGGAATTCGAGCGCTCGTGCCTGCACTATTACCAGACGGGCCTGCGCGCGCCGGTCACGATCGTTCCGCACATCTGGCATCCGATGCTGTTCGACAAGGCGCGCGCGACGCTCGGCGCCGGTTTGTCGTTCGGCTACCGGCCCGGCAAGCCGCGCTGGCGCGTGACGATGTTCGAGCCGAACATCTGCATGGTGAAGACGAGCATCGTCCCGATGCTGGTGACCGAGGAAGCGTATCGCGCGAAGCCCGATTTCGTGGAGTTCGTGCGCGTGTGCAATACCGTGCACCTGAAGGAGCATCCGACGTTCGTCCACTTCGCGAAGAGCCTCGACATCGTGAACCACGGGATCACGACGTTCGAAAGCCGCTACGCGGTGTACGAATTCATGGCGGCCTACGGCGATGCGGTGGTGTCGCATACGTGGGAAAACGCGCAGAACTACCTGTACTACGAACTGCTGTACGGCGACTATCCGCTGATCCACAACTCGCCGTTCCTCGGCAAGGCCGGGTATTTCTATCCGGACTTCGATTGCCAGGCCGGCGGCCGCGCGCTGCTGCAGGCGTTCGCCGAACACGACGCGAACCTGGACGCGTATCGCGAGCAGTCGAAGCACGTGCTCGACTCGGTCAGCATCTACAACCCCGACAACGTCGCCGCGTATTCCGACGCGATCGCGTCGCTCTATCGCGACGCGTAACGCGCCGCGCTCCCCGGACTCCGACATGCATGCACTCCCGCCCCTCTCCCGCGCGAAATGGCTGATCGGCTGCGCGCTCGCGTCGATCGCGATCGGCGCGCACGCACAATCCGACGGCGAATCGGCCGACGCACTGCTGCACGACGCGGACATCGTCTTCAAGCTGCTCGACGCCGGCCAGTACCGCGCGGTGTGGGCCGATTCCGCCGCGTTCGTGAAGGCGCGCATCCAGCCGGACCAGTTCGTGGCCGACATCCAGCACGCGCGGCAGTCCGTCGGCACGGTCACCCACCGCGGCTGGGCGCAGATCACGCGCATCCGCTACGCCAACGTCGCGACGATGCCCGACGGCCTGTACGCGAACCTCGACTACGCGACGACGCTCACGAGCGGCGCGACCGTGTTCGAGAAACTGAGCTTTCGCCTCGACGACGACGGCCGCTGGCACCTGACCGGCTACGTGCCGCGCCAATCGCAGAATTACGCGCCGTAACCCGCGCATCGCCCGCCCGGAGCCGCAGATGAAAATCAATGTCGCGATTACGATGAACGTGCAGCGCGACGCGACGCAGTCGATCTGGTACAACGGCGCGAACCAGCACTGCGTGTACCTGTACATGCTGCTGAAAAGCTCGCCGCTGATCGGCGAAGTCTGGCTCGCGCACGACGACGGCATCGCCGAATACCCGCAGGCGCTGATGATGGACGCGTTCGGCGATGCGCTGCGCCCGCTGTCCGCGGTCGTCCACCAGACCGACCTGCTGATCGAGATGAACGCGTTCATCGACCCGTCGCACGCGGACGCCGTGCGTGCGCGCGGCGGCAAGTGCGTGTCGTACCGCTTCGGCAACGACTACGTGATCGCGGTCGAGACGATCAACTTCGAGAAGAACAACTGGCGGCCGAACCCGCACCGCGTGCAGTTCGACGAAATCTGGACCAACCCGCAGCACATGCACACGTGCGCGGCCTATTTCCAGGCCGTCTACCGCGCGCCGGTGATCGCGCTGCCGCACATCTGGTCGCCGTACTTCATCGAACGCAGCCTCGACGCCGATCCCGACCTGAAGGCACGCTTCGGCTACCGCAACCACGGCCCGGCCAAGCGCATCGCGTTCTTCGAACCGAACCTGAACGTCGTGAAGAGCGCGATCGTGCCGATGCTCGCCGCGAACGCGTGCTACGTCGAACACCCGGAACTCGTCGAACACGTGTACATGACCAACACGTTCGACAAGAAGGAAAACGTCGCCTTCAAGCATCTCGCGCTGGGGCTCGAGATGGTGCGCGACGGCAAGGCAACGGCCGACGTGCGCGCGCCGTTCATCGCGTGGGCCGCGCACCATACCGACATCGTCGTGTCGCACCACTGGGAAAACGGGCTGAACTACCTGCTGTACGACGCGCTGTACGGCAACTACCCGCTCGTGCACAACTCGCCGTTCCTGCGCGACGTCGGCTATTACTACCCGGACTTCGAGATCTTCGATGCGGCGCGCGCGATCGCGACCGCCGCGCAAACGCACGACGCGCGGCTCGACGATTACGCGGCAGCGGCCCGCCGCTGCCTGCATCAGGTCGACGCGCTTGCCGAACACAACGTGCGCGCGTATTCGGAACAGATCCAGCGGCTGTTCGCCGGGCGCGCGCTCGGCTGAGCGTCTTCGCACGCGTTCCCCGCCCATGAATCAGGCCGTCCGCAGTTTCGTCGTGATCGATTCGATTCACGGCCCGTTCGTCATCAACCGGCACTGCGAGCGTCAGGCCGAGACCCTGATCAAGACCGGCCGGCCGCCTATCCAGGACGAGCTCGACACGAGCCTGCAGGTGATCGACCAGTTGCCCGACGACGCGATCACCGTCGACGGCGGTGCGCACGCGGGGCGGTGGGACGATGCGGCCGACCGCGCATTGGCGCTCGTGCTCGGCGGTTTCGGAAAAGATTGACCACCGGCTTGCCGGACGTCGCAAGCCCGTTATTAGCGTAAACAGGCCCTAAGCTGGCACCTTGTCGCCGCGCTGCGCGGCGAACGCGAGGCCATGCCGGCGGCCGACTCGCGCCAGCGCCGCGAAACAGCGGTTCGCCTGGCGGCTGACGCGGCCGGCGTGGCGCGCCACGCTGCCGGACACGCCGCGCGCGATCGCCGAATCGTCGCCGCACGCGCCCGCGATCACGCCGCCGTAATAGTGCCGCGCCGCGAGTTCGCGGCTCTCGGCGTCGAGCGGCTTCATCCGCTGAATACGACGGGCAACCGCGTTCAGACCGTCGAGAAACGGCACGACGTCGAGCGGCGCATCGGCCGCGTCCGCACCGAGCTGCCGCAGCATGTCGGCGAGCTCGGCGATTGCGACGAGCGCGCGCCCGTCGGCCGCCTGCGTGCCCGTTCCAGGCCCGGCCTTCATGTGCGACATGTTCGCCCCTTCGCGATCCAGGATTGCCCGATACCGGTGCGCCGCGCCGTCATGCGGCAGCCGGCGAGCGCCATGAAAACCGGATGCCCTGCGCCCATGCGACGCCGGAATCCAGGATGATCTGCCGGTCGACCTCGTTCTCCACGCCTTCGACGACGACGTGCCGCGCGCTCTCGTGCGCAAACGCGATCAGCCGGCGAAACTGGTAGCGCCCGATCGCGTTGCGCTTGATCAGCGACAACACCGACCGGTCGAGCTTCACGATATCGGGATTGCCGATCACCAGACTGTTCAGCGCGCTGAAGCCAACGCCGAAGTCGTCGATCGCGACGCGGCATCCGGCCTGCCGGAACCGATTCACGAACGAACGGCCCGCAACGGGGTTCAGCGGCCCCGTCTCGGTGATTTCGACGACCAGCCGCGCCGCGACCGACGGCTCGCGCTCGAGCCGCCTGATGATGGTCATCCACGCGTCGTCGACGACCGCGCTCGCCGCCGCGATATTGCAGCCGTACACGGCTTTCGGATCGGCGCGCAACGCGTCGATCGTCCGGTTGACCACGAGCCGGTCGAACCAGCGCATCAGCCCGAGCGCTTCGAGACGCGGCAGGAATGCGAGCGGCGGCAGCGCGTCGCGCCCTCCCCACCGCAATCGTGCGAGGCATTCGTGATACAGCACGCCGCCCGACAGATCGGCCCGGCATACCGGCTCGCGCGCGAACCCGAGCCGGCTTTCGACGAAACTGCGTACCGACGCGAGGTCGGGGTGATCGTCAGCGGCACCGAATACGAGATCGATCTCGTCCCGATACGCTTCCCTGTTCGCCTCAAGGCGAGGTTCGACCGTACTCATCCGGCGCTCCGGCAAATGTCGGGCCGCCGATAACGGCCCGCGCTCAAGATACATGTGGAGCAAACCGGCAACGACATGCTCCACCGCCTACCCGGCCCATCCTCTTATTTCGATCTTTTCCGGGAGCGTACTTTTCATTTCGGCGCGCCGTCAAATCCGATATTGTCAACGACATTCAAACAGAGAAAATACACCATACCGACACCCTGCCGACAGTGCGACAGGTTACACAAACTGCCAGGGCAATTTCAGTCGATCCTGTTTATTAACCGGCTCCAAACGTCTTCGGCCTCATTATTTATTCTCGACACGCGTTTCAAAGATCGGGCGTTGGTCATTTGATGTGACGAATAGCCGCCGACGACGCTGTACCGCCAACCGGCGTCGAGCCCGCCTGGCGTGGCTTTCCGGCCACATCGCCGAGCGCGATTCGGTCGCCGCAGAATTCAATTTCACCGTTTCAAACGATATTACGAAGACCCGAAGCGGAATCGATCCGAATTCCGTCGGCAATTGCGAGCCGAATTATATGACAGCCCGCTTCTGTAAGATATTTAACAATCTTTCCGACTTGTTAACCTATAAAATTATTTTCGACGGACTTCCCTCGGAGCCGTCAAATTCGTGCCTTCAAAAACCGTCGAATCTCCCCGGTTCGACGGTTTCTTTTTTAACGGCACCATTTCTTCATACTTTAACTCCGGGACAACCCGAATGACGGCATGCGCAGCCGCCGCGAATCGTGCCGATCGCGAACGAACGCGGGCCCCGGATCGCCTTCGGCGCAGCTACGCGGCCGTCGCGCCGGTCAGGTTCGCGAGCAGCGCGTCGTATTCGGCGACCAGCGCCGGGTTCGCCGACGTATAGCGGGCGAGGATGTCGCGCTGACGCCGCGTATAGCCTTCCCAGTCGTCGTCGTGCGTGTGCAGCGCGTGCAGCAGCGCATCGGCGCCCTTCTGCACGTCGTTGTCCGGATAGTAGTAGCCGAGTTCGGGCGCGAGGCTTGCGTTGTGCACGAGCGGATAGCCCTGCCAGCACACGTCGAAATAGAAGTAGTTCAGCGGGTTCGACCATTGATGCGACACGACGATGTCGGTCAGGTCGGCCAGGAACAGCGGCGTGTCGAAGCGCCCGACGAAGCTCGCCTTGCCCGCGCGCACGATGTCCAGGTAGTTCATCAGCATCACGAACTCGGGGCTGTCGTGCGCGAGGCGATCGGCGTTGGTCACGTGCGTGAAGCAGATCGCGTCGGGGTCGCGGCGATACGCTTCGTCGATGATCAGCATCGGATACACGCAGAACTTCACGACGTTGTGGTTCGGCTCCATCACCGTGAGCCGCTTGCCCGGCTCGCTGCGCGGCCGGTATTCGCCGTGCCCGGGCAGCGACTGCGCCCGCGCGCTCAGGAACATCGGATCCCACACGAACGGCACGACGCGCCCGGGGCAGCGGCGCAGCGACTGCAGGAACGGCAGCGACGACGGCGCGATCTGCGGAATCGCCCACACCTCGTCGTAGCCGCGGTTGATGAACAGCGAATCCCACAGACGGCGGCCGAACAGCATCGATTCCATCGCGTTGATGTATTCGACACCGCAGCAATAGCTGACGATCTTCGCGCCGCGCGCCTTCAGGTAGGCCGTCTGCTCGCCGTCGATCTGGCCGCCGAGTTCGATCACGACGTCGAGCGCGTCCTTCATGTCGGCGAACGCGCGCGTGTCGTACACGCTGCGATCCCACGGCAGGGCATCGGTGAGTGGCACGTCGGTCGTGTTGACCAGCGTCACGCGGTAGCCGTGCGGCGACGCCATCAGCAGCTTCGCGAGAAACAGCGCGTTCTGCTTGATGCCGTTGATCCACAGGCTTTCGTCGGGGGTGCGCAGTCCGATGGTGATACCGATGCGCAGGCCGTTCAGGGCAGGAGACGTCATCGTCGGCGGGATGGGAAGTTGGATGGGGCTGGAATCCACGCAGTGTAGCGCGCGCAGCGCCGCCCCCGTCAAGCCGCGGCACATGCCGGCGGCAGCCGGGCATTCTAGCGGAGCGCCAGTCGCACAGTGTCAGGAATGGTCAGCACCCGACCGGTTCGCCGCGCGGGCGGCTGCAACGGACATGACGAAGGGATGGAGAGACGATGCGCGCGCCGATGAGGACGCACGGTGACGGGTGCTGGCCCGACGTACCGCCGCCCCCTTCGACATCGCCCGCGCGTGCGCCGGCCGGTGTCGACCGGCGGCGCACGCCGGTTGCCGTCAGATCGCGGTGATCGTCGGCGCGACGGCGGCGGGGTCGGTGATGCTGGCCTTGCCGGTTTCGACGTGCCCCGCGATGCGGCGCACCCAGCCCGCATTGCCCGCGACCGCGAACTGCAGGTCGTACCAGCGGCGGCTGCACGACAGGTCCCAATGCGCCTCGACGCGCTGTCCCGCCGAAATCGTCAGCGTGCGCGGTGCCCCGCCGTACGCGACATCGGTCGCCGTGACCGTGAGCGCGCTGGCCCCGGCATTCGCGATCGTCACGTACACGTCGCCGTTGGCGACGTCATAGCACGGCGTGATTTCCGGCTTCGCGCCGGCGTCCGCCGCGGCCGAGCCCGCGAAGCGCCGGAAATAGCCGTTCGGGCCCCACACGCTCACGAGATAGTTGCCGCTCGCGTCGAGCGCCCACGTATCGGTCAGTTGCTTGCCCGCTTCGACCGTATAGCGACGCGGCATCGCGGCCGGATCGCCCGTATAGACCCAGAAGTGCGCGCCTTGCGTGCCGGTATTCGCAAACGTCAGCGCGTAGCCTTGCGCCTGGAGCTGCCCGGTGACGTGCAACTCGTACGGCAGCGCGCGCGCCGGCCGCGTGCCCGATTCCTGCGCCGTCACGACCTGCTGCGCGGTGCTGGCCGGCGCCGTCTGCGACGACGCACGCGAACACTGCAGGTCGGCCTGCGCGACATACGACTGCGTGCTCGGCAAGGTCGGCAGCGTGGCGTCCGACTTCGAGAAGTCGAGCGCCGACGTCAGGTCGCCGCAGATCGCCCGGCGCCACGGCGAGATGTTCGTTTCCATCACGCCGAAGCGCTGCTCGATGAATTGCAGCACCGACGTGTGATCGAAGACCTGCGAGCAGACGAAGCCGCCCTTCGACCACGGCGACACGACGAACATCGGCACGCGCGGGCCGAGGCCGTACGGCAGGTTGTCGGCCGTATACGTGCCGGTTTGCGTCGACGTCACGTGGTCGTGCCGCTCGAGCGACACGTCGACGGTGCTCATGCCGGAGCCCGGCAGCGTCGGCGCCGACGGCGGCACGACGTGATCGAAGAAGCCGTCGTTTTCGTCGTACATGACGAGCAGGACAGTCTTGCTCCACACCTCGGGATTGGACGTCAGCGCATCGAGGATCGTCGACAGGTAGTAGGCGCCGTACAGCGGCGTGAACTTCGGATGCTCGGAATACGCGGCGGGCGGCAGCAGCCACGACACCTGCGGCAGCGCGTTCGCCTGCACGTCGGCCTTCAGCTGCGTGACCGGTCGCGTGCTCATCCCGCGCGTCTGCAGCGACGAACCGGCCGGCGCGTTCACGAAGTTGTTGAAGCACGCCAGCATGTTCGTGCCGTAGTTGCCGGTGAAATTGTCGAACCCGGTGCCCTGCTGGTAGATCTGCCACGAGATACCGGCCTTCTCCAGCCGCTCCGGGTAGGTCGTCCAGCTGAAGGGCGGCAACTGGA
The DNA here is from genome assembly GCF_003366075.1 of Burkholderia sp. IDO3. Taxonomy (NCBI): domain Bacteria; kingdom Pseudomonadati; phylum Pseudomonadota; class Betaproteobacteria; order Burkholderiales; family Burkholderiaceae; genus Burkholderia; species Burkholderia sp. IDO3. Next base: position 2,710,874 of record NZ_CP028962.1, read on the forward strand.
TCGTGTCGAACGGGTTGTCGATGTAGTCGGTGTTGTCGAGCAGCGGGCCGCCGCCCGTGCCGAGCGGGTCGACCATGCCCGTCATCAGGTACATCCGGTTCGGATGCGTGTTGCCGGGAATCGAGCAGAAATAGTTGTCGCACACGGTGAACGCATCCGCGAGCGCGTAATGGAACGGGATATCGTCGCGGACGTGGTAGCCCATCGTCATGTTGGATTTCTGCACCGCCCATTGATCCGCCCGGCCGTTGTCGATCGCGCCGTGCGTCGTCGCCCACGTATGCGGCAGGCCGCCGATGCACTGCGCGTTGACGCCCGGGTCGGTCGTGTCGTAGCGGAACGGCGCGATCACGCTCGCCTGGTCTTCCTGTCGCGGCTGGAACCAGACCGGCTTGCCGTTCGGCAGCGTGACCGGGAAGCGGTCGTTGTAGCCGCGCACGCCGCTCAGGTGACCGAGGTAGTGGTCGAACGAGCGGTTTTCCTGCATGAACACGACGATGTGCTCGACATCCTGGATCGTGCCCGTCACGGTATTCGGCTCGATCGCAAGCGCCTTGCGGATCGACTCGGGAAGCAGCGCGGTGGCGGCGGTCGCACCGGCTAGGCCGGCGGAGAATTTCAGAAAATCGCGTCGCGAATGGATGGCCATGCTGAGTGCTCGTGATTGGATTTCTGGTGGAATCGGCCGGTATCAGGATGCGGGCGAGGAAGCCGGGGCGGTGAAACCCGGCGGGCAGCGCATCTGCGCGGTGGCGACCGTGCCGCCGCCGCACGCGGCCTTTTGCTGCGCGACGGGCGCAGGGGTTGCAGTCAGGTCGTCGTTGCAGGCGCTCAGGAGTGCGATCAGCGTGAGCAGGCCGGCGACCGCGAAAGGCCGCAGGGCCGACTTTCGCATAACGGTTCTCCGTGGATGGGATGACGTGACGCGGACGCGAAGCCGCGCCGGTCATATCGACGCCGAAATGCTAAGTTTGACGTGTTACACGACAGTGTCGGGCGACAGGGATCGACGTGCGTGTGAATGCACGCGTTGGTGCGTGTGTGGCGGGTGCGCCGGCGATCGAAAGGCGGGAGCGGTCATCGTCGGCGGGAGGGGAGATTCGAAGGGCCCAGTGTAGCGCGCATGGCGGCGCACATCGGGAAAAGCGCGCCATTTCAGCGGACCGCCGACCGGCGCGCTGTCATGGATGGCCAGCCACGAACCGGGCGATGCCCCGCCCTTTTTCGAGCGGTTACATCGTCCATCGCCCAGTTTCGATCGCCGCCTCCATCATTTTGACGGTGAGCGGACGCTCCAGTATTTTGTCCCGGGCGTTGGCACTAAATGGCGACCTGAATACCGCCATCAAGAATCGACCCAATCCCAGTTTCCGGGAAGGGTAATAGTAGTCAATGTCGAAATCGGCAATATCAACGCCAAAGGTTTCCGAAAATCTCCGCATCAATCTCAACATGGCCCTGTCGGAGATTTCAAGATCGATGCAGAGATCCGTGTCCGGGGTAATCTCGAGCGCGCCGTGCAATGGCGAATCAGCCTCATCCCGCACCATCTCTATCAGACGACCGTCCATTAAAAGCGATCCTCCTGCTTGACCAAGCCATTGTACGTGACCGTAGAGCGATACATGATGATTGATATATCGATAGCGGTAATGGCCCAACCGACCACCGGTACGGCCCGCCCGACAAAGGCGCCGAGCTCCCTGGTAAATTTGATCTTGAGCAGCAGGAGACTCTTGAATGACGTTACCGTTGGCAGAATTTTGTACTTGAGTTCATAGGGCAGCACCTTTCTCGATACCCTGGATGCGATCGAGGTTCCCTTGACCGCTCCGCCGAACTTCCCTCTGGTCGGCACGAACCTTTGACCCAACAAAATCATCGCGATCCCGACAGCATCATCGATACCCAATTCATCACAGGCTACGTCGATAACAATCAGGCAGAAAAGTTCTGGCGGGGTAAGGTCGATGTGAATTCCGTATTTATATTTGTTCGCCATCTCGGTCTTTCTCTCAGCTACGTTCATTCGATCATTGCGCAGGACACCGGGCCGCACATCCCGGCGGTTACGCTAACGCAGCCATGTCGAGCATGGGCAAGAACGCGCAGCTGTTGCTCTGGTCGAGCCTGATTTTCCGGACGCCCCGGAAAGTAGCCGCCATTGCGCTTCCCCTTTCTGCACAAGAGGAAGCGGCCAGTTCATTTCGGCGAAGAGGTCCGGACGGGTCCGGTTTCGATCTTTGAACAACTGTTGCAACGGGCAAACCGGTGCAAGGCCGCGCAACAGCACGTGTCGAGCTGCCGCTCACCGGCGAGGATCACTGGACGATTCAAATATCTTGAAGACGCCACACGCAGATTATTTATTATTGTCTACGCGCAACGAGAACGACAATCACAACACAAGAATGCTGTGTCGTCCCGATGCATGCACATCAGGCATTCGCAACCGGATGTCGTCGGGCCTTTCCTGCCTTGAAGCACGGCCCTGGTCCCGCGCGTGAGAGCCGCCACCGGCCCTCACGCGCCGCACCGCTCAGTCCTCCGCCATCACCAGCAACTGCGCACCGTCCGCGACCTGGTCGCCGACGCCGTACAGCACCTCCGCGACGACCCCCGCGCCCGGCGCGCCGATCGTGTGCTCCATCTTCATCGCTTCCATCACGATCAGCGGCGTGCCGGTCTCGACCTTCTGCCCCGGCTCGACCAGCACCGCGATGACCTTGCCGGGCATCGGCGCGGTCAGGCGGCCGCCGCCATGCTCGACATCGCCCGCGTGCGCCAGCACGTTGCGCCATTCGAGCGTCTCGGCCACGCCCTGCGTGAACACGTGGAAACTGTCGCCGTCCGCGTACACGCGGCCGCTGCTGCGCACGCCGTCGAGCGTCACGTCGAAGTCGAGCGGCGTTGCGCCGCGCGCCCACGCGAACGGCTGCGCGGCCGCATCGCCGGCGGCAATCCGTGCGCCGCTGCCGTCGTCTTCATAAGTCGCCGTCAGGTCCGCTTCGCGATCGGGCGCATGCCAGTCGAGCGTGCGGCGATAGCCGCCGTTCAGCCGCCAGTCCGGCAGCGAACGCCACGGCGACGCCCCTTCCCGCGCGGCCGCCCCGCGTTCGCGTGCGAACAATGCGGCGCAGGCCAGCGCGAGCGTCGCGCGCGGCAGCGGTTGCGGCGCGAACAGCGCATCGTGGTTGCGCTCGATCAGGCCCGTGTCGAGATCGGCGATCGCGAACGGCTCGCACGCGACGATCCGCTGCAGGAACGCGGCGTTGGTGTGCAGGCCGACCACTTCGCATGCGCGCAGCGCGCGCAGCATCCGGCCGAGCGCCTCCGCACGGTCCGCGCCGTGCACGATCAGCTTCGCGATCATCGGATCGTAGAACGGCGTGATCGCATCGCCTTCGCGCACGCCGCTGTCGACGCGCACCGGCGCGCCGATCGCGAACTCGACGCCGTGCGGCAGCCGCAGGTGCTTCAGCGTGCCCGTCGACGGCAGGAAGCCGCGCGCCGGGTTCTCGGCGTACAGACGCGCCTCGAGCGCATGACCCTGCACGCGCAACGCTTCCTGCTTCAGCGGCAGCGGCTCGCCGGACGCGACGCGCAGTTGCCACTCGACGAGATCGAGCCCCGTGACCATCTCGGTGACCGGGTGCTCGACCTGCAGCCGCGTGTTCATCTCCATGAAGTAGAACGCTTCGCCCGTCATGATGAATTCGACGGTGCCCGCACCGACGTAATTCACCGCGCGCGCCGCCGCGACGGCCGCCTCGCCCATCGCGCGGCGCACGTCGTCGTGCAGGCCCGGCGCCGGCGCTTCCTCCAGCACCTTCTGGTGACGGCGCTGCACCGAGCAGTCGCGATCGAACAGGTAGACGGTGTTGCCGTGCGTGTCGCCGAACACCTGCACTTCGACGTGGCGCGGGCGCGTCAGGTATTTCTCGATCAGCACGCGGTCGTTGCCGAAGCTGCTCGCCGCCTCGCGCTGGCACGACGCGAGCGCCGCCGGGAAATCGTCGGAGCGCTCGACCACGCGCATCCCCTTGCCGCCGCCGCCCGCGCTTGCCTTGAGCAGCACCGGATAGCCGATCTCGTCGGCTTCGCGATGCAGGTTGCCCGCATCCTGGTCGTCGCCGTGATAGCCGGGCACGAGCGGCACCGCGGCCGCGTGCATCAGCGCCTTCGCGGCCGCCTTCGAGCCCATCGCCGCGATCGCGTCGACCGGCGGCCCGATGAACGCGATGCCGGCCGCTTCGCACGCATGCGCGAAATCCTCGTTCTCCGACAGGAAGCCGTAGCCGGGGTGAATGGCCTGCGCGCCCGTGGCGCGCGCGGCCTCGATGATGCGCTCGATGCGCAGGTAGCTGTCGGCGGCGGCCGAGCCGCCGATGTGCACGGCTTCGTCGCACGCGGCGACATGCTTCGCGTTCGCGTCCGCGTCGGAATAGACGGCAACGCTCGCGATCCCGAGACGTTTGCACGTCGCGGCGACGCGGCAGGCGATTTCGCCGCGGTTGGCGATCAGAATCTTGTCGAACATGGCTTCGGTGTCGTCCGGAAAGTTATGGGCACGCCATCATTCACGCCACGAAGGCGTGCGCTTTTCGAGGAACGACGCGATCCCTTCGCGCGCTTCCGCGCCCGCGCGGGTGCGCGCGATCCAGTCGGCGGTCTGCTCGATCAGCGTCGCGTCGAGCGGGCGGCCGGCCACGTCCGCGACGAGCCGCTTGCACGCCCGCACCGCGTCGGGGCCGTTCGCGACGAGCGCCGCCGCCAGCTTCGCGACCGTTTCGTCGAGCGCGTCGGCCGGCACCGCGTCGTGAATGAAGCCGAGCGACGCGGCGCGCGTGCTGTCGAACACCTCGGCCGTCGTGAAGTAGCGGCGCGCGGCGCGCTCGCCCATCGCGCGCACCACATACGGCGCGATCGTCGCGGGAATCAGGCCGAGCCGCGCTTCGGACAGACAGAACTTCGCGCCGTCGACGGCGATCGCGATGTCGGCCGCGGCGACCAGGCCCACGCCGCCCGCATACGCGTCGCCGTGCACGCGCGCGATCACCGGCTTGCCGCAGCGGTGGATCGCCTCGAGCATCCGCGCGAGCTTGCGCGCGTCGGCGCGGTTCTCGTCGTCCGAGTAACCGGCCATCTTCTTCATCCAGTTCAGGTCCGCGCCCGCGCAGAACGCCGGGCCTTCGGCCGCGAGCACGATCGCGCGCACGCCTTCGTGCGCATCGAGCCACTCGAACGCGGTGGTCAGCTCGGCGATCGTCGTCTCGTTGAACGCGTTGCGCACGTCGGGGCGTGCGAGCGTGACGGTCGCCACGCGGCCGGCTTCGCTGACCTTGATCGTTTCGTATCGCATCGGTGAATTCTCCCGGCCGTTACATGCGGAACACGCCGAAACGCGTGTCGTCGATCGGTGCGTTCAGCGATGCGGCCAGGCCGAGCCCGAGCACGTCGCGGGTCTGCGCGGGGTCGATCACGCCGTCGTCCCACAGCCGCGCGCTCGCGTAGTACGGATGCCCTTGGCGCTCGTACTGGTCGCGGATCGGCTGCTTGAACGCATCCTCTTCCTCGGCGGACCACGAACCGCCCTTCGCCTCGATGCCGTCGCGACGCACCGTCGCGAGCACCGACGCGGCCTGCTCGCCGCCCATCACCGAGATCCGCGCATTCGGCCACATCCACAGGAAGCGCGGGCCGAACGCACGGCCGCACATCCCGTAGTTGCCGGCGCCGAACGAGCCGCCGATGATCACCGTGAACTTCGGCACCTTCGCGTTCGACACGGCCGTCACCATCTTCGCGCCGTGACGCGCGATGCCTTCGTTCTCGTACTTGCGGCCGACCATGAAGCCCGTGATGTTCTGCAGGAACACGAGCGGAATCTTGCGCTGGCAGCACAGTTCGATGAAATGCGCGCCCTTCACGGCCGATTCGGAGAACAGGATGCCGTTGTTCGCGATGATCCCGACCGGATGGCCCCAGATGTGCGCGAAGCCCGTGACGAGCGTCGTGCCGAAACGCGCCTTGAATTCGTCGAATTCGGAATCGTCGACGATGCGCGCGATCACCTCGCGCACGTCGAACGGCTTGCGCGTATCGACGGGAATCACGCCGTACAGGCTCTTCGCGTCGTAGCGCGGCGGCTTCGGTTCGCGCAGCGCCACCGGCGGTGCAATCTTAGGCGCCAGGTGATCGACGATGTTGCGGGCGATCGACAACGCATGCGGGTCGTTCTGCGCGAGATGGTCGGCCACGCCCGACAGGCGCGTGTGCACGTCGCCGCCGCCGAGATCCTCGGCGCTCACTTCCTCGCCGGTCGCGGCCTTCACGAGCGGCGGGCCGCCGAGGAAAATCGTGCCCTGGTTCTTCACGATGATCGACTCGTCGCTCATCGCCGGCACATACGCGCCGCCCGCCGTGCACGACCCCATCACGACCGCGATCTGCGCGATGCCGGCCGCCGACATCGTCGCCTGGTTGAAGAAGATGCGGCCGAAGTGGTCGCGATCGGGGAACACGTCGTCCTGGTTCGGCAGGTTCGCGCCGCCCGAATCGACGAGGTACACGCACGGCAGCCGGTTTTCCGCGGCGATTTCCTGCGCGCGCACGTGCTTCTTCACGGTCATCGGGTAGTACGTGCCGCCTTTGACCGTCGCGTCGTTGCACACGATCATGCATTCGCGGCCCGCAATCCGGCCGATGCCGGTGATCACGCCCGCGCCCGGCGCGTCGTCGTTGTACATGCCGTTCGCCGCGAGCTGCGACAGCTCGAGGAACGGCGCACCCGGATCGAGCAGTTGCGCGATCCGGTCGCGCGGCAGCAGCTTGCCGCGCGACAGGTGCTTGTCGCGCGCGGCCTGGCCGCCGCCTTGCGCGAGCTGTTCGATCTTCGCGCGCAGGTCGGCGACGACCGCCTCCAGCGCCGCGGCGTTCGCGCGGAATTCTTCCGAACGCGGATTCAGTTTCGATTCGATGATCGGCATCGACGGGGCTCCGTTCGCGTGACGTGGGGCGTTACAGCGTTTCCGCGAACAGCTCGCGGCCGATCAGCATCCGGCGGATCTCGCTCGTGCCGGCGCCGATCTCGTACAGCTTCGCATCGCGCCACAGGCGGCCGACCGGGTATTCGTTGATGTAGCCGTTGCCGCCGAGGATCTGGATCGCCTCGCCGGCCATCCACGTCGCCTTCTCGGCCGTGTAGAGGATCACGCCCGCGCAGTCCTTGCGCACCTGGCGAATATGGTCGCTGCCCGCCGAGTCGAGATGGCGGCCGACCGCGTACAGGTACGCGCGGCATGCCTGGAACGTGGTGTACATGTCGGCGACCTTGCCCTGGATCAGCTGGAATTCGCCGATCGCCTGGCCGAACTGCTTGCGGTCGTGGATATACGGCACCACCGCGTCGAGACACGCGGCCATGATGCCCGTCGGGCCGCCCGACAGCACCGCGCGCTCGTAGTCGAGACCGCTCATCAGCACCTTCACGCCGCCGTTGAGCTGGCCGAGGATGTTCTCTTCCGGCACCTCGACGTCCTGAAACACGAGCTCGCCCGTGTGCGACCCGCGCATGCCGAGCTTGTCGAGCTTCTGCGCGACCGAGAAGCCCTTCATCCCCTTCTCGACGATGAACGCGGTGATGCCGCGCGCGTTCGCTTCGACGTCGGTCTTCGCATAGACGACGAGCGTGTCGCAGTCGGGGCCGTTGGTGATCCACATCTTCGTGCCGTTCAGCACGTAGCGATCGCCGCGCTTGTCCGCGCGCAGCTTCATGCTGACCACGTCGGAGCCGGCGTTCGGCTCGCTCATCGCGAGCGCGCCGATGTGTTCGCCCGACACGAGCTTCGGCAGGTATTTCTGTTTTTGCGCGTCGGTGCCGTTGCGGTGAATCTGGTTCACGCACAGGTTCGAATGCGCGCCGTACGACAGGCCGATCGACGCCGATGCGCGCGAGATCTCCTCCATCGCGACCATGTGGGCGGTGTAGCCCATGGCCGAGCCGCCGTACTCTTCGGCCACCGTCATGCCGAGCACGCCGAGATCGCCGAACTTCTTCCACAGATCCATCGGAAACTGGTCGGTGCGGTCGACCTCCGCCGCGCGCGGCGTGATTTCCTTCGCCGCAAACGTCGCGACGGCGTCGCGCAGCATCTCGATGTCTTCACCGAGCATGAATTGCACGCCGGGCAGGTTGATCATGTCTCCTCCGTCTCCAGAAAGTGGGTCGCATGCGCCGATTTCTGAGTTTCGCTCAAATCGGATCAATGCGTCGATTCATTAAGCCAATACAGCGGAAATTTTGCACAGTTTCGCGCCTCGTCCGGCCTGCCGTCAATAGTTTTTTGAGTGACACTCAGATATCATGGCGACATGACAGCCGCTACCGCCGACACCATGACCGCCACCGCCAAAGCCGACCGCGCCGACACGTCGCGCGCACCCGCCGGGCGCAAATCCCAGCAGCGCGTGCAGGACATCCTGCGCGCCGGCAGGGAAGTGTTCGCCGAAAAGGGTTACGAGCATGCGACGGCCGCCGAGATCGCGCAGCGCGTCGGCGTGTCGGAGGCCACGGTGTTCAGCTACTTCCGCGGCAAGCGCGAGCTGTGCGCGCGCGTGATCGCCGATTGGTATGACGAAATCATTGCCGCGTTCGAACACGGGATGCCGCTGGAGGCGTCGGTACAGCAGCAGTTCGCATTCATCGTGCGCACGCACTTGCGGCTGATGCTGGTGAACGGCACGGGGCTGTGCGCGCTGGTGCTGTCGGAAGGCCGTGCGAAGCAGCATGCGCTGAGCGACGAGCTCACCGCGCTGCAGCGCCGCTACACGGCGCCGCTGATGGACGTGCTCGCGCGCGGCCAGGCGGTCGGGCAGGTGCGGAACGACATGCCGCTGAGCCTGCTGCGCTCGATGGTGTTCGGGCCGATCGAGCACGTGCTGTGGGATGCAATCCTCGGGCACCGCAAGCTCGACACGGAAACGACGGCCACGCAACTGATCGACATGCTGTGGGCCGCCGTGCAGCCGCCCGCGCCGGAGCAGGCGGCGCTGGTGCGCTTCAGGAATGAAGTCGCGGAAGCGGTGCGGCGCCTGGAAGGGGAAGCGTCACGCGCATGACGCAGGCGCGGGCGACGCGCCCGCCGCCCTGCCCGCACCTCTTCGCCGCCGCGCGGGAATCAGCAAACGCTACGCATCCTCGCCGACCCGCAGCGGCGCGCGGCTCTGCTCGTTGTTCAGATGCACGAACTTGCGCAACAGCCGCACCAGCTCCTGCGAATCGTCCTCGCCCATCCCGTCGAACAGGCCGGCACGCAACTCCTTCACCGACGGAATCAGGTGCGTGAGCAGTTCCACGCCCGCCGGCGTCAACAGCAGCCGCCGCTGACGCCGTGGCAGCACTTCGCGCACGATCAATCCTTTCGCTTCGAGCCGGACCGCGAGGTCCGCCGTCGTCGACGTGTCGAGCGCCACCCGCTGCGCGAGCGTCACCTGGTCGAGCCCCGGACACTCGTAGAGCATCCGCAGGACCGCGTACTGCACCGGCGTCACGTCCCGGCCCAGCTTCTCGTAAAACATCGCGACGGCGATCTGGTGCGCACGCCGGATCAGGTGCCCGGGCTCGTCGTACAGATCGAGCGGGAAGGTCGGCATGTCGGCGGAATTCGTTTTTTCCATGAATGAGCGATGACAGAGGCGGCGCACGCCGGTTGCGTGCGCCCACGGCATGGCGCTGCCTCGCGCCATTTCCCGGGAAAACCAGTATACCGCCCGGCTTGCCCGCGCCAATCTCAATGAGTACACTGAATCTCATTCAGTACACGGAATGAAGAGGCGCCGCGTACCGGCGGCACCGACCTGAAGGAGACGACGAACGTGTTTCTCAAGAACGCTTGGTATGTGGCGGGCACGCCCGACGAAATCGACGGCAAGCCGCTGGGCCGCAAGATCTGCAACGAATCGATGGTGTTTTACCGCGCGGCCGACGGCCAGGTGGCCGCGCTCGAGGACTTCTGCCCGCACCGCGGCGCCCCGCTGTCCCTCGGGTTCGTGCGCGACGGCGTGCTCGTGTGCGGCTATCACGGGCTCGAAATGGGCTGCAACGGCAAGACGGCCGGCATGCCGGGCCAGCGCGTCGGCGGGTTTCCGCCGATTCGCAGCTTTCCGGTGGCGGAGCGCTACGGATTCATCTGGGTCTGGCCCGGCGACGCGTCCGAAGCCGATCCCGCCAAGCTGCCCACGCTGGCATGGGCCGAGGATCCGGCCTGGGCGCACGGCGGCGGCCTGTATCACATCCGCTGCGACTACCGGCTGATGATCGACAACCTGATGGATCTCACGCACGAGACTTACGTGCATGCGTCGAGCATCGGCCAGAAGGAAATCGACGAAGCGCCGCCGAAGACGACCAGCCACGGCGACGAAGTCGTCACGAGCCGTTTCATGGAGAACGTGATGCCGCCGCCGTTCTGGCAGATGGGGTTGCGCGGCAACGGCCTCGCCGACGACGTGCCGGTCGATCGCTGGCAGATCTGCCGCTTCACGCCGCCGAGCCACGTGATGATCGAAGTCGGCGTCGCGCATGCCGGCCACGGCGGCTACGACGCGCCGGCCGAGCTGAAGGCGTCGTCGATCGTCGTCGACTTCATCACGCCCGAGACGGACACGTCGATCTGGTACTTCTGGGGAATGGCGCGCAACTTCCGGCCCGACGATCCCGCGCTGACCGCCGAGATCCGCGAAGGCCAGGGCAAGATCTTCGCCGAGGATCTCGAGATGCTCGAGCGCCAGCAGCTCAACCTCGAGAAGTGGCCCGATCGCACGCTGCTGAAGCTCAACATCGACGCCGGCGGCGTGCTGTCGCGCAAGGTGATCGACCGGCTGCTCGCCGACGAACGCGCAGCGGGCGCACAGCGGCCCGTGATTCCGGTCGTGCCGGTGAAGGAGGCGTCATGAGCACCGCGACGTTGACGGTCAGGGTCGCCCGCAAGTGGCAGGAAGCGCGCGACATCTGCGGCTTCGAATTCGTCAGCGACGACGGATCGCCGCTGCCGCGCTTCGACGCGGGCGCCCATATCGACGTCCATTTGCCGGGCGGGCTCGTGCGCCAGTACTCGCTGTGCAATCACCCCGAACATGGCGACCGCTATCAGATCGCGGTGCTGCGCGATGCCGACGGACGCGGCGGCTCGCGCGCCATTCACGACGAAGTCCGGCAAGGCGATACCGTGAAGATCGGGATGCCGCGCAACCATTTCCCGCTCGCGCCGAACGTGCCGCATCACCTGCTGCTCGCGGGCGGGATCGGCGTCACGCCGATTCTGTGCATGGCGGAACGGCTGTTCTCGTCCGGCATCGCGTTCGACCTGCATTACTGCGCGCGCTCGACCGATCGCATGGCGTTCGTCGAACGGATCAACGCCGCCGGGTTCCGCGATCGCACCCGCTTCCATGTCGACGACGGCGATCCCGCGCAACGCTTCGACCTCGCCGCCACACTCGCCGCGGCGCCGGACGGCACGCATCTGTATGTCTGCGGCCCGCGCGGCTTCATGGATGCGGTACTGGCCGAAGCCCGCGCCCGCCACTGGGCCGACGCGCGCCTGCACTACGAATTCTTCGGCGGCGCGATCGAGTCGTCCGACACCGATCGCGCGTTCCAGGTTCGCATCGCGAGCAGCGGCCAGGTGATCGACGTGCCGGCCGCATGCACCGTCGTCGCGGCGCTGGCCGCAAACGGCGTCGACGTGCTGACGTCGTGCGAGCAAGGCGTATGCGGCACGTGCATGACGCGCGTGCTGCAAGGCGAGCCCGATCATCGCGACGCGTATCTGACCGACGACGAAAAGGCAGCCGGCGACCAGTTCATGCCGTGCTGCTCGCGATCCAGAACCGACATGCTGGTACTCGACCTGTAGACGGGCCGCGCAACGCGCGGCGGCACAACACGATATTGGAGACGATCAATGGAACAACACGCCGGATCACCGATCAATACTGCTCGATTCCCGGTCGACCGATGGTGGGTCGCGGCCCTGTCATCCGAACTGACGGACACCCCCGTCGCGCGCACGCTGCTCGGCCGCCCGGTCGTGCTGTTCCGGCTGCCGTCCGGCGAAATCGGCGCGCTGGAGGATCGCTGCTGCCACAAGTCGCTGCCGCTGTCGTGCGGCTCGCTCGAACCGCGCGGCCTGCGCTGCGGCTATCACGGCCTGCTGTTCGACCGTGACGGCGCCTGTGTCGAGATTCCCGGCCAGGACCGGATTCCCGCAAAGGCATGCGTATCGTCGTATCCGGTGCAGGAGCAGGACGCCATCGTCTGGATCTGGATCGGCGCCGACCCGCATGCGCAACCCGCCTGCGCGCCGCCGCGCTACGCGTTCCACGCGGATCCGCACTATCGCTTCGGCGGCGGCCGCTACCACTACGACGCGCCGTATCAGCTCATTCACGACAACCTGATGGACCTGAGCCATCTCGGCTACGTGCACCTGAAGACGATCGGCGGCAACGCGCCGCTGCACATGGGCGCGGAAACCCGCGTCAGCAGCGACGGCGACACGGTGTCGCTGGTCCGCCGGATGCCGGATTCCGAACCACCGCCGACCTACACGGCCGCATGGCCGTTCGCGGGCCGTGTCGATCGCTGGCAGGAAATCGAATTCCACGTATCGCATATCCGGATCTGGACCGGCGCGATGGACGCCGGCACCGGCGATCTGCTCGATCCGTCGCGCGGCGGCTTCCACATGCGCGGTTTTCACGGCATCACGCCCGAAACCGACGCGACGACGCACTACTTCTGGACCGTCGCGACCAATCCGCAGCACGACGTCGAGCGGGTCGCGCAAACGGTCATCGAGCAATCGGCGGCGACGTTCGACGAGGACAAGACCGTAATCGAAGCGCAATACCGGAACCAGCTGCGGTTTCCGGGCGGCCGGCAGATCGACATCCACGTCGACGCGGGCCCCAATCGCGCGCGGCGCGTGATCGAGCGCCTTCTGCTGCAAACCGAACCCGCGTAAGCGTCGCACCGGCGCGCGCACAAGCGGGCAACGGCCGCAGACAGCCTCGGGCGCCGCGGCCGCCCCTCCATCCTCAACCCCGTTCAATACCGCCGGCTTCGATTCAATTCCATTTAATTAGTCATACTATTTTAATAAAGGGTCTTTGACGTGAGTGCAAATATCCGCAATACGATTGACGTATCCCCAATGAGTGCGTTTCAGACGATGGCGGTGACGGCCTGCGTCGTGCTGAACATGCTCGACGGCTTCGACGTGCTGGCCATCGCGTTCGCCGCCCCGCATCTGGCGGCCGAGTGGAAACTGAGCGGCAAGGAAATCGGCCTGCTGCTCAGTGCCGGCCTTGCCGGCATGGGCATCGGCTCGGTGCTGATCGCACCGCTCGCCGACCGCGTCGGCCGCCGCCGGATCATCCTGCTCTGCCTCGTCGTGATCTCGACCGGGATGCTCGCGTGCGCCGCCACGCACGACACGCTGCAACTCGCCGCCGCGCGTGCGTACACGGGGCTCGGCATCGGCGGAATGCTCGCGAGCCTGACCGTCATCAGCGGCGAGTACGCATCGAACAAATGGCGCAGCGCCGCGATCGGCATGCAGTCGACCGGCTATGCGATCGGCGCCACCGCGGGCGGCGTCGTGGCCGGCTACCTGCTGTCGACATGGGGATGGCGCAGCGTGTTCGCGTTCGGCGGCGTCCTGACCTTGCTGTCGATCCCGATGGTGCTCGCACTGCTGCCGGAATCGCTCGACTTCCTGCTCGCGAAACGCCCGGACGACGCGCTTCGGAAAATCAACCGCATCCTCGCCAGAATGAAGCGCGCGCCGATCGACGCGCTGCCGGCCGTTGCCTCGTCCACCGATGCCGGCGCGTCCGCGTCGAGCTGGACGGCGGTGCTGCGGCCGCCGCTCACGCGCCGCACGATCGCGCTGTGGATCGCGTTCTTTCTCGTGATGGGCAGCTTCTATTTCGTCGTGAGCTGGACGCCCAAGCTGCTGGTCCAGGCCGGGTTGTCGGCATCGCAGGGCGTGACCGGCGGCGTGCTGCTCAATCTCGGCGGCATCGCGGGTGCGTCGCTGTTCAGCCTGCTGTCGACCCGTGTCGGCCTGCGCAACCTGCTCGGCGCCACGCTGCTGCTGGGCGGCGCACTGATGGTCGTGTTCGGCGCGAACACCGGCTCGCTCGGCATCGGGTTGACGGTCGGGGTGTTTCTCGGCGCCGTCATCAACGCGTGCGTGGCCGGCATGTACGCGCTGTCGCCGACGCCCTACCCCGCCGAAATCCGCACCACCGGCATCGGCCTCGCGGTCGGCATCGGCCGCCTCGGCGCGATTCTGTCGCCGATGACGGTCGGCGCGCTGCTGGACGACGGCTGGTCCGTGTCGCATCTCTATCTCGCGTTCCTCGTGCCGATGGCCGGCGCGGCGATCGCCGTCGCCGTGGCCTGCGGGCCCGCCCGGGCCCTGCGCGGGCAGCGCGATCCGGCCATGTCGTAACGCACCACGGCTGCCGTTGCGCCGACACCCGTCAGCGCCCCGGGTCGTCACCGCACGATCCGATAAAAATCGATAAGTACATCTATATACTGTTTGGAGACAGCAATGAAAAAGAAACTGGGCGTCGCATGCTCGACGGCGCTGACGCTGGCCCTCGCCGGCCCGGCGTGCGCGCAAAGCAGCGTCACGCTGTACGGGATCGTCGACACCGGCGTGTCCTACTACAACAATGCCGCGCACGGCGGGTCGTTCACCGGGATGCCGACGCTGACCGGCGAAGTGCCGTCACGCTGGGGGCTGAGAGGCACGGAGGATCTCGGCGGCGGCTACCAGGCCTTCTTCGTGCTCGAGAACGGCTTCCAGCCCGGCACCGGCGCGCTGAACTACGGCGGGCGCCTGTTCGGGCGGCAGGCCAACGTCGGCGTGAACAGTCCGTTCGGCACGCTGACCCTCGGCCGCCAGATGAACATGTCGATGATCGTGCTGACCAATGCCGACGTGATCGGCCCGTCGATTCACTCGATGGCGGATTTCGACTCGTACCTGCCGAATGCGCGCAGCGACAATGCGATCGGCTACAAGGGCACGTTCCACGGCGTGACGCTCGGCGCGACGTACAGCTTCGGCCGCGACGCGGCCGGGCCGGCAGGACCGTCGGCGACGGGCTGCGCGGGCCAGGTGGCGGGCGACATCGTCGCGTGCCGCCAATACACGGCGATGATCGCGTACGACGCGAGCAATTTCGGGCTCGCCGCGTCGCACGACGTGATGCGCGGCGGCGGCGGCGCGCTCGCGCCGCTGAACAATCCGGCCTACACCGACACGCGCGACATCGTCGCCGGCTACGTGAAGATCGGCCCCGCGAAACTGGGCGCCGGGTGGATCCGCCGCAACCTCGCGGCGGCCGAACACCTGCAGGCCGACATCGTGTTTGCCGGCGGCACCTATTACGCGACGCCGTACCTCGCGCTCGACCTCCAGGGCGTGCGCTACCTGCAGCGCAGCGAAAGCGCCGACGGCGGCGCCAACGCCACGCTGCTCGTCGGCCGCGCGAACTACTTCCTGTCGAAGCGGACAACCGTCTATACGTCGGTGGGCTACATGTTCAACAGCGCGCTGGCCGCGAACGCGGTCGCCGCCGGCGGGACGGTCGGCACCGGGATGAATCAGCTCGGCGTGATGGCCGGCATCCAGCAGAAGTTCTGAGCGCCGGCCACGGCGCCACGTCAATCGGCGAGCCGGCAATGCACGAGCTTCAACCCCGGCAGCACCGGCGCGTCGATATAGCCTTCGTTCACGCAACTGAAGCGGAAATTCGCGGAGGCCGTGAACGGCTTGATCTCGCCGCCGGGAAATTTCGGCTTCAGCGCATCCTGGTCGGCCACGTCGAAGTGCGTGTCGAACTGCTCGCCGTCGGTCGTCAACGCACCGAAGTACGTGCCGCCCGGGTCGCTGCCCATCCGGATCACCGCGCCGACGAACGCGAGGCGCTTGCCGTCGTATTTCGTCTTCGCGGTGCTCATGTCCTGCGTGTAGGCCTCGATCACGGTGCCGTAGTGCGCATCGATCGCGGGCTCGGCCGCCGGCGCGGCATCAGCCGTCTGCTGAACGCCGGCCAGCATCGCACATGCCGCGAGCGCGGCCGCCGCAAACGGCGCGGAAATCTTTTTCATGGGTGGTCTCCCGTCAAACGTGGTGGTTGAAGTGATTGAAGGCGACGCTGCGCCGGCTGCCCGGCGCAGCGCGCAATGCACGCGCACGCGTTTTAATCGTTCGAATCGTGGAATACGGCTGCGATCACTTCACCACCCGCATGGTCGGCTGCGGTGCGCGGCGTCGCGCTGCACGCGACGTGACAGGTAGATGGCATGGTGCGGCCCCCGGCTCTCGTTGAATTTCACTGCTTCTGATTTTGGGCGCTACGGTAGCAGACGGCCGCCGGCCCGGCAATCGCCGCACGCATTCGGAATCAGCCTCATTACAATTGAAAATGATTCTCATTACATATATCATGCACACCCTGCCGTGGCGAAGCCGCCGCGGCCCGCGACCCGATTCTTAGCACTCCGCCACTCACCGATTCATGCCATCCCGTCGACTGCCCCGCCGCGCCCGGACCTTGCGTCCGTGGCGCACGAGCCTGCCCGCCCTGATCACCCTTTGCGTCGCAAGCGGCGCGCATGCGGCCGCCGACGAACGCGCGCCGGCCGCCCCTGCCGCGACGGCATCGTCGCCCGCGCCCGCATCGTCGCCCGTCGAGCGCGAGCTGCCGGCGATCAGCGTCAGCGCCTCGGCCACCGCGGACCCGACCGTCGGCTATCAGCCGCGCACCAGCAGCGTCGCCGGCGGCGACGACCGGGCGATCAAGGACATTCCGCAATCGGTCGCGGTGGTCAGCAGCAGCGTGATGCAGGACCAGCAGGCGCGCTCGCTCGACGACGTGCTCGGCAACATCAGCGGCGTCACGCAGACCAACACGCTCGGCGGCACGCGCGACGCGTTCATCAAGCGCGGCTTCGGCTCGAACAACGACGGCTCCGTGCTCGTCGACGGCGTGCGCACGCCGGTGCTGCACAGCTATCTCGCGACGATCGACCGCGTCGAAGTGCTGAAGGGTCCGGCTTCGCTGCTGTACGGGATGCAGGATCCGGGCGGCGTGATCAATCTCGTCACGCGCAAGCCCGAAGAGACGCTCGGCGGCTCGATCTCGGCGTCGCGCACGAGCCACGGCGGCAGCAGCGCGCAGTTCGACCTGACCGGCCCGCTCGGCAAGCCGGGCCAGGTCGCGGGCGGCACGCTCGCGTTCCGGCTCACCGGCGAATACGACACGAGCCGCTACTGGCGCAGCTTCGGCCGCGAACGCGACGCGCTGATCGCGCCCGCGCTGTCGTGGCACGACGCGAACACGTCGATCGACGTCAGCTACCAGTACGTCGACTACACGACGCCGTTCGATCGCGGCACCGTGCTCGTAAACGGCCGCCCCGACGATGCGCTGCGCTATCGCCGCTACGAGGAAGCGTGGGCGCAAAGCAGCGGGGTCCAGGAAACGCTGCGCGCGCGCATCGAGCACCGCTTCTCCGACGCATGGCGCGTGCGCGCGACCTACGGCTGGGGCCGCGACCGCTACGCCCAAAACATCACCCGCGCGACCGCGTTCAACAGCACGACCGGTGCGATGACCCGTTCAGCCGATGCGAACCTCGGGCGCAACGACGCCGACCAGATCGCGACGCTCGGCCTGCTCGGCAACCTGACGCTCGCGGGGATGAACCACGCGCTGTACGTCGGCGGCGAATACGAACGGCAGCGCAGCTTCCGCGGCGACACGATCCGCGGCACCGCGACGAAGGGTTTCGATCTCTACGATCCCGTCTACGGCCTGCTCGCGCCCGGCGGCACGGCGAATGCGAAGCAAAGCGATTCGCTTTCGAAGGTGCACACGTACTCGATGATCGTGCAGGACTCGGTGAAGCTCACCGACCGGCTGACCGCGGTCGCCGGGCTGCGCTGGGAAGACTGGCAGCAGGAATCGGGGATGGGCCGGCCGTTCGTGTTCGCCGACCGCTCGCACGGCAACGTGTGGCTGCCGCAGTTCGGGCTCGCGTATGCGCTCACGCCGTCGCTGACCGCGTATGCGAACGTGAGCCGCTCGTTCAAGCCGAACGTCGCGTCGAACGTCACGTCGCCGCTCGCGCCGGAATTCGGCCGCGTGCTGGAAGCCGGCCTGAAGTTCAGCGTGAAGCCCGGCATCACCGGCACGCTCGCGGCTTACCAGATCGACAAGCGCAACGTCGCGGTCACGGTGGGCGACATCACGTCGACGATCGGCACCGCGCGCTCGCGCGGGATCGAACTCGACGTCGCCGGGCAGATCACGCGCCACCTGAGCCTGATCGGCAGCTATGCGTACACGAACGCGAACGACCGCGACAGCAACACACCGCTCGTCAACGTCGCGCGCCACACCGGCAGCCTGTTCGCGGTGTACGACACGGCCATTGCGAACCTGCCCGGACGCTGGCGCTTCGGCGGCGGTGCGCGGCTCGTCGGCGCGCGGCCCGGCGACACCGCGAACAGCTTCACGCTGCCCGGCTACGTGACCGTCGATGCGTTCGCGGCGTACGAAACGACGATCGGCAAGTTCCCGACGCGCATCCAGCTCAACGTGAAGAACCTGCTCGACAAGACCTACTATCCGTCGAGCAACAGCAACCTGATCGTCGCGGTCGGCGAGCCGCGGCTCGTCACGCTGACGACGACGGTGTCGTTCTGACCATCCTGCACGCGATGAAACGGCGCGGCGGCGGACCGCCCTGACCCGCCGCGCGCCGCTACGGGCCGCGCAGCCGCCTCGACACTATTCCGCGGTAGCGGGACAGACCCGATAGAACACGACGCTGCACAACAACAGCGCGCCCGCCAGGATGGTCATGCCGATCCGCAG
The DNA here is from genome assembly GCF_003366075.1 of Burkholderia sp. IDO3. NCBI lineage: Bacteria > Pseudomonadati > Pseudomonadota > Betaproteobacteria > Burkholderiales > Burkholderiaceae > Burkholderia > Burkholderia sp. IDO3. Next base: position 2,729,843 of record NZ_CP028962.1, read on the forward strand.
GCCCGCATAACCGATGATCATCGCGCCCAGGATGCCGGACAGGCTCCCGCACGCATTGATCAGCGCGAAGCCGGCCGCCGCCGCCGGGCCGGACAGCACGCGTCCGGGCAGCGTCCAGTAGATCGGCATCAGCGACAGGATGCCCGACGTCGCGACGGTCAGCATCACCAGCGCGAGCCAGAAGTTGTCGTGCGCCACCGTCGCGACGAACAGGCCGATCGCGGCCAGCGCGACGGGCACCACGCCGTGCCGGCGCAGCCGCCCGGAGCGCTCGGCACGCCGCGCGTTCACGTACATGCAGAGCGCGGCGACGCCGAACGGGATGGCCGTCAGCAGCCCGACGTCCAGGCTGTTCGCGACGCCCGCGTCGTGGAACAGCGTCGGCATCCAGAAGGTGAGGCCGTAGAACCCGGTGTTGAACAGGATCATCACGGCGATCAGCGCATAGATCTTCGGCGAGCGGAACGCATCGGCCACGCGATGCGACTTGAAGGCCGCCTCCTTCGCGACATTCGCCTCGATGATCTGCTTCTCGCGCGGGCTCAGCCAGTCCACGTCGGCCGGCTTGTTCCGCAGCAGCATCAGGATCACGACGCCCAGCACCACCGACGGCAGCCCTTCGAGCAGGAACAGCCACTGCCAGCCGTGGATGCCGGCCACGCCGTTCATCGTCTCCATGATCGCGCCGGAGAGCGGCGCACCGAACACGACGGCGATCGGCAATGCCATCAGGAACAGCGAGTACATGCCGCTTTGACGCCGGGCCGGCAGCCACGTGTTCGTGTAGTACATCACGCCCGGGACGAAGCCGGCCTCGCACACGCCGAGCAGGAACCGCAGCGAGTAGAACGCCGCCGCGTTCCGCGAGAAGACCATCAGGATCGACACGATGCCCCAGGTGACCATGATCCGGGCGATCCATGCCCGCGCGCCGACCCGCCGCAGGATCAGGTTGCTCGGAATCTCGAACAGCATGTAGCCCCAGAAGAACACGCTCGCGCCGAGTGCAAACGACGCATTCGTCAGGCCGAAATCGGCCGCCATCTGCAACTTCGCGAAGCCGATGTTGACGCGGTCCAGATAGGACATGATGAACCCGAGGAAGAACAGCGGGACGATCCTCAGTATCACCTTCCGGTACAACGCGTCTTCGTTCCGTGCCTCGATGCCTGCGTCGAGCGCAAGCGCGACATCCGCCGTCATGGTCAGTTCTCCCGATGAAAACACGCGTCTATGCAGCGATGAACCCGCCTGCACGCTCGTTCCGGCAACGGCCGGCACGCGCCGGTCCGGCGTGCCGGCCGCCTTCCCGTCAGGAACGCGGCGTCGCCCGCCGCTCCGCGAGCGCGAGCACGTCGGCCCAGATCCCGTCGTCGACGACGATGCCGTCGCGCCGCTGCGCGATCCGCGTGCGCAGCGCGCTCTGCCCCGGATAGAGCACTTCGCGGCTGTCCTCCGCCAGCTCGGACGTATTCACGTAGTCGGCCACGCCGTCGGCGACGTGGTTCGTGAATGCTTCGCCGCCGAGCTTGCGCGGGTCGATCACGATGAAGACCTGCGAGCAGCCCGTGCAGCTTCCCTGCTGAATCGCATCGATCCCGTTCGTCGCGAGCCCTTCGGACAGCACCGCCGCGAGCACGTCGAGCATGATCGCGAAGCCCGAGCCCTTCCAGTAGCCCATCGGCAAGATGCGCATCGACGCTTCGATCGGGCCGGGCTCGGCAGTCAGCTTCCCGTCGCCGTCGAAGCCGGCGGGAAACGGCATGTTCCTGCCCTTGAGGCGGGTGGCCTGCAGCTTTCCGTACGAGTATTGCGACATCGCCATGTCGAGCACGATATGGCCCTGCGCGCGCGGCACCGCCATCACGAACGGGTTGTTGCCGACGCGCGTGTTCTTGCCGCCCCAGCCGGGCATGCACGCTTCGGTGTTGGTCCAGCAGATCGCGATATAGCCGCGCTCGGCCGCGTGCCAGCCATAGGTGCCGCCCCGCATCCAGTGAGTCGCGTTGCGCATCGCGACGATGCCGACGCCTTGCACGTCGGCAATCTCGATCGCGCGGTCGGTCGCGGACAGCGCGTTGAGAATGCCCGGGCCGCGATGGCCGTCGCACACCTCGATCGCACCGAATTGCTTGACCCGCTCACGCGCGCCGTCGACGTTCACCCATCCCTTGTCGAGATAGTCGACGAAGCGCGCCACGCGGTTGATGCCGTGCGAATTGACGCCGTCACAGGTCGATTCGGTATGCACCCGCGCACAGATTCCGGCGTCGCGTTCGCGCATCCCCGCGTTCACGAGCGCCGCGTGGATCGCGCGCTGCATTTCGTCGAAGGCAATCCGGGTCACGATGCATGTCTCCTGATGTTGGATATCGTTGTGTTCGATCCCGCTACTGCCTTCGAAGCGGCGCGCGGGATTCGCGCCGCTCCGGCTCGCCGGCGGCGAGCGATCGCATCGTGCGGCCGGCGCGACGCGACACGCGCGACACGCCCCGGCCGTCGATACGAACCGGTATCAGCCGCCCGCGAAATCGAGCAGGATCTTGCAGCTTTCCGCGGGATTGTGCTCGGCCATCTCGAACGCGCGCGCGACGTCGCGAAAGCCGACCTTGTGCGTGACGATGTGCTCGGGTTCGATCAGCCCGCGGCTGATCCAGTCGATCACCTGCGGGAACATCGCGCAATTGAGCCGCGACGCGGCCAGCGTCAGTTCCTTCTTCGTCAGCTCCGCCTGCACGATCGCCGACGGCTCCGACGAAAACCCGAGCACGCCGATCCGGCCCGCCGGCGCGGCGAGCCTCACGGCTTCCTCGAGAATCGACGGATGGCACACCGCATCGAAGATCAGCGTCGGGCCGCCGTCGACGCCGCGCCGTTCCAGCGCCTCCGGCAGCGGCTCGACGCTCGTGTTGATGATCTCGTCCGGCGCCGCGCCGCACTTGCGCGCGAGCTGCAGCCGCGCGTCGAGCCGGTCGGTGATGAACGCGCGAATGCCGTACACGCGCTTGAGCACCTGCAGGATCGTCAGCCCGACGGTGCCGGCGCCGTAGATCAGCGCGACGTCGCCCGGCAGCACGCCGGTGCGCGACGTCGCGTTCGCGGCCACCGCGAACGGCTCGACGATCGCCGCGCAGGTGTCGGCGATCGCTTCCGGAATCCGGTACGCATTGCCGGCCGGCACGCACGTGTACTGGCTGAAGCCGCCGTCGCGATGCACGCCGAGCACGCTCAGGTGCCGGCACACGTTGCGCCGGCCGATCGTGCACGCATGACACTGCCCGCAACTGATCACCGGATCGACCGCGACGGTCTCGCCGAGCCGCGCGGCGTCCACGCCGTCGCCGACCGACTCGATCGTGCCGACGAATTCGTGGCCGATGATGCGCGGGTACGACACGAACGGGTTCTTGCCGTGAAAGATATGCAGGTCCGACCCGCAGATGCCCGCATAGCGCACCTTCACGCGCACTTCGCCGGCGGCGGGCGCGGGCAGCGGCACTTCGCGCACGCCCATGCTGTTCGGACGATCGACAACGACGCTCAACATTTCGGTTCTCTCCTTCGGATCTTCGCCGCTCACCAGTTCCACATCGAACCGTCGCGCAGCCGGGCGACCGGCAGGTATGCGCGCTCGTACGGATATTTCGCGGCCAGCGTCTCGTCGATGTCGACGCCGAGGCCCGGCACGTCGTCCATCACCAGATAGCCGTCCTCGAAGCGGTAGCTGTGCGGAAACACTTCATCGGTCAGCGGGCTGTGCGGCATCAGTTCCTGGATGCCGAAGTTCGGCGCCCACAGCCCGAAGTTCACGGCCGCCGCCATGCAGACGGGCGACAGGTCGGTCGCGCCGTGGAAACCCGTGCGCACCTGGTACATCGCCGCGTAGTCGGCAATGCGGCGCACGTGCGTGATGCCGCCCGCGTGCACGATGGTCGAGCGGATGTAGTCGATCAACTGGTCGCGGATCAGGTCCTTGCAATCCCAGATCGAGTTGAACACCTCGCCGACCGCGAGCGGCGTCGTCGTGTGCTGGCGGATCAGCCGGAACGCGTCCTGGTTCTCCGCGGGCGTCGCATCCTCGAGCCAGAACAGCCGGTGCGGCTCGAGATCGCGGCCGAGGCGCGCGGCCTCGATCGGCGTCAACCGGTGATGCGCGTCGTGCAGCAGGTGCGGCGCATCGCCGACGGCGTCGCGCACCTTGCGGAACAGGTCCGGCGTGTGGCGCAGGTAGAGCGCGGTGTCCCACGGCTCCTCGGGCGGCAGCCCCTTCTCGGCCGGCTCGTACGCGCCGGCCGTCTTGCCGACGCCGTACACCTTGTCGAGCCCCGGCACGCCGGACTGCACGCGAATCGCGCGGTAGCCGGCCTCGATGTGCTCGCGCACCGCGTCGACCGCTTCTTCATGATCGCGCCCGTTCGCGTGGCCGTAGACCATCAGGCCGTCGCGGCTCTTGCCGCCGAGCAGCTGATAGACGGGCATGCCCGCCAGCTTGCCCTTGATATCCCAGAGCGCCATGTCGATCGCGGCGATCGCCGTCATCGTCACGGGCCCGCGCCGCCAGTACGCGCCGCGATACAGGTATTGCCAGATGTCCTCGATGTTGCGCGGATCGCGGCCGACGAGGCACGGAAACACGTGGTCTTCCAGATAGGCGCGCACCGCGAGCTCGCGCCCGTTGAGCGTCGCGTCGCCGAGGCCGTACACGCCTTCGTCGGTCACGATCTTCACCGTCACGAAGTTCCGGCCCGGACACGTGACGATGGTCTGCAAACGTTCGATTTTCACTGCGCTCCTCCAGCGGGCGTTTCAGTCGACAAAGTAATGCGGCGCGCGGCTGCGCACTTCCGGCAGATGCGAGCCGATCCGGTCGACGTGCATCGCGACCGACGCGCCGAGCAGCGCCATGTTGCGCGACGCGATGTGCGCGAGGATCTGCTCGTGCTCCTGCAGCGCGCGGCGCGCGTGATCCTCCACGCGATCGAGCAGCAGCCAGCGCACGCGGTCGAACTGGCGCTTCATCGGCTGCAGCATTTCCCACACGTGCGGCCGGCCCGCGAACGCGAACATCCGGCCGTGCATCGCTTCGTCGAGATCGAAGAACGCCTCGACGTCGCCGGCGGCCACCGCGTCGCGCTGCGCATCGATGATTCGCGACAGCTCCGCGAGCTGCGCCGGCGTGATCTTCTGCGCGAGCTCGACGTGGTTCGCGCATTCGAGCGTGCTGCGCGCGAAGCGCCCTTCCTCGAGGATCGACACCGGAATCGGCGCGACCAGCGTGCCGACCTTGCGGATGATCTGCACGAGCCGCTCGTCGGCGAGCTGCGCGAACGCCTCGCGCACCGGCGTGCGGCTGACCTTGATCGTCGCGGAGATCACCGCCTCCGACAGCGCGGTGCGCGGCGGCAGCGCGCCGCGCACGATCGCGTGGCGCAGCAGCGCATGCACCTGCTCCGTATACGACCGGCTCTCGTCCAGCGAGAACCCCTGCAACGCCGTAACGACGACGTCCTCTTCTTCCAGTGCTGCCGTTTCGCTCATGGTGGTGGCTTGATCCGACTCGATATCGATAACTACCATGGTACAGAAGCGATCCGATTCGGGCGATATAGCGTTTACACCGATAACTTCATCGATAAACTCGAAATAATCTGCACGGACTCCACCATCTACCATGGTACAAACCCGTTCAGATCGTCATGTCATCCGCCCCCGATTTCCTGCGCACCGCGCCGCCCGGCACGCGCCGCCCCCGTTACGACCGGCACGCGGTCCGCACGGGCATCGTCCATCTCGGCCTCGGCGCGTTTCATCGCGCGCACCAGGCGCTCCATACGGAGACCGTGCTGGAACAGGGCGACCTGCGCTGGGGGATCGTGGGCGTCGAGCTGCGGCGGCGCCATACGGTCGACCTGCTCGCCGCGCAGGATCATCTGTACACGGTGACCGAGCGCGACGGCGACGGCGCGCGCACGCGTATCGTCGGCGCGGTGCACGGCGCGCTGTTCGCGCCCGAATCGCTGCCCGCGCTGCTGGCGCTGATCGCCGATCCGGCCGTGTCGATCGTCAGCCTGACCGTGACGGAGAAAGGCTATTGCCGCCGGCCCGGTGGCGGTCTCGATCTCGACGATCCCGCGCTCAAGCAGGATCTCGCGACGCCCGATACCCCGCGCACCGCGCTCGGCGTGATCGCCGCCGGCCTGCGGCTGCGGCCCGCGCATGCGCCGCTGAGCATCGTGTGCTGCGACAACATGACGTCGAACGGCGACACGCTGCGCGCATTGCTGATCGACTACGCGGAACACGTCGACGGCGCGCTCGCCCGGCGCATCCGCGACGACGTCGCATTCCCGAACAGCATGGTCGACCGGATCGTGCCGGCCGCCACGCCCGAATCGCTCGACTGGGCGGAAACGCATCTCGGTGCGCGCGATGCGGCCGCGATCGTCTGCGAGCCGTTCTCGCAATGGGTGATCGAGGATCGCTTCGCCGGGCCGCGCCCGCGCTGGGAAGACGCCGGCGCGTACCTCGTCGCCGACGTGCGGCCGTACGAAACGATGAAGCTGCGACTGCTGAACGGCTCGCATTCGGCGATCGCGTATGCGGGGCAGTTGCGCGCACGCGCGACCGTGTCCGATGCGATGGCCGATCCGGGCATCGCGGCGCTCGTCGACGGCGTAATGACGCGCGACCTGCTCGCGACCGTCGACGTGCCGCCGGGTTACGACGCGCGCGGCTATTGCGCGACGCTCGTGCAGCGCTTTCGCAATCCGGTGCTCGCGCATCGCACCGAACAGATCGCGATGGACGGCACGCAGAAGGTGCCGCTGCGCTGGCTGCCCGCGCTCGGCGAAAGCGCGGCGGCCGGCATCGAACGGCCGTATCTGGAGCGTGCGCTGGCGCTCTGGCTGCACTACGTCGCCACCGCGCGCGACGAAGCGGGCCGCGCGCTCACGATCAGCGATCCGGGCGCGGCCGCGCTCAGCGCGGCGCTGTCGGCGGCCGGCGATGCCGCCGGCGCGGTCCGGGCCGCGCTCGGCAGCGCCGCGCTCGCCGGTGACGTCGCGTGGCCCGACGCGCTGATCGCCCGCGTCGGCATGCATCTGGCGACGCTGCGCGCGCACGGCACCGACGCGCTGCTCGCGCCGCTGCACGCGCGCTGAACACCCGCCCGGTTCGCCGCAGCCGTGCGAACCGCGCAATGCCCCCGCCCGCCGACGTCGTTGCCGACGCGGCGGACGATCGACGAGAACGAGACACGAACATGATGGCCGGCCCACCGGCACGAAGGAGACGGAGATGAAGCAGAAGTCGCAGGCGTGGTTCACGGTGTTCCTGTTGTTCCTGGTGTACGGCATCAACTATCTCGACCGCGTGGCGCTGTCGATCGTGGCGCCGATCGTGCAGACCGATCTCGGCATCGATGCCACGCAGATGGGCCTCGTGTTCAGCACGTTCTTCGTCGGCTATGCGCTGTTCAATTTCATCGGCGGGCTCGCGTCCGACCGGCTCGGGCCGAAGCTCGTGTACGTGCTGTCGGTCGGGCTGTGGTCGGTGTTCTGCGGAATGACCGCGCTGACCGTCGGCTTCGTGAGCCTGCTGATCGTGCGGCTGCTGTTCGGGATGGCCGAAGGGCCGCTGTGCTCGGCCGCGAACAAGATGGTCAACAACTGGCTGCCGCGCGACGCCGCCGCCACCGCGATGGGGCTGCTCAGCGCCGGCTCGCCGCTCGGCGGCGCGATCGCCGGCCCGATCGTCGGGCTGCTGGCCGCGCAGTTCGGCTGGCGGCCCGCGTTCTGGATCGTCTGCGCGATCGGGCTCGCGTGGGTCGTCGCGTGGACGATGTCGACGTCGGACCGTCCGGCTACGCCGGTCAACGCGGCACCGGGCGCGCCCGCCGCGGCGTCGGCCCACGCGGCGTCTGCCGGCGCGGCGACCCCGGCGCACACGCTGTCGCACTACGTGCGCCAGCCGCGCATCCTCGCGACGGCCGCCGCGTTCTTCAGCTACAACTACGTGCTGTTCTTCTTCCTGAGCTGGTTCCCGAGCTACCTCGTGCGCGCGCACCATCTGAACATCAAGGAGATGAGCGTGGCCACCGTCGTGCCCTGGCTCGTCGGCACGGTCGGCCTCGCATGCGGCGGCGCGATCTCGGATGCGCTCTACCGGCTCACCGGCAACCTGCTGCTGTCGCGCCGGATCGTGCTCGTCACCTGCCTGCTCGGCGCCGGCGCGTGCGTGGCCGTCGCGGGCGCAGTGCAGTCGACGCAGGGCGCGGTTGCGCTGATGTCGGTATCGCTGTTCTTCCTGTACGTGACCGGCGCGATCTACTGGGCGATCGTGCAGGACGTCGTGCATCCGGCCCGCGTCGGCGGCGTCAGCGGTTTCCTGCATTGCATGGGCAGCCTGTCGGGCGTGATCGGGCCGGCCGTGACGGGCTTCATCGTCGATCGCAGCGGCTCGTTCGCGTCCGCGTTCGTGCTGGCCGGCGCGATCGCACTCGCGGGCGCGGTGCTGGCCGGCGTGTTCGTGCGCAACGCGCGGCCGTCGGAAGTGCTGCGCGAGCGCGCCGCACACTGACGTCGCGCCGTTGTCCCGCGCAGCGCGAAGCCGCATTCGCTGGCGTCGCGCCGCGCGGTCGTGTCAGCCAATCATCGGACCCTCGAATATCTCCCATCCGATATCGCGATTTCCGCTATCGGTCGCGCGCCTCTAGACTGGCAGCGCGATGGCATGCTCCGCCGCGGCACGGCGCAGCGGCACGCCCCCAACAAAAACGATATCGGGAGAGCTCCATGTCCGACCGGCATGCGCGCCGCGACGCGCTCAAGACCCTCGGCCTCGCGGCCGGTTCCGCGCTGCTCGGCGCATCGCGCGTCGCGCAGGCGGCGACGCCCGAACCCGGCGCGCTGCTGCCCGGCGGCGCGACGCGCCTCGCCGACCTCACGCGCCGCCTGGCGGCCGCGCCGCGACGGCGTGACTTCAAGACGGTGCCGATGATTCTCGAACGGCCCGACCAGTGGGATCACGCGGCGCTCACCGAGGTGATCGGCTATCGCGGCGGCCCGAAGCAGGCATGGGACAACACCGAGCTCGGCGGCCCGTGGCTGAACCTGATGCGCAACGCGCTGAACGCGCAGATCTGGTCGTTCCGTCATCCGGACTTCCTCGTCGTGTCGGCCACGCACGGCACCGCGCATCTCGCGCTGTTCGACCAGACGGCGTGGGACAAATACGGTCTCGCGACATTCGCCGGCGCCGCATTCGCGACCAACACGCTGCTCGCCGCGAAGCCCGCGCAAGCCAAAGACCCCAGCGATCACGAGCTGGCCGACGGCGCGTTCTCATCGCACGACAACAGCATCGCGGCGCTGCTGCAGCGCGGCGTCGTGTTCCTGTCGTGCCACAACGCCATCTGGGAACTCGCGCAACGGCTCGACGGCGCGAACGCGAACCCGGACAAGCTGCCGCTCGACGCGCTCGCGGCCGACCTGACCAATCACGTGATTCCGTCCGCCATCGTCACGCCGGGCGCGGTCGGCACGCTGCCCGAGCTGCAGCTGGCCGGTTTCACCTACGCGAAGTGACGCGCACGATGACATCGATCCCCACGCATTCGCCGTCGCGACGCCGCTGGCGCGCCGCGCTGCCTGTCGCGCTCGCCACGCTCTGCTGCGCGTCGGCGGTATCGCTCGCCGCACCGGCCGCCACGGGCGACAGCGTCTTTCCGCCGTGGCAGGACGGTCGCAACAACGACGCGGCACATCGCGGCCTCGAATTCACGGTGCCGCAGGTCGACGTGCTCGCCGACTTCCACGGCGACCTCACCGCGCCGAAGCTCGTGCTGTACGTCGGCGGCAACTATTTCTTCGCGATGGCGCCGCTCGTCGCGCAGTTCGAGGCTGACCATCCCGAATACCGCGGCCGCATCTACTGGGAAACGATCCCGCCGGGCCTGCTCGCGAAGCAGATGCAGGCCGGCGGCACGATCACCGTCGGCAACATGACGTGGACGGTCAGGCCCGACGCGTATTTCGCGGGGCTCGGCAAGGTCAATGCGCTGATCGCGAACGGCACGCTCGAAGGCCCGGCCGTGCCGTACGTGACGAACCGGCTGACGATCATGGTGCGCGCCGGCAATCCGAAGCACATCGCGTCGCTGAACGATCTCGCGCGGCCCGACGTGAAGCTCGCGATGCCGAACCCGGCATTCGAAGGCGTCGCGCGGCAGATTCGCGCGTCGCTCGTGAAAGCCGGCGGCGATGCGCTCGCGCGCACCGTCTACGACGACAAGGTGCGCGACGGCACGACCGAACTCACGCACATCCATCATCGCGAAACCGCGCTGTTCCTGATGCAGGGCCGCGCGGACGCCGGCGTGCTGTGGCAATCGGAAGCCGCGCTCCAGGAACAGGTCGGGCATCCGCTGATGCACATCGACATTCCATCCGCGCACAATACGACGGCGATCTACGCGGGGGCGATGGTCAAAAATGCGCCGCACCGGGAAGCCGCGCGCGCGTGGCTCGCGTTCATCCGGTCGCCGGACGCGTTCCGGATCTTCGAGCGCTACGGCTTCGGCCGCTACGACGCGAGCGCACCGACACCGCCTGTCGCGCCGCAGCAGGCCCCGCCCGACGCGGGCTGACGCGCTGCGGCACGGCTGCGCGCGCAACAAGACAGACAACAAGGAGGGGACACGTGAACGATTCGTTCGACACACCGCGACGCCCGTTCGCGCCGCTGCTGCTCGCCGCCGCGGCGCTGCTGGCCGGCCGCGCGTACGCGGACGACGCGACGCTCGGCAAGACGCTCGCCACACAGGGCTCGGCCACGGGCGTGGCCGCATGCATCGGCTGCCACGGCGCGCAGGGCGAAGGCAATGCGGCCGCCGGCTTTCCGCGGCTCGCCGGCACGCATGCCGCGTACCTGTCCGCGCAACTGGCCGCGTTCGCCGACGGCAGCCGCCAGAATCCCGTGATGCAACCGCTCGCGAAACTGCTGTCGGCGCACGAGCGCGACGCGGTCTCCGCATATTTCGCGAGCCTGCCCGCGCCGGCCGCGATCGCAGCCGGCACCGCGTCGATCGAGCCGGCGAACACCGGTGCATGGCTCGCGACGCGCGGACGCTGGTCGGACGGCCTGCCCGCGTGCGCGCAGTGCCACGGCGCGGGCGGCCTTGGCGTGGGCACCGCGTTTCCGCCGCTCGTCGGCCAGCCGGCCGCGTACATCGCCGGCCAGTTGAACGCGTGGAAGCACGGCACGCGTGCCCCGGGGCCGATGGCGCTGATGCCGATGGTCGCCGGCAAGCTGTCCGATGCCGATATCGACGCGGTGGCCGCCTACTATGCGCGCGGCGGCGCCACGACCGGAGACAAACAATGATCGACCGCACGAAGCTGATCCGCCGCGCCCGCGCCGCGCTGCTCGGCGCGGCCTGGATGCCCGCGCTCGCGTACGCGGCCGCGCAGGACACGCCGGCCGCGGCGTCCGCACCGGCGGCCGCCCAACCCGCCGCCACGGCGAAGCCGTTCACGCCGCCCGCCGAAGCCGCGCTTCCCGCCGACGACTTCGGCAAGACCGTGAAGCTCGGCGAACAGATCTTCCTCCACACGCCCGAATACGCGGGCAAGTACGTCGGCAACAAGCTGACCTGCGCGAGCTGCCACCTCGATGCGGGCCGCCGCCCCGATTCGAGCCCGATGTGGGCCGCGTACCTGCTGTATCCGGCCTACCGCAGCAAGAACGGGCACGTGAACACCTTCGCCGAACGCCTGCAGGGGTGCTTTCGCTACAGCATGAACGGCAAGGCGCCGCCGGCCGGCGACCCGGTCCTCGTCGCGCTCGAAACCTATTCGTACTGGCTCGCGAAAGGCGCGCCGGTCGGCACGAAACTGCCGGGACAGGGTTTCCCGAAACTGCCGCCGCCCGCGCAGAAGGCCGATTACGCGCGCGGCGCCGCCGTCTACTCGCAGCACTGCGCGCTGTGTCACGGCGCGGACGGCCAGGGGCAATCGAGCGGCGGTCAGCCGGCGTTCCCGCCGCTGTGGGGCGCGCGCTCGTTCAACTGGGGAGCGGGGATGGGCGACATCCGCAACGCCGCCGGCTTCATCAAGGCCAACATGCCGCTCGGGCTCGGCGGCACGCTGACCGATCAGCAGGCGTGGGACGTCGCAACCTTCATGGACAGCCACGAGCGCCCGCAGGATCCGCGCTTCACCGGCACGGTGCAGGACACCCGCGCGAAGTTCCACGACACGCCCGACTCGATGTACGGGCGCGAGGTGAACGGCCGCGTGCTCGGCGCGCCGTGACGCGCGAGCGGCGCGGCCTGCGTGGTCACGGATGCCAGCGATAGACGACGATGCTCGACCCGTTGTAGTTGTCCTTCGTGATCACGTATTCGCCGGTCGAGCGCAGGTACGCACGGACGCCGTACATCGAGTCGACGTCGTTGCCGACGTCCATCGCCGACGTGTTCGAGTTCGTCAGCGTCGTGACGAGGTTGCCGGTGTTCAGGTCGTAGACGTCGATGTTCGGCACCGTGTGCACGTAGCCGACGAACAGGTAGTGGCCGGCCGCCGCGATCGACTTCGGGTTCGCGCTCGTCAGGTCGATCACCGGGTTTGGCGCGCTCGTGTTGCCGCCCTTCCAGCCGTGATAGACCTCGATGTGTCCGTTCATCGCGGTCCAGTCCCAGCTGCCCGAGATGCCCTGCGCGAGGATCATCGTGTCGCTGTCGGCCTGGTAGATGATCCGCGTGAGCGGCAGCACGGTGCGCGGAATCTGGATCTGCGCCGGCTTGCCCCATGACGGCTTGCCGGTGGCGTCGAAGCCGGTCATCGGATAGTGCGAAATGGTGTTGGTGCGGTCGAGCCCGGCCCACACGTCGCCGTTGTCGTCGATCGCGAAACCGGCCGTCACCTGCAGGTTCGTGTTGAACGGCTTGCCGGGGATCGAGCCGTCCGGAATCGCGATGTAGCCGCTCGCGCTGTTGAAGTGATAGAAGTTGAAGTTGCCCGGATTCTGGCCCGATGCGACGAGGATCCGGTTGCCGCCCACCATCGCGAGCTGGCCGAAATGCTGGCCGCGCTGGTAGTCGTTCATGTCGAGGCGCGGGTCTTTCGGATAGGTGAACGGATCGACCGTGTTCGCGACGAACGTGCCGCCCGCCGTGCCCGTATAGACGTTGTTGCCGCTGTAGAACAACGTGCCGTCGGTGACGGGGTCCGGCGCGGCGATCGCCTCGAAGTTCAGCGCCTGCAGCTTCCATTGCAGCGCGCCCGTCGGGCCGTACGCATGCAGGTCGGTGCTGCCGTTGCGCCCGAGATCCCAGCCGCCGCCCCACGCGTTGTTCAGCACGTACAGGTTGCCGGCCGCATCCTTGCCGATGCCCGCGACGCGCGTGAAACGCTTGTCGCCCACCTGCCCCTTGATGCCCGACGTGGTGTCGAGATAGCCGCCCTGCACGCCGAACGTGCCGACCTGCGTCGGCTGGCCGGCGAGCGTGTACATCTTGATGTTCATGTCGGGCCCTTCGTCGCCCACCAGCAGTCGCCCGTTCGGCGCATCGAAGTACAGCGACGCCGGCCGCGCCCCCGCGGCCATCTGGATCGTGCTCATCGCCGCGCCGGCCGGGCTGAACTGCGCGACCACGCCGGCGCTCTGGCGCGCGACCCACAGGTTGCCCGACGCGTCGAGCGCCAGCGCGCCGGGCCCCGCTACGCCGATGTCGCGCTGCCACACGCCGTCGGTCGTGTAGACGCGCACGCGGTTGCCGTAGAAGTCGCTCACGTACAGCAGGTTGCCGCCCGTCGCGAGGCCCGTGATCACGTCCGCGTACTGGATGCCCGTCCACGTGCTGACCGGAATGCGCAGGTCGCGCTGGTTCGTGCCGCGGTTGTAGCGCCCCACCGAGCCGCTGCCGAACGTGCGGTTGTAGCCGAGCGCGACGAACAGCGACGTCGCGTTGCCCGTGATCGCGCCGCCCTGGAATTCGTCGTGAATGCCGATCGTGCCGAGCGTCTGCCCGTTCTGGTAGATCGCCACGCCGCCCGCGTTCTCGTCCCAGCGCGACGCCGTGTAGATCACGCCCTCGGGCGCGACCCACAGCGAACGCGCGCCGTTGCCGACGTGCGTGCTCAGCGTGCCGAACGTGTTGGCGAGCCAGTCCGTCGAATACGACGTCTGCGCGTGACTCACCGACGCCAGCATGGCAATGCATATTCCGGGCAATACTGCGCGGATTCGTTTCACTAACATGAATGATGCTCCCGGACGATTGTTTCTCGATACTGTAATTCGCCGCATATGAAACATTGGTGATTTCTTAAAAATCCCGTTCAATCCCGCCGCGAATTAACTGTTACGTTCTTTTACCGCGCAATCTGTTTTCACCGATGCAGTGCAAGACCGGGAATGGCACCGCTACGCGCCGTCAGACGGCACGTCCGGAGCCTGAACTTCCCGGAATTTTCTTCCGGATCATTCAATGCGGGCGCGTCATTTTTTCTGATACATACGCATTGCTTTTTCATTGCCGGCAAATCGCCTCGATGATTACAAATCGAAATTGAAATGAAAGAGGAAAAATAATGTCCGCGCATTCGGCATTGCGCATCCGAATGCGCGCGACGCGTGCCGGGTGACTGCGGAAATCGTGAAGAGGTGAAGTAATGCGATGCGTCGCGCGAGGCAATGGCCGCGGAGGAAGGTGCCGTGTATGCGGCGAGCGAAGAGACGGCCGCACGCCGGCCGCGCGTGCAGCCGGTGCGGATCAGTGCGCGCTGTCGAGCGTCGGGCCGTCCCAGCCGTCGAGATACTTGGGCAGTGCGTCGACGACGTCGATCACGCGCTGCCGGTAGAACAGGTGCATCGTCGGCTGCAGTACATCGGGCAGTTGCCCGCCATGCGCACGCGCGGCGAGGCTGTTCGGCACGACCCGCATGCCGAGCCGGTTCGTGCCGAACACGATCTCGCCGCACGCCGGGCACCACGTGCGCGACATCGACTTCGACGGATGCGGAAACGTCGCGTCGGCGCCCGTGGCGGACACCTGCTCCGGCTGCCATGCGGTCGCGGACAGCATCGGCGTGCCATAGAAATCGCGGCATGTCGCGCAGTGGCAATTCGCACGCGCCGCCGGCTCGCCGTGCAGCGTGACGGTGACGGCGCCGCACAGGCAGCTCGCGGAACGGGTTCGGGTCATGTCGCCTCCAGAAAGGGAGGCGACAGTATAGAGGCGAGCCGCGCGACCGGTGCCACGCCTCCCGGGCGGGCCGCCGGTCGCGCGTGGCGTCAGAACTTCTGGCGCAGGCCGAGGCTCACGATCGCCTGCGACCGCGAGTCGGACGAGTGGCCGTTCGCCTTGTCGGACACCGACGCGGTCGCGGCCACCGGCTGGCCGAGCGCGTCGAGCGTCGTGCCGGACGCGTGCTGGTACGCGCCGAGCAGATACACGCTGGTGCGCTGCGACAGGTCGTACACCGCGCCGAGCGTGACGTTGTGATACTGCGCGCGGTCGTCGATGCCGTCGACGCTGCTGCCGCGCGTGTAGCTGTAGCCGGCGAACAGCTGCGTCTGCGGCCGCACGTTCCAGCGCGTGAACACGCCCGCGACGTTGAAGGTCGCATGCCCGCTGAACAGCGACTGCGCGCCGCTGCGGTACTGCACGTTGCTGTAGTTCACGCCGACGACGGCCGGGCCGAAGTCGTACGTCGCGCCGGTCGCGATGACCTGCTGCGACTGCGCGCTTGCGTAGCCTTCGTTGATCGACGAGTTGAACAGCCCGTCGTCGGTGCTCTGCCAGGTGCCGGACGTCGGGTCGGTCGCGCCCGTCTTGCTGTTGTCCGAGCGCTCGTAGCCGACGCCCACGCGCAGCGGCCCCGCCGCGTACGCCGCGCCGACGCTCCACGTGTTGCGCTGCTTCATGCTGCCCGGCTGGCTGCCGAAGCCGTACAGCGCGCCGAACGTGAAGCCCGCGTAGTTCGCGCTCGTGTACTTGATCGAGCTGTCGACACGCGCCGTCTGGTCGAGGTCGTCGATGTCGCCCGGATGCGCGCCGAAGCCGCCGATGAAAGACGACGGGCCGACCGGGCTCACGAAGTCGTCGAGCGACGTGTACTGGCGGCCGAGCGTGATCGTGCCGTAGCGGTCGCTGCCGACGCCGACGAACGCCTGGCGGCCGAACTGGCGGCCGCCCTGGCCCGACGTGCCGTTGGTGATGTCGAAGCCGTTCTCGAGCACGAACAGCGCGCGCATCCCGCCGCCGAGATCCTCGGAACCCTTGATGCCCCAGCGGCTGCCGGACAGGTTGCCGGTGGTCAGGCCGACATCCGAATGCCCGGTGTAGGCGCCCGGCGAGCCGACCCGTTCGTTGCTGCGGTAAGTCACGCCCGCGTCGACGATGCCGTACAGCGTGACGGAGCTTTGTGCGGAGGCGATGCCCGCGAGCGAGAGCAGCAGCGGTGCTGCGATCAGTTGCTTGTTCATGGCTTTTAGCGTCTCCGGGCGCTCGGCCCGTTGTTCTGTGCGAGTAGCGCGTGCGGTCGGCGAGATCCGCCGACGGGGCGAGGCCGGCCGTGCCCGCACGCGGGGACGCGCCCGTGCGATACGCGCGCGATGCCGCGGCAGCCCTGCCCGCCGCGACGCCGCCATGGTAGTTGGAACCGGTTCCGTTCGAAAGCGCAATAATGAAAACAGCCTCTTGCCAATATCGAGATAATCGGCCGCCGGGTAAATGCCCGCGACTCGGTGCTACGTCAGTTCCTGGCGGGAGCGGCAGAACGTTCGAGCGTCCGCACTTCGATGCCGTCCAACTGCATCTGGCGCACGGCCCCGCCCAGGTAGATCGCGATACGCGACGGCGATTGCACGACCACATAGCCACGAGCGACCTCTTTTCCGTCCTTCAATAGAACCTGGCAGCGTGTTCTCGATTTTTCACACCCTTTGTCGAAGTCCTGCTTCATATCGGTCGCCACGCTTGCCCCGACGGCCTCGCCGATGCCGGACGGTATCGACGCAACCACCGGCAGGAAGATCGCCAGCAACGTTACGTTGATGCCCCAGAACAGCGACCAAAGTACGAAGTCGCGATATCGCTTGAGGGCCGGTGGCAGGTTGAACGACCTCGTCGAGCCGTCCTTCCGCTTGCCGATCTTCTCGATGACCCAGCGAAGAAACTTCTCGAGCGTCACACAAACGGCGAAGTAGATCAGCAGAAACAACAGCACGAAGCAGAGCGTGCTCTTGTTTGAGCCGAGCCAGTTTTGAACACCGATCGATGCGTTCAACGCACTCCAGACCGACAGCACCAGGTGCCGCGACTTATCAATCGGGAACGCGTCGTAATCTATCCAGAAACTCGCGAGCAGTCCTTTGTAATAGGCATCGCCGGACGAATAGGCAATGCCGAGCAACACCAGCCCCAGCATGGAGACGATGACCGGCCACGGCCAATCCAGCACATGCTTCTTTTCGACCTTCTTTTCCACGACGTCACTCATCCGAAACTCCGTTCTTGATTGAGGATCCCCACGCGCAATGGGAGGCTGCCGCAGAAAACCTTACACAAGTTCGGAACGCTCGATCACCCGTTAGAATTAGCAGGGCGTGGAAGCCAACGCGCGCTCCGTCACCTTGTTCGAGATCGAGGGGGTGGCGCTTGCCAGCCGATTTTTCTGCTGCAACAACATCGCCGGAGCATTCAGCCATGCACGCCGCCTCGTTCGCAACAGGTACGCGATGAGAATCGACGCACCGCCCCGCGCCGGTTTTCCTGGCTTGTCGCTCAGGCAACTCGACCGCGCCGACCTCGACGCGTGGTACGCCTACCTGTCGAACCCGGACGTCGTGCGCCACACGAGCTGGAACCTGCATACGCGCGACGATCTGCTGCCGCTGTTCGACGGCATCGAATCCGTTCATCCCGATTCGATCCGCCGTCTCGCGATCGTCGACGATGCATCGGGCGCGCTCGCCGGGACGATCGGGCTGCATACGGTGTCCACCGCGAACCGCACGGCCGAGATCGCGTACGACATCGCACCGTCGCACTGGGGGCGCGGCATCGCGAGCGCGCTGTGCGCGAGCGTCACTGCGTGGGCCTTCGCGGAAGGCTTCATGCGCATCCAGGGCGTCGTGTTGAACAGCAACGCCGGCTCCGCGCGCGTGCTGCAGAAATGCGGCTACCGGTACGAAGGGGTGCTGCGCGCATACCGGATGGTGCGCGGCGTGCCGGGCGACTTCGCGATATACGCGCGCCTCGCGACCGACTGACGGACTGGCTCGCGATGCACAACACCCGTGTGCGCGCCGTCGACGCGATTGGACGATGCGCGCCGAATTGGCGACAATCGCCGTTCCCCGCATCGACTTTTCCACCATGAAGATCGCCGCACTGTCCGACATCCACGGCAACCTCGCCGCGCTCGACGCGGTGCTCGCCGACGTGCGCCGCCGCGGCGCCGACCTGATCGTCAATCTCGGCGACATCGTGTCGGGCGCGCTCCACCCGGCCGAAACCGCCGACCGCCTGATCGCGCTCGACCTGCCGACCATCAAGGGCAATCACGAACGGCAACTGCTGACCGGCGAGCGCGAATCGATGCGGCTGTCCGACCGCTGGGCGCACGACACGCTGCGCGACGATCATCGCCAATGGATCGCCGCGCTGCCCGAACGCCTGACGCTCGGCGACGACGTGCTGCTGGTGCACGGCACGCCCGCCAGCGACCTGATCTATTTCCTCGAGACGGTCACGCCCGACGGCTGCCGCGCGGCAACGCCCGATGAAATCGCGCAACGCGCGGGCGACGAATCCGCGTCGCTGATCCTGTGCGGCCACACGCATGTGCCGCGCATGGCGAAGCTCGACGACGGGCGGCTGATCGTCAACCCGGGCAGCGTCGGGCTGCAGGCGTACACCGACGATCAACCGTATCCGCACCGGATCGAAACCGGCTCGCCGCACGCGCGCTATGCGATGGTGTCGCGCACGCCGTCCGGCTGGCACGCCGAATTCCATGCGGTCGAATACGACTGGCACACGGCCGCCGCCACCGCGGCAACGCGCGGCCGCGACGACTGGACCGTCGCGCTGCGCACCGGCCGGTGCTGACGCATCGCCGCCGGCCCTTCCTCCCGCTTCGCTCCCCGGAAAACCGACCCGCCATGCCCGTTCCGTCGCAACTGCTCTTCCTGCCCGGCGCATCGGGCAGCACCGCCTTCTGGCAACCGCTCGCGAACCGGCTCGCGCATCCGGCCGAGCGGCGGATCGTCGCGTATCCGGGCTTCGGCGACACGCCGCGCGATCCGGCCGTCGACGACTTCGACGGCCTCGTGCGTCACGTGCTGGCCGCGATCGACCGGCCGACCGCCGTGATCGCGCAGTCGATGGGCGGCGTGATCGCGATGCGCGCGGCGCTCGAGCGCACCGCATACGTCACGCACCTCGTGCTGACGGTCACGTCCGGCGGCCTCGACATGCAGGGGCTCGGCGCGCAGGACTGGCGCACCGGTTTTGCGGAAGCGAACCCGCAGCTTCCCGACTGGTTCATGACGTTCTGGGCCGACCTGTCGGACGACATCGGCCGCATCGCGCAGCCAACGCTGCTGCTGTGGGGCGACGACGATCCGATCAGCCCGGTCGCGGCCGGCGAGCGCCTGCTCGACCGGCTGCCCGACGCGCAACTGCACGTCGTGCCGGGCGGCCGGCACGATCTCGCGGCCGTCCATGCGGACACGCTCGCGCCGCTGGTCGACGCGCATTTGCAGCGATGAGCGCGAGCGCGTTGCCGCGGGCGTGAATTCGACGCCCGCAACAACGCGTCACGCCGCGTTCGCGAGCGTCAACCGCGCTTCCAGCCCGCCGCCGTCCGGCCGGTTGCTCAGCGTGAGCGTGCCGCCCATCGCGAGCGCGAGCTGGCGCGCGATCGCGAGGCCGAGCCCCGTGCCGCCCGTCTCGCGATTGCGCGACGTCTCCACGCGGCGAAACGGTTCGAACACCGCGTCGAGCTGATCGTCCGGAATGCCGGGCCCGCGATCGCGCACCGCAATGACCGCGCCGCCGCCCGGCGCCGCCTGCACGGCGATCTCGGCCGCGCCCGCGAACTTCAGCGCGTTGTCGACGAGGTTGCCGACGATCCGGCGCAGCGCCTTCGGCCGCGTCGTCAGCGCGAGCGGGCCGCCGCTGTGCAGCGCGACGTCCTGCCCCGCATCCGTATAGTCGCACACGATGCTGTCGAGCAGCGCATCGAGATCGATGCGGCGCGCGGCCTCCCCGGTGCCGTGCAGCGTGCGCGCATACGCGACGCCCTCCTTCACCAGATGCTCCATCTCCAGCAGGTCCTGGCGCAGCTTCGCGCCCTGCACGTCGTCGTCCATCGTGTCGACGCGCAGCCGCATCCGCGTGATCGGCGTCTGCAGGTCGTGCGAGATCGACGCGAGGATCTGCATGCGTTCGGCCATGTACTGCGCGATGCGGTCCTGCATCGCGTTGAACGCGCGCGCCGCGCGCGCGACTTCGGACGGCCCGTCTTCGGTCAGGCGTTCGCCCTTCAGGTCGGGGCCGAGCGCGTCGGCGGCCTGCGCGAGCTGGTTCAGCGGCCGCGTCGCGAGCCGCACCGCGAGCCAGCAGCACGCGGCCAGCACCGCGAGTTGCACCGCCAGCACGTAGGGCAGCCAGCCCGACAGCGGCACCGTCGACATCGGATGGATGTCGATCGTCAGCGGCGAGCCGTCGGTCAGGCGCAAATGCACCTGCAGATGCTCGCGATCGCCGGGGATCGCGTTCGCGGTCAGCGGATATGCGCCGCCGATGCCGTCCGAGATCGAGCGCTCCACGCGCGCCGACAGCCGCGCCTCCGGCGGCGTGCCCGTCTCGCCGGGCCCGAGGATGAACGCATAGCTGCGCCGCGCGAGGCGCGGCAGCCACGCGGCGCGCTGGTCGGGCGGCAGGTGATCGAGCAGCGCGACCGAGCTCGCGACCTCGCGCTCGATGTAGCCCATCATCAGGTTGGTGGTCGCCTGGTCGCGCTCGGTCACGGTGAGCCAGAACGACAGCGTCTGCGCGAGCGCGAGGCCCACGCACAGAATCAGCGCGAGCCGCGCGAACAGCGAGCGCGGCCAGTGCAACGGCGCGCGCGCGCTCATGCGTCGCCCTCGACCGCGGTCACGGCCGACGAGAACACGTAGCCCTCGTTGCGCAGCGTCTTGATATAGCGCGGCTCGCGCGCGCCGTCGCGCAGCCGCTGGCGCAGCCGGCTCACGAGCAGGTCGATCGACCGGTCGAACGGATCGGACTGCCGCCCCTGCGTGAGGTTGAGCAACTGGTCGCGCGTGAGCACGCGCTGCGGATTGTCGAGGAACACGCGCAGCAGCCGGTATTCGGCGCCGCTCAAGGCGACCAGCGTGCCTTCGGCATCGAGCAGGTGGCGCCCCGTCGTATCGAGCCGCCATTCGCCGAACGCGAGCAGCCCGGCCGTCTCCGTCACCTGCATGCCGGGCGGCAGCATGCGCGCGCGACGCAGCACCGAGCGGATCCGCGCGAGCAGCTCGCGCACCGCGAACGGCTTCGCGAGATAGTCGTCGGCGCCCATCTCGAGGCCGATGATGCGGTCGGTTTCCTCGCCGCGCGCGGTGAGCATCAGCACCGGCACCGTACGGAACTTGCCGGCGCGCAGATCGCGGCACAGCGCGAGGCCGTCCTCGCCGGGCAGCATCAGGTCGAGCACGATCAGGTCGGGCGCGCCGTCGTCGAGCACGTTGCGCATGTCGCGGCCGTTCGCGGCGAGCGACACGCGCATGCCGTTCTTCTCCAGGTAGTCCGCGATCAGTTCGCGAATCGCGCGATCGTCGTCGACGATCAGTACGTGGTCGATCTTGTCCATGAGTCGGTGTCGTGATGTGGCGGCGGGCGATGCCGCTTTTATACCGCAGCGCGGGCACGCGGTTGTATCCCAATGTATCGCGCCGTCGTGGCGACACACAACGTTGCACACGCGCGGTTCGCCGGACACATCGCAGATACGTCGGCGCGGCCCAATGAGGGCTGTCGAAACCCGCCCGGCCGACGCATTCGCGCGACGGCCGGCCGAACCGGAGAAACGCCATGCTGCCCCGATTCAAGACTGCCGCCGTCGTCATCGCCCTCGCCGCCACGGCCGGGATCGCCGCGTTCGCCGGCACCCGCGACGACGCGGGAATGACGACCTCGCCGGCCGGCACGCCGGCGCCCGATTTCACCGGCATCGACCGCTGGCACAACAGCGCGCCGCTCAAGCTCGACCGGTTGCGCGGCAAGGTCGTACTGGTCGATTTCTGGACGTACTCGTGCATCAACTGCATTCATACGATTCCGTTCGTGAAGGACTGGGACCGCAAATATCGCGACCAGGGGCTCGCCGTGGTCGGCGTGCATACGCCCGAGTATCCGTTCGAGCGCGACCCGAAGAACGTCGCCGATGCGATCAAGCGCTTCGGCATCCGGTATCCGGTCGCGCAGGACAACCGCTACGACACGTGGCGTGCGTACGGGAACCAGTACTGGCCCGCGCTGTACCTGATCGATGCGAGCGGGAAGGTCGTCTATACGCGCTATGGCGAAGGCGGGTACGACAAGACGGAGGCGGCGATTCGGGGGGCGCTGGCGCAGGCGGGGGAAGAAGCCGCCGGGACGCCGCGCACGCAATAACGCGCGGCCGCGGGGGCTGCGCCGCATGCGCCCCCGCGCGATTCATTCACATTCGCGACGTGTTGCGCGCGGCTCACTCGCGCTTCGCGTCGGCCTCCGCCAGCATCGCTTCGCCGATCGCGACGTTGCCGTCGGCGATCAACGCCTCGCCCGCCCCGCGAATATCCGCCGCCGACTTGTTCTGCCCGAGCTTGCGCTTGCCGACCAGCCGCGTGATCTCGATCTGCAGCCCGACGATCGACTGCAGCATCGTGTCGAGATAATCCTGCGGCGCATCGCCCATCTTCCACGGCACCGGCTGCGACGCCTCGTGCGTGCGCGTCAGCCGCGCAACCACGCCGCGCACGAACTTCTCGTCGTCGCGCACCGTGATGCGTCCGTGCGCATGCACCACCACGTAGTTCCACGTCGGCACCTGCCGGTGCGTCGCGTGCTTGCTCGGATACCAGGTCGGCGAAATGTACGCGTCGCCCGCGCGGAAGATCACGAGCACCTCGTCGCCGTTCGCGGCCGCCTGCCACACCGGATTCGCGCGCGCGACGTGCGCATGCAGCTCGCCGAGCCCGCCGTCGCCCGGCAACAGCTCGAACGGAAGGTGGTTCGCGTCGAGTCCGTTCTGCCCATATGTGATCAGGGTGCCGAACGGATGCTGGACGATCAGCTCGCGCAGCGCGTCGGGGTTGGGCTCGTTGAAATCGGCGGGGACGTACATGTCGGCTCCACGGTCGTGCGGGGTTTGAAATGGGTCGGGCACCGGCCCGTCATGCAACGATTGTGAGCGCAAACTGGTTTATGCTGTAGAGCCGGTTTGGAACATTTTCAACAGACCAGAATCATGCCAAGAACGGCCCGGATCGTCGAAATCCCGTCGCTCGGCGCGCTCGACCGCGCGGCCGGCGACCTGAGCCGCCAGCTCGCGCAGGCGTTGCGCGAAGCCGTGCGCCGCGGCGACGTGCGGCCCGGCGACACGCTGCCTTCCACGCGGCTGCTCGCGGCGGCGCTGCAGGTCGCGCGCGGCACCGTCGTCGACGCGTATGCGCAGCTCGTCGCCGAAGGCTTCCTGGAGTCGCGCGGCGGCGCGGGCACGCGCATCGCCCACGCGCTCGCGGCGTCATCGCCGCCGGCCGCACCCGCGCGCACGGCCGTACGCCCCCCGCCGGCGCCCACCGGCCTGCCCGAGCCGGCCGCGACCTTCGCGCGGATCGCCCGCGAATTCCGCCCGCTGCCGGCCGTGCCGTTCGCGATCTCGGTGCCCATCGGGCTCACCGCGCCCGACGACATCTGGCGCCGGCTCGGCAACCGCCTGCGCGCCCGCGGCGCCGGTGCCCCGTCCGGTTATGCCGATCCGCAAGGCGCGCTGCCGCTGCGCGAAGCGATCGCCGACTACGTGCGCCGCTCGCGCTCGGTACGCTGCAGCGCCGATCAGGTCGTGATCACGAGCGGCACGCAGCAGGGGCTGCACCTCGCGAGCCAGGTGCTGCTCGGCGCGGACGATTGCGCGTGGGTCGAGAATCCGGCCTATCGCGGCATCACCGCGCTGCTCGAAAGCACGGGCCGGCGCGACGCGACGGTCCGCGTGCCGGTCGACGCCGACGGCATCGACGTCGAAGCCGGCATCCGGCTCGCGCCGAACGCGCGCGCCGCATTCGTCACGCCGTCGCACCAGTACCCGCTCGGCATGCCGATGAGCATGGCGCGCCGCAATGCACTGCTCGCGTGGGCACGCACGCATCGCGCATGGGTGGTCGAAGACGATTACGACAGCGAGCTGCGCTACGAAGGCTATCCGTTCCCGTCGCTGCAGGGGCTCGATCCCGAGCGCGTGGTGTATCTCGGCACGTTCAGCAAGATTCTGTTTCCGTCGTTGCGGCTCGGCTACGTGATCGTGCCCGACGATCTCGTGCCCGCGTTCTGCGGCGCGCGCGTGCTGATGGACCGCCATGCGCCGACGGCCGACCAGCACGTGCTCGCCGCCTTCATCGCCGAAGGGCATCTCGACCGCCACATTCGCCGCGTGCGCGGCGTCTATGCGGCGCAGCGCGCGCTGCTGATCGACACGCTCGGCACGCGGCTGCCGCGCGAACGCGCGTGGGTGCAGCCGGGCGATCAGGGGATGCACGTCGTGCTGTGGCTCGCCGAAGGGATCGACGATCTCGACGTGGTCGCGCGCGCCGCGCAAGCAGGCGTCGCGGTGCGCGCCGTGTCGCCGATGTTTGCGCCGGGCACCGCGCGGCCGGGGCTCGTGCTCGGCTTCGGCGGGTTCGATCGCGAACGCATGGAGGCGGCCGCGCAGCGGCTCGCGGAGGTGGTTTCGTCAGCGCAGTCGCGGCCGCGCCAGCCGTAAAAGGTGGTCGGCGCACATGTGTCGCGTGCCGGGATCGCGCCGCTTCCATCCACTGCCCTGCCGCGTTGCCCCGCTTCGTGCCGCCTCTCTCCGGGGCGCGTGACGCCATGACTCAGAGCGCCCGCAGCGTCGGCACGCACGCAGCAGGATGTTCAGCGCACGGGCGGCTCCCAGGGGGCGGTCGTGAAATGGTCGGCGAGATAGTCGAGCAACACCGCGACGCGCGCGGTACGCAGCATGCCGGGCGGCGTCACAAGGTTCACGTTGATGTCGGCGATCCGCCAGTCGTGCATCACTTCCTCGAGTTCGCCATGCCGCAGCGCATCGACGACCAGGAATTCGGGCTGCAGCGCGAGGCCGTGCCCGGCAACCAGCGCGGGCAGGATCACGTCGGCGTTGTTGGTGCGGATGCGTCCGTTCACCGCTACCGAGAATTTGTCACCCGACGCGGTGTGCCGAAACCGCCAGCAACCAGACGTCGGCAGATTCGTGTAGGTGAAGCAGACATGCCGCTCGAGATCGCGCGGGTGAGCCGGACGCCCGTACCGGTCCAGATAGGCAGGCGAAGCGACGAGCGGCCGGCGGACCGCGCAGAGCCTGCGAAAGCGCAGCGTCGAATCGTTCAGTTCGGCAATCCGGATCGCGACGTCGAAGCCGCCCGGAACGACGTCGATCAGATGGTCACTCAGCATGAGATCGACGTCGACGTTCGGGTAGCGCTCGAGAAACGCCGGAAGCACCGGCGCGAGATACCGGAGACTGAACGACATCGGCGCATTCACACGCACGAGACCGTGCGGCTCCAGCGCCTGAGCGGATGCCTCGTTCTCGATGAACTCGGCATCCGCGAGCAGCCGGATCGCACGGTCGCGCAGCAGATCGCCCGTCGGAGTCAGCGACAGCCTGCGCGACGTCCGGTACAGCAGCATGGTGCCGAGCCGATTCTCGAGGCGTGCTATGGCCTTCGATACGGTCGACTGCGACGTGCCGATCAGCTCGGCGGCTTTTGCGAACGAGCCGGTTTCCGCGACGCGCGCGAAGATGGCCCAGGCGTCGAGATCAGGAAGGTGTTGCATCATGGAAATGGAATCGATGGTTGTGTGCCTGCGCGCTGGCCGGCACGATCCAAACGCAGTCGTCGACTGCACTTGCCGGCCGGCTCGTCATGCTGATTGACGCGCAGGCGATCGCGCTCATCGAGTCGTCTTTCGAATACTCGTCACGTGAGGAAATGCTTGCGAGCGCAACCTGTTTCACGCTCGATCTCATTCTTTTCAACGGACACGTCACTACGCTCGAGCGTTCGCACTCGATCAACGACGTGTGGGGACAGCGTCGGCAATTGGCGAGTTCAACACGACCGCGCCGATACCCGGCGCTTATTTCACAGGCATATCCGCGAGCGCCGCCTGCGGGTGCTGATTGATGAAGATCGGCTGGCTATTCTTCGGAGTGGATAATTCATGTTTCCGATTGCTCATGAAGAGTGCAGTCCTTTGAATCGGAAAATGGGAGACCGGCCTCGATCGTGCGAACAATGAACGCCCGGTGCGCATTGCGCTGGCATTACGGTAGCCGCGCCGACACATTTGACACGTATTCGTGTCGAAATAACACCGAAGAAACGGAATTGAACCGATTCGAATTAGCGCTTGAACTTCGTGCGCGACGAGTTCTCTCGCGTTCGTGCAAACGCTCGCCACGTTTCCAGGGGATCGA
This sequence comes from Burkholderia sp. IDO3, assembly GCF_003366075.1. NCBI lineage: Bacteria > Pseudomonadati > Pseudomonadota > Betaproteobacteria > Burkholderiales > Burkholderiaceae > Burkholderia > Burkholderia sp. IDO3. The sequence goes on from NZ_CP028962.1 coordinate 2,756,596, forward strand.
CGGAGCTGTGCGCGTCACCAGTCGGTGATCGACGAGCCCCGCATCATGCACCCGCGCTCCCGTCGCTTCTCGCGGGTTTTACGCAATCGGCGCGCCGGCGTCGGCTCGCCACCCGCACTGACGATGCCGCGCTCGTATCCGAGCGCGGATATCGGCTCGCGCGGGTGGACTCGCGACACCCGGCAACGGCGACTTACTGCTTCGCTACCGAAAACGCGTAAAGCTTGTGGTTGTCGCCGGCATACGGCAGCCCGAGAATCTTGGTGTGATAACCGGATCCCCAGTAGACCGTACCGTCGACGATCGCGGCACCGGACACGACGGCGCCGCCGCTCTCGAAGCTCCACTTGATTTCGCCGGTCGACGCGTCGAGTGCATACATGTTGGCGCCGCTGCCTGCCAGCGAACCCGCATACACCACGCCGTTAGCCTCGGACATCGCAACGGTGTCCATCATCTGCTGCGGATCCGCGGTGCGCCAGAGCACCTTGCCGGTTGCAGCGTCAACCGCGGCCCAGATGCCGCCCTTGGTCGTCTTCGTCCCCGCGGGCGAATTGACTGCGACGGACTCGTGATTCAGGTTGCCGATCGATACGTAGATGCGTTTGCCATCAGCAGCCGTTCCCCACAGCATGCCGCCGAGCAGGCTGCCGGGGCCGACCTGGGTATGCCAGACGACCTTGCCCGTCTTCGGATCGAGCGCCCAGTAGACTCCGCTCTTCTGGCCGGCACCGAGCAATGTGCGCTTGTGGCCGCCGATGGTCGTCGTGTAGAGGTTCGGCCCCGAGCCGAAATCGTAGTCCGGGCCGTCGTCGTGGTCGTAGTTCGTCGACATGTCGGCGGCCAGCGTACGGGTGGCCCACGCGATCTTGCCTGTCTTCAGGTTCAATGCAACGAAACTGTCGATATGATTGTCCGGTACGGCTGCCTTGCACTTCTCTTGCCCCGGATACCGGCACACCCCTTCCGGAACGGTAAAGTTGTTGCCCGTGGTCACGTACAGCAAGCCGGTTTCACGATCGACGACCGGCGTGTTGCCCCAGACCGAACCGCCGGTGTAACCCTCCGGAACCATGTACGTCTTCCACAACAGCTTGCCGCTCGTCGCGTCGAGCGCCACGACGCTGCCGCGATACCGGGGCGTCTCCTTCAACGCCTCGGCGCGAGACGATACGCCGACGTAGACGATCCCGTTGTCGATAACCGGCGAACTCGTAATGATGGCGGACTTGTCCGTGTCGACCTGCGTGCGCCACAGCGGCGCGCCGTCTTCGGCCTTGATGCCCAGCATGTAGGCGCCGCTCGGATTGTTGGCGAGCTGCGTGCCCTGGCCGATCACCAGCGTGCCTTTCCAGTACGCAGGGCTGGTACGCGACGCATCGTTGGGAATCTCGCTGTAGTCACTGACCTTCCTGTGCCACTTGACCTGTCCGGTCGCGGCATCGACGGCCCATAGCGAGCCGCCGAAGTCGGGCACATAGACGACGCCGGCGACGACCGTCGGCGTAGCGGACACGTTACCGTCCGTATCGACCGACCAGCGCGGCGCCAGTTTGGCCACGTTGTTCAGGCCGATCGCGCGTTCGCCCGCGGCGCTGCGGGTATTGTGCAGATTCTGCCCGCCCATCGGCCAGTCTCCCGCGCTTTGGGCGGCAGCGGGAGCCGCAGCGACGAGGCTGCTCACGAGAGCGACGGCCGTCGCGATAGCCGGGGTGCGCCAGGATAGCGGCGAAGCGCGCCGATCTGCGTCTTGCCTGTTCAACACTCGTATCATTTTCAGTTCTCCATAAGACAGCGATAGAAAATCCCAGCCTTGCCACTGCGCTCACTTTGGTGAGTCATCGCATTCAAAAACGATCGATCATGCCGATCTGTACGCCGCGCACCAGCGAGCCGGGCCACGATGGCGGAAGCCCGGTTACGTTGACGCCACGCAGCGTGAAGGTCGCGTTGTTACGATTACGCAACCAGCCTGCACTCGCGTAGAACTGCAACGTCTTTGACAGCCTGTAATCGCACATCGCACTGAACTGGTCCGCGTTGTTGTCCGTTCCGGAACGGTCGCGCACGTACGCATAGCCGAGCGACGCATCGAGATTCGGCGCGAACGCGTAGCGCAGCGATACCGCAAAACCGTCGTTGTGATAAACCGGCGCATTGCCGCCCGACGCATTGAACCAGTCCGCAAACAAGGTGGCTTTGTCGATGCGATACGACGCGCCGGCGAGATTCGCCCGCAATGCGCCGCTGCCGTGCGTTTGCTGATGCCCGTAAGCGAGCCGCACCGGCCCGTACTGGTACGACACTGTTTCGAAGTTGCCCGCGAGCCCGTTGCCGTCGTTGTCGCTCGCCGCACGCAGCGACATCATCACCGTTGCGTCGAAGCCCGCGATTTTCGGTGACAGGTAGGTGATCGCATTACTCGCGTAGGGGGTGATCTTGGAGAAGTTGTTCAGCCCGGACGCAATGGTTCCCGCGCCGAATGCATCGATCCCGCCTTTGAAGGGGATATAGATCGGCGAATATTGCCGTCCGACGCGCATTTCCCCCCAGGGGCCGCCCGCACCGATCCAGGCCTGGCGGTTGAACAGCGTGCCCGCCGTATCGAGCGTGCCGTTGGTCGCGCCAAATCCGTTCTCGAGCACGAACAGCATGTTCGTCCCGCCGCCGATCGGCTCGCTGCCGCGCAAGCCGATCCGCGAACCGCGATACGCACCCGAGTCCATCCGCGCCGCCCATCCCGCCCCGGGGTTCGTGATCTCGATACTCGTATCGATGACACCGTACAAGGTCACGGATGCCTGCGCCCACGCGAGAGACGGAGCAACGAGCAAGGCGCCCAGCACACCGCACGCCCGCGCCCGTTGTCGAAAAACCGGACGAGCGCCGCTGCGCCACTGCCGGAACCGCTTGACGCCGATCATCGATACAGTCTTCATCTATCGTTTCAGAACGTGTGCATCACGCCGACATACGTCGTGACCTGCGATTCGCCGTCGAGCGGATTGGTGGTCGGCGTCGTGCCCAGCGGAGTCGCGAATACCGAAAAATCCGAGTGACTCCCGTTACGCACATAACCCACCGTGCCGTAAAGGAAGGTGCGCTTGCTCAGGTTGCAGGTCGTGCCGAGCGCGTACAGCGTCGCATGGCCGGCAGGATCGTGCGTCGCATCGCCGTTGCCGCTGCGCACGCGAACGTAGTAGCCCGCGCCCGTCACCGACCAGCGGGAATTCGCCTGCCACGTCGCACCGAGCCAGAAGTGATCCGCGTTGTCCGCGAGGCCGGCCGGCGTGTCCGGCGCCGAATAGTGCGTCCAGGCCGTCTGAATCGTGAACTTCTGGATCCGCATGTTTCCGCCAACGAAATATTCACGGGAGCTCGTGAAGACATTGGTGAACTTGCCGGTCGAATCGCGCAGCGCGTCGTACATGCCGCGTACGTCGAAATACGGCGAGCGGTACGTCAGCATGACGCCGTCCGAGCGGCCGAACTCGCCCGACGCACCATTGTTGAAGCCGCTCGCCTGATTACCGAACGCGTATTGCGCCTGCACGTCGAAGCCGTGGAAAACCGGGCTGTGGTATTCCACGTTATTGCTGGTCTGCTGCCAGTTGCGTCCGCGCACGAGGGATGCCGACGACACCGCCTGCTGCACGAACGGGTCGAACGCCCACACGCCGTCGCTATCGATGAACAGGTTGCGCCCGGCCTGGAGTTGCCCCCACGAATCGTCTTTCAGTCCGATGTAGGCACGCCTCGAAAAGAGCCGTCCGCCTCCCGTCGTACCGTTCATCGTTTGCAGCGCGGTTTCGAGATTGAATACCGTGGACAATCCACCGCCCAGATCCTCGTTGCCGCGCAGCCCCAGCATGCTCGTGCCCCAGTCGCCCCCCTCTGCGCTGAAGCGCGTGTCGGTTCGACCCGGTGCCGTCGTGACGTGGTTCAGGTACTCGAGCCCCGCGTCGACGCGGCCATACAGCGTCACGCTCGTTTGCGCCCACGCGGCCGGCATGAGCCCCCCCAACAACACCGCCACCGAGATTCTCTTTCTCATCGCGCTCTCCGATGAAAGCCGCCCCGGCATTCATCCCATATTTATATCGCTACCGTCGACGACGGATCATCGTTCGATTCATTTTGTATTGCTAATAATGAGCGGCATGCTTCCGCTGAAAAGCCCGATCCGGGATCAACTGCCTGGCGCCGGTTGAAACGGCAGACCGAACCGGCTTGCCATGCGGGCAAGTTGTACGCTGTTGTCCGCGCCGAACTTCTGGCGGAGCGTCGACTGATGGTTGGCCACGGTCTTCCGGCTGATGCCGAGTTGCTCGGCGATGGCGAGCAATGTATACCCCTGGATGAGCAATCCCATCACCTCGAACTCGCGCGCCGAGAGCGCGCTGCCGACTTGTCCTTCCCGAAACGCATCACTCGCGTGCAGTGCCTGTGCGACGTCGGGACTCAGGAATCGACGGCCGTGCGCCACTGCGCGAACCGCATCGACAAGCACGTCGGGTGCACTGGACTTGGTCACGTAACCGAGCGCCCCCGCGGCAAGCGCGCGGCGCACGAAAATCGCTTCCTCACGGACACTGAATATCAGGATATGCGCCGCACGCTCGCGCGCGAGCATGCGGCGGATGGCCTCGATGCCACTCGGGCCCTGCAGCGACACATCGATCACGACCACATCGGGCCGCAGCGAGCAGAACGCGTGATAGGCCTCTGCCGCAGTCCTGGCTTCACCGCATACGTAAAGGTCCGATTCGAACGCGATCAGTCTCTTGTAGCCTTCACGCACAACCGCATGGTCGTCAACGAGCAAAATGGAAATGCGTGGGGGCACGTGGCGGGCCTCGTGTATCGAAATGTCCGACGTGTGCGCGTTTCGTCGACACGTCACTGAGCACTGCAATCTTGCCCCGTTTTTTCCCGGCCGGAAATGCAGATTATGGAAATGCATCCATTCCATTTATCCTTTCTAATTCATTTCATTTTCAGGAAAAATCAAGGAAAACGTAATATCTCGCCTCCGGTCCGTGATAGCCAGAACCGTTGAAATCGGCGCCCGCGGACGCATCGGCTCGGCGACGACCTGGAACGTCGCGGCCTGGTGCCCGACACGCCCCGACGACATACCGTTCGTCAGCAGCCGCGCGAGCAACATGCGACTCACGAATCGACCTTCATCGAAACCGGTTCGAATTATTCGAGTGCCGACACGAACGGCAACATCGTCGTCCGATCTGGCGACCGCATTCCCGGCATTCCGGCCAACACCATGAAGCTGCGGCGCGTACGGAGCTGGCCGGCCGCGATTCGTCGGCGGAATCGCGGCCGTGCGCGCGGCAAAAGGTTGTCCGCGGGCAACAAACGTAATCGTCTGTAAATCCTGCAAGCAAACGGGCTTTTTGGCCCCAGGCGACGCTGCCCGGTTTGCTAGGATCGCGCCTTTTCCGACCGCGCTGCTGCCGCCGTGAATCGCTTCGTGCCGTTTCTTCGCAACCTGTGGCTTCGCTGCCGTGACGGCGCCCGCACGCTGGGTGCCGGCGCGTGGCATCGCCTGCGCCATCCGACGCGCCGTGGCATCGCGCTGACGCTCGCCGCGATACCGGTGCTCGGCCTGCTGGTCCTGCTCGCGTTCGTGCCGTTCACGCCGAGCATCGGCGACATCCGCAAGGCGCGCATCGACCGCCCCGCACGCGTACTGTCGGCCGACGGCCAGCTGATCGCCGAGTTCCGGCCCGTCAATCGCGAATGGGTGCCGCTCAAGCAGATCTCGCCGCACATGGTCGACGCGCTGATCGCGACCGAGGACCACCGCTTCTATGCGCATCACGGCATCGACTGGCGCCGCACGCTCGCGGCCGGGCTCCATACGTTCTCCGGCAGCCGCCAGGGCGGCTCGACGATCACGCAGCAACTCGCGCGCAACCTGTATCCGGACGAAGTCGGCCGCGCGCCGACGCTCACGCGCAAGGTGAAGGAGCTGATCACCGCGTTCAAGATCGAGACGGTGTACAGCAAGGACGAGATCCTCGAGACCTACCTGAACACCGTGCCGTTCCTGTACAACGCGTACGGCGTCGAAATGGCCGCACGCACTTATTTCGGCAAATCGGCCGACCAGCTCGACATCGTGGAAAGCGCGACGCTCGTCGGGATGCTGAAGGGCAACAGCTACTACAACCCGGTGCTCAATCCGGAGCGCGCGGTCCAGCGCCGCAACATCGTGCTCGGCCGGATGGCCGCGATGGGGATGCTGTCGCCGCAGCAGCTCGCGCAATTGCAGCGCCGGCCGCTGCGCGTGGACTTCGAGCCGCAGACCGCCCAGCCGGGCCCCGCGCCGCACTTCGCGGTGCAATTGCGCAAGTGGCTGATCGCATGGGCCGACCGCAACAACTACGACCTCTACTCGGACGGCCTCGTCGTGTACACCACGCTCGACGCACGGCTGCAAGAGATGGCAACGCAAGCGCTGACCCGGCAGACCGAACGGCTGCAGGCGATCGCCGACAGCGCATGGCGCGGCCCGTCCGGCTGCGGCCTGCGCAACGACCTGTTCCGCGGCTTCATCCGGCAGACGCCCGACTATCGCGCGGCGCGCGATGCGGGGCTCGCCGATGCGGCGGTGCTGAAGCAGCTCGGCGCGAATCGCACGTTCATGCGCGCGCTGTGCGAGCGCAAGACGCAGGTGCAGGCCGGCTTCGTCGCGATCGATCCGCGCAACGGCGCGATTCGCGCGTGGATCGGCAGCCCCGATTTCGGCAGCGAGCCGTTCGACCACGTCGTGCAATCACGGCGCCAGCCGGGCTCGACGTTCAAGCCGTTCGTCTATGGCGCCGCGTTCGCGGACGGGATGCGGCCCAGCGATACGTTCGTCGATCGCCCCGTCGCGATCCCGGTCGACGCGCACGCGGTATGGCGTCCGACCGATGCCGAGCCGCCGACCGACGCGCCGATGACGCTGCGCGACGCGCTGGCCCTGTCGCGCAACCGCATCACCGCACAGGTGATGCAGCGCGAAGGCCCGGCCCGGGTCGCGCAGCTCGCGCGCGCGATGGGCGTGCGCGACAGCCCGCTCGACGCGGTGCCGTCGCTCGCGCTCGGAACGAGCCCCGTCACGCTGAAGGAAATGGTGTCCGCGTACGGGACCATCGCGAACCGCGGCGTGTACGTCGCGCCGCAGATGATCACGCGCATCGAGGATCGCAACGGCAAGGTGCTCGCCGCATTCGGCAGCGCGCCGCCCGAACGCGCGCTGCCGGCGGCCGCGGCCCAGACGCTGGTGGACGTGATGCGCGGTGTCGTCGACTACGGGACCGGCGCCGACATCCGCTCGCGCTACGGCATTCGCGTCGACGTCGCGGGCAAGACCGGCACGACGCAGGACAACACGGACGGCTGGTTCATCCTGATGCATCCGCAACTGGTGGCCGGCGCGTGGGTCGGCTTCGACGACGGCAGCGTGACGCTGCGCAGCAACTACTGGGGGGCGGGCGCGCACAGCGCGTTGCCGATCGTCGGCTCGTTCTACGAGACGGCGCTGCGTGCGCGCGCGATCGATCCGCATGCGCAGTTCTCGCCGGACTTCCGGCCGCGCAGCGCACCGGCGAGCGCGCCGAAGCGGCGGCCGCACCCGGGGTTGTTCGACTGGCTGAAGATTTTCCGTTGATCGTGAAGCCGGCCGGCGGATCATGCCGGCCTTGCGATTCATCGATTCATCGACATCGACGCGTCGTCGCGTCGTCGCGCAATGGCATCGCGTCAGCGCGCGGCCGCCGCCTTCAGCAGCCGCAGCATCTCCGGATCGTCGCCCGCATCGGCCAGCACCTTCGCGGTCGGCTTCACGCCGGCGCCCAACAGCCGTCGCACGCCCTCGACGTGATGCTCGATCACCTCGCCGCGAAGCAGCGTATCGCTCTGCAGCACCACCGGGTTCGTATCCTTCACGAGCAACGCGAACACCGACGCCGACACGGGCGGATTCAACGCGTCGGACAACGCGGCGTCGGCGAGGTGGTACGGATTGTTGTCGTGGATCTGCCAGCTCAGCGCGCCGCTCGCGTGCAGCTTGCCGAGCGCGGCGAGCGCATCGGCTTCCGGCAGTTTCACGAGTTCGGAGGCGAGATCGCTCGCCTGATCCTCGCGCCCGTCGCGCAGCGTGTCGGGCGGCGGCAGGTTCGGCACCAGCAGGTCCAGCACGAGCGCCTGCCGACGCGCGTGGTCCGGCGACGCCTTGGCATCGGCATTCGAACGGTTGGCGTGCAGCAACTGGCCGGCCACGCGCCAGCGATCGTCGCTACCGTGCTCGTCGCGCGGCACCTGATGCGCATGCAGCATCACGTCGAGCCAGCGCCACATCGAATCGACGGTCTTCGCGTCGTTCGACGACACGCCGTCGCCGACGATCTGGTCGAGCGTCTGCCCGCACACGAATTCGCGCTGCTGCACCGGGTCGAGACCGGCGAAGTATTGGCGCACGCGATCCGGCAGCCCGTCGAAGTCCGCCTGGCTCATGTCGGGCGCATGGTAGCCGGGGCACGGCCCCGTGCCGGCGATCTCGCGGCCCGGCACCGCCTTCGCGGGGGGCGGCGGCGAATCGCCGCTGCGCGCGACCGGATACAGCTCGATGCCGTCGACCTGGAAGCCCTGCTCCATCCGCAACAGCACGCCCGTGGTCGAATGCTTCGTCGTGAAATTGCTGCCCGTGACCGACGTGACCTGATACGGCGAGCCGATCGGCATCCTGATCAGTTCGCCGCCCGGCACGTCGAGTATGCATGCGTCGGCAGGCGGCTTCTGCGGGCCATCCATATCGAGTTCCGCGACGTGCGTCGGGGCGGTTTCGACGCTCCACCGGCCGGCGTCGCGCATGCGCAGCACGATGTCGCCGCCCACCTTCTCGACCCGCATGGTCGCGGGCTTGCCGGCGGCCGGCGCATAGTCGCCGAGCAGGCCGTCGCAGCCGCTGGCGGCACGCGCGGACAGCGACACGAACATCATCAGACAGAAAACGGGAATGCGCACGGCAGGGCCTCTCGAGGTTCGAATTGTTGTCGGAATGCCGGCGCGGGCGCGCGCGGCGGCGGCAGCGCGATCGAGTCGCCGCCGGACGCCAATATAGCGAACGCGACCGGTGTATGCCAGCCCGCGACGTCGAGCGGTGCGAGGAGATGGCGGGACGCGTGCGAAGCAGCCTTCGCGATCGGTCGATGTGCCGCCATAGTCCACCTGGACGAAGCGGAAGAGCCGCACGCCGCGCACCATCGCCGTCGTCATCCATCGATGCCGGAGGCTGCATGAACGCGAGCGCTGTCGAGATCGCGAACCTGCTGTACCGCTATGCGGAGTTGCTCGACGCTGGCGACCTGCCGGGCATGGCGGCGCTGTTCCGGCATGCACGGATCAAGGTCGCGGAAGATGCGCCGACGATCGGCGCGGACAAACTGCTCGAACTGTTCGATGCGCGCGTCAAGCGCCACGCGTGCGGCACGCCACGCACAAAGCACGTGATTACGAATCCGATCATCGAGATCGACGAAGCCGCGCAGCGCGCGACGGCCCGCTCGTACTACACGGTGCTGCAGGCCGCCGACGGCCTGGCGTTGCAACCGATCGCGGCAGGCCGGTATCACGACGCGTTCGAGCGCGTCGACGGCGCGTGGCGCTTCGCGTTCCGCGACTACACGCTGTTCGATTTCGCGGGCGACCTGCGTTACCACCTGAACGATTCGCCGGCCGGCTGACGCGCCGACCGGCGGTTACCGCGCGCAACGCGCGCTCAGCCCGCCGCGAGCGTCGCGGCCAGCGCGTCGAATTCCGGCGCCCACGCCACGCGCCACGCGGCCTTCGTCGCGTCGTCGACCCACGCGCCGTCGATCCCGTTCAGCATGAATTGCTTCAGGTCGGCGACCGTGAAGCCGAAGTGGCTGAACATCAGCTCCCACGCTTCCGACGGATTCACCTTGTGCAGCGTCGGATCGTCGGTGTTCGGATGGATCTTCAGCCCGAGCCCCGGCATCTTGCGCATCGGATGCCGTTCCGCCCATTGCTCCGGCGGCAGCGTGCGCAGGTAGTACGAATTCGTCGGCACGACCGTGAAGACGATCCCGCGCTCCGCGTAGCGCGCGCACAGCTCGGGGTTGTCGACGATCGTATAGCCGTGATCGATACGATCGACGTGCAGCAGGTCGACGGCCGTTTCGACGTTGCGCCACGGCATCCCGAACTCGCCCGCATGCGCGGTCGTGCGGAAGCCGGCCGCGCGCGCGTCGCGATACGCCTTCCAGAACAACTCCGGCGGCCGGTCGTTCTCGCGATAGTCGATCCCGATCCCTGCGACTTCATCCGCGCGATTCGCCTTCATCCATTCGACGATCGCGACCGCTTCGTCCGGGTCCTGCTCGCGATCGATGCTCGGGATCAGGCATGCGCCGATCCCGAAGTCGCGCGCGGCATCGCGAATCGCGGTCACGATCGCGGCCTGCGCGTCCGCATACGGAATGCCCGACACGCGCACCGTGCCCGTCGGATTCCAGAAGAATTCCGCATGCCGAACGTTGTGTGCGGCCGCATCCTCCAGATACTCGTACGCGATGCGCCGCAGGTCGTCGGGCCGCGTGAGCAAATACTTGTCGAGCGCGCGCAGCACGTGCAGCACGCCGACCGGCTTCTCGCCGCGCGCATAGAACGCGTCGATCTCCGCGCGCTCGATCGGCGCGCCGCTGCGCGCCGCGAGCGCGACGAACGTGTCGTGCCGCACCGCGCCGAGCAGGTGGCAATGCAGCTCCACCTTCGGCAGCGCGTGGAAGAAGGCCCGATGGGCCGGCGTGATCTCGATGCCCGTGCGCGCGGCCGGGACGTTACCTGGTGTTGCCTTCATGTGAGTCTCTTTTGCGGGTGTGCCAATGCGTCGTGAGAGCAGCCCCTCAGTGCGGCTTCACGACGGTCCAGAAGTAATAGCCGAGCGGCAGCGCGAGCACGACGAGCCCCCACGGCACGTCGCGCCAGCGGCCCGCCAGCAGCTTGACGAGCACGTAGCACAGCAGCCCGCCGGCGATGCCGGTGCCGAAGCTGTTCGACATCAGCGTGAGCAGCACCATCGACATCACGGGCAGCGCATCGGTGAAGTCGTCGAAATGCGTATGGCGGATCGTCGCGAACATCGACAGCCCGATCAGGATCAGCGCCGGCGCGGTCGCCTCTTTCGGAATCGCGAGCGCGACCGGCACGAACAGCAGCATCGCGGCGAACAGCACGGCCGCCGCCAGCGACGACAGCCCGCTGCGGCCGCCGGCTTCGACGCCCGCCGCCGATTCGATCAGCGCCGTCAGCGCGGGAATGCCGAACACGGGGCCGAGCGTCGCGGCGAGCGAATCGACGAGGAACGGCCGGTTGATGTTCGGCAGGTTGCCGTGTTCGTCGAGCAGGTTCGCCTTCGCGCCGACCGCGAGCGCGGTGCCGAGCGTCGAGAAGAATTCCGCCGCGAAGAACGCGAACAGGTACGGCGCGGCCGCGAGCGTCAGCGCACTGCGGATGTCGAGCTTGAACGCGATCGGCGCGATGCCGTGCGGCAGCGACACGAACGACGCCGGCAGATGCGTGACGCCCAGCGGCACGCCGGCCGCGGCCGCAACCAGAATCGCGATCAGGATCGCGCCGGGCACCTTGCGCGCCTGCAGCAGAATAGCGACCGCGAGGCCGATCAGCGCGACGAGCGCGCCCGGCCGCGAGAAATCGCCGAGCGCGAACGCGTTGGTCTTCGCATTCGCGACGACCATCCCCGCATTGCGCAACCCGAGCATCGTGACGAACAGGCCGATCGACGCGCCGAGCCCGAGCTTGATCTGCACCGGAATCAGCCGCATCACGACGCCGCGCGCGCCGAAGATCGTCAGCAGGAAAAACAGCACGCCCGACACGCATGCGATGCCGAGGCCCGTCTGCCAGCCGACGTGTTCGGTCGTCGCGAGCGTCACGCCGATGATCACCGAGCCGCCGATACCGGGGCCGACCAGGAACGGCAGGTTCGCGTACAGCCCCATCAGCGTCGTGAACAGCACGAACACGATGATCGTCGCGGTGGTTGCCGCGCCGCGGTCCATTCCGCCGGTCGCGAGCAGCGATGGAATCACGACGAGCAGGTATGCCGCCGCGAGGAACGACGTGATCCCCGCGATCGTCTCGGTGTGCACGCTCGTGCCGCGCGCGGCGAGCGCGAAGCGCCGTTCGAGCCAGTTGGCCGGCGTACGCGCCGGCATCGTGTCAGTCGCTGACATGGTGGTTCTCCTGTGATTCCGATTATTGTCCTGTGTCGGTTCGCGCGGCGCGGTCTTATACTGCCGCGTACCGCCTCCCGACCGTACCGTTCCGATGTCGTCCGATCGCTCGTCGCTGCTGCCCGCACTCACGCTGCGGCAAGTCCAGCACTTCGTCGTCCTTGCGCATGCGCGCAGCTTCACGCAAGCCGCGCAGGCGCTGTCGCTCACGCAGCCCGCGCTGACCGCGTCGATCCGCCAGATCGAGTTCCTGCTCGGCGGCCGCCTGTTCGCCCGCTCCGCGCACCGGCTCACGCTGACGACCGCGGGCGTTGCCGTGCTGCCGCTCGCCGAGCGTCTGCTGAACCAGGCGCGCGGCACCTTCGACGACATGACGCGGCTCATCGGCGAGCGCATCCAGACCGTGCGCATCGCGTTCATCCCGTCGGTCGCCGGCCGCCTGCTGCCGGCGCTCAACGCGCTGCGCGGCACGCATTCCACACTGCGCTTCACGCTCACCGACTTGCCGAACAGCGCGCTCGTCGAAGCCGTGCGCGACGGCGTCGCGGATCTCGGCATCGGCGTGCGCGAACCCGACGGCGACGACGGCACGCTGCACTACCAGCAGCTGTTCGAAGACGAGATCGTGATCGTCGTGCGACACGACGATCCGCTCGCGAACGCGAAGAGCGTCACGTGGGCGAAGCTCGTCGATCGCGAACTCGCCGTGTTCGTGCGCGGCAGCGTCAGCGAATCGCTGCATCGCACCGGCGGCGCCGAGAAGCTGCGCCTGAACGTCGCGTACCGGATGGAGTACACCGAGCCGCTGTACGCGCTCGCGCGCAACGGCCTTGCCACTGTCGTGCTGCCGAGCCTCTACACGATGCATCTGCACGATCCCGAACTCGTCGCGCTGCGCATTGAGAAGCCGCGCGTCACGCGCGCGATTTCACTGATCTCGCTCGCTGCCGACGATCGCGGCCCGCACGTGCGCACCTGCCGGGAATGGATCGAGAAACACATCTGAGCCGGTTCGCCGTGCAGCGCGTCGCGACGTTCAGGGCAGCTTCGCGATGCGCTCGGCCAGCGTCGCGTAGAAACGGTCCGCGTCGACTTCGTTGATCCACGTCGCGTTCGCCGCGCGGCCGCTACGGCCGTTCCAGTCGACCACCGTTTCGCCGAGCGTCCACTGCCCGGTCGTCTCGACGACGACGTTCACCTTGCGTCCGTCGAACAGCGTCGGGTCGACCAGATAGCCGACCGCCGTGGGGTCGTACATCGGCCCGTCCTCGACGCCGCGCCGCTTCTTGTTGTACGCCAGCTCCGCGTCCATGATGTCCGCGACGATCGCGCCGCAGCGGTTGCCGAGCGCACGGAACGGCGCAACGCGCGCCGGCGTGATCGGCGCCTTCACCGCGACGTCGCGTGGCAGCACGACGATCGGCACGCCGCTCGCGAACACGACTTCGGCCGCTTGCGGATCGACGTAGATGTTGAACTCGGCGGCGGGCGTGATGTTGCCGCGCTCGAAGAACGCGCCGCCCATCAGCACGATTTCGCGCAACGCGCCGCGGATCTGCGGCGCTTCGACCAGCGCGGTCGCGATATTGGTCAACGGGCCGAGCGCGCACAGCGTCACGCTGTTCGGCGCGGCATGGCTCAGCGTATCGACGAGGTACGACACCGCATGACCGGCCGCAAGGGGCGCGCGCGGTTCGTGCAGCTCGACGCCTTCGAGGCCCGTCTTGCCGTGCACGTTCGCGGCCGTCACGAGGTCGCGCACCAGCGGGCGCGGGCATCCCGCATGGACCGGCAGCGTCTTCGTGCGGCCGGCCCAGTCGCGGATGATCCGCGCATTGCGTTCGGTGAGCTCGAGCGGCACGTTGCCGGCCACGGCGGTCAGCGCGCGTACGTCGAGCCGGTCCTGCGCGCCCAGCGCGAACAGGATCGCGATGGCGTCGTCCTGCCCCGGGTCGGTGTCGATGATCACCGTGCGCCGCGCGGCGTCGCCGCCGGCCCCGAACGCGCCGGCTTCGGGCAGCAGCGCCGTACCGGCCAGCGCGGCGGACAGTTTGAGGAACGTGCGGCGGGATGCAATCGGATGGGTCATGATCGGGCTCTCAGAAGACGTGCCGGACACCGAGCGTCGCCATCATCTGGCGCGTGCCGGTCGAGCGCGCGTACGCGAAGATTTGCGCATGGTCCGCGTCGCCTGCCGCCTGCTGGGCAATCACGGTCAGCGCGACGTCGGTGCGTTTGGACAGGTAGTAATCGGCCTGCAGGTTCACCTGGTGCCATCTCGGCCGCTTGTCGATCACGTCGTACTTGCCGTTCGTGAAGGCATACGCGGCGCCGAGGAAAAGCTGCGGCGTCATCGTGTAGACGATGTTCACGCCGACGTTCTGCAGATGCAGGTGCGAATTGTCGAGGTAATCGTAGCGCACGTCGGTAAACATCGCCGCGAACTGCGCGCGGCCGATCGTGTAGAAACCGCCCGTGCCCGCGATGCGCTGCCGGCTCGCGAACACCGCCGGCGACGTCGCGCTCTTCGCGAAGATCAGGAGCGGCGACGCATAGTCGTTCGCGATCGCGCCGTCCGGATTCGTGCCGCTGTACGGATGGTTGTACTGCGCATAGACCGCGCTCCAGCGCAGCGGGCCGCACTCGTAGCCGAGGCCGAAGCTGTATGCGCTGTTGTTCGCGAAGCCCGTCGCGTTGCTGAAGCCGTACAGCGCGGTGAATTTCAGCCCGTAGTACACGGGGCTCACGTACTTCACCGAATTCTGCACGCGGATGTCGTTGTAGCCGTTGTCGTTGTCGCCGATGTTCACGCCGTTGCTCGCGATGATCACCGGCCCGATGTAGTCGTGGATCGCATCGTACTGGCGGCCGAACGTCAGCGACCCGTAGCTGCGGTCGGCGAGGCCGACGTAGGCCAGGCGCCCGAACTCGCGGCCGTTCTGCGCGGCCGTGCCCGTCATCACGTTGAAGCCGTTCTCGAGCTGGAAGATCGCGGACACCCCCTGCCCGAGATCCTCCTTGCCCTTCAACCCCCAGCGCGGGTTCTGGTTCGTGCCGGACAGCGCCTGCCAGGCGTTCTTGCCGCCCTGGTTCGTCGCGTACCCGACGCCTGCCGAGATGAGGCCGTACAGCGTGATGCTGCTTTGCGCGCAGGCATGGGTCGCGAAGGCGCCGAGCATCGCGAGCGGCGCGAGCTTGTGAAGAGTTTTCATGCGGGTCGTGTGGTCGGTGAGAGTCCAGGCGCGGCAGGGTTCCGCGAAACTGGACACGACTATACGAACCCGGATCGGATAATAAAAGTTTGGTTTTCTTATATATCAATAAAACGGATTTATTCTCATCGAGAGGCCTCCCGCGCAGGCGAAGCGGCTGCCGTCAATCCGCCGTGTCGCCGCTCTTCGGCAACTTCGACCACGCGTGGCGTCCCGGCGCCGGCGACCATGCCGGGCGCGTCTTGCGCGCGCTGTCGATCACGACCAGATAGCGGCCGGCGATCGGCGTGATGTCGCGATCGCGACGCAGCACCCACAACGACTTGCCGGCCTCGACGCGCGCCTGGTAGTCGTCGTCGAGAATCCCGTGCCGGTCGAGGAACATGTTCAGCGACGCCGGAATCCGCACGCAGCCTTTCGAGTGCCGGATCCCGAGCAGCGGCTCGAGACGATCGGGGTCGGTCGCATGCATCTGGAAACGCATCGGCGACTTGCCGCCCTTGCCCCAGCCGCGCTCGCCGTCGACCCAGCCGAAGTCGTAGATGCGCATGTCGCGCTTGCCGTAGCCGCGGATGCCGTTGTCGTTCGTCGTGCCTTCCGCGCGGAAGTCCATGTTGTCGGGCGAATGGTCGAACACGCCGAGCGGCGTCAGGAAGTGATCGTACTTGCCCGGCAGCCCCGTGCCGACCGGCGATGCACCGATCAGCAGCCACGCGCTGGACGGCGTTGCGCGGAAGTAGATGAACAGCGCCTGCACGTTCGGTGCGCGATCGACCAAGGCGATGTATTCGCCGGCCAGATCACCGAGATTCGCGTCGGCGAGTGCTTGCTGAAGCCGCTCGCCGTACGCGCGCTGTTCGTTCGCGGGCACGTTCAGGCGTCGCGTGACTTCCTGCGTGAAGCGCTTGTGCATGTCCATGACGCGCGCGGTTGCGTCTTTCGCTTCCTCGGCCGACAGCGGCGGATGCCGACGCGGCGGTGTCGGTGCGGGCGCCTCGGCTTCGCTCGCGGCCGTGCCGGACGTCGCCGACGCAGGTGCTGCCGCGGACGCTGCCGAGGCCGCCGACGCACCCGATGCCCCGCTCGCCGGCGTTGCATGATGCGCAGCGGAAGCGGGCGATGCGCCGGACGACGCATGTTCGGGCGACGCCGGCGATGCAGTTGATGAGGATGACGTAGCAGTGGGCGACGGTACGTCGGACGCGGCGAACGCAGGCCGATCGACAAGAACGGAAATCGGGAGGGCTGCAGCGAGCCACGTGGCGACTGCGAGGGTACGGCAACGCGGCTTGACCAGCCACCGCGTCAGGTCGGAAAGCATCATAAAGATCGAAGCCATCGGCCGATCCGGCCGCCGCGCAAAGGCGAACGGCGCATCTTCCGCGCGAGCCATCGACACGCCGCAGACCTTGCAGATTCCCGGCGCCGACGCCTCTTCGCGGTGGAGCCGTTTCGCGGATGCAACGCGACCGGTCCGATGGCGGCTAATGAGTCGTCAGGGCTTTCATTCTACTCGCGCATGCCGGATTCGGCAGGGCCGAACCCCGCGTTTCGCGGCGGTTTTTGCGCTTGGTCACGCTTTGTTTCAACTCGTTGCCGCGTGCTGCGTCGTCGCGTGGCACGCTCGTTCGTTGGCCGTCGCCGCGACCACGAAAACGCGTACCGCTCCGCATGCGGCACGCGTGATGCCGTCGTCGCCTACTTCGAAATCGCTTCGAGCGCGATGCCTTTGGTCCGCGGCCCCATCAAGCCGATCGCGGCCATCACGATCACCATCGCGCCGGCGATGAACGCGAACACGCCGAACGTGCCGAAGCCTTTCAGCACGCCCGCGATCACGAACGACGAGAAGATCGCCGAGAAGCGGCTCCACGAGTAGACGAAACCCACCGCGCGCGCGCGGATCGACGTCGGGAACAGTTCGGCCTGGTATGCGTGGAAGCTGTACGACATGATGTTGCTCGCGAGCGTGAGGCCGATGCCGAGCACGATCAGGAACGCGCCCACCGTCGTCTGGCTGAACAGCAGCCCGCAGACGACGATCGCCGCCGCCATCGCGACGATCACCGACTTGCGCTCGAAGCGGTCGGCGATCACGAGGCCGATCAGCGGGCCGAGCGGCGCCGCGAGCGCGATCACGCTCGAATACATCAGGCTCGACGTGATCGTGATGCCCTGCTTGATCAGCAGCGTCGGCACCCAGTTCGCGAAGCCGTAGAAGCCGACTGTCTGGAACACGTTGAAGATCGTCATCATGATCGTGCGGTTGCGATACGGCTGCACCCACATGTCGCGGAAGCTGCCGCGCGGCGGCACCGGCTCGGCCGGCGCGGGCGGCGGCAACGGGCGGCCGTATTCGGCTTCGACCTTCGCCTCCAGCGCGCGCATCACGCGGTCGGCTTCGTCGACACGGCCTTGCTGCGCGAGCCAGCGCGGGCTCTCCGGCAGCTCGCGGCGAATCCACCACACGAACAGCGCGCCGTGCGCGCCGATCAGCACGACCCAGCGCCAGCCGTCGAGGCCGAGCGGCGCGTGCGGTACGAGCAGGTAAGCGAGGAACGCGACCACCGGCACCGCGACGAAGCCGACCGCCTGCTCGCACGCGAACGCACGGCCGCGAATCTGCTTCGGCACGAGTTCGGAGATATACGTGCCGATCGTCACCATCTCGACGCCGAGGCCGAGGCCGACGACGAAGCGCCAGAAGTTCAGCCCGCCTGCCGTGTCCTGGAACGCCATCACGATGTTGGCGGCCGTGTACCACAGCAGCGACCACGTGAAGATCGCGCGGCGGCCGAAGCGGTCCGCGAGGAAGCCGCATCCGATCGTGCCGATGAAGAGGCCGGCGAACAGCGCGGCGATGAAGCTCGCAACGCCCGTCGTGCCGAACAGGCCGTGCGTCGTCGCGGACAGGATTCCGCTTTTCACGAGGCCCGGCGCAACGTAGCCGCTGTACAGCAGATCGTAGAGTTCGAAGAAGAAGCCGAGGCTCAGCAGCACGACGAGCTTCCAGACGCTGCGAGTGGGCGGCAGGCGATCGAGGCGGGCTGAAATCGAGCCGGCGTCGATGGGGGAGGACAAGGCGGCGGCCTGTGAAAAGCTGTCCGTTGAAGCCATCTTGGTCGAGTCTCCTGATCGTGTCGTATGTTGTTGTCCGGCGGCCTGCGGGCCGCCGTCGGGCGAATCGCTGCATTGTACCGGCACGCCGCGCGAGCCGCGTCACGTGGCGAACCGGTTCGGACACCCCGGTTTCGCGCCGGATAATGTGTAAATTGCGTAACCTTCTGTCGGTTCTGTAAGCCTCGCCGGCATCGCGATCGCCGTCGCAGCTTGGCAACCGATGCCGGCGCGGGCCCGTCGATACGGGCGCTCGGCGCCCTCGCACGGCGCCGCGGGCCGCATGGCGCGCGACACGCCCTGCGCACAAACGTCGTCATTGCCGCCGCCACACCCCGGTAACATGCTACCGGGCCAACTCCCGGCTTCCTGACGCCTTTCGGCGTCCGGAATCGTCGGCAAAACGTAAGCATTCCATGTCCATACAACGACTATCCATCTACGCACGCCGGATCGCGCTGTTCGCACTGCTGCAGTTCGCAGCGATCGCGACCGCGTCGGCGTTTCCGGCGGCCGCGTCCGCGCCGGGCGCGAGCGGCGTCGGCGCGCCCGTGCCGGCCATTTCGCTGAACGATGCCATTGCGCAGCTCAAGCAGATGCAGGTCCAGCAGGACCGCATCAAGCAGCAGACGTCGAACGCGACCAACAGCAAGGAGCTCGACGGGCTCGACGATGCGGCGCAGGAACTGAGCACCGACGTCGACAAGCTGCAGAGCGAGCTCGCGCCGCAGCGCACGCAGATCCAGGCGCAGCTCGACGTGCTCGGCCCGCCGCCGGCCCCGGGCGCGTCGCCCGAAACGCCCTCGGTCGCGCAACAGCGGGCGACGCTGAATGCGCGCAAGGCGCAGATCGACGCCGCGCTGAAACAGGCCACCGACCAGAAGACCAACCTCGCGAACCTCAACGACCAGTTCGCGAAGCTGCACCGCAGCCTGCTGCGCAACCAGCTCGCGTTCCGTTCGGGCAGCATCTTCGGCGCGCAGTTCTGGCTGCCGCTGTTTCATCTGTCGGCTGACGACGTCCATCGGCTCGAGGATTTCAACGACGAACTGCGCGATATGCTGCACTCGTCGTGGATGCCCGGCCAGCGTGCGGTCACCATGCTGCTGATGATCGCCGCGCTCGCCGTCTGGGTCGGCGGCCGCCGCCTCGTCGAACGCGGGCTCGCGTGGGTCTGCCTGAACCGCCTGCCGCCCACGCGGCTGCGCCGCAGCGCACTCGCGCTGTCGACGGCGTTCTCGACGCTGTTCGCGACCGCCGTCGCCGTCCAGATTCTCTATCTCGCGCTCGCCCGGCACTACGAGCTCACGCCGTCGATGAGCGATCTGTGGGATCAGTTCGCGAAGCTGGCGGTGACCTGCGCGCTGATCGCCGGGCTCGGCCGCGCGCTGCTCTGCACGAAGCACCCGTCGTGGCGGCTGCCGGCGCTCGCCGATCCGGTCGCGCTCGCGATGAAGCCGTTCCCCGGCGTGCTGGCCGCACTGTTGCTGATGTCCGGCACGCTCGAATCGATCAACCGGATCGTCGACACCAGCCTGTCCGTTACGCTGTTCGGCCGCGGAATCGTGTCGCTCGTCGTCGCGCTGACCGTCGGCGCATCGCTGCTGCGCGCGAACCGCGTGCGCAGCGCGCTCGCGCAAGCCGGCGAAGCGCCCGAGCAGCGCTCGACGCTCGCGGGGCTGATCCATGCCGGCGTCACGCTGGCGATTATCGTGTCGCTGGGCGCGCTCGTGATCGGCTACATCACGGTCGCGCGCTTCATCACGTACGAGCTCGTGTGGTTCGAGATCGTGCTGTGCAGCGTCTACATCCTCACGCAACTGACGCGCGACGCCAGCGAGAGCCTGTTCTCCGCGAACCTGTCGACCGGCAAGCAGATCAAGCACCTGTTCGCGCTCGACGACCGGCATCTCGAGCAAGCGCACACCATCGCGTCCGGCTTCGGCACGAGCCTGTTGATGCTGGTCGCGGCCGTCGCGCTGCTGACGGGCGGGTTCGGCACGACGCCGAGCGACCTGCTCGACAGCGTGGTCTCGATGATCGGCGGGCAGCGGCTGCAGAGCCTGAACATCATGCCCGACCGGATCATGAACGCGGGCATCGGGTTCGCGATCGGCTTCTACCTGCTGCGCTCGGTGCGTCGCTGGCTCGACAGCGAGTTCATGCCGGCGCTCGGCATGGACGCGGGCATGCGCGTGTCGCTGATCACGCTGTTCACCAACGTGGGCTACGTGCTGCTCGTGCTGATGACGCTCGGGCTGCTCGGCGTCAAATGGAGCAACCTCGCGTGGATCGTCAGCGCGCTGTCGGTCGGTATCGGCTTCGGCCTGCAGGAGATCGTGAAGAACTTCGTGTCGGGGCTGATCCTGCTGACCGAGCGGCCGGTGAAGGTCGGCGACATGGTCAGCATCTCGGGCGTCGAAGGCGATATCCGCCGCATCAACGTGCGCGCGACCGAGATCCAGCTGAGCGACCGCTCGACCGTGATCGTGCCGAACTCGCAGCTGATCTCGCAGAACGTGCGCAACGTGACGATGGGCAACAGCACGCAGGGTGTCGCGACGCTGATGCTGACGTTCCCGCTGAACACCGACCCCGAGCAAGTGCGCGACCTGCTGCTCGACGCGTATCGCGAACACCCGGCGATTCTCGACAAGCCGGCGCCGTCGGTCACGTTCAGCCAGCTGACGCCGGACGGCATTACGCTCAGCGTGACGGGATATGTGGCGAGCCCGCGGATCGCGAGTTCGACGAAGAGCGATCTGCTGTTCGAGATCCTGAAGCAGTTGCGCGCGGCACAGATCACGTTGTCGACGCCGCAGATGCTCGTTGTGCAGAACATGCCGGCGAACGAGGGTGCCATGCGACATGAGCCATGAGTGAGTGATCAGGCGCGTGCGCGCCGATCGATCGTCGCAGCAGACGTGTCGCCAAAAACGACAAGGGCCGGTCACCGCTTCCGCGGCAACCGGCCCGTTTCGACTTCAAGCGGCGCTACGCGCGCCGCCTTCCATCACACGTCGAACTTCACGCCCTGCGCCAGCGGCAGCTGACGGCTGTAGTTGATCGTATTCGTCGCACGGCGCATATACGCCTTCCACGCATCCGAACCCGACTCGCGGCCGCCGCCCGTTTCCTTCTCGCCGCCGAACGCGCCGCCGATCTCCGCGCCGCTCGTGCCGATGTTCACGTTGACGATCCCGCAATCGCTGCCCGCCGCCGACATGAACTGCTCGGCCTCGCGCATGTCGTTCGTGAAGATCGCCGACGACAGACCTTGCGGCACGGCGTTGTGCACGTCGATCGCGTCTTCGAAGTCGTCGTAGATCATCACGTACAGGATCGGCGCGAACGTCTCGCGCTCGACCACCGACGATTGCTTCGGCATCCGCACGATTGCCGGACGCACGTAGTACGCATCTGCGTGACCGATATCGACGCGCTCGCCGCCCTTCACCTCGCCGCCCTGCTCGCGCGCATCGGCCAGTGCCTTCTGCATCGCGTCGAACGACGCACGGTCGACCAGCGGGCCGACGAGCGTGCCTTCCTCGAGCGGGCTGCCGACCTTCACCGACGCATAGGCCTTCTCGATGCGCGGCAGCAGTTGATCGGCAATGCTGCGATGGACGATCAGGCGGCGCAGCGTCGTGCAGCGCTGGCCGGCCGTGCCGACCGCCGCGAACGTGACGGCGCGCACCACGAGGTCGAGATCGGCGCTCGGCGCGACGATCATCCCGTTGTTGCCGCCGAGCTCGAGGATGCCGCGCGCGAGACGCTGGCTCAGCACCTTCGCGACTTCCGTGCCCATCCGCACGCTGCCGGTCGCGCTGACGACCGGCACCTTCTTCGACGACGTCAGCACTTCACCGACGTCACGCATGCCGATCACCAGTTGGCTCAACTCCGCCGGCGCGACGCCCGGATGCGTCTTCCCGAATTCGCGGATCGCCTTCTGGAGCAGCACGTGGCATGCGATCGCGGTAAGCGGCGTTTTCTCCGACGGCTTCCACACGACCGAATCGCCGCAGACGAACGCGAGCGCCGCATTCCACGCCCACACCGCGACCGGGAAGTTGAACGCCGAGATCACGCCGCACACGCCGATCGGGTGCCACGTTTCCATCATCCGGTGGCCCGGGCGCTCGGACGCGATCGTCAGGCCGTAAAGCTGACGCGACAGACCGACCGCGAAATCGCAGATGTCGATCATTTCCTGCACTTCGCCGAGCCCTTCCGACGTGATCTTGCCGGCTTCGAGCGTGACGAGGCGGCCCAGCTCGGCCTTGTGCTCGCGCAGCACGTTGCCGAACACGCGCACCAGCTCGCCGCGCACCGGCGCCGGCACCGTGCGCCACTTGAGGAATGCGTCGTGTGCGGCGTCGATCTTGCGCTCGGCGTCGTCGGGCGAATCGACCGCCAGCGTCGCGAGCGTCGCGCCGTCGAGCGGCGAACGCGCGGTCAGCGCATTGCCTTTCCACTGGGCGAGATCGATATCGAGCGCGGCAAGAATGTCGTTGAATTGCATCACTTCCTCTTCAGGGACAGATTGATCGGTGCGGCGGCGACGCCGCCCGCGTGATTCGATTGGAGCGCGTTCGCGCGCCCTGTGCAAGCGGATGCGCTGCTCGGCAGGCCCGGTGCGCCGCGTGGCGCATCGCGCTGCGCCGCCGCCGGAAACCCGGCCGGACGGCGCGCCCCCACCTCGCGAGGCACGATCCATGAGACACATTGTCGGCGGCCACAAGTCGGGCCGCTATTGATATTAACTCACGACTTCATTCCCAAAACGCAACACCCGGGCAGGACACACCGGGCCGTTTCAGCCCGCATATGGGACGCGTCCAAAGCCCGTGACCGGGCCATCCGGACGCGTCTCGGCACGCCGCGACTTGATGACAAAGTTGCATCACCCTGTGCGGAAATATCGTTTGCAGCCCATCCGGCGGGCACACACAATCGGGGCGACGTCGAGGTGCGCCGCACCCGGCGCATCGACGGCCGCCGACGGCGGCCGGACGACAGACGAAGACGACGCGCGTCGCGGGCCGGTTGCACCGGATCATTCCCGCGAAGCCCCGCCGCCCGGCGGCGGCCGGCGACGCGTCGCGCTTCGCAGCCAAAAGACAATCCCGGAGACAGCGCTCAGCACCCGCCATGCATTCAGATGCCCGCCCCGATTCGCCCCGCCCGTCCGGCTCGCCGCCCGCGAAGCCGTCCCTCCACCGCAGCCTGCAGGCACGCCATCTGCGCATGATCGCGATCGGCGGCTCGATCGGCACGGGCCTGTTCGTCGCGTCCGGCGCGTCGATCTCGCAGGCCGGCCCCGGCGGCGCGATGGTCGCATACATGATGATCGGCCTGATGGTGTATTTCCTGATGACGAGCCTCGGCGAAATGGCCGCGTTCATGCCGGTATCCGGCTCGTTCGCGACCTACGGCTCGAAGTTCGTCGACGAAGGCTTCGGCTTCGCGCTCGGCTGGAACTACTGGTACAGCTGGGCCGTGACGCTCGCGGTGGAACTCGTCGCCGCGCAGCTCGTGATGAACTACTGGTTCCCGCACGTACCGGGCGTCTGGTGGAGCGCGATCTTCCTCACGCTGATCTTCGCGCTCAACGCGCTGTCGGTGCGCGGCTTCGGCGAGGCCGAATACTGGTTCGCGCTGATCAAGGTGCTGACGGTGCTCGCGTTCGTCGGCATCGGCCTGCTGATGATCTTCGGGATCATGCAGGGCGGCCCGAGCGCCGGCTGGGGCAACTTCACGATCGGCGACGCGCCGTTCGCGGGCGGCTGGGCGACGATGCTCGGCGTCGCGATGATCGCGGGCTTCTCGTTCCAGGGCACCGAAATGATCGGCGTCGCGGCCGGCGAATCGGAAAATCCGCGCACCACGATCCCGCGCGCGGTCAGCCAGATCTTCTGGCGCATCCTGCTGTTCTACGTGTTCGCGATCTTCGTGATCGGCGTGCTGATTCCGTACACCGACCCGAGCCTGCTGAAGAGCGACGTGACCGACATCGGCGTGAGCCCGTTCACGCTGGTGTTCCGCCACGCGGGCCTCGCGTTCGCGGCCGGCGTGATGAACGCGGTGATCCTGACGGCCGTGCTGTCGGCCGGCAACTCGGGCATGTACGCGTCGACGCGGATGCTCTACAACCTCGCGGTCGAAGGCCGCGCGCCGAAACTGTTCGCCAAACTGTCGCCGGGCGGCGTGCCGCGCAATGCGCTGTACGCGACGACGGCGATCGGCGGGCTGTGCTTCCTCACGTCGCTGTACGGCGACAAGACGGTGTACCTGTGGCTGCTGAACACGTCGGGCATGGCCGGCTTCATCACATGGCTCGGCATCGCGGTCAGCCATTACCGGTTCCGCAAGGGTTTCCTGAAACAGGGCTACCGGCTCGACCAGTTGCCGTACCGGTCGAAGTGGTTCCCGTTCGGCCCGCTGTTCGCGTTCGCGCTGTGCGCGATCGTCGCGCTCGGCCAGGACTACCAGGCGTTCCTCGCCGACAGGATCGACTGGGCCGGCATCGCCGCGACCTACATCGGCCTGCCGTTCTTCCTCGTGATCTGGCTCGGCTACGCGCTGGTGCGCAAATGCCGCCTCGTCCGCTACGAGGACATGGAGATCGCGCCGTGGATCGAGCGCAACGCGATGCCCGACGCCGCGGAGAAGGCCGACGCCGATTATCCGGCCTACGTCGCCCGTCCCGTCAACCCGACGCCGGGCGCATAACGCCCGGTAACGCGCCGGCCGCCGCCCGACCGCGACGGCCGGCGCACTGAAAACCCCATTCGACGCGGCGCGCGCGTTCAGGCAAGATCGACGCGCGCCGTCCGTTTTCCGCCGTTACGAGTCACCGAAACCGCATGCAGAATTTCTACGAAGCCACCGTTACCCGCCAGCCCTACCCGCAATTGACCGGCACGATCGACACGCAAGTCTGCATCGTCGGCGGCGGCCTCGCCGGCCTGTGCACGGCGCTCGGTCTCGTCGAGCGCGGCGTGACGGACGTCGTCGTGCTCGACAGCGAGCGGGTCGGCTTCGGCGCATCGGGCCGCAACGGCGGCTTCGTGTTCGGCGGCTACAGCCTCGACAACGCGGATCTGCTGCGCACGCTCGGCCGCGACGAAGGGCGTCGCCTGTACCGGCTCACCGTCGACGCGGTCGACCTGATCCGCACGCGCATCGCGCGCTACGGGATCGATTGCGACATCGTCGACGAGGGCGTGATGCTCGCGAACTGGTTCAACGATCCGTCGCGGCTCGACGGCGTGCGCACGCTGATGAAGCAGGAATTCAACGTCGACTGGGAACCGGTCGCAACCGACGCGATGCGCGCGCGGCTCAAGACGCAGCGCTACTACGGCGGGCTGTTCGAGCCGAACGCGTTCCACTTCCACCCGCTCAAGTACGTGCTCGGCGTCGCGGCGGCCGCCTCGCGCGGCGGCGCACGGGTGTACGAACGTTCGGCCGCGCTCGGCATCGCCCGCGAAGGCGCCGGCTACGTCGTGCGCACGGCGCAGGGCACGGTGCGCGCGAAGGACGTCGTGTTCGCCGGCGGCGGCTATGCGCGCGGCGTGTCGCCGCGCATCGAACGCGCGGTGCTGCCGATCGCGACCTACGTGATCGCGACCGAACCGCTCGGCACGCGGCTGCCGGACGCGATCGACGCGCCGTACGCGATCTACGACACGCGCTTCGCATTCGACTACTACCGTCCGCTGAAGGACACGCGGATCCTGTGGGGCGGCCGGATCTCGGTACTCGACCGCGGCCCCGACGCGATCGCGCGCCTGCTGCGCCGCGACCTGCTGCGGGTGTATCCGCAGCTCGACGGCGTGAAGGTCGACTACGCGTGGGGCGGGCTGATGAGCTACGCGCGGCACAAGATGCCGCAGATCGGCCGCGATGCGGACGGCGTGTGGCACGCGATCGCGTTCGGCGGCCACGGGATGGCGCCGACCACCGTCGCCGGCGAAGCGCTCGCCGCCGCGCTGGCCGGCGAGCAGCCCGTGCCGGAAGGCTTCGCCGCGTTCGGGCTCACGCGCACGTTCGGGCTCGCGGGCCTCGCCGCCGCGCAACTCACGTACACCGCGTACCAGGCCCGCGACGCGCTCGCGTCGTGCCGGCGCTGACCGGCGGCAATGGTCGACACCGCGCGGCCGATTAGAGCGGGAGGTCGGCCGGGCGGGGATTTCCCGCATGCTAGAATGGTTTCTCCATGCCGCCGCGAACCCACAACAAAGTCACATGAAAGCTGGAAGCAAGGCCGCCACGTCCGAAAGCCGCGCGCTTGCGTCCGACACGCGGCGCAAATACGATCCCGAGCAAACCAAGCGCAACATCCTCGACGTCGCCACGCAGGAATTTTCCGCGATGGGCCTCGCCGGTGCGCGCGTCGACGCGATCGCCGAGCGCACGAACACGACGAAGCGGATGCTCTACTACTACTTCGAAAGCAAGGAAGGCCTGTACGAGGCCGTGCTGGAGAAGGTGTACGGCGACATCCGCGCGCTCGAGCAGGAACTGCACGTCGGCGACATGGAGCCGCGCGAAGGCATGCGCAGGCTCGTCGAATTCACGTTCGACTATCACGACAAGCATCGCGACTTCGTCCGCCTCGTGTCGATCGAGAACATCCATGGCGCGAAGTATCTCGAACAGCTGAAGTCGTTCAAGAACCGCAACGTCAGCATCATCAAGACGCTCGAGGAACTGCTCGAGCGCGGCGCGGCGAGCGGCGCGTTCCGCAAGGACATCGACGCGTTCGACCTGCACCTGCTGATCAGCTCGTTCTGCTTCCACCGCGTGTCGAACCGCTACACGTTCGGCGCCGCATTCGGCCGCGATCCGTCGGCGCCGCGTCTGCGGGCGCGGCATCGCGAGACGATCGCCGACTCCGTGCTGCGCTACGTCGCCGCGTAGCCCTCTCCCCGAAACACGCCGGCGAGTCGCGCACTCGCACCTCGAACGAGGCCGCGACGCATGCATCCGGCATGAGCCGGACGCATGCGCGCATTCGAACGCGTGCGCCGCGCGTCAGTCCGTCGGTGCCGTCGCCGCCAGCGCGATCCGCGCCTTCTCTTCCGGGCTGCCCGCCACGTAGTACTTCTTCGCCCAGCTCGAATCCGGCGCGAGCGAGAGCTGCCGGTGCGTGCCCGCGCCGTGCTGCTTCGTCTCGATCGACAGCGCCCGCGCACGATAGTGCTCGTAGAGCCGCAGGAATTCCGCGAGATAGATCGCCGCGATGCG
The DNA here is from genome assembly GCF_003366075.1 of Burkholderia sp. IDO3. Lineage (NCBI taxonomy): Bacteria > Pseudomonadati > Pseudomonadota > Betaproteobacteria > Burkholderiales > Burkholderiaceae > Burkholderia > Burkholderia sp. IDO3. Next base: position 2,784,461 of record NZ_CP028962.1, read on the forward strand.
TGTATCGCGAATCTCGAGCAGGTTCTCGTCGTTGTACTGCTCGGAGTTGCGGCTCATGTTCGCCGAGCCCGTATAGACGATCGGGTTCGCGCCTTCCGCATCGATCACGATGAACTTGTGATGGATCACGACCGGCGGGTATGCAGGCGCCGGTTCGCCCGGAAAGAGGCGCAGCTCCGGCTCGAAGCCCTTCGGCACCGTCGCCGGTGAAAAATACGCGGCATCGATCACGTCGCGATGGTCGCGCTGGCGGTGGTACAGCTCGAGGTTCGCGAGCGTCGCCGCATCGAGCGACTGACCATCGTGTTGCGCGGCATCGGCCTTCGTCGCGCTGCCGACGTTGATGCGGTTCACCAGCCCGAACATCATCAGGCCGCGGTCGCCGGCCGCAAAGCAGGCATCGCGCAACGCCGCATCGGTCGGCATGAACAGGCAGAACGACACCGAGTGCTTCGCGGCCGCGATCGCGGCGACGATCGTATCGATCTCGGTGCGCTGCCCCGCCGGCTCCGGCGAAAACGCAACGCGCACCCGCGCGCTGCCCACCGTCATCGGCGCCGACCAGCCCTGCGACAGCCGCGCCGTCTCCGCGATCGGCGGATTCGCGGCGAGCGCATGCGCCCGATCGTTGTACAGCGCGGCCAGCTCGGGCGAATCGAACGCGTGCAGCACGTTCGCCTGCTCCGTCAGCCCTTCGGTCGTGAAGTTCGCGGAACCGGTCAGCACGCGCGCGGGCGCCGCGTCCGGCGGCGTGTCCGTCACGATGAACTTGTCGTGCATGATGTGCGTCCGGTCGCGCGGCGCCAGCGTCGCGAGCCCCTGCAGCGCATCGACGGCCGGCTGGTTCGGCGACGGCAGCGGCGGCTTGCCCTTGCGCGCGGTGGTGTGCGCGTCGTAGACGATCGCAAGCGACGCTTCGCCATGCTGACGGCCGAACGCTTCGAACGCGGGCAGCGCCCACAGCGTGTCGGTCAGGTGATAGACGGCCGACGCCGCGCGCGACGCCGGGTCGAGCACCTGCGCAAACACCTGCTCCATGTCGTTCGCGAGCCACGTGCGCAGCTTCAGCGCCTGGGCGGCGCTCGGCGCCGCATTCGGTTCGAGGCCCAGCGCCGCGACCTGCTTCGCGAACGCCTGCGAGCTGACCACCGCGCGGTTGAACCAGGTGCCGATGCCGTCCTCGACGTGCGCGGGCAGCACGACGTCGCACACGCCCGCTTGCGCATCGAGCACCTGCAGGTCCGCCGGCGTGCCGACGACCGGATAGACGTCATAGCGGAACGCCGCGCCGCGATCCTGCGGATCGATGCGCGCATCCCACCACATGAATTTCTGGATCGGCGCCTGATCGGTCGGCGCGTCGCCCTGCGTATCGGCGGCCGGGCCGTCGAACGTCAGCCGGTTCGGCAGCCAGCTGTTCGGCGCCCGCGTCTTGCCGTCGGCCGACCAGAAGCCCGGCGTGCGCCGGATCGCGAAGCCGAGGAAATCGGTGCGCGACGCCGCATCGGGCCAGTCGAAGGCCAGCAGCACGAGGGTCGGGGAAAGATAGCTGCGTACGCTGACGGTCATTCGTTGCTCCTGCCGGGCCGGCCGGTCGAGATGAATGGGTCAGTGTCGACGGTGCTTCTTCCCCTGCGATGACCGTTCGATGAACCTTGTATGTCAGCGCCGCGTCAGTCGGTCAGTCGCACACGAGCAGTTCGATGCCGCGGGCGGTCAGCGCGCGGCGCACGGCCTTGTCCGGCATGCGCTCGGTGACCAGATAGCGTGCGGCCGACGTGCCGTTGATCCGCACCGGCGTCACGCGGCCGAACTTCGAATGGTCGGCGACGATGATCGCCATGCCGGCCGCCGCGATCATCCGGCTGCGCACTTCGGCGGCGAGCCGCGAATAGTCGGTGCAGTCGCCGTCGGTCGTGATGCCGCCCGCGCCGACGAATGCGAAGTCGACATGGTATTGCGCGAGCTGCTGGATCGTATCGAGCCCGAACGTGGCGTCTTCGTCGTCGGACAGTTCGCCGCCGAGCAGCGTCACGCGATTGCCGTTGCGCCGCGCGAGCACGAACGCGGTGCGCCAGTCGTTCGTGTAGATCGACAACCGGTGACGATCGGCCAGCGCGAGCGCGACCGCATGCGGCGTGCTGCCCGAGTCGATCAGCACCGAGGCGTCGTCGGGCACGAATTCGGCCGCGCGCCGCCCGATCGTGCGCTTCGCTTCGGCGTTTGCCGCTTCGCGCTCGGACAGGCTCGGCTCGCGGCGGTCCGCCGCCAGCGCGCCGCCGTGCGTCATCACGAGCAGGCCGCGCGCCGCGAGCGCATTCAGGTCGCGCCGTACCGTCTCGCGCGACACGTCGAGCGAACGCACGAGTTCGGCGACCGACAGCGCGCCCGACCGTCCAAGCTCCGACAGGATGTATTGATGACGTTGTTCCGCCAGCATCGCAATGCGCCCGGGGCGACTGGTAATGGGTAAGCCGACCATTGTATTACGGCCGTTTGACGGTCATTTGACGGCGGCGCGACGACAACCGGATTCAGCGAAAGTGAAATTCTGTATTGCCTGAGGTGCGCGAATCGGTGCGGCATGCGATTGCTACACTTTGCGTTTCGCCGAACGGCAGACCATCAAGGAACTCACGCCATGTATCGCAAAGGCAGTGTGCTCGAAATCCAGTTTTCGCCCGAACGACTCAACGACGGCGCCGGCGATCCGTACTGGATCGACCTGACGCTCGACGAGGCGCGCCGGCTGTACGAACAGCTCGCCGCGCGCTTCGCGACCGATGCGCGCGCGAACCAGCCGCTCGACACGTTCTCCCTCGACTGATCTCCCCTTCGTTTCGCGCGTGCGTGCGCGCGCTTCCGTTGCGGCCGGTTCACCCGGCCCCGGCCCTGGTCCCGGCCGTTCGATAACGAACGGCCCGCGTACCGCCACGCCGCGCGCCGACGCGTCTGCGGCCGCCGCCCGCAGCAGATGCAGCCCCTCGACGATCGCCTTCGCCGCCGCTCCGCACGACGCGGCGCGACGTGCAAGCGAGCGAGTGCAGAATTCGACAAGACGGCAACCTCGCTTCGCCCGATACTGACCGACTTCACGATTCGTCCGGCCGCGTCGCGGCCCGTCCTGCATGCTTACCTCGCTCGTCGCCGCGGCCTTCGTCGCGCTGTGGTCCACCGGCTTCATCGTCGCGCGGGCCATCAAGCCCTATGCCGATCCGAACCTGTTCCTGCTCGCGCGCTTCGCGGGCACGGCCGTGCTGTTCGGCGCGGTGGCGTTCGTCGCGCGTGCGCCGTGGCCGGGCCGCCGCGAATGGCCGCGTCACCTGATCGCGGGCGCGCTGCTGCAGGGCATCTATCTCGGCGCCAGCTACTGGGCCGTCGCGCAAGGGCTGAACGCCGGCGTGATGGCGCTGCTCGGCGCGCTGCAGCCGCTCGCCACCGCCGTGCTCGCGGTGCCGCTGTTCAACGAGCGTCTGCCCGCGCGCGGCTGGCTCGGGATGGCGCTCGGGCTCGCCGGCGTCGCGCTCGTGCTCGCGCCGAAGGTCGCGGGCGGCGTCGCGCCGCCGCAGGGCACGGCGCCGGCGTGGTTCGTCGTGGTCGTATCGGTGCTGTCGGTCGGCTCGATCACCGCGGGCTCGCTGTACCAGAAGGGCAAGCTCGCACAGAACGACCTGCGCACGGCCGTCGCCGTGCAGAACCTCGGCGCGGCGATCGTCGCGGCGATTTTCGTCGCGCTGCTGCACGAAACGCGCTGGATCGGCGCGCCCGCGCTGTGGATATCGCTCGTATGGGGCATCGTGTTCCTGTCCGGCGGCGCGGTCACGATGCTGATGTGGATGCTGCGCCGCGGCAACGCGGCACGCGCGACGTCGTTGCTGTTTCTCGCGCCGCCGCTCGCCGCGCTGCAGGGTTACCTGCTGTTCGGCGAAACGCTCGCGGCCATTCAGCTCGCCGGCTTCGCGCTCGCGCTGGTGGGCGTCGTGCTCGCACGGCGCTGACGCGGGCGCAAGCACCTGCCGCATCGGCCGCGCATGCCTCGGAACGACGCATCCGGACGCCCGCTCCGGTGCGCCCGGTCGCGGGCTGCACCATCACGATGCATCGCGTCTCGCCGATGCAACGCGCGGCGGCCGGATCGCACGCCCGGCGCGGCGCCGGGCCACGATTGCGCTTATGATGGGCGCCTTGCATTTCGTTCCGGAACTCCCTTCATGACATCCGCCGATTACGCCAGCCGCCAACGCGCGATCATTGCCGAACTGAACGTCGCCCCGCACTTCGACGTCGATGCCGAGATCGCCCGGCGCGTCGATTTCCTCGCGCAGTACCTCCGTTCGACCGGCCTGCGGACCTACGTGCTCGGCATCAGCGGCGGCGTCGATTCGTCGACGGCCGGGCGGCTCGCGCAGTTGTCGGTCGAACGGCTGCGCGCCGACGGCTACGACGCGCGCTTCATCGCGATGCGTTTGCCGAACGGCGTGCAGAACGACGAAGCCGATGCGCAGCGCGCGCTCGACTTCGTGCGCGCGGACGAAGCACTGACGGTCGACGTGAAGCCCGCCGCCGACGCGATGCTCGCGTCGCTGGCCGCGTCCGGCCACGCATTCGACACGCCGGCACAGCAGGACTTCGTGCACGGCAACATCAAGGCGCGCGAGCGCATGATCGCGCAATACGCGGTCGCCGGCGCGCGGCGCGGCATCGTGATCGGCACCGACCACGCGGCCGAATCGCTGATGGGTTTCTTCACGAAATTCGGCGACGGCGGCGCGGACATTCTGCCGCTCGCCGGCCTGAACAAGCGCCGCGTGCGTGCGCTCGCCCGCGCGCTCGGCGGCGAGGAATCGATCGTGATGAAGGTGCCGACGGCCGACCTCGAGGAACTGCGCCCGCTGCGCCCCGACGAGCACGCATACGGCGTGACCTACGACGAGATCGACGATTTCCTCGAAGGCAAGCCCGTCAGCGACCGCGTCTACGAAACGGTGCTGCGTTTCCACGAAGGCTCGCGCCACAAGCGCGCGCTGCCGTACACGCCGTTCGACTGGCCGGCCGCACAACCCGGCCACCGCGGCTGATCGACGGCACCACCGATCACACGAACCGCGCGAACCGCACCGTAGCGGTTGCGCGCGGCACGTGCCCGGCGGGCAGCGCTATGCGGGCCCGCCCGTCTTCTTCGCCTGCAGCGCGCGGATCCGCATCCGCGCGCCCGTATCGCCGACCGTCGCGTCGTACATCGTCGCGAGATCGCGCTTGAGCGCGGTGCGCGAACCGCCGTCGAGATACACCATGTGCCCCGACGGATAGAAGCGCGCGGACAGGTTCTGCCGCACCTTCTGATCCTCGAGCGGCATCTGCTGCAGGTCGATCACGGTCTGGTAGAACGGCGTGACGAAATCGTAGAAGCCGTTCGCCGACAGCACCTTCAGGTCGATGTTCAGCGCCATCACCGCGGCAAGATCGCCCGCCGTATAGAGAATCACGTTCCCCTTCGCATCGATGCCCTGCTGCGCGCCGGTCGGGTCGATGTGGCTGAAATCCCAGTTCTGGAATGCCTGGTCGTTCAGGTCCGTGAACGCGGAGTTCGACGTGAACTTCAGCTGCTCGTTCAGGTAGCTGTTCCACATCGCCGTGTAGACGCCCGTCACCGCCGTCATCGTCGGGTCGTTGCCGCCCGAGTTCGGGTCGATCTTGCCGGCGATCCCCGACGAGATCCCGGTCACGCGGCCGTCGTACGAGCCGAGCGCGAGCCCCTGAGCATGCAGCAGCGTCGTCAGGAACAGCGAATTGCCGCGCGCATCGTAGCCCGCGATGTCGAGCCCCCACGTCTGCAGCGTCGCCGTGTCGATGCCCGTGTACCCGGAGAGCTTCTGCACGGTGGCCGGGGCGGCATGCGGCACGTTGCGCAACGCGGTCAGGTAATCGGTGCGCGCGAACTGCGCGACCTCCTCGACGAACGCGCCGAGATCCGTCGGCGCCGGCTTGACGCCGAGTTTCTTGTGATACCACGCGTCGGCCGCCGCGGTCGGCAGCGCGCCGACCGGATTGCCGGCCTGCCGGTAGTCGAGGACCGACGACTGCAGCGTGACGCCGTTCAGGTCGACGCCGTCCTCGTGCAGCTTGTAGGCGAGCACGCAGCTGCGCGCCGTGCCGTACGACTCGCCGAACAGGTATTTCGGCGAATTCCAGCGATTGTTCTTGGTCAGGTAGCGCTTGATGAACTGCTTCAGCGAATCCGCATCCTGGTCGACGCCCCAGAAATTGCGGTTCTTGTTCGGCGCGACGGCCGCCGAATAGCCGGTGCCGACCGGGTTGATGAAGACCAGGTCGCTGTGGTCGATCATGCTGTCGGGGTTGTCTTCCATCTGATACGGCGCGGGCGGCGTGAACCCCGGCATCGACGTCTTGATGCGCTTCGGCGCGAACGAGCCGAGCAGCACGAACACCGACGACGAACCGGGGCCGCCGTTGTAGAAGAACGTCACGGGCCGCGTTTCTTCCTTCGCGCCGTCGGCCGTGAACGCGACATAGAAGAGCTTCGCGGCCGGTTGCGAGCTGCTCGGATCGACGGTCACGAGATGGCCGGCCGTCGCCGTATAGGCAATGCGCTTCCCGCCGATCAGGATCGTGTGGTGCGTGATCGCGGCCGCTTCGGTCGTGTCGGTCACCGAGTCGTCGGGGCCGTTGCCGTATGCAACGGGATCGAAGAACGGCTGGTCGCGGCCGTGGCTCAGCGCGACCGGACTGACGGCCGCCGGCACGCCATGCGAATTGAGGTCGCCGTGATGCAGCGGATACACGTCGCCGGAAGATGCGGAATCGATGTCCATCGTGCTGCTCCTGGAGGTGAAAAAAGACGCGGGCAGGACACCCGCGTCGCAAGAAAACGCATGTGCCGGCGCGTCAGCTCGACGGCTTGCGCGCGAGGACCGCGGCGAGCTTCGCGCCGTCCGGGCTGCCGAGGCCCGTGCATGCATCCCAGCCGGACGCGGCCGCATAGGTGCCGTTCGAGCCTTTCGTGATGTCGCGCAGCGCGCCGGGATGCTTGTACAGCACCGGATTGACCCAGCCGACCGAGGCGCCGGCCGCCGCGTTGATCCGCGCGATCAGCGCGGCCCACAGCGGCGCGACCGCGCTCGTGCCCCCCATCACCGCGGGCGTGCCGGCAACCGACACCTCGTAGCCCGTTTGCGGCGATGCATCGCCGGCGACGTCCGGCACGCCGCGCTTGGCGAGCGGCGTGCTGCTGCCGTCGGCGCGCGTCACGGTCAGCCCCTGCTGCCACGTCGGCAGGTCGAACATCGCGCTGACGCCGCCGCCGCCCGCGCCACCGCCGGCCGCTTCGTCGTTCCACGTGACCTCGCTGCGAATGCCCTGCCCCGGCAACGCATCGAGCTGCGTGCCGCCGCAGCCGAGCACGTACGGGCTCGACGCGGGGAAGTCGACATGATCGGCGCCGTCCTGCAGCCCGTCGCCCGAGCCGCTGTCGCCCGACGCCGCGCACACCGTGATCCCCTGTGCGGCGGCCGCCTGCAGCACGCGGTCGAACGCCTGCGCCGACTGCGCCTGCCAGATCGCTTCCGGCCCGCCCCAGCTGATCGAGATCACCGAAGGCTGGTTGGTCTTGTCGCTGACGGCCGCGTTCACGGCCTGGATGAAGCCCGCGTCGCTGTTCGGCGCGAAGTAGATCGCGATCTTCGCGGCCGGCGCGATCGCACCGGCGATCTCGATGTCGAGCGCGACTTCGCCGTCCGGGCCGTTCGGATCGCCGCTCGGCGCATTGCGGCCGGTGCCGACGTTCACGTCGACGAGCGCTGGGGGCGTGTTGATCCCGAGCCCGCGGAAATATTGCTGGATATCGGCCGCGCGATAGCCGCCGCCGAGTTCGACGATCGCGATGCATTGCCCCGCGCCGTCGCCGGCCGGGAAACCGTACAGCGACGCGAGCTGGACCGGCGTGAACGTGACGCCCGCGGCGCCGCGTGCGGGCTTGAACGGCGGACGCAGCCGGAAGTGCGGCCGCGCCTGCGGACGGCTGTCGAGACCGAGCACGGCCGTGACCGCATCGCCGATATCGTCGGGCAACACGATCGGGCCCGAGCGGCCGCGATACTGACCGATCGAGCGATGCTCGAAACGCTCGAGCTTCACGCTGAAGGCGGCTTCGAATTGCTGGATCGTGCCGGACAGCACGACGACGCTTTCGACCGGATCGACACGATCGACCGTGAGTTGATGACGGCGTGCGAAGTCCTCGGTCTTGCGAATGTCGTCGGGACTCGCGGAGAAACGCTGGGCGAATGCATCGCGCGACACCGGTTTTGCGCGAGCGTCGCCGGTCGCGAGCTGGTGGACCAATGCATCGAGTTGCCCTTCTTCCTGCCGCCGCAACATGATCGTGACGTGGATGCGTTCTGCCGGATCGCACTGGCCGATACACTTGGACTCGGCGACGATTCGGGGTTCACGGTCGGCTTGAAGATGCCTTGCCATGTTCAGACCCTCCTTGGTACCGCGTTGCACGGAACAGCCAGGAAATCGGACAGGGCCGGCGGAAGACGGTTCCGTTCAATCAGTCGGTTCGCAGCAGCGCGAAGTTAAAGGAAGTTTAGAACAGTCAGACGATTTGCGCGCGTGCGCCGCCGTGACGAAGAGGCGTGCGAAGGCCGGCATTGCGCGCGCCCTTCGTTCGGTGATGCACCGCGCCGTGCGCGCCTGTCGAGCGGCACGGCAGCGATGCCGGGATGCCATTCAATCGGCCGGTCAGTCCATCGACAGGCGCAGCGCGAAGCCGATCAGCGCGGCTGAAAACGTCCAGCGCTGCACGGTTTGCGCGAGCGGATGCGCACGCATCCACGCCGCGATGCGCGACGCGCCGAACACGCACGCGAGGTCGAAACACACGCCGGCCGCGACGAGCAGCGCGCCGAGTTCGAACATCTGCCACACCACCGGCCCGGCTTCGGGCCGCACGAACTGCGGCAGCAGCACCGAGCAGAACAGCAGCGCCTTCGGGTTCAGCAGGTTCGTCAGCAGCCCTTTGAAGAACGATTGCCGCAGTTCGCCCGCGGCAGCGGCCTCGCCGTCGCCGAGCGCGAACACCGGCGAGCGGAACACCTGGATCGCGACGTACGCGAGATAGAGCGCGCCGCCGTAGCGGATCACTTCGTACAGCCACGGCGCACTGCGGATCAGCGCCGCGACGCCGCAGGCGGACAGCGTCACATGCGCGGTGCGCGACAGCGACAGGCCGGCCGCCGCCGCCATGCCCGGACGCACGCCGCGGCCGATGCTGGTCTGCAGCACGAGCGCCATGTCGGGCCCGGGCACCGCGTAAATGGCCGCCAGCGCGGCGAGGTAAATCAACAGCAAATGCGTGGAAATCATGGTCTGCCCCCGTCCTCCAATGACGATATGTTGCCGCTGAAGGACGAGGGATTATTGGCCATTTTCGATACCGGATTGGCGATCGATAGTGGAATCCGCCACAATCACGATATCCGAACAAGGATTCCGCCAAGATGACCGAACTCGACAAAACCGATCGCGCGATCCTCGCCGCGGTGCAGCGCGACGGCCGCCTGCCGATCGCGCGTCTGGCCGACTCCGTCGGCCTGTCGGAGACGCCGTGCGCGCGTCGCCTGAAGCGTCTCGAAAGCGACGGCTACATCGAGCGTTACCGCGCACAGCTGTCGCGCCAGGCGCTCGGCTTCGGCGTCGTCGCGTTCGTGCTGGTGCGTTTCGCGACGCACGACCGCAAGGTCGCCGACCGGTTCGAACGGGAAGTGCTCGGCATCGAGCGGATCCTCGCGTGCCACAACGTCGCGGGCACCGCCGACTATCTGCTGCAGGTGGTCGCGCGCGATCTCGACGACTACGGCACGTTCCTGCGCGATTCGCTGCGGATGCTGCCGGGCGTGACGTCGATCGAGTCGGCGCTGTCGTTGCGGGAAGTGAAGCACGACGCGGGGTTGCCGGTGCCGTGACGCAGGCAGCAGGCCACGCCGGCGCGGCACGGGCTCACGTTGCCGCCCGCGCCGGCATCATGCGGCGTGTCACGCCACGTCGGGAGACTGGTGCGCGCGTTCGAGATCCTCGAGAAACGCTTCGACGAGCGGGTCGCCGCGCCCGTTGCGCGCCACGACCATGTGGAACGTGACGTCGTAGCGCAACTGCTCCGGATTGAGCGGCGCGAGCAGCCCCTGCGCGACGTACGGCGCCGCGAAATGCTGCGGCAGGTAGCCGAGATGATGGCCCGACAGGATCAGCAGCGCGACGGCCTCCATGTTGTCGGCGGTCGCGGTCACGCGATCGGGCGTCGTCGACATCTGCGCCTCCGGCAGCGGATACGAGCGCCAGGCCCACTCGAAGCCGGCGACGTCGGCCGGCGTCAGCGCACCCGCGCCGTCGAACAGCGGATGACCGCGGCCGCAGTATGCGAGCTGCCGCTCGATGAACAGCGGCGTGTAGTGCAGCGACGGCACGCGATGCCAGAAGTAGCCCACCGCGATCTGGATCTCGTCGCTCAGCAGCTTTTCCTCGAGATCGCCCGGCGCGCGCACGGAGATCGAGAAGCGCACCGCCTCGTCGCGTGTGCGGAACGCGGCGATCGCCTCCGCGATCCGCGCGTTCTGGCTGACCGGCGTATGGCCGATCAGGCCGATGTTCAACGTGCCGACCAGTTGGCGGTCCATGTGCCGCGCCGCCATCCCGAATTCGTCGAGCGCCGCGAGCAGCTTGCGGCTCATCGCATGGAACCGCTCGCCCTTCGGCGTGAGCCGGAAACCGCTGCGGCCGCGCTCGCAGAGCCGGTAGCCGAGCCGTGTCTCGAGCGACGACAGCTGCGCGCTGATCGTCGACTGGCCGACGTTCAGCATCGCCTGCGCGGCCGAAACGCCGCCCGCGTCCGTGACCGCGAGAAACACGCGGATCAACCGCAGATCGAGGGTCGACAGATTCCCCAGCACGCTATTCCCCTTCCATACATCGATGGAAATCGATGTTTACGTCGATATCTTCGCATTCTTCTTTCCGGCCGGACGCGTAAAACTATGCGCCAGACCGCGTCGAATGATACGGCAACCCCACATCGGAAGAGACAGCCCCCATGAACGAACACACCCATTTCCAGCCGCTCGGCGGCAATGAAATGCCGCGCAGCGGCGGCATCGCGACGATGATGCGCCTGCCGCACGTGGCGAGCGCCGCAGGGCTCGACGCATGTTTCGTCGGCGTGCCGTTCGACCTCGGCACGTCCAACCGCACCGGCGCGCGCTTCGGCCCGCGCCAGATCCGTACCGAATCCGTGCTGCTGCGCCCGTACAACATGGCCACTCGCGCCGCGCCGTTCGATTCGCTGCAGATCGCCGACATCGGCGACGTCGCGATCAATCCGTACAACCTGCACGATTCCATCGCGCGCATCGAAGCCGCGTACGACGCGATCCTCGAACACGACTGCAAGCCGGTCACGCTCGGCGGCGACCATACGATCGCGCTGCCGATCCTGCGCGCGATCCATCGCAAGCACGGCAAGGTTGCATTGATCCACGTCGATGCACACGCCGACGTGAACGATACGATGATGGGCGAAAAGATCGCCCACGGCACGCCGTTCCGCCGCGCGGTCGAGGAAGGGCTGCTGCACGGCGACAAGGTCACGCAGATCGGCCTGCGCGGCACCGGCTACGCCGCCGAGGATTTCGACTGGTGCCGCGAGCAGGGCTTCCGCGTGGTGCAGGCCGAGGAATGCTGGAACAAGTCGCTCGCACCGCTGATGGAAGAAGTGCGCGCGCGCATCGGCGACACGCCGGTCTACATCAGCTTCGACATCGACGGCATCGACCCGGCCTACGCACCGGGCACCGGCACGCCGGAAATCGCGGGCCTCACGGTGCCGCAGGCGCTCGAGATCATCCGCGGCGCGAAGGGGTTGAACATCGTCGGCTGCGATCTCGTCGAAGTCGCGCCGCCGTACGATCCGTTCGGCACCACGGCGCTGCTCGGCGCGAACCTCGCGTACGAGCTGCTGTGCGTGCTGCCCGGCGTCGCGTATCGCGACTGATCCCGGCACGCACACGATCCATTCCAAATCAAAGGATTCCAGAGGAGCACATCGACGATGGGGACTGCCATCAAGCAACCGAAGCGGGCGGCGCTCGCTTCGTTCGTCGGCACCACGATCGAGTGGTACGACTTCTATAGCTATGCGACCGCCGCCGCCATCGTGTTCGGGCCGCTGTTCTTTCCCGGCGAAAGCCGTTTCGTCAGCCTGCTCGCGTCGTTCGGCTCGTTCGCGGTCGGCTTCTTCGCGCGACCGCTCGGCGGCGTGATGTTCGGCTATCTCGGCGACCGCTTCGGCCGCAAGCGCTCGCTGCTCGCGACGCTGATGCTGATGGCGATCTCGACCGTCGCGATCGGCGTATTGCCCACCTACGCGCAGGCCGGCATGCTCGCACCGATCCTGCTCGTGCTGATGCGCGTGCTGCAAGGCATCGCGGTCGGCGGCGAATGGGGCGGCGCGGTGCTGCTCGCCGGCGAGCATGCGCCCGAAGGCAAGCGCACGTTCTTCGCATCGTTCGCGCAGTTGGGCAGCGCGAGCGGCCTGATCCTGTCGATGCTCGCGTTCGGCGCGATCAGCACGCTGTCGAAGGACGACATGATGAGCTGGGGCTGGCGCGTGCCGTTCCTCGCGAGCGCCGTGCTGCTGGCCGTCGGGTTCGTGATCCGCGCGAGCGTGTCCGAGTCGCCCGAGTTCGAGGAAGTGAAGAAGAGCGGCAACACCGCGCAAAACCCGGTGCGCGAAGCGCTCACGTACTGGCCGCTGCTGTTGCTCGCGATCGGCGCGAACGTGTACGGGATCGCCGGCGTGTATTTCAGCAACATCTTCATGATCAGCTACGCGACGCAGTTCCTGTCGCTCGACCGGTCGATGGTGCTGCATTGCATGACCATCGTCGCCGTGCTGCAGTTCGTCGTGCAGCTCGCGGCCGCGTTCCTCGCGCAGCGCTTCGGCACGACGCGGGTGCTGCTGATCACCGGCGCGTGGGCCGCGATCGTCCCGTTCGTGATGCTGCCGCTCGTGCATATGGGCACGCCGCTGTCGATCACGGTCGGCGTCGGTCTCGCGACGCTCGCGGAATCGGGCTACTACTCGGTGGTCGCCGGCTTCGTCAGCGGCATCTTCATCGCGCGCATCCGCTACACGGCGATCTCGATCGCGTACCAGGTGTGCGGCGCCCTCGCCGGCGGCCTCACGCCGCTCGTCGCGACGCTGATCGCGCAGAACGTCGCGCCGCAGTGGTGGCCGCTCGCGATCCAGTACACGAGCGCCGCCGTGCTGTCGTCGGTGTGCGTGTGGCTGATCTCGCGCCGCGTCAGCATCGACGATGCCGGTGCGCCGGACAAGACGAACGCGCCGCTGCCGCGCGGCACGCGCACGGCGTAATCTCGACGTACCGGGCCGGCTTCGTCACGCGCCCGGTCATCTCCCGCGAAGGGCGGCACATCGTGCCGCCCTTTTTCATTGCCGCCGTCAGAAGTCCGAACGCAGCGTGAGCATCACGTTGCGCTTGTCGCCGAATACGCTGTAGAACCGGCTCGGCGGACGGATGTAGTAATCGCGGTTGAACACGTTGTTCAATTGCAGCGATGCTTCGAGATGCTTGTTGAAGCGATAGCCGACCTGCGCGTTGAAGATCGCATATCCGCCCTGTTCGACGCCGCGCGTGATGCTCGTCTGCGCGAGCACGCCGCCGCCGATCGACACACCGCGCAACACGCCACGCGAGAACGTGTACTTGGTCGACAGCTTGAACAGGTGTTTCGGGTCCGTGCCGTCCGTCAGGTAGGCGTCGCTGCCGCTGTCGTAACCCGCATCCAGATACGTATAGCCCGCATAAACGTTCCAGTCCGGCGCCGGCTGGCCCGTCACCTCGAGTTCGACGCCCTGGTCACGTACGTGCCCCTGCGCCAGGGAAAAGTTCGGATGCTCCGGATCCCCCACCGCGCGGTTGTTGTCGTTGATCCGGAACAGCGCGGCCGTTGCGTCGAGCCGGCCGTCGAGGAAGCTGCCCTTCACGCCCACTTCGTACTGCTCGCCGGTGCGCGGCGGCAGGCCGCCACCGCCGTAGAAGGTCTCCGTCTGCGGCGTCACGAAGCGCGAGTAGTTCGCATACGCGGTCAGCCACGGCACGATGTCCCACACGAGTCCCGCCGACGGCAGGAAGCGGTGATCGATCTGCGAGCCGGTCGTCCAGTCCGCCACGGTCGGCAGCAAGGTCTGCGAACGCGTCTGCACGAATGCTTCACGGCCGCCCAGCACGAGCGTCAGCGGATCCGCGAGACGGATGCGCGCCTGCGCATAGAAGCCGTACTGCACGGTGCGGTCGTTCTCGCCGTACGTGAACGGCACGTCGACCGCCGGCACCGCGTTCGGATCGAACAGGCTGTAGAGTCCGGCGTCGCCGCCGTACGGCCCGTTGAGCGCGACATAGCCGGAATGGGCCGTCGTCGACATCACCGTGTAGTTCGCGCCGAACGTCAGCGTGTGGGTCCGCCCGAACAGCCGCACCGGGCCCGATACGTTGGTGTCCGCGCCAAACCAGTCGATCGTGTTGCGCTGCCGCTGGTCGCCGAACCACGCGAGCCCGTTCGGCAGCGAACCGGGGCCCGCATACGCGTAATACCCCTTCAACAGCTCGTGCCGGTAGAACAGCGTGGTCGACGACGTCCAGTCGTTCGCGAAGCGGTGCACGAGATTGCCGTTCACCTCCTGCACCGACGTATACGAGTAGTTCCAGCTCGGGCTGAAGTTCTGCGTATACGCGCCCGGCACGCGCCCCGTGAGGCTGGTCATCGATGCATTGACGACACCGGCCGCCCCGTAGTCGAGGCCCGAGACCGGCGACACCTGATAGGCGGCCGACAGCGACAGCGTCGTGCGCGGCGAGAAGTCGTAGTCGATCGCGCCATACGCCATCACGTTCTTGCTGCGCGTCCTGTCGACCGATTCGAGCCCGTCGCTGCCGACCAGCACCGCGCGACCGCGCAGCGAGCCGTCCTTGTTCAGCGGCCCCGTCACGTCGATCATCTGGCGCACGCTGCCGAACGAACCGATCTGCGTCTCGGTCGACAGATGGAACTGATCCTGCGGCCGCTTGCGCACGAGATTGACCGTGCCGCCGGGTTCGCCCGCACCGTCGATCACGCCGGCCGGACCGCGCTGCACCTCGATGCGGTCGTACATCGCGAGATCGAACTGCTGCTTGTATTGCAGCCCGCTTGCGATCGGCACGCCGTCGAACTCGATGCCGAGCTGCGTGCCGCGCGCACGGAAATACGCGGTGCCGTCGCCGTAGTCGACCGACGTCACGCCCGTCACATAGCGCAGCGCGTCCTGGATCGTCGTCAGGTTCTGGTCGTCCATCTGCCGGCGCGTCATCACCGACACCGAGCGCGGGATGTCCTTCACGCGCTCCGCCGTCCGGCCCGCGATCGTGGCGCGCTTCGCCGCATACGTCCCCGAGCCTTCGGTCGTCGCGTCGGGCGACACGGTCGCGGTGACGCTCACGGCCGGCAGCACGTCGCCGTTCGCACCCGGCACGGCCTGTGCCCGCACGCACGGCGACGCGATGCCGAGCATCGCCAGCGCCAGCGGCGTCAGGCACGGCGCCCGCAGCCGCCATGCGATCGTCGACGCGCGCAGCGTCCCCGAGCGATCCATTGTTGTTCTCATTGCACTCATCCCACGGTTGAAAAGACGAACGAAGTCCTCCCGCCGGTGGCGGGCGCGACAGCTTCCTGGGGGGACGGTTCTTGTATGCGGGTCCGATCGGACCTCGTTGCCCCGGTTACCGCACGCGATGCGCCGGCACGCCGGGCCGTGCCGCTCATTCGCGTATCGCTCGCCGGCGAATCGGCCGTGAGACAATGACGAGAATGAGAATCATTAATCAATCGTCAGGGTATGCGCCCTGAAGCCTTGCCAGGTAAGGAGCTTATCGGGTCGCCCGAAAGAAAGGCTGACAACCGATATCGATTTTTTGACAAGATGAGGTGAATTCGCGATATGGCCGCCGGCCCGTCTCGCGACCACGACCGATGAAGACGTTTCTGCTCAAGCGTTACCCGACCGTACGCGTGCCGCTGCCGCACGACATCGTCGCGTCCGTCAGGCCCTATCGCCACGGCGATCGCGTGATATGGCACCAGCACCGCCACGGCCAGCTCGTGTTCGCGGCGCAAGGTGTCGTCCGCGTGCTGACGCCGTCGCGCACGTGGACCCTGCCGCAGTCGCGCGCGGTATGGCTGCCGTCCGATATCGACCATGAACTGCACGCGGTCGGCGACGGGCTGCTGTGCAGCGTCTACGTCGAGCCCGAGGCCTTCCCGTGGTCATGGCGCGAGCCGGCCGTGATCGCCGTGTCGCCATTGCTGCGCGAACTGGCCGTTACGCTGGCCGACGACGGCGACGAGCATGTGCGCAGCAGCCGCGCGGCGCTATCGGCGCCGCTGCTGCTGAAAGTGATGGCCGACACGCCGGCGCTGCCCGAACCAGGCGTTCCGCTGCCGCGCGATCCGCGCCTGCTCGGAATGTGCGAACACATGATGAACGACCCGGCGAGCGACCTGACGCTCGACTTCTGGGGCGCGCAGTTCGGTGCGAGCGGGCGCACGCTCGCCCGCCGCCTGCATGCGGAAACGGGGCTGACGTTCGTGGCGTGGCGGCAGCAGATGCGCGTGGCGGAAGCGATCACGCGCCTGACGCTGGGCCAGACGGTCGCCCAGGTATCGAAGGATCTCGGCTACAGCAGCGCAAGCGCGTTCATCGCGATGTTCCGGCACGTCACCGGCGACGCACCGCAGCGCTATCTGTCGCTGAAATGAACGCGCGATTGCCGCGCGGCCGCATGACCGTGGATGAGCGGCATCGCGACGCAACCGTCAGCATGCCGCATCGTCGTCGGACGAGTCGACGCCGTAATACTTCACGCCGATCCGGATCGGCTCGCGATCGTTCGCCTTGCGCAGCAGGTTAGTGTCGCGCAGCGAGTACGCACATCCGCAGTACTCCTGCTGATAGAACGCCTCGCGCTTGCTGATCTCGATCATGCGCGCCGAACCGCCGCCCTTGCGCCAGTTGTATTCCCAGTAGGTCAACCCCGGATAGCGTGCCGCCGCACGCACGCCGCAGTCGTTGATCTGCCGCATGTTCTTCCAGCGCGAGATGCCGAGCGAACTGGTGATCACGGGAAAGCCGTGCTCGTGCGCATAGAGGGCGGTACGTTCGAAACGCATCGTGCAACGCCCGCCGCCGATCGACGATCGGGACAGCAGGCGTGCAGCGTTCGCGCGTTATCGCACCTGCGTCATTGCACCTGGTTACGCAACGCCTTCGCGGCAGCGACCATGTTCGTCAGCGCCGGAATCACTTCCGCCCACTGACGCGTCTTCAGGCCGCAGTCCGGGTTCACCCACAAACGCGCCGCCGGAATCCGCTCGGCCGCCTTCTTCATCAGGCCGACGATGTGATCCTGCGTCGGGATGTTCGGCGAGTGGATGTCGTACACGCCCGGCCCGATTTCGTTCGGATACTTGAAGGTGTCGAACGCGTCGAGCAGTTCCATATCCGAGCGCGACGTCTCGATCGTGATCACATCGGCATCCATGTCGGCGATCGACGCGATGATGTCGTTGAACTCCGAATAGCACATGTGCGTGTGGATCTGCGTGTCGTCCTGCACGCCGTTCGCGGTGATGCGGAACGACTCGACGGCCCACTTCAGGTACTCGCCCCATTGCGCGCGGCGCAGCGGCAGCCCTTCACGCAGTGCGGCCTCGTCGATCTGGATCACGCGCACGCCGGCCTTCTCGAGATCGAGCACTTCCTCGCGGATCGCGAGCGCAAGCTGGTAGCACGACACCGAGCGCGGCTGGTCGTCGCGGACGAACGACCAGTTCAGGATCGTCACCGGGCCGGTCAGCATGCCCTTCATCGGCTTGTGCGTCAGCGATTGCGCATACGTGATCCATTCGACCGTCATCGCCTTCGGACGGCTGATGTCGCCGAACAGGATCGGCGGCTTCACGCAGCGCGAACCGTACGACTGCACCCAGCCGAACTGGCTGAACGCGTAGCCGTCGAGCTGTTCGCCGAAGTATTCGACCATGTCGTTGCGTTCCGCTTCGCCATGCACGAGCACGTCGAGTTCGAGCGATTCCTGTTCGCGGACGCTGCGCTCGATCTCGGCCTGCATTGCCGTGCGGTAGCCGGCTTCATCCAGCGCGCCCGCCTTGAACTGGCTGCGCGCCTGGCGGATCTCGCCGGTCTGCGGGAACGAACCGATCGTCGTCGTCGGGAAGGCCGGCAGGTTCAGTCGTGCCGACTGCTTCGGCGCGCGCTCCGTGTACGGGCTCGCGCGGTTGCCGAGCTGCGCGTCGATGCGTGCGATCGCGGCCTTTACCGTCGGATTGTTCACGCGCGGCGAGCGGCGGCGCGAGTCGATCTCGGCGGCATTCGCGGCAAGCGCGTCGGCCACCTTGTCGCGGCCTTCGTTCAGCGCGGTCGCGAGCACCGTCAGTTCGTCGAGCTTCTGCAGCGCGAACGCGAGCCACGAGCGGATTTCCGCGTCGAGCTTTTCTTCGCTCGCGAGATCGACCGGCACGTGCAGCAGCGAGCACGACGGCGCGAGCCACAGGCGCTCGCCCAGTTGCTTCGCGAGCGGCTCGAGCCAGTCGAGTGCTGCGTTCAGGTCCGTCTTCCAGATGTTGCGGCCGTTGATCGCGCCCACCGACAGCACGCGCTCGGCCGGCAGTTCGCGCACCAGCGCGTCGATTTCGTCGCGGCCATTGATCGCGTCGATGTGCAGGCCGTCGACCGGCAGCGACGCCGCGAGCGTCAGGTTGTCCTGCAATTGGCCGAAGTACGTCGCGAGCAGCAGCTTGATGCGACGCGTTTCCAGCGCCGCGTAAGCAGTGCGGAATGCCTGGCGCCATTCGGCGTCGAGTTCGGTGACGAGGATCGGTTCGTCGATCTGCACCCATTCGACGCCCTGTGCGGTCAGCGTGTCGAGCAGCGCGCCGTACACCGGCAGCAGCTTCGGCAGCAGTGCGAGGCGATCCGAATCGTCCTTCGACTTGCCGAGCCACAGGTACGTCACGGGCCCGAGGATCACCGGCTTCGCGGCGACGCCCAGCGCCTGCGCTTCGGCCAATTGCTGGAGCAGGCGCGACGGATCGAGCGAGAAGTTCGTGTCCGCGTGGAATTCCGGGACGATGTAGTGATAGTTCGTGTCGAACCACTTCGTCATTTCGCCGGCCGAGACGCCGCCGCAGCACGCGGCATGTTCTTCCGCCGATTGCGCCGAGCGGCCGCGCGCCACGCGGAAATAGTTGTCGAGCGCGTCGCCGTGGAAGCCCTGCACGCGCTTGGGCAGGTTGCCGAGCGTGAAGCTCATGTCGAGCACCTGGTCGTAGAACGCGAAGTCGCCGATCGGCGCCAGATCCAGCTCGCGCTGGGCGCGCCAGTGACGCTGGCGCAGCTCGGCCCCGAGCGCCTTCAGCTCGTCGCGCGACGATTCGCCCTTCCAGTAGCGTTCGAGACCGAACTTGAGTTCGCGCTTCGCGCCGATGCGCGGAAAACCGAGGTTGTGTGTCGTAACCATAACGCTGCCGTCCAGAGAAAAATTGAAGATCCGGCAGCCATGATAGGGATTTCAAACCATGAAATAAAATGGCATTATTTCATTCATCCATTAAATCTATTCATGCATCTGTTGAGCGAGCACTATCCATGCTGGAGCGATTCCATCTCGTCGTGATCCGTGAGGTCGAGCGCCAGGGCTCGCTGACGGCTGCGGCCAATGCGCTGCATCTCACGCAATCGGCGCTCAGCCATACCGTCAGGAAGGTCGAGCAGCAGCTCGGCACGCCGATCTGGGATCGGGAAGGACGCGGGCTGCGGCTCACGCAGGGCGGGCAATATCTGCTGAAGCTGGCGAACCGGCTGCTGCCGCAGTTCGAGCTCGCGGAGGAGCGGATGAAGCAGTACGCGAAGGGCGAGCGCGGCACGCTGCGCATCGGGATGGAATGCCACCCGTGCTATCAGTGGCTGCTGAAGGTCGTGTCGCCGTACCTGGCGCGCTGGCCGGACGTCGACGTCGACGTGAAGCAGCGCTTCCAGTTCGGCGGCATCGGCGCGCTGTTCGGCTATGACATCGACGTGCTGGTGACGCCCGATCCGTTGAACAAGCCGGGGCTGCGCTTCGATCCCGTGTTCGATTACGAGCAGGTGCTGGTGGTCGCGGACGCACACCGGTTCGCGCATGCCGACTACGTGACGCCCGAGCAGCTCGGCGACGAAATCCTGATCACGTACCCGGTCGAAACGGACCGGCTCGACATCTACAACCAGTTCCTGACGCCCGCCGGCATCGTGCCGCGGCGCCACAAGTCGATCGAGACGACCGACATCATGCTGCAGATGGTGGCGAGCGGGCGTGGCGTGGCCGCGCTGCCGAGATGGCTTGCCGACGAATATGCGGACCGGATGCCGGTCGTGCCGGTCAAGCTGGGCAAGCAGGGAATCGCGAAGCAGATCTTCCTCGGCATCCGCGAAGCGGACGCGTCGATCGACTATCTGGCCGCGTTCGTCGCGCTCGCGCGCGAATCGACGTGGAGCGCGCCGCGCATGCTGCGCTAGGCGCGCCCTGTTGCGATGCGCGTCAGGCGGCGCGCATGCCGATGCGTTCGCCGCGTTCGACCCACGCGCCGAACAGCAGGCCGATCGTCGTCCACATGATCACCTGCATGCCGATCGCCGCCACGCGGAACTTCCACAGCACGGCTGCCGGAAAATCGGCCGGTAACTCGCTGACCGACGGCAACCCGAGCTGCACGGCCGCGATGATCGCGATGAACACGAGGCCCGCCACGATCGACGCGTTCCACTGGCCGAGCTTCGCCAGCAGATGACGGCGCACGTTGACCGAGAACACCATCGTCGCGATCGAGATCGCGATCATCAGGAAGAACAGGCCCGTGCGATAGCCGATCGTGTCGGGGTCGCCGACCGATGGCGGATTGGCCGGGTACTTGATGTTGGGCACGATCACGAGCGCGACGAATGCCGCGAGCGCGAGCCACGCGGCGAGCGGGCGTGCCGGGAGGCGGCTGCCTCGTCCGTATGCGAACGCGAAGACCAGCGAGAACAGCCCGCCGAATGCCGCGCCGTAGGTCACGACGCCCGTCAGCAGGCCGAGGCCTGCCTGCGTGTGACGGCTGACCAGTTCGGGCTCCGGCGCTTCGCCCTTGGCGGCATCGGATTTTTCTTCGAAGGAGATTGCCTGATCGACTTGCGGTTCGCCGACGATTTTCGCGAAACCGAACGTAAGGAGACCTGCGGCGATGCCTGCGAGCATCCCGCGCATGAGCAGCTTTCCGACCATCTTCTACTCCGCGTCAGTGGCAGGGAAAACCAAGCAGATGGCGGCCGTCGTGCACGAACTCGTGCACGTACATGCCCGGCACGATCGACGTCGCGCCCTGTTCCGCGCCGACGAAATACAGCGCGAGCAGCAGGATCAGACCGACGAAGATGGCCCACGGCAACAGTTCGCGGACGGGGATGGGCGCCGGCACGACAGCCGGCTTCAGCACTGCTTCGCTCATGGATGCACCTCAGGGGAATCGCGCCCCGACAAATGTTGGATGGAGTACGAACGCAGGTCTGGCTTCCGGGATCGGATATCCCCGGTTACAGTGGCGCGACCGCGCCGGAATTGCACCGGCTTCCACGTTTCGTATCGGGCGAATTGTACGCGCGAACGCGCGCGTATTGAAGGCCCGGACATGATCGGCACTGCCCCGCCCTGCCGCCTCGAACAATCGACCACCGACATGATCCAGCCTGTCTCGCTGCGCCTGATCGCACATGCATCGACCCGTGCGATGCGCACCGGCACGTTCCCCGACGACGATCCGCTCGACGCGCACGGGCTGGCCGACGCCGCCTCGATGCACGAGCGGTTCATCGGCGTCCCTCACGCGATCGCGCTGAGCAGTCCCGCGCTTTGCGCGCAACAGACCGCCGATGCGCTCGGGCTGCGCGTGCGGCTCGACGATGCGCTTCGCGATGTCGGCTACGGCCGCTGGCGCGGCAAGCGGCTGCACGACCTCGCGCGCGACCTGCCGGACGAACTCGGCGCATGGCTCGGCGATCCGCGTGCGTCGCCGCATGGCGGCGAATCGTTCGAAGACGTGGCATGCCGCGTCGGCGCATGGCTCGACGGCCTGCCGCCCGGTCGCGACGTCGTTGCGGTCACGCATGCGGCGATCGTTCGCGCAGCCATCGCGCATGCGCTTCGGATGGCCTCGCAGGCCACGATGCGCATCGACGTCGCGCCCCTGTCGTGCACACTATTCGTCAGGTCGCACGACAAGTGGACGGTGACCACCGATGACGATGGGCGCGATGCCGGCGCGTAAGCCCGGTGTTCACCATAGGGATGACGATTCGGGTCCGGGCAGCGCGGCTGCGTCACGGATGGAATGGCCGCGCACGCATTTCTTACATACCTGTAAGAAAACAATTCGTCGTCCCGACTGTCATCAAACTGACTGGTAGCCGAAGCTAGCATCGGACGCGGTTCCCTTACGAGATGCCGTCATGAATCAACCTGCTTCGTCCGCCGCCAATACTCCCGGCTCCACCGAACGCACCCGACAGGTCGGCTATGCCGTCTTCCTGCTGGTGCTCGCGATCGGCGCCGTCTATATCGCTACCCACCTGATTGCCGATCTGTCGCCCGTCCGCGAAGGATCGTTGTTCCCGTACCTGATGCTCGGTGCCGCGCTGCTGATCGCGCTCGGCTTCGAGTTCGTCAACGGCTTCCACGACACCGCGAATGCGGTTGCGACCGTGATCTACACCCACTCGCTGACGCCGAACGTCGCGGTGATCTGGTCCGGCATGTGGAACTTCCTCGGCGTGATGGTTTCGAGCGGCGCCGTCGCGTTCGGCATCCTGCAGTTGCTGCCGGTCGAGCTGATCCTGCAGGTCGGCAGCGGCTCGGGCTTCGCGATGGTGTTCGCGTTGCTGATCGCCGCGATCGTATGGAACCTCGCGACCTGGTACTTCGGGTTGCCGTCGTCGAGCTCGCATACGCTGATCGGCTCGATCATCGGCGTCGGGCTGATGAACCAGCTGCTGCACGGTCCGTCCGGCACGAGCGGCGTCGACTGGGGCCAGGCGCTCGGCGTCGGCAAGTCGCTGCTGTTCTCGCCGATCGTCGGCTTCCTGTGCGCATCGCTGCTGCTGCTCGTGCTGAAGGCCGTCGTCCGCGTTCCGGCGCTGTACAAGGAGCCGCCGAAGGACCAGCCGCCGCCGTTCTGGATTCGCTGCCTGCTGATCCTCACCTGTACCGGCGTGTCGTTCGCGCACGGGTCGAACGACGGGCAGAAAGGGATGGGCCTCATCATGCTGATCCTGATCGGCACGGTGCCGACCGCATACGCGCTGAACAAGGCCGTCACGCCGGCCGAATCGCAGACGTTCGTCGCCGTCGCGAACCAGGCCGCCGCGACGTTCGCGAAATACTCGAACGGCGTCGCACCGTCCGCGAATCCGCGCGCCGACGTCGAACACTTCGTGCAGCGCCGCGAGATGACGCCGGCCGTGCTGCCGGGCGTGCAGCAACTGTCCACGTCGCTGGCGACCGCGGTCGGTTCGTCGGGCTCGATGGCGGCCGTGCCGCAAGGCGACGTCGACAACGTGCGCAACACGATGTATCTGGTGTCCGAAGCGATTCGCCTGATCGAGAAGTCGGGGCAACCGGCATTTTCCGCCGATGACAAGCTCGCGATCGACAACTACCGCAAGCAGCTCGACCATGCGACCAAGTTCATTCCGACGTGGGTGAAGGTTGCCGTCGCGATCGCGCTGGGTCTCGGCACGATGGTCGGCTGGAAGCGGATCGTCGTGACCGTCGGCGAAAAAATCGGCAAGCAGCATCTGACGTACGGACAGGGCGCCTCGGCCGAGCTCGTCGCGATGCTGACGATCGGCGCGGCCGATGCGTACGGATTGCCCGTATCCACGACGCACGTGCTCTCATCGGGTGTCGCGGGCACGATGGCGGCGAACGGGTCCGGGCTGCAGTGGGGCACGGTGCGCAGCCTCGTGCTCGCGTGGGTGCTGACGTTGCCGGCATCGATTGTGCTGGCGGGCGGACTCTACTGGTTGTTCCGCTCGATCGCCTGAGCGGAGAAGCAGCGAGCGGCCAGGGGATCGGTCGCTCGCCGCGAAAGATCCGAAGTCGGTTCTTCCGTTCTTCGCGTCGTAGTCTTTCCGTTTCGCTCACGCTGAGCGAAGCCCATCCGGCTCACCGCCGCGTCAACGTCGCCGAGCCTCCGCGTCGCCGTACCGGGCGGCTCGCGCCATACTCCTCCTTTCTTTCCGGATTGAAGCGCAAGATCTGGAGCGCGTCGTCGCACGGACGACACTAGACTGAGTTCATCGACTTTCACCGCAGACGCAGGCATGCGCCGCGCTTGCCGACATCGCGTCGCCGCCCGTTCCACATCGACCGGCTGCGCATCGCGGCACGCTCGATGTCGGGTACTTCGATGCCGACAGCATGCCTGCGCGACGCCACATCGCTGACGAACGAGGTACACCCGTGAACATCGCCGACCTGCAACCCGCCGTCGAATCGGTCGACATGGCGCAGCGCGTGAGCGCGCTCGACTGGACCACCGTCGATGCCGAACTCGATCGCTACGGCTGCGCCCGCGTACCGGGTCTGCTCTCGGTGGCGGAATGCACAACGCTGGCAGCGCTCTACCCGCACGATGCGCTGTACCGTTCACGCGTCGTCATGGCGCGGCACGGCTTCGGCCGCGGCGAGTACCGATATTTCGCGTATCCACTGCCTGCGGTCGTCGATGCGCTGCGGACAACGATCTATCCGCACCTCGCTCCGATTGCGAATCGGTGGAACCGGGCGCTCGGAATCGACGCCCGCTATCCGGCCGAGCATGCGGCATTTCTCGAGCGCTGCCATGCGGCGGGCCAGACGCGGCCGACGCCGCTGATCCTGCAGTACGGCCCGGACGACTACAACTGTCTCCATCAGGACCTGTATGGCGAGCATGTCTTTCCGCTGCAGGTCGCGATCCTGCTGTCGGCGCCGGGCCGGGATTTCACTGGTGGGGAGTTCGTGCTGACGGAACAGCGGCCGCGCATGCAGTCGCGTGCGGAAGTGGTGCCGCTGATGCAGGGCGACGCAGTGATCTTCGCGGTGCATGGCCGGCCGGTGCAAGGGACGCGCGGCGTCTATCGCGTCAATCTGCGTCATGGCGTGAGCCGCATCCGGACCGGATACCGCCATACGGTCGGCATCATCTTTCATGATGCGCAGTAGCGACACCGACATCAGAACGGTGTTGCCACACGCCGCATCGTGCCGATACCCGTACCGCGCCAAGTCGCAGCGCTCGAGCACCGTCATGCAAGCAGTCACGGCCCATGACGCACCCGCAGCAGCCACGCATGACTACATGCGAGGAAGTCGATGCGTACCGGACAATCCCGCTGGCGGTGAATCGAAGCGTCCGGTGAGTGCCGGGGGCAACAGTACGCCTCTGTCGCCCTCCGCATGCGATCGACTACTCGACCTACCCTCGCGCCGCACTCGCGCGCAGCCGGTCCCCCGCATCGGACGCAAGCCGTACATAGCCCGGCAACGTCAGCAACGCGAGCACGCCGGCGGCAACGAACGCCCAACGGAAGTCGTCGAGCACATAGTGAATACCGGCCGCGTCGCCGCGCACCAGCGCCGCGAGCCGCAACGCCAGCGCGCCGAACGCAATCCCCATCCCGATCGTCATCTGCTGAGCCGCACTCCACAGCGTGCTCGCCGCACTGGTCTGGTGAGACGGAATGTCGGCGTAGGCGAGCGTCGCAAGCGTCGTGAACTGCATCGAACGTGTGAGCCCGTAGACGAATACGATCAGCAGAGTCATTGTCAGCGGCGTCGATGCGGTCAGCCAGCCGCATGCAATCGTGCAGAAACCGACGATCGTCACGTCGACGAGCGCAACGCGCCGGAAACCGAAACGGTCGAGTATCCACGACGTGCCCGCCTTCATGCCCAGATTGCCGAGCGCACTCGCGAGCAGCAGCAGACCGGACTGGAACGGCGACAGTCCGAAACCGATCTGGAACAACAGCGGCAGCAGGTACGGCACCGCATTGACCGCGACGCGCGTGATCGATCCGGTGAGCACCGTCACCGAGAAAGTCGGCACCTTCAGCGTCGTGAAATCGAGCAGCGGATGCGCACAACGCCGCGCATGCAACCACGCGGCAATACCGAACAGCACGCTGGCGCCGACGAGCGCCGCTGCACGCGTGAGCTGCACGTCCTGCTGGCCGGCCGTTTCGGTGCCGAGCAGCAGACACGTCAGCGCCCCGCCCGCCAGCACGAAGCCGACCCAGTCGAGCGGACGCTGTTCCTCCGCGCGCGTATTCCGGACGATCAGCCACGTACAGACGAGCGCGGCGAGACCGAGCGGCACGTTCAACAGGAAGATCCAGCGCCACGATGCATACGTCGTGATGAAACCGCCGATCGGCGGCCCGACGACCGGCGCAACGATGCCCGGCCACGTGATCGTCGCGATCGCGCGCATCAAGCGCGCCTTCTCGGTGCCGCGCACGACGATCATCCGCCCGACCGGCACCATCATCGCCCCGCCGACACCCTGCAACAACCGCGCGGCAGTAAACGTCCCAACGCCGTTTGACAGCCCGCACAGTATCGATGCGCCGGTAAAAATGACGATCGCGCTGCCGAATACCGTGCGCGACCCATATCGGTCCGCGATCCAGCCACTGATCGGAATGAACACCGCGAGCGCCAGCATGTAGGCCGTCATCCCGAGGCTCAGCGCATTCGGCCCGACGCCGAAGGAGCGCGCCATTTGCGGTAGAGCGGTCGCGATCACGGTCGTGTCGAGGTACTCCATGAAGAAGGTCGCGGCGACGAGATACGGCAAGAAGTCGGTCGTCCGACCACTCTGGGCAGAGCTGGAAGTCATGAACGATGCAGTTACGGAAGGCGGGACACGCCGGCCGCCGCACAGGTGGCGGCCGGGACGAGTGGCGATATTACCCCGAAGCGTCCGAACTCTGCTTTGCAGGCCCATGATCCTGGAACGACTTTATGCGCATAGATTTTATTCCGCTTGAGCAGCAGCCATGCGCGCAGCCTGGATGAGGATAACGACTTTTATCGCCAATATCACGGACAATCGCCGAGGTTATTCGCCAATCAGGCCATCCTGGCGAATCGTGTATTGCTCGCCGCGGCATGCATCGCTCCACTCCGCACGGCCCTGCGCATCAGTTGTTCCGCGATAGACCACGACACCATCGGACACTCGGATCAGCGAAAACTTCATATTGGCGAACGGGCCGACATCGCCGTCTGCATCCTGGAATTTCGCGTGAAATGGCGCACGCACGCAGCTGGTTTGATGCTGTGCCGCGCATCCGAGCAGAGAGAAACTGAGCAGAAGCGGTACGAGCTTTTTCATTGGTATTGCCCGAAGGAATTCGTCAACGATGAAGAAAGACAGGAAGAGGATGCGATCAACATCAGCATTCGACCTCAACGTTTGACAGGAGATTGAGTCGATATGGGCACGAATACCCAAAGATAACCGATGAACTGTTGATTCGGGTGCTCGCCTTGATGGCTTGAGCAGCGAGAAGCGCATCGTCATGGCCGTGCCATGGCTCAGTTCCAATGGAGTCGGGGTTGTTGCTTGCCCCGCGCGATCGTGATGCTGGAGATCGATGTGTCGCCGGGGAGCGTCTGTCGCGTTTGGCCGATTCACGAGCTTGGCGGCGCTTGAAGGCCGAATCGCCTCCGCACCGTCGCATGCATTTCCGGTCGCACCAATGCAAAAACCCCCGCCTGTTCGGGCGGGGGTTCTCGGCTTAGGGAGCCTGACGATTACCTACTTTCACACGGGTATCCGCACTATCATCGGCGTAGAGTCGTTTCACGGTCCTGTTCGGGATGGGAAGGGGTGGGACCGACTCGCTATGGTCATCAGGCAAAGAGGGTTGCCGCGCTGCTTCGCAACGCGACCAATCCTGGAAGAAGCAGTAATCTTGGTTGTGTGTATCACACACGAGCATCCAACCTGTCGCCTGGATCCTGCTCAGTGCCTTCGCACCGCGCCGATCTACAAGGCAGACTTGTTATAGGATCAAGCCTTACGGGCAATTAGTATCAGTTAGCTGAACGCATTACTGCGCTTACACACCTGACCTATCAACGTCCTGGTCTCGAACGACCCTTCAAGGGGATCTAGTCCCCAGGGATATCTCATCTTAAGGCGAGTTTCCCGCTTAGATGCTTTCAGCGGTTATCTCTTCCGAACATAGCTACCCGGCGATGCCACTGGCGTGACAACCGGTACACCAGAGGTTCGTCCACTCCGGTCCTCTCGTACTAGGAGCAGCCCCCTTCAAATATCCAACGCCCACGGCAGATAGGGACCAAACTGTCTCACGACGTTTTAAACCCAGCTCACGTACCTCTTTAAATGGCGAACAGCCATACCCTTGGGACCGGCTACAGCCCCAGGATGAGATGAGCCGACATCGAGGTGCCAAACACCGCCGTCGATATGAACTCTTGGGCGGTATCAGCCTGTTATCCCCAGAGTACCTTTTATCCGTTGAGCGATGGCCCTTCCATACAGAACCACCGGATCACTATGACCTGCTTTCGCACCTGCTCGACTTGTCGGTCTCGCAGTTAAGCACGCTTATGCCATTGCACTATCAGCACGATTTCCGACCGTACCTAGCGTACCTTCGTACTCCTCCGTTACGCTTTGGGAGGAGACCGCCCCAGTCAAACTGCCTACCATGCACTGTCCCCGACCCGGATCACGGGCCAAGGTTAGAACCTCAAACAAACCAGGGTGGTATTTCAAGGACGGCTCCACCGAAACTAGCGTTCCGGTTTCATAGCCTCCCACCTATCCTACACAGATCGGTTCAAAGTCCAATGCAAAGCTACAGTAAAGGTTCATGGGGTCTTTCCGTCTAGCCGCGGGTAGATTGCATCATCACAAACACTTCAACTTCGCTGAGTCTCGGGAGGAGACAGTGTGGCCATCGTTACGCCATTCGTGCAGGTCGGAACTTACCCGACAAGGAATTTCGCTACCTTAGGACCGTTATAGTTACGGCCGCCGTTTACCGGGACTTCAATCAAGAGCTTGCACCCCATCATTTAATCTTCCGGCACCGGGCAGGCGTCACACCCTATACGTCCACTTTCGTGTTTGCAGAGTGCTGTGTTTTTATTAAACAGTCGCAGCCACCAGTTTATTGCAACCCCTTCACCCTCTGCGCGCAGGCGCATCAAGCTACAAGGGCGTACCTTATCCCGAAGTTACGGTACCAATTTGCCGAGTTCCTTCTCCCGAGTTCTCTCAAGCGCCTTAGAATACTCATCTCGCCCACCTGTGTCGGTTTGCGGTACGGTCATCGTTAGACTGAAGCTTAGAGGCTTTTCTTGGAACCACTTCCAATTGCTTCGCTCCCTAGGGAGCTCGCGCCACACCCTTGAATCCTGCGCCCGGATTTGCCTAAGCGCCTTCTCCAATGCAGCGACCGGGACTTCCAACACCCGGACAACCTTCCGCGATCCGTCCCCCCATCGCATCTAACAATGGTGCAGGAATATTGACCTGCTTCCCATCAGCTACGCATTTCTGCCTCGCCTTAGGGGCCGACTCACCCTACGCCGATGAACGTTGCGTAGGAAACCTTGGGCTTACGGCGAGGGGGCCTTTCACCCCCTTTATCGCTACTCATGTCAGCATTCGCACTTCTGATACCTCCAGCATCCCTTCCGAGACACCTTCGCAGGCTTACAGAACGCTCTCCTACCATGCACATAAATGTGCATCCGCAGCTTCGGTATATAGCTTAGCCCCGTTACATCTTCCGCGCAGGACGACTCGATCAGTGAGCTATTACGCTTTCTTTAAAGGGTGGCTGCTTCTAAGCCAACCTCCTGACTGTTTTAGCCTTCCCACTTCGTTTCCCACTTAGCTATATTTGGGGACCTTAGCTGGCGGTCTGGGTTGTTTCCCTCTTGACACCGGACGTTAGCACCCGATGTCTGTCTCCCGTGATTGCACTCTTCGGTATTCGGAGTTTGCTATGGCGGGGTAATCTGCAATAGACCCCCCAACCATGACAGTGCTCTACCCCCGAAGGTGAGACACGAGGCACTACCTAAATAGTTTTCGGAGAGAACCAGCTATTTCCAAGTTTGTTTAGCCTTTCACCCCTATCCACAGCTCATCCCCTAACTTTTCAACGTTAGTGGGTTCGGACCTCCAGTACGTGTTACCGCACCTTCATCCTGGCCATGGATAGATCACTTGGTTTCGGGTCTACGCCCAGCAACTGAACGCCCTATTCGGACTCGCTTTCGCTACGCCTGCCCTATACGGTTAAGCTTGCTACTGAACGTAAGTCGCTGACCCATTATACAAAAGGTACGCCGTCACCCCTTGCGAGGCTCCGACTGTTTGTATGCATGCGGTTTCAGGATCTATTTCACTCCCCTCCCGGGGTTCTTTTCGCCTTTCCCTCACGGTACTGGTTCACTATCGGTCGATCACGAGTATTTAGCCTTGGAGGATGGTCCCCCCATCTTCAGACAGGATTTCACGTGTCCCGCCCTACTTGTCGCACACCTAGTTCTTTCATACTGCTTTCGCCTACAGGGCTATCACCTGCTATGGCCGCACTTTCCAGAGCGTTCGGCTAACAATACAAATAAAGAGTGCAAGGCTCATCCCATTTCGCTCGCCACTACTTTGGGAATCTCGGTTGATTTCTTTTCCTGCGGTTACTTAGATGTTTCAGTTCACCGCGTTCGCTTCGCATAGCCTATGTATTCAGCTATGGATACTCCAAAAGGAGTGGGTTTCCCCATTCGGACATCTACGGATCAAAGCTCGTTTGCCAGCTCCCCGTAGCTTTTCGCAGGCTACCGCGTCCTTCATCGCCTGTGATCGCCAAGGCATCCACCACATGCACTTGTTCGCTTGACCCTATAACGAGTCTGTCTCGTTACAGGTTGAGTTCTCGCGTTGTGCCGTATTCCAATTGAGCCGAACATTAAGTTCGAATCATCTTGAGATACATCGATACAATCACAACCCGGATAACTTCCACGTCCATCTCGAGACGCTTCCGCTATCCAAATTACTTGCTTCTTCCAGATTGTTAAAGAACGACAGCCGATACTTTCGTACCGCTCTGACTGGCTCAATCGCCAATGACAAAGACTCGAACAACGCTTCGTTCGAACGCTTGTCATTGAAGATTGGTGGAGGCAGACGGGATCGAACCGACGACCCCCTGCTTGCAAAGCAGGTGCTCTCCCAGCTGAGCTATGCCCCCATTTGAGTACAGATACCCTCAGGTGTGTTACCGCCAGACAATGGTGGGTCTGGTTGGATTCGAACCAACGACCCCCGCCTTATCAAGACGGTGCTCTAACCGACTGAGCTACAGACCCCTGAGTCTGTCTTTAATTTACAGCCGATAAGCGTGAGCGCTCAACTTGGCGAGAAGCTCTGGAAAGGAGGTGATCCAGCCGCACCTTCCGATACGGCTACCTTGTTACGACTTCACCCCAGTCATGAATCCTACCGTGGTGACCGTCCTCCTTGCGGTTAGACTAGCCACTTCTGGTAAAACCCACTCCCATGGTGTGACGGGCGGTGTGTACAAGACCCGGGAACGTATTCACCGCGGCATGCTGATCCGCGATTACTAGCGATTCCAGCTTCATGCACTCGAGTTGCAGAGTGCAATCCGGACTACGATCGGTTTTCTGGGATTAGCTCCCCCTCGCGGGTTGGCAACCCTCTGTTCCGACCATTGTATGACGTGTGAAGCCCTACCCATAAGGGCCATGAGGACTTGACGTCATCCCCACCTTCCTCCGGTTTGTCACCGGCAGTCTCCTTAGAGTGCTCTTGCGTAGCAACTAAGGACAAGGGTTGCGCTCGTTGCGGGACTTAACCCAACATCTCACGACACGAGCTGACGACAGCCATGCAGCACCTGTGCGCCGGTTCTCTTTCGAGCACTCCCGCCTCTCAGCAGGATTCCGACCATGTCAAGGGTAGGTAAGGTTTTTCGCGTTGCATCGAATTAATCCACATCATCCACCGCTTGTGCGGGTCCCCGTCAATTCCTTTGAGTTTTAATCTTGCGACCGTACTCCCCAGGCGGTCAACTTCACGCGTTAGCTACGTTACTAAGGAAATGAATCCCCAACAACTAGTTGACATCGTTTAGGGCGTGGACTACCAGGGTATCTAATCCTGTTTGCTCCCCACGCTTTCGTGCATGAGCGTCAGTATTGGCCCAGGGGGCTGCCTTCGCCATCGGTATTCCTCCACATCTCTACGCATTTCACTGCTACACGTGGAATTCTACCCCCCTCTGCCATACTCTAGCCTGCCAGTCACCAATGCAGTTCCCAGGTTGAGCCCGGGGATTTCACATCGGTCTTAGCAAACCGCCTGCGCACGCTTTACGCCCAGTAATTCCGATTAACGCTTGCACCCTACGTATTACCGCGGCTGCTGGCACGTAGTTAGCCGGTGCTTATTCTTCCGGTACCGTCATCCCCCGACCATATTAGGGTCAAGGATTTCTTTCCGGACAAAAGTGCTTTACAACCCGAAGGCCTTCTTCACACACGCGGCATTGCTGGATCAGGCTTTCGCCCATTGTCCAAAATTCCCCACTGCTGCCTCCCGTAGGAGTCTGGGCCGTGTCTCAGTCCCAGTGTGGCTGGTCGTCCTCTCAGACCAGCTACTGATCGTCGCCTTGGTAGGCCTTTACCCCACCAACTAGCTAATCAGCCATCGGCCAACCCTATAGCGCGAGGCCCGAAGGTCCCCCGCTTTCATCCAGAGATCGTATGCGGTATTAATCCGGCTTTCGCCGGGCTATCCCCCACTACAGGACATGTTCCGATGTATTACTCACCCGTTCGCCACTCGCCACCAGGTGCAAGCACCCGTGCTGCCGTTCGACTTGCATGTGTAAGGCATGCCGCCAGCGTTCAATCTGAGCCAGGATCAAACTCTTCAGTTTAAACCTGTTACTGTTTTCGGTTCTTTCGAACCGGTCGCTCACTCAAAGCTGACAGGAATATGAATTGCTTCATAAACCTGACTTACTTTAGTGTGAGACTCTTGATACTTTCGCTATCTGATCCGAGGATCAGTTCGCGTCCATCAAGCGCCCACACTTATCGGCTGTTAATTTTTAAAGAGCATTTCTGCGAGGAACTTCGTGTTTCTCAGCAGCGCTGCGTTTTCAGCAGCAGAGAAGCGAGATTATGAACCGCTTTTTCCAGATCGTCAACAACATTTTTAACTGCTTCGTCGCGACGGCTGGGGGTCAACTCCGTGTGCGCCAAGGCTCGACAACAACCTCGACCGCACCGCTTCCCTTCCTTCCTCCCGCGCCGCGTTTCCGTTAGCGCGAAAGAGGCGTGATTCTAAGCAGTCGCCGCCGAGCGCGCAAGGGGTTTCTCGAAAAAATTCAAGGCCCCGCACGCTGCCGCGTGCGGGGCCTTGAAAAATAGAGATAACCGAATCGTCAGGCCACGCGCACCTGGCGCGCGACTATCTCCATATAGTGATCGAGACTCGGCGTCGCCTTGCCTGCTTCCTTGGCCGTATCGTCCCAGCGGCGCAGACGCAGCGCATCCTCCGCGAACGGGCGCTGCAGGAATGCCGCCGTCTCCTCTTCACTGAAGATGCCGCCCTGCAGCCCGAGGCTGCGCACCGAGTCCGGCGACAAGCTCTCGAAGTAGCCGGCGTCCGTCCGGCACAGGCACCGCTTCGCATCGACGTGCAGCCGGATCGGCTCCAGCACCGCATCGGTGAACAACGGTCGCAGGAACGGCAGCACGTAATACTGATGCAGGTCGTCGATTCCGCGGGCGCTCGGCGTCTCGCCCTGCCGGTTCAACAGATGCCCGAGGTCGTGCAGGAATGCCGCCGCGACCAGCGCTTCGTCGGCGCCCGCTTCTTCCGCCAGCAAGCCGCTCTGCAACGCATGCTCCAGTTGCGTGACCGGTTCGCCGCTATAGGCGACGTGGCCGTGCTCGCGATACAACTCGTGAATCTCTTCGACAGTCAATGCCATCCGCTTACTCCCAAGGCAGCGAAAACGTCTTCAGGTTCGTGAAGCTCTTCATCGCTTCCTGAACGCCTTCCTTATAACCAAGCCCCGAATCCTTGATCCCGCCGAACGGCGACAGCTCGATCCGGTATCCAGGCACTTCCCAGACGTTCACCGTGCCGACGTTCAGCTCGTTCACGAATCGCACGACCGCGGCCGTGCTGTCCGTGCAGAGCCCCGACGACAGCCCGAACGCCGTCCCGTTGCTGATCCGGATCGCGTCGTCGATCGTGTCGAACGCGATCACGGGCGATACCGGGCCAAAGGTCTCCTCGCGCACGATCGTCATCGACGGATCGACGTTGTCGAGCACGGTCGGCGCATAGAGCGCGCCGCGCCGCACGTTGCCGGTCAGCAGGCGTGCGCCCTGCGCGACCGCCTCGTTCACCCGCGCCTCGAACAGCCGCGCCGCCGCGTCGTCGATCACCGTGCCCATCTCGTTCGCGGGATCGAACGGATCGCCGTACGTCCAGGCGCGCGTCTTCTCGACGAGCAGCTCGGTGAATGCCGGCGCAATCGAGCGCTGCACCAGCATCCGCTTGACGGCCGTGCAGCGCTGACCCGAATTCCGGTACGAACCGAACACGGCCAGCGACGTCGCCCGCTCGAGATCGGCATCGTCGAGCACGATCAGCGGATCGTTGCCGCCCAGCTCCAGCACGATGCGCCGGTAGCCGGCCCGAGCGGCGATCGCCTTGCCGATCGACACGCCGCCCGTAAAGGTAATCAGCGACGCATGCGGATGCGTGACGAGTTCGTCCGCGATTTCGCGCGGATCGCCGGTCAACACCTGCAGCATCGGCTCGGGCAAGCCGGCCTCGTAGAGCAGGTCCGCCAGATAGAACGCCGACAGCGGCACCTTCTCGGACGGCTTCACGATCACCCGGTTGTTGGTCGCGATCGCCGGCGCGATCTTGTGCGCAACCTGGTTCATCGGATGGTTGAACGGCGTGATCGCGACGATCACGCCGTCGAGCGGCTGCCGCTGCGAGAACACGCGGCGCGCCTTGCCGTGAGGCGTCAGGTCGCACGAGAAGCTCTGCGCGTCGTCGCGCAGCGCTTCGACCGACGCGAACTTCAGCACGTCGGCGACGCGGCCGATTTCGTAGCGCGAATCCCGTTTCGACAACCCCGATTCGAGCGTGATCAGATCCGATGCCTCCTCGGTACGCTCGCGCAGCAGCGCGGCCGCGCGCTCGAGGATCTGCGAACGTTCGTAGCGCGTGAGCGTCGGCCGGTACGCCATCGCGTAGTCGAACGCGGCGCGCACGTCGTCGACGCTCGCCAGCGGCGCCGTCCCGACACGCGTGCCGGTATACGGATCGGTGACGTCGAACACGCGCTCGCGCGTCGCGCGCGTGCCGCACCAGCGCAGCGCCTCGGCGCGAAACGCGGGGTGATCCTGTCGGGGATGAGCCATCACGATGGGATCCGGTTCAGCACGAAATCGAAAACGTCGAAGTTGCGCGGACGACGCGCAGGGTCGTCCCGCTCGATCCGGCGGTTGAACAGCAACGGCACTTCCTGCTCGGACACGCCGCCGTGCGAACGCAGCGGGACGGTCAGGCCGGACAGATCGTGTTCGCGCTCGCGCGTGCCGAGCGTCATGTCGCGCCGCGCGATCACGACGAGGTCGCCGATCCGGTCGGACGGCAACTCGAAGCGCGCGGCCGCTTCCGCGTTGTCGAGCACGAGTTCGACGCCGTCGAGCCCGCCCACGCGCCACATCGCGTCAGCCCGGTCGACGCCGGGCGCCAGGTACACGGTGGCGAACGAGCCAAGCGCGCCGTGGTGCACGACGTACGGGTCGGTGATCGGCAGGATCACGCGCGCGGCCTGCGCGCCATACCAGCCGTCGAACGCATCCTGCAGATAGATCACGTTCGGGCGGCCCGTCGCAGGATCGTGCTTCGCGTTCATCCCGTGATCGGCAGTCAGCCCGATCGCCCAGCCGAGCGCGTCGAGTTGCGCGAGGTAACCGTCCATCATCGCGTAGAACGCGTTCGCGCCGGCGCTGCCCGGTTCGCACTTGTGCTGCACGTAGTCGGTGGTCGACAGGTACATCAGATCGACCTGACGCGTCTGCGCGAGCCGCACGCCGGCCGCGAACACGAATTCCGACAACGCCGCGCTGTATACGTCCGGCGACGGCAGTCCGACCCAGTCGAGCACGTCGACGATCCCGTTTTCCGCGAGGTTCGCCTGCGCGGCCT
Organism: Burkholderia sp. IDO3; assembly: GCF_003366075.1. Lineage (NCBI taxonomy): Bacteria > Pseudomonadati > Pseudomonadota > Betaproteobacteria > Burkholderiales > Burkholderiaceae > Burkholderia > Burkholderia sp. IDO3. Next base: position 2,820,995 of record NZ_CP028962.1, read on the forward strand.
TCTCCGCGGAGAAGCAGATGCCTTTCATCTGCCAGCCGAGCAATCGGCGCAGCTTGTCCTTCGCCGTGACCACCGCGACCCGCGCACCGGCGCCGGACGCCGCCGCGAGCAGCGTGCCGGCCCGCAGGTAGGCCGGGTCGTTCATCATCACTTCGGCGCCGCGACCGCCGTCGGCGGCCGGATCCCAGAAGTAGTTGCCGCAGATCCCGTGGACCGACGGCGGCACGCCGCAGACGATCGACAGGTTGTTCGGGTTGGTGAAGGTCGGCACGACGCAGTCCGCGCGCCACGCGGTGCCTTCCGCGATCATCCGGCCGATGAACGGCGCGACGCCTGCTTCCACCGCACGTTCGAGATAGTCGTACTCGCAGCCGTCGACGCAGACGACGACGGTCGGTTCGACCGGCAGGCGGTAGCGCCGGCCGTTCACGTCGACGGAACGTCCCGCGAGATCCGTCGACGCCTTGCCCGTAGCGGCTTGCTCGCCGGGCTGCCGCAATGCGAACGCGGCGTTCATGATGCCGCCCGCTTGCCGCGCGGCACGCGCGCGGCGATCAGCAGCAGCGCCGCGAGCGACGCGCCGAGCATCAGCAGCGACAGCGCCGATGCGGGCAGGTAATAGCCGCGCTCCACCTGGCCGATCACGACGATCGGCACGGTCGCGAAACCGGGCGGATAAACGGTCAGCGTCGCACCGAGTTCGCCGAGCGACAGCGCGAAACCGAGCGCGAGGCTCGCGCGCAGCGCCGGCACGAGCTGCGGCAGCAGCACGCGGCGCAGCACCATCGCGGGCGGCGCACCGAGGCTCGCCGCGGCTTCGCGCAGCACGGTCAGCTCGGGACGCAGCGCGGCGGCCGCGCACCGATAGCAGAACGGCAGGATCAGCGCGAGCTGCACGAACACGACGATCGCCGCCGAGCTCGACAGATCGAGCGGCTTCTGGTGATACGCGATCAGTACCGCAAGCCCGAGCACGACGCTCGGCACGCCGTTCGGCACCATCACGAGCGCATCGACGACCGCACCGAGGCCGCGCCGGTCGCGCCCTTCGAGCGCAAGCGCGAGCCACAGCCCGAGGATCGTGCCGATCGCCGACACGCCGAAGCCGATTTCGAGGCTCGTCAGCAGCGCGTCGTATTCCGGCGACCCGAGCCGTTCGAACCAGCGCAGGCTGTAGCCGGCCGGCAGGATCGTGCCCGACCATTGCGTCGATACGCTCGACAGCGCGACCACCACCACCGGCAGCACGAACAGCCAGAAGCACGCGAACGCGGCCAGCGCGAGCGCCGCACGCGACGCATGCTTGAGCAGCGTGTCGCCCCAGCCGATCTGGTGGCGCGGCACGGCTTGCCCGATACGGAATTCAGCGGACATCGTTCCCTCCCGTCGCACGCCGGTTCACCCGGCGATAAACCGCATACAGCGCCAGCGACAGCGCCAGCATCACGACCGCGCCGGCCGACGCGGTCGGCAGATCCAGGTCGACGGTCGCGCTGCTGTAGATCGCGACCGGCAGCGTCACGAGCCGCGCGCTGCCGAGCACGAGCAGGATCCCGAACTCGTTGAGCGTCAGCAGGAAGCACAGCACGGTGCCGGCGGCGATGCCCGGCCACGCGATCGGCAGCACGACGCGGCGCGCGAGCATCCAGCCGGACGCGCCGAGGCTGCGCGCCGCTTCGATCAGGCGCAGGTCGAGCGTCGCGAACGACGCGAGCGTCGGGCGCACGACGAACGGCGTGTAGAACACGGTCTGCGCGAGAATCACGCCGCCGATGCCGAACAGGAAGTCGAGCGGCGGATTCTCGAGATGGAACAGGTGCTGCAGCCCGATGCTGATCGAGCCTTGCGAGCCGTACAGGAAGATCAGCGTGAACGCGACGAGGAACGACGGGAACGCGACGTACAGTTCGAGGAAGCGCGTGACGAGCGACGCGCCCGGAAACGGCTTGAAGAACAACAGCGCGGCGAGCAGCACGCCGAGCACCGACGCGGTGCCGGCGCTCGCGAACAGCACGCCGATCGTCGTCAGCAGCACGTTGCGCGTATCGGGATTGCCGAAGAACGTCCGGTACGCGGCGAAACTCAGCCCGTGATCGCCCGACACGCTCAGCAGCACGAGCCGGATCAGCGGATAGACGACGAGCGGGCCCAGCACGACGATCGCGAGTGCGGCCAGGTGCAGGTCGCCCATGCGCTTGCGGCGCCGCGCGACGGCGGCGTGCGCCGCGGCCGACGCGAGCACGTGCGGCGGCAGGCCGGCTTCAGGGCTCGATAAGGACGACATCGTCTGCCTCGCAATGCAGGGAAACGCGCGCACCGCGCTCGGGAGCCGCGCCGCGGCCGCGTTGCATCGTGACGCGCACGGGTTCGCCGGGCGCCGCGTCGATCACGACCGAGATCGACAGATCCGCGCCTTGCCACTCGACGGACGACACCGTGCCGTGCAGGCCGCCGGCCGCCGGCGGCATGACGGTCAGGCGCTCGGGGCGCACGCATGCCACCTTGTCGCGCACCTCGTGGCGCGGATCGCCGAGCGGGAAAATCACGCGCGGCGGCAACAGGTTGGCCGGGCCGAGATAGCGCGCGACGTAGCCGTCCTGCGGCGCGTCGTACAGCTGTTGCGGCGTGCCGAGCTGCGCGATGTGACCGTCGCGCATCAGCAGCGCGCGGTCGGACAGCACGAGCGCGTCGTCGCGATCGTGCGTCACGCAGACGACGGTCAGGTTCGGCAGGCGCTCGTGCAGCGCCTTCAGTTCGCTGCGCACGGATGCGCGCAGGTTGGCGTCGAGCGCCGACAGCGGCTCGTCGAGCAGCAGCACGTCCGGCTCGATCACGAGCGCGCGGGCCAGCGCAACGCGCTGCTGCATCCCGCCCGACAACTGCGCGGGCAGGTGGTGGCCGGCATCGCCGAGCTGCACGAGCTTCAGCGCGTCGGCGACGCGGCGCGTCACTTCCGACGAGGCCATGCCGCGGGCGCGCAGCCCGAAGGCGACGTTCTCGAACACCGACAGGTGCGGGAACAGCGCGTAATTCTGGAACAACAGACCGAGATTGCGCTTGTGCGGCGGCGCATAGGTCAGGTCGCGTCCGGCCACGGTCAGCGTGCCGGTCAGGCCATCGGCCTTCACGAACCCGGCGATGAAGCGCAGCAGCGTGGTCTTGCCGCAGCCGCTCTTGCCGAGCACGGTCAAAAATTCACCGGCGCCGATCGACAGCGACAGATCTTCCAGCACCGTGCGTGCGCCGTAGCGCACGCTCAGGTGTTCGATCTGCACGCCGCCCGGCGCGCCGGACCGCAGCGTTGCATGCGGCTCGGCGGCGCCGAATGCGCCGGGATGGGTCAGGGTGGTTTCCACCGGGTTCATCCTCTCGCTCACTATTACAGGCGGCGTACGCCGATCACTTCGGCTTGACGACGTCGAGCTGCTTGCCCGAGCTGCCGATCACGTCCTTCTTCCAGCGCTCGATCCACTCCGGCTTCTTCGCCATCACCTGGTTCCAGTCGACCGGGATCAGCTTCACGCCCGCGATCGCCTTCTTCACCGCTTCGCCGTTCTTGCCGGTCAGCGGCACATCGGTGCGACCCGGGATGCCGTACATGTCCGGCACCTTCGACTGCACTTCCGTCGACATCAGGTAGTCGATCAGCTTCTTGCCGGCGTCCTGGTTCGGGCCGCTCTTGATCAGGCCGATGCCGTACGGCAGCTGGAACGTGGTCGGCTGGTCGCCGGCCTTCGCGGCCAGGAAGATCGGCTTGACGGACAGCGCGCCATGCTCGGCGTCGTCGAGGTCCATCTGCAGGTCGCCGTTCGCGACGCTGATCTCGTTACGCGACAGCAGCACGTTCAGGTAGCCGGTGCCCTTGGTGTGGAACTTCACGCTCTGCGAAAGCTTCGCGAGATAGTCGAACGCCTTGTCCTCGCCCATCAGCGTGGTCGTCAGGATCAGCACGGCCATCCCGTCGCCGGCGGTGGCCGGGTTCGAATACGCGACCTTGCCGGCATAGCTCGGCGACAGCAGGTCGGCGAACGTCTTCGGCTGGTTCTTCACGACGTCCGGGTTGATCGCGAACGAGAAATAGTTGTTCACGAACGTGGCCCACGTGCCGTCTTCCGCCTTCGCGATCGCCGGCACGTTCTTGTAGTTCACGCTCTGGTACGGCTGCAGCAGGCCCATCTGGCCGGCTTGCTGGATGAACGGCGGCAGCGTGACGATCACGTCCGCCTTCGGCGAATTCTTTTCGATGTTCGCGCGGTTGACGACTTCGCCGCTACCCGCCGTCACGATGTTGACCTTGACGCCTTCCTTCTTCTCGAATGCCGGCAGCACGTCGCGATACAGGTTCTCGAGACCGTCCGCCGTATACAGCACGACCGCGTTTGCCGCATGCGCGGGCATCGCCACGCCTTGCAGCAGACCGGCGGCGCAGGCGGCCAGCGCGAGCTTGCGGAACGCGCCGGCAGCGGCGCGCGAGGAATTCTGCAGTGTCATCTCACTTCTCCGTAGGCGGAACACCAAGCGGCCGGGGCACGATCCGGCTCTTTCAGTCGGGCAGGCCGACAACCGGCCGGCCTCGCTGCCGCGCTGCAGGTGGTTTCGCGCGGCAACCGAAGGATCACAGCGTTCGATGACAAACCCGTGACGAGTGCCACAATTTCCAAAAAATGACACATTTTGCCAATATCATGCAAGTCATTCAGAAATGCCGACCGGCGTTTCGTCCGACCATTGCTGGAGAAAAACCATGTCCGACCCGATTCTGCTCACGCCCGGCCCACTCACCACCTCCGCCACAACACGCCACGCAATGCAACATGACTGGGGCTCGTGGGACGCCTCGTTCAACGCGTTGACCGCCAGCGTCTGCGCGGATCTCGTCGCGATCGCGCGCGGCGGCGACGAGTACGCATGCGTACCGATGCAGGGCAGCGGCACGTTCTCGGTCGAAGCCGCGCTCGGCACGCTGGTGCCGCGCGACGGCGTCGTGCTCGTGCCCGACAACGGCGCGTATTGCGCGCGCATCCTGAAGATCCTCGGCCGGCTCGGCATCGACGCGATCGCGCTGCCGTTCGGCGAGGACGCGGCCGTCGACCCGGCGGCCGTCGAAGCGGCGTTCGCGCGCGAGCCGCGCATCACGCACGTCGCGCTCGTGCACCTGGAAACGAGCGCCGGAATCCTGAATCCGCTCGACGCGATCGCGGCCGTGTGCCGGCGGCACGGCAAGCGGCTGATCGTCGACGCGATGAGTTCGTTCGGCGCGCTGCCGATCGCGCTGGCGGACAGCGGGATCGACGCGCTGATTTCGGCAAGCGGCAAATGTCTGGAAGGCGTGCCGGGAATGGGGTTCGCGATCGTGCGGCGCGACGCGCTCGACGCCTGCGCAGGCAACTCGCCGTCGCTCGCGCTCGATCTTCACGACCAGTACGCGTATCTGCGCAAGACGGGCCAGTGGCGCTTCACGCCGCCGACCCACGTGATCGCCGCGCTGCGCGCCGCGCTCGACCAGTACCTCGCCGAAGGCGGCCAGCCGGCGCGCGGCGCGCGTTATGCGGAGAATTGCCGGACGCTGGTCGAATCGATGCGCGCACTCGGCTTCGCGCCGTTCCTCGACGCGAGCGTGCAGGCGCCGGTGATCGTCACGTTCCACGCGCCCGACCATCCGGCCTACGATTTCCGCCGCTTCTACGACGCGGTGCGCGACGCGGGCTTCATCCTGTATCCGGGCAAGCTGACGCAACTCGAGACGTTCCGCGTCGGCTGCATCGGCGCGATCGATGCCGGCGACATCCGGCGCGCGGTGGCGGCGATCGCGCAGGCGGTCGAATCGCTCGGGATTGCCGTGCAGCGCGCGTGACGCTCGCGCCGGCCGGGCGCGCAAACAAAAAAGCCCGGCGGCCTTCGAGGCCGCCGGGCGAACGCACCGGAAGTGCGTGGAGCCGTGCTTACAGTTCGATCCGCTTGATGTCGCCGACGACGAAGATGTACGACAGCGCGCCGATCAGCGCGATCACGCCGATGAACACGAGCGCGCCGACGAACGAGCCGGTCGATGCGACGATGAAGCCGACGGCGAGCGGCGTCACGATCCCCGCGAGGTTCGCCGCCAGGTTGAAGATGCCGCCCGTCACGCCGAGCAGGCCGTCCGGCGCGATGTCCGACACGAGGGTCCAGCCGAGCGCGGCCATCCCCTGCGCGAAGAAGGCGACCGACATGATCGCGATCACGGCCTCGTTGCTCTGCACGTAGTTCGCGAGAATGATCGTCGAAGCCAGCAGCAGGCCCGCGATGATCGGCAGCTTGCGCGCGATGTTCGCCGACTTGCCGCGACGCAGCAGCCAGTCGGAGAAGATCCCGCCGAACATCACGCCGACCGACGCGGCGATGAACGGCATCACGGCGAAGAAGCCGATCTTCAGCCAGCCCATGTGGCGTTCGGTTGCAAGATAGGTCGGAAACCAGGTCAGGAAGAACACGAGCGTCGAGTTGCCGGCGAACTGGCCGAGGCAGATGCCCGCGAGCTGGCGCTTCTTCAGCAGCCGGCCGGCCATCGACCAGCTGAACTGCTTCTGCGCGCCCTTGCCGCCCTTTTCAGCCGCACCGCCCTTGCGTGCGCCGTGCACGAGACCGCCGCCCGCTTCGATATACGCGAGCTCCTCGGCGTTCGCGCCCGGATGGTTGCGCGGCTCGTGATAGAACTTCCACCAGACGAGGCCGAACACGATGCCGACCGCGCCAACGACCCAGAACAGCGAGCGCCAGCCGAACGCGCCCATCAGCGCGAACAGCACGGGGCTGAAGAACGCGAGGCCGATGTATTCGCCGACGGTATAGGTGCCCGTCGCCATCGCGCGCTCGCTCTGCGGAAACCACGTCGCGACGACGCGGCTGTTGGTCGGGAAGCACGGCGCCTCCGCGACGCCGAGGCCGAGCCGGCACGCGAGCAGCGTCCCGACGCCGGGCACGAAGCCCTGCAGGAACGTGCACAGCGACCACAGCGTCATCGACCAGTAATAGGTGACCTTGCTGCCCAGGCGGTCGAGAAAGAGACCGCCCGGCACCTGCGCCGCGACATACGTCCACGAGAACGCGGAGAACATGACGCCCATCACCGCCGCGTTGATGCCGAGCTCCTTGGTGAGCTGCGGCGCAGCGACCCCCAGCACGGTCCGGTCGAGATAGTTGATCATCGTGCCGATCGCGAGCAGCGCGAGAATCTTGTAGCGCGCCGACGTTCGCCGGACCGTGCCGGCCGCCTGCGCGGGCGCGGCGTTCGTGGGAGTGGTGTGCTGCATGGTCGTCTCCTGGTCTCTTTTTGCGTATCGATGGGGTCAGCGCGCGACGAGCGACTGAAAGTGGTCGAACATCCGCTCGGCGTCCGGCGTGCGTCCGGTAAAGATCTCGAATGCGTCGACCGCCTGATACACGGCCATCCCGCCGCCCGGCAGCGTCGCGCAGCCGGCCGCGCGCGCGGCATGGATCAGTTCGGTTTCGAGCGGGAAATACACGATGTCGGCCACCCACATCCCCGCGTGGAGCAGATCGGCCGGCAACGGCAGGCCGGGGTGCTTCGCCATGCCGGTCGGCGTCGCGTGGATCAGGCCCGTGGCCGCCTGCATCGCGGCCGCGAGATCGCCGCCCGGCGTGACGCGCGCCGCGGGAAAGCGCTGCTGCAGCTCGGCCGCGAGGCTGGCGGCGCGCGTACCGTCGACGTCGAAAATCGTCAGCTCGGCCGCGCCCATCTGCAGCGCGGCATGCGCGACGGCGGCACCCGCGCCGCCCGCGCCGAGCTGGACCACGCGTTCGAGCGACGCGCCGGGCAGCCCGCGGCGGAACGATTTCGCGAAGCCCGACCAGTCGGTGTTGTAGCCGATCCGCTGGCCGTCCTTGAACAGCACGGTGTTCACCGCGCCGAGCGCGCGCGCGTCGTCCGACAGCGCGTCGAGGTGCTCGATCACGCGCTGCTTGCACGGATGCGTGATGTTCAGCCCGGTGTAGCCCATCCGCTGCGCGGCATCGAGCAATTGCGGCAGTGCGTCGACGGTCAGGCCGAGCGCGTCGAGATCGATGCGCCGGTAGACGTAGCCGAATCCCTGGCGGAATCCTTCTTCCTCATGCATCGCGGGCGACAGCGAGCCGCCGATACCCTGGCCGATCAGGCCGATCAGAAAGGACGGGCGGCTCATCGTGCGGCTCCTCGGGCAAACAGGGTCGACAGACGCTGCAGCGCAAACAGGTAGCCGTCGGTACCGCAGCCGCAGATCACGGCTTCGGCGACCGCCGATACGTACGAGTGGTGACGGAATGCCTCACGGCGATGCACGTTCGAGATATGCACCTCGATCACGGGCTTCGCGATCGCGGAAAGCGCGTCGGCCAGCGCGACCGACGTGTGCGTGTAGGCAGCCGGGTTGATCACGATGCCGTGGGTGTCGTGGCGCGCGGCATGCAGCCAGTCGATCAGCTGGTGCTCGGCGTTCGACTGGCGGAAGTCGACCTCCAGCCCGAGCCCCTCGGCCGCCGCATGGCAGCGCTGCTCGACGTCGGCCAGCGTTTCCGCGCCGTAGATATGGGGCTCGCGGGTCCCCAGAAGATTGAGGTTCGGGCCGTTCAGCACCAGCACCTTGTACTTGCTCATGACGATTCTGCTCCAAAAACAGGGGCCGAACATGATCGGCTCAACCCCGTGACATCGGGAAGTGGCGCTAGTGTGCGCCGGCACGCGCACGCTGTCTTTTCGGGTTTTCGCTAATTTGTACCATCTAGTTAGTTTGTATAATTCGCCTCACTTCCCTAGTAAATTCGGGATATGGCGCTCGCCCGGAACTCAACGACTGGTTCATTCTGATCCGATTCGGCCGGCGCCGTGCCTCGCTCATCCGCAGGATTCGCCCATGCAGCGCTCGATCGCCACCGTGTCACTGTCCGGCACGCTCGCCGAAAAGCTCGCCGCCATCCAGGCCGCCGGTTTCGACGGCGTCGAAATCTTCGAGAACGACCTCGTCTACTTCGACGGATCGCCCGCCGACGTCCGGCGCATGGCCGCCGATCTCGGCCTCGACATCGTGCTGTTCCAGCCGTTTCGCGACTTCGAAGGCGTGAGCGCCGCCCAGCTCGCCCGCAATCTGGACCGCGTCCGGCGCAAGTTCGACGTGATGCACGCGCTCGGCACCGACCGCATCCTGGTGTGCAGCAACGTGTCGCCCGACACGATCGCCGACGATGCGCTGCTGGCCGACCAGCTCGGCGCGCTTGCCGAGGCGGCGCGAGAAGCCGGCGTGATCGTCGCCTACGAGGCGCTCGCGTGGGGCCGCGTCGTGAACCGGTACAGCCATGCATGGCAGCTCGTGAACGCGGTGAACAGCCCGCACCTCGGGCTCGCGCTCGACAGCTTCCATACGTTGTCGCTCGACGATTCGCCCGACGCGATCGCCGACATCCCCGGCGACCGGATCGCGTTCGTTCAGATCGCCGACGCACCGAAACTGGCGATGGACGTGCTCGAATGGAGCCGCCACTACCGCTCGTTCCCCGGCCAGGGCGACTTCGACCTCGCGCGCTTTACGGCCCGCGTGATCGAGTCCGGCTATACGGGGCCGCTGTCGCTCGAGATCTTCAACGACGGTTTCCGCGCCGCACCGACCGCGATCACGGCCGCCGACGGCCATCGTTCGCTGCTCTATCTGGAAGAGCTGACGCGTGCGCGGCTCGCACAGGACGGCCGTGCGCCGGCGGCCGGCCAGCCGCTGTTCGCGCCGCCGGCGCCGGCCGCGCACGTCGGATTCCAGTTCATCGAATTCGCGGTGGACACGCAGGCGGCGGCCACCGTCGGCGAATGGCTCGGCCGGATGCGCTTCCGGCTCGCGGGCCGCCATCGGTCGAAGGACGTGACGCTGTTCCAGCACGGCGCCGCGTCGATCGTGCTGAACGCCGAGCGCGACTCGTTCGCCGACGCGTTCTTCCAGCAGCACGGGCTGTCGCTGTGCGCATCGGCGTTCCGCGTCGACAACGCGAAAGTGGCGTTCGAGCGCGCGGCCGGCTTCGGCTACGCGCCGTTTTCCGGGCGCGTCGGCCCGAACGAGCGCGTGCTGCCGAGCGTGCAGGCGCCGGACGGCAGCCTCGAATATTTCGTCGACGAAGCACCGAACGCGCCGACGCTCTATGAATCGGATTTCGTGCTGACCGACATCGACGGCCCGAGCGAGGTCGGCCCGCTGACGGGTATCGACCACGTGTGCCTCGCGCTGCCGGCCGACGCGCTCGACACGTGGATCCTGTTCTTCAAGACGGCATTCGGCTTCGAAGCCGAGCGCAGCTGGCTGGTGCCCGACCCGTACGGGCTGATGCGCAGCCGCGCGGTGCGCAGCGCGGACGGCTCGGTGCGGATCGCGCTGAATGCGTCGGTCGACCGCCATACGGCCGTCGCCGAATCGCTCGACCGCTATCACGGCACGGGGCTGAATCACGTCGCGTTCCGGACCGACGACATCGTGAAGACGATCGCCGCGTTCGCCGCCGACGGCGTGCCGTTCCTGCGGATTCCGGCGAACTACTACGACGATCTCGCCGCGCGCTACGCGCTGCCGGACGAACTGATCGACACGCTGAGCACCCACCACCTGCTGTATGACCGCGACGAGCACGGCGGCGAATTCCTGCACGCGTACACGGAACTGGTCGACAACCGCTTCTCGCTCGAAATCGTCGAGCGGCGCGGCGGCTACGACGGCTACGGCGCGGCGAATGCGGCCGTGCGGCTTGCCGCGCAGGCTCAGCGCAGGAAATAAGGGAAGGAATGGTGTGTCGTTTCGGCGCCGAACCGGCTGAAAAACCGGTGCGGCCCGGTGACGCACACCGCCTCGCGCACCATCATGGTGAATGCCGGGGTTTCGCCCGCCCGGCAAGGCGCCCCGCTTGCGGCCGGAGACGGCCGCCCGGCGGGGGTTACATCCGGTAACGCTCGCCGCGGTGCAGCATCCGCGGCAGCACCGCGGTTTTAAGAATCGCTTAAGTCTTCGTCGGCACCATCCGCAACCAGTACCCGATGGATATCCCGAAATGGAGGACAGCGATGAGCGCCGTAGAAGCACCCGCGGGCCGCCCGGCCGCACCCCCTGCGAAGAAGACGATGCTGCGTCGTCTCCTCAGCCATCATGAAATCGCGACGCTGCTCGTGCTGCTGCACGCGCCGATCAGTGCGAACGCCAAACCCGAATTGCCTGCGTTGCAGGAAGCCGGCCTCGTCGAGATGATCAAGCTCGACGCCGATACGGCACCGAGCTTCCGGCTCACCGAAGACGGCACGGCCATCCTGAAAGGGCTCGGCTACCGCTGAGCCGCCGCTTTCCCGTTCCAGCCCCACCCCGATCCTTCCGACATGCCGGCGCGCGGCCGGTGCGTCGCGTCATCCCGCCCGGTCCTGCAGCATCAGCCGGTATTCGGTCGGCGTCACGCCGACCGTCGCCTTGAACTGGCGCGTGAACGCGCTGTGATCCGTATAGCCGCATAACGCCGCGACGTCCGTCACCTTGTCGTGCGTGACGAGCAGCGCCGTGGCCGCGTCGAGCCGCGTTTTCAACAGCACCTGGCGCGGCGTCAGGTGAAACACCTTGTGGAAGTAGCGTTCCAGCTGCGCGACCGACATCCCGGCCATCTGCGCGAGCTGCTTCAGGTTCAGCGGCTGAACATAGTGATCCTGGATGTGCTGGACCACGTCGGCGAGCTTGCTGTACGCCGGATGCGACCCTTCGTGCGCCTTCAGGTCGCGCGAGATGCCCGCGAGCCCGACCACCTTGCCGGCCGCGTCGCGCAGCGGCTCCTTGCAGGTCAGGCACCAGCCCGGCTGACGCCCCGGATACAGGTGCAGCTCGAGCTGGTCCATCAGTTGCTGGCCGGCGTTGATCGTCGCCATGTCCTGCTCGAAATAGGTGCGGCCGAAGCGGCGCGGAAACGCTTCGTCGGTCGTCTTGCCGAGCAGGTCGCGCTTGTCCTTGTAGCCGCAGCGCATCGCGAGCGTGCGATTGACGAGCGCGTAGCGACCGTTCGCGTCCTTCACGAAGAACGCGACGTCGGGCAGCGCGTCGAACACCGGTTCGAGCAGGCGGAAGTGCGCGAGCATCGCGCCGAAATCGGCATTGTCGGGATGGTAGCGCAATGTGTCGGACAGGCTCATGGGCGGTACGGCAAGCAAGGTCGTCATCCCGGCATCTGCAAAGCGAATGGCTGATGGCGTCGATTATAGAAGCGCCCCCTCGAACGCGTGGCGGCGATCCCGGGAAGCAGTGCAATCCGCGGGCACGGCGGATCGCGGTGGATAGTCGTCGGCTGGCGACGGCCGACGGGGCGGCGTGCCGCATGCGGTTGTGTGCGCAACGACTACGCCGCGTGTGTGCCGCGCTTTGACGCACGCTTCGCACATTCCGCGCGTTGCGCCACGTCACACCGCCGCCGCGATGCGATGTGCCGCGATGCCGGTGTACCGCATCGGCGCTCGGCCGCGCGCCCCCGAACCCGCCATCCTAAAAATGCCGGCGCATCGCGTCTTGGCGCGTTTGCGCATGGAGAATGACGATTTAAGCATATATCAGGGTATTCGACGATATGCCGAAATCGTCGCCGGCTGCGTACCGAACGCGCAAGACGCGCGTATTTTCGCTATCTAGACTTCGCTCAACGGTCACGAGACGACATCCCGCCGCCGCCCCGCACGCCGATTCCGGCACAGCGCGCGGCGTCCGGCGAGCCCGCACGGCTTTCATCCAGGCCGGCCAACCGATACGTCTCGCCCGGCTTACCGCACCGGCCAGCCAGCCGGCGGCGGCCCAACCACGCCATCAAGGGGAAGTGAAAGTGAAGCTGAAGGTATCGCACGTCGCGCTGGCTGCCGCCTGCGCACTGTCGGGCGCACACGCCATCGCCGCCGACGTCGTCAAGATCGGTTTCGCCGCACCGCTGACGGGGCCGCAGTCGAACTACGGCACCGACATGCAGAAGGGCGTGCAACTCGCGATCGCCGACTTCAACGCAACGCATCCGACGATCGGCGGCAAGCCGGTCACGTTCCAGCTCGACTCGCAGGACGACCAGGCCGACCCGCGCACCGGCACCACCGTCGCGCAGCGGCTGATCGACGACAACGTCAGCGGGATCATCGGCCACTTCAACTCGGGCACGAGCATTCCGGCGTCCGACCTGTACGATCGCGCGGGGCTGCCGCAGATCTCGATGGCGACGTCGCCGCAATACACGGCGCGCGGCTACAAGACGACCTTCCGGCTGCTGACGAGCGACGCGCAGGCCGGCCGCATCGTCGGCACATATGCGGTGAAGACGCTGCACTTCAAGCGCGTCGCGATCATCGACGACCGCACGGCCTACGGCCAGGGCATCGCCGACGAATTCGCGAAGGCCGTGCAGGCCGCGGGCGGCACGATCGTCAAGCGCGACTTCACGAACGACAAGGCGCTCGACTTCTCGGCGATCCTGACCAACCTGAAGGGCATCAACCCCGACGCGATCTTCTACGGCGGCGGCGATGCGCAATCGTCGCCGATGATCCGCAAGATGCGCCAGCTCGGCATGAAGTCGGCATTCGTGACCGGCGAGATGTCGCGCTCGCCGACCTTCCTGAAGGTGGGCGGCGAAGCGGCCGAAGGCGCGATCGTCTACATGGGCGGGCTGCCGAAAGAGAAGATGCCGGGCTTCGCCGGCTACGCGGCACGCTACAAGGCACGCTTCAACGAAGACGTGATCACCTACTCGCCCTACTCGTACGACGGCACGATCGCGCTGCTCACCGCGATGAAGAACGCGAACTCGACCGACCCGAAAGTCTATACGCCGTATCTCGGCAAGGTGTCGGTCAAGGGCGTGTCGGCGCCGAGCATCGCGTACGACGCGAAGGGCGACCTGAAGGATGCGCCGGTCACGATCTACAAGGTCGAGCACGGCGCGTTCAAGCCGGTCGATACGATCGCCGGCAACTGATAACCCCGAACCCCCGTCCCGCGCGGCGCGGCAAGCGGTTCATCCGCCTGCCGCGCCGCGTGCATTTCACGCCCGGCGAAGTCCGAAGCGTTCCTCGGCGCAACCCCGCGCGCGCGTATTTCGCGCTCCTGTAGAATCCTCCCACCCGCTTTCACGCTTCGTCTGCGTTGCGCCCCATCCCGGTGCAATGGCGCGTGTCGCGCGCCCTATCCGGCGCCCGGCACACTTTCGACGATGCAGGCGCGCCTAGCCAGTCCAGCCAATAGCGGGCCCTGGAGACGCAGCACCGACAACAACATTCGAATACCGATCGTTCTGACCATGCAAGCATCCGAATTGAGCGGCGTGCCCCGCGCCGCCGAACGCGCGCTCACGCGCAGCGACTACAAAACCCTTGGCCTTGCCGCACTCGGCGGCGCGCTCGAGTTCTACGACTTCATCATCTTCGTGTTCTTCGCGCCCGCGATCGGGCAGCTGTTCTTTCCGCACGACATTCCCGACTGGCTGCGCCAGTTGCAGACGTTCGGCATCTTCGCGGCCGGCTATCTCGCGCGTCCGCTCGGCGGCGTGATCATGGCGCACTTCGGCGACCTGTTCGGCCGCAAGCGGATGTTCACGCTGAGCGTGCTGATGATGTCGGTGCCGACGCTGCTGATGGGCCTGCTGCCGACCTACGACACGGTCGGCATCCTCGCGCCGGTGTTGCTGCTGCTGTTCCGCGTGCTGCAGGGCGCGGCGGTCGGCGGCGAAGTGCCGGGCGCGTGGGTGTTCGTATCCGAACACGTGCCGTCGCGCCACATCGGTTATGCGTGCGGCACGCTGACCGCGGGCCTCACGGCCGGCATCCTGCTCGGCTCGCTCGTCGCGGCAGGCGTCAACAGCCGCTACTCGGGCGCCGAAGTCACCGCATTCGCGTGGCGCATTCCGTTCCTGCTCGGCGGCGTGTTCGGCCTGTTCTCCGTGTACCTGCGCCGCTGGCTGCACGAGACGCCGGTGTTCGCCGAGATGAAGGCGAAGAAGGCGCTCGCGGCCGAGATCCCGCTGAAGGCCGTGCTGCGCGACCACGGCCGCGCGGTGATCGTGTCGATGCTGCTCACGTGGATGCTGTCGGCGGCGATCGTCGTCGTGATCCTGATGACGCCCGCGCTGCTGCAGAAGCAGTTCCACCTGGCGCCCGCGACCACGCTGTTCGCGAACAGCATCGCGACGCTGTGCCTGACGGCCGGCTGCATCACCGCCGGCTCGCTCGCGGGCCGGATCGGCGCGAAGCGCGTGCTCGGTATCGGCGGCATCGTGCTGGCCGCGTGCTATTACCTGCTGTTCGTGCAGGTCGCGGCCGACGCGTCGACGCTGCCGCTGTACTACGGGATCGCCGGCTTCATGGTCGGCACGATCGGCGCGGTGCCGTTCGTGATGGTGCGCAGCTTCCCCGCCGTCGTGCGCTTCTCGGGCATCTCGTTCTCGTACAACGTCGCGTATGCGATCTTCGGCGGCCTGACGCCCGTGATCGTGTCGCTGATGATGAAGTCGAATCCGCTCGCGCCGGTGGTGTACGTCGCCGTGATCTGCGTGCTCGGCGGGATCGCCGTGCAGTTCTCGAAGGATGCGAAGGACCTGAAGGTCGCACGCTGAACGCCGGCGCGCACGCGCCGCGTCATGAACAAAGGGCCGAATCCCGCACGCCGCGGGATTCGGCCCTTTTGATTGGCTTCAGCGCGGCCGCGCGGGGGCGGCTCGGCTCAGCGCAGCACGCCGTACGACGAACTCGGACGGCGCAGCGCATCGATGCTCGCGCCACCCGCGCCCGTGACGAACAGCAGCAGGAAACCGCCGGAGATCGCGACGTTCTTCCAGAAGTGGATCACCATGTCGTGCTGGACGGCGGCGTTGGTCGCGTCCCAGAAATTGTGACCGACCATCGCGGTCGCGATCGTGTAAACCGCCATCAGCAACGCGAGCGGCCGCACCTTGTAGCCGACGATCAGCAGCAGGCCGCCCAGCCCCTCGATCGCGACGACGATCGGCGCGACGACTTGCTGATAGGGCACGTTCAGCGCGTGCAGATACGCGACGAAGTCGCTGTAGCCGAGCAGCTTCATGATGCCGCCCCACAAGAACAACGCCGCCAGCGCCAGGCGTGCGAAAAAAATGACGCCGGAATCGACGGTACGCGTCATGCCTTTCTCCTCGTATGCAATTCGGCCGTCCGCACGGCGCGTGCCCGTGCGGTTCGGGCCGCGCAACCCTGCGGGGCCCGCGGCAAATGGGCCAGCATAGAGGGTCTTTCCGCGGTGTCCAAGCAAAAGGTTGTAGCAAATCTTTACACTGCGGCGGGCGGACCGGCCGGCCGGTACGACGCAAAAGGCGTTTAGCCCGCGTCGCTCAACAGCACGCCCTTCTTGAACAGGAAGCAGCCGTAGCCGCGCGGCTCGCCGGTGACGATCACCGCATACGCATGCTGCGCGCGCTCGTAGAACGCGAACCGGTCGATGCCCGCGAGCGGCACCGCGCGCCCTTCCGCGCGATCGATCTCGGCCTGCACCTCGCGCTGCACGGGCGGCACCGCGGCCGGATCGCCGACGACTTCCATCCGCCATGCGGGCGTGTCGACGAACGTGTCGAGCGGCAGCACGGACAGCACCGCGCGCGCGACGCGCGCCGAGTCCGCGCCGTCGATGCGCAGCGCGCGGCCCACGACGGTGTGCTGCGCGACCGATTCGGCCGGAAAGTTCGCATCGCAGATCGCGACTTCATCTCCGTGGCCCATCGCGCGCAGCGCGTGCAGGATGTCGGCGTGCAACAGCGGATCGAGATTTTTCAGCATGTCGGCAAGTCTCCGGGATCGGGAACGAATCGCATAACGTTACCCGATCCCGGCGGCGGCCGGGCGTGCGTCGTTCGCGTCACGCCGCCGCGGCCGGCATTTCGTCGATGAAACCCGTGACCGATTGCAGACGGCCGGATGCATCGACGGTGCCGAAATCCGAGCCCTTCACGATCGCCGCGCCGTCGGGCGACACGAGCGCCCACGAAAACCGCAGGTGCTGGCCGAACCCGTCGACGTCGGTCGTGCGGTGAAAGCGGTACGCGGGGAAACGCGCCTGCACCGCGGCGATCATCGTGTCGATGCCGGCGTGGCCGTCGCCGGCCATCAGCGGATCGCGATAGGCCGCATCGCGCGCGTAGGTCGCATCGATCAACACGCGACGGCGCGCGACGTCGGATTCGTTCCATGCATCGAAGTAGCGGTCGATCAGGTCGGCGTGAGCGGACTGGACGGTTTGGGCGGTGTTCATGGCGAGGCTCCTTGTGTCGGTGAGAGACGATGTCGCGAACCTTTCGTGTCCGCGTGCCGCCATCGTCGCCGGCCTCGCGCGGGCGGTCGATTACGTGCGAGGTAACGAAATCGCGCCCGCGCCGCCCGCCGCGCTCAGCCGTCCGCGTAATCGACTGCGAGGCTCCACGCCGGATCGCCGTGCTTCGCCCAGTACGCGTCGAACAGCCGGCGCGTGAGCGCGCCCGGTCGTCCATCGCCGATCGCCACTTCGTTCAGCCGCGTGACCGGCATGAATCGGCCTGAGCCCGCCCGCGTGCCTGCGCCGCGTGAAGCGGCTGCGCGACGAGCGCTATATCCAGCAGGACGTGGCCGTCGTCGACCCGAACAAGGTCGGCCTGCCGTTGACGATGCTCGTGCTCGTGCAGGTCGAGCGCGAACGGGTCGACCTGCTCGACGAGTTCAAGCGGTTTCTGAAATCGCTGCCGGAAGTCATGCAGTGCTATGTGGTGACGGGCCGCGCCGATTTCGTGCTGATGATCGCGATGCGCGATATCGACCACTATGAGGAATTTTCCACGCGCGTATTCCGGCAGCACCACAACATCCGTCACTTCGAAACGATGGTCGTGATGTCGCGCGTGAAAGTCGGGCTGTCGCTGCCGATCGGCTGCGACTGACGCGCGCGGCCGTGGCCGCGCGCCGCAACGAAAAACGGGCGCCCGAAGGCGCCAGCATCGTCAGCCACGACCACCACGCGTATCAGGTCACCGGCGCCGGGTTGAACAGCGTCAGCGCGTTCGCGAGCTTCCATTGCTCGGCCCACGTGCGGCGCTTGCCGCTCGCGACGTCGAGCATCAGCCGGAACAGCTCCCAACCCACGTCCTCGATCGTGGCCGCGCCGGTCGCGATCTGCCCCGCGTCGAGATCCATCAGGTCGTGCCAGCGGCGCGCGAGATCGCTGCGCGTCGCGACCTTGATCACCGGCACCTGGGCGAGGCCGTACGGCGTGCCGCGGCCGGTCGTGAAAATGTGCAGGTTCATCCCGGCCGCGAGCTGCAGCGTGCCGCAGATGAAGTCGCTCGCGGGCGTGGCCGCGTACAGCAGCCCTTTCTGCCGCGCGCGGTCGCCCGGACGCACGACGCCGGCAATCGACGCGCTGCCCGACTTCACGATCGAGCCCATCGCCTTCTCGACGATGTTCGACAGCCCGCCCTTCTTGTTGCCGGGCGTCGTGTTCGCGCTGCGGTCGACGCGGCCGCGCTGCAGGTAGCGGTCGTACCAGTCCATCTCACGAATGATCTCGCGGGCGACGTCCTCGTTCGCCGCGCGCGACGTAAGTTGCGCAACGCCGTCGCGCACTTCGGTCACTTCGGAGAACATGATCGTCGCGCCCGCGCGCACGAGCAGGTCGGCCGCGAAACCGACCGCCGGGTTCGCGGTGAGCCCGGAGAACGCATCGCTGCCGCCGCACTGCACGCCGACGACGAGCTCCGACGCCGGGCAGGTTTCGCGACGGCGGCGGTTCAGCCGCTCGAGATGCGATTCGGCCATCTTCATGATCGAGTCGATCATCGAATTGAAGCCGACGTGCGCGGCATCCTGCAGGCACACGACGCCGCCGTTGTCCGTCGCGCCGTCGGCCGCCACCGGAATCGCGCCGGGCGGCAGCAGGCGCTCGGGCTGCAGCTTCTCGCAGCCGAGGCTGACCGTCATCACCTCGCCGCCGAAGTTCGGGTTCAGGCTGATGTTGCGCAGCGTGCGGATCGGGATGTCGGCATCGGGCGCATCGATCGCGACGCCGCAGCCGTACGTATGTTCGAGCCCGACCACGTCGTCGACGTTCGGGTAGCGCGGCAGCAGTTCGTCCTTGATCCGCTTCACCGCATGCTCGACGACGCCCGACACGCATTGCACGGTCGTCGTGATCGCGAGGATGTTGCGCGTGCCGACGGAGCCGTCCGCATTGCGGAAGCCTTCGAACGTATAGCCTTCGAGCGGCGCGAGCGCCGGCGCGGCGCGCGTCGCGAGCGGCAGGTCGTCGAGCCCCGGCGGCTCGGGCATGCGCATCGTGCGTTCATTGACCCAGCTGCCGCGGCGCAGATCGGTGAGCGCGTAGCCGATCACGACGTTGTAGCGGACGATCGGGTCGCCGGCCGCGAGATCGGCGAGCGCCACCTTGTGCCCTTGCGGCACGCCTTCGCGCAGCGTGAGCCCGTCGGCAAACGTCGCGCCCTCGGGCAAGCCGCCGTCGTTGACGACGATGGCGACGTTGTCGTCCGGATGCACGCGGATATAGAGAGGAGAAGCAGTCATCGGAATTCCTGGAAGCTACCGGTGATATCGTTAGTCATCATACGACATTCAACGCGCATCCGGGATAGTACGTAAACCCTTATCCGGAAAGACCCTACCTACAATCTGAGAGCAAACCGCTTGCGTCACCCTTCCCCTCGTTGTACGATGACATACAACGACATCGCCAATGTGGCTCGTATGCCGTTCCCGACGAACCCAGCACTCGCGCTAGACGGACGACCCAACCATGACCTCACCGCAAGAACTCAAACAGATCATCTCCCACGGCCTGCTGTCGTTTCCGCTGACGGACTTCGACGCGGACGGCAGCTTCCGCCCGACCACCTACGCCGAGCGCCTCGAATGGCTGGCGCCGTACGGCGCGACCGCGCTGTTCGCAGCCGGCGGCACCGGTGAATTCTTCTCGCTCACGCAGCGCGAATACTCGGACGTGATCCGCGTCGCGACGGAAACCTGCAAGGGCAAGGTGCCGATCCTCGCCGGCGCGGGCGGTGCCACGCGCGTCGCCATCGAATATGCGCAGGAAGCCGAGCGCCTCGGCGCGAGCGGCGTGCTGCTGATGCCGCACTACCTGACCGAAGCGAGCCAGGAAGGGATCGCCGAGCACGTCGAGCAGGTCTGCCGTTCGCTGAAGATCGGTGTCGTGGTGTACAACCGCGCGAATTCGAAGCTGAACGCCGACATGCTCGAGCGGCTGGCCGACCGTTGCCCGAACCTGATCGGCTTCAAGGACGGCGTCGGCGAAATCGAGGGCATGGTCACGATCCGCCGCCGCCTGGGCGACCGCTTCGCGTACCTCGGCGGCCTGCCGACGGCCGAAGTCTACGCCGCCGCGTACAAGGCGCTCGGCGTGCCGGTGTACTCATCGGCAGTGTTCAACTTCATCCCGAAGACGGCGATGGCATTCTACGAAGCGATCGCGAAGGACGACCACGCAACGGTCGGTCGCCTGATCGACGAGTTCTTCCTGCCGTACCTGCAGATCCGCAACCGCCGCGCGGGCTACGCGGTCAGCATCGTGAAGGCGGGCGCGAAGCTCGTCGGCCACGACGCGGGCCCGGTGCGCGCACCGCTCGTCGACCTGACCGACGCCGAAGTGGCCGAGCTGGACGTGCTGATCAAGAAGATGGGCCCGCAGTAAGCGGGGACGGCCGGCGCGGCGCCCTCCGCGGCGCGGCGGCCGGCTGGTTTGCCTGTTTTGCATCGCGGCCGGCTTTTGCCGGCCGCGGCCGTTTGCGGCGACAGCCGCGCGACGCACCCCGCCGCGCAGCGCGCCTTCACATCTGCGCGATGACGCCGATGATCCGGTGGCGCACGTTGCCGAGCTTGATCCGGGTCGCCTCGATCTGTCCCTGCGCACCCGCACGCGCGCGCGCGTTCGATTCGCCACCGAGAATCTGCCCCAGCACGTCGCGGTCGACGACCGCATCGAAGAACCGGCCGACCGTGATCGTCGCGGACTGCTTCGCGGTGGTGAGCTGGCTGTTGGCCTGCATCAGCGCTTCGGTGCGCAGGTTCTGGTCGCGTTCGTCGATGCTGCGGCGATGCTCCAGCGCGAACACCAGCGCCTCCATGTCCTGCCTGAAACGGCGGACGGCCAGGCCGAACATGAGCGAATGCGCGTCCGAGTCCGTCACGGGCCGCCCCTGGTTGATCGTCACGTCGAATTCGCTGCCGCCCAGGTCGCGCTGGAATTCGAGCAGCGCATTCGCGAGCACGCGCCCTTCGCTGTACTGACCGATCCGGCTGCGCACGGAATGCGCGACGTCGCCGATCGCTTTCCACAATCCGGCGGCGAACAGGTGATCGCCGCGCTTGCTGATGTTCATCGGGTGGCTCCTTGTTGGTCTTTTGCCGGGCTCTCAGGCTCGCCCGCGAGCCGGCCGGCCCGGGGCTTCGCTACTGTAGGAGAAATTCCGGCGACGCGGAAGCCACCATGAAAAAAGCGGAGGCAGCCAGCCGGCCGCCCCCGCTTTCATTCGTCCGGCAAGCGGCCCGGGCTTGCGCCCCGCGCCGCCGCCCCTTACTCCGCCTTGCCGTCCCGCAAACGCGGAATCGCGAGCGGATTGCTTTCCTGTAACCCTTCGGGCAGCAGATCGTCCGGGAAGTCCTGGTAGCACACCGGCCGCAGGAAACGGTCGATCGCGGTCGCGCCGACCGACGTGACGGCCGGGTTCGACGTGGCCGGGAACGGCCCGCCGTGCACCATCGCATCGCACACCTCGACGCCGGTCGGGTAGCCGTTGACGAGCAGTCGCCCGGCCTTGCGTTCGAGGATCGGCAGCAGGCGGCGCGCGAGCGGCTTGTCGTCGGCGTCCATCTGCAGCGTGGCCGTCAGCTGGCCTTCCAGCGCGTCGAGCACGCGCGCGACTTCGTCGAGATCGCGGCAGCGCACGATCAGCGATGCCGGCCCGAACACTTCGTGGCTGAACGCCGGCTCGGCCAGGAACGCCGGTGCGGCGACTTCGTACAGCGCGCCGCCCGCCTGGCATTCGGTCTGCGCAGCCTCGCCCGCGCCGATTTCACGCACGCCCGGCAGTTCGGCCAGCTTGCCGCGGCCGTTGCGATACGCGTCGGCGATGCCGCGCGTGAGCATCACGCCGGCCGGCTTCTTCGCGAGCGCCTGCGCGGCGACGGACTCGAAGCGGTCGAGATCGGGGCCGTCGATCGCCAGCACGAGGCCGGGGTTCGTACAGAACTGGCCGACGCCGAGCGTCAGCGAATCGACGAAGCCCGTCGCGATCGCGTCGCCGCGCGCGGCCAGCGCGGACGGGAACAGCACGACCGGGTTGATGCTGCTCATTTCCGCATAGACGGGAATCGGCTGCGGGCGCGCGTTCGCGAGCTGCACGAGCGCCATGCCGCCCTGGCGCGACCCGGTGAAGCCGACGGCCTGGATCGCCGGGTGGCTGACGAGCGCCGCGCCGATCACGCGGCCGGGGCCCATCAGCAGCGAAAACACGCCGGCCGGCATCCCGCATTTCGCGACGGCGGCGCGGATCGCGCGGCCGACCAGTTCGGACGTGCCGAGGTGCGCTTCGTGCGCCTTGACGATCACCGGGCAACCGGCCGCCAGCGCCGACGCGGTATCGCCGCCGGCCACCGAGAACGCGAGCGGGAAGTTGCTCGCGCCGAACACGACGACGGGCCCGAGCCCGACTTTCTGCAGCCGCAGGTCCGAGCGCGGCAGCGGCGTGCGCGCCGGCTGCGCCGGATCGATCGACGCGGCGAGGAAACGCCCGTCGCGCACGACGCGCGCGAACAGCCGGAGCTGGCCGACGGTGCGGCCGCGCTCGCCCTGCAGGCGTGCGACGGGCAGGCCCGTTTCGGCGTGTGCGCGTTCGATCAGCGCATCGCCGAGCGCGACGATTTCGTCGGCGATCGCTTCGAGAAACGCCGCGCGGGCCGCGAGCGGCTGCGCGCGGTACGCGTCGAAGGCGTCGCGCGCGAGTTCGCACGCGCGCTCGACGTCGGCCTGCGTCCCGACGCCGAACGCCGGCGCATCGATCGGCGCGCCCTTCGTCGGGTCGAACGCGCGCAAGGTACCGGCCGAGCCGGCCACCGCGTCGGCGCCGATCAGCATCTCTCCAGTCAGTTGCATGGGGTGTGCTCCGTGGTTCGGGAATGATGGGCTCATTGTAGCGCAACAGATACGATGTCTGCCGACGCCATTTCAATATTCGCACGGCGTGCCGAACCTGCCATCACCATCGCGAAAGCCTTATTCATCTAGTTTACCCGTGTGTTTCTTACCTTTTCACGTCATCTTCCAAAGGGAAAACCCGAGGTTTCTGCCGCCTGTCATTACTCATAAAATTCCGGTCATGTCATACGACGACGTACATTAAAGTGCCTAATCAGACCACTTCTCGCGATCTCCCGATCGATCTCGCCGGCGCCGCGCGCCGCACCGCCGTGCGTTACTGGATCCTGGCGATGCTGTTCGTCGTCACGACGCTCAACTACGCGGACCGCGCGACGCTGTCGATCACCGGCACGCCGATCCGCAAGGCATTCGGCATCGATCCGGTGACGATGGGCTACATCTTCTCGGCGTTCAGCTGGGCATACGTGCTCGCGCAGTTGCCGAGCGGCTGGCTGCTCGACCGCTTCGGCGCGCGGCGCGTGTATGCGACGAGCATCTTTCTGTGGTCGGCGTTCACGCTGCTGCAGAGCACAATCGGCCTCGGCGGCAGCGCGGCATTCGCGGTGACGGCGCTGTTCGTGATGCGCTTCGCGGTCGGCATCGCCGAAGCGCCCGCGTTTCCCGCGAATGCGAAGGTCGTCGCGAGCTGGTTCCCGACCGCCGAGCGCGGCACGGCATCGGCGATCTTCAACGCCGCGCAGTATTTCGCGGCGGTGGTGTTCTCGCCGCTGATGGCGTGGCTCACGCATGCGTACGGCTGGCATCAGGTGTATCTGTGGCTCGGCCTCGCCGGCATCGCGCTCGCCTTCCTGTGGCTGCGCGTGATGAAGGATCCGGCCGACCATCCGGCGGTGAATCGCGCGGAACTCGAGCATATCGAGCAGGGCGGCGGCCTCGTGCGCACGACGAGCCGGCCGACCGGGGCGCGCGGCAACGGCACGGCGTTTGCCGGCAATCGCGTCGCGGGCTGGTACTACGTGCGCCAGCTGCTGTCGAACCGGATGCTGCTCGGCGTCTATCTCGGCCAGTACTGCGTGAACGTGCTCACCTACTTCTTCCTCACGTGGTTCCCGATCTACCTCGTGCAGGCGCGCGGAATGTCGCTGCTGAAGGCCGGTTTCATGACGTCGCTGCCGGCGATCTGCGGGTTCCTCGGCGGCGTGCTCGGCGGGATGCTGTCGGATACGCTGATCCGTCGCGGCGTGTCGCTGACGCTCGCGCGCAAGATTCCGATCGTCGGCGGGATGCTGCTGTCGATGGTCATCATCGG
Source organism: Burkholderia sp. IDO3 (assembly GCF_003366075.1). Lineage (NCBI taxonomy): Bacteria > Pseudomonadati > Pseudomonadota > Betaproteobacteria > Burkholderiales > Burkholderiaceae > Burkholderia > Burkholderia sp. IDO3. The sequence continues at coordinate 2,845,487 of NZ_CP028962.1, forward strand.
CTGCAATTACGTCGACAGCGAAGCGCTCGTGATCGTGCTGATGGCCGTGTCGTTCTTCGGCAAGGGGATCGGCTCGCTCGGCTGGGCGGTCGTCGCGGACACCGCGCCGAAGGAAGCGATCGGCCTGTCGGGCAGCCTGTTCAACATGTTCGGCAACACGGCCGGCATCGTCGCGCCGATCGCGATCGGCTACCTGGTCGGCGCGAGCGGCTCGTTCAACGGCGCGCTCGTGTTCGTCGGGCTGAACGCGCTCGTCACGGTGTTCAGCTATCTCGTGATCGTGAAGGACATCAAGCGCGTCGAGCTGCGTCATCGCGACGCCTGACCGCCCTGCGGCAACGCATCCGCCGTTCGCCGCCTGGAACCGGCGATGAAGGCGCGCCGCGGGCGCCGGCGCGCAGTCGGCGCTGCCGGCCGCCCCGGAATGCTTACCTCTCAGGTAATGCCCGACGCGCGCAGGATTGCCTATCATCGTGGGCATGAACCCGACCGCCACCCTTCATTCGCTCCCCCCGTCCGCCGGCCGCGCGTCCGGCATCGGCCCGCTGCTGCGCACGTGGCGTCAACGCCGGCGCCTGAGCCAGATGGCGCTCGCGCTCGAAGCGGAGGTGTCGGCGCGGCACCTGAGCTTCGTCGAATCGGGGCGTGCGCAGCCGAGCCGCGACATGGTGCTGCATCTCGCGGAGCGCCTCGACGTGCCGCTGCGCGAGCGCAATGCGCTGCTCGTCGCGGCCGGCTATGCGCCGCTCTTTCGCGAGCGGCCGTTTTCGGATCCGCAGCTCGATGCGGCGCGCGGCGCGGTCGAAGCGGTGCTGCGCGGCCACGAGCCGTATCCGGCGCTCGCGGTGGATCGTCACTGGACCTTGCTCGCCGCGAACCGGATGCTCGGCGCGCTGGTCGCGCAGGCCGACCCGGCGCTGCTGCAGCCGCCCGTCAACGTGCTGCGCCTGAGCCTGCATCCGGACGGCCTCGCGTCGCAGATCGTCAACTGGCACGAGTGGCGCGCGCATATCCTGCATCGGCTGCAACGGCAGATCGACGCGAGCGGCGACCGCACGCTGCATACGCTGCTCGACGAACTCGCCGCGTACCCGGCGCCGGGCGGCCAGCCCGACGACCCGGCCGCGCGCGCCGACTACGCGGACATCGCGGTGCCGCTGCGGCTGCGCACGGCGGCCGGCGAGCTGACCTTCTTCAGCACGACGACGGTGTTCGGCACGCCGGTCGACGTCACGTTGTCGGAGCTGGCGATCGAGGCGTTCTTCCCGGCGAATCCGCAGACGGTGGAGGCAATGCGCGCGCTGGCGGACGCGTTGCCGGCGCGGTGAGCACGCTCACGCAAATCGACGGTGTGCACGCCGCCGAAACCGGGATTCCTCCGAAACGCGTCAAGCCGGCGGCGCATCCGCATCCAGAAACGCAACCGGCCGCCCCGCCGGCTGCCCGTTCAGCGCACCGTCGCGCACGGCAACCTGCCCGCGCACGACGGTATGCACGGGCCAGCCGGTAACCGCGCAACCGTCGTAAGGCGTCCAGCCGCTCACGCTCGCGATCCATTCATTGCGGACGATCCGGCGCGCACGCAGGTCGACGATGCTGAAGTCGGCGTCGTAGCCGAGTGCAATCCGCCCCTTGCCTTCGATGCCGAAGATCCGCGCCGGGCCCGCACTCGTGAGATCGACGAGCCGTTCGAGGCTCAGGCGGCCGGCATGCACGTGGTCGAGCATCAGCGGCAGCAGCGTCTGCACGCCGGTCATCCCGCTCGGCGACTGCGGATACGGGCGGCCCTTTTCTTCGCGCGTATGCGGCGCGTGATCGCTGCCGATCACGTCGACCAGGCCGTCGCGAACGGCCTGCCACAGCGCGTACTGATGATGCCGCTCGCGCACGGGCGGATTCATCTGCGCGAACGTGCCCAGCCGCTCGTAGCAGTCGGGCGCATGCAGGCTCAGGTGGTGCGGCGTGACTTCGACCGTCACGCGCCGCCGATGCCGCGCGAGAAACGCCATTTCCTGTGCAGTGGAGACATGCAGCACGTGCAGACGCCGCCCCGCCTGCGCAGCCAGCCCGACGATGCGCCGCGTCGCGATCAGCGCGCTTTCGTCGTCGCGCCAGCGCGGATGGTCGCGCACGTCGCCGCTCGCTTCGACGATCGCCTTGCGCGCGCGCAGCCGCGCTTCGTCCTCGGCGTGCACGGCCATGCGCCGGCGGCCGTGCCGCAGGATGCGGCGCAATACGGTGTCGTCGTCGGCCAGCAGGTCGCCGAACGAACTGCCCATGAACACCTTCACGCCCGCGCAGCCGGGCAGGCTTTCGAGCGACGGCAACCGTTCCGCGTTCACGGCAGACCCGCCGACGTAGAACGCGTAATCGCACCACGCCCGGCCGCGCGCAAGATCCAGCTTCGCACGCAGAGCGTGTTCGTCCAGCGTCAGCGGCTGCGTATTGGGCATCTCGAAGACGGCCGTGACGCCGCCGAGCACCGCGCCGCGCGTGCCGGCCTCGAACGTCTCCTTGTGCATCAGGCCCGGTTCGCGGAAATGCACCTGACTGTCGACGACACCCGGCAGCACGTGCAGTCCGCCGGCATCGAGCAACACGTCGGCATGCCAGCTTCCGCGCAATGCGCCCAGCGCAACCACGCGGCCGCCCGCACACGCCACGTCGATCCGCTCGGCGCCGCCGGGCGTCATCACCGTGCCGCCGTGCACGAGCAGATCCGCATGACGCCGCGCTGCCGCGTCGAATGCGTCACCGTCGCCGGCTGGCTGTCGCATGCGTTCGGTCATCGGTCAGAACTCGTTCTGGATGTGCTTGTAGCCAAGCACCAGCGCATTGTTCGTGCGCGCGACGTCCTCGGAGAAGTCGCTCGCATCGGCGCTGACCTGCGGCAACGCCGCGAGGTCGGTTTCCGGCCCGATGCGCTCGGTCGAGCGCACGTAGAAGCCCGGCGGCAGACGGCAGCCGTCGACGACCGCGTTGTAGCGCACGACGCAACCGTCGTCGATCGTGCAGTTGAACAGCACGCTGTTGAACCCGACGAACACGCCGTCGCCGACCTTGCATGGCCCGTGCACGATCGCGCGATGCGCGATCGACGTATGCCGGCCGATGGTGACGCTCGCGCCCGACTTCGAATGGATCACGACACCGTCCTGGATGTTCGAATGCGCGCCGATCACGATCGGCGCGATCTCGCCGTCGGCGTCCGTTTCGTCGGCGCGGATCACCGCGTACGGGCCGATGAACACATTCTCCTCGACGATCACGCGGCCGCACAGAATGGCGGTCGGATCGACGAACGCGTTCGGGTGGATCCGCGGCAGGTCGCCGCGCGGGTTCTTTCTGATCATCTGGATGCCTGCATAGATGGGACGCGATCGCGCGCGAGCCGGTCGAACAGGCCGGGATCGCGCCACTGCGCGGCGATGGCCGGCGAGAACACGATCGCGTCGAAATCGATGCGGCCCATGCGCGGATCGAACGCATCGTCGCGGAAGCACTGCGCGTAGCCGGTCTCGGTTTCGTGAACGATCACCGAATGCAGATGCACGTCGGCCTCGCCGTTCGACATCGCGGTGCCGGACAACACCGCGTCGACGAGACGAAACAGCACGCGCGAGAACTGCTCGGCGCTCGGCGAAACGGGCAGCAGCACCCAGCGCTCCGAGTGCCGGCGCATGCTGTCGACGTAGTCGCGATCGTCGCCGGACCACAGCGTCACCGCATGGTCGAACGCGTCGATCAGGTCGCGCACGTCGCCTTTGAGCAGCCCGAAGTCGTACACCATCTGCCCGTTGTCGAGCGCATGCGCTTCGAGCAGCAGTTCGACCTTGTACGAGTGGCCGTGGATCGAATGCGAGCAGCGCCGCGTGCTGCAGCCGCGCACGATGTGCGCGTTCTCGAAGCGGAACAGCTTGCGGATCAGCATGCGGGAAACGCGTCACGCGCCGGCGCCGCCCACGCGACCGCATCGTGCGGATGCAGGCTTTCCAGATGACGCACGTGAACGCGCGGATTCGCATAGGCCCCGTCCAGCGCCGCCTGGACGCGCCGCGCGGCATCCTCGACGAACATCAGGTTCTCGCCGTTCAGCACCGCGAACGCCTGTTCGTCCGCGCGCTTCACGGCGGTCTGCACCGGCGTGCCGAGCGCATGCTCGACGCGATCGATCAGCGCGATCAGCCCGAGGGGCGCGTGGCCGGCGGCAAGCCCGACGTCGACGACCGCTTCGCTGCGCTGGCTGTGCGGCGTCGCGGCGGTCGCGTGTCGCTGCAGCCATGCGGCGACGGCGGCCGGTTCCACGCGATCGTCGCGGCCGAACGCGGCGAGAAACGCCTGTTCGACCCAGTGCCGCGACAGTGCGGCCGAACACGGACACGTCGACGCATAGACGATCGTCACCTGCGCGTGCAGCGCGAACAGGTCGCCCGTCAGCGTCGCGTCGAGCCGCACCGGATACGACTTCCAGCCGGCCAGCCCTGCGGTGACGAGCGCCGGGCGCCGCGCCAGCAGGTCGAAACGCAGCCGCAGCCGTGCGCTGCGCGTGCCGCAGTCGCGATGGCTGTCGACCATCTCGTGCAGCAAGCGCCGCAGGCCGGCCGCCGACAGCGCGTCGCCGTCGCCCAGCGTGTCGAGCAGCCGGTACAGCCGCGACATGTGGATGCCTTTCACGTGCGGCGCGGGCAGATCGACCTGGATGTCGGCGCGCGCATGCACGTCGCGTCGGCAGCCGGGTTCGGCCACCGCAACGGGCAGGTCGATGCCCTGCATGCCGACCCAGTCGAGCGGGCGGTGCCGCGGCGCGGCGTCGGTCACGGAAATATCGGGAAGCGGTGCATTCATGCTCGGAGTCCGGTGGAGCGCCTTCTCCATCCGGTTCGATGCAGGAAGCGCGTTCGGGTCAGGCCCAGTCGTGAAACGGGTTGTCCCACGTGATCCAGTGTTCGGGGCCGGCGGCCATCTCGGCGTCGGTCAGCAGACACGCATCGAAGCGCGCGCGCAGCGCCGGCTCGTCCATGTCCATGCCGATCAGCACGAGCTCCTGCCGCGCGTCGCCGACGCGCTCGTCCCACCGCGCGCGAATCTGCGCGACGGCCTCCGGGTCCTGCGGCCAGCGCTCGGGCGGCACGGCCGCCCACCAGTGACCGGCCGGCCCGTGCCGCGCGACCGCGCCGGCCTGCGACCACGAACCGGCGAGGGTCGGATGCGTGGCCATCCAGAAGAAGCCCTTCGAGCGGACGACGCCCGGCCATTCGCTTTCGACGAGATCGAAGAAGCGCCGCGGATGAAACGGCCGCCGCGCCCGATAGACGAAGCTGCGGATCCCGTATTCGTCGGTCTCGGGCGTGTGCGTGCCGCGCATTTCCCGCAGCCAGCCCGGCGCGAGCGACGCCGCATCGAAATCGAACAGCCCGGTGTCGAGCACGCGCTCGAGCGGCACCTTGCCGAATTCGGCGATCTCGATCCGCGCGCGCGGATTCAGGCCGCGCAGCAGCGCGATCAGCCGCTCGCGGGCCGGCGCGTCGATCAGGTCGATCTTGTTGACCACGATCACGTCGCAGAACTCGATCTGGTCGATCAGCAGATCGACGACCGTGCGCGCATCCTCGTCGCCCATCGATTCGCCGCGCGCCTGCAGGCTGTCGCGCGACGCGTAGTCGCGCAGGAAGTTGAACGCGTCGACCACCGTCACCATCGTGTCGAGCCGCGCGACTTCGCCGAGGCTGCGGCCGTCCTCGCCTTCGAACGTGAACGTCTCGGCCACCGGCAGCGGCTCGGAGATGCCGGTCGACTCGATCACGAGCTGGTCGAAGCGCCCTTCGCGCGCGAGCCGGTCGACCTCGATCAGCAGATCCTCGCGCAGCGTGCAGCAGATGCAGCCGTTGCTCATCTCGACCAGCTTCTCGTCGGTGCGCGACAGCCCGGCGCCGCCGTCGCGCACGAGCGCGGCGTCGATGTTGACCTCGGACATGTCGTTGACGATCACCGCGACGCGGCGGCCTTCGCGGTTGTTGAGGATGTGGTTGAGCAGCGTGGTCTTGCCCGCGCCGAGGAAGCCGGACAGGACGGTCACGGGAAGCCGCGCGGACGGCGGGTGGGCGGTGTTCATCGGGCGATTCCGGAAGCGGGACGTTGGACAGGGAGTGATATATTGTATCGCTACGATATAACATATCATTTCAGACGTCCAGCGCGACGGCGACGTGGCAACGCGGCAACGAACGCACGGCCGCGGCGGCGGCGCACGCGTCATGCCGTTTGAAAGGTGGGGTTGATAAGCTGCCCGGCGAGACCGTCGGCCCCCTCCAGACACCATGAAAAACAACACGCTTGCCACGCTGTTACTGTGCGCTGCCGTCCCCGGCGTCGCACTCGCACAATCGGTCGCGGCGCCCGCGCTGAAGCCCGGCGACACCTGGACCTACATCGACACGGTCGAAATCGGCCCGAACGGCTGGCGCCAGACGCGCGACCAGATTTCCGTGGAGCGCACCACGTCGGATCACATCTACGTCGAAACGCGGCAGAGCGGCACGACGCAGGCGCCGCGCGAAGTGATCGTCGACGCGGACTGGAGCCGTGCGCGCAACGTCAACGGCACCGAAACCGTGGTGAACCGGCCGCTTGCGTTTCCGCTGACGGCCGGCAAGACGTGGACGGTCAAATACAGCGAGGCGCACCCGAATCCGCAGCACGCGTCGGAAGCGTACGACACGCATTACAAGGTGGTCGGCCCCGATACCGTCACCGTGGCCGGCGGCAAGTTCGATGCGATCAAGATCGAGGCCGAAGGGACGTGGAACGCGCAAACCGCGCCGGGACAGTCGATCACGTCCGGCGTGTCCCGCAACGCCGGCGGCTCGACGATCGTGATGCAGAGCCGCAACAACGGGACGGTGGCACAGACCGGCAAGACCTACAAGGCGTTCTGGTACGTGCCGTCGGTGGGCCGATGGGTCAAGTCGGTCGAGGAGTACTACGACGTGAACGGCGTGCGGACAGCGCGCTATTCGAACGAGTTGGCGTCGTACACGCGCGCCGGGACGGCCAGCGGCAGCGGCGCGCCGTTGGCCGGCGGGCCCGCGACCGTGACCGCGTCGCCGGAAGGCCCGCCGCCCGGCGATCAATGACGTAGCGCTCCGTTACGTATAAAGCGACGCCGGCGGCAACTCCCCCGTCAGTGCAAACCGGCCGACATCGCGCAGCCGGTAGTCGAGCGGATCGTGCAGCGTATGCGTGCGGGCATTCCGCCAGAAGCGGTCGAGGCCGAGCGTCGCGGCCGTCGCACGCGCGCCGCACGCATCGAACAGCGCCTCGCCGTTCTCGAGCGCCGCGCGCTGCGCGACGATCTTCGCTTCCGACACGGCGAGCGCCGCTTCCGCGCGTTCGTCGGCCGTCAACGCGTGACGACGCGTCCACGCGCGCTGCAGTTCGACGGCCGCGCGATCGGCCAGCGACGCGGCGGCAACGGCCTGCACGCGCATGTCGCCGAAGCGCTGCAGCGTATAGGGATCGTCGCTCGCCTGTGCGACGCCCGAGTGTATCCACGGCCGGCCCTGCTGCTGCACGTAGTCGCGCGCCTCGGCGAGCGCGCCTTCCGCGAGCCCGACGAACAGGTTCGTCAGCACGAGCTGCGACACCAGCGTGCGCAGCGTCGCGCGCGGCGTCGGCGGCGCTTCGGAGCGATGCAGCACTTCGTCCGGCGCGAGCGTCACGCCGTCGAAGCGCACGCTGCCGCTGTCGGTCTGGCGCTGGCCGATCGGATCCCAGTCTTCGTTGACGGCGATCCCGTCGCGATCGGTCGGCACCACGCCGAACACGGCGCGGCCGGTTGCCGGATCGTGCGCGGACACCGTCATCCGCTGCGAACCGCGTGTGCCGGAGCAGAAGCCCTTCACGCCGTCGAGCCGGTAGCCGCCGTCCGGCGTCGCGGTGGCCACGAGACGCGTGTCGAGCGGGTTGACCGCATTGCCCCACCACCAGCGGTGCTCGACCGTGCCGCGCAGATAGCGTTCGCGCTGTGCCGCGCTCCCCCACACGTCGACGCTCACCACCTGCAGGATCTGGAACCCGACCAGATGCGCGAGCGCGCTGTCGACGCGCGCGATCCGCCGGATCGTGTCATAGACCTCGGGCCACGCGGCTTCCTGTCCGCCGAATTCGCGCGGCACGGCGAGCGTCAGCAGGCCCGCGTCGGCGAGCCACTGCTTCTCGTCCGCCGCGTGCCCGCCCGCACGATCGCGCGCGGCGGCCGTCGCGCGCAGCGCGTCGATGGCACGCGTCAGCGCAGCGGCGTCGACGCCGTGCGCCCCGGTATCCGGCGCAAGCGCTGCCGGACCACGTGGATCGTTCATGCAACAGCTTCCTGTTCAATGGTTTCGGGCGCAACGACCGCATCCGACAACGGCACGAGCGCGTCGAGGCGGCGGCCGGTCAGCCGCGCCAGGATCTCGCGCCGCCAGTCGTCGTAGATCGCGCGATATTCGGCGATATCCGCGCCGAACACATGCGCAGTATGCGCGTATTCGTCGTGCAGATAGCCGTCGAGCCGCGCCTGCGTTTCCTCGTCGGCGGCGATCACGCGATCGATCAGCGCATCGCGCTCCGCGGCCGGCAACGCGTTCAACGTGTCGAACCACCACTGGACGATCTGCACGCGGTGCCACTCCTCGTCCGGCCGGATCCGGTTCTCGCCATGCTCGCGCATCGCGCCGTCGGCGATGCCGCCGGTCTTGCGCTGGATCCACAGCTTCGCGAGGATGTGCAGCTCGTAATGCCATTCGAACGCGAGGAAGCCGGCCACGTCGCGCACCGCGATATCGCCGATGCGTTCCCAGTGCGCGGCGACCCGCTGCTCGACTTCCGGCAGCGGATCGCGGCCCGTCAGTTCGGTCACGCGCTCGCGGCCGATCGCCGCGTGCGCGCCGTCGTCGCCGAGCTGGCGCGACAGGATCAGCTGAAAATGCGGATCGTCGCGAAACAGCGTGTCGATCGCTTTCGCGACGACCTGCACGATGAACAGGTCGTGCGACGCCATCTTCGTGTAGTAGTCGGCGACGGCGGCCCGTTCGTCGTCGTTGCGCGGTTCGCGCGGCGGCGTTGCCAGCTTGTCCGGAAAGCCGGGACGATGGCGTCGCGCGACCGCCAGAAACAGCGCTTCCTCGAATTGTCCGTTCCACTCGCGCGGCGCGCCGATGGGTAGGGTCATGGGTATCGTTCTCTCAGGGTCTTCGATGAAAAGAGCCGGCGCTCGTGGCGCCGCTCAGGTACGCCGGGTCACGTGTCGGACCAGGCGGTCGCCGGTGATTTGCACGGCGGAAACGAGGGCGATCAGGATCACGATCACGGTCGCCATGACAGTGGTGTCGAAACGCTGGTAGCCGTAGCGGATCGCGAGATCGCCGAGCCCGCCCGCGCCGACGGCGCCCGCCATCGCGGTCGAGCCGATCAGCGCGACGACGGTGATCGTGAAGCCGCCGAGCATGCCGGGCAGCGCTTCGGGCAGCAGCACGTGCCACACGATATGGCGGCGCTTCGCGCCCATCGCGAGCGCGGCCTCGATCAGCCCGCGATCGACTTCGCGCAGGCTCACTTCGGCGATCCGCGCGAAGAACGGAATCGCGGCGATCGACAGCGGCACGACGGCCGCCCAGACGCCGATGGTCGTGCCGATCAGCACGCGCGTGAACGGCAGCAGCGCGACGAGCAGGATGATGAACGGCGTCGAGCGGAACACGTTGACGAGCGCGCCGAGCACCGCGTTTACGCCGCGCCGCGCGTAGATGCCGCCGGGCGCGGTCGTCACGAGGATCACCGCGAGCGGGATGCCGATCAGCGCGGCGATCGCGGCCGATGCGGCGACCATCGACAGCGTGTCGCGAATCGCGTCGAGCAGTTCGGGCCACCAGAGATCAAACATAACCGAGCACCTCCGCGTGATTCGCGTGGCGACGCGCCCGTTCGAGCAGCGCGGCGACCGCGCCGCCACGTGCCGACGACGGGCCCGCTTCGTCCGCGCGCGGCGACGCCGCGATCACGAGACGCCCCTGCGCATGCCCCTGGATGCGTTCGATCCCGCCGTGCAGGAAACGCACCGAGCCGCCGAGCGCCGCCGCGAGCGCGCCGACGTCCGGCTCGCCGCCGCTTTCGCCCGTATAGCGGACGTCGAGCACGACCTGCGCGCCGTCGGGAAGCGCGGCCAGCTCGGGCAACGGCTGCACGCGCGCGGCCAGTTCGGCCGGCAGGTCGTGCACCAGCGTGCTGAGCAGCGCGCGCGTCGCGCCATGCCGCGGCGCGCCGAACACGCGCCACACGGGGCCGGTTTCGACGACCTCGCCCTGTTCGATCACCGCGACCGTGTCGCACACCGCACGGATCACTTCCATCTCGTGCGTGATCAGCACGATCGTCAGGCCGAGGCGGCGATTGATGTCGGCGAGCAGTGCGAGGATCGACTGCGTCGTCTCGGGATCGAGCGCCGACGTCGCCTCGTCGCACAGCAGCACCTCCGGATCGTGCACCAGCGCCCGCGCGATGCCGACGCGCTGCTTCTGGCCGCCCGACAGGCTCGCCGGATACGCGTCGCGCTTCGCGGCGAGCCCGACGAGTTCGAGCAAGGCATCGACCTTGCGCACGCGTTCGGCCTTCGGCACGCCGGCGATCTTCAGCGGCAGCGCGACGTTCTCGAACACCGTCTTCGCCGACAGCAGGTTGAAATGCTGGAACACCATCCCGGTGCGGCGGCGCAGCGCGACGAGCCCGTCCTCGTCGAGCGCGCCGACGTCGACGCCCTGCACGCGCACGCTGCCCGAGCTCGGGCGTTCGAGCCCGTTCACGAGCCGCAGCAGCGTCGACTTGCCGGCGCCGCTGCGGCCGATGATGCCGAACACCTCGCCGCGCCGCACGTCGAGCGTCACGTCGCGCAGCGCGGCGGCCTGGCCGCGCTGCGTCGCGAACACCTTGCCGACGTGCGCGAGCGACACGGCCGCGCCGTCGGCCGGCGCAACCGCTTCTTCATGAGCGGCCGGACCGGCACCGGCCCGCACGGCCGATGCCTCGATGAAACCCAGCGTATCGAACAATTGCGTCATCGCTTCGCTCCGTCACGTTCATGCATGCGCGGGATGCGCCGGTTCGGCCTGCGGCGCGGCGGCCGTCCGGTACTGCGCGCCCGTATGCCACGCGGGCAGTCGCGCGCCGCCGCCGAACAGCTTCTCGCGCAAAGTCGGCGCGGGATCGTAGTCTTCCTTGTAGACGCCGCGGCTCTGCAGCTCGGGCACGACCCAGTCGACGAAATCCTCGAACGACTCGGGCATCACCGTGCGCGTCAGATTGAAGCCGTCGATGCCGGTCTCGTCGATCCACGACTGCAGTTCGTCCGCGACCTGCGACGGCGAACCGACGATCGGCGCATAGCGGCCGCCGAGCGACATCTGTTCGAGCATCCGGCGCACGGTCCACGTGCCGGTCGTGCTCTTGCGCGAGATCGCGTCGACGGCCGACTGGATCGAATCGGTCTTCACGTACGAAATCGGTTCGTCGAGGCCGTACTTCGCGAAGTCGATGCCGGTCGAACTCGCGAAATGCGCCAGGCCGGCTTCCGGGCTCGCGTAGCGCCGGTATTCGTCGAACTTCTCGCGAGCGAGCAATTCGGTCTCGGCCGTCACGACGCTCACGCCGGCAAAGATCTTGACCGACGCCGGATCGCGGCCCTGCCGCGCGGCAGCCGCACGAATGTCGAGCGCGGCCGCACGCGCGGCGGCCTTGCTCTGGCCGTTCACGAACACGCACTCCGCGTGCCGCCCCGCGAACTGCACGCCGCGCGCCGACGAACCGGCCTGGTACAGCACCGGCGTGCGCTGCAGCGACGGCTCGCTCAGATGGATCGCGTCGACCGAATAGAACGGCCCGTCGTGCTTCACGCGCCGCACCTTGCCCGGCTGCGCGAACACGCGCGCGTGCGCGTCGCGGATCACCGCGTCGTCGTCCCAGCTCTGCTCCCACAGCTTGTAGACGACGTCCATGTAGTCGTCCGCGCGCTCGTAGCGGTCGTCGTGGCCGATCTGCTGCGCGAGGCCCATCCCGCGCGCGGCGCTGTCGAGATAGCCGGTCACGATGTTCCAGCCCACCCGCCCCTTGGTCAGGTGATCGAGCGTCGACATCCGGCGCGCGAACAGATACGGCGGCTCGTAGGTCAGGTTCGCGGTCACGCCGAAGCCGAGATGCCGCGTGACCTGCGCCATCGCCGGCACGAGCAGCAGCGGATCGTTGACGGGCACCTGCACCGATTCGCGCAGCGCGGCGTCGGGGCTGCCGCCGAACACGTCGTACACGCCGACGATGTCCGCGAGAAAGATCCCGTCGAACTTGCCGCGTTCGAGCGTCCTCGCGAGATCGGCCCAGTAGTCGAGATCGGTGTAGTGCGCTGAGCGGTCGCGCGGATGGGTCCACAGCCCGTGGTTGATGTGCCCGACGCAGTTCATGTTGAACGCGTTGAGCAGGATCTTCTTGCGGTTCGCCGTCGTCATGGTCGCCTCCGTCACCACGCGATCGCGTACAGCGAGCCGAACGCGTTGTCGAGCGCACGGCGCACCGCCGGCGAGTGCTGGTAGATCGCGATGAACTTGCGGATGCGCGGATCGTTCACGCTGTCGGGCCGCACGACCCACTGGATCGCGAAACGCTTGTTCTCGGTGCCGTCGAACAGCAGCGCGCTGTTCGGGTCGGTCGTGCCGGCGAGCTTGATGAAGCTCGGGTAGCCCTGCGCGAGATCGACGTCGTCGAGCGAGCGTGCGAGCTGCGACGCTTCGAGCGGGATGATCTTCAGGTGCTTCGGGTTCGACACGATGTCGTGCGTGGTCGCGCGGTAGTCGGTGCCCGGCTTCAGCGTGATGAGGCCCGCGCGCTGCAGCAGCAACAGCCCGCGCCCGCCGTTGACCGGATCGTTCGCGATCGCGACGCGCGCGCCGTCCTTCAGCTCGGCGAAGCTTTTCACCTTCTTCGAATAGAGGCCGATCTTCATGATCGTGCCGGGCGCGATCGACACGAAATCGTAGCCGCCCTGCTTCTTCGCGTTCTCGAGAAACGGGATGTGCTGGAAGTAGTTGACGTCGATGTCCTTGTTCGCGAGCGCCGCGTTCGGCGTATTCCAGTCGGTGAACTCGACGATCTTCACGTCGAGCCCCTGCGCCTTCGCCTCCTTCGCGGCGATCTTCAGCGCTTCGATCTGCGGGCTGGTCGAGATGCCGACCTTCAGCGGCGCGGTATCGGCGCGCGCGCCGTTCGGCAGCACGAGGCCGAGCGACACCGCGAGCCATGCGGCCGCGAGCAGACGGGCCGGGCGGATCAGCCGCGCGATGCGGCCGGAGGAAAAGCGGGCGGGAAAAACGGGATGCAGCATGGGAACCACTCTCCTGTCCAAAGACGGTATCGACGGATGAGCGATGCCGCGGCGAACGCGCGGGCGTTCTCCGGGCAGCCGTCGTCGCGTCGGAAAAGATCAGCCGATGATAGAGAGCGGCGGGAGGGTGGTCTACGAAGCGATTGTGCGAAGAAAATCGCGCGCGGCGATATGGCGCGCAAATCGGGACGCAACCGGCGCGCGCCCCGGGTCCGGGCGGGCACCCGGCCGGCCACCTGGCCGAAATCTCGGCCTGGGCGCCGGGCCGATTCCGAGATCTCGGCCAGCCTGTCGCGGCAACCCTTTCCGCAGACGAAACAAATCCCTTATGAATCAATGCATTAAAAATATTCCGGCAGGCCGGACTTCTGGCACGGGGGTTGCGTAATAGACGGCACACAATGCCGCGAAGCGATGCAGGCATTCCAACATCAGGAGACACGTCTTGCAGACCTCTATCCATACCCAATCCCGTCCGGAGCCGATGTCCGAAGCCGGTCCCGCCACGCGCGAACGCTTCTGGCCGGAAGGCTGGTGGAAGCTGATGGAAATCCGCATCGGCATCATTCCGCTGCCGGTCTACGTGATCCTGTTCGCGCTGATCGTCGGGTTCGTGGTGACGGGCAAGGTGCCCGGCGAGATTTCGATGGCGATCGCCGTGCTCGCGTTCTTCGGCTTCACCTGTGCCGAACTCGGCAAGCGCCTGCCGCTCCTGCGCAACATCGGCGCGGCCGCGATCTTCGCGACCTTCGTGCCGTCGGCGCTCACGTACTACCACGTGCTGCCGAAGCCGGTGCTGAACATGACGGTCGAGTTCACGAAGTCGACCAACTTCCTGTACCTGTTCATCGCGTCGATCATCGTCGGCAGCATCCTGAGCATGGATCGCCGCGTGCTGATCCAGGGCTTCGTGAAGATCTTCATCCCGCTCGCGGCCGGCTCGGTCGCCGCCGCGATCGTCGGCACGGCCGTCGGCACCGCGCTCGGCCTCGGCGCACGCCACACGCTGCTGTACATCGTCGTGCCGATCATGGCGGGCGGTGTCGGCGAAGGCGCGATTCCGCTGTCGATCGGCTATTCGGAACTGATGCACCTGCCGCAAGGTGAAATGTTCGCGATGGTGTTGCCGCCGGTGATGCTCGGCAGCCTGACCGCGATCATCCTGTCGGGCGCGCTGGACATGCTCGGCAAGCGCATGCCGCACCTGACCGGCAACGGTCGCCTGCAAGTCGGCGAAAGCGGCGACATGACGCCGGAAAGCGAAGAGATCCGCGGCCACGTCGACGTCACGCACATCGCGGGCGCCGGCATCACCGCCATCACGCTGTATCTCGTCGGCCTGATGGCGCACAAGCTGTTCGGCCTGCCCGCGCCGGTCGCGATGCTGTTCCTCGCGGTGCTGGTGAAGCTCGCCCGCGCGGTGTCGCCGCCGCTGCAGGAAGGCGCGTTCGTCGTCTACAAGTTCTTCTCGACCGCCGTCACGTATCCGCTGCTGTTCGCGATCGGCGTGGCGATGACGCCGTGGGACAAGCTGACCGCCGCCTTCACCCTCGTCAACGTCGTGACGATCGTGTCGACCGTCGCGACGCTGATGGGCACCGGTTTCGTGGTCGGCCGCCTGCTGAAGATGTACCCTATCGACACCGCAATCGTGAACGCCTGCCACAGCGGGCAAGGCGGCACCGGCGACGTCGCGATCCTCACTGCCGCGAACCGGATGCAGCTGATGCCGTTCGCGCAGATCGCCACCCGCATCGGCGGTGCGATCGTCGTCACGGTGACGCTGATCCTGGTCGCGCACTTCGGATGATGCGCGGCCGCGCGCACCGTCGCGCAGGCTGCCTCGCACGCGCCGCCGCCGGCTCCGCCGGCGCGCGGCGCGCGTCGTTCCGGGCCCGGGCCTGTTCACGCCGACCGCTGACAACAGGCCCCGGCGGCGGGCTTCGATGAGGACGAACGTGCAGAAGAGCTTCAAGGGAATCCCGTGGTGGGGCTGGGCGTCGGCCGCCGTGCTGTATGTCGGCGTGACGGGCGCGGCCGTCGATTTCGCGTGGGAACGCGCGATCGACGCGCTCGAGGAAACCGGCGCGCACCGGCTCGACCTGTATGCGTCGAGCCTGAAGAGCGAACTCGGCCGCTTCGAGATCCTGCCGGGCCTCGTCGCGCGCCAGGACAGCGTGCGCGCGATGCTGAAGGCCGCGCCGCACGATGCGCCCCCGCTCGTGCGCACCGTCGACACCTACCTCGAAGCCGTGAACCGCGACGCGGGCAGCGGCGCGGTCGACGTGATCGACCTGCAGGGCGAAGTGATCGCCGCCAGCAACTGGAACGAGACGATCAGCTTCGTCGGCACGAACGTGTCGTACCGGCCGTACTTCAAGGATGCCCTCGCGCACGGCAGCGGCCGCTTCTTCGGGATCGGCACCAACACCGGCGTGCCGGGCGTCTACTTCGCGAGCGCGGTGCGCGACGACGGCGTGCCGATCGGCGCGGCCGCGGTGAAGATCAGCGTCGACTCGCTCGAATCCGCGTGGCGCGCGCCGGGCGTCGCCGCGATGGTGGTCGACAGCAACGGCGTGGTCGTGATCTCGACCGAACCGGCGTGGAAATTCACCGCGCTGCGCCCGATCACCGCGCAGCAGCAGCGCGACATCCAGGCGTCGCGCCAGTACGCGGGCCGCACGGTCGACGCGCTGCCGTACCGCCGCATCGGCGATCGCAGCACGGCCGCGTGGTTCGGCACGTTTCCCGACCCGCACCACGCCGGCCGCAACACGCGCTATCTCGTGATGTCGCGCCCCGCGCCGCAAGCCGGCGATTCGCTGATGGTGCTGCTCGATATCGCCGGCGCGCGCCGCCAGCAGCAGACCGCGTTCGTGTTCGTCACCGGCGCGTTCCTGATCGCCGCGCTGCTCGCCGGCTATGCGATCCAGCGGCGCCGGGCGATCGCCGCGCGGCTGAGCGCGCAGGATGCGCTGCGCCGCGCGAACGACCGGCTGGAGCAGACGGTCGCGCAGCGCACGGCCGCGCTGACGGCCGCGAACGAACAGATGCAGCGCGAGATCGTCGAGCGCGAGCGCACCGAACAGCGGCTGCGCGATTCGCAGCAGGAAGTGGTACACGCGGGCAAGCTCGCCGTGCTCGGGCAGATGGCCGCGGGCCTCACGCACGAGCTGAACCAGCCGCTCGTCGCGATCCGCACGCTGTGCGACAACGCGCGCACGTTCTTCGAGCGCGGCCAGCCGGCGCCGGCGTATGCCAATCTCGAACGGATCGGCAAGCTCGTCGACAGCATGGCCGTGCTCACCGGCGAGCTGAAGACCTTCGCGCGCAAGCCCGACGTCGAGCGCGTCGCCGTGTCGCTGAACGAGGCCGTCGCGCATGCGCGGCTCATCTACGATGCGCGGATCCGCGACGAAGGCGTGCAGCTCGACGTGAACATCGCGCCCGGCACGGCCGTGTCCGCCGAATCGAGCCAGTTGCAGCAGGTGATCGTGAACCTGCTCGGCAACGCGCTCGACGCGGTGCACGACGCGCCGGTGCGCCGCATCGTCATCGACGCCGCCGGGCCGGACGACGACGGCCGCGTGCGCGTCACGGTCGCCGACAGCGGTGCGGGCATCGCGCCCGAGGTGCTGCCGCACCTGTTCGAGCCGTTCGTCACCACCAAGCCGCGCGGCCAGGGCCTCGGGCTCGGCCTCGCGATCACGTCGCGCATCGTCGAGGCGTTCGGCGCGAAGATCGCCGCGACGAACCGCGACGCAGGCGGCGCGCAGTTCACCATCGAATTCGCGGCGGCAACGCCGCAACAAAGGACAGAGCATGGAAGATGAGATTCGGGTGCTGGTCGTCGAGGACGATGAAAACGTCCGGATCGGCGTCGAGCAGGCGGTCGCGCTCGCCGGGTTCCCGGTCGATGCCTTCGCGTCGGCGGCCGACGCGCTCGCGCACGTCGCGCCCGGCGCCCCCGTCGTGATCGTGTCGGACGTGCGGATGCCGGGCATCGACGGGCTGCAGCTGCTCGCACGCGTGATGGCCGTCGATGCGCAGATTCCGGTCGTGCTGATCAGCGGCCACGCCGACATTTCGACGGCTGTCGGCGCGATGCAGGACGGCGCGTACGACTTCATCGAGAAGCCGTTTTCGTCGGACGTGATCGCCGGGCGCGTCGCGCGCGCGGTCGAGAAGCGGCGCCTCACGCTCGAGGTGCAGGGCTTGCGCGCGGCGCTGAACAACTGGCACGGCATCGAGGCGTTCGTGCTCGGCAAGTCGCCCGCGATGGCCGACGTGCGCAAGAAGATCCTGCGCCTCGCCGATACGTCGGTGTCCGTACTGATCACCGGCGAGACGGGCACCGGCAAGGAGCTGATCGCGCGCAGCCTGCACGACTTCGGCGGACGGCGCGATGCGCATTTCGTCGCGCTGAACTGCGGCGGCCTGCCCGAGCAGATCTTCGAGAGCGAGCTGTTCGGGCATGAAGCCGGCGCGTTCACCGGCGCGATCAAGAAGCGCATCGGCAAGATCGAATGGGCGCACGGCGGCACGCTGTTCCTCGACGAGATCGAGACGATGCCGATTCCGCTGCAGATCAAGATGCTGCGCGTGCTGCAGGAGCGCGTGGTCGAGCGGCTCGGCGCGAACGAGCTGATTCCGGTCGACTGCCGCGTGATCGCCGCGTCGAAGGCCGATCTCGCGGAACTCGCGACCGACGGACGCTTCCGCGCGGACTTGCTGTATCGCCTGAACGTCGCGCAGATCGAGCTGCCGCCGCTGCGCGAACGGCGCGAGGACGTGCCGCTGCTGTTCGAGCATTTCGTGCTCGCGGCCGCGCGGCGCTTCGGGCAGCCGGCACCGGTCGTCACCGCCGCGCAGGTATCCGAACTGATGACGCATGCATGGCCCGGCAACGTACGCGAACTGCAGAACGTCGCCGATCGCTTCGTACTCGGCCTGACCGGCGACAGCCTGCTGTCGTCCGGCGGCGCGGCCACGGCGGGCGGCACGCTCGCCGAACAGCTCGCGTATTTCGAGCGGATGCTGATCGAGGACATGCTGCGGCGTCACAACGGCAACGTTGCGGACGCAAGCGAAGCGCTCGGCATGCCGAAGAAAACGCTTTATCACAAGCTGCGCAACCTGCGGATTCCCGCGCGCGGCGACGCGGCGGCCGACGGCGGCGAATGACGCGAACGAGGATACGCACAACAGCATGGATCGCATCGATATCGCCGCCCACGGCCGCGTCACGGGCCCGCCCCGCGGCCACCTGATCCGCGGCGTCACCCGCGCACAGAAAACCTTCCGCCCGAGCGACTGGCCCGAGCGGCTCGCGGGCGTCATCACGCTGTTCGTCGGCGAGCGGCGGCCCGGCTATCCGTGCGCGCTGTCGCGGCTCGCGATGCCGGTCGTCAACGGCGGCGTCAAATGCCTGTTCGTGTCGGACGAATTGCGCGACGTGTGCGCCGACGCATTCGACTTCGCGATGCAGTTCGCCGCCGACAACGACCTGCCCGTCGAGCTTCAAGGCGCGCCCGCACCGGCGGCGCGCTGACGCACAGGCCGCGTCCGGCGGCCTTTTTCCCCTCTTTTCCCGCTGCGATGCGCGCGTGCGCAGGCGCTCGCACATGCTTTCGATTCCCAAACAAACCGTCAGACGATTGAAGGCTTCGACATGGCGACCACGCTGCGACAAGGGTTTTCGGCCGAACCATCAATAAAATTGATCGTCGCGATGAAAATTATGCGTTTTCCTTGCAGCTCGCCATGATGCATAGTTGCGTCGAGTTGACGCACCTTTGAGTCTTTTAGTCATGAACATGCGAATCGAGCCGTCCGTGCTCGCGAACCCCGACCTGCAATTTGCGACGCTTTCGTCGGGCATCAGCCTGCCGTATGTCGAGCGGGGCAGCGGCGCGCCGATGGTCTTCGTACACGGATCGTTGTGCGACTATCGTTACTGGGATCCGCAACTCGCATCGCTGTCGTCCCACTACCGCTGCATCGCGCCGAGCCTCAGCCACTACTGGCCGGCCGTCGAGGCAGGCATTCAAGGCGACTTCAGCTGGCAGAACCACGTCGACGAGCTCGCCGAATTCATCGACGCGCTCGATCTCGGCCCCGTGCATCTCGTCGGCCACTCGCGCGGCGGCAGCGTCGCGTTCAACGTCGCGCGCCAACATCCGCATCTCGTCGACACGCTCACGCTCGCCGATCCGGGCGGCCCGCTGCAACAGCCGGGCGTGCGCGAAGCCGCGCTGCCGGCCGCCGCGATCGCGCTGCGCACGCAGGCCGTGGACCTGATCGATCGAGGCGACACCGAAGCCGGCCTCGAAATGTTCGTCGATTCGGTGAGTCTGCCCGGCGCATGGAAGAAGAGCACGTCGCGCTTTCGCACGATGGCGATCGACAACGCGAGCACGCTGCCGAAGCAGCTGCGCGATCCGCTGCCCGCGTATTCGGCGCACGCCGCGTCGGATGTCGCATGCCGCACGCTGCTCATCGACGGCCAGCGCAGCCCGAAGATGTTCCGCAACAACGTCGACACGCTGTCGCAGTGGATCGGCAATGCGCAACGGCAGACCGTCGCCGGCGCATCGCACGGCATGAACGCGGCGAACCCCGCGGCGTTCAACCGTTACGTGCACGACTTCATCGCAGCGTAACGCGCGCGGGCGGCATGCGTGCCGCCCGGTCTTCCCTTCTCCATCAAAACGAAACGATGCGGTCGTCTCGCATCGCATCGCCGATGCCGTCTGCCGCTACGCGGTGGTGCTCGCCGAGCGGCCGGATGTGCGGCCGGAGCCTCGGTAACGCGCATAAAAAAACCGATCCGCGTTACCACGGACCGGTTTCCCCTTCGATCAAGCCACGACTTCGATGCGTGTGAGTCTCACCGCACAGCGACTTCCTGCGTCCCCGTCGCCGCCTCGCCCACCGCCGTCGGCGCCGGCGCATTCCCCCACCCGCCACCCAACGCACGGATCAGGTTGACGGTCGACACCGCCTGCGCACCCGTCAGCTGGTTCGCCTGCAATTGCGACTGCAGCACCGACCGCTCGCTGTCGATCACGTCGAGATACGCGACCTCGCCTTCCTGGTATTGCGTGCGCGACAGCGTCGCCGCGCGACGCGACGCATTGACGGCCGCATCCTGCGCGCGGATCTGGTCGTCGAGCAAACGCAGATCGGCGAGATTGTCCTCGACCTCGCGGAACGCGACGAGCACCTGCTGCCGGTAGTTCGCGACCTGTTCGTCGTACTGCGCGCGCGCCTGCTGCACGCCGGCCGCCCGCCGCCCGCCGTCGAACAGCGGCAGCGTCAGCGCGGTGCCGGCGAACGGTCCGAGCAGGAACGTGCGGCTCGACCACAGGAACAGATTGCCCAGCGTCGACGCCTCATAGCCGAACGCGCCCGTGATATCGAGCTTCGGGAAGTACGCCGACTTCGCGAGACCGATCCGCGCGTTCGCCGCCGCCATCGCGCGTTCGGCCGCCGACACGTCCGGCCGGCGTTCGAGCAGCGCGGACGGCAGGCCCGGCGGAATTTTCACCGCGACCGGCACGATCGGCGTTTCCTTGAACGCGAAGTCCGCGGGCGCCTTGCCGAGCAGGATCGCGAGCGCATGCTCGGACGCCGCCCGCCGGCGCGCGACGCCGACCGCATCGGCCTGCGCGCTCGCCAGTTCGTTCTTCGCGCGCGACACGTCGAGCTCGCTGATGTCGCCTTCGTTGAAGCGACGCTGCACGAGCTTCAGCGCCTGATCGCGCAGTTCGACGGTGCGGCGGTACAGGTCCTGGTCCGAGTCGAGCTGGCGCAGTTCGAAGTAGTTCTGCGCGACGTCCGCCTGCAGCGCGAGCTGCACCGAACGGAACAGCGCTTCGCTCTGCGCCTGGTCGGCACGCGACGCCTCGACGTTGCGGCCCACGCGACCGAACAGGTCGGCCTCGTAGGACACCGTGCCCTGCGCACGCCACAGCGTCGCGTTGGTCGGGCCGGTGCCCTGCGGCTGGAACTGCGACGCCGACGACAGCCCTTCGCGCGTCGGCCCGAAACCGGCGCCGATCTGCGGGAACCATTGCGAACGCGCGGTGCGGGTCGCCGCGCGCGCTTCCTCGACGCGCGCCGCCGCGGCCTTCAGGTTCTGGTTCGCGGCGAGCGCCTGCGACTCGAGCGCGTCGAGCACCGGATCGCCGAACGCCTTCCACCATTCGCCGCGATGCTCGCCGTCCGCCGGTTCGGCGGTCTTCCACGTGCCGGCCTGCTCGCCGGCCGTGAGCGTCGGCGCTTCCTTGAACGCCGCGGGCGTCGACACGTCCGGGCGCTTGTAGTCGGGCCCCACCGCGCACGCGGCGAGCAGCGTCGCGAGCAGGGTGCTCGCGGCCGCCACCTTCGCGAAACGCATCAGGCCATTCGAGTTGTGCATGTTGTCCATCTTCCTATCCTCAAGCATCGGTCGCCGACGCACCCGACGGCGGCACGCCGTAGCCCGTCGAGTCCTTGCCCGCGACGTGAATCTTGCCGCCCGCGAGCGTGCGCAGCACGACATAGAACACCGGCGTGAGCATCAGCCCGAACAGCGTCACGCCGAGCATCCCGAAGAACACCGCGACACCCATCGCGTGCCGCATCTCCGAGCCCGCGCCCGTCGACGTGACGAGCGGCACGACGCCCATGATGAAAGCGATCGACGTCATCAGGATCGGACGCAGCCGCAGCCGGCTCGCCTCGATCGCGGCCTCGAGCGGCGTCCTGCCGTCATGCTCGAGTTCGCGCGCGAATTCGACGATCAGGATCGCGTTCTTCGCCGACAGCCCCACCAGCACCATCAAGCCGATCTGCGTGAAGATGTTGTTGTCGCCCTGCGTGAGCCACACGCCCGTCAGCGCCGACAGAATGCTCATCGGCACGATCAGGATCACCGCGAGCGGCAGCGTCAGGCTTTCGTACAGCGCCGCGAGCACGAGGAACACGAGCAGCACGCTGATCGGGAACACATACATCGCCGAATCGCCCGCAAGAATCTGCTGGTACGTGAGGTCGGTCCATTCGAACCGCACGCCGCGCGGCAGCGTCTCATGCGCGATGCGCTCGATCGCGGCCTGCGCCTGCCCCGACGAGAAGCCCGGCGCCGGGCCGCCGTTGATGTCGGCCGCCGTGTAGCCGTTGTAGCGCACGACCATTTCCGGGCCGAACGTCGGCGTCACCGTGACGAGCGACGACAGCGGCACCATCTCGCCACGGTCGTTGCGGGTCTTCAACTGCAGGATGTCGTCCGGACGCTGACGGAACGGCGCATCGGCCTGCACGCGCACCTGGTACACGCGCCCGAAGCGGTTGAAGTCGTTCACGTACAGCGAGCCGAGATACACCTGCATCGTGTTGAACACGTCGGTGACCGGCACGCCGAGCTGCTTCGCCTTCACGCGGTCGAGATCGACGTTGAGCTGCGGCACGTTGATCTGGTAGCTCGTGAACAGCGGGCCGAGTTCAGGCGCCTGCTGCGCGCGCTTGATGAAATCGTTGGTCGCATCCGCGAGCCGCGCATAGCCGACCGCACCGCGATCCTCGATCTGCATCTTGAACCCGCCGAGCGTACCGAGGCCGAGCACCGGCGGCGGCGGGAACACGGCGACGAACGAGTCCTTCATCGCGCTGTACTGCTGGTTCAGCGCACCCGCGATCGCGCCGGCCGACAGCGCCTTGCCATGCCGTTCCGAGAACGGCTTCAGCGTGACGAACACGATGCCCGCGCTCGAGCTGTTGGTGAAGCCGTTCACCGACAACCCCGGGAACGCGACCGCGCTCTCGACGCCCGGCTGCTTCAGCGCGATCGAGCCCATGTCGCGAATCACCTTCTCGGTGCGGTCGAGCGATGCGCCGTTCGGCAGTTGCGCGAACGCGATCAGGTATTCCTTGTCCTGCGCGGGCACGAAGCCGCCCGGCACGACCTTCGACACGAGCACGGTCGCGCCCACCAGCACGAGGTACACGCCGAGCATCAGCGTCTTGCGCGACAGCACGCCGCGCACGCCGCGGCCGTAGTTCTCCGCGCCGCGATGGAACACCTTGTTGAACCCGCGGAAGAAGCCGCCGAGCACGCGGTTCATCACGCGCGTGAGCCAGTCTTCCTTGTCGCCATGCCCCTTCAGCAGGATCGCGGACAGCGCCGGCGACAGCGTCAACGAATTGAACGCCGAGATCACCGTCGAGATCGCGATGGTCATCGCGAACTGCTTGTAGAACTGGCCGGTCAGGCCCGACATGAACGCGAGCGGCACGAACACGGCGACGAGCGTCAGCGCGATCGCGATGATCGGCCCGCTCACTTCCTGCATCGCCTTGTAGGTCGCCTGCCGCGCGTTCATCCCGCTTTCGATGTTGCGCTCGACGTTCTCGACCACCACGATCGCATCGTCGACCACGATCCCGATCGCCAGCACCATCCCGAACAACGACAACGCGTTGATCGAATACCCGAACGCCAGCAGCAGCGAGAACGTGCCGATGATCGACACCGGCACCGCGATCAGCGGAATCAGCGATGCGCGCCAGGTCTGCAGGAACACGATCACGACGATCACGACCAGCGCGATCGCCTCGAGCAGCGTGTGCACGACGGCCTTGATCGACGAGCGCACGAACTGCGTCGGGTCATAGACGATCTTGTAGTCGACGCCGGCCGGCATGTCCTGCTTCAGCTCGGCCATCGTCTTGCGCACCTCGTCGGAGATCTGCAGCGAGTTCGCGCCCGGCGACTGGTTGATCGCCATCGCGACGGCCGGCTTGTTGTCGAGCAGCGAGCGCAGCCCGTACTCGGACGCATCCAGCTCGATCCGCGCGATGTCGCGCAGGCGCGTGACGCCGCCATCCGGCGTCGTCTTCACGACGATGTCGCCGAATTCGTCCTCCGTCTGCAGACGGCCGCGCGCGTTCACCGACAACTGCAGCGGCGTGCCGGGCAGCGACGGCGACGCGCCGATCACGCCGGCCGCGACCTGCACGTTCTGCTCGCGGATCGCCTGCACGACGTCCTCGGCGGACAGCCCGCGCTGCGCGACCTTCTGCGGATCGAGCCACACGCGCATCGCGTAGTCGCCCGAACCCCACAGCTGCACCTGGCCGACGCCCTGGATCCGCGACAGGCGATCCTTCACGTTGATCAGCGCGTAGTTGCGCAGGTAGGTCATGTCGTAGCGGTTGTCCGGCGAGATCAGGTGGACCACCATCGTCAGCGTCGGCGAGCTCTTCACCGTCGTGATGCCGAGCCGCTGCACGTCTTCCGGCAAGCGCGGCAACGCCTGGTTCACGCGGTTCTGCACGAGCTGCGTGGCCTTGTCCGGATCGGTGCCGAGCTTGAACGTGACGGTGATCGTCATGTTGCCGTCGCTGTTCGCCTGCGACTGCATGTACAGCATGTCCTCGACGCCGTTGATCTGTTCCTCGAGCGGCGACGCGACCGTCTCGGCGATCACCTTCGGGTTCGCGCCCGGGTACTGCGCCTTCACGATCACGGAAGGCGGCACGACTTCCGGATATTCCGAAATCGGCAGCAGGAACATCGCGATCACCCCGCCGAGCAGGATGATGACCGATAGGACTCCTGCAAAGATCGGCCGGTCGATAAAGAATTTTGAGATGTTCATGGGTTGCTCTGTCTGGTTGAACGCGGAAAACGTAGCGGCGTGCCGCTTACGATTCCGCCTTCGCCGGTGCGGCCGGCTTCGCGTTGTTCGCGAGCGGCGCGGACGGCGCATCGCCGCCCGTCATCGGGACCATGTGCGGCTTCACCTGCTCGCCCGGCCGCACGCGCTGCGTGCCGTTCACGATCACGCGATCGCCGGCCGACAAGCCGCTCACGATCACGCGCCGGTTGCCGTGCTGGTTGCCCTGCTGCACTTCGCGGTACAACACGCGGCCCTGCTGGTCGACGACGAACACGAACTTCTTGTCCTGGTCGGTGTTGATCGCCGCGTCGTCGACGAGCAGCGCCTGGTGCGGCGCGCTGCCGCCGACCTTCACGCGCGCATAGAGGCCCGGGACGAGTTCGCCGTCCGCGTTGTCGAAGCGCGCGCGCACGCGGATCGTGCCCGATGACGTGTCGAGCCGGTTGTCGACCGAATCGATCACGCCGCTGCGCGAGTAGCCCGTCTCGTTCGCCAGGCCGAGCTCGACCGGCACCTTGCGGCCGTCGCGCGCGCCGTTGATGTATTGCAGGTAGGTCTGCTCGTCCGCATCGAACGACGCGTAGATCGGCGACACCGATACCAGCGTCGTCAGCGGCGCGGCCGACGCGCCGGCCGACACGACGTTGCCGACCGTGATCTCCGCGCGCGACACGCGGCCCGCTACCGGCGCCGTGATCCGCGTATAGCCGAGATTGATGCGCGCCGTTTCCAGCGCGGCTTCGGCGGCCTTCAGGTTCGCGTGCGCTTCGCGCGCGGCGTTCTGCTTCTCGTCGTAGTCGCGCTTGGCGATCGCGTTGTCGCCGATCAGCCGCTGCGCGCGCTGCCAGTCGCTCTGCGCGTAGCCGTCACGCGCCTGCGCGGCCGCGAGCTGAGCGGCCGCCCGGTCGGTGTCCGCCTGGTACGGGCGCGGGTCGATCACGAACAGCACGTCGCCTTTCTTCACGAGCGCGCCGTCCTTGAAGTTCACCGCGACGATCGTGCCCGACACCTGCGGGCGCACGTCGACTTTCTCGACGGCTTCGAGGCGGCCCGAATAGCTTTGCCAGTCGGTGACGGTCTGCGGCACCACGGTCGCGACGTCGACTTCGGGCAGCGGCGCCGCCGCTTTCTCGGGCGCGTTCGCATTCACGCGCATCGCGCCGAACGTGCCGAGACCGACGACGGCGAGCGTCACGATCGCCGCGGTCGCGATTCGGGAACGAGAGGTACGTAGGATGGCCATGTGGATCTCCAATAAGCGTGGATTGGTCTGGTTATTCGGAACGGTTCGGCTGGCGCGCCTGGAAGCGGCACTGGAAGAAGCGCACGGCTTCCTCCAGCGCGGCTTCATGCGTCGCGAGCGCCGCGTGCGAGACGTCCGGGTAGCGGATCACCTGCGTGAGCACGCCCGACGAAATCAGGCAGCCCGCATATTTCTCCGCTTCGACGTGCAGCACGTCGTTCTGCGCGGTGACGACGAGCGTCGGCGGCAGGCCCGCGAGGCGCACCGATTCGAGCGGCGCCGCGTACGGGTGCATGCGCTGCGCCGCCTGCGGCAGATACGCGCGATAACAGGCCGCGCATTCGCGCGCGGTAATGTCCGACGACAGGCGTTCGGCGTCGCCGATGCGCGTCATGCTCGGATCGAGCATCGGCCCGAACAGCGCCTGCGCGGCGATCGACACCTCACCGCGATCGCGCGCGATGAACGCGAGACAGTTCGCGAGCTGCCCGCCCGCGTCATGGCCCGCGACGCCGATCTTCTTCGGATTGCCGCCGAACGCGCGGGCGCGCGTCGCGGCCCACACGGCGGCGCGATACGCATCCTCCGGCGCGGCCGGAAAAGGAAAGGCCGGCGCGAGCGAATAATCGACCGACACTACGAGCGCTGGTAAGCGTTCTGCTAAAAAACGCGCGGCGAAATCCGCGTCTTCGAGCGTGCCGCGCACGAAGCCGCCGCCGTGGAAATAAAGCACTACCGGCAATCCGGTCTTGTCAGTGCGCCGATACAGGCGCAGCACGATGTCCTGCGCGTAGCCGGGGATTTCCACCTCCGCGACCGTCAGCGCCGCGCCGGCTCTGGCTTCGGCGGGCAATGCGGCTTGCAGGAATTTGCTGAATTCAGAAGCGTCCATGACGATGCAGCATCCATTTCGAGATGGAACGCATTCTGGGTCCGGCAGACATCCGGATAAATGCCTATAATCCGGCAACACAATTCAACGCCCCCGAACAATCCCAGGCTGCGTCGCCTACAAAGCGACGCAGCCTCTTTGTTCCCGGGCTCATTAGATTGCGGAGGTTGTGATGGACCGGCTTCAGGCCATGCAGGTGTTTACTCGCGTCGTCGATACAAGCAGCTTCACCAAGGCAGCAGAAACGCTCAGCCTGCCGCGGGCGTCCGTCACGACGATCATCCAGAATCTCGAAGCATTCCTCGGCGTGCGTCTGATGCACCGGACCACGCGCCGGCTGTCGCTGACGCCGGACGGCGCCGCGTACTACGAACGATGCGTGCGGATCCTCGCCGATGTCGAGGAAACCGAAGCAAGCTTCCAGAACAACAACCGGAAGCCGCACGGAAAGTTGCGTATCGACATGCCGGGCTCGATCGGTCGGCTGCTCGTGATTCCGTCGCTGTGCGAATTCCATACGCGCTATCCGGACATCGATCTGCAGCTCGGGCTGTCGGATCGCCCGGTCGATCTGCTGCAGGAAGGCGTCGATTGCGTGATCCGCGTCGGTGCGCTGCAGGACTCGTCGCTCGTCGCGCGCCGTGTCGGCCTGTTCGAAGGCGTGACGGTGGCCTCGCCCGACTATCTCGAGCGCCACGGCGAGCCGCAGACGATCGAGGACCTGAACGACCACAAGGCCGTCAACTATTTCTCGAGCCGCACCGGCCGCACGATCGACTGGTCGTTCCTGATCGACGGCAAGGAAACCGAGATCAAGATGAACGGCATCGTGTCGGTCAACGATGCGGATGCGTACGTGACCTGCGGCATCGAGGGTTTCGGGCTGATCCAGCCGCCGCTGTTCATGGTGCTGCCGCACCTGCGCGAAGGCCGGCTCAAGGAAGTGCTGCCCGGCATCAAGCCGCTGCCGATGCCGATCTCGGTCGTGTATCCGCATAGCCGGCACCTGTCGCCGAAGGTGCGCGTGTTCGTCGACTGGATCGCCGAAGTGTTCGACCGCTGCCCGCTGCTGAGCGGCAAGGGCAGCCTCGATGCGACGTGCAGCAAGCGCACGTTCGAGGAAGCCGAGCGCGCACCGGCGCTCGATACGCCGGTCATCAACGAGTGGGTCGCGTAAGCATCTGAATCGCGGCGCGCGGGCTGGCCGGCCCGCGCGCCGTGCCGCATTCGTGCGGCTTCGGCGCCGCCTGGGCGCCACTTTGTGCTGCTACGGCGTCGCGTTCGCGCCGCCCTCCCCGCCGTACCCGTCATCGTTCCCGGATTCGCATCACACCTTTGCGTCGCGCGCGGCAATCGTTCGCGCGTGTCGTTGCGCGGGCGGCGTCGCATCGCCGCGAGGCCCGCTGCACGCGGCTGCGCGCGATTTTCGGATGACCCTGCCGGCATCGCGGATTGCGATTGTTCCTCCATCACGACAATTCAATTCGCGTCAGGCGCATTTATCGCGCCGGAACAGATACCTAGAGTAAACCCTGTCGCGCACCTGTTGCGCATCGAACAGCCCGCTGGACGGGACCGGAGCAAGCGCTCACGCGCCAACTCCGACCAACACAGGAGTTACGTCATGAACCGCCGCTATCTTCTCTCCGCCGTCGCCCTCGCTCTCGCCGTGTCCGCACCGGCCTTCGCCGATACGAACACCCCGCATGCCGGCGACTACGGCAACACGTCGTGGTACTCGCAGCACACCAACGGCCCGCGCACCCGCGCCGAAGTCAGCGCGGAAGTCGTGCAGGCCCGCCGCGACGGCACGCTGGCGTGGCTGCGCAAGGCGAATTCGTATCCGCAGGGCCTCGAAGTCGCGCAAGGCCCGTATCGCCCGACGCCGGAAAGCAACCAGCTCGCCGGTGGGGGCCGCTAAACGCCGGTCAACGTGCAACGCCGCGCAACGGATGATCCGGTGCGCGGCGTCGCGATACCACCTACTCGATTAGTCAGTTAGTTGCAGGAGTCTGTGATGAACGATCAACTTCCTTCGCCGCTCGATCATTGGGACGACACCACGCCCGTCTGGACGCCGTTCCGTTCCGCACCGCGATCGCACTGAACCGTGCGTTGATCGGTGCATTGACCCGCCGACGGGATCGTCCGGCCGTCAACGGCGCGGCACCCCGTCGCGCCATTCGCCCCAGTGCGTGACGATGTCCTGCACCAGCGGGTTGCCCGCGCGGTACAGGTTTTCGGTGCCAGGGGCGAAGCCACCGGCCAGTGCAGCGTCTCGTGCGTTAGTTGCAGTAATGGTCGTAGCGACACGATTGTCGACGTTCTCCGAAGTCAATCCAGTGGACGAATCCCATCAGGCGCGGCCACATCAATTGACACCGGCCAGGAACGCTGGCGCGTCGTGCTCGCCGTCATTCCCGATGTTCCGTTGGCCGCATATCGCACGCCCAAGCTGCTTCAATCCCGATCGTCACGTCGGTTGAGCAGGCGTAAGAACACGTGTGCGCCACGAAAAACCGCGGCCTTTCCCATCTCTCGTTCACACTTCCCAATCTTTGTTCGCTCCGCCGACCGAAATTGGGTACATCATCGGTCGGCTTCAGGCACTTAGCATCGGCACTCCCAAAGATGTCCCTATGGAGCGTGCCTATGAATGCGTCGCCACAGCTCGATGTATCGTTCGACGAACCGCCAATCTGCCCGAACATGACGGATGCCGCGTTCAGGAAACGGATGCTTGAATTGCGGGACGAAGCCGTCGAGATCACACTGCAACGGCGTCGGGAACTGATGCGATGGAATCCGGCCACCGAAGCTCGCGTCGTCGCGTGGTTCGGCTCGGCAAACATGAATGCAAGACGCAAACTCACGACGGGGCTCGACGCCCTTGCCAGAGTGATGGCTCGCCTCGGCCCAACGAACTTCGTCCGTGTCGGTTCCGATGCCGACCGGGCAACAGCATGTCTGCCGAACATGGAGAATGTCGACATCGAGGTTGCGCATGTCTGTCGCCCCGACACTGCAACGCATACGATCGCCATCAGTCTCCCGTTCTGCTCGCTTCCGGAGCGATCGGCTGGAAACCTCTCCTCGCAGCAACTCACGATTGTTCATGAATGCGCCCATTTCGCGGACACCTTCGACGCCGGGGATCACCCGGCGGCATACGGTCGCCGGGCCTGCGCCCAGTTCGCCAAACGCTATCCGGGCATGGCGATCGGCAACGCGGACAACATCGCGTGGTTCATTCTGGCGCGGTGAACTGGAGCGACCGATGAAACATGCCCTCGCCGTCATACTCGGCGCCTTCCTGTCACTCCCGATCCAGGCCGATGCATGCACGATCTTGTTGACCGACAGCATGGAACTGCCGCTGAATTCGGCCGAGATCGCCAATAGCGACAGGCTCGCCGTCGCCAGGCATTACCTGGCCGCCCGGGAATGGACGCGCGAAGGGGCGACGGCCTCGATCGACGCGGCGGCCTACGAATGGGAAAACCGGCCCAAGCAGCTCGCGCGACAACGCGGTGCGCAGATGCAATCCTTTCTCGTGCAACTCGGCATGTCGCCCGATGACATTTACGTCGACGAGCGAATCGTATCGCGCAGGAACGGCAGGCTCGATCCCGACGACAAAAAGCAGCTCTGGATCCAGTTCGTCCCGAAATGCCCGCCGGCGGGCTGTCAGGATCTCTGCAACTCGGCAGGTGCACCAGGTGTCGCGAGTCATGCACTGACACCCGCGACGCCCGGGCCTGAGCCCGACTCGGTCCGCTTTTCGTGCGGCGACGTCCGGGAGCCCGCACCGGCGCGTTTTGTGACGACGGAACGCTGGACTGCGCGCACACGCCATCAGACGTTGCTTTTGCGAGATCAAGGCCGGAAGCCGTTGATGCACACCTGCTACCGGATCAGCACCAGTGCAACGCAATACA
Source organism: Burkholderia sp. IDO3 (assembly GCF_003366075.1). NCBI lineage: Bacteria > Pseudomonadati > Pseudomonadota > Betaproteobacteria > Burkholderiales > Burkholderiaceae > Burkholderia > Burkholderia sp. IDO3. The sequence continues at coordinate 2,876,625 of NZ_CP028962.1, forward strand.
TCGGCATGACGGACGAGCACGGCGAAACGGCGACCATGCAATTATTGGGCCCCGAATACACGCGCATCGAACTCAAGTTGCCCCAACCCGGGCCGTGATCCTCGGCACGGTTCCCACGAGCCGCAATCCGATCGCTCCGGGCGATATTGACGCGCCCGGAGCTCCGCCATGCGTGGATGATGGAGTGACTTCAGCGCGTCGCCACACCGTTACCGGCGCGGCACCCCGTCGCGCCATTCTCCCCAGTGCGTGACGATGTCCTGCACCAGCGGGTTGCCCGCGCGGTACAGGTTTTCGGTTGCCGGGGCGAAGCCGCCCTGGTCCGCGTAGTTCAGCAGGTTGTCGGCACTCGTCTGCCCCGCATACGGCCGGTCGAAATCGGAACCCGTGCGCAACACCGCCACGCGCGACAGGTCGACGCGCTTCACGCTCGCCGCGCGCTTGAGCGCTTCGAACGTCGCGTTGTCTTCCTGCGCGGTCATGCAGTAGGTGCCCTTGCCGTCGGTCAGGATCTTGGTCCACTGGCGCGCACGCTCGCCGATCAGCGTGCCCGAGAACCACGTGTTGCCCGACGACGTGTCGCACTGGATCACCGTCGGCGGCCGGTTCGCCGGCGCGTACGTGAACTTCGCGCGCGCCGCCTGGGCCTGCGCGCTGTCGGCGAGCACGACGTTGCGCGACAACGCATACGCGGCATCGGTCAGCTTCGGGTTGAGCTGGAACACTTCGGTGCGGTAATCGAGCGGCGGTTTGTCGCTCGGGCTCTTCGTATTGATGCCGAGATAGCCCGTGTTCCAGCCGGCCGGAATCTCGCGTGCATCGAGTTCCCACTGCAAGCTGAAATCGACCAGGTATTTCGACCACGCGGCCGAGCCGACCGTGCCTTGCGCGGGGTCGACGCCCGCGATGCCGGAAACCAGGAAGTACGTGTGACGCAGATCGAAGCGCCGCGAGAACGTGAGCGCCATGATCGACGCGGTGGCGTTCGCGTAGCCCATGCCGGTCGTCACGACGCACACGTCCTGCTTGTTGCAGTGAACGGCCGGATAGTCGGGCGACAGTCCGGGCACGGCGATGTCGCGCCACGGCCCGATCCGGTCGAGCCATGCCTGGCCCTCCGGACCGAACATCGTGATGATCATCACCTTGACCGGGCGGCCCTGTGCACCGGTCTCGGCGAATGCAGCGTTGCCCGCATCGTTGCCTTGGTTGCCCTGGTTGTCCTGCGCGATCGACGGCGCGGTCGCACAGGCCGCCAGCGAGAATGCAGCAGCGGAAAGAATGGAGCGAGTCAGCATCGGCGTTCCTTGTTTCAATGATGTTGGGTGAGAACGGCTCTCGGAGACTGCGCGAGGGAGTATAGAACGCGCTTGCGCGATGCGGAACCCGACTACGAAACGGCCTGTGGCAATTGCCGACGTGACGTGCATGGATTGCGCCGCGCATCGGTCGATGCGATAAAAATCAGGAATGCTATCCGGTTGGCCTGCGCAGCGACGAAACGCCCTGCACCGAGGCTCACTGCCGCAAACCGCTATCCGCGCACGATCCCCGCCACGCCATAACCGAGCACGACGAGCGCGGCAACCACATGGCTCGCCGCCAGCCATCGCGGCGACTTCACGATACGCCCGATCATGCTGCCGCCGAAGGCGAACACGAGCTGCCCGACGAGGCTGCCGGCAAATACGCAGGCGGCACCGGCGAGCCAGTGCCGATGCGCACCGGCGGCAGCGGTGGCGTAGCCGTAGAACAGCAGGATGGTCAGCGGATTCGCGAGCGTGACGAAGAACATCGACGTGAACGGGCGCGTGCCCGGCGGCGGCGCAGCGCCGTCCGGCGTGCGGCGCCGATCCCTCGGCGCCTGCCACATCATGCGTGCGCCCATCGCGAGCAGCACGCATGCGCCGACGAAGCGAAACAGCGGCAGGTGCGACGCGAGCGTGCCCGCCAGCATCGCACCGATCGTGAATGCGAGAACGGCATAGCAGCCGTCGGCCGACGCAACGCCCACCGCCGCGCGCACGCCGCTCGCGGTGCCGGCGCGCATGCCGTAATGCGCGATCATCAGCCCGAACAGGAAATCGCTCATCGGTTCGTCGATGCCGTCTGGGGAAGGCATCGATTCTACCGACCGTCGGCGAACCACCGCGACTAAAGACGCGTCAGGCGACGTCGACGCGCGACGGCCCGTCCACCATCTCGCCGATCACGGCCGCGCGGTCGAAACCGTCGGCGCGGAAGCAGGCGAGCACGTCGTCGACCGCGTCCGGCGCGCACGCGACCAGCAGGCCGCCGGACGTCTGCGGATCGGTCAGCAGGGCCTGCGCGACCGGCGGCAGCCCGTCGGCAAGCCGCACGTCGTTGCCGTACGCAGCCCAGTTACGGCCCGATGCGCCGGTCAACACGCCGTCGGCGACGAAGGCCTCGACGCCCGCCAGCCACGGCAGCGACGCGTAGTGCACGCGCGCGGTGAGGTTCGCGCCACGTGCGAGCTCGAGCGTGTGCCCGAGCAGCCCGAAGCCCGTGACGTCGGTCAGCGCATGCACGCCCGGCAGCGCGGCGAGCGCCGCGCCGGGACGGTTCAGCTTGGTGGTCGTCGCGACCATCTGCGCATAGCCGGCAGCGTCGAGCTGGTTCTTCTTCAGCGCGGCCGACAGCACGCCGACGCCGAGCGGCTTGCCGAGCACGAGCACGTCGCCCGCACGCGCGGCCGCGTTGCGCTTCACGCGCGACGGATGCACGACGCCGATCGCCGCTAGCCCGTAGATCGGCTCGACCGAATCGATCGAATGGCCGCCCGCGACCGGAATGCCGGCCTCCGCGCACACCGATTCGCCGCCGCGCAGCACGGCCGCGATCGTCTCGTGCGGCAGCACGTTGATCGGCATGCCGACCAGTGCGAGCGCGAGAATCGGCTTGCCGCCCATCGCGTAGACGTCCGACAGTGCGTTGGTCGCCGCGATGCGGCCGAAGTCGAACGGATCGTCGACGATCGGCATGAAGAAGTCGGTCGTCGCGACGATTGCCTGCTCGTCGTTCAGCCGGTAGACGGCCGCGTCGTCGGACGTCTCGGTGCCGACCAGCAGATCGGGGAACAGCGCCGGCGGGGTCGCCCGCTTCAGCAGTTCGGACAGCACGCCCGGCGCGATCTTGCAGCCGCAGCCGCCCCCGTGAGACAGGCTCGTGAGGCGCGGAACGGCGGGCGGAGTGAGGGTGGCTTCGGTCATCGTCGGCATCCGGTGAATAACAACGTTCCATTATCGACAATTCCGTGCGAATGTGCCCGATACCCACATAATCGACCGTTCGCCCCGCTACGTTGCGCGTCCGCGCCCTCTTTCATGGATCACTTGTTCATCGGCCTCGTGCTGTGCTCCGCGCTGCTGCACGCGATCTGGAATGCCTTCCTTCATGTCAGCGAGGACCGGCTCGTCCAGCTCGGCACGATGTCGCTGCCGTATCTCGCGTTCGGCATCGCCGGCGTCGTGCTGCTACCCGCGCCGGCGCGCGCCGCGTGGCCGTATATCGCGGCGTCGGCGGCGCTCGAGGTCGCATACTGTTTCACGCTGGCGCGGGCGTACCGCAACGGCGAATTCGGCCAGATCTACCCGATCGCACGCGGGATCTCGCCGCTGCTCGTGTCGGTGCTCGCGCTCGCCGTGCTGCACGAGCGACCGACGCCGTTCGGCTTCGCCGGCATCGCGCTCGTGTCGTTCGGGATCATGTCGCTCGCGCTGCGGCGCGGTTTCCGGTTCTCCGGGGAAGGCGTGCCGTATGCGCTGCTCACCGGTGTGTTCATCGCGTCGTATTCGATCTGCGACGGGATCGGCTCGCGCGTGTCGGGCAGCGCGCTCGGCTACATCGCGTGGGTATACGTGCTGTGGAGCGTGCCGCAGCTCGTGCTCGTCTGCGCGGTGCGCGGCGGCCCGCGCGCGGTGCTCGGCTCGCGCACCGCGCTCACGCAGGGCGCGATCGCCGGCACGATCTCGCTCGCCGCCTACGGGATCGTGATCCTCGCGTACCGGCACCTGCCGGTCGCGACGGTGTCGGCACTGCGCGAAACGAGTTCGATCTTCGCGGTCGCGATCGGCTGGTTCGTGATGCGCGAACGGCCCGGCGCGCAGCGGCTCGCCGCGTGCGCGCTGGTGGTCGCGGGCGCGGCGTTGATCCGGCTTTGAATACCCGAACGGCCGATGCCGCACGGCGGCAACGGCTGGCCGCTCGCGCGTCGGCAGCGCGCGCCGCATCGCGATACCGGCCGTCGTACCGCCGCACTCAAACCTCGGCGGCAACCTTGCCGAACGCCCGCTCGTCGATCGCTTCGGCCAGCGTCGCGAACGCGGTCGCGATCTCGTCCTCCGGCACGCACGCATAGCCGAGCAGCAGGCCCGACGCCGCGCGTTCGCGCTCCGCGTAATAGCCGGACAGCGGCCGCACGACGATGTTGCGTTCGAGCGCGGCCTGCGCGACCGCGCGATCGTCGACGCCGTCCGGCAACTGCGTGACGAGATGCAGCCCCGCATCGCTGCCGAGCGCGTGCAGCGTGTCGCCGTAGCGGCGCGCGACCGCATCGAGCAGCACCTCGCGGCGCTGCCCGTACAGCGTGCGCATCTTGCGGATATGCGACACGAAGTGCCCTTCCGCGATGAACTCGGCCAGCACGGCCTGCTGCAGCAACTGCCCCTCGCGGTACAGCTCGGCGCTCGCGGTCGCGAAGCTCTCCGCGAGCGGCTCCGGCGCGACGAGATAACCGACCCGCAGCCCCGGAAACAGCGTCTTGCCGAAACTCCCGACGTAGATCACCTGCCCGGCCGTGTCGAGCCCCTGCAGCGACGCGAGCGGCCGGCTGCCGTAGCGGAACTCGCTGTCGTAATCGTCCTCGATGATCCAGCAGCCGTGCTGGCGCGCATATTCGAGCAGCATCCGGCGCCGCGCGAGGCTCATCACCATCCCGAGCGGATACTGGTGCGACGGCGTGACGAGCATCAGCTTCGGCGGCTCGGCGAGATCGGCCGCGGACGGCGCGATCCCTTCCTCGTCGACCGGAATCGGCCGCGTGGTGAGCCCCGACACGTTCAGCACGCTGCGCACGCCCCAGTAGCACGGGTCCTCGGTCCAGATCGCGTCGCCCGGATCGGTCAGCAGCCGCACCGCGAGGTCGATCGACTGGTGGATGCCGGTGGTGATCACGATCTGCTCGGGCGTGCAGCGCACCGAACGCGACGTGCGCAGGTAATCGGCCAGCGCCTCGCGCAGCAGCGCGAGCCCGCCGCCCGGCGCGTAGGTCAGCAGGTCCGGACGCAGGCGCCGCCAGTACTTGTTGTGCAGCCGCGTCCACACGCGCGCCGGAAATCGCGACACATCGGGCACGCCCGGCATGAACGCGCCGCCCTGGCGCTTCGACACGCCCGCGCCCTCGACGAGCCGCGTGCCGCGCGCGGACAGCCGCCGCGCGGACGGCAGCACCACCGCCGGGCCGGCGGCCGGATCGGGCGCCGCGCCGACGATCTCGTCCGGCGCGCTGTCGGCGACGAACGTGCCACGGCCGGTCGCCGAGTTCACATAGCCTTCGAGCGCAAGCTGTTCGTAAACCTGCGTGACCGTGTTGCGGGCGATCCCGAGCTCGGCCGCGAGCAGCCGCGACGACGGCACGCGCGTGCCGGCCGGCAGTTCGCGCGACAGGATCGCCTGCTGCAGCAGACGGTGCAGCTGCCGGTAGATCGGCTGTACGCCGCCGCGCACGAGGCGCTGCGCCAGCCAGTCCGACAACACGCTTGCGCGCATGATTGGCTCCTGAATATTTATTTAAATGGCTCTGATTGTCAGAGCCAAATGTGATTATAGTCGCCTCCATGGGCTGCCAACGCGGCCGATTTTTATCCCACCGGACAGAACATCAAGGAGATGACCGTGAAGAATGCCGACCTGCAGGCCCGCAAGAACGCCGCCACCCCGCGCGGCGTCGGCGTGATGTGTGATTTCTACGCAGCCCGCGCCGAGAACGCGGAGCTGTGGGATGTCGAAGGCCGCCGCTTCATCGATTTCGCCGCCGGCATCGCGGTGCTCAACACGGGCCACCGCCATCCGAAGATCGTCAAGGCGATCGCGGATCAGCTGAACAGCTTCACGCACACCGCTTACCAGATCGTCCCGTACGCGTCGTACGTCGAGCTGGCGGAAAAGATCAACGAATGCGCGCCGGGCGACTTCCCGAAGAAGACGGCGCTCTTCACGACCGGCGCCGAAGCCGTCGAAAACGCGATCAAGATCGCGCGCGCGGCAACCGGCCGTCCGGGCGTCATCGCGTTCTCGGGCGGCTTCCACGGCCGCACGATGATGGGCATGGCGCTGACCGGCAAGGTCGCCCCGTACAAGCTGAACTTCGGCCCGTTCCCGGGCGACGTGTTCCACGCGCCGTACCCGAACGCGCTGCACGGCGTGACGACGGCCGACTCGATCAAGGCGATCGAGATGCTGTTCAAGGCCGACATCGATCCGAAGCGCGTCGCCGCGATCATCTTCGAACCGGTCCAGGGCGAAGGCGGCTTCAACCCGGCGCCGGCGGAATTCGTGCGCGCGCTGCGCAAGATCTGTAACGAGCACGGCATCCTGCTGATCGCCGACGAAGTGCAGACGGGCTTCGCGCGTACCGGCAAGCTGTTCGCGATGCAGCACTACGACGTGCTGGCCGACCTGATCACGATGGCGAAGAGCCTCGCGGGCGGCATGCCGCTGTCGGGCGTCGTCGGCCGTGCGGACGTGATGGACGCGGCAGCGCCCGGCGGCCTCGGCGGCACGTACGCGGGCAACCCGCTGGCCGTCGCCTCGGCGCACGCGGTGCTCGAGATCATCGACGAAGAGAAGCTGTGCGAGCGCGCGACGCAACTGGGCGACGTGCTGAAGGCGAAGCTGAACGCGCTGCAGGCCGACGTGCCGCAGATCGCCGACGTCCGCGGTCCGGGCGCGATGATCGCCGTGGAATTCATGAAGCCGGGCACGGGCGAGCCGGACGCCGAGTTCACGAAGCGCGTGCAGGCGCGTGCGCTCGAGCGCGGGCTGCTGCTGCTCGTGTGCGGCGTGTACTCGAACGTCGTGCGCTTCCTGTTCCCGCTAACGATCACGCAGGCCGTGTTCGACGAAGCGCTCGTGATCCTCGAGGAAGTGCTGAAGGAAACGGTCGGCGTGCCGGCCTGAGGTCCCGCTCACTTCAACTGAATGTGCCGCCGCCGTCGTGAAGACGGCGGCGGCCGTTTTCATCCGTCCTTTTCAAAGCAGGCGATTCATATGAGCACTGTTCAGGAAACCCTGGCACTGAAAGATCCGTCGCTGTTCCGCCAGCAGGCGTACGTCAACGGCGAATGGCAAGGCGCGGCGAACGGCGAGTCGTTCGACGTCCGCAACCCGGCAACCGGCGGCCTGCTCGGCACCGTGCCGGCGATGGGCACGGCCGAGACGCGTCACGCGATCGAAGCCGCGAACGCCGCATGGCCGGCGTGGCGCAAGAAGACCGCGAAGGAACGCGCGGTCGTCCTGCGCAAGTGGCACGACCTGATGATGGAAAACGCCGACGACCTCGCGCTGATCCTGACGACCGAGCAAGGCAAGTCGCTGGCCGAAGCGAAGGGCGAGATCGGCTACGCGGCCTCGTTCCTCGAGTGGTTCGCCGAAGAAGGCAAGCGCGTGTACGGCGACACGATCCCGACGCCGGCGAGCGACAAGCGCATCGTCGTCACGAAGGAAGCGATCGGCGTGTGCGCGGCGATCACGCCGTGGAACTTCCCGGCGGCGATGATCACCCGCAAGGTCGGCCCGGCGCTCGCGGCAGGCTGCCCGATCGTCGTGAAGCCGGCGGAAGCGACGCCGTTCTCCGCACTCGCGATGGCCGTGCTGGCCGAGCGCGCGGGCGTGCCGGCCGGCGTGTTCAGCGTCGTCACGGGCGACCCGAAGGCGATCGGCGGCGAACTGACGTCGAACCCGATCGTGCGCAAGCTGTCGTTCACTGGCTCGACGCCGATCGGCCGCCTGCTGATGTCGCAATGCGCGGCGACGGTCAAGAAGGTGTCGCTGGAGCTCGGCGGCAACGCACCGTTCATCGTGTTCGACGATGCCGATCTCGATGCGGCCGTGCAGGGCGCGATCGCATCGAAGTACCGCAACAGCGGCCAGACGTGCGTGTGCACGAACCGCTTCTACGTGCACGAAGCCGTGTACGACCAGTTCGCGCAGAAGCTCGCGGCGGCAGTCGGCCAGTTGAAGGTCGGCCGCGGCACGGAGCCGGGCGTCACGCAAGGCCCGCTGATCAACGAAGCGGCCGTGCTGAAGGTCGAGGCGCACATCGAGGACGCGCTCGCGAAGGGCGCGACCGTCGTGACGGGCGGCAAGCGTCACGCGCTCGGCCACGGCTTCTTCGAGCCGACCGTGCTGACGGGCGTCACGCCGGCGATGAAGGTCGCGAAGGAAGAGACGTTCGGGCCGCTCGCGCCGCTGTTCAAGTTCGGCAGCGACGACGAAGTGATCCGCCTCGCGAACGACACCGAGTTCGGTCTGGCCGCGTATTTCTACAGCCGCGACATCGGTCGCGTGTGGAAGGTCGCCGAAGCGCTCGAATACGGGATGGTCGGCGTGAACACCGGCCTGATCTCGAACGAAGTCGCGCCGTTCGGCGGCGTCAAGCAATCGGGCCTCGGCCGCGAAGGCTCGCACTACGGCATCGACGACTACGTCGTGATCAAGTACCTCTGCCTGGCCGTCTGACGGTTCGCGGCCTGTCGCATCCGTGACAGGCCCTGACCGCCCGGCCGGAACCGGGCGGTCACGACGCGGGCCGGTGGCCCTCTCCGTCGCGCCCGCGTCGTCTTCCCTTCGTCGTCTCCGACGAAACACGTTCACCGCATCGACAAGCCGCATCGACGCGAATCCCGGAACGGCGGACACATCGTTCAGGTATCCGCATCAAAACCCATCTTCGCGGAGAAATCCCGCGCGACATCGAGCGTGGCCGCCACGACGGTCGACTCGGGCGAGACGTCGATGCTCGCCGCCAGCCCCAGTATCGTCAACGCACCGGCCAGCTTGCCGCCCCGTTCGAAGATCGGCGTACTGATCGCGTCGATGTCCTTGAACATTCCCCCGGACGTGGCCCCGTATCCGCGCCGGCGCGCCAGGCTCCTGCGCGCGTCGAGATCGACGCGCTGGCCGTCTCTCTGGTCGGGCGGGTAATGCAGCAAGGTGTTTTCGATCGCGACGTCGACGGCATCCCGGTCGCCCCACGCGAGAAAGACCTCGCCGGTCGCGGAGCGCAGCAGCGGCATGACCGTGCCCAGTCGCGCATACACCGTGAGCGGCCGCTGCCCCTGATGCCAGCGCACGATCAGCGGCCCCTGCGGCGACCAGATACTGAAAAACGACGCTTCGGCGGTTTTGTCGCTGAGCGCCTGGAGAAACGGCGCGCTGACGTGCTGGATCTCGAGCGTGTCGACCGCCGCCAAGCCGAGCCGGGCGGCGAACGGCCCCAGCGCATATCGGACCGGCGCCCCCTCTCGCCTGACGAACCCGGTGCGCACGAGGCTCACCAGATAGTGATGCACCTGCGCGGACGCGAAACCGCAGGCGCGCGAGATTTCGATCACGCGCAACGGCGCACGCGCCTGGTACAGGACGTCGAGAATGGCGGCAGCGACCTCGACCGCACTCACCCCGCGCTGTTTTGACATGGTCTGCTTTTCGGACACGTCGTCACCACCTCCGGAATCGACCGCCAACCTTGTATCCCCCTTGTTCGACGGCGTCCGCGCATCGCATCCGCGCGCCCGGCGCGAACGGCGGCTGACGGCGAAGCTTCCGCGAATGCTTTCGATGCGGCCACGCGGCGCTTGATTTACGCATTGTAAATAGGTGTAGGGCCTTCCGGCGCCGCGACGCGATACTGCATTCACTGCATGTCGCGGGACAAGGCAAGCATCGGACAACGCCGATCACGGCACCGCGCCGGCAGCTCATTCCCTTTCCCGCACGCAAGGCGTCGCGCAGGCCGGGCGGTTCGTCGGGCCGCGCGTCGTCGACAAACGGCCGACGGCGCAACGACGCACACGCCAGCCCGATCGCCCATTCCCCACACGCGGAGACACGTCGATGTTCAATATGTTTGTGCGCAATTGCTGGTACGTAGCCGGTTGGAGCCACGAAGTGGCGGACGGGTTGTTCAGTCGCACCATTCTGGGCGAGGCGATCTGCCTTTACCGGGACAGCCAGGGCGCGATCGTGGCGCTCGCCGACCGCTGCGCCCATCGCGGCGCGCCGTTGTCCAAGGGCCGAAAAGAAGGCGATGCGCTGCGCTGCATGTATCACGGCGTCAAGTTCGACAAAGACGGCGCCTGCGTCGATGTGCCGGGCCAGGACAAGTGTCCGCCGAACCTGTGCGTTTCGAGCTTCCCGGTGATCGAGCGCGACAACTGGATCTGGATCTGGATGGGCGACAAGGAGAAGGCCGATCCCGCCCGGATTCCCGATGCCTGGTCGCTCGGCCGGCCGGACTGGGTCTATCGGCCCGGCTACTACCACTACGATGCGCCCCACATGCTCATCTGCGACAACCTGCTCGACTTCTCCCACATCGGATACGTACACCCGACGACGCTGGGCGGAACGGAAAACATCTCGGCGGGCCGACCGAAGGTCAGCCGCGGGGACGATCTGGTGCGGGTCGAGCGCTGGCTCGTCAACGACGTGCCGGCGCCGTTCCACAACCGGATCGCCCGCTTCAGCGGGCTCGTGGACAGATGGCACTTCTACGACTTCCACGTGCCGGGCGTGCTGATCATGCACTCCGGCGTGCAGGCGACGGGCACGGGCGCGCCCGAGGGGCGCATCCAGGATGCCCTCGAGTTCAGAAGCTGCCAGGCGGTCACCCCCGAAACGGAATCGACGTCGCACTATTTCTACGCAGTCCCACGCAATTTCGCACTCGACGACGCATCGATCACCGAAAAAATCTTCGAAGACATCGTCACGGCGTTCGAGGAAGACCGGGTGATGATCGAGGCGCAGGCGCGCAATCTTCCGTCGAGCGGCTGGTCGACCGCCCCGATCCAGGCCGACACGGCGTTGTCCCACTTCCGCTGGCTGATGCGCAAACGGCTCGATCTCGAAGGCCGTCCCGACACGGCACACACGGCCACGCTCAGCCGCATGCACGATCCGGCAGGACGGCCCGGTCAGCCCGTCGGCCGTTGACGCCACCCGTCGCGCAGGTTCATGCGCGCGACGCCGTATTGCAGATGCAACCGTATCCGACATGATTGACTGGAGTATGTGATGAATTCGACAGGGCTGACCGTGAAGGTCGCACGCAAGACGATCGAAGCGATCGACATCTGCTCGCTCGAGCTGGTCGATCCGGAAGGCGGCCCCCTGCCCGCCTTCACCGCCGGGTCCCATATCGACGTGCACACGCCGGACGGGCACGTCCGGCAGTATTCGCTTTGCAACGCACCGAACGAACGAGGCCGCTATCTGATCGCCGTGCTGCGCACGCCGACGTCGCGGGGCGGCTCCATCGCCGTGCACGACGGCATCAACGAAGGCGACACGATCCGGATCAGCGTGCCGAGAAACCATTTTCCGCTCGCGACGGAACCTCGCGACACGCTGCTGCTTGCAGCGGGCATCGGCATCACGCCGATTCTCTGCATGGCCGAACAACTGTCGGGCAGCGGGGCGGCATTCGCCTTGCACTACTGCACGCGCACGGTCGAGCGCACCGCGTTCCGCGAGCGGATTCTGGCGTCGCGCTATGCCGCAAGCACGTTCTTCCATCACAGCGGGGAGTCGGGCGGCGACGCGTTCGACATTCCATCGCTACTGTCCAGCGTCGCGCCGGGCGCTCATCTGTACGTATGCGGCCCGGCGGGTTTCCTGGAGGCAACCCTGGCTGCCGCGAGGTCGCTCGGCTGGTCCGACGACCGGCTCCACTACGAATGCTTCGGCGCGTCGATAGCGACCGGATCGGCCAACAAGGCGTTTCAGGTCAAGATCCGGAGTTCCGGGCAGGTGCATGACATTCCGGCGGACAGGAGCGTGACGTCGGTCCTCGCCGAAGCCGGCGTCGACATTCCGGTCTCTTGCGAGCAAGGCGTTTGCGGAACCTGCCTGACCCGTGTCGTCGAAGGCGAGCCGGAGCATCGGGACCTGTTCCTCACCGAAGAAGAGCATCGCTTGAACGATCAGTTCACGCCCTGCTGCTCGCGCTCGAAGAGCCCGCTTCTGGTACTAGATATTTAGGAAAACAAACAATCTTGTCGGGCGCTCCGGCGCGTTGACGCGACTCGGGGCCCCAGGCCCCGACGCCGGCGCGCTTGCGCCCGATCATGTCCACTTGATCGGCAAGCAGCGCGAACCCGATCGGCACAAGCTGCCAACGTGCTTCGCCATTCCGGTCAGTCACGTCACGCTCGCGTCACGCAGAGGCGACCGCGTGCGATGCCTCCTTCTGCAGCATGGCGTCGAGCATCCGCCGCGCCCGGACGGGACCGGCATCGATATTGAGCAGGGCCGGCTGCAAGGCCGTCAGGCCGCCGGCGTTCACCAACGCTTGCTGCTGTGCCATGACCATCGGTTCATCCTGTTCCTCGAACGCGTAACGGCGCAGGCTACTGAGCTTTTCGTTCACCTCCCGCTGCTCGTCGGGCGTGCGCGTGACGTTCTCGTCATGGCGAACTGCGGCGAAGTGGTACAGCGTCTTGAACGCGGAAACAGGGGTGAGGATATGCGCGCCGAGAATGTGGACGCCGTCGTCGCGGTTTCCGCCAGGCGGGCATGCACCTGCGTGGTTCAGCATGCAGGACGGCGCGTTCCAGCGCATATCGGCCCACTGATCCACGGGTTGGGCATCGCGTCGATACATCAGGTCGAACATGCCCGGCGGCACGACGTTGGGCCATGAGCGCCGCACGTACAGCGTGTCCCCCTCCGGCTCCACCCTGGTTTCGCCGCGCACCATGCCGGCATGGCCCAGCACGCCGTCATGGAGAAACGACACATGGCTGAGATCCAGCAGGTTGTCGGTCATCAACTGGTAGTTGACGGCCAGCTCGATCGTTTCCCGGCGGCTCACCCGGGTATGGGCGTCCTCATCGAACGCACCGTAGTCCGGTATCAGCTCTTCCCGCGGCGCCTGTTCACCCATCCACACCCAGACGAGCGAGTGTCGCTCGACGGCGGGAAACGCGCGCACCCTGGCGGCCGACGGAATCACCTCGCTGTGAGGGTTGTGCACGCAATGCCCTGACGCGTCGAACTCCAGCCCGTGGTACCCGCACCGGATGCGGGTCTTGCCGGCGCACAGTTTTCCGAGATGCAGCGGAACGAATCGGTGAGGACACCGATCGAGCAGCGCGACCGGCTTGCCTTCTGCATTCCGGAACATCACCAGCGGTGTCTCCGTGATCGTCACGCCGACGGGCTGCTCGGCCGGCAGGTCCTGGGCCCACATCGCCGCGTACCAGATATTTCTCATGAAACGCATGCTGCCTCCTTGGTATATTCAACTATATTGAATCACATCAATATAGGTAAGCAGATTAGAGGCTAACCTTTTGGGTCATAATTGGGGAGTTCCCTGATCCCCCGATGGAGTTTCTCTTGTCAAAACAGGTAGATAACGAAGAAGAAATCACGCAGAAACAGGGCATCCAGTCCATCGAACTGGGGTTTGGACTCGTCGCGGCTCTGATGCAGGTGCAAGAGGCGCTGTCGCTCACGGAACTGGCGCGCGCGGCCGGCATGTCGACCAGCAAGGCACGGGGGTATCTGATCAGTTTCGTTCGACTGGGCATCGTGCGGCAGCTCGGCGGCGGCGGCCTTTACGATCTCGGCCCCACGGCCGTCAGGCTCGGCCTCGCAGCGCTCGGCCGCATCAATCCGCTCGAATGCGCGCGAAGCGAACTGCCCGCGCTGCGGGCAGCGGTGCGGGAGACCGTCTGCCTGTGCGTCTGGGGAGATTTCGGGCCGGTTGTCGTCGACAAACTGGACGGCGTTCAAAATACGCCCTTCGAACTGAGGCTCGGCATGACGGTCCCGCTGTTGACGACCGCAACCGGGCGGCTTTTCATGGCATGGATGCCGCCGGAGAGTTATCAGGCATTGTTCCAGCAGGAATCGGGGCGGCTCTTGCGCTCCGGCGCGAAGCACGCGTTCAACCTCGATCGCGTGCTCGCCGCGGTGCGCAAGGACGGATGCGCGTCCGTCAGCGACGTGGAACTGCCGGGCTTCGCATCGGTCGGCGTGCCGCTGTTCGACAATCGCGGCGAACTGATCGCCACGGTCAATGCGATCGGCCCGAGTAGCCGGTTCGACGTTTCGGTCCACGGCCCGGTTGCGAATCAGCTGCGGGAATTCGCGCACCAGGTGGCCGAAAAATGCGGGATCGCCGTATAGCGGCAACGGCCGAACCCGGGCACCCGCCCCCGCCCTTCCAGCGACTGCCGCGCCGGCCCCGCGCTCCCGGCGCGCGGCCATCAAACAGCCTCATTTACCCATCGTAAATGGGTGTAGGGCCTCGCGCGGTACGGGCGCGATACTGGATTCACCGCTTCTCGCCGCCCCGATCCATCCACGCGGAATCGACCCCGCGTCGCTCCGCCGGCATTCCGTTGCTTGCCGCACGTGCCTGTCGCCGCGCGCTCGCGTTGAACCAGGCGTGCGATTTCGATCTGTCGATCCATGGGACAGGGTTCATCCCGGTATTCAACAAATTTGATGTGATTCAACATAACTGAACTTTCGGTGTGCTTCACCCACCACGCGGCGCCGCGATCCGGCACCCCGGTCGAACCCGGGACTGGCGTACGGCGCCTGCACATCAAGCACCGTTGCACGATCGCGTTGCCAGGGTGGCGCCAACTCCGGTCAGTACGACGAGATGATTTTCCGCATTAAACATAGGAATACGAAATACAAGAAGACATGACGGCCTGCAAAAGGACGTCGGGCATGCAGGCGACACCGGTTCCCGGAGCGGGCCTGCCAATGCAGAAGAAACGAAAACCATTTGGAGACTTGCGATGGAAGGTGACGTGGAGCAACGGCTGGTGCACAAGATCTGTATGCGGATACTGCCGCTGCTGATCCTCGGATATTTCTTCTCCTACTTCGATCGCGTCAACGTCGGCTTCGCCGCGATCTCGATGAAGGAGGACTTTCATCTGTCGCCCGCCGCGTTCGGCTTCGGCGCCGGCATCTTCTTCATCGGCTACACGCTGTTCGAAATCCCCAGCAATCTGATCATGTTACGCACGGGCCCGCGAATCTGGATCGGCCGCATCATGATCACCTGGGGCCTGATTTCGGCCGGTACGGCATTCGTCTGGAACGACGTCAGCTTCTGGGTCGCGCGCTTTCTGCTCGGGGTCGCCGAGGCGGGGTTCTTCCCGGGGATCATCTACTACCTCACCCTCTGGCTTCCGGCCCGGTACCGCGCGAGGATTTTCGGTCTCGTGCTCGCCACCGGCGTCGTCTCCGTGGTGATCGGCAGTCCGATCTCGGGATGGATCCTGTCGGTCGGCACCATCGCCGGCCTGAAAAACTGGCAGTGGCTGCTCATCGTCGAGGGCCTGCCGTCATCGCTCCTCGGGATCATCGTTCTGTTCGGGCTGCCCAATCGCCCCGATCAGGTGACATGGCTTTCGGCACGCGAAAAGGCCTGGCTCACCAACGAACTGCAACAGGAAAAACGTTCGCTGTCGGAAGAAGCCTCGCGCGCCGGACGCGCGCTGCTGGACCGGCGCGTCTGGGCGCTCGGCCTCATGGTCTTTCCGCTCGCCGCGGCGATCTACGGGATGTTCACCTGGCTGCCGCAGGTCGTCAGCAGCCTGGGGGCGTCGCCCATGCAAACCGGCCTGATCAATGCCGTGCCGTTCATCTTCAGCGCAATCGCGATGGTCTGGTGGGGCAACCACTCCGACCGCACGGGCGAACGCTCGTGGCACCTGATCATCCCGCCGGTATTTGCGACCGCCGGCCTGGTGACGGCAGCCATGCTGCCAGTCGGCGTCTGGACGCTGGTATGGCTTTCGATCGGCATGGCGGGCACGCTGGCCGCGCTGACGATGATCGTCTCGGTCACGCCCGAGTTTCTGACCGGGGCCGCCGCCGCGGCCGGAATCGCGCTGGTCAACGCAATCGGCAACGTCGGAAGCTTTTGCGGCCCGTATCTGATCGGCCTCATCAAGGCCATGGGCGGCCAGTTCCAGACTGCGCTGCTCGCGCTCGGCTTGCTGCTGCTGGTCACCGTCGGCCTTGCTCTGTGGTTCCGCGCGAGACACGGCGCCGAGCTCGGCATCGGCTCGGCCAACGCCTGAAGCGCCGCGTGGCCGGGCATCGGGCATGCCGCGGCTGCGTCGATCCGGACGGGCGAACCGTGTTCGCGCACGGCCGGTTCGGGCCAGTCCGTGCAATCGTTGAAGCGCGACACGGGATCCTGACCGAAGCCTGATCGTCGATCTTCTTCTTTTTCAAATCGCCCTCGCTTAATCGATACGTAATCCTTATAAAACTCGGATTCTTTCCCTGGGGAGAACCTTGCATGAAAAAGTCAGCTTCGACGCTTGCCGCACTTGCGACCTGCCTGGGATGTTCGATGCCGGCGCTCGCGCAGTCCAGCGTGAGCATGTACGGGTTGATCAGCACCGGCATCGGCTATGCCAGCAACGCCGGCGGCTCGCGCCAGTACGGCCTTTACTCCGGCACGATGCAGAACAATCGATGGGGTTTCCTGATCCGGGAGGATCTCGGCGGCGGATACACCGTGGTCGCCCAACTCGAGAACGGCTTCGACATCACCAACGGCAAGCTCGGGCAGGGAGGTCGCCTGTTCGGCCGACAGGCATGGGTCGGCCTGTCGAGCGACAAATACGGGACCCTCACGCTGGGACGTCAATACGACGCGTTCTGGGACTACCTGTCCGTTTATGCGGCGCCGAACACATCCGGCGGCACACTGGCGGCGCATCCGGGCGACGCCGACAACCTGATGGGAAGCTGGCGCTACAACAACAGCATCAAGTATGCGACGCCGACGTGGGCCGGTTTCTCGGCCGAAGGCCTCTATGCGATGAGCAATGCGACGAACTTCGCGATGAATCGGGCCTGGACCGCCGGCGTGCGATATACCGGCCAGCGGTTCAGCGCGGCCGTGGCCTATGTCGACATCCAGTCTCCGGGAACCCTGAACCCATCGGGCGCGGTCACGGACGATTACGCGGGCGCCCCCTTTTTCCTGTTCCGCTCGAGCCCACTGAACAACACCGCGGGCGTCCGTCGACAACGCAACGTCGGCGGCGGCGCCAACTACAAGGTGACGGACAAGTTCACGGTCAGCGCTTTCGTGGACGACATTCGCTACGACTACGTCGATCACACCAGCCTGCGCCTCGACAATTACGACGTGTCGTTATCCTACAAGCTGACGCCGTCCCTGTTCCTGTCCGGAGCATACGTGTACACGAGCGGCGCGTATGGCGGCCTGCAGGCGAACCCGCACTGGAACACCGGCGTCGCGAGCATCGACTACTTCCTGTCGAAGCGTACCGACATCTACCTGTACGACATCTTTCAGCGCGTCAGCGGCCCTCGCGCGACGGCAGCCATCTATGGCACCATCCCGTCGACCGGGAGGACACAGAATCTCCTGATCGTCGGCATCCGGCACAAATTCTGACGGCGTGCGCGAAGGACGCACGCGCCCGGCCCGCCGCCGCCGAACACATCCATGCAACAGCGAAGCATGCCGGCCACCACGGCCGGCATGCCCACGCCCGACGCTCATCTGAACACGTTCACCGCATCCACCAACCGCGTCGCCTGCTGCTTCAGGCTCTCCGACGCCGCCGTGCTCTGCTCGACCAGCGCCGCGTTCTGCTGCGTGATGTTGTCCAGATGCACGACCGCCTGATCGACCTGCGCGACGCCCGTGCTCTGCTCGGCCGTCGACGAGCTGATTTCCGCGATCAGGTCCGACACGCGCTTCACCTGCGTGACGATGTCCTCCATCGTCTTGCCCGCGCCATCGACGATCCGCGCGCCCGATTCGACCCGTTCGACGCTCGCGCCGATCAGCGTCTTGATCTCCTTCGCCGCATTCGCACTGCGCTGCGCAAGCGCCCGCACTTCACCCGCGACCACCGCGAAACCGCGCCCCTGATCGCCCGCACGCGCCGCTTCGACCGCCGCGTTCAGCGCGAGGATGTTGGTCTGGAATGCGATCCCGTCGATCACGCCGATGATGTCGGCGATCTTGCGCGAGCTGCCGGTGATGTCGTTCATCGTCGTGACGACTTCGCTCACCGCCTGCCCGCCGCGCTCGGCCGCTTCGCTCGCGGACACCGACAACTGGTTCGCCTGCAACGCCGTCTCCGCATTGCTCGACACCGTGGCCGTCATCTCGGCCATCGACGCCGCGGTTTGCTGCACGCTGGTCGACGCCTGTTCGGTGCGTGCGCTCAGGTCGTTGTTGCCCTGCGCGATCTCGTTGCTCGCGCGCTGCACGTTGAGCACCTGCTCGCTGACGTCGTCGACGAGCCAGCGGAACATCAGCCCGAGCTGGTTGATCGTGCGCAGCGTCATGCCGATCTCGTCGACGCGGTTCATCGCGACGCCGGTACGGCTTTCGCCGGTCGCGACACGCAACGCCTGGTCGCGCAACTGCATCAGCGGACGCGCGATCTGCGCATCGAGCCACAGCCCGGCCGCGATCGCCACCCCGGCCGTCGCGGCGGCAAATCCCGCAAGCCCGCCGCCGGTCAACCCGCATGCCCAGCCCGCGCCGACGACGGCCGGCGCCAGCACGCACAGCGTCGAATGCAGTCGCGCACGCACCGACATCGTCTGGAACAGCGATGCGACGCGCATCAGCCCGCCCCGGACGATCAGGCCCTTGTGGAAACGGCGGTTGCCGGCCTTGCCTTCGCGGAACGCGCGGTACAGCGCGTCGGCCGCCGCGATCTCGTCGCGCGACGCCTTGGTGCGCACCGACATGTAGCCGGTCGGCTGCCCGTTGCGCATGACCGGCACCGTATTCGAACGCACCCAGTAGTGGTCGCCGTTCTTGCGGCGGTTCTTCACGAGCGCGGTCCACGGCTCGCCGTTCTTCAGCGTCGCCCACATGTCGGCGAACGCCTCCTTCGGCATGTCCGGGTGCCGCACGACGTTGTGCGGCTGACCTTCGATCTCCTCGGGGGAAAATCCGCTGACCTGAATGAATGCGGCGTTCGCGTACTTGATGTAACTGTCCGCGTCGGTGGTCGACATCAGCGTCGCGTCGTCCGGAAAATCGAATTCGCGTTGCGTGACAGGCTGGTTATTGCGCATGGTATGGAGTCCCGTGTTGCGGATCTTGCGTCCGCCTGTGGATGGATGCGAGACCGTACGCATCGCGGGCGACCCGCATGCGTTCGATCAGACTCCTGCGCTTTCGGCAAATCTGGCGAAAACATTATGCCGACCGCGGGTAAATATGCATTAATCGTTCATCATCTTGATTTAGCCGAACACTTTGTTTATACGTGAATCAAATACTCAGTTTTATCAAGCATTTGCACGCCAATCATCTGAACATTCAGGGCAATTCATTCGACCGGATTCGCGAATAAATCCGGCTTGATGCATTCGAATCCGATCGAACCGGAAAGAGATTTCGCCGCCTCGTCGCGACGGGATACGCAAGCACGCGCCCCGGCGATTACCGAAACACGTTCACCGCATCCACGAGCCGCGTCGCCTGCTGCTTCAGGCTCTCCGACGCCGCCGCGCTTTGCTCGACCAGCGCCGCGTTCTGCTGCGTGATGTTGTCCAGATGCACGACCGCCTGATCGACCTGCGCAACCCCCGTGCTCTGCTCGGCGGTCGACGAGCTGATCTCCGCGATCAGGTCCGACACGCGCTTCACCTGCGCGACGATGTCTTCCATCGTCCTGCCCGCGTCGTCGACCCGCCGCGCGCCCGATTCGACCCGCTCGACGCTCGCGCCGATCAGCGTCTTGATCTCCTTCGCCGCATTCGCGCTGCGCTGCGCGAGCGCCCGCACTTCGCCCGCGACCACCGCGAACCCGCGGCCCTGCTCGCCTGCGCGCGCGGCTTCGACCGCCGCGTTCAGCGCGAGGATGTTGGTCTGGAATGCGATCCCGTCGATCACGCCGATGATGTCGGCGATCTTGCGCGAGCTGTCGGTGATGTCGCTCATCGTCGCGACGACTTCGCTCACCGCCTGCCCGCCCCGCTCGGCCGCTTCGCTCGCGGACACCGACAACTGGTTCGCCTGCAACGCCGTCTCCGCATTGCTCGATACGGTGGCCGTCATCTCCGCCATCGATGCGGCCGTCTGCTGCACGCTGGACGCGGCCTGCTCGGTGCGCGCACTCAAATCGTTGTTGCCCTGTGCGATCTCGTTGCTCGCGCGCTGCACGTTGTGCACCTGTTCGCTGACGTCGTCGACGAGCCAGCGGAACATCAACCCGAGCTGGTTGATCGTGCGCAGCGTCATGCCGATCTCGTCGACGCGGTTCATCCGCACGCCGCGCCGGCTTTCGCCGGTCGCGACGTTCAGCGCCTGGTCGTGCAACCGCTTCAACGGACGCACGATCTGCGCGTCGAGCCACAGCCCGGCCGCGACCGACACGCCGGCCGTCGCGGCGGCAAACGCCGCGAGCCCGGCACCGGCCAGCCCGCATGCACAGCCCGCGCCGACGACGGCCGGCGCCAGCACGCACAGCACCGAATGAACGCGCGCGCGCACCGACATCGTCTGCGGCAGCGACACGATGCGCAGCAGCCCGGTACGGACGACCAGTCCTTTGTGGAACGTGCGTTGCCCGGCCTTGCCGTCGCGAAGCGCGCGGTACAGCGCGTCGGCCGCCGCGATCTCGTCGCGCGGCGCCTTGGTGCGCACCGACATGTAGCCGTGCGGTGCGCCGTTGCGCATCACGGGCACCGCGTTCGCGCGCACCCAGTAGTGGTCGCCGTTCTTGCGGCGGTTCTTCACGAGCGCGGTCCACGGCTCGCCGTTCTTCAGCGTCGCCCACATGTCGGCGAACGCCTCTTTCGGCATGTCCGGGTGCCGCACGACGTTGTGCGGCTGGCCGACGAGCTCATCGTTCGAGAAGCCGCTCACATGGGCGAACGTGGTGTTCGCGTACGTGATGTAGCTGTCGGCATCGGTGGTCGACATCAACGTGACGTCGTCGGGAAATTCGAATTCTTGTTGGGTGACAGGCTGGTTGTTGCGCATGCAGCAGGGCTCCGAAAGGCGGATCGGAAGGCAGGATCCGCGCGGCGCAGAAATCACGCTCAGTAGCCGAAAAACGGTTTATCGCTTTACGACGGTCTCGTTCCTACTGTCGGCAATTCCGGCAAAAACCTTACCCTTGAAATGCAAAAAATACCGGATTCGCTTATCAATATGACCTGGATCAAATAATCTCGCGATAATCGATGCCGCGCTGTTCCACCGCGGCTCGATGCGTTATGAGAGAACGCCGGGCGGCAAACCAATGCCGGCGGCCGCTACGCGCGGCAAAACGATTCGCCCCATTTCACCCCATTCAACCGACATTCGATCAATTCGATGAAAAAGATCCGGCACGAACTGAATCGGCCACACCGGCACACGACATGCCGCTCGCAACGCACCGCCGGCCGGGCAACCGGATGACGCGCCGCACCGCTACCGAACGCGACGCGCTGTCGGCCCGCCTGCTCGCGCGCGACGAACTGCCGCTCGTGTGGACCATCGACCGGCGCGAGATCATTCACCATCTGTACGCGCTGCGCGACGGCGAACTGCATCTGGTCCCGGACTTCTACGACGTGCAAGGCTGGCCCGACGGCGAAGCCGAACACTACACGCCGATCCTGCTCGACTGTCACGATCGCGGCGGCTGGTGCGTCGGGATGTTCGACGGCACGCGGATCGTCGCGGCGGTCATCGTCGACGCCGATCCGCTCGGCGCGCAACGCGACATGCTGCAGTTGAAGTTCCTGCACGTGAGCCGCGACTGGCGCGGCTGCGGGCTCGGTGCGCGGCTCTACCGCGCGGCCCGCGCACAGGCGCGCGCGATGGGTGCGAAACGTCTGTACGTCTCTGCGACGCCGTCGCGGCACACGATCGACTTCTACCTGCGGCTCGGCTTCACCGTCAGCGCGTCGCCCGACCCGGTGCTGCATGCGCTCGAGCCGGAAGACATCCATATGGAAGCGCCGACCGCGAGCCGCGCGTAGCATTTCCGTTCGACCCACGCCGCCAACACGGAGAACGACCGTGCAGCACGCACCGCAGCAGCCGGCCCCGCCGAAGATCCTCGTCAGCATGTGCGTGCTCGGTCACCCGGTCCGCTACAACGGCTCGGCCCAGACCGCCGCTCACGCAGCGCTCGAACGGTGGCAACGCGAAGGGCGTCTGGTGCCGGTCTGCCCGGAACTGGCAGGCGGATTGAGCGTGCCGCGCCCGCCCGCCGAGATCGCAGGCGGGGCATCCGGGCAACGCGTGCTGTCGGGTGCCGCGCGCATCGTCGACGTGCATGGCACGGACGTCACGGCAGCGTTCGTCGACGGCGCGCAAACCGCGCTGGCGCTCGCGCGCGCGCACGACTGCCGCTTCGCGATCCTCGCGGACGGCAGTCCGTCGTGCGCAAGCCGCTACATTCATGACGGGAGTTTCTCGGGCCGGCGGCATGCCGGTGCCGGCGTCACGGCGGCGTTGCTGCGCGAGCATGGCGTCGAGGTGTTCGCGGACACCGAGATCGACGCGCTCGTCGCCCGCCTTGCGCAACGAATGGAAGGCTGAACGACGAAGTGGCCGTCACGACGGTCTCGTGACGGCCACTTCGTTGGCGTCGAAACTGCGATGAAGCGGCGCAGCGGCGTGGACCCGATCCTGCCGCCGCCGCGCGATGCGATCAGACGCGTTCGATCGCGATCGCGATGCCCTGGCCGACGCCGATGCACATCGTGCACAGCGCGAAACGGCCGTTGGTGCGATGAAGCTGGTACATCGCGGTCGTCACGAGACGCGCGCCCGATGCGCCGAGCGGATGGCCGAGCGCGATCGCGCCGCCATTCGGGTTCACGCGAGGATCGTCGTCGGCGACGCCGAGCATGCGCAGCACCGCGAGACCCTGCGACGCGAACGCTTCGTTCAGCTCGATCACGTCGAACTGGTCGATCGTCATCCCGAGTCGCGCGAGCAGCTTCTGCGTGGCGGGAGCCGGGCCGATGCCCATCACGCGCGGCGCGACGCCGGCCGTCGCGATGCCGAGCACGCGGGCGCGCGGCGTCAGGCCGAAGCGCTTCGCGGTGGCTTCGTTCGCGAGCAGCAGCGCGGCCGCGCCGTCGTTGACGCCCGACGCGTTGCCGGCCGTCACCGAGCCGTCCGGGCGCACGACGCCCTTCAGCTTCGCGAGCGTCTCCAGCGACGTTTCGCGCGGATGCTCGTCACGCGAAAAGACGACGGGGTCGCCTTTCTTCTGCGGAATCGTGACCGACACGATTTCCTCGGCGAGCGTGCCGTCCTGCTGCGCACGTGCGGCCTTCTGCTGGCTGCGCAGCGCGAACAGATCCTGGTCGGCACGGCTGACGTTGTAGTCGACCGCGACGTTCTCGGCCGTCTCCGGCATCGAATCGACGCCATGCAGCTTTTTCATCAGCGGATTGACGAAGCGCCAGCCGATCGTCGTGTCGTGGATCTCGGCCTGGCGCGCGAATGCGCTGGCAGCCTTGCCCATCACGAACGGCGCGCGCGTCATGCTTTCGACGCCGCCGGCCACCATCAGCGCGGCCTCGCCCGACTTGATCGCGCGCGCGGCCACGCCGACCGCGTCCATCCCGGAACCGCACAGGCGGTTGATCGTCGAACCCGGCACGCCCTCCGGCAAGCCCGCGAGCAGCGCGGACATGCGTGCGACGTTGCGGTTGTCCTCGCCGGCCTGGTTCGCGCAGCCGTAGATCACGTCGTCGATCGCGGTCCAGTCGACGTCGCGGTTGCGCTCGACGAGCGCCTTGAGCGGCACCGCGCCGAGGTCGTCGGCGCGCACGCCGGACAGTGCGCCGCCGTAACGGCCGATCGGCGTACGAATCGCATCACACAGAAAAGCTTCAGTCATCAGTGTCTCCGGTCTCATGCAAGGCTGGGAAGTGAATGAAACGCGCCCCTTGCATTGCCCGCCGGGATGCGCTTAAATGTTCTATATACGAACATAAGATCGTGTATCGAACGTTCAACGCATCATAGGGAGTGCGGGGACGACCTGTCAAGCGCCCGGTCCGCGGTGCGGTTGGCGTGTCAGGCCCCATGCGCTATCTTCTCGGCTGCACGACAATTCGACCGTTCATGACAACCGAAGACATCCAGAAACCCGGCGACTCCTATGTGCAGTCGTTCGCGCGCGGCCTCGCGGTGATCCGCGCATTCGACGCCCAGCGCCCGGAGCAGACGCTTACCGAGGTCGCGTCGGCCACCGGACTCACGCGCGCGGGCGCGCGCCGGATCCTGCTCACGCTGCAGACGCTCGGCTACGTCGAGGCCGACGGCCGGCTGTTCCGGCTCACGCCGAAGATCCTCGAGCTCGGCTTCGCGTATCTCACGTCGATGCCGTTCTGGAATCTCGCCGATCCGGTGATGGAGCAGTTGTCCGCGCAGATCCACGAAAGCTGCTCGGCAGCCGTGCTCGACCGCACCGAAATCGTCTACGTGCTGCGCGTGCCGACCCGCAAGATCATGACGATCAACCTGTCGATCGGCAGCCGCCTGCCCGCGTACTGCACGTCGATGGGCCGCGTGCTGCTGTCCGCGCTCGACGACGCGGCGCTCGACGAGACGCTCGCGCAAAGCGGCATCCGCGCGCACACGCAGCGCACGATCACCGATCTCGGCGAACTGAAGGCGGCGATCGCGCAGGTGCGCCAGCAGGGCTGGGCCGTGGTCGACCAGGAACTCGAAGTGGGGTTGATGTCGCTTTCCGCGCCGATCCGCAACCGGCGCGGGCAGGTGATCGCCGCGATGAACATCAGCGGCAACGCGCAGCGGCACACCGCGAAGCAGATGGTGAAGGAGTTTCTCGGGCCGCTGCAGCAGGCCGCGCAGACGGTGTCGGATCTGGTGGCGCGACGCGGCTGAGCGGCAGGCTCGGCGATACGGCATCTCGTGGACAAAAAAGGCTGAAATCAAGCATCGACGGATGTTCGCTACGCTGCTCGCGTACCAGGCACACTGCGCGCGCTCGGACTTCCGGGGAAAACTTGCTTGCCTGCTTGTTCATGGCTCGATTCTCTCAAGAATACGAGCCCCCACCCAATCCGGTGCGGTTCAGTTCAGTTGCTCACGTTATCGCTTGCGCTTCCTGGGGAGCATCGTCACGCGAGATTCGATTAGCCGCCGCGTGTTCTCCAGCTCCTTTTGCAGCACTTCTGCGTCCGGCAGCACCATCCGGTAGTTCGCCGCCATCACCTTCGTAGGCAAGCCCTCCAGCGCATACCGCGCCAAGGCGTGTCCCTTGTCGGCGCAGAGAATCAAGCCTACGGGCGGGTTCTCGTCGGCAAACGTCCAATGCTCCTTCGCGTAGTTGCAATACAAGTGCATCTGGCCCACGTCGGCATGGGTCAATGCACCGAGCTTCAAATCGATGATGACCAAGCAACGCAACTTGCGATGGAAGAACAGCAGATCGACGCGATACCACGTCTGGTCAATGCGCAACCGGCGCTGCCGCCCGACGAAGGTGAAGCCATCGCCGAGTTCGAGCAGGAAATCCTCCAGCCGGCGAATCAGAGCTTGTTCGAGATCGGATTCGGAATACTCATCCTTGAGATCAAGGAACTCCAGCACGAACGGGTCTTTGATCGCGTCGTCAGCCGTGACGACATCGGCCGGTGTCGGCGCGGCGCCCTTGACCAGCATCGCCGCCTTGTTCTTCGATAGCGCCGTGCGCTCGTAGAACTGGCTGTTGATCTGCCTGTCGAGCTGGCGCACGCTCCAGCCACCGCGCAGGGCTTCGGCTTCGTAGAACTGGCGGGCGTGGTCGTCCTTGACCGACAGCAGCCGCGCGTAAGCCGACCACGGCAGCGTGAACACCTGGGCCAGCTCGGCGAGGCCCAATTTCCCAGACACCGTCTGGGAAATTGCAAAGCGGGGATACGCGAGGAAAAACCGCCGCATGTTTTCCAGGTTGTTCACGCCGAACCCGCGCCCGAACTGTGCGGTTAAATCAGTGGACAGCCGCTCCATCAACTGCTCACCGTAGCCCGCGCGCCGCTTGCCCTGTTGCTCGGCTTCTACAATGCGGCGGCCGACTTCCCAATAGCTCGCCGTCATCAACGCATTGACGCTGCGCGCCGCCGCGTGACGGGCAGCGGCGATCAGTTCAACGATGCCACTGTGGATGCCGGCGTAGCCGGCGGGGGATTTCTCCGCTGCCGCAAGCGTCTTCTTCATGCCGCTGCCTCCACGGTACGCGCTGCACTGGTAAGCGCCGTGCGCCGACTCGCTACCAGCTCGGCCGCGTCGCGCACCGGCTTGTCCTCGGTGTGGACGTAGTGCATGAACTGCGCGACGGTCTTGTGCCGGGTCAGTTCCATGCCGACCTTGATGGGAACGCCAGAGTTGGCAATGTCCGGCCGCTTTACTTCGTGAACCTTCTTGCGGCCGAGCAATGGGATGACGTTGCGATCGATGACGGCCTGGTAGCCGTCCGGCGTGCCGGGCTTGTTGAGCTTGCTGGAGTAGTCCTCCATGAACTTCTTGCACAACTCGGCGATGGTCGGCGCTTTGCCGGCTTCGGCCCGGTCGCCGCCCCGGCGAACCTCGGCCAGCCAATCCTGCGCCATGATGCGCGCCTGTTCGACGGTCAATTCCCCGAACGGCCCCAAAGCGGGTTTGCGGCACGAGCCGGCGTTCGTCCGGTACTGGAGCATGAACACCTCGCGGCCCGCTGGGGTAATCCTGCACAGGAAGCCGGGCACCACGGTATCCCGCAGTTCGACGGCCTGCGCATGAGCTTGCGCCGATTCAACGGCGGTCTTGGCGAGCTTGATCTTAGCCATGCTGGACTCCTCGGATCGCCCCGGAATCCCAGTGCCAGCCAAGAGTCGTCAGAGGGAAAACCGGAGCGGGTTTCGGAAGGCACCGGTATAGGTTGAAGTGATCCAAGCCCTTGATAAACCTGCTGTATCGGGCTGTATCGAACTCCAGTGCATTTCGATGCTGGAGTCAGCGTGAAACAAAAAAGACGGGCGGCACGCGCCGCCCGCTCAACTCTCTGACTCTGCTGCAACTCCTTCTCACGGAACACGGAGCATGCTCCGCACCGCTCAATTTAGTGACGCGGCGCAAGCCGGTCAATTTGACGAGAACGAAATTGCCCGGCGCCTTTCGGACGCCGGAGGGCCTCAGCGCGCCGCCGCTCACGCGCCGAGCAACATCCCCTTGCGCACCGGCACCGTGCCGGTCACGCGGCCGAGCGGCGCGCCGGCCGTCACGAAGCGGATCGCGCGGCGCATGTAGAACACGCCGTCGGTGCGGCTCGACACGGTCGTGACCGCATCGGTCAGCGGATCGACGATGTCGAACAGCGGATCGCCGGCGCGAATCGTCGCGCCGATCGCCGCGCGATGCACCAGGATCCCGCTCACCGGCGCGTAGAACTGCTCGCTGCCGGCAAGCGGCGTGGCCGGCGCGGCCAGCGGCGGCAACGGCGCGCGCTCGCCGCGCACGGCGCCGCACCACACCAGATAGTCGACGAGCGCATCGGCGTCGCGCTCCGCGTATTCGTACGTCACGTCGCGCTGCCCGCGGCATTCGACCGTCACGGCCACCGTGCCCGCCGCCATCGGCGTGTGCGCCGGCAAATGCTGCCGCAGTTGCGACCACAGCAGGTGATGCGCATCGTCGAACGCGTGGCCGCCCGAATCCTCGGCGAGCAGCGACACCTCGGCACCGAGATAGCGCGCGAGCGGCTCGACCTGCGGCCACGCGGTGTCGCTCGTGTACACGTGCATCACCGCTTCGAGCGAACAATGCAGGTCGATCACGACATCGGCATCGTGCGACAGCTTCAGCAGCGCGAGCTGCAACGCATCGAATTCGGTGCGCGGCGCGATGGCGTCGAGCGCCGCGCCGACGCATTCGCGCACGATCGCGCGATTGCGCGCCGGGTCCGCGCCGAGCCGGTCGCGAGCCTGCGCGGCAATCTCCGCGAGCGGCAGGAAGCCGCGATTGAAGTTGCGTCCGCTCGCGAGATCGAAGCGGCCGATGAATTGCCCGAGCAGATGATGGTTGAGGCCGACCGGGTTCGCGACCGGCACGAGCACGATTCCGGCCGTGAGCCGGCCGTCGGCGTCGAGCTGCGCGAGACGCTGCTTGAGCACGACCGCGGCGAGCATCGCCGGGGTCTCGTCCGCGTGCAGCGCGGCCTGCAGGTAGATCTTGCGGCCGGCGTCGGCCGGCCCGAAATGGAAGCTCGTCAGCGTGCGCTGCGTGCCGATCGACGGCGACAGGAGCGGCATAGTGCGAATCTGCATCGATGATCCCGAATGAGAAAGAACGGAGAAAACGGGGAAACGGGAGAAACGGGAGAATGGCGCGGCTCAATCGCCGTACGGGTTGAAATCGAAGTACTTCTTCGCGATCCGGTCGTACGTGCCGTCCTTCAGCATCGACGCGATCGCGCCGTCGATCGACGCCTTGAGCGCCGTGTCCGACTGGCGCATCCCGATCCCGACGCCGCGATCGCCCATGTCGAGCGGCGCGCCGACGAACGCGAAGCCCTTGCCCTTCGGCTGGCGCAGGAATCCGTAGTCGGCTTCCACCGCGCCGAGCAGCGCCGCGTCGAGCCGGCCGTTGACGAGATCGGCGAACACGTCGTCCTGGCTCTTGTACGGCACGATGCTCACGCCGGCCGGCGCCCAGTGCGCGAGCGCCCACGATTCGAACTGCGTGCCCGACTGCACGCCGACGCGCTTGCCGGCGAGCGACGCGGTCGTGCTGCCGAGCCCGAGCGCGGGCCGCGCGACGAGGCGCGACTTGAAGCGGAACAGCTTCGACGAGAACAGGATCTGCTTCTCGCGCTTCTCGGTGATCGCCATCGACGACAGGATCGCGTCGATCTTGCGCGCCTGCAGCGCCGGAATCATCCCGGAGAATTCCAGCTCGACCCACTGGCAGCGCAGTTGCGCGCGGCGGCAGATCTCGTTGCCGAGATCGACGTCGAAACCCTTCAGGCTGCCGTCGGGCGCCTTCGCGTCCATCGGCGGATAGGTCGGATCGATGCCGAGACGCACCACGTGCGCGTCGAGCGCATGCGCGGGCGCAGCCGCGAATCCGATGCACAGGGAAACCAGCGGAAAGAGGAAGCGACGGAAGCGTTGCATGCGTTTCATGGTCGACGGAGCGCAGGAAGAGGAGCAAACGGCATGAGCCGGACTGCCTGCGATCGTAGTGCGCGCCCGTCGCCGCCGGAACGCGCGGCTGTCTTATCATGATCACTCTTTCCGATCACCGGCACCGCGCTCGACCATGGCGTTCACGCTGTCCCAGCTTCGCATCTTCCAGGCCGTCGTCGAGCATGGCAGCCTGCGCGCCGCCGCACGCGCGCTCGATCTCGCGCAAAGCGGCGTCACGCAGCAGTTGCAGGGGCTCGAAGCAACGCTCGGCGCAACGCTGTTCACGCGCACCAATCGCGGGATCGTGCCGACCGCCGTCGGCCAGCGGCTGCTCGCGCGTTCGGGCGCGATCCTCGGCGAATGCGAACAGGTCGAGCACGAGATCCGGCAACTGAGCGGCGCGTACGAAGGCACCGTCACGCTCGGCCTGGTGGCGGAACCGCTGATCGACGCGTTCGCGCCGGTGCTGACGGCCTTCCGCGAGCGCTTCGCGAAGGTCGACGTGCACCTGCGCACCGGCACGTCGCGGATGATGATCGGCTGGCTGCGCGAAAACGCGGTGGATTTCGCGATCGCGCTCGTCGCGAAGCAGACCGACACGACCGATCTCGCGGTCACGCCGCTGCATGCGTCGGCGCCGGTGGTCGTCTGCCGCAGCGGCCATCCGAAGCGGCACGCGCAATCGCTTGCCGAGCTGGCCGACTACGCGTGGGTGTCGACGCGTTCGCCGAACCTGAGCGCCGATCCGGTCGTCAACCGGCTGCTCGCGTACTTCGACGCGCACGGCCAGCCGCGGCCGACGATCATCGCGACCGTCGAAGGGATGTTCGAGACGCTGCAGCTCGTCACGCAGACCGATTGCCTCGCGCTCGAAACCGAAGCCGTCACGCGGCACGGGCCGTTCGCCGGCGCGCTCGCGAAGGTGCCGGTGCGCGAGCACGCGGAATCGCAGGAAATCTGCCTGCTGCAGCGCGCGGCCGTGCCGTTGACGCCGGCCGCGCAGGAACTGGCGACGATGCTCGCGTCGTACCTGAGGACCGTGCGCGGGCGGTAAGCGCGGCGCGCGGCGCCGCCCGAGGCGCGGTCGGTCACGTCGTGTCAGTCCATCGACTCGCGCGCCGTCTCGCGCAGCATCGCGACCGCGATCAGCGACAGCACCACGCACGCCGCCACATAGCCGGCCGGCGCGAGCTTGCTGCCTGTCGTCTTCACGAGCCACGTCGCGATCAGTTGCGCGGTGCCGCCGAAAATCGTCACCGCGAGCGCATATGCGATCGAGATGCCCGTCGCGCGCACGTGGCGCGGCAGCGACTCGCACATCAGCGCCATTTCCGATGCCGACCCGAGCGAATAGAACAGCAGCATCAGCGCGGTCAGCGGCAGGATCACCGACAGCGTCGGATGATGGTTCATCAGCCAGAACGCGGGGAACAGCAGCAGCACCAGCACGCCGCGCCCGACGAAGATCGGCATGCGCCGGCTGCCCAGGCGGTCCGACAGCCAGCCGAACAGCGGACACGTGACCAGCATCACGCACCCCGACGCGACGCCGACGAACATCGACAGCTTCATCGGCAGGCCAAGCGTATGGATCGCATAGGTCGGCATGTAGAACGTCAGGATGTAGGTCGACACCGTGCCGCCCATCACCGTCAGCATCAGCAGCACCACCGTGCGCGTGTGCCGCGAGAACAGCTCGCGCAGCACGCCGCGTTCGATGCCGTGACGGCTGTCGCCGGGCGCATCGTCGGCGAGCCGGCGGCGCAGATACATGCCGACCGGCGCGATCAGCACGCCCACGAGGAACGGCAGGCGCCAGCCCCAGCCTTCGAGCGCCTCCTTCGTCAGCGTGTTCGACAGCAGCGCCGCGAAGCCCGAGCCCATCAACGCCGCGCCGCCTTGCGTCGCGAGCTGCCAGCTCGCGCGGAACGCGCGGCGCGACGTGCCGCCCTGCTCGATCAGCGTCGACGTCGCCGCGCCGAACTCGCCGCCCTGCGAAAAGCCCTGCAGCAACCGCGCGAAGACGACCAGCAGCGGCGCGGCCACGCCGACCTGCGCATAGGTCGGCGCGATCGCGATCAGGCCGGTGCCGAGCGCCATCAGCATGATCGTCAGGTTCAGCGCGGCCTTGCGGCCCTTGCGGTCCGCATAGACGCCGAGCACGACGCTGCCGAGCGGCCGCGTGAAGAAGCCGGCGGCGAAGGTCGCGACCGACAGCAGCAGCGACGTGGTCGGATCGCTCGACGGGAAGAACAGCTTGCCGATCAGCACCGCGAAGAAGCCGTACACGGTGAAATCGAAGAACTCCAGCCAGTTGCCGATCACGGCCGCCGCGATCGCGCCGCGCCGCGTGACGGCGGGTGCGCCGTGCGTCCCGGTTCCGGCGGCCCCTGTCGACGCGGGGTGCAGCGCGAGATGGTCTTTCTGCATGCTTCGTGTCTCCTCTCAATGCGGCCGGAAGCGCCGGCCGCCCGCCGTCTCCCGCCGCGCTCACTGCCCCAGGTAGCGCTCCACGAGACGCGTCCAGAACGCCGCGCCGATCGGCAGGTTGCGGTCGTTGAAGTCGTATTTCGGGTTGTGCACCATGCAGCCGTCCTCGCCTTCGCCGTTGCCGAGCCGCACGAACGAACCCGGTCGCTGCTGCAGCATGAACGCGAAATCCTCGCTGCCCATCAGCAGGTCGGCCTGCTCGACCACGTGCGCATCGCCGACGAGCTCGCGCGCGACCTGCGCGGCGAAATCCGTTTCGGCATCCGTATTGACGACGACCGGATAGCCTTCGATGTACTCGACGTTCGCCGTCGCGCCGTAGCTCGCGGCCTGCGACTCGGCGAGCGCGACGATGCGGCGCTTGAGCAGCGCGCGCACTTCCGGGCTGAACGAACGCACGCTCAGTTCGAGGCGCGCGCCGTTCGGAATCACGTTGTTCGCGGTGCCCGCGTGCATCGAGCCGACCGTGACGACCGCCGGCTGCGACGGGTCGACGTTGCGCGCGACGATCGTCTGCAGCGCCATCACGATGCTCGCCGCGACGACCACCGGGTCGACCGTCAGGTGCGGGCGCGCCGCGTGGCCGCCGACGCCTTCGATCGAGATGATCGCCTTGTCGCCGGCCGACATGAACGGGCCGCGCCGCGTGAGGAACACGCCCGGCGCCGCGCCCGGATGGTTGTGCATGCCGTACACGGCATCGCACGGAAAGCGTTCGAACAGGCCGTCGTCGATCATCTTCTTCGCGCCGCTGTCGACGCCATGCTCTTCCGCCGGCTGGAAATACAGGTGCACGGTGCCGGAGAAGTTGCGCGTCTTCGCGAGATGCTGCGCGGCGCCGAGCAGCATCGTCGTGTGGCCGTCGTGGCCGCACGCGTGCATCTTGCCGTGCGTGCCGCTCGCGTACGGCAGGCCGGTCGCTTCGAGGATCGGCAGCGCGTCCATGTCCGCACGAATGCCGATGCTGCGCGTGCCGTCGCCCACGCGCAGCGTGCCGACCACGCCCGTCTTGCCGACCCCGCGCGTCACCTGCCAGCCCCATTGCTCGAGCTTGTCCGCGACGAGCGCGGCCGTTTCGTGCTCCTCGTACGCGAGCTCGGGGTGATGGTGGATGTGGTGGCGAATCTCGCGCAGCCCGCCGGCGGCGGGCATCAGGTCTTCGATTTCGGTGAAGCGGACGTCGGTGGTCATCAAGCGGCTCCTGCTGTTTGTCGGCGTATCTGCGCACGCGGGCGATTGCGTGCGGTAAAGCGAGCCACTATATCGAGCCGATATCGGTTCAATAAGATGCGGAATTTTTCACCGCGATAAGATTTTTTAATCAGGGTTAATACGGGCGAGCGCTGCCCGGGCGGCGTCGCCCGACCTGCCGTTCGCCCCGATCGCCGCGTCGGTCATTGATTTTTGAGACGAACGGTCTATTATTCGCGCATGGACGTTCGAACCGACCCGCCTCGCCGTCGCGGCAGGCCACCCAAACGACACGAGGATCTCGTCGCCACGCGTGACGTGCTGTTGCGCACCGGGCTGGAGGTGCTCACCGAAAAGGGCTTTTCCGCCACCGGGCTCGACGAGATCCTCGGTCGCGCCGGCGTGCCGAAGGGCTCGTTCTATCACTACTTCGACAGCAAGGACGCGTTCGGTCTCGAGCTGATCGACCGCTACGCCGAATTCTTCGCCCGCAAGCTGGACCGCCATTTCAGCCAGCTCGACCGCACGCCGCTGGAGCGCGTGCGCGCGTTCGTCGACGACGCGTGCGAAGGGATGGCCCGCTACGCATACAGCCGCGGCTGCCTGATCGGCAACCTCGGCCAGGAAATGGGCGCGCTGCCCGAGCGTTTCCGCGCGCGGCTGCGCGCCACGTTCGAGGACTGGCAGCGCCGTCTGGCCGGCTGCCTGGCCGCCGCACAGCAGGCGGGCGAGTTGGCGGCCTCGGCCGACGTCGCCGAGCTGGCCGCGTTTTTCTGGATCGGCTGGGAAGGCGCCGTGCTGCGCGCGAAGCTCGAACGCAGCGACGTGCCGCTCAAGCTGTTCGCGCAGTTTTTCTTCAACGGCCTGCCGCGCCCGTGAGTTTTTTTGCCATTAACTAGACGATCGGTCTAAAAAGGAGAACGCATGTTCCAGGGCATCGTGATCGACAAGGACGAAACCGGCCAGCACGCGCGGCTGCAAACGCTGGACGACGCGCAGCTGCCCGCGGGCAACGTGACGATCCGCGTCGGCTATTCGACACTGAACTACAAGGACGGGCTCGCGATCACCGGCAAGAGCCCAGTGGTCCGCAAGTTCCCGATGGTGCCGGGCATCGATCTGGTCGGCGAAGTCGAGCACAGCGCGCATCCGGATTACCGCGCGGGCGACCGGGTCGTGCTCAACGGCTGGGGCGTCGGCGAAACGCACTGGGGCGGCCTTGCGCAGAAGGCACGTGTCGACGGCGACTGGCTCGTGCCGCTGCCGTCGGCGTTTTCGCCGCAACAGGCGATGGCCATCGGCACGGCCGGCTACACCGCGATGCTGTGCGTGATGGCGCTGGAACGGCACGGCGTGCGGCCCGGCGACGGCGACATCGTCGTGACCGGCGCGGCAGGCGGGGTAGGCAGCGTCGCCACGGCCATCCTCGCGCGGCTCGGGTATCGCGTCGTCGCCGTGACCGGCCGGCCGGCGGACGCCGACTATCTGCAACAGCTCGGCACCGCCGAGATTCTCGATCGCGCGCAATTCAGCGAACCCGGCAAGCCGCTCGGCAAGGAACGCTGGGCCGGCGCGGTCGACGTGGCCGGCAGCCACGTGCTCGCGAACATCTGCGCAACGACGCGCTATCGCGGCGTCGTGACGGCCTGCGGCCTTGCCGCCGGCATGGATTTCCCCGCCACCGTCGCGCCGTTCATCCTGCGCGGCGTCACGCTCGTCGGCATCGACAGCGTCATGTGCCCGCGCGCCGAGCGGCTCGAGGCGTGGCGCCGGCTCGCGACCGATCTCGACGTCGCGAAGCTGGGCGCGATCGGTCATCAGGTCGGCCTCGGCGACGCCCTTCCGCTCGCCGGCGAACTGATCGCCGGCAAGGTGCGCGGCCGCATTGTTGTGGACGTCAACGCGTGACACGCGCCACGGCACCCCGTCGTTTGTTTTCAGGCCGGCGGCTCGTGCATCGAGACCGGCCGGGCCACTTCATCCAGGAGACGCCATGACCGCTGCAGACAACGCTCCCATCAGCCGCTTCCCGGTGCCCGCACTGGAAGACCTGCCCGACGACATTCGCGCACGCATCGCGGCCGTCCAGGAAAAGTCGGGCTTCATCCCGAACGTGTTCCTCACGCTCGCGCATCGCCCGGACGAGTTTCGCGCGTTCATGGCGTACCACGACGCGCTGATGGACAAGCCGGGCAATCTCACGAAGGCCGAACGCGAAATGATCGTCGTGGCGACCAGCAGCGTGAACCAGTGCCAGTATTGCGTGATCGCGCACGGCGCGATCCTGCGCATTCGCGCGAAGGATCCGCTGATCGCCGATCAGGTCGCGACCAACTACCGCAAGGCCGACATCACCGCGCGGCAGAAGGCGATGCTCGACTTCGCGATGAAGGTGTCGCAGACCGCGCATCAGGTGGGCGAAGCGGACTTCGACACGCTGAAGTCGCATGGCTTTACCGAAGAGGACGTCTGGGACATCGCGGCGATCTCGGCATTCTTCGGGATGTCGAACCGCATCGCGAACGTGACGAACATGCGGCCCAACGCGGAGTTCTACGCGCTGGGGCGTTGAGCGCGCGCGCCGTGCGGCTTCGCCGGCCGCGCAGCAACCGATGCGCGGGATGGCCGCAGGACCGCCGCGCTTCGCCGCGTTTTTCCATGTGCCGGGCCCGACGCTCACGCGGCTGGACCCGGCGCCGGCGCATGGCCTTGCGATTGCCCGTACGTTCGCGGTTCAGGCCGTGCGCCGTACCGGATACGCGGGCGTACCGACCGGGCAGGCAAGACCGGCAAGCCGGCGCACGTCGGGCCGGCTACCGGCTCCGATGCACGATACGCCCGCCCGGTTCCGGCGCCGCGGCGGCCGCATCGTCGAAACGCTCGTGCGCTTGCGCGATCGACTGCTTGTTTTTCTCCGCCCACTGGACGAGCGCCATCACGGGCTCCAGCAGCGTTTCGCCGAGCGGCGTGAGCGCGTAATCGACGCGCGGCGGAATCGTCAGGAACACCGTCCGCGTGACCAGCCCGTCGCGCTCCAGCCCGCGCAGCGTCAACGTCAGCATCCGCTGCGAAATCCCGTCGATCTCGCGTTTCAGCTCGTTGAAACGCCGCGCGCCGTCATTCAGCGTCGCGATGAGGTAGAGGCTCCACTTGTCGCCGATCCGGTCGAGGATCTGGCGCGTCGCCTGGCAGTCGTTGTCGCTAGGTCGAGGCATGGTGTCGGGTTACATCGATGTGACTGGGGCACAGCCATGTGCGTTCTTGTGGCGCCCGGGCGCGAACCCTAGCATTCCACATGCATTTCGGTAACCGAGTTATCAAAAGTTACCGGGTGCTCATCTTATCCCGAAAGGAACGCTCATGAGCCGCATCCTGCTGATCACATCCAGCCCCCGCAGCACCGACAGCCTGTCCACGCGCTTTGCGCACGACCTCGCGCGGCAACTCGCGCAGCGCGACGCTGCCGGCACGGTCACCCTGCGCGACCTGTCCGCCGATCCGCTGCCGCATATCGACGACGCATACATCGTCGGCCGCACGCTGCCGCCGGATGCGCGCAGCGCGGAACAGGCACGGGCCGTCGCGCTTGCGCAAACGCTGGTCGACGAACTGCGCGCCGCCGACATCGTCGTGATCGGCTCCGCGATGACCAATTTCGGCCCGTCCACGCAGTTGCGCGCGTGGTTCGACCGCGTGATCTGGCCGCAGGTCACGTTCCGGTATGGCGAAAGCGGGATCGCCGGCATGGTGGAAGGCAAGCAGGTCTATCTGGTCACCGCCAGCGGCGGCGTCTTTTCGGAAGGCCCGTATGCGCCCTTCGACTACCAGTCCGGCTATCTGAAGCATCTGCTCGGGTTCATCGGGATGACCGACATCCGCGAAGTGCGCGTGGAAGGCACCGTTTTGGGTGCCGATGCGGTGCAAGCAGCGATCGCGAAGGCCGGGCAGGAATTGCAGGTGCTGGTGGAACAGGCTGGTTGAGACAACGGCAACGCCCGTCGATCGCGCGGGCGCTGCCGACCTCAACCAGCGCTCGCGGCTGCCAGACGCAGGTATTTCTTCGGACTCAACTGATAGAACTGCTCCATGACCAGCGTATGGGACGCTTCGTCGACGTCGACGATCTTGATGGACCCGTTCGTCAGATACTGGCCCGGCGTGAAGCCGTAGTAGTAGTTGCCGAACTTGACTTCGACATCGTTGTCCCTATGTCGCTGCACACCGGTGGCGGCATGCGTGCCCACGGTGATGATCAGCCGATTCATCCGGAGCGTCACCGGGTTGAAATTGATGTAGGTCACGGTCCACATATTGCCGAGCGCGTCCCGGTAACGCGACACCACTTCGGGAAACTTCTCGTACGACTCGTCCGCCGGGCCGTAAAAATCATTGTCGACACGAACGGCCCTCGGGCTTTTCGCCTGAATCGCCGCGAACGCTTCCGCTTGAGGATCGCTGTTTCCGCACCCTGCAAGCAGCACCATGCCGATCATCGACACCGTCAATAGATGAAACTTCATTGCACCCCCGTCTTCAAGCAATCCAAACCACTTCGGTACGTGCAGGCGGCACTACGCCGTCGGCAACGATCACCGACACCGCTTCGGCCTAGCGTTCGATTTCGCGCGTGTCGTACAGGAACATGTAGTCGTGCTGGGTGCCGTCGCTGTCATGCGACTCCTGGATCACCTGAACGATCGCGCCGGGATGGTAGGTGAAGAGCTTGTCGTTCTTCATGCGAGCCTCGGCTTCCGCATGGAGGCGCGGGCCAACGATCACGGTCGTCTTGATTCCGTTCGACGAGCGCTTGTACGTCGACGCGAAGTACATGACGCCAAAACTGTCCTGATCCGTCGTGTTGTATGTCCACGAGCAGCGATCCGGACTGCGCTTGCCGTTCGGGTCGAAGGTTTCGCAACCGTGGGTGGCATCGACACGGGAATCCTGGTCGCTGTACAGAACGATCTTGTGCCCCTGGACCGTGAAACTGCCGTAGTACGGTGCGGCATATCCTGCAGTCGATGCGACAAGCAGGGCGAGCGAGAGCATGGTCTTTTTCATGATTGGTCTTTTGGTTGAGATTGTGGATCCTGTCTGGTTCTTCGCATCCGGCTATCGTTTTTCTCCCCCGGATTCATGGTCGCTCGCGGAGCACCCCGACGGCGATTCGGTGTGCGACACGAGCTTCGCGGCATCCGGACTCTCGAGCAACGCGTGCCGGGCCGCGGCATCGGCAAACCCGACGCGGTAGCGCCCCTGTTCGTCCGGACCGTCGACGATGCTGCCGCCGTACAACACCAGCATCCGACGCATCTCCCGTTCCGCGACGCCGTCCCTGAACGTAAGCCACACGTCGCCGCAGGACCCTGTCGAGCCGCGCGTGATCGTCACGTCTGCGCCGCCCCCGTCGCTTCCGACATAGTGGGCGATGACGCCGGCCTGCACGACGACGAGCGCGACGAGTGCGGGCTGAAGGACCGCCGCATGGTCGACCATCCAGCCGCGCAGCCGTCCGACCCATGACGATCGCGCGACGTGCGCTTCGGGCTGCGCCCGTGTTTCGTTGCTCTCCGGAGCCAATCCCAGCCGCGCGGACGTCGTCGCGTACGACTGCTCCTCGGTGGCGGCCATGCTCTCCTCCCAGAACAGCTCGGCCGCCGTTTCCAGGATCTGCAGTTCCGTGCGCAATGCTGCATCGTCGCGCAGGCGTTCGACGACGCGTTGACGCTCATCGTCGGAGAGCTGATTGCGCAGGTAGGCAATCAGGACATCGTCGTCGCCGGACACCGGACCCTGAGCGTCAGTCATGCTTGCCTCCCGATTTCCGTCGCACGCACTCGACGACCGTCGACTTGGTCTCCGATACGCGACGACGGATTGCATTCGCCGACCCGGTTCGAGTCAGCGCCTGGATTTCGGTGTCCGTATAGCCCTGCAATGCAAGCTTGAACGTCTCGCGTGCGAGCGCGGACAGCTTCGCGAGACATGCGTCGAGGAGCCGCTTCATGCCTGTCGCCTCGGCGTCCGCCTCCGCCCCGGGAGCCGTGTGCCCGCCTTCGTACAGCAGCTTGTCGAAGTCCACGCCGTCGGCGACCATGCCGTCGAGCGACTGAAAGCGCTGCGCGGATTTACCGAGCGATGCGAGACGCGTGGACAGCTTGTTGATGGCCGCCTTTCCCAGGTAACGCGTCAGTACCGCCTCGAACTGCTCCGGCGCCCCTGCCATTTCCGAAGGATTCTTGAAGTTGTCCGGCTTGTCGAGAAACACGTCGACGACCGCCGCTTGCCACGCGTCTTCCACGTCCTCGCGA
The DNA here is from genome assembly GCF_003366075.1 of Burkholderia sp. IDO3. Classification (NCBI taxonomy): domain Bacteria; kingdom Pseudomonadati; phylum Pseudomonadota; class Betaproteobacteria; order Burkholderiales; family Burkholderiaceae; genus Burkholderia; species Burkholderia sp. IDO3. Next base: position 2,916,038 of record NZ_CP028962.1, read on the forward strand.
AACGACCAGTGATAATGCCTCCCCGCAAACCGGTAGAACGCGGTACGCGCGCTCAGGAGAAACGGCTTGAACCGCTCGCTGTGCATGAAGTCGCGCAGGGATCCCCCTCCCGGAAACGCGTTCGGATGCTCTTCTTCGTGGACCGTCATGATCGAACACCCATGATTCAAACGAACAACATCCTCTTGTGCCGCGTGGGCACTTGCCATGTTCGGCCGCACCGCACCCCGGCGCACCGGCTCCGGCCTGAATTCAGGCAGCCTTCCTTTTCTTGCGCATGAACCACCAGCCCAGCACGGCCACTTCCGCCGCGAGCAACCCCGCATACTTCAACGCAACGCCATAGCCGGTCTCGCGGATCTTTGACTGATCCTTCTGGTTGAACTTCAAGTAGCCCTGCCTGGTTGGCTCGAACACCGTCCTGACGTTCTGGTAATCGCGAACGTGACATCCCGTCGCCGTCGGTTCGAGGACGATCTTCCCCCGGAACGACTTCATCACGTAGTTGCCGCCGATATAGAGATTGTTGAATTCATTCTTCTGGCAAGCCAGTTGCAGGAAGTTCTGCATCTGTGCCGGCTTGACGAAGCGGACATGCTTCAGCATCTCGGCACTGGACGGCTGTTCGCACGCTTGCGCGCAACTGTCGACCATCCGCATCACGACGGCGTGACTGGTGATCATCGGCGTCAGCTTGTCGATCAGTGTTTCCCTGGCGGAATCGGGCGTCAGGCCGATGCGAATCGGCTTTTCGGGCGCTTCCAGATACTCGAGGAGTTCGTCCAGATAGCCCGGCGCGGCGACCACGCGCGCCTGGGTCGTCTGAACGCCGGCAACAAAGATCGATGCAGTCTTGTACACGGTGAAGACGACCAGGCACCAGAAGCCCACTATGAGAAGGCGCCCCAGGGTCTTCATGGCCAATTCGAAGTCCGCGACGTCGCTCGCTTGCGCGGCCGACTGATACTCCCCTTGCAGCTCCTGAAACCGGTCGTAATTGACCTTGGACCTCGCCGAATCGATCGTATCGGAATAGTTGACCCCAGCCCTGGACTGCCGGTATTCCGAACCGACGCCTGCACCCGGGTCGCTGAATCCGCCCTGATCGTTTCTCGAATAACCTTCCTGATCTCTACTCACCGACTTTCCCCTCGTCTGTTTTTAAGTTTCCGGCTTGCCTGAAGCAAGCGCTCTCGGCAATCGCATGCGCGTCACTCAGTCAACGGTCGTCAGCACCGGATCCCGCCCGTATGCGTCGCGGTAGCGCGCTCGGTATTGATCAACGGAGGCGGCACGTCCGACTTTCGGAAGCAGCGGAATCAGTTTCTCGGTTGCCTTGACGAAACCGTCGTCCACGGCGTGTTGCAGAAAAAGCGCGGCGGTATAGAGGTCGGCCGGCTCGTGCGCTTCGTTCAGTCTCCAGTTGCCGTACAGCGCTTCCGCGAGCGGATAGCGGCGACCGGCAGCATAGACGGCGTACGCCGTCGCTTGCGCACGCATCCGGTACCAGATCTGATCGGTAAGCATCGGCGGGCGGTTCTGCAATGCCATCGCCATCGCGGTCATCGAGAAGAGGTCGCCCTGTTCAGCCTGGTCGTGAATGCGATTCGCCACGTCGGGGTTCTGCCAGATGTCGGGAAGCAGTGCGAGCATGCGGCTCACCTCGGCATCCCAGCGGGCTGCTCCCGCTGCAGCGGGAGCTGCGTCGCTCGCATCCGGTGCGGCAGCCGGCTCCACCGCCGTCCCCCGCGATACCGAGAGCAGCGCCGCCGGTTGACGCACGCTCATGCGCGGCCCCGGCGCCGCCGAGTCCGACAGCTTCAGATCGCCGACCAGGCCATCGTTGAACCAAGGCCGCTGCGTATCGGCCGTTGCGCCCGATACCATGATCTGCGTGTGCCTCAGCATGGTCAGCATGTCATCGCCTGTCCGCATCTGCTGACTCAGGTAGTAGGCGAACGGACTGTGGTCGTAGCGCGTTGCCCCGAGCCAGAACGAGTCGAGCGCCACTCCGCCGGGTTGGGTCGCGAAAGCGATGAGTTCGCCATGCCCCGCGTCCACTTTCGTCATGACCTGCCTGCCCGCCCCGCGCACCGCAGGGCTACGGCATGCATCGAGCAAGACGATCACGGCACGCGGCGCGCCGCTGCTCGCGGAACTTCGTACGTAGCGCAACGGAATCGCATAGCGTTGAAGATCCGCGTGCGTCACCTTGCCGATCGGCACGGGCAGGTCGACAGGAATCAGGTAGTTCTCGCCACCGTTCTCGAATCCGTGACCGGCGTAATAGACGAGGGCAATTGCAGCTTTGGACGCCACCTTGCCGAAACGGTCCAGCGCATCGAGCATTTGGCCGCGCGTCTGATTCTCTTCGAGATCGACGGTAAAACCGACCGATCGCAGGCTTTCGGCAATGAGTCCGGCATCGGACAACGGTGAGCCCAGACGATCGGCACCACGATAGACCGCATTGCCGATGACGAGTGCGACGCGCGGCGCGGAAGCAACATAAGCGGATGTGGAAGGCTGCGGCTCCGTTGCGCCGCCGGGCAATGAGAACGCGGCGGCAAGCAATGCAACGAGCCATGCATTCAACCGGCTGAAACCGGCTGTGCGCCTGCTGATATTCGCGCCCGTTATTTGGCGCAAGTTGCGCGCACAACTGAACTGCATCTCTTTCCCCGTGAGAAGCCGATCAAGTCCGGTATTGCTGGGTGATTCATCGAAATGGGTAAATTTCTTATATTTACCTTTCAATGTTTCCGATGATATCGACATCCAGTTCTGGTCGTCGGCGGATTATACGATGGCTCAATAGCGAGTCGGCATGAAATTCGGTGGATCGTCCGGCCCGCATAGGGCGCGACTCACCTTTCGAAACATCACGACGCAGTCGTCCAGCTCCAGTTGATGGTAAATGGCTGACCGTTCCTGATGCCGTTCACAGTGGCTGTGTACGGCGCACCGGCCTGCAACGGATGCAGCGGCGTGCAGACCGCCGCACCGTGCAGTTCGGCGCCGATCGACGCCGTATCGGGATCCACCAGTTGGCACGGCACGTTCGTCCCTTGCGATGTGATCAGGAACGACCGGATCGACAGCTTGTCGGTACTCGCGCCCTGCAGTGTCACCGGATAGCCGACATTCGCACCGATGAATTGCGGCACATCGTTCAACGGATTCGGATTTTCGTTGGCGACCCAGGTTGTCGATGTTCCGGTCTGGCCGTCATACGGATAAGCCACGAGGTGATTGCTGCCGAGTGTTTTCGCGTTGTCCGCGAAATCGATATTCAGTGCCTCGGCCCACGACACTGCACCCGGCACGAAATTCGTATCGACTGCCACGCCCGTGGCACCAAAATCGGACAGCATGACAATGCGATGAAACGGTGCATCGATCAGTGTATGGATCGGCAGCAGCGAATCGATTCCGTTTGACGCGGACGGGCCGCTCACGGAGAGCACGATATTGACTTCACCGGTAAAGCCGGACGGATAGAGCGCGGCAATCCGGCTTTGCGGATCGATGCCGGTAAAACCGGGCTTGCCCGCGATCTCGTAGTGTCCGTTCACGCCGTTCGCCACCATGTAGTCCGCATGATTCTGCGCCGCTCTGGCAATCGCGGTGTTTTGCGGAAGCACGCGCAGGCCGATGGTCTGGCGCAGCGCGTTCAGGAAGCCGATCGAGTCGATCGCCACATCGCCGACCGGCGAGTAAGTGACGGGCACGGCAGCGATCGGCACAAGCGAAGCCGGCGTATTCGCCACGCTGCCGGTTCCCGTCGATGCCTGTCCGGCCTCGGCCTGTCCGTCCGAAGCGCCACCGCCCCCTCCACAGGCCGCAAGACTGGTCAACAGTACCGCAACCCCGCACGCTTTCAGCGCAATCGATGTTTTCATGATGGTTTCCGATTTATTGTTGGACCTGCCACCCGCTGTTCGTCTTCACCAGCGCTACCTTGGCAGCCACTGGCTCACGCATGCCGCCCACACCGGCAAAATCGTCGCGATTTGCCCAGCCCGGCAAATCGTCGACCTTCCACGTGAAATCGACGTAGGTCACTGACATACCTTCGGCACTGCTCGGAACCGTCCACTGACGGACCTCATCCACGACCTTGCGACCGACACAGAAGCCCTGACCGGGTGTCCATACGTTTTTCCCGGCCCCCGCCGGCGTGACCTGCACCTGGAGGATGTCGCCACCGAAGAAGCCCGTTGCCGTCACACGGCTCAGCGCGACATAACCCTCTTTCCTCATGCCGAGAAGAATCGGGTGAATGTGTTGCATGTCGGCTGATACGCGCAGCGGAAACACCGCGTTCCGGTCGGTGACAGACCAGCACACGCTGCCGTCCTTTGCCAGCCCGGTGTTCAGCGCATCCTTGATGTCGCCTTTCGACGGACCGGCGTGGCACCCGGTCAACGCAAACGACGCGATGCAGGCGGCTGCCGCAACGCCGGTGAACAACTTCGTCATGGAGTTCCTCGACAAGAGTGGGGTCTGTTCGAAGCGACCAGTGCCGCCTCAGGACAACGGCCCGACTCCGCGGACCGTTCTACTCCCCTATTCATTGCGATCGCGGCATTTGTTCGCTTTTTTTTATCCGACTGCCGGAGTGGTTCTGCACGCCCGGCCCGATCGACCACACTCGAAAGTCCGGGCACTGCGCGGCCCGGACTGCCTTTCCAAAAAAAAGTGCGAACAAATCCGTCATTCCGGGCGAATACGCAGGTACCGGGGCACGAGCTCATCCGGCACGACGAAAACGGAATCGCCGGAATCGGCAAACCCGCGTCATGACGCGGGTTCAAGAATCGACCTTCGGGGTCGTTGGGCGGATGAATGCATCCGCTGCGGTCAGAAGACGGCCAAACGTGCGGCGATAGCGAGGCGAGGCAACCTGCTTCGCCTATTTCAGGCAACTTTCATCGAGCGAGCAAAAAATGTTTCTTTTCATCATTTTTCTTTTGATTGTCGTGGGCATGCTGGTCTGGGGATCCGTCAAGAAAAAGGAGCTGAAGCAGCAGGTGCGGCAAGCGATCGCATTGAGCGAAGGTGACGGATATTCGTTCTTCCACGGACACAGCGGCATCGCCATCAATACGAAGACGAAGCACATCGCCGTTGCAGAGAAATGGAAGGTCAAGGCCTATCCGTACAGCGATGTTCGCAGTTGGGAAGCCAGCAAAGTGCACGCAGGACAGACACGCATGACCGCCTTCGGCGGCGCGACCGGCGCACTTGAAAATGTCGGCAATCACCACCTCGCGAAACTGAAAGCGGACGCCATGAGCGGCTTCTTCGTCAGGGTCGCGGACATCGAGAACACCGAGTGGCATATCCAGATGGTGAGCGAGAAGGAACAGGCGCGCTGGATGGAAATCTTCCGGCAGCACATCAATGAAGCCTGAGCGGCTCTTATCCGAATCGGCCGTCCGCGCTGTTCAAATCGCGCGGTGTATCGAACGGGCAATCGCGCGCCGGCGCGCGATTGCCCGTACTGCGAGCCCGGATTCGCGCGACCGTCCACACCGCTCACCCGGTTTCACCGACAACTCAAGCGTCAGCGCTCACTCCAACCCCTTCAGCGCCTCCAACCCGTCCGGCAGTTTCGCGTCCGGGAACATCGTCGACAGCGTGGCATCCCGCCACCGCCCCGCCTCCTCCGCGCGCTGCGTTTCCGCCTGCTCGCACACGAACAGCGCATCGCCGCCGAGCAGCAGGCGCATCGGCACGTCGTCGCGACGCGACAGTTCGACGATCAGCGCCGCGATCCGCGCAGGATCGCCGACCTCATGGCCGCCGTACGCGCCGAGCAGTTCGAGAATCTTCCCGACCGACGGCTGGTAGTCGGGTAGCAGGCCGTCGACGTCGCGCTTCGCCTGCGCGGCCCATTCGGTCCGCATCCCGCCCGGCTCCAGCGTGCACACGCGCACGCCGAACGGCGCGACTTCCTTCGACAGCACGTCGCTGAACCCGCCGACCGCCCACTTCGCGGCCTGGTACGCGGACAACCCGGCCGTCGACGTGCGCCCGCCGACCGACGACACCTGGAAGATGTGCCCCGCGCGTTGCGCGCGCATCGTCGGCAGCACCGCGCGCGTCAGGTTGACCACGCCGAACAGGTTCGTTTCGATCTGGTCGCGGAAGTCGTCGGCGCCCATCTGCTCGAACGGCGCCGTATGCCCGTAGCCCGCGTTGTTCACCAGCACGTCGATACGGCCGAATGCGTCGCGGGCGGCCGCCACCGCATGCGCGGCGGCCGCTGCGTCGGTCACGTCGAGTTCCATCGGCAGCACGCGGTCGCCGTACCGTTCTTCCAGATCCGCGAGTCGCGCGGGATCGCGCGCACCGGCCACCAGCCGGTCGCCCGCCGTCAGCACCGCCTCCGCAATCGCGCGCCCGAGGCCGCGCGCGGCCCCCGTTACCAGCCAGACTTTCGACATTTCTCACACCTCGATGAAGTTGAAACAACAAAATGAATGATTACTCACTCATTAATTTGAGCGATGACGCAATCATTCATGCGACCCATCGCCCTGCCTGAAATCCCCGCCGCCGCGAGCGCATCGCGATCGCCGTCACCATCGCCCGAACCGCGCGCCGCCGACCGTCCGCCTGTTCGTTACGCCCGCCGCCCGCTCACACCGCGTGCAACACGGCCCACAACGCCCGAAACCCGGCTTCCCGATACGCATCGGCCAGCGCCGGCTCGCGCGCGATCGACTCCATCGCCGTTTCAGCGATCGACGTGAACAGCGCCGCACAGAACGCATGCGCGTCGTCAACCCCGAGTCCGCCCGCCGCAGCGACCTGCGCGCGCAGCAACGCGCTGATCGCGCCGAACCCTTCGGCCCCGGCCGCGCGATGCGCATCGTCGATGCGGCCGCTCACGCCGAGCTGCTGCAGCGCGCGCCGCCCGTCCGGGTTCGCGACGCCCCACGACACATAGCCGTTCCACGCATGCCGCATCGCCCGTTCGGCCGGCGCGTGCTCCGGATACCCGGTCATCATCGCGTCGCGCATCCCGGCCTTCAGGCTCACGTACAACGCGTTCAGCAGCGCGTCCTTGGTGTCGAAGTACGTGAACACCGTGCCTTCCGCGACGCCGGCGAGCCGCGCGATGCGCGCGGTGGTCGCGCTCGCGCCGTCCTCCGCGAGCGCGCGGGCGGCGGCGGCAAGGATGGCGTCGTGCTTGTCGGGACTGCGCGGTCGGGCCACGTTCGATTCCTTTAATGAGTGAGTGCTCAATCATAATCATACCAACGTATGAAAAACAAGCGCCGTTACATATGGGCGAACCCATACGCAATCGCCCAAAAGCGTGCACTATTAGCGTTTTCACGTACTGGCGCGCCAACGCACCGGCGCCCGGCGCTTCGACATTCGTTCCACGCTCACCCGTTTCAGACCGCGAACCACTCATGACGAATCAGCCCAACCAGACCGAAGCCGACCGTCCCGTCGACATGATCATCTTCGGCGGCGGCGGCGACCTGGCCGCCCGCAAGCTGTTGCCCGCGCTGTACATGGCGCACCTGCACTGCAACCTGCCGCCGGAGACGCGCATCATCGCGGTCGGCCGCCGCGACTGGGGCATCGACGGCTACCGCCAGTTCATGGACGAGCAGTCGCGCCCGTTCATCGACGACAAGGCCTTCGACGCCGACGCGTGGGCCCGCTTCCTCGACCTGTTCAAGTACGTGCTGATCGACGTGAACGCGCCGGAAGACTACGCGCGGCTCGCGGAAGCGGCGCGCGGCGACGCGATCCGCGTGTTCTACCTGTCGACGTCGCCGGAGCTGTTCACCACCATCTGCGACAACCTGTCGGCCGCGAACCTCGTCGATTCGCGCTCGCGCGTCGTGCTCGAAAAGCCGCTGGGCCACGATCTCGCGTCGGCGAAGGCCATCAACGATGCGGTCGGCAAGCACTTCGAGGAATCGCAGATCTATCGGATCGACCACTATCTCGGCAAGGAAACCGTGCAGAACCTGATGGTGCTGCGCTTCGGCAACCCGATCTTCGGGCCGCTGTGGCAGGCGCCGAGCATCCGCAGCGTGCAGATCACGGTCGCGGAGACGGTGGGCGTGGGCAGCCGCGCGGGCTTCTACGACCATACCGGCGCGCTGCGCGACATGGTGCAGAACCACCTGCTGCAACTGCTGTGCATCGTCGCGATGGAGCCGCCGGTGTCGCTCGACCCGGACGCAGTGCGCGACGAAAAGCTGAAGGTGCTGCGCTCGCTGCGCCCGATGGCGCTGTCGGACGTCGCGCGCGACACGGTGCGCGGCCAGTACACGGCCGGCGCGGTCGACGGCCAGCCGGTGAAGGGCTATCTCGAGGAAGACAACGTGCCGGCGGACAGCCGCGCGGAAACCTTCGTCGCACTGCGCACGCACATCAACAACTGGCGCTGGGCGAACGTGCCGTTCTTCCTGCGCACCGGCAAGCGGCTGCAGCGCCGCCAGTCGGAAATCGTGATCGAATTCGCGGACATGCCGTTCTCGATCATCCCGAGCGGCCCGCGCCACTACAGCAACCGTCTCGTGATCCAGCTCCAGCCGGAAGAATCGATCCAGCTGCAGATGCTCGCGAAGGAACCGGGCAGCGGGATGAACATGGTGCCCGTGAGCCTGAACCTCGATCTGCAGCAGGCGATTCCGGAACGGCGCGCCGAAGCGTACGAACGGCTGCTGATCGACGTGATCCGCGGGCGCCTCACGCACTTCATGCGTCGCGACGAGCTCGAAGCCGCATGGTCGTGGGTCGAGCCGATCCTCGACGGCTGGAAGCAGCTCGGCGACCGTCCGCGCCTCTACACGGCCGGCACGTTCGGGCCGGCGGCCTCGTCGGCGCTGCTCGCGCGCGACAACATGTCGTGGTCGGAAGAGGCATAAGGCACACAATGCGCGACGGCGTGCCCGCGGCGCAAGCGCCATGCGGCACGCCGGTGCATGACGGCGGCCGCCCGTCTGCCCGCCCCGCCCGCCGCGCTTACAGCGGCCCCACCCACGCGGCCTTGCGCCGCGACGGCGCATCGCCGCCGCTACCGGTGCCGCCCAGCGCCTCCACCATGTAATCGACGAACGACGCGATCCGCGACGAAATCGCCGTGTTCCGGTAATACACCGCGTTGATCGGCTGTTCGACGTCGAGCGTCTGCCGGCCGAGCACCTGCACGAGACGCCCGGCCTCGCGATCCTGCGCGGTCATGAAATCCGACAGGCACACGACACCCGCGCCATCCAGCGCGAGCTGCCGCAGCGTCTCGCCGCTCGACGACCAGATGCCGGGCTCGATGCGCGACGGCTCGCCGTCCGTGCCAAGGATCGGCCACACGTTCAGCGATTCGGGCTGCGTGAAGCCGAGCAGCGTGTGCTTGTCGAGATCCTCGATCTTGCGCGGCTGGCCGTGCGCTTCGAGATACGCGGGGCTCGCGAGGATGCGCAGCCGGCTGTTGCCGATCCGCCGGCTGTGCAGCGTCGAATCCTTGAGCCGGCCGATCCGGATCGCGACGTCGGTGCGCCGCTCGAGCAGGTCGATGATCCCCTCGTTGCTGTTGAGCTCCAGATCGACCTTCGGGAAGCGTTCGCGGTAGCCGCGCACGAGCGGCACGATCACGTGCAGCATGAACGGCGTCGCGGCGTCGACGCGCAGCCGCCCCGACGGCATCTCGCGCCGCGCGAGCATCTGCTCCTCGGCATTCTCGACCGATTCGATGATCGCGCGCGCGTTCTGCAGGAACGCGCGCCCTTCTTCCGTCAGTTCCAGCCGGCGCGTGGTCCGGCGCAGCAGCGTGGTCTTCAGCTTCTCCTCGAGCCGCGCGAGCGTACGGCTGGCGGCCGATACGGTGAGGTCGAGCTGCTGCGCGGCGGCGGTGATCGAACCGGAGTCGACCACGGCCGCAAAGGCCTGGAGTTCGTCGAGCGTGATTTTCATTGTTGATCTGAAATCAAAACAATTTGATTTATAGGCTGGTTTTTCTGCAAAAGTAAAGGCGGCACACTGCGATCCATCCTTACTGGAACCAGGATCCCATCATGCCACTCGCCCTGCTTGCGCTGACCATCAGCGCCTTTGCCATCGGCACGACCGAATTCGTGATCGTCGGGCTGATTCCGACGATCGGCGCCGATCTCGGCGTCAGCCTGCCGTCGGCCGGCCTGCTCGTCAGCCTCTACGCGCTGAGCGTCGCGATCGGCGCGCCGCTCCTCACCGCGCTCACCGGCCGCGTGCCGCGCAAGACGCTGCTCGCCGCGCTGATGGCGCTGTTCACCGTCGGCAACCTCGTCGCCTGGCAGGCGCCGAGCTACGAATCGCTGATCGTCGCGCGCATTCTCACCGGCCTCGCGCACGGCGTGTTCTTCTCGGTCGGCTCGATCATCGCAACCACGCTCGTGCCGAAGGAGAAGGCCGCCAGCGCGATCGCGACGATGTTCAGCGGGATGACGGTCGCGTTCGTCGCCGGCATTCCGCTCGGCACCTTCATCGGCCAGCACTTCGGCTGGCGCGCGACGTTCCTGATCGTCGCGCTGTTCGGCCTCGTTGCATTCCTCGGCGCGGTGGCGTTCGTGCCGCGCGGCCTCCCGCAAACACCGCCCGCGCCGCTCGCCCGCCAGTTCCGCGTGCTCGCCCAGCCGCGCCTGCTGCTCGTCTATGCGATGACGGCGGTCGGCTACGGCGGCTCGCTGATCGCGTTCACGTACATGGCGCCGCTGCTCGAACAGATCGCCGGCTTCACGCCGTCGCAGGTCAGCCTCGTGCTCGTCGGCTACGGCGTGTCGGTCGCGTTCGGCAACGTGTGGGGCGGCAAGCTCGCCGACAGCGTCGGCCCGGTCAAGGCGCTCAAGCGGATCTTCCTGCTGCTCGCGGTCGTGCTGCTCGCGCTGACCTTCACCGTGCACGTGAAGTGGCTCGCGGTGCTGACGATGCTCGCGTGGGGCGCGGTCGCCTTCGGCAACGTGCCCGGCCTGCAGGTGTACGTCGTCAAGCAGGCGCGTCACTTCGCGCCGGACGCCACCGACGTCGCGTCGGGCTTCAACATCGCCGCCTTCAACCTCGGCGTCGCGGGCGGCTCGTCGCTCGGCGGCCTGATCGTCGCGAACGTCGGCCTCGGCCATACGCCGTGGATCGCGGCCGCCGTCACGCTCGGCGCGTTCGCGCTGACCGCACTGAGCGGCCGCCTCGACAGCCGTCAGGGCCTGCCGGCACGCACGGCCGAACCCGTCGAACTCGCACATTGAACGTCACTTTTTGCAGGAGCCAAACAGCATGAACGCATCGACCCGACGCCCGCCGTTCGCCGGCAAGACTTTCGAAGTCCGTTACGACGGCCTCACCGCACTCAACACGTACGACGAAGACGGCCTCCACATGCGCTACGAGATCACCGAAGGCGCGTACGCGGGTGCCAGGGGCGAAGTCGCCTATACGTGGCAGCCCGTCGCCGGCGAGACCTACGCGATCTCGTGGCAGGAAGCCGACCGCGCGACGGTCGTGCACATCGACGATTTCGCCGCCGGCACGTCGCGCTCGTTCTTCACCGCGTCGTCGCTGGATTTCCACCGGCTCGAAGGCAGCCTGCGGGCAGTCTGAACGAAGGGAAAGCCCAACCATGTCCACCTCACTCGACAGGCTCGCCAACGGCGGCTTCAGCGTCGGCATCGAACTGCCGCTCGACAACGACTGGTCGCCGGCCGGCGATGCGAAGCGCCAGCATGACGGCCGCCGCCCGGGCGTGCCCGACCTCGAAAACCACGCGGCACTCGCGCGACTGGCCGACACGCTCGGCTTCCGCGTGCTCTGGGTGCGCGACGTGCCGGTGTACGACCCGTCGTTCGGCGACGCCGCGCAGGTGTTCGAAACGTTCTCGTATCTCGGCTACCTCGCCGGCATCACGCGCGACATCCTGCTCGGCACGGCGGCCGTGGTGCTGCCGCTGCGCGAGCCGCTGCTGACGCTGAAATCGGCCGCGACGATCCAGGAACTGAGCGGCGGGCGCCTGCTGCTCGGCGTCGCGAGCGGCGACCGGCCGGTCGAATATCCGCTGTTCGGCCGCGACTTCGCGTCGCGCGGTGCGAACTTCCGCGACCAGATCGCGCTGCTGCGCGACGGCGCGCGCGGGCATCTGCCGCCGGGCCTCGACGTCCTGCCGGCCGCACGCTCGCCGGTGCCGCTGCTCGTCGCGGGTCTCGCGCAGCAGACGCCCGCGTGGATCGGCGAACACATGGACGGCTGCCTCGCGTATCCCGGCACGCCGGCCGATCACACGCAGCGCGCGGCGAACTGGCGCGCGGTGGCCGGCAACAAGCCGTACGTGAGCTTCATCCACCTCGACCTCGCGGAAGACCCGCACGCGCCGCTGCAGCGGCACCGCTTCGGCGCGCGCGCCGGACGCATCGCGCTGACCGAGGAACTCGCGGCGATGCGCAACGCGGGCGTGCAGCACATCGGGCTGCATTTCCGCCGCAACCGGCGCCCGCTCGGCGCGACGATGGCGGAGATCGCATCGGACGTGCTGCCGGCGTTCCACGCGAACGCCGCGGCAAACCCGCAGGCGCGCACCGCCTGAGGCCGGCATCGCGCCGCGCCGGCCGGATTCACGATCAATATTTGATTTCAAATCAAATATTTTTGACCTCTAACGGCGTTTATCTCATCAGTTCGAAGCGCCAGAATGACTTCCATACCGCAACCGTTCCACCCCTTCCAGGAGCACATCATGAGCAACATTCCCGCATTCGGCCTCGGTACGTTCCGCCTGCAAGGCCAGGTTGTCATCGACTCGGTCCGCAACGGCCTCGACGTCGGCTACCGCGCGATCGACACCGCGCAGATCTACGGCAACGAAGCCGAAGTCGGCGAAGCGATCGCCGCCTCGGGCGTGCGCCGCGAAGACCTGTTCCTCACGACCAAGATCTGGGTCGACAACTACGCACCGGAAAAGCTGGCCGCCAGCCTCGAGGAAAGCCTGCGCAAGCTGCGCACCGACACCGTCGACCTGACGCTGATCCACTGGCCGGCCCCGGGCAACGGCGTATCGATCCAGGCGTTCATGACCGCGCTGGCCGAAGCGAAGGCGAAGGGCCTCACGCGCCGGATCGGCATCTCGAACTTCAACATCGACCTGACGAAGGAAGCGATCGCGGCCGTCGGCAAGGATGCGATCGCGACGAACCAGATCGAACTGAGCCCGTACCTGCAGAACCGCAAGCTGGTCGAGTTCCTGAACGCCGAAGGCATCCACGTGACGTCGTACATGACGCTCGCATACGGCAAGGTGCTCGGCGACCCGGTGATCGGCGCGATCGCGCAGCGTCACAACGCGACGCCGGCGCAAGTCGCGCTCGCCTGGGCGCTGCAGCTCGGCTACTCGGTGATTCCGTCGTCGACCAAGCGCGAGAACCTCGCGAGCAACCTGCTCGCGCAGACGCTGCGCCTGACCGACGACGACATGGCGCAGATCGCCGCGCTCGAGCGCAACGGCCGCGAAGTCGACCCGGCCGGCCTCGCGCCGAAGTGGGACTGAACGCACCGCCCGCCCTTCGCTATCCGATTCGCCGCGGCCCGACAACCGCGGCACCGACAGGACACCCTCATGACCCACGACCCGCTTTTCCAACCGCTGCAATTCGGCACGCTGACGCTGCCGAACCGCATCGTGATGCCGCCGATGACGCGTTCGCGCGCCAGCCAGCCCGGCGACGAAGCCAACGAACTGATGGCCGCGTATTACGCGCAACGCGCGAGTGCGGGCCTGATCGTCAGCGAAGGCACCTATATCGCGCCGCTCGGCAAGGGCTACGCATGGACGCCCGGCATCCATACGCCGTCGCAGGTGGCCGGGTGGCGCAAGGTGACTCAGGCCGTCCACGCCGCGCATGGCCGCATCTTCGCGCAGCTCTGGCACGTCGGCCGGCTGAGCCACACGAGCCTGCTCGGCGGCCTGCAACCCGTGTCGTCGTCGCCGCTCCAGGCGAAGGGCGTGAACGTGTTCGTCGCCGGTGAAGACGGCAGCACGCCGGGCTTCGTGCAGGCGTCCGAGCCGCGCGCGCTGTCCGTCGACGAGATCCGCGAGATCGTCGATCAGTACCGCGCCGCCGCCCGCCACGCGATCGAAGCCGGCTTCGACGGCGTCGAGCTGCACGGCGCGAACGGCTATCTCGTGAACCAGTTCATCGACTCGAACGCGAACACGCGCACCGACGCCTACGGCGGCTCGCTCGAAAACCGGCTGCGCTTCCTGCGCGAAGTCGCGCAGGCGCTGATCGAAGGCACGGGCGACGCATCGCGCGTCGGCATCCGCCTCGCGCCGCTGACCACGCTGAACGGCTGCGTCGACGACGATCCGGAAACGACCTACCTCGCCGCCGCGAAGCTGCTCGGCGAACTCGGCGTCGGCTACCTGCACATCGCGGAAGCCGACTGGGACGACGCGCCGCTGATGCCGGTCGAATTCAAGCAACGGCTGCGTGCCGCGTACCCCGGCGTGCTGATCTACGCCGGTGCCTACACCGCCGAGCGCGCCCGCGAAGCGATCGCCGCCGGCTGGGCCGACCTCGTCGCATTCGGCCGCCCGTTCGTCGCGAACCCCGACCTGCCCGAGCGCCTGCGTACCGGCGCCACGCTCGCGCCGCACGACCGCAACACGCTGTTCGGCGGCGGCGCACCGGGCCTGACCGACTATCCGACGCTCGCGCAAGCCGCGGCGTGACAGGAAAACGCACAACAGGAAAACGCACATGAGAATCACGCTCCCTTCCCGCCTGGGTTTCGGCACTGCGCCGCTGGGCAACATGTATCGGGCCATCCCGAACGAAGAAGCACTGGCCACGATCGACGCGGCCTGGAACAACGGTATCCGCTACTTCGACGCGGCGCCGCTGTATGGCGCCGGTCTCGCCGAGCTGCGCCTGGGCGAAGCGCTCGCCGGCCGGCCGCGCGATGAATACTCGCTCGGCACCAAGGTCGGCCGCCTCGTGCTCGACGAGCACGAGGACGCATCGCAGCGCGATCTCGGCGAGAAGGGCGGGCTGTTCCAGCACGGCCTGCCGAACCGGATCGTCTACGACTACACCGAAGACGGCACGCTGCGCTCGATCGAAGCGAGCCTGAAGCGGCTGCGCACCGACCGGCTCGACACCGTGTGGATCCACGATCCGGCGATCGACTTCCACGGCGAACGCTGGCTCGACGTGTTCGACGTCGCGATGTCGGGCGCCGCCAAGGCGCTCACGCGGCTGCGCGACGAGAAGGTCATCAAGGGCTGGGGCCTCGGCGTGAACCGGATCGAGCCGTGCGCGCTCGCGCTCGAACGCTCGGACCCGGACGGCTTCCTGCTGGCCGGCCGCTACACGCTGCTCGACCATGCGGGCGCGCTCGAACGGCTGATGCCGGAAAGCGCCGCGCGCGGGCTCGGCATCATCGTCGGCGGCCCGTACAACTCCGGCGTGCTCGCCGGCGGCACCCACTTCGAATATCAGCCGGCCACGCAGGCGATGCTCGATCGCGTCGCGCGCATCCGGCAGATCAGCGAACGGTTCGGCGTCGACGTGCGCGCGGTGGCGCTGCAGTTCTCGCTCGCGCATCCGGCCGTCGCGGCCGTGATCCCCGGCGCGAGCCGCCCCGATCGCATCGACGAGAACCTGCGGCTCGCGTCGGCGCCGATTCCGGCCGCGCTGTGGGACGCGCTGAAGGCCGAACGCCTGATCGCCGAGCATGCGCCGACGCCGGCCGGCGCCGCTTGAGATTGCCGGTTTGAATCGGACGATCGCGGCGGCTATCGCCGCGATCGTCATGTGCGCATTGCGGCCGGCGCGATTAGCGTCTAGCGTTGACGGGCTCGCCGATGGTTGACCGTCACCCGACCTGAAAGGATGCCCTGCCATGCGAAGCCGTTCCCTGCAACGCACCACGCTGCCGGCCGCCGCGGCCTGCCTTGCACTGGCCGTCTGTACCGTCTCCGCCCGCGCCGACGAAGCCGCCGGTCTCGCGCCGCCCCGGCCGGCCACGCCCGTGCTGTCGACGACCGCGGCCGGCGTGCAGGTCTACACGTGCGACTACGACGCCGGACACAAGCTCGTGTGGGTGTTCCTGCATCCGGAAGCGATGCTGTTCGACAGCAGCGGCACGCTCGTCGTCCGGCACGGCGCAGGGCCGTCGTGGGAGGCGACCGACGGCAGCCGGATCACCGGCAAGAAGCTCGCGCAAGCGCCGGGCGCGCACCCGGGCAGCATCCCGCAACTGCTGCTCGCCGCGACGCCGGCCGCAACGGACGCGAAGACCACGGCCGGCGCGCTCGCCGGCGTGCGCTTCGTGCAGCGGCTCGACACCGCGGGCGGCATGCCGCCGGAACCGGCGTGTTCGACCGAGCATGCGGTCGGCCGTTTTCCGTATTTCGCGCGTTACGTGTTCCTGAAGTAACGCACGACGACGGCTGCCCGAATCCGCGGCGTCGCTGCCGCATCCGCTTGATCAGTTATCCTCTATTTTTACGATGCCGCTCCGGCTGCCGCGCAACGCCCCGGCCTCAGCGAATCCGCATCGACAGCTCGACATCGCCGCCGAACGGCACCGACAGGTAGCCGTTGCGCGGCGCGCGCACGTAGGCAAGATAGTCGGGGCTGTATTCCGCGTTGTCGGCGACGACGAACGCGCCGGGCCGCAGCCGCGGCTCGACCCGCGCGAGGATCTCCTGATACAGCGCCTTCGCGCCGTCGAGCAGCAGCAGGTCGACGGTATCCGGCAGATCGACGGCCAGCGTGCGCAACGCATCGCCTTCACGGATCTCCACGAGATCGTCGAGCCCGGCCGCGGCCAGGTTCGCCCGTGCCCGCGCAACCTTCGACGCCTCGAACTCGCTCGTGATCACCCGGCCGCCGCCGTTGTCGCGCAGCGCGGCCGCGAGGTGCAGTGTCGAGATGCCGAACGACGTGCCGAACTCGACGATCGAGCGCGCGCCGCCGCTGCGCGCGAGCATGTACAGCAGCGTGCCCGTCTCGCGCGACACCGCGAGCGGATAGTCCTTCAGGCGCGCATAGAAATCGGCGTAATCGGTCTTGCTGCGCATCAGCCGCGCGTGCTCGTCGTGCGTCAGGTCGGCGAAGTCCGGATTCGACGCGGGCGACGACGCATCGGCTTCGTCGAACAGGCGCGCGAGCAGCGACGCCAGCGGGTCGTGAATCAAGGTGGTCATGCGAATCTCCAGTGTCAGGTTGAGTGCGTCAGCGCACCCGACTAGAATATGACGAACTATTCACGTTTTGCTATTCGCATTGGCAGACCCGTCATGACCGACCGCCGCAACGCCCCGATCGCCTCGCGCAGACAGCCTCGGCAGGCCCGCTCGACCCGGCTCGTCGACGACGTGCTGGAGGCCGCTATTCAGGTTTTGACGACCGAAGGCGCGCAGCGCTTCACGATGGCGCGCGTCGCCGAGCGCGCCGGCGTAAGCGTCGGCTCGCTGTATCAGTACTTCCCGAACAAGGCGGCCGTGCTGTTCCGGCTCCAGCACGACGAGTGGCGGCAGACGTCCGGCATGCTGTGCGGGATGCTGCAGGATCGGCAGAAGACGCCGCCCGAGCGGCTGCGCACCGCCGTCCACGCGTTCATCCGTTCGGAATGCGACGAGGCGCCCATGCGCATCGCACTCGACGATGCGGCGCCCCTCTATCGCGACGCTCCCGAAGTGCAGGCAGTGCGGGCCGAGGGCAACCGGATCTTCAGCGCGTTCATGCGCGAGGCACTGCCCGCCGTGTCGGACGCCACGCATGCGACCGCGTGCGAGCTGGTCATGACGACGCTCACGACGGGCGGCAAGGCGTTCTCCGAGACCGCGCGCACGCCGGCGGAAATCGACGCCTATGCGACCGCGATGGCCGACATGTTCTGTGCGTACCTCGCGCATCTCACGCATCTCGCACGGGATTGACGCAACGAGGGGCCGGAACGCGCGCCGGCGCAGCCCGCGCGCGGCACCGGTATCATCCGGATGCAGGTTGCGCGCGGCCGCGCATTGCATGAAACGCGGCCGGCTTCATGCGCCTGCGCAGCCTCGATGAAAGACATTCGTAAGATCGGATGCACCACCCGCTCCCGCCCTGCCCGCCGACCCTGCATTCAAATAATCGCCTTAACGGATTCGAACTAGGCGTATACACGCGTTCCGCGACGACGAAGCCCCGTTACACGCCGATATAAGCGCTGAGACATGCGCTGCATGCTCTTCCCCCAATGGGACGTGATGGGCCGTTCGCCTAACCTTCGCTACGGCAAAGCACACGTGACGGGGTCGACCACACCACGCGTCGTACGACGCGACACACTCGCGCCCGCCTCACGGCGCGTACGACGACACGAATCACGCGTCAGGCGTCCCCACGACGTTGCCGATCATTCCAACCAGATTCGAGACACCCTGACGACGGTCCGCTACGACCGTTTCAGTACGCTGATAAAGGAGCAAGCTCATGAGTGATACCCCGGTGCAGCCGACGGTCGGCGTCGGCGCGGAAGAAACGGACTTCGGCACCAAGGGAGTCATCGACCGGTACTTCGACATTTCGTCGCGCGGCAGCACGCAGCGCCGCGAGATCGTCGCGGGCGTGACCACATTCCTCGCGATGGTCTATTCCGTGTTCGTCGTGCCCGGCATGTTCGGCAAGGCCGGCTTCGACACGAGCGCCGTGTTCGTCGCGGTCTGCCTGACCACCGCGTTCGGCTCCTTGCTGATGGGCCTGTGGGCGAAGCTGCCGATCGCGATCGGCTGCGCGATTTCGCTGACCGCGTTCACCGCGTTCGGCCTCGTGCTCGGCAAGGGGCTGCATCCGACCGTCGCGCTCGGCGCGGTGTTCCTGATGGGCCTCGTGTTCACGGGCATCTCGGTCACCGGCGTGCGCTCGTGGATTCTGCGCAACCTGCCCGCGGGCGTCGCGCACGGCACCGGGATCGGCATCGGCCTGTTCCTGCTGCTGATCGCGTCGAACGACGTCGGGCTCGTGATCAAGAACCCGGGCGCCGGCCTGCCGGTGTCGCTCGGCCAGATCACCGCGTTCCCGGTCATCATGTCGGTCGTCGGCCTCGCCGCGATCTTCGGGCTCGAGAAGCGTCGCGTGCCGGGCGGCATCCTGCTCGTCGTGATCGCGATCTCGCTGATCGGCCTCGTGTTCGATCCGGCCGTGAAGTACCACGGCATCTTCGCGCTGCCGTCGCTGAGCGCACCGGGCCATGCGTCGCTGATCGGCGCGATGGACATCAAGGGCGCGCTGTCGATGTCCGTGCTGCCGAGCGTGCTGGCGCTCGTGATGACCGCCGTGTTCGACGCGACCGGCACGATCCGCGCGGTGGCGGGCCAGGCCGGCCAGCTCGACGAGAATGGCCGCATCATCAACGGCGGGCGCGCGCTGACCGCCGATTCGGTCAGCTCGATCTTCTCCGGCTTCCTCGGCGGCGCGCCCGCCGCGGCCTACATCGAGTCGAGCGTCGGCGTGGCCGCCGGCGCGAAGACGGGCCTCGCGGCAGCCGTGGTCGGCCTGCTGTTCCTGGTCGTGATGTTCCTGTCGCCGCTCGCGGGCCTCGTGCCGTCGTACGCCACGGCCCCCGCGCTGATGTACGTCGGCCTGCTGATGCTCGGCAGCGTGAGCAAGCTGCACATGGACGACATGGTCGACGCGATGTCGGGGCTCGTGTGCGCGGTGTTCATCGTGCTGACCGCGAACATCGTGACGGGCATCATGCTCGGCTTCTCGACGCTCGTGATCGGCCGCATCGCCAGCGGCGAATTCCGCAAGCTGAACGTCGGCACCGTGCTCATCGCCGCCGTGCTCGTCACGTTCTATCTCGGCGGCTGGGCGATCTGACCGCGGAACATGCGCGACGCTGCCGGCAGAAGGGCGGCGCGCATCGGGACGACACCGTCTCCTCCACCATCCTCGTCGATGGTCTCCAGGCCTGGAAACGCATGTTTCCAGGCTTTTTTTGCCGGTGCGGCATCGATCGTTCCGACGGATGACCACACGGACGACGCACCGTCGATGCGCGGCACGGCGCGAGGCATCAAATCCACTGATCGTTCTCGACCGTGCGTTCGCTGGTTGCGCTGTCGCCGGTATTCACGACGCCGCGCGGCTCGATCAGCAGCAGTTTCACTTCACCCTGCGCACAAGGCTTGTGCTCGATGCCTTTCGGCACCACGGCCATTTGACCGGCTCGCAGTTCGATCGAAGCGTCGCCGTGCGGGCCGCCGCGAAAATCGATACGCAGGATGCCGTCCAGCACGATGAAGGTTTCGTCGGTATCGCCGTGCCGGTGCCAGACGAATTCGCCTTCGAGCTTGACGACCTTGAATTGGTAATCGTTCATTTCCGCGACCACGCGTGGTTGCCAATGACCGTCGATCAGCGCGATCTTGCCCGCCAGATCGATCGTTTCGCATTGGCCTCGTGCAGCGGGAATCGTATGGGAATGCGGTGATGCCGACATCGTTCTCTCCGTGTGGGTGGGGATGCGTTGCCGAGCATAGGCCGCCGCCGGCGGATCGTATTGAACGATCGTGGGACGCCGCTCACCCGCGGCGCATCGCGCCTACGACCTGGAGCCAGTGCCCCGGCGTGTGACCGAAGGCCTTCAGAAAATGGCGTGTCATGTGGCTTTGATCGGCGAAGCCGGCATCGGCCGCCGCGCCCGCAAGCGGCGCGCCCGCACGCAGCATGCCGCGCACGGCACCCAGCCGGCGCATCGTCAGATAGCGATACGGACTCGTGCCGTAGAAGGTCCGGAAATCGTGGGAGAGACGCCAGCGGTCTCGTCCCGTCACGATTTCCAGTTCGTCGAGCGTGACGACGCGCGTGAAGTTTGCATGCAGATAGTCACGCGCACGGCGCGCCGCCAGATAATCGCCTTTTCCTCGCGAACGCGGCATGTCGGCGACGGCGGCAAGCGCGTGTACGAGTTCGACCAGCGCTTCGCCCTGTTCGAGCGGCTCGAGCATGTGCCCGACGTGTTGCAGCAGGCTTTCCGTCGCGGCCGCGATACGCGGATCGCTCGTCACGCCGCCTTCGATGAACGGCAACGCGCGACCGCCCAGCACCGCCTGGAACAGCGCGGGCTCGACGTAAATCATCCGATAGCGGAATCCTTCGCCCGTACCGGCCTGGCCGTCGTGCGCCTCGTCGGGATGCAGCACCATCGTATTTCCCGGGAGACTATCGCGACGACAACGGCGATAGTTGAAACTCTGTACGCCTGCGAGCGTGCGGCCGATCGCGTACGTATCGTGCCGATGCATCGCATACGCATTGCCTTGAAACCACGCTTCGATGCGCTCGATGCCGTCTACCGGCGTGGCGTGCATCATCCAGTCGTGGCGCGACGAGGCTGCTTTTCGGGACATGACGAATTGAAAAATGCAGAAGAAACGGAAGGTGTGTTGACGCAAACCGCGCATCGTTCCGCTCAGCATGCCACATCGACGCGTCGCGCACCGCCGTGCGTGGACGTGCCGTTCCGGCGCGTTCGGCGCGCCGCCGCCTGATGCCCGACGCACCCCCGCATCCCGGTTGCCCGGGTTCGCAACCGTCGGCTCGAACGCCGCGCCCCCTTCGTGCCGGGACGCGATGCGGCCAGCCTCGCGGCGCCAATCCGCACCCGGTGCTACGATCGCGCTTTCTCCTCCGAAGCCGCTCATGAATCCGTTCGGCATCGTTTCCGAATCAGACATGCGGACCGCGGCGCGCAAGCCGCCGTTCATCCCGTCGTTCGGCTTCATCGAAGTTCATGAATCGCGGCCGATCGACGCACCGCCGTCACGCATCATCGACGCCGTGGCTTCGCTCGACATGCGCGCCGATCCGGTGATCGACGCGCTGCTCGCCGTGCGTGAATCGCCGGCGGCCATCGCCCGCGCGCTGGGCAACCTCCCGGCCCCAGCCGGGCACGCCCGCTTCGGCTTCGACACGTTCACACTGCTGCATCGCGACGACACATCGCTGTCGCTGGGGCTCGTCGGACGCTTCTGGCGCCCGACGCCCGACGTACGGACGATCGCCGACGCCACGGCCTTCGTGCGGCACGACGACCCGCGCGACGCCAAGCTGGTGCTGCGATTCGAAGTCGTCGGGCTCGCGGCCGGCGCGCACGTGCTGCGCACGGAAACCTTCGTGCACTGCCCGAGTACGCGCACGCGGTGGCTGTTCACGCCGTACTGGCTCGCGATCCGGCTGGCGAGCGGCTGGATCCGGCGCCGCACGCTGACGGCGGTCGAAGCGGCGCTCGCCTGACGCGCGCACGGCCACGCTCGAACGCATGCGCGATACGCCGCATCCGCAAACACGCGTGCCGCGTCATCTGCAATCCTGACCAGCGCGCCGCGAAAAAGCGGCTCAAAAAACGCCGTCCGCCGCCCGGCGATCTTCGCTGCGCCCGGCGTCCGCCCCGCGACGCGCTACCCTATCGTTCTTCGCGCCGGCGCCCGGCCCGCCGCGAGATCCGAATCCGATCGATGACCCGCATCCGAAACCAACTGAACATCGCGCAGCTCCAGGCGTTCGTCTCCGCCGCGCATCACAAGAGCCTGCGCGCCGCCGCGCGCGAGCTCGGCGTCACGCAGCCCGCGATCACGCATACGATCCGCGAACTCGAAACCGCGCTGAACGCGGAACTGCTGGTGCGCAGCGTGCGCGGCGTCGAATTGACCGCGTGCGGCCACGCGCTGCTGCCGCGCGCCGAGCAACTGCTCGGCGACATGCGCCGCACGGTCGAGGCCGTCGAGCAGGTGAAGGGAGAAATGTCGGGGCGCGTCGCGGTCGGCACGATGCCGTCGATCGCGCTGACCGCGCTGCCGCATGCGGTGACGGCATTCCGCCGCTCGATGCCGAACGTGAGCCTGCATCTCGAGGAAGTGACGGTGCCCGACGCGCTCGCGCAACTGCGCAACGGCACGCTCGACATCGCTGCGATGCACCATGTGCCCGCGCTCGACCGCGATTTCACGCAGGTGCCGCTGCTGTCGACCGAGTTCACCGTCGTGATGCGCGAAGGGCATCCGCTCGCGCACGCGCGCCGGTTAGAGGAATTACTCGACGCCGAGTGGATCGTCACGGTCGGCGCCGAGCAGTTTCCGCACAGCGTGATGATCGCGATGTTCGAGGCGCGCGGGCTGCCGCTGCCGAAGCGCCTGCTGCGCTCGCCGATGTCGTTCGCGGTGACGCTCGGCCTCGTCGCGCACTCCGACGTGATCGGCTGCTTCACGCGCCCGCTGGCCGCGAGGGTGGCGCCGCTCGGCATCCGCACGGCCGAACTCGACGAAAGCATGCCGCGCTTCGACCTGTCGATCATCGCGCGGCGCGACCTGCTGCCGACGCCCGCCGTCTCGCAATTCGTCACGTGCCTGCAGCGCGCGGTCAACGAAACGCTCGGCTGAATCGTTCCTTCGTCTGAAACGGTCGCGCAGGTCCGCACGGCCGTCGGGTCCGGTATCGGGGCATGTCCTAGGCGCCCCACCGGCATTTTGTCTTGATAATCTTGCGCACGTCGCGCGCCCGCATCGGGCAGGCGAAACGGACAGTCCGACGCGAAACCGCGCCGGGCCGAAGGCTTACGGCGCGGCACAACCGCGCACCCATCGAACAAAACGAGGAGTCACCGAGTGAAAAAGATTCTTGCGGCTGTGACCGTTGCCGTGCTCGCCGTATCGGCCGGCAGCGCCTACGCGAAGGAATGGACGACCGTACGCTTCGGCGTCGACGCAAGCTACCCGCCTTTCGAATCGAAAGACGCAAGCGGCAAGGTGGTCGGCTTCGACGTCGATCTCGGCAATGAAATCTGCCGCCGCATGCACGCGAAATGCGTGTGGATCGAAAACGACTTCGACGGGATGATCCCGGCGCTGAAGGCCCGCAAGTTCGACGGCGTGCTGTCGTCGATGTCGATGACGCCGGCGCGTCAGGAACAGATCGCGTTCTCGGCGAAGCTGTTCAACACGCCGACGCGCCTCGTCACGAAGAAGGGCGCGGGCCTGCTGCCGACGGCCGACTCGTTGAAGGGCAAGTCGGTCGGCGTCGAGCAGGGCACGATTCAGGAAACCTACGCGAAGACCTACTGGGCGCCGAAGGGCGTGAACGTCGTGCCTTACCAGAACCAGGACCAGGTCTACGCCGACCTGATCTCGGGCCGTCTGGACGGCGCACTGCAGGACGCGGTGCAGGCTGAAATCGGCTTCCTGAAGACGCCGCGCGGCGCGAGCTTCGACTTCGCCGGCAAGGATATCGACGATCCGAAGACGCTCGGCAACGGCGCCGGCATCGGCCTGCGCAAGGAAGACACCGACCTGAAGACGCAGATCGACGGCGCGATCGCCGGCATGCGCAAGGACGGCACGTACGACAAGATCGCGAAGAAGTACTTCGATTTCGATGTCTACGGCAAGTAATCGCGCGTAAAAGCGCGCTTCGCATCCGCGCAGACGGGCTCCGCAAGGAGCCCGTTTTTTTGCCCGCACGCAGCCGGACACGGCGAAAAACACCCGGCGGAGGCGCCGCCGCAACGTTATTTTTTACGCGCCAACCTGATGATTCGCAAAGGAAAAGAGCGTGTTCGGGGCGCGGTTTGATAGGTTCGGCGAAGGCAACGTACAATCGACCTTCCACGCATACCGGATCACTCGCGGCTGCGCCGCACTCTCCCCATCATGCAAACGCAGACCCATCCGCTGATTTCCCCCGCCGTCGGCACCGAACGCCAGATCACGAGCTTCCACTACGGCCCGCGCGGCGGCAAGAAGGTCTACATCCAGTCGTCGCTGCACGCGGACGAACTGCCCGGCATGCTGGTCGCCGCGCTGCTGCGTCGCAAGATCGCCGCGCTCGAGACCGCCGGCAAGCTGCGCGGCGAAGTCGTCATCGTGCCCGTGCCGAACCCGATCGGCCTGTCGCAGCACGTGTTCGGCGACCACCTCGGCCGCTTCGATCTCGGCTCGATGCAGAACTTCAACCGCAATTTCTACGATCTCGCGGCGCTCGTGCTGCCGCGTATCGAAAGCCACCTGACGAACGACGCACAGCGCAACCTCGCCGCGGTACGCGCCGCGATGCGCGAAGCGCTCCACGAGCAGATGCCGCGCACCGAGCTCGACTCGCAGCGTCTCGCGCTGCAGAAGCTGTCGTTCGATGCGGACATCGTGCTCGACCTGCATTGCGACAGCGACGCGGTACTGCACCTCTATACGAACCCCGACCTGTGGGAAGACGTCGAGCCGCTGGCGCGCTATCTCGACGCCCAGGCGTCGCTGCTCGCGCTGAATTCGGTCGGCAATCCGTTCGACGAGATCCACAGCTTCTGCTGGTCCGACCTGCGCAACCGCTTCGGCGATCGCTTCCCGATCCCGAACGGCGCGATTTCCGTCACGGTGGAACTGCGCAGCGAGCGCGACGTGTCGTACGAGTTCGCGGAGAAGGATGCGCAAGGGATCGTCGAATACCTGACCGAGCGCGGCGTCATCGACGGCACGCCCGCGCCGCTGCCGCCGCTCGCGTATCCGGCCACGCCGCTCGCGGGCACCGATCCGCTCGTCGCGCCGGTGTCCGGCGTGATCGTGTTCCGCACGCCGGTCGGCGCGTGGATCGAGGCCGGCCAGGAAGTGGCCGACATCGTCGATCCGCTGACCGACCGCGTGATCACGCTGAAGAGCAGCGTGTCCGGCGTGCTGTACGCGCGCCAGATCGTGCGCTTCGCGACGGCCGGCATGGAAGTCGCGCGCATCGCGGGCGCCACGCCGATCCGTACCGGGTCGCTGCTGTCGGCCTGAGCGGCCCGAACAGCCGGCCCGAACAACCGGCCCGCGCGCCGCGCAACGGCGCGCAGCAACGAAATCGCCCGCTTGCGCGGGCGATTTGCTTTTCGGCTTCGCGGCATGCCCGGCAACGGTGCCGGGCAGCGGCGTGCGTCGATGCTCAGAACGCCGGCACGATCGCGCCGCCGAACTTCTGGTCGATGAACTTGCGCACGTCGTCCGATTCATAGGCCGCCACGAGCTTCTTCACCCACGGCTTGTCCTTGTCCTGCGCGCGCACCGCGATCAGGTTCGCGTACGGCCCGCGCAGATCCTCGATCGCGATCGCGTCCTTCACCGGCGTGAGCCCCGCCTTCACCGCGTAGTCGGTGTTGATCGACGCGGCGTCGAGGTCGGGCAGCGCGCGCGGCAGTTGCGCGGCGTCGAGCTCGACGATCTTGATCTTCTTCGGGTTCTCTGCGACGTCGAGCGGCGTCGCGTTCACGCCGTTCGTGCCGGCGCCCGCCTTCAGCTTGATCACCCCGTATTTCTGCAGCAGCAGCAGCGCGCGGTTGCCGTTCGACGGATCGTTCTGGATCCCGACCTTCGCGCCGACCGGCAAATCCTTCAGCGACTTGAGCTTCTTCGAATAAAAGCCCATCGGCGCCGTGTAGGTCAGGCCGACGTTGACGATCTTGTAGCCGCGCTGCTTGATCTGGCTGTCGAGGAACGGCTGGTGCTGGAAGCCGTTCGCATCGAGGTCGCCCGAATCGAGCGCCGCGTTCGGCTGCACGTAATCGTTGAACTCGATGACCTTGATCGCGAGGCCTTCGCGCGCGGCGACCTTCGTCACCTCGGTCCAGATCTGCGCGTCGGGGCCGCTCATCGTGCCGATCTTCAGCGTCTGCGGGTCGGCGTGCGCGCCGGGCGCCGCAAAGGCCAGCGCCGCGGCGAGCGCGCCGAGGCCGGTCAGGATCGAACGTCGCATGGTGTTCCTCTTGTCCCGTGTCGTTGTTGAACACGCATCCTGTCACGGGGCCGGAACGGCACCAACCAAGCTTATTTCATGTGCTTATTCCGCCGCCCGATCGACGCTCAGACGGAATCGGTATAACTCCCCGCTGTACAAGCAGGCAGAATCCAGTGTCGCATCGGCACCACACATTCGTCATATGACAAACACTGTCACAATCATTACGTGGCCTGCCGATAAAGTTGCAACCGGTCCGTGAAAGCGCCCATAGAGAGCGCCGGAACCGCAACTGGACACGCCATTTATTCGCTCGGAGAATCCTTTGAACAAGAAACTGTTGACCCTCGCCGTCCTCACCGCCACGACTGGCGCGGCGCACGCGCAAAGCAGCGTCACCCTGTACGGCGTGATCGATGCCGGTATCAGCTACGTTAACCACAGCAAGGATGCCGCTGGCGGCAGCAGCAAGCTGTTCAAGTACGACGACGGCGTGGCCCAGGGCAGCCGTTGGGGCCTGCGCGGCACCGAAGACCTCGGTGGCGGCCTGAAGGCGATCTTCGTGCTCGAAAACGGCTTCAACAGCGGCAACGGCACGATCGGCCAGGGCGGCGCGATCTTCGGCCGCCAGGCTTATGTCGGCCTGAGCCAGGCGCAATACGGCACGCTGACGTTCGGCCGTCAGTACTCGTTCTCGACCGACATCCTCGGTTCGAACTACTCGACGGGCGGCAACACGGTCGACGGCAACTACGCGTACCACGTGAACGACATCGACCAGCTCACGTCGAGCCGCATCAACAACGCGGTGAAGTTCCAGAGCGCGAACTACGCCGGCTTCACGTTCGGCGCGTTGTACGGCTTCTCGAACTCGACCGACTTCGCCGGCGCACCGTCGACGACGACGGGCACCACGACGACGGCCGGTTCGTCGCGTGCATACAGCTTCGGCCTGAACTACGCGAACGGCCCGTTCGCCCTCGGCGCCGCATACACGGACATCCGCTTCCCGAGCCAGGCATCGCCGGCGTTCTCGACGTCGATCGCGAACATCGCGCTGACCAACATCCGCGACCTGCGCACGTACGGCGTGGGCGGCCGCTACATCTTCGGCCCGGCAACGGCATGGGCGCTGTGGACGCGCACGCAGTTCACCCCGGTCGCCGCAGGCGCATCGGGCACGTTCTACAACGCATACGAAGCAGGCCTGAAGTATGCGATCACGCCGGCCCTGTCGGCAGCCGTCGGCTACACGTACACGAACGCAACGCAAAGCGGCAACTCGGCGCACTGGAACCAGGGCAACCTGGCGCTGGACTACGCGCTCAGCAAGCGTACGGACGTGTATGCCCTGGTCGTCGGTCAGAAGGCATCGGGCAACGGCGTGCAAGCGCAGATCGGTTCGAGCACGAGCTACTTCAGCACGTCGGGCAGCGATTCGAAGAACCAGATCGCCGCTCGCGTCGGTATCCGTCACAAGTTCTAAAGCATCCGCTTAACTCGCGGATCACGACGGCAAGAAGCGCCCCGCTCCACGCGGGGCGCTTTTTTATGGGCTTTTAAGTTTCGCTTAATTCTGGGCTGAGAGGATGCTCTCACCCCCCCTGTTGGCCGCCTGAGCATCGGCGGCTTTTTTTTTGACACCCACTACGGCACCGCCATCGACTGACCACAAGACAGGATCGGAGGCCATGATGATCGAAGATACCGTTTTCAGCCATCTGCACGCGATTCTGACGCGCCGGCATTCGCTTCCCGTCCAGAGCTGCCGCGTGTCGGTGGAAATGCAGCGCCCGTGGGGCCGCCCGTACCGGCTCGTCGAATGGACGATGCATCTCGACGCGCCCGCGCGACGCCAGATCGTACCGGCCGAATCGACCGACGAAGAGATCGCCGAAGTCGTCGCATCGCACGTGCCGGGCCGCCTGTACGGCGACGGCCGGCTG
Source organism: Burkholderia sp. IDO3 (assembly GCF_003366075.1). Lineage (NCBI taxonomy): Bacteria > Pseudomonadati > Pseudomonadota > Betaproteobacteria > Burkholderiales > Burkholderiaceae > Burkholderia > Burkholderia sp. IDO3. Next base: position 2,944,725 of record NZ_CP028962.1, read on the forward strand.
CAGTTCTGACGCCCCTTCCATTGCGCCCGTCATCCGCATGCCGGCTGCTCCGCGCATGTCATGCGGCACTCGGCCTCGTTTGACGCGGCAACGAAGTCTGCTACGCTGCGCGTTTTCGTCCACGCCACATACGATGGAAAACGCATTCAATGAACGCGGCGTGATGGTCACGCGCAACGGCCTGTCCGCCGCGGGCCAGGTCTTCCCGCTGCGCGACATCCGCGACGTCGACGTCGCCAAGATCCCGAAGAATCGTCTCGTACCGTCGCTGATCTCGCTGATCGGCGCGGCCACCGCCGTCGCCGGCGGTATCGGCGCATCGAGCGCGGCGCTCGTCGTCGGCGTGATGCTCGTCGTCGTCGGCTATCTCGCATGGGCCACGCAGGACGTCACGTACCGGCTGATGGTCGAGATGCCCGACGGCAAGCGCGAGGTGCTGTCGAGCGTCGACGCCGAGTTCGTCGAACGTGTCGCGCAGATCGTGCGCGATGCACGGACGGCGACCGCCGCCGGCTGATTTCCGCTGCGCGCGGCAACGACCTACTATGAAACGAGCGGCACGCCGCCGCATCGTTCGAGGAGGTCGGCATGAACGCCCAATCGCTGTCCGGCATGCTGCGCGCACAGGAACTGCTGCTCGTCTCGATGATCCGCTCGCTTCCTCCCGACGCGCGCACCACACTCGTCGACCTCTACGCCGAGCAGCTCGCGTTCGCCGAACAGGCCGGCTTCGAAGGCCACGGCGACCGCGCGACGCACGACGCATTCATCGCGCATGCGCGCAACCTGCTGATCCGCATCGAATCGCTGGCCTAGGGCCGGCTTCTCACGGTTTTCCCCCGCGCGGCGCGTCCGCCCCGCGCACGACGGCGCTCACCCGCATGCGCTGCCGTGCTTCCTTGTCTTCCTTGTATTGATAATAATTCTCATTTACACTGACAAAATTGTCAGTTGCCTTTCAATTCGCCGTTTGCCGCGTATCGCGCGCAAACGGGCCAGCCAGGTGGACGCGTCACCCAGCCAGCCTTCGGGCTTGTTATCGTCAATGGGAGACCACCTGTGCATTGCTATCCGCTGGCACGGCAGCCGATCTGTGCCGCGCTGTTCGGCGCGTTCGGCCTGTCCGCCGCCCCGGCTCACGCCGATTCGTCGCCGCAAGGCGCCAACCTGCCGCCTGCCGTCCTGACCACCGCCGCCGCGTCCACGCGCGGCGATGCGCTGCTCGACCCCGTCACCGTCACGGCCACCCGCACCGCCACCGCCGCGAGCCGCACGGCCGCGTCCGTGTCGGTGATCACCGACGACGATCTCGACGAGCAGCAGGCCACCAACATCAAGGACGCACTGCGCTACGAGCCGGGCGTCACGGTGCGCCGCACCGCGTACCGCCCCGGCAGCGCCGCGCTCGGCGGCGGCCGCGACGGCGATTCGAGCATCAACATCCGCGGCCTCGAAGGCAATCGCGTGCTGCTGATGGAAGACGGCATCCGCCTGCCGAGCGCGTTCTCGTTCGGGCCGCTCGAAGCGGGCCGCGGCGACTATGCGGATCTCGACATGCTCAAGCGCATCGAGATCCTGCGCGGGCCGGCCTCGGCGCTGTACGGCAGCGACGGGCTGACCGGCGCCGTGAACTTCATCACGAAAGATCCGCGCGACCTGCTGTCGATCTACGGCAAGCCCACCTACTTCTCGTTCCGGCCGAGCTACGACTCGGCCGATCGCAGCGTCGGCGCGACGGTATCGGCGGCCGGCGGCAACGACCGCGTGCAGGGGATGATCATCGCCGACGGCCGGCGCAGCCACGAGGTCGACACGCGCGGCGACAACAATTCGGCGAGCACGCTGCGCACGACGTCGAACCCTCAGGACGTCTATTCGGAATCGCTGCTCGGCAAGCTCGTGCTGACGCCCACCGCGCGCGACACGATCCGGTTCACCGCCGAAACCGTGCAGCGGCGCGTGAGCACCGACGTGCTGTCGGCGATCAACCCGCCCGGCACGCTCGGCCTCACGACGCACGACCGGCTCGAACGCAACCGCTTCAGCGTCGACTACGACTTTCGCGACGATACGTTCCGCTGGTTCCAGAACGCGCACGTGCAGTTCTACTACCAGGACGCGAAGCAGGATCAATATGCGTTCGAGACGCGCGGCACGCAGCCGTCGCGCTCGCGCGACAACCAGTACAAGGAACGCACGTTCGGCGGCTCCGCGTTCGCCGAAAGCGGCTTCTCGACCGGCCCGTTCGCACACAAGCTGCTGTATGGCGTCGACGGCAGCCTGTCGCGCGTGACGAACATGCGCGACGGCACGGTGCCGGGCGTCGGCGAAGCATTCCCGAACAAGGCGTTTCCCGATACCGACTACACGCTGTTCGGCGCATTCGTGCAGGACCAGATCGGCTACGGCCGGCTGCTCGTCACGCCGGGGCTGCGCTTCGACACGTACCGGCTGAGCCCGACGCAGAATGATCCGCTGTTTACCGGCACCGCGGTGTCGACGAGCGCGAACGAAGTGTCGCCGCGCGTCGCCGTGCTGTACGAGATCACGCCCGCACTGATTCCCTATGCGCAATATGCGCACGGCTTCCGCGCGCCGACGCCCGACCAGGTGAACAGCAGCTTCTCGAACCCGGTGTACGGCTACACGTCGATCGGCAATCCGAACCTGAAGCCCGAGACCAGCGACACGTTCGAAGCGGGCCTGCGCGGCAAGGCCGGCACCGGCTACGGCGTCGTCCGCTACAGCGCGGCCGCGTTCGCCGGCCGCTACCGCAACTTCATCTCGCGCACGACGATCGCGGGCAGCGGCCGCCCGAGCGACCCGTTCGTGTTCCAGTACGTGAACTTCGCCGATGCGCGCATCCACGGCCTCGAAGGCCGCGCCGAATGGATCATGCCGAACGGCATCACGCTGAAGACGGCGCTGGCGTTCACGAAGGGTTCGACGCAGAACGACGGCGCGGCGAGCCAGCCGCTGAACACGGTCAACCCGTTCTCGGCGGTGTTCGGCGTGCGCTACGAGCCGGGCGAGCGCTGGTTCGTGCAGACCGACCTGCTGTTCCAGGCCGCGAAGCGCGACAAGGACATCGACACGTCCGACTGCTCGAACAAGGCGTGCTTCGCGCCGCCGTCGTCGTTCGTCGTCGACCTGCGCGGCGGCTACCGCTTCAACAAGCACGTGAGCGCGACGATCGGCATCCGCAACCTGTTCGACCGCAAATACTGGAACTGGTCGGACGTGCGCGGCATCGCCGACGATTCGAAGGTGCTCGATGCGTACACGTCGTCCGGGCGCACCGTCGCCGTCAGCATGAAAGTCGATTTCTGATGCGCGCCACCGCGCGCTGCTACCCAACCGTTACTTGAAGGAGTCCGACATGATGCATTCCGCCCTTCCCGGTCAACCGGCCACGCCGGCGCGTGGGACCGCCGCCTTGCGCGACGCGTTCGTCAAGCTCAAGGCCGAGCGTCAGCTGCGTAACCGCGACGTCGCGCAGGCGCTCGGCGTCAGCGAAGGCGAGGCGCTCGCCGCGTTCGTCGGCGAACACGTGGTACGGCTCGACGCCCGCTTTCCGGCGATGTTCGAGGAAATGCCGCGCCTCGGCCGCGTGATGGCGCTCACGCGCAACGACACGGCCGTCCACGAGAAAGACGGCGAATACGCGCAGATGAGCCACGACGGCCCGGTCGGCCTCGCGCTCGGCGACATCGACCTGCGCATCTTCTATCGTCACTGGGCATCCGCGTTCGCGGTGCACGACGAAACCACGCACGGCCCGCTGAAGAGCCTGCAGTTCTTCGATGCGCAAGGTCACGCGATCCACAAGGTGTACCTGCGCACGCACAGCGATCACGCGGCGTACGACGCATTCGTCGACCGCTGGCGCGCGGCGTCGCAACAGCCGGGGCTCGACGTCGCGCCCGCCGCGCCGAAAACGCCCGAGCGCGCCGACACCGACATCGACGTCGCGGGCTTTCGTGCGGCATGGGACGCGATGACCGACACGCACCAATTCTTCGGCATCACGCAGCGTTTCGGCGTGAGCCGCATGCAGGCGCTGCGCCTCGCCGATCCGCGGTATGCGTACCCGGTCGAGACCGCGCATGCGCTGCGCCACGTGCTCGAACGCGCCGCGCAGAGCGGCCAGCCGATCATGGTGTTCGTCGGCAACGCGGGCATGATCCAGATCCACACGGGCCCCGTCGCGAACGTGCGCGAGGTCGGTGCGTGGATCAACGTGCTCGACCCGGGCTTCAACCTGCACGTGCGCGAGGACATGATCGCCGCCGCATGGGTCGTGAAGAAGCCGACGAGCGACGGCATCGTCACGTCGCTCGAACTGTTCGATCGTCAGGGCGACCATGTCGCGCTGCTGTTCGGCGAACGCAAGCCCGGCCGGGTCGAGCGCGACGACTGGCGCGCGCTCGTCGCGACGCTGCCGGCCGCCGCACACGGAGAGGCCCGGTGAGCGCTCGATCGTTCGATGCCCGGCGCCGCGTCGTGCTCGCGAGCGCGGTTGCCGGTGCGCTCGCGGGCGTACTGCCCGGCCGCGCGCTGGCGCAGGCCGCGCCGAAGCGCGTCGTCGTGATCGGCGGCGCGATCGCGGAAACCGCGTTCGCGCTCGGCGGCGCCGACGCGCGCGGCTACCGGCTCGTCGGTGCGGACACCACCTGCACGTATCCGGATGCCGCGAAGCGCCTGCCGAAAGTCGGCTACCAGCGCGCGCTGTCGGCCGAAGGGTTGCTGTCGCTGCGGCCCGATCTCGTGCTCGCGTCGGCGGAAGCCGGCCCGCCCGCCGCGATCGCGCAGGTGAAAGGCGCCGGCGTCGCGGTGACGACGTTCGACGAGCGTCACGACGTCGACTCGGTGCGCGCGAAGATCACCGGCGTCGCGCAGGCGCTCGACGTACGCGATGCCGGCGCCGCGCTGCTGCAACGCTTCGATCTCGACTGGCAGGCCGCGCGCGATGCGGTCGCCGCGCACGTGCCCGGCGGCGCGCAGCCGCCGCGCGTGCTGTTCGTGCTGAACCACACCGGCAACCAGGCGCTCGTCGCCGGCCAGCGCACGGCCGCCGACGCGATGATCCGCTACGCGGGCGCGCGCAACGCGATGCAGGGTTTCGATCACTACAAGCCGCTGACGACCGAAGCGCTCGCCGCCGCCGCACCGGACATCGTGCTGATCTCCGACGAAGGGCTCGCTGCCGTCGGCGGGCGCGCCGCGCTGCTCGCCGCACCCGGCTTCGGCGCGACGCCGGCCGGCCGCGCGCAGCGCGTCGTGTCGCTCGACGCGCTGTTCCTGCTCGGCTTCGGCCCGCGCCTGCCGCTCGCCGTCACGACCCTGCACCGACGCCTGTCGGATGCGCTCGCCTGATTCCGGATCGCCCCGATGCCTGCTCATGCTTCGCCTTTCTCCGCATCGTCGCACCCGTCGAACGCCGACGCCAACGCCAGCGCCGCGCGCGTCGGCGCGTCGCGCCGCGTTGCGCCATTCGCGCTGGCCGCGCTCGCCGTCCTCGTGTGTGCGATGTCCGTCGTCGCGCTGTGCATCGGCGCCTACCGCATTCCGTTCGCCGAAGCGTGGGCCGCGCTGAGCGGCGACCCGGCCGCGCGGCAGGCCCGCGCGGTGCTGTTCGACATCCGCGCGCCGCGCGTCGTGCTCGCGCTGCTGGTCGGCGGCGGCTTCGGCGCGGCCGGCGCCGCGATGCAGGCGCTGTTCCGCAATCCGCTCGCGGACCCGGGGCTCGTCGGCGTGTCGAGCGGCGCGGCGCTCGGCGCGACCACGACGATCGTGCTCGGCCCCGCGCTGTTCGCCGCGCACGTGAGCGCGGCCGTGCTGCCCGTCGCCGCATTCGCGGGCGCGCTCGCGGTCGCGGCGCTCGTCTACCGGCTCGCCGCGTCGCGCGGCCGGCTCGCGCTGCCGCTGCTGCTGCTCGCCGGCATCGCGATCAACGCGCTGGTCGGCGCGGCGATCGGGCTGCTCACGTTCGTCGCCGACGACGCGCAACTGCGCTCGCTGACCTTCTGGAGCCTCGGCAGCCTCGGCGGCGCGCAATGGTCGGCGCTGGCGGCCGTCGCGCCGTGCGTCGCGATCGGCTGCGTGCTGCTCGCGCGCGACCGCGATGCGCTGAACGCATTGCAGCTCGGCGAAACCGAGGCATTGCATCTCGGCGTGCCCGTGCAGCGGCTGAAGCGGCGCGTGCTCGTCGCGGTCGCGCTCGCGGTCGGCGCGCTCGTGTCGTGCGCCGGCATCATCGGTTTCATCGGCCTCGTCGCGCCGCACTGCGTGCGCCTCGCGTGCGGCCCCGACCAGCGCGTCGTGCTGCCCGGCGCCGCGCTGCTGGGCGCACTGCTGACGCTTACCGCCGATCTCGCCGCCCGGACGGCGGCGGCCCCCGCCGAGATTCCGCTCGGCGTGCTCACCGCGCTGCTCGGCGCGCCGTTCTTTCTCGCGCTGCTGTGGAAAAGCCGCGGCGCGCTCGGCGGCTGAACCCTTCATTCACCGATCATGCTGACCGCCCATCATCTCGACGTCGCCCGCCGGCATACCGCCGTGCTCCGCAACCTGTCGCTGTCGATCGAACCGGGCCGCGTGACCGCGCTGCTCGGCCGCAACGGCGCGGGCAAGAGCACGCTGCTGAAGACCTTCGCGGGAGAGCTGACCGGCAGCGTCGCGCCGAACGGCGTGCGCGTGACCGGCGACATCACGCTGAACGGCGAGCCGCTCGCGCGCATCGACGCGCCGCGGCTCGCCTGCCTGCGCGCCGTGCTGCCGCAGGCCGCGCAGCCGGCGTTTCCGTTCAGCGTCGACGAAATCGTGCTGCTCGGCCGCTATCCGCATGCGCGGCGCAGCGGTGCGACGTCGCGCCGCGATCGCGACATCGCGTGGTGTGCGCTCGAACGCGCGGGCGCCGACGCGCTCGTCGGACGCGACGTGACGACGCTGTCGGGCGGCGAGCTTGCACGCGTGCAGTTCGCGCGCGTGCTCGCGCAGCTGTGGCCGGACGACGACGCGCCGGAAACCGCTCCGCGCTATCTGCTGCTCGACGAACCGACCGCCGCGCTCGATCTCGCGCATCAACACCGGCTGCTCGATACCGTGCGCGAGGTCGCGCGCGAATGGCGGCTCGGCGTACTCGCGATCGTCCACGATCCGAACCTCGCCGCGCGGCATGCGGATACGATCGCGATGCTCGCCGACGGCACGATCGTCGCGCACGGCGCGCCGCGCGACGTGATGACGCCCGCCCATATCGCGCGGTGCTACGGCTTCGCGGTGAAGAGGGTGGAAACGGGCGACGGAGCGCCGCCGGTCATGGTGCCGGTGTGACGCCGGTACATGAACCGGCTGCGTGCTGCGCGGCCGACATCGCCATTCGCTCATCGCCTTCCAGGAGACGCCCATGCCGCTTCCGATGACCCGCATCATCCTGTATGTGCAGAACGTTGCGTTGCTGAAGACGTTCTATCGGCAGTATTTCGGTCTTCCTGTCATCGAGGCAATCGACGACGAATGGGCCGTGCTCGACGCCGGTGCGATCGAGCTCGCGCTGCATCTGGCCGGCCCGGCGTTTCGTCACGCGGCAGCGACGCCCGCGCGCGCGGATGCGAACCACGTGAAGCTCGTCTTCTCGATCGACACGGACATCGACGCGCATCGCGCGCGCCTCGTCCGCGATCGCGTGACGGTGCGCGCGCTCAAGCGCTACGACGGCTTCGCGTACCGGATGTACGACGGCGTCGATCCGGAAGGGAATGTGTTCCAGGTGATGCAGCCGGACTGAATGCGGGCGCGACGGCGTATCCGTCGCGTCGCCGCTTCCGGCGCACCTGCCCGCTCAATGCTCGAGATCCGCGACGCCGAACGTCCGCATCTTCCAGCCCAGCCGCACCGCGAGCATCCGCATCGTGAAGCCCGCCGCCAGCGCGACCGCCGTCGCGACGCCCGCGTCGATGCCGACGTGCTGCATCCCGACGTACAGCGCGCCCGTGACGAACGCGACGCTCGCATACAGCTCCTCGCGCAGGATCAGCGGCATCTCGTTGCACAGCAGGTCGCGCAGCATCCCGCCGCATACCCCCGTGATCGCACCGGCGAGCACGACGATGATCGGCGCGGTGCCCGTCGACGCGCCGACGTCGCAGCCGATGATCGTGAACGCCGCGAGGCCGATCGCGTCGACGGTGACGAACAGCGTCTTCATCCGCGCGACGTGCCGCGCGGCCCACGACGCGACGGTCGCCGCGGCGAGCGTGATCATCAGGTACCCGGGATGGGCGATCCAGCCGAGCGGATAGTGGCCGAGCAGCACGTCGCGCACGGTGCCGCCGCCGAGCGCGGTCACCGCGCCCACCAGCGCGAGCCCGAAGCGGTCCATCCCGCGCCGCATCCCCATCAGCGCGCCCGACATCGCTTCCGCGACGATCGCAATCAGATAAAGCGTATGCATCGTGTGCCTCAGTCTTCGGTACGGAACAGGTCGAGCACGCGCTCGCGCTCGGCCGCGTCGACGGCTGCCGGCATCGGCGCGTCGGGTTGGCCGTCATTGCCCGGCGCATCGGACGCCGACGCGCCGCCGCACGCATAGCGGCTGCGGATGAACGGCGGCACGTCGGCGGTGCAGGTGCCGCGCAGGTATTCGGCGTACACGAAATCGCCGTCGGCGAGCGCGACGTCCTGCGGCGGCGTCGCCTCGAGCGGCGTGCGTCCGTCGACGGCCGTCTTCATGTAGTCGAGCCAGACCGGCAGCGCGAGCGACGCGCCGGTTGCGCGCCCCATCGGCCGCGGCGTGTCGTAGCCGAGCCACGCGACCGCGACGATGCCCGACGAATAGCCCGCGAACCAGACATCCTTCGAGCCGTTCGACGTGCCCGTCTTGCCGGCCGCGTCGTCGCGGCGCAGCGCGAGCGCGCCGCGCGCGGTGCCGGTGCGCACCACGTCGCGCAGCATGCTGTCCATCACGAACGCGTTGCGCGCCGACACGACGCGCCCGCCGTCGGGCACGGGTGCGTCGTACAGCGCACCGCCATGACGCTGCTTCACCGACAGGATCAGGCGCGGCACCATCCGCATGCCGCCGTTCGCGAACACGCCGTATGCGCTCGCGAGTTCGAGCGGCGTCACAGCACCCGCGCCGAGCGCGAGCGGCAGCGACGGCGGATTGCGCTGCGCATCGAAACCGAAGGCCGCCGCATGCTGCTGCACGTAGCGCGGGTCGGCCGCCTGCATCAGGCTGACCGCGACGAGGTTCTTCGAGCGCACGAGCCCGCGTCGCACCGGAATGAAACCTTCGTAGTGGTTGCCGAAATTGCGCGGACGCCACGGCCGCGCGCCGGTTTCCGCATGCGTGAGCGTGCGCTGCGTGTCGTCGACCAGCACGCCCGGGAAGTAGCCCTTCTCCAGCGCCGCCGAATAGACGAACGGCTTGAAGCTCGAGCCCGGCTGGCGATACGCCTGCAGTGCATGGTCGAACACGTTGCGGTTGAAATCCGCGCCGCCGACGAGCGCGAGCATGTCGCCGGTCGCCGCATCCAGCGACACGAGCGCGCCTTCGAGCCCGTTGCGCGCATCGCGCTTCGCGCTCTGGCGACGCAGCGTGCGCGCGAGGGCGGCTTCGGCCGCGCGCTGGTCGCGCATCGAGATCGTCGTGGTCACGTCGAGGCCCAGCGTATAGGCATCGTCGTGAAAGCGCTCGACCATCATCCGGCGCGCGCGCTCCGCGACGTACGGCGCCGCGACGATGCCGGGCGGCGGCGTGGTCGCCAGCGCGATCGGCGCGGCGACCGCCGCGCGGTACGTCGCATCGTCGAGCTGGCCGAGCGCGTGCATGCGGCCGAGCACGTAGTCGCGCCGTACCGTCGCGCGCGCCGGATTGACGACCGGGTTGAACGCCGACGGCGCCTTCGGCAGCCCGGCGAGCACAGCCGCCTCGCCCGCGTTCAGCGCGTCGAGCGGCTTGCCGAAATACACGTGCGCGGCCGCCGCGAAACCATACGCGCGCTCGCCGAGATAGATCTCGTTCATGTACAGCTCGAGCAGCTTGTCCTTGCTGTATGCGCGTTCGAGCTTGATCGCCATCAGGATCTCGACGAGCTTGCGGCTCAGCACCTTGTCGCGCGTCAGGTAGAAGTTGCGCGCGACCTGCATCGTGATCGTGCTGCCGCCCTGCCCGGGCTGCCGCGTCACGACGTTCGCGAACGTCGCGCGCGCGAGGCCGCCGACATCGATCGCGCCGTGCTCGTAAAACTTCGCGTCCTCGGCCGCGAGCAGCGCGTGCCGCATCAACGGTGGAATGTGCTCGAGCGGCACGAACTCGCGGCGCTCGATGCCATATTCGGCCAGCAGTTCGCCGTCGCGCGCGAAAATCCGCAGCGGCAGCGCGGGACGATAGACGGCCAGATGCTCGACGGACGGCAGTTGCGTCCAGATGCGATGGATCGTCCATGCGCCGATGCCCGCGCACGCGAGTGCCAGGCCGAGCAGCGCGCCCGCGAGGATGCGCCATGTGCGGCGACGTGGCGATGCGGGACGCGGAGACGGCGGCGGAGGGGAAGCGGTGTGGTCGGTCATTCGGGTTCCTTCTTCGATGCGGCGACGGCGGGCGCGCACCACGCGCCCATCCGTCACGAAAGGCGCGCATTGTCGAAGGGATGCCGGAATACCGGAACAATCTTTAGCCAATGTTTGGCTGGCTAAATTTTATTTAGGAATGGATGTTCATTCGGACAGTCGAATCGCTCGGCGCGAGCGTCGCTTCGCCTGTACCATCGTCGGCATGTTCGACACCTACCTGCGCCTGTGGGACCTCGTGCCCGACGGCGGCCCCATCCTGACCGCGAGCGGCGGCGTGCTGCCCGTCGCCTGGCACGCGCGGCCGGCGATGCTGAAAATCGCCACGTGCGACGAAGAGCGTCGCGGCAATGCGCTGATGACGTGGTGGAACGGGAATGGCGCCGCGCGGGTCTGGCTGCACGACAGCGATGCGGTGCTGCTCGAACGCGCGCAGCCCGCGCCGACGCTCGCCGGCCTGTCGGCCGCGGGCCACGACGACGACGCGCTCCGGATCGCGTGCGACGCTGTCGCACGGCTGCACGCACATCGCGCCGCCGCGCCACCCGAACTCGTGCCGCTGCACGACTGGTTCTATTCGCTGCTGTCGTACGACGCGGACGACGACGTGCTGTGCCGCTCGGCCGCGACCGCGCATCGGCTGCTGGCCGGGCCATCCGTCGACGAAGCGGTCCTGCATGGCGACATCCATCACGGCAACGTGCTTCACTTCGGCGATCGCGGCTGGCTCGCGATCGATCCGAAAGGCCTGCGCGGCGACCGCGCGTTCGACTACGCGAACCTGTTCTGCAATCCCGCGCACGACATCGCGGTCGATCCCGCGCGCTTCGAGCATCGCGTCATGCTTGTCGCCAACGCGGCGCAACTCGACCGGCGCCGGTTGCTGGAATGGATCCTCGCGTGGGCCGGCCTGTCGGCGATCTGGCTGATGGAAGACGAACAACCGCCCGACACGCGGCTGCAGGTCGCGGCACTCGCCGCCGCCGCGCTCGACGTGTAGCACGCAACGCGCGCCACACGACAACGTCGACAACGCCCCGCCGCCGCGCCAATAAAAAAACCCGCCGGCATTCACCGGCGGGCTTGCGCATCCGACTCCCTGCGCGATGCTCAGCGCGCAGGGTTCAGCGTCAGGTTCATGTGACGGTTCACATCTTTGTACAGCAGGTAGCGGAAGCGGCCGGGGCCACCCGAATAGCATGCCTGCGGGCAGAACGCGCGCAGCCACATGAAGTCGCCTGCCTCCACCTCGACCCAGTCCTGGTTCAGGCGATAGACGGCCTTGCCTTCGAGCACGTACAGGCCGTGCTCCATCACGTGCGTTTCGGCGAACGGGATCACGCCGCCCGGCTCGAACGTCACGATGTTCACGTGCATGTCGTGACGCATGTCGCTCATGTCGACGAAGCGCGTCGTCACCCATGCGCCGTTGGTGCCCGGCATCGGGATCGGCTCGACGTCCTGCTCGTTGGTCACGAACGCTTCCGGCAGCGGAATGCCGTCGACGACCTGATAGTGCTTGCGGACCCAGTGGAAACGCACGGCTGCATCGCTGACGTTGTGCAGCGTCCAGTCGGCGCCCGGCGGAATGAATGCGTAGCCGCCCGGCTTCAGCGTGTGCTGCTTGCCCTGCAGCGTCAGCTCGGCCTCGCCTTCGACGACGAACAGCACGGCTTCGGCGTTCTTGTCCTGCTCGGGCTTGTCGCTGCCGCCGCCCGGGTTCACTTCGACGATGTACTGCGAGAAGGTTTCGGCGAAACCCGACAGCGGACGCGCGATCACCCACAGGCGCGTGTTGGTCCAGAACGGCAGCCAGCTCGTGACGATGTCACGCATCACGCCCTTCGGAATGACGGCGTACGCCTCGGTGAACATCGCGCGATCGGTCAGCAGATCGGTCTGCGGCGGGTGGCCGCCATGCGGCGCGTAATACGTTGTCTTAGACATAAAGCATCCAGGCAATGGGTTGGTCCGGCCCCGGGTAAAAACGGCAGCCGCGGCACACAGGCGCGTGGGGCACGCATGCGGCGGCGGAACATCGTTGCCGGGGTGGCTTGAAAGCGCGTGCGCCTTCGTTCGGTCGGCCAGGCTTCGCGACGGGTCCGCCCGGTTCAGCGGGCGGTGCGACCCATGCTTGTGGGTCCGGCGGCCGGGCCGCGGACACTCGGAGTCATGCGGCGGGGCACGGGGGACGGCACGGTTCGATTCCGTACGCGGGCAGCGTTGACGATAGCGAAGTCGATCCTGATCGACCAATTAAATGTTGCGATGACATCCATTCGATTTCCCACTACCTGCCGGCGTCCGCGACGGCCGGTGAACAGGCAGGTCGCGCGGTTTGCGTATCAGGGAAATCCTGATGCGCAGGTTCGCGGTGCGGTGCCGGTGAAGGGCCCTACGCAGGCGCGATACGGACGATCAGGAGAATGAAGGATGAGCAGATGCCGCACTGCTTCGATCACGCACGCGCGTCGGCTTCAGAACGTGACGTGGCGTGACGGTAAAGGACGCGCATCGGGCACACGGGGATGCAACCGGCGATGTCGTCGCCAGGCGGGAGAGGTCGGGCGGAAGGGAGAGAATGCCGGCCTCGTCGATCGAGGCGGACAGGATGTACTGCTGAAACCGCGGAAGGTGGCCGGTCCGGCCGGCGATGGCGGCCCGGCTCGGACTGCCGGGCCGACCGTCGGATCGGGTGCTGACGCGTCGGGCGCGCCGGTGCGCAAGCCGCGCACCGCGCCGCGCCCGTGGCGCTTAGTCCCAGTGACGGTTGTGGCGATGCTTGCGGTGGCGATAGCCGTGATCGCGCTCGGACGAGCTGCGCGACATGTTGCCGCCGAGCGCCGCGCCGGCGCCGCCGCCGACTGCCGCGCCCAGCAGGCCGCCCGTGCGGCCGCCCATGGCGTTGCCGGCCGCGGTACCCGCGCCGCCGCCGAGGGCGCCGCCGATGATCGCGCCGGTGCGCTCGCGACGGTTCGACGTCACGGCGCCGCCGGCGCCGCCGCCGATCGCACCGCCGATGACGGAGCCCGTGCTGCCGCCAACCGCGCCGCCGACTGCTGCGCCGGCAACCCCGCCGAGCGCGCCGCCAAGCGCGTTGTTCAAGTCACCGGCCATTGCCGGCAGTGCGGTCGCGCCAGCCAGGGCGGCGACGACGAGAGCGGGGGCGATTTTCTTCCACATTCCCGTATTCTTCCTTGTTCGCAATCTGGTTATCGAAGGTCCGCTCGCGATGACGATCTGAACCGATCGACGTCGATCCAGGCATTGTGCCGAATCCCGGACCAATTCATTTCAATGAGCTTGCGGCGAAGAATAGCACCGCTCCCGTCTCCTTGCCGTCGACATTCTGGTAACAAGTTGTTTACGAAAATGGAAGCTTCGGCAGGCCGGCGAAAAAGCCGCAAACGCCCGCCGGACGGGCGTCCGGGCGATTCCCGCCCACCTCGGCGGAATGGCCGCGGGCACCGGAATCGCCCGGTCGAGACACACGTGGCAACACATCGGGCACGCGCGGCGAGCCATGCCGGCTGCAACCGGTCATCCGGCGTCGATGAGGGTCAGTACACGCCCGGGAGCAGGCGCCAGGTTCGCGCGAAGTACGCGTCGTATTCGGCGCCGAACTGTGCGCGCAGCAGCGCTTCCTCGGAGCGGATGCGCGCAACCAGCGGCACCAGCATCAGCGCGACCAGCAGCAGGCCGACACCCGAGCGGAACGCGCACGCCCAGCCGATCGAATTGACGAGCAGGCCGAGATAGCTCGGGTTGCGGATGTAGCGGTAAATGCCGCCCGTGACCAGCGTATGGCCCGGCTGGATGGCAACCAGCCCGCTGAAGCGCTTGCCGAGCACGAATACGGGCCAGATGCGCAGCACCCCGCCCGCGACGTACAGCACCACGCCGAACCACCGCACCGCCTCGCCGCCGAAGGTCCAGACGTCGAGCCGGTCGGTCAGCGCGGGCAAATAGGCCAGCAGGAACCCGCTTGCCCCGAATGCCGCGAGCACCCAACGGTTGTCGCGGTTCTCGCGCTCGCCGGCGCTCAGGTTGCCTTCGGTGAACATCGCGGCGAACGCCAGCGCGAGCGTCACGACGACGACGACGATCAGTTGCGGATGGGAGAAGAAGGCGGCGAACCCGCCGATGCCGAGCACGGCGAGCCCGAGATAGACGAGCGTGGAAACGCTCGACACGATTGCGACCTTGCGCGTGACGGACATGGCTGCCTCGCCGGGATGGGCCTTCCTGCGAAGTATAGGAACCCGGGCGAGCGATGCGCCGACGCGTCGTGACACGGTGCGCGCGTCGGCCCTGGTGATGGCGATGGCGGCGGCGGCGCGGCGCCGAACGACGCGGCCGATCGATGTGCGGCGCAGCACGCGGGCCGGACCCGCATGCGCGTACCGCCTGCTCAGCGGATGCGGAAGTTGCCGCCGATCCCGACGCTGATGGGCGGCGCGTAATACGCCGGCGCATAACCGTAGTAGCCCGGCGCGGGCGCGTACCCATAAGGCGGTGCAACGTAGCAGCCGGACAGGCCGCCGATCAGCGCAAACGTGATGAGGACTTTGTACATGGCTCGATTCCCGGCGAAAAGGACACGTGGCACCTTGCGAACGCCGGACCGCCGCGACCTGCGACGACCGGCACGAAGAGGCGATGCGCCCTTCCTGTCGCTCGATGAAACAATGCGCCGAGTCTAGCGCCGGGCCCGCGCGGGCGAGTTTCGCGAGCGGTTACACGTGTTACCTCGCGTCACCGCTGATACAGATGCGCCGCGCCACCCGTACGGCGAGCCGTGCCCGCGTTACACGAAATGGGTGCGAATGCGCTGCGCGACCGATTCGAGCGCCGCCGCGTCGGCGATGTCGCGCGCGTGCATCCGCAGCTCGACGCCTTCCCAGCGCGGGATCACGTGGAAATGCACGTGCGGCACCGTCTGGCCCGCCGCCGCGCCGTTGAACTGGCCGATGAACACGCCGTCCGGCCCGAGCGCCGCGCGCACGGCCGCCGCGACGCGCTGCGTCATGCGGATGCCGGCCGCGGCCGCATCGCCGGACAGCTCGAAGATCTGTGCGGCAGGCTCCTTCGGGATCACGAGCACGTGACCGTCGGCCTGCGGCATGAGATCCATGATCGCGATGGTTTCGTCGTCTTCGGCGACTTTCACGCACGGCAGTTCGCCGCGCAGGATTTTGGCGAACGGGTTGTTGTTGTCGTAGGACATGGCGTTTTCCGATAGCGGTTTGACGGGTTTGACTGGCAGGAGAGCAATGCCGGACGATTATCGGCCGATGGCCGGTTCGAGTTCAACTCGTCCTTTGCCGTACCGGCCCGCCGATCGCCAGGGCGCGAAGCCGGAAAGCGCACGCGGCCGCCATCCATTCGTCACGCAACCGCGATTGCGCCGCGTCGCCCGAACCTGCGACACTGCCGCATCGCTGCCGGCCGGCACGCCACCGAGGACGCTCGCGCATGACGATTTCCATCAAATCGCTGATCCTGCGCGGCGCGGCACTCGCGGTCGTCGCCGCGATCGGCTACACGGGCTACATGCTGTCCCGGCTCGCGCCGATCGCGACCGGCTATGCGGCGAAGGCGCTGTGTTCGGGCGTGTTCGTGTCGGGCCGTCCGGCCGCGTCGGTGATCGACATCGACATCATGGCCGGCGTGCATCCGCTGCTGAAACTGGTACGCCCGTCGATCGATCCCGAGCATCGTCGCGCCGTCGCGACCTTCGCCGGCTTCGCGCAACGCGAAGCGGACTTCCGGCCCGGGCTCGGCTGCACGCTCGCGCTCGGGCCATCGCCCGGCGTGCTGCCGGCCGCGCTGCCGCCCGTCCCCGATCCGCCGCCCGCGCAAGCGGCGCCCATCGCATCCGTCGCGCCGATCGTGCCGCCCGCCGGCATCGATGCACGCAAGCTGCAGGCCGCGCTCGATCGTGCGTTCGACGAATCCGATCCGGCGCGGCCGCGGCGCACGCGTGCCGTCGTCGTGATGTGGCGCGGCCAGGTGATCGCCGAACGCTATGCGCGCGGCTTCACGGCCGACACGCCGCTACCCGGCTGGTCGATGACGAAAACCGTGACGGCCGCGCTCGTCGGCATGCTCGTCGCGCAACACACGCTGTCGCCGGATGCGTCGGCGCTGCTGCCCGAATGGCGCGGCAGCGGCGATCCGCGCGCGGCGATCACGCTCGACGAACTGCTGCACATGACGAGCGGCCTGCAATTCAACGAGGACTACGACGACCCGCTGTCCGACGTCGCCGTGATGCTGTTCACGCAGCCCGACACCGCGCGCTTCGCGTCGTCCAGGCCGCTCGCCGCGAAGCCCGGCACGCAGTGGTACTACTCGAGCGGCACGAGCGCGATCGTCGCGCGCGTGATGCGCGTCGCGATGGGCGGCACCGAGGACGACTACCTCGCGTTTCCGCGCCGCGCGCTGTTCGCGCCGCTCGGGATGCGCAGCGCGGTGTTCGAGCCCGATGCGTCCGGCACGCTCGGCAGCGCGTCGTTCATGTATGCAAGCGCGCACGACTGGGCGCGCTTCGGGCAGTTCCTGCTGCAGGACGGCGTGTGGAACGGGCAGCGGCTGCTCCCCGAAGGCTGGGTGCGCTACCTGACGCGCGCGACGCCGCTGTCGCCGCGCGAGGAATTCGGCGCGCATCTGTGGGTGAAGGTGCCGGAGCCGTTCAACGATACCGGCTCGGATGCGCGAACCCTGCCCGCCGACGCATTTCATGCGGTCGGCCATGAAGGCCAGTTCGTGAGCGTGGTGCCGAGCCGCCAGCTGGTGGTCGTGCGGCTCGGGCTGTCTCGGCCGGAATCCGCGTGGAATCACGAAAGGTTTCTCGAACGCGTGCTCGACGCAGTGCCCGCGCCGGGCGCGTGACGGCCGGCGCGCGGCTTCCGTGATGCGGGCGGTGACACGGCGGCGGCGGCCGACGCCGCACACCGCCCGCTACTGGCGATGCATTACGGATTCGCGCTGCCCGCGTACTGCTTGAAGCCTTCGCGCGTCGCGAGACGGTCGATGTAACGCTTCGCCGCCGGGAAATCCGGGTGCTCGAACGGCGTGCCGAACCAGCGGTTCACCGACAGGCCGATCGGAATGTCGGCGAGCGTGAAGTGGTCGCCGGCCACGTATGCGCCGGTCGCTTCGAGCTGCGCGTTCAGCACCGTCATGAGCTTCGTCCAGCCCGCGATCGACTGCGCGATCACCGCCGGATCCTGATGATCGGGCGACTTGCGCACGAGGCCGAGGAACGCGCCGACCCAGGAACGGTTCAGGTCGGCCGCCTGCCAGTCGATCCACTGATCGACCCGCGCGCGTGCCTGCGGCTCGGCCGGATACAGCGCATCGCCGCCATAGCGGTTCGCGAGGTAGCGGATGATCGTGTTCGATTCCCAAAGCACGAAATCGTCGTCCTTGATCACGGGCACGAGCGCGTTCGGATTCAGCGCGAGATAGGTCGGGTCGTTGGTCGTGCGAAAGCCCGAGCCCCAGTCTTCCTGTTCGAACGGCAGGTTCAGCTCGGTGCACAGCCACAGCACCTTGCGGACGTTGATGGACGGGATCTTGCCGAGGACGTGCAGCATGCAGTCTCCTTGTGAGGTCGGATGCAGGGCGTTCGGGGCACTCGACCGGCCCGAACGGGTATCCGTCGAATTTATACACGACCTCGGGGCGAACGGCAGGCCGCGCGCGCAAAATCGGTGTGCGGCCGGTCGGTCAGGTCGCGCAGCGCGTGCTCGGCCGTCGGGAACCGGAACATGAATCCGTCCTGGTGCAGCCGTGCCGACATCACGCGCTGCCCGTCCAGCAGCAGCTCGGCCATCTCGCCCATCGCCAGGCGCAGCGGTGCGGCCGGCACGTGCAGCCAGGCGGGACGCCGCAACACCTTCGCGACGACCTGCACGAACTCGCGCTGGGTCACGGCCACCGGCGCGACCGCGTTGTAGACGCCGCGCATGCCGCCGTTCGACATCGCGCGCGCGATGATCCGCAGCACGTCGTCCCGGTGAATCCAGCTCATCACCTGCGCGCCGTCGCCGAACCGGCCGCCCAGGCCGACGTAGTGCGGCAGCAGCATCGGACGCAACGCGCCGCCGGGGCCGAACACGATGCCCAGCCGCAGCACCACCGTACGCACCCCGTGCCGCTCGAGCGGCTGCGCCGACTGCTCCCACTGCCGGCACAACGCCGACATGAAGCCGCTGCCGGCACGGCTGTCCTCGTCGAGCCGCTCGTCGGCCGGCCGCACGCCGTAATAGCCGATCGCCGACGCCTGGATCCACGTGCGCGGCTTGACCTCGGCGGTCTCGACCCAGCGCATCAGCGCCTGCGTGACGTCGACACGGCTGGCGAGCAGCAGCGCCCGGCGACGCGCGCTCCAGCGCGCGCCCAGCACCGGCGCGCCCGCGAAATTGACGACCGTGTCGAAACGCTCGTGCGGCTGCAACTGCGCGGCGGACGTCACGCTGCGCACCCGGCCGTGAAACTGATAGGCCGCGCGCAGCGGATCGCGCGCCAGCAACGTGACCGTATGCCCCGCATCGAGCAACTGGTTCATGAGGATTTCGCCGATGAAGCCGGTCCCGCCGGTCACGAGCACGTTGCCGGCCGGCTGCCCGACGAACGGATTGGCGGCCGGCGCGCGCCGCGCGACCCGGCAGGCCGCGATGCCGTCGCGGATGCCCGACAGCGTCACGCCGACGGCGAACAGGCCGAGCAGCCAGCCGCGCCAGCCGGAATCGAGCGCGCGCAACGCGGTCGGCTCGTGCGCCCACGCAGCCAGCTGCATCGCGAGCATCCCGAACAGCGCCCCGCCGTTGACGGCCAGCAGCGTGTGCAGCACGCGCTCGGTCGCCGGCAGCTTGCGGCTTTGGTCCTCGACGACGAAATCCCACAACGTCAGCGCCACTTCGACGAGCACGACCGCCGCGATGGCCGCCACCCACGCGCCGTGAAAGGCGACGTTCGCGATCGACGCGAACACGACACCATAGAGCACGGAACGCGCCGCATGAATCGTCAGTTCGAGCCGCGCGCGCGGGCGGTGCGGCAGGTCCTGCGTGAGTTCGTGGTGGTAAAGCGTATCGAGTGCGCCCATCGCGCCCTGCACGATCAGCAGATCGAGCGCCCAGTGAAAAGCCGGCAGCGTGTTCATGCGGTATCCCTCCTCCACAACCAGACGAGCGGCGGTACCATCGCGACGAGCGCCGCGACATCGGCCGCCACGTGGCGCCCGACCTGCGCGTGCAACGACAACAGCAGGTCCTGCGGCGCCCAGATCAGCAGGCCGGCCAGCAGCCATCCCCACACTTCGCGTCTGCGCAGCCGGTTGCCGAGGTGCACGAGCGCCAGCATCCAGACCGATGCGCATTGCAGCGTCGCGCCGAACAGCGACAGCCACCAGATCTGCTGCGCGCGCGCCGCGCCGGGTGCCGTTGCGGCCCAGAAATGCAACTCGATGCGCCGGTGATATGCGTCGAGCCACGACGCCCCGGCGACCCACGGAAGCGCCGCGCCGACCAGCAGATGCACGATCGCCGCCGCATACATCCAGTTCACGACGATGCGACGCACGTTGTCGCGTGCAGGTCGATCCGTTGCCGTGTCGTGCGCGGCCGTGCCGCTACCGCACGCCCGGGCATCGCAGCGCGCTTCGGCGCGATAGCCGAGCCAGCGCGACACCGCGTACCGGTTGCGCGCGACACGGCGATACAGCGGCGCGAACGCGTCGCGCACGACCGGCGCGCGCAGCAGCCAGACGAGCCCGTGACGCCCGACCAGCGTATAGGCGGCCACGATACTGTCGATGCCGGTCAGCATGCGTCCGTCGGGCAGGCGCGCATGCAGCTCCCGATTCATGGCGGAGAGGTCGACGCCCAGCGGCGCGGGATCGAAGCCCGGCGCGGCGATATCGACGAAGGCCAGCCGGTGTCGCGTGTCCCGCGCGCCGAGACGCCTGATTTCCGCCGCGCATAACGGACACCGCCCGTCGAAGTAAAGAACCAGTTCACTCGAGCTCATGCTTTGCACTCCTTCTTTTTATCGCCAGCATCCGGAATCGATCGACTGCGTGGAACTGCCTGCGCGGCAGCGACGCGCTTACATCGGCTTGAGCACCATCAGGAAGTAGACGGTCAGCATCGCGAAGAACGCCGGATAGCCAAGCAGCTCCCAGCGCTTCGCATAGCGCCAGTAGCGCTCCGGCAGGGTGGCGTCGCCATTCGCGTGCGCGAGCTTCGCCATCGAGGCCAGTTCGATCTGCAGCCACACGACCGGCAGCCAGCACACCCCCGCGATCGCATACAGCACGATCGACGCGACGAGCCACGGCGTATCCCACTGCCAGCCGGCCGTGTGCGCGAGCCACAGCCCGGACGCGGGCTGGAACAGCACGGCCGGCGTCGTGAACCACCAGTCCGCGCGCACCACGAGACGCGACACGGCCGCGATCGCCGGCACCGAGCGCGTGCGGTTCGCGAAGAACAGGTAGAACGCGGTGCCGAAGCCGGTGCCCACCATCAGCACCGAGGACAGGATATGCAGCGTCTTGACGATCAGATAGATATTCATTTTTATTGCTCTTCGGCAAACAGGATCAGCAGGATCGCGAGAATCGGCACGTTCTTGAGCACGGGGCCGAACGGTTCGGCGAGCAGGGCCGGCATCGTGACCGCGATGACGGCCGAATACGCGACGATCAGCGCGCCTTGCGCGACCCACAGGCGACGGGACGGCGCAACGACGGTCGCCACGCCGAACGCGAAGTCCAGCGCGCAGGCCGCGTAGAGCGCGATCAACGCGGGCAGCCCGGTCAGGTGGGCGTGCGCGAGCATCGCCAGGCTGTCGCTCCGCGGATGGACGAATGCGCTGACGATGGCCGTCCAGATCCAGACGATCGCGAGCGCACCGCGCAGCAACGGCCGCCGCCACATCGCGAGCGCGTCGTGGCGCAGCACGGCCGCGTCCGCGCCGATGAAATGTCGCAGCCCGCGCGGCGGCCGGCCCAGCACGGCCGTGATGGCGGCGGGGTCGCCCGTGTTGCCGCCGCGCAGCATCGTCCACGTGTCGCGGGTCAGCATCGCGCCCGGGATCGCGCCGGACAGCGCGGCCGCCGCCCCGACCAGCGGGCCCGGCAGCGCGATACGCGCCGCCGGCCGAAAACCGAGCGCCGCACGATAGCCGCCCAGCATGTCGCGGTACTCGACTTCGTCGGCGCCGACGGCGTCGATGACGCGCTCGCCGGCCGCCGGCGCATCGACGAGCCGCGCGACGAGTTCGGCGAGATCGTCGACATGCACGGGGCGCAGCCGTTGATGGCCGCCCGCCGGCAGCACGTGCACGGGCAGGCTCGCGAGCATCCGGAAGAACCGCGCCGACGTGCCGGACACGCCATAGACGAGCGCCGGACGCACGATCCGGGAATCGAGCGGCAGCGTCTGCAGGAAGCGGTCGGCCGCGTGCTTGCTCGCGAAATACGGCGTATCGCCGCGTTCGACGCCCAGCGCGGAAATCTGGATCACGCGCCGCACGCCGGTGCGGCAGCACGCGGTGAAGAGCGCGCACGGCGCCGCACGATGCACGGTGTCCAGCGTCGCGCCGCGCCGGTCGGCGAGGATGCCGACCGCGTTGACCACCACGTCGACGCCCTCCAGCCGGGGCAGCCATGCATCGGCGTCGACGTCCTTCGCGAAGTCGATTTCGACGTCGCGCGGGCCGGCCGCACGACGCACGCCGCGCAGCACGCGATGGCCGCCGGCTTCGAGCCGCGCGCTCAGCGCCCGCCCGATGAAACCGTTCGCGCCGCAGACGAGGATGTTCATGCCGCACTCCGTCGTGCGGCATGGCGGCGGTTCGTCAGCAAGGCCATGGTCATCGCCATCCTATATTTACAGTTATTTCTGTACAGACAGAAATATGAAATCCAAAAAAAGCGGGCTGTCTGCCCGCACGTCCGGTGCCGCTTACTTCGGCGACTTGCGCCGGACCGTCTGGCTGATCTTCGCGCCGATGCCGAGCGCCTTCATCAGCGTGTCCGGCTTCAACCGCAGCATTTCGTCCGACCAGGTCGTGAGCGTCTCGACGAACTGCAGCGTGTCGCGGATGCGCTGCTCGGTCTCGCGGCTTTCGTCGGCGATCTCGGGGCTCGTCAGGCAATCGCGAAGCACCGTGAGCGTCGGTTCGATCTCGCGCTGGCGCCGCCCTTCGACGATCAGCTTGAACAGTTCCCAGATGTCGGTCGACGTCTCGAAATGGTCGCGGCGATCGCCCAGCACGTGCACGACCTTCGCGAGCCGCCACGACTGCAGCTCCTTCAGGCTCGTGCTGACATTGGAGCGCGCGACGTTGAGCGTCTCGGCGATCTCGTCGGCCGCGACGGGCCGCCCGGCCAGATACAGCAGCGCGTGGATCTGCGAGACGGTGCGGTTGACGCCCCACCGCGAGCCCATTTCGCCCCAGTGGAGAATGAATCGTTCGGCAATCGGTGTGAGTTCCATGTCGGTGAATTTAGTTTTTTCAGTTATTTCTGTCAAGAGAGAAATTAATCGGCGAAGACGCGATGCGCCGCCCGGACGGTCCGGCCCCGCGCGGCGGCGGCCGCCGTTACCGCCCGCCTTTGCCGCCCTGCCCGCCCGCTTCCATTACAATGCGCGGGATTTTTCCGATTTCAGGCCGTCCCCGCCTTTCTGACTAGAGGTTCCCCATGATCATCAAACCGCGCGTGCGTGGCTTCATCTGCGTGACGACTCATCCCGTCGGCTGCGAAGCCAACGTCAAGGAACAGATCGACTACGTGACTTCGCACGGCCCGATCGCCAACGGCCCGAAGAAGGTGCTCGTGATCGGCGCGTCGACCGGCTACGGCCTCGCCGCCCGGATCTCGGCCGCATTCGGCTCGGGCGCGGACACGCTGGGCGTGTTCTTCGAGCGCGCCGGCAGCGAAACGAAGCCGGGCACGGCAGGCTGGTACAACAGCGCCGCGTTCGAGAAGTTCGCCGCTGAAAAGGGGGTCTATGCGCGCAGCATCAACGGCGACGCATTCTCCGACAAGGTCAAGCAGATCACGATCGACACCATCAAGCAGGATCTCGGCAAGGTCGACCTGGTCGTCTACAGCCTCGCGGCACCGCGCCGCACGCATCCGAAGACGGGCGAAACGATCAGCTCGACGCTCAAGCCGGTCGGCAAACCGGTCACGTTCCGCGGCCTCGACACCGACAAGGAAGTGATCCGCGAAGTGTCGCTCGAGCCGGCCACGCAGGAAGAGATCGACGGCACCGTCGCCGTGATGGGCGGCGAGGACTGGCAGATGTGGATCGACGCGCTGGCCGAAGCCGGCGTGCTGGCCGACGGCGCGAAGACGACCGCGTTCACGTATCTCGGCGAGCAGATCACGCACGACATCTACTGGAACGGCTCGATCGGCGAAGCGAAGAAGGATCTCGACAAGAAGGTGCTGTCGATCCGCGACAAGCTGGCCGCGCACGGCGGCGATGCCCGCGTGTCGGTGCTGAAGGCCGTCGTCACGCAGGCGAGCTCGGCGATCCCGATGATGCCGCTCTACCTGTCGCTGCTGTTCAAGGTGATGAAGGAAACCGGCACGCACGAAGGCTGCATCGAGCAGGTGTACGGGCTCCTGAAGGACAGCCTGTACGGCGCGACGCCGCACGTCGACGACGAAGGGCGCCTGCGCGCGGACTACAAGGAACTCGATCCGCAAGTGCAGGGCAAGGTCGTCGCGACGTGGGACAAGGTGACGAACGAGAACCTGTACGAGATGACCGACTTCACCGGCTACAAGACGGAATTCCTGCGTCTGTTCGGCTTCGAGATCGCCGGCGTCGACTACGACGCGGACGTGAACCCGGACGTGAAGATCCCGGGCATCATCGACACGACGGTCTGACGACCGGGCCCGCCGCGCGCGAGCGCGGGCGGCGGGCCGTCTTCCACGAGCGGCGTCAGGCCGGCGCCGCCTCGTCCAGATACACACCGTCCGACAACGTGGCCTTCACCTGCCGCGTGAACTCGTCGGTGGACACCTCCTCCGCACCGGATTCGATCGCGTCGTACGCCTGGCGCACGACGTCGGCCGGCGTCGCCTTGGGTACGTCGAGGCCGCGCGTCAGGTCCGTATCGATGAAGCCGGCGTGCAGCCCGACCACCTGCGTGCGCTGCTCGCGCAGCGAATGCCGCAGCCCGTTGGTCAGCGCCCACGCGGCCGATTTCGACACGCCGTAGCCCGACAGGATCGGCCGGTTCACCCAGCTCGCGACGGACAGCACGTTCAGGATCGCGCCGCCGCCGTGGCCGGCGAGCGTTCCCGCGAACGCACGCGACATCGCCAGCATTCCGAACACGTTGGTCTCCAGGTGGGCGCGCAATGCGTCGACCGCACCGTCGTCGGTCAGGCTGCCGAGCCGCGCGATGCCCGCGTTGTTGATCAGCAGCGTGACGTCGCGCGCCGCGTCGGCGGCCGCGGCGACCGCCGCCGGGTCGGTCACGTCGAGCTTCACGGGCACCACGCCCGGCAGCGTCACGCTGGCCGGATCGCGTGCGCCCGCATAGACCTTGCGCGCGCCCCGTTCGAGCGCCTGCTTCGCGAACTCGAGGCCAAGCCCGCGGTTCGCGCCCGTGATGAAAACGACTGCACCTTCGATCTTCATGATCGTTCCTTTCCGAGATTCGATCCCGTCCGCGCCGGTTCGCCGCGCGCCCGGAATCCGGTGAAAAACCACGCTGCCTTCGCGCACCGAACCGTTGCCCCGCCGGTGCCGGAAGCCGGGCCGCCATCCCGCCGCCCGCGCCTCGCCGCACCCAAGACTCCGACCGACATCCATCCGTGCCGAGCCGGTTGCTTCGCTTCGTCCGCGAAGTCGGCTACACTTGATCTCAATGTCGATCACCATCGTCTTTGCGACGCATAGTGCCAGCGCGATTCCGGTACGTCAATGGTGATCGCCATTGTGATTTTCAATCGTTGCAATTGATGGAATGAGGGAGGGATCGATGGGCGTCTCGAGACAACAGGCCGCCGACAACCGCAACGCGATCGTCGCGGCCGCCGAGCGGCTGTTCCGGGTGCGCGGCGTCGACGCGGTCGGGCTGACGGAATTGATGAAGGAAGCCGGCTTCACGCAGGGCGGCTTCTACAACCATTTCAAGTCGAAGGACGCGCTGGTCGTCGCCGTGATGGACAAGGCGGTGCAGGATCGCGCCGATTCGCCGAACGCCGGCAGCGTCCCGGAACAGGTGACGGCGTACCTGTCGGGCGCGCATCGGGACGACGTCGAAGCCGGCTGCCCGCTGTCGGGCTTCGCGGGCGATGCGCCGCGGCTGACCGATGCGGCGCGCGCCTGCTACACGCGCGGCGTCGCCGCGTATCTCGACCGGCTGGAACGCATGGTGGCCGCGGAAGGCGCGGCCGCGGCCGACGCGCGCGGCGACACGATCGCCGTCTTCAGCCAGATGGTCGGCGCGCTGGTGCTGTCACGGGCGGTGGCCGGCACCGATCCCGCCCTGGCCGACGAGATTCTCGATGCGGCGCGCCGCGCGCTCGTCGGGCAGCACGCCCCCGACGATCCAGCCGTGCCGGCATAACGGCACGGCGCCGTTCGCGGGCGTGCCTACCGCATCGCCATCGCTATTGGATCGCCCTCGCCGCATCCCACAACGGCTGCTGGCCGAGCGCCGCATGCCACGTTTCGAACTGCGTGCGCCATGACTCGAACGGCTCCATCAGCGGATGACGCGGATCCCCGCTGAGCGAATACGCCATCCCTTCGATCAGCCAGCGCGGCTTGGTCGCGACTGCGAGGTTGCCGAGCACTTCGGCCTGCCGGTGATGGATCAGCTCGTGCGCGAGAAAGTAGGTCTGCCAGCCGCGCGGCGCCACGACCACGCCGAAATCCCCGAGCGTCAATGCCGCGCGTTCGCCGAGGCCGAAAGCATCCGCGCACGCGCGCGTCGAGCAGAACACGACGCGCGGCGCATCGCGAAACCGGCCCACGGCCGCCGCCGCGCGCGCATAGCCGTCGCGATAGAGCTGCCGCGCGTCGCCGAGCTTCGCGGCATCGTCGATGCAGATGTCCGCGCGCGGACACGACACGCCGGGCAGCAGCGCGGGCGCGACGACGCGCAGCGGCTTGACGAGCGCGTAAGCGGCGATCGGCAGCGCGACCAGCAGCCCCGTGAGGGCGAAAGCGACGTGGGAGCGTTTCATCGTGGCGGCCATTCCGTTGGCGTTCCGGTGGAGTGTTGCAGCACGAATATATCGGAGCCGCGCCGCCGCCGGCCGGCTTTTCCGGCCGCGTGGCTTGCACATCGGCGGCGCGGCCGGTGACGCGCGACGGGAGAGGTCGCCGGAGCGTCGCATCGCGGCCCGCTCGGGTTGTCATTCCGCCTGACCATTAAGACGTTTTCCGACTTAATTTCACCCGAATAATATATTGGACGCATTACCGGAAGCACCGCATCCTTGCCGCACATCGACCCGCCGCCCCGCAAGGACCGCACATGAAGCACAACGAATGGCTCACCGGAATCGGCTATGGACTGCTCGCGGCACTCATCTGGGGCGGTTTTCCGGTCGTCACGCGGCTGGGCGTCACGCATGCCGCGCTCGACGCGTTCGACATCGCGTTCATCCGCTTCGCCGTATCGGGCACGCTGCTGCTGCCGGTCGTGCTGCGTCGCGGCGTCCGCTCGCTGCGCCCCGCGGCGATCGTGCTGATGGTGACCGGCGCCGGCGCGCCGTACATCCTCACGGTCGCGGCGGCGCTGAGCCGCGCGCCGGTCGGCTACTTCGCGCTGACGCCCGGCAGCATGATCGCGTTCACGGCCGTCCTCGGCCGGTGGATCGCGCGCGAGACGCTGCCCGCCGCACGGATCGCCGGCATCGTCGCGATCCTGGCCGGGATGGCGCTGACCACCTCCGACGCGCTGAGCGGCGCGATCGGGCCGCTCGCCCTCGCGCTGTTCGTGCTCGGCGGCCTGCTGTGGGCCGTCTATAACGTCACGACGAAACACGCGGCCGCCGGTGCGCTGCATGCGACGGCCATCGTGTCGGTCGGTTCCGCGCTGCTCTACTGCCCGCTTTATCTCGCCGTGCGCGGCGGCGCCGTGCTGCACGCGCCCGTCGCGGCCATCGCCACGCAGGCGATCTACCAGGGCGTGCTGATGTCGGTGCTCGCGCTCTACTGCTTCAGCCGCGCCGTCGTCGCGCTGGGGCCGGCGATCGGCGCAACCTTCGCCGCGCTGATGCCGCTGCTCGCCACGCTCGAAGCGGCGCTGCTGCTCGGCGAACGACCGCACGCCGCGGCGCTCGCCGGCATCGCGGTCGTCACGGCCGGCATGATCGTGAGCCTCGTGAGCCGAAGGCAGTCGGGAGAACCGCGTGCCGTCGCGCCGCCGAAGCCGATCGCGAACGGGTGACGCGGCATGCGGCGCGGGTGTCGCCGATGCGCCCGCTTCCAGCGGCCGACGACGTTACACGAGCTGCTTGTGAAAATACGTCGTCGCGCACAACGCGCCGTCGGGCATCAGCGCGTAGTTCGGCACGATACCGACGCGCTGCCAGCCGGCCCGCTCGTACAGGCGCTCGGCATCGCCGCCCGTCACCGTGTCGAGCACGAGCACGGTCTTGCCGGCCTCGCGCGCGGCGTCGTCGGCAGCCGCCATCAGACGCGCGGCGATGCCCTGCCGGCGCGCACGGCGGGACACGAGCATCTTTGCGATGTCCGCGCGATGCGGCTGGTTCTCCGGCTGCCCGGTCACGACCTGGACGGTGCCGACGATCCGGCCGGCGGCGTCCTCGGCGACGAGCAGGATGCGCTCGCCGCTCGCGACCCCGTCGGCGACGCGCGTCCAGAACGCGACGGCCGTCGCGCGCGCGATCGGCAACATGAAGCTGACGGACGCGCCGCCTTCGACGCAATCGATCAGCACGTCGGCGAGCGCGTCGATGCAGGCGTTCGCTTCGCTCGCGTCGACACGGCGAACGGTCACGGGTTCTGTCATACCCTCTCCGGTATATCAGGCGGGGCACGCGTTCGGTCGGCGTGCGCCCGGATCGCAAGGCATGCCGCCGCGCCGTCGCGCATGCGCAACGGCGGCAGGTGCTCGGAAACACGGCGCCCGGCCTGATCGGCGCGTGTTATCGCCCCATCATCCTACGCGACGAAAATTCTCCGTGCATTGCCTATACTTAGCCGCATGGCTAACTTTCAACCCGGCATCGACGACGTCTTCCACGCCCTCGCCGACCCGACGCGCTGCGCAATCGTCAGCGCACTCGGGGGCGGCGGGCGGACCGTATCGGAACTGGCCGCGCCGTTCGACATGGCGCTGCCGTCGTTCATGAAGCACGTCGCCGTGCTCGAACGCAGCGGCCTCGTCCAGACCCGGAAAGACGGCCGCTCGCGCACCTGCGAGCTGGTCGGCAGCCGGCTGGCGGAAGCCGAGCAGTGGCTTGCCGCCCAGCGCGCGCTGTGGGAAGCACGCGCCGATCGTCTCGTGGAATTCGTCGAACGCCGCCACCAGGAGGACTCAACCCATGTCAGCCAGCCACGTCGACCCCGCCGCAACCCATGACCTCGTCATCACGCGCACGCTGCGCGCGCCGCGCCAGGCGCTCTGGCGCGCGTGGACCGACCCCGAACTGCTGAAGGAATGGTGGTGCCCGAAACCGTGGACCACCGAAGTCCGTGCGTTCGACCTGCGCCCGGGCGGCGCCTTTCACACGTTCATGCGCGGCCCCGACGGCGGCACGAGCGACAACCCCGGCTGCTTCCTTGAAATCGTGCCGCAAGCGCGCATCGTGTTCACGTCGATGCTCACGGGCGGCTGGCGGCCGCAGGTGCCGTGGATGGGCTTCACGGCCGTCATCGCGATGGCCGACGACCACGACGGCTGCCGCTACGAAGCACGCGTGATGCATCCGGACGCGGCGACGCGCGAGCGCCACGAGGCGCTCGGCTTTTTCGAGGGCTGGAACATCTGCATCACGCAGCTCGACGAATTCGCGGCCGCCTTGCGCTGATCGGGTACACATGCGCGGCCATTGCATGCCGCCACGCACGCGCCTAGGATTCCTGAAGGAAGCACGACGACACGCCGGCATCCGGCGTGCACCGTCGCGCGCGCTCCGCGGGAGGGCACATGCTGCGCACGCACACGCATTCGACCCGGGTCAGCCGGCACCTGAACGCCCCGCGCGGGCGCGTCTATCGCGCGCTGCTCGACCCGCACGCGGTCGAACAATGGAAAGTGCCGGACGGCATGACGTGCCGCGTGCACGCGTACGACGCGCGCGAAGGCGGCGCGCTGCGCGTGTCGCTGAGCTACGACGATTCGTCGAGCGGCACCGGCAAGACCGCCGCGCACACCGACACCTATCACGGCCGCTTCGTGACGCTCGTGCCCGACGAGCAGATCGTCGAAATCGACGTGTTCGAAACCGACGATCCGATGCTGCGCGGCGCCATGACGATCACGATCACGCTGTCCGACGAAGCGGGCGGCACGCGCGTCGACGCCGTGCACGACGGTGTGCCGCCGGGCGTGCCGGCCGCCGACAACGAAACCGGCTGGCAGATGGCGCTCGCAAGGCTCGCGACGCTGGTCGAGAAGGGTTAGTGCGGGGTTAGTACGCACTCGCGTCACGCGGTAACGCCCGCATGCTGACTGCGGCTGCAGCGGGCGCGGCGTCATCACGGGTGCCGCCGGTCCCGTCCCGGCCCCTGCGGCAGCGCAAAACGCCGCCACGTGCGACACTGGCCCGCATTCGCGTGCGCGCCCTGCCCGCGCACGCCCCATCCGGACACGCATGAGGAGACCGATGCGATGAACGCCGCGCGCACCGCCACCTGGTATTTCGATTTCGTTTCGCCGTTCGCCTATCTGCAGCAGGAACGGTTCGATCAACTGCCGCCTGCCGCCGCATACGAGCCGAAGCCGATCGTGCTCGGCGCGCTGCTCGCGCACTGGGGCCAGAAAGCGCCGGCCGAGATCGCGGCGAAGCGCACCTTCACGTATCGCCACGCGCAATACCGCGCGAACAAGCTCGGCATCGCGTTCCGGATGCCGCCCGCGCATCCGTTCAACCCGATCCGGCCGCTGCGTCTCGCGATCGCGATGGGCGGCTCGCCCGACGCGATCCGGCGGATCTTCCGGCACATCTGGCGCGACGGCAACGACGTCTCGACGCCGGACGGCTTTGCCGCGCTGTGCGACGCGGTCGGCTTTCCCGAAGGCGTGACGGCCGTCGAAACCCAGGCGGTGAAGGACGCACTACGCGCGAACACCGATCAGGCGATCGCGCACGGCGTGTTCGGCGTGCCGACCTTCGAACTCGACGGCGACCTGTTCTGGGGCGACGACGCGACCGACATGTTCGTCGACTGCGCGACGTCCCGCGCGTGGCTCGATTCGCCCGAAGTGCGCCGCATCAGCGCCTTGCCCGAAGGCATCCGGCGCGGCTGACGGCGCGCACGGCGGCACCTGCCGCTCACGCATCGCGCCCTTCGACGAGTGCAGGCACGGCCTCGCGCATCATCGCGACGAAGCGCACGAGCCGCGACGGATAGAACTGCGCGTGCGGGTAGGTCATGTAGACCGGCAACGGCGCGGCCTGCCAGTCGGGCGCGAGATGCACGAGTTCGCCGCGCGCGAGATGGTCGGCCAGCATCCACGACGAACCGACGCACGCGCCGACCCCAAGCAGCGCCGCGCTGCGCAGCGCGTAGAGATTCGCGGTCGTGATGCGCGGACGAATCGCGATACGCCGCGTGTCGCCCGTGACGGCATGCGTCAGCGTCAGCTCGGTCCGGTAGTACGTGCGCAGCGCGAGCCACGGCAACGCGGCGAGCGCGTCGGGATCGGCGGGCACCTCGGCGCCGTTCAGCACGGACGGCGCGGCCACCACGAAGCGCGGCACCTTGGTCAGCCGGATCGCGACGACAGACGGGTCGGTCGGCTCGCCGACCTGGATCGCACAGTCGATCCCGCTGCCGACGAAATCCCGCACCTCGTCCTGCAACAGCCACTCCACCGATACGCGCGGGTAGTCGCGCAGAAACCGCGCGAGCGGCGCGACGAAGCGCTCCTGTCCGAACGCATGCGGCACCGCGACCCGCAGCAGGCCGTCGGGCTCCTCCTGCGCGCCGCGCAGGTCGGCTTCGAACGCCGCCCAGTTCGTCAGCAGTTCCTTCGCGCGCGTGAGACAGCGCTCTCCATCGACCGTCAACCGCATCGTATGGGTCGTCCGCTGCAGCAGCCGGACCCCGAGCGAGCGTTCGAGCGCCTGGAGCCGCCGGCTGATGGTCGGCTGGGTCGTGTGCAGTTGCGCGGCGGCGGCCGACAGGCTGCCGGCCTCGACTATGCGTACGAAGGTTTCCATCAACTCGAAACGATAGCCCGCGCCGTCGACGGGCACCGCCTGAATGCGCTCAGACCCGCCAGCAGCGGGCGAGGCAGGAATTTTCTCGGTCATGCGTGAAGCGTATAACAAATCTGCGCCGGGCGGCACTACCGCGGCCGGCTGCCAGTCGGCACACTCGCGTCCATTCGTTAGCCCAACAAGGATGTACGCGATGTCCACCCCGACCCGTCTCGACGCCGCGCCCCGCGCGGCCCATGCACCGGCCCATGCGGCCCATGCAACCGCCGCATCGATGCCCGATCGCCGGCTCGTGCTGCTGCTCGCGGCGGCAGCCGGCCTCGGCGTCGCGCCGCTCTACTATGCGCAGCCGATGCTCGCCGCCCTCGGCGCCGATCTCGGCGCGTCGGCGCGCGCGATCGGCTTCGTGCCGACGCTCACGCAGCTCGGCTATGCGCTCGGCATCCTGCTGCTCGCGCCGCTCGGCGACCGCTTCGACCGGCGCCGCGTGATCGTGACGAAGGCCGCCGCGCTGGTCGTCGCGCTGCTGCTCGCCGCGGTCGCGCCGTCGCTCGGGCTGCTGCTGGCCGCGAGCTTCGCGATCGGCCTGACCGCGACGATGGCGCAGGACGTCGTGCCGGCCGCCGCGACGCTCGCGCACGACACGCATCGCGGCCGCATCGTCGGCACGGTGATGACGGGGCTGCTGCTCGGCATCCTGCTGTCGCGCGTCGTCGCCGGATTCGTGGCGGAAACGGCCGGCTGGCGCGCGATGTTCGCGCTCGCGGCCGCCAGCGTCGCGGCGATCGGCGTCGTGGCCGCACGCGGGTTGCCGCGCTTCGAGCCGACCACGCAGCTGTCGTACCGCGCGCTGATCGGATCGCTCGCGGATTTGTGGCGCCGTCATCCGGCGCTGCGCCGCGCCGCGCTCGCGCAAGGGATGCTCGCCATCGGGTTCAGCGCGTTCTGGTCGACGCTCGCCGTGATGCTGCACGGCGCGCCGTTCCACCTCGGCAGCGCCGCGGCCGGCGCATTCGGCCTCGCGGGCGCCGCCGGCGCGCTGGCGGCGCCGATCGCCGGACGCCTCGCCGATCATCACGGCCCCGAACGTGTCACGCGCATCGGCATCGCGATCGCGACGGTGTCGTTCGCCGCGATGGCCGCCGCGCCGCTGATGACGCCGCATGCGCAACTCGCGCTGCTCGCCGTCGCGACGATCGGCTTCGATCTCGGCGTGCAGGCCACGTTGATCGCGCACCAGGCGATCGTCTACCGGATCGATCCCGCGTCGCGCAGCCGCCTCAACGCGGTGCTGTTCGTCGGCATGTTCATCGGGATGGCGGCCGGCGCCGCGCTCGGCAGTTCGTTGCTCGCGCAACTGGGCTGGAATGCGGTGATCGTGCTGGCCGTCACGACGTCGCTCGCGGCGCT
This sequence comes from Burkholderia sp. IDO3, assembly GCF_003366075.1. NCBI lineage: Bacteria > Pseudomonadati > Pseudomonadota > Betaproteobacteria > Burkholderiales > Burkholderiaceae > Burkholderia > Burkholderia sp. IDO3. The sequence goes on from NZ_CP028962.1 coordinate 2,978,119, forward strand.
CGCCGTGCGCATGTGGCGCCGGTAATTCCCGGCGTGGCGACCCAAAGGCGGGCAGGCCCACAGGGCTTGCCCGCCTTTTCTTTTTGTTTTCGTTCGACCCTGCGCGGCCCGGCGCAACGCGGCAGATCCGTGCGGCGCGCAGGCCGCATTCGAGCATCCGGTGCAAGGTTTGCGATCGCGCGGCGGATTACCTAGTTCAACCGATTATTTTTCGCCGATCCCGCGAGCGCTGCGCGCAACCATCAGAGGATTCGACATCGCCACGTCACATGGCCCTCTCCCATCCGGCCCCACTGGAAAAGCGCGTTTTATCAGGGGATTCCCGGTATTTTTTCCCATTTTCTTCGAAATTACCGATGACATACTTGCCCCCCATTGCGCTCCGGTGCGAGCGCGCTTCCTGATCCGGCCGGCCGCGCGTCATGCGCCGCGCGTCCGCCGGCGTCGCAGAACATGAATAATTTCGACACCACGATCCAGATCTTCCTGACCCGCATCACGCTCAGCCCGCTGATGAATCACGCGATCCGCGTGATCGCCGGCCTCTACACGTTCAAGGGCTTCGTGCTCATTCCCGTGCTGTGCTGGCTGTGGTTCCAGCCGGGGCCGCACCGCGAGCGGCAACGCGAGCTGGTCGTCGCGACGGTCGCGAGCGGGCTCGCCGCGCTCGCATTCGGCCGCCTGCTCGCCAAGGTGCTGCCGTTCCGTGTGCGGCCGATCTACAACCCCGATCTGCACCTGCACTTTCCGACCGCGGGGCTGCGTACCGCGACGCTGCAGACATGGAGCTCGTTTCCGAGCGATCACGCGATGCTGTGGATGGCGATCGCGGCCGGGATCTTCATCATCACGCGTCGCGTCGGCGTGCTCGCGCTGCTGTATGCGGCCGTGTTCATCTGCGTGCCGCGCGCGTATCTCGGCTATCACTATCCGACCGACCTGATCGCCGGTGCCGCGATCGGCATCGCGATCGCATGGCTGCTGACGCGCGACGCCATTCGCTCGCGCTTCGCGCCGCAGGTGCTGGAGGCGATCCGGCGCTTCCCCGCGCCGGCCTACACGCTCGCGTTCCTGCTGTGCTTCGAGCTGATCACGCAGTTCGACGAACTGCTGACGCTCGCGCAGTCGGTCAAGCACACGACGATGTAACGGGAAGGCGCCGCCATGCTTCCGCTCCTGTGGTCACGACGCACCCGTACCCGCTGCCGGCCCAGCGCGGCGACGTCGCGCGGTGCGCGTGCCGCCGCGCCCCTGGCCGCGCACGTCAGTCGCGATCGGGCGCGCCGAGCGGAAAGAACGAACGATACGGCCGCGCCTCGTCGACCGCCCGCGCAAACGACGGCCGCGCAAGCAAGCGCCTGCGATACGCGATCACGTTCGCGAACGACGGATCGATCCGGTGGGTCCAGTCCGCGTAGAACAGGAACGGGGCCGCGCCGCAGTCGGCGAGGCTGAAGCGGTCGCCGGCCGCCCATTCGCGATCGGCCATCTTCCGGTCGAGCCACGCGTACGACGTGTCGAGCATCGCGCGTGCATCGGCGACGCCGCGCGCATCGCGCTCGTGCGCCGGCCGCAGCGCGTCGTACACCACCTTCTGCTGCGGCGTCGACACGTAGTTGTCGAAGAAGCGATCCATCATGCGCGCCTCGAGTGCCGCGCGCGGATCGTCGGGCAACAGGCGCACGGGGCCCGGATGAGCGAGGCCGAGATACTCGATGATGATGGTGGCCTCGAACACGGTGCGCCCCGCGTCGACGAGCACCGGGAAGCGCTTCATCGGCCAGAGCGCGGCCAATTCCTGCATCGGCTTCGGATCGTCGTGCGCGAGCACGCGATATTCGAACGGCGTGCCGTTCTCGTATAGCGCGGTCAGCACTTTCTGGCAGTAGGACGAAAAGGGATGGGCGTAAAGCGTCGGCGTCATCGCATGGTCTCCCGGGTTTCGGCGCCGCGTCGTGCAGCGCCACGTGATCGGATACCTTGACGACGAGCGGCACCCGCCCGATTCGACATCGTTCCGATCATCTTTTCTCCGGCGCGCGGCACCGCACCGCTACGACCGGCCGTCCTTCACGACGCGCCCTTCGCCGCGCCAGCGCAGCATCCCGCCGCCCAGATTCGCGACGGCATCGAAGCCGGCTTTCAGCAGGATCACGGTCGCCTGCGCGGAGCGGCCGCCGGCGCGGCATACGGTCACGATCGGCCGGTCGCGCGCGAGCTCGCCGGTGCGCGCGGCCAGCTCGCCGAGCGGAATCGGCGTCGCGCCGGGCAGGTGGCCGAGCGGGCCGGTGAATTCGTCCGGCTCGCGCACGTCGACGATCTGCACGGCCGGCAGATGATCCTCGAGCCACTGCGGATCGATTTCCCAGAACCCGGCGAACGTATAGACGAGCGGCGCCCAGTCGGCCGATTGCTGCGCGGCGGGTGCGTTCTCGGCCACGCCGCACTGCAGGTTCGCGGGCACCGCGACGTCGATCTGACGCGGATGCGCGAGCCCGAGGTTGCGCATGTAGCCGGCGAAATCGTCTTCGCTGAGATCGCCGCCCAGGCGCGGATTGAAGCGCCGCTCCTCGCCGACGCTCGTCACCGTCAGCCCGCGATAGTCGTGCGCCGGATACAGCAGGCACGCCGCCGGCAGCGTGAAGAGCCGGCCGTGCACCGCGCGATACAGCGCGCGCGGGTCGCCCTGCTGGAAGTCGGTGCGGCCGGTGCCGCGAATCAGCAGGCAGTCGCCGGTAAACGCCATCGATTCGTCGTCGAGCACGAGGCTGATGCAGCCGCTCGTGTGGCCCGGCGTCGCGCGCACGGTCAGGTAGCGCGTGCCGAACGTGCAGCGGTCCCCGTCGTTCAGGTAGCGGTCCGCGCCCTGCGCGCCGCTCGCGGCCGAGATCGAGATCGCGCTGCCGGTGCGCTGCTTGAGCAGCCACGCGCCCGTCACGTGATCGGCATGCACGTGCGTGTCGATCGTCGCGACGAGCCGCAGGCCCAGTTCGTCGAGCAATGCCGCATCGCGGCGCACCTGCTCGAATACCGGGTCGATCAACAGCGCTTCGCGCGACGCGCGGTCGGCGAGCAGATACGTGTAGGTCGACGATTGCGGGTCGAAGAGTTGCCGGAAGATCATCGCGAAGTGGCTCCGTCGGCTGGGCGTGGCGGTTGCGCGGCCGGCCCCGCGTGCGCCGTCGCCGCGCGGGGCGCGCGTTCATACAGGGTAGTTCAAAACGCGCACGCCGCCCGGCCCGTCGCGCACGCTGCCTTACACTACCGGCTGTTCTCGTCTTACGTTCACAGGAATTGCGCCGACATGTCGATGACGATCGATCCGAAGCAGGCCGCCGCGCTGCTGGCCGTCGCCGACACGGGCAGCTTCGAGCAGGCCGCCGTGCGCCTGCACGTGACCGCGTCCGCCGTCACGCAGCGGGTCCGCGCGCTGGAGGCAAGCCTCGGCACGCCGCTCGTGCTGCGCACGCGGCCGTGCCGGCCGACGGTGGCCGGGCAACGCGTGCTGCAGCACCTGCGCCGCGTCGCGCTGCTGCAGGCCGACCTGCAAAGCACGCTCGCGACCGAGCGCGAATCGCCGATCTCGGTCACGATCGCGCTGAACTCCGACAGCCTCGGCACCTGGTTCCTGCCCGCGCTGACGTCCGTGCTCGCGGGCGAACGCATCCTGTTCGAGCTGATCGTCGAGGATCAGGACCATACGTTCGCGCTGCTCGAAAGCGGAATGGCCGTGGGCTGCGTGACGACCGAGCCGAAACCGATGCGCGGCTGCGCCGCGACACCGCTCGGCACGATGCGCTACCGGCTGCTCGCGGCGGCAGCCTTCGCGGGGCGCTGGTTTCCGCGCGGCCTGAATCGCACGAGCGCGCGCGATGCGCCGGTCGTCGCATATTCGCGGCGCGACACGCTGCAGTCTGCATTCCTGAAGGAGAAGTTCGGATTGCCCGAAGGTGCGTATCCGTGCCACTACGTGCCGGGCACGCACGCGCATTTCGCGGCGGTGCGGCACGGGCTCGGCTACGCGATGGTGCCGGAGCCGCTGATCGGCGGCGCACCGCTCGACGCGCAGGGGCTCGTCGATCTCGCGCCCGCGCATCCGACCGACATCACGCTTTACTGGCATGCGTGGACCGTGCAATCGCCGACGATGGCGTCGCTGTCCGCGCGGGTCGTCGAAGCGGCGCGCCGGTTGCTCGCGCCGCTGCCGACGTGACGTGAAACGAGGTGCCGCGCGTCGCGCACGGCACCGTCGGGGACGTTACGCGCGCCGCTGCGCGAAATACGCGCCGACCGCATCGATGAAGGTATCGATGTCCGCGCGCGACACGTCGCAATGCGTGACGAAGCGCGACGCGTACAGCATCTGCGTGAGAATCCCGCGCGCCTTCAGCCATGCCTCCAGCGGCGCGCAATCGGCTTCCGGGAATTGCGCGAACACCATGTTCGTCGCGTGCGACAGCACCTTCACCGGCTCGATGCGCGCGAGGCCTTGCACGAGATGCGCGGCATTCGCGTGATCGTCGGCGAGCCGCTCGACGTTGTGGTCGAGCGCATACAGGCAGGCCGCCGCGAGAATGCCCGACTGCCGCATCCCGCCGCCCAGCACCTTGCGCCAGCGCTGCGCGCGCTCGACCAGCGCGCGATTGCCGACCAGCACCGAACCGACCGGCGCGCCGAGCCCTTTCGAGAAACAGATCGACACGGTATCGAAGGGCGCGCACAGCTCGGCGATCGTGCGGCCCGACGCGACGGCCGCATTGCACACGCGCGCGCCGTCGAGGTGCGCGGCCAGCCCGCGGCCGCGCGCGAACGCGACGGCTTCCTGCACGTAGCCTTCGGGCAACACCTGGCCGCCGATCGTGTTTTCGAGCGCGAGCAGGCGCGTGCGCGCGAAGTGATTGTCGAGCGGCTTGATCGCCGCGGCGATCTTCGCGAGCGGCAGCGTGCCGTCGGGTGCGTTCTCGATCGGCTGCGGCTGGATGCTGCCGAGCACCGCCGCTCCGCCGCCTTCGTACTTGTAGGTGTGCGCGAGCTGGCCGACGATGTATTCGTCGCCGCGTTCGCAATGGGCCATCAGCGCGGCCAGGTTGCTCTGCGTGCCGCTCGGGAAGAACAGGCCGGCTTCCTTGCCCGCCCGCTCGGCCGTCACCGCCTGCAGGCGCAGCACGGTCGGGTCGTCGCCCCATACGTCGTCGCCGACTTCGGCGGCAGTCATCGCGGCCAGCATCGCCTGGCTCGGACGTGTCACGGTATCGCTGCGTAAATCGATCATCTGCGTGTCCTGAGTAAACGCGGACCGGAACCGATGCGCCCGGCCCTGCCGAAACGAGACTCAGAGTGTACGCAATTCGCGCGGCGCGTGCCGATGGGGCCGACGCGCAGCGGCGACGCGAGCGCGCGCCGCCGGCGAACGGGATGACAACGCCCGCTGCGCTGCGCCCCGCGCCGGCACGGCTGGCATGCGGGGCGGCGTCGTCAGTCAATAACGCGGCGGCGGCGGCTGAATGCCCGCCGGCGGCATCGGCGGCGCCGAGGGCTGCGCGCGCCCGCCGTATCCGCCGCTCATCCCGCCCGGCACCGGCACGCGGTTGCCGGATGCGTACATGCACTGCAGGTACGCATAGTCGTAGCGGCGCTGGATGTCGTACGCCGAGCCTTGCGCGGCGCCCGCGCCCACGACGCTGCCCGCGAGCAGCCCGGCGCCCGCGCCGACCGCGGCGCCGGTGCCGCCGTTGAACGCCGCGCCCGCCGCCGCGCCGAGCGCGGTGCCGACGGCCGCGCTGCCGAGCGCGCTCGCGGTCGAGGCCTGTCCGGCGCTCACGCCGCCCGATTGCTGGAATGCGTATTGCCGGCAGTTCGCGTCGTCGACCCGGAACTGGTCGAACGATTTGCCGGTGCCCGGCAGCGCCATCACGCTCGGGCCGGCCGGCATGTACGCGCACGCGCCGAGCAGGCCGGCCAGCGCCAGCACGGCCGGCGCACGCAGGGATCGAATTGCCTGGTTCATCGTCGGGCCTCCCTCATTGCGGCCGCGCCGGCACCGATCGCCAGCCCGACTTGCAGGTCTTCACATACGGGTAGTAATGCCGCGACGCGTCGCAGTAGTACCAGAGGTTCGCGTCGCCGCCCGCCTGCGGCTGATCCTTCTCGACGTACTCGGGCGGCGGGCCGGGATCGACCGGCACCGCGACGACGGGCGGCGGGTAGTAATACGGCGCCGGCACGACGGGGTAGTAATACGGGTAACCGGGGCCGACATAGACCCCGACCCGGGCGGCATGCGCCACGCCGCCCGTCGCGACGGCCACCGCGGCGGCCGCGCCCAGCGCGAGCTTCAATCCATTCACGTCACGTTCTCCGGCAGGACGGTTCGTCGATACGAACCCGATACGTCGAACGCTACGCCGCGCGCGATCCGGCATCCATTACGGGCACGCGCGCAATTGTTGCGCGACGTTACCCGTGTGACAGACACGGGCCGCGCGGCCCGCCGGCACGGCGTCGTGCGTTACACGCTAATGCGTGGAAACGGATTCGCGCGGATCTGAACGGGCCGAAGGCCCGCGCCGGCCGCGTGCGGCTCCGTTGCGCGCGGCGGGTGCGGGTACGCCGCATCGTTCCGATGATGCGACGCGCCATATTGACGCACGTGCGGCAGACCGCCACGCCGCGGCCGCGCGCGTCGCGCACCGCGTTCTTGATACGAATCAACGATTTATCCCGAAATAGCCCGCGGCAGTCTGGACATCTGCGACGAGTTGGCACATTTCGCGGCGCACCATCGCGACCCATACTCCAGCCAACCCCGATGCCCCGTCGGCCGGGGTCCGCCGGCACCCGCCGGCGGGTATCGTCAGCCTCGGTCAACTGGTATGGACACCGCATTTTCGGCCTTCGATCTGGCCCGCCTGCAATTCGCGTTCACCGTCTCCTTTCACATCGTCTTCCCGGCGCTGAGCATCGGCCTCGCCAGCTTCATCGCCGTGCTCGAATATCGCTGGCTGAAGACCGGCAAGCAGTACTACAAAACGCTGTGCCTGTTCTGGTCGAAGATCTTCGCGGTCGCGTTCGGGATGGGCGTCGTCTCCGGCGTCGTGATGAGCTATCAGTTCGGCACCAACTGGTCGGGCTTCTCGAGCTTCGCCGGCTCCGTCACCGGCCCGCTGCTGATGTACGAGGTGATGACCGCGTTCTTCCTCGAAGCCGGCTTCCTCGGCATCATGCTGTTCGGCTGGAATCGCGTGAGCCCGCGCGCGCACTTCGGCGCGACGCTGATGGTCGCCGTCGGCACGCTGATCTCGACGTTCTGGATCCTCGCGTCGAACAGCTGGATGCAGACGCCGCAGGGCTTCGAGATCGTCGACGGCCGCGTCGTGCCGACCGACTGGTTCGCGATCATCTTCAACCCGTCGTTCCCGTACCGCCTGTTCCACATGGCGATCGCCGCGTTCATCGTCGCCGCGCTGGTGGTGGCCGCGACCGGCGCATGGCACCTGCTGAAGGGCCGCCGCGACAAGGGCGTGAAGAAGATGTTCTCGATGGCGCTGTGGCTGCTGCTCGTGCTCGCGCCGCTGCAGGCCGTGATCGGCGACCAGCACGGCATCAACACGCTGAAGCACCAGCCCGCGAAGATCGCCGCGATCGAAGGGCTGTGGGACACCGAGAAGGGCGGCACCGCGCTCAACCTGTTCGGCATTCCGGACATGAAGGCGGAAACCACGCGCTACGCGGTGAAGGTGCCGCACCTCGGCAGCCTGATCCTCACGCACAGCTGGGACGGCGAGATCCGCGGGCTGAAGGATTTCCCGCCGCAGGACCGCCCGAACTCGACGATCGTGTTCTGGAGCTTCCGGATCATGGTCGGCCTCGGCTTCGCGATGATCGGCCTGGCCGCGCTCGCGTGGCTGCTGCGCCGCCGCGGCAGCCTGTATGAATCGAAATGGTTCCAGCGCTTCGCGCTCGTGATGGGCCCGACCGGTTTCGTGTCGCTGCTCGCGGGCTGGGTGACGACCGAAGCCGGCCGCCAGCCGTGGGTCGTGTATGGCGTGATGCGCACCGCGCAGGCCGTGTCGCCGCTGTCGGTGCAGCAGGTCAGCCTGTCGATGATGACGTTTGTGATCGTGTACTTCCTCGTGTTCGGCACCGGCGTGTACTACATGCTGAAGCTGATGAAGGCCGGCCCCGCGCTGCCCGACGCGCCGCACGACCCGAAACACGACCTGCCGGACACGCGCCCCGATCACACCGCGCGCCGCCCGCTGTCGGCCGTCGACGAGCTGATCGAGACCGTCTGAGCCCATCCATTCCGCATACGAGAAAACCTATGGACGTCACCGTAATCTGGGCCGCGATCATCGCATTGGGGCTCTTCATGTACGTCGTGCTCGACGGCTTCGACCTCGGCATCGGCATCGTCTTCCCGTTCTTCCCGGACGAGAAGGAACGCGACCTGATGATGAACACCGTCGCGCCCGTGTGGGACGGCAACGAAACGTGGCTCGTGCTCGGCGGCGCCGGGCTGTACGCGGTGTTCCCGATCGTCTATTCGACGGTGCTGTCGGCGCTGTATCTGCCGCTGATCTTCATGCTGGTGTGCCTGATCTTCCGCGGCGTGTCGTTCGAGATCCGCGCGAAGGCGCGCCGCACGAAGCAGCTGTGGGATCTCGCGTTCATCGGCGGCTCGGCCGGCGCGACGCTGTTCCAGGGGATCGCGCTCGGCGCGTTCCTGCAGGGCATCGACGTGAAGGACGGCGTGTATGCCGGCGGCGCGTTCGACTGGCTCACGCCGTTCAGCCTGCTGACGGGCCTCGGCCTGATCGTCACGTATGCGCTGCTCGGCTGCTGCTGGCTCGTCGCGAAGACCGAAGGCGACGTGCAGCGCCGCCTGCATCGCGTGGTGTGGCCGCTGACCGTCGTGCTGCTCGGCTTCATCGCGGTGATCAGCCTGTGGACCCCGCTGCAGGATCCGGCCATCGCGCAGCGCTGGTTCGATTCGGGGCTGTTCTGGCGCCTGCTGCCGGTGCCGTTCCTGGTCGCCGGATGCGCGGTGTGGATGCGCCGCGCGGTGCGCGACCGGCACGACATGACGCCGTTCGTGCTCGCGCTGGCGCTCGTGCTGCTGGGCTACGTCGGCCTGCTCGTCACGCTGTTCCCGTATGCGATTCCGCAGACGATGACGATCTGGGAAGCGGCCGCGCCGCGTTCGAGCCAGACCTTCACGCTGGTCGGCGCTGCGGTTATCCTTCCGATCATCATCGCCTACACGACGATGGGTTACTGGGTATTCCGAGGCAAGGTGCGCCATGAAGACCAGCATTACTACCACCACTGATTCCGCCGCCGGCCAGCCCGGCGCCCCGCGCCCGAAAATGCGCGGCTGGATGTGGTTCGTCGTCCTGTGGGCGGGCGGCGTGCTCGGCGCCGTCACGCTCGGCTATGCGTTCAAGATCTTCATGAACCTGACGCTGTTTGCGGTGAAGTAGGCCGCGCGGCCGGCTTTCCATCCAGATGTGCGCGCATCCGTCGATCGCCCGACGGGTGCGCCGCCTCCCCGCCGCGCCAGTACCGGCTATTGCGGCGCGCGCCGCACGACACCAAGCTTCAATCCCAGCATGCCGAATATGCGGTTCATCGTCTGGACCGTTCCGTCGCTGCGACCCTGTTCGATATCCTGAATCGTCTTCGTCGATACGCCGGCGAGCTTGGCCATTTCGGCGCTCGTCAGCCGCATCGTCTTCTTCAGATGACGCACCGACTCGTGCAACGGCCATTCGGGATGCGCGAGAACGTCTTCGATCGCCTGGCGCCGCAGCGCAAGCTGTTCGGGAAGCGACATCGCGTTGTAGCGTTTGTCCATGGTGTCGCGTCCGTGCTAGCGCAGCCTGTCCAACTCGCGAGCAAGACGCTCGAGACCGGGTTTCAGAAAGGCATGCACGTCGTGTTCCAGACCGAGATCGACACCGTGATCGGCGATCTCCTGCAAATGCGGCGCCATCGCATGCAGGCGTGTCTGCAATGCGTGACGATCCAGCGCGACATGCGTGTCCCCCGCCTGCGGTTCGCTTGCCCGGACAACGGCATCGAGTACCCGCGCCCAGTCCGGTCGGCCATCGTCATTGCCTTCCCAACGAATGCAGCGCGCAATGCCGTCCGGATGAAGATACATCGGCGCGAAATCGTATAGCGGCGTCAGCGCGACACGTCCGTCGAAGTCTCGTTGCACGGCCGTGTTGCGCGCATGATTGTCCTTGTTGCCGAGCGCAAGGTTTGCCACATCGCGACACAGATATTCGGCCACCTCGGATTGAGGATCCGTGCATCGACGCACGAGGTGCCGGCACACTTCGTCGTGACTCGGCACGACACCGAAGCCGGCCTTGCCCGTGAGCGAAGCGATGCTCTCCTGGCCAAACCGAACGACATTGCCGGCGCGTCGCGCGCGATCGAACCGCGGGATGAACAGCGACCGATCCCGCAGCATCAGCGGCGCATGCACACGCAAGCCAAGACGCCGAGCCAATGCCATGTACGGCGCTTCATGCCGCAGGATCTGTGCAAGGCGCTCGTTCGTGCCGCGTCCGAACTTGACGATGTAATGCTCGACCGCGCGCTCGTCGGGCAACGTGTGATCGAGATAAAGCAATCCGTCGTCGGCGCGAGTCAGCAACAGCTTCGGCCACTCGCCCTGCACGCCCGAGGAACCCGCCACGAAAAATCCGTGCTCGGCGAGATATTCGCTGAATGCGTCACCGCGTGCGGCAACATCGTCGTCCGTAAATCCTTGCCGCGGTCCTCCGCGCTCCGCGAGCCACTGCGCGGCTTCCTTGATCCGCAAGTTGCCGATCGAGTTTCCGGCTCCCGTGAGCAGCAACGCCCAGTCGGCGCGCGCCTCCGCCGTTTCGGGAAGATCGAGTCGACGCAGCAGTTCCCGCCGGCCGAACCCTTGCGGCAGCAAATCGATCAGGAACACGGGCCAATGGGACGTCACCAGCGGCTCGAGGTCGACCGGAAAGGGCACGATATCGCGCGCGCGTCGCGGGCGAACTGATGACGAACGATCCATTCGATGTCGTAGCCCGCGTAGGCGCGGCCGCGCCACCCTTCGTCCGGTTCTCCGAACAAGGTGACGCCGCCGACGTCACGCCAGACACCGTCGGCGTGAAGCTGGATCGTGCAGGAAGCTGTCATTTGAGCAAAAATCTATACAAATTACATCACTGAACATCCGTAAATTATATAAATTTCTACCGAAATGGAAACCCCGCCGTTCGGCTGGCGTGGCGCCCCCGCCTACCGCCGCTCGCGCAGCGCCGACTCGATCTTGCGATCGGTCTTGTACTGGCTCAGCGCATACACCGACCAGATCGCCGCCGGCAGCCAGCCGATGATCGTGAGTTGCAGGATCAGGCAGATGATCCCGGCGATCGGCCGGCCGATCGTGAAGAACTGGAACCACGGCAACAGCAGGGCAAGCAGCAGGCGCATGAACGATCCTCTCGGTGCGTCGTTGAACGGGCGATACGTGGCGAATATGCCGGCGCACGCGCCCGAATTCAACCCGTGCTCCGGCAGCGCGGCGCCGTCATCCGCCCGGCGCCGCCCGCGCCCGCGTCATGCCGTGGGCGCGACCATCCCGCTCCCCGCGCTCAACGCTCGATACCGAGCCCCGGCAGCACGCGCGTGTTCTCGGCCACGACCGCGTTCAGCAGGCGCGGTTCGGCGCCGAGCAGCCCGAGGATCGTCGGCGCGACCTGCTTCGTGCCGACCACATCGGTCACGGTGCGCGCGCGATGCAGCCCCGGATACGACACGAGCAGGCCGAGGTGGCTGTCGTCCGGCGCGTTGCCGCCGTGCTCCTCGTCCTTCGTCTTGCTCGACGTGTAGATCACGCCCGGATTCGGCTGCACGATGATGTCCGGCGTACGGCCGTTGGCCGGATCGCCGAACCGGTCGGCCAGCGCCGCGCCGTACAGGATGTAGGCCTGCGCGCCGTCCGCGCAGATCCCCGGCGCGTTGCAGCTCAGGTTCGCCTTCAGCGTCTGCACCACGGCCGTGCGCTGGTTGCGGTCGCGCAGCCAGATCAGGCCGACGTCGTCGGTCTGCGCGAAGCCCGTGCCGACGAGGCCGGAGCCGTCGTTCAGGTTGCCCGTCTTCGTGTTGTTCTGGCCGAAGTTGCCGTTCGGGTCGAGGTAGTTGTTCGCTTCGAGCAGCTTCGTCAGCGTGTCGCCGTTCTTCACGAGCTTCGTGTGATCGGTCGGCGACTGGCCATGCTTCGACGTGACGATCACCGCCGTCGACGAATACAGGTTGGCCCGCTTCAACGCCGCGACGATATAGCCGATCGAGTTGTCGACGTACGTGATCGCGTTCGCGACCTGCCCGTTCGGCGTGAAGTTCGCGTCGAGATAGCCGCCGCCCGTCGCGACCGTCGCCTTCTGCGCGACGCTGAGCGTCTGGAAGTCGGCGCCGAACAGCGTCGGCACCGGCGCGCTCTTCGTGCCCGTCGAATCGCGGCCATCGATCTGGTTGATCAGCGCCTGTACGTGCAGGTTGTCGAAGCGCGCGGTGTGCGAATAGACGTCCGTGTAGTTCGTGCCCGTGGCCGGGTCGATCGAATTGATCTCGGTGCGAGCGAGATCGTCGACGCCGGTGCCCGACGGCCCGTTCAGCCAGTCGTAGCCCCATGCGTGCTTGTCGGCCCACGCGGTGTACGCGTTCGGGACGCCGGCCTTCACGGCCTCGAACACCGTATTGGTCTTCACGTAGTTGTGCGGATAGACCGGCGCGCACTTGCCGTTGACCTTCGCGTTCGGGATCGCCTGCGGGTTGAACGCGCCGCCGCCGTCGAGGTGGACGAGCGCGCCGCCGTTCTCGGCATCGATGCCCGTCGTCTCGTCGAACACGACGTTCCAGCCCTGCTTGCCCGAACACGTCGTGTCGCTCGGCGCGTACAGGTTGCGGTCGTACGACACGTCGTAGAACAGGCCGGCCGTCTTCGGCGAGCCACCCGTCACGAGCGCCGCGAGCCCCGGGAACGAATCGGACAGACCGGGCGTATACGCGTTCGTGTACGTGACGCCGCTTTGCGCGAGCACCGCGATGTTCGGACACGTGTTCGCGCCGATGCAGCGCGCGAGATCCTGCTCGTGCAGGCCGTCGATGCTGAGCAGCAACACGTGCTTCACGACGCGCCGGCCGTGGCCGGCGTCGTTGCCCTGACCGTTGCCGTCCTGCTGCGCCGCGTAGGCGCCCGCGCTTGCGAGCGCCAGCGCGCCCGCCACCATTGCCGCAACCTTCCGCTGCTTACCAAGGAAAGACATCATCACCCCACCTCATCGATTGACGTTGAATTGCATGCCCTGCCATCAGGCGCGCAAAATATCGCCGCGCCGTAGGGCGCTCGCATGAAGCGGGGCTTTCTGTTTTCTATCAAACGTAACCAATCGCAAGCGACACGAAGCCAAGGTGACCCGGCGCACGCTGCGACGTGCGTGCCCGACATCCGCGCCGGGCCGGCGCACGGTGCGCGTCGCGGCCCCGCCGCGAGATTTTTTTTCGGGGTTGGCGCGCGACTATTGGCATGCGATAAAGGGTTTTCCCTGACCCGGAGCCGAGTATGTCGACCCTGGAAGCGCTACGGTTCGTGCTGGACGATGCACGGACGCCGGAGATCATTCGCCATCACGTTGTCGACGCGCTGCAGTACGCGTTGCGCAACCACGGATCCGTATTCACCGCAAAGGAAGTCGAATGGCTCGCGCAGTGGGACGATGCCCGGCTGCCGCTGGCCGCGAGGAAGGAACTGGACAAGCGCGAACCGGCGATCGCCGCGCGCTGAAACGAAACGCGCCGCCGCGCCCGCTGGATGTGCGGACGCGGCGGCGGCGAAGGGCGGATGGCGGGGTCGTACCGGGCGCGGCTTACTGGAGCCCGAAGTCGACGCGCGTCGTCGCGCCCTTGTCGTCGATGCCCTTCGCGTCGAGCTTCGGCGCCACGATGAACATGCGGCTCGCATCGATCTTGCCGTCGAGGTACTGACGCACGGCCTCCGCGCGCTGCTGCGCGAGCGCGCGCAGCGCGTTGTCGTCGGCCGGTGCGTGATCGGCGAGCGCCTTCTTCATGTCCGCATCGGGCAGCGTCTTCTGCATGCCGATCAGGTTGCGCGGCTTCTTGAAGTCGGCGGCCTTGTACGCGCGCGTCAGGTACTTGCCGTACTCGGACGGATCGACCTTCACCGACATCGGGTCGACGCTCTCGCCCTGGCCGACCACGTCCTTCAGCTTCTGCTGGCGCACCAGGCGATCGACGTACGTTTCGCGCAGCCCCGGCGTGTCCTTGGCCGGATCGACGCGGCCGATCAGGTCCAGCCGGATCGACGGCTTCTCGGTCAGCATCTTCACGACGGTATCGAGCTTCTTCTGCTGCGCATCGGTCAGCTCGTACGAGCCCGGCGCGAACTCGACGTAGCCGAGATCCGCACCGCCGCTGCCGAACGCATTCGCGAGCAGCGTGAACGGCGACGTGACGGCCTTCGCGATCAGGTTCAGCACCGCGTGCCAGATGAGGCCACCGACGCTGAATTCCGGATTCGACAGCGAGCCCGACACCGGCAGGTTCACGTCGATCTGGCCGCGCGTGTTCTTCAGCAGCGAAATCGCGAGCTTCACCGGCAGCTTGGTCGCCGTGTCGTTGTCGATGTGATCGCCGAACGTGAGCTGGTCGATGAAGATGTGGTTGTTCGCCGACAACTGGTCGTTCGCGAGCTGGTAATGCAGGTCGACGTTGAGCTTGCCCTTCGTGATCGGGTAGCCGGCGTACTTCGCCGAGTACGGCGTCAGGTTGGTCAGCTCGATGTCGTGCGCGGTCGCCGTCAGGTCCAGCGCCGGCTTCTCGATCAGCGGGTTCACCGAACCCTTGATCGAGATCGGCCCGTTACCCGAAAGATTCGCGGCGACATCGACCGGCGCGGACGTCGTCGAGTCCGTGCCGAACGCGCCGACCGTGCCCTTGATCGCAACGAGGTTCGCCGTGTAGTTCGGCTTGATGAAGTTGTCGGTGTAGGTCACGCGGCCGTTCTGCAGCACGAGCTGGCCGAAATGCATGCGCACCGGATTCTGCGGCGGCGTCGCGGCCTTCACGACCACCGTCGCCGACGCGGCGGCCGGCGCGGACGCCTGCTGCGCTACCGCGGCCGATGCGGCCGACGCAGCCTGGGCAACCGCCGGCGGCGTCATGCCCGGCGACAGCGGCACCGGTTCGGTCTTGCTCGCATCGCGCGTGAGCGACTGCGCCGGGCCCGACTGCTGCGCGACGACGTCCTTCAAGTTCAGGCGCCCCTGCGCGTCGAGCAGCACGCGGCCGTAGAAGTTCGAGAACGTCACGCGCGCCGCGTCGACGTCGGTGCCCTTCTCGTCGTAGCGCACCTTCAGGTTCGACAGCGCGAGCGAGCGCCAGCCCGCGAACGGGTCGGAGGTCGCCTTGTCGAGCATCCGCACGTCGACCAGCGCGACGTCGCCGCGATAGGTCGCGCGCGGCGCGTCCTTCACCTGCGCGAACGTCAGGTTGCCCTGCGCGTCGAGCAGCGCGCTCGCGATGGTCGCGTTCAGCGCGCTGCCGAAATACGGCTCGAACGCGGCCGCGTCGAGACGGTTGCCGTTGATCTTCAGGCCGAGCTTCAGCGGCTGCGCGGTCACGTCGCCCGACACGTTCAGCGAGCCCTTGCGGTTCAGCGTCGCCTTCAACTGCACCGGCAGCGGCTTCGTCATGTCGTCGCTGATCTTCTGCACCGACAGGTCGAGCGGCTTGATCGCGAGCTTCACCGGATGCGGCGTCGACAGGTCGGTGAAGTTCGCGGACGAATCCTTCACGTTCAGCGCGTCGATCCGGTAATGCCAGGACGGCGCGGCCGCTTCGGCCTTGCGCGCGACCGTGCGCTTGGGCACCGATGCCTGCGCGGGTTCGGCCAGCGCCGCGAGATCGATCTTGCCGTCCTTCAGGCGCTTCACGTCGAGCCCGAGCCCGGTCGCATCCACGCTCGCGAGTTCCGCGCTGCGCGCGGCGACGTCGATCTTCGCGATCGTCGCGGTCGCCTCCGACAGCGCGATCGCGGGCGCCTTCGCGTCCGGCGTCGCGAGCTTCAGCGACTTCAGGCTCACCGTGCTGTCGGCGACCTGCGCGTCGAGCGGCGTCTTGCCCCAGTCGGCCTTCGCGTTGACGCTCGCGCCGAGCGTGCCGTCGAGCACGCGCGCACGGGTCGTCTCGCCGAGGTACGGCTGGAACGCCGGCAGCGCGAGCGCATCGAGCGTCAGCTTCGTGTCGGCCTGCTTCGCCGCCAGGTTGAGCGCGCCTTCGGCCTTCACGTCGCCGCCATGCGACAGCGACGTCGACAGCGTGTACTTCGCGGGCGTCTTGCCCTGCAGCGTGAAGCCGTCGAGCGTCGCGGCAAGCTTGGTCAGCGACATCGCGGTCGGCGTCGCCGGCACGCGGTCGTCGACGTTGATCGTGCCGTCGTCGATCGCGAAATGGCGGATCGTGAGATCCAGCGGCGGCGCTTCCTTCGCGGCGGCCCCGGCCTTCGCGCCGCTTGCCGCAGCGGCGGCGGTGGCGGCGCCCGATGCGCCCGATGCAGCCGGTTTGGCCGCGGCGGCCTCCGGCGCGGCGGTGGGCTGGCCGGCGAGCTTCTCGACGTTCAGCACGCCCTGCTTGTCGCGCGACAGGTCGACGACCGGCTGGTCGATCCGGATCTCGTCGAAATGCAGCACGTTGCGCAGCGGCTCGAGGCTGGCCGCCGCGACGTGCACGCCGCGCGCGGCGAACAGCGGCTCGGACGCCGGGCCGGTGACCTTCGCGTCGTTCAGGTCGACGGTGCCCGACACGCGCAGCGCGGGCGAATCGCCGCTCATCACGAAGTTCAGCGTGAGGTCGCTGCTCAGCAGGCCGCTCGTCACGATCACCGGCAGCTTCGACGGCGCGTATGAAATCAGCTTCGGCACGTCGAGCCGGTCGAACTTCAGCGCGACTTCGGATTCGCGCGACTGCGCGAACGGCTTGGTCTTGCCGTCGATCGCGATCGGGCTGCCGTCGAACCGCGCGCGCAGCTTCGGCTGCACGAAGATGTCGGTCTTCGACGGCAGCGTCGCGATGAACGGGATCCCGAGCGCCCAGTTGTCGACCACGTGCTTTTCTTTCAGCAGACGATCGTCGAAGTCGATCCGGCCGTCGTTGACCTGGATGTTCGATACCGAGAAATGCGTAGGCTTGCTGTCAGGTTTGGACGGCGTCGAGAACTTCTCGATCAGGTCGGTGAAGTTGAAGCGCTGTGCGTCGTAGCGGACGATATGAAAGCGCGGCGAGTCGACCCGCACTTCGTTGACGATCGGCGCGCCGCGGAACAGCGACGACCACGACGGCCGCACGACGAGCTTGCCGATGTCGATGAAGTCGCCCTGGCCGCCGCGCTCGCCGATGTGGACGCCGTCGGCTTCGAGGTTCAGCGTGTACGGGTTCAGCGCGATGCGCTGGACGGTGGCCGGCCGGTCGAGCTGCTGGCTCAGCTGCTGTTCGGCGATGTGCCGGATCAGCGGCGGCGCCGCGAAGAACCCGAGCAGTCCGAACAAAACGAGGAAGATCAGCACGCCGAGGCCGATACGCCGGGTCCGGCGCGAGCGTGCAATGCCGCCGAGGGCATGGAGGGTCGAGGGTACGGTTTCTTTGTCTGCGCTTGCCATGCTGGGGTGCCTCGGGAATGGATGCCGGGCCGCCCCGGAAACCGGCACGGCCGCACACGCTATCCCGAAAGTATAGGCTCAGGTGGTGACGGAACGACGTTTGGGCGCGGCCGCCGCGCCCGCCGTTCGGACAGCGGCGGCCGTCATCCGTTCATTCCGGACGTTATTTCCGGACGACGGCGGGCGGCATCCACGATCCATCGCTCGCCTGCGGCTTCGGTGCGTACAGCCGCAGCGCGAGCGTGAATTCGGTGCGCGGCGCGTTCAGCCAGTTGGCGCCGTGCGCGCCGGCCGGCGAGCCCGACACGACCACGTCGATCGAGCCGTCGTGGTTGCGGCGCAGGCGGTCGCGATCGCCGAGCGAGCGGCGGGCCGACCCGACGTCGGGCAGCGCGCCGCCCGTCGTGTACGGCGTGAGCGTCCAGAATCCGCGCACCGGCGGCAGCGCGCCCGGCGCGAAATGCAGCACGTAGCGGTTCGCGCCGTTCAGCGGATGGCCGTCGCTGTCGACGCGCACGAGCGCGAGCGTCTCGTCGTCGCGCGTCGCGGTGCCGAACTGCGTATAGGCCGCATAGGCGCGCAGCGCGTAATCCTGGCCGTACTTGCCGGCCGTGTCGCCGATCCAGCTCCAGCCGTTCGCGTTCAGCAGGTTCGGCGGCGCCGCCGCGAGCCGCGCGCGCGCTTCGGCGACGCCGGCCGTCGCGGCATTCAGGCGGTCGCCCGTCCACGGCACCGGGTAGCCGGCCGACACGCCGATGTCGTTCAGCAGTTCCTGCGCATGTGCGTCGTCGGCCGGGGCCGGATTGTCCTGCAGCGCCCGCGCGAAGCGCGTAAAGAACGCCTTCGGATCGAGCGCGGCCACCTGCTCGGCCGGCGTACCGCCGCTCGCGGCCTCCGACGGCGCGCTGCCCGCATGGACCGCGACCGACGCGCCGCGCGCGGCGCCCGTATAGACGGACAGCGGCACCACGCGAATCGCGCGCTGCAGTTTCTTCACGTTGGTCAGGTCGCGGCCGCCGCTCGTCTGCAGCCGCACTTCGAGCCACGCGTGGGCCGACGGCACGTCGATGCGCGCGACGCCCTGCGGCAGCGTGCCCTGCCAGTCCTTCGCCGCAAAGGCAATCGTTTGCGATCGCACGCCGCCGCGAGCCGCACGTGCCGCCACGCTCGACGACGACCACAGCACGTTCGTCCACATGTCGAGCGCGCGGGCATCCCAATAGCGGCCGCGGGTGTCGGGCAGCGTGACGATCACCGGCTCGGCGCCGACGTCGAGCCAGCCGCTCGAGTCGAGCGTGTCGACGCCCGGCAGCGGCGGGTTCAGCGCGCCGACCGGCGGCAATGCCTGCGCATGACGCAGCGTATTGAGCGGCGCCTGGCCCGGCTGCGCGCCGTCGCCGCCCGTCGCGGCTTCCTTCGCGACATCCATCAGCACGAGCGGATAGGCATACACATAGGAGTCGGCCACTTCCGCGCGCATCCAGCCGGTTTTCCGCTGGATCGCATCGGGTTGCGACGCGCACCCCGTCAGCAGCGCCGCCATGACCAGCGACGCACCGGCGCGGCGCGGAGAAATTGATTCTCGTAGGTTTTCAATCATTGATTACTGGCCGAATATCGTTCTTTTCAGTCAATGCCCTGTTCGACGCGCGACCGACGAAAGCAAGGCGCCTCAGCTTGCCGGCCACCGCTTTGCGACGGCGGGCGCTGATGTCAGGCCGGTATCATAGCGCCTAAGGGCATCCCCCAATATGCCGATTAGCGGGCGGGGCGGTAGCCGGCCGTCGTCAGCCGGACATTCCGTCGATCCGGCGTCACGAACCGGGCGCGTCGGCCCTCCGCACGGGCCGACAGGCGCGGCAGACGCCCGTCCATGCGTCGAATCGTCGCCGGCGCTTGACCTTCCTATCATGGGAATGTTGATACTGGGATCATTCGCGGCACGAACCGCGCTTTTGGGGAATCCGACATGACTGAATCACTCGCGTCCGCGGCGCTGCAAACGATCGAACTGAGCGTCGACGGCATGCATTGCGGCGGCTGCACGGGCCGCGTGCAGCGTGCGCTGGCCGCCGTGCCGGGCGTCGTCGAGGCCGCGGTCGATCTCGATGCGCATGCCGCGACGGCGACCGTGCAGGACACGGTCGAGCCGGCGCAGCTCGTCGAGGCGATCGGCGCGGCGGGATATCGTGCGACGGTGCGCGAGCAGGTTGGCGAAGCGGCTGGGGCGTCGCATGCGCCGGTCGTTGCGACGACCGAACTCGATATCGACGGGATGACCTGCGCATCGTGCGTATCGCGCGTCGAGAAGGCGCTGGCGAAGGTGCCGGGCGTCACGCGTGCGTCGGTCAATCTGGCGACCGAGCGCGCCACCGTCGACGCCGCGCCGGGCGTTTCGGCGTCGCTGCTGGTGGATGCCGTCACGCAAGCCGGTTATGGCGCGACACCGGTCGCGACCACCCCACCGCCTGCTTCCACTTCATCGTCTGCCTCGGCCGATCTCGAATTCGACATCGGCGGCATGACGTGCGCCTCCTGTGCCGGCCGCGTCGAGAAAGCACTGGCCGCCGTCCCGGGCGTCGCGCGCGCATCGGTCAATCTCGCGACCGAACGCGCGTCGGTGCATGGCGCCGGCCCGCTCGATGCCGCGATGCTGATCGCGGCGGTCACGACGGCCGGCTACCGCGCCGCGCTTGCCGCCGCGCCGGAAGCCGGTGCTGCAGCCGACACCGGCTCGCGCGCCACCGCGCCGGCGCAAACCGCCGACGCCCGCAAGCGCCGCGAAGCGATCCGCGAACGCAACCTCGTGATCGGCTCGGCGGTGCTGAGCGCGCCGCTCGTCGTGCCGATGCTCGTCGCGCCGCTCGGCATCGACGCGATGCTGCCCGGCTGGCTCCAGCTCGTACTCGCGTCGATCGTCCAGTTCGGCTTCGGCGCACGCTTCTACCGCGCGGCCTGGCACGCGGTAAAGGCCCGCGCGGGCAACATGGACCTGCTCGTCGCGCTCGGCACATCGGCCGCATTCGGCCTGAGCCTCTGGATGCTGTTGCGCGACCCCGCTGATCCCGGTCACCTGTATTTCGAGGCTTCGGCCGTCATCGTCACGCTGGTGCGCTTCGGCAAATGGCTCGAAGCGCGCGCGAAACGCCAGACGACCGAAGCGATCCGCGCACTGAACGCGCTGCGCCCCGACCGCGCGCGCGTCGTCGAGCACGGCGTCGAGCACGGCGTCGAGCACGGCGTCGAACGCGACGTGCCGCTCGCGCAGGTGCGCGTCGGCACGACGGTCAGCATTCGCCCCGGCGAGCGCGTGCCCGTCGACGGCCGGATCGTGTCGGGCCGCTCGCACGTCGACGAATCGCTGATCACCGGCGAAAGCCTGCCGGTGCCGAAGGACGACGGCGATCCGGTGACGGCCGGTTCGATCAACGGCGAAGGCGCGCTCGTGGTCGAAACCACCGCGATCGGCGCGGAAACCACGCTTGCACGCATCGTCCGGCTCGTCGAATCCGCGCAGGCGGAAAAAGCGCCGATCCAGCGGCTCGTCGATCGCGTCAGCGAAGTGTTCGTGCCGGCGATCCTCGGCATCGCGGTGCTGACGCTGATCGGCTGGCTGATCGCCGGAGCCGGCACCGAAACGGCGATCCTCAACGCGGTGGCGGTGCTCGTCATCGCGTGCCCGTGCGCGCTCGGCCTCGCGACGCCCGCCGCGATCATGGCCGGCACCGGCGTCGCGGCGCGCCACGGCGTGCTGATCAAGGATGCGCAGGCGCTCGAACTCGCCCAGCGCACCACCGTGATCGCGTTCGACAAGACCGGCACGCTGACCGAAGGCAAGCCGTCCGTGACCGCGTTCGAAGCCGTCGGCGTCCCGCGCGAACAGGCGCTCGCCATCGCCGCGGCGGTGCAGCGGCACAGCGATCACCCGCTCGCGCGCGCCGTGGTCGCCGCACACGATGCGGATGTCGCGGCACGACGCGACGCGGCAGGTCCGGCCGACGCACCCGTCGCGGCCGATGCGCGCGCGGTGGCCGGACGCGGCGTCGAAGCACGCGTGAACGGACAACTGCTCGCGCTCGGCAGCACGCGCTGGCGCGACGAACTCGGCATCGTCGTGCCGCCCGAACTCGACACCCGTGCCGCGGAGCTCGAACGGGCGGGCAACACCATTTCATGGCTGATGCGCGCCGACGCGCCGCGCGCGCTGCTCGCGCTGATCGCGTTCGGCGACACCGTGAAGCCCGGCGCGCGCGACGCGATCGCGGCGCTGTCGGCGCGCGGCGTCGCGAGCGCGCTCGTGACGGGCGACAACCGCGGCAGCGCGGCGGCCGTCGCGGCGGCGCTCGGGATCGATGAAGTGCATGCGCAGGTGCTGCCCGACGACAAGGCGCGCGTGGTTGCGGAACTGAAGCGCACGCATGGCGGGATCGTCGCGATGGTCGGCGACGGAATCAACGACGCGCCCGCGCTCGCCGCGGCCGACGTCGGCATCGCGATGGCGACCGGCACCGACGTCGCGATGCATACGGCCGGCATCACGCTGATGCGCGGCGATCCGGCGCTCGTCGCCGACGCGATCGACATCTCGAAGCGCACGTACCGGAAGATCCAGCAGAACCTGTTCTGGGCGTTCGTCTACAACCTGATCGGTGTGCCGCTCGCGGCGCTCGGCTGGCTGAACCCGGTGATCGCGGGCGCGGCGATGGCGTTTTCCAGCGTCAGCGTCGTGACGAACGCGTTGCTGTTGCGCAGATGGAAGGGGCGCGCGCGATAAGGAAGCACGGTACGAAAGCGGGCGGGGCAGCAGCCCGCCCGCTTGCCGCCATGCGCGCAGGGTTCATCGGCTTCGACGCATCCAGAAACAATACGCGCCGATCGCGACCAGCATCGCGCCGTCGACCATACCCAGCAATGGAAGCGGATTCGTCCACTTATCCATGTTGGTCGTGCGCGCGTAGTAGGGCGGACCGTCGCCGTACGCCTCATTGAGATTGATCGCGTTGAACGCGAAAACGAGCAGGATCGAAATCAGCAGTGCCGCACCGATCAAGATGCGCAACGGGTGTTTTCTCGCATGTCAGTACTGAACCTCCAGCGGAACGTAGCACTCGGGCGCGCCCTTCGTTGCCGCTTCGATCTCTCGAACGAAAGTTTCGATTCCGGCATGAAGATTGATGCAGCCGGCGGACCCTGCGTGCGTGCCACCGTGGATAAAGAATCCACCGCGACCGAACGTTCGGGTTCCGGGCATGACGTGAATGGTCAGTCGGTAATCGCCCCATGCTGCGCGTGAAGCAAGGTTGTACAGCGATTCGTCCACATTTGGGAAGGCTGAATCCAGTATCGACCGGGTGGTATAGGCCCCACATTTTCCATCTGCTGGCGAGCGCTCGAATAATCGAAATTGCCGCGATGATCCGGACGACCGGAAACTGCAGGATATATCCCGGTTGCACTGCCCGTCATGACCAAAAAACGGCCATCGAATCGGAGCGCAATTGAAGCGCGCGCACAAGCTGGTATGGTCGGGATACCGCGTTCGGCAGCGTACTTGTTCTCCATCGCTCGTTATCCCCGTTTGTTGACGATTTGAGTAGGCCAAGTCATTGGCCCGCCCATCGTACGAGCTACGCCGGAATTTCAGTCGCCATGCCGGTTGGAGCGCACCGCTTTCAAAACATCGAACCGGGCTGACGGGCCTGTCCACAGCGCCTCACCAGTCACTCACGCACGCTCGTGAAATCGTGTCGAACCGCAAACAGCGCGCCTGCCGTGTTCGAATCTTCGTCGCTAGCCCGATACGACCGGCTTGATCAGCGTCGTCGTGATCGGCGCAAAGCCGCACGCCCGATACAGCGCACGGGCGGCCGCGTTGTGATTGAACACCGACAGCCCGATCTCCGTGACGCCATGCGCGCGTGCTTCGGCCTCGAGCGCATCGAGCGCGCGCGTCGCCCAGCCCTGGCGGCGCCGGGACGGGACGATGTCGAGGTCGTAGATGAACAGCGTGCGGTTCGGCCCTTCAGGCACGATCGCGTACCAGAGGTCGCCGACGGTGTCGCCGCTGACGGCGTCGATCAGCTGGACGAGCGTCTGGCCGGAGGTGAGCAGACCGTCCGGCAGCAACGTGTCGAAGCAGGCACGGGCGCGGGCCGCCGCGTCGTCGGTCGCGTTCTGCCCGGACGACACGAGATCGCGCGCGTAGCCGTCGATGGCGCGCGTGCGGTATGCGTGGAATTCGCCGGCCGTCATCGGCCGCATCTGCAGCATGGCCCGGGGTCGCGAGGTCAATCGAATTTCCAGTGTAGCGGGACGATCGCACTCGCGCGCGATGCAGATCGCGCAGGTCGCCGCGCTGGCGGCCGGATCGGGAAACCGCTGCTCGCAAGGCGCCCGCTCCCTGTGCATCCCCGCCACGTTCTGAGTAAATGGCCGACCCCGACCTTGCACGGAACAATCACGATGAGCGATCTGAAAGGCGAAATCTCCATCGGGCGCACGCACAGCCCTGACACCGCCCGCTATGCTGGCTGCCGAAGGAAAACGCGAACAGGTGTTTGCGCCGTTCTATACGGGCACCATCGGCGCTGTCGCCGGTTCTGTTCGGTCGACCCGGCGAATCGCAGGCGTGCCTGCGGCGCTGCTTGCACTCACTTCGGTTCTGCTACCGACGCTGCCGCTGTCGTGGTACGTGCGGAAGAGACTGGATGCCTGACGCAGCGCAATCGATCCGGCCGCGCGCGACGCGCGATCAACGAATCAACGAATCAACGAATCAACGAATCAACGAATCAACGAATCAACGAATCAACGACGGTACAGAACGATCGGGACGAGATGCGCACGACGCACGCGCTCGGCTTCGGCGCGACGCGCAGCGTACGAATATTCCGCGTCGAGCGGCAGGTGCGGGGAGACGAAGAGGTCGTCGATCTTTTGCAGCAGGGCGAGAATGAAGCTCATGTGAGACTCCTGACAGAGAATGCTAGGGTTTCCCCTTAGACGGACTCCATTCTAAGGGTTTTCCCTAAACTCTGCCAGTGCGTCGCATCAGCTTGCCGCACCTGTGCGGGCCCTGAGCAGCGGCCCGGCCCGACCATCCTTGCCGGTCTTGGGTTTGCAGGTAGGGTCGGAGTATTTACCGGGTTTTATCGGGTTCGACGCGCACGCTTCGCGGCCGCTGCCTCGCGGTTCGCGTTGCGCTGAAGCCGGTCGACCTGGGACAGCAGCGCTTCGTGATGTTCGGCGAGCGTCATCAGCGTCGCCTGCTGCGTCGACAGATCGGCGGCCAGCCGATCGACCCGCTGTTGCCGGACGTCCAGTTCCTGCTTCAGGTTCGCGATCTGCCGCGTTTGCAGCACCAGCGTGACGAGCGCGGCGAACACGACGAACGCCAGCGCCAGCAGCAACCGGTTGACCCGACGCATCTCGCGATCCGCCGCGCGCTTCACGCCGGCCATCTCGCCCTGCAGCGCGGCGAGCCGCTCCGACAACGGACGCAGTTGCGCGTCCGGATCGAGGGCCGGAGCGTTCGGCGCAGCCGCTTGCGCGCGGTCGGCCGACGGCTTCGTCATGAAGGAAGCCACGGACGCCACCGGCTGTACCTCGGCCGAAGCGGAAACAAAAGCCGAAGCCGAAGCCGGTGCCGCGACCGGTCGGTCGGCGTCGTGCGGGCTCGCGGTCGCCGCAGGCTCGACAGGCTCCGGAACCGCTTGTTGTTCAAGGGATGGCGCGGGGTCGGGCACAGCGGTCGATCCGGTCGATGCCGGCACGGCGGTCACGGTCGCGGCTGCGCCGGCGCCAGCAGTCGCACGACGCTTGCCGCTCGAGGATGCACGGCGGCCCTTCGTGGTCGCGTCGGGTGTCCGCGCGGCGTCGGCCGGAACGGTTGCCACGTCGACGCCGTCAGCGTCATTACCCGGCTTCGCGGAGCGATCGGCGGCGGCACCGTCCGTCGCAACGGCGTTCGCCGTCGACTGTTCGATCTTCGTTGTGGACGCATCGGACACGGCGTACACCTCCGTCAGGCCGGCATCGGTTGCCGGTTCATCGGCCGCGATCGCAACGATGCCCTCCGACTGCCGTGCGACATCGGCACCCTTCCCCGCATCGGCATCGACCCTGCGCACGGCATCGTCGCCGAGCGCATCGCGCTTCCCGTGCGTCGCTGCGGATTCGTTCATCGTCGCGCCGGCAGCGGCCTGCTCCACCGCACCCTCCGCATCGCCGCGCGCCGCACCGCTGGACGCGCTGAACCCGTCCAGCGTCGCCTGCCGCCCGGTGTCGTCGCCGGCCACTGCGTCAACTTCGGCAACGGCTTCATCGCGCACCGCGGCAGAGGCACGCGCGGCCGGCTCCAGCACCGGATCGCCGAACAGGTCGAGCGTGCGTTCGTCGCGCGGTGCATCGCCGGCCGGCGCATTGCCCGGTCGCGCGGTCGTGCGCGCCGAGGTATTGCCGGCAGCCGCGGCCGAGCGCGGCCGCGCACGGGCCGACGAACGATTGGAACGAGAACGGGAACGAGGCAGGAAAACGGATTCGGTCATGGAGTCGGATAACGGGCTCGCGAACGCGGAACCGGATGTCGAACGGAATCAGTGACGGCCATTGTCGCATGACCGATGCCCGCGTCGACCGATCCGATGCCGGCTATTCGTCGCCCATCAACCCGTTGCCTTCTTCGAATCGCGTGACGCACGACAGCCCGCGCAGCTTGTCGCAGATGGCGCGGTATTCGAGATCCGACACGCGCCCGAGCGCGATGCGCACCTCGTCGTGCTCGCCGGTGTCGTCGGCGCGCTGCACGATGAACTGCTTCACGCGCGCGCTGTCGGGGCCGAGCGCCGCGTGCAGCGAATCGAACGTCAGCGCGCCGCTCGTCACCGTCAACGCGAGCTGACGGCGCTGACGCACCGTGAAATAACGCCGCTCGAGCGGCTTGATGCCGGCCAGGATGATCAGGATGATGATCGTCGCGGAAATCGACGCGACATACAGCCCGCCGCCCACCGCGAGGCCGATCGCGGCCACCGACCACAGGCTCGCGGCCGTCGTCAGCCCGCGCACGATCTCGCCGCGCAGCAGGATCGACCCCGCGCCGAGGAAGCCGATGCCCGACACCACCTGCGCGGCGATCCGCGACGGATCGAGCACGATGTGGTCGCTGCTGCCGAGCACGTCGGCGAAACCGAACGCCGACACGATCATGATGAGCGTCGAGCCGACGCACACCAGCATGTGCGTGCGCAGGCCCGCCGCCCATGACAGGCGCTCGCGCTCGAAGCCGATGACGCTGCCGAGCGCCGCCGCGAGAACCAGCCGCATCACGAGTTCCAGATTGCTGAGCATCCGATTTTCCCCTCCTTTTCTGGTGCCGGTCGTGTGGAATGTTATATCCTTGGCCGCGGCCGCGCCGCTCCGGGCTACGCCGACCCGATTCGATCCAAGCGCTCTACCCCGCCATGTCCGCACCCGACTCCGCTTCCGCCCAGGCCGCCCAGTTGCGCGACCATTTCGCGCACGTCATCTTGCCGATCTGGCAGGGGTCAGGGTTCGACCACACGCTGCGGCTGCCGTTCGAAGCCGTCG
This sequence comes from Burkholderia sp. IDO3, assembly GCF_003366075.1. NCBI lineage: Bacteria > Pseudomonadati > Pseudomonadota > Betaproteobacteria > Burkholderiales > Burkholderiaceae > Burkholderia > Burkholderia sp. IDO3. The sequence goes on from NZ_CP028962.1 coordinate 3,005,433, forward strand.
ATCCGGCCACGCATGCACCGCTGCCCGTCACCCGTTATCGCGCAATGGCGTGCGCGCGGCAACTGTTCGTGTTCGCGCAGGCCGGCAACGCCGCGCACGCCGCCACGCTGTTCGACTCGCTGTGCAGCCGCTTTCGCGACTCGCGCCACGGCGGCTGGTTCTACAGCGTCGACGCGCAAGGCGCGCCGCTCGACACGACGAAGGACCTCTATACGCACGCGTTCATCGTATTCGCATGCGCCGCATGGCATGCGGCGTCGGGCGACGCCGCCGCGCGCACGATCGCCGAAGACACCGCCGCACTGATCCAGGACCGCTTCGCGCCGCGGCCGGGCGACGCGCTGCTCGACGCCGCGCGTCACGCCGATTTCTCGTCATCGGGCAGCGGCGCGCTGCAAAACCCGCTGATGCACCTGACGGAAGCGTGGCTCGCCGCCGCCGACGCATTCGGCGACGCGGCGTTCGACGATGCGCTCCTGCGCACCGCGCAGGCCGTCGAGCGCACGTTCGTCGATCCGGCGACCGGCTGCATCGCCGAGCTGCCGCTCGGTGCGGCGGGCAACCGCTTCGAGCCCGGCCATCAGTTCGAATGGTTCTATCTGGTCGACGCGGCCGGCGCACGGCTCGCGCAGACCAGCCTGCCCGACGCGCTCGCGCGCGCGTACGCATTCGCCGAACGGCACGGCGTCGATACGCAGACGGGCGCCGTCTGCGCGGCGCTCGACGCGCAAGGCGCCTGCACCGACGCGACGCAGCGGATCTGGGCGCAAACCGAATACCTGCGCGCGCGCGCGACGCACGGCGGCGCGCCGGCCTCCGCGCCGCTCGCGCGGCAGATCGGGCGCTTCGCCGCGCGCTTCCTGCATCCGCGCGGCTGGTTCGAATGCAAGACGGCCGACGGGCAGGTATCGCGCGCCGACATGCCGTCGACGACGCCCTACCACCTCGCGACCGCCTACGCGGCGCTGCCGACCGGCGCGTAATCCGCGTCGGCGAGCGACACCCCGCGCGCGTCACCCAGTTCGAACACCGACACCGCCGGCATCAGGTGCGAGGTCTGGTCGTTCAGCGATGCGGCCGCCATTCACGCCGATTCGCCCGCACACGAGCACAACTCCCGCATTCGCCGCAACAATCGCGCCGCATCGCGCCGGCCATCGCAAGAAATGCGGACGAATTTCCTTGCTTATCCGCAGCCCCCTTCCTAGAGTTCAGCGCAAGCGGACACGCATTGCGAGGAAAGTCGATGACGGACATCACGGACCACGCGCGCGGCGCATTGCGCGCGCAACCGTTCAGCATGTTGCTGGGCACGCAGTTGATGCATATCGGCGACAACGAGGTGTCGCTGTGTCTGCCCGTGCGCGAGGAACTGCGGCAGCAGCACGGTTTCGTGCATGGCGGCGTCATCGGTTATCTCGCCGACAATGCGCTGACGTTCGCCGGCGCGCTCGTGCTCGGCCCGCGCGTCATCACCGCCGAATACAAGATCAATTACCTGCGGCCGGCCGTAAACGGCACGCTCGTCGCCCGCGCGAAGGTGGTCTACGCGGGGCGGCATCAGGCGACCTGCCAGTGTCACGTGTTCGTCATCGACGGCGATCACGAGCGGCTCGTCGCGATCGCGCAAGGCACGATCAACCGCGTCGGCGACGGCAAGATGCCGGATGCGCCCGAGGAAACGGCGTGATCGTCGCGTGACGGCGAGCACGCCGGCGGAACACGGCGCGCGGCAGGCTCGTCAGCCCGCATCCTCTTCATTCAGCGGCAGGAACCGCGGCGCCATGCGCGCCCTGAGGTTGCCGTTCTCGTCGGTACGATAGATCCCGCGCGCCGCGTTGTGCGGATGCGCCGCCGCGTCGGCCATGCCCAGCACCGGCGCAAAGCATGCGTCGGTGCCCTCGAGCAGCACGCGCCAGTGCGCGGACGGCTGCTGCGCGAAGACCGCCGCGAAACGCGTCTTCAGCGCGGGCCAGCGCGCACGATCGTACTGCGATGCCGGATCGAGATCGGTCAACCCGAGCCGCTCGACCAGCAGCGCGTAGAACGGCGGTTCGAGCGCGCCGATCGTCACGCATTCGCCATCCGCGCAGCGATACACGTCGTAGAACGGCGCGTCGTGAAAGAGGCTCGGCTGCGCGCCGTCGAGCTGGCCGTTCGCGCGCGCCCACAGCGCGAGCGAACCGAGCATCGACACGATGTCGACGATCGCTCCGTCGACCACGCGCCCCGGACCGCCGCCACGCACGTCGAAGAGCGCGCAGACGATCCCGAACGCGAGCCCGAGCGCGCCGCCCGCGTCGCCGACGACGGTCGGCGGCAGGCCCGGCCGGCCATCGCGCGGTGCGGACAACGAAAGCAGCCCGGTCAGCGCGACGTAATTCAGATCGTGCCCGGCGGCGGCCGCGAGCGGGCCGTGCTGGCCCCAACCCGTCATGCGTCCGTACACCAGCTTCGGATTGCCGCGTGCGCAATCGGCGGGCCCGAGGCCGAGGCGCTCCATCACGCCGGGACGCAATCCTTCGATCAGCGCGTCGGCTTGCGCGATCAACGCGAGCGCTTCGGCGCGGCCGTCCGGCGTCTTCAGATCGAGTTCGACGATCGCCTTGCCTTCGCGAAGCAAATCTCCGGCGCGGCCCTGCAGCGCGTCCGGCGCGCTCGTGCGGCCGGCCGGGCGCGCGATCAGCGTGATGCGCGCCCCCATCCCGGCGAGCATCCAGCCCGCGAGCGGGCCGGGGCCGAGACCTTCGAATTCGACGATATGGACGCCGGAAAGCGGCGCGTTCAATGACATGGCGACCTCGCGGGAATGCAACCGGACAGGGGTGAAGCAACGCTCCGATTCTATGCGAAGGTGCGCGCCACTCGCACTGTGCGCGGCAAGCAGACCGATACGTGAAGCGCGCGTCGACGCCGGATGAAAGCATGCCGTCGTCCGCCCGATGCCGACGGAACCCGCTCCGTGCGGGCACTCCGCCGCGCCGCTAGCCGACCGTTTCGTCCATGCGCTCGGCCAGTGCGTCGCGCATCGCGAGCACGATCGCGTCGCGACGCGCGTCGATCCGCTCCACCGGCCCGCCCACGCCGATCGCAAGCGGCATGCCGTTCCAGCCGTCGGCGATCACCATCGAGATCATCGCCGCGCCCTGCGTCACCGTATTCGCGGAATACGAGTAGCCGAGCCGCCGCGTCTCGTCGACCTTGTCCAGCACGACGTCCTCGTCGATCGTCCTGCCCGACTTCCCGATCCGCCGGATGCTGCGCGACACGAGCCGCCGAATCGTGCCGTCGGGCTGCAGGCTCAGCAGCGCCCAGCCGAGCCCCGACATGCAGATCTCGCGACGCGTGCCGATCGGCGCATAGAAATGGACCGGAATCCGGTGCGCGCCCTCGACGGCGTCGATGTACTGCACGTACAGGTCGCTCTGCACCGCGATCACGACGGCCTCCCGCGTGCCGGCCGCCAGCCGTTTCGCCACGGCGTGCCAGTACCGGCGGCTGCCCGCCGCCGAATCGACGAGCGCTTCGCCGAGATTGACGAGGCGTACCGTCGGCGCATACGCGTGCGTCCGCTCGTCGTACGCGAGGTAGCCGAGCACCTTCATGCTGGTCAGCAACGCCGCCGCGCTCGAACCGGGATAGCGGCAGCGCGTGGCGATCTCGCGCACGCTCAGCGGCCGCTGCAGCTCGCTGAACAGCTCCAGCACCTCGAACACGCGCGCCGCGCTCTTGACCACGTTTCCGCTCATTCCGTCCTCTCCGCGCCGTCCCGGCGAGCCCTTCCACGTATGTGGAACGGAATTTCCCGCCGCCAACCGTCGTGACGATACTAGGCTTCGGCCCGCGGCGTGAAGCCCCGCGGTACAGAACAAACGGAGACATCATGTCAGCCTTTCTGATCCGTGAACGGCAGGGACCGATCCTGACCGTCACGATGAACCGCCCCGAAACGCGCAACGCCATTTCGGATACCGATGCGATCGACGCGCTGGTTGCGTGCTGCGACGACGCGAACCGCGACGAATCGATCCGCGTGCTGGTCCTCACGGGCGCCGGCGCCGTGTTTTCGTCGGGCGGCAACGTGAAGGCGATGCGGGCGCTCGCCGAGTCGGAGCCGCACGACCTCGCGGCGATCCGGACGAGCTATCGGCGCGGCATCCAGCGTCTCGCCCATGCGTTCCAGCAGCTCGAAGTGCCGGCCATCGCGGCGATCAACGGGCCGGCCATCGGCGCCGGCACCGACCTCGCGTGCATGTGCGACATCCGCATCGCCGCCGACGGCGCACGCTTCGCGGAAAGCTTCATCGCGCTCGGCCTCGTGCCGGGCGACGGCGGCGCGTGGTTCCTGCCGCAGATCGTCGGCGCGGCGGTCGCGGCCGAGATGTCGTTCACCGGCGACGCGATGGACGCGCAAACGGCGCTGCGCCACGGCCTGGTGTCGCGCGTCGTGCCCGGCGGCGAGCTGCTCGCCCATGCGCACGCGCTCGCCGAACGCATCGCGCGCCACTCGGGCATCGCGCTGCGCCTGACCAAGCGGCTGCTGCGCGAAGGCCGGCATACGAGCCTCGACACGCTGCTCGACCTGTCCGCGTCGTACCAGGCATTCGCGCACGCGACGCCCGAACACCGCGCGGCGGTCGCCGCGCTGTTCGCCGCGCGCGACCGAGACTGAACCCACGGCGCGCCGCCCGGCACGCAGCCGGCGGAACGCCAGCATCGCCGACCCTCGAAGGAAACCACGTCATGACCAGCAACAACGCAGGCGCGCTCGCGGGCGTGCGCGTCGTAGACCTGAGCCGCGTCTATGCGGGCCCGTTCTGCACGCAGACGCTCGCCGACCACGGCGCGGACGTCATCAAGATCGAACCGCCGCAAGGCGACGAAACACGCGACTGGGGGCCCGCCATGCCCTCCGGCCTCTCCAGCTATTTCTGGGGGCTCAACCGCAACAAGCGCAACCTCGCGCTCGACCTGTCGCACCCCGACGGGCGCGACGTGCTGTTCCGCCTGCTGGAGACGGCCGACGTGCTGGTCGACAACTTCAAGCAGGGCACGCTCGAACGCTGGGGCATCGGCTACGACGACTGCCTGCGCGAACGCTTTCCGCGCCTGGTGCATTGCTCGATCTCCGGCTACGGCACCGACGGTCCGCTCACGCGGTTTCCGGGCTACGACGCGGTCGCGCAAGGGCTCGCCGGCTTCATGTCGATCAACGGCGAACCGGGCGGCATGCCGCTGAAGGTGCCGTTTCCGGTCGTCGACTACGCGGCCGGGCTGAGCGCCGTGTCGAGCATCCTGCTCGCGCTGGTGGAGCGCACGCGCTCCGGCCTCGGGCAGCACGTCGACATCGACCTGTTCAGCACCGCGCTGTCGATGCTGCATCCGGTCAGCACGAGCTGGATGGCGACCGGCGACGTGCCCGTCGCGACGGGCAACGTCTACGCCGCGATCGCGCCGTACGGCGTCTATCCGTGCAAGGACAAGCCGGTCGCCACGGGCGCCGGCAACAACCGCACGTTCGCGAAGATGGTCGAAGCGCTCGGCGTGCCCGAACTCGCCCGCGATCCGCGTTTCGCGACCAACGCGCAGCGCGTCGCGCACCGCGATGCGCTTGACACGCTGATCGGGCAATTGACCGGCGAACTGCTCGCCGACGAAGTCGTCGATCGACTGATGCGCGCCGGCGTCGCGACGGGGCCGGTCAACACCATCTCCGACGGTTTCAACCATCCGCAGGCGGCCCGCAACGCGATGTTCGTCAAGAGCGACACGTATACCGGCGCGGGCATCCCGGCCAAGCTGTCGCGCACGCCCGGCTCGATCCGCCAGCCGCCGCGACCGTTCGCGGCCGATACCGACGCCGTGCTCGACGCGCTCGGCATCGACGCGGCCGGCCGCGACGCGCTACGGCAGGCCGGCGTCGTTCACGACGAACGCGCCGGCATCACCGGGAGCGCAGCATGACCGCATCGCACACGGCCTCCTCCCCGACCGCCGACGACGCCGCGTCGATCCTGCGCCACGACGAAGACGGCATCGCATGGCTGACGATCCATCGTCCGCATGTCGCCAATGCGCTGTCCGCCGATGCGTTCCGGCGCCTGTGCGACGCGCTCGTCACGCTCGACGATGACCCTGCGGTACGCGCGATCGTGATCCGCGGCGCGGGCGACCGGGCCTTCAGCGCGGGCGTCGATCTCGGCGACCCCGAGATGCGCGGCATGCGGCCGATGCGCGGGCTCGCGCGCAACGTGCACGAGCTGATCCTCGAATTGCGCAAGCCGACCATCGCGGCGATCAACGGCTATGCGGTCGGCGGCGGCTTCGAGATCGCGCTGGCGTGCGACCTGCGGGTCGCCGCCGATCACGCGTATTTCGCGCTGCCCGAAGCCCGGGTCGGCATGGGTGCGAACTTCGCGAGCGTGCTGCTGCCGCGCATGCTGCCGCGCGCGATTGCGATGGAGCTGCTGTTTACGGGCCGCCGCATCGACACGGACGAAGCCTCGCGCATCGGGCTGCTGAACCGCGTCGTTCCCGGCGACGCGCTCGACGACACCGTGCGCAAACTGGCGCAGTCGATCGCCGCGAACGCGCCGCTCACGATCCGCCGCATCAAGGAAACGGCGACGCGCAGCTGGGGCCTGCCGGTTGCCGCGGCGCTGCGGCTCGACGTCGGCCCCGACGTCTATGCGAGCGAGGACCGTATCGAAGGCGCCCGCGCGTTCCTCGAAAAACGCAAACCGGTGTTCAAGGGACGCTGATCCCGACGGCGCGCGGCCCCGTCCGCCGCGCGCCGTCGATCGCCGCCCCGCTCGCGGGCGCGGCACATAACAAACATGGAACGGAGACACATTCATGCAACGGAAAGCATTCCTGATCGGCACATGCGTGCTGTGCACGACACATGCGCACGCGTCGTCGGTCACGCTGTACGGGATCGTCGACAGCTACGTCGAGTTCGATCGTATCGGCAGCCTGTCGAGCTTCCGGCAGAGCGGCGGCGGCGGGTCGACGAGCCGCATCGGGCTGACCGGCGTCGAGGATCTCGGCGGCGGAACCTCGACCAAGTTCGTGCTGGAAAGCGGCTTCTCGCCGGCCGACGGCTCGCTCCAGGGCGGCATGCTGTTCTACCGGCAGGCGTACGTGGCGCTACAGAACACCCGCTACGGCGACCTGCGGCTCGGCCGGCAGTACACGCCGGCGTTCTACACCGTGTACGAGGGCGATCCGTTCGGCCTGAACGAGCGCATGTCGCCGCTTGCGCTGCTCGCGACGTCGACGGACACGATCACGACCAACACGACGCCGCCGATTCCGCGCTTCAACCAGGCCGTGTCGTATCTCAGCCCCGACTGGAACGGCCTGCGCGTGATGGCCACCTACGGCTTTCCCACGCCGAACGCGCTGTCGATGCAGGCCGGCCGCAATTACGGCGCGGGGCTCCAGTACCGGATCGGCGGGCTCTATGTCGGTGCGAGCTTCCAGGGCGACGTATCGGCCGGCAACCTCGCGCCCGTCGTGCAGCCGACGACCACCCGCCACTACGTGTTCGCGGCGAACTACGCGTTCGCGCGGGTCAAGCTGTACGGCGCATTCCTTTACGGCGCCAGCACGGCGCCCGGCCTGCCCGCGTTCTCGACGGCGAGCGTCGGCGCGGCGATCAACGTCGGCGCGCTCGATCGCGTGCTCGTGTCGGCCGTGCGCCGCGACGTGAAGGGCTCGGCGAACGACGCGACCGCGTTCGGCATCGGCTACGACCATCCGCTGTCCAAGCGGACCTCGGTCTATGCCCGCTATCTGTACCTGAAGAACGGCGGCGACGCGAGCAACACCGTCATCGCCGGCGTGCAACCGCAGCCGGGCGGCACCGAGCAGGTGCTGGCGCTCGGCATCACTCACCGCTTCTGACGGAAGGCCCATGACCCCGACCCTGTCCACCCCGGCCGGCGCGCGCGACACCGCGATGCCGGCGCTCTACCGCCGGATCTCGCGGCGCCTGCTGCCGTTCCTGATCCTCTGCTACACGCTGTCGTTCATCGACCGGATCAACATCGGCTTCGCGCACGCGCAGATGGCCGCCGAGCTGCACCTCTCCGATGCCGTCTACGGGCTCGGCGCGGGCATCTTCTTCATCGGCTACATGGTGTTCGAAATTCCGAGCAACGCGCTGCTCGCGCGAATCGGCGCACGCCGCACCATCGCCCGGATCATGGTGCTGTGGGGGCTCGGCTCGGCCGCGACGATGTTCGTCGCGACGCCCGCGCAGTTCTACCTGTGCCGCTTCCTGCTCGGCGTGTTCGAGGCCGGCTTCTTCCCCGGCATCCTGTTCTATCTCGGCGCGTGGTATCCGCCGAAGCAGCGCGCGAAGGCGTTCGCGCTCTTCATGAGCGCGCTGTATCTCGCCGGGATGATCGCCGGCCCCGTGTCGGGCGCGATCCTCACGTACTTCGACGGCGTCGCCGGCCTGAGCGGCTGGCAATGGCTGTTCATCGTCGAAGGGCTGCCGAGCAGCGCGCTCGGCTTCGTCGCGCTGCGCTATCTCGACGACCGGCCGGACGACGCGCGCTGGCTGTCGGACGCCGACAAGGCCGCGCTGCGCGATGCGCACGCGCTCGCCGACGCAGACACGGACCCCGGCGCGGCCCCGGCGCGACCGCTGCTCGCGCACCGCGACTTCTGGCTGCTGTGCGCGGCCAATTTCGCGATCGCGGCAGCCGGCTACGCGCTCGTGTTCTGGATGCCCGTGATCCTGCATCGCGGCGGCCTGCACGGCGCGATGCAGATCGGCCTGCTGTCCGCGCTGCCCTACCTGTGCGGCATCGTCGGCATGCTCGGGATGGGCTGGCGCACCGAGCGCCGGCATGCCTGGCGCGAACACGGTGCGGCCGCGATGCTCGCATGCGCGGCGGCGCTCGTCGTGCTGGCGCGCGTCGACGGCACCGCGAACCTGACGATCGCGCTCTGCGTCGCGGTCGCCACGCATGCCGCGTCGCTGCCCGCGTTCTGGGTGGTGCCGGGGCTCGCGCTGCCGAAGCGCTCGATGGCGGTCGCGATCGCGGCGATCACGATGTCCGGCGCGATCGGCGGATTCGCGAGCCCGTTCCTGATGGGCGTGCTGAATACCGCCACCGGATCGATGCGCGCCGGCCTCTATTTCAACGCCGCGCTGCTGGCGCTCGGCTGCGTGGCGCTGCTCGCCACGTTGCGCGCCCGGGCGGCCTCTCCGGCGCGCGCGTATTGAGCGCGCGCCTTCCCTTCACGCCTTCATCGACCTCCCCATGAATTTCGAACTCGATCTCGACCACCGGATGATCAAGGATCTCGTCGCACGCTTCGTGAAAGACGAGCTGATGCCGCTCGAAGCAGCCGTGATGGCGCGCGAGGCCGACGGCCAGCGTTTCGCGCTGCGCCCCGACGAACGCGCGCGGCTCGACGAGCGCTCCCGGGCGCTCGGCCTGTGGGGGCTCGACGCGCCCGCCGATGCCGGCGGCTCGGACCTGCCGGCCGTCGCGATGGTCGGCGTGAACGAAGCGATCGGCACGACCGTGACGCCGTACATCCTGCCGCCCGATTCACCGAACCTGCGGATGCTGTGCGACGCGGCCGACGACGCGCAGCGCGCGCGCTACCTGGAACCGTACGCGCGCGGCCTCACGCGCGCCGCGATGGCGATTTCCGAGCCGGGCGCCGGCTCCGATCCGGGCGCGCTGTCGACGACGGCCGTGCGCGACGGCGACACGTGGGTGCTGAACGGCCGGAAGATCTGGATCAGCCATGCACGCGAAGCCGACTGGACGATCGTGATGGCGCTGACCGACCGGAGCAAGGGCAAGCGCGGCGGCATGTCGGCGTTCATCGTCGAACGCGACACGCCGGGTTTCGTCATCGAGCGCCGGATCCCGATGATCGGCGGGCTGTCGACCTACGAAATCGTGCTGGAGGACTGCCGCATTCCCGCCGCGCAACTGCTGGGCCGCGAAGGCGCCGGGTTCGCGCCGATGCAGGCGCGCCTGTCGAACCGGCGGCTGGAGATGGCCGCGTGGTGCATCGGCCGCGCCGAGCGCGCGGTCGCGCTGCTGTGCGACCATGCGAAGCAGCGCAAGACCTTCGGCGTGCCGCTCGCCGAGCGCCAGGCGATCCAGTGGTGGGTCGCCGACGCGCTGACGCAGATCCACGCGTGCCGCCTGATGACCTACGAAGCGGCCGCGCGGGTCGATGCCGGACAGGACGCGCGCACGCAGATCTCGATGGTCAAGGTGTTCGCGACCGAGATGGCGTCGAGCGTCATCGATCATGCGATGCAGACGCTCGGCGCGATGGGCATGACGAAGGAGCTGCCGCTGCACCAGATGGCGAACGAAGCGCGGCTGATGCGCATCTTCGAAGGCCCGAGCGAAGTGCATCGCTGGGTCGTCGCGCGCAGCGTGCTGTGACGCCGTCGTCACGGGTTCACCGGCCGGCGCGCGTGGCGCCGCCCTCGCCAAGGAGCCGCATCCTGAACACACGACATCTGGTCGACCCCGACATCCGCCCGTGGCTCGACGTCTGGCCCACCGTCACGCTCGACGCCGACAACCTCGCGCGGCACCGCGCGCGCACCCTGCCGCTGCCGCCGATCGACACCGTCGGCACCACGCTCCAGCAGCGTCGCGTGCCGGGCCCCGGCGGCGCACCGGACGTGCCGGTCCGCGTGTACCTGCCCGACGACGCGGCGCGCCCGCTGCCGGCGATCGTGCACATGCATGGCGGCGGCTACGTGCGCGGCGCCGCGAAAGATCTCGAAGCCGTGCATCGTCCGCTGGTGAAGGCGCTCGGGTGCGCGCTGGTATCGATCGACTACCGCCTCGCGCCCGAGACGCCGTTTCCCGGCGCGATCGACGATTGCTACGCGGCGCTTGCGTGGACTTTCCGTCACGCGGACGCACTCGGCCTCGACGCCGCGCGCATCGGCGTGATGGGCGAAAGCGCGGGCGGCGGGCTCGCCGCCGCACTCGCGCTGCTCGCGCGCGACCGCGGCGAATATCCGCTGGCTTTCCAGCACCTGATGTATCCGATGCTCGACGACCGCACCTGCGTGCGCGCGCCGCATCCGCATGCCGGCGAGTTCGTCTGGCACGCGGCCAACAACCGGTTCGGCTGGACGTCGCTGCTCGGCCGCGCGCCGGGCGGCGACGGCGTGTCGCCGTATGCCGCCGCCGCCCGCGCGGAACGGCTCGACGGGCTGCCGCCCGCGTTCATCGCGGTCGGTACGCTCGACCTGTTCGTCGACGAGAACATCGACTACGCGCAGCGGCTGATCCGCGCCGGCGTGCCGACCGAACTGCATGTGTTCCCGGGCGGCGTGCACGGCTTCGACATCGTGCCCGATGCGCGACTGTCCGCCGCGGCGCGGCGCATCGGCCAGGATGCGCTGCGCCGCTTCCTGCACGGCTGACCGGCACCGGAGCCGACGCCGACGCAGAATCGACAAGGGCGGCCGAAGCCGCCCTTGACTGTCATCGGAACGACGACCGGTGCGATCAGAACGCGTCGCCCGGCACGCGCACCCAGCCTTCCATCAGCACGCGCGCGCTGCGGCTCATGATCGCCTTGGTGACGGTCCATTCGCCGTTCTCGAGCTGCGCTTCCGCGCCGACCCGCAGCGTGCCCGACGGATGCCCGAAGCGCACCGCGTTGCGCTCGCCGCCGCCTGCCGCGAGATTGACGAGCGTGCCCGGAATCGCCGCAGCCGTGCCGATCGCGACCGCCGCCGTGCCCATCATCGCGTGATGCAGCTTGCCCATCGACATCGCGCGCACCAGCAGGTCGACGTCGCCCGCCTTCACGCGCTTGCCGCTCGACGCAACGTAGTCGGCCGGCTTCGCGACGAACGCGACCTTCGGCGTGTGCTGGCGCGTCGCGATCTCGTCGAGCGTGTCGATCAGGCCCATGCGCAGCGCGCCGTGCGCGCGGATCGTCTCGAACTTCTCGAGCGCCTTCGCGTCGCCGTTGATCGCGTCCTGCAGCTCGGTGCCCGTATAGCCGATCGCCTCGGCCTCGACGAAGATGGTCGGGATCCCCGCGTTGATCATCGTCGCCTTCAGCGTGCCGATGCCCGGCACCGCCAGATCGTCGACGAGGTTGCCGGTCGGGAACATCGACCCGCCCGCGCCTTCTTCCTCGGCGGCCGGATCCATGAACTCGAGCTGCACTTCGGCGGCCGGGAACGTGACGCCGTCCAGGTCGAAATCGCCCGTCTCCTGCACCGCGCCGTTCGTGATCGGCACGTGCGCGACGATCGTCTTGCCGATGTTCGCCTGCCAGATCCGCACGGTCGCGACGCCGTCGCGCGGCACGCGCGCCGCATCGACGAGCCCGCCGCTGATCGCGAACGGGCCGACCGCCGCCGACAGGTTGCCGCAGTTGCCGGTCCAGTCGACGAACGCACGGTCGATCGCGACCTGACCGAACAGGTAATCGACGTCGTGACCGGGCCGCGTGCTCTTCGACACGATCACCGTCTTGCTGGTGGACGACGTCGCGCCGCCCATCCCGTCGATCTGCTTGCCGTACGGATCGGGGCTGCCGATCACGCGCAGCAGCAGCGCGTCGCGCGCGGCGCCCGGCGTCTGCGCGGCATCGGGCAGGTCCTGCAGCCGGAAGAACACGCCCTTGCTGGTGCCGCCGCGAATGTAGGTGGCGGGAATCCTGATTTGGGGAATGTGTGCCATGTCTGTGTTGTCCTGTCGACCGGAGCCGGCGCTCGCGCGCCGGCTCCGGTCCCATGCAAATCCATCTGACGACGGGCGATGCACGTGTGCACCGCCCGGATTCAACGTCCCGGCGCGCCGTCAGGCCGCCTGCGACGATTCGAGGAAGTCCTGCGCGAAGCGCTGCAGCACGCCGCCCGCGTCGTAGATCGACACTTCCTCGGCCGTATCGAGCCGGCACGTCACCGGCACCTCGACACGCTCGCCGCTCTTGCGGTGAATCACGAGCGTGAGATCGGCGCGCGGCTTGCGCTCGCCGATCACGTCGAAGGTTTCGGTGCCGTCGATGCCGAGCGTCGTGCGGTTCGTGCCCGGCTTGAACTCGAGCGGCAGCACGCCCATCCCGATCAGGTTCGTGCGGTGGATCCGCTCGAACCCTTCGGCGGCGATCGCCTCGACGCCCGCGAGCCGCACGCCCTTCGCGGCCCAGTCGCGCGACGAGCCCTGGCCGTAGTCGGCGCCGGCGATCACGATCAGCGGCTGCTTGCGATTCATGTACGTCTCGATCGCCTCCCACATCCGCATGACCTGGCCTTCCGGCTCGACGCGCGCGAGCGAGCCCTTCTTCACCGCGCCGTCGACGACCGCCATCTCGTTGATCAGCGTCGGGTTCGCGAAGGTCGCGCGCTGCGCGGTCAGGTGGTCGCCGCGGTGCGTCGCGTACGAGTTGAAGTCCTCTTCCGGCAGGCCCATCTTCGCGAGGTACTCGCCGGCCGCGCTGTTCGCGAGGATCGCATTCGACGGCGACAGGTGGTCGGTCGTGATGTTGTCGCCGAGCACCGCGAGCGGACGCATGCCCGTCAGCGTGCGTTCGCCGGCCAGCGCCCCTTCCCAGTACGGCGGACGGCGGATGTACGTGCTCTGCGCGCGCCACGCGTACAGCGGCGCCGCACGCTCGCCGGTATCGGCCGTGCGCGCGAACATCGGTTCGTAGACCTTGCGGAACTGCTCGGGCTTCACGCTCGATGCAACGATCGCATCGATCTCCTCGTCGGTCGGCCAGATGTCCTTCAGCGTGACGGGCTGGCCGTCCTGGTCGTGGCCGAGCACGTCCTTCTCGATGTCGAAGCGGATCGTGCCGGCGATCGCATACGCGACGACGAGCGGCGGCGACGCCAGGAACGCCTGCTTCGCATACGGATGGATGCGGCCGTCGAAGTTGCGGTTGCCGGACAGCACGGCCGTCGCGTACAGGTCGCGGTCGACGATCTCCTGCTGGATCTTCGGATCGAGCGCGCCCGACATCCCGTTGCAGGTCGTGCACGCGAACGCGACGATGCCGAAGCCGAGCTTCTCGAGTTCGGGCAGCAGGTTCGCTTCTTCCAGATACAGCTCGACCGCCTTCGATCCCGGCGCGAGCGAGCTCTTCACCCACGGCTTGCGCGTGAGGCCCTTCGCGTTCGCGTTGCGCGCGAGCAAGGCCGCGGCGATCACGTTGCGCGGGTTGCTGGTGTTCGTGCAGCTCGTGATCGCGGCGATGATCACCGCGCCGTCGGGCATCTCGCCCGCCTTTTCCTCCCACTGGCCGGCGATCCCGCGCGCGGCGAGATCGGACGTCGGCAGCCGCTTGTGCGGGTTCGACGGGCCGGCCATGTTGCGCACGACGCTCGACAGGTCGAACGTCAGCGTGCGCTCGTATTGCGCATTGGCGAGCGTGTCGGCCCACAGGCCCGCCGCCTTCGCGTAGGTCTCGACCAGCTTCACCTGCTCGTCGCTGCGGCCGGTGAGACGCAGGTAGTCGGTCGTCTGGCCGTCGATGAAGAACATCGCGGCCGTCGCGCCGTATTCGGGCGCCATGTTCGAGATCGTCGCGCGGTCGCCGAGCGTGAGGCTCGCCGCGCCCGCGCCACGGAATTCCAGATACGCGCCGACCACCTTCTCCTTGCGCAGGAATTCGGTCAGCGCGAGCACGACGTCGGTCGCGGTGATGCCGGGCTGGCGCTTGCCGGTCAGCTCGACGCCGACGATGTCCGGCAGGCGCATCCACGATGCGCGGCCGAGCATCACGTTCTCCGCCTCCAGCCCGCCGACGCCCACCGCGATCACGCCGAGCGCGTCGACGTGCGGCGTGTGGCTGTCGGTGCCGACGCAGGTGTCCGGATACGCTACGCCATCCTGCGCCTGGATCACCGGCGACATCTTCTCCAGGTTGATCTGGTGCATGATGCCGTTGCCCGGCGGGATCACGTCGACGTTCTCGAACGACTGCTTCGTCCATTCGATGAAGTGGAAGCGATCCTCGTTGCGGCGATCCTCGATCGCGCGGTTCTTCGCGAACGCGTCCGGATCGAAGCCGCCGCATTCGACGGCGAGCGAGTGGTCGACGATCAGTTGCACGGGCACGACCGGGTTCACCTTCGCCGGGTCGCCGCCGGCGTCGGCGATCGCGTCGCGCAGGCCCGCGAGATCGACGAGCGCCGTCTGGCCGAGGATGTCGTGGCACACCACGCGCGCCGGGAACCACGGGAAGTCGCGTTCGCGCTTGCGCTCGATGATCTGCTTCAGCGAATCGGCGAGGATCGCCGGGTCGCAGCGGCGAACGAGGTTTTCGGCGAGCACGCGCGACGTGTACGGCAGCGTGTCGTAGGCGCCGGGCGCGATCGCTTCGACCGCGGCACGCGCGTCGAAGAAGTCCAGCGACGTGCCGGGCAGGGGTTTGCGGTTGGCGGTATTCATGATGTGGGGCGGAATTCGGGGTAAGACATTGCGCGCGCGCCGGCAGCCCGCATCACGGGCGGCCGGCGTGCGCGGCCGGCGATCAGCGCTTCTCGATCGGCACGAACTGCAGGTCTTCCGGACCGGTGTAGTTCGCGCTCGGGCGGATGATCTTGTTGTCGATGCGCTGCTCCATGATGTGCGCGCTCCAGCCGGACGTGCGCGAGATCACGAACAGCGGCGTGAACATCGCGGTCGGCACGCCCATCATGTGATACGACACGGCGCTGAACCAGTCGAGGTTCGGGAACATCTTCTTCGCGTCCCACATCACCGATTCGAGGCGCTCGGCGATGTCGTACAGCTTCACGTCGCCCGCTTCCTTCGACAGCTTGTGCGCGACGCCCTTGATCACCTTGTTGCGCGGATCGGAGATCGTGTAGACCGGGTGACCGAAGCCGATCACGACTTCCTTGTTCTCGACGCGGCGGCGGATGTCGGCTTCGGCGTCGTCCGGCGAGCTGTAGCGGCTCTGGATTTCATACGCGACTTCGTTCGCGCCGCCGTGCTTCGGGCCGCGCAGCGCGCCGATCGCGCCGGTGATCGCCGAGTAGATGTCCGAGCCCGTGCCCGCGATCACGCGGCCGGTAAACGTCGATGCGTTGAACTCGTGCTCCGCGTACAGGATCAGCGACGTGTGCATCGCGTCGACCCACGACTTCGACGGCGTCTTGCCGTGCAGCAGGTGCAGGAAGTGACCACCGATCGAGTCGTCGTCGGTTTCCGTCTCGATGCGCTTGCCGTTGTGCGAGAAGTGATACCAGTACAGCAGCATCGAGCCGAGCGACGCCATCAGGCGGTCGGCGATGTCGCGCGCGCCCGGCAGGTTGTGGTCGTCCTTCTCGGGCAGCACGGTGCCGAGCACCGACACGCCGGTGCGCATCACGTCCATCGGGTGAGCCGAGGCCGGGATCTGCTCGAGCGCGACCTTCAGCGCGCTCGGCAGGCCGCGCAGCGCGCGCAGCTTCGTCTTGTACGCAGCCAGCTCGGTCAGGTTCGGCAGCGTGCCGTGCACGAGCAGGTGCGCGATTTCCTCGAACTCGCACGATTCGGCGACGTCGAGAATGTCGTAGCCGCGGTAGTGCAGGTCGTTGCCGGTCTTGCCGACCGTGCAGAGCGCCGTGTTGCCGGCCGTCACGCCCGACAGCGCCACCGACTTCTTCGGCTTGAATGCGCCTGCGGCGGCCGGTGCTGCTGCGTCTTTCGTCTCGCTCATGTTTCCGTTCTCCAATGGGTATCGGGGGTGTCATGCCGGCCGGGCCCGGCGCTGGCGCGCGCAGCCCGGCTTCATGCAAAGCGTTCCGGGAACCGTGTCCCGGCGCGCGGGCAGGTTACTTCTTGCCTTGCGCGAACAGCTCGTCGAGCTTCTGCTCGTACGCGTGATAGCCGAGGAAGTCGTACAGCTCGGCGCGGGTCTGCATCGTCGGCACGGCGGCCTTCTGCGTGCCGTCGCGGCGCAGCGTCTCGTAGAAATTCAGCGCGGCCTTGTTCATCGCGCGATACGCGCCGCAGCAGTACAGCGCGATGTCGACGTTCGCCTCGCGCAGCTCGTCGAGCGTGAAGAGCGGCGTCGAGCCGAACTCGGTCAGGTTCGCGAGGATCGGCACCTTCACGGCGGCCTTGAAGCGGCGGTAGTCGTCGAGCGTCTTCATCGCTTCCGGGAAGATCATGTCCGCGCCGGCTTCCACGTAGGCGATCGCGCGCTCGATCGCGGCGTCGATCCCTTCGGCGGCGGCCGCGTCGGTGCGGGCCATGATCACGAACTGGTCGTCGGTACGCGCATCGACCGCGGCCTTCACGCGATCGACCATTTCCTCGACCGGCACGACTTCCTTGCCCGGACGGTGGCCGCAGCGCTTCTGGCCGACCTGGTCCTCGAGGTGGACGGCCGCGACGCCGGCCTTGATGAACGAGCGCACCGTGCGCGCGATGTTGAACGCGCCGCCCCAGCCCGTATCGATGTCGACGAGCAGCGGCAGGTCGGTCGCGTTGGTGATCCGGTTCGCGTCGATCAGCACGTCTTCCATCGTGCTGATGCCGAGATCGGGGATGCCGAGCGAGTTCGCGGCGACGCCGCCGCCCGACAGGTAAACCGCCTTGAAGCCGACGGCCTGCGCCATCTTGGCTGCATACGCGGTGATCGCGCCGACCACCTGCAGCGGCTGCTCGGCCGCGACTGCCGCGCGGAATTTCGCGCCGGCGCTCTGAAGATGCGTGTTGCTCATGAACGGCCTCCTGAAGGAATGCCCATTAACAGCAAGGACCGGGCCAGCTTGCGGATCGCCGCTAACCCACTGATTCTTAAGCAACCGGCGCTGGCGCTTCATCGCCCATCTGTTTCAATTTGGCAATTCCATGTTTCAAAAATGAAATCGCGCGCGCATAATCGGTCGCCATGGATCTCTCCTCGACCAAACCCGTCGGTCCGGCCGACCGAACGGTGCGCCCGCGCATCTGGGCGATGGGCATCAGCCGCCTGCGCGAGCTGTTTCGCGAGATCGCCGGCGAATTCGACGAACGCGCGGACGTGCGCATCGTCACGCGTGCGTATGAAGACGCGCTGAGCGCCATCGCGGAGGCCGGCACCGCGCGGCCCGACGTGATCGTCGCGGCCGGCTCGAACGGCGCCTTCCTGAAAACGCGGGCGCAGGTGCCGGTCGTGGTCGTGTCGCCGACCGGCTTCGACGTGATGCAGGCGCTGGCGCGGGCGCGGCGCGATGCATCGCGGATCGCGCTCGTCAGCGCCGGCGAGACGCCGCCCGAGGTGCGCCGCTTCGTCGCCGCGTACGGCCTCGACGTGCAGTTTGCGTCATATCAGTCCGCGCAGGAAGCGGAAGCCTGCGTGCACGACCTGCACGATCGCGGCATCGAGACGATCGTCGGCCCCGGGCTCGTGACCGACCTCGCGGCGAGCGCGGGCATGGGCGCCGTGTTCCTGTATTCGCACACGTCGGTGCGCAAGGCCGTCGACACGGCGCTGGAAGTCGCGTACGCGACACACGCCGAGGCGTTTCGCCGCCAGCGGCTCGACAATTTGCTGCAGCACCTGCGCGACGGCGTGGTCGCGCTCGACGCGCGCGGCCGCGTCGAGGCGATCAACGAGCGGCTCGCGTCGGCGCTCGGGGTCGAACCCGCGGCGGCCGTCGGCCGCGCGCTCGTCGATCTGCGGCCCGAACTGCGCACGCTGCGCGGCGAGGACGGCGACGCGCTCGCGACCGTGCGCGGCGTGCGCTACGTCGTGCATCGCGGGCCGCTCGTCGATCGTGGCGTCACATCGGGCAGCGTGCTGACGTTCCAGGAATCGCGCGCGGTCGAGCGGCTCGATCGTGCGCTGCGTTCGCAGCCGAACACGCAGCAGTTCGCGGCGCGCTACGCGCTCGACGACGTGGTCGGCACGTCCGCGCCGATGGCGCGCGTGCGCGAGCTGGTGCGCCGCTACGCGCGCTCCGACGCGACCGTGCTCGTGCTCGGCGAAAGCGGCACCGGCAAGGAGATGATCGCGCAGAGCCTGCATGCGCTGTCCGCGCGGCGCAGCTATCCGTTCGTCGCGGTCAACTGCGGTGCGTTTCCGGAGGCGCTGCTCGAGAGCGAGCTGTTCGGTTACGAGGAAGGCGCGTTCACCGGCGCGCGGCGCGGCGGCAAGACGGGGCTGTTCGAGGCCGCGCATCGCGGCACGCTGTTTCTCGACGAGATCGGCGAGATGCCGCCGTCGCTGCAAAGCCGGCTGCTGCGCGTGCTGCAGGAGCGCGAGGTGATCCGCCTCGGCTCGACCGAGCCGATCCGCATCGACGTGCGCGTGGTCGCCGCGACGCATCGTCCGCTGCTCGCGGCCGTCGAAGCCGGCACGTTCCGCGCCGATCTGTATTACCGGCTCAACATCCTGAACATCGGCCTGCCGCCGCTGCGCGATCGCGCGGCCGACATTCCGGCGCTCGCCGCGACGCTGCTCGTGCAGGCCGCGCGGCGCGAGCCGCGGCTGGCCGAGCGCGTGCGCGATGCCGGCGACGCGCTGCGCGTGCTCGACGCGACCCAGGCGACGCTCGCGCGCTACCGGTGGCCCGGCAACGTGCGGGAATTGCAGAACGTGGTCGAGCGGATCGCGGTGGAACTGGCCGAGGAAGTCGACGCGCACGATCCGGCCGCCGCGTGCGGCGCGCTCGCGCCCGATGCGCTGCAGGCGATCGCGCCCGAACTGTTCGCCGCGCCGCCCGATGCGGCCGGCGCCGGCGACGACGATGCACGGACGCTCCAGGCGCGCCGCCGCCGCGCGGAAGCCGACGAGATCCGCGCGGTGCTCGACGCGTGCGGCGGCGACCGCGATCGCGCGTGCGCGATGCTCGGCATCAGCAAGACGACGCTGTGGCGCAAGCTGTCGGCGAAATAGGTTCCGGCTAGACGAGCGGGAAGCGCGGCCCGAGCCGCCGCTTCATTCGGCCTTGTGATAGTGGCGGTACGCCTTCGCGCGGTTGCCGCACGACGACATCGAGCACCATCGGCGGCTACCGTTCTTGCTGTCGTCGATGAACAGCCACTGGCATGCGTCGTTCGCGCAGCGCTTGACCTTCGCGAGCCGCGCGCCGCCCAGCAGGTCGATCGCCGACCACAGCACCGGGCTCAGCACACCTGCGAGTGTCGCGCCCGCGCGCCCGATCCGCCACGCATAGCCGCCGTCGAGCCGCGTCAGCGCGACGCGCGGCGCGGCTTCCGCCAGAAAACCGCCGAGCAGCGCGAGATCGTCCGCTTGCGGCTCGCGCCGCTCGGCCTGCGCATGAAAGAGCCGGTACAGCGCCTCGCGCAACGCAAGCGCGCGCGCGAGCGTCGCCGGCTCGTCATCCTTCTCTCCCGCGCGACACGCGTCGGCCAGGCCGGCCGGCACGCGCGCCTGCTCGCGGCACCATGCGAACAGGTCGTCGAGCGTGCCGAAGGTTTCCGTCGGCGCGTCGGCGCCGCGCCAGTACAGCGTGTTCGCGAAATCGATGCTCAGCGTTTCGGGCGGCGCGGGAATCAGGCAGTCCGTCGTGACGGCAGGTTGCGTATCGTTCATGTCCCGATCGTATCTAACCACCATGCCGGTTGACAAGCCCGCGGACGCTTCCTAACATAACCAGCATGATGGTTAAGAACGGATGTGCGGCACGGGTGTTCCGTTCCGCTCAAGGAGCCACAGATGTTCGATCGTCTTCCCTTCCGAGTTATCCACACCGGCCGCGGCCGGGCGTTCCACGACAGCACGCCCGGCTGACCGGGCGCCTGTCGACGGGTTTGCCGCACTGACGTCCCCTCTTCAGTTCAAGGAGCCACAGATGATCGATCACCTTTCCTTCGGCGTTGCCCACATCGACCGCAGCCGCGCGTTCTACGACAGCACGCTCGGTGCGCTCGGCTACAAGCGGCTGTACAGCGACGACGGATCCCTCGGATACGGCACCACCGAACCGGTGCTGTGGTTGCAGCACGCGGAGCGGCCGATCGCCGCCGATCCCGAGTCGGGGTTGCACGTGTCGTTTCGCGCGTCGTCGCCGGTGGAGGTCGATGCGTTCTACCGCGCCGCACTGCAGCACGGCGGTCAGGACAACGGTGGCCCGGGCAAGCGCGAGCACTACGGCGCCGGCTATTACGCGGCGTTCGTCGTCGATCCCGACGGGTATCGGCTCGAAGCGCATTGCGAACTCGACAACATCGTCTGATCCGCTGCGTCCGGACGCGGACGAACGACAAGGGCCCGATTCCGCATCGCGCGGAACCGGGCCCTTGTCCTTGCTTTGCTGCATCGATGTTCGGCGTGCGACGATCGCCGCCGTCAGTCATGCGGGAGCGATCGTGCCGGCGCGCACCGGCCGGGAGGCCGCCGGGTTGCGCCCGCACCCCGGCCCGCACCGCGCCCGCGGTTACTGCGCGCCGCGTGTGCGCTGCAGTTGCTCGCCGAGCCCGTCGATCCCGAGGCGCACCACCTGGCCGGGCTTCAGGAACACCGGCGACGGCTTGATGCCCATCCCGACGCCCGGCGGCGTGCCGGTCGTGATCACGTCGCCCGGTTGCAGCGTCATGCAGGTCGACAGATAGGCGATCAGCTGCGCGACGCTGAACACCATCGTGCGCGTGTTGCCGTTCTGATAGCGGTGGCCGTCGATTTCGAGCCACAGGTCGAGGCGCTGCGGATCCGGCACCTCGTCGCGCGTGACGAGCCACGGGCCGATCGGGCCGAACGTGTCGAAGCCCTTGCCCTTGTCCCACTGGCCGCCGCGCTCGATCTGCCATTCACGCTCGGACACGTCGTTGACGACGCAATAGCCCGCGACGTAATCGAGCGCGCGCGCTTCGTCGACGTCCTTGCAGGCCGCGCCGATCACGACGCCGAGCTCGACTTCCCAGTCCGTCTTCACGGAGCCCTTCGGGATGTCGATGCCGTCGTTCGGGCCGCAGATCGAACTCGTCCACTTGCCGAACACCACCGGCTCCTTGGGCACCGGCATGCCGGCTTCGGCCGCGTGGTCGGCATAGTTCAGACCGATGCCGATGAATTTGCCGACACGGCCGACGCACGCGCCGATGCGCGGCTCGCCGGACACGAGCGGCAGCGTGGCCGGATCGATCGCGCGCAGCCGCGCGAGACCGGCGTCGGACAGCGCGTCGCCGGCCAGATCCGGCACGTGCGCGGACAGGTCGCGAATCCGGCCGTCCGCGTCGAGAATGCCGGGCTTTTCCTGGCCGGACGGGCCATAGCGAAGCAGTTTCATCGTGCTCAACCTCTGTTGTCGAATGTGACAGGATACCGGCCGGCGCAGCCGTTCACAGCCACGCGCCGGACTGAATGTCGATCGTCGATGGCGCGCATCGGCACCATCGCCGGCAGGCCGTTCGACGCGCGAGGCTCGCGCGGGCGCAGCGATCGCGGCGCCGCACCGAAGTGCGACGCGCATCGAACGGGCGGCCGCCGGTCTGCGCATCGGCGACGACGGCCCGGCATCCGCGGCATGTGCCGGCCCGACCGGCCGGCTTCACGCGCGGCCGCGCCGTCGCTGGCCCGCCGCTCTTTGTACCATCCACGGCCCGCAATGAAATGACCCGCGACGGATACCGACTATTGGTGCAACCGCCGGCGCTGCGGCGCAGCATCGGGGCCGCCGGCATCGCTGCGCGACGTCGAAATGCGTCGTCCCCGTCGGGATTGGGGAGTGAACCAGCAATATTCGTTGTGACCCTGTCATCGGAAACGACCGTTGATCCGTTCTTGATCGGTAACGATCGGTAAAAAGACGCTGCATTGCACACTGAAAGTTTGTTGTTAAGCTCGGACGGACGGTGCCTCCATCCATATCCGGGGCCAACGGATCCGTGTGCGATATCGGCCAGCGTGCGTCGCCTGTCGATCGGAAATTCACTGACCTCATACCCATGACGCAAACGACCAACACCCCGTTTCTCGACAGCGACGCACGGGAGTCGATGGGCGCGACCGACCGCTATCGCGCGCCCGCTCTGGACAAGGGTCTCGACATTCTCGAACTCCTGTCGGAACAGAAGGAAGGACTCACTCGCACCGAGATCACCAAGGAACTCGGCCGCAACGCGAGCGAGATCTACCGGATGCTCGAACGTCTCGTGGCCCGCCGCTATGTGATGCGTTCGAGCGGCGGCGACCGCTACACCCTCAGCCTCAAGCTGTTCGCGCTCGCGCACCGGCATCCGCCGATGAACCGGCTGATCGCCGAAGCGTTGCCGCTGATGCAGCGTTTCGCCGATACCGCCGAACAGTCGTGCCATTTGTCCGTCTACGATCGCGGCACGCTGCTCGTGATCGCGCAGGTCGACGGCCCCGGCGCGTGGGGCGTATCGGTGCGGCTCGGCTCGCGCATCGGGCTCGCCGATACGGCGTCGGGCCGCGTGATGCTGTCGTTCCAGGGTAGCGAGCAGCGCGCGGACATGTTAGCTGAGCACCGCAAGGTCAAGGGCGAAGCGCCGATGAACGAGCAGGAGCTCGCGTTCGCGTGCCAGTCGATCCGCCAGTCCGGCTATGTGCGCCAGGACAGCCGGCAGGCGTACGGCGTCACCGACCTGAGCACGCCGATCCTCGGCCCGTCCGGCCATGCGATCGCGGTGCTCACCTGCCCGTACATGCGCCGGATCGATACGCACATGGCGCCGTCCGTCGATGCGGTCGTCGACGGGCTGCGCGATACGGCCGGCCGTCTGTCGATGTGCCGCGCGGAGACGTGCTGACGCGGGTTTGGGCGGACGCTGACGGATAGAGCGCGCCGTCGGAACGCCGGGCAGGCATGCGGTAAGAGCCGCGGTAGTGCGGGCTTGCGCGGGCATTCCGCGGGTCGTTGCCGGGCAGGCGCCGGCGCTACGCTAGAATAGCGGCCCTCTCAAAAACTACGGCGGCCGGCTGTCGCGGCTGCCGTATCCGATGGATGTCATGGCCAAACTTCTGAACGATCAAGAATTCCAGCGTTTCTCCGAACTTCAGCAGAAGCAGGCGAGCTTCACGATCACGCCCGAGGAAGCCGACGAACTGCGCGACATCGTCGCGCGCGCGCAGCAGAAGCGTGACGATCGTGCCGCAGCGATGCTGGCGATCGAGAACTACATCGAACAGTTCGACATCACGCCCGACGAACTCTTCTCGCCCGAGCAGATCGGCGACGCCGCGCGCACCTACGGGCTCATCACCGCCACGAAGAAGGAACGCGCGCTGCCGCCGTCGATCACGTTCAACGGCAAGCCGTACCAATGGACCAAGACGCTTCCGGACGACGTGCGCGCCGCGCTGTTCGACGCATTCACGTCCGGCGAGTCGGTCAAACGCTTCATCGCCATGCCGAAGGACACCGCACGCTGTGCGCTGACGATCGCCCGCCTCGAGCGCGAAACCGGCGGCATTTATGCCGAAACGCACCTCGAAGAACTCGCGATTTCCCGCGACCAGGTGAACGACGCAGCGGCAAAACTCGCCGCATAAACCCCGCCCCGGGCACGGTTCATGCGTGCCCGCCCCGGCGCGGACGCCGGCAAACGCCCGCGCCGCGCCAGCCGGAGCGCGCCGTTTCCATGCTCCCGAAAAGTCTCACCTTGGTGCCCCGTAAGCGCTCACCAGCACATCCCGCAAAAGCTCACCCATGGCTCCCGAAGACGCTCACCTGCGTGTCCCGAAAGCCCTCACCGATGCGTTGCGCAGACGCTCTGCAAGCCCTCCCGGAAAGGCTCACCGCGGCTTCCCGCAGGCACTCACCGCCAGTTCCCGGGAAGGCTCACCGAACAGCTCCCGTATCGGCTCACCTTGCACCCCCCGGAAAAGCTCACCCTCCGCTCCCGAAAAGTCTCACCTTTTCGATATTTCCGATGCCGAAGGTGCGGGATGCGGGTGTCGGCGTGCTCGAATACGCCAGCGGAACTGCCCGCACGCAGATGTCATCGAAACGCGCGACAAGCCCGACGCGAATGCCGTGTCTCGATGAATTCGCGTTTCCCGCAGGTCACGGAGAGCCGCACCGCTTCGCGTATTCGGTAGCGCGTCGATGCTCTGCATTCCAAAGTATGACGAATCGGCACAGCCAGCTGTGAACGAGCATCGCGGATGCCGTGCGAACCGCACCGCCTGCCCCCGCATCCCCGCCCGGCCGGGCGCGTGTTACGCGCGACTACGGTTGCAGTTTCATTCTGAAGCCCACCACGCCCGGCTCCTCCGTCGTCGAGGTCGTGAAGCCGCATGACTTCGCCAGCGAGATCATCGCCGTGTTCTCGCGCAGCGCTTCGCCGATCATCCATGCCGTGCCGCGCGATCGCGCGTAGTCGATGATGCGGGCCATCATCAGACGGCCGAGCCCCTTGCCCTTCTGGTCGGGCCGCACCGCGATCGCGAACTCCGCGGTCTCGTTGTCGGGATCGGCGACCGCGCGCGCCACCGCGAGCGTGTGCGACCGGCCCGACACATCGGTGAACGCCACGATGAAAGCCATCTCACGGTCGTAGTCGATCTGCGTCATGCGCGCCACTTGCGAGTGATCGAAGCTGCGCACCGCGCCGAAGAAGCGCATGCGCAGATCGTCCGGCGTCATCGCCCCCAGCAGCTCGTTGTGCGCCTCCTCGTCTTCCGGACGAATCGGGCGGATCGTCACGGTCTCGCCGCGCCATTCGAGCGTCTGCTCCAGATGGCGCGGATACGGCATGATCGCGAGCCGGCTGCGCCCGGCGGCCAGCGTGACGCGCGGCGCGATGATGTAGGCGCGATCGGACAGCACGCGCAGCGTGATCGACATCGCGACCACTTCACGGACGTCGCATACGACTTGCGACAGCGCCGTCAGTGCGCCGAGCGTCGGCTCGACGGGCGTGCGACGCGCATAAGGCGAACGCTCCATCACCGCGCGGGCGAGCACGGTATTCAGCGGCGGCAGCCCGTACACGACGAACGGCGCCGATACACCGTCCGCGGGCGGCACGGCATAGCGGAACACCGGGCCGAAATTCGAATCGTCGTACATGTCGACCGTGACGTCGACGACCCTGGCGCCGGCCGGTGCATCGGCCGGCTCGCCGTGCAGGCCGAAGTGCGACAGCCAGTGCAACGCGGCGTCGCCGGCCAGCTCGGGTTCGCCGGCCTCGACCATCCGGCGGGCCTCGGCCTGTGCGGATGCGACGCACTCGGCCGGCTGCGGCGGCGTGCCCTCGGGGGTCTGCATCAGCAACTGCCGCCCGAGGTTGTAATCGACGAGACGTGCGTATGCGCGCGCAAGCCGCTGGGGCGTCGTGTGTACCGGGATGCCGTTCGCGTGCAGTGCGTCGCGCGTCGCCGCATCGACCGCACCGAAGAAACACGCAAGGATGCCGCGATACGCATGTTGCCGCGATTCGATCAGCGTGCGCGCGACGGCATCGGCCGGCGCGCTGTGGGACGTCGAATGCACGACGAACAGCGTGCCCGTCTGCGGAAACGGCGCAAGCGCCTTGATCGCCGCACCGAAATGCTCGGGACGCGCATCGTCGCCCAATGTAAGCGGATTGCCGGGCGCGGCGAGATGCGGCAGCGCGGCCGCCACCGCCGAGGTTGCCGCCGCCGGCCACGCGGCCAGCACGTCGCGCACCTCGGCAACCGCATCGACCGCGAGTTTCGCGACGCCCGCGTCGCTCGTCACGAGCGTCGCCGCGCCGCGCGCGGCGACCCGCCCGACACCGAGCGTCTCGATCTCGTCGAGCAGATCGTCGAGCGCATCGACACGCACCATCCCCGCGCGCTGGAAAGCGGCCGTGTAAAGCGCATCGCCGGGATCGGCGCGCCCGGTGCGCAGCGCGAGCACCGGCTTGTTGCGCGCCGCCGCGCGCGCGGCCGACATGAACTTGCGCGCGGCGCACACGGTATCGAGTTCGAGCAGGATCGCGCGCGTGCCGGGGTCGCTCGCCAGATAGTCGAGCACGTCGCCCGCATCGACGTCGGCCTCGCTGCCGAGCGCGACGACATGCGAAAAGCCGAGCCCCCGCGCATCGGCCCAGCCCAGTACCGCGTTCGTCAGCGCGTTCGATTGCGACACCCACGCGACGCCGCCCGATCGCGCCGTATAGGCAGGCGCGCCGAAATGCGCATGACGCGCGGGCGACAACACGCCGAGGGTGCCCGGGCCGACGATACGGAGCACGAACGGCTTCGCGGCCTTGAGCGTGCGATCGAGCGCGGCACGATCCGCATCGGTGCGCGCCTCGCCGACGATCACCGCGACGCGCGTGCCGAGTTCGCCGAGCTTGCGCACGATGCCGGCCCACGTAGCGGGCGGCGTGCAGATCAGGGCAACCGAAGGCGGTGCGGGCAATCGATCGACATCGGCAACGACCGGATGCCCGTTCAGCTCGCGATACTTCGGATTGACGGGCCATACGGGCCCGTCGAATGCGCCGTCGATCACGCGCGCCCATACGATCGCGCCGAAACTTCCCGCGCGCGACGATGCACCGACGACCGCAACGGACTTGGGCTGGAACAACGCATCGAGATGGCGGACGGTCACATCGGCTCCATACGGTAATGAAAGACGACCCGACCGGTACACGGGCACGGATGGCCGTGCGCCGGTCGACGCGAACTCCAAGCATAGGCGAACCGGATGCGGCTGCCTATATGCCGAACGGCCGACTGTGCAGCACGCATCAATGCTTGCAACATGGGCCCGTAACCGATGCCTTCGCACGACGCACCGGGCGAAGGCGGCACGATGCGGCGATCCGGTCGCATCCTCAAAGGTGAGGATTTACGGGAGCCATGGTGAGCACATTCGGGAATTGCGCGATGCGCCGCGTCAATGCGCGAGCGGTGATGATCGTCGGCAGTCCGTCAGCACCGCGACGCGCGCGCATGTCGATGCGCGAGTGCAACGTAATTGCCGGGCTGTTTACCGCAATTCGCCGCGATATCCGGTCGAATTGCAGTGAATTAGCAAAATGGAATCCGTTAATCGCGTGGCATTGCCGTTCGATTCGCCGGCCGGAATCGCGTTGCAACGGCACAAAAACAAACGGTGCGACGGCCGTTTGGCCGTTCGCACCGTCAGTCGACGCACGAAAGGTGAGGATTTTCGGGAGTCAGTCCTTGATCAGGAAACGCGCGCGGTTCTTGCCGAGCCACGCCGGTGCACGGCCGCGGCCGCTCCACGTTTCGCCGGTCTTCGGATTCAGGTATTTCGGCGGTAACGGACGCTTCGGCTTTGCGGCAGCGGCGGCGCCTATCGGACGAAAGCCGAGCTCCTCTGCCGTAATGTCGAATTCCACGATTTTGGCTCGAATGGCGGCAATCGCATCGGCAATCGCCTTTTCGCGTTCCTTGTCGATTTTTTGCTGAAGCCTTTCGAGCTGCGCAGTCAGTTGCCGGTAGGTCGCCATATGGATGGGATTCCGTGAGTGTTATTCATGAAAAATAGCCGACTCCAAGCGAATAGAAAAGCGCTTCTCCCGATTAACGTCCCTCACCTGGTCATTTCGGGATCAATAGCCGCTCTTCTTCTTGCATGCGAAGAGAAGATTTCGCACGGCGTCATCGGTCGATTGATCGAGGATGTCGAATTCCCCGTTGCAGATAGCGCGGGCATTGTCCGTGCAATTGCTCCAGTCGTTGCCCGTGCACTGCACCTGCGTAGTCGGGCGCCCGTCCGAAGTAAACAGCGGCGCACCGCCGCCACACCCGCCAAGCCCCGCGACAAGGGCCAACAATCCGGCCTGACGCCAATGCGTTCGAGGCCACCGACAGACCGACGCAAGCATGTGTTTCATTGTTCTTTCCGTCAACCTTTTTCTGAATCACGCGAGTATGCCATGCACTACCATCCACCGTTCAGTCGGGCGCCCTGTCAGGCTGGCCACGCGTCTTGTACGGCAGCGCTCCGTGCGGATCGTCGGTGATGCGAACGAAAACTCGTTCGACGTCGGGAAGCGCGGCAAGTTCGCGTTGCAACGCCTGCCGATCGAATGCCGGATCCGCGCACCCTTCGACATAAATGAAGCGGCGCTGCACGGTGATCCACAGGCTCGTGCCCTGCAAGCGGCCGGTGCCGTCGAAACGGGCTTTCGCAGCCGCGGCGATCGGTGCGTCGTACATATACGAATTCGGCTTCGTGCAGCGGTGCGCGAGCCAGCAGGTCGTCCCGCGCTCCGCGCGGTAATGCGCATCGTCCTCCATCTCGGCGCGGGTCATCCACGGGCCGAGCGGCAGCGGGCACTCGGCAAAGTCCTGCGACAGCGCCACGAACGGATCGTTGTACCAATTGCGCCGCGCCACAGGCGCGTCGGCATCGCCCGACTGCGCGAACGCGGACGCCGCCACCAGAGCGGTCATCCATCCGGCGATACCGATGCACTTCATCGTTGTCTCCTGTCCGGTACTGCCACGGTTCGGCCGCCTGCTTGCGACAGCCTCCACCGCGCGGCGCTATCGGTCGATGCCGAGCGCCGCCAGTTTCTTGTAGAGCGTCGCCCGGCCGATGCCGATGCGCGCAGCCGCTTCCACCACCCTCCCGTCGCAAGCCGCGAGTGCGTCGGTCAGGAACTGGCGCTCCCACGCGGCCAATGCATCGGTATACGAAACGACCGGTGCATCGCCCGTGTCCCGGGCGGCGGCCGGCACGGCAGGCAGCGCGCCGGCCGGCATGCCGTCCGGCGCCACGCGTACCGGACCGAGGAACGGCGCGAGCGCACCCGCATCGATCACCGAGCGATCCGACAGCATCAGCGCACGCTCGAGCGTGTTGCGCAGCTCGCGCACGTTGCCCGGCCACGGGTAGGCGCACAGCATCCGCAGCGCGTCGTCGGTCAGCTCGCAGTGCGCGGCGCGGCCGTGCTGGGCGGCCAGTTCCTCGAGCGTCGCGTAGACGAGCGCGGCAATATCGGACGCCCGATCGCGCAGCGGCGGCGCGTGTATGGTCAGCACGTTGAGCCGGTAATAGAGATCGGCGCGAAAGCGGCCGGCCGCGACCAGCGCGGGCAGGTCGGCCGACGTTGCGGCGATGATCCGGACGTCCGCGCGCACGATCCGGTTCGAGCCGACCGGTTCGAACTCCTTGTCCTGCAGCACGCGCAGCAGCTTGCCCTGCAGCGGCAGCGGCATGTCGCCGATTTCATCGAGAAACAGCGTGCCGCGATCGGCCAGCTCGAACTTGCCGACGCGCCCCTTGCGGTCGGCACCGGTATACGCGCCCGGCGCCGCACCGAAGAATTCGGTTTCGAGCAACGTGTCGGGTATCGCGGCGACGTTGACGGTCACGAGCGGCTGGAGCGCGCGCGCCGAAGCCGCGTGGATCGCATGCGCGAGCAGTTCCTTGCCGGTGCCCGTCTCGCCGAGCAGCAGCACCGGCGAATCGACCTGCGCGGCGCGCCGTGCCTGGCGCTTGGTTTCGAGGCTCGCGGCGCTCGTGCCGACGAAGCTCGCGAATGTGTATTTTGCGCGGCGCGCCTGCGCGAGCGAACGCTGCGTCGCGATCAGTTGCTGCTGAAGCTGCGCATAGCGGGAGAAGATCGGCGTGAGCGTCTTCAATTGGTCGAACAGCGCGAAGCCGATCGCGCCGACCGTCTCGCCCGCCTCGTTCTTCAGCGGCAGCCGGGTGACGACCAGCGGTTCGCGGCCCGTCTCCATGATGTCGAGCAGGATCGGCTGCCCGGTCGATACCACCTCGCGCATCAGGCTGTTCGGAATCACCGTTTCGCAATCGAGGCCGACCGCCTGCTGCGGATCGGCGAAACCGAAGCGCGCCGCATATCGCTCGTTCATCCACACGACGCGCGCGTCGCGATCGACGACCACCGTGCCCGCACTCGAATCCTCGAAGGTTCGAAACAGCGACTCGGCGGCGCGCCGCAGCACGTCGCCGTAATTGACGGGCAGGCGAACCCGGTCGTTCATCATCGTGTCGTCGTCTCCGCGTATGCTCAGCCGGTTGTCTCCGAATCAAGACGAATTATCTCACTATGGAGACACGCCGGAATCCCTTGTCCGGGAAAGCCCTGCCCGAATCGGTGGGCTGTCCTGACGGCCGGATCGTCTCCATTCGGAGACGTTTTATGTAGAATCGTCAGACATTGGCCGGCGCAGGCCCGCCGGCCGGCATCGGCCCCATGTCCGGCGGCGCAATCCGGCCTATGGCACGAAACCTGCAGGAACCTGAGCCGGTCCGCGACGCGTCGCGATCGAACAACAACCAAAGCCATTCAAAGCCATTAGGAGACTCCCTTGTCTTTCGTGATCGTCCTCGCCGCGCTGGCGTTCCTGATGTTCGCCGCGTATCGCGGCTACAGCGTGATTCTGTTCGCGCCGATCGCCGCGCTCGGCGCGGTCCTGCTGACCGAACCCGCCGCCGTCGCGCCGGTCTTCTCCGGAATCTTCATGGAGAAGATGGTTGGCTTCGTCAAACTGTATTTCCCCGTGTTCATGCTCGGCGCCGTGTTCGGCAAGGTGATCGAACTGTCCGGGTTCTCCGAGTCGATCGTCCATGCCGCGATCCGCTACATCGGCCGCTCGCGCGCGAATGCGGTGATCGTCGCGGTGTGCGCGCTGCTCACCTATGGCGGCGTGTCGCTGTTCGTCGTGGTGTTCGCGGTGTATCCGTTCGCGGCCGAACTCTATCGCCAGAGCAACATTCCGAAACGGCTGATGCCCGGCGCGATCGCACTCGGCGCGTTCTCGTTCACGATGGATTCGCTGCCGGGCACGCCGCAGATCCAGAACATCATCCCGACCACGTTCTTCAAGACGACCGCCTGGGCCGCACCGGCGCTCGGCACGATCGGCTCGCTGTTCATCATCGCCGTCGGCCTCACGTATCTGGAATGGCGCCGTCGTTCCGCGATGGCGAAGGGCGAAGGCTACGGCACGTCGCTCGTCAACGAGCCGGAACGCGTCGAAACGAAGGCACTGCCGAATCCGGCGCTGGCGATCCTGCCGCTGATCCTCGTCGGTGTGTCGAACTTCGCATTCACGAAGCTGATCCCGCAATGGTACGGCGCCGCGTCGTACACGGTCGCGCCGGACGTGCTGCCCGGCGTGCACGCGCCGGTCACGACGTCGATCAAGACCGTCGTCGCGATCTGGTCGGTCGAGGCTGCGCTGCTGCTCGGCATCGTGGTGGTCCTCCTGACCGCGTTCAAGCGCGTCAGCGGCCGCTTCGCGACGGGTTCGAAGGCCGCCGTCGCCGGCGCGCTGCTCGCCGCGATGAACACGGCATCGGAATACGGCTTCGGCGGCGTGATCGCCGCGCTGCCGGGCTTCCTCGTCGTCAGCGATGCGCTGAAGAGCATTCCGAACCCGCTCGTGAACGCGGCCGTTTCGGTCAGCTCGCTCGCCGGCATCACCGGTTCGGCGTCGGGCGGGATGAGCATCGCGCTCGCCGCGATGTCGGACCTGTTCATCAAGGGCGCGCAAGCGGCCAACATTCCGCTGGAAGTGCTGCACCGGGTCGTCGCGATGGCCAGCGGCGGCATGGACACGCTGCCGCACAACGGCGCGGTCATCACGCTGCTCGCGGTGACAGGCCTCACGCACCGCGAGTCGTATCGCGACATCTTCGCGGTCACCGTGATCAAGACGCTTGCGGTGTTCTTCGTGATCGCCGTGTACTACGCGACGGGCCTCGTGTAAGCATCCGCATCGGGCGGCGCACCATGCGCCGCCCCGCCCGGCCGGCCGCATCGACGCGGCCGGCGCTCCGCGCCTCCCGTACCCTCCCCGCTCCCTTCCTGCCCCTTTCCTCTACGTCGGTTCGACACGCCTGCGCCGCAATACGCAGCGCTCGCCGATCGGTTTGCCCGCAACCTCCGGCGGACTGCCCGGAATGGGCATCCAGCCAGCCCGGCCCCTCCCTCACCCCAGCCCCCGCTACCACGCAGCGCCAGCGCACCGGCATCCGTCACGCGCCGCCATCCGGCACCGCCCGCCACCCCATCATCGCCTCCCACCCATTGTTGCCCGCAGCAGAACACTGCGTTGGGAGCGATCGCATTTTTCCCGTGCGCGGCCGGGCCTACACTGTTTTCAACCGCCGCCGCTTCGTCGAACGAAGGCCGGCCGCCCCGCCGAAAACATGGAGGTTCCGATCATGAAGCACCTGATCCATGCAGTTGCCATCGCCCTGGCCGTATCGGCCCCGCTCGCTGCGCAAGCGCAGTCGAACGCGCCGCTCACGCGTGCACAGGTTCACGCCGAAGTGAAGGCGCTCAAGCAGGCCGGCTTCCAGTCGAGCGACTGGTTCTACCCGGCCAGCATCGTTTCCGCCGAAGCAAAGATCGCGCGGCAGCAAGGTGCCGGCTACGGCAGCGCGCGCGGCGCATCGTCGGAGTCGGGCCAGTAACCGAAGCAACGCAGCACCCGGCCCGCTCGACGGTTCACCCGCCGTCACAGCGTCACGCTTTCACGGGCCGGATCAGCATCGCGCGCGCCGCTGCCTGCGGATCGCCGCCGGCAGCTCCGCGCCCACCCCGTCGAACTGCCTGACGACCGACCGAACCGACGCGCCCTGAGCGCCGCCATCGCGCCACCGATTCAGTTGCGCGACCACCTTGGTCAGCGCACGCAGGTTCGCCCCGTAAAACGCATCCCGGGTCTTGCTGGCCTGCGCAAACATGCTCGCGGCAATCCCTTCGATCCGCGCCGAATCGTCCGGCGCCAGCGCGACCGCATTCGCGAAATAGGTCCCCGGCGCAACTTCACCGCCGATCCGCTCGCCGAATCGCAGACCTTGCGGTACCCGTCGCGCGCCACGGCCTCGTCGCCGCGCGCCTTCGCATTCGCCTTCGCCTTCGCGGCAAGCCCTGACATGAAGTAGTACGGCGTCGACGGACGCGGCAATTCGGCCTTCAACAACGCCTCGGATGCGTCGTACGGCCCTGCATCGATCAGTGTGCCCGACGCCGCGAATGTGTGCGAACGCTTGTCGCTCGTACGCATTCGCGGCAGCCGGCAAATCGCTCGACGATACGATTCGCGCGACCGCCTGAAACGAACGCATGCTCGAATGAACATGACGCGCGGCATCGCGCACGCGCGCTTCCTTTACCGTCGCGGCCTGACCCGCGCCATCTGGTACACCGACGCATACACACCGTCGCACAGCGCATAGTCCGGCGCTTCGCCTTCGATCCGGAATCCGTGCTTTTCGTAGAGTGCGACCGCCGCGACGTTGTCGACGAACACGGTCGGTTCGATGCGCGTGATGTTCAGCCAGTTTTCCGCGAGCTCGATCGCCGCCGCGAGCAGCCGGGTGCCGATGCCGCGGCCGTGATGCGACGCATCGACCATCATCCCGAGCGACGCGGCATGACGGCGGCGCGGGTTCTGTTCTGGATGCAGCCCGAGATGGCCGACCACCGTGCCGTCGATTTCGGCGACGAGGCTCACGCCGTGTTCGCGAATGCGTTCGAGCCGCTGCCGCCATTTCTCGTGCGACGGATACGGATGCTGCAGCGTGTCGAGGTACACCGCGGGGTGCGCGACGATGTGCCGGATCGCGTCGATGTCGTGCATCTCGCTGTGCCGAATGGTGATATCGGTCATGACCGGGTGGAGTCGAAAGTATCGGTCGGGGGGATGCTGCTGCGAGTACGCAACAACGCATCGCGCTTATCCGATTTCACGCGAATGAAACATGGCCGCCGAACTGGCCGGTGCCGTTGCATGCACAACGACACGATGTCACACAGCCTTCATGCAGACATCACGCAATCGGAAATTCCTGCCCGATACGCTCGCACAAACCGGTAATTTCTTGCCACCTCCACGCCATCTCGACAGTAACCGATTAGTTGCGCCCGCAACGTCATCTGCACGGGCAGGCCATGTCATTTCGGCATCACGTCGACGTCATCTGCACGCCCTAGACTGGGCCGCGCCCTGACCGTCACTCACCGGGCCAGCACGTGCCGACATCCTCCCCCGCGCATCACGACGCGTGCCGGGCGCAGGATCGCGGCAACGGCCGACGCACTCGAACGCACATGCATCGCGGATCGTCCCGGGGGGGACGACGCATGGGACGCGGCTGGCCCCGGTCACGCACGCGCCCACCATCACAGGATCCGAACGCCATGACGTCACGCCGCACATTCCTTCAGAAGACCGCCACTTCAGGCCTCGCCGCCGCCGCGCTGTCCGCGTTTCCGCCGAGCATCCGCCGCGCGCTCGCGATTCCCGCGTTTCACGAAACGGGCACGCTCCACGACGTCAAGCACGTCGTACTGCTGATGATGGAGAACCGCGCGTTCGACGGCTACTTCGGCACGTTCAAGGGCGTACGCGGTTACGGCGACCGCTTCGCGGTGCCGTCGCCGAACGGCCGCGACGTGTTCTACCAGACGTATACGCAAACGACGCCCGCGACGACCTTCACGCCATACCACCTCGATGCGAGCCAGGGCAACGCGCAGCGCGCGGGCGGCACGCCGCACACGTGGGCCGACGCACAGGCCGCGTGGGACCACGGCCGGATGAACCGCTGGCCCGACGCGAAGACGCCGCTGTCGATGGGCTATTACGACGCGGCGGAAGTGCCGTTCCAGCGCGCGCTCGCCGACGCGTTCACGCTGTGCGACCACTATCACTGCGGGATGCACACGGGCACGATCGCGAACCGCCTGTTCTACTGGAGCGGCACCAACGGCCCGAACGGCATCAGCCCGGCCGACGGCAGCCGCGTGAAGCTCGCCGCGCTGAACAACCAGTTCAACGGCGGCAACGACATCGGCCCGTCGAGCCAGGGGTGGACGTGGACGACCTACGCCGACCGGCTGCAGCAGGCCGGCGTGAAGTGGAAGGTCTACCAGAGCCTGATCGACAACTTCGGCTGCAACGAGATGATGAGCTTTCGCCACTGGCGCGCCGCGATCGAACAGATGCCGGCCGCGCGCCGGCCCGCGTACGTCGCGTCGACGGACATCACGCAGCCGGTGACGGCGGCCGGCGCGTTCTACGATCCGGCGATCGACGATCCGTTGAGCCCGCTCGCGAAAGGGTTCGGCAACACGATGCCGTACGGCTTCCTCGAAACGTTCCGCGACGACATCCGCAACGGCAAGCTGCCCGAAGTGTCGTGGATCGTCCCGCCGTCGGTGTACAGCGAACATCCGGGGCCGTCGAGCCCCGCGCAGGGCGCGTGGTACGTGCAGGCGGTGCTCGATGCGCTCACCGCGAACCCGGACGTGTGGAGCAAGACCGTACTGCTGATCAACTACGACGAGAACGACGGTTTCTTCGATCACATGCCGTCGCCGGCCGTGCCGTCGCGCAACGCGGACGGCACGCTCGCGGGCGGCCATACGCTCGCGAACGCCGACGTGGCCGTCGAATATCACGACTTCGCGCCGGCCACGTCGAGCCAGCCGGCGGCCGACGGCCGTCCGTACGGCCCCGGCCCGCGCG
Source organism: Burkholderia sp. IDO3 (assembly GCF_003366075.1). Classification (NCBI taxonomy): domain Bacteria; kingdom Pseudomonadati; phylum Pseudomonadota; class Betaproteobacteria; order Burkholderiales; family Burkholderiaceae; genus Burkholderia; species Burkholderia sp. IDO3. The sequence goes on from NZ_CP028962.1 coordinate 3,041,775, forward strand.
TGCCGATGTGGGTGGTATCGCCGTGGAGCCGCGGCGGCTGGGTCAACTCGCAGGTGTTCGACCATACGTCGACGCTGCTCTTCCTGGAGAAGCGCTTCGGCGTCGCGGAACCGCAGATCGGCGCGTACCGCCGCGCGGTGTGCGGCGACCTGACGAGCGCGTTCAACTTCCGCACGCCGAACAACGAACCGCTGCCGACGCTCGCGGGCCGCACGACGAAAAGCCAGGTCGACGCGCTGAGCGCCGCGCAGCAGGCCGCGCCGAAAATCACGCCGCCGGCCGCCCCGTCGCTGCCCGCGCAGGCCACCGGCGTGCGCCCGTCGCGGGCACTGCCGTACGAGCTGCATGCGAGCGCGCAGGCTGACGTCGGCAAGGGCACCGTCACGCTGAAGTTCGCGAACACGGGCCGCGCGGCGGCGGTGTTCCACGTGTACGACAAGCTGCACCTGGACCGCGTGCCGCGCCGCTACGTCGTCGAACCGGGCAAGGCACTGCGCGGCGACTGGGCGGCGCAGGCCGACGACAGCGGTAAATATGACCTGTGGGTGCTCGGCCCGAACGGCTATCACCGCCGCTTCACCGGCGACCTGGCCCGGCTCGCGGGCCCGCGCGCACCGCAGCCGGAAGTGCGGGTCGGCTACGCGGGCGGGAGCGGCAACCTGCATCTGCGGCTGCGCAACGACGGCGGCGGCACGGTGCGCTTCACGGTGAAGTCGAACAAGGTATACGGCGCCCTGTCCGGCCATGGCGCGCACGACGATCACGGCAACCAGGACGGCAACGGTCACGGGCGCGGACACGGCAACGACACGGGCACGACGTGGACGGTCACGGTGCGTGCCGGCAGCCAGTCGGAGCTGCACTGGACGCTCGACTCGACCGGGCACTGGTACGACTTCGTCGTCACCGCCGACAGCGATGCGCGCTTCTCGCGCCGCGTGGCCGGCCGTGTCGAAACGGGCCGCCACTCGGTCAGCGATCCGGCAATGGGGCTCGCCGACCGCTTCTGACGCCACCGCCGCTGCCCGGCCGGAAGCACGCCGGCCGGGCGCCGCTCGCCGCGCGGCCCGATCCGGCTGAAACGCCCGCCCGGCGCGACCCAAACATCAGAAGGATAGGTGGTATAGCCCTCATTTCGCGCCCACGAAAATGCTCCGTGTTGCGGCCCGTTCGCGTTAAACTTCGTCAAGCTGCATTCAATAACGACATCTTCGCCAACCAGGCATCCACGACACGAGGATAGGTTCGATGCGCACTTCCGGCTCATCCGGGGCAATGACCCTGCTCACCGAACACGACCCGGCCGACGGCCGCGAATTGCGCTCGCTCCGGCTCGAAGCAACCGGCGACGGCAAGAGCGTGCTGCTGATCGAGATCGACGAACGCAAGCCCGGCATCCACCGCGAGGTCCGCTACGAGATCACGCCGGCCGAACTGATCGCGGCGATCCGCTCGCACGGCGCCGAGCTGCCCGGCGAAAACCACGGCGCCGCATCGCTCGCCCGCACCCCCTCCTGATTCCGAACGGTGAGCCGCGCCCGGCGCGCCGGCTCACCGACATCTCCCTGCCGCCATCAGGCGCTTTCCGCCGTTCCCGCCGCCGGGTTGAAAATGGCCGATAATCGGCCCATCTGCGCATCCTCTCCCGCGCACATCCTTTTCGGCCAGCCGTCATGCTCCGTGACCTCGTCGCCCAATACGGGCCGCTTCTCGTCTTCGCCAACGTGCTCGCCGCGGCCATCGGCCTGCCGGTGCCGGCGATGCCGACGCTCGTGCTGTTCGGCGCGATGGCCGCGATGCATCCGGACATGATCGGCTCGCAGCTCGTGACGGTGATCGCGCTGTCGGTGCTCGGTGCGCTGATCGGCGACACGGCGTGGTACCTCGCCGGGCGGCGTTACGGCGGCACGACGCTGAAGACGATCTGCCGGCTGTCGCTGTCGCGCGATACCTGCGTGAAGAAGACCGAACGCTTCTTCGGCCGCTACGGTGTGCGCGTGCTCGCGGTAGCACGCTTCATTCCCGGACTGTCGCTCGTCTCCGTGCCGATGGCCGGCGCGCTCGGCACGCGCTATCGCACGTTCGCCGGCTACGACGCGCTCGGCGCCGCGTTGTGGACGATCGTCGGGCTGGGGGCGGGGCTCGTGTTCTACCGGCAGATCGACTGGCTGTTCGCCGGCGCGAGCCGGCTCGGTCGCGCGGTACTGCTGGTGATCGTCGCGCTGCTCGCGATCTATGCGGCCGTGCGCTGGATGCGCCGCCGCGCGCTGATCCGCCAGCTCGCGAGCGCACGGATCGGCGTCGACGAACTCGAGCTGCTGCTGAGCGACCCTGTGGCGCCGGTGGTCCTCGACGTACGCTCGCCCGAGCACCGCAAGCTCGACCCGTTCACGATTCCCGGCGCGCAGTTCGCGGACGAGCGGCACATCGAAGACATCGTCGCGCGCTACCCGCTGTCGCAGAAGTTCGTCGTGTACTGCTCGTGCCCGAACGAGGTGACGGCCGCGCTGATGGCCAAGCGCCTGCTCGATGCAGGCTTCACCGATGCGCTGCCGCTGCGCGGCGGCCTCGACGCATGGCGCGACACGGGCCGCCAGCTCACGTCGCTGCTGGAAGACATGCCCGCCGCGAACGATCCGGTGGCGGGCCTGCACAAGCCGGCCTGATCGGACTGACTGCAGGCCGGCCGCGCGAAGCGGCACATACCGCGGGGGGCCTTGCGCCCCCCTTCGATCAGAACGCGTGCAGCGGCACGTTCACGACCAGGCGGTACTCGCGGTTCGTCGCGTCCGAGTAGTGCGCGGAACCGTTGTGCCACATCGCGATGAACGTGACCTTCGTGTCCTTCAGCTTGCCGCTCTGGAACGTGTACGACGGGATGAAGCCGAACTCGTGGTGACGGCCCTGCACCGGCGCGCCGTTGCTCCAGTAGATGCTCGACTTGGTCGGGTCGTTCGCCGCGCCCGCGCTGCCGTCCGCCCCCCAGCCCGTCACGCCCCAGATCATCGCCTTGAAGCCCGGCAGGCCCGCTTCCTTGCCGTAGAACGTGTAACGCAGCTGCAGCGACTTTTCGTGCGGCGCGTTGTAGTCGACGTCCATCGAGTTGGCCAGGAAGATGCCGTTCGTCTCGGTGATGTAGTCGAAGAACTGGTCGCCGAGGATCTGCTGGTAGCCGAGCAGCAACTCGTGCGGACCGTGCTGCGCGGCCAGCGACAGGCTGTACGCGTTGTTGTCGATCTTGCCCTGCAGCGAATCGCCCGTGTCGTGCGTCGAGTAGACGTTGCCGAAGCCCGTCCACTTGATCGTCTGCGTGCTGCCGATGCTGTGCTTCACCGACGCATAGTACTGGTGCCACACGTCGTCGGCCTGGTTCGCGTACAGCGCGACCTCGCCGTTCGGCGAGTAGTCCCACGTGCCGCCGACGTAGGTCAGCCGGTTGACGCGCGTGCCGCCGTACTGCGTCGTGAGGTTGGTGAGCGTCGTGCGGCCGCGCGCATCGGTCTTCGTGAAGCTGCCGGCCTCGAGCATCACGTTCTTGAATTCGTTGCTGACGATCGTCGCGCCCAGGAACGTCGGCGGCAGCGCACGGTTGTCGTGCTGCTCCATGAACGGGTTGTCGACGGCCTGCAGACCGTACTTGACCACCGTGTTCGAGATGCGCGCCTTCACGTCGTAAATGCCCGGATACGCCCATGCGAGCTGGTTCGAGCCGCCGCCGCCCTTCGCCACGTGCACCATATTGCCCCCGCCGGCGCCGCCGTCGAGTTTCAGGGCCGCGTACAGCGACGCATCCACGCCGAAGCCGATCAGGCCCGCGGTGTAGCCGGACTCGAAGTTCGCCATCACGCCCTGGATCCACGCGTGACGATGCGGGCCGCCCTTGTTGTCGAGCAAGTCCGAATAGTTGCGGAACACGAAATCGAGATGACTGTCGGCGATGAAGCCCTTGGACTTCGACTGGGCCGACGGTTCATCGGGCGGCGTGACGGCCTGGCTCGCTTCGGCGTTGACAATGGCGTTCGGGGTAGTTGCCTGCGCAACGGCCGTGCTCGTGCCCGCGGCCGGCGCGGCCTGCGCGACCGTCAGCGGGGCCGGGGCCGCGTCGTCGGCGTGGGCGACGCCGCTCAGCGATACGCCGGCCAGTGCCGGCAGGCCCCATGCAAGCAGCATCTTCGATGCCGTCCCGATCGTCTTCTGCTTTTTCATCGTAATTCTCGTCTTGTGTTGATATCGTCCACGCCGGTCGCGATCCGCTTCCGGCCCCCCGGCTCGCCCGGCTAAAGGCGCGCCTGTACCCGCGGCGCGAAGATCGTTCGCGCCGCACCTACCCCTGTCGACCTGCCTGGTTATGTTTGCTGCGTTACGTCACTTCACGCCACCACGCCCGCGCGGATGCACGCGACCCGCGCGGCCGAGCCCTGCCGCACTTCCGGCAGCGGCACGTCCTGCGCGCACGCGTCGATCGCAACCGGGCAGCGCGTGCGGAACGCGCAGCCCGACGGCGGGTTCAGCGGCGAGGGCATCTCGCCCGCCAGCAGCATCGGACGGCGAGCACGCTCGCGCGCCGGCTCCGGCGTCGGCGCCGCATCGAGCAGCGCCTTCGTGTACGGGTGCTGCGGCACGCCGTACACGTCATGCCGCGTGCCGAACTCCATCACGCGGCCGAGATACATCACGAGCACGCGCTGGCTGATGGCCTTCACCACCGCCAGGTCGTGCGCGACGAACAGATAGGACAACGACAGTTCGCGCTGCAGATCGCGCAGCAGGTTCACGATCTGCGCCTGGATCGACACGTCGAGTGCCGACACGGGTTCGTCGCAGATCACGAGCTTCGGCTCGCCGATCAGCGCACGCGCGATACCGACGCGCTGGCACTGCCCGCCGGAAAATTCATGGGGATAGCGCAGCAGGTGATGCGCATTCAGGCCGACGCGCTCGAGCATCGTGATCACGCGGCGGCGCACTTCGGTGCGGCCGAGGCCCGCGTGGTGCGTGACGAGCGGTTCCGCGACGATCTGCTCGATCGTCATGCGCGGATCGAGCGACGCGAGCGGATCCTGGAAGATCATCTGCACTTCGCGGCGCATCGCGGTGCCACGCAGGTGATCGGATGCCACCGCTTCGCCGCGCCAGCGCACGGTGCCGGCGGTCATCGGCACGAGGCCGATCAGCGCGCGGGCGAGCGTCGACTTCCCGCAGCCCGACTCGCCGACGAGCCCGACCGTCTCGCCGCGCTTCACGTCGAACGACACGCCGTCGACGGCCCGCAGCGTGCCCTTCGGCGACCACGGATAGCCGCCGAGCGGCACGCGGAAATGCACCTTCAGATGCTCGACGGACAGCAGCGTGTCGCCCGTCGCGCCGGCATCGCGGCGTTCATTGACGCTCATCGCAGGCCTCCCGTCAGATCGGCCAGCGGCCGGTGGCACGCGCGCACCGCGCCCATGGCGCCATAGGTTTCGAGCGCGGGGCGCGCGGCACCGCAGCGCTCCTCCGCATAGGTGCAGCGCTTCGCGAACGCGCAGCCGGCCGGCGCGGTGCCGGGCATCGGCGGATTGCCGGGAATCGCAATGAGCGGTGCATCGTCCGCATCGGTCAGGCGCGGCAGCGCGTTGAGCAGGCCGATCGTGTACGGATGCGACGGCGCGGCGAAGATCGAATCGGCCGGCGCGTATTCGACGGTGCGGCCCGCATACATGACCATCACGTCGTCCGCGAGGCCGGCGACCACGCCCATGTCGTGCGTGATCAGCACGATCGCGGTGCCGCGCTCGCGGTTCAGCTCGCGCAGCAGATCGATAATCTGCGCCTGCACGGTCACGTCGAGCGCGGTGGTCGGCTCGTCGGCGATCAGGATTTCCGGCTCGGACAGGAGCGCCATCGCGATCATCACGCGCTGGCGCATGCCGCCCGAGAACTCGTGCGGATACATCCGGATGCGGCGCGCCGCGTCGGGGATGCGCACCGACTCGAGCGCCTCGATCGCGCGCCGGGTCGCCTCCTTGCGCGACAGCTTGCGATGCAGCTGCAGCGTCTCGGTCATCTGCCGCTCGATCGTCAGGAACGGATTGAGCGACGTCATCGGATCCTGGAAGATCATCGCGATCCGGTCGCCGCGCACCGCGTTCAGCGCGCGGGTATCCATCTCGAGCAGGTTGTCGCCGCGATAGCGCGCGGCGCCCGTCGTCGTGCCGTTGCCGGCCAGCAGGCCGAGCAGCGCCATCACGGTCTGGCTCTTGCCCGAGCCCGATTCGCCGACGATGCCGAGCGTCTTGCCGGCTTCGAGCGAGAACGACACGCCGCTCACGGCGTCGATCGGCGGCGCGTCCTTGCGCGTGAAGCGCACGCCGAGGTTTTCAACTTCCAGTAGAGCAGCCATCTCAGCGATCCTTCGGGTCGAGCGCGTCACGCAGGCCGTCGCCAACGAAGTTCACGCAGTAGAGCGTCACGCAGAGCATGACGGCCGGTGCCAGCAGCAGCCACGGCATCGATTCCAGTTTCTGCGCGCCGTCCTGGATCAGCACGCCCCAGCTCGTCATCGGCTCCTGCACGCCGAGGCCGAGGAACGACAGCACCGATTCGGTCAGCACGATGTTCGGCACGGACACGGTCGCGTACACGACGACCACGCCGAGCAGGTTCGGCACGACGTGGCGCAGCACGATCGACGCCGGCGACACGCCGATCGCGCGCGCCGCATCGACGAACTCGCGGTTGCGCAGCGACAGCGTCTGGCCGCGCACGACGCGCGCCATGTCGATCCACGAGAACGCGCTGATGGTCAGCACGACCAGCATGAACGAGCGGCCGAACAGGGTCATCATCAGGATCGCGATCAGCAGGTACGGGATCGCGTACATCATGTCGACGACGCGCATCATCGCGGAGTCGACGCGGCCGCCCGCGAAGCCGGCGGTCGCGCCCCACGCGACGCCGAACAGGCCGGACACGAGCGTGCCGAGCAGGCCGACCTCGATCGACACGCGGCCGCCGATCAGCGTGCGCACGAGCAGGTCGCGGCCGAGCTCGTCGGTGCCGAACCAGTGCTGGTTCGCGAGGGTCGGCGGCAAGCTGATCGAACCCCAGTCGCTCGCGGCGGGATCGGCCGCGAGCAGCCACGGGCCGACGAAACACGCGAGCGTGATCAGCGCGAGCAGCACGAGGCTGAACACGGCCGCACGGTTGTGAAGGAAGCGCGCGAACGCGAGCGCCAGCGGCGAGCGCGAACGCGGCGGCGAGTCGGTCTGCACGGGCAGACTGACGACAGGCGTAGTCGGAGTCATCGCAGTGCCTCGCTCAGTAACGGATGCGCGGATCGAGCCACGCGTATGCGAGGTCGACCAGCAGGTTGAACAGCACCGCGCAGACGGTCGTCAGCACGACGAGGCCCAGCACCAGCGTGTAGTCGCGGTTGATGGCGCCGTTCACGACGAGCTGGCCGAGCCCCGGCAGCGCGAACACCGATTCGGTGACGACGGCCGCGGTGATCGACGAGATGCAGACCGTGCCGAACAGCGACACGACCGGCATCAGCGCGGGCTTGAGCGCATGGCGCAGCACGATCGTCGCGCCCGGCAGGCCCTTCGCGCGCGCGGTGCGGATGTAGTTGCTCGACAGCGTCTCGATCATCGACCCGCGCATCACGCGAGCGAGCAGCGACACGTTGATGAGGGTCAGCAGCACGATCGGCAGCAGCCGGTACTGCCAGCTGCCGTCGCCCCAGCCGCCGGCCGGCAGCCAGCCGTTGCCGGCCGACGTCTTCAGCAGGATCGCGAAGATCCACACCAGCACCGGGCCGAGCACGAATGGCGGCACGACGTTGCCGAAGTTGCCGATCAGCATCACGAAGCGGTCGATCAGGCTGTCGCGGCGCACGGCCGCGACGGTGCCGAGCAGCACGCCGAACACGATCGAGATCGGGATCGACACGCCGCCCACGCCGAGACTCACGGGCAGCGCCTTCTTCACGAGATCGTTCACCGACCAGTCGACGTAACGGAACGACGGGCCGAGATCGCCGTGCAGCAGCGAACCGAGATACAGCAGGTACTGCTTCCACAGCGGCTCGTCGAGGTGGTACTTCGCGTTCAGGTTCGCGAGCGTCGCCGCGGACAGCTGCTTCTCCGTATCGAACGGGCCGCCGGGCGTGAAATGCAGCAGCAGGTAGCAGACGGTGATGACGGCGAGAATCGTCGGCACCGCCCACAACGTGCGTCTCAATGCGTAGGCCAGCATGATCGCTCCGCTCAGTGCTTGATCAGGTACAGGTCCTGCGAAGCACGCATGTCGATCACGTTCTTCAGCGAGTAGCCGCCCACGTAGGGCTTCACGAGACGGTCGGCCGAGTACTGGAACAGCGGCACCATCGGCGTGTCGTTCATCGCCATGTCGTGCGCCTGCGTGAGCAGCGCGGCGCGCGCCTTGTCGTCGAGCTTCTGGTTGCCTTCGTCGACGAGCGCGTCGGCCTGCTTGTTGCAGTAGCCGACGGTGTTCTGCGAGCTGCCGCAGCGGATCAGGTCGAAGAAGGTCATCGCGTCGTTGTAGTCGGCGAACCAGCCGTCGCGCGCGATCTGCACCTTGCCGTCATGACGCGCCTTCATCAGCACCTTGAACTCGACGTTCTCGAGCTTCGTGTCGATGCCGAGCTTCGTGCGCCATTCCGATGCGGTAAACAGCGCGACCTTCTTGTGCAGGTCGTTGGTGTTGTAGGTGAGCGTGAACGACAGCGGCTTCGCATCCGAATAGCCGGCCTGCTTCAGCAGGTCCTTCGCGGCCGCGATGCGCTTGGCCATCGGCCACGACGCCCATGCCGGCGTGAACGGCTGCGCGCCCTTCGTGCCGTTCGGCATCAGGCCGTACATCGGCTTCTCGCCGGCCTGCGTGAGCTTCGACGTGAGCACGTCGCGATCGATCACCATCGACAGCGCCTGGCGCACGCGCTTGTCCTTCAGCGCCGCGTCGCTGTTGTTCAGGTAGTAGTAGTAGGTCGCGAGCTGCAGGCCCGGGCGCAGTTCGCCGCCGAACTGCTTGCTGACCTGCTGGAAGATGCCCGACGGGATCGAGTAGCTGTAGTCGATCTGGCCGGCCTGGTACATGCGCATCGCGGTTTCGTCGCTTTCGATCGGCAGGTACGTGACCTTGTTGATCACGACCTTCGGCGCATTCCAGTACTTCGCGTCCTTGGCGACCACGATGCGGTTGTTCGGCTGCCAGTCGACGAGCTGGTACGCACCGTTGCTGACGATGTTGCCCGGGCGCGTCCACGCGTCGCCGAACTTCGCGACGGTGTCCTTGTTCACCGGCGCGAGCGGCGCCATTGCGGTCAGCTCGGGGAAGAACGCGACGGGCACGTCGGTCGTCACCTCCAGCGTGTACGGGTCGATCGCGCGCACGCCGAGCGTCGTCGGCGCGGCCTTGCCGGCGATGATGTCCTTCGAGTTCTTCACGAATTCGACGAGGATCGTGTACTTCGAGCCCGTCTTCGGATCGACGAGGCGCTCCCACGAATAGACGAAATCGGCGGCCGTCACCGGCTGGCCGTTGCTCCACTTCGCGTCGTGGCGCAGCTTGAAGATCCACGTCTGCGGCGTCTTGCGTTCCCACGATTGCGCGACGCCCGGCACGACCTGACCGGTCGCGTCGATGCGGGCGAGCCCTTCGAACAGGTCGAGGCCGATCGTGTTGCCGGTCCACGATTCGATGTGCGCCGGGTCGAGCGACTCGACTTCGGCGGGCACCTGGCGCGTCAGGTCCTGTTGAGGAGCGAGCGCGACATTCGACGGAACGGTAACGGCGTGGGCTGCGGGCGCCGTCAGGGCGAGCGCGGCCAGCACGGCCGACATGGCATGCAAGGATTTCATCGTGGCAGTCTTGAGAAGGTTTTTTCGGTGAGCGTCGCGCGGCGGATGCCGCGGCTTACGCGTGAGACGCTGACGGGTACAGCGATTGAGGAGGCCCGTGATTCTCGTATTGCATCTTAGTATTCCTTACGTTTCTTTCGACAGGCATTCCGTCTTCGAAACGAAGGAATACCTGTGCGTTAGAACAGTCTCGGTGTACCGACCCAGACCACCACCGACTCGACGTTCGCGGTGTTGACCCAGCTGTGCGGGACCGTCGACTGATAGTGCGAACTGTCGCCGGCCTGCAGGACGAACGTCTTGCCTTCCAGCGTCAGCGACACTTCCCCTTCAATCACATACAGGAACTCCTCTCCCGCATGTGTCGTCACCTCCGAACGCTTCTGTCCCGGCGGCATCCGCACGAGAATCGCCTCGAGCTGACGCCCTTCGGATACGTTCGTCAGCCTCGCGAACAGGTTCGCCGAATCGGCGAACCCGAAGAAGCGCAACTGCTCGCCTCGACAGACCGAGCGTTCCTCGCTCGGCGTATCCACGAAGTACTGCACCGTCACGCCGAGTGCCTGTGCGATGCCGGCCAGCGACGTCAGCGACGGCGACGCGAGCCCGCGCTCGACTTGAGACAGAAACGGCTTCGAAATCCCCGCGGCGGTAGCGGTGTCGTCGAGCGTGCGCTTCAGTCGTTGGCGCAACGCGCGAATCTTGCTGCCCAGCGCGGCAGCATCTGCTGACCGCGAGTTTTCAGTGGGGGGAACCATAGCAGGCCGAAAAGTGGTCGTCAAAAAATGTTTGATGGAAAGTAACTAAGTTAGATCGATATGGCTTAGTCTTCGGGTTCGCCCATGTCTTCGGTGTTGAGCCCGGTGCACTAAACAGGGCACGAAGCGAGCGAAACGACGCGCTATCTTGCCAGACTCGCCGGCTTCACAGGCAAGCTGCAAGCGGCTCTCCGGGAATCTTCCGAGAGCCGGGCGCCAAGCTTACAAGTAGATGATGAGACAAATGTTCCTGAAAGCTGCTGCCATATCGGGAGTTTCCCTGAGTGGCGCGGACCTGACGCACCGGACCGGCGAGCGCTACCACGCGCGCGCCGGTCGGGGCCTCGCACCACCTTACCAGGTGGAGTCCGACCCCGGCCCGGGCCAGGGTCTGTTCCATCGCCGACGCTAAGCCTACCCGGCCACTGTGCTCCGGCGCCAGTTCGACCCCCAAGGCGACGCGCGATCCGCGCCGTCCGTTTCAAACGAGATTGATGATGCACGCACCTGTTTCTCAAACCCGATCGTTTACGACGGTCTTCCTCATCGAAATGTGGGAGCGCTTCGGCTACTACGGCATGGCCGCGCTCCTGGTCCTCTTCATGGTCGACAGGCTCGGTTTCACCGACAGCCATGCGAACCTGACCTGGGGCGCGTTCACCGCGCTCGTCTACGCGTCGCCGTCGATCGGCGGCTGGATCGGCGACAAGGTGCTCGGCGCCCGTCGCACGATGATCATCGGCGCGGCCGTGCTGTGCGCAGGCTACCTGATGCTGGCGTTCCCGAACGATGCGCTGTCGTACATGTACGCGTCGCTCGGCGTGATCGTCGTCGGCAACGGGCTGTTCAAGGCCAACGCGGCGAACCTCGTGCGCCGCATCTACGAAGGCGACGATGCGCGCATCGACAGCGCGTTCACGATCTACTACATGGCGGTCAACATCGGCTCGACCGTGTCGATGCTCGCGACGCCGTGGATCAAGGATCACTGGGGCTGGCACGCCGCGTTCGCGGTCTGCTGCGCCGGCATGCTGCTCGCGATCCTGAACTTCATGCTGATGCACCGCACGCTCGCGCACATCGGCTCGCAGCCCGACGATCAGCCGATCCGCTGGAAGCGCCTCGGCGGCGTGGCGGCAGGCGGCGTCGCGCTCGCGCTCGCCACGCTGTACGTGCTGCAGCACAAGCAGCTCGCGGTCGCGAGCGTGTGGACGGCGGCATTCGCGATCCTCGCGATCTTCGCGTACATGATCGCGAAGTCGGAGCGCTCGGAGCGCGCAGGCCTGATCGCCGCGCTCGTGCTGATCGGCCAGGTGATCCTGTTCTTCATCTTCTACGTGCAGATGTCGACGTCGCTGACGCTGTTCGCGCTGCGCAACGTCGATCCGCGCTTCATCCTGTTCGGCACGACGCTGTTCACGTGGAGCGCCGCGCAGTTCCAGGCGCTGAACCCGATCTGGATCATGATGCTGAGCCCGGTGCTCGTGTGGGTCTACAACGCGTTCTCGAAGGCCGGCCGCGACCTGCCGGTCGCGGCGAAGTACGCGCTCGGCTTCGGCGCGGTGGCCGCCGGCTACCTGGTGTTCACGATCAGCGGCCGCTACGCGGTGGACGGTCGCGTGTCGTCGTGGTTCATGGTGTGGGGCTACGGGCTCTACTCGCTCGGCGAACTGCTGGTGAGCGGCCTCGGCCTCGCGATGATCGCCCGCTACGTGCCGGCGCGCATGAGCGGCTTCATGATGGGCGCGTATTTCGTCGCGACGGGTGTGTCGCAGTACCTCGGCAGCGTCGTCGCGAACTTCGCGCAGATGCCGTCGCACGACCTGCCGGCCGCCGAATCGCTGCCGCTCTACCTGTCGCTGTTCGAGAAGCTCGGCTGGCTCGCCGCGATCGGCATGCTGCTCGCCCTGCTGCTGCTGCCGATGATGAACCGCCTGTCGCGCCAGCATCAACGCTGCGCGGAAGCGCGCCGCGAAGAAGAGACGCTGCAGGCGCAAGCGATGGTCTCGGCCCAGTAAGTACTATCCCTCGGCGTGCGGCATGCACGCCACATTCTCCCGCCGGCGCGGCCAGCACGTCCTACACTGGTTGCAACAGCGCATCCGATCCGTCGCGATGCGCACTGGCGGGAGAAAGCCATGAAAAGCAGAACGACACGGCTGTTGAGGATACTGTCCGACATCCGGCACGCGCAGCGCTGCACCGCACTGCGCGCCGCCCGGGCGGCAGCCGAAGCCGACGCGGTGCTCGCGGAGCAGGACGATCCGAAGTCCGACGCACGCGACGACGCCGAATCCGACGATCCGAACGCCGTCCCCCGCTCCCGCATCGGCTCGCCTCACTGACGTCACCGCAGCCGCGCGGCACCTTCCGTGCCGCGTGCGCGCCCGCCGCCGTTGCTTACGCGGCCGCGCCGCGCCATCGCGCGAACCACGTTCCCGAACCCGCCACGGCAATCATCAGTCCGACCGCGCATGCGTCGGCCGCGAGGCCCACGCCGATATGCCGCAGCTCGGCGCCGTGCGCGACCGGATGCAGCAGCGAATCGATGACGAGCGAGATCGCGGCACCCGCGACGAAGCAGATCAGCCCGCGCTGGCCGACCGTGACGACCGGCCGCACCGCGCGCGCGATCCGCGCGATCCAGCCGTAGCGCACGAAGTCGGCCATCAGCCACGCGACCGCCGCGAAGCTGACGATGCGCGGCAGCGCGAGATCGCGCTTGAGCACGCCTTCCGGCACCGGCAGCCCCGACAGCAGCTTGTAGCTCGCGCAGCCGATCACGATCGCGCATGCGACGCCGGTCGCCGCGGCGCTCCAGCGGCCGAGCGCGATGCGTCGGTAGACGGGCTGGCAGCGCGCGAGCACGCCGGCGACGAACATCAACTGCCACGCGAACGGGTTGAAGCTCCAGCGGAACGAATCGGTATCCAGCAGTTCGGGGCCGAGCCAGCCGGCCGCGAGCCAAGACGCCGCGCTGCAGCCGACGAGCAGCCACGGATGGCGGCGCGCGAACGGCACGATCACCGGCGACGCGAGCGCGAACAGCACGTACATCGGCAGCACCGACGCGAGATACGGCTGGCGCTGGAACGTCAGCAGCTCGGCGAGGCCGGTGAGCGGCGACGCGAGCATCACGCTGACGTCGTCGAGCGCGAGGTTCGGCGCATCGATCCCGTAATGGTCGAGCACGGCGGACACGACGAGCATCAGCGTCGACGTCGCGAGAAACGCGCGGTAGATCTGCATCGCGCGGCGCACGAACCGCCGCTGCGCGGCGCGCGGGCCGTGCCGGTCGGCGATCGCGCCGTACGCACTCGCGGTCGCGAAGCCGCCGAGGAACACGAACACTTCGGCCGCGTCGCACAGCGCGAACGCGTGGAGCGTCACGCGCGACAGCACGCTCGCGCCGATGTGGTCGACGACGATCATCAGCAACACGATGCCGCGGAAGAAATCGACTTCGATCAGGCGGCCGCCGCGCGCGGGCGAAACCGGGGCGGAGGGCGGCGCGCTCAACGACATGCGCACACCTGCACGACGAAGGCGCGACACGCGCCGGCGGAAAGGCCGGAAAGACCGGAAAGGAAAGGGCGAGCGAAATCAGCGGCGATACGCGTATGCTCGCATCGCGCCAACCCGGCCGGCCCGGCACGGAGATGACCGTTCATGGAAAAGCTGCATACGAAGAGAAGACGGTCAGGTCAGTCTAACGGCCGCTCGGGGATACCCTAAGTAACAAAGTGCAACGGAATCTTCTGTTCGATTACGGGGATGACAGCGGCGATACAGAATTGGCAACGCGGCCAGCCCGGTGTCAGTGCGACGCCAGTTCGACGCCAGCATCGCGAAATGCGACAGCGGGAACGCGCGATGCGCAGCCCGATGTGCTGCCCATTTCGCGCTACCGTCGCGTCGCGAGCGACGACGTTCAGCCGCGCATCGGCAAGCGCCGCATCAGCATCGCGCTGTGCCATGCGGTCAGCGCGACGGCGGCCCAGATCGGTCCGTACGTCGCGAGCTGCGAGACACTCAGCGTCTCGCCGAGCAGCAGCAGCGACACCGCGACGAGCAGCACGGGCTCGACGTAGCCGAGGATCCCGAACAGCGCCATCGGCAGCATCCGGCTCGCCTTCAGGTAGCTCGCGAGCGCGAGCGTGCTGAGCACGCCGAGCCCCGGCAGCAGCACGGCCCACAGCAGCGGATGGCCGGCGACCGGCGTCGGGCTCGTCGACACCATCGCGAACGCGACCGGACACAGCAGCACGATCTCGAGCGCGAACGCGGCCAGCGAATCGGCGTTGATTCGCCGGCGCAGCACGAAATACGGCGGATAGCCGAGCGCGACGACGAGCGTCGGCCACGCGAACGCGCGCGTCGCCCACACCTCGTGCGCGACGCCGAGCGCCGCACACGCGACCGCCGCCCACTGCAGCGGATCGAGCCGTTCGTGATAGTAGTAGCGGCCGACGAGCACCATCGTCAGCGGCAGCAGGAAATAACCGAGCGACACTTCGAGCATGCGCCCGTGCAGCGGCGCCCACAGGAACAGCCACAGCTGCAGGCCGAGCAGCGCCGCGCTCACGGGCAGCGCGATCAGCAGGCGCCAGTCGCGTACGCTGCGCCGCACGAGTTCGACGAGCGCCGGCCAGCGGCCGCGCAGCGCGATCAGCGCGAGCGCGCCGGGGACGGTCCACAACACGCGCCACGCGAAGATGTCGAGCCCCGTGAGCGGCGCGAGCAGTTTCGCATACACCGACATCAGCGCGAACAGCGTCGACGCCATCACCGACAGCATGAGACCGCGCCCGGCCTCCGGATACCCCGTCATGTCGTGTTCGCCTTACTGCTGCTGGAAGCGCTCGAAGCGCCTTTCCATCTGACGCTCCTCGAACGTCACTTCGGTCACGCGCGCGGACGGCGGCCCGTGGCGCAGCCATGCGAGCATCCGGTCGATCTGCGCGCCGGGGCCCTGGATCATCGCCTCGACGCTGCCATCCTCGAGATTCGCGACCCAGCCGCGCAGCTTCAGCGCATGCGCCTCGCGCACCGTCGCATGACGAAAACCGACGCCCTGCACGACGCCGCGCACCCGCACATAGTAGGTCTCGATCCGTTCGTCCAGTTCACTGCGGCTCATCGCGTCGCCCTCCCGTTGCATTCAAGCCCGGCATTGTAGTCGCGTCGGCGGCTTCGCACACGCGTATGGCGGGGCCGCCGCGCAGCGCCGCCACGGCCCGTGAAGCCGCCCGCGCGGCGCTCGCGTCGCCGCCTGCGCCGACCACGTACAATCTCGCCGACGCACAACTGCCGCGCCGCTCGCGCGCGGCCCTGAAGGAAACGCATGACTGATACCTCCCGCGATCTCGTTCTCGTCACCGGCGCGTCCGGTTTCGTCGGCTCGGCCGTCGCCCGCATCGCGCAGCAGAAAGGCTATGCGGTGCGCGTGCTGGTGCGCCCGACCAGCCCGCGCACGAACGTCGCGGACCTCGACGCCGAGATCGTGACCGGCGACATGCGCGACGAGACGTCGATGCGTGCCGCGCTGCGCGGCGTGCGCTACCTGCTGCACGTGGCGGCCGACTACCGGCTGTGGGCGCCGGATCCGGACGAGATCGAGCGCGCGAACCTCGAAGGCGCGGTCGCGACGATGCGCGCCGCGCGCGCCGAAGGCGTCGAGCGGATCGTCTATACGAGCAGCGTCGCGACGCTGAAGGTCACGAGCGCGGGCGATCCGTCCGACGAGAACCGGCCGCTCGCGGCGGAGCAGGCGATCGGCGTGTACAAGCGCAGCAAGGTGCTGGCCGAGCGCGCGGTCGAGCGGATGATCGCCGACGAAGGGCTGCCGGCCGTGATCGTCAATCCGTCGACGCCGATCGGCCCGCGCGACGTGAAGCCGACGCCGACCGGCCGCATCATCGTCGAGGCCGCGCTCGGCAAGATCCCCGCGTTCGTCGATACCGGCCTGAACCTCGTGCACGTCGACGATGTCGCGCACGGCCACTTCCTCGCGCTCGAGCGCGGCCGGATCGGCGAGCGCTACATCCTCGGCGGCGAGAACCTGCCGTTGCAGCAGATGCTGGCCGACATCGCGCAGATGACGCACCGCAAGGCGCCGACGATCGCGCTGCCGCGCTGGCCGCTCTACCCGCTCGCGATGGGCGCGGAGGCCGTCGCGAAGTTCACGAAGAAGGAGCCGTTCGTGACCGTCGACGGGCTGCGGATGTCGAAGAACAAGATGTATTTCACGTCCGCGAAGGCCGAGCGCGAGCTGGGCTACCGCGCGCGTCCGTACCGCGAAGGACTGCGCGATGCGCTCGACTGGTTCGGCTCGGCGGGGTACCTGAAGTAACACAAAGCGGTGTGCTTCACGCCGCTTTGCGCACTTTGTTACACGTCGCTGACGGTCCGGCACCGGCGCAGCGGTTAAAATCGCGGGTCTTACGCAGAGAAGACACGCATGAACCTGAACGAACAGATCGATTCGCTCACCGCGGGCGTCGATCAGCTCCTCCACGATCACCACGCCGCGCAGCAGGCGGCACGCAGCGCGGAAGCGTTCGCGCGCGCCGCCGCGGCGGAAGCCCGGGCCGCCGCCGAACGTCACGCCGCGGCGGAAACCGAAGCGCGGGCCGCCGAGCAGCGCCACACGGCTGCCGCCGCGCAGGCCGAGGCCGCGCAGCAGCGCCACGTCGACGCGACCGCCACGGCCGAAGCCGCCGCCCAACGCCACAACGACGCCGCCGCGCAAGCCGAAGCCGCTGTCCAGCGTCACGCCGAAGCGACCGCGCTGACCGAAGCGCTCGCCCAGCGTCACGCGGATGCCGAAGCCGCGTCGCAGCGTCATGCGACCGCGATCGCCGAAGCCGAGGCGGCCGCCCAGCGCCATCACGCCGCCGCGACCGAAGCGGACGCCGCCGCGCAGCGCCATGCCGCGGCCACGGCCGAGGCCGACGCCGCCGCGAAGCGGCACGCGGAAGCGATCGCCGAAGCCGAGGCCGCGACGCAGCGCCACGCCGCCGCGATCGCCGAAGCCGAAGCGCTCGCGCAGCGTCACGCGCAAGCCATCGCCGAAGCGGAAGCCGCCGCGCAGCGTCACGTCGACGCGACCGCCGAGGCCGAAGCCATCACGCAACGCCACACCGAAGCGATCGCGCAAGCCGAAGCCGCCGCGAAGCAGCATGCGGACGCGACCGCCGCGGCCGAAGCCGTCACGCAGCGTCACGCCGAAGCGATCGCGCAGGCTGAAGCGGCCGCCGAGCGCCACACGAAGGCCATCGCCGACGCGGAAGCGCTGGTCGAAGCCGTCGTGAAGGAAGCCGCGGCGACTGCCGCAGCGCCGGCGGACGCAACGGCAGCGGCCGTCGCCGCCGAAGTCGTCGAACCGGCTGCCGAGCCGGCCGGGGAGGCAGCCGCACCGGTTGCAGCCGACGCCGCCGACGCAGCGCAGGCGAACGCAGGCGCCGCGATCGAAGTCGCCCCCGCAGCCGAAGCAGCCGAAACAACTGAAGCCGCAGCAGACAAATCGACGCTGCACGTCGCCCGCCCGTCGCAAAACGAGCTGACGCTGACCGTCAACGGCCAGTCGATCACGCTGCACCCGGAGCAACTGGGCCAGCTGATCGAGGAGCTCGCGCATGCGCGCGCGTCGATGCAGCCGGAGCCGCCGCCGGGCATCCCGGCCGGCTGGCGCTTCGTGACGACGAAGAACCCGATGATGGCCGTGCAGAAGCAGTCGAACGGCGATCGCCTGCTGGTCGCGCGCCACACCGGCTACGGCTGGGTGCCGTTCACGTTCTCGCCGGACGTCGTGGTCCAGATGTACATGATGCTGACGCAGCGGTAAGCACGCGCGGCCCGCGCCGCAAACGAAACAGCCCGGCCGGTTCGCACCGGTCGGGCTGTCTGCTTTCCGACGTCCGGGGGCGGACGGCCGGCCTGCGCCGGCCGCCGCTCAGTGATCCACCGGCGCCTGCACGCGCGCCTTCCACTGGCCGCCCTTGCCGCGCCAGTAGCGCCACGCGGACGCGAACGTCGCGCCGACGTAGAACAGCGCGACGAGCGGCAGCGCGGGCGCCCACAGCGGCGAGCGCCGGTAGTAGCGCAGCATCGGCGCATACGCGGTGCACATCGACGCCCATGCGAGCCACGCCGGCCATGCGCGCGCGCCGTACACGAGCGCGGCGACCGGCGGCACGAGATAGATGATCGTCATCCCGAGCAGCGTGCCGGCGAGCAGCAGCGGCGAATAGTGGAGCTGGGTGAACGCGGTGCGCGCGATCATGTTCCAGATGTCGCGCCAGCTGTCGTACGGGCGCAGCGACACGCTGCGGTCGGCCAGGTCGAGCCGGATCGGATGCCGGCCGCTGCCGCGATGCTTGATCTGCGCGGCGAGGCTGCAGTCGTCGATCAGCGCGCCGCGGATCGATTCGATGCCGCCCGCCTCCTCGAGCGCGGTGCGCTTGACGAGCATGCAGCCGCCGGCGGCGCCGGCCGTCCGGTTGCGCGGATTGTTGATCCACGAGAACGGGTAGAGCTTCGCGAAGAAGAACACGAAGGCCGGGATCAGCGCCTTTTCCCAGAACGAATCGCAGCGCAGCCGCACCATCAGCGACACCAGATCGCGCTGCTCGGCCTGCGCGCGCGTGACGAGCTGGGCCACCGCGTCGGGCGGATGGCCGATGTCGGCATCCGTCAGCAGCAGGTAGTCGGCCGGCAGCCCGAGCGTACGCACCGCCGCGATGCCCTGCGACTGCGCCCACACCTTGCCCGACCAGCCGGCCGGCAACGGCTTCGCGGCCAGCACCGTCAGGCGGTCGGCGCGGTTGATCGCGAGCGCGGCCGCGCGAGCGGCGTCGGCCGTGCCGTCGTCGCTGTGGTCGTCCACGATGATCAGGTGAAACTCGCCCGGATAATCCTGCTCGAGCAGCGACGTCGCCGCGCGGGCGATGACGTCGACCTCGTTGCGCGCCGGCACGACCGCGACGACGGCCGGCCAGCCGGCTTCGGCGGCAGCGCCGCGCGCGTCGGGCGGCAACGCCCGCGCCGGGCGCGCACGCCAGAAGCCGCCGCGTGCGACGAGCAGCACGATCCAGATCAGCAGCGACAGGCCGGACACCAGGAAGGTCATCGCGAGCATCATCGGCACACCTCCTGCCGGGTGCCGGTCCGTTCAATCGGGGTCGGAGTGAAAACGCCCGAATCCGCACGGGCGGCAGGGCAATATGCGTAGGAATCGACGGTCATCGAATGGCCTTGAAATGAGCGCGACGCCGGGCAGCCGGACGGGCCGCCCGCGAAACCGCGCAGTTTACCGGGTTCCGCGCCCGTGAGCGCCGACGGGGCTCTGCGGCGATTGCAACAGCGCCGATACAGCGCCAAAGCAAGGACGGCCCGATAGAGTTAAAATGCGCGATTAATTCGGGGTTCCGAGGCCTGGCTAGGCCGGTTCGTTTCCTGCCTTCATAACATCAAGCCGGGGCGAGCGGGCAGTGCCAGCTCCTCGAACCCCGGCGTCTGTCGTCGGAGTTCGCTCACTTATGCGAGTCATCCTTGCCCAGCCCCGCGGCTTTTGTGCGGGGGTTGTCCGTGCGATCGAGATCGTCGATCGCGCGCTGCAACAGCACGGCTCGCCGGTCTATGTGCGTCACGAAATCGTGCATAACCGGCATGTCGTCGAAAATCTGCGTAATAAAGGGGCGCGATTCGTTGAGGAGCTCGACGAGGTGCCGCATGGCGCCGTGGCGATCTTCAGCGCACACGGTGTCGCCCAGACGGTCGAGCGCGATGCGCAAACGCGCGGGCTCGACGTGCTCGACGCCACCTGCCCGCTCGTCACGAAAGTGCACGTGCAGGGCCGGCAATACGTCGCGGCGGGCCGCCGGCTGATCCTGATCGGCCATGCGGGCCATCCGGAAGTCGAGGGCACGATCGGCCAGATTCCGGCCGAGGTGATCCTCGTGCAGAGCGAAGCCGAAGTCGGCACGCTGACGCTGCCGGTCGATACGCCGGTCGCATACGTCACGCAGACGACGCTGTCGGTCGACGACACGCGCGGCATCATCGAAGCGCTGCAGCGCCGGTTCACCGACATCGTCGGCCCGGACACCCGCGACATCTGCTACGCGACGCAAAACCGCCAGGCCGCCGTGCGCGAACTGAGCGAGCAGGTCGACGTGCTGCTGGTCGTCGGTGCGACGAACAGCTCGAACTCGAACCGCCTGCGCGAGATCGGCACCGAAAGCGGCGTGCCGAGCTATCTCGTCGCCGACGGCTCGGAAGTGAAAGCCGAATGGTTCGCGGGCGTGCAGACGGTCGGCCTGACCGCCGGCGCGTCGGCACCCGAGGAAATGGTTGAGGATGTAATCAGTGCGCTGCGCGCGCTGGGGCCCGTCGATGTCGCGACGATGGCGGGCCGTGAGGAAAAAGTCGAATTCAAGTTGCCGGCGAAGCTTACGCAAGCTGTCGCCCGCGAAGTTTAAGGAGGACATCTCTTGTCTATTCCGCTGCTCCAGCAAGTCCGCGTCGGCGCATACATCATGCGCCAACACCTGTCCGGCAACAAACGCTATCCGCTCGCGCTGATGCTCGAGCCGCTGTTCCGCTGCAACCTCGCCTGTAACGGCTGCGGCAAGATCGATTATCCGGACCCGATCCTGAACCAGCGCCTGTCCATCGAGGAATGCCTGGAAGCCGTCGACGAGTGCGGCGCGCCCATCGTGTCGATCGCCGGCGGCGAGCCGCTGCTCCACAAGGAGATGCCGGAAATCGTCAAGGGCATCATGAAGCGCAAGAAGTTCGTGTACCTGTGCACGAACGCGCTGCTGATGGAAAAGAAGATGGACGACTACGCGCCGAATCCGTATTTCGTCTGGTCGGTCCACCTCGACGGCGACAAGGACATGCACGACCATTCCGTATCGCAGGAAGGCGTGTACGACAAGGCAGTCGCGGCCATCAAGGAAGCGAAGCGCCGCGGCTTCCGCGTGAACATCAACTGCACGCTGTTCAACGATGCGATCCCCGAGCGCGTCGCGAAGTTCTTCGACACGCTGGGGCCGATCGGCGTCGACGGCATCACGGTGTCGCCGGGCTACGCGTACGAGCGCGCGCCGGATCAGCAGCACTTCCTGAACCGCGACAAGACGAAGAACCTGTTCCGCGAAATCCTGAAGCGCGGCGAAGGCGGCAAGCGCTGGTCGTTCAGCCAGTCGTCGCTGTTCCTCGACTTCCTGGCCGGCAACCAGACGTACAAGTGCACGCCGTGGGGCAACCCGGCGCGTACCGTGTTCGGCTGGCAGAAGCCGTGCTATCTGGTCGGCGAAGGTTACGTGAAGACCTTCAAGGAACTGATGGAAGACACGAACTGGGACAACTACGGCGTCGGCAACTACGAGAAGTGCGCGGACTGCATGGTCCACTGCGGCTTCGAAGCCACCGCCGTGATGGACACGATCTCGCATCCGCTGAAGGCGCTGCGCGTGAGCAAGAAGGGCATCAAGACCGACGGCCCGTTCGCACCGGACATCTCGATCGCAAAGCAGCGTCCGGCCGAGTACGTGTTCTCGCGCCACGTCGAGATCAAGCTCGACGAAATCCAGCGCGCCGGCAAGGGCAAACTGCAGAAACCGGCGAAGCCGGCAACGGCGGCTTAAGCGCGTTGCGCTGCGCGGCAGGCTCACGCCTGCGCGCAAGCGGGCAACGAAGAAGCGCCACGGAGTTCGCTCCGTGGCGCTTTTGTTTTGTCGGCAGCCGTCGTGGGGCAGCACGCGCGTTCGCGCATGCGCCTGCGAACCTCGCCCGCCTAGTGCCGCGACTCCGCCGCCGCGATCAGTTGCCACGCGGTCGGCCCGCGATCGAGCAGCGGGTCGGACGGCGGGTCGAGATCGTGCCGATGCGCGTCGTCGGACGGCAGCGTCTGCGACTTCGCGATGCCGATTTCGTCGCCGCACACGGTGCACCGATAGATGCCCGCCACCGTCACCCTGCTGCCGGGCAGCAGATCCTCGCTGAATGCGCGGCCGCTTCCGCACCTGAAGTAGCCGCCGATCCTGTATAGCGCCATCGCGCCTCCTGACCGAAACGAATGCGTTCGCGCCGACACGCACGATCGTCGCGCACGCGAGGATGGATCGTCATCGCCCGAACGCGTCGGGCTGCCGCGATGACCCTGGACGGCACGCGTCGGCCTCCGGAGCCGGTCGCGTTGCAGCCGCTCAATGCAGAACGGCCGGTTCCCGCATCTTCGATGCCGCCTGCTCGACCAGTGCCGGCTGCCCGGCGGATGCGAACGCGCACACATGACGCCACAGCTCGGCCAGCCGATGCCGCGTGAGCGTCGCGACGCATGCGTCGTTCGCGGCAAGCACGCGTTCGAGCACCGCGCATTCATCGTCCTGCAGCGTCCATACGCCGCTTTGCGCGGCACGCGCCACGCTCGCGTCGAGCACGCGCTCCGCCTCGACGCACAGGTCGATGTTCGCCTCGGCGCATACGTCGTCGTCGAGCGCGAGGAACACCAGATAGACGCTCGTGCGCAACCGCATCAGCAACGTTTCGCTGCCGTGCTCGCCACGCAGCGCGACGAGCGCCATGTGGCACTTCAACGAGATGTCGCGCACGTGCGCGGGCGGCAGCGGCAGCAGCCATTCGCGGGTCAGCGGTGCGTGCCGGCGGCCTTTTCGGACAGCCTTCATGATTCGCACTCGCTTGCGAACGCATCGTCCGCGATCAACACCGGCCATGCCGTGCGGCACGCGACAGCACCGCGGCTCGCGTCCCGCCGGCCGTTCGCCCGACGCCGCGCGTCGTACGCGTCGTACGCGTCGGCCCGCCGCCACGTCGCACGCTCGCCGTGAAACCGGCGCAGTGCCGGCGCGCACGACACGCCGGGGAATCGGTTCGGGCATCCCATACGTGTCTCCCGCATCAGAACGTGTTCTCGCCCTTCAGGTAGTACGCGGTCTTCACGAAGAACGCCTGCACCGGATGGCCGCCTTGCGCGGCGCCGGCCGCACGCGCTTGCATCGCGGCCTTCTCCTCGCGCGAGCGGTCGGGCACCGGGTTTCTCACCCGCTCCAGCGCGCGTTGCATCGCGAGCGGATAGTTCTGGTTGCCCGCCGTCGTCGCGCGAAAACCGGCGCGCGTCATCTGCATCAGTTGCACGTCGGTTTCGGCACGTGCCGCCGACCAGTTCAACGGCGCGGCATTCGGCTGCCATTCGGTATTGGCTGCCTGTGCGAAGCTCGCGGCGGGCAGCGCGGCAAGCGTAACGGACAGGGCGGCAAGGGAAACGAGGGATCGCATCGTGGCCTCCAGATGGTTGCGTTCGCATCGATCGTCGTCGATGCTGTGCAGTCATCGTATGTCGCGTCGCAATGCGCTTGAATAACCGATTCCGCAATTGATATTTTCGGCGCGACAATCCGGGCCGCGATCCGCGTGATTCGCCAATGCTGCCGAACCGGAATTTCTCTATTTCATTCAATGACCTGATCGCGTTTTTCCAGACGATACGCAGTCGCGCATCACGCGTTTTTTCAGTTTTTGAAATGACGTATTGCCTGCGCGGGAAGCGGCCGCGGCCCGTGCCGGCGCGGCTTTCGACGCGATGCGATGCAGGCGGACACGAACGCGAAAAACAGCGGCACGCGAGCCGGATAGTCGGACCCATGCGCTACCCATCGCGCCGATATCCCGCGCTACGACAAGACGTGTCCGACAAGGAAGCGCGATAATTGCGCATCGCGCCGTATGTCACGGCGCTCACGCATGCCCTTTTCTTCTCGAGTCCCGCCATGGCTGCCATCGACACCACTGCCATCGATAGTTGGCACGCACACGTCTATTTCGACGCCGCGAGCCGCGACGCGGCCTGGGCGTTTCGCCTGATCGTCGAAGCGCGATTCGGCGCGGTCATCGAGCTCGGCCGCTTTCACGAACGCCTCGTCGGCCCGCACCCGGCGTGGTCGTACCAGATCGCGTTCGGCGCCGCGCAATTCGACACCCTCGTGCCGTGGCTCGTGCTGAATCACGGCGCGCTCGATATCTTCCTGCATCCGAACACGAACGACGAATTGCGCGACCATCGCGACAGCGCGGTGTGGATCGGCAAGTCGTACGTGCTGAATCTCGGGGCGCTGGCGGGCTGACCGGCCGCCCCGTCGGCGGCCGGTGCGCGGCCGCATCCGATAATCGCGGCATCCACGTTTCGGCCCGAGCTGAAACGTCCGGCGGCGTTGCGTCGCTACAGTGGTTTCGTCATCCACGCTTGCCGGAACCCGCCATGACCCACGCCGACGCCGATGTGCGACGCATCCACGAAAACTGGCACGCCGCCGTCGTCGCACGCGACCTCGACGCGTTGATGTCGCTGTACGCGGACGACGCGATACTCGAAACGCCACTCGTCGTCGCCACGCTGCCCGACCACGGCTCCGGCGTGCTGCACGGCAAGGCGGCGATCGGCGCGTTCTTCGCGGCGGGCCTGCGCAATCCGGGAAACAAACTCGGGCGCTGGTACCGGACGGGCCAGTTCTTCTCGAACGGCCGGCAACTCACGTGGGAATATCCGCGCGAAACGCCGGAAGGCGATCAGGTCGATCTCGTCGAAGTGATGGATCTGCGCGACGGGCTCATCGCCCATCATCGCGTCTATTGGGGGTGGGTCGGCTTTCTCGCACTGCGGGCCGCTTCACCCGCCGCGGATCGCGCATGACGACCGGGGCAGCGGCTTGCGCGAACTACACGTTCGTGCTGCCCGACGCGTCGATCGTCAACGTCGCGCTCATCGATATCGCGCACGCCTTCGGCAGTCACGTGGCCGGCCTGCAATGAGCGAGCGCGCGCACCGGATCAACCCGGCGCCCCGCTCACGCGACATACATCGCGACACTGACGAACTGGCACAGGCTGCCGGCCAGCACGAAAAGGTGCCAGATGCCGTGCCCGTGGCGAATGCGCTCGTCGTTGATGAAGAAGTAGATGCCGGCGCTGTAGATCACGCCGCCGGCCACGAGCCAGATGGCACCGACCGGCGGCAGCGCATGGATCAGCGGGCGGATCGCGACGAGCGCGAGCCAGCCCATCAGCACGTACAGCACCATCGACACGATGCGCGTGCGCCGCCCCAGCGTGAGTTCCTGCGCGATCCCGAACGCGGCGAGCCCCCAGCTCACGCCGAACAGCGACCAGCCCCACGGGCCGCGCAGCGTGACGAGCGTGAACGGCGTGTAGCTGCCCGCGATCAGCAGATAGATGGCCGAATGGTCGCACTTCTGCAGGATCGCCTTGAGCCGCGGATTGCGCACGCTGTGATACAGCGTCGAGATCGCGTAGAGCAGGATCAGCATCGCGCCGTACACGCTGAAGCTCACGATCTTGTAAGGATCGTGGTCGAGCGCGCCCATCGTCACCAGCGCGACCAGCCCTGCCACCGACAGCACCGCGCCGACGAGATGGGAAATGCTGTTGAAACGCTCACCGACATGCACGGCGGATTCTCCTGCGCGGATTCATCGAAAAAAAAGAGAGTCACATGATACCGGTCGGTGGATTAAACCGTGCTGAAGCCGGTCAAACACCGCCGCGACCGCCGCGCGGCGCGCATCATCCGGCCCCCAAAGAAAAAAGCGCCGCGAATACTTTCGCGGCGCTTCCTGGTCCGTCACCGGCCGGCCTTACCGGGCGGCTTCTTCGGCCCGGTTAGCAGCACTTCCCTGCCCCCGACCCGTACCGCGCGTTCTGGCGTTCGCGGAAGAATGCCTCGTACGTCATCGGCTCGCGGTCCGGATGGGTTTCGCGCATGTGCGCGACGTAGGTGTCGTAGTCGGGCAGGCCGACCATCAGCCGCAACGCCTGCCCGAGGTAACGCCCCGCGCTGCGCAGGTCGCCGCCAAGATCGCTGAACATCGCGGCCTCCCGTTATCGGCCGCTGCCGAGCGCCTGCGCGGCCGGCATCGGCTCGTACGGCGTCTCGCGCACGGTCGGCTTCGACTCGCGGCGCGCGCGCAGCACGGCAATCACGCCGTACACCGCGATCGCCACGACGACGAAGATGAACAGGCCGGCCAGCGCCGCATCGATGTAGTCGTTGAAGATGATCCGCTGCATCTGCGCGATCGACTTCGCCGGGGCCAGCACCTTGCCTTCGTCCACCGCGGCCTGCAGCTTCGCGGCGTGCGCGAGGAAGCTGACCTTCGGATTCGCGTCGAAGATCTTCTGCCAGCCGGCCGTCAGCGTGCAGATCAAGAGCCACACGGTCGGCACGATCGTCACCCATGCATAGCGCTCGCGCTTCATCTTGAACAGCACGACGGTGCCGAGCACCAGCGCGATTGCCGCGAGCATCTGGTTCGAGATGCCGAACAGCGGCCACAGCGTGTTGATGCCGCCGAGCGGATCGACCACGCCCTGATACAGGAAGTAGCCCCACGCGGCCACGCACAGCGCGGTGGCGACGAGGTTCGCGGGCAGCGACTCGGTGCGCTTGAGCGCCGGGTGGAACGTGCCGAGCAGGTCCTGCAGCATGAAGCGGCCCGCGCGCGTGCCGGCATCGACGGCCGTCAGGATGAACAGCGCCTCGAACAGGATCGCGAAGTGATACCAGAACGCCATCATCGCTTCGCCGCCGATCACCTGGTGCAGGATGTGCGCCATGCCGACGGCCAGCGTCGGCGCGCCGCCCGCGCGCGCGATGATCGTCGTTTCACCGACGGCCTTGGCCGTCTGCGTGAGCATGTCCGGCGTCAGCACGAAGCCCCATTGCGTGACGGTGTTCGCCACCGCTTCCGGCGTCGAGCCGAGCACGGCCGCCGGCGCGTTCATCGCGAAGTAGATGCCCGGCTCGATCACGCAGGCCGCGACGAGCGCCATGATCGCGACGAACGATTCCATCAGCATCGCGCCGTAACCGATGAAGCGCGCGTTGGTTTCGTTGTCGATCAGCTTCGGCGTCGTGCCCGACGAGATCAGCGCGTGGAAGCCCGACACCGCACCGCAAGCGATCGTGATGAACAGGAACGGGAACAGGTTGCCCGACCACACCGGGCCGGTGCCATCGACGAACTTCGTCAGCGCGGGCATTTTCAGTTCCGGCGCGACGACCAGTATGCCGATCGCGAGGCCGAGGATCGTGCCGATCTTCAGGAACGTCGACAGGTAGTCGCGCGGCGCGAGCAGCAGCCACACCGGCAGCACCGAGGCGACGAAGCCGTAGCCGATCAGGATCCACGTGAGCTGCGTGCCGTTGAACGTGAACCATGCGGCGAGCGTCGGCGAATCGTGCACGGTCTGGCCGAACGCGATCGACGCCATCAGCAGCACGAAGCCGATGATCGACACTTCGCCGATGCGGCCCGGACGGATGTAGCGCGTGTAGACGCCCATGAACAGCGCGATCGGAATCGTCGCGGCGACGGTGAACGTGCCCCACGGCGAATTCGTCAGCGCCTTCACGACGATCAGCGCGAGCACCGCGAGGATGATCACCATGATCAGGAACGCGCCGAACAGCGCGATCACGCCGGGCACCGTGCCGAGCTCCATCTTGACGAGGTCGCCGAGCGAGCGGCCGTCGCGACGCGTCGAGATGAACAGCACGATGAAGTCCTGCACCGCGCCGGCGAACACGACGCCGGCCAGGATCCACAGCATGCCGGGCGTGTAGCCCATCTGCGCGGCGAGCACGGGCCCGACGAGCGGCCCCGCGCCGGCGATCGCGGCGAAGTGATGGCCGAACAGCACGTACTTGTTGGTCGGTACGTAGTCGAGGCCGTCGTTGTATTTCACGGCCGGCGTCATCCGCAGCCCGTCGAGCTGCATGACCTTGCTGGCGATGAAACGGCTGTAGAAGCGATATGCGATCAGATACACGCAGACTGCGGCGATCACGATCCAGAGCGCGCTGACGCGTTCGCCGTGCGCAAGTGCGATCGTCCCGAATGCGAATGCGCCGAGCAGCGCGACCGCGATCCAGAGCAGGGTACTGGAAGCCCGATTCATGGCGTCTCCTGGTCTCCTATGTGGTTTTGAGTGGATCCGGCGAGGCGCCGAACCCGCGTGACGTCGATGCGTCGTGCCGCGTCTCGTGGAAGCCGCGGCGGTGGGCCGTAGTATTCCGCGCGACGGGGGACGCTTACAAGCGCACAACTACGTATGCGGGGCTACGTAGAATTACGTAGCCGTGGGTCGTTTCGTGTCACGGACGCGTCGTCGGGCGGCGATTGATCGCTGCCGGCAAGCCACGTACAGTATTTGCGTGCCTCGATTCCGGAACCGCCATGCCGATCGGATTTCAGAAGATGAACGCGAACGGCGACGACTTCGTCGTCGTCGACCTGCGCGGCCAGGGCGCCGCGCCCCGCATCGACCGCGAGCTCGTGCGGCGCATGGGCGACCGTCGCTGCGGCATCGGCTTCAACCAGCTCGCGGTGATATCGGACTGCGACGACGCGGCCGCCCGCGTCGCGTTCTGGAACCCCGACGGCTCCGCGCTCGCTACCTGCGGCAGCGCGACGCGCGGCATCGCGTGGAAGCTGATGCGGGAAACGGGAGAGGCGTCGGTCGTGCTGCGCACCAGCCGCGGGCTGCTTTCCTGTACGCAGGACGCGCACGGGCTGATCACGGTCGAGATGGGCGCGCCGCGCGTCGGCTGGCAGGACGTGCCACTCGCCGAAGCCGCCGACACGCTCGCGCTCCCGCTGCCCGGCGCGCCGGCCGCATGCAACATGGGCAATCCGCATTGCACGTTCTTCGTCGACGATCCCGGCGCGATCGATATCGAAACGCTCGGGCCGGCGATCGAAACGCATCCGCTGTTTCCGCTGAAAACGAACGTGCATGTCGTGCAGGTCGTCAGCCGCACGCATATCCGGCTGCGCATCTGGGAACGCGGCGGCGGCGTGCCGCTCGGCTCGGGCTCGTGTTCGTGCGGCGCGGCGGTCAACGGGATCCGGCGCGGGCTGCTCGACGAGACCGTGCGGGTCAGTTGCGATGGCGGGGATGTCGTCGTGCGATGGGACGGCGCCGGCAGCGTGTTGCTGAGCGGGCCGGTCGCGTTCGGTTTCGACGGGGTGTGGACGGCATGAGCGACGACGCCCACCTCTTCCACGTACTGCGCCCGCGGCTGCAAAAGATCGCATACCGGATGCTCGGCTCCGTCGCGGACGCCGAGGACATCGTGCAGGACGTCTGGCTGCGCTGGCACGAAGCGGCGCACGACGGGATCGAGAACGGCGAGGCGTGGCTCGTCGCGGTCACGACGCGAACGGCGATCGACCGCCTGCGTGCGGCAAAGATCCGGCGCGAGCATTACACCGGCATCTGGCTGCCGGAGCCGGAACTCGGCGAATCGCCGGCAACGCCCGAGGAAATGACCGAGCGCGCGAGCGACGTGTCGGTCGCGTTCCTGCTGCTGCTCGAACGGCTCACGCCGGAAGCGCGCGCGGCGTTCCTGCTGCGCGAAGTGTTCGACGCCGACTACGACGAAATCGCCGATGCGATCGGCAAATCCGCAGCGGCGTGCAGGCAGCTCGTGAGCCGCGCGAAGGCCCAACTGCGCGACGACGAGCGGCCGCGCTATCGGGTGCCGCGCGAAACGCATCGGCAGTTGCTGCAGACTTTCTCGCATGCGCTCGCGCAAGGCGACTTCCCGTCGATCCAGGCGCTGCTGGCCGAAGATGCGATGCTGATCGGCGACGGCGGCGGCAAGGTGCAGAGCTTTCCGAAACCGATGGTCGGCGGTCGCCGCATCGCACAACTGTTCTACGCGACGTGGCTGCGCTGCGGCAGCGGCGTCGAGATGCGCGCGGTCGTGCTGAACGGCGAGTGGGCAATGCTGCGCTTCATCGCCGGGCAGCTCGAATCCGCCATGTCGTTCGAGACGGACGGCACGCGCATCGTCCGGATTCTCGTGCAGCGCAACCCCGACAAGCTCGCGCGCATCGCGGCCGCGAGCGGTGCCGACTGACGCTCGACGACGCCTATTGCAGCCTGAAATACGCGCCGTGCACCGCTCGAAGCGGGATTGGTGCAGCGCGCGCAACACGATGCGTCCCTCTGCGTGGCTACCGCACACCGCCACGCGCTCCTAAGATGATTTTGCGCGGCGCCCTGCCGCGCACGACACCCGCACAAGCGCGGGCAAGCCTCTTCGTCGCCAGGAGAAATCATGACGCAGCGTCTGAACTACATGCATCAATCGCCCGAGCTGTTCAGGCAATTCCTCGAACTCAGCAATCTGCTGCGCAGCAGCGCGATCGAGGAATCGATCCGCGATCTCGTGTCCGCGCGCGCCTCGCAAATCAACGGCTGCGCATTCTGTCTCGATATGCACGTGAAGGAAGCACGCCTTCACGGCGAGCGCGAGCTGCGCCTGCATCATCTGGCGACGTGGCGCGAATCGACGCTGTTCTCGCCGCGCGAGCGGGCCGCGCTCGCATGGACCGAAGTGCTGACGAAACTCCCCGAGCACGGCGTGCCGGACGATGTCTACGATCGCGTGCGCGGCCAGCTGTCCGAGAAGGAACTGTCGGACCTCACGTTCGAGGTCATGGCGATCAACGGCTGGAACCGCGCGAACGTCGCGTTCCGCACCGTGCCGGGCTCCGCCGACAAGGCATACGGCCTCGACAAGGCGAATCTCGCCTGATGCCCGTGCCCGGCTGCGGGCCGCCGCCCTGCATCGCCGCCGGCCGCCTGCCGGCGGCAGCCACCGGAATCCCTCCCATGAATCGATTCGAACATGCCATCGCAGCCGCGCTCGTCGTCGCGGGCGCCACCGCCGGCGCCGTCCACGCGGCGCCCCCGGCCATCGTCACGCCGTTGATGACGAAGCCGCTCGACGGCTATCCGGGCAAGGAAGCGCTGATGATCTCGGTCGAGTATCCGCCCGGCGCGGTCGACCCCGTCCACCGGCATCACGCAGCCGCCTTCGTCTACGTGGTCGACGGGTCGATCGTGATGCAGGTGAAGGGCGGCGAGCGCGTCACGCTGAAACCGGGCCAGACGTTCTACGAAGGCCCGAACGACCTGCACACGGTCGGACGCAACGCGAGTCTCGCGAAACCCGCGAAGTTCATCGTGTTGCTGCTGAAGGACAAGGGCGCGCCGGTGCTCGTGCCGGAGAAATGATCCGCCCGCCGACCGCCGCGGCTTTTTTTGAAAAATGCGGCGGACGGTGTCACAGGTGGCGGCGCTGAAACGTCTAGTCGCATATGGACAACACGATTCTCGCGCTTCCATGCCAGATACTTCCATCCGCAGCCCCGACGCCGACGACCCTTATGCGCGCAGCTTCTCGACCTGCTACGCAGGCGTCGTCACCTTCCTCGCCGTCGTCACCGAGGGCAGCTTCGCGCGAGCGGCCGACCGTCTCGGCGTCGGCCGCTCGTCGGTCAGCCGTCACGTGCAGAAGCTCGAGGACAGGCTCGACGCGCGCCTGTTCCAGCGTACGACGCGCAGCATGTCGCTGACGCGCGAAGGCGAACTCTTCTACGAGAACTGCCGGCCGGGCATCGAGCATCTCGCGCAGGCGCTCGACGACATGCGCGAACTGCGCAGCGGACCGCCCAGCGGACACCTGCGCATCGGCTCGACACCCGGCTTCGGACGCAAGATCATCGCGCCGCTGCTGCGCGACTTCCATGCGCAGTATCCGGACATCACGCTCGAACTGCTGCTGAACGACCGCCCGGCCGATTTCTCCGCCGACCGCATCGACGTCGCGTTTCGCGACGGGCGCATGGAGGACAGCGCGATCGTCGCGCGCCAGTTGATTCCGATGCAGATGATCGTCTGCGCGTCGCCATCGTATGCGCATCGTCACGGGCTGCCGCGTCACGTCGACGAGCTGGCGCGGCATCGCTGCATCAATCTGCGCGCCGCGTCGGGCCGCGTGACGGAGTGGGAATTCAAGATCGACGGGCTCGCGCAGCAGCGCCAGATCGCCGCACATCACACGTTCAACGACCTGGAGCTCGTCGTCCGTGCGGCGCTCGACGGGCTCGGCATCGCGCAACTGCCGGCGTACCAGGTGTGCGACCTGCTCGCCGACGGGCAACTGGTGAGCTGTCTCGGCCAGCATGCGCCCGACGACGGCGGCCATTACGTCTGTTATCTCAGCCGCAAACATCTGCCCACGCGCATCCGCGTGTTCATCGACTACATGATCGAACGGACGCGAGCGCGGGACCTCCAGTGCCTGACCACGATGACGACGCTGGCGCCGCTGGAGACTGTCGATTGATGCATTCGACGCAACACCGTGAGCCCCCGGCACACGCTACCGGATCGCACCGCGCGTGCATACGATGCAAGCGGGTCGAACGACACGCGAACCGGGTCGCGTGCGATTCGGCAACACGGCGGCGCGATCGCGCGAATGCGATGCACGCCGGATTCGGCAGGATCAAGCGGCGCGCATGTCGCGCGCCCTTTCAAGGAGAGCAATCGTGAAGATCGTGGTGATTGGCGGTACCGGCCTGATCGGCAGCAAAGTCGTCAGGAATCTCGTTGCGGGCGGTCATGCGGCTATCGCCGCCGCGCCGTCGACGGGCGTCGATACGATCACGGGCGCGGGTCTGGACGACGCGCTGGCAGGTGCGGACGTCGTCGTCGATCTCGCGAACGCGCCGTCGTTCGACGAAGCAACCGTGAAAGCGTTCTTCGAAACGTCGGGGCGCAACCTGTTCGCCGCCGAGCGTGCGGCTGGTGTGCGCCATCACGTCGCGCTGTCGGTGGTCGGTACCGATCGCCTGCAGCAGAGCGCGTATTTCCGCGGCAAGATCATCCAGGAGAACCTGATTCGCGAAGCCGGCGTGCCGTACACGATCGTGCGCTCGACGCAGTTCTTCGAATTCGTCGGGGCGATCGCGCAAGCGGGCGCGCAGGGCGACACGACCCGGTTGAGCACCGCGCACTTCCAGCCGATCGCATCGGACGACGTCGCGGCTGCCGTCACCGATTTCGCACTCGACGCACCGCGCAACGGCATCGCTGAAATCGGCGGCCCGGATCGCGTGCGGATTGCCGATCTGGTCGGCCATTTCCTGTCGGTCACGCACGACCCGCGCACGGTGGTCAGGGACGCAGGCGCCGACTATTTCGGTGCCGTGCTGCAGGACGACACGCTCGTCCCCGCACCCGGCGCGCGCCTCGGTGCAACGACCTTCGACGCGTGGCTCCGCCAGAGCCAGGCCGCACGTTGAACGCCGCCGCAGGATCGCGCACGTCATGACGCCGTTGCGTCCACCGCCGCTCTCGCTGCTCGACAGGTATCGCGGACGTGAACCGCAGGCACTCTACTCGACGACGGTAACCGTCACCGGCGGCGCGGCGGCGCACGGCCGCGCGTCGGGCGTCGCCCGTTCCGACGACGGGCGTCTCGCCATGGAGCTGCGCCTGCCGTCCGCGCTCGGCGGGCCCGGCGACGGGCCGAACCCGGAGCAGCTGTTCGCTGCGAGCTATGCGGCGTGTTTTCATGGCGCGCTGAGCCTGCTGGCCGCGCGGGCCGGTGTGTCGATCGCCGGCGCATCGGTGTCCGCATCGATCGACTTCTGCCGCGATCCGGTCGACGGGCTGTTCATGCTGAGCGCCGACATCCGCGTACGCCTGCCGGGCATCGAGCGCGCGGTGGCGGAGGAGCTCGTGCGCAATACCGAACGCTTCAGCCCTTATACGAAGATGGCCAACGAGGGGATTCGCCACATCGTGGCGCTCGCGCCGCCGGACGCGGCGCCGACGGGCTGACCGCGGACGCGGCGCCCGGCGCATTGCGCCCCGGGCGCCGCAACGGACATGTGCATCAGTGCTTGTCGTCGATCTTCTTCGGCTTCGGCGGCGACGGCACCTTCGCGTACTGGAACGCCGGCGTCGCCTTCAGTGCATCCTTCGTCGCGCCCGGCAGGTAGATGTTGCCCTTGCGCACGTCGAGCGACGCGATCGGCACCGCGACGTCGTGCGCCGCCACGCCGAGGAAGCCGCCGGCCGACACGATCGCCGCGGACACCGAGCCGTCCGGTGCGACGATCAGGTCGCGCACCGTCCCGACCTTCTGGTTCGCGTCGTTGTACACGGCCTTGCCGAGCACGCTCTTCTTCACGCTCCAGCCTTCGAGCAGCGCTTGCGACTGTTCGACGGTGACGCTGAGCGGCTGCGCGCCGGCGATCTGCGCGTGCGCGCTGACGCTCGATGCGAGGACGGTTGCTGCGATGAGGGTCTTGTAGAACTTCATGTGCATGGCACTCCGGTTCGATTGTTGTTGATTCCGGGAGCGAAGCGACGCGGGCGCAACGGCTGATCGGTGCGCGCCCCGCGCTTCGTCGGTGACGTGGCGGCCGGCCGCACCGCCACTGTGTGTACGCGCGGCGGACCGGCATGGCCGGCCCGCATGCAACACGGCCTCATGGTAGCGGCATTCGCACGATCCTGCGCTCAAGATGCAACGTCGCAGGCGGGTCGAGGCAGACGAAGATCAACGACGGCGTGAACAGGTGGCGGGCGGGTAGCGGGTAGGTAGCGGGCGGCGCGAAAAAACGGCGGCGCGCACGTCGATCAGGACAACATCGCAGACGCGCGCCCGCGCTTCGCCGCCGTATCGAATCATGCGCGCGGCGGGGCGCCGCCCCGCCACCGCTGCGTCACGCGTTGCGCGAATACACGCGCCGATGCCGCACCGCCTCGGCCAGCACGTCGAGCACCGGCTCCGTCTGCGTCCAGCTCAGGCACGCATCGGTGATCGACACGCCGTACTGCAACGGCACGCCCGGCTTCAGATCCTGGCGCCCCGCTTCGAGATGACTTTCGACCATCACGCCGATGATCCGGTGCTCGCCCTGCGACAATTGCCGCGCGAGATCCTGCGCAACCTCGATCTGCCGTTCGTGCGACTTGTTCGAGTTCGCATGCGAGCAGTCGACCATCACCTGTTCGCGCAACCCGCTCTTGCGCAGCACCGCGCAGCTCGCCTCGACATGCCCGGCATCGTAGTTCGGCCCGTTCTTGCCGCCGCGCAGGATCACGTGCGCGTCGTCGTTGCCGCGCGTCTCGAAGATCGCGGCCATTCCCATCTTCGTCATCCCCATGAACGCGTGGCTCGCGCGCGCGGCGACGATCGCGTCCGATGCGACCTGCACGCCGCCGTCGGTGCCGTTCTTGAAGCCGATCGGGCAGCTCAGCCCCGACGCGAGCTGGCGATGGCTCTGGCTCTCGGTCGTGCGCGCGCCGATCGCGCCCCACGCGATCAGGTCCGCGATGTACTGCGGGCTCAGCAGGTCGAGAAATTCGGTCGATGCCGGCAGGCCGAGCGCGTTGATGTCGAGCAGCAGTTGCCGCGCGGCGCGCAGCCCTTCGTTGATCCGGAAGCTGCCGTCCAGACGCGGATCGTTGATGTAGCCCTTCCAGCCGACCGTCGTGCGCGGCTTCTCGAAGTACACGCGCATCGTGATCAGCAGGTCGTCCTTCAGCGCATCGGCGGCGGTCTTCAGCCGGCGCGCGTATTCGAGCGCCTGGCCGTGGTCGTGAATCGAGCACGGGCCGACGACGAGCAGCAGACGATCGTCGCGGCCGTGCAGGATGTCGCCGATCGCGCGGCGCGTGTCCTCGACGAGCGTCTGCGTGCCGGCCGGCACCGGCAGCTCGTCCTGCAGCAGCGCCGGCGAGATCAGCGGACGCACCGCGCCGATGCGGACGTCGTCGATGCGCGTGGTGTCCTGCGTCGCGTCGGCGCTGCCTACCTCGCGATCGTGGGAAGGATTGTCGAGGTTCTGCATGGCGATTCTCCGAGACGTCTGTGATGATGGGGAGGCTCGATTATGGCACTCGCGCAGGGCGGCAGCGGTGCGCGACGGGGGGAATGCGATCGACGTCGACGCAGCGGTGCGCGGCCCGTTCCGTCCATGCCGGCCGTTCGGCCGAGTGGCCGCGCGTCACGGAAGTACCGTACGATCGTGGCTGTCCGCTGCCGCAGCGCGCCGCCGCTCGACAGCGGCCGCACGCCGCGCCGCAAGCCGGTGACGGCAGCCCCGCAACCCGACACGCTACGCCACGATGACCGTATCCGAACTGCTCAGCGCCATCCGCCAGCCCTACGCCGACCTGCTCGCGCACGCGGCGACGCAGCCGGCGGTCGTCGTGGAACCGGCCTACCGGAAAGCCGACGGCACGCTGGCCACCGAAGGCCCGCTCGCGCTGCCGTGCCGCGCCGACATCGTCCATACCGAAGGCGAATCGGCCGGCCAGCCCGCGATGGTCGACTCGACCGGGCAACTGGATTTCGAGCCGTTCGCGTTCGAACTCGAAACGGCGACCGTGTCGATTCGTCCGTTCCTGTGGGACTGGGCGACGATCGACGCAGACGGCCTCGACGAAGCCGCGGCAACCGACGCGTTCAAAACGTGGTTCTTCGCCTGGTTCGACGCCGACGACGACGGCGCGCCGGCCGAAGACGGCCTGCACGGCATCGTTCACTATCTGTCGGAACCGGCGCGCACGGAACAGGGCTGGCGCGTCAACACGGATCTCGGTTCGGCGCCGGGCGCCGCCGTCGAGGATCTGCTGTTCCGGCTCGTCGACGCAGGCGCCACGCGGATCGCCGTCGGCTGAACCCCTTCTTCATCACACACACACACACATGAACTCGAAAAAGACGCTCGCCGCGTTGCTGCTGTGCATCGCATTGCCCGCATCGGCCGAAGTCACCACGGAAGTGCTGTGCTTCAGGACGACGGGCGACAAACCCGTGCGCTTCGAGTTGCGCACGTATTACGACGACGTGGCCAAGTGGCAAGGCGGCGTCGTCCGGTATGCGCAATCGAAAACGGCCATCCCGCTGCTGTTCGAGCACCAGGATCAGGAAGAACTCGCGGAAGGCCGTCCGTACCAGTTCACGACCACCTGGTGGGAAATGGTCGACGGCAAGATCAACGGCGAATACGAGATGATGAGCCAGGGTGCGATCGTCTATTCGATGACGTATACGAATGCGCGCACCGGCAAGAAGACCGCTTTCGAATGGGCGCAGGACGTCGATGCGTCCGCAAAGGCGGGGTGCCGCTGGTAACGCAGGTTCTGGCCGCGTCGCGGTGCGGGTTCGTCGCCCGGCGCGCCCGCATGCGCGCCGGTGCGGTGTCGGCTCCGGCGGTCGGTCAGCCGGCGTCGGCCGGCGGGTCGACGTCGATGCCGAGTTCGGCCGCCATCCGCTGAACGAGCGCGTTCAGTCGCGCGACTTCATCGGAAAGGCGTTTTTGCTCGGCCTTCAGCGCCTCGAATTCGGACGGCGGAACGGAATCCGCGCCGCCGCCCGCCTCCGCGCCGGCGAAATCGGCCAGGTTCACTTCGCCGCACATCAGGTGCATCCAGCGGTTCTCGCGCGCGCCCGGTGCACGCGGCAGCCGGACGACGAGCGGCTGCGCACGCTCGGCGAGTTCGTCGAGGAACGCCTCGACCGACGAGATGTCCGCGAAGCCGTGCAGGCGCGCGCTGTTCAGGCGCAGTTCGGCGGCCGTCTGCGGGCCGCGCAGCAGCAGGATCGTCAGCAGCGCGATCGCCTGGCTCGGGATGCCGAGCACGCGGTTCGCGTTGTGTTCGAAACGCGGCACGCGGCTGCTGCTGCCCTCCATCACGAGGCTCAGGTGCTTGAGCCCGTCGAGCGCGGTCGTGACTTCGTCCTCGCTGACGCTCATCACCGGCGAGCGCGCGGTTTTCTGGTTGCAGCCCGCGGTCAGCGCATTCAGCGACAGCGGGTAGGTGTCCGGCACCGTGTGCTGCTTCTCGACGAGCACCCCGAGAATGCGGGCCTCGAGGGGCGTGAGTTCGCGCAGGGCGCGTGGCGTGGGCATGTCCGGCGTGGTGTTCATGGGTGGCGTCGCAGCGTGCAGCAGATGAAGGGAAACGGTCGCGGCCCGTGCGGCGTCGCGCGCGGGCGAGCCATATGATAGCTCGCGACGTGGCGCCCGGCGCCGCTTGCCGCGAGCGCGCGCACTTGCCGCAGCCGGCTTTCGTCCAGCGGCTCGGCCACGCGCCGCCGCGCGGCAATGGCGGCGTGCCGCGCCGCGCAATGACGCTCCGCGCGCCGGGCGGCAACCGGCCCGCGCGCGGCTTCGCCCGCCCGTTTGCGCGTCGCGCAGGCCGGCGCTACGATACGCGTTCACCCCGACACGCAGCGCCGCGCGCGAACGCTTCGCGCACCGTACCGATACCGCGCATCGCCCGTCCCGCACGCCGTCATCGGCGCGCATGCGCGCCGCCCGTCGACACCGTTCATCCGATCCGTTCACTCGCTCACCGCCATGACCGCCTCCTCTTTCGCGCCGAACGTGCGCGCCATCGTCACCGGACACACGCGCGGCCTCGGCGCGTCGCTCGCCGAACAGTTGCTGCAGGAAGGCATCGCCGTGCTCGGCGTGTCGCGCAGCCGTCATCCGTCGCTCGCCGCGCAGGCCGGCGGCCGTCTCGCCGAAATCGCACTCGACCTGTCGGACACGTCGGCCGTCGCGGCGTGGCTGGCCGGCGACACGCTGCGCCGCTTCGTCGACGGCGCGTCGATCGTGCTGCTGTTCAACAACGCCGGCATCGTCGATCCGATCGGGCCGCTCGATGCGCAGGATCCGGCGCTCGTCGCGCGCGCGGTCGGCCTGAACGTCGCGGCCCCGCTGATGCTGTCGGCCGCGCTCGAGCAGGCTGCGTCCGCGCCGACCGAATGCCGGATCCTCCACGTCTCGAGCGGCGCCGCGCGCAACGCGTATGCGGGCTGGAGCATCTACTGCGCGACCAAGGCCGCGCTCGACCACCATGCGCGCGCGGTCGCGCTCGACGCGAACCGCGCGCTGCGGATCTGCAGCGTCGCACCGGGCGTCGTCGACACGGGCATGCAGGCGACGATCCGTTCGACCCCGACCGACCGTTTCCCGCTGCGCGAGAAATTCGACGCACTGAAGGCGAGCGGCGCGCTGTCGACGCCCGAAGCGGCCGCGCGGCAGTTGATCGGCTATGCGCTGAGCGACGCGTTCGGCGCGGTGCCGACGGCCGACGTGCGGGAACTGCCGACGGCCTGATCCGGGATAGAATTTCGCGGTTGCCTCTCCCCAAGGATTCCCCGATGGTCACGAAGACCACCGCACCGTTCCAGCAAATCAAGACGCTCGTTCGCCGGAACGTCGATGCGGGCGACTGGCGCCCGGGGGACCGCATTCCGTCCGAACTCGATCTCGCCGCGCAATTCGGCGTCGCGCGCATGACGGTCAACCGTGCGCTGCGCGAGCTGACCGAGGAAGGCGTGCTCAAGCGCATCGCCGGCGTCGGCACCTTCGTCGCCGAAGTGAAGCCGCAGTCGAACCTGCTGATGATCGCGCACATCCGCGACGAGATCCGCGCACGCGGGCACGAATACCGCTGCCGCGTGCTGAGCCAGTCGCGCGAGCCCGCGTCGTTCGACGTCGCGGCCGCGTTCGGGCTGACGGTCAATACGCCGGTCTTTCACGTGGTGTGCGTGCACGAGGAAAACGGCCGGCCGATCCAGCTTGAGGACCGCTACGTGAATCCGGCCGCCGCGCCGGCATTCATCGACCAGGATTTCCAGACCGAGCCGCCGTCCGAATACCTGTTCAACAACGTGTCGCACTACGAACTGGAGATCGAGCACGTCGTCGACGCGGCGCTGCCGACCGGCGAGCAGGCGCGGCTGCTCGACATGCGCGCCGACGAGCCGTGCCTCACGCTCACGCGCCGCACCTGGACGAACGGGCTGCCGGTCACGTTCGTGCATTTCCTGCATCCGGGCAACCGTTACCGGCTCGGCTCGCGCTTCAAGCCGGGCGCCGGACGTCACCAGACCTGAACCGCCGTCACCCGCGCCTTGATCCGCGCCTGAAAACGACGACGCGCGGCGGCCGCTTCATCCCGAAACGGCCGCCGCGCGCATGCGGCATGCGTGATGTCGCCGATATCCGCCGATATCCGCCGCTCAGATCGCGCCGGCCTGCCCCGCGCCGCGCGACCACACGACCGGAAACAGCGGATGCTCGAGCGGTGCGCCGTCCGGCAACTGCTCCGCGAGCCCGGGGAATTCGGGCGAGGTCTTCCAGCGGCGCGGCGCGTGACGGATATCGTCGCCGACGAAGCGGATCGAGAACGCGCGCCGGCGATTCTGCGTGCCGCCCGACGCATGCAGCGTCAACATCCGGAAGCACACCATGTCGCCCGGTTCGAGCGCCCAGTGGCGGATCGGGAACGCGGCACGATCGGCCTCGATGTCCGGCAGGTCCGCAAGACTGCCTTCCGGAAACCACTTCGCCTCCTTGTCCATGAACGTGCGCGGCATCAGCCACGGCCCCTGGTGCGAGCCGGCGACGAATTCCAGCGTCGATTCCAGCGGCACCGGGTCGACCGGAATCCACATGCTCACGTTGTCGTCGCCTTCGATGTTGTAGTACGGCTGATCCTGATGCCACGGCGTGCGCTGCCGCGTGCCCGGCTCCTTCACGAGCAGGTGGTCGTGATGCAGCCGCACGGTCTGCGTGCCCATCAGCGCGGCGGCCACCGACGGCGCGGGCGAATTCACGATGAAGTCGCGGTACGCGTCGTTGTGCTGCCAGTTGCAGAAGTCCTCGAAGAACCAGCCCGGATCGTCGGGCCGGCTCGCGACCTTCGCGCGTTCGCTCGGCTGCGCGAGGTTCGTGTCGATGCCGGCACGCAGCGCGGCCACTTCGTCGGGCGAGAAGATGCCCTTGATGCACACCGCGCCTTCGTTGCGGAAGGCGGCGATCAGTTCGGGCGTCACGGCTTTCGCGACGCGGTCCTGGATACTCGTCATGGGTTGCCTGTCGATTGAATGAATCACGGGGTCACGGGGTCACGGTGCGGAGGTCAGTTGCTGCTTCGCGCCGTAGATGTCGAAGTCGAAATATTTCGCGGCGATCTTCTGGTACGTGCCGTTCGCGCGGATCGCGACGATCGCGTCGTTCAGCCGCTTCTTCATGTCGGCGTCGCCCTTGCGCACGCCCATCGCGACGCCGTAGCCGGTGATGCGCACGTCGGTCACGTCGGGGCCCGCGAACGCGTAGCCCTTGCCGCGCGGCGTCTTCAGGAATGCGTAGCCGGCCTGCGTCTTGTCCTGGAAGGTCGCGTCGAGCCGGCCGTTCACCAGATCCTGATACACCTGGTCCTGGTTCTGGTACGACACGATCGTCACGCCCTTGGGCGCCCATTCGGCCTTCGCATACGCTTCCTGCGTGGTGCCCTGGTCGATGCCGACACGCTTGCCGGCGAGCGACGCGGCGGTCGGCAGCAGCTTCGAGCCGACGGGTGCGACGAGCGCGCCCGGCGATGCATACAGCTTGTTCGAGAAGTCGATCTGCTTGAGCCGCTCGTCGGTGGCGGTCATCGCGGACATGATCACGTCGAACTTGCGCGCGCGCAGCGCGGGAATCATCCCGTCGAAACCCTGCTCGACCCACACGCATTTCGCATGCATCTGCTCGCAAAGCGCGTTGCGCAGGTCGATGTCGAAGCCGGCGAGCGAGCCGTCGGGCTGCTTCGCCTCGAACGGCGGATAGGTGGGATCGATGCCCCAGCGGATCGTCGCCGTGTCCTGCGCGAACGAGACGAGCGGCGCGAACGCCAGCGCGGATACGACGAGCTTTGCAGTGCGGTTCATGGTGTGTCCTTGTGGTCTCGACGTGGCGGGCGAGCGCCGGGCGTCCGTTGGGGAGCGTCGTGCCGGCATGCCCGGCGCGGGTCGCGAAAAGACGGGGACTTCGATGAAACTGCGATGCAGTCTAGACCGCTCAATTTTTGAGCGCAAGCAGGGGAAATGGAGGGGGTCCGAAATCGTGGAATCGAGAACGAAATTGCGGCCAAT
The DNA here is from genome assembly GCF_003366075.1 of Burkholderia sp. IDO3. Taxonomy (NCBI): domain Bacteria; kingdom Pseudomonadati; phylum Pseudomonadota; class Betaproteobacteria; order Burkholderiales; family Burkholderiaceae; genus Burkholderia; species Burkholderia sp. IDO3. The sequence goes on from NZ_CP028962.1 coordinate 3,084,248, forward strand.
AGTGGCGCAGATAATCAATAAATGGTTATTTTTGCGGGAATTTCACTCTATTTTCCGCGTTTACCCGGCGTGATGCTCGTCCGCCACAAAACGAGCTTCTACCGATATCCGCCTGGCCGGAATGTCTATACAGCTAGACCGATCGCTACCCTCCCGATGCCGATCGGCCTGTACGGCCACGCATCCTATACCGCATCAGCGACCGTGGGTGGCGACACACATGGTTGAGATGTAAGATATACCTTACATTCGCGTGAGATAAACCTGCGTCGGGAGGTGAGCATGCAACTCTATGAAATCGGTCAGGCCGTGGCAAAACGGAGGGCCGAGCTCGACCTCACACAGGCTCAGCTTGCACGACTGGCCGGATTGTCTCGCCTCACGGTGAATCAACTTGAAACCGGCAAGGTGAAGGATCTTGGAATCAACAAGCTGATCCCGTTGCTCAATGTGCTCGGCATCGAACTCCTGGCGCAGCCGCGACCGCCTCAAAGCGGCCTTTACAAGGCCGTCGTGAGCTCGAACGTGAGCTACAAAGGCGAATTGACCGAGCACCTGCTGGCCGACGCGTTAAGCACGGGACAGATTCCGGCGGGATACGAATCGCAGATCTCCGTCATTCTCGATGAGGTGCCGCTTCCCGTCGTGGTGAAGGCCGTCGAGGAGGCCGCCGAACGCTCCGGCACGCCGCTTCGAGTCATCTGGAAAAACCTTGCTGCGTGGTCGAGGAATCTTCATCTGTACCGGGAGGTATGGGCGTGATTGCATCAGCCGACTTGCCTGAGGGCCCGTGGCAGGGCCTTTTCCGTCATGCGCTGACGCTCATCGACGAAATATGAAAGCACGGCACGTCCGTTCTGGACATTCGGCGGCGGCACCGTCCTCATGCTGCGTCACGGACATCGCGTCAGCAAGGACATCGACATCTTCGTCCCCGACCCGCAGTATCTCGGATACGTGAATCCGCGCATCAGCGACGCCGCATCCGACATTACGACCCAGTACGAGGAACACGCCGGTTTCGTGAAGCTGGTGTTGCCCGACGGCGAAATCGATTTCGTGGTGTCCCGCAACCTGATGTCCCCCGGATACGACGAATGGACGCTGATGGATCACGTCGTCAAGGTCGAGACGTCAGCGGAAATCGTGGCCAAGAAAATGTGGCATCGCGGCGATCGCCCCACCGCGCGGGACCTGTTCGATCTCTGCCTGGTAATCGAGCGGGAACCGGATAGCCTGATGGAGGCAAGCGCATTTCTCGTTCGCCATCGCGATACCTTTCTGAGGCTGCTCAGCGAGCACCGTGCATTCGTAAAGTCGCGCTTCGACGATATCCTGACACTCGGCTATGCGCCGTCGTTCGACTACTGCGCGAATCTGGCCGGCGAGTTCCTCCGGCAGCTTCCCGGCGCCAGCCCCGCGCACAAGTCACGCCGCCGCTAACCCTACCGCCCGCCCGCCGCCGCCAGAATCCGCTCGATCTGCGCATACCCGCGGCTGCGCGCATGCCGCAGCGGCGTCTCGCCGTTCGAATCCGCCAGGTTCACGTTCGCCTTCGCATCGACCAGCAGCTGCACGATCCGCACATAGCGTTCGCTGCCGTCGCCGAGCATGATCGCCTCGAGCAGCGCGGTCCAGCCGAGCCGGTTCACGTGATCGACGTTCACGCCCGCGTCGATCAGCGTGCGCACCGTCTCCACGTGGCCGCGCTCGGCCGCCGGAATCAGCGCGGTGCCGCGATACCGGTTCGTGCTGCGCAGGTCGGCGCCGTGCGCGAGCGTCATGCGCAGGATGTCGAGACGGCCGCGCGCGCCCGCATACAGATACGGAGTGTCCTGGATCGCATCCTTCGCGTTGACGTCGGCGCCCGCGTCGATCAGCACGCGCGCCGCCTCCACATGATTGCCGTGCGTCGCGAGCAGCAGCGCGGTACGGCCCTGCCCGTCGCGCGAATCGATCCGTGCGCCGCGTTCGAGCAGCGTGCGGACCTCGCCCGCGTCGCCACGATCGGCGGCACTGCGCAGCCGGCCTTCGAGCGCGCCGCCGTCGGCGGCCGCCACGGCCGAAGCGAGCGTCGTCAACGCAAACGAGCCGACGATCGCGATCCGTCTGAAAAACATCCCGTTTCCTCCTTGCAGGTCCGTACGCGCCGCCGCGCCCGGGTCCGGCGAAACCGCAATTGCTGGCGACGTCCGGCCATGTTAAAAGTCATCGCACGCATTTGAAAATGAAATGTTCGAATCAACAGAAGTGCAGAAATGAATAGACCTTTGTTCGACCTCGACCTGCTGCGCGCGCTCGCGATGGTCGCCGATTGCGGCAGCTTCACGACGGCATCCGCGCGCCTGCATTCGACGCAGTCGACGGTCAGCCAGAAGGTTCGACGGCTGGAGGAGATCGCCGGTCATCGTCTGCTCGATCGCGGCACGCGCGACGTGCGGCCCACCGATGCCGGCGTGACGGTGCTCAGCTACGCACGGCGCATGCTCGCGCTGAACGACGAGATGCTGGAAGCGCTGTCGGGCGCGACCGTCGCGCTGACGATCCGGCTCGGCGTGCCCGACGATTTCGCGGCGGGCCGCACGACGCACGTGCTCGCCGCATTCAGGCGCGATCATCCGCAGGTGAAGCTCGAAGTGATGTGCGGGCTGAGCCGCGACATCAGCGCGGCGTACGATCGCGGCGAACTCGATCTCGTGCTGATCAAGCAACGCCGCGACAGCCGCGAGGCGGTGGTGCGCTGGCCGGAGAAACTGCGCTGGATCGACAGCGCGCAGCATCCGACGATCAATCTCGATCCGGTGCCGATCGTCGTGTTTCCGCCGCGCGGGCTCTATCGCGACGACATGATCAAGGCGATCGAGGAGCGTGGCCGCCGCTGGCGGATCAGCTTCACGACGTCGAGCCTGAGCGGCATCCAGGCGGCCGTCGCGGACGGGCTCGGCATCAGCGTGCTGCCCGCGCGCGTGGTGACCGACGAACACGTGGTGCTGACCGAGAAGGACGGCTTCGCGCCGATCGAGAACATGGACATCGCGATCCTGCATCGGCCGACCGCCGATCCGATGGTCAGCGAACTGACGAAAACGCTCGCGGCAATGCTGGAGCAAGAGCCGGCGTAAGCGCGAGACGCGGCGATGCGGGCCGGATTCGGCATGAAGGCGATGCCGCCGAAAGCGCCGCACCCGGCGACGACCTTCGTCAGAACATCGTGTTCCCGTTCGCGGCCTGCTCCGGCACCGGCTGGTTCACGTCCCAGTGCTCGACGATCTTGCCGTGTTCGAGCCGGAAGATGTCCATGATCGCGCTGCCGCGCGTGCCGGGTTCGCGCACCGCGTGCACGTGCAGGATCACGTAGTCGCCGTCGACGAACGAGCGCTCGATCTCGCTGTGCGACTGCGGATATGTGTCGCGCAGGAACGCGACGAACTTGCGGAAGCCGTCGCGGCCGTCGGCCGCGTTCGGGTTGTGCTGCACGTAGCGGTCGCCGACGTACGCGAGCGCGGCATCGGCATCCTTCTCGTTCAGGCCTTTTTCATAGAACGCGAGCACCGTGCGGCGATTCGCCTCCTGCTGCGCGTCGCCGGTGCCGGCCGCCGCCGCATGCACGGCCGTCGCCGCGAACATCGCCGCGGCCATCCATCGCGCGGCCGGTGCCGCCATCGCGCCCATCGTCCATCTGTGTCGCATCGTCGTCTCCCGGGGGGATCAGGCTGAAAGAAGCCCGATCATACCGGGGCGACGCCACACTCAGACCAGCGCGCCGTTGCGCACGACGATCTTCCCCGACGACACGACGAGCCGCCGCGTCGGCCGCGCGACGACGGCTTCGGCGAACGTCAGCGCATCGACGAGCACGACATCCGCGCGCTTGCCGGCTTCCAGGCCGTAGTCGGCGAAACCGCAACCGCGCGCCGCGCCGTGCGTCACGCAGTCGAGCGCAACCTCGAGCGCGTCGTCGCGGCGGAAATCGTTGCGCATGCCGATCAGCATCGCGCGCTCGAGCATGTCGGGCGAACCGTATGGCGTCCACGTGTCGCGCACGCCGTCGTTGCCGCCGATGACGGTCACGCCGGCCGCGCGGCACGCGGCCACGGGCGGCACCGGCACCGCGGCCGGCGCGGTGGTGACGATCGCAACGCCGAGCCCGGCCATCCGCGCGAGCAGCGCATCGCGCTCGCGCTCGGCGATATCGCCGAGGCAGAAGCCGTGGCTGATCGTGACCTTGCCCTGCATCCCGTGCGCGGCCGTGCGCTGCAGGATCAGGTCGAGCGAATACGCGCCCATCGAGCCGCGCTCGTGCAGGTGGAGATCGAGCCCGCGGCCGTGGCGTTCGGCGATGCCGAACAGCACGTCCACCGCCTCGACCGGATCGCCTTCGATCGCGCACGGGTCGAGCCCGCCGAGCAGGTCGGCGCCCGCGTCGAGCGCGTCGGACAGCAGCGCGGCCGTGCCGGGGCGCTTGAGCACGCCCGACTGCGGAAACGCGACGATCTGGATGTCGACCTGGCCGCGCAGCGTCTCGCGCGTCGCGAGCACGCCGTGCAGATGCCGCAACCCGGCTTCGGTGTCGACGTCGACGTGCGTGCGGATGCGCGTCGTGCCGGCCGCGAGGAACGCGCGCGACAGCGCGAGCGATGCGGCGCCGGCGTCGTGGCCGCTCGTCGCGCGGTAGTTGCGCTCGTTCTCGATGCGGTCGACGAGGCGCGGCCCCACCGCGTTGCGATACCACGGCATTCCCCAGTGCGTCTTGTCGAGGTGCGTGTGGCCTTCGACGAGGCCGGGCAGCGCGAGCGCGAGCGCGCCGTCCTCGATCGCGCAGCCGGCGGGCGCGTCGAGCGACGGGCCCACGCGCGCGATGCGATCGCCGTCGATCAGGATGTCGAGCGCTTCGTCGGCGTGCGTACGGACGTTGCGGATCAGCAGGTTGGTCATGTCGGTTCCGGTAGGGTCGGTCAGTGCAGGGCCGTCACGATGCGCGCACCGCGACGGCGGTCAGGTCGTTATCGCGTGAAGCGCAGCCCGGGCGCGAACGGGGCGGCCGTATCGCTTTCGCCGCGGCGGAACACCCAGCGTTCGGCCGGCACGCCGGCGACGGCCGCCGCCGCATTCGGCGCGCTCACCGCGACGAAGCTCGCGTCGCAGCCGATCGCAATCCCGTAGTTATCCTTGCCGATCGCACGCGCGCCGGCGTGCGTCGCCATGTCGAGCGCGATGCCGAGCGCTTCGTCGGTGTAAAAGCCCGAGCGGTAGCCGACCATCATCGCGCGCTGCAGCATGTCGCCGTTGCCGTACGGCCACCACGCATCGCGGATGTTGTCGTTGCCGGCGAACACGTGCACGCCCGCGTCGCGCAGCTGCTGCACCGGCGGAAATGCGCAGTCGCCCGGCGCGTTGGTGAGGATCGACACGCCCGCCTCGGCGAGCGCGGCGGCCGCACGCTCGACGTCGCCGTGGCTCACCTGGCCGAGGGCGTATGCATGGCTCACGTTCACGCGGCCGCCGAGGCCCGCCGCGCGCGTGCGCGCCGCGATCCGCAGCAATTGCGCGATGCCGGTTTCGCCGGGTTCGTGCAGGTGGATGTCGATCTTCGCGCCGCGCTTCTCGGCGATGCCGAACACGATGTCGAGCTGGCCGTCCGCGTCGCCGTCGAGCGTCGTCGGATCGATCCCGCCGACCACGTCCGCGCCTTCGCGCACGGCTGCGTCGAGGATCCCGGCGGTGCCCGGGCACGTCACAACGCCGGCCTGCGGAAACGCGACCAGTTCGATGTCGACGATCCCGCGCCATTGTTCGCGCGCGGCCATCACGGCCTGCAGGTTCGACAGGCCCGTCGTCGCGTCGACGTCGACGTGGCTGCGCATCGCGATCGTGCCGAATGCGGCGGCCTGCGCGATCAGCGCATTGGCGCGCTCGACGATCGCCGGCGCGGCCGCAAGCTGACGCTTCTCGACCGCGAGCCGCTCGCGCAGCGAGCCGACCGGTTCGTGCGGCACCCACCGATCGCCGACGAAACTCTTGTCGAGGTGGATGTGGCCGTCGACGAAGCCCGGCAGCACGACGCGCCCGCCGAGGTCGATCGTTTCCGCGCCGGGCGCGGCGGTGCAATCGGCACCGATCTGGACGAAGCGGCCGTCATGGACGACGAGATTGATGGGCTGGCCGCCGGCATCGACGGCGTTGGTGAAGAAACGATCGGTGGTCATGACTCGGAATGGTGGTGGGGCAGTCGCTGCGCGACGTCGACGCGGACAGGGGAAGGAACCGCGGCCGACACGGCGCGACTGTTGGCAGGGAATCCGGTCACGATATCGGACGGGGCGGCCAGTGACCAATTAAATGTCGCGATGCCGCGCATTCGATTTCGCGATGTGCGGCGCGCATGGCCGCCGAGTCTGCCGCGATGACGGGGCGGGATCGCGGGCGGCGCGGGCGGCGCGGGCGGCGCGGCGGCGCGGCGGCGCGGCGGCGCGGCGGCGCCATGGTCTCGGTAAAAGCGGCGACAAGGCCAATGCCCCCGCAAGCGCATCCCGCGTCACCCAAATGCAGGCACCCGGAGGGCGCGTCGCGCCGTTGCCGCTGCTCGCTTCAGCCCCCGCGCGGCCGGGCGATGTGCGCGGCAACAGACTTTACACGTTGTTACCCGGCCGCAACGGACGCGCATCCGCCCATTCCTTATACTCACGCCGAGTTCGCCACCCGTCCCGGCATTCGTCGGCGAACACGTTGCCGATGCAGGAAACATCATGATGCGCATGCCTTCCACGAAGACCGTTCTGTTCGCCTCGCTCGTCGCCGTGGCGGCGCTTCCGCTGACCGCCTGCGTCGCGCCGGGTTACTACGGCGCGCAACCGGGCTATCCGCAGCAGCAATACGCGACGCCCGGCTACGCGCAGCCCGCGTACTCGCAACCGGGCTACGTGCAGCCGCAGCAGCCGGCGTATCCGGACCAGGCGCCGCAGCCGTACGACCAGTACGGCAACCAGCCGCAATACGGGTCGCAGCCTTACGCGAACCAGCAGCCGTACGACGGCCAGTACGGCAACGGCTACGGCACGCAATACGGCACCGTCTCGAACATCCTGCCGGTCAACGGCTCGGTCGGCCCGTCGGGCGTCGCGGGCACCGTCGTCGGCGCACTGGTCGGCGGCGTGCTGGGCAACCAGTTCGGCCGCGGCCACGGCCGCGATGCGGCGACCGTGATCGGCGCGCTCGGCGGCGCAGTCGCGGGCAACCAGATCGGCCAGCAGATGGGCGCGGCGCAACCGCCGAGCAGCTACCGGATCGATGTGCAGCTCAGCGACGGCTCGACGCGCTCGTTCGACGTGCAGTCGCCGGGCGACCTGCGCCCGGGCGATCGCGTGCAGATCAACGGCAATCAGCTCGCGCGGTATTGATGCGGGCCGTGCGCGCCTGATCCGGTCGGGCGCGCGGCATGTTTCTCGCGCGCTTCTCGCGCACGTTTCACGCATTTCGCGCGCTTGACGCCTCGTGCCGGCCCGGCTCGACGGCGGGCGCGCTTCAGTTTCCCTGCCTTCCCTGAGCCGGCGCGGCGTACCTGCCGCGCCGCGCGTTCGCATCGGCAAACGCGCCGGACACTCATGCCCGCTCGGCCCCCAGCGCAACGCACGTCGCATGCGCGGCCGCCTGCGGACGCCGCGATCGCCGGTAGATCGTCGCCAGCAGCACCAGCAGCCCGGTGCCGACGGACAGCGACCCGCGCGTGGCCGCATCGACGCCGAGCATCGCGAACACGCCGAATCCGGTTAGCATCGATGTTCGCCGCCGCGCACCGCACCGCGGATTCCGGCCCCCGCCCGAATCACGACAACGCTCACCGATGATCACGATCCGCCTGCTCGACGCCGCCGATGCGGCGCAATTCCAGTCCGTCCGCCTTCGCGCGGTCGACACGTCGCCGACCTCGTTCCTGCCGACCCGCGCGGAAGAAGCCGGCGTGTCGGTCGACGAATTCGCGGCGCGCATCACCGCCACCCATGAGCGCGCCGTGTTCGGCGCATTCGACGACGCATCGCTCGTCGGCATCACGGGCGTGCGCCGCGATGCGCGGGCGAAAGTCGCGCACAAGGCGACGATCTGGGGCGTGTTCGTCGATCCCGCGTATCGCGGGCGCGGGATCGCGCCATCGCTGCTCGACCGCGCGACCGCACATGCGGCGCAAGCGTGGCAGTGCACGCAACTGATGCTGTGCGTGAACGAGATCAACGGCACCGCGGAACGGCTGTACGCGTCGCAAGGGTTCGTCCGGTTCGGCACGGAACCGCGCTCGCTGTTCGTCGACGGCCGCTTCTACGACGAACACCACATGGTGAAGACGCTCGCGTAACGCGTTCGCATTCAGCTTCGCGTTCGCGTGCCCCGACCGGCCGCACGCGAACGCTGCCCCTCGTTACGTCACCGCTTGTCGGTAATCGTCGCGTCGACCGCCTGCCCGGCGATCGTCACGTTCGCCAGCGTCATCGCATTCACGTTGAACGCATAGATCGGCCCCGGCGACGTGACGGTCGCCGTGCCCGACGCGACCGGCGTGCCGAAATCGCAATTGCTGATCGTCACGCCGGAGATCGGCTGCACCGAGGGCGTCGGCGGCGTGCCGTTGTAGTCGAACGCAACCGGCCCCTGCGCGACGATCGCCTGGAAGCACGATGCGGTCACGCCGTTCAGCGTCACGTTGCTCGCCGTCACGTCCGAGATCGTCACGTTCTGCACGACCGGCGGCCGCGTGCGCACCGCGTCGTTCGCGGGCTGGTAATCGCAGTCGAACGTGACGATCCCGCCTTGCGCGGCCGACGGGTTGCCGGCCGCCGGCGTCACCACGCCGAGCGGCACGCTCGCGTTGATCGGGCTGCCCGCGAGCAGCGCGCTGCCGTAGCCGCCGCCCTTCTGCGTCACGCCGTTCGGCAGCGTGACGCCCTTCACGTGGAAGTCCTTCACGTAACCGCCGCGGTTCATGTTGGTCTTCACGCGAATCGCGATATTCAGCGGGTTGGTCTGCCAGTTCGCGTTCAGCATCGACAGGTTGGTCGCATAGATCTGCTCGACGCCGCCGCCCATTTCGCTGCCGAGCGTGATGCCGCCGTGGCCGCTGTTCATCGTGCAGTTGCGGATCAGGTGCCGCTTCGCCGGGCCATACTCCGTGTCGCGGTCCTTGCCCGACTTGATCGCGATGCAGTCGTCGCCGGTGTTGAACGTGCAGCCTTCGCACAGCACGTCGGTGCATGCGTCGGGATCGAAGCCGTCGTTGTTCGGGCCGATGCTGTTGGTCGTCACGCCGCGAATCACGACGTTGCGGCTCGCGGTCGGATGGTGCTGCCAGAACGGCGTGTTCTGCGTCTGGTAGTCCTCCATCAGCACGTTGGTGCAGCCAATGAATTCGACCATGCACGGCCGCAGGTAGTGGCCGAGGCCGAAGACGCGCTTCTCGACCGGCACGCCGGCCTCGGACAGCGCCGGCAGGTAGTTCTGGTCCTGCTGCCACGGCGTGACGGGGGACGTGAGCAGCGCGTAGAGCGCGTCGGGAATCGCCGGCGCGACGATCCGCAGGTCGACGTTGTTCGGGTTCGCATACGCCTGGCCCGGCACCGTCGCGCTCGCGCCGTATGCGCCAGACGATCCCTTGTAGGTCCACCAGCACACGCTGTTGCTGCCGCTGCCGGAAAACGGCGTCATCGCCTGGCCGTTGAGCACCGACGTCGGCCCTTCGCCCGTCAGCGCGATATTCGTCGCGTTGCGCGCATAGACGGGCGCGCCGTAATTCAGACAGTCGTTCGCCTGCCAGCGGCTGTAGTACAGGCGGCCGTTCGCGCCGCAGTCGACCGGGCCGTCCTTCGCGTAGTCGGCCGGGTTCGGGCTGAAGTAGATCGTGCAGTTCGCGCTCAGGTGGAAATTCACGTTGCTCTGCAGCACGATCGGCCCCGCGCAATACCAGTTGCCGGGCGGCACGACCACGCGCCCGCCGCCTTCGCGGCGACATGCGTCGATCGCCGCGAGGAACGCCGGACGCGAATCGAACGCGCCGGCCGCCGTCGTCAGTTCGGAACCGGGGCTGACCGGCGATTTCGCCACCGGGTACGGCGACGTCTGCGCGACGGTCGCGCATGCACGCGCGCCATAGTGCGTGACGTCGAACTCGCGCCCGCGGAACGCGAGCCGCGACACGTGCGCGAGCGACGCCGCGATGCGCGCGGCCGCACCGTGCTCGCCCCAGATCAGGTCGACCGCCGCGTTCGGCAGGCGGCCTGCCGCAAACGCGCGGGCGGCGGCGAGCGGTCCGCCGAGCACGGCGCCGCCGGCGAGCGCACCGGTCCAGCCGATGAAGGCGCGGCGCGAAACCCGCTTCGACGAGAACGATCGGACAGACGAAGACGAACGGCGGCTGGGTGCGGCCATGAGCACTCCTTCGATGGTTGGGGTATCGATGCGCCGGACGGCGGATCGCTATTCATACGTCGTCGTACTACAACGGACAGTCTAGACGCGATCTGCGTTCGACCAGTATTTGTCGTTTACCCTGTTTTTATCGGCTCATCTGTGTTGATGTGTGCGCACACTCACGTTTCGCTTTTTCGACAATGAGATATGTTGTCGTATCTTTATGCGCACAAACTCCAGGTACGACGGATACGCGGTCGAGCCCGAATCGACCGCGCGCATGGAATATGACAAGCTCGCGGAGGCCTCACTCGCCCATTCCCACCCGTCAGAGGAGCATCAATTGCAGACCCGCCACGGAGTCGACCTTATCCGCGCCCGCGCGCTGTTCGATCGCGAGCGCCGTGCATTCACCGAAGCCATGCCGACATCCCGCGCGTTGTCGGCGGAAGCGGCCGAGCACCTGCTCTTCGGCGTGCCGTTGCACTGGATGCAGGACTGGTCGACGCCGTTCTCGCTGGTCGTGAAGGAAGCGCGCGGCGCGACGTTCACCGACGTCGACGGCCATCGCTACGCGGACTTCTGCCTCGGCGACACCGGCGCGATGTTCGGCCATGCGCCGGAGCCGGTCGCGCGCGCGCTCGCCGAACAGGCGACGCGCGGCTACACGACGATGCTGCCGAGCGAGGACGCCGCGTGGGTGTCGCGCGAACTCGCGCGCCGCTTCAAGCTGCCGGTCTGGCAGTTCGCGCTGAGCGCGAGCGACGCGAACCGCTTCGTGCTGCGCTGGGCGCGCGCGGCCACCGGCCGCAACACGATCGTCGTGTTCAACGGTTGCTATCACGGCACGGTCGACGACGTGTTCGTCGATCTCGTCGACGGCCGCCCGGTGCAGCGCGACAGCCTGCTCGGGCAATCGTACGACCTGCTCGCGAACACGCGCGTCGTCGAGTTCAACGATCTCGACGCGCTCGAAGCGGCGCTGAAGAACGGCGACGTCGCGTGCGTGCTCGCGGAACCGGCGATGACGAACATCGGCATGGTGCTGCCCGAACCGGGCTTCTGGGAAGCCGCGCGCGAACTGACGCGCCGCTACGGCACGCTCCTCGTGATCGACGAAACGCACACGATCAGCAGCGGCCCGGGCGGCTATGCGGTGGCGCACGGTCTCGAACCCGACGTGCTGGTGGTCGGCAAGCCGATCGCGGGCGGCGTGCCGTGCGCGGTATACGGCTTCAGCGCCGAATTCGCGGAACGCGCGAAGGCGGCGAAGCTGAACGCGCCGCCCGGCCACTCCGGAATCGGCACGACGCTCACCGCGAACATGCTGGCAATGCATGCGATGCGCGCGACGCTCGCGGAAGTCGCGACCGACGCCGCGTATGCGCACATGTTCGAACTGGCCGCGCGGCTCGCCGCCGGGCTCGAACGGGCGATCGCGAAACACGGACTGCCGTGGTGCGTGACGCGCATCGGCGCGCGCACCGAATTCCAGTTCACGCCCACGCCGCCACGCAACGGCACGATCGCGGGCGCACAGCTCGACAGCGAGCTGGAGCACATCGTGCATCTGTACCTGCTGAACCGCGGCGTGCTGATCACGCCGTTCCACAACATGATGCTCGTGTGCCCGCAAACGACGGCCGACGATGTCGACACGCTCGTCGCGCAGTTCGACGCATGCCTCGGCGAATGGGTGTGACGTGATCCAGCGGCGCGCCCGGCTCACCTGCATCGGTCAGCCGGACGCATGCACGCTGCTGCTTCGGCAGATTCGTCGGATCGTCTTATGCGACGGGCGCGCCCGCGGTGCGCTCGCTCACGTCAAGCTCCGCGCGCAGCACCGCACGTCTATAGCCGCCGCTACTTCGGCAGATCCGTCGGATCGACCTGCGTACCGGGCACACCTGCGGAGCGCGCACTCACTTCAAGCTCCTCGCGCAGCGCCGCACGCGTATCGCCGCCACCGGCACCCTGCCCCGACGCCGCCCCGCCATCGAGCGCCGGCAGGATGTAGCCGTTCACCATCCGGCGGAACAGCTTCACGTTCTCCGCATCGCGCAGCCCGCCGTCCACCGGCAGCACGCCCGTCATCACGATCACCGTATTGCGCTTCGGCAGCACCGTGATGAACTGCCCCTTGAAGCCCATCGCGTCGACTTCCGGCTCGCTGTCGACGATGTTGTTGATCCACCAGTAGTAGCCGAAATGCGGCGACACGCGCGGCGTCGTCATCTGCGCGATCCACGCTTGCGGGACGACCTGTCGCCCCTGCCAGCGCCCGCCGTCGAGCACGAGCATGCCGATCTTCGCCATGTCGATCGCGCGCAACCGCAACCCCCAGCCGGCCGACACGAGGCCGGTGCGGTCCGCGCGCTCCCACGCGGCGCGCTTCATGTCCAGCGGGGCGAACAGGTGCGTCTGCGCGTAGCGCTCGACAGGTTCGCCGGCCGCCGCGCTCAACATCGCCGACGCGAGAATCGGGTTGACGTCGGTGTACTCGAACGCGGTGCCCGGCGCGACCTTCGGCGCCGCCGACGCGGCGAGCTTCAGCCGGTCCGGCGCGGTGTAGTAGATCGGATCGTCCTTCGGGCTGAAGTCGTAATGCAGGCCGCTCGACATCGACAGCACGTGCTTCAGCTCAATGCCGCGCTTGTCCGCGAGCGCGCCGGCCAGGTCGGGACGCCACGCGGCGAGCCGCGCGGCCACCGGCTCGTCGAGATGCACGGCGCCGCGCTTGACGAGGATGCCGGCGACGAGCGACGTCACGGCCTTCGTCACCGAGTACAGCTCGTAGGTCGCATCGCGCGACGCTTTCGCGCCGTAGCGCTCGAAGATCAGCTTGCCGTCCTTCACGACGAGCAGGCTGTATACGTCGAGCTTCCGGTCGCGGATCCAGCGCGACAGGTCGACGAGCTTGCGCGAATCGACGCCGACGTCCTCCGGCGCGGCGGCCGCGATGCCGGTTTCATGCAGCGGCGGCAACGCGTCTGCCGCTTGCGCGGCAGACACCGCCGGCGCCGACGCCAGTGCACCGCCGCCGATCAGCAACGCCGCGAACCGCGCAAGCAGCCGGCGCGTGAAAGGCGCACCCGGCCGCCGCGCATCGAGCCACGCCGCCGGGCCTGTCGTCCCGCTTTTCATCCCGCCTTTCATCCTATTCGTAATCCTCATCAAATCTCCGGCGCATCGTTCAACGCGGCGGCGGTGCCGGGCACGCCCTTCGTCTGCCGGCTGCGCGCGAGTTCGTCGCGCAGCGCCTGCGTGGCAGCCGCGCTTTCGACCGGCGGCCGCGCGGGCGTGAGCGCCGGCAGGATGTAATCGCCGACCATCCGCCGATACAGGTTCAGGTAGGTCGCGTCGCGCAACCCGCCGTCGGTCGGCAGCAGGCTCGTCATCACGACGACCGCGCGCTGCGCGGGCAGCACCGTGATGAATTGCCCCTTGAAGCCCATCGCACCGAATTCCGGCGTGCCGTGCTCGACGACGTGATGAATCCAGCAGTAGTAACCGTAATCGTCCGCGGCCGGCGACGGCGTCGTCATCTGCCGGATCCAGCCGGCCGGCACGATCTGCCGACCGTTCCATCTACCGTTGTCGAGCAGCAGCATGCCGATCTTCGCCATGTCGACGGCGCGCAGCCGCAGGCCCCAGCCGCCCGCCACCGCGCCGGTGCCGTCGGCGCCGCTCCAGCGGTAATGCGCGAAGCCGAGCGGCTCGAACAGCCGCTGGCGCGCGAATGCGTCCTCGGGCACCTGCGCCGCAATCGACACGGCCGTGCCGACCAGCACCGGATTCACGTCGATGTAGTCGAAATGCGTGCCGGGCGGCTGCGCGGCACGGCTCGTCACCGCGACGCGCAACCGGTCGGGCGCGTCGTAGTACAGCGGATCGGTGCCTTCGCGCGTCGTGTAGCGCAACCCGCTCGACATCGACATCAGGTGCCGCAGCTCAATGTCCTGCTTGTCCGCGAGTTCGCTCGCGAGATCGGGCCGCGCGGCCGCGATCAGCGGCGCGACCTTCGTCGACGGGCCGAGCTTGCCCTCGCCGTCGAGGATGCCGGCGAGCAGCGCGGTGATCGTCTTCGTCACCGAATACAGCTCGTAGTTGTTGTCGCGCGTAAGGCCGTCGCCGTAGCGCTCGAACACGATCTTGCCGTCCTTCACGACGACGAGGCTGCGCACGTCCATCCGGTCGTGACGCAGCCATTCGGACAGCCGCACGAGCGGCGCCGAATCGACGCCGGCCGATTCGGGCACGACGCTCGGCAGGTCCTGCGGCGCATCGCCCGCGGCCTGCGCCGGGCCGGCGCACGATCCGGCGACGACGGTCGCCGCCACGAGTCGGCGCATTGCCTGGGAAACGCTCATGTCCGCTCCTTCACATTCGTTTGATACCGATGACGCCCGCGCGTCGCGCGGGCCCGCCTCGTTCCGACGCATCGAGCGTCAATCCAGACACGGCGTGCCGGCCGGCAGGAACTGCCCGCGCCCCGGCCGAGCCGCGAGCAGCCGGCCGTCCTCGACGAGCAGTTCGCCGCGCGACAGGCAATGACGCGGCCAGCCCGTCACCTCGATGCCCTCGTACGGCGTGTAGTCGACCGCGTGATGCAGCGACGCATTCGCGATCCGCACGCGCTTGTCCGGGTCCCACACGACGATGTCCGCATCGGCGCCGACCGCGATCGTCCCCTTGCGCGGATACAGCCCGTACAGCTTCGCGGGCCGCAGCGACGTCAGCTCGACGAACTGGTGCAGCGACAGGCGCCCCTTGCGCACGCCGTCGAACAGTAGCGGCAGGCGCGTTTCGAGCCCGGGGATGCCGTTCGGAATATGGTCGAACGACACGGCCCGGCCGCCCGGATGCTTGCCGCACGGATCGTCGTAGTTGAACGGTGCATGATCGGACGAGAACACCGAGAACACGCCCTGCTTCAGCGCCTTCCAGACGGCCTGCTGGTTGGCCGGATCGCGCGGCGGCGGGCTGCACACGCATTTCGCGCCTTCGTAGCCGCCGTGATCGTCGTGGCCGAGATCGGCGGCCGTCAGATACAGGTACTGCGGGCACGTCTCCGCGAGGATCGGCAGCCCGCGCGACTGCCCCCAGCGAATCTGCTCGATCGCCTCGGCGCCCGACACGTGCACGATCAGGATCGGCACGTCGACGAGTTCGGCGAACGCGATCGCGCGATGGGTCGCCTCGCGCTCGACCACCGCCGGCCGCGCCTGCGCATGGAAATGCGGCGCGGTGTGACCGGCGCCGAGCAGCCGCTCGGTCAGCCAGCCGATGCAGTCGGAATTCTCCGCATGCACCATCACGAGCGCGCCGTGCGCGCGCGCGACCGACAGCACGTCGAGCATCTGCCGGTCGTTCAGCTTCAGGTCGTCGTAGGTCATGTACACCTTGAACGACGTATAGCCGTTCGCGATCAGCCGCGGCAACTCCTCGGCCAGCACGTGCGGCGTCGGATCGGCGACGATCAGGTGGAAGCCGTAGTCGATCAGCGCGCGCCCTTCGGCGCGCCGGTGATAGTCGTCGACGGCGGCCTGCAGCGACTGCCCCTTCGCCTGTGCGGCGAACGGCACGACGGTCGTCGTGCCGCCGCACAGCGCGGAGCGCGTGCCGGTCAGGAAATCGTCGGCCATCTTCAGCCCGTCGGGCATCGGCTGGTCGAGATGGCAGTGCGCATCGACGCCGCCCGGCATCACGAGCATTCCGGTCGCATCGAGCTCGCGCGGCGCGCGCGGCAGAGCGTGGCCGAGCATGGCCACGCGCCCCGCGCGGATGCCGATGTCGCACGAGAACCGGTCCGCCGCCGTCACGACGTCCGCGTGACGGATCACGAAATCGAGATCGTTCGACATGGCGCGCGCCTCAGACCACGTCGCTGAAGAGACGCCCCCAGCCCTTCACCTGCCGCGTGTCGTAGTCGGCGAGCTGCAGCGCCTTCCACACGACGGTCGAGATCGTGTCGTAGATCGGGATGCCCGTCTCTTCCTCGAGCGCCGGCACCAGGTGCGCGGCGTTCAGGTTCGTGCAGAAGATCGAGATCGCGCGCGGGCCGGCCTTCGCGACTTCGCGCACCATCGCGCCGATCTGGTCGCCGGTTACTTCGGAGAACGAGAAATTGACCTTCAGGTTCAGGTGGCGCTCGGCGATGCAGTTCAGCCCCGAGCGGCGGTAGTTGTCGACGATCTTCGTCTGCACGTCGTCGAGATACGGCGTGACGAGGCCGAACTCGTGCGCGTTCGTCTTCTTCAGGATCTCGTTGAGCGCGAGCACGGAGGTCGTGGCCGGAATGCCGGTCGCCGCGGTGATGCGCTGGCACAGCCGCTCGTCGGCCTCGAAGCCGAGCCAGCCGGACGACGTGCCGTTCCACGCGATCACGTCGACCTTCGCGTCGGCCAGCAGCATCGCGGCCTGGATGATCTTGTCGTCGTCGAACTGGCCGAGCGCCTGGCCCGACAGCGAGATTTCGGTCACGGGGAAGCGCGCGAAGTGCGCGGACACGCCCGGCAGGCCGGCGACCATCGCGCTCGTCAGCGGTTCGAGCGACGTGTTGGAAGACGGCGTGAGCATGCCGAGCAGCGTACGTTTTTTCATGATGGGTTTCTCTCTACCAGTGAAAAGGGTCGGTCAGACGGGGAGCTTGTTTTCGTAGTCGATCGCGCTGGAGCACACGAGCAGGCCGACGCCGGCCGCCGCGAACACCATCAGCGCAAGGAAGTAGGAACCGGTGAACTGCACGATCGCGCCGACGACGATCGGCACGGTGACGCCGCCGATGTTGCCGCCGAGGTTCATGAAGCCGCCGAGGAAGCCGATCTTGTTGCGCGTGCCGAGCGACGACGGGATGCACCAGTACAGCCCGCACCAGCGCAGGAAGAACAGCGTCGACGACAGCAGCGCGACGCACACGACCGGGCTCTTCACGTACGCGACGGAGAAGATCGACACGGTCGCGATCACCGCGGCGATGCCGAACAGCGTGCGCATCACGACGTTCGGGCGGCCGCCCGCGGCTTTCCACTTGTCGGCGATCCAGCCGCCGAGCAGTTCGCCGACGAAGCCGCTGAAAAAGATGATGAAGGTCGAGCCGCCCATCTGCTTGATGTCGAAGCCGTGCACCTTGTGCAGGTAGTTCGGCATCCACGTGAGCAGCCCGTAGAACACGCTGTTGAAGCACATCCAGCCGAAGAACATGCACCACACCGAGCGGTACTTGAAGAAGTCGCGCGAGCGGCCCGACGCACCGGCCGGCTCGGCCGCGAGGTCGCTCGCGTGCGATGCCTCGATGTAGTCGGCTTCGAGCTCGTTGACGCCCGGATGCTCGCGCGGCGTGTTGCGGATGTAGCACCACGCGACGAACCCGGCCAGCACCGTGCCGACGCCGGCCACCGCGAACGCGAGCCGCCACGAGCCGAGCAGCGCGATCAGCCCGGCGATCAGCACCGCGCCGAGTGCCGCGCCGAGCGGCGCGCCGCCGTCGAGCAGCGTGGCGCCGCGGCCGCGCTCGGTCTGCGTCATCCAGATCGCGTTGAGCTTGCCGCCGGCCGGATAGATCGGCGCTTCGGCCGCCCCGAGGCCCAGGCGCGTGAGCAGCAGCGACGGCGCGTTCGTGCACAGCGCGGCGATCGCCTGGAAGAAGCCCCAGAACACGGTCGCGGTCGCGATCACGATACGCGGCTTGAAGCGGTCGGCCAGCATCCCGCCCGGAATCTGCATCACCGCATAGGTCCAGAAAAACGAGCTGAGGATCAGACCCTCCATCGCCGGCCCGATGTTGAACTCCTGCGAGATGTAAGGCATGGCGACGGACAGCGATGCGCGATCGACGTAGTTGATCGCGATGAGGCTCAGCATGACGACGAATATCTTCCAGCGGACGGCGGACTTGCCGACCGTCAGGGCGGCGACACCGGAGGTTGAAGACATGGACGGACTCCAGGGATGAACGAGGATGGTCAGGACGTCGCGCAACGTGGAGCCGAGTATAAGATTAGAAATTTATAATTACCGTTATCGTAAACGCTTGGTTTTATTGAAATTCCAATATCACAATGTTGGTGCAGGGTAAGCCCCGATATCGTGATAAGCTCGCACCATCATGAGCCAGACACCCCGCAATCCCCTGCTTCTGCGCACGCGCGGCATGGCCGCGGAGATCGCCGCGCGCCTGCGCGTGATGATCGACGAGGGCGAATTGCCGCCCGGCGCGCGCATCGACGAGAAGGAACTGAGCCTCGCGTTCGACGTGTCGAAAACGCCGCTGCGCGAAGCGCTGAAGGTGCTCGTCGCGGAAGGCGCCGTCACGCATCGCCAGTACATCGGCTATCGCGTCGCGTCGATCGACGTCGACGATCTCGTGTCGACGTTCGAGCTGCTGCACGGGCTCGAGGCGATGGCGGGCGAGTTGCTGAGCCAGCGCATCGGCGCGTCGACCCTCGCCGCGCTGCAGGCGAAGCACCGGCGGATGGTCGAGTGCCACGAGGCCGGCAAGCGGGTCGAGTATTTCCGGCTGAACCAGCAGATTCACCAGATGATCGTCGACGCGGCGGGCAACCCGGTGCTGTCGGGCATCTATGCGTCGCTGATGTCGAAGGTGCACCGCGCGCGCGGCGCCGCGAACGCGGACACGCTGCGCTGGGCCGAGTCGCTGCACGAGCACGACGAGATCATGGCCGCGCTGGCCGACCCCGCTCACACGGCGCTGCCGCAAGTGCTGCGCAGCCATTCGGAGAACACCGCGCGCGAAGTGCTCGCGATCCTCGATCGCACGAGCACGGCCGACGCGCCGGGCAGGCGGGCGGCCGAAGCGTAATGCCGCGTGAGGGGCTGCGTGACGCCCGCCATGTTCCGGCGGCCTGACGACCGCTACGCGGCCCTCAACGCGCGCCGCGCCACTTCCGCGAAATAGCGCGCGCCGATCGGCAGGATCTCGTCGTTGAAATCGTACGTCGCGTTGTGCAGCGGCACGCCGCCGCGCCCGGCCGTTTCGCCGTTGCCGATGAACACGAAGTTGCCCGGCACCGCCTGCAGGAACGCGCCGAAGTCTTCCGAGATCATCATCGGCTGCACGTCGGCATTCACGGCGTCGGCGCCCACGATCTGCGCCGCGGCCTGCACGGCCGTGTCGACCCATTCCGGAGAATTCACCGTCGGCGCGAACTCGTGCGTGTATTCGAACGTGCAGGTCGCGCCGTGCGTGCGGCAGATCCCTTCGCTGATCTCGCGCATCCGCGTGGCCAGGAGCGCCTGCACGTCGCGCGAATAGCTGCGCGTGTCGCCCTTGATCGTCACCGTCGACGGCAGCACGTTGCGCAGCCCGTCGGTGATGAATTCCGTGCACGAGATCACGGCCTGCTGGCCCGGATCGAGATTGCGCGACACGATCGTCTGCAGCGCGAGCACGATCTGCGAGCCGATCACGATCGGATCGATGCCCATGTGCGGACGCGCCGCGTGCGTGCCGCGGCCGTCGATGCGGATCACGAAGTTGTCTTCGCTCGCCATGATGCCGCCCGCGCGCGTCGAGAACGTGCCGGCGCGCATGCCCGGCATGTTGTGCGCGCCGAAGATCGCATCCACCGGAAAGCGCTCGAACAGGCCGTCGGCCATCATCGCCTTCGCGCCGCGCCCGTGTTCCTCGGCCGGCTGGAAAATGAACCGCACCGTGCCGTCGAAATCCTTGCGCTCGGCCAGCAGCTGCGCGGCGCCGAGCACCATCGACATGTGGCCGTCGTGCCCGCACGCGTGCATCTTGCCCGGCGTGCACGACGCGTAGTCGCGGCCCGGCGCGTGCTCGGCGATGTTCAGCGCGTCCATGTCCGCGCGAATGCCGATCGCGCGCGTGCCGGTGCCGACCGTCAGGTTCGCCACCAGCCCGGTGCCGCCGATCCCGCGCTGCACGTCGAGCCCGAGCGTCGTCAGGATCCGCGCGACGTAGTCCGACGTGTTCACTTCCTCGAAACCCGTCTCCGGATGCCGATGCAGGTGCCGGCGCCAGGTCTTCAGTTGCCCCTGCAGCGTGCTTTCTTCCGTTGCGTCGATTGCGTCCATCGTGCTTGCCTCGTCCGTCGTCATGTCGTTCCGTTCGCTCAGGCTACCGCAGCCGCGCGGTTCGGCTTCGGCCAGTCGCGCTGGCGCGCCGGCACCGCATCGGCCGCATCGCCGACGCACTGCCGGTAGACGGACGGCACGGCCGCGGCAATGGTCATGATGCGCTGCAGTGCGTCGGGACAGGCGGCGCGCGACGCACGCGGGTTGGCGATCAACATGGCGGGAAGCTCCGGAAAAGGACCGCGGGCGGTCCATCGGTGGATTCGGTTCGGGCGCGCACGGGTTGCGCTCGCCGACGGTCCGAAAAATAATATTGCGCATGCCCGTGAACAAAATCGCCAAATCGGCGGCCCGGACGCAAAAATTTCTCATTCTTTCGAGGTTGCCGAGCCATCATGACTACCCCACTCGATGCGTTCGATCGCAAGCTGCTGATGGAAGTCCAGCGCGACGCGCACACGCCGCAGAACGAGCTCGGCGCCCGCGTGAACCTGTCGACCGCGGCCGTGAACCGGCGCCTGCGCCGGCTCGCGGAAGACGGCGTGATCGAGCGCTATACCGCGATCGTCGCGCCGGAGAAGGTCGACCATCCGCTGACGATCGTCGTGAACGTCGAGGTCGAGAGCGAGCAGATCGACCAGCTCGACGCGATGAAGCGGACCTTCGAGCGCTGCCCGCAGATCCAGCAGTGCTACTACGTGACGGGGGAATGGGATTTCGTGCTGATCCTGGCCGTGCGCAACATGGATCAGTACAACGCGCTCACGCGCGAGCTGTTCTTCTCGAACAACAACGTGAAGCGCTTCAAGACGCTGGTGAGCATGAGCCGCGTGAAGGTCGGGCTCGAGGTGCCGCTGGACCTCGGCGAGTGACGGCCGGCGTCAGCGCGCGCCGGCGGCCAGCGACCCGAAAAACGCCGCAAGCTTCGCCTTGCTCGTCGTCTGCAAGCGCGACATGAGCCCGTGATCGATGTGCCGCAGCCCGTAGGTCTCGCCGATGTCGCGCTGCAACCGGCACCACAGATGGCTCGCGATCTCCGCGTCGACCATCGCCCGGTGCGCACGGCCCGTCTGCGGCAGGTGCAGCATGTCCGCGAGGTTCGACAGCCGGTGGCTTTGCGCATGCGGATAGATGCGTCTCGACACGAGCATCGTGCACGCGAACGCATGCTCGGCCGCCATTCCGAGCATCCCGAGCTCGGCCTGCCAGAAGCGCTTGTCGAAGCCCGCGTTGTGCGCGACGACGGGATGGCTGCCGACGAACGCGGCGGCTTCCTTCATGACCTTCGCCACCGGCGGCGCCGACGCGATCATGTCGTTCGTGATCCCGGTGAGCGCGACGACGTCGGACGGGATGCGGCGGCCGGCGTTCATCAGGCTCTGGTAACGGTCGACGATCTGGCCGTCGCGCAGCAGAATCACGGCGATTTCGGTCGCCCTGTCGCCCATGTTCGGAGAAAGCCCGGTTGTTTCGAAGTCGAGTACCGCTACGGTTTGCATGGTCGAATCAGATGAAGAATACGCGGCGAATGACGTCGGTCAGGACGCTTCGCGCCGACAGAAAGTCGCCATAGTATCTCCGGATGCCGCAGCCGGCGGCAAATGCCATCGTCATGCGCGGCGCGCCGCCGCCCGCCAGGCCGCGGCAAGAGACCGATGCATCCGCGCATCGGTCCCTGCCCACACCGTCTACGTCATCGACAACTGAAGCTCGCCGCCGAGTTCACGTCGCCCGACCCGTTGTAGCGCGCGACCTGCGGATACGGGCACAGCGGACGCGTGCGGCCCGCGCCCCACGACGCCGGCACGTCGGCGTTCGGCACCGCGTTCGTCGTGTCGCGCGCGGCGGCGACGATCGCGGCCGGCGCCTGCCCCTGCTCGACCCACGCGACGAGCGGCGTCAGCATGTCGAACTGGTCCGTCGCGGGGCCGCCCGAACAGTGGTTCATCCCCGGCACCGGATAGAAGCGCGCGAAATCCGACGCGTCGCCGCCGTTCGCCTGCGCGACCTGCGCATACCAGTCACGCGTGTCGTTGAACGAGAACACCGGGTCGCCGGTGCCGTGATAGACGAGCAGCTTCGCGCCGCGCGACTTCAGCGCGGCCAGGTTCGTCTCGTCGGGCGGCGTCATGAACGACCACGCGGATTGCGTGTACACGCCGTTCGTCGCGAAGATCGACGGCGCATCGGTGTCCATGTCGAAGCCGAGCGCGAAGCCGGCGAGGTTCGCGAGCGTCGCGGCGGTCTTCGGCGGAGACATGAAGGTGAACGCCATCGCGGCCGGGTCGAGCGTGACCGAATTCGACTGCTTCCACGCGGCCCAGCCGCTGCCGGCCACGCCCGGATCGTACGGAAAGCTCGCATAGAGCGCCGTGCCCGTGCTGTTGCGCGCGCCCGCGAACACGTTCTCCAGCACGCTCTTCTGCGCGGTCGTCAGGCACGACCCGGTGCGCGTGCCGTTCGCACAGGCCGGGATGTCCGTCTCGACGCTGAAGTGCGCCTGGCACGCGGCGACGTCCTGCACCATCCCGTCCGTCGCGCCGTCGAGCGCATCGCATTGCTCGAGGATCTTCGCGCCGACGAACTGGCGTTCCGCATCGGTGAAGCCGCTGCGGATGTCCGGCAGCCCGTTGGTGCCGGTCGCCGACGCGATCTTCGCGAACTGCTGCGCGCCGTACATCTCGCCGATCGCGGCCTTCGGCAAGTGGAAGCCCGGGTCGCCCGCGATGATCCCGTCGTAGTCGCCCGGGTTGCGCACCGCCGCGACCATCGCGTGACGGCCGCCGTTCGAGCAGCCGTCGAAATAGCTGCGGTCGGGCGCCTTGCCGTACGCGAGCCGGATCACCTGCTTGGCCATCGGCGTGAGCGCGTCGACGGCGCCGTAGCCGTAGTCGATTCGCGCCTGCGGATCGATGCCGAACAGCGGGTTCTGCGCGGCGCTGTGCCCGGAATCCGAGCTGATCACCGCGAAGCCCATGTTCAGCGCGTCGGTCAGCGGGCCGCCGCCGCCGATCTCGCCGGTCGCGGTCACGACGTTGCCGTCGAGCCCGCCGTTCGCCTGGTAGAAGAAGCGGCCGTTCCAGGCTTTCGGCAAGCGCATCTCGAAGCCGATCGCATAGGTGTTGCCGTCCACCGCGCTCACACGCTCGTTCATCTTCCCTTCGATCACGCAGTGCTCGGCGATCGGTTTGCCGGCCACCGTCAGCGCGCCGGCGGCCGCGGTCGTCACCGACGTGAACGACGTGTTCGCATACGCGAGCTTCGCGGCGAGCGCGTCGCAGGTCTGCGTCATCGCGGCGGGCGTCGCGGCGCTCAGGTGGGTCGGTGTGGAACTGACCGAATCGTCGCCGCCGCAACCGGCGAGCATGGCCGCCGCGGACAGCGGCGCAATACAGAGGAATGCAGATTTCCCGTTCAAGATATCTCCCGTTCGTCAGGCTGCCGATCAGAACATGTGCCGCACGCCGACCATCGCGCCGAGCTGCCCCATCCCTTCGCCGGGCGTCGTGCCGGCCCCGCCGCCGCTGACCGCGTAGCGCGCGTGCGCGCTGTTCCACAGATACGACGATTGCGCGTAGACGGCCGTGCGCTTGGTCAGCAGATAGGTCGCGCGCAGCGTGGCCATCGTCGCGCGCGTGTCGTGCGCGCTGTTGACGATCCGGTAGCCTTCGCCGTCCACGACGAAATCGGGCTTCACCGCATACGACGCGCCGACGAAGAACAGGTCCGAGTGCGCGCCGGGCGCGGCCGGCGACCCGGTCGACACGCGCCGCCCGATCCAGCCCGCGCCGATCCGCGCGCCGGCCGCCTGCGCATAGGCGCTCACGTGCGTGCGCGCGTCCTTGCCGCCGCTGCTGGTGAAGGCGACCGGCTCGACGCCGTCGAAGAAGTTCGCGGCCGCGCCGGTGCCGCCGCGCTGTTCCTCGTACGAGGCCGCCGCGCCGAAGTACGCGCTGTCGTACTTGAGCATCACCGACCAGTTGCGGCACTGCAGCGAGTCGCCCGGCACCTGCCCCGCGCACGTGCCCTGCCCCGGCGAGTTGCCGGTGCCCGCGCCGTCGCGGCCGAACGAATAGGCCGCGCCGAACGTCACGCCGCGATACGTGCCGACGTAGGTCACCGCGTTGTCCGCGCGGCCGTTCGGCACGTACGCATCGAACGAGCCGAGCCCGTAGATGTCGGGGCCGATGATGTCCGCGCCCTGCAGCGCCAGGTAGGTCATCGTGTACTGCCGGCCGAACGCGAGCGTGCCGAAGCCGCCCTTCAGCCCGACGAACGCCTGCCGCCCGAACAGCCGGCCGCCCTGCCCGAGATCGCCGCCGCGCACGTTGAAGCCGCTTTCGAGCGTGAAGACCGCCTGGTAGCCGGCGCCGAGATCCTCCGCACCGCGCAGCCCCCAGCGCGACGGCAGCTCGCCCGTCACGCCCGGCATGCGCACCACGTGGTCGCCGGCCGCGTTCGCGTGCGACACGAACTCGACGCCCGTATCGATGATCCCGTACAGCGTCACGCTCGACTGCGCGTGCGCGCCCGGCGCGGCGAGTGCGCAGCACGCGCCGGCGGCCAGCAGGCCGTTCCTTGTGTTCTGTTTCATGTCGTTGCGTCTCCAGACCTGGGTGAGTCGCGCGCTCTGACGGCGCGCATTGAAAAAAGCGAAACATCAGTCGCCGGCTTGCGGGCGGCGAATCAGCACCAGCGCGGCGACGGCCGCAACCAGCGTGACGGGGATGCTCGCGCCGATCACGACCGGCGCGCTACGGCCCGCGGCCAGCAGCGTCGCGGCCGCGAGCGGCCCGACGACGGAGCCGAGCCGGCCGACCGCCACCGCCGCGCCGACGCCCGTGCCGCGCATCGCGGTCGGGTAATAGATCGCGGCGAGCGCATACAGCACCGACTGGCCGCCGACCACGAACATCCCGGCCGCGAACGCGGCCGCCGCGAGCGACGCGAAGCCGGGCGCGGCCGCCAGCGCGGCGAGCGACAGCACGATCCCGACATACATGCCGCCCACCACGCGCGACGCGCGCATCCGGTCGAGCGCCGCGCCGATGCCGAGCGCGCCGAGCCCCGCGCCGACGTTGAACGCGATCTGCACGAGGCCGACGTGCTCGCGGTCGAGCCCGCGCGCGGCCATCAGCGACGGCAGCCAGTTCAGCAGGAAGTAGAGGACGATCAGCGTGCAGAAGTAGCTGACCCACAGCGCGACCGTCGACGTCGTGCGGCCGTCGCCGAACAGCGTGCGTGCGACGCTGGTGCGCGCGGCCTGCGTGCCGGCGACGTCGAGATACGCGCGCGATTCCGGCAGGCACCACACCAGCAGGGGCACGAGCAGCAGCGGCCCCGCGCCGCCGACGTAGAAGATGTGCCGCCATTCGGTGTCGCCGGCGAGCAGCACGCCGATCAGCGACGCGATCACGCCGCCGAACGGAATCCCGCAGTACATCGTGGCCACCGCGCTGCTGCGCGAGCGCGGCTCGACCGCTTCCGACGACAGCGCGATCAGGTTCGGCATCGCGCCGCCGAGCCCGATGCCGGTCAGCACGCGCACGACGACGAGCATCGCGAAGGTCGATACCTGCGCGGTGGCGATCGACAGCAGCCCGAACAGCACGGCCGACGCGATCAGCACGCGCTTGCGGCCGATCCGGTCGGCGAGCCGGCCGCCGAGCATCGCGCCCGGCAGCAAGCCGAAGGTGCCCGCGCTGAACGCGATGCCCATCTGCGATACGGTCAGCCCGAATTCGCGCGCCATGCGCGGCGCGGCGACGCCGACCGACTGCAGGTCGAGCCCTTCGAGGAGTGCGATCGCGAAACACAGCGCGAGCGTGGTCGCGACCGCGGGTTTTTCGGCAACGTACGTGTTCATCCTGTCTCCATTCCCATGTCTTGTAGTCGGTCGGCCCTGCAACGGCCGCCGCGCACCGCCGCCGGCCAGTGGCGGAGCGGCGCGCGAAGTGTCGTCTGAACGGCGGCCATTATCAGGCAGCCTGATTCACTGGCCGCAAGCATGCCTGCCGGTATCTTGGCCGGCCGGTCGTGGTGCCTGCTCGTTGCTGCTCGTTGCTGCTTGTTCCCGCTTATGCCTGCGGTGCTGCTTACGCGTACATCACGTCGGGATCGCGCCGCGCCGGGTCGTACAGCGCGTCGATCGCCGCCGCGCGGTGCTGCTGCACGGCCGCCTGGTTCAGCGAACCCTTGTCGGTCACTTCGCCCAGATCGAGCGACGGCGGCGTGTCGATCAGCCGGATGCGCGCGACGAACGTCGAACCGCCGCTCGCGTTCCGGTTCAGCGCGGCGAGCCATGCCGCGAACGCCGCGCGCACGGCCGGCGCGCGCAGCACGTCGCGCACCGGCGCATCGGCTGCGAGCCCCGCGAGCGCGCGGCACGCGTCGACGCGCGGAAACACGAGCAAGCCGATGTCGTCGCGATTGATCCCGGTGACGACCACGTCCTGCACGTACGGCGCGCCGCTCGACACCGCATTCGCGCGCAACGGCCCGACGCTGACGAACGTGCCGCTGCTCAGCTTGAAATCCTCGGTCAGCCGCCCGTCGAACAGCAGCCCGAGCTCCGGCCGCGCCGGATCGGCGAAGACGCCCGCGTCGCCGCTGCGGTAATAGCCTTCGTCGTCGAACACGTCGCGCGGATCGGCGTCCGCATGCCAGTAGCCGCGCATCACGTTCGGCCCCTTGAAGCGCAGTTCGAGCTTGCCGCCGCACGGCACGAGCTTCGCGTCGCAGCCGGGCGCGGGCAGCCCGATATAGCCGGCGCGCATCAGCGGCCCCGTCGTGAACAGGCACGACGGCGACGCCTCCGTCATCCCGAGGCCGGCCATGATCCGGATGCGCTCGCCGCAATGCGCGTCGGTCACGCGATCGAGCCGGTCCCACGCGGCCTGCGACAGCCCCGCGCCGCCGAAGAAATACAGCTTCACGCGCGAGAAGAACGTGTCGCGCAGTTCGGCATCGCGTTCGAGCGCGGCGGTCAGCTCTTCCCAGCCCTTCGGCACGTTGAAGTAGATCGTCGGCGCGATCTCGCGCAGGTTGCGCACGGTTTCGTCGAAGCGGCCTGGCACCGGCCGGCCGTCGTCGATGTACAGCGTGCCGCCGTTGTACAGCGCGATGCCGAGGTTGTGACTGCCGCCGAACGTGTGATTCCACGGCAGCCAGTCGACCAGCACCGGCGGCTCGCGCGTGAGCTCGGGCATCGTCTGGCGCAGCATCTGCTGGTTGCTGCACAGCATCCGGTGCGTGGTCGGCACGGCCTTCGGCAGCTTCGTCGAACCGGACGTGAACAGGATCTTCGCGAGATGATCCGGGCCGACCGCCGCATGGATCGCGTCGATCGTGCGCGGCGGGGTGGCGAGCAGGCGCGACAGCGGCACCGCGCGGCGCTTTCCGTCTGCGTCTGCGTGTGTGTCCGAGTCGACATCGGCATCGCGTGCGACGATCAGCGCCGCGTCGGCCGGCAACGTCGCGTCGAGCGCACGCGCGAACGGCGCGCGTTCGGCGACGAACACCGCGCCCGGCTTCAGCACGCCGAGCGTGTGGCGCAGCTTGCCGTAGTCGGTCGACACCAGCGAATACGCGGGCGAGATCGGCGAGTACGGCACGCCGGCCAGCATCGCCGCGAACATCAGTTGCAGATGCTCGAGATCGTTGCCGGACAGCACCGCGAGCGGACGCTCGGCCGACAGCCCGAGATCGACGAGGCCCTGCCCGAGCGCGCGGGCGCGTTCGAGCATCTGCGCGTAGGTGATCTCGATCCAGCGGCCGTCGGCGCCGCGTCGCGCGGCCAGCACGCGCTCGGGGTGCGCGTGCGCGCCGCGCACGAGACAGTCGGTCAGGCGCGTCGGGTAATCGCCGAGCGGTTCGCGCGAGCGGAGATACCACGCGCCGCTTTCCGCGCGACGAATCTCGGCGGAGCCGACCGCGACGGCCGCCGCGCGATAGCGCACATCGCTCGTGCCGGTCACGGGCCCGCTTGCGGGCTTCGATGCATTCATCGTCACCTCGCTCATATGGGATAGTGACGCGGCGTGGTCTGCACGGTGATCCAGCGCAGCTCGGTGAATTCGGCGATCGACGCGCGGCTGCCGAAGCGGCCGTAGCCGCTCGCCTTCGTGCCGCCGAACGGCATCTGCGCTTCGTCGTGCACGGTCGGCCCGTTGATGTGGCAGATCCCCGATTCGATCCGGCGCGCGACCGCCATCGCGCGTGCGATGTCCCGGCTGAACACACTCGCCGACAATCCGAACTCGCTGTCGTTCGCGAGCGCGATGGCTTCGTCGTCGGTGTCCGCGCGCAGGATCGCAACCACCGGCGCGAACGATTCCTCGCGATAGAGCCGCATGTCGCGCGTGACGCCGTCGACGATCGCCGGCTGCATCGTCGCGCCTTCGATCCGGCAGCCGAGCGGCAGGCGCGCCCCGTGCGCACGTGCGTCCTCGACGAGCGACGCGGCACGCGCGGCGGCCGCCGCATCGACCATCGTGCCGAGCGGGTGGCCGGCCAGCGGATCGCCGGCGACCAGCGTGCGCGCCTTCTCGCCCAGCCGTTCGACGAGCGCATCGGCGATCGGGCGCGCGGCGATCACGCGCTCGGTCGACATGCAGATCTGCCCCTGGTTGAAGAATGCGCCGAACGCGATCGCGTCGGCGGCCGCGTCGAGATCCGCATCGTCGAGCACGAGCACCGGCGCCTTGCCGCCGAGTTCGAGCAGCACGGGTTTCAGGTGCGCGGCCGCATGGCGCGCGATGATGCGCCCGACGTGCGTCGACCCGGTGAAGTTGATCCGCTTCACGTGCGGATGCGCGATCATCCGCTCGACGAGCGCCGGCGCATCGGCCGCCGCATGCGTGATCACGTTGACGACACCCGCGCCGAGGCCCGCGTCGTTCAGCACCGCGCCGATCAGCGCGTGCACGCCCGGACACGCTTCGGACGCCTTCAGCACCACCGTGTTGCCGCATGCGAGCGGCATCGCCAGCGCACGCGTGCCGAGGATCACCGGCGCATTCCACGGCGCGATGCCGAGCACCACGCCGCACGGCACGCGCATCGCCAGCGCGAGATTGCCGGGCACGTCGGACGGGATCACGTCGCCGTCGATCTGCGTCGTCATCGACGCGGCCTCGCGCAGCATGTTCGCCGCGAGCGTCACGTTGAAGCCGAGCCAACCGGGCGTCGCGCCGGTCTCGGCAATGCCGGTCGCGACGATCTCGTCGATGCGCGCGTCCATCAGGTCGGCCGCCTTCAGCAGCCGGCGGCGCCGCTCGGTCGGCGCAAGCGCCGCCCATGCGGGGAACGCGCGGTGCGCGGCGTCGATCGCCGCATCGGCGTCGGCGACGCCGGCCGCCGGCGCGCGCGACGCGAGCACGCCTGTCGCGGGGTTGAATCGGTCGAAAGTTCGCCCGTCGCGGGCGGTACACCACTCGCCTGCGATCAGCATCCGTCTGTCGGTCATGTCGTCTCCTGCCTTGCCTGTCTCTTGCGGTTGCGTTGGCGGTTTTGTCAGCGCTCGTATCAGCGCTTGTATGCCTGCAGGCCCGGCTTGATCGTCTTGTCGTCGAGGAACTGCTTCAGCCCCTGCTCGCGGCCGCGCTCCGGATCGCGCAGCTGCGCCTGGTCGAGCTTCGCGTACAGGTAATCCTCGCACTGCTCCCACGTGAGTTCGCGCGAGCGCTTGAAGCCGTGTTTCGCCGCGCGCAGCACGACCGGGTTCTTGTCCATCAGCCGCGCGGCCAGCGCGATCGTCGCGTCGCGCAGGCCGGCCAGCGGCACGCTGCTGTTCACGAGGCCCATGTCCGCCGCTTCGACGCCGGTGAAGGTGTCGCCGGTCATGATGTAGTGCAGCGCGCGGCGATGCCCGACTGTGTCCGCCATCGCCTTGCTGACGAGGTTGCCCGGCGGGATGCCCCAGTTGATCTCCGACAGCCCGAACACCGCCTCGTCGGCGGCGATCGCGAGGTCGCACGCGACGAGCGGCGAGAAGCCGCCGCCGAAGCACCAGCCGTTCACCATCGCGATCGTCGGCTTGTTGTACATCCGCAGACGGCGCCACTGCCATTCCGATGCGTCGCGGCGCACCTTTTCCTGCAGCGCGTCGGAGCCGCCGTCGATCTCGCGGAAATATTCCTTCAGATCCATGCCGGCCGTCCACGCGGCGCCCGCGCCGGTCAGCACCAGCACCTTCGCCGCGTCGTCGAACTCGACCGCGTCGAGGACCTCCAGCATCTCCCGGTTCAGCGTCGGGCTCATTGCATTGCGCTTGTCCGGACGGTTCAGCGTGACCCACGCGATGCCGGCCTCCACGTTCACTTCAACGGTCTGCCAGCGGTTGTCGTACTTGCTCATGTTTGTTCCTGTCGTTCGTTTCCAGTGCGATTCGGTGCGCAGCGATCCTGCTGCGGACGGCTTCATTTAATATCAGGCTACCTGATATTGCAAGCGGCACGAGCGCCGGTGTAAACCCGGAGCGGAAGGCGGCAGAAACGGGGAAGGACGGTGCGGCCAGCGCCGGCCGGGGAAGGCGAACGCGGGCCGCACGGGCCCGCGCCGTGGAGGTTCGGGAAGGTGTCAGCCGCGCAGGTTGCGCGAGAACAGTTCGAGTGCGCGCTGCACGTGCGCGGCGTCGTCGGCGGCGATGTCGCCGAGCATGCGCGTCTCGAGCGGGCGCAGCACGGCTTCGCACTCGCGCAGCATCGCCGCGCCTTCATCGGTCAGCGTCAGCAGGATGATGCGGCCGTGCGACGGGTCGGCTTCGCGCGTGACGAAACCGCGGGCCGCCATCACGCTCATCACTTCGTTGGCCGATTGCGGCGTGATCCACGAGCGCTCGGCCAGCTGCGCATTCGACGACGCGCCGCGCGCCTCGAGCACCGACAGCGCCGTGTATTGCGCGAGCGTGATGCCGAGCGGCGCGAGCGCATCGGTCATATGGCGACGCAGCAGCCGGTCGAGACCGCCGATCACGTAGGTCAGGCGTTGCTGGACGCGCGCCTTCGGCTTGTCGCCTGTCGCGCGGGTGGCGCTTTTCGCGGCGGTCTTCGCGGCGGTCTTCGCGGCGCCTGCCGTGGCGCTCGTCGCGGCGGTTTTCGGATTCGCGGGCTTGGTCGGTGCGGAACTCATGGTGCGGGCGGGATGGAATTGCGGGCCATCTTACCAGCACGTGGGAGGGCGAACGCATAGTCGCGACATCACGCTCAGCGTACCGCCATGTTCTCAGTTGCCTCGTATAAGTACGAAATTATCGGTCGGCACACTAATTAAATTACCAAAATCAATCGTTTCTCATCTTGAAAATGGTTCAGCACTTCGTGACGGAGTAAAAGAACAGCTTCATTCCAACCTTCACGGGGTGGAGTGGCTGCGATACCGAAACCGACAATGATTAATACGGCACGGGTTTTTTAATCATTAAATACACCGAAATTAACGATTAATCCATTGACGAAACCTATTTATCCGAAGCCGAAGAAACAAGTTGAAATAAAACTTGGTGAAATATGCAGATTAGTTCCATCAGAATCACTGGGCTAGCCATTCTTGGGTTTTTGCTGATTGGCTCTTCCATTCACATGACCAGGCCAAATTATGGTCAGTGTTCTTTTTTTGAAAAAGAACTGAATGGAGGGAAAAAAGAATTTGAAGGCGTGGAATATTACGCAAAGCTGTGTGGCGCGAATATTCGGAATGGCCATGAAGTGAGATTTCAGCTTTTTGATGGGGCTGGAGAGTTGCGCGCTCAACGCTACTTCTCATACTCTGTAAATTCAGCAACTGAGCGAGAATTGGTAGATGGTGTTGGCGGAATCGTATATTACGATAGCTCAAGCAGTGATGTGATGCAGTTGCTTGCGATTCCGCCTACCAAATGGGATTGGATTCGCGCCCGACTACCTTTATTTTAATTGCGGTGATTGCGTGTAAAAGAAAAGCCCCCGTAGCGGCTTCTGTCGTGTCATCCGACACCGAAGTATCGGGCGCTCGACGGCGGTTTGTTCCGGCCTACGGTTGCGGAGGGCAGATTTATGTATAAGACGATGCTTTGAGCCTGGTCGATGGATGTGGCTGGCGGAATATGAGAAGCAGCTGTGGACGGGGAAAGGATGACCTTGCGTCACGTCGGCGTTACCCATTCCGCGATCACGTTTTGTGTGCGGCATTCATGTCGCGGATGCGGCGCGCCTGAATTCCGCTGAGAAAGACGAGGGCTGATCAGCCTCGTTCAACGCACATCTTTCGTACAACCCGGATCTTTGCCTGCCAGCCGATAGAACCTGCCGTCCACACCCGCCATTCATCCAGTACGTGTCCCAGCAAACCGCGCCGTCGCCAACCCCGCATGCCGCGTCTGCGCGACGAACACGCCGCCGGCATCGGCATCGCTCGCCAGCGCGTCATCGCTCAACCCGACCCGCGCACTCGTCACGTACAACCGGCCTTCGCCGTCGAGCGCCACGCAGCTCGGCTGCGCGGTCGGCACTGCGACGCGCGCCGTTTCGACGCCGTCCGGCCCGTAGCGCACCACCCGCCGGCCGCCCCACTGCGCATTCCACAGCCCGCCATCGCAGTCCATCGTCGAGCCGTCCGGGTCGCCGTCCGCATCGGTCAGCCGTGCGAACAGCCGCACGTTGTCGACCTCGCCGCCCGCGCGGTAATCGCATACGAGGATTTCGCGCACCAGCGAATCGCAGAAGGTCATCCGCGTGCCGTCCGGCGAAAACGCGATGCTGTTCGCGATCGCCGCCGCCGGCAACGCCAGCCGTTCGAGCGTGAGATCCGGATTGAGCCGATAGAACCCGCCGACCGCGCGCGGCGGCTCGCCGCCTTCGTCCTTCATCCCGAACACGAACGCGCCGAACGGGTCGCACCGGCCGTCGTTGAGCCGCGTCGGCAAGTCGGGCTCGACGTCGGCGATCCGCGCGAACGCACCGCTGCGCAGATCGAAGAACGCGAGATGCGTCGCGAGCCCGACGAGCAGCACGTGCGGCTCGTTCGTCAGCGCGAAGCACGCGAGCCGTTCGGGCATCGGCCACTGCGCGAGGTCGGAGCCGTCCGCGCGGCAGCGCCACAGGCACGCGCCTTCGATGTCCGTCCAGTACAGCGTGTGCGTCGCGTCGCACCACGTCGCGCCTTCGCCGAGCGTGTTGCGGCTGTCGACCAGCAGCGCCGCCGTCGCGCCCGGATGAATCTGTTGCATGCCGTCTCCCGATATCCGTCGTATCCGCAAGCGTCCGCGCGTTCGTCGAAATCAGATCTTCATCGCGCGCCGCTGGTTGCGACGATACTGGTCGAACAGCACCGCAAGCAACAGAATTCCGCCGCGTATCAGATATTGGTAAAAGGTCGGCACGTTCAGGAGACTCATGGCGTCCTGCACCGCGCCCATGATCAGCACGCCGACCAGTACGCCGGAAATCGTCGCGACGCCGCCCGTCAGCGACACGCCGCCGAGCACGCACGCGGAGATCACGCCGAGTTCGAGGCCGACCGACGTCTTCGGGTCGCCGAGGCTCATCCGCGATGCGAGCATCACGCCGGCGAAACCGGTCACGAGCCCCTGCAGCACGAACACGGCGATCTTGATGCGCATCACCGGCAGCCCCGCGAGCAGCGCGGCCTCGCCGTTGCCGCCCACGGCCAGCACGTTCTTGCCGAACACCGTCTTGCGCAGCAGGAAGCCGAACACGACGAAGCCGACGATGTTGCTCCAGATCGGAAACGAGATGCCGAGGAACGAGCCGGAGCCGAGTTCGAAGAAGCGTTCCTCGGAGATCATCACCGCGTCGCCGTTCGACGTGATGAACGCGAGCCCCCGCACGACTTCCATCATCGCGAGCGTGACGATCAGCGAATTGATCCGCCAGCGCGCGATCAGCACGCCGTTCACGAGCCCGACCGCGCCGCCCGCGAGGATGCCGGCCGCGGTGCCGAACAGCACGCTGTGCGTCGCGGTGATCAGCGTCGACGCGACGACGCCCGAGAACGCGACGATCGACGCGACCGACAGGTCGACCTCGCCGAGCGCGAGCACGAACATCATCGTCACCGCGATCGAGCCGATCAGCGTGACCGACAGCAGCAGGCCCTGGATGTTGCGCGGCGTGAGGAAGTCCGGCACGGTCAGCGACAGCACCGCGAACAGCACCAGGAACACCATCACGATGCCGGAGCGGTTGATCAGTTGCCACACGCCGCCGCGGGCGCGCGCGGGCGCGACGGCGGCATCGGAGGACGGGGAAGTGCGTTGGGGTTGCATGGCCTGGCTCATATCGATTGCATTCCGGTTGACTGCGCGGTTGACTGCGCGCCGCTCAGCGCGGCAGCGCGAGCTTGATCAGCGTGTCGGGCGTCGCCTGCGCCTTCGCGACTTCGCCCGCGATCCGCCCTTCCTTCATCACGACGATGCGGTCCGACACGCCGATCACCTCGGCCAGATCGCTCGACACGATGATCACGGTGCGGCCCGCTTCCGCGAGTTCGTAGAACAGGTTGTAGATTTCCGCGCGCGCGCCGACGTCGATGCCGCGCGTCGGCTCGTCCATCAGGAACACGTCGATCCGCTCGGCCAGCCAGCGCGCGAGCACGACCTTCTGCTGGTTGCCGCCCGACAGCGCGCCGATCGGCGTGTCGCCGTCGGGGGTCTTGATCGCGAGCCGCTCGATGTATTTCTGCGCGAGCTCGCGTTCGCGCCGCGCGTCGAGCAGCACGCGCGCCGGGCTGAAGTGGCGGCGCGCGCTGATGTTCAGGTTGTCGGCCACCGACGCGATCGCGACGATGCCTTCCTGCTTGCGGTCTTCCGGGCACAGCGCGATGCCGGCGCGCACCGCGTGGCGCGGGCTCGCGAACGCGACGCGCTTGCCGCCCAGTTCGACGTGGCCGCCGCTCGGGCGCGCCGCGCCATACAGCAGCTTCATCAGCTCCGAGCGTCCCGCGCCGACGAGCCCGAAGAAGCCGACGATCTCGCCGCGCCGCGCGGCGAACGACACCGGCTCGGACAAGCCCGGCCCGATCAGCCCCTTCGCCTCGATCAGCACGTCGCCGGCCGCGCGCGGCCGGTAGCCGTACACGTCCTCGATCGAGCGGCCGACCATGCAGCCGATCAGCCGGTCGCGGTCCAGGTCGGCGACCGATTCGAACGTCTCGATGCGCCGGCCGTCGCGAAACACCGTCACGCGATCGCACAGCGCGTCGACTTCCTCCATCCGGTGCGTGACGTAGATGATCGCGCGCCCTTCGGCGCGCAGCGAACGGATGATCCGGAACAACTGCGTCGTTTCGCGCGCGGACAGCGAACTCGTCGGTTCGTCGAAGGCGATCACGCGCGCGTCGCGCATCAGCGCCTTGCCGATCTCGATCATCTGGCGCTGCCCGATCGACAGGTACTTCACCGGGATGTCCGGATCGATGTGCTCGCCGAGCCGTTCCAGCGCGTCGAGCGCACGCGCGGCGAGCGCGCGTTCGTCGACCACCCCGAGCCGGCTCGGCAGTTGCCCGAGCATCAGGTTTTCCGCGACCGTCAGCTCGGGCACCAGATGCAGCTCCTGGTAGATGATCGCGATGCCGGCCTCGAGCGCGGCGCGGGTCGACGCGAAGCGCTGCACCGTGCCGTTCAGCGTCAGCGTGCCGGCCTGCGGCTGGTTCACGCCGGACAGCACCTTCAGCAGCGTCGATTTGCCCGCGCCGTTCTCGCCCATCAGGCCGTGCACCTCGCCCGCGCGCACCGACAGCGACACGGCGTCGAGCGCGCGCACGCCCGGAAACGTCACCGTGATGCCGTCGAGCGCGAGCAGCGCGCCGCCCGGCGGCGCACCGGCACGGGTGCCGGCACCGGCTTGCGCGGCGGCGTCGCTGCCGGACACGGCCGTCATCGTCTGCATCGTCATCGCGTCGTCGCCCCGCACGCTCAGATGCCGAGCTCGGCGCGCACGGCCTGCCAGTTCGCGCGCGTCATCAGCTTGCCGCTCGTCTGCGTGTCGGCCGGCGGCACCTTGCCGTTGCGGATCCAGTCGACGAGGTTCTGCGTGCTGTCCTTGCCGTGGTTCGTCGAGCTGACCGCGATCGTCCCGTAAAAGCCGGTCGGCTCCTTCTTCTGGAATTCGGCGAACGCCTCGCCCGCGCCGTTGATGCCGACGCCGATCACGTCGGCCGCCGGGATGTGCAGCTGTTCGGTCGCGCGCACCGCGCCGAGCACGGTCTCCTCGTTCAGCGCGTAGACCACCCACTTCTTGATGTTCGGATGACGCGCGAGCACGGGCGCGGCCGCGCTGAAGCCGCCTTCGTCGTCGGTCGTCTTCTGCGGTGCGTCGAAGATGTTGTCCTTGCGGAAGCCGTTCGCGAGCAGCGCCTCGGTCGCGCCGTCGGTGCGCAGCTTCGCGGTCGGCAGCTCGTAGTTGGTGATGCGCAGCGCGCCGACTTCTTCCGGTTTCCAGCCGCGCCGCTTCATCTCGTCGGAGATCGCCTGGCCGACCTGGTTGCCGATCTTGATCGCCGACATCCCGAGGTGCGGCACGTTCGGCAGCGGCTTGCCGGTCGAATCGACGAGCTGGTCGTCGACCGTCACGAACTTCATGTTGTAGCGCTTCGCGCGCGCGGCGATCGCCGGCCCGAGCCGCACGTCGGGCGCGCAGATCACGAAGCCCTGCGCGCCTTGCGAGCCGAGGTTGTCGATCGCGGCCAGCACCTTCTCGCCGTCCGGCGTGCCGATCTTCACGACCGAGAAGTGCTCCTTCTGGCCGAGCGCGGACGCGGCGTTCTGCTCGTTGATGAACCATGCCTGCTCGGGCATCTTCACCAGGAAGCCGATCTTCAGCGGCGCATCGGCGTGCGCGGCGCCCGTCATCCCGAGCGGCGCGATGCAAAGCGCGGCCAACAGCGCGCGCAGGGTGTGTCGGCGGATCGTGCGGGTCGTGCGGTTCATGCGGTGTGTCTCCTTGTATTGGCTTGGGTCTTCAACATCCGTCGCGCCGGGTCGCGCTCGCTTGGCGCGTGCCGGCACGGTGTCAGCGGCCGAACGCGTCGGTCCCGACGCGCCGCCCGAACAGGAACGCATCGGCGACGAGCCGCAACGGCCGTACGTCGACGTCGCTTTCGGCGCGCGCGATCAGCGCGCGGAAGTGCGCATACAGCGCCGGATACTCGCGCTCGGGCCCGATCTCGACCGGCGCGCCGTCGATCGACAACTGCGCGCCGCCGCGGCTGATCGCGAGCACGCCGTCCGACGTGTCGACGGCGATTTCCCATTGCTCGACCGGGCCGTGCCGCCAGTCGAATTCCGCCCGCACGGGTACGCCGTCGGTATCCGCGCAATCGAGTTCGGCCGCGATCGGCATCTGCGCATCGCTCGGCACGTAGAGCGTCGCTTCACGCAGCACGAGCTCGCGCGGCAGGATTCGCGTGACGATCGACAGCGCGTTGATGCCGGGATCGAACACGCCGAGGCCGCCGGGCTCCCAGATCCACTGCTGCCCCGGATGCCAGCGCCGCACGTCCTCTTTCCAGCGCACCTGCACGGCGCGGATCGTGCGCGCGGCGAGCCATGCGCGCGCCGGTTCCACCGCGCTCGCGCAACGCGAATGCCAGGTCGCGAACAGCGTGAGGCCGCGCTCGCGCGCGAGCGCGTCCAGCACGGCCACTTCGCCGAGCGTCGCGCCCGGCGGCTTTTCGAGCATCACGTGCTTGCCGGCTTCGAGCGCGGCGCGCGCCTGTGCGTAGCGCACCTGCGGCGGCGCGCACAGCGACACCGCATCGAGCCCGGGCTCGGCGGCCAGCAGCGCGGGCAGATCCGGATAGTTGCGCACGCCGCTGACTTCCGCGTGGCGGCTCGCGCACGCGGTCAGCGCGAAGCCCGGTTCGGCGGCGATCGCCGGCAGATGCTGGTCACGCGCGATCTTGCCGATCCCGATCACGCCCAGCGAAATCACCTTGCTCATCTGCGTTCCTCCTTCGCCACCCACTCAGCGCGCCCAGCGCAGCACGAGCGGATCGAGCCGGCGCGCGATCGCGAGCAGCTCCGCGCGCGTGTCCGGATGCAGTTCCGGCATCGGATGCCGCGGCCGCTCGCACGCGATCACGCCGCCTGCGCGCATCAGCGCTTTCGCGGTCAGGATCCCGGACTGGCGGTTCTCGTGATTGATCAGCGGCAGCCACGCCTGATAGCGCGCGAACGCGTCGTCATGGCGGCCTTCGCGGAAAGCGTCGAGGATCGGCCCAATGCCGTCCGGAAACCCGCCGCCCGTCATCGCGCCGGTCGCGCCGGCGTGCAGGTCGGCGAGCAGCGTGATCGCCTCCTCGCCATCCCACGGCCCTTCGATCGCGTCGCCGCCGAGCCGGATCAGCTCGCGCAGCTTGTTCGCCGCGCCCGGCGTCTCGATCTTGAAGTACGCGACCTGCTCGATCTCGCGGGCCATGCGCGCCAGGAACGGCGCGGACAGCGGCGTACCGCTCGCGGGCGCGTCCTGGATCATGATCGGGATGGCGAGCGCCTCCGACACGCGCGCGTAGAAGTCGAAGATCTGCGCTTCGGGCACGCGGAACGTCGCACCGTGATACGGCGGCATCGCCATCACCATCGCCGCGCCGAGCTGCTGCGCGCGCAGGCTGCGTGCCGCGCACACCTGCGTGCTGTAGTGCGACGTCGTGACGATCACCGGCACGCGGCCGGCGACGTGTTCGAGGATCGTGCGCGTGAGCACGTCGCGCTCGTCGTCGGTGATCGCGAATTGCTCGGAGAAGTTCGCGAGGATGCACAGCCCGTCCGAGCCCGCGTCGATCATGAAATCGACCGCGCGTTTCTGGCTCGCGAGGTCGAGCTCGCCGGTATCGGAAAACGTCGTCGGGACGACGGGGAAGATGCCGCGATAACGCGGCGTGCTGCTCGATGTCATGGTTCGCGTCCTGCGCCGGCCCCGATGCGGGGCCATCATGCGTTCACGGTTTCACAACTTGACGATGCGCGAGCCGATGCCCGCGCGCGGCCGCGGCGCGCGTTGCGCCGCCCGCCCGCTCAATGCCTCAATGCGAATGGCTCGGCACGTCCGCGCCGCGCGTGCCGACCAGGAAGTCGAGGTCGCACCCCTCGTCCGCCTGCAGCACGTGATCGATGTACAGCCGCGCATAGCCGCCCTTGCCGAGCTGCCCGGCCACGCCCGGCGCCGCGGTCGGATCGACGTCCGACAGGCGGCGCTGCAGTTCGTCATCCGAAATGTCCAGATGCAGCGTGCCGGCCTCGCAGTCGAGCTCGATCCAGTCGCCGTTGCGCACCGCGGCGAGCGGGCCGCCGGCGGCCGCTTCCGGCGCGACGTGCAGCACCACCGTGCCGTAGGCGGTGCCGCTCATCCGCGCATCCGAGATGCGCACCATGTCCTTCACGCCCTGGCGCAGCAGCTTCGGCGGCAGCCCCATGTTGCCGACTTCGGCCATCCCCGGATAACCGCGCGGCCCGCAGTTCTTCAGCACCAGCACCGAGCTGGCATCGACGTCGAGCGCTTCGTCGTTGATCGTCGCCTTGTAGTGCTCGAGGTTCTCGAACACCACCGCGCGGCCGCGATGCTTGAGCAGTTCGGGGCTCGCCGCCGACGGCTTGAGCACCGCGCCGCGCGGCGCGAGATTGCCGCGC
This sequence comes from Burkholderia sp. IDO3, assembly GCF_003366075.1. Classification (NCBI taxonomy): domain Bacteria; kingdom Pseudomonadati; phylum Pseudomonadota; class Betaproteobacteria; order Burkholderiales; family Burkholderiaceae; genus Burkholderia; species Burkholderia sp. IDO3. Next base: position 3,124,320 of record NZ_CP028962.1, read on the forward strand.
AGGATGCAGATCCCGCCGTCCGCGATCAGCGGCCGGCCGAGCGGACGGATCACCTCGTCGTCGTAGTTCGGCGCTTCGCGCACGTTGTCCCACACCGACTTGCCGTTGACCGTCAGCGCGTCGGGATGCGGCAGCAGCCCGCCTTCGCCGAGCCGGCGCAGCACGGCCGGCAGGCCGCCCGCGTAATAGAACTCCTCCATCAGGAAGCGCCCGGACGGCATCAGGTCGACGATCGTCGGCGTGTCGCGGCCGATGCGCATCCAGTCCTCGAGTTCGAGCGGCACGCCGATGCGGCCCGCGATCGCCTTCAGGTGGATCACCGCATTGGTCGACCCGCCGATCGCCGCGTTCGCGCGGATCGCGTTCTCGAACGCGGCGCGCGTCAGGACCTTCGACAGCACGAGCCCTTCGAGCGCCATCTCGACGATGCGGATGCCCGACATGTGCGCGAGCACGTAGCGGCGCGAATCGACGGCCGGGATTGCCGCGTTGTGCGGCAGCGCGACGCCGAGCGCCTCGGCCATGCACGCCATCGTCGATGCGGTGCCCATCGTGTTGCAGGTGCCGGCCGAGCGCGACATCCCGGCTTCGGCGGACAGGAAGTGGTGCAGGTCGATCTCGCCGGCCTTCAGCGCTTCGTGCAGTTGCCACACGGCCGTGCCCGAGCCGATGTTCCTGCCTTCGAGCTTGCCGTTCAGCATCGGCCCGCCCGACACGACGATCGCCGGCACGTCGCAGCTCGCCGCGCCCATCAGCAGCGCGGGCGTCGTCTTGTCGCAGCCGGCGAGCAGCACGACCGCATCGATCGGGTTGCCGCGGATCGCTTCCTCGACGTCCATCGACGCCAGGTTGCGCGTGAGCATCGCCGACGGCCGCAGGTTCGATTCGCCGTTCGAGAACACCGGGAATTCGACCGGGAACCCGCCCGCTTCCGAGATCCCGCGCTTCACGTGCTCGGCGAGCTTGCGAAAGTGCGCGTTGCACGGCGTCAGTTCGGACCACGTATTGCAAATGCCGACGATGGGCCGACCGTCGAATTCGTGATCGGGAATGCCCTGGTTCTTCATCCAGCTCCGGTACATGAAGCCGTTCTTGTCGTTCGTGCCGAACCATTGGGCAGAGCGCAGCCTGGGTTTTGTTGCCGACATCGTCAGTCCTGTGGTGACGGGATACCGACGCAGTCTAGGGAGAATTTTGATAACTCGCTAATGACGTTTTAGGCGATTACGATATCGATTCCGATATCGATATAAACCCGTACGATGACCGAAGCCAGCCCGTGGGGAAACCGCAGCCGCCTGAAGACGCGCCAGTTGCTGCTGGTCGTCGCGCTCGCCGACGAAGGCAGCATTCATCGCGCGGCGGCCGCGCTGAACATGACGCAGCCGGCCGCGTCGAAGCTGCTGCGCGAGCTGGAGGAATCGATCGGCGCGGTGCTGTTCGAGCGGCTGCCGCGCGGCATGCGGCCGACGCTGTACGGCGACGCGCTGATCCGCCACGCGCGCGCGGCGCTCGGCAGCCTCGACCAGGCGCGCGAGGAGCTGGCCGCGCTGAAGGCCGGCCATCTCGGCCATGTGGCGGTGGGCGCGATCACGTCGCCGGGGCTGCGGCTCGTGCCGCCGGCCGTCGCGGCCGTGAAGGGGACGCATGCGAACGTGCGCGTGTCCGTCGAGATCGACACCAGCAACGCACTGCTCGAACACCTCGCGCAGGAGAAGCTCGACATCGTGCTCGGCCGGCTGTCCGCCGAACACGACAAGCTGCACCTGCGCTACGAGCCGCTGACCGGCGAGCCGGTCGCCGCGGTGGTGCGGCCCGGCCATCCGCTGCTCGCACAGGCGCCGCTGTCGCTCGCGGACGTGCAGCGCGCCGCGTGGGTCATGCCGCCGGCCGGCAGCGTGCTGCGCCATCGCTTCGAGCTGGTGTTCCAGCGCGCCAGCCTCGCGCCGCCCGCGAACGTCGTCGAGACGGCCGCGCTGCTGTTCATCACGCAGCTGATCGAGCAGAGCGACATGATCGCGGTGCTCGCGGAGGACGTCGCGCAGTACTACGCGCGACACGGAATCGTCACCGTGCTGCCGCTGGAGATGGATTGCCGGATGGACGATTTCGGGATCATCACGCGCACCGACCGGCTGCCTTCGCCGGCCGTCGCGGTGATGGCCGATGCGATCCGCGCGGCCGCGCGGGAGGTGTACGGGATCGGGTTGTGAGGCCGCGGCCGGATGCTGCGCACACGATCGCGGCTGCCTGCGTCACGCCGCGGCAAACTCGATCACCGGCTCGCACCGGATCGGGAAATTGACGGAGTTCGCCACGTAGCACTTCGCATGCGCCGCATGATGCAGCCGCTCCGCCAGTTCGCGATCGTCGCCGGCGCGAATCGTCACGCGCGGGTGCAGCACGATTTCGGTGAAGCGCCCTTGCTCGGCGCTGTCGAGCATCGTGCCTTCGGCCTCGTCGACGTACGCGAGCACGCGGATCCCCGCATCCGAGCACAGATGCAGATACCAGAGCTCGTGGCACGCCGATGCCGACGCCAGCAGCAAATCCTCCGGATTCCAGCGCGCCGCATCGCCGCGAAACGCCGCGTCCGACGAGCCGGGAATAGCCGGCTTCGAACCCGCGCGGATCACATGATCGCGGCCATATTCGCGATACCCCGACGTGCCGGTTCCCCGGTTGCCGATCCACTCCACTGCCACGCGGTACTTGTGTTCGCCATGCGCCATCTCGCTCTCCTCTGCTATCGGAACGTGAGGCCGCCATTGTGGCACCGGAATGCCATTTGGTATACCATTATTCCAAATTCAGGAGCCCAGGGGCATGGAAGCCAGACTCGATTCCACGGCGGACGCGGTGGCCGCATCGCTGCGGGAAATGATCATCAACGGCGAGTTGCAGGCCGGCGAGCGGCTCGTCGAGCGCGACCTTGCCGAACGTTTCGGAGTCAGCCGGATTCCGATGCGCGAGGCGATCCAGCGCCTGGAGCGCGAAGGGCTGCTGGACATCTTCCGCAATCGCGGCGCGGTCGTCCGGATGCTGAGCGCGTCCGACGTGCAGGAAATCTACGACATGCGCGCGCTGCTCGAAGGCGATGCGATCTTCCGCAGCGTGAAGCGGCTCGACGACGAGACGCTGGCGCGCGCCGAGCTCGTGCACCGGCTGCTCGGCGAATCGGGCGTGCCGCGCCGGCAAGGCGAGCTGAACCGCGAATTCCATGCGCTGCTGTATTCGTGCTGCGGCAACGAGCGGCAGTTGAAGGCGATCGCGGAATTGCGCAGCCAGGTCGAGCGGTACGAGCGGCTGCAGGCGACGCTGCTCGCGGATACGCCGTCGTTCCAGGTCGAGCACGAGGACATCCTGCAAGCGTGCCGCGAACGCAATGCACGCGGTGCGCGCGCGATGACGGTCGCGCATCTCGAATCGGCGCGACGGATCGTGATGCGGCTCGTCGAAGGCGGGTGAAGTGGGTGGGTAATCCGGCCTGGACTCGGGGTTCCGACGCGCATCTCGATTCGGCGCGACGCACCGCGATGAGGGTCGTCGAAGCGATGATGGCAGACGGCCCATCCGGCCCGGACTCCGATTTCGTCCAGTGGCCGCTGGCCCGTCCCATTCGCTGCTTCGCGGGTTGCGCCCTACGCCGGCAAACCACGCCACGCCCGGCGTCACGCGGCAAAGCCCCCGCGACGTCTAAGCCCCCGCACTCCGCCCCGGCGCTGCGCCGGTCGTCCCGCGCACAACGAGCCGCGGCAACGACCCCGTCCGCACCCGCGACACCGCGTCGACCTGCCCGCCCGCCTCGCGCAACGCATTGAGCAGTTCGACCGCGAGCCCCGCCGCCTCGGCGGTCGGGATCGCAACGGTCGTCAACGTCGGACGCGTGTCGCTGGCCAGATGAATGTCGGTAATGCCGACGATCGACAGGTCGTCGGGCACGCGCCTGCCGCGATCGGCCGCCGCGTGCAGCGCGCCGATCGCCGGCAGGTCGTTGGTCGCGACCAGCGCGGTCAGCCCCGGATGCGCATCGAGCAGGCGGCCCGCCGCACGCACGCCGCCTTCGATCGAATCGGGCTCGGCCGCGACGATCGACGCATCGAGCCCCGCTTCGCGCATCACGTCGACGAAGCCGTCGTAGCGCGCCGCCTGCACGCCGCTCGCCGAGCCGCCGACGATCACGCCGATCGTCCGGTGCCCGAGTTCGAGCAGATGCCGCGTCGCGATCCGCCCCGCCTCGCGGAAATCCACGGCCACGCAAGGCAGCCCCTCGGGCGGCGCATCGGGCCGCTCCCACAGACACAGCACGACCGGCACGCCGCGCCGGGCAACGTCGGCCAGATCCGGCAAATGCAGGTTCGCGTTGGTCACGAGAATGCCTTCGGAAATCGTCCCGGCGATCTGGTCGAGATACGCTCGCCCCTGCAACGGATCTTCGTTCGTATTGCAGACGATCAGGAACTGCCCGTTGCGGCGCACCGCGCGCTCGACCGCGAGCGCGAACTCCGGATAGAACGGGTTCGCGATGCTCGACACCATCAGCGCGACCGTCGGCGCGCGCCCTTCCGCAAGCGCCCGCGCGGCCAGATGCGGCCGATACCCGAGCGCCGCCACCGCTTCCAGCACCCGCGCGCGCGTCGCGTCGCCCACCCGCCCGCGGTGGCGCAATACGTTCGAGACCGTCGCGGCCGTCACGCCGGCGCGGCGCGCGACTTCATCCAGTGTTGCCATCGTCTGCTCACTATATGAGATGCCGATCCAGTATTTGCTTCGCTCACCGAAGCGGCGCACTATCGCCGCACACCCAGCCGCCCGACCAACGGGCGCGACTCGGCCGCGATCGGGACCGGCTCTTTTTTTGATCGCGATGATTAAGCGCTTAAGCATGATGCAAGCGCATTAGAACATGGAGCGGAGACAATGGCGAGCATCTCGATGCGACGCGTGCAGAAAGCCTATGGCGAGCACGCGCCGGTCATTCGCGACGTCGATCTGGAGATCGGCGCGCACGAGTTCTGCGTGTTCCTCGGCCCGTCCGGCTGCGGCAAGTCGACCCTGCTGCGGATGATCGCGGGCCTCGAGGATCTGAGCGACGGCGAGCTGTCGATCGACGGCCGCCGCGTCGACGACGTGCCGGCCGCCGAGCGCGGCGTCGCGATGGTGTTCCAGAGCTACGCGCTGTTTCCGCACATGACGGTCTACGAGAACATGGCGTTCGGGCTGAAGCTCGCGCGCGTGCCGAAGGCCGAGATCGACCGGAAGGTGCGCGACGCCGCGCGGATCCTGCAGCTCGACACGCTGCTCGAGCGCAAGCCGAAGGCGCTGTCCGGCGGCCAGCGGCAGCGCGTCGCGATCGGCCGCGCGATCGTGCGCGAGCCCGGCGTGTTCCTGTTCGACGAGCCGCTGTCGAACCTCGACGCGGCGCTGCGCGGCCAGACCCGCGTCGAGATCGCGAAACTGCACCGCCAGTTCGAACGGGCGAGCGTCGTCTACGTGACGCACGACCAGACCGAAGCGATGACGCTCGCCGACAAGATCGTGCTGCTGCACACCGGCGCCGACACCGCGCAGCACGGCAGCATCGCGCAGGTCGGCGCGCCGCTCGACCTCTACCACCATCCGGCGAGCCGCTTCGTCGCCGGCTTCATCGGCTCGCCGCGGATGAACTTCCTGCCGGCCGTCGTCGCCGCGTGCGATGCGCAACACACGACCGTCGCCGTCGTGCCGTCCGGCGAAACCTTCACGCTGCCGCGCGACGGCGCCGCGCTCGCGCCGGGCGCCACCGTCACGCTCGGCATCCGCCCCGAACACCTGACGCTCGGCGCCGCGCACGACGCGACGGCGCTCGCCCGCGACGTCGTGCTGGTCGAACGCCTCGGCGAGCAAACCTACGTGCACCTCGACCAGCCGGGCGGCACGCCGCTGATCGCAAAAGTGCCCGGCGACGCGCCGCTGCGTCGCGGCGAGCGCGTGCACGCGCATGCGCCGGCCGCGGCCTGCCACCTCTTCACCGAAGACGGCCGCGCGGTGCCCGCGCGCGCCGACGTCCACGTCCACCACTACGCATAAGGATCGGGCATGCGCCTTGGAGTCTGCTACTACCCGGAACACTGGCCGGAATCGATGTGGGCGGACGACGCCCGCCGGATGAAGGCGCTCGGCATCGCGCAGGTGCGGATCGCCGAATTCGCCTGGAGCCGCATCGAGCCGTCGCCGGGCGAATACGACTGGGGCTGGCTCGATCGCGCGATCGACGTGCTCGGCACGGCCGGCCTCGAGGTCGTCATGTGCACGCCGACCGCGACGCCGCCGAAGTGGCTCGTCGACCGTCACCCCGACATCCTCGCGATCGGCGCGGACGGCCGGCCGCGCAAATTCGGCTCGCGCCGCCACTACGACTTCTCGTCGCCGACCTATCTCGAAGCATCGCGCCGGATCTGCACGGCGGTGGCCGAACGCTACGGCCGCCACCCGGCCGTGCGCTACTGGCAGACCGACAACGAGCTCGGCTGCCACCAGACGGTCGTCAGCTATTCGCCCGCCGCGCTCGTGCGCTTTCGCGAATGGCTGAAGGCGCGCTACGGCACGATCGACGCGCTGAACCGCGCATGGGGCACCGTGTTCTGGAGCATGGAGTACCGCCATTTCGACGAAGTCGACGCGCCGGTCGGCACCGTGACCGAAGCGCATCCGTCGCATCGCCTCGACTACCGGCGCTTCGCCTCCGACGAAGTCGCGCGCTATCACCGGATGCAGGTCGACGTGATCCGCGCCCATTCGCCGGGCCGCCCCGTCGCGCACAACTTCATGCAGCTCTTCACCGAGTTCGATCACTACGAAGTGGCGCGCGACCTCGACATCGCGACGTGGGACAGCTACCCGCTCGGCGCGCTCGAGGAGCAATGGTTCGCGCCCGACGTGAAGGCGCGCTGGCTGCGCACCGGCCATCCCGATTTCGCGTCGTTCAATCACGATCTCTATCGCGGGATGTCGAAGCTGCCGTTCTGGGTGATGGAGCAGCAGCCGGGGCCCGTGAACTGGGCGCAGTGGAACCCCGCGCCGCTGCCGGGCATGGTGCGGCTGTGGAGCTGGGAAGCGTTCGCGCACGGCGCCGGCTGCGTGTCGTACTTCCGCTGGCGGCAAGCGCCGTTCGCGCAGGAACAGATGCATGCGGGCCTGCACACGCCGGACGATCGGCTCGACGAAGGCGGCCGCGAAGCGCAGCGCGTCGCGCGCGAAATCGCCGCGGTGCTCGACGCCCGCGCGGATGCCGACGCGAACGGCCCGGTGCGCGCCCCCGTCGCGCTGGTGTTCGACTACGACGCGAAATGGCTGTTCGAAGTACAGCCGCAAGGCGCCGATTTCCACTATCCGCGCTTCGCGTTCGAGTACTACTCGGCGCTGCGCTCGCTCGGCCTCGACGTCGACATCGTTTCCCCGCACGCGCCGCTCGACGGCTACCGGCTCGTCGTCGTGCCGCCGCTGCCGGTCGTGCCGGACGACTTCGCGGCACGGCTCGCCGCCTCCGGCGCGCAGGCGGTGTTCGGCCCGCGCACCGGCTCGAAGACCGCCGACCTGCGGATTCCGCCGACGCTGCCGCCCGGCCCGCTCGCGTCGATCCTGCCGATACGCGTGTGGCGTGTCGAATCGCTGCGGCCGAACGTGACCGAACGGATCGACGGCACGTTGCGCGACGGCTCGCCGCTCGCCGGCGACGCGCGTCACTGGCGCGATCTCGTCGAGCTGCATGGCGACGGCGAAGATGGCGACGCGCGCGGCATCGTGCGCGCGCGCTTCGCCGACGGTCATCCGGCCTGCGTATCGCACGGCGCGTTGCACTACTGGGCCGCGCTGTTCGACGACGCGACCACCGCGCGCCTGTTCGCCGACGTCGCGGCCGAAGCCGGCCTCGCGCCCGCACTGCTCGGCGACGGTCTGCGCATCAGCCGGCGCGGCGGCCTCACCTACGTATTCAACTACCGCGACACGCCGCACACGATCGACGCGGTGCCGCCGTCCGCATTCGTGGTCGGCACCGCGCAGGTCGAGCCGCAAGGCGTCGCCGTGTATCGAAGCCGTTCGTAGCAACCGCCCCCGGCGCCATGACGACATGACGCGCGCCGGTCACGCACAACGACACACAGGACTGGAGACACACATGACACATCGCCCCCTTCGCGTCGCCGCCCGGCTTGCGGCGGCGGCCGCCATCGCCGCTGCATCGTTCGGCGCGGCCGCACCGGCCAACGCGGGCACGCTGACGATCAACATCGCGTTCAAGGGCGCCAGCCAGCGCGCGGTCTGGCAGTCGACGCTCGAGGCGTTCCACAAGGCCCATCCCGACATCGACGTGAAGCCCACCTTCGTCGACGAGGAAGCGTACAAGGTGCAGCTCCCCGCATGGCTCACGACCGTCGCGCCCGACGTGGTGAACTGGCACGCGGGCGAGCGGATGGCGTACTACGCGAAGCGCGGGCTGTTCGAGGACCTGAGCGGCGACTGGAAGAAGAACGGCTGGGACGCGATGTACGCGTCGACGCGCAGCGCCTCGTCGTACAACGGCAAGCAGTACGCGGCACCGACCGTCTATTACTCGTGGGGGCTGTTCTACCGCAAGGACCTGTTCCGCAAGGTCGGCATCGCCGACGAGCCGAAAACATGGGACCAGTTTCTCGATGCGTGCAAGAAGCTGAAGGCAGCCGGCATCACGCCGATCGCAGTTGGCGGCCGCGACGCGTGGACGCTCGCCGGCTGGTTCGATTATCTCGACCTGCGGCTGAACGGCAACGCGTTCCACCAGCAGCTGATGGCCGGCGACGTGCCGTACACCGACCCGCGCGTGAAGAAGGTCTACACGACGTGGAAATCGCTGATCGACGCGGGCTACTTCATCGACAACGCGCTGTCCTACGATCTCGACGGCGCGCAGCCGTTCCTGTTCCAGGGCAAGGCCGCGATGATGCTGATGGGCACCTTCATCGCGGCGGGCTTTCCGCCGAACGTGAAGCAGGAAATGGGCTACTACCGCTTCCCGATCATCGACCCGAAGGTGCCGACCGCCGAAGACGGCCCGGTCGAATCGCTGCACATCCCGACCAAGGCGAAGAACAAGGCCGACGCGCATACCTTCCTCGCGTTCGTCGAAACGCCCGAGATGGGCGCGAAGCTCGCCGAAGGGCTCGGCTCGCTGTCGGCCAACAGCAAGTCGCCGGAGCCGGACGATCCGATCTCGCGGATCGGCTTCCGGATCCTCGCCGACACCCAGGGCGGCGTCGCGCAGTTCTACGACCGCGACATGACGAAGGAAATGGCCGACGAAGGGATGAAGGGGATGCAGCAGTTCGTCGCGAATCCCGCGCAGCTCGATTCGGTGCTCGCGCAACTCGAGCAGACCCGCAAGCGGATCTACAAGAAGTAATCGCGTGACTCACGCGGCGGCCGTGCGCCGCCGCGTTCGCCCAGGAGGCTTGCCGTGTCCAGTCCGATCGCGTCCCAACCCGCCGAAACGCCTGCCGCCCCGGCCGCCGCACCGCCGGGCCGCCGCACCCCCGCCGCGCTGCCCGCGCGCCGCCCGTCGCCGGCCGTGCGGCGGCAACGGCGCGCCGCGTGGCTCTTTCTCGCGCCCGCGTGCGCGATGGTTGCCGTCTATGTGATCTGGCCGATCCTGTCGACGCTGTGGCTGAGCCTCTGCAACTGGGACGGGATGACCGAGCGCACGTTCGTCGGCGTCGCCAACTACGTCGAGCTGCTGCACGCGCCGACGTTCTACACCGCGTTGCGCAACAACGTGATCTGGCTCGTGCTGTTCATGCTCGCGCCGCCGCTCGGCCTCGCGCTCGCGCTGTATCTGAACCAGGCCGTTGCCGGCATCCGGCTCGTGAAGTCGCTGTTCTTCGCGCCGTTCGTGCTGTCCGGCGTGGTCGTCGGGCTGATCTTCTCGTGGTTCTACGATCCGACCTTCGGCTTGCTCGCACTCATCGCCGGGCACGGCATTCCAGTGCTCGGCGACGCGCGCTACGCGACGCTCGGCATCGTGTTCGCCGCGCTGTGGCCGCAGACGGCCTACTGCATGATCCTGTACCTGACCGGCCTCACGGCGGTGAACCCCGAGCAGATCGAAGCGGCGCGGATGGAAGGCGCGCGCGGCTTCGCGCTGCTGTGGCACGTCGTGCTCCCGCAGTTGCGGCCGACCACGTTCATGGCGATCGTCGTCACCGTGATCGGCGCGCTGCGCAGCTTCGACCTGATCTCGGTGATGACGAGCGGCGGCCCGTTCGAGAGTTCGACCGTGCTCGCGTATTACATGTACGACCAGGCGATCAAGTACTACCGGCTCGGCTATTCCGCGGCGATCGCGGTCGTGCTGTTCGCGATCATGCTCGTCTACATCGTGTTCCAGTTGCGCCGCATGCTGCGCAACGAGCAGTGACCACCCGGGGATTCGTTCATCATGTTTCCGACACCCGTTGCCCACTGGAAGCCGGTCTCGCGCCGGCTGTACAAATTGTCGCTGCCCGTCGCGCTCGTGATCTGGCTGCTGCCGATGATCGCCGTGTTCGTCACGTCGGTGCGCTCGACCGAGGAGCTCGTCGAAGGTCACTACTGGGGCTGGCCGCGGCACTTCTCGATGATCGAGAACTATCGCGACGCGCTGACCACGTCGCCGATGCTGCATTACTTCTGGAACAGCGTGCAGATCACGGTGCCGTCGGTGCTGGGTTCGATCGCGCTGGCGGCGATGGCCGGGTTCGCGCTCGCCACTTACCGGTTTCGCGGGAATACCGCGTTGTTCGGCACGTTCGTCGCGGGGAATTTCGTGCCGGTGCAGGTGCTAATGATTCCAGTGCGGGACTTGTCGCTCAGGCTGGGCGTGTTCAACACCGTCGACGCGCTGATCCTGTTTCATGTCGCGTTTCAGACGGGGTTCTGTACGCTGTTTCTGCGCAACTTCATCAAGCAGCTACCGTTCGAGCTGATCGAGGCGGCGCGGATCGAAGGCGCGGGCGAGTGGACGGTGTTCTGGCGGATCGTGCTGCCGTTGATCCGCCCTGCGTTGGCCGCGCTCGCGATTCTCGTGTTCACGTTCGTGTGGAACGACTACTTCTGGGCGCTGTGCCTGACGCAAGGCGACGAGGCCGCGCCGATCACCGTGGGCGTCGCCGCGTTGAAGGGGCAATGGACGACGTCGTGGAATCTTGTTTCGGCCGGATCGATTCTCGCCGCGCTGCCGTCGGTCGCGATGTTCTTCGCGATGCAGAAGCATTTCGTCGCGGGGCTGACGTTCGGCGCGACGAAGGGTTGAGCCGGCACGGATCGCGGATTCGCATCACCCCTCTTCATCGAGAGGTTGGCCCGCTTCGGCGGGCTTTTTTTATTCCGACGGGTTGACGGTGCGGTGAATAGAGCGGCTATTCACCGCATAATTTGCGGTGAATATTGAATCACGCGGCCAATCGGTGGGATAATCTCCGCATCATGAGCGGAGATTACACCTTCATCTGGGAGTCGGCCGACTGGCCTGCATGGCGCTTCGACCTCCCGACACTCGCCGCGCCACTCGCCGACGTCAGCCGTGCGCAAGGCATGCTGGTCGGGCGATTGGCGGATATCGGCCTGTCGCTGCGCGGCGAGGCCAGCCTGGCCGCGCTGACGGAGGACGTCGTCAAGACCAGTGCCATCGAGGGCGAAAGCCTGAACGTCGCATCGGTTCGATCGTCGATTGCGCGCCGGCTTGGTGTCGATATCGGTGCGCTGGCGCCAGTCGATCGCCACGTCGAGGGCGTGGTCGACATGGTGCTGGATGCGACGACCCATTCGGCAGCGCCGGTCACCGAAAGCCGCTTGTGCGGGTGGCATGCCGCTCTTTTCCCGACCGGCTATTCGGGGATGTCGCGAATCACGGTGGGCGCATGGCGGACGGACGCGAGCGGGCCGATGCAGGTGGTGTCCGGACCGATCGGCCGGCAGCGCGTACATTTCGAAGCACCGCCCGCCTCGCGCCTGACCAGCGAGATCCACCGCTTTCTCGCATGGTTCAATGCGTCGCCGTCCGAGCCTTTGCTGATCCGGGCCGGCCTGGCCCACCTGTGGTTCGTCACGCTCCACCCGTTCGACGACGGCAACGGCCGTATCGCGCGCGCCCTCGGGGATCTGGTGCTGGCGCGCGCCGATCGGAGTCCACAACGTTTCTACAGCCTGTCGGCGCAAATCCAGCGCGAACGCAACGCGTACTACGACGTGCTGGAGCGTACGCAGCGCGGTTCGCTCGACGTCACCGAATGGCTCGCGTGGTTTCTGAACACCCTGGGGCGGGCCGTCGATCACGCGTACACGACGCTCGATGCGGTCCTGGTCAAGGCGCGCTTCTGGCAACAATATGCGGGCCTTGCGATGAACGAACGCCAGGCCAAGGTCATGAACCGCTTGCTCGACGGCTTCGAAGGAAAGCTGACGACCACCAAATGGGCAGCCCTCGCAAAGTGCTCGCAAGATACGGCGCTGCGCGATATCGGCGAACTCGTCTCACACGGTGTGCTGCGTCGTTCGTTGTCCGGCGGCCGGAGCACGAGTTACGAGCTGGCGCCGTTCGACGGCTGACGCCATCGCCGGCAAACGTAGCCGGACTGCCGTCGAGGTTTCCCGCCTTTCGGTTCTCCCGCCGGGTCGGACGCCGGATGTCTCGCAGGCCCGACTACGCGTCGCCCGCCCCGTTCCTCAACCGCAGATCCACCGACCCGATATTCTTCTCGTGCGCGACCAGCATCAACGACAGCGCGTGATGCATATCCGGGTCGGCAAGCGTCGGCAGCAGCGCCTGCAGCTTGCGCACGACCCACCTCTGACCGCGGTTCAGAAACGCCATCCGCTCGGCCAGATCGTCGATCGCCATCGCCTTCTCGTAGAACGAGCCGGTTGCCCGCGTCGGCGTCGCACCCAACGTGCGGATCGCATCAACGAGCACGCTGCACCAGTGCGCTTCGTCCTGGCGGATATGCGCGATCAGCCGGTGGAGCTCGGCATCTTCCGTCACCTCGGCCGCCGTCTCCGACGCAACGCGGGCCCCCGCGCGCTCCGCTTCCAGCAGTTCATCGAGCACCGCCAGCAACGCCGCACGATGCGCGTCCGGCTCGCGTGCCGGTGCAGCCGCCGCCCCTTTCTCGACGCTCGCCGCCGCATCGAGCACGATACGGAGCAACACGTCGCCGGCCGCTTCGATCGCGCCGATCCGCCCTGCCCCCGTGCCCGCATACAGCGCCATCGCTTCGAAATCGCCGCTCATCGTCCGCAGCGGCGAATCGGTGCTGAACAGATAGATCGGCCGCCCTTCCTCGTCGCCGATCACGACGCGCTCGTCGCCGAACGGATCGCCGCGCTCGCCGCGCGTGACGCTCGACGGCAACACGCGAACCCGCGCACCGCGCGGCCAGTTGATATGGAAGATGTCGGTCAGCAGTGCGTCGCCCTCGCGCGCGTCGACGATCCGCTGCTGGTGATACGCATGCGCGAACGATTCATGCGTTGCAATGAACGCGGTGCCCATCACCGCGCCCTGCGCGCCGAGCGCCATCGCGGCGGCCACGTCCGCGCCATCGACGATCCCGCCCGCCGCCAGCACCGGCAACCGCGTCGCGTGAACCACGTCGGGCAGCAGCGCGGCCAGCGGCCGATCGCCGCGCACATGGCCGCCAGCCTCGTGCCCCTGAACGATCAGCGCCTGTGCACCGGCCGCTTCCGCCGCGCGCGCATCGTCGAGCGACCCGACCTGATGCACCACCCGCACGCCCGCATCGCGCAGACGCCGCACGACGCCCGGCATCACGTCCCAGAACAGCGCAACCACGGGCACGCGCAATTCGATGCACGCATCGAGCTGCGCATCGAGCAGCTCAGGCGGCGTCGATGCGGGAATCAGGTTCACGCCGAACGGCCGCTCGGTGGCCGCGCGCACCTGCTCGACCTCGCGCCGGATCAGCGCGACGGGCTCACGCACCATCCCGAGAAAACCGAACCCGCCGGCGGCACTCACCGCACTCGCAAGCTCGGCCCGCGCGACGCCGCCCATGCCCGCGAGCACGATCGGCCATGCACAGCCGAGCAGGTCGCAGACAGGGCGATGCAGGATCTGGACGGCGCGGGCCTCGGGCCCGTCGCCACGCGTCGGAATCGACATGCAGCGTCCTCCTTCAAGGATCGGCGGCGCGTCACGGTCAACCGCCAAAGCACGTGTCGCGCACAGGCGAAACGGTCGTGTCGGGCCACGCATCGGATAAGTCACATTGTGACATATTCACGCATTAGACCGCCTCGCGATGACGATTTCATTGACGAGCGTCATTGCGGCGGCGGCCGCTCCGGGGTGCGCTCGCCTCAAGTCCATCCTTCGAGCCGCAGCGTCGAGCGCACGAGCCGCTGTTCCTCCTGTTCGATCTCGCGCAGATAGTCGACGCACTGGCGGATATGTTCGCTCGCGGCCTTGCGCGCCTGATCGGGCAACCGCCCGGTCACCGCGTTGTAGAGCCGCGCATGCTGGCGGTCGATCTGCTTCTTCAACGGCTCGCGGTGATAGAGATTGTTCACCGACGCGAACACGGAACTGAGCAGCAGATCGGTCAACGATTGCAGCGTATTGACGAGCACCGGATTGTGCGATGCCTCGCAGATCGCGAGATGGAACGCATGGTCGAGCTTCGCGCGCGCGGCCGGATCGAGATCCTGCGCGTCGGCCGCCGTCATTTCCTCGTAACGGCGTCGGATCAGGATGAAATCGGCCGGCGTGCCGCGCAGCGCCGCGAGCCGTGCGGCTTCGGTCTCGAGCATCCCGCGCACCTCGAACAGGTCGTACAGCGTGCGCGGCTGCGAACCGAGCAGATGCATCATCGGCGAGACTGCGCGCTGCGGGGTCAGGCTCGCGACGAACGAGCCCTTGCCGTGCGTCGTATCGATGATCCCGCGCGCGCGCAGCAGCTTCATCCCTTCGCGCACCGCCGTGCGCGACACGCCGAGCTTCTCGGTGAGCCGCCGCTCGGACGGCAGCGCCTGGCCGGCCTTGAGCACGCCGTCGACGATCAGCTGCTCGATCCGCTCGGCGACGACGTCGGCCACATTGCGCGCGGGCGCCTGTCGATTCTGCATTTCCATACTGGTATGACCACCTTGGACGAATCCCGGTGATTTTCGCACAAACCCTTGTCTTCGTTGGGTTTCTCGACTTCCCCGATACCTGTTTACGGGCGCTCTTCCAAAAACTGGTATGACCACTTGCGCGACGTCTGGACACGCCCGCACGTCCCGCCAAGAATGCCGTCCATCCGGCGCGCCGCCTGTGCGGCCGCCTGCATGGTGGAGACGGAGACACACGATGAGTTTCACCTACGACGAACGGATCGACGGCCCGCTGGCCACCGTCGATCGCGACACGCTCGTCGCCGCGCTGAACGCGGCGGCGCCCGGCCTCGACGTGCTGCACGAGCACGAAGCGCTGAAGCCG